>OW818654.1:0-4494247 GCA_942492935.1 uncultured bacterium | reverse complement strand
GTAAAATCAATGATTTATCTTATTTTGAAAGAAGTGTATTTATTACCATTAATTAAAGAAATATAATTGTATATTTAATAATATTTTTATATATTTGAATTTATTTGTTTACTATTAAAATTTGATAAGTATGGATAATTATTACAAATCTATTTTAAAAAACGCAAGTTTTGCTTATGCTTATCATCGGGCAGAGTTTGACGAATTGGGCAGAGTAATTGATTATTTTTGGTTGGAAGTAAATGATATTTACGAACAAATTACTGGTTTTAATTCTGATATTATCGTAAATAAAAGTATAAAAGAGTTTTATCCTATTGTCGAAATTGAAAAAGTAAATTTTTTTGAAATAGTTACTGAAATATTCAAATCAGGGCAAAAAAAGGAAATTGTTATATTTTCTGAATTGTTGAACAGATGGATAAAATTTGAATTTCAAAAAGTTGAAAAGGATACATTTTGTGTAATGTTTTGGGATATGAATAAAATTGTAGATACTCAAGCCAAACTTAAATATTCAGACGAATTATTCAAAAGTATGCTTGAAAGTATAACTGATGGCGTAGTTGCATTTGATAAAGAGATGAACTACTTGTTTCTGAATAATAAAGCTGCGGAATTATTAGGAAAGAAGCCTGAAGATTTGATTGGAAAAAACTATTATGAATTATTCCCCGAAGCCATAAATACACCCTTGCAAAAATTTATAAAGATTGCATTGAAAACAAAACTTCATATACATTCGAAGACTACTTTGAGCCATGGGAACGTTGGTTTGAAAATAGAATTTATTCTACTAATGATGGAATAGTTATATATTTTACAGAAACTACACAAAGAAAATTGGCTGAATTAGAACTAAAAAAACACAATGATTTACTTGCTATATTAACTAAAATTGCCGTAGTTTTCATTAATATTCATCGTGAATTTATAGTTGAATCCATAAATTCTACACTACAAGAGATTGCAACTTTTGTTGGGGCAGATAGAGCTTATATTTTTGAATATGATTTTGAAGAAGATTCCCAATCAAATTTGTATGAATGGTGCAATATTGGTATAGAGCCACATATAAACTCATTGCAGAATGTACCAAATAAAATAAATCAATTTATGGTAAACAAACATAAAAAGGGTGAAGATTATATTTTGTTTGATGTTGCAGAAGCTGATTCTAATGAATTTAAAACTTTATTAGAAAATGGAAATATTAAGAGTATTATTACGGTGCCTTTAATGTATAAAAGTGTATGCTATGGATTTGTTGGTTTTGATTTTGTCAAAAAGAAATATCGCTATACAAAGATTGAAGAAAATCTTTTAAAGGTACTTGCTCAGATGATTGTAAATTTGAAGCAAAGAGAAAATTATGAAAATGAAATTAAAAAAAGTGAAGAACAATACAGAAATATGTTCGATAATAATCCACAACCGATGTGGATGTATGATTTAGATACTTTAGAAATTTTAGAAGTTAATAAAGCTGTAATCGAGAAATATGGATATTCAAAAGATGAATTGCTGAATATGACAATTAAAGATATTCGTCCTAAAGAGGATATTCCTGCATTACTTCAAGATATAGAAAAAACGAAAACAACAATGAATCCCGCTGGTGAATGGAAGCATTTAAAGAAAAATGGTGAGATTATTAATGTAGAAATTACATCTCATTCTGTAAGATATAATAATAGAAATGTGCGGCACGTAATGGTCAATGACATTACTGAAAGAAAAAGAATTGAGAACAATTTAAAACAAAGTGAAGAAAGATATCGTAAACTTGCAGACGATATGCCAATTTTAATTTCTTCATTTTTCCCAGATGGAACAATTAGTTACGTAAATCCTCCACTTGCAAAATTTACTGATAAAACACCTGATGAACTTGTTGGAATGAATTTTTACGATATGATTGAATATGAGGTTGCTCAAAAATTAAAAGCAAATTTGATGGCATTAACTCCAGATAATCCTCTTGAGACTCATATCCAAGAACTTGAAACTCCATCTGGTAAAAAGTTAGTATATGAATGGAGAAATAGGGCATTTTTTGATGAAAATGAGTATATTATTCGCTTTCAATCTGTAGCCGTAGATATTACTGAAAGATATGAAATACAGCAGGAATTATTGAAAAGCCAAGAAATAATAAAATCACTTGCTGACCAAAGTGGTACGATGACATGGGAAGTTGATAATAAAGGACTATTTGTTTATATTAGTGAAGTAGCTGAAAAAATAATAGGTTATAAACCTGTCGAGATAATAGGTAAAATGCACTTTTATGATTTGCATCCAGAAGAAGGGAAAGAACATTTTATAACAACATCTTTTGAAGTATTTGACCAAAAAGGAACATTTGTTGATTTTGAAAATATGGTTATTTCTAAAAATGGAGATTTGATTTGGGTTCTCACAAGTGGAATTCCAATTTTGGACAATGAAGGAAATTTACTTGGCTACCGTGGTTCTGATTTTACGATTACAGAACGAAAAAAAGCTGAATTAGCATTGCGTGAGACAAAAGAATATCTTGAAAACTTGATTAAATATGCAAATGCTCCTATTATTACATGGTCAAAAGATATGAAAATTACGGAGTTTAATCACGCATTTGAAAAGCTCACTGGTTTAACAAGAGAAAATGTAATTAATAGACCACTTCATTTAATTTTTCCTAATGATTCAATGAATAAGTCATTAAATATAATTATTCGCTCAATGGAAGGAGAGTTGCTTAATGGAATTGAAATCCCAATTTATAATGTTAAAGGTGAAAATAGAATTGTATTATGGAATTCAGCAAATATTTATGATACAGTGGGTAATCTGATTGCAACTATTGCTCAAGGCAATGATATTACAGAACGTAAGAGAGTTGAGGAAGAATTACTCAGAGCAAAAGAGAAAGCTGAAGAAAGTGATAGATTAAAATCCGCTTTCCTTGCAAATATGAGTCATGAAATTAGAACACCAATGAATGGAATACTTGGCTTTTTGAATTTATTAGATGACCCACAACTTAGTTCGGAAGACCGTAGCGAATTTGTAAGAGTAATGAATCTCAGTGGCGACCGACTGTTAAATACAATCAACGATATTATTGAAATCTCAAAGATAGAATCGGGACAAAATCCTGTAAATAATTCTGTTATTGACATTGCGGAGGTGATGAATTACTACATTGATTTCTTTGATTTGCAGTCATCTTATAAAAATAATCAACTTAAATTAACAAATATTGTTCAAGGAGTTCAGACAAAGATTTATACAGATAAATCGAAACTTGACTCGATTATTACTAATTTAATTAAAAATGCTATTAAATTTACATCAAATGGGAAAATTGAAATTGGTAATTACATTGAAAATGAAAAGTTGCATTTCTTTGTGAAAGATACGGGTATAGGAATTCCAGAAGATAGAGTTGAAGCTATATTTGATAGATTTGTTCAGGCAGATATAAATATTACTCGTCCACATGAAGGCTCTGGACTTGGGCTTTCGATTGTTAAAGCTTATGTAGAAATGCTTGGAGGTGAAGTTCATGTTGAATCTAAGTTAGGCGTTGGTAGTACATTCTATTTTACGATTGACTATCATCCAGTTACTACTGAAATTAAATACGAACCAGAAAATACAAATATAGATGTCAATAATTCAAACAGTACAATTTTAGTAGTTGAAGATGATTATGCAAGTTTTGCCTTGCTAAATGTAATTTTAAAAAGGGAAAATTATACAATTATTCATGCAGAAAATGGTTTAGATGCTATTGAATTTTGCCAAACAAATCAAAATATTCCACTAATTTTGATGGATATCAAAATGAAGGGAATTGATGGCTTGGAAACAACAAAAAGAATTAGGGAATTCAATAATAGTGTAAATATTATAGCTCAAACTGCTTATGCTATGCCAGGTGATGCAGAAAAAGCACTTGCAATTGGCTGCAACGACTACATTACAAAGCCAATTATTCCTGATATTTTGTTGAAAAAAATTAGAAAATATATGAAGTGATGTTACTCATACTGACAAATTTAATTATTATCACTTTGCAATATTTGGGTTATGTATGACAAATAACTTTTTCCAAAAAAAAATCAAAAATGGATTTTTAAGGAATGTTTGCAGTATTTGTACAAACAAATATATGAAATAATAAAGATATTCATTTTCAACAAACGTGACTAATCAGCAGTTTTTGTATATGTTTTTATACTAAGGTAGATAATTGATAAGTTTTTTTGAATAACAATTTTAAATACAAATGGGTAGGCACTATTCATTTAACACAGATTTTCACGGTAATAATTGTAGTAGTTGAAACATCAAACAAAACAACAAATGACTTTATAAGTCTTTGAATATCAATAAATTATAGAAATATAGTCAGATTTGTAATTTAGTATATCACGTATTATGTGTACTGTTATAGCAGTTATAAAAATTCATTATTCCTATAGCTGAAAAATCTAAATCCTTGTAAAAGCCAGTAAATACACATTTATTGGCTTTTTTGCATTTTTTTCTTGGTTGTTTAATGATTTTTTATTAGTTTTGTCATGGTAATAATTGCACGTATTTGAAAAGGTTTTTTTATGTAGGACAAAGAGTATTTTTTAAACCCGACTTCGATTTCTCAAAAGAAATATGAAGCTCTTAGAATGTATTTTATTGAGGATGTTCCAGCTGCCGAAGTAGCAAAAAAGTTCGGTTATACCTATCGTGGATTTACCACTTTAGTTACATGGTTCAGAAAGGAAAGAAAAAATAGCAATTCTGACATCTTTTTTCTTGAAAAAAAACCAGGCAGGAAAAGACCTGTCAATATTGAATCTGCCGAAAATTTGATTATTCAACTTCGGCTTACAAATCATTCTATTCCTGAAATTAAAACAATTCTTGATAGCAAAGGGTATAATTGTTCTGAAAAAACCATCTATAATATTCAGCACGAAGCCGGCTTCAAAAGTTTGCCAAGAAGAAGCAAAGAAGAGAAACAACAATTAGTTTTTCCAAAAATTGCAGCTGAAAAAAGTGCTTCTGTTGATATTCAAAAAACGGACGAATTCAAAAGTGATGCAGCTGGAATTTTATGTTTACTTCCTTACATCGAATCGTCCGGTATTAGACAAATCATTGAAGAATCAAATTATCCTGAAACGAAACAAATTAGTAGATTAAGTTCCATATTATCATTTGTCGCGTTGAAAGCATCAGATATCAGGCGTTATACTGCTGACAATATTTGGTGTATGGACAAGGGTTCAGGTCTCTTTGCCGGATTAAATGTATTGCCTAAGGCGGCTTGGTTAACTTCATATTCGGATAGAGTTACGTCGGATATGAACAAAGATTTTCTTATAAAATTGAGCAAGAAATGGATTGAATTAGGTTTAATCAAAGAGACCTTTAATCTTGATTTCACGACTATTCCTTACTGGGGAGATTCAGAACATTTGGAGAATAATTGGTCTGGCAAACGTAACAAAGCACTTCCAAGTATGCTGGCGGTTCTGGCACAGGATCAAGAAAGTGGGATAATTGATTATGGAGATACGAATATAATGCACAAGGATGAAAGTGCAGTTATTTTGGAATTTATTGATTTTTATAAAGCAGGTTCTGACGGTAAAATGGATTTAAAATATTTAGTTTTTGATAGTAAATTTACAAATTATGAAAATCTCAACCGCCTAAATAACGATGGAATAAAGTTTTTAACGATTCGCAAACGAGGCAAAAATATAGTTGAGGAGATTGAAAATCTGCCAAAATCGGAATGGAAAACTATTAGAATTGATGGCTCATCAAATAAAAAAAGAACATTAAAAGTTTGTGACCAAAGGGTCAAACTAAGAGGATACGAGGGCGAGGTCAGGTAAATAGTGATTACAGGAAACGGTAAGATAAAACCTGCAATTATAATTACAAATGATTTTGATTCATCAGTTGAAAGTTTAGTTAGAAAATATGCGAGAAGATGGTTAGTTGAAAAAGAAATTTCAGAACAAATTTCATTTTTTCATCTTAATAATGTTTCCTCTTCAATGGTTATAAAAGTTGATTTTGATTTGACAATGTCAATTCTTACGCATAATATATACAGATTATTTGCAAATGATTTGCCGAGATATGAAAAATTATCAGTTCAAAGTTTGTACGAAAAGTTTTTACTCAATAGTGCTGATATTCAAATTGAAAATGAGAGTATTATTGTTAATCTGAAAAAGAAAAGAAATCTACCACTTTTACTCGAATCAATGAACCAATTTAACGATTTGAAATACCAATCCTTAGGTTACAAAAAAATTATTTTCAAGGGGGCTACTTATTCGTAAACTACGTATCATTCTTTTCCGTGAAAATCTGTGTTTAATTAAATAAATTGCTGAGCAGTGGCTAATATATCAAAAACAATAATGAATGCTGTTATACTAAGTTTTTATAAATATTGCAGTTCAGACATTTTTGTTTGATAGAATAAAATGAAAATATTCTTATTTGACTGCTCTTTAATTGAAATTCAAACTTAGTTCTTCACTCTGCTTGGATTATTTTTTATGAAATCGTTCCAGTTGGAGGTTTTGTTTACTCCAATTGTACGTCTTGTTGAATGGCAAATTGCTACTGCAAGAGCATCAGTAACATCAAAAAATTCGGGGGTTTCGTCAATATTTAAAATTCTCTTTACCATAAATTGTACTTGTTCTTTTGAAGCAGCTCCTCTGCCAGTAACTGATTTTTTTATCTCCATCGGGGCATATTCCATAACAGGAATTTCTTTCAATGTAGCCGATAGCATTGCTACTCCACGTGCATGTGAAAGTTTCATCAAGGTTTGAGCATTTTTATGATAAAACATTGATTCAATTGCAGCTTCATCTGGAAGTGTACGTTCGATTACAGAATTAAGTCGTTCAAATATTTCCTTTAATCTCAAAGGAAAATTCTCATTTTTTTTCTTAGCTTTAATCACTCCGTATTCAATCAAACGAAGTTTACTGCCATTTTTTTCAAGAACCCCGTACCCTGTATTTACAGAGCCGGGGTCTATTCCAATTACAATCAATTTAATTGCCTATTAGTCTAATTTATCAGCTATCGAATCATCAATTTCAAAATTAGAGAATACATTTTGAACATCTTCATGTTCTTCAAAAAATTCTACAAATCTAATTACTTTTTTTGCATCTTCTACATCTGTAATATTAACAGTTTGCTTAGGTAAATATTCGAGTTTAGCTTCAGTAATTTTAAAACCCTTTTCTTCAAAATATTTATATACCGAGCCGTACGCATCCATTGCACATTCTACTCTGCAATTTTCAGTATCATAAATCAAATCATCAGCACCTGCTTCCATTACGTGTTCAAGTATAAAGTCTTCTTCTTTGCCTTCGGTTTCAAAATTCACAACACCTTTTCGCTCAAAATTCCAAATTACCGAGTTTGATTCACCAATATTTCCACCATATTTAGTCATATATTGACGCATTTCGGCAACTGTACGCTTTCTGTTGTCAGTGATTGTTTCTAAAATAACCGCAACACCTGCTGGTGCATAGCCCTCGTAAGTAATTTCTTCATAGTTTACACCTTCAAGTTCACCAGTACCTTTTTTGATAGCTCTTGTGATATTATCGTTTGGCATATTAACAGCACGTGCATTCTGGCAAGCAAGTCTCAAACGTGGATTTCCTGTAATATCACCACCACCTTCACGAGCCGAAATAGTAATTTCCTTAGCAAGTCTGGTGAATATTTTACCACGCAAAGCATCTTGTCTTCCTTTTCTATGCTTGATATTAGCCCATTTACTATGTCCTGACATATTTTTATTTTTATATTAATTTAACAAAACTTTTCTGAATTTTTCAAAATTCCCTACTTTCAAATATAAGTAAGAAAATTGAAAAATTTAAATTATTTATGAAATATAATGAAATTATTTCTATCACAAGTATTGTAACTACACAATCGTTTTGAAATTTTCAAATTGCTGTGTTATTTGAACGTGATTCTTTCATTTGGCGACTCTTATCTAACTTGGCAATAAACTTTCCGAAGGTTCAAAACCTTCGGAAGGTTTTGAACAAAGTTATTTTTTGTTTGAACGTGATTCTTTCATTTGGCGACTCTTTTCTAACTTGGCAATAAACTTTCTGAAGGTTCATAACCTTCGGAAGGTTTTGAACAAAGTTATTTTTTGTTTGAACGTGATTCTTTCATTTGGCGACTGTGTAGTTATTTAGTTTCTGATAATTTTGAATGAATAAAATAAACTATTCAAATTTACGTGAATAATCTTTTATGTGATTTATTTATTAAAGGTAAAATTTATGATTAAAGAGGTAATTCAATCAGCAATTAATTTGCAGATTGCAAGAGAAATTTACTCGTCAAATTTATATTTATCTATGGCAGGTTATTATACTACCAAAAATTTGCACGGTTTTGCTAACTGGATGAGAATTCAGGCAGAAGAAGAAATGACACACGCTTTGAAATTATTTGATTATTTGCTTGATAGAGGCGGCAAGCCAATTATTAGTGCTATTGCAGCTCCTCCTTCTGAATGGGAAAATACTGTTGTTGTATTTGAAAACGCATATCATCACGAGCAATTGGTAACAAGTTGGATTCACGAACTTGCCGATTTAGCTATTGCTGAACGTGACCATGCTACTTCTTCTATGCTAAAATGGTTTATTGATGAACAAGTTGAAGAAGAAGCAACAACAGGTGAAATTTATGATAGATTATGTATGATTGGCGACAATCCGACTGCATTGTTCTTCCTTGATAATGAATTGAAAACAAGAAAAATGACTGCAACTGTAGATGCAAAAGCTACCAAATAGTGATTTTCTAATGCTTATAATAATGAACCTTCCGAAGTTTTGATGAACTCTGGAAGGTTTTTTTTCTATTTAGCAACGTAGTTGCGACATATTAGTAGCAAAGATTTGTTTTTTTAAGTTATAGCTCCATAGGAGCGACATAGATAAATCACAATTACGCTACATTTTTGGCTTTTATATGATATTTCTCTACTGTTACATCACAAGAAAGCCATTTTATACGAAAAATATTCCCATTTTCCCCAAAAATAATGCATTTTAAAAAAAATTATAGAAAGTTCTTGGATATTAAAAAAAATCTTTTTAAATTACAATTGGAAACAGCACGGTTAATAAAAATGTTTCCATAATTAATTAATTACATATTTTTTTTATTTCTCGGAGTATTTTTTATGATTTCAACATTATCATCAAAACAGAGTAAGTATATATATATATATATATACTTAGCTTAATCAGCAAAGAAAATCTCTCACATCAAATTCTATTTACAAACAATTCTCTCTTTAATTAACCAAAGGAAACAAAAATGAAAAAACTATTTGCTTTAATTCTCTTAACGATTTTCGTTAATTCTTGTGGCGATAACGGCACAAATCCAACTGATACTTCAGTATTGATGCCTTTGAAAATTGGCAATTCTTGGGAATATATTGATTGTATTTATCACAGTGATAATAAAATTGAAACAATTGAATATACTTTGAATATTGATTCGCAGATCGAAGTTAATAATCAGACGTATTTTCAATTAAATTTAATTAACAGCCAAAGTAATAACATATATTTTGTCAAAAGTTATCATCAAAACAAACAAGATGGACATTACATTTTGTACGACTTAGATGATTTGAACTCAATGAATTTTTTAAAATATCCAACAATTAGGCAAGAATTAATTTATCAAAATGAATGGCAAAAATTTTTCACTGAAGATGTTGATGCAATTATTGAAGTAAAAGCAGGCAAATTTAAATGTATAAAATATGTTTTAAATTCCTACAATGATTATAACGTTTTATATAAAATATTAAATTTTTATTATTCCCCAGGAGTAGGATTAATTTTAAATGAAGTACTTGATTTGGATAAAGAAAAAGGTATTTTCAAATTAGCAATGAAAACAGAATTAAAATCTTACAAGTTAAATTAATCAAGGAATAAAAAAATGAAAAAACTACTCTTGATTTTTTTAATGGCAACTTGCTTTGGATTTGCAGAGGAAGAAATCAAAACTATTGGAACAAAAAATTCAATGTCTATTGGATTAGGGGCTGGTATTATTACTGGATTTAACGAATTGGATGAAGATTTTAGCAAGGGAAAAATTTTTAATTTTGGTATTGATTATAATTTTGCAAAAAACTTTGATATTGGATTGAATACACATTATTGGTTCGCATCAAAAATTGGAAATTATCATGATTTTTCTGACCAATACAACAAAATTGATAATGAAACTTATAGTCAAATTGGAATCAGTGCAGGTATAAAGTGGTATTTTGTTGAAATAATAGACAATCTAAATTTGTCAATGAACCTTAATCATATTATCATCTCACCAAGCAAATTTAAAAGTTATAATTCAACAGGATTTGGACTTGCAATACATTATCAATTAACTGATAATTTGAAATTTTCCCTAAGTAGACTTTATTATTATTATCATCCAGGATGGTCTGAATCAGATTTTTTAGGTAATGGAAGTATTACACCAAATTCTTTAAATTTAAATGTCAATTATGACATTCTTTGGTAAAATGATATTGATTATGCCAATATGTTAATTTGAATTGTGAAAGAAAGTTATAGATTTGCTAAACTACAATAGTGTAGCAAATCTCAAAGATTAAGAAACATGGTTTTTTTTGAAAAATTCTTTCTACAAACAGGACGCAACTACGTTGCTAATTTAATTGAAATAATAAAAATAGGAAAAAAAATGAAAAAATATCTTCTTATCCCAATAATCATATTAATTATGATTTCAATGAACGGATGCAGTAAGGATGATGAAAATTCTCTTACATCCCCTTCAACAAATGGAAAAGGTACTCTGTCTTTCCTTCTTGATGGAATAGTGTGGAAGCCAAAGACAAGTTTCAATTTCCCAACTATGATGTATTCTCACGCTATGTTTGTAGAACCGCAAATTCTTGATAGTACGGGTAATAGGGTTAATGATTTAGTTAAAATTACGATAGTGGCTAATCGAAATGAAGGATTAGAAGACTTAGAATTTTTTGCTGATGATATATTAGGATTAGGAGTATATCAAATTAAAAATGCGAGATTTTGGCTTGAAAAGAAATCTTATTTTCTTGATACACTTATTAATGATAAAAATTTTTTTGAAATTACAAATATAAGTAAAGATTATATAGATGCATATTTTAATACAGCCACTAACAAAATAATGGCAGGTAGATATAGTGGAAATACAATAATAAGTGGTAAATTTGAAATTCATTTAGTATCAAATACAGGGCAAAAAATGCAAATTACCGACGGCAGATTTGATTTAAAGAATCAAGCATATACAGATTATTAATAAATTACAAACTAAAAAGGAACAAACATGAAAAAATATCTCCTTATCCCAATAATCATTTTGTGTTTTTTAAGCATGAATGCACAAGAATACGAATATGTTGATTCTTGAGAATCTGTTCAAATTAACATAAAAGCAGATTTTGATTCAACTTATGGCGGTATTGATATTTCATACTTGCCAAAATAGATTCTGAAACGAGTTCAGAATGACATAATTCGAGGGTAGATTCTGAAACGAGTTCAGAATGACAATTTTCGCGAGTGTCATTCCGCACTTGATGCGGAATCTAATATATTCAGATGTCCAACACTTTCAAAGTGTTGGACATCTTGTTGTGAAAATGACATAAATTTTGATTTGTTTCTTAAACGATTTCATTCTCACGTTATTCGAAATGAAAAATAGAAAACGAAATTTATATCAATTTCATTAAGTAACTATTTGGAATAATTCGTAATTTTGTAGTTTTTATCGTAATGAAATTATGGAAGAATTAAATATAATGAATAGAACAACAAACAGAATCGATAGAATAAAATCTGTACTTGACAAAAGGCAAACCACATTAACAGTCGTTTTTGAAAATGTTTGGGACCCGCATAATCTATCAGCTTGTCTTCGCTCTTGTGATGCTGTTGGTATTTTGGAAGTTCATCTTGTTTATGATGGTTCTCATCCATTTCCAAAACTTGTAGAAACAAGTTCTGCCAGTGCAAAAAAATGGATTCAAAGTAAGAGATATATATCTATTGAAGAGTGTTATAAAGAATTAAAAATTGAAGGAAAAAAAATTCTAACAACACATTTATCTACTGATGCTGTATCAATTTATGATGTTGATTTCTGTGAACCAATCGCTCTTGTATTTGGAAATGAACATTCAGGAGTAAGCGACAAAGCAGTTGAATTAGCAGATGGTAATATTCTCATTCCTCAAATTGGTATGATAAAAAGCTTAAATATTTCAGTTGCTTGTGCAGTAACGGTTTTTGAAGCATATCGGCAACGAACTGTGGCGGGTATGTATAACAATTGTAGTTTACCAGATAGTTTATACGAAGCTACCTACAATGAATGGCTGAAAAAATAGATAAATACTCGTAACTACTTACCCACATATATAGATTTACAAGTAAAGTTTTAAAAGGGGTATTGAGAATTTATTTGAAATCCCTAGTGGGAATTTCAATATTAATTTATCAACCGATTACCAAGTATTTACTTCAAAATCAATTCCGTATTTTCAACACCCTTATTTACGGTATTTGTTGTTTAATTTAAAAACTTTATAAAATACATTTATCATATTTTCGATTATATATTTTATATTTTTTTGAAAATTGAATTTAAATTCAAAGTTGTAATAGTGAAAGTTGAAAAAGCAATAAAGACGACAGGTTATCAGAAAACAGTTTTAAATAATGGTGTTAGAGTAGTAACTGAGTATTTACCCTATTCAGAATCTTACGCTCTTGGAATTTGCGTAAAAGCAGGTGCAAGAGATGATTTTGAAAATCTCCCGGGAATAACTCATTTTCTTGAACATATAATTTTCAAGGGCTCTCAAAAATTAAGTGCAAGAAAAATTGCTACTTCATTTGAATCTCTTGGTGCTTATACAAATGCGTTTACTACTCAAGAAAATACTCTATTCTATGTGCGGGCATTAAATACTCATTTTCAAAAAACATTTTCAATGCTTACTGATATTGTACTAAATCCTTTAATTAAACCAAAAGATGTTGAGAGAGAAAAAACAGTAATTATCGAAGAAATTAAATCCTATGAAGATGACCCCGAAGAGTTGATTTTTGATTATGCTGATAATATTTTATTTGGCTCTCACCCACTGGGCAATCAAATTGTTGGAACAATTGAGTCAGTACAAAGAATAACTGATAATGATTTGAAATTATATCATAAAACATTTTTTGCTCCTGACAATATGATTATAATTGCATCTGGCTCTTTGGACCACTCAAAAATTGTACAACTAGCTGAAAAATATTGCCAATTCAACGATACTTATTTTAATCGTCCTGAGAGAACCATCCCACCAATATTAAAAAGCAGTTCAAGAATTGAAAAAAAACAAATTCAACAAACTCACTTATTGTTAGCAAAAAGAATTGAAGGAATAAAATCACCTGAAAGATATCCTATGGCTGTGTTGAATGTATTATTTGGCGATGGAATGAGTTCACGGCTATACCAAAATATTCGGGAAAAATCGGGTATTGCTTATACAGTTTATTCTACTATACAATTATTTGAAGATTGTGGTGGTTTTTATATTTATTCCGCAACTGATAAGAAAAATGAAAAACTTCTGAAACAATCATTGATGAAAGAAATTGCAGCAATATCACAAAACAAAGTCAAGTTATCAGAATTCAAAAGAGCAAAAGAGCAATTAAAATCAAGTGTAATAATGGAATTAGAAAGCAAATCTGCAAGAATTCAATCAATGGTAAAAAATGAATTTCAATTAGGATTATATGAAGATAGTATTTCGACAATTAAATCAATAGATGCAGTTACTATCGAAGATTTGAATTTTATTATCAACAAATATTTTAATCTTGAAGATTGGAATTATATCGCTATTAAACCATAGAATTCTTAACGATAGCTTACCATTTATTAGTAATCCGCTACGAGTTATAAGGAAGGTAAAGGAAATAATTATTTAAAAGTAATGATAGTAAGATAAATTTTTAGTCAACATAATTTTAATTAATTATTATTATTGATTTTATAGGGACTTATGCATCAAATGGCGACAGTTGGGTTAAGGAATTATTTCACTTCTGCAAGACAGATTTTAGCAAAATATTCATAATCATTTTAATGGAACATAGCTTTTGTAGGGATAGCTGGACTTACGCCAGTTCCTTCCCCTTGGGGAAGGTTAGCGTTGCACTGAGCTTGTCGAAGTGTGGGGTTTACAAACATTTAATCCCGAGCGGGATTTTTTTATAATAAAATAAAATATTTATTTACTCAACTAAGGATAAAGGCATGGATCCTGAAACGAGTTCAAAATGACAATTTGTATTCCGTGTCATTCCTCACTTGATGCGGAATATAATATGCAGATGTCCAACACTTTCAAAGTGTTGGACATCTCGTTTCGAAAAATGACAGGGAAATGTATTCTGAACGAGTTCAAAATGACAATTTGTATTCCGTGTCATCCCTCACTTGATGCGGAATATAATATGCAGATGTCCAACACTTTCAAAGTGTTGGACATCTCGTTTCGAAAATGACAGGGAAATGTATTCTGAAACGAGTTACCAATGACACCTTTTTTCCTTGCATCAGTATGACGATTTTTGAGGCAGTTCCAATAAACTTCGGATGAAGGAAATCCTCCTTAATCCCCCTTTAATAAAGGGGGAAAGGGGGATTTGAATTAATTCTACATTGAGGATTCTGAAACAATCTACCAATGACGACAATTTTTTATAATAGTGTCATTTTGCATATTTTTTAAATATATTTGTTCCGCACTTCAGAATGACAAAGTGGAAATTGCAATTTACAATTATTTTTTCATTCCTGTGAAACGAAAAGCACTTTTATGTGTCATTGTATATGTGGGGAATTGCAAATTTAGAAAAAGTATTTGAGAATTGAGATATGTTACGCAAACAAAAAACAAGAGCTTGGCTCTTATCGCTTGCAGCTTTAGTGCTGCTTATGTCTAATTATTTTGTGGGATGGGCTGTGGAACCAGACCCACGCATACTATGGGTAGCTGATTCTTCAATTGGTGGGATTCATGGGTTTGCTGTGCATCCTAATGGTAACATATTTGTTTACAGAAATGGATTTAAAGATGGGAATACAGTAAAAAGTGAACTTCAAATCAGTGAAATTGATGGTAATACTGGAAAACTTGTAATAATATTACCGAAATTTTCTGAAAAGGTTGAAATTTCGTCTATCGATATTTCTGATGATGGAAAGTATCTCGCTACATCTTATGATGGAGTTACAATAATTGATCTATCTGACTTAAGTTCAAAAACTTTTGGAAATGGAAATCGGGTTACATTTGTTCCAAGTTCAAAAAAAGTAGCATATAGAGCAAGTAATGGCGGAACTATTGGGCACGATTCTTCAATAGTAATTCTTGATTTCACTACACAAGAACGTTCTTACATTAAAACAGAAGAAATGATAGAAAAAATCGCCTTCTCCCCAGACGGTCGTTTCTTTGCTACAGGTGGAACTGGGGAATTATATGGAAATTCTTATACTTCTCTTAAACTTTGGGATGCTAAAACATTGAAGTTGATTAAAGAATTGGAGAGATTAGAAAATGTAGATTACAATTTTGAAAGAATTGAATTTAGTAAATACAATAAACTTGTTGGTTTTATTCCTAATAATGGTGAAGTTTTATTTTTCAATACAGAAACTACAACTTTATTCCGTAAATATAATCAAAAAGTCTATCCATTTAAAAGTTTTGGAAGATTTTGTTTTATTAATGATTCTTTAATAACATTTACTTCTATCACAGGACCAGGTACTTTCCTTTTGAATATTTATAATGAAACCCTCTATAATATTAGTAATTATTTGGCTGAGAGCGGTTTGAATTATAGTAATGAATTAGATATTATTGTATTAGGAACAGATTCTAAATTAATTGCATTTGATTTGAAAAAAGTATTATCGAATGTTACTGAAAATCCGATTGATTTAGAACTAAAATCAGAATATCAAAAAGGTATGCTATTAATATCTGGAATTGAATTGATTAATAATTCGGTTAATCTTGAAATATACGATATTAATGGAAAATTAGTTCATCAACTTAATGTTGAACCAAATGGAACTGAACTCAGAATTCCGATAGTATTACCACAAGGTACTTACTTAATTAATTTGACTGATGGCAACAAAAAATATTCTTCAAAATTTATAGTAACCGAATAAGGATAAATAAAATGAGAAGATTTTAGACAATTTTCACGATTGTCATTCCTCACTTGATGCGGAATATAATATGCAGATGTCCAACACTTTCAAAGTGTTGGACATCTTGTTTCGAAAATGACATAAATCGTAGATGGATTCTGAAACAAGTTCAAAATGACAATTTGTATTCCGTGTCATTCCTCACTTGATGAGGAATCTAATATATGCAGATGTCCAACACTTTCAAAGTGTTGGACATCTTGTACGAAAATAACATAAATCGTAAATGGATTCTGAAACGAGTTCAAAATGACAACGATAAACGAAGTTCGGAATGACACTAAGATTTCACGAGCGTCATGTAATTCTTCAACATGAATTGCAAATAAAATGCCACACCCATTAAGATTAATGAAAATCATAAATGAAATGTGGCGTAATTTGAATAATTTAATCTAACAATTATAACAATTCTATAATTAAAGCATTTGCCTCGCCACCACCAATACATAGTGAAGCAATCCCGTATTTTTTGCCTTCTTTTTTAAGAGCATAAATTAATGTTGTAAGAATTCTTGCACCTGACGCTCCAATTGGATGTCCAAGAGAAACTGCACCACCATGAATGTTTACTTTTGCTCTGTCTATTCCAAGTTCTCGCATTGAGTGCATCGGAACACATGAAAATGCTTCATTGATTTCAAAAAGGTCAATATCTGAAATTTGCATATTTGCCTTTGCTAATACTTTTTTAATTACTGCTGTAGGTGCAGTTGTAAACCACTCTGGTTTTTGAGCAAATGACGCATGTGCAATAACTTTTGCTAATGGTTTAATGCCTTTTGATTCAGCAAAATCTGAAGAAGTAACTACAAGTGCTGCGGCACCATCATCAATAGAAGACGCATTTGCGGCTGTAATTGCTCCATCTTTCTTGAAAGCAGCTTTTAAAGTAGGGATTTTGTCAAATCTTACTTTGCCAGGTTCTTCGTCTGTATCAACTACAATTGTTCCTGCTTTTGTTTGTATCGAAACAGGAATAATTTCATCTTTGAACCAACCATTTTTCTGAGCATCAATTGCATTTTGATAGCTTTTAGTAGCAAAAATATCTTGGTCTTCACGTGAAATATTACATTCTGATGAGCATATTTCACCAGCATTACCCATGTGAAATTTATTATATACATCCCACAAACCATCGTGAATCATTGAATCTACTAATTCACCGTTGCCCATTCTATAGCCGTCTCTTGCTTTGAATAACAAATAAGGAGAATTTGTCATAGATTCCATACCACCAGCAATTATAACTGAAGCATCGCCACTTTTGATTGCTTGGTCGGCAAGCATTACAGCTTTTAAACCACTTCCACATACTTTGTTAATCGTCATACATTCAACTGATTCAGGCAAACCTGCGTAAATTGAAGCTTGTCTTGCTGGTGCTTGCCCAACTCCTGCTGATAGCACATTACCCATAATTACTTCTTGTACATCATCTGGGCTTATTCCAGCACGATTTACAGATTCCTTAATTACAATACTGCCAAGTTGTGGTGCAGTTAAAGATGCTAAGCCCCCCATAAATGCTCCGATTGGAGTACGAACAGCTGATAAAATTACTGAACTCATCAATTTTCCTCAAAAATTTAAATAATAACAAATAGAATAAATCAAAAAAAGTAGTAACGAAGACAAAATATCAATATTTTTAAATGCAATAAAATTAATTACTTATGGGCAATTAAAATAATAATTTTTTATTTACTTTATAAGTTTATATTTTTGTAATTGATTTGGGGTATTATTTGGAAAATGTTTTATTAAAATGCAGATTTTTGCAATTGAAGCCGGACCCGTTGCTACTAATGGATATTTAGTAGTTGACGATTCAACAAGTAAATGTGTTATCATCGACACTCCATTAGTGAGTGCTGATAGATTCATGTCTTTGATTAATGAAAATGGGTATATTCTTGAATGTATTCTGCTTACTCATTCTCATTGGGACCATACTGGGGATTGCGTTAAATTGTTCAATAAAACTGGCGTTGATATATACTTGCATAAAGACGATGAATACAGACTACGCAACCCCAAAAGTCATACTATTATGCAATTGCCATTTGAAATTGATTCTTATAATGCATCTAAATTATTAAAAGATAAGGATATTTTGAAAATCGGCAATCTTGAGTTTGAAGTATTGCATACTCCCGGGCATACAGAAGGAAGTGTATGTTTTGTAGAGCATAAAAATAAAGTTGTATTTTCAGGCGATACTTTGTTTGAAGGAAGTATTGGTAGAGTAGATTTGCCCGGTGGAGACGAAGAAGCAATTTTTAATTCTTTACAAAATGTATTGATGAATTTGCCTGATGATTATAAAGTATATTGCGGACACGGTAGCATGACAACAATTGGCAAAGAAAAGAAATATAATCCTTTCTTGAATTGATACTTTTTGTTTATTTTTGAAGTTTGTTATATTTTGAAAATTGAAAATAATTACATATTGAAAATATTATTTATAAATATATTGATAGTTTTGCTGACTTCTTGTTATTCATTTACAGGAGGTGCAGTGCCAGAGCATCTTAAAACACTTTATATTTCTAATATAACTGATAATTCAGGTTTTGGCAATCCTGCTTACAAGAATTTATTGATGGATGCTTTGATTGAAAATTTTCAAAGAGATGGTTCTTTCGGCCTTGTGAGTTCGGGTGGCGATGCCCGAATTAACATTATTCTGGCTTCTATTAGAGAAGCTCCGGTTGCTGTTAATCCGGGAGAATTAGAAACAGACAGAAAAATAACTGTAACTACAGATGTTGAATATTATGATTTTGTCAAAAGGAAACAAATATGGAAAAATACGTTCTCAGGTTATGAGACTTATCCGGTTTCTAACGCTCAACAAGGAAGAGATAATGCTATTCAAACAGCATTAAATAATATTTCAAATGACATCCTGTTGAAAGTTGTTTCAGGATGGTAAATATTTTATTAACAAAAATTATTAACATGGGGCATTAACTGCCGATGGAAAATGTAATACTAATTGTATATTTTGTATCTTTATGCGTTCTGTTTGGATTTGGTATCCATGGCTTATTGCTATTATACTATTATCGAAAAACTTACGCTAAAAATTTTACAAAAGTAACAATGCCTTTGGATGTACCTAAGGTTACTATCCAATTACCCGTATTCAATGAATACAACGTTGTCGAAAGACTAATTTATTCAGTTTGCGAAATTGAATATCCAAAAGAAAAACTTGAAATTCAAGTTCTTGATGACTCGACAGACGAGACAGTCGAACTTTGCAAAAAGGTCGTCAGCGAAATGGCAGAAAAAGGTTTCAATATTAAATATATTCATAGAGAAAACCGCCAAGGTTATAAAGCAGGTGCTTTAAAATATGGATTAGACTTCGCTGAAGGTGAATATGTTGCAATATTTGATGCTGATTTTGTGCCTAACAGTGATTTCTTAATGAAAACTATACCTCATTTTAATGACCCAGAAATTGGTATGGTTCAAACTCGTTGGGAACACCTTAACGAAGAATATTCTTTTCTTACTAAAGCTCAGGCGCTTGCTCTTGATGGTCACTTTGTTATCGAACAACAAGTTAGAAATAAAGCGGGCTTCTTCATTAATTTTAACGGCACTGCTGGTGTATGGCGTAAATCTTGTATTTATGATGCAGGAAATTGGCAAGCCGATACTTTAACAGAAGACCTCGACCTTAGCTATAGGGCACAGCTTAAAGGTTGGAAATTTAGATTTTTAAATGATGTTACATCACCAGCCGAATTACCTGCTGACATTAACGCATTGAAAACACAACAATTCCGCTGGACTAAAGGAGCCGTGGAAACTGCGATTAAAATGTTGCCTAAAGTATTCAAAGCTAATCTTACAGCAAAAGTTAAATTTGAATGTTTTATGCACTTATCAAGCAATATAGTATTTCCATTTATAATTGTAGTAGCTTTACTAAATGTACCTTTGGTATTAATTAAAAATACAGTTGGTGGTTTTGATGGTTATTATAATTTAATGTCTGTATTTGTTTTGGCTTCAATTTCTACTTTTCTTTTTTATACTTACGCACAAAAAGCAATTCACCTCGATTGGAGAAAGCGTTTATTGCTTTTCCCTGTTTTCCTTGCTGGAAGTATGGGTTTTGCAGTAAATAATACCAAAGCTGTTTTGGAAGCTTTATTTGGTATTAAATCAGGATTTGCGCGTACTCCTAAAGAAGGTATCGTAGGTACACAAAAAGTTACAACTACAAAGAAATATTTACAAAGAAGAATTAAGGGGACAGTAATATTTGAATTGTTTATGACTTTATATTTTGTAGTTGGTATCAGTATTTCTGCTTACCATCTTGAATTTGCCGCTATTCCATTTCAATTGCTATTTTTAATGGGATTTGGAACGGTTGGCTATTTATCATTAAGGCATGCACTTGGAAGATAGAAGTAAATAAAATTTTTAATTTAAAGCCCGAAATTACGTAATTCGGGCTTTTTTTTGTGCTATCTCATAATTGATTGTATTTAATACCAAGGTGCGTTCAAAGATATTATATATTATTCTTTAAAAATCCCATCGGGATTACATATTTGTAACTTGTGAAATTTACTTAAGTCTAACAATCCAATATGGATTGAATATTGTTTAATACACATTCAACTCCTACGGAGTTGTTGTACTGCTGGGTGATTCTTGTGTTACATACATTTAATCCCTCTGGGATTTTCAAGGATTTAAATCTGTTATTATTAAATGTAACTTAGTTTATTATAACTCCTTTTTATTTAATTTCTTTAATCAAAAAATTAAACTTTTTAAATTACTTGTCGATATAGTTCTTGAGAAGTATTATTCAAAGGATTGAACGATATGAAAAAGAGGATTATATACTTGATGACAATTTTGCTTTCGGCTGTTATTTCGCTAACAGCTCAAAGTAATGTTACAACAGAAATTCAGAATCTTGGAAATTTAATAAATTCACAAGGTGATGAGTATTTGCCTGTTGTTTATAATGACACTCTTTATTTTCGAAGAGCATTTGGCAAGGGATTAGAAAAAACCAATAAGATATACTATATACCCTGCAAAACAGTTACTTGCCCACCACAACGAAATATTGTACCAGTTGAATTATATAATATAAATGGGTTTGCAAATTCTGATTTTGAGAATCTTACCAAATATCAACATCAACCAGCTGCACCAGCTTTATTTAAATTCGACCAAAATAAATTGAAATATTTATCAGATGCAAAAAAAATAGAAAAAATTAATTCGAATTTCAATGACTTGCACCCTGCTATATCAGCTGATGGAAGTATGTTGATTTTTGCATCAGATAGAGCAGGTGATAATTCTCAAACAGATTTATGGATTTCTTTCAGAAATAGTGATGGCAGTTGGTCATCGCCAAAACGTGATATAGGTAGTGGGATTAACACAAATGACAATGAAATATCTCCTTATATAGCTCCAAATGGAAATTTATATTATTCTTCAAAAGGATTTGTTCGTGATTCTGTTGAAATTTATTATTCTGGGAAAGACAAGCAAGATATATCTACAAAAAGTGATGTATATATTCGTACTGAAAGAAAGAATTACAATATCATTGTAGCAGAACCTGTACCGGGACAACGCGGAAAATGGCGTAATCCCAAAGTGCTTTCTTATCCAATAAATACAGAATTTGATGAAATCGGACCAGCTATTTGGCGAGATTCAATAATTTTCTTTTCTTCAGATAGACCATCATCGCCTAATCTTGGCTTTGGTGATAATTATGGTGGTTTTGACTTGTACGGTAAATGTTGGAAAAAGTGTCTTGATTGCTTAGATACATGCACTCCAACGGTTATTATTGCAAAAGTAACAAATTCTTGTGGACGAAATTTTGCGTATAACGGCAGAATATTTCTGAAAAATTCTCGTGGAAATATTCTTATTACTTTTTTAGTTCCAAATAGCGGACTTCTTTCTGTAAATGTACCATTACCTTACGGTAGTAATTATTTGCTTGAATTGGAACACCCTTGTTTTGAAAGAAATATGACAGCTAATTTTACTGTTGATTGCAATCGCGCCCCAATTATTAATCCTATTGATTGTTCAAATATTACAAGATTTGATACAGTTTATAAAGATGTAATTTTCAAATTGGATAATAATTGTCAGCCCAAAGCGATTGAATTTCCAGATATCAGCTATTTTGTAACTGGTTATTACAAACCAACAAATTTTAAGAATTTAAATAATCTCAAAATTGATATTTCTCTTGGACGACTCGGTAGAATTGCTAATAATGGTACTGATTATATTAGCGACCCAAACAATGACTATGACAAAAGAAATATGAAAATAGATTATGACAGACTTGCTCTAACAATTCAGAGTGCTTTGGAAAGAATTGCAGGTAATTTAAGAGAATGGGTGAATTACTCGGAAGAAGTCGGAAAAAAAGTAGAAATCACAATCAACGGCTATTCTGATGAGCGTAGTTTAAAGGGCAGCCCTTCACTTTACAAAGAAGAGAGTATCAATCTTGCCAAATCTGGTGTTATTCCTTATCAAGAGACAGCAGCAGGTATTGTAAGAGTACCAATGATTGAAAATGGAATGGTAATGGATAATAATTTGTTATCATTACTGAGAGCATATTATACTCAACAGCTAATTGCAGAACTTGCACAACCTGAAAGCAGTAAAATTAGATGGCGTGTTGTTGGCAAAGGTACTTCCAATTCAGAAAGTGATTACTTAAAAAATAGAAAAGTTGAAATTAAATATGCTTTAGTAGATGATTAATGTTGAAATTGTAGTTTCATTAAAATTTCAGATATTCCATATTTTAAAGATACGGAATATCTGTTTGTAACGACTCAGCCGAATTGATATTTTTAAATTGCTTTGTTATTCGAATGAAAAAAATGTATATTTGGCACAATATGAAAATAATCATAACATGAAATTCATTAAAAATCCCTTTAGGGATTAAATGTTTGTAACAAATTAAATTCACCTAAGTTCAGCAATCCCATCGGGATTGAATAATTCAAATACACATTCAACACCTACGGAGTTGCGGATGAAGGTGGGAGATTATTCTGTTACAAACATTAATTCCCTATGGGAATTTCAAGGAATTTCTTTCAAATTAACGAAAATACAAATTTATGGTTAGTCGGCTCTTATCTAACTTGGCAATTAACCTTCCGAAGGTTCAAAACCTTCGGAAGGTTGTTAACAAAGTTAGTTGTTTTTTGCACGTGATTCTTTCATTTGGCGACTGAGTAGTCACATCTGTTTTAATAAAATTATTGTAGAGTAATTTATTTCAATATTGACTTCCACAAATTTCCAGCGGGATTGAATACTACCTTTATATTACTTATGATTAGTTTGCAATATTTAGCATAAATTGATATATTACAATAGATTATGATATTTATATTGTAAAAATAAATAAAGTTTAATCGTCAACAAATAAAGAAAAAGTGTTGGATTATTGATGGAATTTTCGTTATTTGTATGTTGTTTTTCAATATTTTGGTGCTTTTATGACTATAAATTTATATTTGGATAGAAAACTTCTATGCAGTAATGAAAAATCTATTATTTGCTTTAATTATTATCTATGAATAGATGTAAAACAGTAAATGATATATCCAACCATGAGAGAATATATGGTATTCATGAAAAAAATATTAGTGTATAAATAATTAAAAGAATGAATATCCTTATACCATCAAATCATTAGTATTTTTTATACAGATATTTTTTCGTATTTTTGTTATTGCTGTGTTTTGTGTTCAATTATTTATTTTATTGTTCTTTAAATCATTGTATAGCAAGTGTTTAGAATGAAATTCCTGTTTAGCTTTAAGTTTTAGAATTATTTAAGATTTCCAATATTTTGATACCATTTTTGAGGCGGATTTATGAAGCTAACTTTAAAGTATAAAATGCTTTTATTTATTATTCTCCCAATTTTATTAATTTATTCCATATCTGCATATTTAAGTAATAAATTATCTTCTGAAAATGAAGTAGAAAGTATTGATAAATTAATGACAATTTATGTTAAAGAAGTTGCTTCAAAAATTGAAAATCACTTAAAATCAATTGAGGTAATAGCTACTTCTGGAGTAGATTATGTCGAACTTTCTGAAAACGTTACAAAAGATGAAGCATTTCAATTTCTAAAAAAAAATCTTAATAAAAATACTCTTATACTCGGAACAAGATTTGCATTTGAAAGAAATGATAATGAAAACACAAATAAAATATATTCTGTAAGCCATTATAATAATAAAATGAATTTTGATGAAATTTCACATTTAATTAATTTAAAAGATTCAAATGAACTTTGGTATCAAATTCCTAAAAAAACTTTGCAACCATATTGGGATGAGCCATTTATTGATAGGGAAACCGAACATTTAAGCACAAGAATTAGTGTACCAATAACAAAAAACAATAAATTTATAGGAGTTTCAAGTATTATAATAGACTTAACGAGGTTCAAAGAGTTTATTGATACATCAGTATTTGAAACCTTTAATTTTGTTATAATTTCGAAAACAGGACGATTTATTTATCATCCAAGCAAAAAAAGAATTTACCATGCAAATATTTTAAATATGAAAGGTTCTTCTGTTAATGCCGAGCAACAAAAAGCAGAAGGCGAAATGATGTTAAAAGGACTTTCTGGAAAAGTAACATTGGATATAGATGATGAGCCAGGTGAAAGATTGTGGAGTTACTTCCACCCTATTCCATTAACTGAATGGAGTGTAAGTTTATCGGTTCGGGAGTCTGATGTGGCATCAAAAATAATTGAAAATAGAAAGAGAAGTTTTCTTTTTATGATTTTAACATTAACTTTAATTTCTGCAATTGTTTATGTTATTTCAAAAAAAATATCTGACCCTTTAATATTATTTGCTAATAAGATTAAACAATATTCAGATTTTCACAAATTTCAAGAAATTGACATCAAAACAAATGATGAAATTGGTATTTTGGCTTCTGCATTTAATGAAATGTATAAAGAAATATTAAAACGTGAAGAAGATTTAAGAGAGTTATCCCATAGATTTAAATACGCATTTCAGGCAACCAATGATGGTATTTTTGATTGGTTTTTGGAAACTGGACAACTGTATTTTAGTGAAAGAATGTTTGAACTTTTTGGATATGAACCAAATGAATTTACTCCATCAGTTGATAGGTGGTTGTCATTAAATCATCCTTCAACACAAGAAAGTTCAAGTATTGCTGTTTATAGTGCTATTGAGAAAAATGCAGGTTACGAAACGGAATTTCTTGGTATCAAAAAAAATGGTGAAACTTTTTGGGTATTAGCAAAAGGACTTGTTGTAGAAACAAATGAAGTAGGAAAAGCAACAAGAATTGTTGGTACTCATACAGATATTTCCAAAAGAAAAAAAGCCGAGCATGATATTTTAGAATTAAATAAAAATCTTGAATTAAAAGTAGAAGAAAGAACCAAATCTTTAGCTGAAACACTTGAAAATATTCAAAAACTAAACTCAAGATTAACATCTCAAAATCTTGCCCTTAATACTTCAGCAATTGTATCAATGTCAGATTTGAAAGGTAACATAATTGATTCCAATGATGAATTTTGTAGAATTTCACAATATACTAAAGAAGAGATTATTGGTAAAAATCATTCAATTGTCAATTCTGGGTTGCACCCTAAAGAGTTTTTCAAGGATATGTGGAAAACAATTTTGCAAGGGAAAGTTTGGCGTGGGCAAATTAGGAATAAAGCAAAAGATGGCTCATTCTATTGGGTAGATTCTGTTATAGCACCAGTATTAAATGAAAAAGGTAAACCTTATGAATTTTTGTCAATTAGATTTGATATTACTGAGATTAAAAATACTGAATCAGCTTTAGCTGAATCTGAAGAAAGAAGTAAATCATTATTAAACTCCGCAAGTGATGGTATATTCGGTTGTGATAAATTTGGTAATGCTACTTTCATTAATAAAGCTGCCATTGAAATGTTGGGATTCGAGGAGCATGAAATTATTGGCAAAGGTATTCATAATATCATACACCATTCTCATTATAATGGCAGTCATTACAATCGAGAAGAATGTCCAATGTATAAATCATTTAGTTTTGGTGAATCTTACAAGATTGATTCAGAAGTTTTGTGGCGTAAAGATGGAACTAATTTCTTTGTTGAATATTCCACTACTCCTATTTTCAAAAACAATGTTGTTATCGGCTCTGTTGTAATATTCAAAGATATTACATTAAGAAAAGAAATGGAGCAAAAACTAATTGATGCTATGAATTCCGCTAATAAAATTGTTGATACAATACCAATTCCAACGTTGATAACCACAAATGACACCAAGAAAATATTAAGAGCAAACAAAGCATTTGCATCTTTCCAACGTTTATCTACAAATGTTATTACATCAATTTCATTTACAGATTGTTATACGAATGAATTAGACCAAATAGCCGTTATGTCATTCATTGTAGATGAGGGTTATATTTCTAATTTTGAAGTCCATTTGAAAAGAATTAATACTGAAGAAATTAGAGATTGTTTGATTACATTTGTTCCTATTGTTTATAACAATGAAGATTGTTTGCTTGGGTCAATTATTGATATAACAGAAATGAAGGAAGCTGAAAAAAGATTAGCAATTGAAATCGAAAATGCTGATAAAATAGTTGCTTCAACACCAATTCCAATGGCTGTAACTGAATTAGGTACTGGTAATGTTCTTAAAGTCAATTCTGCAATGTGTGAATTTAACCATCTATCTGAAAGTGAGTTATTACAAAGAAATGCAGCTGAAATATATGTAAATCCTGAACAAGACAGAAAGAATGTATATGAGATTATGCAAAAAGAAGGAAAGGTTGTAGATTTTGCTATAAAAGCTAAACGAATTGGCGATGGTGAACAAAGAGATGTTTTGATTTCTATCAATGTAATTAAATACAAAGAAAAAACAGCATTGTTGATTTCAATAATAGATATAACTGATTCTGTAAAAGCAGCACAAACCGTTAAGGACGCACAAGAAAGTTTGGATATGGCATTGAAATCAGCAAAAATGGGTGCTTGGAAATATTATGTTCAAGAAAATAAATTGATTGGTGATGCCAATACAAAAAAATTATATGGTTTAGAAAATGTTGAATTAGATGGTACTGTTGAGCAGTGGTTCTCATACATATATCCTGACGATATTGCACCATTGGGAAAAGTAATGTATGACACTATGAGTAACCAAATTGAAGAATACAAGACAAGTTTCAGAGTTTTAATGCCATCAGGACATATTCACCACATAATGTCAATTGGTAAGTTCACATATAATTCAGATGGAGCTCCAATTCTCGGAACTGGTTTAGTTTGGGATATTACTGATATTAAGGATGCCGAAGCCAAAATTGAACGAATAAATAAGCTTTCTGATAATGCGTTAGAATTAACCAAAGCTGGATTTTGGGAAATTGATTTGTTAGATCAGGAATGGTACACATCATCTGAAAGAGCTGCGAGAATATTTGGCGACTCTCCTGCTGAAGGACATCGCTATAAATTATTTGAACATTGGGCTGAATGTGTTAAAGCAGGTAATGCTGATTATGCGGTTAAAACTTTTGAAAATTTTGGTGCTGCTGTAGAAGGTAAAATACCAAGATATGATGCTGTTTATGCATACAAAAGACCAATAGATGGTGAAATTGCATGGATTCATGCTATTGGTGAAATTGAAAGGGATGCTGATGGGAAAGCATTAAAAATGTATGGTGTAACTCAAGATATTACGGAAGCAAAAATAGCAGAAGTAAAACTTCTTGAATCGCAAGATAATATTAAAAAAGTTCTCGAATCAGCTCCTGTTGGGCTGGCAATTGTTGATTTAGAAAATGCTAAACCCCTACTTGTTAATAAATCAATATGTGAACTATTCGATATAGACTATGAAAAAGCTTTGGATTTAGATACAAGGAATATATATCATAATCCAGATGACAGAGCAATTGTAGTTAGAGAACTTCAAACTCATGGCAAAATCGTAAATAAAGAATTTAAATTCAAAAAAGTCAATAGTGGTTTACCATTCTGGGCAGTTTGCTCAATGATGCCGATTAAATATTATGAAAAAAATGCTGTTGTTGCAAGTTATCTTGATATTACAGACATTAAAAAAATTCAGAATGAATTGGGTAAAGCCAAGGAAGCTGCCGAAATGATTGTTGATTCAATTCCAATACCAACAATAGTAACCAATATCAAAACAGGTGAAATTATAAAAGCAAATTCTGCTCTGTTGGAATTTCTTGGTATAGATTTATTTGAAATTTACAACTTAAAAGCTGGTGAATGGTTCTGCAAAGCTGAAGAAAGAGAACAATTTATAAATAGTATTAATCATTTTGGGTATATTAATAATTATGAAGTACAACTGAAAAAATACCACACTGATGAAATACGAGACACTTTAGTTTCTGGTGTATTTATTTATTATAATCTGCAGGATTGTATAGTTGAATCAATTATTGATATTACTGAAATTAAAAAAATCCAAAATGAATTAGGTAATGCTAAAGAACTTGCAGAAGCTGCTACAAAAGCAAAAAGTGATTTTCTTGCAAATATGAGTCATGAAATCAGAACGCCAATGAATGCGATTATTGGTTTATCTCATTTAGCATTAAAAAATGAAATGCCATTGAAATTGAGAGATTATTTGCAGAAAATTGAACGTTCATCACAAGCATTACTCGGTATAATAAATGATATTTTAGATTTCTCAAAAATTGAAGCTGGCAAACTTAATATTGAAAATATTGAATTTGAATTAGATAATGTCTTTGATACAATTTCAAATTTAATTACATTGAAAGCTCAGGAAAAAGGACTTGAATTGATTTTTGATATTGACCCTCATCTTCCATTCAACCTAATTGGCGACCCACTTAGACTTGGTCAAATATTAACGAATTTATCAGGTAATGCGATTAAATTTACACATCAAGGCGAAATTGTCATTGGTGCAAAATTAATGGAAACTTATGATAATTCATATAAATTACAATTCTCAGTCAAAGATACTGGAATTGGTTTAACCAAAGAACAATGTAATAAACTTTTCAAAGCATTTTCACAAGCTGATGCTTCTACAACAAGAAAATATGGTGGTACAGGATTGGGATTAACTATCAGCAAACGATTAGTTGAAATGATGAATGGAGATATTTGGGTAGAAAGCGAAGCTGGAGTTGGTAGTACTTTTCTTTTTACAGCTGAATTAGGTATTCCAGCAGATAAAAGAGATAAACAATTCTTACCAAGTATTGATTTACGTGGAATGCGAGTTTTAGTATGTGATGATAATGAAACTTCAAGAGAAATGCTTACTGAAGCACTTACAACGTTTTCATTCAAAGTAACAACAGCTGAGTGTGGTAAAGAAGCTATTGAAATACTTGAGAAAAATACTGATAATCCTTTTGAATTAGTGTTGATGGATTGGAAAATGCCTGACCTTGATGGTATTCAAACAGCAGAAATCATAAAAAATGATAAATCAATTTCGCATACACCAATTATAATAATGGTTACAGCTTATGGACGGGAAGAAATCGTTAAAAAAGCTGAAAGTGCTGGTTTGAATGGATTTTTGATAAAACCAGTTAATTACTCTTTATTATTCGATACAATTATGCAAGTATTTGGTAAAGACATTAAAAGAGAGCATAAAGGTTCGAAAAAAGGCACGAAGTTTCTCGAAGAATTGGAATTAATCAAAGGTTCACAAATTTTATTGACAGAAGATAATGAAATTAATCAGCAAGTTGCTTCAGAATTATTAGAATCTGCTGGATTTGAAGTTGAGATTGCCGGAAATGGTCGCATTGCACTTGAGAAAGTGTCAAATTCGGGTGTACCTTCAAAATATGATATTGTGTTAATGGATTTGCAAATGCCAGAAATGGATGGATATACTGCTACTCGGGAAATTAGAAAGTTGGAAAATTACAAAACACTTCCAATAGTTGCTATGACAGCCGATGCAATGATGGGTGTAAAAGAAGATTGCCTCGAAGCAGGTATGATGGATTTTGTTACAAAACCTATCGACCCTGATGAAGTTTTTGGTGCTTTAGTAAAATGGATAGACCCAACCAAAACACGAACTACTTCTAAAAAGTTGATTGCTTCTGAAAAAAATAAAATTGATATTGAAATTCCTGATTTAATTAGTATAAATACAAAAGATGGCATTAGACGAATAGCTAATAATAAAAAATTGTATATGAAATTACTCAATGATTTTAATGAAAATTACACTAATTTTATTCCTTCTTTGCAAGAACTTATCAATAAAGATTTGATTAATGATGCAGAAAGAGCAGCACATACTTTGAAAGGTGTTTCAGGAAATATTGGTGCATACGATATAAATAAACAAGCTGAAGTTATTGAACATAAACTAAGAAATAAGGACTTAGAAAACTTAGATATTGAATTAACTAAATTGAGTGATATTCTATCAGTTGCAATAGATGAACTTGATGTAGTAGTAATTAAAGAAGAAATTCAAGAATCAAGCCATGTTGCAATAGATAAAGATATGGTCAATAGTTTGCTTCAAGAAATTATGGAATTATTAAAAGAAGATGATTTGGAAGCTTTTGATAAATTAAATAATTTGTTAGAAATTGATGGAATTGGTAAATTTAAAGATGAAATTTATGCAATTTCTAAAAATGTACAAAAATATAACTTTGAGGAAGCTTTTGAGTTGACTGAAATTTTTTATAAAAGAATTAATGAGAATAATTTATGAGTGAAATACAAGAAAAATCAACCATATTAATTGTTGATGATACACCTGAAAATATTGATGTATTAGGGCAAGTGCTATCCGATTATAAAAGATTATTTGCATTAAATGGAGCTAAAGCATTACAGACTGCAAAGAATAAATTACCAGACATTATACTTTTAGATATTATGATGCCAGAAATGGATGGATTTGAAGTTTGTCGATTACTTAAAGAAGACCCTATAACCGCAAAAATACCTGTGATTTTTATTACTGCAAAAAACCAAATAGAAGATGAAGTAAAAGGGTTTGAATTAGGAGCAGTAGATTTTATTTCCAAACCAATTAGTTTGCCGATTGTACAAGCTCGAGTAAAAACACATCTTGAATTTAATAAATCAAAAGCAAAAATTGAACAGAATAATGTAGAATTAGCTCAAACATTGAAAGAATTAAAAGAAACCCAAAAACAACTTATTTTAAATGAAAAAATGGCTTCATTAGGTCAATTAATTGCAGGTATAGCACATGAAATTAACACACCTTTAGGTGCAATTAACTCATCAAATAAAGCAATTTCACTTGATTTACAATTTATTATGTTTGAGGTTGCAGAAATTTACAAAGCATTTTCAGATGAAGAACAAAATGTATTTAAAATTTTATTAACCCACGCATATAACAAGAAATTTTCAATATCATCTAAAGAAGAAAGACAATTCAGAAGAAATTTAATAGAAAAATTTTCAGAAAAAAATATTTCTTTGCCTGACCATATAGCTAAATCTTTAATTGGATTAGGAGTTTTTGAATTTCAAGATGAGTTGCTAACACTCATTCACAGTAGCCGTATTAATGAAATTTTAGATACAGCACAGAAACTATCAAGTATAAAATTCAGAAATGATATTATTACAACTTCTGTTGACAAAGTTTCAAAAATTGTATTTTCATTAAAGAATTTTTCAAGGTTTGATGGTGAAGCTACTAAAATAAATGCCGACATAAACGATAGTATTCAAACAGTTCTCACGTTGTATGGCAATTTATTAAAACAGGGTGTTGAAGTTATTGAAGACTTCAATATTACTCAAAATGTTCCTTTTATACCAGACCAAATTAATCAAGTTTGGACTAATTTTATCCATAATTCTATTCAAGCTATGGATAATAAGGGTACAATAACCATTAGAACTGAACTGATTGAAGATTTTGCAGTAGTATCTATTACTGATACAGGTAAAGGAATTCCACCTGAAATAATTAAAAGAATATTTGAACCTTTCTTTACTACCAAACCTCAAGGGGAAGGTACTGGATTAGGATTGGATATTGTTAGTAAAATCGTGGCAAACCACAATGGTAGAATTGAAGTTGAAAGTCAGGTTGGTGTTGGAACTACATTTAAAGTATTTTTACCAATCAACGGTTGATAAAAAATGAAAAAAAAAGTAATTGTATGTGTAGATGATGAGAGAATACTTTTGCAAAGTTTATCAATGGAACTTTCTAAAGTGTTTAAAGATAATTTTTCGATTGAAGTTGCTGAAAATGGCGAAGAAGCATTGGAATTAATGAGTGAATTGATAGAAGATGATTACGAGATACCTGTAATTATTTCAGATTATATTATGCCATTGATGAGAGGAGATGAATTTCTTACCAAAGCTAAACTACTTATCAATGACTCCAGAAATATTCTATTGACAGGTCAAGCTACTATAGAAGGAATTTCATCTGCGATTAACAATGCAAATTTATATAGATTTATATCAAAACCTTGGAATAATGACGACCTGATACTTACAATCAACGAAGCATTAAAAAGCTATGATGATAATAAGCAGTTAATTATTCAAAACGAAGAAATAAAGAAGAAAAATGCAGAGATAACGAATATAAATATCAATTTAGAAAAACTTGTTCAAATACGTACAGCTGAATTAAGAGAAAAATCTCAAGAAATTACCGATAGCATTAATTATGCTTATCGAATTCAACAAGCTGTGATGGGCAATAAATTTTTGATTGAAAAAATGTATAAAAATGTATCTGTTTTATATATGCCTAAATCAATTGTTAGTGGGGATTTTTATTGGTTTACAAAAAAAGATGATAAATTGATTATGGCTGCGGGCGATTGTACTGGACATGGTGTTCCCGGAGCATTTATGAGTTTAATTGGTATAATTTCACTGAATGAAGTTGTTAACAATAATAATATAACAGTACCCGGTAAGATTCTTAATGAATTAAGAGCAAAAATAATTAATTTATTACAGCAAAATGGAAGTTCTAATGAAGCAAAAGATGGAATGGATATAGCATTAGTATCTTTTGATGAAAAAACTAATATTTTAGAATTTGCAGGTGCTCATAATCCATGTTATATTATACGGGAGGCAAATTTAATTCAGCAATTTGACAATCCTGATTTTCAAATTTATCAAGATTCAATGATTGTTATTAAACCAGATAATATGCCAATTGGACATTCAGAACGTTTAGAGCAACCTTTTACAAATCAAAAAATCCAACTTCTAAATGGCGATAAAGTTTTTCTTACTACTGATGGTATTATTGACCAGTTTGGAGGTCCAAATGGTAAGAAATTCCTTGTTAAAAGGTTTAAAGATTCATTACTTGAATATAAAACATCAGACATTAAATTGATACTTAACCATATTGAAAAAACATTTTTAGATTGGAAAGGCAATGAAGAACAAGTTGATGATATTTTATTAATTGGATTTTCCGTTGGTGAAATAATGAATGAAATACATAATAAAGATACTCAAACAAATATTATTTGTAGTTTTGAAGGTGTATTAAATGAAGAAATAATAACTAATTTGTGCAATGAAATAGAAAGCAAGTTATTATCTGAAAATATTAAAAAAGGTCTTATCAAAAATATTGTTAATGTTAGTATAGAATGTCTTCAAAATATTTCAAAATATGCTGTCATAATTGAGAATCCAGATGTCAATACTTTAAATTCAAAATTTTCAATAGCATTAATTGATGATTATTTTGAGCTTAAAGCTGCAAATTATATCAAAAGTTGCGATGAAACTATTATCAAAGAGAAGATTGATTATGTTAATTCATTAGATGAAGATAAACTAAAAGAGTATTATATGGCTGTACTTGATAATGCTACGTTTAATACAAAGTTTGGAGCTGGGCTTGGTATAATAGTGATGGCTAAGAAATCGAACAACAAAATTCAGTATAAATTTACAAAAATTAATGAACAAATAACTGAATATGAAATTATTTTAAAATTTAATAAATGAGCAAAAAATGGAAAATTTAAATTTAGAAAAAACAGCGAAAACGCCTTTGGTCTGTTTTGATTATGATAGTGGTACATTGAAATTGAGTGGTCGTTCAATTCCTGAAGATTCTTTTGCATTTTTTAGCAAATTATTACAATGGATTGATGAATATATTTCGCAACCTCAACAAAGCACAAAATTCATTGTTGATTTGGAATATTTCAACACAAGTTCATCAAAGTTTTTATTAGAAATGTTGAAAAAATTCAAAGCAATCGCTCAATCTCAAAATTCTTTTTTAGTGGAGTGGTGTTATGAAGAAGGTGATGACGATATGCTTGACACTGGCAAAGAATATATGGATTTGCTTAATCTTGAATTTGTATTTAACGAAGTTCAATAAAATAAGGTAATAATTGTGTCTGATGCATATTACGAAGAATCACAAAAATTAAGCAACATCAAGGATTTTCTTAGAAATCAAGATGTTGACATTAATTTTGATGAATTTAAAGTTAAACTTAATGATTTTGTGAATTCTTATGAAACATTGTTAGAACAGACAAAAGTAATTACTAAAATTTCAGACCGACTTCAGAACAAACTAAACAAAGTGAATGATGAGATTAAAGCTACGAACAAAAAACTTAAGGAAACAATTGATGAATTAACATTAACAAAAATTGATAGGAAAGCAAAATTTATTGCTTACATTGCCGTTATAATTTTGTTTTTAGTTTCATCAGTTTTTATTGAACCGTCAATTGATTATGTTGCATCGAATATGTATGTGAGTTTATTGTTCAAATTAGGTATTACGTTGTTGCTTAAACCATTTGAGGAAGTTTTTGAACATTTCTTGTTAAAGAGAGCTGGATTTCAATTAAAGGATAATAATTTAGAAGAATTAAATTTAAAATAACAATTATGGCAAAACCTGTAATAATATGCGTAGATGATGAGAAAATTGTATTAGACAGTTTGTCTTATGAATTAAATAAATCATTTAGCGATACTTTGAATGTAGAAATTGCTGAAAGTCCAGAAGAAGCATTGGAATTAATAGATGATTTACGAAAATCCGGTGAAGTAATTCCTATAATAATTTCTGATTGGTTAATGCCAAATATGAAAGGCGATGAATTTTTAATAAAAGTTCATAAGATTCTGCCTCAAACAAGAAAATTACTTTTAACTGGTCAAGCAACTCCTGAAGGAATTGGTAATGTAGTTAATCAGGCAAAATTATACCGATATATAGCTAAACCTTGGGAACAGCATGATTTAGATTTAACTGTAACAGAAGCATTCAAAAGTTATTATTCTGAAATTCAAATAAAGAAAAGTCAAAAAGAACTTGCTGAAATGAATATTTCATTAGAAGCTAAAGTAAAAGAACGTACTAAAGAATGCGAATTACAAAGAGATGAAATTAAAGAATTGTTAGATAAAACTTTGAATGGGTTTGTAGCTGGAATAATTGACATTATCTCAAATTCAAATCCCGAATTATTCAAAAAAGCAGTGAGAATGAGAAATTACACACGCAAGATGATTCAATTTTTAAAAATTGAACCTTCTTGGGAATTTGAAATTTCTGCATTATTATCCCAAATTGGTTGTTTGAATATTGATAAGCCAATATTGGATAGGTTTCTTAAAGGTGAAGCTTTAGCTCAAAAGGAACTAAATGTATTTCAATTGCATCCAATTAAAACTCATTCTGTATTAAAAAAAATTCCACATTTAGAAAATATTGCTGAAGGAATATTGAATTATTTTGATAATATGAAATTATCAGAAAATACTTTTAGAGAAGCAAGTCGTCCAATTAAAATTTCAAAAGTTTTACGAATTGCTCACGATTATGACCAGTATATAATTTCTGGTACTTCTATTGCAGATATCAAAGCTAATTTTATTAGACAAAAAACACTATATGATATGGATTTGTTTACAGCATTGGTTAATGATTATTCAAGTGTTTACGAGGGCTTAATGAATGCAAATGTAAGAACTATATCATCTAATGAGTTTAAAATTGGTATGATATTACATTCTGACTTGAAAAATAGCCAAGGAACAATTGTTTTAAATGCTGGTGAAGAAATTTCCGAGCAAGTACTATTAAATCTAATTCAAATTAAAAAGAATTCTGGTTTTGAAGAACCCATTTTTATAGTTAATCAATAGGAAGAAACATGAAAAAGAAAGTAATAATTTGTGTAGATGACGAAAAAATCGTCTTAGACAGTTTAATTCGAGAGATTAGTTATTCAATAAGTAATGAATATACTATCGAAGTTGCTGAAGGCGGTGAGGAAGCCATCGAATTATTTGATGAACTATTAGAAGATGGTTATGAAATTCCTTTGGTTATTTCTGATTATATTATGCCTGATATTAAAGGAGATGTTGTTTTAGAATCTATAAAAATAAAATCACCTCAAACATATACTATTTTATTGACAGGTCAGGCAACTATAGAAGGGGTGGTAAATGCTATCAACAAAGCAGATTTATATCGTTATATGTCTAAACCTTGGGAATCAACTGACTTAGGTCTAACTATAAAAGAATCTTTGAAAAGTTATGAAAAAGACCAACAGTTGCTTAAGCTTGATTCTGCAAAATCTTATTTCTTAGGTTTATTATCTCATGAACTTAACACTCCTTTAATCGGTATTAATGGAAATGCAAAGTTAATTTATGAAATTACTGATGACCCTGACATTAAAGAGAGTGCCGAATCAATTTTAACTTCAGAAAGTAGATTAAGAAAATTTGCAGATTTGTCACTTTTGATTACAAGGATTCAGACAGACAAATATAGAACAAATTTTTATGAGGAAAGATTATTAGATATAATAGATACTTCATTATTCAATTTTGATACAAAATTGAAGGAAAAAGGTATTAATGTTGTAAAGAAAATTGACTTCAATGATTTTAATATAAATGTTGATGTAAGTCTTATTGGAAAAGTCTTTGATTTTGTATTAGATAATGCAATTAAATTTTCTCCTGAAAATTCTCAAATTGTTATTACAGGAACAGACACTGTTTCAAATGCAAAGATAGAAATTCAAGATAATGGTTGTGGATTTTCGCCAAATAAACTTAAATCATTGTTCCAACTATTTGCATCTTCTGAGGATTTGATGTCGCATAGTGAAGGTACCGGTTTGAGTTTAGCTGCAGCAAAAGTAATAATGGATTTTCATTCTTTTGAAATTAATGCATATAATAATGAAAATGGTGGAGCTGTTGTAAGTTATATTTTTAAAAAATAAAATTTGCAATAATTTGCATGTAAATATCAGGCAACTAAACTGTGAAAAAGCAATGAATAAGTAATTGTCGTACTAAATTTGTTTCACCTTCCGATATTTGCGTCAAAGAGTTTTGAGAATTTCTCTTATCTAACTTAGCAGTCAAACATCCGATGTTTTGGAAATATCGGATGTTGATTAAATAGTTAGTTGTAATTTGAACGTGAATTCTTTCATTTGGGTACTTAGTAGTTACAATTAAAATCAGTCTTTATTAACTTCTTTAATTGTAAATACTTTCCACATAGAAAAAATTGCAAGACCACCTATTGCAATCCATGCGGAAGCCATAAAAATAATACCTTCGGTAGTAAGTTGATTTTCCATTTATTTTGATTTCCTTGATATTTTAAATATTAATCTACATAGTTGTATTTGTGTCCGTTACGTTTCCAGCCCAGATAAACCAAAACTGTTAATCCTAAAAATAGGCAAATCATAAAAATTCTTGCAATCCACATATATGGAATACTTTCAGGATTTGCATTCTGCATTAATAATGTAGGAATTGCATCTTGATAAGTCCAGAATCCTAATATAAAAATAATATAAAGTGGAGTTACATATTTTATAATATAATAGAATACTTTTGGAATTTTAATGTCTGCACCTCTTGTTAGCTCAGCCCAACCTTTGTCCATCCCCCAAATCCATGCAAAAATAATTACTTCGATTAAAGCAATTAAAACAAGTGCAAATGTACCGCCCCAATAATCCATCTCATCGAGGAATCCATATTTAAAGAAAATGACAACAAGATGAACACTTACGAAGATTAGAATGGCAATAGCATTTGTTGCTTTTTTGTGACTCCAATCGAATTGTTCTTTGAGGAATGAAATTAATGGCTGTGCCATCGCAACAGATGAAGTGATTCCAGCTATGAATAGTAAAAAGAACCACAAGAATCCAAAAATTTGACCAAATTGAATTTTTTGAAAAATAATCGGCATTGACACAAAACCTAAATTGAAGGCACCGCCATGTGCAATTTCTTTTGTTAAATCTGTTCCAAAGAATGCGATTGCAACTGGAATGGCAATTGCTCCACCAAGCACAACTTCAGCGAATTCATTTAATGAGCCAGTAGCTAATCCACTTAATGCCAAATCATCTTTTGGTCTTAAATAACTGGCATAAGCTTGTAATGTTCCCATACCGATACTTAAGGTAAAGAATATTTGACCAGCAGAAGCAAGCCATACTTTTGAATCAGCAAGAGCCGAAAAATTTGGATTCCAAATAAATGCTAAACCATTGGAAATACTTCTTTCAGGGAAATTTAAATCGGGTGTTCCAAGCGTTAATACTCTAACTGCAAGTAATGCACCAAATAAAAACAATAACGGCATTCCAATTTTAGCAAGAATTTCAATTCCTTTGGATAATCCCTTATGCAAAATCCAAAAATTTAACGATAAAGTAATGAGTAAAAAAATATATGAAATCCAGCCACTTGAAAAATATCCTTCACCTACACCTTGGTAACTTTTCAAAAAACCAGTCATCTGAGTAAAATCTTCTATCCCAAAGTACATTTTTGATATAGAGAAAAAACTGAAACCTAAAGTCCAAGATTCTATATAACAATAGTAAATCATAATAACTGATGATGCAAATAATCCTACAACACCAAGATATTTCGCCATTGGATTTTTCCACATTGAGTCAAACATTCCGGGTAAACTACCATGATTATATTTCCCGCCATGTCTGCCTAATGACCATTCCACCCACATTAAAGGAATTCCGAGCAAAACAAATGCAATGAAATATGGAATCATAAAAGCACCACCACCATTTTCTGCAGCTTGAACGGGGAATCTTAAGAAATTTCCTAATCCAACTGCATTACCAGTCATTGCTAAAATTAAACCGATTCTCGTTCCCCATCGTTCTCTTTCAGACATTAAACCTCCTCTAAAAACTTAATTAATTTCAAATTTTAAATTAGTACTTAAAAAAAATTAATTTAATTAATTTTATTTTTACAAACAAGAAATATTGAAAGTATTTTGAATTTATAGTTGTCAAACTTCGCTTTTTCTTGTTGATAAAGTTAGTGCATTGAATCACTCTGGGATTTAAGCTATTATCGATATTTTAATTATAATAGTACTTTTATAAAATGCTTACTTAACAATTTGTTGTTTAAATATAAATTTAATCATCTTTCACTTGGATAATTCCAAGTGTTAGAGATTCATAATGCACCACATTGCTTTAGCCACGGACAAAATCATTCCAAAATTACTTGAGCAACAGACAGTTAGGTGCTAAGTAATTACAATTTTTCAAATTTTTAATTTTTGTTTTTATCAATTATAATAAAATGCTTATTTTTATAATTCTGTTAATGTATGAAACAATTATTTATGTCTAAAACTCAAAAAGATAAAGAAAAGCAAAAATTAAGTCAGGAAGAAGACATTCGAGTTGTTAATGAAGTTCTTATTGGCAACGAGAAGTCATACAATGTATTACAGAAGAAATACAGAAGACAGATAGCTGCTGCAATTCGTAAAATGATAAAAGATGAGGACGATATTGATGATTTGACTCAGGAAACTTTTATCAAGGCATACAGGGCATTGCCAACTTATCAACCAAATTATCTATTCACATCTTGGATATTCAGGATAGCTTCAAATACTTGTATTGATTTTTTAAGAAAAAAACGATTTGCAACAATTTCGCTTAGTCAACCAATTAGTACTTCCGATGATGAACAACTTTTTGAGATTGAAGATAATTCATACCAACCGGAGACAGAATTTGTATTAAATGAACGAAAAACCGTTCTTGCTAATGCTATTCATGATTTACCAGAAAATTATAGAGATATAATTAAATTAAGGCACGATGAAGACCTTGATTATAAAGAAATATCTGAGAGGTTGAATTTACCATTGGGAACTGTGAAAGCTCATCTTTTTAGGGCAAGAAAGATACTATTAGAACGCTTGAAAAACAGTTCTTACAATTTCGATGAAAATTAATGTTTTATTAGGTTAATTTTTTTTCTTATTTTTGTATTCTTGTATAAAACAAGAACTAAAAGTTTTGCAGTTTGAAAAATATTGCTTAATTTTGAAGTTTATATCAATTGTGAAATATATATTATTGTGGGAGTTTTACGTGGAACCCTCAGCTAAAATAACAAAGTCATTCAGAAAGGAAGATGTAGTACGGAATTGGTGGGTTGTTGATGCAGCCGGAATGACTGTTGGACGTTTGTGTACTCAGATCGCAACATTATTGCGTGGTAAGCACAAAGCAATTTTTACTCCGCATGTGGATACCGGAGATTTTGTTATAGTAATCAATGCCGAAAAAGTACAACTACAAGGCAAAAGATTCGAACAAAAATCATATTTCCATCATACTGGCTACCCTGGTGGCGAAGTGTATGAAAGTTTTAAGGATTTGATAAATACAAAGCCTGAAAGAGTTATCACCCATGCAGTAAAAGGGATGATTCCAAAGAACAGATTGGGCAGACAGATAATTAAAAAACTGAAAGTGTATGCAGGTGGCAGCCATCCACACGAATCACAACAGCCCAAAATGTATGAATTAAAATATAAATAATTGAAATTAATGATATTATTGATTAAGGTGGATTAAATGAAAGTTTATACCGGAACAGGTAGAAGAAAAACTTCTGTAGCTCAGGTTAGATTGCATTTCCCTGGCAATGGTACTGTTGTAATCAACAAAAAACCAATGTCGGAATATCTCCCTGTTGAAATTAATCAAATATTAGCAATTCGCCCTTTTGACTTAGTTAAAATGGATGGAAAGTTCGATGTTAGCGTTAATGTAAATGGTGGTGGAAAAAGTGGTCAAACTGGCGCTATTCAGCTTGGTATAGCACGTGCATTGGTTAGTTACAGCGAAGAGTTTCGCAGTAAATTAAGACAAGCAGGTATGCTTACCCGTGACCCGAGAATGGTTGAGCGTAAAAAATACGGACAAAAGAAAGCCCGTAAACGTTTCCAATTCTCAAAGCGTTAATTTTATTTTTATTTTTTGCTGAGGTTGAAAATTAATTTGTATCAGCCTCTTTTTTTTATTAATTAAGCATGCACCCGGATTGAAAACGAGTTGCTCATTTCGAGTACGTTTTTGAAATGATGGGTTGCAGATGTTAAAAACTGAATAGGAGTACTGTTATGGCAGAACATTTTGCCAGTATTGAAGCATTGCTTGAATCAGGTGCGCACTTTGGTCACCTGACCCGCAGATGGAATCCGAAAATGTCGCAGTTCATCTTTATGGAACGCAACGGGATTCATATAATTGACCTCAGAAAAACTCAAATCCTGCTTGATTATGCCCGTAATGCAATTTTTGAAATTGCTACAAAAGGGAAAATCATTCTTTTCGTTGGTACTAAAACTCAAGCCAAAACTGCAATTGCAGAACAAGCAAAGCGTTGTGATATGAACTACGTTGCTGAACGTTGGCTTGGTGGTATGCTTACCAACTTTTCTACAATTCGTAAAAGTATCAAAAGACTTACAGCTATTGATAAAATGGAAGTTGATGGTACATTCGAAAAAATCACTAAAAAAGAAAGATTATTGCTTAATCGCGAAAAAGATAGACTCCGTAAAGTATTTGGTGGTATCGAAACAATGACAAGACTGCCAGGCGCTTTATTTGTTGTTGATATTAAAAAAGAACATCTTGCTATTAAGGAAGCTAAAATTCTTGGAATCCCTGTAATTGCTCTTGTAGATACAAATACAGACCCAGAAGAAGTTGATTTCCCGATTCCAGCAAATGATGATTCTATCAAAACAGTTGAACTCATTTCTAAAATTATGGCTGATGCTATTACCGAAGGTTCAGCTATTGCTAAAGTTAGAAATGCTGAATTATTTGCTGATGGAGATAGAAATATGAAAGAAAATGAATCAGAAAATGACGAAGATGGCAGAAAGAACAGACGTATGAGAGAACGCCGTGGTGGCAAAGGAAGAAGTGGATTTAGGACTGATGACAGCAATACAGAAAATTCTGATACTGCTTCTGATTCTTAGTCAATTTAATCAATTTAGAATTTTGTTTATTTAATTATAGAGAATTTAAAATGTCTGAAATTACTCCGCAAGCGGTGAAAGCTCTTCGTGATAAAACTGGTGCTGGTATGGCTGATTGCAAAAAAGCACTTGTTGAAGCTGATGGCGATATGAACCTTGCAATTGAAGTATTAAGAAAAAAAGGTGCAGCTTCTGCAGCTAAAAGAGCTGAAAAAACTGCTAACGAAGGTGCAATTTTGACTGCTACTGCTAATAATGGCAAAACTGCAGCTATTGTTGAAGTTAATTGCGAAACGGATTTCGTTGCTCGTAATGCTGAATTTGAAAATTTTGTTCGTAGTGTATTAAATCAATTAATCACTAATGATGTGAATGATTGGGATTCTTTAAAAAATAGTATTGTTGATGGTGAAACTCTCGAAAACAGATTTAATGAAATTCTTTCTAAATTCAGTGAAAAAATTGAAATTAAGAGAGTTGAAAAATTCCATACAGATGGTTTCTTTGCAAGCTATATTCACGTAGGAAACAAACTCAACGTTTTGGTTGAAGTTGATAATGGTGAACTTAGCGAAGAATCACAAGTTCTTGTTCGTGATATTGCTATGCAAGTAGCAGCTATGGATCCTCAATTTGTTGATAGAGCATCAGTTAATCAAGAAACTCTTGCAAAAGAAATTGAAATCTACAAACAACAAGCAATTGATTCAGGTAAAAAAGAAGATATCGCTGAAAGAATTGCAACAGGACGGCTTGATAAATTCTTTGCTGAACAATGTCTTTTAGAGCAATCTTTTATCAAAGATAACACAAAAGTTATTGGTGATGTTGTTGCTGAAATTTCAAAAAATGCAGGCACAGAAGTTAAAATAAGAAGATTTATACGTTATATGCTTGGCGAAACTATAAACTAATTTGAATATAAAATGCTTACTTTTAAGAGAATATTACTTAAATTAAGTGGCGAAGCTTTGATGGGAGAACGACAATTCGGTATCGACCCTGTCGTTCTCAAATCATTTGCCCACGAAGTTGCTGAAATTCATAATCTTGGTGTACAAATTGGAATTGTAATTGGCGGTGGTAATATTTTTAGAGGTATTCAGGCAGCTGCTCACGGAATTGATAAAGTTTCCGGTGACCACATGGGTATGCTTGCTACTGTAATTAACTCAATCGCTTTTCAAAATGCACTCGAAGAAGCTGGAGTTCAAACCAGACTTCAATCCGCTATTAAAATGGAACAAATTGCAGAACCGTACATTAGACGAAGAGCAATTAGACATTTAGAAAAAAACAGAGTTGTGATTTTTGGTGCTGGTACAGGAAATCCCTACTTTACAACTGATACTGCAGCCGTATTGCGTGCTATTGAAATTGAAGCACAGGTAATTATTAAAGCTACAAGAGTTGATGGGGTTTATGATAGCGACCCAGAAAAAAATCCAAATGCTATTAAATTTGATGAAATTACTTATAAACAAGTTATTGAAAAAGAACTTAGAGTGATGGACCAAACGGCTATTACTTTGTGTTCAGAAAATAATTTACCTATTCTTGTATTTAATGTAAATCAGAAAGGTAATCTAAAAAAACTTATTGCCGGTGAAAATATCGGTACAATGGTTAGAAATATAAAATAACGGACTTATTTATTATGACTAAAATTATTCTCGAATCTGCAAAAGAACAGATGAATAAATCTGTTGATTATTTCAAAAGTCAGCTTGCCAAAGTAAGAACAGGCAGAGCGTCTGCTTCGTTACTTGATGGCGTAACTGTTAATTATTATGGCACTGTAACTCCTATTTCTCAAATTGCATCTATTTCTGCTCCAGATGCAAGAACTATAATTGTTCAGCCATTTGATAGAAGTACTTTGAATGATACAGAAAAAGCAATCAGAGCTGCTGATTTAGGATTTAATCCTCAAAATGATGGCGTAATTATCAGAATACCTGTTCCTCCATTAACAGAACAACGTAGAAAAGATTTTGTAAAAATGTGCAAAAAATACACTGAAGAAGCAAAGGTTGCTGTTCGAAATATAAGAAGAGAACAAATAGATGCTTTGAAAAAGATGGAAAAAGGAAAGGAAATTAACGAAGATGACAGAAAAAGAGGCGAAGATGAAGTTCAAAAACTTACTGATGATTTCGTTAAGCAAATAGATGTGCTTTTTGATAAAAAAGAAAAAGAATTACTTCAGGATTAATTCCTGATGGGCTCTTAGCTCAGTTGGTTAGAGCGCCACGTTGACATCGTGGAGGTCGCTGGTTCGAATCCCGTAGAGCCCACAAATATTGAACTAAGATTTTAAATATGAAAACAAGTCTTATTATTTTAATTGCTTTACTCATCTTAATTCTTATGGGAATTTCATTTTATAATATTATTCCGGAGCCACGTTTAGCATCGGATATAAAAATTGATTCATTAATAGTAAACAAATCAAAGCGGGAATTGATTGTATTTTCTAATGGAATAAAAGTTAAAAAATATAGAATATCGCTTGGGAAAAATTCAATTGGTCATAAACAATTCGAAGGAGATAAAAAAACTCCTGAAGGTCTGTATTTTATTAATGATAAAAATCCAAATAGCAGCTATCATAGAAATTTGGGTATTTCATATCCAAATCAACAAGATATTGAATTTGCTAAAAGACATGAAAAGTTGCCCGGGGGTGATATTAAAATTCATGGTTTAAGGAATGGTATAGGTTTTATTGGAAAATTTCAAAGATATACAGATTGGACTCTTGGTTGTATTGCAGTTACAAATGATGAAATAGAGGAATTATATAATGCAGTTGAGATTGGCACATCTATTTTGATTAATCCATAAAATTTTGCTAAATCAAATCCGTTAATATATTTTTATAAAGAAAGGATACACATAAGTTATTTGATACATATATTTACATTTTAATTTGTGAATTGTGAAATATTTCAAGTGAATAAAATGAAATTTATGTGGCTGTCCATTTTATTGTGTTTGTTTATTGCTTCATGTGATAGACCTGATTGCACTAATAATAATCCAATATTTAGAAATTATCCTCCAGAAAACCAAATCTACAAGAATGAGTTAAGTCGTTCAATCAGTAGAACCGATAAAAATGAACTTAGATTTTGGTTCAAAGAAATAAAGCAATTAAAAGACAGAAAAGAACTGCAATTTAATATTCAGAATGAAAATATCTGTGCAGTTATTTCAATGGAATTTCCACAAATATACAAATTAAAAAATCTTATTGAAAAAAATGGTAAATCATTTCATGGTGCTGAATTCAAAAATTTGAAATTTAAAACAATTCAAGAAAATGATTTTATTAGATTTATGTTAATTGATTTTGATTATATAATCGATTAATGAAAGTATATCTTTCATTAAAACATTATTTGATTTTTTGCGTATATACAGTCGTTGTTTTAATAATTTTAACGGAGTGCAATTATGCGTTTTAGGTATTTAATTTTTGCTTTTATATTGTTTTCTTTTATACAATCCTATTCACTTGACACTCTAAAATTAAAAGCACCTGATAATTCAATCGTTATGATTATTCGTGATGAATTTGGTGTTCCACATATTCAAGCAGATAATGAAGCGGCAATGTTCTTTGGACAAGGTTTCGCAGTAGCTCAAGATAGGACTTTGCAACTTGAAATGCACAGAAGAACTTCCACTGGGACAATGTCAGAAATTGGTTTATTAATTAATGATGATTATACCGAGTTTGATAAAGCCGTTCGTAGAGAATATTATCAAAGAAATGAATTAATCTCTATGTTTGAGGAGCTTGATACTGAAGTAAAAACTGCTATAATAGCATATTCAGACGGTATCAATAGATTTTTAGATTCAGCAAAGAACAATCCAAGTGTTTACAAACATTATTCACTTGCTCAATTAGAGTTCATTGGTTGGAAAATTCCAGAGTGGAAACCTGAGCACACTGTTGCTGTTATGGTTTATTTTGGAAGAGTATTTGGCTCGTTTGGAGGGGAAGAATTAGAAAGAATGGTTGAGTTAAAGCAAAATGGTACTAATTGGTTTGAAAAAAATAGACCAATAAATGATACTGCAACTTTTACTACAATACCAGATTCTCCAATAGGGAAAATCCAATCATTTTTCCAAAATGATTTTAATATAAATCCAATCGTTTTGCAACAAATTGCATCAAAAAAGGCACTAATAGTTAATACAAACAAAGAATTAAATGTTCCTAATAAATTTGGCAGTTTTGCTGTTATTGCTTCTCCTATAAAATCAGTAAATAACTCTGCATTGATGTTAGGATGTCCGCAAATGGGAACACCGCAAAAAGATATTGCAGGTCCAGTTAATGAAGTAGAATTGACTTGTCCAACTTACCATTGTGGTGGAATTTCAGTAGCTGGAGTACCTTTTGTATTAGTAGGTCGAAATGAAAAAATTGCTTGGACATTCACTTCTGGTTTGAGTGATAATAATGATGTTTTTATAGATTCCGTTGATTTTATCGCTCAAAAAAGTTTCTTTAATAATGGATGGGTGGATGTAGAATTAATTCACGATACTGTAAAAGTATTAACTGGAGTGATGAATGGCTTTGAATATGATAATATTTATGTACCTGTTTACAGAACAATACATGGTCCAATTATTGGAGAGGATTATAGTAATAACAAAGTATATTCATTAAAAAGTACTTTTTACAAGAAGGAATTAAAAATGTTTTCAGGACTTTATAAAGGAAATAAAGCTAATTCTGCATCTGATTTTGAAGAAGTTCTAAAAAACAATCCTATGTCATTTAATTCATTTGTTATTGATGGTAACAATGATATTTATTTTTGGCACTCTGGTTATTATGTAGATAGAAGCGATGGTATTGACCCTCGGTTACCTCGAAAAGGAGATGGAACTCAAGAATGGAAAGGTATAATGAATTTTGATGACTTGCCAAAGGATAAAAATAATAAGCAGGGATATTATGTTAATTGGAATAACAAACCATCAAAAAATTGGAATAATGGTGATAATATTCCTTGGACCTCGACCAATTATCTTGGGACAAATGTTGAAAATATTGATAATTTCATTAAAACAAAACCAAAGTTAACTTATAATGATATTAAAATTGTACCTTTTGCAATTCAAGCACACGGTACTTATCAACAATCTGTGGAAATGTTTGGCAATGAGTATGTTATCGAAGAAAATATATTACCTCCCGGTCAAAGTGAGTTCAGAAATACAAAAGGTGAGTATTCAACTCATCTAAATGACCAATGGGCAAGATTTAATAATTGGCAATATAAAGAATGGTATTTTGGAGCTTTAACACCAAGTTCAGTTGAAAAAGATGTTGTTCTTGACATGGCAAATTATCCAAATCCATTTTCTAATAATATTGAGATTAAATTTTTTGTTCCAAGTTATTCAAAAACAACGATTGAAATTTTTGATAGTTTTGGTAGAAGAATTACAACTCTCGCAGATAGTTATATGAATTTCGGGGAATATAGAATATTTTGGAATGGTAGAAATTCTAATAATGATATTGTTGCAGATGGTGCATATTTTATAAATATCACAACTAATGGAAAAGTATTTACTTCAAAGATAATAAAAAAATAGTTTTGTAAAAAAAACATCAATTGTTTCTCTATTATTTCGAAACAAGATGTCCAACACTTTCAAAGTGTTGGACATCTGCATATTAGATTCCGCATCAAGTGCGGAATGACACGGAAAACAAATTGTCATTTTGAACTTGTTTCAGAATCAATTCTTGAATACCGTCAATTTTGAAACAAGATGTCCACCACTTTGAAAGTGTTGGACATCTGCATATATTCCTCCTCAAATTAGGAATGAAACTCTTGAAAAACGTCATTCTGAACTCGTTTCAGAATCCATTCTTGAATATCGTCATTCGGAACAAGGTGAGGAATCTATATTCCAGCCATTCCGAACTTGTTTCAGAATCCATTACTTCGATGCTGAACTAAATTCAGCATGACACACGTGAAATTGCCATTCAGAACATAGTGAGGAATCCAGCAATTGTTCTTATATAAATTTTTGCAGAATTTCTAGCAAAACTCGAAATTACGATTTGCCTCATAAAAATCCTTCTGAAGTTTTCAAAACTCTGTCAATTAGGATTTTATCTGCCATCTGAAAATTTCAAGCCATTTCAAATCAACGATTTCTATGAGAATATATATTTTTTTTCTATCCAATCTCTATTGCTTCTGCCATTTCTCTAAATGTATCATCGTGAGTAACTATCAATACTTGTTCAAGATTTTCTAACATATAATGTAATGACCTTGATAATAAATCTTTACGTTCTACATCTAAATTTACTGTTGGCTCGTCAAAAATTGCAAAATTTGCTGATGTTAAGGATTGGGCAAGTGCAGTTCTAATAGCAATAGCCACAGAAACTTGCTCTCCACCTGAAAGCAACTCAAATTTTCTTCGTACTTTTGTGGCGTTATCAATTAGATAAACTTGATACTTGTCTGTTTCATTATTAATCCATTCAATAGTTTCGGCTTTACCTGAAATTCTTTGATAATTCTCACCAGCTTTTCTGGCAATTTCCAATAATAGTCTTCCAGCTACGATTGTACCCATTGAATTTACATTATCACGGAATTTATTTGTAAGCTGAATTTTTCTATCTAATTTCGTAGTTTCATTTTCAAGTAATTTAATCTTATTTTCAAGTTCATAGTTTTCATTTAAGTCGTTGATTAAATTAGCAATTTCAGATTTTGCAGTTGCAATTTTTGCAGTAATATTTCTTCTCTTTTCATTACTTGACTTGATACTTTCAATAATAATTCCAAATTTTGATTCAATTTCTGATTGGTCAGTTTTATTTAATTCAAAATTTAAATTAATAATTTCTGTTGCAATCGCAGATTTTAAATTAGTTTCGATAGTTATTTGTTCTGATAAACTTTTTACTTTTTGAGAATTTTCAAAATTTTTAGTGTAGAGAATGAATTGTGGTTTTATCTTTTCAGCTTCTTTCCTTGCAATTTCATTTTCACTTTTTAAATTTGGCAAATTAATTACTTGTTCCTCTAATATCATTACTTCAGATTTCTTTGTTAGAAGTGAATCATTTATGTTACTGATTTGCTTAGAATTAGCCGTATTTTCAAGATTTAATTTGTTAATTTCAGCTTTAATGGAATTAGATTTCTTTGATAATTCACTAATATTTTTTTCTACATTCTTTTTATTTGTATGCAATTCAGTGAGTAAATTGTTGAATTCATTAAACTGCAGATTTAAATTGTTAAATGATAATTCAAGATTATTTCTATCAAAATTAAATGGAATTGTATGGTTCGAATATGCTAATTCAATTTCACTTAAATTAGTTTTCAATTCTTCATAAAGTACATTCAAACTACTTTTATATTTTTCTATTTCAAGTTGTAAATTCTTATTATTCAAAATTTGATTATTCAACTGATTGATTTCATTCTTGCAAATATCGGTATCTTTTTCAATTGATTTCAATGACTTTAATCTATCATTAATTATAGCAAGTTCTCTATTTATTTCATCTGTTTTTGTATCAAAAAATGAATTAGAATTTAAATTATCATCAATATTTTTGCACTTCGAATCAAAATATGGACAAATAGAACCTTTCAATTTTGCTTTTGCTTCTTTGAGAATTTTATTACGTTCGTTTAATTGCTCTTTCTCTGTTTCTAATTTTACTTTTTCAATCTTCTGAATATCAAAAATATTTAATTTTTCCTGATTAACAAGAATTAAATTTCGAATTTCATTTTCATCAATTAAATTGCTGTTTTTTGTATTGATTAATTTTGAAATTGAATCAATTTCGTTTAATTTTCTATTTCTAATCGCTAATAAATTATTGAAATCTGCTTTTGTTTTATTGATGATTTGAATTTTGTAATTGACTTCTCGCAATTGTGAATCAATTAAATTCAAATTGTCATTATCAGCTTGTATTTTTTCTGCTATTGAAATATTTTCATTAGATTTCGAATCAATTAAATCGTTGTTAGTTGTGATTTTTACAGTCAAAGTATATAAATCTTTCTCCTCTATAATTATTTCATTTTCAACTTTTCTTTTTTTTGATTCGATTTTTTCTAAATTTTTGATTTTTTCAGCATATAAATTTAATTGATTATTCAATGTTTGATATTTTTCGTAAAATTCAAAATTTGATTTAACAATATTTAGTGAATTATTTGCTGAAATCAAATCTTCATTCAACTTTGCAAGCATTCTTTCAATATCATTTATTCGGGAATTTTTACTTGAAATTTCATTTTTCAACTTTTTAATTTTATCAATTTCAGATTCAATTTCTTGTTTTTGAATTTCCAATTCTGCTATTTTTTTTATTATAATCTCATCTTCTTTTTCTGAATCATTCAATTCTGATTTAAGATTATTCAAAGAACTATTCAATTCTTCTGAATTTTTTAAATTAGATTTATGAATTGAAATTGAATTATTTGCTAATTGAAGTTGATTTAGATAATCGGCTAAAACCTTAAAAGAATATTTAGAATAAATTTCTCTGTAAATAGCAGTATCAAATATTTTGTTAAACTCTTCCGCTCGTTTTGCTTCAGTTAATTGGAAAATATCTGTTAATTTATTCTGTTCTGCTGTGATTATATTTTTATAAATAACATCTGAATTAGTATCTAATCCAACTAATTCTTTGATGAAAATTTTGGTATTATCAGCTGTATAACGAGGAGTGGATTCATTATTTGCATATAATCTAAGAAATGCACCCTGCCCAATTTTACGTTCAACTCGATATATATTTCCATCATTTGCTTGGAAACTAATATCAATTACAGTAAATTTATTGCCAATTTTTATAGTTTCTTCTAATTTTGTTCGCGGTTTTGCATCAAACAAAGCTAATCCAATTGCTTCAAGAATTGATGATTTTCCAGCACCATTTTTCCCAAGTAAAAGATTAATTCCCGCATTAAATTCTGTTTCAAAATTAGTATGCGACCTGAAATTTTGCAATTTTATACTATTAATTTTCATTTCTTTCTCTTTCAATTATTGATTCAATCCAGTTATCAAATAAGCTTTTAAAGTTATCCAAACTATCATTAGTATTTTGAATTTGATATTGTTTTAATAGCTTCAAAGTGCTTAAACTTTGTGGAATATTAGCTGAAAAATGTTCCCATTTTTTTATAATATCTTCTTCAATATCCTCAATTAACAAATTTTTGCCAATCAATTCCGAATATTTTTTGCTTGAATCATTCATAAAATTAATGAAAACTTTCAGTACCCCTTTTTCATAAACTAATTGTTCCAAATCATTACTATCTGGAAAATAAACTGAATTATTTTTTATTTCGATACTCACTATACATTCTGAATCATATTGAAATTTCTCAAGTTCTTGATAAAAGTAATTGTAAAAATCTGATAAGTCCTCGTGGTCATTAACAAGTGAAATATTAACTACAGTTCTCGCCTTGCTATTAATATATTGATATTCACGAGTTTCAGTATCGAATACAACACCACCTTTCTTTTGTTTAAATTCTCCATGGTCCCAATATTCCAAACTACCAGGCACAAAAAAGAATGGATTGTCTTTTGGGTACGCTGAGAATTTATGAAAATGACCGCCTGCTACATACACACATTTATTTTGTAATAGTGCAATTGTGTCAGATTTTACAGTCCCATGAAATAATGTATCTCCAGCAATAGCTGTATGAGTAATCAAAACGTTTTTGCTGTTATCATTATCATCAATACTTTCAGCAAAGGCAGTAATAACGGCATCAGTGAAAGCACCATTATAACCAATTCCATAAAAATTAATATCGTCAATCACTATCGGGAAAAATTGATATTTCTCATCTTCATATTTATAATATGGTCTCTTAAGCAAACCAAAATCTTCCAGATACAACAACCAAGAATCTTGACTATTCGATTCTTGAAAATTATCATGATTACCTTCAATTGCAATAACAGGAATATTATTTCTTCGAGCAATATCAAGAATTGTCATTGTATTTGCAAGAATGTCTGGATTTATTTCCTTCTTGTCGAATAAATCACCTGCTATAATAATAGCATCAAGTTTATTCACAACTGCATAATCAATCATATACAAAAAAGCATCAAAGAAATCTTTGTATCGCTTTTTTGCATAATCACCAACTGTACCAACCTGTCTTCTACCAAGATGAATATCTGAAATATGCAGAAACTTCATAACTATTCTCACAAAAATTACAAAAATACAATATTCCAAACAAATATTAATGATAGGAAATATGTTTAATTTGAAATAATTTACAATACAATAGCATTTTAACAGCTGAATTTGATTTGTAATTACTTGATACAGAGGAATATTTATTTGTCTTAAATTGTGATTAAATTAAGTATTTTATGATTATGATTATAACAATATTAATCATATTTATACTTCACTTAATAAATTGTATTGTAATTTTCTTAATTAATCAGAGAATTTATTAGCTAAATTTATGAAGCCGATAATCAAATATAGGGGTGGTAAATCGAATGAAATACCACATTTAATTAAACACATTCCTCAATATAAAGGAAGATATATAGAACCCTTCTTTGGTGGCGGAGCTTTGTACTTTTATTTAGAACCAAAGAATGCTATAATAAACGACATTAACTCAAAATTAATGGCTTTTTATAAATGTGTAAAATCTAATTTTGAGACACTAAATAAAGAACTTCTTGAAATAGAGAAAATGTACATTATCAATCGAAGAAAATTTGAAGATTTAAAATCAAAAACCCCAAATTTAAGAGTTGAAGATGATAATGAAGTGTTATATTATCAAATCAGAGATATGTTCAACGATTTGACCGAAAAGAAATATTCCGATGGGCTCTTGTATTTTTTCATAAATAAAACAGCTTATTCAGGTATGATTAGATATAATTCAAAAGGCGAATTCAATGTGCCTTATGGTCGATATGCAAACCTTAATACCCGTTTAATAACAAAAGCTCATAGCAAATTACTTTCAAATACTGAAATTTACAACTTAGATTATAAATATATTTTTGAAATGGTAAATCCTGAAGATTTTATTTTTTTAGATCCACCTTATGATTGCGTTTTTTCTGATTATGGAAATGTAGAGTATAAAGATGGTTTTAATGAGAAAAATCATATTGAATTATCAAATCACTTTAAAAATTTGAAATGTAAAGGATTAATGGTAATTGGAAGAACTCCACTGACTGAAAAATTATATGATAATATGATAGTTGATGAATATGGAAAGTCATATTCTGTAAATATAAGGAATAGATTCAAATCCTCTGCAACTCATATTATCGTTTCAAATTATGGAAATGAGGCAATGAATAAATATCCAATGATAGAGTTTCATACAGCAATAGGATTTTAGAAATTTATGGCAAAAATTGATAGCAAATTAATATTTGTAACAACATCGCCTCGATCTCCTGCAAAAATGATACCTGAAATTGAGTTACTTAACTCTCATTTCGCGGGTCAAAAATGGAACACTAATACTCAAACTACATTTATGAAACTATTGAAAGAAGAAAATTTTTTCAATGGAGAAGGTGCAAATGATCCTGCTTTTAGTGCAAGAGATAGAATCAACCGAGCACCAAAATCTCTTGGTTTTGTTGTATTATCTCCATTAATTAATTTAACGCCAGCTGGTATAGATTTGATTAAATCAAAAAGAAAAGAAGAAATATTTTTACGTCAACTACTTAAATTTCAATTACCTTCACCTTTTCATAAACCGACTATTACTTCAGCCAATTTTTGGGTAAAACCATATCTTGAGTTATTCCGTTTGATTCGTTATTTTGGTTATTTGAAATTTGATGAGTTGATGATTTTTGGATTACAATTGGTAGATTATAAAATATTTGATTCGATTATTAGCAAAATAGAGCAATTTAGATTATCAAAAGCCCAAAACGAAGGGAATTATAAGAAGTTTCGTACAGTTTATTTGGAAAAAGAGCTTAAAGAGATTTATAAATCAGACATTAGTTCTGGTGATACAAGAACAAGAGAAACTAATGATGATTCTATTGATAAGTTCTTAAAAACTAAGGCAAGTAATATGCGAGATTATGCTGATGCTTGTGTTAGATATTTAAGGGCAACAGGTTTAGTAAATATTTCACATTTAGGAAAATCAATTTCAATTGTTCCTGAAAAAATGGATGAGGTTGATTATTTCTTGGCAAATTGCGAAAGAGATCCTTGTTTTATTGATAATGAACATGATTATGTTGAATATTTAGGAAATCCATTAATTCCATCACTATTAACTGATAATATAGAACTACTTGTTCTGAAGATACAGTCTGAGTTTCCAGATCTCTGTTTGCCACAACAACTAAAATTAATTGAACTTAAAGATATTTTTGAAAATGAATTAGAGAACAGAAAAAATAGAATTATTTCAGAGCAAATTGTTGCAATAAAAGATCGCCGAACTTTTGATGAAATTCAAACTACTTACATTCAAATAATTGACAAATCAATGTATGATTCTCCATTATTGTTAGAATGGAATACATGGCGAGCAATGACGATTTTGGATGGTGGCAATATAATTGCAAATCTTAAATTTGATGATTTTGGCAATCCTATGTCAACAGCCCAAGGTAATAAAGCGGATATTATTTGTGATTATGGCGAATTTGCATTAACAGTTGAAGTAACAATGCAAACTGGACAAAGACAATATGAAACTGAAGGAGAGCCAGTTTCAAGACATCTGGCAAAACTTAAAAAAGAGACAAACAAACCTGCATATTGTTTGTTTATTGCTCCGATAATAAATGAAGCTTGTATAGCTCATTTTTATGCATTACATAAAATGAATATCAGTTATTATGGTGGCACATCAATAATAGTTCCATTACCATTGCACATATTTCAGAAAATGGTTGAGGATTCATTTAAAGCTACATACATACCAGAGCCGATTCATGTAAAACGCCTTTTTGAATTATCAATTAAAATAGCCAATGAGTCTGACAATGAGAAAATTTGGTATGATTTAATTACAAAAAAAGCCCTAACTTGGTTAACAGAATAAAATGTAATTGTAAATGGATACCACCCTTCCCAATTACAAATTTCATTTTTAGGTGCCCTATCATGGTATGTTTATTCGGAAGGGAAAATGGCAAATATTTTTCCTGCAAGTTTTGATTTTATCACGTAGTGATTGAATTTTGGTAACAAGTGAATTGCTACTTAATTCGTTATCACGTAGTGATTAAATTATAGTAAAATTTTGTAATTTAATGAGTTACTATAATATAATCACTACGTGATAAATAACTGTTTTGATTAATACGTGTTACCATAATACAATCACTACGTGATATTTTATGAATATGTATGAAATTTTTTCATTAATAGAGCATCAAAATAAACATACCAGTGTCGGACATCTGGAGTTTACAAAGGTTAGATACAACAGACGGGAAATGTTGAATCTTTTTTTGTATAACTATTGAAATTCAATTTCCTACAATTTAAAACTTAATTCAAACATAATTCTATAGGAATTAATCTTAAAATCCTCACCAAATTCAGACATTTTGTTTAAAGGAATTCTATGTAGATAGTAAGGAGAAAAAATTACCGATTTTGAAAAGGGGATGATAAAACCAATCATTGGTGTTAATGACATTTGGAAAGAGTTGACTTCAGGAAATTCACCATCTTCAACTACTTCTACAGTTCCCTTTGAATCTGCAAGTTTAATATCAACTGTAACTCCATTTTCCAATTTTGCTTTTCTTGTGAGTAACTCTTTTTGATGATTTATATTTGCACCTACTACAAAACCTGCATTAAAACCAAGTCTTGCAAAGAAAAATGATGCGGGAGTAACTTCAATAAATGGATTCAAAGATAACATTGAAAAATCAGCTGTTGCAGTATGCCTGAATTCAATCGGAATATTGACTGCATCTTGGTCTACAGCAAATTCATACTTGAATATTTCAGTTTCTCTAAATTTGCTTTCAAGATTGTATGTATCAAATAAAAGCATAGTTCCCCAATTCAAAAACTTGTTGATTTCTCTTTTGTAAGTCAAACCCAAAGTTATTCCAGTTTGAACTCCATTTTCGAATTCGCAATTCTCACAATCAACAAAAAATTTACCTGATTGAAAATTTTGTCCAACTCCAAATACAAAGCCAAGATAGGTAACCTTTGGAATTTCCGCTGGCTCAATAGGAGATGATAAATCCTGCCCGTTCAAATCCATCATAAAAAATGAATTTATTATCAGAAGTGATGCAATAAAATGTTTTAATACTCGCATTTATATACTCAAACAATATTTTTTAAAATATTAGTTATATTAACTATTTAATTACACTTTTATTATGGAAAAAGTTACAGATAATTTAGAGAAAGATTTAAAAAATCAAAATAATTCTTCAAATGAGGAAAATAGTGCCGCAGAAGCTGGTGATTTTGAAACAACAAGAAGTTTTGGGGCAAGATATTTTGCAGTAAAAATTCTTAGCCGTTACGACAGAAGTGATTCATATATTGATAAATTACTTGGGCATACACTAAAGAATGAAAATTTATCACCGCCTGACAAATCGCTTCTTACGGAATTAGTAAATGGGGTAATCAGATGGCGGTCACGGCTTGACTGGGTACTTACTGGTTTTTATTATGGTGATTATCAAAAATGCTTGAATTTAGTAAAAAATGCAATGCGTGTAGCATTGTATCAAATTTTATATCTTAACAGAATACCAATCCCTGCAGCTATAAACGAATCTGTAGAAATTGTAAAAAATATTCAAGGTGATAAAACAGCTGGTATTGTAAATGGGGTTTTGAGAAATATAGCAAGAAATATAGAAAATATACGTTACCCCGAGAAAAGCGATGATGAAATTTATCATTTGTCAGTAATGCACTCACATCCAAAGTGGTTAGTCAAGAAATGGGTTGATAGATATGGTATGAAGTCAGCCGAAAGATTAATGGAGTACAATAATCAAAGACCATATATTGCTGTTAGGGTAAATGCACTTAAATCAAGTGTAGAAGAAATTAAAGATATTTTTGATAAACATAATATAGAATACAAAGAAAATAAATATTTAAAAAATACTTTATTGTTGTTTTCTCCAAAGTATGATTTGACTGCAAGTGATTTATTCAAAACTGGTAAAATTACTATCCAAGACCCAAGTGCTACTCTTGCAGCAACTTTGGCTGAACCCCATCCGGGCTGGAATGTGGTTGATTTATGTGCAGCCCCTGGAGGCAAATCTTATATTTTGGCAGAGCAAATGCTTGACGAGGGTAAAATAATAGCTTTGGATAAGCACGAATCCAAAATGAATTTTATAAAAGATGGTGCTGAACGACTTGGATTTACTTGTATCAAAGCAGAAACAGGTGATGCAGTTGAATTTAAAGCAGAGGGAAAATTCGATTTAGTTTTTGCTGATGTTCCATGCTCTGGATTGGGTACTTTATCGAAGAAACCTGATATTAAATGGAAGAAAGAACCAGATGACTTAATTGTGATACAAAAAATTCAGAGAGATATTTTGAAAAATGCTTCTACTTTGGTGAAAGATGGTGGTGTATTGATATATTCAACTTGCACCATTGAGCCAGAAGAAAACGAGGATAATATTGAATGGTTTTTGAAACAATTCCCTGAATTTGAACTGGAAGAAGCAGAAATGTATTTGAGTGATGAAGTGTGCAGTGATGGTTTTATGAAAATTGTACCACATATTCACAAAATGGATGGTGCATTTGCTGCAAGATTAATTAAAAAGAAGTAGAATCTTCAGGATTAACAAATGATTAAATTTAGTATTTTTGATTTTAGGTTATTTATAGTAATTTTAACAATTTCTTCAGGTTATTTATTTGCACAAACAAATATTAATGAACCAGAAAATTTTTATTTTGATGCTATTGTATTTGAAGGAAAGAATATTGATTCATGTCGTATTGATTGCTTTATCGTATTACCTTATGATAAATTAAATTTCTTGTTTAATGATGAGTTTTATAGTGCAGGTTATGATGCAGAAATATTAGTATATGATTCAACCGGCAATAAAGTTTACGAAGAAAAATATGAACGAGCAATTAGAGAAAATGATTATTTCGTTACCAAAGGTGGAACTGGAAAATTTGATTATTCGCAAAAAATTATTTACTTACCAAATGGAAAATATAGAATTAAGGCAGTTATATCTGATAAATTTAATAAGCAATTATATGAAAAATCACGTAGTTTGACTGCAATCCCATTTAGCAAATTCGATATTGCTTTAAGTGGTATTTTATTAGTCAGTTCAATAGAAGAAGTTAATGGAAGATTCAAAATTACTCCACATATTTCGGATAATATTGGAAATCTAAACGATAATTATTTTACTTTTTTGGAAATATATTCAAATTCTACTAAATTGGATTCCATCGACCTTGTGTGGGAAATATTAGATTCAAAAGAAGAAGTTATTGCACAAGGCGTTAGGAAAAGATTTAGCACTTCACTCAAAAAAAAACAAGCATTCCTACAAATACCACCTATAGAAGAAATGACAAGTGGTTCATACATTGTAAAAGTTATTGCATTAAAACCCGACACAACTTATGATTACAAAATTGATGATTACCTTGCAGTAGCACAGAGAACAATTAAATGTTTGAGAACATTTTCAGGTACAATTCTGAGTGACATAAATATTGCTGTAAAACAATTACGATATATTGCATACCAACAAGAAATTGAATACATTGAAGATGGAAAAACTCTACAAGAAAAGCAGTTAAGATTTGAACAATTCTGGAAGAAAAAAGACCCTTCACCTAATACTGACAGAAATGAAATGTTTGATGATTATTATCAAAGAATTGATTATGCAAATAAAAATTTCCGTTCTTATACTGAAGGGTGGCTAACTGACAAAGGTATGGTTTATATTGTGTTTGGTCCTCCAGTAAGCGTTGAAAGACAGCAAGGTTATGGTGATGGAAAAGTTTTCGAAAGATGGATATACAGAAACAATCGAGAATTTATATTTGCCGACAATTCAGGTTTTGGAGATTTTAGGTTAGTAAGACCTTTGACCGTAACAGAGAAATATCAATATAACAGATAATAAATCGTGATAATTAATTTTTCGGAAAAAATTGATGCAGAAAGAATATTATAAATGGAATAGTGAATTTTTGAATAAAGAAATTGAAATTTCTTCTTATGGTCATTTTGGTACAACAATATTATTGTTTTCTTCAAACACCCCAAATCATAAGGAAATTGAAGAAAATGGATTTTTAGATTTGATATATCCAATGATTCATTCAGGTAGATGTAGAATTTTTTCTGTTACAAATTTACAAGATGAATGTTGGTTAGATGATACTAAGCGTTCATTATTAAAATCAAAAAGACACTTCGAATTTAATAAATTTATCGAAGAAGAGCTTGTACCACAAATCTATACTGAATGTGGTGGACCTGTTCCTATAATAACTGCTGGTGCAAGCTATGGTGGCTTTATTGCAAGCAATACTTTCTTTCGCCGACCTGATTTATTCATTGGAACAATTGCTTTAAGTGCCACATTTAATATAGAGCATTATTCAAAAGATTATTATGATGAAAATTGTTATTTCAATTCACCTGTACATTATTTACCAAATTTAACTGATAAATACTGGGTAACTCACTTATTAAGCAGACATCATATTTACCTTGCATCTGGCTCTGGTGAAAATGAAAATCCACACAATACAAGTCAATTTGGTGATTTGCTTAACAGCAAAGGTTTTAGAGCAAATGTTGAGATTTGGGGTAATGAGTTTGGACATAATTGGGAAAGCTGGTCTCAAATGTTAAAACATTTTATTTCACATAAATTGTAGTAAGTTTTGAAATATTAGAAAATGACAATGATGATTTGGATGAATTATTTTTCAATGAGCCACCAAATAAAAAGAAATTACATAATACGTTGAAAAAGATTTTAAATAATATAAATGATGTAAAATTAATACCTTACGAAAAACGTAGTTTTGATTTTTAATCTTTATGCTCTGTACTGTTTGAGTTAAATCAAAAATCGTATAAACCTGATTTAATAATATAGAAAATGAAGGAAGAACTGAAAATAAAGAGTTAATTCAGAAAGTGATTTGTTACCATAAATCAATTACTACGTGATACAAAAAGAAAATATCGCATAGCGATTAAATTATGGTAACAAGAAGAATAAAAGAGAATCGTTATCACGTATTGATTAAATTATAGGAATATAATCTATACTAAATAAATTGGTCGATTTGATTAGTTTTATTACCATAATACAATTACTACGTGATATTAATCTGTTTTTAAAACGTTTTATTGCCATAAATCAATCACTACGTGATATAAAAAGAAAATATCGCATAGCGATTAAATTATGGTAACAAGAAGAATAAAAGAGCATCGTTATCACGTAGTGATTAAATTATAGGAATATAATCTATACTAAATAAATTGGTCTATTTGATTACTTTTATTACCATAATACAATTACTACGTGATAGTAATTTATATTGAAAGTGATTTGTTACCATAATACAATCACTACTTGATAAAAAAAGAAAATATCGCATAGCAATTAAATTATGGTAACAAGAAGAATAAAAGAGAATCGTTATTACGTAGTGATTAAATTATAGGAATATAATCTATACTAAATAAATTGGTCGATTTGATTACTTTTATTACCATAATACAATTACTACGTGATAGTAATTTATATTGAAAGTGATTTGTTACCATAATACAATCACTAAGTGATATAAAAAGAAAATATCGCATAGCAATTAAATTATGGTAACAAGAAGAATAAAAGAGAATCGTTATTACGTAGTGATTAAATTATAGGAATATAATCTATACTAAATAAATTGGTCTATTTGATTACTTTTATTACCATAATACAATTACTACGTGATAGTAATTTATATTGAAAGTGATTTGTTACCATAATACAATCACTACTTGATAAAAAAAGAAAATATCGCATAGCGATTAAATTATGGTAACGAGAAGAATAAAAGAGAATCGTTATCACGTAGTGATTAAATTATAGGAATATAATCTATACTAAATAAATTGGTCGATTTGATTAGTTTTATTACCATAATACAATTACTACGTGATAGTAATTTATATTGAAAGTGATTTGTTACCATAATACAATCACTACTTGATAAAAAAAGAAAATATCGCATAGCGATTAAATTATGGTAACGAGAAGAATAAAAGAGAATCGTTATCACGTAGTGATTAAATTATAGGAATATAATCTATACTAAATAAATTGGTCGATTTGATTAGTTTTATTACCATAATACAATTACTACGTAATATTAATCTGTTTTTAAAACGTTTTATTGCCATAATACAATCACTACGTGATATGGGAAGGAAATAAAAAGAAAAATCCCAGCTGGAGTGGCGGGGAAATGGTTATTATTCTACTCCGTAGGAGTTTTCTGTTTGTAGCAATTTATAAAAAGTTGAATGAATTAGCTCCGTAGGAGTGGATTTTTTTATTGCACGTTTCAAATTGTGTTCATATCTGTTTCTACGGAGATTAATTTGTTTGCGGTTTTGACTTTCTATTAATAGGTCGCAACTACGTTGCTAAATACAAAAGCCAAAATAAGTATTTCGTCCCTCGTACCCTTCTTTTACTAAAATATCCCAACTAAGTTGCTTAATAAAAAAACATCCGATGTTGGAGAAAACATCGGATGATTTTTTTTAAAATCGATTAGAAATTTACGCAAACATTTTTCTGATGATATTCAATGCCGCACCTTCTTTGAACCATTCAATTTGATTTTCATTGTAGGAATGATTTACAGGGAATTCATCGCTTGTTCCGTCAGCATGATGAAGAACGATTGTCAATGGCACATTTGGAGCAAATGTTTTCAAGCCGATAATGTCGATAATATCATTTTCTTGGATTTTATCATAATCTTCTTTATTTGCAAAAGTAAGCCCAAGCATACCTTGTTTTTTGAGGTTTGTTTCATGGATACGGGCAAATGATTTCACCAATATTACCTTAACACCCAAATGACGTGGCTGCATTGCCGCATGTTCACGTGAAGAGCCCTCACCATAATTTTCATCGCCAACAACTATAGAGCCAATTCCAGCGGCTTTATAAGTACGTTGAACAGCTGGGATTTCTCCATATTCACCGGTTAAAGCATTTAGAACTGAGTTTGTTTTCTCGTTGAAATAATTCAAAGCACCTGTTAGAGTGTTGTTTGCAATGTTATCCAAATGACCACGGAAACGTAGCCAAGGACCAGCCATAGAAATATGGTCGGTAGTACATTTGCCTTTTGCTTTCAAAAGCAATCTCAATCCAAGATAATCCTCGCCATTCCAAGCCGCAAATGGTTCAAGTAATTGCAATCTGTTCGAGTCGGAGCTAACAGAAATCTGAACTGCAGAACCGTCTTCAGCAGGTGCTTGATAGCCAGCATCTTCAACTGCGAATCCTTTTGGTGGAAGTTCATCACCAACTGGAATGTCAAGCATTACTTCTTCGCCATTTTCATTGATAAGTTTATCAACAAGCGGATTGAATGTCATTTTACCCGCAATTGCAAGTGCCGTAACCATTTCAGGCGAAGCAACAAATGAATGTGTATTTGGGTTACCATCATTACGCTTAGCAAAATTACGATTAAAACTTGTAATGATTGAATTTGCTTCAGTTCCATTAATGTCCTTTCTTTGCCATTGACCGATACAAGGACCGCAAGCATTTGCAAGAACAACGCCACCAATTTTTGCAAAGTCATCAATAAAACCATCGCGTTCAATTGTGTATCTAACAAGTTCAGAGCCCGGTGTGATTGTATAACCTGCTTTTGCTTTGAGATTTTTTGCAATAGCATCACGAGCAATTTGAGCAGAACGGGAAATATCTTCATAAGATGAATTTGTGCATGAGCCAATTAATCCAACATCTAATTTTTCGGGCCAACCGTTTTCAATCACTTTTTCTTTGAAAACAGAAATTGGATGAGCCAAATCTGGTGTGAATGGACCATTGATATATGGTTCTAATTCATCAAGATTGATTTCAATTAATTGGTCGAAATATTTTTCAGGATTAGCATAAACTTCAGCGTCAGCAGTTAAATAATCTTTGATTTCCATTGCCATATCAGCAACTTCTTTTCTACCAGAAGCCGCAAGATAATCATACATTTTTTGGTCGAAACCGAATATTGAAGTAGTTGCACCAATTTCAGCACCCATGTTACAAATTGTGCCTTTTCCAGTGCAGGAAAGTGAATTTGCTCCTTCGCCAAAATACTCAACTATTGCACCAGTGCCACCTTTAACAGTTAAAATACCGGCAACTTTAAGAATAACGTCTTTTGCAGAAGTCCAACCATTTAATTTCCCTGTTAATTTCACACCAATTAATTTTGGAAATTTCAATTCCCAAGGAAATCCTGCCATAACATCAACTGCATCAGCACCGCCAACACCAATTGCAATCATACCAAGACCGCCTGCATTAACAGTGTGTGAATCCGTGCCAATCATCATTCCGCCCGGAAAAGCATAATTTTCAAGAATCACTTGATGAATAATCCCAGCACCCGGTTTCCAAAAACCGATACCATATTTATTTGCAACTGATGAAAGAAAATCAAATACTTCTTTATTCAAATCTTTCGATGTAGCCAAATCAGCAACTGCGCCGTCTTTTGCAAGGATAAGGTGGTCGCAATGAACGGTTGATGGCACCGCCACTTTTGGTCTGCCTGCCTGCATAAATTGCAAGAGAGCCATTTGTGCTGTAGCATCTTGCATAGCAACGCGGTCGGGATTGAAATTTACATAATCAACGGCACGTTGAAAATTTTCGAGAGGTTGGTCTTTGTCAAGATGCGAGTAAAGAATTTTTTCCGCTAAGCTCAAAGGACGATTCACTTTTTGCTTTGCATTGTCAATTTTTGCAACCAAACCTGCATACACAGATTTAATCATTTCTAAGTCAAAAATCATTTTAAACACCTAATTAATTTATAGCATAAACAAAATATTTATCATTAAATACAGAATACAAATTTAATAAAAAAAAAGATTTAATGTGTAATTATTTGTTATTATTTTGGTGAGAAAAAAATGTAAATTAGCAGTCTATTGATAAACTAAAAATTTAATCATATTCCAAGTTGCTGAGGCAACGTGTTGAAGATTCATTAAGCAACACGAGATTGTCTCATAAGTTGTCATTCTGAACTTGTTTCAGAATCTATTTGTCCCTAAGTGATTGAAATATAAAGATATATCTCAACATTAAAATTGAAAAATTATCTAATATTCAACTTATGAGACAGTCTCTTGGGTTTCATTTCAATATTGCTTTATCAACAGACTACTAAGTTGCATTCAAATAAAAAAGATATAAATCTTTGAAAATTCCTACTCATTCCTCAACGCAATTACTGGGTCAACTTTTGCGGCTCTGTATGCGGGATACATACCGGCAAGTAAACTGATAATTAGCGAAAATGCTATTGCACCTGCAATCAGCCAAATTGGAAATGAAAAGAAATCGAATTTTGGAACGCCTGCTGGCAAGGCATAATTATTAATCACAAAAGTTGCAATTTTGGTTACAGACCATCCCAAAATCAGCCCCATAATACCACCAAATAAACCGATAATTGATGCTTCAACGAAAAATATTTTTCTTATTTCCGATTCGCCACCACCAATTGCCTTCATAATTCCAATTTCCTTCTTCCTCTCGAGTATAGACATCACCATTGTATTTATGATTCCCAAAGCTGCAACAAATAAAGCAATTATACCAACAGCCGACAAAAACAAGTCCATTATAATAAAATTACTTCTGATTTCTTCTAATTGGTCGATAAATGCAAATATCTTAAAATTCATTTTTTCCAGTGTTTTTTTCAATTCAGGAACATTTTTAGGGTCTTCAGCACGCACATAAATTGATTGAAATGTACTTTTGCTTGCACCATCCTTGTCTAATAAATCCCAAACATTTCGAAAATTTGGTCTTGGAATTAGATTTGCCTGAGCATCCGAAATGAATGCCGAGCCAGTACTAAAATTCATACGCTTTGAATCAAATGCTTGGATTCCAACAATTTTGAATTTATAACCAACTTGTGCATCCTTTGAAGTTGAGTCGGTTTTATTACCACCAAAACCTGAAAACATTCCAGGAATCATAAAAGGAACTGATGGATTATTAAACATTGATGCAGTGAATAGAGTGATTTCCTTTCCAAGAATTGAATCCGGCTCCACTAATTTGTATTTCTTCTTTTTTTCTTTTTCAGTTAACTTTTTATCAGGCGAGTCTTTCAATGAAATATTGAACCTATGCAAGAAATTATCTGAAATAACTATTTCTTTGGCTGAATCTGAACTAATAAATCTTCCAAATTTTATCTTGTTATATGGTGGAAATTCCTTTATTTCCATCGGCAAGCCAGCAACTGAAACTTTTTCGTCATCATTTTCAAAAACTGCTCTAAGAGGAATTGAAATTTCAGGATATGCAATTGCAACTCCTTTGATCTTTCTGATGATCGCCAATGTTGAATCATTCAAAGGAGTTACAGTTGTAGATGTGTCTTGCATAGCAGATTTTAAATTGCCTTCCATTACTTCATCCATATCTATTGAACGCTCAGTAACGGTTAGACTATTAAAGAGTTCATTATTTTTGAAAGTATCCAAAATATTTGATTCCATTCCAACCCCAAACGAAACCATCGAACTAAGCGTTCCAATTCCAATAACAACTCCAAGAGTTGTGAGTATTGTACGTAATTTTGAACGGCGAAGATTATGGATTCCCATTCCAAAAGCATCAATTATTTTCATACCAATTCTCCGGAATTTGTTCTGATTTTAGTGTCCAAAATTTTACCATCAAGCAAAGTGATTATTTTGTCTGATACTTTTTGTGCAATATCTGCTTCGTGAGTAATCATTATGATTGTAATGCCTTGTTTTTTGTTTAGGTCAATCAATAATGAAATAATTTCATCGCTTGTAGTGCTATCAAGATTGCCTGTTGGCTCGTCAGCAAGAATCATTTTGGGATTATTTGCAAGAGAACGAGCAATTGCAACTCTTTGTGCTTCTCCGCCCGAGAGTTCTGCAGGAATATGATTTATTCTATCGGACAAGCCAACTTGTTCCAACAAAAATTCAGCACGTTTGCGACTTTCTTTTTTGGGAACATCTGCAAAATTCATTGGTAAAATCACATTATCAATTGCGGAATAATAACTTATCAAATTAAAAGATTGAAAAATCATACCAATTGAAAATCGCCGATAAAGTTCTAATTCTTTTCTTTTCATCTCGCTAAGCGATTTATTTTGGAAATAGATATGTCCCGCACTTGCAGTATCTAATCCGCCAATAAGATTCAATAGTGTTGATTTTCCAGAGCCAGAACGTCCAACCACAGAAACAAAACTTCCCTCTTCAAATTCGCAAGAAATATCATTAACAGCGGTAACTTTTTTTTCTTTTCTAATATATTCTTTAATTACATTTTCAAGTTTGAGCATACATAATTCCTTTTTTGAAAGATACAGATTATAACTACGCAAAAAAGTATGTTTTGTTTTGTGAATTTATCAACTAATTGCAAAAGAATATTAAAATACAAATAGAAACTTAACTGAAAAAAATAATTATTTTAAATACGATTACAATAGTCCTATTTTAATTTCGTTTTTGTATTTGATTAATATGTTGATTTTTTTAAAATTATTTTATATTTGATAATTTGAAATTTGGAGTTTATAATGTCGCTTCTCGAAATAAAAAATTTGAAAGCAAATGTTGAAGGCAATGAAATATTACACGGTTTGAATCTTACTGTAAATAAAGGGGAAATACACGCTATTATGGGTCCTAATGGCTCTGGCAAAAGTACTCTTGCATCTGTTCTTGCTGGAAAAAATGAATATGAAATTACTGAAGGAGAGGTCTTATTTAACGGTAAAGATTTGCTTGATATGGACCCTGAAATTCGAGCAAGAGAAGGACTATTCTTGGCTTTCCAGTATCCTGTTGAAATTCCCGGTGTCTCAAATGCTAATTTTATCAAAACTGCGGTGAATGAAATTCGAAAACATAGAGGTTTGGAAAGTTTAGATGCAATGGATTTTCTTTCCTTGATGAGAGAGAAAGCTTCACTGGTTGAAATGGATAAAAGTTTTCTTACAAGAAGTGTGAACGAAGGTTTTTCTGGTGGTGAAAAGAAACGAAATGAAATATTTCAACTTGCTATGCTTGAACCACAACTATCAATACTTGACGAAACAGATTCCGGACTTGATATTGATGCTTTGAGAATAGTTGCCAATGGTGTGAACAAATTGAAAAATGAAAATAATGCGTTTGTTGTGATTACACATTATCAAAGATTGTTAAATTACATTGTTCCTGATTTTGTGCATATATTATATAATGGAAAAATAGTTAAATCCGGTGGAAAAGAATTAGCTTATGAGCTTGAAGAAAAAGGTTATGATTGGATTAAGTAATTGAATAATTGAAAATAAATAAGAATAAAAATGGAAATCAAAGATAAATTGCATGATTTAAAATCAACTCTTGTTGATTATTTTAATAGTAAAACAGCTTCTCCTAATAACTATATAGCTGATTTGAAACAGAAATCAATTGAAAAATTTTCTCAAATCGGTATTCCAAATATCAAAGTTGAAGATTGGAAATATACAAATGTTTCATTTTTGAATCGAATTAATTTTAAACCTTTTGAAATTAGTTCAAGAAATTTAGAAATTGAATTGGATTCAAATAACGTTAATTTAATTGTTCTTGAAAATGGAATTCTATCTGAAAGATTATCCATGTATAATTTTCAGGAAGGCATAGAAATATTTACTATCAAAGCATTAATCGAACAAAATAATGCTGAAATTGTAGCACAAATTGGTCAATATGCAAATAACGAACATCATTTTACAGCTTTGAATACAGCAATGATTGATGATGGTATATTTATAAAAATTGATAAAAATATAGATGTTGAAACTCCTATTCATTTGGTTTTCTTAAATGATGCTTCTGATAATTTTGTTCATAATATTAGAAAATTTATTTTTGTTGGCGATAACTCGAATGTTAAAATCATTGAATCTAATATATCATTAGGTAGTGAAATTACTTTAAACAATAATGTTGGAGAGTTTTATATTGGCAAAAATTCAAATGTTGAAATGAATTTTCTACAAAATAATTCTGACAATGATGTATTGATTGACTCCAACTATGTGTATCAAAATCGTGATTCTATATTTACTTCATTTACTATGTCATTATCTGGTAAATTAACAAGAAATTATCTTAGTTCAATCCTTGATGATGAAAATTGCAATACAAATTATTATGGGATTTTTATGCCTGATGGTAGTGAGTTAATGGATAATCATACTTTAGTAAATCATGCAAAACCACATTGCTTGAGTAATGAAAATTATCGTGGAATTATTGGCGATAAAGCAATAGGGGTTTTTAATGGTAAGATTTATGTTGCTAAAGATGCTCAAAAAACAAATGCCTATCAGTCAAATAAAAATATCTTATTATCAGATAATGCAGTAATTAATACCAAGCCCGAACTTGAAATTTATGCTGATGATGTAAAATGCTCACACGGTGCTACTTCTGGTTCACTTGATACCGAATCACTATTTTATTTGAGAGCAAGAGGTATTGATTTTAATACAGCACAAACTTTGCTATTAAAAGCATTTGTTGCAGAAATTACTGATAAAATTACAATTCCAGAATTAAAAATTGAAGTTGAAAATATTATTTTGAAAAAATTGAATAAGTAATTTAAATTAAGTGACTACTTAGTCCCCAGATGAATGAATCACGTGTAAACAAAAACTAACTTTTTTCAAACCCTTCCGAAGGTTTCGAACCTTCGGAAGGGTAATTGACAAGTTAGATAAGAGCTAATTAACAAAAAAAATATATTTCTTAAATACTTTTATTCTTATATGTCTGCAATGTTACATAAAATCATATTTATTATAAAAGCATTTTAGTAATTCTCATTACAGATAAATAACTTATAATTAAGCCAATGTAATGAATTCTTCATTATTAGATTGACTTTATAATTGTTCCAAATTTTCTCTTGTCAATTCACAATTAATATCACCTGTATTTAATGTTTCAGCTGGCTCAAAAAGCATAACCCAAACTTCATCATTGGCAACTGGTTTATGCTCTACTCCTCTTGGGACAATCAGAAATTCATTTTCTCTAATTAAGATTGATTTTTCGCGAAGCATCATAGTAAATTCGCCTTTTACTACGTAGAACATTTCATCTTCATTAGCGTGCTTATGCCATACAAATTCACCTTGAAACTTACCAAGTTTAATATGTTGTCCATTTAATTGACCTACAACTCTTGGATTCCAATAATCATTAAACAATGAAAATTTATCTAAAATATTAACTTTTTCCATTTTAAATACTCATAATTAATTGAAAAATTAATTTATTCTAAATTACAATTTTTCTTTCAAATTCAAAAAGCATATTTTGTAAAAATTGAAGATTATTTGCAGTTTAGAATGCTACTCCAATGCAAATTCAATCAAAAATTAAATGCCCAACTATATTCAAGTTGGGCATCTAATATTAGTATATTTAAATCACATTATTAGAAATTAGCTCTCAACATTAAATATCCAAAATAGCCAATGTCTTCATTGTCATTGAATTTTATTTTTTTTGTTACTTCACCTGGTAGCATTACACAATTACCAAATTCAAAACCAATTCCTTTTGCAAACTGATAATTTAATAATAAATCAAATTCCATTCCTAAATCACTTTTTTCTTCACCATTAATAGTGTAAGGATTTTGCGACATAAAATAATGTGCATCAAGTTGAGCAGAGAAAGGACTATCTTTGACATTATGCTTGAATCTTAAATAAATATCCATCAAACCATACTCAACCATATTGTTAGATGCAGTGTTGAAATAATCCATCGCACCATAGAATATATGTTTTGAGCCATGTGGAGCATCAAATATTTGGTATTTTGCATCTTTACCTTTTGCTACTTCGTCAGCACTTGTACCTGAATGAATATCAGCATGAATTGATGTAGTGAATGGCTGTGCTTCATATTGTAATTTGAAAGTAATCAAATATGCAGAAATATCTTGCGGAGTATTAATCACACCTGTATAAGTTCCACCTTGATAAATCGCATCAACGGTTGTTGATAATTCACCATAATTACCCCAATAAGTCAAACCAGCTGTAAATTTTTCATATTTATTATCAAGACCAACTTTAGTTAAATCAGCATCATAAAGAGCATAAACATCTAATTTTGATTTGTCTGCAATAGCGAAATTAGTCCATAACCCATATAAAGAATACGTTACATCTTGTTTAGAAGTATATGGGTAACTAATTGCAAGGTTATTGGTTGCATTAATAGTATATCTAAATACATCTAACCAAAATGCATCAGTTTTGTATTTTACATTAACACCATCGAAAGCTCTGGAAACATTATTCCAGCCGTTTGGTCCAATTACTCTTTGTGAACCATAACTTATTTCTTTTCTACCAACAGTTAATGAAAAATCTGTACTAAAGAGATTATTCAATTCAACATAACCTTGGTGTAAATCAACATTTTTTGTATCAGTTAATGTTGCACCTTCCATACCCCAAACTCTTGAATCCTGTATCTGTACAAAAAATTTAAAATCTTTGGCGAAAGTCTTCTCAACACCAAATCTGGTTTTCATCCAAGTAAATGAATTCATTTGTGATTTGAAATCGAAATCTTTGCTATCAAGTTCACCTCTTATTTGAGTATGCCCTGAAAATTTCCAATCTTCTGTTATGCCTTGAGCAAACATTATATTAGCAAAAGATAATGCTAAAACAACAAAAAGTACTTTTTGTAACATAAAATCAACCTATATAATAATTAAAAAACAATTTCAAAACAAGATTTTAAAATCTTATTTAAAATTAAGAAAAATAATTAACATTTTAAAGTTAATTTAAATTAATAATACATTTCTTTTGACTTAAACACTCGGAAACATTAAATCATAGAACTTATCACTTTTTTTGAAACACTAAGTATCTAAATGAAATAATCACTTGCAAATTACAGTTAATTTTGTTAGAACCCTTCGGAAGGTTTGGCACTGGTACGTTTATTTTGTGGAAAAAATGATAAATATTTTTCCTATATGTATTGAATTTATCACGTAGTGATTAAATTATGGTAACAAGTAAAATTATTTATAAACTATTATCACGTAGTGATTAAATTATTTTAAAAATATTATAAATTAATGAGTTACTATAATTAATATAATCACTACGTGATAAATAACTGTTTTAGTTGATATGTGTTACCATAATACAATCACTATGTGATAATTTAAGAAGATGCAGGAATTAATATATTGAAATAATCATCAATAAACATACCAGTTTGGAACCTACGGAAGGTAGTTTGCCAAATTAGATAAGAGTATTGGAATAAAAAAATTCTTTGAAATTCACTTCGGGATGGAATGTTTGCAACAAGAAACACTACCTAACTTCCCCAATGGAAGAAATAATATGTAAAGTCATTCCCTTAGGGAGGATTTAGGAGGGGTTAAATATATTTAATCTCTATTGGGATTTCAAGGAATTTCGTTATATTCCAAATATCAATTTATTCATTTAAATAACAAAGTAAATTGTAAGCTATAAAACAGTTTTTATATAACTTATTCTAAAAACACCCGATATTTTGGTAACATCGGATGTTTTATAGAATAGTTAGATGTAATTTGCACGTGATTTTTTTATTTTGCAACTTAGTATGATACAGCACCTATTAATAAATCAATTATAATTTATCTGCTACTGCGTTAGCCATATCAATAGTAGTGGCATTGCCGCCCATATCATAAGTACGAACTTTACCTTCTGCAATAACATCAGCAACAGCTTTTTCGAGTTTTACTCCCATTTCGAGTTCGCCAAGCCAATCAAGCATCATTTTAGCTGCAAGAATTGTAGCAAGCGGATTTACTTTGTATTGACCTGCATATTTTGGTGCTGAGCCGTGAGTTGGTTCAAAAACAGCAAGTTCTTTGCCGATATTACCTGAGCAAGCAAAGCCAAGTCCGCCAACCATTTGTGCACATAAATCAGAAATAATATCGCCATAAAGATTTGGAGCAACCAATACATCATATCTCTCTGGATTTTTCAACAACCACATTGTCATTGCATCAATATTTCCTTCGTCGAATTGTATTTCAGGATAATTTTTTGCAACTTCTTTTGCAACTTCAAGGAACATACCATCTGTTGCTCTCACAACATTAGCTTTGTGAACGATAGTAACCTTCTTTCTTTTGTGTTCTCTTGCAAAATCGAATGCAGCTTTGATTATTTTTTCACTACCCAATCTTGTATTGATTTTTGTTGATATTGCAAATTCTTCAGGTTTCAAATCTTTGAATTTTCCAAATGGAGGACTAATTTTCGTAAGTAATTCTGATAATTCCACAGGAACTTGATTGAACTCAACTCCGCAATACAAATCTTCAGTATTTTCACGAAATACAACTATATCTATATCATTACGATAATTCAAAGGATTGCCCTGATATGCCTTTGTAGGACGAAGACAATTATACAAGTCAAAAGTTTGTCTCATTCTCACTATTGGAGAACGATAAACTAATTTTTTACCTTGTAATTCAGGAACTAATTCCAATTCGGCTTCTTTCACTGGTTTTGAAGTGATTGCACCAAACATTGCAGCATCTGAATTTTTCAACAAATCAATTGTTCTTTGCGGCAAAGCATCGCCCTCTTTACACCAAAATTCCCAACCAATATCACCGTGTGTATATTCAGCTTTAAATCCAAGTTTATCCAAAACAATTTTTGAAGCTTCAAGTACTTCAATTCCAATGCCATCTCCGGGCAACCAAGCAATTTTGTAAGTTTTCATTATTATAACTCTCCGAAAATAATACTATTCAAAATAATTTTAAAAAAATGTACCAAGTACAAATGCAATTTAATGGTTATGAAAAAGATAATAAAGAAAAATCGTATTTTGCAAATCTACTTAAATACTTTTTTCTAATCAGAGTCCATTATGCAAAGTCCTTCCGGTCATTGAGCGTAGTCGAAATGGGGAGGATTTAGGCGGGGTTTCCGATTCCGTCATTCTCTCAATATTTCATAAATTTTTGTGTATTTTTTCCTATTCTTAAATAATAAGAGCCAGATGGAAGTTTTGAGATGTCAATATTTTGTGTATTTTCCCAGTTTTGCAGCTCAACATTCATTACTTCAATACCAAGCAAATCAAAAATCAGTACTTTTGGTAATTCTTCTACAATGCCATACATGAAATACTCTGTCAAATCAATTGTCTTGATTTTTTACACTTAAAATCATCTAAAATTATCAAGCAACAGACAATTGAATATCAGAATCAATTATTACAATTTCTTATAAACATCTTTTCTATGTTTGATTCTTATCACTTCTATCTGCAATATTGCTTTTTCAATTGTATAAATAACTCAATAATCTCCAACTCTAATTCTATAAGCTTCAATAAATTTCAGTTTCTTAGAATCCTTTGGATAAGGATTTTCAATAAGTCCACCAATTTTTGCAATAATTTTAGAAGAGATATTATCAGGGATTTCTAATAACTGTTTTAAAGCTTTTTCAGTAATTAATAGATTATAACTCATATTTTGCCAACAATTGCTAAAATATTTTGAGCATCAGACCAACTAATTTTTTTTTCATCTTTTGATTTAAGAACATCGATTGCATCTTCAATTTCTTCGAAATCTTTTATATCTTTCATAGTTTCATAAATCAGAGTTTCTTTGTTTATCCTTGATAATTTCTTGCTTTCTTTAATTATTTCGCCAACATCCATTTTTCAAACCCTTTTGTTATTAAATACGTGTAGTAAAACGAAAAATATTAGTGTTTATTAGATAGAATTTTTTTTTTTTTTGAATTAATAGTTGTTTCAACATTTATATTAATCTTATTTTTTCACTCTTTTCTGTAAACGAAACAAACAACAAATTGTTTTTGGAAGAATATCCAATTAATAAATACCTATCTTCATACATAGAGTGGCTTGGTTCGTGAAAGAAAGCTAATTTAAAATTAAAATATCTTAAAAGCTAAATAGTTATTGATTAATAATGAATAATAAATTAATTTTGTTTTTTTATAAATGATTAATTAAGGATAACAATTATGATTAAGTTCAATCACGTTAAAAATATATATTTTGTTTCTCTTGTAATTGCTTTCAGTTTTATAAATTTATATTCTCAGAGTAGCCACGACAGAATGCAGGAATGGGTCAAATTTCTTGCTTCCGACCAGCTCCAAGGCAGATTTCCGGGTACTGACGGTGCTAATCAAGCAGCTGACTATATAGAGCAACATTTTAAAGAATTTAGATTACAGCCAATATTTAGTAATTATCGTCAAGAGATGAAAGTTACAACATCAATGAGTGCTACCGAAAAGAATATCGTAACCTTTGAACAATTAATTGAACGTCTCGGTATTCCAGAATCTCAATGGCGTTCAATGAAACAAAATTGGAGTAACGGAAAAGAATTTGTTCCGCTTGCTTTTAGTGAAAATGGCACCTGTGCAGGTGAAATAGTATTTGCTGGTTTTGGTATTAGTGCAAATGAGCTAAATTATGACGATTATAAAGATGTGGATGTTAAAGGCAAAGTTGTTGTTGTTCTTTCAAATTCTCCAGATGGTGAAAGTGATAAAGGCGAATTTTCATCATATACATCATTAAGGTACAAAGCTTCAAATGCAGCAAAAAAAGGTGCTGTTGGTATGATTCTTGTTAAAATTCAGGGCGATTCTATGAATGTATTTGAGCGTCTTGAATATAGCAATATTGGAAAATATACAGGAATCATTGCTGTTCAAGCCCACAGACAAAGCATTTCCAAATTTTTTGCAAAAGATAAACAATTGGTTACTCTTGAACAAGAAATAATGAAAACAAAAAAGCCTGCAAGTTATCAATTACCAAGAATAAAAGTAAGTTTAACAGTTGATTTAGCCGAAAATCAAGTGCCTACATACAATGTCTATGGAATGGTAAAAGGAACTGACCCAAAATTAAGCGATGAATATGTTGTAATTGGCGCTCATTATGACCATCTGGGATGGGGTGGCTTTAATACTTTGTATAGAGGGAAAAAAGCAATGGTACACAACGGTGCTGATGATAACGCATCAGGGGTAGCCGCAATGATAGAATTAGCAAAGAGCATTTCAGAAAATCCTTTAAGACGTTCAGTTATTTTTGTTGCATTTACTGCTGAAGAAATGGGTTTGCTTGGTTCTGAACATTTTGTAATAAATTCGCCAGTAGAATTAAGCAAGATTGTTTCGATGCTCAATCTTGATATGGTTGGCAGGATGAAAAAAGATGAGTTTACAGTATTTGGTAGTACTTCTTCATCGGAATTTCCTGCAATGCTTGATTCAATTGCAGTTCTTGACACAGTTAAAGTAATCAAAGCATCTGATGCATTTAGTCCGAGCGACCACGCAAGTTTTTACAAAAAAGATATTCCTGTATTTATGTTTAATAGTGGTGTTCATGAAGATTACCATCGTCCAAGTGATGATTGGGATAAGCTGAATTACAAAGGTATGTCCAAAATTGTTTCATATATTGTTAAATTAACAAATACTCTTGGTAATTCAGATTCTAAACCTGTGTTTCTAAAATCAACAAATACAGAGCATACAAGAAGTTCAGGAGGGCGTTCAAGTACAAAAGTTTGGTTTGGAATCATACCAAATTTTGAAGAAAGCCCATTGGGCTGCAAAATTTCAGGAGCAAGCCCTGGAAGTCCTGCCGAAAAAGCAGGTATGAAAGATGGCGATATTATCGTAAGAATGAATGAAGTCAAAGTAAAAAATTTACATGATTTTATGTTTAATTTGAATGATTATAAAGCAGGCGATATTGTTGAAGTAGAGGTATTGCGTGGCAAATATTATGAAGAAAAAGTTATTATGAAAGTAGTATTGGTTGATAAAAAGTAACAATGAATATCTCGAAATTTGAATTTAAAAATACAATTAATGAATTTGTAAAAGGCGATTTATATTTCAACAAAAAAAGTGGTAAATTCCCTTTAATTATAATGCTTCATGGTTTTAAGGCGTGGAGGAAATGGGGTTTTATGCCATATTTTTCAAGCAAGTTAGCATCAAATAATTCAATTGTATTAAATATAGACCATTCATTGAATGGAATTGAAGATGAAAATATTCCATTGTTTGATAGTGAGAAATTTTCAAGGCAAACTGTTTCACAATATATTGAAGATGTTAAATTAACTATTGAGAATTTTAAAGCGGGTTTCATCAGTAAAGAAGTTTTGGAATTTTGGAACGGAAAAATTTATTTGATTGGTCATTCACTTGGAGCAGCAGTAAGTTTGCTTGTTTATAATCAATATAAAAATGTTGATAAAATTGTAATACTTGGTGGAATTTCTAAAATTGATAGAAACACAATTCGTCAAAAAGAAGTATGGAGAGAGCAAGGTTATGTTGAAATTAGAATTGCAATGAATAATCAAATTTTGAAATTGAATTATTCCCATATTGAAGATAAAGAAAAATATTCCGATAATATACTAATTGAAACGATGCAAAAATGCCAAATACCTGTATTGATTATACACGGAGGTTTGGATATGACTGTAAAAAGAAAGGAAGCAATTGATTTGTATGAAAATGCTGAGGATAAAGAGATTACAGAATTATTGATTGTTGAAAAAACAGGACATACTTTTGGCACTGATTTTAAATTTACGGAAACAAATGTAGCTTTAGAAAAAGCAATTGAAAAAACTATTGATTTTTTGAATTTAGATGAATAAAAATATATTATATCTATTAGTAATTATTTTGGCAAGTACTGGTTGCGAATTAATAACTATTGGAGTTAAAAAAGCTCCAACAACACGTGTTGTTATTAATTTAAATCAGAAAACTCCAGAAGGTGTTTTATTGCTTCTGAAAGCCGAATTAGATAGCAATAATGTTTGGGGAGCGGCTCAAATTATTGCAAATAATAATGGAGATAAATATCTTGCAATAGAAAAATATCAAAAGCACTATGATATTTTCAGGGTAAAAAGAATTTTTGGTAATTATCCATTTGAAATTGTCAAAAGCGATTCTTTAAATGCAAATTCAAGAAAATTAAGTTTTGAAATTAATTATATGAAAAAATATACTATGACTGCCGAAAAAATTGATGATTTATGGTATATTATTGATTTAGGATTAGAGTATAATAATTTTTGAAAGAGTCTCCAGATGTCCAACACTTTCAAAGTGTTGGACATCTTTTATGATTTTTGTTTACCCAGATGTCCAACATCTTCGAGATGTTGGACATCTTTTATGATTTTTGTTTACCCAGATGTCCAACACTTTCAAAGTGTTGGACATCTTTCATGATTTTTGTTTACCCAGATGTCCAACACTTTCAAAGTGTTGGACATCTTTTATGATTTTTGTTTACCCAGATGTCCAACACTTTCAAAGTGTTGGACATCTTTCACTTCTAAAATTTGACAAATCTGTGATTTTAGATTTATCTATAAGTATTCCAGTCATCTCTTTTAATTTCTCTTTCTTAATCATCGCTAAAATCAAATCTTTGCTTGGCAGTGTACCATTTCTAATTTCAATATAATCTTGATAACTCGAAAATTTCCAATCTTCAGCTTTATCTACTAATTTACTTCTGACAGGATTTTGATGAATGTAAGTAAGCAAAGTAATAAGATAAGGGTCATTTGGGATTGGCTTGGCGTTATAATGGGCTTGAAATAAACTTCCGTGTCTATTGTATCTTTTATTTATTGCTTTTGTATATTAACTTTGCAGGGTTTGCATAGCTCTACTTATCAGATGTCCAACACTTTCAAAGTGTTGGACATCTTTTGTACGACGCAACCGTACCAAAAAATGAAAATTGGTTGGCATCAAGCAATATCCCACTGTATCTAAATAATCCTCAAGATAATTGCGATATTTCTTCAGAAAATACAAATAATTCTCTTCAGAACGAAATAGCGCCTCTTCGTTATTTGTTCTATTGAATAAGTGGCAATATGTCTCTTTGAAAAACTTCATAACCAATTATTATGATTCCAAAATTGCATTATATCTAATTTACGAAAACAATATGATAAAATGAAATATTGTTGAGTGATAGATCAATTTACTTTTGTTTACCCAGATGTCCAACATCTTCAAGATGTTGGACATCTTTATTCAGGGAAAACTTTATATATATTTTATATCACACAATAATTACCTTGAACTTCACTTTTCTTATCTTTATTCAAAAAACGTACTAATGCACCCCATTTGTCATTTACTTTGAACCCGAGCCGTAAATAAAAATTCTGCATAAAGAAATGTGTTTTTACTGCTTCAACTCCAAATGCTGCCATTCTATCGCAGAAATCATCTATCATTGCAGTACCAATTCCACGTCCTGATAGCGAAGAAAATATCACTACGCCATCTATCAAAACTGCATTATCTTCTTCTCTGCGGAAACAAATTCCTCCAACAATTCTATCCTGACTATCAGCCAGAACAATATATTCATCATTTTCATTAATATGTTTTGGATACTTTTCTTGGAAAAATATTCTATATAATTGACCAATTTCAGCTGGTCCTGTTGGTTCTCTGAAATTATATACTTCTCCTTGATTATCCTTTATATATGATTGAACAATAACATGCTTATGCTGTTTATCGCCTGCCTTTAGCACCTCAACATTCTTCTGTTTTGATTTAGGGAAAATCATCTTAGTAAAGATTTTTCTATCTTCTGCATCATTTATAACTGCTTGTAAATCTGACAATTCTGTCATTTGTGTAGCTGCATAATCCTTAAATAGAAACATTTTATCAAGTAGTAAATCAAATTTTTGAAGAATCTCATTTTCAGCAAATTCAAAATAAGTATAACGATATAAATAATAACGTACAATTTCAGGAAACTTTTCTAAATTATACAAACTCATCAATTCTTCCAAAGTTTGCTCTTTTGCATTTGAAGTCGCAGTTTTATTAATAAATAGCCATTCTTTATATCGCGAAATAGCGTTGAGCAATGGCAATGGTTTGTAAAATTCAATTTTTGAATTTTCAATATAATCCACTAACATGGTATAAAGTGATTTATCATTGTGAGATAATGTAACCGATTCTAAATAATTCTTCAATTCATTCAAAAAATTTATGGCTTCTTCATTGCCAAGCGATTCCATAGCTGCGTCAAAAATCCAACTGATTTCCAATTGCTTTTCTGCCCATGGATAATGAGCAATTGTTCTTATAAAGAAATTTTTGATTATAGGATTGATTAATGAAGTTGGATTTTGATAATACTTCCATCCATCAATAGAATTCACCATTGAGCCATCACGGAAATCAAGTTCGGGTACAAGTACATTATTGGGCGATAATATACCGGGAACAATATTTTTGCCACTGTGATTCCACGAACGGAAAATTGCACTTATAGCGGATACAAATAACCGTCTTAATTCATTAACTCGATATGATTCCCTTCCGGAAGCAACTCTACTATTATATTCACGAATTTTTGCCCATAAAGACAACTCGCCCGGGAATGCAAATGACCATGCCTTAAATTCAGGGCGATATGCTCCAAGTTTTGGCACTACTCTAATTCCAAATGGATAACCTGCAATTGTTACCTGCCAAAGAATTGTTTCAATTTCAGGTAATTCACAATTATCTTCCATTATAAATAATTGTAATTCATAACGCGAAAAATTATTCATCAATAAGCAAATTCGATAATGCTTTATATCGAGGTCGAAATTCAATCTTGAAATCCATACACCTTCATCTTGAACATCAGTAATGTCAAAATGTGGTGCGTCATAAATCAACAATACTGATTGTTTCAAAAATGCTGTATTGATTAGTACTCTTTGAATCGACAATATTTCAGATTTACTGATTCCCTCATCAAAAACTAACTTGCTATTCCATACTGGAAAATCACGTTTTGGAGTTTCTCTATCTAATTTTTTTTCGTAGAATGTATGTAATTCATAAAAATATTTACCAGCAATTTCAGCCAATAGTTCATCTTTTTTATACATCATCCAGCTGATAAGTTCATATCGGACATACGAATAATAGTAAGGATGCAATTTAATAAAATCTAACAATAATTTGAATAAATTCATAAATTGTCGTCTTGTAGAATCATTTACAGGCAAATCCATTTCGTTTCTATATTTATACATTCTCATTCTTAAAGCTTCCAATCTTCGTATTTCAAGTTTGCTTGATGCAATTTCCTTGATTGATTTTTCATTAAGAAATGTTAAACCTGACAATATAAAGGCTGGGAATGTACGACTATAACCTGATTCAGGTTCATCGAGTAGTAATATTTTATAAGCTGCACATCTAATATCTTCGTTTGGATGTCTTGCAAGAGATTCAAGGCGTTTTCGTATTAAATGAGCTGTTCGTAATTCGCATACTTTTAGATAGTCGCTTAGATGCTCCGTTGCTTCAAGAGCAATTTCGTCTTCAGCTAATAGTGAAGTACATATTAATATATTAACATCGTTCAATCGAGTATTATGAGATTTGGTAATTGTTGGCATCTCAATTTTTTCATAAATTCTACTCCTATTCCAAGGTAAAAATATATTCTCTGAAATGTCCGCAAATGGTAAATCCCAACCTTCTTTGAATGGACAGAATTTCATTAATTGTGGATTGCCAACCCATAATTTTGGCTGTCGGGCAAACGTGCTTAATTCAATAGTCTTGGTAGTTAATGAATATTCCAAATCACCAATTATAAAATTACCCGATTCTAATTGTTTGATTCTTAAAAAAGTATTACTTCTTATATTTCTAATTCCATCGCCTTCAATAATAATATCATCTTCAAGAATTCCAAGGTCTCTATAAATCCATAATTGCACTCTGACTTTAAAATCATCAAATTTTAAATCAATATAATTTACTAAATAAAGTTCATCAATTTCATTTGCAAAATTTTTGAGAATTGTTTTTCTATTTGCAGAACCTTTTGCAGTAAGCTCTCCAAGTTCAGCAGAAAAATCACGTGGAAGCACCATAAAGTTAATTACTCTTTCGTAGCTTGCTAACTCTTGATTAACCTTAGTAATTATCTGATGATAATATTCTTTCATTACTTTTTCATCAGAATTAGCAAGAACTTCATCATCTTTATCAGGAACAACGAATAAAACATTGTACGGCTTTCCATCTCCAACAAGGAAAGTTCTTTTGAAACCGGGTACTCCTTCAAATTTATTTTCAACATTTTTTGGAGCAACAGTCTGTCCGCGATTATTCTTGTAAATATCTTTAATTCTATCAACTATTTCATAATAACCATTTTCATCAATGCTAAAAATATCACCTGTTTTAATTTTGTAATCAGTTTCATCTGGATATGGAATTAACGAACCTAATGGTGCATCTTCGTAAAATCTTGCGATATAATGCCCTGAAATCAGCATTTCATTATTTTCGTCCATTGTAACAGTAACACCGGGTAGAGGTTTGCCAACAGAGTTTTCAATGTAATTTCCGGGTGGAGTCATAGTGATGCCACCAGTTGCCTCGGTCATCCCAAAACCAGAACATAATTCAACTCCATTTCTTCTGAAAAATTGAAAAACCTTTGGGTCGAGATAACCTGCCGCAGAAAGTCCCCATTTTAACCTCAAACCTACAGTTTGTCTGAATATATTGATTTTGCCTTCACTTTCTGGAATTTCACACATTTGGTCCATAGCAGATTCATATAACTGTAACCATCTAAGTGGAATACTAATAAATACAGTTGGATTGACTTTTGGGAATAGTGATAGCAATGTTTCAGATGAAGTATTTCCTGTAAATGTATATGTACCACGCCAATAAATCGAACCAAGCAATTCTAAATACCGCCCAAATGTATGGAAAAGAGGTAAATAGCATAGCATAACTTCATCTTTTCCAACAAACGGAACAGCCGCAGAGCGAGCAAATCGTTTTGTTACCAAATTATAAATTGAAAAAGATAAACCTTTGGGAATTCCAGTTGAACCAGAAGTAAACATTACAGTAGCTGTTTGATTTAAACTCAATCGTTTTCTATTAAATAAAGCGGAATTCAACAATTCATTGTCGTATTTCTTAATTTCTTCATCAAGATAAAAACTTGTTTGATTATCATGATAAACATTTGGATTGGTAACCATAACAATAAATTTTGTTTTTACCTTATCGCGTATCGAATCAAGCCGTCCAAATCTTTCAATAGTATCTGTAACAACAATATTAATTGATAATAAATTAAAAATCTCAATCAAAGTTTCACTTGAAAAAGTTGTATTTAATGGTGTATCTGGAATATCATAAAATAGACAAGCAAGATCACAAACTGCACTTGGTACAGAATTATCACTAAAAATTGCTACTCTTGGCGAATTATTTGCAATTAAATAAAAAGTAGCGGCTATCTCTTTTGCATAACTATTAATTTTTTTATAACTCCAATTTCTTGGCTTGCTTGTAGATAAATCTTGAAACATTACATTTTCAGGAATTTCAGCAACTCGATTGCTAAACATTTCAAGCAATGTATAATCAGATTTTCTTATGATTGTATAAGTTGTTTCAGCCCATCTGTTGAGCAATTCAGTATTTTCCAACTGCATCAAAAAATCTGTTTTTGAACTAAAATTAAGATAGTAATGCAATTCTGAATTTTTAATACTGTCGATTTCGCTATTATTTATTAGATTTTCTATTTCAAGCAACAAATTTTCAGCCGAAATTTCTCTATTTTTCCAAGAGGTATATAATTTTTCAATCATATCTAATCCAATTAAGCTGTAAAAAAACAATCAATTACTAAATTGCAATATAAATACTTGTTTTTGAATAGCAAAAGAATTTTTTTCACAACTCTGCCATATATTTAATTTCAGGTAACTACTCATCTATTTTTTTGGTTTTGAATTTCTAAATTTTGAGGTATCTAATAATGAGTTGCTTTCAAAGATAAAAGCTCCAAATACAAAGAAATCCCAGAAGGATTGAATTTTTATAATAAAAAATTCAATACTCAAAGTTTTCCCTTTAACAAGAAGTGATTAAGCGTTGCACTGAGCTTGTGTTGCATTGAGCTTGATAATATACTCATCACTTGGTATTGAGAGTCAAATGATGAGTTTATAATTAAATCAATGAATATAAATAAATTAAGCTGAAAATTGATAAATATGCAATTCCCATAAAACTTAAAATTTTCAACCATAATTTAGGTGTGTACTCAATTGGGAAATATTTTGAAGTTACTGATTTGTAATTCAGATATGAAAATAGTGGAGCTGTTAAAAATGCAATTATTGTCGCAATTTGAAGTAATTCTTTCATTGTTTTTGGGACTGCAAGCAACACTATTGCAGAAATTACTGCTAAAATTATTGTAATTTGTAAGCCCAAATATTTGAATTTGTTAAAATTAGGTTTTAGAATTAATAATGAATTAGTTAATGTTCTTGGATAAGCATCAATAACAGTAATTAGTGAGCTGAATATCGTAAGTAGCGCTGAGGTTTTAATTATCGGTGCACTCCATTCTCCTAATGATTTTGTATAAAGCATAACAAGTTGAGCAGAAAATAATTCTCCTTTTGGTGAAAATTCAATTCCACTTCCATACATAACAAAAGCACCTAATCCAACAAAAAATAATGCCATAATTGCAGTACCAATATAGCCGATATGAAAATCTGTAAGTGCTTCTCGAAGTGTAGGCATATAATTTGTTTGCTTACTTCGTTCCAAAGCCCATAATGAAGTCCAAGCGGACGCTTCAACAGGTGCTGGCATCCAGCCCATAAGTGCAATTAAAAAAGCTATCCCAACCGGACTCCATATATCTTTATCCGCCACGATTGGCATTGGTGGTGCATTCATAGCCGCCATAACAAAAGCTGTTATGGTAGAGACTGAAAGAACAATAATAACTAATTTCATAGTTTTATCTAACAAGGAAAACTTACCTACAAGTATCATAATTACAGATGCTGCCATTACAATTATTGTAAGCATTACATTATCTAATTCAATTCCAATAAGATTTTCGAGCAAACCTGCTGTAATTGCAGATAATGCTATATAGTTTACTACACCGGTAACAGCGGAAAGAATTGCAAAAATTGAAAGAAATAATTTGCCTTGCTTGTTGTAGCCCTCCAGAATGCTCTCGCCTGTAGCAATAAAATATCTGTGTCCATACTCGAAAAATGGGTATTTGAATAAATTTACCAATAATATTATCCAAACCAAATCAAAATAGTAGTCAGCACCTGCTCTTGTAGATTGAATTAAATGTGAACCCCCTATTGCAGCACCAGCAAAAAGAATACCTGGTCCAAGTGCTTTTATTAGACCACTAAAAGAACTAACACGATTTTCCATATTTAATCCGCTTTTAACTCTGCATCGGGGAACTTCAAATTAATATACTTGATTGGATCAGGTTGTGTATCGGCATTTGCTAAAAAATGGGCTATATATGCTTCATTATACCCATCACTTTCCAAATAACTGATGATTTTGTTTTTTAAATCATCACTGATGTTTTTTAAACGAATTTCCATTTTACACTCATAATAAAATATAAATTTACAAAAAAATAAAATGCAATTTTGTAATAATACTCGAAATAATCAAAAAATATTTTTGATTTTAAACATTCTATACATTTTTTTATGTTTGCAATTACAATTATGTTTAATAATAATTCAGATAGTTATCCAAGGAATTTTGATTTAGGTGAAATACTATCAATATCAAAAAATTTTTATGTTGCAAACTTTTCAAAATTGTTTGTAATAGCTTTCATTTGCTATATTCCTGTAAATCTATTTTTGTATAAATTGAATGTAGCTGATTTAGTTAATGAAAACATTTTGCTCGACCACAAGATTAATCTGATAATGAGAATTATAGCTGGAATTTTGCTAAATTCAATAGCGACTGTTGCTCTTGCAATATATCTGAATTTAAGGTTGGAAAGCACTAATGTAACTGCCGGTGATGTTTTTAAAGAGTTCTATTTAAGATTAGTAAATAATTTTATATTAAATGTTTTTGGGTATTTATTACTCTATATTTTAATAACTTCTTGGTTTATTCTTGGCTTTGTATATCCATATATTTTTATATTTATTTTTATACCGTCAATAATTGTTTTTGTGTTTGCATCATTTACATTTTATGCTTTTGCTGCTGACGATATTAACATTTTCAAAGCAATTAGATATAGTACACTTGCTGTTTTAGGTAGATGGGGAAGAGTATTTCTCTATTCATTAACCATCACAATATTAAATACAATTACTATATTATTTTTAAGTACTTTGACATCTTTATTATCTTTAGGAAGTTTTAGATTATTAATTGATACACTTATGAGTGCTTTAACTTCATATTTCATTATTGTTTATGCAGTATTTTATTTGAATTTGAAGCATACATCTAAAATTTTGAATGACGAACAATTCAAATATTTGAGATAAAATTCCATCTTTTCAGTCATTCCTATTCTGAATGAAAAATCGAATAAATTATATGAGCGTTTGATTATTTTATATATGTATTTAATATTGTTGCAATTTATATTGTTAAATTTGTTATATTATATTTTTAAAAATTGTTTTTTGCAAAAAACATTTATTGGTTAAATGAATATTTTAGATTTGAAATGAATAAATCAATAAGTACTGCATTATATATTGATGATGGGTTTTCGTTAGAAGTTGTATTGCCTTATATTAAGTGCGATGATTTTCAATTTGTAATTAATAACTTCGATAATATAATTGAGTATAATATTAATGTAACAAAAAAAAATTATCAATTATATCTTTTATTTTCATCAAATTTGAACAGTATTTATGAATTTCTAAAATTAATTGATAACGACAAAAATGTTTTAGCCATTGTAATAACTAAGGGTTCATCTCAGCATTATTCAGAATTAGTCAAAGCAGGTGCTGATGATGTAGTAGATTTGCAATCAATTCATATTTTGCCCTCTACTTTGTTTCGTGAACTTCATAGATATTCAGGTAGAATAATACATAATTATCTTAAATATTCTAATTTCAAAGAAGTCAAATCTGTTTCTAATCAAAAATCTAATACAATTTGCAAATGCAAAAAATCTGATGATGATTTTTCTTTGCTAAGGTGTGTTTTGGATAATTTAGATAATCATTTGATATTTATCAAAGATGCTAATTCACGCAAATTTATTTATGCTAACTATGCTTATTGTAATGCCTTGCAACTTGGTTGTGATAAAATAATTGGTAAACTATCTGATGATATTTTACCTAATGATTTAGCAAAATTAGTCAAAATGGAAGAAGATAATTTAGTCCAAAGTGAAAAGGATTATTTTGTCATTGAAGATTATAAAAATCCTGATTCCGAACATCAATTAGTGTTAAGTACAAAGAAATCACTCATTTTTGATAAAGATGACAAGCCACTTTATATTTTGGGTTTGATGGAAGATATAACAAATAAAATTGAAGTTCAATCTGAATTAAAAAAGAGTTCACTAAGATTCTCCAAAATATTCCATTCAAGTCCTATACCAATAACTGTTAATAAAGCATCAGATTCTACTTTTATAGACTTTAATCAGAGTTTTCTTGACTTAGTGGGCTATGAATATCAAGAATTAATTGGTAAAAATCTTGTTGATTTAAAAATTTGGTTAAAAGAAAGTGACCGACAAAGTATGTTTGAAGAAGTTTTAAGCATAGGCACCATCAGAAACCGCGAAGTTGAGGTAATGAATAAAAACGGCATTAATCGAACTATGCTACTTTCGATGGAATCTTTCCAATTCGAAGATGAATACTTGATTATTACTATGGGTTTGGATATTTCAGAAATAAAAAATGCTGCAACTGTACTTCAGAAATCTTTAGATAGACAACAAGAATTGAATATGTTGCGTACGCAATTTATATCAATGATTTCTCATGAATTCCGTACGCCACTTACTACTATTATGCTATCTACAGATATGCTTAAAAGATACGGAGCAAATCTAAGCGATGATGATAAATTAAAGCATTTTAATAGGATACAGGAAACAATTTTAAGAATGACACAGTTAATGGAAAATGTGTTAATTCTCGGAAAAATGGAATCAGGAAAATTTGACCTTCATTTTGATAAAGTTGATTTAAATTCATATTGTGAGTCAATTGCAAGCAATATTGAATTTAACACTGGTGGTTTGTATAAGATATTTTACAAATACCACTCTAAAGAAAATGTAACAATAATAGATGAAAATATCTTTGGATTAATTATCACTAATTTACTTACCAATGCCATAAAATATTCACCAAAACTTTCTTCAGTGGAGTTTGATGTTTGGTTAAATGAAGATAATGTTGTTCTGTCAGTTAGGGATTATGGAATTGGAATTCCAGAAGATGATTTACGGAATTTATTTAATGAGTTTTTCCGTGCATCCAATGTTGGCTCTACAGCAGGTTATGGTTTAGGATTATCTATAGTAAGAAAGTGTATTGATTCCTGCAATGGTAAAATAAATATTGAAAGTAAAGTAAATTTTGGCACAACATTTACTATTACAATACCAAGAATTTTCAAAATATAATGTCATGATTTGGTATCTGATATATTTTGGTATAGCACTTGTATTCTATCTAATTTTATGGATTAATCTCATAAAAAAAGGTGAATTATTAGAGAAAAAGCCATTTAAAATTTCAACAATTATCATATTAATACCATTTTTTGTTGTATTTATTTGGAAAACCTCAGAATTTACTATTCAACCAATATTTGCTTATCTATATAAGCCCGAAAATATCATAAAAGTAAATTTAGAAAACAATTCAAAAAAAATCAATGAATACGTTTTCTTTGCTCGTAGAGCAAATATGGAACATTGGAAACCCATTTATACAAGAAATAATTTTTCATTAGATTTAGATGCTTTTTCAGCAATTGAAAAATTACTTCCAAATCAAATTGCAGAATTTGAATTCAGTCCCACTAAAGGTAAATACGATAGAATACTAATTGTAAAATTGGAAGAGAAAATGGATTTTAAGGCAGGCAAAATGCAGGCAGTTGCAATCAATATTTCAACTATTCCTGTAAAATTTTATTCTTCGGACTTTGACACAAATACTGTCAAAACAATTAAACCCAATCTTAACAATCAGATTTTTATGATATCTATGTTTTTGGTAGCTACAATCGGCTTTCTGTACCATATTTTCATTGGATTTGAAAGATTACTGTTTAGAATCATATTCATTTTGATAAACTTTGTATTGGCATTGCTATCAGGATATTTTGTCTATATTTTTGCTAAATACTTAATGTTATACATATAGACAATTCTTGTTCCATTTTTCAGCTTTGAAACTTTTCAGTATATGTTACCAAGTTGCATTGGAAGATAAGATATAATTCATTGAAAATCCCAATAGGATTAAATGTTTGTAACAAATTAAATTCACCTAAGTCCAACAATCCCAGCGGGATTGAATAGTTCAAATACATATTCAACACCTACGGCGTTGCTGAAATAGCTGGGAAAATCATTAGTTACAAACATTAATTCCCTCTGGGATTTTCAAGGAATATCACTTTATAATTATTTTTAAAATGTTAAAGATATTGAAATAATAAAACGGCTTTGTAGTTATACCTGTTTAAGTTTATTAAATTTTTTCTAATAACAAAGAAATCTACTACTTTCAATGCAACGGTAAAGTTACTTTTAATTTATTATCAGAACACAATAATAATTGTTTTATTTTCAAATAAAATAGTTATTTTTGTAAGGGCATTTATTGAAAAGATGTAGATAAATGAATGAAGGTCAATAATACATTATAAATATATATGAATACACAAATACCGTCATTTCAGGAGTTAGAAAATCAAAATAACGAATTTAAATTGTTATTTGATACTATTAAAGAAGGAATTTATTCTTCAAATAGAGGTATTCTAACCAATGTTAATAAGGCATTTTGTGATTTGTTTGGATATACAAAAGAAGAATTAATTGGTATGCCTGCATGGAATTTGGCTAAACCTGAACTACAAGATGAAGTAAGAGAAGGTTTTATCAAAAGATTGAAAATGCAAGATAATGCTCCAGTTATAACAGAGTGTATGCGAAAAAATGGCGATTGTTTTTTTGCTGAAATCAGTATTTCTTTTCAAAATGATTATACAAAAAATTTTGGTATTGTAAGAGACAAATCTTCTAAATTCAAAAAAGAACAAGAACTAATTATCGCAAAAGAAATTGCCGAGAAAAACGAGATACGTTATCGAAAATTAATTGATAATATTAACGCTGGAGTTGTTGTTCATGCAGCTGATACTTCTATAATTAAAAGTAACGCAAGAGCAAATGAACTTTTAGGTTTAAGCGATAACCAAATGAAAGGGAAAGTAGCTATTGACCCTGATTGGAAATTTATTGATGAAAACAACAACACAATACCAATTAATAATTATCCTGTAATGCGAATTATTAAAAGTAGAGATACTATTAATGACCAATATTTAGGAGTTTGCCGTTCTAAAGACGATATTGTTTGGTTATTAGTTAATGGATTTCCTGTTATTAATTCAAATGGTGAAATTTTAGAAATTGTTGTTAGCTTCATTGATATCACCCAACGTAAAAAGGCAAAACAATTACTTCAAGAAAAAATTGAAGAACTTAATCAATCGAATAAAGAACTTTTTTTAGCAAAAGAAATTGCAGAAGAAAGTGAAGAAAAATTCAGAAGCATTGTAAACTCATCTCCTACTGCAATGTATTTTTATCGTTTAGAGAACGATTCAATGTTAGTTTTAATTGATGCAAATCCATCTGCCGACAGAGTAATTGGAATTTCTCATGAATCATTGATAGGCATGACAATCGAAGAGGCATTTCCTAAACTTGTCGAAACCGAGATACCGGAATTGTATAAAAAAGTTGCAAGAAAGGAAATTGGTTATCAATCTTTTGATATTCCTTATATAGACGATAGATTTTCTGGTATTTATCGTGTTTTTGTTTATTCTACACAAAAAGATACCATTGCAGTTGAATTCGTTGATATTTCAGAAAAACATAAAGCAAAGCAAGCATTAATAGAAAGTGAAACATTTTTGAATGAAACTAATGAAATGGCAAAAATTGGTGGCTGGAAATTTGATTTGATTCATCAAAAGTTAATCTGGACAAAAGAAGTCTATAAAATACATGAAGTAGATGATGATTATCAACCAATGATTGAGAATGCTATTGATTTTTATGATGATGATTCAAAAGCAATAATTCAGAAATCAGTTGAAGAAGTCATTAAATATGGCAAACCATTTAATGTTGAATTAGGAATAAATACAGCCAAAGGGAATCATGTAATTGTCCAAACAAAAGGAGGAGCCCAAAGAAATGATAGTGGAGAAATTGTTTATTTGTTTGGAACATTTCAAGATATTACAGATAGAAAAATCAAAGAATTGGAACTGATTGAAGCAAAAACAAAGGTTGAAGAAAGCGAAAAATTATTCAAATCTTTAATTGATAATGCTCCCGATGGAGTTGTTATTATAGATATTAACGGAAAATTTAAATATACAAGTCCAAACTCAGCACGTCACTTTGGTTATGATGAAAATGAAATTCTTGACCATTCAGGAGATGAATATACACATCCTGAAGATTTGCTTTTAATTTATAAAACCTTCGAAACAATTTTGCAAAATCCAGACCTTAAGCCAAAAGTACAGTATCGTTTTAGACATAAAAATGGAGACTATCGCTGGATAGAAACTACTTTTACTAATCTTTTGTCGGATAAAACTATTAATGGTTTTATTTTAAATTTTACTGATATTACTGAAAGAAAAAAGACATTGGAGGATTTGGTAGTTGCCAAAGAAAAAGCAGAACGCAATGAAGTAGAATTAACCAAAGTACAAGAAATTGCCCATCTTGGAAGCTGGTATCTGAATGTTGAAACAAATGAAGTAGTATGGAGCAAGGAATTATATAATATGTATGGCTTTGACCCAACTTTACCACCTCCACCTTATACAGAACATAAGAAATTATTTACTAATGAGAGTTGGGAAATATTATCATCATCCTTGGCAAAAACTGCTGAAAAAGGAATACCTTATCAACTTGAATTGAAAACAGTAAAAAAAGATGGTGGATATGGCTGGATGTGGGTTCGAGGTGAAGCAGTTTTGGATGAATCAAACAAAATAATAGGATTGTGGGGAGCCGCTCAAGACATTTCTGAGCGTAAACAAAACGAAGCTGAATTAATTAAAGCCAAAGATAAAGCAGAAGAAAGCGACCGTCTGAAATCTGCATTTCTTGCCAATATGAGCCACGAAATCCGCACACCAATGAACGGAATTCTTGGGTTTGCCTATTTACTCAAAGATCCAAACTTAGATGGAGAAGAGCAGCAAGAATGTATTGAAATGATAGAGAAAAGCGGCAAAAGAATGTTGAATATTATCAACGATATTATAGACATATCCAAAATTGAAGCTGGACTTATGAAGCTTTATATAAAAGAATCTAATATTAATGAGCAAATAGATTATATTTATACATTTTTCAAGCCAGAAGCAGAAGCCAAAAATATAAAACTTTTATTAAAAAAGTCATTGACTGATAGAAATGCAATCATCCAAACAGATAAAGAAAAAGTGTATGCAATCTTCACTAATCTGGTTAAAAATGCAATTAAATTCACCAAAAATGGTTCAATTGAAATTGGCTATAATCTAAAATTCAATAATGAGCAATGGGTATTGGAGTTGTATGTTAAAGACACAGGAATTGGCATACCAAAAGATAGACAGGAGGCAATATTTGAACGTTTTATACAAGCAGATATATCCAATAAAATGGCACATCAAGGTGCTGGTTTGGGTTTATCTATCTCAAAAGCATATATTGAAATGCTTGGTGGCAAAATTTGGTTAATAAGTGAAGAAGGAGTCGGCTCAACATTTTATTTCACTTTGCCATACAATGCAAATTAAACGATTTGTATAATATAGAAACAACGGAAGTTTTTTTACTTAAATTAGCATCTTGTCATTAGCAGTCTGTTACTCAAAGTAATATTGAAATGATATTTCAACGTGGCTTTAGCCACGTGAAATATGCTTTAATTTATACTTTAACAACTGAACGCTAAGGTATTTATTTATAGGTATATTTCTCAACATTCAAAATTAATAATTATCTAAAATACCCTTATGAAATTGACTATTATAAAGATTATCGAAGAAATATTTCATAAATCCCATGTATTCTTAATATATAGTTTGCACATTATTTATATGATTTTTTCTAATCTTGATTTATTGCCAGAAACAATCATCAACATATTATCAGCATTAAAATACTTTTTCTGCGATTCAAATACGTCATCTATTGTCAATTTCGAGATTTTTCCATAAATATCTTGATAGTAAGTAGTAGGTAGATTATATGATTCTATTGTTTGAATTAAACTTGAAAGCTGTCTGTGATTTTCCATACCTCTTGCAAATGAACCTAACATATATTGGACAGCCCGATTCAATTCATCGGCAAATACTGGCTGTGTATTGAATAATTCTAATTCTGCCAATATCTCATCAATTGCTAATTTTGAATTCTCTTCATTTATACTTGTAGCTATCATTAATGATGAATAATATCTTCTATTGTCAATATATGAATGAATGCCATAAGTTAACCCCTTCTTTTCACGTAAATTCTCATTCAAACGTGATAAAAAGAAGCCCCCAAAAATAGTATTTGCAGTAATAAATGCAGGAAAATCTAAAGTAGTTCGTTGAATTGAAGGTTTGCCAAACCTAAATGTTGCTTGAGTAGCGTCAGTTTTATCAATTATCAAGAGTTTTTTTTCTACTTCAAAATTATCATAATGCTCATCAACCGAAATAATTTCTTTATCTTTTGGTAATACACTTTCAAGCATATTGATAATATGAGCTTTGCTGAAATTTCCAGAAACAATAATCGAAAAATTACTTTGCATTAATTGTTCATAAAAATTAATAATATCATTTCGGCTTATTTGACTAATTGTATTTTCATAGCCAATTCTTGCGTGTCCATAGTTCCCTGATTTATAGAATTGTTCGTTAAATGCAATTTGAGCAATGTATGTTGGGTCAGCATTCTGCTGTTGAATAAAAGCAATTTGACGCTTTTTTAATCTTTCAATTTCAGTTTCATCAAATTTAGGTGAGAATACACATTCAAAGAGTAATTCTGTAATTTGTTGAGTATAATCATTTAAACACGAAATACTAGTAACTAACTCATCCCAATAGCTTGCCGAAGATAATTGGGCACCAAAAAAATCAATTTTTTCGGCAATCTCTTCAGCGGTTTTCGATTTGCTGCCTAATGTTAACATTTGAGCAGTAAAATGAGCAAGACCGGGAATAGATTCATGATAAGCACCTTGTTTAAAAAGAAATTTCAAGTTAATTATCGGTTGAGTATTGTCATTAATAAGATATACTTTCGTATTATTAACAGTAACTATTTCAAAATTTGGGAAAGTGAAATCGGGATTTTCAGTTGAAAAAGGTGGAATTGTTCTGAAATTTTCATTTATAATTTGTTGCATAAATTTGTCAGTAATTTTTGTAAAAATAAAAGATATTAAACGCAGTAACAACGTAATTTATTATAATAGAATGAATTATTTTTTTTGTGATTTTATTGAATGACTTTCAAAGGATTAAAACTAAGATGCACTCAAAAATACAAAATCTATATCCTTGAATTTCCAATCTTGATTGTTTATAAATAATCTAAATAGTCTCTGGAAATATACTTATCAAATCAAATACAAACTAAAAGAAAATAAAATCTATTGCCATTACAATCAAAAAATATCCATATATGATTTTAACTGTTTTAGTTGGTAATGCAATTGAAATTTTTGCTCCTACAATTGAACCTAACAAAATACCAAGTGCTACTGGAGCTGCATAAATCAAATTTAAATTACCAGAATTAAAATAAATCAAAACCCCAGGCAAACCAACAGGTAAAAGTAATGCCGCCAATGAAGTTCCAATTGCGAGTTTTGGCTCATATTTCATTGCAGTAAGTAAAAAAGGTACGATTATCAAACCTCCACCTATACCAAATAAACCTGACATTATACCAGCAAGAACTCCAAAAAGTATAATAATGATAGGTTTTGCTGTTATTGCTGTTTTCATTTCTGTTGTTGAATGAGTTGAATATTCTGGATTATTTTGTATTTCAATTTTATCTTTTAATTTATTTTTGAATATTTTTTTTAAAAATGAAAGACCAATAAATCTAACAGAAACATAAAGTAAAAAAAATCCATAAGCCATACGAAGATATTTTGGAGGGAGAACTAATGCAATATTGGCACCACCAATTACTCCAATTGCAAGTCCAATTGCAATAAGTAGAGCAGTTTTAATATTTACATATCCAGATTTTTTATATTCCAAAACAGCAAAAATACCTACCGGTAGTAGTAAGGCAGCAAGTGATGTTCCATTTGCTTGAATTAAAGGGAAATTCATTATAAATATCAATGCAGGTACTATCAGAACTCCACCACCAATTCCAAACAAACCTGCTGCAATTCCTGCTGCAATTCCTATTAGCAGTAAAATCAAATATTCCAAATTATCAACCTTAAGTTTTAGTTACTAATAATGTAGTAATTTTTCAATTTGTTCATATCCGAACCATTTACAAGAATTTTCAATAAATCTTCTAATCCATGATTGTCATCATCGGTAAATCTTGAAAAAATTGGACTATCCAAATCGAACACACCATAAAGTTCATTATTTAAAATCAATGGAATTGTAATTTCTGAATTTGAAGCACTATCACATGCTATATGCCCTTCAAAATTATGAACGTTATCAACAATTAAAGTTTTACGAAGTGAAGCACATTTTCCACAAACACCCTTTCCCATTTCAATTCTTCGACAGGCAGGTTTGCCTTGAAAAGTGCTCAATACTAATTGTGAGCCATTATTCATATAAAATCCAACCCAATTGATATTATCAATTTGGTTAAATAGTAATGCGTTCAAATTAGATGCATTGACGAAGAAATCTTTTTCCCCTTCAATTAATGATTTATATTGTTCAATTAAATTGCTGTATAATTCACTCATAATTAACCCCAATTAATCTAATTCTGCTATTATTTTAACCCCGGAACTCGTTCCAATTCTATCTGCTCCATGCTCTATAAGTTTGATTGCAAAATCCGAACTCCTAATTCCACCTGATGCTTTGATTTTAGTTTGTGGTGTGCAATATTTTCTAAATAGTAAGATATCTTCAACAGTTGCACCAGCAGTAGAGAATCCAGTAGATGTTTTGATAAAATCTGCTTCAGCTTTGCTTACTAATTCACAAATTTTGATTTTTTCGTCTTCATTTAATAGGCATGTTTCAACAATAACCTTCACAATTGCATTATTAAGATGTGCAAATTGAGTAATTGCTTCTATATCTTCTAATACAATATCATAATCCTTGTTTTTAAACGCCGCTATATTGATAACCATATCCAGCTCGTTGCAGCCATCTTCTAAAGCACGTTCAGCTTCTGCAATCTTGGTAGAAGTATGTGTTGCTCCAAGTGGAAAACCAATTACAGTACATACTTTTACATTTGTTCCATCAAGCAAATTTCTACAATATGCCACATAATGAGGCAACACACAGACCGAAGCAAAATTGTATTGGATTGCTTCTTTGCATAATTTGTAAATGTCTGAATTTGTTTTATCAGGGTTTAATATAGTATGGTCTATACGACTTGCAATATCAAATTTCTTATTCATTTCAATTATTTCAATAATTCATAAATATAAAATACAAAAATATCAAATTTGTTATAGTTAATTTTATTATTTTTGATTTTTTTTAATTAAAGGTTATTAAAATGATAAAACACATTGTAATGTGGCAATTAAGAAGTGATATAGAAAGCAAATCTAAATCAATAATTACAAATGAATTAACTGAATTGCTTATGGGTATGAAGGGGCATATCCCTCAATTAAAAGAAATTCAAGTTTATAAAAATATTGAAAGTGATATTTCAAATTACGATTTAGTTTTAGAAGCTGATTTTGAAAATTTTGACGATTTAAAATCTTATATCATACATCCAATTCATCAAAATATTTTTCCAATAGTTAAAAGCTATACTCTAAATAGGGCTTGTGTCGATTATCAATACTAAAACTAAGTTGCATCCAATGATAAAAGCTCAAATTCCTTAAAAATCCCAGTGGGATTTTTAAGGAATTTCTTTTATCTTCTTTTATTCCTTAACAGGTGTTTCAACAATAATTTTTACTGTTCTACAATAGCTCCTACCTTGTGGTGTGCTATTATCATAAATAAGTTCATCGCTACCAATATTTTGAATTGTAAGATTTTCAGGATTTACTTTAAGAATTTTTTGAACTTCTGCTGTTCTTTTTGCGGCGAGGTCTTTGTTATATTCCGATTCGCCTGAGCGGTCTGCATATCCAAGAATTGTAACTTTGGAATTTGATTTAATTCTTGATTTAATATCATTAAGAATTTTCAAATGAATTTGCTTTAAATCTGCTTTATTAAAATCGAAAACAATTAGAGAAAATCTTTCTACTCTTTTATCATCTTTTAATTCATACCTTTTCTTTTTAATTGTAAGCTGTTCGAGAGTTAAAAGTTGCTTAGCTTGTATTTCCTTGCCTAAATTATCTTCCGCCATAAGTTGAATTGAAATTGGTGCCTCAAGTTTTGGCATTGGTTCGTCTTCAATTTGCCATAATAACTTTTCTACATTAGAAGTTCCTTTGTAATTTCTAAGATTATTATCTTTTTGACTTACTGCAACATTCCATTTATTTATTCCTGCTTCTGCATTAACTATTGGTAGAATTTCAATAACTGGAGGATTCGATGAAACTACAATTTCTTTGAGATATACAGGTTTCATCAATTCCACATCGTTTGAACTGATTTCGGCACGACTATTTTCCACCCAGCCATCTTCTCTTTGATTATTCGCAGGATTTGCAGGGAGATTTCTTTTCGCAATTTCAATTCTTGAAGAATTAATTCCCCAAACATCAGTCAAATAATTTTTAACAGCAATTGCTCTATCTTCGGATAATTTAATATTTCCCTTTTCTAAGTTAGTTGTATTATTGTTGTTACCAGTAATTGTAATTTTTGTCTTTGGATTTTGCAACATTCTATAAGCAATTACATTCAACATATCACTATAAATATCAAGAGTTTCCCAATTAAGACCATTTTCTGTAAATGATTTTACTTGATTCTTATTTAATAATTTCATAGATGATTTTGTAATATCACTATTGCCATCAGGGAAGAAAATATGAGGTAAAATAGGGAAACCTTCTTCAGTTTCTGTTTCTTCAATTATTATTGTAGGATTATCCTGTCGTTTGCCATCTTTTGTAATCCCGGTTATTTTTAAACTCGCATCTAATTTTGCTACTTTGGGTAATCTTAATTCATAAGATTCATTTACAGTAATAATTTCAATAATTGTATTATCAGTTTGAATTTTCTTTGAACTTTCTGTTCGATTGAGTAATAAAACTTCAGGTTCATTTATTGATATTGACCTTGTTGTAACAGTATCCCTGATAAATTGAATTTCTTGCAATTCTTGAATATCTGGTGATGGAATATAAGGTAATTCCAATGAAACACCACCATAAAGAGTTGAAACTTTCCAATCTTTGTCAATTATATTGGTAAATGGAAGATAATATCTTAAATCAAATGATAAATATGAATAAACACCAATAGGTAATTTGTAACCAATACCTGCCATAGCTGCAAGTTGAAATGAGTTTAACGGTTCTATATTTTTATCAATATATTCATTTCTTTTGCGAGTTCCATTTTCAAGAAAAACAACATTATCTGGGCTAACAAGTATTTCTGATTGACTAAAAGTTGAATTCATCATCATTGCGGCTCTTATTCCCAAATCTAACGATAAACTTTCAATTAAAAACCAACTAATATATGGTTCAATTGTGAATGCCGATAGATTAGAAATAAGTGAATATTCGGAAATAGCTTCAAGTTTGCCATCATTATCATAAGGTGGAACAGCTTTTCTTAATTCCGTATTGCCAATTTTTTGTTGTGGATTAAATTCACCACTTAAATCAGTATAGCCAAGCCGAAGAGCCAAACTTAAATTATTTTGTAATGGATATTTTGCAAGCAAACCAAAAGATAGCCCGCCACCACTTCCACTTTCATATCTTGGACAGCAAGTATAATAATCCTTAATTCCGTTAAAATCCCCACTATGACTATTCAAGCCATATCCAAAATATGCTCCATAATAGAATATAGGTAGTTCTTGATTATACAATTTGTTCGCTGAAACGATAATAATAATTAGCATTATATATTTAAACTTTGACATTTATTTTTTCCAAATATTTGCAAAAGATAAAATTAAAAAAAAATATTCTACTTATCTAATTATTTTTTCAATTTACACAAATTTTTTCATTTTAATTCTAAGTCTTAATGTATTCCTCACTTTGTAACTAATGACATAATTTTTTAAGTGTTATTTTCCACTTGAAGCGGTATCTAAAATATTTGCAGATGTCCTACACTTTCAAAGTGTTGGACATCTTGTTTCGAAAATGAAATGAATAGGAAATGGATTCCTCAATTTGTAACTAATGACATAATTTTAAAAGTGTTATTTTCCACATGAAGCTGTATCTAAATATTTGCAGATGTCCAACACTTTCAAAGTGTTGGACATCTTTTTTCGAAAATGAAATGAATAGGAAGTGTATTCCTCAATTTGTTACTAATGACATAATTTAAAAAGTGTTATTTTGCACTTGAAGCGGTATCTAAATATTTGCAGATGTCCTACACTTTCAAAGTGTTGGACATCTTGTTTCGAAAATGAAATGAATAGGAAATGGATTCCTCAATTTGTTACTAATGACACCTTTTGAGGCAACCTCCTAAAGATTCAGCAAGTAACAAGTGGCTTATGCCCCTTTGAATAATATTCCAGTATATTATTTATAACTGTATATTATATCAGATAAATATAATGATTTTTAATTAATTGTTAAATTATAGTAAATTAGTTAATTTAATACTTTGGAAAATTTGCATTTTAGAAAAAGAATTGAAAAATAAGATTTTATATATATTGATGTTTTTTGTTTTTAACTTTAGTTCTATTTTTTCTGAAGTTAACAGCTACTCAAAATCCTCATCTTATGAAGGTTTGTATTTTCTTGTTGGATTTATGGAAAATGAAGCAACAGAAGCTGAACCATACAAAGATTTAGATTTAAGAATATTTATTGGCTCAGCTTATGATACTAAAGTAACAATTACATTTTCGCTCGGTGAAAAGAAGGAAGTTTTTTTAGATAAAAATACTGTTCATACTGTTAGTGTGCCTTCTTATCACGAATCAAAAAAATCAGAAAAAATCGAGAGAAATTTAGTTGAAATAGTATCAGAATTTCCAATTACTGTATATGCTTATTCTACAATTTTCAGGTCAAGTGATAGTTATGCTTGTATTCCTTTAGAAAATTGGGGCAAAGAGTATTCGGTTATTTCAATGCCAAATGACCAATATAATCCAGTAAAATATGATTCTGTAAATAGAGTAATTCCAAGAAGTAGCGAATTTATGGTGATGGCAGGTTATGATAGTACAGAAGTAACAATAATTCCACGTGCTTTTACTAAAGGGTTAAAGCAAGAAGGAAGTGTTTATAAAGTAACTTTAAACAAAGGTGATTGTTATTTAGTACAATCATATCCATATCCACGCGGTTCTGCTGATTTGACCGGCTCAATAGTTAGAGCTGATAAGCCAGTTGGAGTATTGTCTGGACACGTAAGAACAGCATTATTGCAAGGATTTCAAACAGAGCCACCTGATACAAAAGACCATATTTGTGAAATGTTGATGCCAACTAATGCTTGGGGTATGAGTTTTATTTCTGTCCCATTTGGTACAAGCCCAAATAAAGGCGATTTTTTCAAAGCTACTTCATTAGATACAAATGCAATACTTTCTATTAACACAAAAGGTAATGTTCATAATTTAAAGTTTAATAATATTTCAAAATCTGCTCAATTTGTAGGGTTGAATGAACCAGCTTACTGGGTGGCATCTCATCGAGTTCAACTCGCACAATTTATGCTAAGAACTGATGATACGCTTGAGAATATATATTATGACCCTGCAATGGTAATACTACCACCAATTGAACAATTTGTTTCTAATGTTACATTTGTTAGTCCGGGTAATCAATTTAAAGACCTTGATAAATATAATGGGCATTTTGTTACAATAGTTGCTGATAAAACTTCACTTAACACATTGAAAATGAATAATGAATTGGTTTATGGTATATCGAAAATTAATGATAATAATATCTACGGTACAAATTTTTATTATGCTACTATGCCAACGAAAGAAGGTGTTAATATAATTGAATGTGAAGAAGGTAGATTTTCAGGTGTAATATTCGGCAGAGGTCATTACGATTCTTATGCAATGATTCTCGGTTCATCTCTATATAATCCATTCCAAAGTGATTCCCTGTTACCATTCATTACTGTTGATGAAACTTGTTCGAAATTGAAAGGCGAAATTTCAGATATTATTAATGATAAAAGTTATGGTATTCATTATGCTTGGGTTGATGAAGTCCAAACTAAAAATTTCAAATGGAATATTGAGCCAGTTTCTCCTGATGCAACGTCCATTAAATTTACTGCTGAACCAATTGATTATGCTCTGAATGGAAAATTTGTTATTGATTACAAAGATAAAGGCGGCAATTCGGGAAGATATGAATATAATCACAATTCTATTAAATTTGGCTTTAACAATCAAATTGATTTTGGTGATGTGAATTGGAAAGATTCGATTTGCTATACATATATTGTAAAAAATGAAGGAAATGCTGATATTAATTTCAATTCAGCAAATATTTCTAATGATAATAGAATTAAAATTTATACAAATAAAACATTACCATTCTTATTCAAATCAGGTGAAGAAATTGAAATCACAATTTGTCTAAAACCAGAAATGAATGTTACTCCTGTTGTTAATATACTTAATTTAGTATTTGATTGCGGATTTGAATATAAAGTTAAAGTTATTGCAAATATTCTTGGTTTAGAAATTGCAACTCAAGGTATAGATTTTGGGAATGTCAGAATTGGTGAATCGAAATGTGATTCAATAATTTTTAGCAACAAAAGTGCAGTTGAAATTACACTTACTTCACTTACATCAATTTTCAAAGATAATTACTTTACTTTTGATACTGTGGGTATATTCCCTGTTACTATCTCTCCAAATTCTGACTTCAAATTGAAAGTATGTTTTTATCCAATTGATAGAAAAGATTATTCAAACGATATTACTTTTTATAATCAATATAATTTGAAAAATAATATTATTGTTAAAGGAAGTGGTATTGGTCCACTAATTACAGCTGATGATTTGGATTATGGCGAAATAAGAGTTGGCTCTTCAAAAACATTAAAACTTAGATTTTTGAATTCAGGAAATGATAATGGCTTGGTAAAATTCAAAGAATTTAAGTTGAAAAAATTTGATGATACACTAACTAATAATATTATCAAATTAAATAACTTATTAGTTAAAGAAAATGATTTTAATGAAGTTGAATTGACTTTTACACCAGTTGATACAGATTTTTACGAAGTTATTGCAATTTTCGAAACTGATTTACTCGCCCACGCTCCAATTGAAGTAAGATTTACAGGAAAAGGAATTATTCCTATTATCACTACTACAAATTACGACTTTGGCGATACTGAAATTTATACTACAAAATCAGATTTGATAACAATTTTTTCTTCTGTGGGTTCTGAAAAATTAACAGTTGATAAATTGTTTATTCAATCAGGCGATATAAACCAATTTACTTTGAAAGTTGATACTGTAATTAACAAAACTATTGACATTGGAAGTGATTATTTACTTCACATAACTTATAATCCTAATGTTATTGGCAATCACAAAATTGAAATTGGAATTATAAATGATGCAACGGCTAATTTCAATCGAGATACTGCATATATCACAATTTCAGGCAAGTCAATTTCACCATCAAAATCTGGTATTGAAATTACTTTGGAAAATAAACCCTTCTTCTCCTGTAGAAGTGATGAAGTAGATTTATTTATTGAAAATAAATCATCTAAAGCAGTGGATTTGACAGATTTGAAATTGACAGTTATTCCAGAAATAATCACAGCAAGAATTTTAAATTTCAAGCCATATATTTTAGAACCGAATGAAAAAATTTCATATAAAATTGAAATTTATGCTGAAAGAAATAATTCTGCAAAAATTAGAGTTGATGCTGAATTTTTTAGTTCATTTTGGGAAAGTAAAGAATTTGACATTATACCACAGTCATTGACTATTAATATCAACAGTATGCAGGATATGAATTTCAATGCAAATGATACTGTAAAAGTGGTTTTTAAGGGTGTTCTTGGCTCAAGTACAGATTCATTAGTGAACTTTAAATTAGAAACAAATATCACTAAAGAAACTATGTATGTTATAGAAAATAACACAAAATTAACAATTTCAAACAACGGTCAATACTATGATTATGATGCTAAAGTTGAACAGACAAGCGACAAAATTTTAATATCAATTCCTGATGAAATTATTAACACAAAACAAGGCACTATTTTTGAAACAAGTTTTACTGCTATTGCATTGCTTGATGAAAAAATGGAAAATATATGGAAAGTGAAAGTCAATTCAGATACTTGTTTCAATCCACAGGAAATTGAATTTAAAACAATATTAAATGATGTTTGCATTTTCCCTTTAAGACATATACAATACTTTGAGCAAAACTCAATTAGCATAATTGAAAATCCAGTTAATAATAATTTAAGTATAAAAGTAGATTTTTATGCTGATAATATTGTAAATTTTAGTATTTTTGATATTCAAGGAAATGAAATTATCTTAGAATCAAATTTATATTTGAAAAAAGGTAAATATTTCTTAAATTACATACTTGAAAATGTACCAAATGGTATATATATTTTGAAAACAGAAACAAAAAATTTTATTAATAATTCATTATTTGTAATCACTAAGTGATAGGATTAATTTATGAAAAAGTACTTACTTACTACGTTGCTTTATGCAATGCTTGTTGCAGGGTTTTTTTCGGCTACTGTAGCACAAACTGACAGAAATAACCCATTGACTCCTTTTTATGAGGCACCTCCTACTTATATAGGTCCTGTAATTGGTTATAATCGTGCAATGCACACAGTAGATTTAAAGTCTTTCCAAGAATCTTTATGCCCAACTTTTTCTGATGGACAAGACAACGGATTTTATGTTGGATTTTCGTATGAATCTCATTTCGGAGACCATGCTACATCAACCCAATCATTAATTTTCCGTGTTCTTTACAACACAATGCCTTCATACCTTGAAACAAGCGAAGCTCCTATTCTTTCTTTAGTAACTACTCCAAGCGGAGATGCTCCAATTGAATCACAAGTAACTAATATTATGGATGTTACTTATTCAATGTTCTCTGGTGAAGTTATGTATAAGCTTAACTTCTCTCAATCTGCTCCAATTGGTTTTACAATTGGTCCAACTTTTGATTTTGCTATGACAAAAACTTATAAACAAACTTACGAATTACTCTATCCTGATAATGCACAGTTCAAAAGAAATGCAGATTGGGAAGCAAAGGGTTTAGTTTATACAGATAACGATAGAAAAATTATCGTCAAAGATGGCGATATTGATGGTTCAAGTGGATTCCGTTTTGGTATTAAAGCCGGATTGCAATATGAAATTACTCAGCCTGGCTTTGTTATAGTACCAGCTGTTTATTATAATTTTGCAGTTACTAACTTGTCAAGCAAACAAAACTGGCGTGTGAATGCTTTACAAATGGGTGTGGACATACGTTTTGCAGTTGATTGGTTTTAATATTTGATAAATGATATTTGCTTTAATTAAAATGAACAAGATAATAATCTTGTTCATTTTTTTTGTACTTATTTTAAATATAAAAATTAAATAATATTCACTATTTATTATTAACAAAAGTATTATAACTTATTAAATAATTAGTTACTTAAAAAGAAATTTATTAATTTTTAAAAATAGTATTTTTTAATTTAGAAAATTTTAGTTAATTTAGTATTGTTTTTGGCACGAATTTTTCTTGTTCTTTTTTTATTATGATAATAGTAGATAATTTACTTGTAGATGAAAGTATCGGAACTGAATACTTTGATTGTGATTTAAAAAATTGTAAGGGTGCTTGTTGTACTTTCCCGGGAGAATACGGGGCGCCTGTACTTGATGAAGAAGTAGCACTTGTGGAAGATAGTTTTAAGTACGCTAAAGAGTATCTTTCTGAGAGTTCATTGAATTATATTAAAAATCACGGTCTTGTTGAAGGTGAAGAAGGTGATTTTACTACGGTTTGTATAGACAAGAAAGATTGCGTTTTTGTATTTTATGAGGGGGACATTGCGTTGTGTGCAATTGAAAAAGCATATCGCGATGGAAAAATAAAATTCATGAAACCAATTTCTTGCCATTTATTTCCAATTAGAGTTGGAAAATTTGGAGGAGATTATTTGTATTATGAGCAATTTGAGGTATGTAAACCTGCCCCTTTGTATGGTAAGAAAAACAATACTAAAATCTTTGAATCAGTCAAAACTGCTTTAATTCGTGCATATAGCGAAGAGTGGTATGACAATTATACAAAAGAGTTAAATAATATTGCTAAATAAAGGTTGCAGTTTATGAATTTATCTTTAAATATCAAAACTTCATTATCTCAAACACTGACACCGCAACAGATTCAGTATCTAAAGCTACTTCAGTTGCCGATTATCCAATTAGAACAGCATTTACGTCAGGAAATTGAACAAAATCCAATGCTTGAAGAATTCGATGACTCAGAAATTGAAATTGAAATTCCTGCATCGCCTGTCAATGAAGATTTGAATCTTTTTGAAAATGAGCCGATTGCACCTATTGCAAATTATTCTAATGATGAAGTTAAGCCAGACTTTTATGATAATGATTATCAAGAAGCAAGCATTTCTATTGATGACACAAGCGACCCTTTTGAATTTTATAATATGATTTGGCAAGATGATTCTGAATTTATGCCAGCAGGTCAAGGAAATAACGATGACGATGATTCAGAACCATTTCAAATTAAATCACAAAGTTCTTTTGTAGAAGAATTATTTGGGCAATTAAGTTTGTTTGATTTGACCGAAGAAGAACTGATTGCTGCAGATTATATTATAGGCAATATTGATGAAGATGGATATTTAAGACGTGATTTAAAAGAAATTGTCAACGAAACCAACTCTCATATTGCAGAATTGAACTTTAATGTTCAGCATGATTTATATTTAAAACAGAACGAAAAAAGGAGTGATGACGGTAAAAATCCTGCTTTGAAATACGCACTTACTTCAGAAAGCTTAGAATTATTAAATTATGCTGAAAAGTTGAAAAGTGATGAGTTTGTTTTCGATAATGAATTAGCAAAAAGACCATTTAGATTAAATGGAACAGCTTCTGATATTAAAATATTGAAGCACATTACTTATGAAACAGCAGAAAAATTGTTGAGTATGATACAAAAACTCGACCCACCCGGTATCGGTTCACGCAATATTCAAGAGTGTTTAATTGCACAATGCAGAGCTTATGCAAATCCATCTTACGAACAAAAACTTGCTTTGGAAATTTTAGAAAATTCTTACGATGCATTTATTAAAAAGCATTATCACATTATTCTTAAGCAATATAATATCAACGAGGATACTCTTAGAAATATATTAGATGAAATAAAAAAATTAAATCCTAAACCAGGTGGTGGGGATTTTCATTCCGAACTGAATACAGTTATACCCGATTTTGTGGTTGAAAAAGAAGAAGAAACTAATGAATTAATTATTTCTGTAAATGATAGCAGAATGCCGCAATTAAAGCTCAGTAAAGCGTATGAAGTAATGAAAAAAGAAGCTAAAGCAAAGCAATTTAATAAAGAAACAAAACAATGGATTAGAAATAAATTTGATGATGCAAAGTTTTTAATTCAAGCTATCAGACAAAGAAAAAATACAATGCTTAAAGTTATTACTGCTATTGCTGGCTTACAAAGAGATTTTTTTGATGAAGGTATTACATCAATTAAACCAATGATTTACAAAGATGTAGCTGAAAATACAGGTTTGGATATTTCGACAGTTTGCAGAATTGTAAATGGTAAATATGTTCAGACTGAATTTGGTACTTATGAATTAAAATATTTCTTTAGTGAAGCACTACCTAATGATGATGGTGAGGATATTTCTACTACTGTTATCAAGCAAATATTAAAAGAAATGATTGACCAAGAACCAAAAGATAAACCTTATAGTGATGATAAACTTGCAGCATTTCTCAAAGAAAAGAAATATAATGTTGCTCGAAGAACTGTTGCAAAGTATCGCGAACAGCTTAAAATACCTGTTGCAAGGTTAAGAAAAGAGATATAGTGTTAATTGAAATAAATGAAGATTTATTTTTAATGGATTCTGAAATCAATTAGAATCTATTCTTCTATCAACAAGGTTGCGATATTAAAATAATTCATTATTGATAAAATTGTTGTTCCTTGCTCAGTACCCAAATGAAAAAATTTACATGTAAATATGAGCTCACTATTCTATAAAAGAGACTGTCTAAAAAGGTCTTTTTGGTTGTTTTAATTTTTTAGCGGCCTTAGTTTTTTTATATATATCAACAACTTAGTGCGAAATGGATTCTGAAACGAGTTCAGAATGACAATTTGTTTTCCGAGTCATTCCGCACTTGATGCGGTATCTCAATAGAAGATGGATTCCTCACTATGTTCGGAATGACATTATTATTGCAAGGGTTTTTAGCAACGTAATTGCGATATATTAATAGAAATAATATGTTTTTTAGTTAAAGCTCCGTAGGAGCTAGATAAGTATATCGCTGCTACGCAGCTTTTGGGTTTACTGGGTTAATTTTTTTCTAATATGATATCGCAGCTACGCTGCTAAAGAAAATAGATTCTGAAACGAGTGCAGAAAGACAATTTATTTTCCGCGACATTCCGCACTTCATGCAGAATCTACAATATGCAGATGTCCAACACTTTCAAAGTGTTGGACATCTTGTTTCGAAAATGACTGAACCGTAGATGGTTTCTGAAACAAGTTCAGAATGACTATTTGTTTTCCTTGTCATTCCGCACTTCATGCAGAATCTACAATATGCAGATGTCCAACACTTTCAAAGTGTTGGACATCTTGTTGCGAAATTGACTGAACCGTAGAAGGATTCTGAAACAAGTTCAGAATGACAAATTGTTTTCCTTGTCATTCCGCACTTGATGCGGAATCTAATATGCAGATGTCCAACACTTTCAAAGTGTTGGACATCTTGTTGCGAAAATGACATAAACCGTTGATGGATTCTGAAACGAGTTTGGAATGACTATTTTAAAACCCCACACTTCAGCATCTGTGATTTCTAAAAATTATTCAAGTTATTTGCAATTCTATTTTTTTCTTTTGTAAGTTGGTTCAATTCTATTAATAGTTGCATATTTGAAGTTTCGTAACCAAGCAGCAATTTAATTTCATCGATTTTGTTTGAAATAGAAATAAATTCCAATCTATTAATCACATCTTTTATTAATTTGTCTTCGTCAAAAATTGGTTTTGAATTATCAAATTTATAATACCAATTATCAGATTCTTTAATATCTTCAATGGCAATTTCGGTCAATACTTGCTTAATAGCATCAGGAATTTCTTCCGACTCAATAATATCATTTAATATATTTTCATTATCACAAAAACTACTGATTAAATTAAATAGTTTTTTTGATTCTTCACTCACTAAAATTTCTGTTGAAACTTCATATTTATCTATCAAAGTTGACAAACTATCCAAACCTTTCAATGAAATTTTTAGCAAGAAATATTCCTCAGGTAGTATTTTGGATATGATTTCGCGTGGTTGAATATCATCTCCAAATTCACTTAATTCTTGTTCGATTAATAAATTATCTTCTTTAATTTCTGGCGTTGAGTAATTATATTCTCTTTCTTTTTCTTTTCGGACTTCCACTTCAATCTTAGCTTTTTCATTATAGATTTTTTGAAGTTGATATTCAGAAATATCAAATAGAGTAGCAACATGATTGATGTAAAAATCATGCTGAAGCGAATCAGGAATAAGTGAAATTAGACGTAATATTTTTCTTAATGAAAAAGTTTTATCAGCTGGAGAATTAAGTTTTCCCTCTTCTTTGAATATATCAAACAAATATTTTGTAAAATCTTTTGCGTTATCAATTACATTTTGAAATTGTACCGTTCCCTTATCTCGTAAAAAACTGTCAGGGTCTTCATTTTGGGGAAGTTCGCATATCAAAACTTCAAATCCTTTGTAAAGTGCAACCTCAATTGATTTTTCAGTTGCTGATTTTCCGGCATTATCCGAATCAAAAATAAGAAAAATTTTCTTTGTGTAACGTGAAATTAAATCCAAATGTGATGCTGTTAGTGATGTTCCACAAGGTGCGACCGCATTATCAAATCCAAATTGATGAAGTTGCAACACATCAAGGTAGCCCTCGACAATGATTGCATAATTTTTTGAGCGAATCGAATTTTTTGCATCATAAAGACCGAATAAAACTTTGCTCTTGTCATAGACAATTGATTGTGGTGAATTTATATATTTTGGTTGCTCTTTATTATCAATTAATTGCCTTGCTCCGAATCCGATAATTCTACCAAGAAAATCTCTAATTGGAAACATTGCTCTACCGCGAAATCTATCATAACTCTGTCCTGATTCATTCTTAATCAACAAACCTGATTCAATTAATGAATTTTCGGATAAACCCTCATTGCCGAGTACAGAAGATAAATCATTCCAAGCATCAGCTGAATAGCCAAGTAAAAATTTGCTTATAGTTTCAGGTTTTATACCCCTTCCAATAAAATATCTTAATGCAGATTTCCCTTCATTTGCCATAAGATTTTTATTGAAAATTTCACTACTCAATTTTAGTGCTTTTAATGCTAATTCTGTTTTACTTTGCTCTTGAAAATCTTGATGTTGTTCCTTTGGAATAGAAATATTCATTTTATTAGCTAATTGCTCAACAGATTCAACAAAAGTAATAGAATGATATTCTTGTAAAAAAGTAAACACATTTCCAGATTTTTGACAGCCAAAACATTTGTAAATACCTTTATCAGCAGAAACAGTAAATGATGGAGTTTTTTCATGATGAAATGGACATAGTCCAAGGAAATTTGAACCTCTTTTGCGAAGATTAACATATTCACCGATTATTTCAACAATATCAGCTTCATTTCGGATTTTTTCCGTTATTTCCTGTGGTATTCTCATAATGGGATTTCAATTTTCCTAACTATTGAATTATCTTCGCATCTATCACAAAGTTGTTGTATTGTGCATTTGAAAATTGGGTGAATAACATTTGCAGCAATTTCACAAGATGGTAATAGTACAAATTTTCTTAAGTGCATTTGTGGGTGTGGTATTACAATACTATTTGATTCTAAAATCAAATCATTATACAACAGAATATCTATATCGATTTCACGTTCAAGCCATCTACCACGTAATTGTCTTCCAAGTAAATATTCTAAATTCTTAACCATTACAAGAAGTAATTCAGGAGTATAATCTGTATAAGCCGAAATTGCAATATTTACAAACCAATCCTGATTTAATTCCCCATAAGGTTCTGATTCGTAATACGAAGATTTTTTAACATCTGAAAATACATTAGCATACAATAATGCTTCTACAGCACTATTTAACGAACTGACTTTGTTGCCAATATTGGAACCGAGGGAAAAAAGAACATAATTCGATTTTGCGTTATTCATCTCGTTCAATTGATTGCTCAGCTTCAATATAAGATACAATTCCTTGCATTGGAACAGCAAATTTACGTAAACGAACAGTAGCCATTTCAACAGTAGGAAATTTATCCATAATCAAGTGCAAGATTTCGCTACAAATAGTTTCTACTAGATTGTATTCATCTTCACCATTTATTATTTCAGAAATGCAAAATAATGCTTCTTCATAATTAACAGCATCTTTTACATCGTCATTAATGATTGCTTGAGTGGCATCGTAGAATAATTCCAAATCTACTTCATATCTGCCACCTAATTTTCTTTCTTCAGGTTTTACTCCATGGAAAGCAAAAAATTGAGCATTCATTATGCTTAATTTTGTTAATGATACTTCGTGCATATAAATTTCTTAATTAAATTTTACAATTCTTCAAAAAACTAAATTACCAAAAAAAACTGAATTGTAATCGAAAATTTAAATAATATTTTAAAGCAAATACTCTACTTAGTAGTTGCAAAGCAGGTAAGTTTTGTAATAATTTGTCAAACAAGGATATTTAAAATACTTGATTTAAATAGACTTAGCAGGGGCTGTATCATTAGTCGTCATTCTGAACTTGTTTCAGAATCTATTTTCTGTCATTTTTAAAGAAGATGTCCAACACTTTGAAAGTGTTGGACATCTATAAATCCATAGATTCCGCATCAAATGGGGAATTACAAGATACATATTTATGTCATTTCGAACAAAGTGAGAAATCCAGTTATATTTTTCAGACTTTTCATCATTATTATTGGATTCCTCACTACGTTCGGAATGACGTGGTTCTCGTTCGTCATTCTGAATCTGTTGCAGAATCATTCCTTTTTTTATAAAATATAAGATAGCCCTAATGTTAGAATTGTAGGTGAGTAATCTATCCCAAATAGTGGCTTTACAGACATAAATCCTGCCATATTTGAAATATACCGAATTCCACTTTTTAAAAATAAATCACCTTTTAGACGATAAGAAAAATCAAGTCCAGCATCTATACCTAATGGAGGAATAGGTAAACCACCAAAATAAATAGATATTACATAATTATTATTATCAATATTTCCAAAATTATATTTTAAAACTATAGACATAAGGTTACCACTATTTTCTATTAATGTCTTATCATTAAAATGTTTATAAAAAAAATGGTTTAAGCCCAAAGCCCAACTATTACTTTTAGTAAAAAATGATTCAATTGATAAATATGAACAAATACCATATATATTTTTAATTTGATTTGAACCATCTATTTTTTGATGACAACCTCCAATTCCTACAGTAATTGCAAAGTTTTTTGAGTTGTCATTAATTCGCGCAGAACCATTTTCTGATTCATTATATTGAATTGAATCATTTTGAAATGCAAACAAAAACAATTGCGGTATTAAAATTAATACAAAAAATAAAGATTTCATTGCCGTACTCCAATAAATCTATGTTTCGTTCTTATAGGTAATTCACCAGCAATGTAGTCAATTATTACAGTTTTCCAATCTTTTTGCAATTCTGCACTTCCTATGGGATTTTTACAATCAAAATTTAAATTTCCATCTGCATCAAAAATTACTAAATAATTACTTATACTATAATTCATGTTTGGACCATCCCAATCTGCTGGATAGTAACCACCTTTATCAACATTATAGATAATTAAACCTCTTTCTCTTTCTTCTTCATATCTTATTTTTACAATGTAAGTTTCCTTCGGGTTAGCAGTATCATATCCCAGATAATCTCCTATTATCGCAATTTGATTAAAATTAATTACATGAAATGATTTATTAACAGTATCAACACCATCATCATTTGGAAAGCAAAGGGTATCAGGTTTGTTTTTTACAATCAATCGCATTTTTAATTTGCCATAAGGTTCTTCAAAACGATAAAAAATTTTTTTTCCTGTTTTAATTTTTGGGTCATCGCCTAATTGCCATTCGTAACTTTCGTAATTGCCAACAGCTTCAAATACTACACTATTAACTTGTACAACCGAATCTGTTTCGACCCATTTGATTGTATCGTTAGTAAAATCAGAAACTGCCTGCTTAATTGTAAACTCCGCCGTTACTGGCATCTTCCCTTCACAAGGATCCAGCTTTACTGGGTCTTCATCAGGACAGCTCGTAAGCATGAATGACAGAGCTATAAGTGAAATAAAAAATATGTATTTCATAATTACCTGCTTGAATTTATGAACCATAGTAAATTTTAAAAAAAAATATTTACGTAAAAATTTCTATTTCCAATAGTAATTTAAGCAGATTTTTGTAAATACCCAAGAAATCATAAATATTTATTTCAATTCTTGATTTTTTTAGCAGTCTGTTGATAAAGTAAAAAATTAATCATCTTTCACGTTGCAAAAGAACGTGTTGCAGTTTCTGTAAGCAACAAGTGGCTTTAGCCAGTGAAAGAGCATTTCAAGATTACTTGAGCAACAGACTATTAACCGTCAATTATCTGACTTTTTATAGAATAGTTTGATGTAATTTGCTAGTGAATTTTTTCATTTAGGTAATGAGTAATAGCAAATTGTTGTTAATACCTCCAACTTGAGCATATTAGTTTAGAGTTAAATTTGCTGTAATAGAGTGAATTTGATTCTAAAAAAAGTAAAGAAATCATAATTAATCCAATTTATTACTGTAATTTTTCAAGTACTGCATCAATTTTCTGTTTTAGTACAGATGGAGTAAATGGTTTAACAACATAATTGTTAACTTTTGCTTTGAGTGCAGCTACAATATCCTCTTTATTCCCCTTAGTTGTTACCATCAGTATTGGTAAATCTCTCAATTGTGGGTCTCTTCTAATGTATTGAGTTAATTCTAACCCATTCATCTCAGGCATATTCCAATCAGTAATCAGAAAATCTACTTTATAGGATTTAAGTTTTCTCCATGCTTCTTCACCATTTTCTGCTTCTAATACTCCAGTTATGCCAAGAACTGCTAAAGAATTAATAACAACTCTTCTCATTGTAGGCGAATCATCTACTACTAAATATTTCATCTATTTCTCAATTATTCTAAAATTAACAAAAGTACATTAATGAATAATTGTCATATTTATTGTATCAGTTTAATAAATATTTTCAATTTTTTTTAATTCATTTTTATAACTTTATGAATTTGTGGTTCTACATATACATCACCTTTATATGTTATTCTCATAAAATATAACCCGATAGGCAAAGAATTTCCACCGTTATCCTTGCCATCCCAATATATTTCATTTTTGCCTAGCATCAAATCAGCATTTAATGTATTATGTTTATAACCAGAAAAATCATAAATATCAACAATTGCTTCACCGTAATTGGCAGGTGCATAATAATTCAATACAAGTGTAGTGCCTTCAACAAATGGATTTGGGTAATTTAAAACATCTTTTATCTTGGCACCACGCAATGTAACTCTTGCTGAATAATTTATAGTATCTCTATTTCCCTCAGCATCTTTTAAGTAAATAATGATAGAAACATCTTCATATTGAATAGTATCAGGTTTAAATGCAAATTTTGCTTTTAAATTACTATTATCCTTATACGATTCAAAATTCCATGATAAAGTTCTTTGGAATGGGTGCATGTAGCCATTTAATCTAACAGTAATACTATTTGAATCAGTTATCAACAAAGGTGAATTATCGTATAATTTCACTTCAATTTCAGGTAGTATTTGAATATAATCTCCATCAATATGCTTTTTACCATCAATGAATAATTCTATTGTTGGTTTGATTGTGTCCTTGATTACATTGAGAGTTTTTTGTGTACTATTATTAAATTTATATTGTTCTAATGATATATTTGAGTTATCTGCATCAATTGCGATAGTATTAAAATTATCAAGATTATCTGTTTTGATTAATTGGGAGAATGTCTTTTTTTCATTTGGTAATAGAATACCAGTTTTAATCATTCTAATATCATCATCCGTCCCTCCTTTTTTTACATTAATTTTCAAATCCGTGTCAGGAGCTGAAACTCTTGGGGAAATATTTTGTACAGAGGTGAATATTTCAGTATCAGTACCACGAAGTTCATTATTTAACGAAAGTTTAGTATCATTTTTGACAACTGCTAATTCAGGCAAACTTTCATATTCCGCTGTGATTCCAGTAATTTCAAAATTTTTATATTTATCTAATTCAGCAATTCTATAATCATTAATTTTAATTGACAATTCTGCATTAATATATTTAATATTTTTCAAATCTGTCAAATCAATTGATTCCTGAACTATTCCATCATAAACAATTTCTTTATTTCCATTGAAATCTATGCCATAAATTTTCAAATTAGAGTTTTCTTGGTCAAAGTCAAGATTTCCGAATAACTTTAGTTTGCTCCAACTCTTTGCAGGACCAAACTCTGATGTTATCATATTTGAACTATCTCTAAATCTAAAGATTTGTGCTTCCAGTACTAAAGTATCGCGATTATGTGTCAGCTTCTCGTAAACAGTTCCGGGTTTTGCACCCTTCCAACCAATTAAATTATAAGTGAAAATATAATCAGTTCTAAATTCATCATAGTCTTTTTCAACATCGTCTGTTTTGATATACTGGTCAACTAATGGTTTTATTGTTTTTGGCAATACTCCACCAAACATTTCAAAAGCATCAATGAGTGAGTCTAAAGTACCCATTTTAGCTTGTGAAGTTCCAGCCATATAATTGATAATGAACAAACTAAAACCAAACTCATTATTTGTAACAAGTAAATATTCGTCATCAGCAATTGAATCTCTCATAAATTCAAGCATCATCAATGCTTGTGAATCAACTCTCCAAATACCCCATTTCGAATAAGTGGAATAATATCTGTATTTAAAATCATTATTTTCTTCTTTAGCCGATACTGTAGCAAGATTGAATCCTTTATTATAAATATTATTTGTGATAATTGAATCACCCACCATAATTTTTGCATGTGGATATCTTGTTGCATTTCCACAACAAAAACCTGAAATAAATACTTTTCTTGCATTGTCAGAAATTTTGATTTTTGGTTTATTATCTGTATTTTGCAAAGTAAAATTATTCATTTCAAAAGATTTGAATTGTTCTTCTGTACTGAATTTTCCTATAGTCAAGTTATCTTTTATGTTCAAATCAATAGCATAAAATGGCAAAAATTGTATAGAACTTTCTTTATTCAAATCTGTATTTGTCAATTTATGCCCGAGATAATAAAGTTTCCCTTCTTGTAGTTCAACATTAGGATTCCAATCAATGTAATTCTCAAAAATTGAAATTGTCTTATCATTATTATTCAAAGTAGAGCTATGTATTAGTTTCGTAGAATTTGTATCGGCTCTTTCATAAATATAAAAATCATATTCAAATTTATATGATTCCTCAATCGGATTTATAAATCTAAACAATTTATTTTTTAAATCAATATTAGAATTTGCTGATGGGTCTAATACAATCAATCCATTTTTATAAACATTAATTTCAAAAGAATATATATTATTGTTTTTATTTGCCTCTAATACATAATTATCTGGGTCAATAATTAACTTACATTTATGTACGCCTGTTTTACCACTAATTGGCAAATCAAAAGAAAATGCATCTGAATAGCAAAGCCCTCTAACGAAATGCTTTAACGTATCGGTTACACCTTCAAATTCCCGAACCAAATACATATAAAATCTTTGGTCAGTACCAAAACCAATATTGTAAATATTACTTGAAATTTTAGCAGTTGTGTTTTCTTCACTAAAACTTGTACCTTGGTCTTCATTTTCTATTTTAATATTATTACTCAAGAGATAAAAATCTGGCTTTGTAGCAAATCTTAATCTTGTAAGTGGGTCACCAAGCATATTATAATGATTGTTTGTCAATTTATGCCCTAATTTTAGCTGGGGTAACGATATCTTTGCATTAGATAATAACCTGCCTAAACTTCGTTCTTCTTTTAATGTATCTTTTAAATCTTTAGTCATCAGATATAGCAAATCCAGATGTGCTTCTACATAACCAGCTGTGGTTGAACCTAAAGCAGCTATCATGCCTTTATCCTTTGCTCTAAGATACCTTTCGTTTCGAGAATACATAAATGTTGGTTCAGCAAACGCACCTGTATTGCAGGATACTGTTGCTAAAATATTATATCTTCCTTTGTTAGAAAAATACTCTTCTTCCCATCCATCTAAATCAAAAACTTCAGCTGATGCATGTCCAACATAAACTGTTAGAAATTTTCCTTTATTTATTTCGTTGATAATATCATTAGCTTGCAAATTTGAAGTACTACCTTCAATGTTCTTTCTTATGAAAGTTGTATTACCACAAAATGGGAATGCACCAAACATACCAATAAACAAATCATGAGTGTACCAGTAAAAATTTCCAATTTCTCCCTCATCGTATCCACCAACAATACCAAGCATATCCTTCATCCAAGGACGTACTTCAGTTGTATCATATTCAATGAGCTTATCAACAATATTGGTAATATCATCTTTTGTATCGACTGTAAGACGTCCAATACTACAATCAGGAAGTTTGTCGTTTGAATCATCTAAAAGAGTGTACCAGAAATCAGTTACAGGATAACCGAAAGTAGGTACATAATCTGTAGAAATTGATTTACCAGTTATATTTCTTGCATCCCAACAAGCATCACCAATCAAGAGAACATCTGTCATTTTTGGGCTTTGCCAGTTATACAAGGCATATTTTAGAAAATTCTTAATAGCATTTGGTGACTTTTTTCCAAAATCAAATTCTTTATAAATATCTTCTATATCAACAACTTCAACTTTAATATTTTGTGATTCTTCTCTGAATTTTGCTAATCTCTTTGCTTCATCAATAAATTTGTTATGAGTGATAAATATTGCATCAGCTTGATTTTCCACCTTATACAAATCTGAATAATTAACAGGAGCAATTATGGTTCTATTATAAAAATCTGCTGAATTTAAAAATAATTTATAATCATCAGCTTTCAAACTTATTTCTGTTTGATAACTTAGTCCATTTTCATTTTCAATAAAATTTGCAATTGAAACAATATCATTTTCAGATATAAATTCAAACACTTTTTTTGTATTTGTTTGTGTAGAGAAAATGTAAACATTTCCTATATTTAAGGATTTAATTTTTTCTGCACCAAGTGAAATAAATAAATCTTTAACATCACTTGTTAAATTAGCTGTTGAGTTGAATGCTAATGTAATGATTGAATTTATTGGCAATGAATTAATGAATGTAATTGCATTTGAAAAATTATTTTCAAAATACTGATATTCATAAATATTTTTGCTAACATCTTTCATAACCAATATATGCATACCAATTTTCTTTGACGATACTATTGAATCATTAATTCCAAGAGTTGCAAAAGGATTAACGCCGCCACTTGCCCCAAGTCTAATTGTAGTACCTGCAATTCCTGTATTAAAAGAGATTCTATTTTTAGCTGTATCAATTATAACTATATCTTTCTCAGAAAATCCTGTTACGTTGAATTTCACAGATTCATTAAAAGAATCTTCTAAATATAACTTGCTTTTATAAGCAAACGGGCTAACATTTCCTTCAATTTCAAAATAATCAATACCAGCTTGTGCATTAGTATTGATATCATATTGTTTGGTAACGACTTCAACTAAATTATTTCCTGCGAATAAATTTTTGGATTTAATCATACCATTCATCGAGCCATATTTTGAACCGATAAATGCATCACGTGCTAAAAAATTATTATTTAATGACAAATCTAATTCATAATAAGCCGGTGGATAAGGTTTCGTTCCTTTCCACATTGCTGTATCTTCAAGACCGTAATATCCAAAGGTTACTTTTAATTCATCATCTTGGTCGGGTGAAGGTGTAATCACAATATCATTACGAAAAGTATCATCTCTGATATAATAATCTCCGATTTTTATATCAGGATTTATTATTTTCCAATACCAGCCCTCTCCACGAGTAGTTTCTGACATTAACTGAAAGCTCCAAAATTTATCACCTTCATAATAAATACTATCTTTTTCAATATGATATTTAGTTTTGATTTTATTTATAATTTTTAATTGGTCAGTTGGTTTTTCTAATAAATTAAGACGAGGTGCCGAACCAGCATCATCAAAAGTCAAATAATAAGATTTTTTATTTGTATAATTTTCATAATAAGTCGTATCGCCATAAGCTCTACTGCCATAGAAATAAACTTCATCATTATCGTCAAGCGTACCATTATCATTTTTTATATAAATTGGTATCATTTTGCCATTGTCGAATATGGTTAATGAATTAGAATTTCTACCCTTCCAATTCGGTAAAATTTTAAAAACATCACTCATTTTCACACAAGCTACGCCGTCATTTACTGTTTCAATCTTGATATATTCTTTATTTGGATAATACCACTTATTATTATTTTGCAAAGATATATCTATGTTATTATTAATTCGCAGAAACTCAATTTGATTCGAATTTAGATAATTATCAAAAAATGAAAATTCTCTTTTTGTTAAATTAGAAAACGGCTTTGCTGAAACATCAGAATCAAAAGTTATATCAATTTCAATTGATTTTAGCAACTGAATCGTACCTTGTATAGCTGAAAATTTGTAAGGGAATATTTGAATAAATGCTGTTGGAATAGTTCGATTATTTCCAGATTTAAATGTATTTATTAAATTAGGTGAATCTTTTAAATAATTTCCATCATATTTTTTAGCATCATAAAATGTTTGATTTACTTTAATATTGAAATCATTTGGATAGGCAAAAATGAATGAAAGAATTTGAAAATTTGAATCGGCTTCAAAACTGTAGCTATTGCCTGAAAATCCATCAACTTTAAATTGGTTTTCATTTAGTTTGTAATCAATTTGATTGATTTTCAAAATAAAACCATTTTTTTTGTTAATTACTTCATAATCAGAAGCAAACAATTTTGCAGATAAAATAACTGCAACTATAAGAAAGAACTTCAATTTATTCATTTTAAACCTATATTCTAAAACTCAAACTATGTAGAAATATATATAATCATCCATTCATCATTTCACATAAATTAATTAACGAAAATGTCAATAAAAAATTTATTAATTATTTTATTTTATTTTAATTTTTTTACACGAAAAGATATGAACTCTCAATATGGATTTCTCACGTTGTGCGGAATCTATACAAATTAGTTTCTGTATTTAGCAACGTAGTTGCGAAATATTAGTAGAATGGATATGTATTGACTTTTTAAAGCTCAGTAGTAGCGATATAGATGCATTGCTAAAGGCACTGGATTCCTCACGTTGTTCGGAATGACGGAATCTCAAGAATGGATTCTGAACCAAGTTCAGAATTACAAGTCAAGTGGATTCTGAAACAAGAACGTATTTGTTTCCAAATTTAAAAATATAAAAAAAATATTTTTGAATATTCTATAAAAATGAATAAATTGATATTTTTTTTATTACAAATTTGTTTGATAATTTTGATAAAGCAATGGAAGAGAAACATTATTTAGAACTTAAAAATAAAGCAATAGAATTTATTAAGCAAAATATTGGTGAAAAGAATTCCACTGAGGAAATTGAAACAATAATTGAAAATATTAATATTCAAAATATTGAGCTTGAATTACAAAATGATGAATTAATTCGAACAAATTATACACTGTCTGTAAAAGAAAATGAATTATTACAGGCAAAAAATCAATATCAATCATTATTTGAATTTGCTCCTGTGGGTTATGTAATACTTAATTCTGATATCGTTATTGTTGATTGCAATTACACTTTTTCTGATTTGGTGGGTTTTCCTAAAAATCATATTCTTTCTAAAGAATTTTCTTCATTTATTAGTAAAAATCATCAAGATAATTTTTATTTTTATTCAAATAAATTATTATCCAACAACAGCAAAATTACGATTGAAGTTGCATTAAGAACAGCAACTAATGAAGAATATTTTGTTGAATTGGAAACCAAGAAAATTAAATCAGAAAGTGATGGTTTAATGTTTCAAATGGCGGTGATTGATATAAATGAAAAAAAATCTTTAAAAAATGAAAAAGAATTATTGAGTGAACGGCTTAAACAAACATTAATTGCTTCAGGTACTGCTTGGTGGGAATGGGATATGATTACAAATAAAGTAAATTACAGCGACCAAAAAGCTACTATGCTTGGATATACTATTGATGAATTTCCCATCGATGTATATGAAATTATGAAATATGTTCATCCAGATGATTATGAACCAACAATGGAAGCAATGAAAGCTCATTTGTACGGGAAAGCAGAACTTTATGAGGTAGAATATCGAATTAAAGCTAAAGATGGTTCATATAGATGGTATTATGATAAAGGAAGAATTAGTGAGAGAACACCAGATGGCAAGCCATTACGTTTGATAGGTACAGTTGTTGATGTTACTGATAAAAAAAGAAACTATGAATTATTTATCAAAGCTTTTCATTTAAGTTCTCAATTAATGATAATTAGCAGAATTTCTGACCAAAGATTTATTGAGATAAATAAGACATTTGAATTAAAATCTGGTTATTTAAGAGAGGAAATTGTAGGCAAAACTTCTTTGGAACTTGGTATCTATAAAAATTTACAAGACAGAGAGATGGTTTATGATTTACTCAAAAACCAAGGTTATTTTAAGGACTTAGAAATTGAGTTTCTGAAAAAAAATCAGGAACAATTTTTCGGCTTAGTTTCTGGAGATATAATATTCCTTAATGAAGAACCTCATTTATTAATCACAATTGCTGATGTAACAGCAGAAAAACTTTCTAAAATTGCTTTGAATAATACGTTAGTTGAATTAAATAGCTCAAAACATTTTTTGCATACTTTGATTGACAGTATTCCCGCACCAATTTTCTACAAAGATGTAAATGGAATTTATTTAGGTTGCAACAAAGCTTTCTGTGATTTATTAGATTTAGAAGAAAGTGATATTGTTGGGAAATCGGTTTTTGATATTACGAAAGACCCCGTTCTTGCAAACCAATACCATCAAAAGGATATGGATTTGATTGAGAGCAAATCTTATCAAGTTTATGAGTCATCTGTTAAATTGGCAACTGGTTCATTTAAAGAAGTTGTATTTTATAAAGCTATATTTAATAATATTGATGGTTCTGTTGGTGGTTTAATTGGTACTATTTTAGATATTACCGAAAGAAAGAAAATTGAAAATGAATTAAAGAAAAGCGAAGAAAAATATCGTGAATTAAATTCAGCAAAAGATAAATTCTTTTCAATAATTTCGCATGATTTAAGAAATCCATTTAATATTCTTTTAAATTATTCAGAGCAACTTTCAACTAACGAAGATTCGATGACCAAAGAACGTAAATCAGAAATAATAAATGATATTCGTCAGTCTGCAAAATCTGTTTATGCTTTAATTGAGAATCTTTTGGAATGGGCAAGAACTCAAACTGGAAATATGTCATTCAAGCCAGATTACTTCGATTTGTATGAAGTTGTATATGATGCAATTTATACCCTAAGTAATGCAGCTAAATTAAAAAATATTTCGATTAATTCAACAATACAAATGAATAGCATAATTTTTGCCGATTATAATATGATAAAAACAGTTGTTAGAAATATTTTAAGTAATGCTATTAAATTTACTTATAATAATGGATTGATTAATATACAATCAGAAGAAATTAACCGAAATGATAAAATCTATATAAAACTAACAATATCTGACAATGGTATTGGTATAAATGCTGATGATGTGGCAAGTCTTTTCAAAATTGATTCAACTGTATCAAAAATTGGCACGAATAATGAGCAAGGAACAAGTTTAGGATTGATTCTTTGTAAAGAATTTGTTGATAAAAATAACGGTTATATTGAAGTAGAAAGTGAATTAGGTAAAGGAAGTGCATTTAGCATTTTCTTATTAAAAGAATAAAATTAAGAGAGTGAGATGGATGAATCTTCAGGAAGTACGAATAGCATTGAGTTAGATAATAGTTTGAACAATAGTATTTACAGCTCAAAAAGCAAATATTTTATATCTGCAGTTTTTGGAATTTTTGCATTACTCTTTTCGCAATTCGGCATTTTTGTTGTTGTAGGGGATATCAGAATAGATATACCTTGGTCAATTTTGTTACCCATGGTAATAGCAATAGCTTACGGTCCAAGATTTGGATTTATAGCAGGTATAGCTGGTGGAGCGTTGCATCCTTTTTTACTTTGGGGAGATAATGGCTGGCCCAATGTAATGACAGCTATTTTACTATTGGGTTTATATACTTCATTAGGTACTCTATCTTCATTTAAACGAGCAACAAATCAGCGTTTGATTTTTTATAAATTATTTCAAATCATGCTGATATTTTTAATTATTATGTCTGCTGCGTATTTCTTCCTTTTTCCAATTTTACTTAAATTTAATCCGCCATTTTGGAACAATGCTTCACTCAAATACATACCTCAGGGTATTCTTATAAGTTTTATTATTAAAGATTCCATCAATTTTATTTTGTTATCCTTAGCTGCAGAAATGCTGTTATCCATACCTGTATTTAGAAGATTATTTGGTTTGAATGTAAATACTTCAATGAGATTGAATGGTAAAATATTGGTTTATACAATATTGACAGCATTTTTAATTTGGGTATTTTTTGTTGCACTTGATTATGCAATCTTAAAAAGTGAATCTGGATTATATGATGGACATTTTGCTCTTACATTGCTTGTAATTATTTGGAGTGGGGTCCTTGTTTCGAGAGTATTTATACGTTATGTTGAGAAAAGACTGGAAATTGAAAAGTCATTAAAGCAAAGTGAAGAGAAATTTAGAGCATTTTTTGAAGGGTCGCCAGACGCTATATTTTTAGCAGATGTCGAAACTGGTTTAATTATTGATGCCAATAAAAGTGCTTCAGAAATGTTGCAGAAACCAATCAAACAAATAATCGGTATTCATCAAACAACGCTTCATCCTCCTGATAAACATCATTTTTCAAAAGAAACATTTACGAAACAAACTGTTGAATCAGATTTTGTAAAAAGATTTCATCCTGTAGAGAATTATGTAGTAAGAAATGATGGGAAAGAAATTCCAGTAGAAATTTTAGCAAGTCCATTGATTATTAATGAACGGAAAGTAATACAAGGTGTATTTCGAGATATTACGGAAAGGAAATTAGCTCAAGAAAATCTACAAATAAAAGATTTTGCAATTCAATCATCAATTAGTGCAATTGGTTTAAGTGATTTATCCGGCAAATTGATTTTTGCTAATAAAGCATACTTAAAGATGTGGGGATATAATAACGAGAAGGAAGTACTTGGAAAATCGATTTTAGACTTTTCGCTATCTAAGGAACAAGTTTTAGAAGTAATGAAAACTCTTATGAGTGGTGCTGATTATTTTGGAGAAGGTGAATCTATTCGTACAGATGGTACAAAATTTTACGTTCAACTTGCCGCCAATCTTGTTACAAGTTCAACAGGGAAACCAATTTGTTTAATGGCTTCATTTTTAGACGTTACCGAAAAGAAGAAAGCCGAAGAAGAACTAATAAGAGCAAAAGACAAAGCTGAGGAAAGTGATTTTCTAAAATCCTCATTTCTTGCAAATATGTCTCACGAAATTCGTACCCCAATGAATGCTATTCTTGGTTTCTCTCAATTACTTGAAGCCAGTGACCTTGAAGAAGAGGAGAAAAAAGAATATATTCATTTTATCCATAAACGCGGGCATGATTTGCTGAATATCATTAATGATATTCTTGATATTTCCAAAATAGAAGCTAATCAACTTACTATTCATAAATCCCAAGATGACATTAATCTACTTCTTGTAGAAATTCTTGAGATTTTTAAATCTAAAGATGAGTTTGAAGTAAGGAAACCAGTTGAGTTGAAAATTGGCAAACAATTAATTGGAAATAGTTTTGTCCAAACTGATTTTTCAAGAGTAAAACAAATCCTATTGAATTTGGTAGGAAATGCGCAAAAATTCACTAATGAAGGTTCTGTAGAATTTGGGTGCAGTGTTGAAAATTCAAAATTGCTTTTCTATGTCAAAGATACTGGAATTGGTATCCCTCCAGAAAAGAATGAAATTGTATTTGAAAGATTTAGACAACTTGAAGAAAATGCTATTATTAGGAAGTATGGTGGAACTGGTTTGGGTTTATCTATTTGCAAAGGATTGATAGATTTACTTGGAGGCGATATTTGGTTTGAATCTGAATTGAATAAAGGTACTACTGTTATGTTAATTTGGATATGACGTAGATAAATTGTATTTTTGAATTTTTATAAAACGATTATAAGGATTTAAAATATGATACTCTATACAATCAAACTAAGTCAAGATGAAGTAGCCGAACTCAATCAAATAATCAGCAAAGGCAGTCATACTACTCAAGCATTTCGAGCGGCATATATTCTATTGAATTGCGACAAGGGTAATTTTTCAAAGGATACTAAAATAACAAATGCTGAAATTAGTAAAATACTCAGAATTGGCGACCGTACAATAGATAGGGTAAAAAAGAAGTTCATAGAAGAAGGATTTGATTCAGTATTGGAAAGACGCCCATCGTCCCAAAACTATGTCAAAAAGGTAGATGGAGATTTAGAAGCCAAAATTGCACATCTCTGTTGCAGCAAACCACCCGATGGATTTGCCAAGTGGTCATTGCGATTATTGGCAGATAAAATTGTGGAATTACAGTATATTGATTACATTTCGCATGTAACAATAAGTAAGGTTTTAAAAAAAACGAACTTAAGCCTTGGAAAACAAAAGGTTGGATAATTCCTCAGTCCAAAAGCAGCGAGTTTGATCCAATATGGAACGAATATTAGACATATATAAACTTCCTTACGATGAAGATATTCCTGTAGTTTGTATGGATGAATCACCTAAGCAATTGATTGAAGATGTTGCCTCAACGGCAATGCGAAAAGGTCAGGAAGCCAGAGTAGATTATGAATATATCAGACATGGAATGGTCAATATTTTCATGGCAAATGAACCTTTGAAAGGTAAAAGATATGTTGAAATAACAGAAAGAAAAACCAAAAAAGATTGGGCGAGGTTTGTAAAAAAAATAGCAGATGAAATGTATCCGAATGCTAAGAAGATAAGACTTGTAATGGATAATTTCAAAACGCACGATGCATCAGCCTTATATGAAACGTTTTCTCCAGAAGAAGCCAAAGAATTTGGGATAGATTCGAGTTTATTTTTACTCCCAAACATGGTAGTTGGTTGAATATGGCAGAAATTGAGTTGCATGTACTAAATGGACAATGCTTAAACCGACACATTTCTTCAATAGAAGAGATTAAAAGACAAGTTGAATGTTGGGAAAAACATAGGAACAATAAAAACTCTAAAATTGACTGGCAGTTTAAAAATGAACAGGCCAGATTCAAGTTGATAAAATTATATCCGTCATTTAATGATTAACATAACACTACATTTTATTTTACAATTCCATATACACCAGTAATTCATAAAAATACTACTATCGAAAATATTGATAACGAAAACTTCGATTTTTCTGACAAACTTGTTTTAATTGTAGAAGATGACGAGTTTAATGCACTTTTACTTATGAAATATATGAGATTTGTCAAAGCACGTTATCTTTACGCAATTGATGGCAAAGGAGCTGTTGAATTATACAACGCAAATTCGAGTATTGATTTAGTTTTGCTTGATTTGCAATTACCAGATATTAGTGGCTATGAAGTTACAAAAGAAATATTAAAAATCAACCCGAATGCAAAGGTAATTGCTCAAACAGCACATGCTTATGCAGAGGATAGAATTGCTGCTCATTCTGTAGGTTGTTGTGACTATATAACAAAACCAATTAATATGGAATTATTATTTGCAATGATGCAAAAGCATTTATAGCATATTTTATGAAAATTAAATCCGTTACATAATGATTAAAATTTATAAAAATATTAAAGAAGAACTAACTTTAAAATCCGATGAACATATAGATTTTTTCGAGTTGATTAATTCTCAAAATACCAAAATCTTAAAAACCTCTGTTTTATATATGTTATTTCTAAATATAGTTCATATTGTAATTTTTTATATTAATTTGGGCGATGATACAGAAATAGAAACAATGTGGAGATACGGAATAATAATATTACATTTCACTTTTTTCTTAATTTTTTCATTTTCGGGTTTATATCTCTTCTTTTCAAAGAATAAGTTGAATATTAGTGAAAATAAAAGCCGACCTATTATTTCTTTTATTTATTTGGTTTCATCATATATTGGAGCAATGATAGCACTAACTGACCAGTTAGTAACAAGTTCCATTTCACCTTATTTAATGGCTGGAATTGTTTTACCTATAATTTTTATAGTTACTCCCCAATTTGCATTGATTACATTTACAACAACATTTATTTTGTTTGCTATATTTCTACCTTCAATGCAAATGAATCATGATATTGTTCAATCAAATTTAGCAAATGGATTTGCAATATTTTTAATATCTTGTTTTTTGGCAATTATAAAATGGAAAAATACCCTGCAATCTTTCAGACAAAATCGTTTAATCGAAATTCATAAAAAAGAATTAGAAATTCAAAACTCTAAATTAACAATCATTGCAGATGAATTAAAAGATTCAAACCAAACCAAAGATAAGTTTTTTTCTATTATATCTCACGATTTGAGGTCACCGTTATCTGGCTTTATCGGATTAACTAAATTGATGTCTGATGACAGTTACAATTTTTCATCAAACGAAATTATTCAAAATTCCAAAGCAATGAATGAATCAGCAAACAATTTATATAAATTATTAGATAATCTATTGGTTTGGGCTAAATTACAAGGTAATAATATCGAGTTTATTCCTGTAAATGTGAATATCTATTTCATTATCAATCAAATTATAGAATATCTTGGTGATGTTGTTAAATATAAAATCATTACTATTGAAAATAAAATACCAGTGGATTACTCAATAGTTGCAGACGAACAAATGATTTATACAATATTCAGAAATTTGATTACAAACGCTTGCAAATTTTCTAATTATAAATCCAAAGTAGAAATTGGTATTTTTGAAGAATATAAATCAATTGATAATCCTGTTGTTTGTTTTTATATTAAAGATTTTGGTATTGGAATGAATGATACTATCAAGAATAATTTATTTAAAATTGACCAAAGAACTTCAAGAAATGGCACTGCTGGAGAACCAAGTTCAGGTTTAGGCTTGGTACTTTGCAAAGAATTTGTGGAATTGCATAAAGGAAAAATATGGGTTGAAAGTAAAGAAAATGTTGGTTCAACTTTCTATTTTACAATTTTTAATGGTTATAAAGAAAATTTGCCAAATCTTGTTGATAATTAATCACTATTAGATAATCAAATAAAGATAGGTAATGATTAATACTAATAGTCTGTTTACAAAGTATAAATTTAATCATCTTTCACGTGGCGTTTACCACATGCAAGAGCATTTCAGTATTAATTGAGCAACAGACTGCTAAGTTACTATCATCATTAAAAAAGCCCTTTGCAAATAAATGCAAAGGGCTGATTTTTTTCTTCAAATAGGAATTATTTGGTAATTACCATTTGTTTTCTTTCTGTATAATGGCTTGATTTCAATTCATATATGTAAGTTCCTGAACCTAACATTTCAATTGGAATTCTTACACTATATTCGCCAACACCTAATGTACTTGACAATGGTGTTGCTACCAATTCTCCATTGATGTTGTAAATGTTCAATTCTGTTGGTGAGTTTGCCAAGCCAACTGAGAATGATATTTCACCACCTAATGATGTTACTGGATTTGGATTAATTGACACTAAACCAAAGTTTGTGCTGTTTATTACGATTTGTCTGATTGAATCTACGCATACTGGCTTCAAACCAACTTCTGTTGTGGCTGTTCCGAATCCTAAGCAATATTCGCCAGGAATTTCTATTTTACGAACTGATGCTTTTGCATTTGGTTCTTTGAATGTTCCTGTTGTTGCTTTGTAGTATGGCAAGTATGAATCAAATAATATTGTAAATAATTCTGCATCTTTTGCAAAGTTTTTCACAGCTACTGTGCCATGCAATTCAAATGTGATTAATGCTCTTTCTGAATCAATTATCGTTTTGTTTACATTTTGAAGTGTATAACCATTGAATATTGCTGATGGTTTAATTCTTGATGTAAGTTTGTTTACGTCATTTTTCTTTTCAATGTCGATAAATTTGTTTTCATATTCTACTTCAAATTTATACACTGGTTGTTCTGCAAGGTTAAATGTTTTTGCATCTTTTACTCTTGCTACCAATGTGGTTGCTTCTGGTTTTCCAGCATCAACTTCTTTCACTGTGAAATCTGCAGTTATGTTTACTATGTCAAATGTTGCTGTTACTGTAATTGTTATTACTTGGTCAGCACTTGCATTTGGTGCATCTGTTTTAAGATTGAATTTTACGGTTGCATTGTTGTATAATGTTGTTGGTGTGAATGTAATTGGTACAATTAATTCGCCACCATTTGCATTTACTACTGAGCCAACTACTGCGGTACCTACTGTAAAGTTACTTGCTACTGCACCTGTTGGTAAACTGTTTACATCAAGTACACAAGACAAGATTTCTACTGATTTGCTTGAATTATTGATGAATTTTGGTTGCAATATGTGTGTATCATTTTGGCATATTGTTACTTGGTCAGGTGTTGTTGTTGCTAAATAGATAGCAGCTGAGCCAGTTACTGTTGCAGTTACTTCAGCAGCAGCATCACTTACTGTTGTCAATGTTGCTGAATAGGTTTGTGCAGCAGTTGGTTCGTAAGTTACAGGCACTTCAATACTTTCACCTACTTGTAATGTAATTGGCAATGTTTGATTGTCAACAATTGTTCCATCTGCCAATATTTTTTTGATTTTTGTTAAATCATAAGTGAATATGTTATTTGATTTTGCTATCGGACCAGCTGGAACGAGGTCTTTAATATAAAGTTCATCTGAATAATCATTATCCCATTTTTTGTTTTCAAATACTACTGGTTTAGTTACACTACCGTTTCCAACAACTAATTCTCCGAATGGGATACCAATTGCATTTGCTTTTGGATATTTTCCGTATCCTTCTAATACTGTTGTTACATCTTGGTCAGCGGCATCACTTCCATATTTGATTACCAATCTTGAATGTCCTTCTGTTTTTGGATGGAATTCTACTGGTACGATTAATTGACCGTTGCTTCCTGATACTTTTTTGTTTTTGAATAAATTATCCAATACACCTGCATCATTTAATGGACGTTTTACCCCACCAACTTCTACCATAAAGTTATCGCCATTTATGCTTTCAACTACTGTTGCTTCTTTTAGTGTTACTTCTTTTGTTCCACCATTGATTAAAGTAATTGCTTGTGGTCCATAAGGTTGTGGATTTACTGATACATAAGGAGGAATCAATGCAGCTGCAGGTAAATTTCTGTTTCCACCAGCATTGTCTGTATAATAGCTCTTATAATCTACTCTTAATACAGGCCATTCTTCACTGTTTGCTTTAAGGTTTGGTTGGATACCAACACCATTAAGTATTGTGAATGGGTCTGGTTCTGTTGCATCTGCAATAAATTCAATTGTTAATGGATATGTTCTTACTGCTTTTGGTGTAAATTTAACTGTAAATTTGAATGTGCCATCCATATTTACTAAAACTGGATTTGCATCTGATAAGTTTGCAAATTCTGGTATTTCATATACGCCATCATCAATTAAACTTTGGTCGCTATATTTAACGCCTGTTATTTTTAATGATGTTGAAGAACCATCGCTTTTTCTGTTTTTAGCTTCAAGTACTTTTTCTACTGTGCTATTTACTGTTACTTCTAAGAAGTCATAGTCATCTGCTGCAATTTTAGGAACGCCAACTGAACCTTCTACTCTTAATGTGTATTTGTTCCAGCAAGTATCGCCTGTTTCGTTCATTATTACAACACCGACAGAATCAAGGAAGAAACCGTCTTGTGCAGCAGTAAATTTAATTTTGAAACTCTTTGATTCGCCTGGATTTAATGGAGCTATATTGCCACCTGTCAAACCGATTATTTCAAAGTATGTTTCACCAAATAAATCATTTGCTCTTTCTGATTCAACAAGTTTTGAATCTTGTTTTAAGAACATTTTGTAATTTGCTGGAATAGCACTCTTGCCATCATTGTAAATTTCAAAATCGAAAGTAGCTTCTCTGGCTGGAGTTTCTAATTTGAAACTGCCAAAATTTTGTCTGTATTTTTTATCTTTTGTACGAACAATTGCTTTCACAGGGTAGAATAAAATAATAGAATCAGTTCTATTACCAACTCTATCTTGGAAAACTAAGTGAGCGCGACCTTCAACAGATGGATCAATAACAGTAAGATACCAATTAGTTTTCATATCTTCGCCAACTACAAAATCGTCATAATCGAAATCATAGTTATAACTATCTTGTAAATCAAGCATTACAAGACCCATATTTGAACGGTTATCACCATTATCTCTTGGTTCGTCTGTAACAACACCATCTTCAACTTCACCATCGCAACCGATAGTATAGTCAATAACAGGAGCAAGAGTATCAGGAATTTCAAGGTCAGCTAAGGCAACAGAAGTTGGAAATCCGTAAGAATCCCATTCTGAGAAGCCATAAGCATAAGCTGCAAATTTATTTTCTTTTGTTTTTGAACGAATTCTGTAAACGCCATCTTGAGTGAATTTGATTGTTTTAGACATCCAAATTCTACCATCTTCATCTGCTTCGTCTTGGAATTTTTCGCCAGGGCTACCGTCTTTTGCATTTAATTGGTCCCAAATTACTTGTCCGCCAAGAACCTCTGCGATTTCCAAATCATCTGGAATACCACCATCAACTGTAGCTTTGTAAACTAAATTAATATAATTCTTTTTAAAACCGAAACCACCACGGATACCGGGAGTATTAAATACAATTTCTTCTTGGTATTGTTCAATAGGAGTTAGTCCCATTTGGAAAGGGTCACTCTCAATTTGGTCTTCACTCATACCAGGATTATATTGAACAACATTAATAGCTTTGTCTGAACTAATTACAACTGGTCTTTTTGGTAAATCTGGGTCAGAACGTACTTCAAGAAAACCTGTACCTGCTAAACCACCGGGAGTAAGAATTTGTCCAATTGGTTGACCATCTCTGAAAAGATTTGCAAATGGCTCTTTAGTGAAGAGTTTAATAATTGAATTATTTTTTCTATCCACAATTGGTGTTACGTGATATTTTTTACCCCAAACATTTTGAGGTAACTCTTGCTCAATGATAAAGTCACAGGCAGATATCCAAGTAGGAATATATGCACAGAAATTACCTGAAATTACAGAAACTGGTTTGTTGGCTTTGATTGTTGAGCCAGTAATATCATTGTAAGGACCAATACCGGCAATCAACCAAACATCGCCTTCAAACAATGTTTCTTTAATTTGCTGACCAAATCTCAAAGTATCATTATTTGGCAAAGTAACTCTTGAACTTTCAGGTCCACCGAGTTTGAAAGTAACTTTTGTATTATCGTACATAGCAATAATACTTGTATAACTTGGGAACCATTGAGAAGTATTGTTTGTTGGGTCAGCATAAGATGATACCTGATATTCTTTTCCTAAACCTGTTACAGGCATGGCAAGAAAACCATCGGAAGTATAACGGTAACGAGTTACACCATAAACAACAATTGGGTCTTCTGCATAAACTTTAATTGCTCTTTTTTGCCAAACTTGAGTTGGCTGAGGAGCTCCAGACATCTGACCACCTTTTGAGTAAGTCTGACCTTCTTGTGGAGTCAAGTTAAATTCAATAACATCATTAGGAATTGTGATTTTGGTTCTTTTGATATTCAACCCTTCAATTTCTAATGTTACTTTTGTGGCAACAGCCGATGAAACATAAACTTTCAATGCGTTGTTTGGACCAACGTCTTCATAACATGGGTGAAAGCTCATATAGAACAATGTGCCAGCATTGTTAGTTCCAAGAAGCATTGGTAACTGATCTTTCATTTTGTCGCGAACTTCTTGGCTATTTGTTTGCAAAGTAACTGCAAACATTAATACCATAAATAATGATATTAATTTTGTCAAGTTCTTTTTCATACTACACCTTAAATTTAATTAAAACTAAAAAAACGGAAAATTTATTTAGAATATAAATTCAATAAATATTCTCATTATCTTGCATATCAAAAAACACTAATTTATGAAAAAAAATCCATAAAAGTTAAAACTTTTTTCAAAATTGATTTTCTCTCATAAATACAGACAATTTAAAAGCAAAATAATCACATTTTTTTTTCACTTTTTTTTAAAATTTTCATATATTTGTATTTTAGAATTGCGTAAACTATTAATTTACAATAAGATATGAAAATAATATTTTTTTTATTTTTTTTCAATATAATTGCATTTTCTAATGTAATTATTAATGAATTTATGCCTGTACCAGAAGGTAGCGAACCAGAATGGGTAGAGTTATTCAATAACAGTAATTCCAATTTTCATTTTTCAAAAATATATATTGCTGATGCTGCGACTTCTAAATTATTACCCGAATTTGATTTAAAGCCATATAATTTTGCTGTAATTTCAAAAGATACTGCTTTACTCAAAACAATTAGAAAGATACCCGATTCAACTAAATTAATTCAAATTACCCTACCTTCATTAAATAATAATTTTGATAGTATCATTCTGAGAACTGATTCTTTAACAATTGATTCTGTTTACTACCATTCTTCTTTTGGCGAAAACGGAAAATCAATTGAAAGAATTTCATCAATAATGCCGGCAATAAGTAAAGAGAATTTGACTGCTTCTATTGATAAAGATGGTGCTACTTGTGGATTTGCTAATAGTGTTATTCGCTATGAAAAGGATATAGCAATTAAATATATACGATTTGAAAATTTTGGCAAAATGATTGTTATTCAATATGATAATTATGGAGAATTACCGATTGCAAACTTTGATTTTATTTTGTTTGTTGATTTGAATAATGACAATGTATTTGAAGATAGTGAAATTATTTTTGATGTTCCAAATATTTTAGCTGAAAACGGAATAGGTAATTATTCTCATAATATTGAGAGTATTGCAGATTTTCCAAAATTTTCAACTTATTTAAATGTAAAAGCTGTTATCAATTCAGAAGTTGATTTGAATAAGAATAATGACAGTCTAATAACTGAATTATATTTTTCTTCGTTTGAACCGAGTTTAACGATAAATGAAATTATGTATGATACTGATGACACAACTGCAGAATTTATTGAGATTTATAACAATGGTTCTAATCCTATAAATCTCAAAAATGGTGAAATAAAAGACGATGCTACTAAATCCAAAACAGGTGTGAAAATATTAAATGATTTTATAATTGAACCAAACAATTTTGCCCTAATTATCTGGGATTCACTATTTTTTATTAATCATCAAGATTTATTAAATTCAAGCAAAGTTTTCTATTCAAAAAATTCTTCTTTTAATTTAAATCAAACTGGAGATTATATTTCAATTTCAGATGCAAATGGTTTTATTTTTGATTCACTTACATATTCAAATGACTGGCATACTAATTCCATCGATACAAAAAATACAAGTCTTGAAAAAATCAATCATCTTGCAAGTTCTCAATTGCCAAGTTCGTGGGCTACCTCTATCAGTGTGTCAAAAAGTACCCCTTTAGAAAAAAACAGTGTATTTGCGGATATTAATTCAAATATAAAGCTAACAGCATCACCCAATCCATTTTCTCCATCGGGGAGCGAGAAACAATTCTGTATTATTGGTTACAATTTACCATTTGACAATGCTACTTTGACGGCTTCAATTTACGATACACAAGGAAAAAAAATAAAAGATATTGCGAATAATATTGAAGTTAATAAAATTGGTTCGCTTGTGTGGGATGGCAAAAATGAGAATGGCTATAATATCTCAGTAGGTAGATATGTGTTGTTAATGAATGCTTTTGATAATAATTCTGATAATCAAATTTCCGAGAGAATTGTAATTGTGATTGGAAATTAAAAGCATATATTTATATTAATTATAGCAGTCAAAGGGACTGTCTCAAAACGTGTCATTCCGAAGAATAGAACAAATATATTTAAAAAATATGCAAAATGACACTATTATAAAAAATTGTAGTCATTGGTAGATTGTTTCAGACCCTTCAATGTAGTATTAATTCAAATCCCCCTTTCCCCCTTTATTAAAGGGGATTAAGGAGGATTTTCTTCATCCGATGTTTATTGGAACTGCCTCAAAAATCGTCATACTGATGCAAGGAAAAAAGATGTCATTCCGAACTCGTTTCAGAAACCATCTACGGTTCAGTCATTTTCGCAACAAGATGTCCAACACTTTGAAAGTGTTGGACATCTTCATATATTAGTTCCTGCATCAAGTGCGGAATGTCGCGGAAAACAACGTCATTTCTAACAAAGTAAGGAAACCGGAAAAAATAAGGTTGATTTGTTCTTGGATTTTCATGTTCTACTAAGGTTTACAAGTGTTCGGATTTTTAAATACCTTTTTTTTATTGTTAACCTTAGTAGAAAGCAAAAACCTAATGACAATTAACCTTATTATTTATATTACGTTAATTTATTTTCTTTTCTTGAAACTAAGCCCCAGCTTAGTTACTTTCCTTTTTATACAGTAAACAAGATGTTGATTAGTTATTTTGTATAAAATTCCTTGAAAATCCCAGCGGGATTACCTGTTTGTAAAAAGTGTACAACCAAGTCCACTTACAACGCCGTAGGTGTTGAATTATGTTTGTAGAATCGCCCAAAACCCGCACCAACAATACACACCCCACTTCGACACTTCGACAGGCTCAGTGCAACGCAACTCAGTGCAACGCTTGCTCCCCTCTTGTTAGAGGGCAAATTTAAGAGTTTTGCTTTTTTGCAAACTGATATTACCTCTGAGAAACTCAAGAAATTTTATTTTAAATATTTTTTCATTTCTGTGAAACGAAAAGTACTTTCATGTGTCATTATATATGTGGGAATTGCAATTTTGGAAAAAGTTATGAAGAAATTAGTTTTTTATGGTCTGCTACTTTTTTGTGGCAGTTATGTATTATTGTTTTCACAGGAGAACAATAAAGAAGAAGTATTATTTAACAGTAGTTTTGTGAAACTGTGGGAATTACAACTACCCGGTTCGCATGATAAGTACGACACAGATTGGATTTTTTCACCTGGGAATAAATATCTATTCGGATCTAGTGATGGATTTCAAGCAACGGATACAAATACAATTTATAAATTTGATGCTCAAACAGGTGAATTAATAAAAATATATCCACATTTTTATAAAGAAGAACTTGTTAATTTTCAAGTATCAAAAAAATACAATTATTTAATCTCTTATGGAAAGGGTTTGAAAATAATGGATATTGAAACTGATTCAATAGTTTTTTCATTTAAGGGTATTAATAATCGAGATAGGATAAGATCTATTCAAATTTCTGCAAATGATTCTTTATTGTTTTTTAATAGAGCGATGCATTCTGGATGGGCGAAAGATTATATTGTTGACTCAATTTACTGTATGAGACTATCTGATTTTAAAATAATAAAGAAAATAGGAGAAAAAAGAGATAAACAATATTTACAACCAGAATATACATTTGGGTTAATTGGATTTTCTACTGATTTGAAGTATTTATATATTTTTTCACGAAATTACTGGCAGGAAACAACAATTAAAATACTTAAATATGATGTTGAAAAGGATACATTTATTGACACTTTAAAAACCCAAATAGGAAGAACTGTATTTTCAAATAATGGAAAACTTTTTATTTCTCAACTTGATAATACACTTTTTTGGATAGATTGCGACAGTAAAGAAAAAATGAAACCAAATTTTATTACTGACAGCAGTTGGGAAATGGATTCTTATGTACCAATGAGATTAGATGGTACAGAAAAGTATTTGTTTGTTAAAACAAACAAAGGAACAGAAAGAATTTATTCAGTAGAAACTTTGGAATTAATAGTAGAAGAACCAAAACAATTTTTTTCAAATCTAAATCTTGTTGAGGAAATAAGTAGTGATAACAGAATGTTAATTGCAAGTTTTAGTCCAAGAGTGATATGTTATTCAATGAATCCTGATAGCATCTTATCATCAATAAAAACAACAAATATTCAAACAAAAATAAATATTCAAAATGACAATTTAATAATAAATGATTCTGAATTTGTTGGTCAACAATTGAAATGCGAATTGACAGATATAAATGGAAAAATGATAGAACAGTATGACATAGCAATAACTAAAGAAAGAGCTGAATATTTATTACCTATACAAAATCTGCCAAACGGTTTGTATTTACTAAACATTCGTATAAATAATTTTAATCAAACTTTTAAGATATTGAGGAATAGATAATTAGAGCTTTGAGAGAAATCCAGTAAAAATTAATAATTGAGCAATTGTTGGATTCCCTAAGATGTTCGGAATGAAAAAAGAACTATCAAAGGGCTTAAAAAGGTGTGTGATTAAGCATATAATTTCCAAATACAAGATTGATTAACAAGAAGTCCTAAATCAGCATTTAGAATATTCATCATACTAATTAGATACGATTTTGCTATGAATTAAATTATTTTCTTCTTTTATACCTGAATAAAACATATCTTTGTATCTTTCGTTAATAAACAGTTAAATAATGTATTTTTTTGAGGAGCAGATGGAGCGGGAAAGCAATACTAAAATATGGATTTGGGCGATAATTATTGTTGCTACAATATTGATTGTGATTACAGCGGTCTATCTTGTTCTGAGTAAAATTGAGCCAGAAAAGGAAAAAGATAGTTTATTAGAAAAAACTGAATTAGATAAAAGCCGTTCAGGCACTTTAGAATTCGCTTTAGATTTACAAAAAAATTATGTTGGTACATTGAAAACCGAAAATGGCTCAGTTCAAGCTGTATTATTAGAAATAAAAAATATAAACAAGCAACTTAATTCTTTTGATTATTCTATGAACATAGGTGTTCAGTCGAAATCGGTTTCTACAGGGTCATTAGACTTTATTAAGTCCACAATTTATTCCACTGAATTTGGTGAATTAAGTTTTAGAATAGATCAAAATGGTAGGATTATTCTTATTAATGCTAACCCAAATATTTATCCAAAATTTGAACTTTTTGAGGAATTAAAATGAAAATAAAAATACTCTTATTCATTTTATTGCTTTCCCTTTTTTCTTGTGATAAAGACGAATCGGAGCCAATAATAGATAATGAATCCACATTATCAACTGCCGATTCAAAAGAAAAGCAATTTCAACAAATACAAGATAGTATTCTTCAAAATTATGCTTCTGCTATTCGCTTGGTTAATTTGATTGATGCAGAGCTTACAAAGATTGCAAATGTTCCCAATAAAGCAGAAGGTAGCTCCTACGAACAACAAATAATTCAAAAAATTGAATATCTTTCGTTTCAACTCAAAACCAGAAATGAGGACATTGCAAGATTAGAAAAGAAGATAAAAAGTATATCAGGAAAAAACAAGGAATTACTTGAGAAAATAAAAACTCTTGAAAATATTATTGAAGAAAAAAATATTACCATTGCTTCACAAGATAAGCGTATTGATAAATTAGAATCTGAAATTGGGGTTGTGATTCAAGAACGTGATATTGCTATTGAAACTAAAAATAAAACCGAAAAAGAGCTTGACCAGCAAATAACCGAAAAAAATACAGCTTATTATATCATTGGGACTGAAAAGGAATTACAACAAAATGGTATAATTAAAATGGAAGGCGAAGGATTTCTTGGGATTGGTGGTAAATGGGTACAAAATCCTCAAGCTGATTTTGCAAAATTCAATAAAATCAATATATTGAAAGATACAGAGATTAACTTCCCTGCAAATTTCAAAATTGATGAAATAGTATCTTCACATAACATTAATTTTATCTCCTTTATACCAAATGAAGCGGGTAATTCACTTTTAAAGATATCAAATCCTGAAGGTTTTTGGAAAACAGAAAAGAAATTAATTATAATTGTAAAAGAAAAATAGTAAATACATAGCTTTTTAAGAATTTATTGAATTTATATTAGTTTTTTATAATAAATTTCAAAATGACAAATTGTTTTCCGTGTCATTCCGCACTTGATGCGGAATCTAATATGCAGATGTCCAACACTTCAAAAGTGTTGGACATCTTGTTTTGGAACTGACATAAATCGTAGATGAATTCTGAAACGAGTTCAGAATGACAATTTGTTTTCCGTGTCATTCCGCACTTGATGCGGAATTTAATATGGAGATGTCCAACACTTCAAAAGTGTTGGACATCTTTCTTCCAAAATGACATAAATCTTAGATGGATTCTGAAACGAGTTTAGAATCACGATTTGTTTTCCGTGTCATTCCGCACTTGATGCGGAATTTAATATGGAGATGTCCAACACTTCAAAAGTGTTGGACATCTTGCTTAAAAATGACATAAATCGTAGATGGATTCTGAAACGAGTTCAAAATGACAATTTGTTTTCAGTGTCATTCCGCACTTGATATGGAATCTAATATGCAGATGTCCAACACTTCAAAAGTGTTGGACATCTTGCTTAAAAATGACATAAATCGTAGATAGATTTTGAAACGAGTTCAGAATGACAATTTTTAAACCCCTCCTAAATCCTCCCCAAGGGGAGGACTTTACATATTATTCCTCCCCTTGGGGAGGTTAGGTGGGGTTTCTTCATTTCAGCATCTAACGAAAATAGATTCTGAAACAATTCAGTATGACAGTATTCAAAATAAATTAAAACAATTATATTAATCCATTTGCAAGAAAACTATAAAACCTATTACCAGCAATTATAATATGGTCTCTAACTTGGATATTCAATATTTTGCCAGATTCAACCAATTTTTTTGTGATTTCTTTATCTTCGAATGATGGGTCTGGGATACCTGATGGATGATTGTGCATCAGAATAATTGAATGTGCCATTTCGGCTATTGCAATATGAAATACTTCACGAGGATGAATTAAAACACGGTCAACAAGACCAACACTTATTGTAGATTCTCTAATTATTTGCAATTTTGAATTAAGTAAAATAGCAATGAATTTTTCTTTCTTTTCATTTTGAAATTTTGGGATATAATAATCAGTCAAATCTGTAGTTGATTTATATATTTTCTTTGTATTTATAGGAGATTCATTAATTCTTTTGGATAATTCCATAGCAGCAGCCAAGGTTACAGCTTTTGCAGGACCAATTCCATTTATTGATTTAAATTCACTGAAATCACTTTGTGCAATTTTATTTAATGATGAAAATTTGTTTATCAGCTCTCGAGCTACATCAATTGCAGTTTTGCCGATTGTACCGCCACCAATTATTATTGCAAGCAATTCTGTGTCAGATAATGATGATGCTCCATATTGCATTAACCTTTCTCTTGGTTTTTCATCATCACGCCAATTTTTAATAGAATTTACATTCTTTTGCTTATTTTTGGGGCTGGCTGTCATTTGGTTGCATAATTTTTTTAATTTCACTAATAAAATTGTTGTCCTTTGAAATCTCGCGTGTGTAATCAATTACTTTAATAATATTCTTTTTTGAGTCCAAAATTAAAAAACTACCTTTGTTATAATCCGATTTGATTATATTCGTTCCCAATTTTTTTTCTAAATCTAAAATTGTCTTTTTATCATCATTTGTATAAGTCAAGAGAGTAGTTATATTGAAATTATTTTCAAGAAATTCTTTGTTTTCTGGCTTTTTTACAAATTCAAATAATTCTATATTTACATTGAGATGGTCTGATATTAATGCAAAAACTGGTTTATTGTTTTGTGATGATTTTTCCAATGCTTTTGAAAAATTATCACCAAGTATAAATTTCAAAGAATTGACATGTTCCATCAAACTTTCTATTTGTTTAGCTGCCATTCCTCCAAATAAATATTGAACAGGTCTTGAATATGAATCAAGAATTAAATTCATAAGTAGTAGTTGATCACCTTTATTATCTCCTTTAAAATCTTTTTCTATAATTTTCCTATCATTTTTATCATTAGTTTTTAGACGTGCCAAAATAAACTCATTTTTAATTTTGCTTTTAATTTTATCATCGGAATTGATTATTGATACAAACTCTTTAGTTTTAGCATTTAGAGAATTATAAAAAACTAACAGAATCAATTTATTTTCTTTAGCAGCATTAACTTTTGATTGTTCATAAGTTTGCCAGCTTAATTGACTATCATTATCTTTGAAATAATAATACATTGCTCCAAACAATGATACAACCATTATAACAAGTAAAACTTTTGCGATTTGATAATCATTTTGTTTCATAATTAACCGATTTAAATACTTTTTAAATTTTACAAAATAATAGAAATTAAATATATTGATTTTTCTTTATTTATTAAAATATTCTTTTAATTTAATGATTCAATATTTCCAAAAAATATTTTGTTTTTCTTGCGTATATCAAATTAATATTTTAATTTTGTTATGAGCAAATGCTCATAACTGTTTTTCATTATTTAATTAAAAAATATGCCAAGACCAAAAAAATGCAGATTAATCAGTAATTTCCCTGATATTACTATCTACAAACCGAGTGGGGTAGCAATGACTGAATTGGAAACAGTGGTTCTAAATTTTGATGAATTAGAAGCATTAAGATTTGCAGATTTTGATTGCAAAAAGCAGGTGGAAGCAGCGGAATTGATGAATATATCTCGAAGCACATTTGGCAGAATCATAGAGATAGCTAGATATAAGGTTGCTGATTCGATTCTAAATGGCAAGGCATTACTTATTAAGGGTGGGGATTTTTGCCATCAAGATATCTCAAATAATGAAAACGAACTTATAAATAAATTTCTTGTAGAAAGAAGAAAAAATTGTATGAGCTGTCCGAAATTTAATAATGTAGTTGACAGTTCAAAAATAGTTAATTAAAAGGTAATGTTATGAATGAAACTTCATACAAAATCGCAATTGTTTCCGAAGATGGAACAACAGTAAACGGACATTTTGGTTCCGCAAATTTCTTTGAAGTTTTTACTGTAGAAAATGGCGTTGTAATCAGCAGAGAAAAACGTCAAAAACTAAATGTACATGCTACCGAAATGCACCATTTAAATCATCTTATTCATAATGATGAAGAGCAGCATCAACATACAATACTACAAGCAGACGACCATAGTCAAACTGAACACGGTCATGGTGAAGGTCATAGACATGGTAACGGGCAAGGAAACGGTCACGGACATGGTCATAATCATACAGGTATGATTGCCAATGTTCTTGATTGCAAATATTTGCTTTCAAGAGGTATGGGTTATGGCATATACAATCATTTAGAAAATGCAGGTATTATACCAATTGTTACAAACATACGTGGCTTAGAAGATGCTGTTAAATCTGTGATTGATGGTTCTATTGTCAACTATTCAAATAAATTACATTAATTAATTCGAGTTAAATATGGATGTGGAATTTCTATCTCGATTACAGTTTGCATTTACTATTTCATTCCATTATATATATCCACCATTAAGTATTGGATTGGGAATAATTCTTGTTATAATGGAAGGAATGTATCTGAAAACAGGCAACAAACTATACGAATCAATGACAAAATTTTGGGTTAAAGTATTCGCTTTAACATTTGCCCTTGGAGTTTCAACTGGAATAGTTATGGAATTCGAATTTGGAACAAATTGGGCAACTTACTCAAGATTTGTGGGTGATGTATTTGGCAGTGCTTTGGCAGCAGAAGGTATTTTTGCATTTTTCTTAGAGTCCGGTTTTCTTGCAATTTTAGTTTTTGGCTGGGATAGAGTATCCCCAAAAATGCACTTTATTTCCACAATATTGGTTGCATTAGGAGCCCATTTATCAGCATTATGGATTATTGTTGCAAATTCTTGGCAACAAACGCCTACAGGTTTTCATATTGTGGGTGAAGGTATTTTGGCAAGAGCAGAAATTACTGATTTTTGGGCAATGGTATTTAATCCATCTTCAATGGATAGATTATCTCATTCAATTGGAGGTGCTTGGATTGCGGGAAGTTTTCTTGTAATTAGTGTAGCTGCTTATTATTTAATTAAGAATAAACATAGAGAATTTGCAATTCAATCAATGAAAATTGGGTTTGTTGTTGCATTAATTGCATCACTAGTGCAATTAGCAACTGGTCATTCATCAGCACAAGGCATTGCAAAATATCAACCTGCTAAATTAGCCGCATTCGAAGGACATTATGAAACAAAACCTGCCGACCTATATTTGTTTGGCTGGGTAGATGATGAATCTCAAAAAGTATATGGGGTAAAAATACCAGGTATGCTATCTTGGTTAGTTTACTTTGATAGCAATAAACCTGTAACTGGCTTAAATGAATTTGCTAAAGAAAACAGACCTCCAGTAAATTTTGTATTTCAATCATATCATATTATGGTAGCACTTGGGATGTCTTTTATAGCTCTGGCACTATTTGGGGTTTATACATTGTTTTTCCGAAAAAAATACAACAAGGTATGGCTTAAAATTTCTGTGATTGCAGTAATTTTACCCCAAATAGCTAATCAACTTGGCTGGTTTTCTGCTGAAGTCGGCAGACAACCATGGATTGTTTATAATTATCTGAAAACAAAAGATGCACTATCAAAAACAGTAAGCAGCGACGAAGTTCTATTTTCCTTAATTCTATTCACTTTGATATATTTGTTACTTTTTGTTCTATTCTTATTTTTATTAGACAGAAAAATAAAGCACGGACCAGAAGAATATAATGAAGAGCAGAATTTAAATCATTCACCAATAAACACATTGAGTTGAGGTAAAATATGTTTGGATTAGATTTGAATATTACTTGGTTCATTCTTGTTGGAATTTTACTAACAGGTTATGCAATTTTAGATGGATTTGATTTAGGCGTCGGCTCATTGCATTTATTCGTCAAAGATGATTTAGATAGAAGAATAATGCTTAATTCAATTGGACCAGTTTGGGACGGCAATGAAGTATGGTTAGTAACTGGTGGTGGAGCATTATTTGCTGCTTTCCCTGATGTTTATGCAAGCACACTTTCTGGCTTTTATATTGCAATAATGTTAGTTTTGTTTATGATAATTTTTCGAGCTGTTGCTATTGAATTCAGAAGTAAAGAAGAGAGTGTATTATGGAGAAAATCTTGGGATATAGCATTTAGTATTTCAAGTATTTTAATTGCACTAATATTTGGAGTAGCAATTGGAAATATTATTAATGGTGTACCTGTTGGTGCAGATAAAGAAATACATATATCATTTTTTGAATTATTAAATCCTTATGCAATACTTGTAGGAATTACAACAGTTGCATTGTTTATGATGCATGGTTCGATTTACGCTGTGATGAAAACCGAAGGTGAACTTCAAAATACTATTAGAAAATGGGTAAATAATGCTATAATATTTTTTGTAATTGCTTATGTTACAACAACAATGGCAACTTTAATTTACATTCCCCGAATGATTGAGCCATTTAAAGAGCATCCAATATTCTTTGTTGTGGCAATTTTGAATATGCTCGCAATAGCAAATATCCCTCGTGAAATACACAGAAAAAATGAGTTTCGTGCCTTTTTATCCTCATCAGCAAGTATTGCAGCTTTGATGGCACTTTTTGCAATTGGATTATTTCCAAATCTTGTACCTTCTAATATTTCTAATGAATTTAGTTTAACAATTTATAAGCACGCCTCATCACAGCAAACACTTAACATTATGTTTATTATGGCACTATTTGGTATGCCATTTGTAATTGCATACACAACCAGCGTTTATTGGATATATAGAGGTAAGGTTCAGAAAGACAAACTAATTTATTAACCTTATATTTGAGTATTGCAAATGTTTCTATTCAGTCGCCAAAAAAAAATCACTTGCAAACAAAAAAACTAACTTTGTTAAAAAACATCCGATGTTTTGGAAACATCGGATGTTATATTAAATTGTTAGCTGTAATTTACAAGTGAATTTTTTTTAGGAACAGAGTAGTTTTACTTATTTTAGTACCCTATTCCATCTTAAATCAACAAAAACTTCACCATCATCAACCTCTAAAATCCAATTTCCTAATGGGTCAATAAATCCTTTTTTCTTTTCTTTCAAATCGTGAACCCATGCTAAACCATTTTTAAAGGAATCAGCATAATCAAATTCTTTATTGATAATTTTATTCCCAAGCTGGTCTATAAAGAACCATTTGTTATTTTTTTTAACAGCAATTAAGCCCTCTGAATATTCACGAACTTGTTCATATTGCCAATCAACAATCACGTTGCCACTTTTATTGATAATTCCCCAAAGAAAATTTTGATTTGTGTCTGCTTGTCCTACAAATGCAATGCCCTCTTTGAACTCAGTAACAGCATCATATTTTGGTGGAATTATTTTATTGCCTCTTTTGTCGAGAAAGCCATATTTTGCATTTTCACTAAATGATGCTAATCCTTCGCTAAAATTCCCAAGCTCGTCATATTGTGGAGCAATAGCGGGCTTGAATGAAGTATCTATAAAACCAAATAATTCGGATTCATCGTGAAAAGATGCCATTCCTTCAAAAAAAGGATTACCAAACTTTCTTCCTTCAAATAAAGCAACAAATTTTCCTTTTCTATTTAAATATCCTCTTTCGGTTCTATTCATTACCCAGCCCAATCCTTCATTGAAATCTGTTGCATCAAGATACTTATTTGGCACTACTTGCTCACCTTCGCTATTTACAAAGCCGAATAATGATTCACCACTCAAGCTATCAATTACTTTGATTGTCATTGCCATACCATCTCTAAATAGGCGAACTTCATCAGCATCATTTGGCTTGAAAACATCACCTTTAAGATTCATAAAACCCCAATTGTCTTTTTTATTCATTTCAAATACCACAACAAAAAAGCCCTCTCTGAAACCACCAATTTTTTTTAATTTTTTGGGTGAGAATAATTGCTTTCCATCGTGGTCGATAAAATGCCATATACTATCTTTTTTGAATGCTAATAATGGCTCTGATGTAGGTTTATTGCCATCAGCAAATAAACTTAAAAAAGACACACAAATCAATATTAAAATTATATAATTACTTCTAAATTTCATTTCAATTCACCAATTTATAAATATGCTAAACAACAACATTTTAAACGAATATATCAACTTAACATTTGATTTAAGAGGAATAATTAATGAAAAAGCACAAATTTAGATTTGATAGCAAGAAATAGCTACTAAGTTGCGAAATGAAAAAATCAAGTGTAAATAACATCTAACTATTCTATAAAAAGTCAAATGATTGACTGTTAAGTCATCAAAGAGTCTTTATGGTTTATTTATATATTTTATAGTAAAAAAAAACAATAAATTATCACTAACCACAAATAATTATTTAGATGATAATTCTTTGAAAATATCAAGAAGTTTTTTAACTCTACATGGATTTTCAATTAATTAATTAATTAATTTATATTGTCGTAATTTGTTTATTTAAATAAATCTCTTGGTTTTTGTCTTCAATCTGAATAAATTTGTTATTTTGAATGACAAAGGTATAAAAATGAAATTTGTTGTATTGCTGTCTATTATGATTATAGTGCTTTTTATTGCTTCTTGCGGTGATGATAAAAATGTATCAGAAAATAACGAAGTTAATAAAGATGTTAAAATTATGCAAATGACGGCATTTAATGATGAATCAGACTATTCAAATGGAAATTTAAGCAAAGAAAAGATTCTCTCTTTTGGCGATGGAAGTAAAACTAATATTTCAGCAAAATTTACAAAAAATGCTTATATAAAATTTGACATTAAAAATATAGGAGACGCACAGAAAAAAGTTATCAGAATGATTAAGAATTATAATGGACTAATTTTGTCAGAAAAATTCGCTAAATATAATTATTACAATAGTAATTATGAAATTAGTATTCCAAAGGGAAATTTTGATAGAATAATCTCTGAACTTGAAAATAATTTAGGTGAGCCAGTTTATAAGAATGTAAATATAGAAGATTTTACAAAAGAATACTATGATAACGATGCAAGATTGAATCATCAAAAAGCCTATCTTGATAAATCAATGGAATTACTTAAACGAGCTTCTGGTTTGGAAGATATAATTACAATCGAATCCAAGATTTCCGAGCTACAACTTGAAATTGAGCAAATGACAAGTTCAAAAAACAATTATGATTTTCTGGTTGGTAATTATAGATTAACTATTGAATTGAATGCCAAAAGAGATACGAGTAATACAGTTGAAATAGGATTTTTTGAGAAAGTCATTAATTCCTTAAAAAATGGTTGGCTTTCATTAGGAGATTGGCTTTTCTACTTGATTTCGATTTGGCCCCTAATATTAATTATTTCGATTTTAATATTTGTTTTCAAAAAATACAGAAGAAATCGAGAAAAATATAATTAAAAATTTGCGTAACTACCCATCTGTTACAAAATAAATTGGAATTTCTTTTGTTTTTATGAAGTCTTTGAAATTTCCAGAGGGAATTAATGTTTGTAACAGTCAAATTATACATCGTCCCCCAACAACGCCGTAGGTGTTGAATATTTATTTGAACTATTCAATCCCGCTGAGAATGTTGGACTTACGGGTATTTTTATTATTACAAACATTAATTCCCTATTGGGATTTTCAAGGAATTTTTTACAAAATAAAAAAAATTCTATTTATAGATAAACGTTTTTACGTTTGATGTGTTATTATAATTTTAGACAATGTATTATTTAAAAGAGTTTTGTATGAAATTTACAGTATTAATGGTATTAATTTGTGCTATTAGCATTACTTTCGGACAATCAAATAAAAGTCAAATTAATTCAAAAGGTAGCGGAAAGAATGTTGAAATAAATAAAAATTTGCAAAAAGGTATTGAATTCTTGCAAAAAAAAGATTTTAAAAAAGCAGTTGATGAATTGAATAAATTTATAAAAATTGACCAAAAAAGTAGCCCCGGTTTCTACAATAGGGGATTAGCATATATGTATTTGAATGAATTTGAATTAGCAATTCATGATTTTTCTTTAGCAATAAAATTAGATTCTGCATATCCTGATAGCTACAACAATAGAGGTTTGTGTTATTATTATATGGGGGATAGTGAATGGGCAAAAAAAGACTTTGAAAAAGCATTATCATTAGACTCGAAATTTGCTGAAGCATATCTCAATAGAGCAACAGTGTTAATTTCAGAAAAAAATTATGAAAAAGCAATCATTGATTTAACTTCAGCAAAAAATTTAGACCCAAAAAATCCCGAAATATATATTCAAAGAGCCAGACTTTATTATCTTACAAACAAGAATAAAGAATCTGTCTCTGATTATACTCAAGCTATAAAAATGGGGAATAAGCATTTTAAAACATATTATAATCGTGGAAATGCTTATTTCAAGATTCAAAAATTCAAAGAAGCTATTGCTGATTATACAATAGCCCTTAAAAGCGCCCCAGAAGATTTAGAAATCTTAAATAATCGTTCAGCCGCATACCATTCATTGGGAAATAATGAGCTTGCTGCAGTGGATAGAGATGAAATAAAAAGGATTAAAACAAAATTTTTCCCTCCAGTCAATGAAATTAAATGGAAAACTATTTCAGACCCAGACAGCGTTCTCTTTCTTGAATTACCTGCAAACTGGAATGTAGTTAATAATGATAACGAAGGAACCAAGGAACTGATTATATCTCCTGATGATGTTTCGGCAGATTCACAAGGATTTTCTGTTGGAGTTACAATTGGATTGATGAAAAATCTTGCAGAAAAATACCCTATCAAAACAGAAGCAGACATTATTGATTTCTGGAAAGGCAGCACTAACGAAACAACTAAAGATATGCACTTTTATGCTGTTGAAGTTGAAAAACATAAAAGGGTTTTTGGGCATACTGCTCTACTTGTCAAAGCCAGAATGCAAGCAACTGCAAAGCATTTAAAAATGGAAATGTTTGAGTATATTATTGCAGTAAATGATAATTTGTTCTATCTTTATTTCCAAGCTCCTGAAGGACAATTTGAATATTTCTCTCAAATATTCAATAAAGCAATAGAATCTGTTCGTTTTGATGAAACTAATGCTATTTTTAACAAAACAGAGTAATGATAGCTAAACATTAGACTGATAATTACAAAAATCAGGTACAAGCAAATTGTAATTATTATAACTTCATTAACAAAATATTAATGAAATTTTTAATTTATTATTAAAATAATGAAAAAAAAATATTCTTTTATATTTCATTGATATTTCATAATTTTGTAATTATTCTTTTTATTAAATTTGATGAAGTAGTTCTTTATAAGTTATGGATATTGTTACAGAAGAGCTTTTCCCGCTTAGCAGGAAAAAAAAGATAAAAGGCAATCGAAGATTAGCAAGGGAAAAAGTACTTCAAATACTTATTGCCAATGAAATTTGTGAACTTCCTGTTGAAAAATTGTTTGAACATATTTTTTTCAGAGAATTTAACTTTGAAGAAAATACTGAAGTTGATATTAATCATAAAATTCTCACACCCGATGAGGTTTGGGAAATTGAAGCAGACATTCCAATAATTTGGAAAGAAAATGATATTACCTTTACTAAAGCATTAATCGCTAAAACCCTTGAAAACAAAATACTTACCACAGATTTAATTGTTAAATTTGCAGATAATTGGGAAGTACAAAGAATGGCAGTTGTCGATAAATATTTGATGATGATAGCAATTACTGAAATTTTATGCTTTGAAGATATTCCGACCAAAGTTAGTATCAACGAAGTTTTAGATATCGCAAAAAGTTTCTCCACTGACAAAAGTAGTATTTTTATCAACGGTATTTTGGATAAAGTCTTAGCTACTCTGAACAAAGAGGGCAAAATAAATAAAATAGGTAGGGGTTTGCAACTAACCAAATAAAAAATGGTTCTTCAACATAAATAGAAATTAATGCATGATAGTTTGATTGACTATTATAAAAGTATATTTTGAAGAGGATTTAATTTATGCAAACATTAACTTTAACAATACCAGATGCACATTACCCTATAATTTTGAATGAATTGAAGAAATATAATGATATTAAAATTGAAATTAACAGTATTCAATCAATAAAAGATGACATAGTAAATGATATTAAGAATGCTGTGAATGAAATAAAAGAAATCAAAAGTGGAAAACAAATTGCAGGTCCTGCTTTGGATTTTTTAAACTCGTTACCAAGCCCCAGCTTGGTTACAGTAAATAAATGATAAGGTAACTAAGTTGGGGTTTAGTCATCATAAAAATAATCAAATAAAATATTATCATTTTTTTTGCGTAACTACTATTTTTATAATTTTGGTTTTATCATGTTAAGGAAATTCACAGCGTCAGTTTGGCAGGAAGATGAATGGTTCGTTTCTCATTGTAATGAAATCGAAATTGCCAGTCAAGGAAAAAGTGTTGAAGAAGCACTACAAAATCTCAAAGAAGCTATAGAACTTTTTTTTGAAGAACCGATGGCAACAGTATTACCTTCTATTCATACAATTGAAGCAGAAGTTTATGCATAACTTCCCCTTAACATTTAGAGAAGTTAAAAGACGCCTTGAATATTTTGGATTCGAAATTGTTAGTCAAAAAGGCAGTCATATTAAATTTGCGAAAATTACAAAAGAAAGTACAATAACTGCCATTGTTCCACATCATAAGGAAATTACTGTTGGTACAATTAAGAGTATCCTAAAGCAAGCATTTATTGATGAAGAGGAGTTTTATTCATTATAGGATATAATCACATATTTTCTATCTTCAAAAAATTATGAACTTTGTACAGAAAGTTTTACAAATGAATGGATTGAAAAAATTAAGGAATGTCGAGAATGGATAAAAGCGATGCTTTAAATATTTCAAAAAAATATTTGCAAAAAGTAAGAAATTCTGAATTGTCATTCTCTGAAGCTTGGCTATTTGGTTCATATTCTAAAGGTAATCAAAACGAAAACAGCGATATTGATTTAGCAATAATTCTAAACGATAACATTAAGCATACATTTGAAACAGATGTCAAATTGATGACTCTAAGAAATAGCGATGAAACAATAATTGAACCACATGCTTTTAGTGAATTTGAATTTAATACTAATAATCCCATTGTTGACCAAATTGTCAAATATGGGATGAGAATAGAAATATAATTCGGTTTAATTTATTTGAATCATCGAGATAAGATTTTCTAATTGTTGGAAATAGAATTTCACTCGTAACCAAGCCCCAGCTTGGTTACGTTAAATAAATGATAAGGTAACTAAGCTGGGGCTTAGTTACCTTAATTAAAAAAACTACTACAATTTACATATTTAGCACTGTTCGTTGATTGAAATTGTTATCGTTATATAAAATTTTCTACTTGCATTAACGTCAAAAATCTTTTAATCCTTTTCTGTAGGAATTTAAATGTTACAAGAGCAGATACAATATATTAGAAATATGGAAGGAAAGCCAATAGCCGTAGTTCTGCCTATTGAATTTTGGCATTCTGTATTCCCAATGGACGAAACCCAATATTTGAACAGTAGTGAAAAAATGAGACAGCGATTAATGGAATCACTGGGACGTGATGAAGGATATTCTTTGCAGGAAGTTCATGAAAAACTTAGAATTTGATGCGAACGCATTCGAGGATTTATCCTGGTGGGTTAAAAAAGACAGAAAACTTGCAATAAAAATTCTCAAAATTATTCAAGAAATTCAAAGGGAGCCATTCACAGGAATTGGAAAGCCAGAACCTTTAAAAAATAATTTTGCAGGAGCTTGGTCTAGAAGAATAAATGATGAACATAGAATCATCTACCAAGTTTTGAATGAAAAAATCAGAATTTTATCATGTAGATTCCATTATGAAAATTGAAATATTAGTTAATTGATTGAAGTATTGATTAAACCTTCTCCCGATGAACATTCAAGAAAATCCTTCAAAAACCTTAGTAGAAAATAAACCAAATCAAACATGATAACCTTATTTATTTTTTGTATTTGATAACTGTATTTATTAGGTTAATGGTCAATATATGGAAATTTTTCTACTAAGTTTAATTATGAAAATAAGGTTTATTGAAATTTCAGTTACTTCCCAAAATCCCTTTCACGTAGAAGGGCTTTTTATAATTTCAATTCTAAATAATTCTCAAACTGTTTTTTTGTATCTCCATATTGCAATTGCATTTATGCTGATTGCAAAGAATGTCATAACTGCAAAATGTATTTTGGTATCTTCAAAGCCCGAACCTTTTAGCATTATCATTCTAATTAATTCAATGAAGTATTTAATTGGATTAAGATATGTAAGATTTTGTGTCCAGCTGGGCATATTTTCAACTGCTGTAAATAATCCTGACAATAAAATAAATACAACTAATAAAAACCACGCTACAAACATTGCTTGCTGTTGCGTGTCGGAAATTGTTGAAATAAACAAGCCCAAACCCTCAACTGCTATCAAAAAAACTGCCGCAAATAAGAATATCAATCCAATATTTCCAACAAATGTCAAATCATAAAATATTGATGCAACTAACATTCCAAAAGCAAGTTCAAACATTCCTATTAGCCAAAATGGAATCAACTTTCCGGCAAGAAATTGATATTTTAAAATTGGCGTAACATTGATTTGCTCAATAGTGCCTATTTCTTTTTCTTTCACAATATTCATTGCTGTTAAAAATGTGCCAATCATTGTTACAAGTAAAACCAAAATTCCAGGTATCATGAATATCTTATAACTCAAATCTGGATTATACCAATTTGATTGAATGACGTTAATTTCTTCGATATTTGCTATTCCAGCTGAATTTAGTGTTGAATATTTTTGCCTGATTTCTTGATTGAAATCCGATAGCAATGAACTTGAATAATTCATACTCACATTACCTTTGGTGCCATCAACGGCATTAACTACGAGCATCACTTTATTGAAATTTTGCCTGACCAAATCACGCTCGAAATTTGCAGGAATTTCAATGAACATATCAATTTTTCCATCAGCCAGATAATTATCAGTCACTTTTGATGAAAATGTTGTACCTATTAATTTAAAGTAGTTCGATGATTCATATTTTGAAATCAGAAGTCTTGAAACCGATGTATTATCTCTATCAATAATCATAACTTTTATATTTTTAATGTCGAATGTTGCGGCATTTACAAGAATTAAAAGTTGTATTATTGGAATCACAAAAATAATTGGCAACATTCCTTTATCACGAAATATCTGCTTGAATTCTTTCCAAATTATAAAATATATTGTTCTCATTGCAATCTTATCCTAAAATTTTTGATACTTGCGATAATTAAAACTATAGTTATACCAATCAGAATTGCAGTTTCCTGCCATAAAAACTCCAATCCACTGCCTTTAATCATAATATCTCTAACAATTATCATGAAATAAGTTGATGGATTTATATGAGCAATAACCTGTAATGGCATAGGCATATTTTCAATTGGAAAGATAAATCCAGATAGTAAAATTGTTGGCAACATAAGTCCAGCAAGCGATACCATTAAAGCAACTTGTTGCGTTTGTGCTTTTGTTGAAATTAGAATTCCTAATGATAATGCAGTTGTAATAAAAAGAGTTATTTCCAAGTAAAGCAAAACCAAACTTCCTCTGATTGGAACACCAAAATTGAAATGTCCAATTAGCAAAATCACTGTTGAAATTATTAAGGATAATATTAAATATGGAATAACTTTCGAGAGGATAACAAGAAGTGGCTTCATTGGCGAGGCAAGTAGCACTTCCATCGAACCCAATTCTTTCTCTTTTGTGAGTGAAATCGAGGTCATCATAGCACAAACAAGCATCAAAATTATGGTAATCAAACCAGGAACAAAAAGATAAACACCTTTCATCAATGGATTATAACGTGCTTGCATTTCGGGAATTATGTTCAAAAATGGCTGTTGTACCAAATTTATTTCCATTTGATAATTATTGATGATATTATTTGTATAAAAATAAAGTGTTGTTCCAGTATTTGGGTCGGTAGCGTCAGTTATAATTTGAATATCTGCCTTTTTATTGCTTTTTAATTTTTGAGCAAATCCAGATTCAAATACAATCACTTCCTTAACTTTACCAGTTTTGAAAACTGTTTCAATTTCGTCAAAATTATCTAAATTATCATAAATCAAAAAATATCCAGAAGATGAAATTTCATTGATGATTGAGTTAGTTACAGCATCTTTAGATAAATCCAGAATTGCAATATTTGCATTTCTAACTTCGTTTGTAATTGCATAGCCAAAAAGTAATATTTGAATAATGGGCATACCAAATAATATTACCAAAGTGCGTTTATCTCTGAAAATATGCAAAAATTCTTTATGTACAAATCCCAGAAACCTTTTCATTTCAACCTCTTGCAAGTTTTAAAAATACATCATCCATCGTTGATACACCGTAATTTTGCTTTAATATTGATGGCTTGTCTAATGCTTCAATTTTGCCCGCTACCATCATCGAAATTCTATCGCAATATTCGGCTTCATCCATATAATGCGTAGTAACAAATACAGTCACACCGCGATTAGAGGCATCATAAATCAAATCCCAAAACTGTCTTCTTGTTATTGGGTCAACTCCACCAGTTGGTTCATCAAGAAATACAATTTCTGGGTCATGAATAATTGCAACCGAAAAAGCAAGTTTCTGCTTCCATCCAAGTGGAAGTGATTTTATTAGTGAATTTCGCAATTCTTCAATTCCCAGTTTCGATAGCAATTCATTTGTCTTTGCTATAATTTGCTGATTTGATAATCCATAAATTCCGGCATAAAACCTTATATTTTCTGCAACAGTCAAATCTTCATACAAAGAAAACTTTTGGCTCATATATCCAATTTTCTTCTTAATTTGTTCTGTTTCTTTATAAATATCAAGTCCAGCAATTTTTGCTTTCCCACTTGTTGGCAGCCACAATCCGCAAAGCATTTTCATTGCCGTAGATTTTCCAGCACCATTTGCACCAAGAAATCCAAAAATCTCACCTTTATAAACTTCAAAACTGATATTGTTTACAGCAATGAAATTACCAAATTTCTTAGTTAAATTATCAACTTTTATTACTATATTGTTCATATTAAACCTTAAAAATACAACCCCACCTAAATCCTCCCCAAGGGAGGAGAATACAACCCCACCTAAATCCTCCCCAAGGGGAGGACTTGAATACAACCCCACCTAAATCCTCCCCAAGGGGAGGACTTGAATACAACCCCACCTAAATCCTCCCCAAGGGGAGGATTTTGAAAACAAACCCCACCTATTTCCTCCCCAATGGGAGTTGAATACAACCCCACCTAAATCCTCCCCAAGGGGAGGACTTTGAAAACAAACCCCACCTAAATTCCCTGCCTTTGTTCCTCCCCTTGGGGAGGTTAGGTGGGGTTCTTAACTAAATAATCAAATCCAATTCCCTGCCTTTGTTCCTCCCTTTGGGGAGGTTAGGTGGGGTTCTTAACTAAATAATCAAATCCAATTCCCTGCCTTTGTTCCTCCCTTTGGGGAGGTTACGTGGGGTTCTTTAAAAAATCAATTTCCTTTTTGATTTTCTCAATGAAAGAAATATCAGATCTAACTTCTTCATTTGTAAATCTTATTACTTTGTAACCCATATCATTTAATAGTTTTGTTCTGTTTGCATCAAAATCTTCTTGCTCTAAGTGACTTGGTCCGTCAATTTCAATAATTAATTTAATTTCCAAACTAACAAAATCAACAATGTAATCAGCAATAATTTGTTGTCTTCTAAATTTTACACCTAGTTGGTTATTTCTAATTAATTCCCAAGTAATTCTTTCACAATGGGTCATATTCTTTCGATTTTCCTTTGCTAATGGTTTTAATACAACCCATTTTTCTTTGCTAGTTGTTACATAGTCCATCTTTCTAATCCCAAAAAATTAATTTAAAAAAACTCCACCTAAATCAATCCCTGCTTTTTTCCTCCCATTGAGGAGGTTAGGAGGGCTTCTTAACAAAATTATCAAACCAATTCCCTGCCTTTTTTCCTCCATTTGGGGAGGTTAGGTGGGGTTCTTAACAAATCGAAACACTTCTCCCTGCCTTTTTCCTCTCCTTGGGGAGGTTAGGTGGGGTTCTTAACTAATCGAAACACTTCTCCCTGCCTTTTTCCTCCCCTTGGGGAGGTTAGGAGGGGTTCTTAAAAAACATTCAAGTTGACTTCCTCATCAATTCCATAAAACAATCCTCAATCCCGGCTTTTATTTCAGTAATTTTTACGTCTTCAATATCATTTGATTGTAGATAATTTATTAATTCTTTCTGATTTAATTCGGATTTACGTTTATCTGTATAGTGAACGGTTTCGCCAAATGTAAAAACAGTATTGCTAAACTCAAAATTTCTCAATGTAGTAATTAATTTGTGCATGTTGTTTGCAGAAATTGAATATAATTTATGTGGAAATTCACTAATTATTGCATCAGGTGTTGAAACAGATAAAATCTTTCCTCCTTGAATTAGAGCAACCCTATCACATAAACTTGCTTCATCCATATATGGAGTTGAAACCAAAATTGTAATACCTGCTTTTTTCAAATCCTTTAGCATATCCCAAAATTCTTTTCTTGAAACTGGATCTACACCAGTAGTTGGCTCGTCAAGAATCAGCAATTTTGGCTTGTGAATTAATGCACAACTTAATGCTAATTTCTGCTTCATTCCACCACTTAATTGTCCTGCCCTTCGGTCTTTGAATGGCTCAATTTGAGAATAAATTGGCTTAACTAAATCGTAGTTTTCTTCGATAGTAGTGCCAAAAATTGTTGCAAAAAGTTTCAAATTTTCTTCAACGGTCAAGTCCTGATAAAGCGAAAATTTCCCTGGCATATAGCCAATTTCATTACGAATACTTTTAAAATCTTTAATAATATCCAAACCAAGCACGTTAGCAGAGCCACTATCAGGCAGAATCAATGTTGTCAGAATTCTAATCAATGATGTTTTTCCCGCTCCATCAGGTCCAATCAAACCAAAAATTTCACCATCATTAACATTAATATTGATGTCATGCAAAGCAGTAACATTAGCATATCTTTTATTGATATTATTTGTTTCGATAATTGTTTTCATTATTTTGCCGAATTAAAATTTAATTTCACCGGGCATTCCAATTTTAATTTTGCCATCATTTTTTACGGATACTTTAACCGCATACACAAGATTCACACGTTCTTCTTTTGTTTGAATAATTTTTGGCGTAAACTCCGCTTTTTCTGAAATCCAAGAAATTTCGCCTTCAGTACTTTGATTTTCTTTTTCACTTTTATCAAAAAGAACTTTCACTTTCTGTCCAATTTTAATATTTGTAAGTTGCGAACCACTAATATACACGCGCAAAGTCATGTTGTTTATATCTGCAATCTTTGCAATTGGCTTACCTGCAACAGCAAACTCACCTTTATTTAAAAACTTTGTTAGAATTGTGCCAGTGATTGGACTTTTAACGTTGCATTTTTTGATTTGGTCTTCAATTTGCTGAATTTGAATTTTAAGTGGTTCGCGTTCGCTAAGTAATCCACTATTTTGAGTTGTCATCGAAGACAAAGTTGCTTCAATTTGTTTTTCAACAACATCCATTTCTCCAGAAATATCATCGAATTGCTTTTGAGTAGCAGCATTTTCTTTCAATAATTTTTCAATTCTATTTTTTTCACGAATCAGGTTTGATTTGCGTTTCTCAAGAATATCAAGTTGTGGAGAAATTTTTTGTACTTTTGAATTAATTGCATTCATAGATGCAAGTAACTGCTCTCTTTTCAAAGAAAGTTGCACTGTATCAATAATAGCAATCAGTTCATTCTGCTTCACTGCTTTGCCTTCTTCAAGGTTCATTTCCGATACAACACCCATTGCCTCAGAAGAAACAATAATCTCATCTGCTTCAAAATTCCCATAAGCATCAGAAACATCATTCTTGCTTGAACAAGAAAACATAAGCACAGACATTAAAGCCAACAATAATACTTTTTTCATATATCACCTATTTATTTTTTAAAATTATTTTCTGAACCCCACCTAAATCCTCCCCAAAGGGAGGACTTTGAAAACAAACCCCTCCTAAATCCTCCCCAAAGGGAGGACTTGATATGCCTGCCTTTGTTCCTCCCCTTGGGGAGGTTAGGTGGGGTTTCATGTTACAATTATTCAATCCTTGTTGAAAAAGATTTCTTTTAATTTCCCATTTTCAAATTGTAATTATATTTTGCATTCAGTAGTTGTAGTTTGTGAATTTCGTGATTGATTTCTAATTGATTTAGATTATTGCTTTCAGAAATATAATCACTTATCGTTACAGTGCCGTTATTTACTTGGGAGTTATATTGTTCGGTAATTGATTTTTGTAATTCTATCAATTCCAAATCCTTGATTATTATACTTCTGTATTTTTCAATATCATTTGTTTCTTTGAGCAATTGATTTTGAAGATTTTTATCAAATATTTCTCTTTCAAGCGCGATCATTTCTTTATTTGCATTCAACTCTTCCCTATTCCTGCTATTCACAGACCAATCCCAAACATTCCATTGAAATTTCACTCCAATCATATAAAACGGGCTCAAATCACTTTCAAAGAAATTAAATGGATTAGGACTTCCATAACCAGCTTTCAAAAATGCACTTAAATTTGGCATAATTTGCGATTTTATCTGCTCTTTTTTCTTTTCCATAATGTTTGATTTTTTTGAAAAAAGTTCAAATTCTGGTCGGTTTAAATCTTGATTTGAAGTTTCAACATTGGGAAGAACCAAATTAAAATTGATAATTGTTTCGTCCTCTGTCCATTTAGCAAGCATCCCATGCAATGTTAACTTGTCTTGCTCAAGAGATTTAATTTTCTGGGATATTTTCAACTTTTCAATTTCCAATTGATTGAATGCTGATTTCAACATTACACCATTATCAATCAAAGACTGAATTTGCTTTTGCTTTGTTTCAATAGTAAAAATATAACTATTGCTCAATTTGATATGTTCGGTAATCATTAAAGCATTGAAATATAACTCACTTATAATTTCTTTGATTTTTTGATTATTAACATTGATTGATGATATATTTGCCGCTAATTCAGCGTCCTCAACTTCCTTTCCAGCACTTACCATTCCACCTTCATAAATATTCTGATAAATATTAAGCGATGCTTGATATTGAAATTTTTCCACCTCGGGAATAGTTACTCCGGGAAATTTCAAAGGAAATGCAAAAACATCACTTTGGTAATTTGCATTTGCTTCTAATTTTATTTGTGGCATATAAGCCGCAGAATAATTCAATTTCCTGAAAAGATTAGTTGATTCATAAATATTTTTTTGCTTTGTATAAACACTTTTCTCAACTGCAAGTTTCATACATTCTTCAAGTGAAATATCCCTTGCCTGAACCAAAGCAAAAGCCCAGAGACAAATTCCTACAATTAATATTTTTTTCATAAAGACCTTAACTATTTAATTTAATTAATTAATTTTTTCCTCAAAATCCCGTTAGGGATTACATGTTTGTAATAAGACAATTTTTTCCATTTTCTTAATCCCGTTAGGGATTACATGTTTGCAACAAACCATTTCATCCAAGTCACTCAATCTCGTTAGGGATTGTATGTGTTTAATACTTCTTCAAATAAATATCTATCATCATAGTTTACATTAAAACTGTCCAAAAACTTCTTGTATTCTTCTTTAAAAGTAAGTTGCTGATGATGCTCTTTTTGATTCTCAATATACTTATAAATACTATTTATTGATGAATGAGAATAAGAAAAAGCTGCAAATCCATCTTGCCACGCAAATTTTCCACGAACCCATTGTTTTTCATTTATGAAATTAGTTGCACTTCTTTTCAATTCTTTTACAAATCCAGATATAGAATCATTTGGATTTAATCCAATGAAAATATGGATATGGTCAGGCATACCATTGATAATAATAAGTTTATGCCCTTTGTTGGCAATATATCCTGACATATATTTATATAATTCTTCTCTGAATGAATCTTTTATAAGATATTCTCGATTTTTGACCACAATAACGATGTGGATGTATAGTTGTGTGTATGTGTTCGCCATTATATTTCTCCTTTCACCTAACATTCAATCCCTACGGGATTGCTAAAACATTACAATTCATTAAGTTACAAACATTTAATCCCTACGGGATTGTTAATACCAATTATTTTTCAAAATCCTAATAATCAATCTCTATGGAATTGCTAAAGCATTACAATATATCAAGTTACAAATATTTAATCCCTAACGGGATTGTTAAATTTTACACGATTTTCAAGTTACTAATCTTTAATCCTTAATTGGATTTTTTTACTTCTTCAATATCCCATTGAATATTATTTCTGTTATGTGCTTTTTTCTTTCTCCAAAAAAATTGATATATGCTGCATCATCCATTTTAAAAATTAATTTCAGCATTGGTTTGGCTAATGCTGAAAAAGCACACATCGCAAATATATCTGCTACCAGATGTGGTGCTGTAATTTCAATTATATTTCCCTTCTCAAATTCTTCTTTCAATTGCTTTTCAAGTTTTGAAAAGTCAAAATTTATTTTTTCACTAATGAATTTTGCTATAAAACTTGGCTCTTGATTTAATTGATTAATAATAAACAGTGGAATAAATGGTTTGCTTTTAATCAAATCCATATATTTATCAATAAAAGTTTCAATTTTTTCTTTCAAAGCAAGGTCAGAATTTAGTATTTGAAGGAATATTGGTTGATTTATTGAAATTGCTTTTTTGAATATTTCACCAAAAAGCTTTTCTTTAGTTCTGAAATAATAATGTAAAAGAGCTTTATTAATTCCTGCTTTCTCTGCAATTTCTTGCATACGTGCACCGCCCAGCCCTTTCTGTTGGAAGATTTCTTCTGCGGCACTGAAGATTTTTTCTTCTGTATTTTGTTCTATTTTTTCCATTTTCAATTTAATTTTTAAGTTTAAATAAAAGATTTAACTAAATAGTTAAACCGATAATTCAAAACTACGAAATAATATTATATTAGCAAAATATTATTTTTGAATAATTATAAATAATGAATAAAGAGATTAAGCAGAGGTTCTCTAATAAATACAAAGTGACTATTCAGACGGCTAACCATAAATTTGTATTTTCGTCATTTTGTAAGAAATTCCTTGAAATTCCCATAGGGAATTAATGTTTGTAACAAGAAACCCCACCTAACCTCCCCGAAGGGAGGAATTATATGTAAAGTCCTCCCCTTGGGGAGGATTTAGGTGGGGTTTACAACTATTCAATCCCGCTGGGATTGTTGGACTTAGGTGAATTTAATTTGTTACAAACATTTAATCCCTAACGGGATTTTTAAGGAATTTCATGTTATGTTTATTTTTATATTGTACCAAATATACATTATTTTTATTCAAATAACAAAGCAATTTAAAAATATTAATTCTGTTGAGTAGTTACAATACAATTTTATTTTATAACGAGTGAGTTGTTATGTTTTTTCATGAATTTCATTGTATATTTTTTTGAATATTACTGCTTTCTTTACATTGTGAACTCTTATAATATCAGTATTCTTATTGAGTAAAATAGAATGTAGCATCATTGTAGCATAATCTCTATTTTCAGGATTTTCAATACCCAGCATTTTACCAATAAATGATTTTCTTGAAATCCCAAGAAGCATTGGATGTTCAAGTTTTTCAAATTCATCTAAATTTCTTAGCAATTCTAAATTATGTTCGTAATTCTTGCCAAATCCTATTCCAACATCAATAATAATTTTCTTGGTACCAAAATTTTTTGCTAAATCAATTTGAGCTGAAAAGAAATCAAAAACTTCTTTTACTACATTATTATAATGCGGTTTTACTTGCATTAGCTGGGGACTACCTTTGATATGCATGATAACAAGGTACTTGTTATGACTGGCTGTAAGTTGAGCTATTTCTGGTGCGTTCGTTAAACCAGATATATCGTTAATAATATCAGTACCGGCATCTAATGCATATTTTGCAACATTGTACTTGTTTGTATCCACCGATAAAATGATTTCGGGGTAAATATTTTTGATATTTTCAACAACTGGAATAACCCTGTCAATTTCTTCTTGCTCAGAAACTGGCAATGAACCCGGTCTTGTGCTTTCTCCTCCAATGTCAATTATATCTGCACCTTCTTCAATAAGCAATTTTGCATAATTAGTGGCAACAGAAGTGTCGAAATATTTACCTCCATCAGAAAAAGAGTCTGGAGTAATATTAACAATACCCATAATTAATGGAAAATTATTTTTCTTTTTTAATTTAATGCTAAAATCCAACATAAATAATTTGCAAATTTGAATAAATAATTTCTATAAAAGCGACTATGAAGTATAATTATTTTTAATATTTCAAAATTTTGCAAGTTTTTTCTTGCGTATAAAAAAAATATTTCTTAATTTTGAAATCCTCACAGAGGAACAATTGGAGGATTAGTCTAATTGGTAAGGCAGCGGTCTTGAAAACCGCCGGCAGTGATGCCTTGGGGGTTCGAGTCCCTCATCCTCCGCCAGCCAAACAAAAAACCCTGACTTCGTCAGGGTTTTTTGTTTATTATTGATAATGTTTATTACCTGTTCAATAAAATTTGTATAATATGTCTAACTCATCAATGCGATTCTACTATCTCTTCTTTGCTTTGCTAATTGTCGCAAATCTACTACTTTATCCACTTCATCAACAATTTCCACACCGAGCATAGTTTCTACCACATCTTCCATTGTGATGATACCTTCTATTCCACCATATTCATCAACAACTACAAATAAATGTTGTCGCCTATTTAAAAATCTTGATAATGTAGTATCAAGTGGTGTGTTTTCTGGTATAAAGAAGACCTCACGGGCAAAATCTCTAAGTTTAGATGCACCTTTACCCATTAATTTAGCTTGAAGAATATCTTTTGACATAACATATCCAATTACACCGTCATCAAGAGATTCACCTTCCCAAATTGGAAATCTTGAATACATTTGAATTTCTGGAAGATTGATTACATCGTCAATAGTTCTGCCTGATTCAAAGCTAAAAATAACAGTCCTTGGAGTCATCACATCTGAAACAAATACTTGGGAAAAATTCATTATGTTTTTTAAAATTCTATATTCACCTGGGTCAATTGACCCTTCTTCTCTTGCTGTTTCAACTAATTCTTTAATGTCTTCACGACTTGCTTCATCAATTTTATCACCAGCAATTAATTCATTTAAAAATATCAACAAATTAGTAATTGGCGAAATCATAGCATCGTAAAAATATATAATACCAGATAAATTTTGAGCAACTTTGGAAGAATATTTCAAGCCAAAAGCTTGCACTAAATATTTTAATAGGAGCAAAGAAAGGATAAAAAATGCAACATAGATAGAAATAAGTTCAGGAAAAGTATTGTATTTCTCTATAAATAAATAAAATAATGGAATTGATGCAAAGAATGTAATTAGTTCAATTATTTGAAATGAATTAACATTATAAGAAAATTCAGATTGCAATTTTTGTAGTTTTTGAGCGGCTTTATAATCAGACTCGCTAATTCTACTGATATCATCAAGCGAAAGCTCACTAATAACAGCAAAAAAGAAAACGGCTTGAAAGCCAAAAATTAACAAAAGAATACACGTATAAATTTCCATTAAAGGTAGTTAGCTCCACCCAATTATTAAACATAAATTAAATTCAAGTATAAAATTAATATTATTATTTTAGATAAACAAGATTTTTTATTAATTCTCTAAAATATTTTTCACAACTTTCATTAAATTACAACTTTGTTCAATAAATAAATATACCTTATTAGCTATTTTCATTATTTCATTGCTAAAAACTTATTTTTTATTGACTTAATTGAATTTTTTTGTTAATTTTGTCTTTTAGTGAAATTTTATTGGAAAATAATATCAATAAATTTTATTAATGAATTGTATTTCTTTAAATTTACTTATAGAATAGATAATTGTATATAATTTTATAAATGTATAGGGTTTTAAAATGGAAATTAAAAATGTTATGGTTTTAGGTGCAGGTACGATGGGGAATGGAATTGCTCATACTTTTGCACAATTTGGTTATAATGTAGTTCTTTGTGATGCTTTTGAAAATGCTCTTCAAAAAGGTATGAAAACTATCGAAGGTAATCTTGGCAGACAATTAAAAAAGGGTACAATTACTGAAGAAGTAATGAATAATACTCTTGCAAAAATCAAAGCCACTACAGATATGAGTGATGGCAAAGATGTAGATTTGGTTATTGAAGCTGCTACTGAAAATAAAGAATTAAAATTCAAAATTTTTAAACAATTAGATGAAGTTATTAATTCAAATGCAATTCTTGCATCTAATACTTCTACTATCTCTATAACTGAAATTGCAGCTCAAACCAAAAGACCAGAAAAAGTAATTGGAATGCACTTTATGAATCCTGTTCCGATGATGAAATTAGTTGAAATCATTAGAGGATTGGCAACTGTTGATAGTGTTTATGATGATATTATTTCTTTATCTAAGGCATTGAATAAAGTACCTGTTACAGCAAATGATTATCCAGGATTTATAGCTAACAGAATATTACTGCCATTTATAAATGAAGCTGTTTATGCGTTGATGGAAAACATTGGTACCGTAGAAGGTATTGATGAAGTTGCTAAACTTGGTTTTGCTCATCCTATGGGACCACTTACACTCGCTGATTTAATTGGTTTAGACACATGCCTCGCAATTATGGAAGTTCTTCACCATGACTTAGGCGATTCCAAATATAGACCTTGTCCTTTACTCAAAAAAGTTGTAGCAGCAGGGCATTTTGGAAGAAAAACAGGAAGAGGATTCTATGATTATACTGGCGAAAAACCAGTAGCAGTTAAATTTCACTAATTTTTTTATATAAATATTTGGAGAAATATCAATGATAGACCATAATGTTGGTAATAAATTTGATTCTGATGATGAAGATGTTTTAGCTGCTTATCAATGTGAATCACGTGGTGAATATGTAAATGCTATTGAGCATTACAAAAAAGCAATTGAAAAAAATCCTGATTTAGGTATAGTGTTTAAGCATTTAGGAAACGTATATTACCGATTAGGTATGATAGATGAAGCAGTTGTTCATCTTACTAAGGCAACCGAATTAATGCCTGAATTTCCAACTGCATTTTACGAATTAGGTTTAGCGTATTACAGAGTTGGAAGTTTGAAAAGAGGATTAAGAACTCTAAAAAAAGTAATTGAACTTGACCCTGCATTTTTGATGGCATATTATTGGTCTGGTATTTTAAGTTATCATTGCGGACATCTGCACGAAGCTCATAGTTTTTTCCTTCATGTTACGAAAATAAATCCAAGATTCCTCGTTGCATACTTCCATCTTGGAGTTGTGGATTTACGACTTGGTAATTATCAGGAAGCTGCTGAGAGTTTCTTGCAAGTAGTAAATAACAACCCAGAAAGCCCTGCATCATATTCATTACTCGGAGATGCGTATTTGAATTTAGGTAAAAAATACGATGCAAGACAAGCATATAGAAGAGCATTGGAGTTAGACCCAGATGATTTCAAAGCAAAACATGGTTTGGCTGCGCTTGATGATTTTGGCGAGGCGGTAATATAATTTATTATTCGATTAAAAAAGATATCTAACAAGTATGTTATTTAGCTGTTTGTTGATAAAGCAATATTGCAATGTTATTGCACGTGGCTAAAGCCACGAGTTGCTTACTGAATCTGCAACACGTGGCTTTAGCCACGTGAAAGTTAATTAAATTTATACTTTATCAACAGACTGTTAGGATAAAATTCAAGCAAAATTGCGTTCAAATATATAAGCTCTAATTCCTTGATAATCAAGATTGTCTTAAATGTTTGTACTAAAGAAATAAACTCTTAATTTCCCCTCTAACAAGAGGGGACTAAGCGTTGCACTGAGCCTGTCGAAGTGTCGAAGTGTGGTGTGTGTTGATGGATTCAGGTTTTAGGCGATTATGCTAACATAATTCAACTCATACATAGCTGTTGGACTTCTATATGATTCTTGTGTACAAACATTCAATCCCCTGTTTATAATAAAAACTAACTAAATCGTTATATTGCTTTTCAATCATACAAAGATATTTTATTATGAGAGGAAATGCATTCGGAGACGAATACAACAAGATAGATGCCCGATTACTCAAAAGATTACTGAAATTTCTAAAACCATATTATAAATATGTTTTTTTTGCAGTTATTCTAACAATTCTCGTATCTGCATTAGGTCCATTAAGACCATTTTTGACGAAAATTGCTGTTGATGAATTCATCTCAAAAGGTGATAAACCGGGCTTATTGATGATGATTGTGGCAATAACTTCGCTTTTATTAGTTAGTGGCGCCCTGAGATTTGCATTAACTTATTCAATGCAATGGGTAGGTCAGAATGTACTTAATGATATTAGAATTAAACTATTCGAGCATATCCAAAAACTTTCAATGAGTTTTTATGATAAAAACCCAGTAGGCAAACTTGTAACAAGAGTTACAAATGATGTAGAAGCTCTCAATCAACTATTCTCATCAGGACTTGTTATGATGGTAGCGGATATTCTTTTGATTTTCTGGATATTTGTATTTATGTTTTATACAAGTTGGCAACTTGCTTTACTTGCAATAATTGTAGTACCGTTGTTATTGATTGTTACAACAATATTCAGAAAAAAAGTAAGGGTGTTATTCAGTGAATTAAGAAGAGAAGTTGCTCGAATGAATACTTTTTTGAATGAATTTATATCGGGTATTACTACCGTGAAATTGTTCAATCAAGAGAAAAATCAATTGAATAAATTTGATGAAATAAATTTAAATACCCGCGAATTAAATATTAAAACTGTGTTTTATTACGCAATATTTTATCCTGCAATTGAAATGATAAGTGCTATTTCTCTTGGTATAATTTTGTGGTATGCCGCAGGAAATATATTGTCAGGCGTTATAACTGTTGGTATTTTGATTGCATTTCTTCAGTATGCTGAAATGTTTTTTCGACCAATTAGAGATTTAAGTGAAAAATATACTACACTTCAATCTGCAATGGCATCTGCCGAAAGAATATTTCAATTGTTTGATACAGAAGAATTTGTATTTGAAGATGAAAATGCAGTTGAAATTACAGAATTTCAACAAGCAATTGAATTCAAAAATGTTTCATTTAGCTATGATAATTCTAAATGGGTTTTGAAAAATGTTTCATTTGAAGTCAAAAAAGGCGAAACAGTTGCAATTGTGGGAGCAACGGGTTCGGGCAAAACTTCATTAATTAATTTATTATGCAGATTCTATGAATTTCAATCAGGTGAAGTATTAATAGATGGGAAAGATATTCGTAAAATTAAAACTGAATCCTTAAGAAAATTATATGCTCTTGTTCAGCAAGATGTATTTCTATTTAGTCGTACTATTGCTGAAAATATTAGTCTAAATGACGATAATCTTTCACATGATGAGTTGATTCAAACTACTCAAGCATTGGGAGCATCTACATTCATTGAAAATTTAGAAAAAGGTTTTCATTTTAAATTAACAGAACGAGGAAATACTTTATCATCAGGTCAAAAACAGTTGATACAATTTAGCAGGGCATATATTTCAAATCCTGAAATTTTGATTCTTGATGAAGCCACTTCAAATATTGATTCAGAAACAGAGCAAATTATCGAAAATTCTCTCGAAAAATTACTTAACAACAGAACATCAATTATCATCGCTCATAGATTATCAACAATTAAAAGAGCCGATAAAATTATTGTTCTCCACAAAGGTGAAATACGCGAGCAAGGAAATCACGAGCAATTACTTGCAAATAATGGGATTTATGCCAAACTATACAATTTACAATTCAAAGATACAGTTTCAGTAAGCAAGAGTGCGTAAAATTTCGGGTTGAAAATAATATATTTATTGAGGTTATCATATAAGTAGTATTGTAACTACTCAGTCGCCAAATGAAAGAATCACGTGCAAAAAACAACTAACTTTGTTCAAACCCTTCCGAAGGTTACGAACCTTCGGAAGGGTAATTGACAAGTTAGACAAGAGTCGAATTAATATTTTCAAATTGCTTTGCTTTTTGAATGAAAATAATGTATATTTTGAACAATTTGCAAATAATCATAAAAAGAAATTCTTTGAAAATCCCATTAGGGATTAAATATTTGTAACAAATTAAATTCACCTAAGTCCAACAATCCCAGAGGGATTGATTAGTTCAAATACACATTCAACACCTACGGTGTTGCAGTTGAAGATGGGAGAATATTCTGTTACAAACATTAATTCCCTATGGGAATTTCAAGGAATTTCTTACAAAATGACGAAAATACAAATTTATGGTTAGCCGGCTGAGTAGTCACATTGATAATAATTCCAAAATAAAAATTTAGTATAAATCATTTATTAATATAATATTTGATGAATGTTTTGTAATTTTGTTTTTTAAAAATTTACAATTATTATGAATTAATTATTGAATTAATATTATGAAAACTTTTATTGAGCCATTCAAAATTAAATCTGTGGAAGAAATCCCGATTACTACTATCGAACAAAGAACTCAATTCATTAAAGATGCAAACAACAATCCTTTTTCATTGAGGTCGCAACATATTACCATTGATTTATTAACTGATAGCGGTACAACTGCTATGTCTGCAAAGCAATGGGCTGCTCTAATGGATGGAGACGAAGCTTATGCAGGTTCACGCAGTTACTATAAATTTGAAGATGTTGTTCGTGATATTACAGGTTTCAAACATATTATTCCTACACATCAAGGAAGAGCTGCGGAAAAAATTCTATTCTCTGTAGTTGGTGGCAAAGGAAAAACTATTCCAAATAACACACATTTTGATACTACAAGAGCTAATGTAGAATACTCCTTAGCTGAAGCTATAGATTGTCCTACTGCAATTGGCACTCAACCTGAAGTATCTGCACCATTCAAAGGTAATATTGATTTAGAAAAACTTGAAGCTGTTATCAAAAAAGCTGGTGCTGAAAATATTCCACTTTCTATGATTACAGTAACAAATAATAGTGGTGGTGGTCAACCTGTTTCAATGCAAAATATCAGAGAAACAAAAGAATTATTAAGTAAATACAATATCCCATTTTTTATAGATTGTTGTCGCTTTGCTGAAAATGCTTATTTTATTAAACAACGTGAACCGGGCTACGAGAATAAAACAATTAAAGAAATTGCTCAAGAAATGTTCAGTTATGCAGATGGTGCAACTATGTCTGCAAAAAAAGACGGTCTTTCAAATACAGGTGGTTTTCTTGCATGTAATGATGACAAATTAGCTGAATTTGCTAAAACTATGTTAATCATAACTGAGGGTTTTGTTACTTATGGTGGTTTAGCACGTAGAGATTTGGAAGCATTGGCTGTAGGTTTTGTTGAAGTTCTTGATGAAAATTATTTAGCTTATAGAATTAGACAAGTTGAGAATCTTGGAAATCAATTACTTGAAGCTGGAGTTCCACTTTTAGTTCCAACTGGCGGACACGCTGTTTATCTTGATGCGAAAAGATTTGCTCCTCACATTGACCCAGAATATTTCCCTGGTCAAGCGATTTGTAATGAAATATATAGAGTTTCAGGTGTAAGAACTGTTGAAATTGGCTCATTAATGTTTGGCAAAAAAGATGAACATCAAAGACATATAGCTCCTCCAATGGAATTAGTTCGTCTTGCAATTCCAAGAAGAGTATATACCCAATCTCATATTGATTACATTGCTGAAGCTGTAATAGAAGTATATCAAAATAGACACAATTTAAAGAAAATGAAAATTGTATGGGAAGCTGAATTTTTAAGACATTTTACAATTAAAATGGATTATATTGATTAGATATTCGATAGTGGAAGTCTGGGTGTTTCTTTAAAATATTTTTCTACTAAGGTTAATAATTGAAAATTAGGTTTAAAACCTTATATTCTAACAACCTTAGTAGAAAAAATAATAAATACCATTTTAAAACCTTATTCACTTTTTTAAACGTAAAGGGAATAAGAGTATAGAAAATCATTTTAAATCTTTTTATATTTTCATTTTATGGCTTCAATAATTCAAGTATTCGGTACTTTAAAGTGCAAAGAAACACAAAAGGCAATCCGCTTTTTTAAAGATAGAAATATCAAAATTCAATATATAGATTTATCCGAGAAAAGCATTTCAAAGGGTGAGTTGAACAGTATTAGAATAAATAATCCATTAGAAACTCTAATCGATACTGAATCAAAAGAATATATAAAAAGAAATTTGAAATTTATTATTCATGATGTAGAAGAAGAGCTTTTAGCAAATCCACTCTTATTTAAAACTCCAATCGTTAGAATGGGCAATAAATCATTCATTGGACATTTGCCGGACAAATGGAAAACTCTGTTATAAAGTTTCAAAATTAAATTATCAATATTTCTACAATAATTTACTATGAGCAATGTTTATATGTTCTTTTATTTGTAAAAAAGGAATAATATGAAAAGCTTAGGTGTATATTTGAATTTTGACGGCACTTGCCGCGAAGCATTAAATTTCTATAAAGATTGTTTGGGTGGAACAATTAATTATATGCAAACATTTGGCGAATCACCAATGGATGTGCCTCTTGAAGTAAAAGATAGAATTATGCATGCTGATTTCAAATGTGATGAAATATATTTTATGGCTTCAGATACAATGCCGGGAATGTCAATTGGGCAAAGTGGTATGATTACTTTGAATTTAGGATTTACCGATTTAAATGAACAAGTTGAAGTATTTAACAAAATGTCTGAAGGTGGAAAAATTGATATGGAACTTCAGAATACGTTTTGGGGTTCAAAATTTGGTATGATTACAGATAAATTTGGCATCAAATGGATGTTTAATTGTCCAATTGAAAATCAGTAATAATATACCAAGTTTCATTCATAGATATTATATCCTATTCTAAAAAAATCGAATAGGATTACATCTTTATAACTTATGAATTTTCCTGAAGTTCATCAATTCCATAGGGAATGAATATTGTTTAATACACATTCAACTCCTACGAAGTTGTTTTACTTATGGGTGATTCTTGTGATACAAACATTAATTCCCGCTGGGATTTTCAAGGATTTTTTTTATATCTTTAGACGCAACTTAGTATTAGATACTGAACTAAATTCAGCTGACACTTGTGAAAAATTACAGTCAATTTGAACTCGATTTTCTTTGTCATTCTAACCTCGTTTCAGAATCTATTTTCTTTAGCAGCGTAGCTGCGACATCTTAATAGAAAAAAAATTAACCAAGTAATTCCAAAAGCTGCGTAGCTGCGATATATCAATGTCCCTCCTACGGAGCTTTAACAAAAAAAAAAATCGGTTCTACTAATATGTCGCAACCACGTTGCTAAAGACACTTGCAAAATTTATGTCATTCTGAACTCGTTTCAGAATCCATTCTCAATGCTTAAATGAAGAAACCCCACCTAACCTCCCCAAGGGGAGGAATAATATGTAAAGTCCTCCCCTTGGGGAGGATTTAGGAGGGGTTTAAAAATTGTCTAAAATCTTCTCATTTTATTATTTTCCTACTCTGTTACAAAGAATTTTGAAGAATACTTTTTAATCCCATCAGTCAAATTAATTAAGTAAGTACCTTGTGGTAACATAATAGGAATTCTGAGTTCAGTTCCATTTGGTTCAGCATTAAGTTGATGAACTAATTTACCGTTAATATCGAATATTTGAAAGTTTAATTTGTTTTCAGTGTTTTGGATATTCTTTACTTCTAGTATTTTATTAGAATATTCAGCTATAATTTGAAAATGTGACAATCCATTGGTTACACTTGAGATGATTTTTGTTACATTTAATGCAGTCATAGGACCAATTTCATTTACAAGTATATAACTATTTACTATCAATTTATCCCTTTGTTTTGTTAATAAAATTTTAGACCTTCTTGGAAACACAAATAATATTTTTTTTGTGTTATCAGATATATTAAGTATTGTTGTATTCTTTGATTGAACAAATAATGAATCACTTGTAAAAAATTCAAATGATGTTATTATATCTTCGTAATTGATAGGATAATTTATAATTTTCTTTTGAGTTGAAACACTATACAAACTTAAACCCATATCCCCTAAAAATCCTAATATTTGACTTTTGGAATCAAATTTACATTCCACTATCTGATAATGTTCATCATCAAATCTCTCCAATTCTTTAATCAACTTCAAAGTTTGAGCGTCCCATAATTTTAATGTAGTAATAAAATCCCCATTTAATTTTTCTATTACCCCAGCAGTAGCAAAATATTTTCCATCTGGGGAGAAGGCGATGTTTCTGATTGCTTCTTCGGTTTTAACATATAATCTTGATTGAGTATCCATATCGTAGATGACTATTGATGAATCAGCACTTCCCCAAGACTTGTAAGCTATTTTATGTGTTCTAGGTTGAAATCTAACAACATTACCTTCTGCAATTGTTGAAGCTTTATACTCAATTAGATTAAACACCATTATCCTATCACGTGAAATTGCCAAATACTTTCCATCATCAGAAATATCCATTGAATTTAAAGCGTATGGACCTAATGTATCTGGTAAAACTCTAATTAGTTTACCATCTTTGCCATCAATTTCAAATATAATACCATCACGATTTGCAAAAATGTTTCCATTGGGATGAACTGTAAACCCATCAATTCTTTGTAATTCCTTATTTACCCATAATATTCTGGGGTCTGGTTCTACAGCCCATCCCACAAAATAGTTAGACAAAAGCAGCACCAAAGCTGCAAGTGATAAGAGCCAAGCTCTTGTTTTTTGTTTGCGTAACATAACTTAATTTCCAAATACTTTTTCCAAATTTGCAATTCCCTTCATATATAATGACACATGAAAGTAGATTTCGTTTCATGGGAATGAAAAATAAATGGAAAATTACAATTTCCACTTTGTCATTCTGAACTTGTTTCAGAATCTATTCTTGAATATCGTCATTTCGAGGTAAAACTGAAAACCTTGTTTTCACTAAAAAGAAAATGAACTTGATATCGTTATTGATATTGCGTAAGAAAGTTATCGTCGCTCGATTGGCGTTATTATACCCGTTTTCGAGGTTGATACCGGAAGTAGTCACTGACTAATTGGAGAAACAGTTTCTAAAGAAATTTAGTTTTCCCGTTTAGGAGCATACATATAGCTTAAACTTTCGGCTTACGTTATATTTTATTTATATTATTACCAAAATAAGGATTAGCGATATGTCAAAAAAAGGAATGCCTGAAATTCACCCACATGCATGCGGAATAGATATAGGTAGCAAAAATCTGCATGTATCAACAGACGGCGAAACGGTTAAAGTGTTTCCCACATATACAGAATCATTGCTGGATCTTGTAAAATATTTAAAAGCAGAAAAAATCAAGACAGTAGCAATGGAGGCAACGGGTGTATTATGGGTCCCATTGTACGACATATTGGAAACTTCTGGATTTGAAGTATATTTGGTAAATGGTAGCCATGTAAGCAATATACCGGCTCAAAAATCTGACTTTAAAGATAGTCGTTGGCTTTACAAAGTCCATAGTTATGGATTTGTACGAGCCTCATTTATTCCAAAAGAAGAAATACGTGAGTTGCGTACTTATGTAAGGCAACGTGAGAATTTGATAGAATCATCATCTCAAAATATACTACGGATGCAGAAAGCCTTCGAGTTGATGAATATCAAGCTGCATAATGTGATTAGCGATATCAAGGGGAAAAGTGGAATGCGTATTATTGAGGCAATCCTTTCCGGCGAGCGTAATGTAGAAAAATTGTTAAAATTATGTGATAAAAGCATAATAAAAACAAAAGCAACAGAAGTACAATTATCTTTACGTGGGAACTATAAAAAGGAATATATATTTCTCTTGAAACAAGCCTACGAAACATATCAATTTTTTCAGAATCAAATTAAAATATGCGATAAAGAAATACAGATATTATTAGACAAGATAACAGAAGGTTTGCCAAAGCCACCAGCTTCACTGCCAAATAAATCTCGGCATAATCAACCCGATATAGAAAATCTTCACGAAAAAATAGTCCAGATGACTAATGGTAGGAATGCCACAGTATTGCCTGGATTGAGTGATAAAGCAATACTCAAACTTATATCAGAATTAGGGACAGATTTAAGTAAGTGGCCAACAGAGCAACACTTTTCCAGCTGGTTAGGTTTGAGTCCCAGAAAAAAGCAGTCAGGGAAAATGAGCCGAAATAAAAAATATTCTGTAAAAACAAAAGCGGGACAAATAATTAGAGAATGTGCCTATAGTATTGCCAATAGCAAATATATAGCTTTGAAAGGATTTTATAATAGGATAAAATCAAAGCATGGTTATAAAGTAGCAATCAAAGCAACGGCGAGAAAAATTGCAGTATTGTTTTATAGATTTATGGTTCATGGATTAGAGTATGTTGAAAAAGGTTTAAAAGATTATGAAGAAAAATACAAATAAATCATGTTGAAAAATATATCAAAAAAAGCAAAAGAACTTGGGTATAGTTTGGTAGAAACAACATAAGTTCATATTTTATATAGCTTTGCGTTAATAGCAACAGTGCGGTGTTCATTAGGAACAACGTGAGAAATCCAGTGCCTTTAGCAATGCATCGATATCGCTCCTACGGAGCTTTCATTAAAAAAACAAATCTGTTCTACTAAGATGTCGCAACTACGTTGCTAAAGACATTTGAAAGAATTATGTCATTCCGAACAAAGTGAGAAATCCATTTACGATTTATGTCATTTCCGAATAAGATGTCCAACACTTTGAAAGTGTTGGACATCTGCATATTGTAGATTCTGCATGAAGTGCGGAATGACACGGAAAACAAAATGTAATTCTGGACTTGTTTCAGAATCCATTCTTGAATACTGTCATTTCCGAACAAGAAGTCCAACACTTTGAAAGTGTTGGACTTCTTGTTTCGAAAATGACATGAACCGTAGATGGATTCCTCACTATGTTCGGAATGACATAATTCTTGCAAATGTCTTTAGCAACGTAGTTGCGACATCTTAGTAGAACAGATTTGTTTTTTTTAGTTAAAGCTCCGTAGGAGCGACATTGATATATCGCAGCTACGCAGCTCTTTGGGATTACTTGGTTAATTTTTTTTCTATTAAGATGTCGCAGCTACGCTGCTAAAGAAAATGGATTCTGAAACAAGTTCAGAATGACGGAGAGGAAATGGATTCTGAAACAAGTTCAGAATGTCAATTTGTTTTCAGTGTTATTCCGCATTTGATGCGGAATCTAATTTATGTAGTTGTCATACCCTTTCAAAGTGTAGGTCAATTGAAATTCCATACCATATTTTATATTCCATATAGTTGATATATAACAACTGCTATTACTTCGCTTTTCAAATCTTTGATGATATAGTCTGGGAATTCAGGAGATGATGAACGCAGAATATATTTGTCATTCTCAAATACCAATTTCTTGATAAACTTTTGGTTATTTACTTCTGCAATTACAAAATTTCCATGCTTTGGTTTTAAACTTCTATCTGCAATTCCATAATTTCCCTCAACAAATCCAAAACCAATCATAGAAATTCCACTAACTTTTACCAATAATAAATTTTCTGGCTTAATAATATTTTCACTTGATAAATATTGTGTTAATAATTTGCTACCATCCACATAGTAAAAAGATTCTAAAATTTTGTAAAAATCAAGCTCGGTAACTATATCGGAGATTTTTTCCTTTACTTCAAGTTTATTTTTGACATTGTAAATATTTTCATAAGTATAGCAAGCCGAATAATATGCAATTTCAATGATATTCTTTTGGCGTGAATGACATTCTTTTCTAATTTTATTTAATTTGAAATCTGAAGTTTTTTGTGTAAGTAATTCATTCAGCAAAATTTGTTTAGCTTTTTTATAAAGCTCAAAATCGGATAATTCAGAGTAGTCGGAGTAAATACTCATTTTACCCCTCTATCTTACCAGCGGCAACATTTTCAATATTAATATTTTTAGTGTCAAATCTGACATTATTTTTAAGTTTTACAACTTTTACATCATCAATACTATGTTTTTTTCTTTTTTCAGATAAATTGGAAATCTTTGATTCGAACAGCTTACCAGCTTCATTTTCAGCAAATATTGAACCGTTTCCAGTCAATATAAATTCTACACTAATGCCCCTATTGAATAATTCATAAAGAATTCTCACAGGCAAAGCAGCTCTGCCCGATTCATAATTAGCTATTTTATCGCGTGTTTCACCAAGCAAATATGCAAATTGCTCAGCAGAGAGTTTGCTACCTTCGTTCATTATCTCTCTAACTTGCCTTAGCCGTTTTCCAATATCTTTATTTAAATTTTCCACATTTTTTAAATTTGTGTAAAAAATACTTGCAAGTTGTGTAAAATATACATATTTTAGTATAAGTTAGTGTATTAAAATTCTAAAATATATGTATTAAATACACAACTACAAAAATAAGTAATTTAATTGTGAATATCAAAGTAATATTCACACAATTTTAAAATAGTTTTTTGGAGAAATTTTTATGAAAAAAAGAGCAATTCCAAAGGTGGAATCAAAGGATGTAATCCGTTGCAATGCAACAGGAAATTTTGATATTTGCATCACAATTCCAAAGCAAAATTCAGATTATACGAGTGATGACAAACAATTAATTCAAAGTAGTTCTTTGAATTTAGTTATGCACAAGTTCATCAGGAAATTAATTGAGATTAATTATGCTGATAAATCTCTGTTGCAAGACATAGAGTATATCATTGATGATTATCTTGGAAAGTTTTATTTGAATAGTCCAATTGAAGATTTTGATGATTTGCAATTAGATGATGATTACTTATATTAATAGGAGTTTTGTATTATGGAAGTTTATGCAAGAATTAATGAAGAGCATCTAACACCTGATTTATCTATGATTGAAAGCGTATGTGGTATTGAAACCGTTAGAATTTTGCTGCAGAATTTTGGAGGAATGACATTTTATATTCCCAAATTATCAAGATTAGAAAAATTTGTTACGGAATATATAACTGAACATTTGGTAAGCAAAAGTTATAAAGAAGTTGCATTGGAGTTACGTGTTTCTGAAACATATATTCGTACTTTACAGAAAAAGCAGAAAACTAAATCAATTTTCAAAAAAAGGTAATGTTTGGCATATAATCATCCGATGACTTAGACTCATCGGATGAATTAATAAAAAAAATGTCAGACACATTCAAATTGTCGGACATCTAAATACAAAACTTACCAATGCTTGAAGACTTGGGAAGTTTATACTTTAATCTTATCACGTAGTGATTAAATTTTGGTAACAAATGAATTGTAGTTTGTTGCGTTATCACGTAGTGATTAAATTAAAGTAACATCTTGCAAAATTGTGAGTTACTATAATATAATCACTACGTGATAAAGAATAGTTTTATTTGATATGTGTTACCATAATGCAATCACTACGTGATAAAGTATGTTTCTATAAAGATGGACGCCACCTTTGAGGTGGAGTCCATCTAAGACTATACGAAATATTGTAAGATGTCCACATTTCTGAAAGTGTTGGAAATCTTTGTATATATAATTCAATTACTATTTTTTAAAATGCAATATGCAATTAATTATGAAAAATTTCTTATATTTGAAAGTTATTGTGTATCTTAATTTGGGAAAACTTTTATGGCAAAAGCAAAAAGAGTGCTTTCAACTACAAAGAGTAAAGTTGAATGGAAATTTCCATTAAATAAAAAGAATTTTTTATGGATAGGTATTGCCATTGCAACAATTTTGGTCGGTTATGCTCTAATGGCAACAGGAATAACAGAAGAACCAGCTTCAATTGATGGAACTTGGAATAATCCAATGGCTATTGTTGTAGCTCCATTATTATTAGTAATTGGTTATTGTGTGCTTATTCCTTATGCACTATTAAAAAGATTTGATAAACCTGCAGAAAATGCAATTACTCAGGAATAAATTATTAAAATGAAGCAAAAAGCCGGTTTTGTTGCAATAGTCGGAAAGCCCAATGCGGGGAAGTCCACCCTGATGAATAGTATAATTGGTGCTAAACTTTCCATTATTACTCCAAAACCGCAAACGACAAGAAAGAAAGTGCTGGGCATTTACACTGAAAATGATAATCAGATAGTATTTCTTGATACTCCGGGTTTATTGAAACCAAAATACGAAATGCAAAAATCAATGATGGGATTTGTTGATTCTGCATTGCAATCTTCTGATGTTATAGCTGTAATTTTAGATGTTTTAAGAATTAATCTTGATAATCCTACATTTCCGAAAATTATCGAAGAAGCAATTGCTCAAGTAAAAATTCCTAAAATACTTATTTTAAATAAAGTTGACCAACTTGAAAATAAAAAACTGATATTACCTGCAATGCATCATTTTAATTCACTCGGCATTTTTCAAGAAATTATTCCTATTTCTGCTCTTGAATCGGATAATACTGACGCTTTAGTGAATGTATTTCTGAAATATATACCTGAAAATGAATTTTATTATGATGAGGATTTACTTAGTATTCATCCTCAAAAATTCTTTGTTTCAGAAATAATCAGAGAAAATATTTTTATGGAATTTCAAGAAGAAATACCTTATTCTTCGGAAGTAAATATTGTAGAATTCAGAGAGAATCCTAATGGTAAGTGGTTTATTTCTGCTGAAATTATTGTAGAAAGAGATACTCAAAAAGCTATAATTATCGGAAAAGGCGGAGCAAAATTAAAAGATATAGGCGAGAAATCGCGTATCGCAATAGAAGAACATCTCCAGCAAGAAATTTATCTTGAACTTTTTGTAAAAGTTCGGCATAAGTGGAGAAATAACAAAACAAATTTGAAATCTTACGGTTATTAATGAGTGAATTAATTCTTTCTATTGAAACAGGAAGTTCAAATTGCTCTGTAGCTCTAACTGAATCAAGCAATTTGATTGCTGAATATTCCGCAAACGGCAAAAACCTACATGACAGATTATTAGCTGAATTTACATCAAGAATTCTAAATGATTTTAAAATAAATGTCAATATGCTTGATGCAATCGCTGTTTCATCTGGTCCAGGGTCTTTTACTGGATTGAGAATTGGTGTTTCTTTTGCAAAGGGCTTGGGCTTTGGTGGTCATCCAAAATTAATTTCAGTACCTACTCTAACAGCAATTGCAAATCATTTTATTGATTATGCAAAGTTGAATAATTCAAATAAAATTATACCTGTTATTCATTCACATAAAGATTTGTTTTATTATCAAATTTTTGATTTAGAACTGAATGAATTGACTAATATTATGTATGATACTGAATTAAATTTAGCAAATTCGTTAGTTCGCAATAGCTTGGTCTGTAGTAATATACCATTACAAAATATTAAATCCAAAATAATAGGTTATTCACTTTCTTCTTCATTGATTGCAAAATATGGATATAATTTATTTCTAAAAAATAAATTTGTTGAAGATGAAGATTTCATACCAGTTTATGTTCAGGAATTTGTACCAAAAGGATTTTGATATTTTCTCTTCAAAAAAAATTTAAATTAATTCTCATATTAATTCGTGATTATGTTTGATTTTGTATAATTTTTTTTAATTAATTTTTAAAATAAAACTACTATGAAAAAAATGTGGATTTTCGCTCTCAGTATTTTGGTTTTCTCTTTAAGTGTTTATTCTCAAGACCAAAAGCCAAGCAGACAATTACAAAAAGAGAAAAGAACAAATATGCTTGATTCTGCTAAAATGAAAATGTTACAAGGGAATAAAGACAGACCTAATGCTCCTGGAAGGGGATATGCTAATTTTGACGAAGCAATGAAAGAAGCGGCAACTTTGAAAATTTTAGTTTTAAGAAATAAAAAATTAAAAGAAATTCCTGCAAATATTTCTGAATTTAAGGAGCTTGAAATTTTAGATTTAAGCCAAAATGAATTAACAACTCTACCTGCTTCTATCGAAAAACTTACTAAACTAAGAGAAATAAAACTTGCAAATAATAAATTTGAGGTTTTCCCTGCTTCAATACTGAAATTAGAGAATTTACAAAACATAGATTTAAGTGCAAATCAGTTAACTAATCTTAGTGGTGATTTCAAAAATTTGAAAAATCTAAAAAAATTAAATTTATTGTCAAATAAAATTAATTCTGTAAATTGTAATTTTTCCACAAATATAATGTTGAGTGATATTGTTCTTGCCAAAAATGCACTTACAAATATTCCTGACGCAATTTTTACATTAACAAATTTGAATAATCTTGATTTAAGTTCTAATGAAATTGTAAGTATAAATGGTCTATCTAAATTAAATAAACTATCTATATTAAAACTTGGTTCAAATAAAATTAAAAAACTCAACAAAGAAATTGGCTCACTTGAACTTTTAAAAATTCTTGAATTAGAAAATAATCTTATTGATACAATTCCTGTAGAAATTACTTCACTTTCAAAATTGAATTCATTAGATTTAAGCAAAAATAAAATTGTATCTTTTCCAAAAGATTTGTCAAAACTAAAGGAATTGAAATCTTTAGATTTTAATGAAGTTGGAAAATTCTTTGCTGAAATTACCCAATTAGAAGGACTTAATCAATTATCACTTATGGGTAATGGAATTGACAAATTGCCTGCCTCATTCAGCAAGCTCAAATACTTGAAAACATTGAATTTGAAAAATAATTCAATCACTTCATTTACAACTGAATTAGCAGGAAATATTGAATTAAGAACTTTGGATTTAAGTTTTAATAAAATTAATTCAATAGGTATTGATATCAAAAATCTTGTTAATCTGAATAATTTATCTCTGAATGATAATGCTATTGAGTTGTTACCAACAGAATTTACAACTTTGACAAATCTAAGGTCATTAAAAGCTGATAACAATAAAATATCAAAATTACCTGCTGGTATGGAAACATTAGTCAATCTTAAAATGATTTCCTTAAAAGGAAATAAATTTGAAGATACTGAAAAAGAGAAAATCAAAACAATGTTCCCAAAAGTAAGAATAATGTTTTAATTGATTACATATCAAATATATGTATTTAAATAAACATAATAAATAATTTTAGAATCCCCCGAACTCAAAATATTGGAGAACGGGGGATTGTTATTTTAATAAATTTCAAGTAATAAGAATAATTTTCTATGAAAATAAGTATAACGTTAATTACTAAAAACAGAAAAGAAGATATTATCAACACTTTGAATAATTATTATATGCAAGATTATAAAGATTTTGAAATTATTCTTATAGATAATGGCTCAGATGATGGCACAAAAGAGACAATTCCAAAGTTATTTCCAGATGTGAAATATGTTTATCTTACTGAGAATTTTGAGATGAAATCAATGAATTTTGCTTTCAGCTTAGCTGAGGGAGATATTTTTTGGCGTGGTGATGATGATTCCTTCCCCGAATCTACGAATTGCTTATCTAAAGTGGCGGAAATATTTTCTAAATATTCTGATATTGATATTATAGCATCTGAAGATATTGAGATGAGAAATGAAGGTAAAATTTGGCATTGGTATGGAACTGAAGTAGATAAAATCAACATACCTGAAAAAGGTTATCCAGCTACTCGCTTTCATGGCACAGGTGTCGGGATTCGAAGAAAAGTATGGGAAAAAATTGGAGGTTTTTGGGGATTGTATTATGAAGAATTAGACTTCTCCATTAGAGCATTGAACGAAGGATTTAATATCAGTTATTTCCCTAATCTTCGGGTATTACATTATTCTGCATTAGAATCAAGAAGAACTACTTGGCGTTGGTTAAGATTTTACTTGAAACTAATTGAATTTGTTTGGAAGTATATGCCATTCTATACTGCTTTTAGCAAATCAATTCTAATTTCATTGAATTCAATTATCCAAGGTTTGTATCAAAGAATACCTTTTTTGACTATATTAGAAGGAATTTTATCGGTAATACCAGTTGCATTACAAACGAGAAGGGAAAGTAAAATCAAATTAAAACCTGAAATCTTAGAAATTGCAAAAGGAAATGTAAGTTTTAAATCATATTGGCAGATTTATCAATTTACTTTACAACGTAAATTTAGGAAATTTATAAAATGAGAATACTTCAGTTGTCTCCTCAATTTCCTTTTCCTTATACTGATGGCGGTAAAATTAGTATAGCGAATACTTATAAATATTTGAGTGAACTCAACTGTGAAGTTACTTTTTTTTCATTTTCAGAAGAGCCGATTTCAAATAAATTTCTAATTGAATCTGAGAAATATGGTAAAGTAATTATATATCCTTATAGTACAAAAAATACTCCAAAAAGAATATTCAAGTCTGTTTTTGATAATTATCCAATTTATTTAAGAAAACATATCAATTCTGAAATTTGTAATTTCATTGATAGTGTTATTGAAAACAATCAATTTGACATAATTCATGCTGACCATTCTGCAATGGCACCGCTTGCATTGTATATTAAAAATAAATACAATATTCCAGTTGGACTTAGACTACATAATGTTGAATATAAGATTTGGCAACGTTATGCTGAAAATTTGCCATTTTATTCGCCTAAAAAATACTATGTTTCAAGACAAGCAAAATTGCTAAAAAATGCTGAAAAGAAAATTTACCATGAATGTGATGCTTGTTTTTCGATTACTAATATTGACAGAAAAGCAGCATTAGAATTATCACCTAAAGCAAATGTTGTAAATGTAAATGCAGGTGTTAATATTGATGAATGGGCACCAATAGAAACTGAAAAAAATAAAAACGAGCTAATTTTTGCATCAAATTTTCATTGGATTCATAATGTTAATGCAATTGATTGGTTTATTGAAAATGTTATGCCCGAATTGAAAAGTACTTTTCCTAATCTTTCACTTGTAATTCTTGGAAAACATATCCCAGAACGCTATAATTCATATAAATCAATTGGGGTAAATCCAGTTGGATTTGTTCCCGAAATTCAATCATATCTTAACAAAGCAAATGTTTATATTGCTCCTCTTTTTGTTGGTAGTGGTGTAAGAATTAAAATTCTTGAAGCAATGTCTATGGGATTACCTGTTGTTGCAAGTCCAATATCAGCCGAAGGGATTGAAGCCGATGACAAAGATGGTCTATTTATTGCAAAAAATAAAGATGACTATGTAAAAATGATTTCTAATTTATTGATGAATAATGATTTAAGAATAAGTTCAGGAATCAAAGCAAGAGATTTCATTTTAAAAAACCACTTGTGGAAATCAAATATTGGTATTATAAAAGAACAATATCAAAATATCATTAATTCGAGATAACTACTCAACCATTTTCATTTTTAAATTTGCTAATTGAATGAGTATTGATACCACATTTATTTTATGTGATATTTTCAGACAGAAATGCCTGAACTACTATGTTTATAAATACTTAGTAGAACAGACATTCTTGTCTGATTGTTGAAATAATCCTTATAAGACAAACTCTTTTTTGCATAGGTAATTGAAAAATAATTAGAGTGTTTTCTGATATGGATGTTCACCTTTCATAAAAGATTCACAATCGAAAACATCTTCTTTGCTGCCAAGAATTAACGGAGTTCTTTGGTGTATTTTATCTGGCTTGATTTCAAGTATTCTTCTATTTCCGTCTGAAGCTCTGCCACCTGCTTGCTCAATAATCATAGCCATTGGATTTGCTTCGTACACAATACGCAATTTACCGTTTTTGTATGAAGTATCTGATGGATACATATAAATTCCACCTTTTAGCAAAGTTCGATGTATGTCGGCTACTGCAGACCCAATATAGCGACTTGTATAAGGACGACCTGTTTCATCATCCATTTTCTTTAAATAGTCAACATACTGCTGGAAATTCTTATCCCATTTATTGTAATATCCTTCATTCACAGAGTAATAAGTTCCTCTGGTTGGAATTCTAACATTTTCTTTAGTTAATAGAAATTCTCCAATTGTTGGGTCGAATGTAAAAAGATGAACACCGTGGCCTGTAGTATATGCAAATATTGTTGAACTACCATATAAAGCATAACCAGCTGCTTCCTGTTTATAGCCAGGTTGACAAACATCTGCTTCGGTAGGGTCCTCGTCGCTATTGCCGTCAATTCTTTTGTATAAAGAGAAAATAGTACCTATCGTAACATTAACGTCAATATTTGAAGAACCGTCAAGTGGGTCGAAAACAAGTATATATTTTGCTTTCTTTTTGCTTGTACTTTCTACAAGGATAAGTTCATCATCTTCTTCAGAAGCCATAGCACAGACATGTCCACCACGCGACATAGTAGCTTTGATAACATCATTTGAATAAATATCCAATCTTCTAACTTGTTCCCCATGAACATTGGTATCTTTGGTTAAGCCAAGAATATCGTTTAACCCAGCCCTTCTAACATCTCTCGCTATAATTCTAATTGCAAGCGTTAAATCGTTTAACATACCGGTAAAATTACCTGTTGCTTTAGGATGAAGACTTTGCTCTGCATCAATGTGATGATTGATAGTTGTAATTCTTGATACTGCTAATGATGGCATATTGTAAACCCTTTATATATATTTCAAACAAAGAAAATAAATAACACAAACAACTTCTTAAATTATTAAGAAAATATTAAAATTCCAAATAAAATAAAAATTATTTTGTTAATTTAAGCAATTTCTTGATTTTATTTCCAAGCAATGCTAATACTTCGATATTTTGTCTAATTGGGGAGGTATCCAATATATCATATTTAGTAATACTTTCACCTGTAATTACAGGATTTTGTTCAGGATATACTACTGCAAAATTGATTTTTTCTAATTTTTCAGATAATCTGTTAATTATAGATTCGTATCTTATATCGTGAGAAACAGATTTTGGTCTTGAATTAATAAATATTATCATATCATCATCGGTAACCATTTTGCTCAAACGAATGAAGTCTTCATCATCGTTCATCTCTATGTAATTAGCAGAATTGCTATATTTTTTGTTTTTTAAAATTAACTTAATAAATGAAAGTGATTCGTTAAATCCACCGAAAGTTAATTCAGCTCCAATTTGACTTGCTAAATGCAGTATTTTCAAGATACAACGTTCAAAACCTAATTCAGCACTCGAATTTTCTGGAATACCTACAAATAATTTCTTTACCGTATTCAAGGGTTGTACATCTCGAACAACAAAAATCATTTGGGAACTATTATCTAAAATCGAATCGAGCAAACTCCCAAAAAACAAACCAGAAGCCGAAAGCTTCACATTCAATCCAATTACAACGTCAGTAATAAGCATTTCTTTCATAGCTCTCAAAATACCACTTGAAGTATTGACATCAATTCTATTTATGATTAACATTTTTTGAAGATTTTGGGCAGATATTCTTCTCACAACATTTTCAATTTTCTTTTTATTGCTAATGATTGTTTCATTAGTATTATCATTATCCATCACAATTGATAATGGGTAAATCATTTCCTCCGAATCTCTATCCTTAATATATAACGCAAATTCAATTAATTTTTCAATACTCTCTGGATTTGCTACTGGAACGAGGATTCGTTCTGGGATTGTTTCCAGTTCCACTTTTTTATCACTTTCTACAATAGCTTGTTGTCTTCCAGCATTTTCTGTAACAAATGAACTTGTTAAGCAAGTAATAAGAATCAAAACAATTGTTCCATTCAATACAGCTTCATTGATAATTCCAAGATTAAAACCAATAATAATAACAGCCAAAGTTGCTGCTGCGTGAGAAGCACTCAAGCCAAAAATCAACTTTCTTTCAATAACTGTATAACCGAATACTTTTTGTGTTAAAAAAGCCGCAAGCCATTTAGTAAGAAGTGCTACAATTGTAAGAACAACTGCAACAATGATTGCCTCTGTTCCTTTTGCAAGAACTCTTAAATCAATTATCATTCCCACTGAAATCAAGAAAAATGGAATAAATAATGCGTTTCCAGCAAAATCTATTTTGTCCATTAATGATGAAGAATGTGGTATCATTCTATTTAATGCAAGTCCTGCAAGGAATGCACCAATAATTGGTTCAACTCCAGCTAATTCTGCAAGAAATCCTGCTGTAAAAAGCATCGCTAAAACAAATATATATTGTGAGTGATTTTCTCCATCAATATTTTTAAAAAACCAACGTGATATTCGAGGAAATCCCCAAAAAACAATAAACGAAAATGCTGATAATGATAGTACTAATTGTATCCAAAAATAAATATTTAAATTGCCTCTTGAAGAAGCTGTTATTATAGCAAGCACCAACAAAACTGCAACATCAGTAATAATTGTACCACCAACCGTTACAGCCACCGCCTGATTTTTGATAATTCCAAGTCGGCTTGCAATTGGATACGCAACAAGTGTATGTGTTGAAAACATACTTGCTATTAATAATGAGCCAGTAAAATCATAATTTAATAAATAATGACATACAACAAAACCAAGAGCAAGTGGAATTGTAAAAGTAAAAAAACCGAAAAGTAAACTTCGATTTTTGTTCTTTTTTACATCATTTAAATCTAATTCAAGACCAGCCAGAAACATTATATACAATAATCCAACAGTACCAAATAAAATAATACTACTATCTCTTTCGAGAAGATGAATACCGTTAGGACCAATAATCATCCCAGATAGAATTAATCCAACTATACCGGGAATTTTGAATTTCTTTAAAATAATGGGAGCAAGCAAAATAATAAACAAAACCAAAGCAAAAATAATTACTGGGTTTGTAAATGGTAAAGATATATTTATTAACGATAGTATCAAATCACCATGCTCAAAAATTAAGTTAATGAAACATTTGTTAATTTTTTTAAAAACGATTTACAATTTACTAAAATTATTGTAATTTTCAAAGCTATATTTGAATTGGTAGGTATAATAAATCTAAAGTAAGAATAGAAGTAATATAATTATTTATCTGCATATTTTAAACGAAAAAATCCGATTTATGTCTTAATAAAAATCGGATTTAAATATTGTTTTGATGAATTAGTTCTACCTGAACATTTCTTTAATCATACCCCATGTTCTTTTGAAAGAACTTGATTTATGAACAACATTTATTGTTTCAGAATATTCATAATTACCATCTTTTTTTACAGTTTTCAATTTGTAATAATAAGAATTATTTTTCTGAAGTGAAGGATTGTCTTCACCTCCCTGTTTCATAAATGCTTCATTGTCGATAAATGTATAGAAAGTCTTACCATTGGCATTAACACTTTCAATTTTCTCAAATGTTACATTATTAACAGAACGCTCAATCTCAAATTTATTGATTTGCTCTTCGGCTTTCGCTTTCCATCTAATAGACACAGAACTACCCGAAGACTCAGCAATAAATGACTCTATTAGTGAGGTATTAGCCCACAATAACGCCACCGATAAAACGGCAACAACAAATATTATATATTTCTTTCTCATAACTACAAAATTAAAATGAATTATTCATATAAAAAAACTTTTTTTTCAAATAACTATACTATAGACGTTTTAAATAGCAAAAATGTTACCAATTAAAAATTATTTTTTTTACTTTGAAATATTTAATTACTCATTTAATCCGAAAAAACTCATTTAAAATCAAATATTTGAAAATATTTAGTATTTTGTAGCAACTCAGCCAATAAACAATAAATTTGAATTTATGTTGTTTTGTAAAAATTCTTTTAAATTCCCTTCGGGAATTAATGTTTGTAACAAGAAACCCCACACTTCGACAAGCTCAGTGCAACGCCTAACCTCCCCGAAGGGAGGAATTATATGTAAAGTCCTCCCCTTGGGGAGGATTTAGGTGGGGTTTACAACTATTCAATCCCGCTGGGATTGCTGGATTTACTGGTATTTGTTTTATTACAAACATGTAATCCCTATCGGGATTTTATGGAATTTCAATTTATTATTATTTGTAAATTGTTCCAAATACACATTTTTTTCATTCAAATAACAATGCAAATTGAAAAATTTCAATACGGCTCTTATCTAACTTGGCAATTAACCTTCCGAAGGTTCAAAACCTTCGGAAGGTTGTTAACAAAGTTAGTTTTTGTTTGCACTTGATTCTTTCAGCTGGCGACTGTGTAGTTGCGTTTTTTTTAATCTCAAAATTGCTATCCAATTTTGAGAATACAAAATTAACAAATTAACATAGCTTAATAGCCAACGATTAACAAACAAAAACAAACTATTGTTTTAATTAAATAATTTTGTATTTTTATGGTTTGGTATTTGTAATTTATTTGAAATATTTTTTGACAAAAAAATATCAGGTTAGATTAATTATTTGAATTAAATACTTTGAAATTTATAATGTTGAGGACTTATGAGTGATTTTAATTACGGTGAATTTGTAAAATTTAATGCATATATTGCTCACAATTCATTGGTTTATTGTTTTATTGGAAAAATGGATACTGAAATTAGTACCAAATTATCAGAATTTGTTGTTGAAAAACTTAAATATTCTTTGAGTAAAGAGTTCGACAAAAATACTGCAAAAGTGATATTTGATTTGAATGAAACAACCTTCGTATCTTCATTTTTTCTTCGAGTTTGTTTTGTTGCATTAAAAGAAATTGCACCGGGCAATTTCTCAATTATAAATGCTTCTCAACAAGTAAATTCAATTTTGAAAATGTCTGGTTTAGAAAAAGTAACAAAAATATTGAATAAAGAAGAAGATGTAAAAATATTTTACCCTTCCCAAGAATTTTCAAATAATGCACATATTAAATCTATCGCAGAATATAAAAATATTCATAGTAATTCTATCGAAAATCCTGTGCAATTCTGGGGTAAAATAGCAAAAGAAAATATTGAATGGTATGAAGATTTTAATGATGTTTTGGAGTGGAATTTACCTAAAGCTAAATGGTTTTTGGACGGAAAACTTAATGTTTGCTATAATTGTGTTGATAGGCATTTGAATACTGAAATTGCTGATAAAATTGCGATTATTTGGGAAGGCGAACCAACAATTAATGACGAGCCAATTGAAAAAAAATATATCACATATCGTCAATTACATCAAGAAGTATCATTATTTGCAAATGTATTGTTAGAATTAGGTGTAAAAAAAGGGGATAGAGTAATTATTTATATGCCAATGATACCTGAAGCAATATTTGCTTTGCTTGCTTGTGCCAGAATTGGGGCAATTCATTCTGTTGTATTTGCTGGTTTCTCGCCACAATCAATAGCAGATAGAATTATCGACTGTCAAGCAAGTTTTGTTATAACTGCAGACGAAAGCTACAGACGAGGAAAAATTGTACCATTAAAAGAAAATGTTGATAAAGCAATAGAAATCTGCAATGCTGATGGCTCGAATTCTCTGAAAATTCAAAAAGTTTTGATGATTAAAAGAACTGGCAACAATGTTAATTTGAATTCTGAAATTGATTGTATTTATGATGATATTAAAATGAACGTTGTTTCAAATTCAACACCTGAAATTATGGATAGTGAGGATACATTATTTATACTTTATACAAGTGGTTCTACTGGAAAACCCAAAGGTATTTATCATGCTTCTGCTGGATATTTGTTAAGTGTAAATGTATCTTTTAAGCATATAATGGATTACAAAAATAATGATATATTTTGGTGTTCAGCTGATATTGGTTGGGTAACTGGTCATTCCTATATTGTATATGGTCCATTATCGAATGGTGCAACAATATATTTATACGAAGGAGCTCCTGATTATCCAAACTATGATAGATTCTGGAAAATTATTGAAACCAATAAAATAACAATATTCTATACAGCACCTACCGCTATTAGAGCATTTATGAAATGGGGTGAAAGCTGTATTAACAATAGTGATTTAAGCTCTCTACGGTTAATTGGAACAGTAGGCGAACCTATTAATCCAGAAGCATGGCTATGGTATTATGAAAATATTGGCAAATCGAAATGTCCGATAGTTGATACATGGTGGCAAACCGAAACAGGTAGCATTATGATAAGTCCTTTACCGGGAGCAACTCCAACTAAGCCCGGTTCGGCAGGTGTACCTTTCTGGGGGATAGATGCATTAGTCATTGATGATGATGGTAAACCTGTGCCACGAAATACAATTGGCAATCTTGTAATTAGACAACCATGGCCCAGTATTGCAAGAGGTATTTGGGGTGCAAATGAAAGATTTAAACAAGTTTATTGGACTGATTATGATGGTTATTATTTTACAGGAGACAGCGCCCGTATTGATGAAGATGGATTTTTCTGGATTGTTGGTCGAGTAGATGATGTAATTGTTGTTTCTGGACATAATATTGGTGCAGCTGAAGTTGAAAGTGCGTTAGTTGCGCATCATTCAGTTGCAGAAGCAGCAGTAGTTGGAAGACCAGATGATTTAAAAACAACAGTAATCGTTGCATTCGTTACTTTGAAAAGTGGCATTAATGCAACTGATGAATTAATCAAAGATTTAAAGCAAAATGTTGCTAATATGCTTGGACACTTGGCTAAACCTGAAGAAATTCGATTTACTGAAGCATTACCCAAAACACGCTCAGGAAAGATTATGCGCCGACTACTAAGACAAATTGCAGCAGGTACTGATGTTACTGGAGATATTACTACACTTGAAGATTTCACTGTCATCAGCAATTTGTCTAAACATGATTGATAATGTTTGACATTTTCAATTCTGACGTAGTAACTTATTGTCAATTTACATATATTTAGATGTCCTACATTTTCTTAATGTAGGACAACTGGTATTGGATGCAAAATATGAGGATGGATTCTGAAACGAGTTCAGAATGACACTTACGCAGATGTCCAACACTTTTAAAGTGTTGGACATCTTTTTTCGAAAATGACAAGGAAAATGAGTTTGGCTCAACCTTGCATATTTTATAAATCAATTTCATCAACAAATACAAATTTTGGGTAAGTTTTATTTGTAAAATTCAAATCAATTATGAATTTAATAAGCTGATTCATTGCTTTTTCTACCAATTTCATATCATTTCTGATTACTTCGTGTCGTACTTTTAGATGAGTTTCTGCAGCAGCATACGAACCAGAATCAAGTTCAGTTGTTAATGTTTGAGAAAGTAATATCTTCGATATTTCGGAATTGCATTGTTTAATCAAATCACGGTACAAATCTACAGAACTTGTTCGAGTTGCTTCTTTCATTTCAATTTTAATATCAGATGGTGCTACAATTACAGCATCATCAAGCAAATTAGCAAGATTTTCAGCCAATTTTTTGCTTTCTTCGTAAGTGGCACCTCTCTGATATTGTCCGATTAATACAGGCATCCCGTATTTTTCCATAAAATTCACCCAAAAACGCATACTTCCACTTTTGAATGTTACAGACCAATAGCATTTTGCCAAAAGCGATTCTCCATAAGGATTTAAATATGTGCTTTCATAGCTTAGATTTATGAATTTATATTCCGGTAATTCCTCCCCAATGCTACCATCTGTCGCTCTAAATCGTAATTTTCCGTTAACATCAAAAACAAACCACTCTTGCGGTTTTCCAATTACATCAATCGGTATAATTTTATTTCCAGAATTGGAATAATCCCAAATTATTTCAAGTGGCTGATAACCAAAAAGTGGTGCTTCAAGACAATCCCGCCAAATTTTCTGCAAATCCAAGTTTGAAAATACACTTTCTATGAATGAAATTAATGAGCTTTCAGCATTGTTTGCATCTATTTTATAGTTTTGTGACAATAAGCCACTCTTTCTGGACTGAATACAGCTCCAAACGTGTGGGTCATTTTTCAATTCACGATAAACTTCAATTGATTTACCAATTTTCGATAAAATTTTATCAGGATTTGGTAAAATTCCAAGATAATTTTGAAATGAAAATCTGGATTGTCTTGTTACAAGTTCATTTGTCAAATATTTGCTGTTCATTTTCTAATTTCCTTTGTTTCCAATAAAATATCCCAATATCACACCAGATAATATTCCAGCTGGCAATTCCCACCAATTATTACTTTTTGTAATTTCTTTTGTGATATAAATATTACGAATTTCCAAGCTGTCAGGTTTTGGAAAAACTGATAAATTCATCAAGTTTTCAGGATAAAAATACTCAATCCGTATTGTATCTCTTTGTATAATTGTATCTACTTTTGCGATAAATGGCGGCGTTACAATAACAGTATCATGTCTGTAAATTAGCTTCGGTTTTATTTCCTTTATAATTATCGGCTCAGATTGCTTTTCAATAAATAATGTATCAACAACAATTTGCTGTATATTTTTATAAGTAATATTCCCATTGAAATTGTATCCAATTATAAAAGAAATTACAATTGCTAATGAAATTAATATAATGTTTTGTGCTTTCATTTTTCAAATCCAATTAACCCTCTTGTACGTAAAAGTCCAAGAATGTGATAAATATTTCTCTTTTTTACAAATACTCCTTCTCTCTTTTTGTTATTTATTACTGCTGAAGAGTTGAAACCAACGGTAGTAATCCAGCCCTTTTTCTGTATAGAAATAATTCTCTCAATATGCCCACGAAAAGAATTAATTTTTCTCCAGACAATCAAGTCATGCTTTTTTGGTGCAAAATAAGATTTTTTTCCTTTCCTCTTTGCATCATTAAACATCTCATTAGCTAAACCTGTTCTTCTGATTGGAATAGCTTTTGTTTCTTTATTTAATGATTTTGCAGATACAAAAAAGCACCAATATTGTCCTGCTGCACAATATGGATAATCTCCTTTTAGTCCAATTGCTTTTAAATACTTTTGAACTTCACCGTCATTTCGATTTGTTTTTTCAATTATGCCAACTTGCAACATCATTGAATCATAAGACACATTTAACAATTCCTCATCGCATTTTAATGAATATTTTGTTAATCCAAAACAAAAATTCAATGAAAAAATGATTAAAATAGATATTATTTTCATATTAATTTCACCCGAATTGAGCAATATAAACACCAAGAACAGCAAGTCCAACCAAAATATGAACACCAATAAAAATCTGCCCCAAGATTGAATTATTTTCTTTAGATAAGAAATTCACTTTTGTATAAATTAGAACAGCAATTCCAGAAAGTGCAATTGCAATTGATTCAATCACCGCAAGCATCAACAAAGTGCGTATTTCTGGTAATTCAGGTCGCAAAAACCAAAAGCCAAATCCACCAATTACAATCCAAATCACATTTCTGAAAATGAAATCAATTATGGAATCAAAATCAATTTCTGAAATCATTGCATAATACTTTTTTAAAATTAAATTTTTCATGTAACCTCCAATAAATATTTTTTTAATATTTTTTTATTTAACCTTCCGAAGGTTAGTAACCTTCGGAAGGTTTGTTATTAGTATGCTAATTCTGCTGGTTATTTCAATATAATATTCCTGCAGCTTCTTAAATTATCACGTAGTGATTGCATTATGGTAAAACGCATCAATCAAAACAGTTATTTATCACGTAGTGATTATATTATAGTAACTCAATAATTTACAAGTTGTTACTATAATTTAATCACTACGTGATAACGAATCAAAAAGCAATTCACTTGTTACCATAATTCAATCACTACGTGATAAAATTGAAACCTGATGGAAAAACAACTTAAATAATCATTCAAAAATAAACATAACAACTTGTTACTTTTCTTAACTTCTGAGATTCCATATCAAATATGGAATGACATCTTTAATGCACCCTGTCATTCCCAACTTGTTTCAGAATCCATTTGTTTTAGCAGCATAGCTGCGACATCTTAATAAAAAAAAATAAAAAGTCACCGAAAAGCTGCGTAGCTGCCATATTTCTATGTCGCTCCTACGGAGCTTTAACCTAAAAAAACTAATCTGTTCTACTAATATGTCGCAACTACGTTGCTATATAAAGAATGCATACAAATGTCGCTCCTACGGAGCTATTACTTAAATTAACATATCCTTTCTACTAATATTTCGCAACTACGTTGCTAAAAGGCATAGATTCTGAAACGAGTTCAGAATGACAAAGTTAAGGTCAAAACACAACATCAAAAATAGCTATCCAAAATAATTTTGGTAAAAATTCTATCTGTTTCTGTTTTGTTGATAATAATTTGTTTGTTTGTAATAGAATCGTAATCAATACTGCCGCTATTAATCGACAGAGTGCCATTTTTTAAGTCATTCAGCATTTTATTTGCTTCACTTTTTCGCCAAACTATAGTATTTGGAATTTCAGATGTTTTGAAAGCATTTTCATAAAGATTGTAAATTGTCAAGTCAATTGCAATTATTTTTATCAATTCAGGTACTGGTTCTGCAATAGGAGTTTGATATTTGTCTGATAAATACGCATCTATCGTAGCAGAAGCATTGTTTATGGCTGTGTTGATTCTATCGTCATAACCGCCTGAACTTGATGTATATCCAGTTAAATCAGAAAGTTCCGTTGTGGTAAACTCTTTAAGTAAATCATTGATTGAACAATACATTTTCTACCTACAAAAATCAAGGAACAAGAACAATTTTAATAATATCCGCACCGGTTGTACTTTCCATTGCTCTACCATTTACACTACCACCACCTGCTGTTTTTGCTCTACCATTATTATCTGAAACTACATTATCACCTGCATAAATTGTTGTTGCTGTTTCTACTGCAATCGTACCAAGAGATACTACTGAAGCAAGTTCGCCAACGTTCCAATTAAGCTCTGATACTCCAAGGGCTTTCTGGTCTTGACGGCATAATGAACCTAAATGATTTACAAATCTGTTCTTGTACAAAGTTTCCTTTGCTTGAACAGTAATTGCTTGAACTGGCTGATTAGTTATCGAGTGCATATTAACCTCCAAATTTTAATGATTTGTATTTGAAATTAAAAATCCTGCCACATTAGCTGTAATTTTCACGGTATAATTATCCGTATTTCGTATAATTTTAATTTTTCCACCATTTTCGTAATATGAATCAATTTCAGGTTTACCTTCTCGCTGGAAAGTATAGCCAAAACTTGGATTATACTCATTTCTTGCTGATTTATCATTTTTATCGGTATATGCAATTACAATTGAGTCATTCCAAATATCTGTAAAATCAACTCCATTTTGAGATGATATTGCCAATCCCACAGAAATTTTATCAATGTCCAACAACGCCGCAAGTAATTGAGAATTAATGGAATACTTTCCACTATATTTGATTCTTTCTATTACTTTTGGATGATTTATAATTGCCTTATAACTTGCATCACCCATAACTAAAGTATTAGGAGAGCGTCCGATTTTTGACCTTACTGTAGATATGCAATCTTGGATTACTTTAATTGGGTCAGTTGTATTTGTATAATCGTTGAAAGCAGTTGTAGAATCAACATCAAGAGTATGTCCTACCGCATAATTTGCTGAATTCAAAGCCAACGAAGCCGCAAGTTTTTCTTTGCCAAGATTAAGCATATCTACTAGTTGACGAGCAATTCTCTGCTCTAATTTGTAAAAATCAGGCGATTCTTCCTCTTCAAGATAGTCAATTGCAGATTCAATGTCTTGCTCTGTCGTTTCAAATGTAATCAAAGATGTTTCAGCTGGTGGAATTCTATTGGAAGAAGAGCGAACTGCACGTTCAGTATTTCTCAAAACAAAAGCTTCTTTTCCAAATACTGGAATCTTTCCTTTCATTTTCGATACAGTTACAGTTGGGAAAAGTGATTCGTAAATCATTGAATTATTTGTATAACCCTGTGCAATTGTTGTCAATACAGGGTCAACCATTCGTAATTCATCAAGATGCTGAGGCATAAAATTTTCTCCTAAAAATTAAATAGAAATCATATAAACTATTGAAAAACTCGCTCTAAAGCATACTGTCATTCTGAACTTGTTTCAGAATCCATTCTCATTTTCTGACATTCTGAAGTGCGGAACAAATATATTTAAAAAATATGCAAAATGACACCATTATAAAAAATTGTCGTCACTGGTAGATTGTTTCAGAACCCTCAATGTAGAATTAATTCAAATCCCCCTTTCCCCCTTTATTAAAGGGGGATTAAGGAGGATTTCTTTCATCCGAAGTTAATTGGAACTTCCTCAAAAATCGTCATACTGTTCCAAGGAAAAAAGTTGTCATTGGTAACAAAGTGAGGAATCCAGTGCCTTTTGCAAGGTATTGGCTATATAACTATGTCGCTCCTACGGAGCTACAACTAAAACAAACAAATCTTTTCTACTAATATGCCGCAACTACGTTGCTAAATACACTTGCAAGAATCACGTCATTCTGAACTTGTTTCAGAATCCATTCTCATTTTCTGTCATTCCGAACAAAGTGAGGAATCCAGTGCCTTTTGCAACGTATTGGCGATATATCTATGTCGCTCCTACGGAGCTACAACTAAAACTAACAAATCTTTTCTACTAATATGCCGCAACTACGTTGCTAAATACACTTGCAAGAATCACGTCATTCTGAACTTGTTTCAGAATCCATTCTCATTTTCTGTCATTCCGAACAAAGTGAGGAATCCAGTGCCTTTTGCAACGTATTGGCGATATATCTATGTCGCTCCTACGGAGCTACAACTAAAACAAACAAATCTGTTTCTACTAATATGCCGCAACTACGTTGCTAAATACACTTGCAAGAATCCCGTCATTCTGAACTTGTTTCAGAATCCATTCTTTTTTTTTGATTCCACACCAAGTACGGGATGACAGAATTTATCTAATCTTTTAATGCTTTTATTACTGCGTCTTCGTAGCTTAATTCTTTCGTTAACGATATTATTTTCATTGCTTTATCGTGTAATTTCAATCGTTCTGGATTTGTGTTTTTTTCCACAAATGAATTGAAATCCAAATTACTTTTAAAGTCATTACTTGTAAATTCTTTCATTAAATTGAGTGGTTTTAAATTGGACACAAATTCTTGTATTTTTTCTGTTAAATTCTGTTCGTGATTCTGCAAAAGCGAATCAGATTTGTAGGATAGTTCAAGTAATTCTACAAGTTGTTGTGAATTGGCAGGTGTGATAAATTGATTTGCAGTGTTGTTTGACAATTGCTCGGTATATTGAACAAATTCCTTTCTTTTTTGCTCGAATAATTGTTGATTAAGTTTTTCATTCAAAAGCTTATTTTCATCTTGAAGCAATTGGATTTGTTGAGTAAATTCTACGAAATCATCATCGGTATTATCATCTTCTTCAAGATAATTCAAGAAATTTAAATACTCATTAAATTTTACACTATTCAAACCCTTTACAGCAGGTGAAGCGGCACCAAGTAATCCGATATGTCGTAGCATCAAATCAGGATAAAGTGAAATGGAAATTTTCTTGAATTTGCCTTGCTTAATCTGCTCAACAACTTCCGGTGCAATATTCGTTAACTTTGCGACTAATTTTTCGCCACGTCTTCCCAATCTTTCTACCCAACCGATAGCAGGTTCATTATCTTTGGGATGACCAAGAACAAGCGGAGCCATATTGGAATCAGATTCATCAACTTTGAAATTATAAAGCGATGTAATATTATTGATTACTTCACCTGTCGAACTAAATTTTGTTCCATCAGATGCGATATGTTCGCCAGTTTTAAATACTTCAATCCACATATTTTTTATACCAAATAATTAAAATAACAATTAATTACGGTACAAAAATATTCCAAACAACAACAAACATCAATTCAATCAAAAAAAGAATATTCTGAAAATAAAATAAAAACGATTAAAAAAATAAGTGGTATTTGGTTTCATTGATTGATTAATACAAAAGCCCAACGCTTTTTTGTGTTGCTGGATTATGCTTTATACCAAGTTGCGTTCAAATATAGATTATATAATTCCTTGAAATTCCCATCGGGAATAAATGTTTGTAACACTAGAAACCCCATCCTAACCTTCCCCAAGGGGAAGAAATATATGTAAAGTCCTCCCTTTGGGGAGGATTTAGGTGGGGTTTAATATTATTCAACCCCTCTGGGGATTGTTGGACTTACGCCAGTTCCTCCCCCTTGGGGAAGGTTAGGCGTTGCACTGAGCTTGTCGAATTGTGGGGTTTACAAACATTTAATCCCTAATGGGATTTTCAAGGATTTATTTTTTTTATCTATGAAATCAAATTAGTATTAAACTTAACTATTATCAAGCATAATCTACGATAACAAATACTACCCTTGTGGTGAACATACATTCAAAAAAATTGCTAACTGGCTTTGTAATCAAGATAAAATTAGTAGTTTGTGTAATTTTATTCCTACCTATTGATAATGATTTTAAATTGCTTTTTGTAATTAACTGCATTTAAAGTAACAAAGTAAGTTCCATTTGGATAGTTTTGTAAGTTTAATTGAATTGTGTTTTTGTCTTCTCTTGCTTCCTTTTTGTACAATTCACCAAGAAATCTTCCGCTTAAATCAGAAATTGTTGCAGTTAAAACTGAATGAATAGGCAAGTTTATTTCAATATTTACCATACCAGTTGAAGGATTAGGATATATTACTTCTTCTATTGGCTCATTTGTATTTATGTCAGAGGTACTAAATTTTATTAGTGATAATGACCAACCTATACTTGAAGCTATATATTGGTTGTTTCCCGATACATCTAAAGTATTATAACTTGAACCAGACCTCTTATTTAATTGTTTTCCTGTAATTATATCCCAAATTGCAATATAATTGCCTTGAGATGATGCTGTTACCAAATATTTGTTGTCGGAAGTGAATTTTAGATGAGTAGCATAAGCCATTGAAGAAATTAATTCCATTGTTTTGAAATTATAAATTCTTAGTGGATTTTCTAAACTGCCTGCATATTTTAATGCTATTAACTCACAATCGTCTGATAACATAAACGATGCTAATACTGAAGAAGTATCTCCAGTTTTCCAATTGTGTAAATATCCTTTTATTGCTAATGTGTTAAAATCCAATCTATAAACTCTCTCTTCATACCTATAGATTGGTTGTCCTTTACTGTCCATACCTACCAAATACTTTTTATCTTCATATACAAATATTTCGCTATTGTCACAGCTTATGTTTATTTGTGAATAAGATTTTGTTTTTGCAGAGTCTGAATCAAATTCTTTAGATTTAATTATTTTTCCAGTTTCAACATCCCAAACTTTAAAGCCGGTTTTTGTAGTTGCCAAAAAATACTTTTGATCTCTTGACATAATAGTATTCAAAATTGGTATGTTTGTGGGATCATCCATCGGTTCAAATTTAGATTCATCCTTTTCTGTTAATAAACTGTATTTGTAAATGTGCTGTCCTTTTACTCCGTATAAAAATTCATCATTTGTCGAGAATGTTGGTTGATACATAATTGGGATGTTGCTTTTTAACTCACTCCCACTTTCCACATCGAAAAGATACATTGTGTCTAAGTCTGCCACTTGACACAGAAGCATTTTGGAATCGTTGGAGAATTTGACCGCTCCAATATTAACTAAGTTTGGAAGTGTCTTTTTCCAAGCCAATTCCAATTGTGAATAAACAAACTGGCTGAAAATTATCAAGCCACAAAAAAATAAAATCATCTTGCGTATCATAACGCTCTCCTAAAAAGTAAATTTTTATTTTCAAATCTAATAAAATATATAGACACAACAAAGGAGTGTTTTGTTACAACCGTTTATTATATTTTTTTTAGATATCCAGTGGGTTTTGATATTTTGAGTTATCCAACGTCCAAATAATTGATAAAAATATAAAATCCTTGATATCATAGGGATTAACTAACAGTTCATAGATGGACTCCACCTTTAAAGTGCCGTCCATCTAAAAATTATTATTCAATCCCATGGGATTTTTCAAGAAATATATCTTTTACCTATAAATTCTACTTAGTATAAAATACACACAATTAAAGAACAGAGTTTTATCTATGATTGCTTATTCTGCATGTGCATCATTACTTTTTACATAATCAAGTAATTTTTTTGCAACATCTGTAACAAGTACAATCTGATTATAATCAATATGTACTCCATTGAAATACTGCATGATTAATGAATCACCTTGGCTTGTTTCAGGTAAAACCCCTGTAAATATAAATCCTAATTTCTCAAGCTGTGGCACAACAACAGGTGTGAATGGGTCTTTCAAACTTAAATAAAGTTCAATTACTTGTATTTCTTCCATGAATATTTTACGCATTTCATTACGCATTGTTTGAATTATATCTGGTCCATAATCCAAAACAATCATTTCAGCCAAAGACCTAATGCTATGAACATTTACTTCGGTTACAGATTGTTCTTTTGACGGCATTGGATTTTCTGATTGAATCAACTCTACATCATCACCAATATTTTTATAAAGTAATTCAATCATTTCTTGATGATGACTTGGAGCGTATAATTTCCTATGCTTCGGTTTTTCTAAGTATTTAAAGCCAAGGACATCTGAATTTCTTTGTTTGAGTGTATCAGCAATACCTTTGAATGAAAGTGTCTTAGGAGAATGTGCAAGAAGTAATCCACAGTCTTTATAGCCAAGTTTAATACAGAATTTTTGAGTATATGGATGTGCAGTTACTTCTTTTACCTGAACACCATTTAACCCTAATTTTCTTGCTTCGGTTTCAAGAAATTCACCAAGTTGCCTTGCAAAACCCTGCCCTCTAAATTTTTTCTTGGTAACCGCTATTCCAATTTCAGCTGGTAATTTATCATAAAAAATCAAAGCAAAATGCCCAGCCATTTCACCTTCTTTTGTTAATGCAACTGCAGAACGCAATTTACCATTTTGATTCATAGCAGAAACACGTTCAGGATAATAAATATTTTCGTTGGCATACGAATAACCGTAGCAATCATAAATACAACGACATACTTCTAATGCTTCATGTTGCTTCATTAGTTGGATATCGAATTCAATTTGTTCGACTGGTGAATTACTTTCTGGCGGGAATACAACTTCAGGTTCGATGTAATTTGATTGTTCATTACCAACTAATTCAGTATTAAAATATTTAACAATAACAATTTCTTTTCCTTTTACACCCAAATTATTGAATTTGTATTCATCCATAATTTTGCTGATAAGAAAAGAACCAAGTCCTTCCAGTTCAAATTCTTCAATATCAGCAGATGGGTCAAAAACAGGTGCTAAATTTGGGTCATAAGGTTGCCCCATATCATGAATATGAATTTCAATTCCATTTAACAAATTAATAAATTTAATGTCATATTCGGCTTCTTCGTCTGGAATGAAAGAATTTTTAATTACATTTACACATGCTTCTTCAATTGCTAATTGAATTTTTCTTCTATCAGAAATTGGAAATCCTACAATTTCTGAAACTTTATCAGCATATTCAATAATCGCAGGTATAAGATTTTGGTCGTTTGGAACTCTAATAAAACCAAGGTCTTTTTTAGTCTTCATAATGTATTCTATTTAATTAATGATAATTATTGTCAATTAAGAATTTAAAGCTGATTCTAAATCAGGTTCAATCGAAAGTATAGCAGCAAATCCTGACATATCAAACAATTCTTTAATAATTGGTTGCAGGTTACATATTTTAATTTGTATTAGATTTTTTGCTTTTTTCTGCATCAGCAAAAAAATTCTCATTCCTGCACTACTAATATAATCCAATTTCTCACAATTTAGAATTATTTTGGAATGACCAGCATTTATAATCTCCATAATTTTTTGCTCGAAAATTTCACTTTGAGTAGTATCAATACGCCCTTCAATATTGGCAATCAAAAAATCATTAATTTTTTCTTCTGTAATATTCATCTTTTTCTATCTTTTATTGTTTAAAAATTCTTTTTTTTAGTTAATTATTGAAGTTCAATATTTTTATATAGGTTAATTTATTAATTTACAAGCAATTATTACTTTCGCTAATTAATAAAAATGACAAAATTTTCCATGAAAAATATTGAAAACATCACCAAAAAACAATTCAACGCCTAAAAAGCAAAATTACTGAATAAATTAACAGCTACCAAAACAAATGATTGATTTGTAATATTTTAATTTTTGTAACTACTTCGCCGACTAACCATAATTTTCTATTTCCATTATTTTGTAAGAAATTCCCATAGGGAATTAATGTTTGTAACAAGAAACCCCACCTAACCTCCCCGAAGGGAGGAATTATATGTAAAGTCCTCCCCTTGGGGAGGATTTAGGTGGGGTTTATAACTATTCAATCCCTCTGGGATTGTTGGACTTAGGGGAGTTATCTTTGTTACAAAGATTTAATCCCTAATGGGATTTTCAAAGAATTTCTTTTTATGATTATTTGCAAATTGTTCGAATTATACATTATTTTCATACAAAAAGCAAAGCAATTTGAAAATATTAATTCGGCTGAATTTTTTAATTTTGAAAATTCTAAAATTTCTATTTTGTTTAACCCCAATTCCATCCTAATATAAAAGGAAGTGGAGTTCTGGTTATAGTTGTATCAGTATCAACTATTGATAATTTAGGTGGATTTATATTCGTTTGAGAATATAAGATATTAATGCCGATTATCATCAAAACAAAAATTATTTTTTTCATAATTAAAACCTCTACTTAATGATTAATATTTTGTTACTACTTATACTTTTTCCACTTTGTATATTCAAAATGTATGAACCAACCGGTAATTCTCTCAAATCAATGTGTAATTTGTGATTGCCTTCATTCAAAAAGCTATTTAACACTTCTTTAATTTGTTTCCCAGATAAGTCATTAATTGTGATTGTAGTATTGTTTGGTTGTATTAAAGTAAATTCAAGAACTAACTCTGTAGTGGATGGATTCGGATAAGTAATTGTAGTTGTAATTTCTTTGTTGTTAATATTGGATAATGAAATTACATTTTCAAACATATACAATCTAGTTTGTGCAGAAGCAATAAGATTCAAATTGTTTTTGCTTAGATCTAATGAGAAAAATGGCATCGCTGTTGATGGGGTATCTCCAATAGTCAAAGTATTATTTAATATATATTTTTCTAAATCCCAAATTTCAATTTTTTTTCCTCCAGTTTTAAATGATACCAACATAAACTTATCATCACTTGAAAAATCAATGTCGCTGATTGATTCTGTCCAACCAGGTATTGAGAAGAGAAAATCTCCTTCGATATTAAATACTTTTAATGCGGTTTTGCCATCGTTAGGAGGATTTTCACAAACAAAGTATTTGCCTGTTTTGGATAAATAAAGTTGTCCTATTGATTCTATTTCTTTTATTATTGCCTTCGTTTGGAAATCAAATATTTTTATATGTTCTCTTATTGTTGTTTGTGGATCTGATTGTTTTATTGGATTTTGCCATTTATCTAAACGTGCAATTATTTTTTGGAAATCGGGAGTTACAAATACTTCTCTGACTGCTTCTGTGATTCTATTATCTTTATCTTCCATTCCTAAATGCATTGAATCCAAATATGTACCTGTTTCTATATCCCAAATAGAAAACCCCATTCCTCCTAAGTTCCTTGCTGTAATATATTTAGAATTTGTAACGTACATCGTAGTTATCTGAAATGAATTCATTTTGAAATCCCGAATATGTTTCAAGTTCAGAAAATCATACTCTTTGATTACTCCATTTTCTACTTTGTAATATTTTGTGCAGTCATACGATTGTAATCCAAACCATACTCCTTCAATTAAAGTGTCTTGATTTCCAGTTTTCGTATCAAAAATACCAACGCCTTCATCACTATTGACGTATATTTTGCTGTCGTCAGGGGTAAACCTACAATCATTAGTTTTGAACCACTTCCACCAAACAACATCATAAAGTCCTGTAGGACTTGCAAACAAACTACTGCCACAAAAAAGTAGCAAACCAATTAGAATTAATTTTTTCATAATTTTCAAACTCACAATAAAAAATTCATTTTTACAAACTTACTTATTGATAAGGACACATCAAACAGCTATTTTGTTACATCAGATAATAATATTTTTTTATATTGGAAATTTCCTAATTAATTTGAAATGTTGCAAAAGGCACTGGATTCCTCTCTTTGTTTCGGAATGACGGTATTCAAAAATGGATTCTGAAACGAGTTCAGAATGAACTGTGTTAAAAAACAAGTTTATTTTGAAAATTATTATCAAAAAACACATTATTTTTAACAACAATCCAAATTTGTTTTATTAATTTATTTACAACTGCCATTAAAGCAACTTTCTTTAATTTACCATGCAAAATTAATCTTTGGTACATTTCTCGACAAGTTGTATTGTACTGTGATGCTGACAATGCACACAAATATAATCTCGTTCGAATACTTGCATGACCTATTTTGCTAATACTACTTCGACCCTTCACACTGGTACTGATTCTATTATTCGTGGACAACAACCAAAGAAAGAGGATAGTTGTTTGGCATTGTCAAAATTTTTAAAACTCTTTGTTATTGCGATTAACAATATCGCTGTACTTTCGCCTATACCTTTTATGCTACTTACTTTTTTTACCATTTCTAAATTTTCTTTTTTTACTAAGTTTGATGACTCATTGCTTAGTAATTTTATTTGTTCTTGAAATATTTTTATCATTTTCTTTAACGTCTTTATTAATATTTTGCTCTGTTGTGGTAGATGAAGTAATGCTTCAAGCTGATTTAATAATGCTGTTTGTTGCTTCTTCAATTGGATTAATGTAGTTTCAATTTGCTTACTTCCTTCTATTTCATCACTACCAAATTGATATTCTTGTAATGTATCTATGGACAGCTCACCAAATTTAGTTATTTGTTTGGCGTCTATTTTGTCTGTTTTTGCTTTTGATAAGCCCATCTTTACGAAGTATTTAATCTTTACAGGATTAACTATATAAACATGATGACCGGAATCTATCAATGCTTTGGCCAAACAATAACCGTATGTACTCGTTGATTCCATTATACAATGACTACCTATCGCCAAGTGATTTATGAATGCCAAGTATCCTTCTGAACTATTTACATAAATATTTACCTTGCTATTTTCACAAGCATGAAAACTTTTCTTGGATATATCTATCCCTACAATATTCTTATACATTAAACTTTTCCATTAGTATATATTGTTAATTAAAATATATTAATTAGCGAAACATTATTTCAGTAGCATAGCATCGCAAATACGGGTTTTTTTCCCAATGAACTGTTCTTGCTTAGTGAAACATAAGAAAGGGGATCACCATTCTGATAGATCATTTTTGATCAATGACATAACTCGATCTTATTCCTTTCCTTTGTTTCGTTTACTAATAATTTCAATCTAATTTAATCAATTTTTCTGTAACATATATGATTTATTTTTAAATTTTTAAAATTAATTTTTTTGACCCAAAATCATATACAACTATAAAGTATCGGGGAGAAGAACAACAATCCACTCATAAGGAGAGTGCATTGTTGTTGTTCGCTTTATATATATTCCTTTTTACTTATAATTGCTATCAGTTTTTTCTTTTTTAATTTTCTCTTTTTATAACAATACAAACATACGATGACATCTTTTTTTCTTGCATCAGTATTACGACTTTTGAGGCAGTTCCAATTAACTTCGGATGAAAGAAATCCTCCTTAATCCCCCTTTAATAAAGGGGGAAAGGGGGATTTGAATTAATGCTACATTGAAGGATCTGAAACAATCTACCAATGACTACAATTTTTTATAATAGAATCATTTTGCATATTTTTTAAATATATTTGTTCTATTCTTCTGAATGACGTTTTGATTTTAGTGTCATTCCGCACTTGATGCGGAATCTAATATATGCAGAAGTCCAACACTTTCAAAAGTGTTGGACATCATTTTCGTTACAGCTACATTCACTCTATTTCAATATGCTCCTTTACCCAGAACAACTACCCATATTGTTGCAATTACTATCTTCAAATCAAGAAGTAAGTTCGCATTTGATATATATTGAAAATCATAGTCAATCATATCCATCAAATTTTGGCAATTTTCTCTGTTGCTGATTTGCCATAAACCAGTAATTCCTGGCTTAACAGATGCACGAATTTCATTTAAATCATAATATGGGCTTAGCATACATTCGACGAGAGGTCTGGGACCTACCATACTCATAGAGCCAAATAATACATTGTAGAATTGTGGGATTTCATCTAAACTGGTTTTTCTAAGGAATTTTCCTAATGGCGTTACACGACTGTCTGCTCTGTATTTTATACATGTTCCTTCTTCAGATTGCTTATCTAATAAAAATGGAACATCTTTATACATAGTACGAAACTTAAAGATGGTAAATTGCTTTCCATCTTTACCAACTCTGCTCTGAAAATACAGAACAGGACCTACTGAAGTTAGCTTAATACACAATGCTATAAGTATTTGCAAGGGCATAGATAGTATTATAAATAATATAGATAACAAAATATCCATTACTCTTTTGCCCAAAAAATACAACTGTCTGTCTTCAACATTTGCTTTTATTTCAAACAGACTTAGTTCACTTACATTATGATACATTTCCATATAACCCATATCCCGAATTATTTTGGTATAAAAATCACAATGTAAAAATGTTCATCCCATCACCTTTTTTTGGTAGAACTATAAATTATGTATCAACTCTATTAATTTACCTCCTTTTTCAAAATTTGCAATCTCCCTAATTATAATAACACATCAATTGACATTTGGTTTATCAATTATTTTAAAAATATGATATTTTTTTTGAAAGAAAAAATAATTTTTATTCATAAATTGAAATTTTTCAAAGAATCCATTCAAAAATGAAATTTTGATTCTTCACTTTGTCATAATGACAAAATTTTAAAGAGTGTCATTAGTAACTTTATAATTTTATTTAACAGTATGTTGCTCAGTATAAATATAATCAACTTCCACGTGGCTAAAGCCACGTATTGCAGATTCAGTAAGCAACTCGTGGCTTTAGCCACGTGCAGTAACATTTCATTATTACTTTATTAATAGACCGTTAACTACCCAGTTACTGCAATCTATTATCAAGGCAGTATAAATGTTCGGACTTGGGATGTGTGAGCATTAAAATATCCAAGCTTTGCACCTATTATATTTGTTGGTGGATTTGCAGGTGTTGAACTTGGCTGAAATTTGCCGAAACTACTGCCAAATCCTTTAAAATATTCAAACACATTATTATCAATACATTGCATTTCAATTTTAATTGTATCGCCTGGATTTAATTTATTATTCATACCCATTAATGTAGTTTCAATATTTTTTCCATCGGTTAATCTATCATCAAATACATAATTATTTGCTGATTGAATACCGTTTGTAAATAAAATAAAGCGATAATAATTTTTTGTATCAACGGGGTCTTTATATTGTATTTTGATTTCATAATTAAAACCTTTTTTGCCACTTCCAGGACCAGTTGTGTTTGTAATATTTTTTATTACAATCAAACTATCAAAAGATACTTGAGATTGTAAGGTTGATGTTGATGAATAAGATTTTCCTGCTCCCTCAACCAATAGTTCATATTTTGTACCTGTTGGTACTTCATTCAGCTCATATTTATACGTTCCGGCAGAAACTTCATCAAGAATATTGATGTTACTTTTTTCGTCTGCTATTTTTACAACATATTTTTCAGCATTTGGGAATATATTTGATTCATCAAAATTTATTGATTCTGAAATTCTTACAAGTGCTTGTTTTGTATTTGAGTTGATGTTTCCTTCAATTACAATTTGTGTGTTAGCTTGAGTTTAAGTCTAAGTCGATAACTTCTTCGCAAGATGTTGCAAATACTAATATTGACATTAATAATATTATTGATTTTTTCATAATTAAAACTTAAAGTTATAAGAAATTGATGGAATATATGTAAATAAATATGTCTTTACAGCTTGTGTTTTAGTTGGGTCTTTCGGGTCAACTTCAAATTCTATTGTGTAAGCATTTTTTCTGCCATAAACATTATAAACAGAAAAACTTAGACTACTTTCAAAATTTTCGGCTTTACTCAAATACAGTGTGGCTCCAATATCCAATCGATGATAATCAGGCATTCGATAGCCATTGCGTTCTGTATAATAGTATTGAACATTATTGTTTACTTCATATTTGCCGCTTGGGAAAGTAACAGCATTTCCAGTATTATAAACCCAAGTTGCAGAAAAAGACCATTTATCATTGTATTCATAAATGCCCACTACGCATATATCGTGAATTATATCTTGTTTGGCAGGATACCAATTATTTTCATTTATACCATTAATTTTCTTTTCAGTATTTGAATATGTATATCCAATCCATCCACTTAACTTGCCTAATTTCTTCTTTAGTAGAAATTCCAACCCGTAAGCTCTTCCATCTCCAAATAATAATTCACCTTCAATCAATTCATTTGCTCGTATTTCTGCACCATTCTTCAAATCTAATTGATTTTGCATCCATTTGTAATATGTTTCTAAACTTAATTCATATTCATTATTGATAAAGTTCTGAAAATATCCAAATGATAATTGGTCACTTATTTCAGGTTTTACATTTTGGCTTGTTGGAATCCATAAATCTGTTGGTGTTGATGAAGTTGAATTAGAAATTAAATGTAAATTTTGTGTATTCCTTGTATATGACAATTTCAAGGACATACTTTCATCAATTATATATGCCGCATTTATTCGTGGCTCAGGATTTATGTATTGCTTTACTGTCTCGTTGGATTCAAAATGAAAAGTATCTTGTACTTCCCCAATACTATTATAAGAATAAAATTGACCAGGACCAAGCAAATTAAAAATATTAACTCTAACTCCATAATTAATGTTCCATTTGTCAGATGGCTTCCAAGTTCCACTTAAATATAAAGCATTTTCCCATGCAATTTTTTCGTGCAATTTAACAGTACTTACAACTGTATCGCCAATATTTTCGACCTGCCCGGGTATTATAGAATGGTAAATAGAGTTAATTCCAAATTCGAAGATATGCTGATTATTGAGAAAATATTGAAATTCTTGCTTAAAAGTTAAATTTTGAATTACTGATGAAATATTGAATTTATCTGCTTCACCCACAACTTGAATTCTATAATCATAATCTGAGTAAATTAGAGAAGTATTACTAAACAATTTATTCGACCAAATATGATTCCATCTTAATGTACCTGTAGCATTTCCCCAATCAATTCCAAATCTATTAGAAAAATTCACAAAATCACGCCCAAAATATCCAGATACAAAAATCTTATCATCATCAGTTATTTTGTAATTTGCTTTTGCATTTATATCATAAAAATATAACTCATTTTCAGTTCCTTCAATAGCATTATAAATCAAATCAGCATAAGTTCTACGAGCCGTAACCAGAAAAGAACCCTTATCTTTTACAATTGGACCTTCAACATTCAATCTTGAAGATATTAGTCCTATACCGCCACTTAACTTATATTCCTTATTATTCCCTTCATTCATTTTAATATCCAAGACTGATGCAAGCCGACCACCAAAATCAGCGGGAGCAGTTCCCTTGTAAAGAGTTACATCTTTAATAGCATCACTATTGAATGTAGAAAAGAATCCTAACAAATGACTTGCATTATAGACAACAGCTTCATCAAGAATAATTAGATTTTGCGAATTGTCACCGCCTCTAACATACATTCCGCCATTACCTTCTCCAATTGATTTCACACCGGGCGTTAATCGCAATGTCTTCATTACGTCTCTTTCACCAAAAAGAACTGGTATTTTCTCAATTTCTGACATTTCAATTTTTTTTATGCCTATGTCTGAACTAATGATGCTTTGGTTATTCCGTTCTGCACTCACAATTATTTCGTTTGTAAGTTTTGTATCAAGTGACAAACTAAAATTAATACTTTCATTACTCTTAACAATTACTTTTTTAATCATTGTTTTATAGCCAATATATCTAATTATTAGATTATATTCCCCTTCTTCCAATGTTAAAGAGTAGAACCCGTATTTATTACTAATCGCACCAAGATTAGGTATACCATCAACTCTAATAATAGCAGAAATTAGAGTTTCACCAGATTCAAAATCTGTAACAGTTCCACTTATCGAATATGTATTTGCAGATATTAAATTGCTGATGCTGGTTAGCAAAATTAATATCAACACAATTAATTTATATTTCATTTTTTTTATTTACCAATAAAAATACTAATTGAACCTGAATTCTTGAATATTAACTTATTAGTTACATCGTTATTGTATTGCATATATTAATTGCATTTTCTTGATATTTTCAGGTATGGACAGTTCGCTACCTATCATTCCAAATGATTATGAATATTTTATCAAAATTCTCGCTTGAATTTTAGGGTATTTTTTTAATTTTAGCAGATATTTTTTATTAATCAGTTTAAAATGCACTTACAAAATTATTGATTTGAAAATGGCTTAATAGTACAATTAATTTAATTATATTTTGTAATTTTGTAATTTTAATATTGAATTTAATTTTGGTAAATCAATGAAAAATATTTTAGAATATCTTGACTCACAAAAAGAAGAACATCTCAATCAATTAATTGAATTTCTTTCTATTCCTTCAATAAGTAGCGACCCGTCTTATAATTCCGAAACAAGAAGAACCGCATTATGGGTGGTTGACCATTTAAAAAATATTGGTTTCGGTAACGCAAGGTTATTTGAAACGGAAGGGCATCCAATTGTTTATGCAGAAAATTTAGAAGCTGGCGATAACAAAGAAACTGTACTAATCTATGGACACTATGACGTTCAGCCCGTTGACCCTATTGAATTGTGGGATACTCCACCTTTTGAACCAGTTATTAAAAATAATAAAATATTTGCAAGAGGAACAAGTGATGATAAAGGGCAAGTATTTTGCCATATAAAAGCACTTGAATCATTGCTGAAAATCAATGGTGAATTACCAGTAAATGTAAAAATTATTATAGAAGGTGAAGAAGAAGCTGGAAGCAATCACCTCGAAGAATTTATCAAAAAGAATACTGAATTATTGAAATGTGATACTATCCTTATATCAGATACTGAATGGTTTGCCGATGGGTTACCTTCATTATGTTATAGTTTGAGGGGAATTAGTTATATTGAAGTAACAGTTACTGGACCAAACAGAGATTTACATTCAGGCACTTATGGCGGTGCAGTTGATAATCCGATAATAGTATTAAGCAAAATGATTTCAGCATTAAAAGATGAAAATAATAGAATTACAATACCGGGATTTTACGATAAAGTGATTGAATTAACAGATGATGAAAGAAATGCTTTTAAAGAATTACCTTTTAATTATACTGAATATTGCAAGGACTTAGACATAAATGAAACAAATGGCGAATATGGATTTACAACCCTTGAACAAGTTGGAGCAAGACCATCACTTGATGTGAATGGAATTTATGGTGGATATACAGGAGATGGTGCAAAAACTGTACTGCCATCAAAAGCAACAGCCAAAATTTCAATGCGATTAGTGGCAAATCAAAATCCTCATGAAATTACTGAGCTAATTTGCGATTATTTGGTAAAGATTGCACCAGCAACAGTTAAAGTAGTTGCAAAGGGCTTACATGGAGGTTCGCCAGTTTATATTTCAAAAGATAGTAAGGGCGTTAAAGCTGCAACCATTGCTTTAGAAAAAGCATTTGGTAGAAAACCAGTATTTATGCGCGAAGGTGGCTCAATTCCAATAGTGGCATTGTTTCAATCAGAATTAAATGCACCGAGTGTTTTAATGGGATTTGGATTGCCGGGCGATAATATACATTCTCCAAACGAAAATTTTGCATTAGAAAATTTCTTTGGCGGTATCAAATCTTCTGCTTTATTTTTTGATGAAATATCTAAATTATAAAAGAAAAAAATAGGCATTTATTAAGGCATTTTCGAAATAAATGTTTTTTTGAATTTTTTGGCTATCATTCCATACTTGGTGCGGAATCTAAAATATAAAGTTGTCCAACACTTTGTAAGGGTTGGACAACTTGTTTTGACAAGGACTATTCGATATGGATGCTGAAACAAGCTCAGCATTACACACCTGAAAACGCCATTCCGAACATCTTAGGGAATCCAACAATTGCTCAATTATTAATTTTTACTGGATTTCTCTCAAAGTGCTATTTATCTATCCTTCAATATCTTGAAAGTTTGAGTAAAATTATTTGTACGAATGTTGAGTAGATATAATCCGTTTGACAGATTTTGTATAGGTAATAAATATTCAGTTCTCTCTTTAGTTATTGCTATGTCAAACTGTTCTATCATTTTTCCATTTATATCAGTTAATTCACATTTTAATTGTTGACCTACAAATTCAGAATCATTTATTACCTAAAAGTCTAAAATAGAACATGGATTAAGTCGTCTAAGTAATTGATTTTACAAGAATTAATTAACAAAAACGTAAACCCAAAAAGGTACTTAATCCATGCAAAACAAAAATACGAAAAAACCTGCAAATATCAAAACAAGTTTTGATTCAAAATCTTTGACCAACTTTAGTGGCATTAAAGTTATTTCTAAATTTATGCGTAAGATTGGCATAGAATCAATGTTCGATATGATTGATTTGAATTTGCATCACAATATTAAATTTACAAATTTCCAAATTTTATCAACAATAATTTTGGGAATATTTAGTGGTTTTAATCGTGTAAGCAAAATTGAATCATTTAGTCGCGACCCATTGATACAAAAATTGTTGTGCTTAGCTACAAATATTGATGCCGACACTATATTCAATAGAATCAAGCGTTTCGGAATGAATGAAAACAATCAAATCATGAACATAAATGGAAAATTATCGTCAAAAGTTCATGATTTATTGAAGACAAACAGGGATATATTAGATTTAGATTCAACCGTTCATACACTTTATGGTCATCAAGAAGGAGTTGCCAAAGGATTTAATTCAAGCAAAAAAAGGAGCAAAAAGTTATCATCCAATTATGTGTTTCTTAAACAGCACTAAGGAATGTTTGTTGAGTTGGCTTCGTCCCGGCGATACTTATACAGCTAATAATTCGCACGGATTTATTGAGCAGGCATTTGGATTGCTCGCCGGCATAAAAGAATTATTAGTACGAGCCGACAGTGGATTTTTCAACGGTATACTATTGCAAGTACTTGAATCACGTAAAAATACGCTATATTTAATCAAAGTAAAATTGAAAAACTTGAACAGTCTCTTATCAAGTCAGGATTGGGAAAGCATTCCCTTAATGCCAAATTGGCAAATGACAGAATTTATGTACAAGTGTGCCGACTGGGAAAAAGCAAGAAAGTTTGTTGCATTACGCAAGAAAGTGCTGATTCATACTGAAGATGGATTATTTAAAACCGATTACTATTATGACTATTTTTGTTATGTAACTAATATATATGACAGTCCCTTAGAGATTCATCGTTTGTATGGTGACAGAGGCGAGAGTGAAAATTGGATTGAACAAGTAAAACGACAAATGTTTGCCGGAAGCATGATAACGCAAGATTTTTGGGCGAATGAAACATTATGGCAAATGAGTGTCTTGGCATACAATTTAAGTTTATGGATGCGAAAATTGAGCGATGAAAAATCTTGGCGTGAAGAGCCAAACACTTTTCGTGCATGGTTTGTGCAGGTGGCTGGCAAGATTGTAATTAATGGACGAAACCTTTGGTTAAAAATGTACGAAGCATATCATTATAAAGACAGGTGGTTGAAAATTGAAAAAGCGGTTGATAATTTGGTTTTTGCATAAAAAAACAAATTACAAACAAAAATCAGATGCATATTTTGTTGTAGGAAAAATCCGAAAGAGAAATCTATGAACTAAACGTGCTTAAATATTAGAAATCATGAAATTTCAACAGTAAAATCTCCAGCAAAACTTGAAATTTCACCCCAATACTAAAAAATTCCAATTTTGATTAGCATAAAATGCTGTATTCTAAATTTATTTATCGTACTTTAGATTTTTAGGTATTATTAAATTGTCATTTTGAATATTTATTTTTGTTTGAATATTTGTTGTTTGTAATGATGATAAGATACTATCTGGATCCATTGAATATATGATAAACCTTGGATCTTTAATTGCATCAACTAACATACTGTTATCACTACTCATTTCCTTGACGTTAAAATTGCTTGCGAAATAAATTTTCGGTTTTTCTAATAATAATTCCATTGTTTCTATCGAATAAATTCTTTCTGTTCCTTTGTTGGTAGCTACAAACAAATACTTCTCCTCTCCATCAAATCTTATAGTGTTATAAGGATATTGTAATTTCCAATTGCTGTCGGTAATATAATTTTTAACCATCTTTTCTTTACTATTGCAATCTATCCAAAAAAGTGTGTTATCAGGTTGAGAAATAAAAAGTTTCCCATTTTTTGAAAATACATTATTCCCAAATTGTGTTTTTAAAGTATCAATAATCGATTCTTTTTCAGCATCATATTTAAGTATTTTTATTGTTGTTTCCTGCATATAATCCCTTGAAAATATAAATAAATATTTCAAGTCTGCGGAAAACCCTAAAATGTCAAATGAATACTCCGGTTGTAAGTACTGTTTATCCCTTTTCTCCCCTATTTTCTTAATTATTTTAAAATCAGATAGTCTCATACAGTAAATTGAATCAACGATATAGTCCTTTGCCCATCCAGCATGCATCGCTCTATTAAAAAACATCAAAGAGTCATTTTCTGTCAACATAACTGCTCCGATCCAATCCCTATCATTAATGCCTTTAAATTCATATAAAATAGAGTCTGAATCAATATCCATTATTTTCAAACCATTTCCATAAGTTATCAAATAATTATATTTCTTGGATACCTGAAAATTAACTTCTTCCTCTCCAAAAAAATGCGAATATATTTTTAACAATTCACCAGTTTGAGCATCATATTTACAAATGATGTTTGTATCTTTAGTAGAGGAGAAGCTCGATCTACTTCTGAAGAGATACTTGTTATCTGGAGAAAAAATAAAATCTATTGTACCGGAGAGTTCGGTAGGTTTTGACCACAGTTCGACAAAACTACTGTTAAATAGTACTTCATCTTTATTGTTCTCCTGCGAAAACAATAATACACAACTGCCACAAAAAAGTAGCAGACCGTAAAAAACTAATTTCTTCATAACTTTTTCCAAAATTGCAATTCCCACATATATAATGACACATGAAAGTACTTTTCGTTTCACATGAATTCAAAAAAAATAAAAATATTGCAATTGTTAACTTTTATAATCTTAATTCAGCAACGTAGTTGCGATATATTAGTAGCATAGATTTGTATTTTGATATTTAGCTCCGTAGGAGCGGCATATATCGCAGCTACGCAGCTTTTTTTTGGCTTACTTGGTGATTATTTTCTATTAAGATGTCGCAACCATGTTGTTTATAAAAGATATAGATTCTGAAGCAAGTTCAGAATGACAGGAATAGAACTTAGTGATTATCTTATTTTTACTTTCAAATTACAAAGAAATCAAATAATTTCAAATCGATTGAATTGTTACGGCTTTTTTTAAATTGTTCAAAACTTGAATAATCCGTAAATTGCATTTTATTTTTTTGACAATTTTGAGATACTTTTATGAACAAATTATTTTTTCTTATCATTTTTGGAATTTTTATGTCGTTGATTTATATTTCGGCAAATCCTCTATTGAACAAATTTGACACTCCTTTTGGAGTTCCACCTTTTGATAAAATTAAATCTGAACATTTTATTCCTGCTATTAAAGAAGGAATGGAAAAACACAACAAAGAAATTGATGCAATTATTAAGAATAGTGAAAAACCTACTTTTAAAAATACAATTGAAAAGATGGAATATTCTGGAGAATTATTAAGCACTGTAAGTACAATTTTTTATAATATGAATGGTGCTAATACTAATCCTGAATTACAAAAAATTGCACGAGAAATTGCTCCAATGTTGTCCGAACATTATAATAATATTGCACTTAATTCTGAATTATTCAAAAGAATTTCTACCGTTTATAGTGACAATACAAAAAAATTAGACAAAGACCAACAAAGATTGCTTGAAGTTACATTTAATTCATTTAAAAGAAATGGTGCTTTGCTTGATGATGCAAAAAAACAAAGATTGAGAGAAATCAGTGAAAAAATGTCGCTTTTAACTTTGAAGTTTGGTGAAAATGTTTTAGCAGAAACAAATAGCTTCAAATTAGTTATTGATAATAAAAATGATTTGGAAGGACTTCCTGAATCAATAATTGCCGCAGCTGCCGATGATGCCAAAAGTGCAAAACTTGATGGCAAATGGGTATTTACTTTGCAAAATCCAAGCATTATGCCTTTCCTTCAATATGCAAAAAAAAGAGAATTACGTGAAAAAATTATGAAGGCATACATCAATAGATGCGATAATAACAATGAATTTGACAATAAAGAAATAATTAAAGAGATTGTTAATTTAAGAATTGAAAGAGCAAAATTGTTCGGCTATAATTCACATGCAGCATACATTCTTGAAGATAATATGGCAAAAACTCCAGATAAAGTGTTTGATTTACTAAACAAAATATGGACACCTTCTCTTGAATCAGCAAAGAAAGAAGCTAAAGAACTTCAAAATTTAATTAATAAAACGGGAGAGAAATTCAAACTTGAAGCTTGGGATTGGCGTTATTATTCTGAAATTTTAAGAAAAGAAAAATATGACCTTGACGAAGAAGAAATTCGTTCATATTTCCAATTAGATAATGTTCGTAAAGGTATTTTTACTTTGGTGAATAAATTATATGGATTAACTTTTAAAGAAGATAAAACTATACCAACTTATCATCAAGACGTTGTAGCATATCAAGTTTATGATGGCGATAATTCTTTTATCGGTGTTCTTTATATGGATTTCCATCCACGCCAAAGCAAACGTGGTGGTGCTTGGATGACATCTTACAGAGAGCAATATTACGAAAATGGGAAAAAAGTTTATCCTGTGGTTAGTTTAGTTTGCAATTTTTCAAAACCAGCTGGGGATATGCCTTCATTATTAACTTATGACGAAGCTGAAACTTTCTTCCACGAATTTGGTCATGGATTGCATGGATTATTATCAAATTGCAAATATAAAACTATTGCCGGAACTTCTGTTCCACGCGACTTTGTTGAATTACCTTCACAAATTATGGAACATTGGCTTGGCGAACCTGAATTATTGCGATTATTTGCAACTCATTACAAAACTGGTAAAGTTATTCCACAGGAATTGATTGAAAAATTAGATAAGAGTTCTAAATTTAACCAAGGATTTGTTACAACTGAATTTCTTGCTGCTGCATTGCTTGATATGTCATATCATTCATTAACAACTCCAATGACTATGAGTGCAGATAAATTTGAAACATCAGAATTAAATAAAATTGGATTGATAGATGAAATCGTGGTTCGTTATAGAAGTCCTTACTTTAGACATGTTTTTGCAGGTGGTTATGATGCGGGTTATTATAGTTATATATGGAGTGGCGTTTTAGATGCTGATGCTTTTGAAGCATTTAAAACAAATGGTATTTTTGATAAAAAAACTGCTACTTCATTCAGAAAAAATGTACTTGAAAAGGGCTTTTCAGAAGACCCAATGAAATTGTATGTTAATTTCAGAGGTAGCGAACCATCAATCGAACCATTATTGAAAAAGCGCGGACTTAAATAAATGGCACTGACACTAATTAAAAATATAGCAAAATTAGTTACTGTTGATGGGAATGGTAAATTATTTAAAGCTGGAATTGAAATGCAGAATATCGGAGTTCAATCGAACTCCGCTTTTCTTTTTTCTGATAAAATTGAATGGATTGGCACAAATGATGAAGCTGATTTTTTGCTTTCAGAAAATAAAATCAATCCGGATAACATAATTGATGCAAAAAATAGTGCTATTATCCCAGGATTTGTCGATTCGCACACGCATATAGTTTTTGCTGGAAATAGAAGTGATGAATTTGCTCGTAGATTAAGAGGTGCTACTTACAAAGAAATTGCTGAAGAAGGCGGTGGAATTCAGACTACTGTGAGAGCAACTCGCAATGCCTCCATAGAAGAACTTTATGAAAATGGAAAAAAACTTGCTCTTTCTGCATTGAGTTATGGTACTACATCTATTGAAATTAAAAGTGGTTATAGCTTGAATCTTGAAGGAGAAATCAAACAACTTAGAGCAATTAAAATGCTAAAAGAAGATTTGCCGATGAATGTTGTTTCTACTTTCTTAGGTGCTCACGATTTTCCAATTGAATACAAAAATAACCGCCAAAAATATATAGATATTATTTGCAATGAAATGATACCACTCGTTGCAGAAGAAAAATTAGCAGAGTATTGTGATGCTTTTGTTGATGAAGGATATTATACAATTGAGCAAGGTGAGCAGATTTTTGAAACTGCAAAGAAATATGGTTTGAAAATCAGAATGCATGCTGATGAATTGGCTGATGTTGATGCAGCTGAACTTGCAACCAAAGTTGGTGCTGTATCTGCTGACCACTTACTTTTTGTTTCAGATAAGAATATTGAATTGATGAAAAATGCTGGTACAGTGGCTACATTACTACCCGGAACAGCGTATTTTATAAGAATGCCTTATGCTCCTGCAAGAAAGATAATTGATAGTGGTTGCATTACAGCAATTGCAACTGATTGCAATCCAGGTTCATCTTTTACTGAAAATATGCAGCTAATTTTATCTTTATCTGTAATTAATATGAAAATGACAGCTGAAGAAGCTCTTAGTGCAGCTACTTTAAATGGTGCTTATTCAATTAATTTAGCTGATAAAACAGGCAGTATAGAAGTAGGCAAAAATGCAGATTTTATTATAATTGATTCCGATTCATATAGTGATATTTTCTATCATTTTGGAATTAATCACGCAAAAGAAGTCTATTTCAAAGGAAAAAAAGTTGTTTAATTTGAAATTGGGATTTTCAGTATTACTGAAGTCCCTATTCCTTTTTTACTTTTGATTTCTACTTCACCTTTGAGTAATTTAGTTAATTTATAAACTAATGTCAACCCAAGACCTAATCCTTCGTAATTTCTTGCCGAACCTTCACTACCTTGCCTAAATGCCTCAAAAATAACATCAAACTTATCTGATTCAATTCCAACGCCACTATCTTTAATTGTAATAATCAGATATTCATTTTCAACTAAATAATCAACAATTATCTCGCTGTTTTCACTAAATTTTATTGCGTTATCAATAATTTGATATAATATTTCTAATAGTAAGCCCTCATCAATTTCAATAATTTGATTTTTTTGTACAGAAACATCCTTAATGGTTAATTTTTTTTCAGCCAGTTTTGACTTGAATTGTCTGAACAGAAATTCCAAACTTGCTGTAAAATCTATATCAATTTTTTCTAATTGAATTGAATTACTTTCGAGTTTTGAAACTTTCATTATAGTATCTAAAGTTTTTAGTAATCTTTGACCCGCTTCATATTGATACTTCAATAAATCAATATTTTCAGATTTGGTAAGAGTGGATAATAATAGTTGGGTTGTGTTCAAAATCACATTCATTGGAGTACGTATTTCATGGCTGAAATTTTGAATAATAACATCTTTAAAATTATTTGCTTCTTCAGCTACTTTTTTTGCAGATAAAAGTTCATCTTCAAGTTTCTTCTGAACAGTTATATCATCTTTTATAGCAATAAAATTAGTAATTTTGTTATCTTTGTCTTTAATTGGGCTTATCAAGGCAGATTCCCAATAAAAACTACCATCTTTCTTTTTATTTAAAAATACTCCTCGCCAATTTTGTCCAGATTTAATTGTTTTCCATAATTCAGAATAAAATTCTTTGTTATGATGTCCTGAATTTAAAATATTTGGATTTTTACCTGTTGCTTCTTCTAATGTATAACCTGTTGTTTTGATAAATGTTTTATTTACATATTCTATTTTTCCTTTTCTATCAGTTATAATTATATTGCTACCACTTTGTTCTATACCAGCTATAAGTTTTCGATTCAATGTTTCCAATTCTTTAAATTTAGAATTATCTTGTATTATACCATCGTAAAACTGTATGACCCCGAATTCATCTTTAATAACACTCACAACTTCTATCACATCAATTAATTCATTCTTTTTATTTGCAATTTTTCGGTCCAACTTATGATGAATATTTGTTGAACTGAAATCCAAATGAACAAACTGAGATATATTGTGATTTACTTGGCAATTCAACTGTACATTATTGCTTTCATTGTCATTTAAATATCCAAGTATTTGATAATATTTCTTATTGGCAATTATAATTATGCCATTTTTATCAGCCCTATAAATACCTAAAGGAATTTCATTGAATAATCTATTATATTGTTCTTTACTGAAATGTGCAATATTTACTAAATTGTCAATTTTTTTATTTAAATTTCTATTTTCTAATTTTAGTTTATGGCACGTGTTATTGTTGTGAAGAATTGAATTTATTCGATAAGAAACCTCCAGCATAATTAATGGTTTTGATATGTAATCAACAGTTCCAAACTCAAATTCTTGCACCTTTTCTATATGAACTTTATTGGTAAGAAGAAATATTATTGGAATATCTGCATATTTAATGTTTTGTTTGAGCAAATTACAAAACATAAAACCGTTCAAATCATCAAAATCTTCATCAATCATAATCAAATCAGGTATAAATTCAGTCAGCATTAAGTAAGCACTATCTTTATTTTCAGCAAATTTGATATCGAAATTTGAATTTTTCAAAAAAGATTCAAGAGATTCTACAATCTTTATATTTTTAGCAAATATTAGTAATTTTCTCTTCATACAATTACAATTACATAAAAATTATCGTAATCTAATTAAACCGTTCTCACATTATAAAAATATGCAAAATATTTGTAATTAAAAAATATTATTTTACATATTAATAACAAAATATTATGTTTTTTTGGTTTATTTTTTTGTAACTTCACAGCCGTATTGAAATTTTTCAATTTGCATTGTTATTTGAATGAAAAAAATGTGTATTTGGAACAATTTACAAATAATAATAAAATGAAATTCCATAAAATCCCGATAGGGATTAAATCTTTGTAACAAAGATAACTCCCCTAAGTCCAACAATCCCAGAGGGATTGAATAGTTATAAACCCCACCTAAATCCTCCCCAAGGGGAGGACTTTACATATAATTCCTACCTTCGGGGAGGTTAGGCGTTGCACTGAGCTTGTCGAAGTGTGGGGTTTCTTGTTACAAACATTTATTCCCGATGGGAATTTCAAGGAATTTCTTACAAAATAACGAAATTTTATTTATTGGTGGCCAGCTGAGTAGTCACTTGCTTTTTAACGAAATGCAATACTCACAAAACTGTATATCTTTACGGTATGACTAATTTGAAAATGGCTGTTTAGATACTTTAATTAAATCACTCTTTAAGCAATAGTGTATTTTTCGTATCGGTTTTTGATGAAATTGAAATCGTCTGATTGAATTCTTACACAATACTCAATTCCTTCATCTTGCTCATCAGTGCTTATTATTTCAGTTAATTTGTATAGAACAGAAACCATATCCATTGCCGAATAGGGGAGGAGTATTTTGAGAATATTGCTATTGCGATTATAAATATCTTGTAATCTATCCATCAAAGTTTGAATATTCATTCCACGTTCAGCCGAAATAAACAAACTATCCTTAAATTCACTTTCTAACATAGATATAGTATATATTTCTTCAATCATATCAATTTTATTGAACACTAATATGGTTGGCTTTCCTGCAATGTCAAGAGTTGCGAGTGTATCTTCAACTACTTTTATTTGGTCGCGAAAATATGGGTGTGAAACATCAACAACGTGTATCAATACATCTGCTTCGGCTGCTTCAGCTAAGGTACTTCTAAAAGATGCCACGAGATTTGAAGGTAATTTACGAATAAACCCTACTGTATCAGATAATAATGCTTTAGTACCTGCAGGTAAGTCAAATTGACGGACTGTTGTATCTAATGTGGCAAATAATTTATCCTCAATATAAACATCAGCCATTGTCAATGTTTTCATAAGAGTTGATTTCCCAGCATTAGTATAGCCCACAAGAGCAAAACGTGGCATATCTTGACGAGATTTACGCTGAATTTCTCTTTGTTTATCAATATCAAGAAGTTTATCTTTAAGGTATTGAATTTTTGTTTTAATCTGCCTTCTATCAGATTCAATTTGAGTTTCACCAGGTCCTTTTGTACCAATACCACCAAATTGCTTAGAAAGATGTGTCCACATTCTTGTAAGTCTTGGAAGTAAATATTGCATTTGAGCAAGTTCAACTTGCGTTTTTGCTTCAAGTGATTTTGCTCTTTTTGCAAAAATATCCAAAATCAAACCACTTCTGTCCATCACTTTAATTTTCAGAACATTTTCGATGTTTCTAATTTGCTTTGGTGATAATTCATCATCAAAAACTACAAGAGTGATACTGTTTTCATCAACAAATTCTTTAATCTCTATCAGCTTTCCAGAACCAAACATTGTAGAACTAAATGGTTTTTGCAATTCTTGAGTAATTTTATCAACGACAATAGCACCTGCAGTTTCAACTAATGAAGATAACTCTTCGAGATATTCATAAGATAATTGTCGATTCCCGCCTTTAGGAATAACGGCACAAACTAATGCTTTTTCAGGGTCAGGTTTGACATTGTAGATTTTTTGTTCTGGCTTTTCTATCATAAAGTTTATGGTTTATTGTAAAACAAAAGATAATGGAATAATACCTTCCATCACCAAGTCAGTTTTTAATGGATTAAATCTCCATTGTCTTAAGGCATCTAAAGCAGCTTTTTCAAGTCTTGGGTCAGCTTTTTGTAAAGGAATAATTCTACCGACAGTTCCATCTGGCATAACTGTAAATCTTAATCTAATTTCAGCATTAGTATTTACACCTGAAGGAAATTTCGGAACTATTTTTTGAAGTACGATTCTGTTTCCACCACCACCCCATTCAATATCACCAAATCCCATTCCTTTCCCAGGTCCATTTCCTCTTGTACCTAAACCTGTTCCATCAATGGAGCCATCAGGACTACCAAGATTACTTTTAGCATTACCGGTATTATTTGCGTTGTTCTTATCATTAGAGCTAATTTGGTCAACTGCTCTTGGGATAGCATTTTCATTTGGTACAGAAGCATCTTTAGTCAATTTTGTATTTGCCGCTACAGAGGCATCTTGAAGAATTGATGATGTTTGTTGACCTTTGTGTAATTGCCCTTCACGAGATAAATTACCTTTGCTCATACCTGTTCCATCACCTTCTCCAAAATTAAGTATAGTCAATGGAATAGTATTTACCTGCAATTCCCTTACATAAGGTTTATCAATTTCAAATATTGAAGAAAACATAATAATTGACAAGACAATAACTACAGCCATCGCAAAACTGCGTGCTGTATTCTTATCCCACGGTAATTTAAATTGAACCGTTTGATTCTCTTCGTATCTTGGCTGATACATAACAATTTTTCCCCCGAAAATCTATTTTACCCTGTCTATCCAGGATTGCGTAAATCCTAATCTTATTGCTGCAGAACGTGCTTCCTCTTTAGTTCTGAATTTACCAAATCTCACTCTGTAAAATAGTCTATCTCTTATCATTTGAGTAGAAATAAAGCCATCAGAAACATTCTTTTGTTGTAAACGTTTAAGCCATTGCTCAGCATCTTCTTTTGATGGAGATGAATATATTTGAATAGTATATTCACCTACACCACCAACATCTTTTAACGTAGAAGTCGCAGATTTATTGTAAATTTCTGGTGCAGGTTTACTTGTGGCTATATCAACATCTTTCTTTTTTGTTTCTATACTTTTTTCAACTGATTTCTCTTGCTTTGGTTTTGCAGTAATATCTTTATTTTTAAATTCCTTAGGCAACGGCTTTACTTTTGGCTTTGAAATAGGTTTTTCAGCTTTTATAATTGGCTTTTTAGTTTCAAATTGTTCATCAACTTTTGCAATAACTTTAGGTTTCTCATCAACTTTGTTATCCGGCAATTCTTTAACTACAGCTTTGTCAATATTTTCATCAGATTTCTTTTCAGCACTTTTTTCAAATTCTTTAATAGCATTAGCACTATCATTCTTTTCAACAGTAATTGTATCAACTTTTGAAACATCGGGCTTTTCTACTTTTGGTTCTTCTTTAGGTTTGCTGTGTTCAGCTTCTTTTTTTGCATCTGAAGATTTATGGGCAGTATCGGTTTGTTCGGTATTATCTACGCCTTTCATCATTATTTTGCTATAAATAAAATAACCAGCTACACCCAAAAACAAAAATCCTGCAAATATTGACGCAACTAATAATATCGGAAAAGCATCCCTTTTTCTTTTAGATTTATCTTCTTCTTTAATAGTTTTATCATTATCATCGCTATGGTTGAATTTAGATTCTTCTTCATAAGAGTTATTCATTTGAGCCGATAACTCTGATGGAGATTTGGCGGTAATATTATCAAACTGAATCAGTTCTGTATCTTCTGTTTCTTCAACGGGAGTAAAATCACCTTCATTATCTAATACTACTGCATTTTCATCTTCTGCTTCGTAAAGATATTCACTTTCTTTTTTGGTTTTGCTCTTATCTAATTGTTGTTGTAGGAATTTTTTAAATTCATCATCAACGGTAATTTCATCATCTGTATTAGCAGCAATTACATTAGTCAGAGGAGTATCATCAACCTCTGGTTCAATTATTTCTTCTTGTTGAAATATTTCTTGTTCTGCATTAACAGGTTCAATTATTTCAGGTTCTTGTTTTACAACAATAGGTTCTTCAATTACCGGTTCTTCTACAATTTCTTCTTCAAAAATTTCGTCTAATTTTGCAGTATCATCTGTTTGATTCACTTCTTCATCATTAAACTCATCCCAAACGTTACCTCCAGCGGCTCCAATAATAGTTGCATCTGGAATATCTGAAACTTCCTCAATTTGAACGGGTATTTCTTCTTTGAATTCAAATTCAGAAATATCCCCTGGGTACTCATTTTCACCAAGAAAGAAAGTATCATCATCAGGTTCGCCTGGATTAAATCCAGCACGAATCTCTTCATCTTTTAATATGTTTTCATCAAAAATTGACATTCTAAAACTGCAACATTATTCCTAAATTAATAAACATTCCTCTTTCACGGTAACCATCAAAAATTACTATTTCTTGATTTATCAAATTATCAAATTGCGAATATACTGAAAAATATGAATTTATATTATAATCAAATTTTGCTCTAATATTGATATAACTTTCCAAAGTTTTCTCATTTTCCAAATCTGCAAATCTTTCTCCAATAAAATCTATACCAAAAGTTGTGCCAAAATTTTCTAAAATTCTTCTGTTGTAATCAACAGATAATTTTAGTTTCGGCATATATGGTACAATCTTTGAGTTTTTATCTGTCAAACTTGAATTAATTGATGTTAAATTTGTAATAAATTTATCTTTGTCGGTAATATTCCAAAACATTTCTATGATTACCTTTGAAATATTTGCATTTTCGTAAATTAAATCAAAAGAACCATTATTTCTTAATGAATTTGTGAAAATTGGCAATCGGTCGCTAATTCGGAATTTTCCACCAATAGATAAACCCAATACATCAGAGGGATGAAAATAGAAAAATGCTTGAGCTGATACAATATTGTAAGCAAAATCAACTTCGGAACTATTTGAAATATAAGGATTTTCATTGTAGAAATTTGCCCAATTTCTATTTTCCAAACCAGATTGAATAGCACCTTTTAAAGTGAACATCTTATCAATTCTATATTCTATATCACCGGCAAGCAATAATCCACCTCTGTCCACTCCTTTTGAACTTCCCGCTAATTGAAAACCACCATTTATATTTACCGAAATATTACTTTCAATCCATTGTGCAGAACCATCAATTTGAATGAAATTTGCTGCGTTATCTCTAAGATAATTGAAATCAAGCAACAAATTACCAGCAAGTAAAAATTTATTCCATAATTTATGTAGTTTCAAAAAGCCCATAATATTATTATTTGCAGCACTATAATCCCCTGTATTCAATTGCAATGCTTCAAATCCAAATCCTGTTTGAAATCTAACACCGGAATAATTACCATCAACATCAATATCCACATCGAAATTATGAACAGTTCTTTCAAGTGGATTAGCCACAGAATAAAGTTTATATTTATTATTTTTATATTCTAATTCTGTTTTTGTTCGACTGCCACCAAAAATAAAGAATTTTTGCGGTGCTATATAATCAGAACTTAATTTTGCATATATTTTTGAATATTCTGCATTATTTAAATGACCATCACTAAAATCAATTCCACCTCTTGCAAAAAGCTCATATCCTTCTATATTCAATCCATAGCCAGCATTTAAAGTTCCTACTGCAAATCTACCAATGTCAGCATTCAAATACCCTTTTTTATAATCACTTTTCAATAAACTAATAGGGATAGCTTCAATTTGAATTGGCAAAGATTGCTGTTTTTCTAATGAATTTAATGAATCTAATTGTTCCATTGTAAGTCGTAATGGCTTTTCAGGGTCTTGCTTTGCCCCAGAATTAACATTTAACAATAATTGTCCTTTAACAAATATTGTTGGTAAATCAACCGGCTCAATGGTTTGTTGAGGAGCATTTTTTGCTGGTTCACTTGCAGTTTGTTGTGCAAAACTTAAATTAATGCCCAGTAAAAAACCAAATAAAATAAAATTTAAAATTTTCATAACCATTTCAAAAAAATATTCTGTTCATTCTTATTTTTTAATTCTTTTCAATCGTGTTTTTGCAGTTTTTCCATAATCATCATCAGGTCTAACTTGTTCAAGCACTGTGTAAATACCCTTTGCAGATTCCAAATCACCAATATTTTCGTAACATTCACCCAAATTTAAAAGTGCGAGTGAGTACCAATCTTCAAAACCTTCAAAGTTCTCTTTTATAACAATAAATGATTCGATAGCTTTTTCGTAATTTTTTTCTCTCATATATAATTCGCCGATTCTGTATTGAGATTCTGACGCAATATTTGGATTATCTCTTACAATTGCTAATTTTGCAAAATGAACACGGGCAGAATCATTGTCGGAACGGTTTCTGTAATACATTGCTACTCTATAGCGAGCTTGGTCGCCAAAATCGGTTTCATTATATTTATTTGCAACATCAAGATATAAATTAATAGCTGAAATAGTATCGCCCATTTTAAATTTCAAAACTGCACGTTCAAAACCAGCTTGAGGAGCATTTTCATTATCAGTATATTTAGTTAAAATATATTGGAATAATGAATCTGCCTTGTCAATATTGGCAAGTTCAGATTGTAATAAACCATTTTCAAGCAAAGCAACAGGAGCAAATTCACTTTTAGGATATTTTGCTACAAGATTTGAAAATGCTTCGTTAGCTTTTTCAGGTAGATTTAAACTGACATAGCTTTTTCCCATCCAATATAAAATTTCTGGAATATTTTCATTGTTGGGGTGTTTTTGTAAAAACTTTTCATATTCAGTAATTGCATCTTGATATTTTCTTCCTTGATAGAACATTTCACCGATTTTCTTTTGAAATTCTGGAGCAAATGGTGAATCAGGATTTGTTTCAACATATTGATTTGCAATTTGTATTGCCTCATCTTCTCTGCCTAATGCAATTAAAGCGTATTGAACACTTTTAATAGCTTCAGGTGCAAATGCACTTGCTGGATAAGATTCAATCACAATTTTGTAATATTTGATTGCTTCTTCATATTGATTGATATTATAATATGCATCACCAATTGCATAATATGCACGTGGAACTTCAGTACTTTGAGGATAAGCATTTATCATAAAATTGAAATTATCAATTGCTTCATTATATTTTTTCTGTTGGAATCTAATCCAGCCGATTAAATATAGTGCATTTGGTGCAAATTGAGATTTTCCATATAGTCTTGCAAAATCAAGTAAAGAAGTAATTGACTGCTCGTAACTACCTTGACGATACAATGAGTGAGCTAATTGATATGACGCATATTGACCGTCATCAGTACCTGGAGATAATTTTGAAGCTTTGCGATAAGAATCTGCAGCTTTTGAAAATTGCTTTTCAATGTAATAACCATCAGCTTGTCGAGTCAATACTTCAACTGCATATTTTGTTTTTGGAAATTCAGAAATTAATTGGTCGAAGATTTTTGATGAACTATTAAATTCCTTCAATCTAAAATGTGACCAGCCGAGTCCATAAATAGATTCTTCTCTTCGTGGGCTTGCCGGGTAATCTTTAATTATTCTTGTATAAGATTCAATTGCATTTTTTAATAAATCAGTTCTGTAATATGCTTCGGCAAGCCAAAACAAAGCTTCATCATAGCGATTATCACCTTTACTTTCAGCAAGAAAGCCCATTAATGCAGGGATTGCTTCAGTTGCTCTGTAACTCTGAACAAGTGCAATACCTTGCTTAAATTTTGTTTCCGATAAATACCAATGACGATTTGGCATAGCTATTTCATTGCTATTTCGAGCTAAAACTTCGGATTTTTTATATTCAATAACAGCTTTGTCCCATTGTTTCATTTCTAAAAATGTTGCACCAAGTAATAGATTTACTCTAACAGAAATTGTTGCATCTTGGGATTCCCTTTCGGCTCTTTCTAAAGTTTTACGACTTAATTCAAATTCACCAGCTTCGTAGTACATTTGTCCAAGTTCAAGAAGTACTAAAGCAGAATAAGGATAGGCAGGTTGCAAAGATAAAGCTGATAATTCCTTTCTTGCTTGCTCTCTGTTTTCCGCTCTTTTTAAAGCTATTGCACGATATAACTGTGCTATTGCTTTAACCTTATATTCTTTATCATCTTCTGTATCAATAATTTGGTCATAATAAACTATTGCTTCATTGTATTCTCTTAAATTAAGTAATGCCCAGCCCATTCCAAGTTTAGCATACATAAGCATTGGAGAATCAGGATATTTTTCAAAGAAATTTTTATAAACATATTTTGCTTGTTCGTAATTACCAGCTATATTATATGCTTCGCCTCTTAAATACAAAATCTTTTCAGCTGCATTTTCACTATAACTCTGAGATTGATATTGCAAACCAATTGAATCCTTTGCTACAATATGACTTAGAATATTTTCAGCTTTTTCAATAGTAATCAATGCTGATGATGGTTGTCTAAGTTGCAAATTAATATTAGCTTCTCTAATTAAGCTAACTAAAATGGAATTGGATTTGGCATATTTTTTTGATGATTCTCTATAAAAATACATTGCAGAATCTAATTTTGAGTTTATTTCATACAATCTGCCCAATGAATATAGTGCATCATCAGAATATGAGCCATCTGGATATTTATTTGCTAAATACTTGAATACAGGTATTGCATCAGGATGCTTGCCAATATGCATCATCGAAACAGCACGCCAGTAAGCTGAAGTTTGAGCTAAATCAGCATAAACTAAATTTTTTCTGATTTCAAAATCATTTTCTGCAAAAATTTGAGCAGCTTCAAAAAATATTTCAGCACGGTCATATTTTTTCAATTCAAATACAATCATTGCACGTTGCAATGCGGCAAAAGCTATGAAAGGTGAATTTGACCTCTGAGTAATAAATTCTGTAAGTTTTGCTTCTGCTATATTATTATTTCCTGCAATTACATCAATATTGGCTTGAAGTAAGACTGCTCTATCCCCTGAAACAGTTTCAGGAAATTTGTTTATATGAGATAATAATTCAATTTCAGAGTTTTTGACTAATTCTTTTTCGTAGAGTTTTTCGGCTTTGTCAATTCCTTTACTGCCAAAATCATACAAAGGTTGTACAATTTGTGATTGTAAGCTAATTGATATTAAAAACAATACATAGAAAAAAAAATGCTTTCTTAACATAATAGCACTTCATTTATTTATACATACTTCCCATTTTTGATAGTACCAAATAATAATTAAATAGTACATATCGCTGCAATTTAAAATTACGAAATTTATACAACTTATACCAATTATTTTTTGATATATTACCAAAAATGTAAATTTATAAACCTCAATAATTTGCTTTATTTAGAAACAACTATATTTATATAAGAACCTTTTTCCGCTAATTCAAGTTCAGTTGGAAATTGCTCAATGACAGTATTTGTTTGGAAAGTATCACTACTTTGATACGAAATTGTTCCTAATTTAAAACCGTTTTGAATCAAAATTGCTTCAACTTCATCTAATCTTTGCCCAATTAAAACTGGTACTGGTATCAACATATCACTTCCATTACTAACAGATAATGAAATTACATCACCATAAGGAACCATACTTCCGCCCGGTTTACTTTGAGAATATACAGTATCCTTGCCGTAATATTCATGTGTTTGGTAAAATACTTCGCCAATATTTAGATTTCGTTTCATTAGTTCATACTTTGCTTCTTTTAAAGACTTGCCAATCAACGAAGGAACAGGAACTTTTTCCTTGCCTTTGCTCACTACCAGATAAACTGGTCTATTTTCTTTAACTTCAGTATTTGAATTTGGATTTTGCGATATTACCATTCCAGCAGGATATGTTTCACTATATTGCTCAAATTTTATTTTGGGGCTTAATCCGTTTGCTAATAGTGTTTTTTTTGCGTTGTCAATTATTTTATTTGTTACATTTGGTACTTTAACAGTTTCCCTATCATGAACCATCGAATTCATAATAAAATTATCGACAACTAATAGTATTAAGTAAACTGACATTATAAAAATGAAAGCAACAAGTAAATAAGGTAAATATTTTTTATAGTTAAATTCTTCTGACATTTATAAGATTTTTTCAAAAATGAATAATCACAAATAGCAAACTTAAATATTGTATTGCTATTGAACAAGAATTATATATTTGCTTGCTAAAAAACAATTTAAAAGACTGTATAAATTAAATACTTAATTTATCTGTACGTATTTTTTTTGTATGGTAAATAAATGGTGGCTCAATTTTTATTACTTCAAGATTTTCTGGTATTTCAATAACTGGAATAAGAATACCACGAGTATCGTTAATTATTGTATTAAAATCAATGCTTGCTGTTATTGTATTTGGATTTACTTCATCAATAGCATTGATACCACCACGCAAAGTAACCGACACAAATGACGGATAAATAAAATGATTCTTTGGTAAACCCCCACCGGTTAGTAATACGGGGATTTCTGAAATTGTAATTTCCCCGGTTTGTTGTACTTCTGCCAGAATGTCAACTTCTTTTTTCCCTACAGTAACCATATTGGATAATGAATCTGTAAGTTCTACTTTAGCTGAAAATGAAGAATTAACATCTACAAAAACATCATTTTTTGTTGTCCAAAATTTAATTTTGCTTACAACCTTATCATTGCCACTAATTCTAATTTTAGTAGGATTCAATGTAATATTACCTACAAGTGAAAAACCATTTTTAGGTATAACTTCAACTTGCGATACAATTGGCACATTATAAACTCCAACTACACCTGTAATTAAATCAACAGATTCTGGGATTATTTGGCTCAACTCAACTTTTTCAAATGATTGCGCCCCTTTGATGATTTCATTTCTTCCAATTTTGAAAATACTGTCAGTTATTTTAATGTCTGAAAGATTCACAATCACTTTTTTTGAAGTATTAAAAAACATTAAATTAAAAATATTCCAACCACTTCCTTTAACTTGAATTGAAACTGTTTCAGGTAGCGGTTTTTCTAATGCTCGACTTTCAGGCAGGACTACGCTAATAGGTACATTAATATAAGTGGTATATTCTCCATTCAAACTTGTATAAAACCATAATGCAATTCCAAAAATAAATGAACCAATTATCGTTCTTTTCGCGATAAAATTTTGATTTTCTTTTACATTTGCCATTGCCAGCTCTTATGAAATTTTCTATTTTTTTGTTTAAATCTGTCTAATTAGAACGAAACTTATTTAACTGAAATTGAAAATCTATAATTACTAATTGATACAATAAATTTTAACAAATATATAAAATTCAATTAACAGTACTTCAATTTTATAAGACGTTATTTGTAATTTTGATATTGTTAATAATAAAATTTGACACCATAATTAATTACTTATTAATTTAATAAAAATATAATGAATCTGCGACTGAGTAGTTATAAAAAAAAATATTTTTGGGAAAATATTCATTTATTCATATTATATATATTACATTATTAACATAAATAATTTTAATATGCTATATTTAAATGGGATTAAAGCAATAATTAATATTAATTTAACAAAAAAAATTTTAAATTAAAAAAAATTTAAATTATTTAACCTCAATTAAAAATTGTATTTTATGATAAAAAATATTTTTGTATATTACAAATTGAAAAAAGTAAATTTTATGTTGAAATTTTTTTTAATAATTGAATGTAATTTTTATAATCATTAACATAATCAAGGAGTAAAGTTTATGTCGCTTCTAAAAGAAAAACTCGCTGAAACATTACCAAAGCAAGCTGAAGAAATTAAAGCATTTTTGAAAGAAAATGGGGATAAAGTAGTTTCCGAAGTAACACTTAAACAAGTTTATGGCGGATTACGTGGAGTAAAAGGATTAGTCTGTGATACATCTGAAGTTCCACCGGATAAAGGTTTAATCATTCGTGGAATTGAATTGAAACACTTATGGGACAAATTACCTGAAGAAATCCTCTGGTTACTTCTTACTGGAATGTTGCCAAATGATGCTGAATTGAAAGATTTACAAGAAGACCTTAGCAAACGTGGTGAAGTTCCTGCTTATGTATGGAATGTAATTGACTCAATGCCTGCAGAATCACATCCTATGGCTATGTTTAATACTGCTATTCTCGTTTTGCAGAATGATTCAGTATTCGCAAAACGTTATGATGAAGGAATGAAAAAATTTGAATATTGGGAAGCAACTCTCGAAGATTTACTCAATATTACTGCTAAATTACCTGCAATTGCTGCTTATGTTTATAGAAAGAGATTTAATAAAGGTGCAAGAATAGAACCTGATTATTCTCTCGACTGGTCAGCAAATTATGTTAAAATGCTTGGACTCGGTGATGAAAATTGTGAATTTTCAAAACTTATGAGATTGTATCTAACTCTTCACAGCGACCATGAAGGCGGTAATGCAAGTGCTTATACTTCATCAGTTGTAAGTTCTGCATTATCGGATTTGTATTATTCTCTATCTGCTGGGCTAAATGCTCTTGCTGGACCTTTGCACGGCTTAGCAAATCAAGAATGTTTGAAATGGGTATTGGATACTATGGAACAATTTAATGGAGCGCCATCTAACGAACAGTTAGAAAAGTTTGCTTGGGATACATTAAATTCAGGACGCGTAATTCCAGGATATGGTCACGCTGTATTGCGTATTACTGACCCAAGATTTGATGCGTTTTTAGCTTTTGGTAAACAATATATGCCGGAAGACCCTGTATTTTTGACTGTTGCAAGAGTTTTTGATGTTGTTCCTAATGTTTTGAAACAAGTTCATAAAATTGCTGACCCATGGCCAAATGTTGATGCTGGTTCTGGTGCATTACTTTATCATTATGGATTAAAAGAATTCAGCTATTATACTGTTTTATTCAGTGTTTCGAGAGCGTTAGGTATTGGTGCTCAGTCTGTAATAGCAAGAGCATATCAATTGCCAATTGTTAGACCAAAATCATTACCAACTGAAAAATATATGAAAATGGCGAAATAAATTATTCATATTCAAAAAAAAATCCTTCCTCTATTTCAAAGGAAGGATTTTTTTTTAATAATAGCCATTTAATTTATGGCAATAAACTCAAAATTTAGTTTGCATCGGATTCAAACATTAATCATTTTTTTGCAGGTGGCAATGAATCTACTTTAATTTGAAATTCATTTTGCAAGTCATAATCTGAACGTACGATACCTACAATACCGCTTACTATTACCCATTTGTTCTTTTCTTTTTTAAGAATTCTTGCTCCACGCATATAGTAATTTTTAACAATACTGCCTTTAATTACTTCTACATTCTGCCCATAAATAATAGTTGCAAGAGTTGCTTCGTTATCCATTTGAATTGAAATGTCTTGCAATTCACCATAATTCATTTTTTCGTACTCTTGCCACTGTTTTTCGATAGCTTTTTTGTAATCAGCAAAAGAAGTTATCACCTCAGCAGAATCAGTACCAAAGAATACTACTTCATCAGCCAATGTCTCAACTAATGAGTACCAATTCTTTTCTTGATTGGATTTGTTGTAGTTATTAATTGTTGTAATAACTTTGCTTTCTTCGTCTTTTCGCTTTTCAGCGGTCAAAATTTCTTTTTGTGGCTCACAGGACGAAAGCAAAATTCCTGCGATCAAAATCAAAGTAATAAACACTTGTTTCATAAAAAAATCTCCTAAACTATTAAGAATTATATATCAAAAATCACCATATTTCAAATAAAAAATATTTGGTATATAAATTGCCAAAAAACAAATGTTAATATAATAAAGTTTTATTTTGAAATAAAATAATATTTTAATTTTTTTTTGGGAGTTTGAAAAATGAATATATCAGAAATAAGAACAGCAGAAGCTAAACCCTTTATTCCAAGAGAGTTACGTGCTGATGAAAAAAAAATAGCTAATTCAAAAATTAATCTTGATAAAGTAGATATTAGTAACAATTCTATCTCTTGGCAAAATGATATTCTACTATCTGCTTTAGATATGTTGGAGAATAATATTCAGTTGGATAATAATCACCCCTTGGACAGATTAGGAAATCAACCAATTGATAATTTTGATGAAGCCCTACTTGAATTAAGATTTTTGCAAACTGATACATTTAAAAACCAAGCATCATCAGCTCAAGCAAATATAAATGCCGCAGATGTTCTTAGTTTGTTTTTAAATGAAAATTAGTTTTGAATGAATTATTGATAGGTCGGAAAATATGATAATCTCAATAAAAAAAACTTGACAAGCAAAAATACTTGTCAAGTTTTTAAATTGAAATTAACACAAAAATTTATTTTCTAAACTTGGAAATAAATTCTTCTACTTCAGGAATACCGCCTTGATATACAAGATAACCGTTTGAAGGTTCTCGTTCAGTGATTTCTCCAGCAATTGGAGTTAGCATTATGCGTTTTACTTTGTTAAGATTATCAGTTTGACCTAATGCCCAACAAAGTTTCATATAAGCAACTTCAGGAAGCATATTGGCAGTTGGTACTACTCCAAGTTCCATCATATCACGACCAGTATCATAAACATACATCTGAACGTAACCCCAGAGAGTTTGTACAGTCATATACACAGCAACACCTTTATCTCTTGCATATTTTAAAGCAGGGTACAGAGGTTTATTTACGTGTCCAAGTCCTGTACCTGCAATTACAATACCTCGATAACCATTTTCAACCATCGAAGTAATCATATCAGGTTTCATATTTGGATAATAATAAACAATACCTACTTTTTCTTCAAAGAATGGCATAAGTTTAAATTCCTTATCAGTTCTTCTGTGTTTGTAATCTTGACGCAATGGTGTAATTTTATCTTTATTCACCATAGCAAGAGGAATATCGCCAATTGTTCTAAATGTAGAACGATAACTTGAGTGCATTTTTCTAACGCGAGTACCTCTGTGAAGCAACCCATACATATCAGAAGTCGGACCAAACATACATACCATTGTTTCAGCTAAATCGCTTTCTGCAGCAGTTTTAACACTATGAATTAAATTTAGTGCCGCATCTGATGAAGGTCTGTCTGATGAACGTTGTGAGCCAACCATAACTATTGGAACAGGTGAATTTTGAATCATAAAGGAAAGAATAGCAGCAGTATGGTGCATAGTATCAGTACCATGACCAATTACGATACCTTCTACTCCAATCTCAATTTCCTTTGCAATTGCTTTAGCAGTACCGATATACTGTTCTGGTCCCATATTTTCACTAAAAACACCATAGAGTTTTTCTGTTTCAAGATTGCAATAGTCTGCAAGTTCAGGTACCGAACCATATAATTCCCCAGGGGAGAATGCTGGTATAACAGCACCAGTTCTATAATCTAACCTTGAAGCAATTGTACCGCCTGTACCAAACAATTTAACCCTTGGCTTTCCTTTATCATAAGGAAATGCTTTTTCAGGAATTTTGTAATGAGCAACTTTTCTACCTTTAACTATAATTGATGTTACTTTATCGGCTCTAACACCAATATTATAACCTGTTGCCATTTTAATAACAATGTGCAATTTATCTGCAGTTTCGGAGCGTGGCAAAATCAAACCTGAATATTTCGAACCTTCGTTAGTTTCGACATCTATTTCAGACCAAACTAATGCTTCATATTTTTTAAGCACTTCAAGGGCAGTATTACAATATCCTTTGTATGCTTCAGCTTCAGTCATAATTTCACTCATTAGTTTTCCTCCCTGTTTAATATTTCTTTTGCCAATTTGCTTATTAATTCACCATCTGCCGAACCTCTCAATTCATTCATCAAGAAACAAACAAACAAATCTTCTTTTTTCTCTTCTTTATTAATTTTCACGTCATCAAAAATGACTTTAGTTCTTTCAATTATTTTAGTTAATTCATCAACATCTTTCTTTTCAATCAAAAAATCATCAGAATAAAATCCATTTTCTACAACTTTTTGTAAAATTGGGAATACCGCTGCTCTACAAATATTTCCGTTTTGAATGTTTCTGAAAATATTCATAAATATTTCTTCATTCAAACAAGTTGTTGTATAACGCATTTTTTTCAATCTTTTTGGGAATTGAATTAAAACAATCGCAGCAAATTTTGGAGAAACAATTTTTTCACTAACTACTTTATCAAAAACTCTTGCAAATTTTGAAATTCTCAAATCTCTAATAATATCAGATGGAACTCCTAATTCAAGGTAACGCTTAGTTCTATCCCAAATTCTTTCAGGCATTTGAGAGCGTATCAAATGTTTTCTCTCGTCCGTAATTGCTTTAGGTGGCAAATCTGTATCAGGATACATTCTTTCAGGTCCAGGCAAAATACGTTCAAAGCCATTTGTACCGTCCCAATGTGCTTGTCTTGTTTCTGATGGAATACCGATAGTTGCTTCTTTAGCTCTGATGATAATTTCTTTAGCACCTGTTTCAGCATCCATATCTGCACCCCAAACAAGTATTAAAGCGTCATCTTTGGTTGCATTCATCACTTTGCGTAAATTTTTCCAGTCAGCAGCAGCAATAGTCTCACTCCAACGGTCTGAATGAATAATGTTTGGCAGTGTAGTCAAGCATGCAATTACTTTTACTCTATCTGAAATTTCTTTTGAGAAATATGTATCAGTTTGAGTTTGCCAATTCATTAAACCATTCCAGCCCTTTAAAATAACACAATTAACTTTCATACCTTGAACTATTGCATTATGTATAGGTTGGTAAGCTGTTTTACGTAATAATTTAGTTACATCTGAATATTGAGAATTAAAAGTACCTTCATTTATTCCTCTTGAATGAAGTTCATCACGCAAACGAAGTAAATTCCATTGACGCATTGCTTCATTATAGCATAATAGAGGTATTCTTTTAATATTTGGAACGCCTTTTATTTCAATTCTTGTTCCACCTGTAACACTTACATTCACATCTTGTCTTCCTGCACCAATACCTGTACGAACTTTTCCAGTACTTCTAACAAGTTCACGCAAAATATTATTCACTTCAGCAACTTCCTGAGGTGTTTTCATTTCAGGATAAGTTACAGTTTCAATCAAAGGCATCCCAAGACGGTCAGTTTTGTAAACTCTTTTATGCCCAATATCACTTGTTTCTCGGCAAGAATCTTCTTCGATAGACATTTGAATTAAATTAATTATGCGGTCTCTATAAGGTATTGCTCCGCCTACACATGTAATGGCAGTTCTTTGAAAACCAGTTGGAATCGACCCATCAAGATATTGCTTTCTTGCAATATGCAGTTCATCAACGATATAACCATTAAACAACATACCTACTTCAAGAGCAATGTCTAATGCTTGTTCATTAATTTGGAATGGAGGAGTATCATCCATTTCATAGGTACACACAGTATCATAATTGATTCTGTAGATGATGTCCTTTTTTGTTTTAAATTCCATTAATGCTGTGCCGTCATATTCGCCTAACTCAGAAAGAGTAGGGCGCATGTGCCTTAATATTTCAGCATTGTACTTATCATCGTAGTGTCCGGCAGGGCAATTGCAGAATAATTTTTTTTCGGTTAATAATTGCTGGTGTACTTCCAGACCCGATTTAAAACCAATCTCTGCATAATCCTCCGGAGTCATTTCTTCATAAGGTTTAAAAATGAATTTTGACATTATAGCCCCGAAATTTTCATTTATTATGTAATTAATTTATTATCATTAAACAAACTTTTAATTAATTGCATAAATTCAATTTTTTGCAATCAATTAATCTCAAAATTACGAAAAATATAAAGATATTAATAGAAATATTAATGAATTATGAAATTTTATTTAGAATAATGCAACAATTTAGCTAATTTTAATCTGCATGTCAAAAAACAAGTGAAATAAATTAACAATATTTTTATTCAATTTTTTTATCTAATAGTATTTCATTTAATTTCAAAAAATCATTTTCATTAAAATCTTCATCAATATGTTCATCGTAAAACATATATAATTCTTCTTTATAAATCAATCCAACTTTATTTTCCAGATAGATTGGCGCTCCGATATAAGTAGAATTTTTGAATACATCTGATATTTTTCTTTTTCTCGCTTGTGGTGCAATAATAAATAATTTATTTGATATCGAATGGTCAACTTTCAATAAATTCATAAATCTTTCAAATCCAGTCATCACATTAGTTGATTCTTCTACTTCAAAAGCAAAAACAGGATTATTCATTTTATCAAACCATATTACATCAATCTGACTAATACTTTTTTGTAAATGTAAATCAACAGTTTTTACAGGCAATTCAGAAATGGATAATTCATTAAATTTGTAACCTTGAAATTCAGCAATTGATTGCTCCCTTTTTCCAATCCAACAATTAAATTTCAAGTATTTTCCAATCTGAACAAGTCGAAATATTGTATCAGAATGTGAGCCGTCACTTGGTACTATCTTAACTAATTTATCAGTAATTACTTTTCCAAAATCCATTGATGATTGGTCAGCTCTTAAAGTCCATTTTTTTTGATTCTTTAATTGATATGCAATTTCATGTAGAATTTCTTCTAAATCAACATGCAATCTATCGATTGGAAATTTTTTCTCATCAGAATAAATTTCAAATATTTCTTTGTGGATTTCATCAAAAGTAAATGATTTATCTTTCAATAAACTTTTAACAAATATTTTTAATTCGTCACGATTCTTGAAATATTCTTTTTGATAGACATCATACTGATTATCAGGACCTTTTACGTAATATAATTTTGTTGTTTCGTTAAACTCAAATTTGTCCGATTTATCGAGCATATTTTCAAGTTTTAAATATCCTTTTTTCTTTGCTTCGTGAATAGTATTATTATTTAATAATTTATCCAATACTCTTTGATAAATAACATCAATTGCAGCACCACGTTGTTCAAGGCAGGCACGCTCTAATTCATTTAAAATATAAAGTTTTAAATCATCTGGTTTTTCTCTTTTAGAAACATCAAAGGTTTTTTTGAAATTTGCAATTCTCTGACTACAAAGTACATTTGCAGGATTTTTCTTATAATGAATTGAAGAATTATTCGTTGGCTGATAAGTTGAACCCTTGAACTCCATACCGTTTGTTTCATTAGCATCAATAATCAAGTTCCAAAATTCAAGTTTTTTGTGTGCAAATACAAGCGATAGCCAGCCATCTTTCTTTAAAACTTTGCTCATAGCTGCAAAACTCTCAGAGAATAAGTTTTCGTAATCTTCTTGTGTTTTATCTAAATCACCACCTTCAATAATTTCCTCTTTCCTAGTATCTTCATTTATATCAAAACCCAGCCAAGCATTCCACATTGTTGACAAATCCAAATAAGCAATATTGCCGCCATAAGGTGGGTCAGTATAAATATAATCAACTGAATTATTGTCAATAAATTGGTCTAATTTCAAAACAGATGAATTGATAATTTGGAAATTATCTTTAACTACAAAATCCTTCGTAATTTCATTCCATTTTTCCTTGCCTTTTAAAATTAATTTGAATCTATGTTCAAACGATTTCCAAACAGGCATTTCTACTAATCTTTCAGGCATCCAGTAACGATAATGACTTAATATCGAAACTGATCCACCATTAATTCTTTTTAATGATTTGTCTGGCATTTCTTTATAACTATCATGAAAAGTTACATTTACTCGAGTTATCATTGCTGAAAATACAAATTTCATCTGTTCTTTATTAACATTATCCCTGATTTTCTTTATTTCATTCCATAATAAAGATAAACCGAGAAGTTGTCTTTTAGTCCATAATTGCTCTACAAAGTCGAATCCTTTATCAGTATTTTTAGGTAGTTTTATACCTTTGGGATACCAGTGTTTGATTTCAAATTTCTCAATTTCATCAGCTGTGGCAGAATCGTAATTTTCAATTATTGCCCCTACTTTTCTTTTAATTTTTTCAAATTCTTCTTGTAATTTTTTTATATCGACTTGTGCAACAGTTTGTTCGGTTATAAAACAAGCAAGAGGATTTAAATCAACTGCAATTACTTTACGTTTTAATGCTAATGCTTCAATTGCTGTTACTCCAGTTCCTGAAAATGGGTCTAATACTGTATCACCTACTTTAGTGAAATGTTCAATATAAGATTTTACAACATTTGATGGTTGTTTTGTAAAATATGGATGCATGAATAAATGCCATGCTTTCCCTTTTTCTGGTTTTATGGGGTATTTTATAAAGTCCATTTTAAATTCTCAATTTGCTCTTTTGAAAAAATATTTTAAAATTAAAAATAATTTACTGAAATTTTGAAACCAAAATACTTAACAAAAATAAGCAAAAAAATAAAATTAACATTGAGTTATTTTGAATTAAAAATTAACCGTAATTAAGAAATACTTCATTTTGATGAAATAAAATTATATGTAAAATAAAAAAATTTCAAAAAATTATTTGCATAATTTAAACAAAAAGTATAAATTGTTTGTCTTGAAAAATGAATTTTTTAAACAGTTTTATTTTTTTGACAACGATAAAAAAATGGCTAAAACAATAAAAGTTAATTTGGGTGGTTTAGATTATACTTTGACTGGTGATGATGAAGAACTTGTAAAGAATGCAGCTGAATTGGTTAACCATAATATGCAAAAAATTAAAGAGCATTATAAAGGTGAACTGCCTTCAACTACTATACAAGCATTAGTTGCTTTAAATTTTGCAGAGAATGAAATTCTTGCTGATTTGAAAAGTAATGCAGAAAACAAGTTATTAGCAGAACAATTGGCAAAAATGGTTGAATATCTTGAAAATACTATAAAAAATTAACTATGTTCTTTGAAAATAATTAAATTTTATGCGAAAATCGTCGCAAATCTATCGTTGTCACTTATTGTTGAAAGAACTAAAATATCCTAAAGGGATTTATGCTCCGTTTATCTATGACAGGCCTCAATCAGAAATGATATTCCCCCCGGATTCAGTGGAAGTCAGAAATAGTCGGGCTAATTTACCCACTGTGACTGTAGAGTGTTCTTACTCTTCATAATATAAGGTAGATTTGTGGCTTTTTTTATATTTTTTTGATAAATAAATTCAAGTTATCAAGTGATGAATTTGATTTATGATTTTATATTTTATCAAACAAAATATTAAGTTAGGTTATCCTTAACAATACGATTAATATTTATTAATAAAATAATTAAATTCAACAAATTTCGTTAAATGTAATTGATTTCATTATGTTTATGAAATTTGGGTAATTTATGAATTAAATTGATGTAATTAACAATTTTTAACAACATTACACAACAAAATTTTTGAAATTTGAAATATGTAATTAAAAGAAAGAGAGACAGGAGAAAAACAGATGGATTTTGTAATTATTATTGTTAGCAGTATCGGTGCTTTTATTTTAGCATATATTTTGGGAAATCTTACTTCCTCTAAAATAGCAAAAGTAAAAGTTGACGAAGCTGAGCAACAAGCAAAAAATATTATTAAAGATGCTGAAAATGAATCAAAAAATATCAAAAAAGAAAAGATATTAGAAGCTAAAGAGGAGTGGCATAAAAGAAAACAAGAGTTTGAAAACGATGCTAATGCTAAGAAGGCAAAAATTCAAGAAATGGAAAAAGCCGTCAAGAAAAGGGAAGACAATGTAGAAAGCAAACTTGAGCAAATTGAAAGAAGAGAAAAATTGATGCTTCAAAGAGATGAAGAATTCAAGAAAAAGGAAGATTCTATTGGCGATAAAATTGATGCGGCTAATAAATTAGTTGTTGACCAACAGAAGAAACTCGAACAAATTGCTCAAATGTCAAAAGAAGAAGCTAAAAAACAACTTATGGAACAAATGCTGAATGATGCTCGTACTCATGCGGCAAATACTTTGAGAAATATTAGAGAAGAAACAAAAAATAAAGCACTTCGCGAAGCTCAAAATATTATAGTTCAAGCTATTCAACGTACTGCTTCTGACCATAGTACAGAAACAACTGTAGCGGTTGTAAATCTTGATAGCGATGAGATGAAAGGTAGAATCATAGGTAGAGAAGGCAGGAATATCAGAGCATTTGAAGCTGCTACAGGTATTGACTTAATTATTGATGATACTCCAGAAGCTGTTGTTATTTCTGGTTTTGACCCATTCCGCAGACAAGTTGCTAAAATTTCTCTTGAACGACTTATGCTTGATGGTAGAATTCACCCTACAAGAATTGAAGAAATTGTTGAAAAAACAAAGAAAGAACTTGAAGGCGAACTTCAATCAATTGGTGAACAGGCATTAGTTGAAATCGGTATTCATAATATGCATCCTGAATTACTTAAGCTGGTCGGGAAGATGAAATACCGTACAAGTTATGGTCAAAATCTTCTCAATCACTCAATTGAAGTTTCGCATTTATGCGGAATAATGGCTGCAGAACTTGGTTTAGATGTTAATCTTGCAAGACGTTCTGGATTACTTCACGATATTGGAAAATGTGTTGAAAAAGAGGCAACTCCACACGCATTGATTGGATTTGACTTAGCTAAAAAATATAAAGAAAAGCATGTTGTGTGTAATGCTATTGGCGCCCATCATGAAGATATTGAAATGGAATCACCAATTGCGGTTCTTGTTCAAGCAGCAGATAGTATTAGTGGTGCAAGACCTGGAGCAAGACGTGAATCCTTAGAAAACTATGTTAAACGTTTACAAAAACTCGAAGAAATTGCACAGAGTTTTGATGGTGTTGCTAAAACATTTGCTATACAAGCTGGTCGTGAAATTCGTGTTATTGTTGAACCTGAAAAAGTTGATGACGTTATTGCAGATTCTATTGCAAATGAAATTGCTGAGAGAATTGAAAACGAAATGGAATATCCAGGACAAATCAAAGTTACAGTAGTTCGCGAACGCAGAAGTGTTGCAATGGCAAAATAAATTTACTTTGAGATATATTTACTTAAAGCTGTCAAAATTTGACAGCTTTTTTTATTCAAACTACTTGACTACTTAGCAGTTATATAATTTACAACTTACTTTGTCATTTAAATAAATAAGAGTTTACTTGGAACAAGTTGAAAAAATAGTAAAAAATATAATTCCTTGAAAATCCCGTTAGGGATTAAATGTTTGTAAACCCCAACCTAACCTTCCCCAAGGGGAAGGAACTTTAGAAAGTCCAGCAATCACAGCGGGATTGAATATAACAAACATATTCAACACCTACGGCGTTGCAGGTGTAGAAGAGAAGATTAATCAGTACAAACATTAATTCCCTAAGGGAATTTCAAGAAATTTTTATTAAAAAACAAAATTCTAAATTAACTATAAGCGGCTGAGTTGTTACAAAAAAAACTTTAATATTACAAAAAAAATGATTAATTTTATAATTTTTGGGGCGTTATGAATATATTAACAGCTATATTGATAGTGATTGCAACATTTCTCTTTATGGAATTTGTGGCATGGTTTGCTCATAAATATGTTATGCATGGTTTCTTATGGTCGCTACACGAAGACCATCATAATCAACCTAAAGGATTTTTTCAGAAAAATGATACTTTCTTTTTGATTTTTGCTATTCCAAGTTGGCTTTTTATTATGTTTGGTGCAATTGATGGATTTGATTTCAAAATCTGGATTGGTTACGGTATTTTAGTATATGGTATTGCTTATTTTTTATTTCACGAAGTACTTATTCATCAACGACTTAAAAATTGAGGAAATTCCTGTTCGGAAAAGTGGAAAATAAATATTTAAAAGCTGTTTTGAAGGCACATCATGCTCATCATAAATATTTATCCAAATATCCGGGCGAATCTTTTGGAATGTTGCTTTTTTCCAAAAAGTATTTTGATATAGCAAACGAAGGCAAAAAATGATTGAAAAGCAATATACATACCTGATTATTAATATAATTACAATGCTCTTTCCAGTTATACAAAGTTTTGAATCAAAAATAAAGTTTTATAAGAATTGGAAGTTTGTATTTCCGGCAATTTTCATTACAGGAGCATTTTTTATTATCTGGGATGTATTCAAAACCAAATATGGTGTTTGGTCTTTCAATAGTGATTATTTACTTGGCATCAATATAATAAATTTACCTTTAGAAGAGTGGTTGTTTTTTATTACTGTTCCATTCGCTTGTGTTTTCGTGTATGAAGTTATGAATTTTTTCATAAAAAAAGATATTTTTGGCAATATCGCAAACAAAATGAGCATTTTAATCGGAGCATTATTATTAATTTCTGCAATTCTGAATTTTGATAGAAGTTATACTTTTGTTGTTTTTAGTTTTACTGGTATATTTCTTCTTTTGCATGGTATATTTTTGAAATATAAATGGCTTGGTAGATTTTATGTGGCATATTTAGTATCACTATTGCCATTTTTATTGGTTAATGGAATACTTACAGCATTGCCAGTTGTAATCTATAATAACAATGAAAATCTTGGAATTCGCCTTTATACAATTCCAATCGAAGATACAATTTATAGCTTTTTACTTTTGTTAATGAACATCACATTTTACGAATTGTTCAAAAAGAAATGGACTAAGTGAAAGGAAAAATAAAGCAACACCAAGAATAACTTCTAAGTACTAAAATGAAAAAATCAGGTGCAATTAATAGCTAACTTAATTCAAAACATTCCGAAGGTTTTGAACAAAGTTAGTTTTTGTTTGCACGTGGTTCTTTCATTTGGCGACTGAGTAGTCACGAATTTCTCAAACAATCGAAAGGTGTTTTGACAAGTTAGATAAGAGATCGCTCTAAACTTATTTGTAAATTAAGATTAAGTTTTATTAACTTAATTTAATTTGTATTCCTGGAAAATTGTTTTAATTTTGTAAAAAATGTTGTGTTTTTTGAATTATTACATGTGGAGTATTATTATGAAATACTTTGTTACATTTTTATTGATTATTCCTACTCTTCTTATGGCAGATATGAGATATGTAAGCGATTACTTATTTCCTGCATTCCCTATTGATGGCTATAAATCATTTGAAATGAATGATAATGGCACAATAGTTTATCCGGCGATGATTGATGATATCGCCCAAATTATGATTTACAAAAATGGTAAATCAACTCAAATAACAAAAAATGAATCTGTTTACGTAGGATATGCATATTTATGCATTAACAATAATGACCAAGTTGCATGGTTACAAACTGAATACGACGATACAGGAAATTATGTGAATTTTAACGTATGGACTGCTTCTTTAACTAACGAACCAATTTTGATTAGCAATAAGATTTCTGAATGGAATAATTATTGTGCTTACATTGATATTAATGATAATGGTCAAGTTGTCTGGCAGCAATATGCCGAAAATACGGACACAGATATTTTCCTTTATAGCAATGGAACTACAATTGATATTTCACAAAGTGATGGCGAAGAAAACTTTCCTAAAATTAATAATTTTGGTCAAGTTGTATTTGAAAGCTGGGACCCACCTGCTTCCGATTGGAAAACAAAAATTGTACTATGGGATGGCACGAAAACCAAAACAATAGCAATTGACCCCGAATTGAATTGTTATTTACCAATAATAGAAGGTAAAACTGTTTATTACACAAAAAGTTCACCTAATGGAAGTTATATTTATGGCGTTAATGTAGATGATAATTCCAACTTCAAGATTGATGTGGAAATTTCTTCAAGTTCAACTCCAAAAGGAATGGCAAGTTCTTATTGGTTAAATAATGGACGAATGATATTAACTTCTAACGATTTTAAGATTTATCTTTATGAAAATGAAACACTAACTCAATTGTCAGAAAATGGTGTTACCTCATATAATCCTTTTTTAGTGGACAATATGATGGGCTGGTTATTTGTGGATTCAGATGAAAAGATAAAAATAAAAATTTTCAATAATAATAAAGAATACATTATTGATGAGTCTGCTTCAATATTGAAAATAGCAAAAAATGGAACAGTTTTATTTGGATTTACATATATTTATACTTTAGAATTATATTTATCACAATTGCTTGATGTTTATGATGTTAGTGGTATTGTTGAAGATTTGTATATAACAAAAATTAAAAAAAATAACGATGAAATACAGAGCAATAAGGGTTTAGCTGATGTTGAAGTAAGTTCTGGAAAACGAAAAACAATGACAGATGCCGATGGAAAGTTTACTTTAATGAATTTGCAGAAAGGAAAACATACAATCACTTTTTTCAAAGAAAAATATGTATTTGACCCTGACAAAATTGAAGTGAATATTTCTGATAAACATATCACTTTAGAAGAGCCAATATCAGGACTGAATCCTGATGGAGTAGAATACAGTTTTGACAATAGCACTTATTTTTGCTATCCAAACCCTGCAAAAGATTTTATTCTGATAAAACTCAATGAAAACCAAAATCTAATAAGTGCGGAGCAAAAGGAAATAATAGTTTATGATATTTATGGAAATATTGTTTTGGTAGAGAATATTACTATTTCAGCAATGAACAACAAATTAGACATTTCAAAATTGGATTCTGGAGTATATTATTTCTTAATTGGAAATCAATTATATAATTTCATAAAAATAAAATAAGATTTGCTTAAAATGCAAAATTCATAAACTTCGGTTTTCGGAACACAAACAGAGAACCGAAGTTTTTTTTGAGATGTGCCTGTTGCAACTTGGGTTTTAAAAAAAAGTCCAGCACTTATATATGCTGGACTTTACTATTGAATTAACCTGATTAGAGTTATTTGTATCTCAATGAAGTTTCTACTTTACAATTATCCTCTGAACTGCTTGCTCACCTAATTCTGTTTGAGCAACAATTAAATACATTCCTGATTCCAAATTCTTGACTTCAAAACTTCTCTCAATAGTACCAATTGTTAAATTAGCTTTTCCGAGTTCTTGTACTTTCCTTCCATTTAAATCGTGTATTGAGAAATTCACTGTTCTTTTTTCGCTAAGTTTGAATTTGACATTTACTATATTTTCTACCGGATTAGGATAAGATGTAAGATTCTCAATAGCACCACTACAAGCTCTCCAAACATCAAGATACGTTTCTTGACCGGCAATCACATCTTTATTCTCACAAATATCTGTCGAATTATTCAAAGTTTTCAATTCATTCTGCAATTGTACTTTAATGTTTCCAGGTAATTTATTTACAAAATCATCTGTTGGCTCAAACCAAAGTACAAATCTGAAATTCTTCAATTCTTTGCCATTTCTATCTTTAGCATTAGGAATATTGATAGCAACTGGAACTAATTTGTTCAATTTGATTAAATCATCACCAATTGAAGAAGAATTAATCTTCAAATCTCCAAAATTGAGACAACTGTCATTTGAAATATTTTTTACGATTTTAATTTGAGCATTATTGAATTTAAAATCTTTATCAGTTCTAATTTCATTATCACCCATAAAAATCATCTTGTTTTGAAAATTAGATTTAATCAATGAATCAATATTAGTACCTTGCATTTTTTTCTGTAAATCTTCTAATTTTAATTTCATTTCCTCTGATACATTACCGTCCATTTTCAATTTTATATCAAAATCTTTCGAAAATTTATTCATATATTTTTTGGTACTGTCCATTAGCATAGGCATTAACTGTTCCATTGTTCTATTTTTCAATGAGTCTGGCAAATCTAATTTATCTTTAATTTCATCTAAATTTGAAAATGAGTTTTTAATAATTTCATCAATATTTAGATTGGTTAAAAGTGAATCCACATCAACAACAGTGGTAAAATTCATCATACTATTATTATTATTTGGATTAGAATAAAAGTATTTTCTATCTGTAACAATTATTTGCTCATCTTTTAAATCTAATGTTCTTGTCTGTTCATCAGGTTTGTTTTCATTTTGTGTCCAATTCATAGTATTGGAATAATCAAAAGAATTAGGATTACTACTTGTAGCAATAATAGTTTTATCCATACCACCCATCACAACATTAACACTTTTGTCAGAATCTTTATTTGTAATGCTTTGAATGTAAAGATTTTTATCTTTATCCATAAATTCTAATTTAGATAAATTACTATTTTCATCTTCATTGAAAGTAGATATTCTTTTGTTGCCAAAATTATCGGTTACCATTCTTGGTTCAAACATTCCTGCAATATTTTTCTTGTCATTACTATTAATTTGATTTATACCAACACCCCAATCAACATAAATTTTAACTAATTCAGGGCTTTCTTTAGTTTTTCCTGAAATATATTGAATACAATCAGCATTTTCTCCAATCGTAATACCAATATTTCCAGCTTGTTCTTCAGTCAATTCAATAATATTAACACCTTGGATTACATCTTTTTCCCAATTAACATTGTTAGTATTTTCCGAATCAGTTTTAGGAGTTTCTACGAGTATTTTCTTGTCGTATTTTTCAGTTTGTTCTGCATTCACAATATCGGCAACTGTTAATTCGGGATTAAGTTTCGATTCTTTAGTTTTTATATTATCATTTTGAACAATTTGAATTGTTCTTTTAGTAACATTTTCTTGACTATTAGTCATAGAATTGTAGGCAATAATACCTACAGCTGTTGCAGTAACGACTGCGGCTGTCATTATATTCATTATTGAACTTCCTTTGATATTCTTGTTAAATAAACTACCTGTGCTTGCAATGGAGGCGTTTTCTATAAGCGTGCGCGCTTCGTCTTTAGAAAACACAGGTTCAGCTTCTTTTGCTTTGCTGAACAGTTCATCAAGATTTATATTATTTTTCATTGCTGACACTCAATAAAATATTATCATTATTTTTAATTTTAAAAACTGTTCCATTAGAAAAAATCTTGTTATTGCCGGCAGAAGTAACTTCGATTTCTTTTTTGGAAATTTTACTTTTAGCACCGAGTAATTCGGCAAGCTTTTCACGTCCTCTTTTGAGTCGGGATTTAACACCTGATAATGAACCTCCTTGAATTTCTCTAATTTCTTCAAGCGAAAAACCAGATATTTCAAAGAGAATTATTGCAGTTTGCTGTGCTTCGGGTAATTTTGCAATTGCAGAATAAAGCATATCCACATCTGACAATCTATCCGGAGCTACTCCATTATCAGGTATATTTAGAACTACCTCTTCATCAAAAATTCCAAACAGTCTGCTCCTAAAACGTTTCCGTTTGTAAATTCTGTTGGCAATTGTAAAGAGATAGCTCTTAAATGCCTGCGGAGAATTTAGCTTTCCAAAGTTTTCATAAGCTCGGAGCAGTGTTTCGCTTACTATATCTTTTGTATCCTCTCTATTACGAGTCAGTGCCAGTACAAATCTTGACAAATCATCATTCACTGGATTCAACAGTTGCAAAAATTCTCTTTGTTTAATTAGTTCATTCATTTTTCAAATTTCAATCTTAAACTCAGTTATAAGAGTCGCCAAATTAAAAAAAGTTTCATTGAATTCAAAATAAATATTTATTATTTGATTTAACTTGGTTTGTGGATTATCACCAAAAAAACTGAATAAACAGTTTACTTTATAGTAATTTTTCATTTATCCGAAATTGAAATTTTCATTTAATTTACTGAAAAAATTATTTTGTTTATCTGAAATACTATTTTTTCGTAATTTTGAATGTTTAAGAAATTAATTTATTGAGTATTTTAATAAAATGAGTAAAACTGAATCAGCTGAAAAGAATATAAAATCAATTGTAATTGTAGAATCTCCTGCAAAAGCAAAAACTATAGAAAAATATTTAGGTAGTGATTTTACTGTAACTTCATCTCTCGGGCATATCAGAGATTTGCCCAAAAAGGGAATGAGTATTGATATTGAAAATGGCTTTAAGCCCACTTATGAAATAAGCCCAGACAAAGAGAAACTTGTCAAAGATTTGAAAAAATTGGTTGCTACTTCAGACAAGGTATGGCTTGCAACCGACGAGGACCGTGAGGGAGAAGCTATTGCATGGCATTTGTACGAAGCATTAAATCTAAAGAAAAAAGATACTAAAAGAATAGTCTTCCACGAAATTACAAAACCTGCAATTTTAAAAGCTATTCAAAATCCACGTGATTTGGATTTAAATACTGTTGATGCTCAGCAAGCAAGACGTATTTTGGATAGATTGGTTGGCTATGAATTATCACCAATTTTATGGAAAAAAGTTCGTAAAGGACTTTCAGCAGGGCGAGTTCAATCTGTATCTGTTCGTTTAATTGTGGATAGAGAAAGAGAAATTGATGCTTTCAAAAATGAATTTTTCTACAAAGTTAATGCTGATTTTATTTTTGAAGATGGTCAAATTCTAAAAGCTGAACTTAAATCTAAATTTTATGATTATAAAGCGGCTTACAACTTTCTTGACTCAATCAAAAATTCCGATTTCAAAGTTGATGATATTGTAGTTAAGCCTGCAAAAAAATCACCTGCTCCACCATTTACAACTTCCACTTTGCAACAGGAAGCATCAAGGAAATTAGGTTTTTCAGTAAAGAGAACGATGTCTGTTGCACAAAAACTTTACGAAGCAGGTATTATCACTTATATGAGAACAGATTCTGTGAATCTTGCGGAATCTGCAACTGATGCCATTGCTGAGCAAATTAATTCGCAATATGGAAACAATTATCACAAATTTAGAAAATATGTTACTTCTTCAGCAGGCGCCCAAGAAGCTCATGAAGCTATTCGCCCAACAAATATGGCAGTTACTTCATTGAAGGGTGGTAAAGAAGATGCTAAATTATATGATTTGATTTGGAAAAGAACTATTGCTTCCCAAATGGCTGATGCTCAGCTCGAAAGAACAGCGGTAAATATTTCAATTACTGGTAGTAAAGAATTATTTGCAGCACAAGGCGAAGTTATTAAATTTGATGGTTTTCTAAAAGTATATATGGAAAGCCGTGAAGATGATAATGATGATGAAGAATTATCAAACCTTCTCCCTCCATTAAAAGTTGGTCAATTGCTAAATCTTAATAAATGTGTTTCAAGACAGACTTTTAAAAGACCACCTGCACGTTATAATGAAGCTGCTTTAGTTAAGAAACTTGAAGAAATGGGAATTGGACGCCCTTCAACTTATGCACCAACAATTTCAACTATTCAAGATAGAGGTTATGTTGAGAAAAAGGATTTGGAAGGACAAAAACGTGATTACTTTGTAATTACTCTAAAAAATTCAAAAGTAAAAGAAGAAACAAAGTCCGAAACTTATGGTTCAGAAAAAGCTAAATTATTTCCTACAGATATTGGCATTGTTGTTACTGACTTTTTGTTGAAATTTTTCCCTGCTATTATTGATTACAACTTTACTGCAAATGTAGAAGCAGAATTTGATGAAGTTGCGAAAGGGAAAAAGAAGTGGACTAAAATGATTGCTGAATTTTATGATTCATTCCACCCAGCAATAGAACAAATGCAAGATATTAAAAGAAGTGATGCTGTTCAGGCAAGGCAATTAGGAATTGATGAAAAAACAGGTAAGCAAATTTATGCAAAATTTGGTAAATTTGGTCCAATGTTGCAATTAGGTGAAAATGACGAAGAACCAAAATTTGCTCAGATGCCTAAAAATCAGAAAATTGAATCAATTACTTTGGAGGAGGCAGTTAAATTGTTTGAATTACCAAGAATTCTCGGCAATGCTCCTGATGGAGAAGAAGTATCAACACAAATTGGCAGATACGGACCATATCTAAAAAAAGGCAAAGCAAATATTTCAATTACAAAAGAAGAAGTATATTCAATTACACTTGAGGAAGCACTTGTAAAATTAGATTCAAGAATTACAGGTGTAAATGTAAACGCAATTCTATTGTTTGATGAAGGTAAAATTCAAGTTGTTCGTGGTAGATTTGGACCTTATATTACCGATGGCACGAAAAATGTAAAAATACCACGAAATATCAATCCAGAACAATTAACTCATGAAGATTGTTTGAAAATGCTTGCTACGGGTGGCAATGACATTAAATCTTTTGAAAATAGCAATATTAGAGTATTAAAGGGCAGATTTGGACCGTATGTTACAGATGGGAAAAGCAATGCTTCAATTTCAAAGAAATTAGTTCCAGAAGAATTATCTCTTGATGATTGCTTGCGAATACTTGCTGAGGCAGAAGAGAAAAGAGCAAAAAAGAAGTAATTTAGTAATTGGTATTTGGCTGTCTCAAAAGTGAGTCAGCCACTTATCATATATTAAATGGTTAGAGAAGGTATAGTTACAGGCAGTGAAAATGAAAACAAATTTTATATGATGATTATAGTTATTAACTTTTCATAAATCTTGAAAAAACATATATGAATTATTGGACAGAAATAAGTATTGAATACGCAAATCAAAAATCATATTTAGATGATTTATTTCAAGTTTATCCTACAATTCCAGAAGGAATTAGGGAAATTAAACAAGAAAATTGGGACAAGATTGAAAAAGCATTTAATAATCAAAATAATGATGAGTTATTGCGTGAACTTCTAAAGTTTGATCTATTCCCAATCAAAGAAAGTTATGTTGCATATTTAAAACGTGATAAATCAGCAATTGAAAGAAATCCCAAAACGATAAATCGTTTATGTGGGCGGATATACGAATTGGGACTTGACAAAATTTTCGAACGCTGTAGTGAGCCAAAAGAAACTAATAGACAAATAGGTCCCTTTTTCAAACGTTGGCTAAATAGGAAAGCATTAGGATTACAACCTGTTGATTTAAAGGAATTTATGAATTCTGAAAATGACGCTGTTTTAAATGGTAGTGATAGAGAATTAATGGATTTTGCTTCTGAAATATTAAATTACAAACACTCAAAAGGACTTGATTTTGTAGCACGTTTCAATAAAAAATATGTTATAGGTGAAGCAAAATTTCTTACTGATTTTGGAGGTCATCAAAACGCTCAATTTAACGATGCAATCGCCACAATGCAAGCCCAAAATGTTAATGCTACTATTTTAGCAATACTTGACGGAGTTCTATACATCAAAGGAAACAATAAAATGTATAAAGATATTACAAAAAAATACGCTGATTCAAATATAATGAGTGCTTTGGTTTTACGTGAATATTTATATCAATTATAATCAAAATGACATTACAATATCCAAAAAAACGGAATGAAGCTGAGATTTACGATAATATTTTGAATTGTGAATTTGTTAAGCAAAATAATACCACAAGTGTCAATAAATTAATTCAATGTGAAAATTTAATTGCTATAAAAAAATTAATCACTGATTATGATTTAGCTGGTAAAATTGATTTAATATATATTGACCCACCTTTTGCAACAAATAATTCTTTTACAATAACAGACGAAAGAGCAAGTACTATTAGCAACAGCAAAAACGGTAAAATTGCTTATACTGATAACTTGATGGGATATGAATTTATAGAATATTTGAGAGAACGTCTAATTTTGTTAAAAAAACTATTATCTGACGAAGGTTCAATTTATTTGCATATTGATTATAAAATCGGACATTACGTAAAATTGATTATGGACGAAGTTTTTGGAATTGAAAATTTCCGAAATGATATCACCCGAGTGAAATGTAACCCTAAAAATTTTGCACGAAAAGGTTATGGAAACATTAAAGACCTAATTTTATTTTACTCGAAATCTGATAATTTGATTTGGAACGAACCAAAAATGCCATATACAGCAGAAGACAAAATCAAGCTTTTTCCCAAGAAGGATAAAAAAGGAAGACATTATACTACAATACCATTGCACGCACCCGGAGAAACTGTAAATGGAAATACATCAAAAGCATTTAAAGGAATATTGCCACCGGCAGGAAGACACTGGCGAACTGATATTGAAACATTAGAATTGTGGGATAATCAAGGACTTATTGAATGGTCCGAAAATGGAAATCCACGTAAAATATTATATTTTGACGAACAAGATGGAAAACGAATGCAAGATATTTGGGAATATAAAGACCCACAGTACCCTGTTTATCCAACAGAAAAAAACGATGACTTATTGAATATAATTGTTCAAACATCCAGCAATATAAATAGCATAGTTTTGGATTGTTTTTGTGGTTCTGGAACAACATTAAAAGCTGCACATATTAATAGCAGGAAATGGATAGGAATAGATAAATCGGAAGAAGCTATTAAAGCATCAATAAATAAAATGAATTCAATAAGTGATGATTTATTTATGCAAAGACCAGATTATGAATTAATGAAATGTCGCAATGTACTTGATTAATAATCTATTGTTGTTGAATGACACAACGATTTGAGATCACGAACAATTAATGTTTGAAAGAGTAAATCAACTTATTTATTCTCTGGAAATACACTCATCAAAGAATATAATATCAATAGTTTAGCTTGGAAATTATAAGATGAAAAAAAGTGAGATTAGCATAAGTATTCATAAATAAACATTGAAAAGTGTGAATAGGTGCGAGAAAAACGATATTTTTGTATTTGAGTTAGGTTACAAAGAAAATAAAAAGAAAAGCTTCGGAAAAAAAATTATGCGAACAAGGATTATTTGCGTAAGTCCAACAATCCCAGCGGAACTGATGGAATTACGTTAGTTCCTTCCCCCTGGGGAAAGTTAGGTTGGGGTTTACAAACATTTAATCCCGTTGTGATTATCAATGAATTTATATTTATTTTTTGTATAATTTCCTTTTATTTAATTATAGCATTTCTATTGTTTTCTCTTTTTGGGGAATACTATCATTTTCTTTTGAGAATATAGTTCCATAGCTCAAAAATAAAACAAATATTGTTAAGTAAAATATATTTTTAGCCATTTGCACCTCCAAAAACTATATCAAAAAATAAGACAAAAAACAATGTTAATAAGGAAATTAACACTTTTGTAACTGGAAAAATTACAATTTTGAATTCAATACCAAATATATTGAAAATATGTCAAACTATTTCCAATATTCTCTATCTAAACTTCTATATTGAATTGCCTCGCTTATATGCTCCGACTTTATATTTTCACTTTGGGCAAGGTCTGCAATTGTTCTTGATACTTTCAAAATTCTATCATAAGCTCTTGCTGATAAGCCAAGTTTATTCATTGCCATTTTCAGAAGGTCTTGGCTTGCTGTATCGAGTACGCAATATTTTCTTATTTCTTTGGAACTCATATCAGCATTTTTGAAAGTATGAGAAGATTTAAATCGTTCAGATTGAATTTTTCTTGCATTAATAACTCTTGCTCTTACAAACTCTGATGGCTCACCTTGCTTTACTGAAGCCAAATCCTGATATTTTACTGCTGGTACTTCGGTATGTATATCAATTCTATCTAAAAGAGGTCCAGATATTTTTCCAAGATAATTCTGTATTTTTTGTGGAGTGCAACTACATTCTTTCGTAGGGTCGCCATAATTTCCGCATGGACACGGATTCATTGAGCAAACCAACATAAAATTGGCAGGATATTCGACTGACATTTTTGTTCTGGAAATTGCGATTTTCTTTTCCTCAAGTGGCTGACGCAATACTTCAAGTACATTTCTTGCAAATTCAGGTAGCTCATCCATAAATAAAACGCCATGATGGGATAATGAAATTTCACCTGGACGAATTTTCCCCATTCCTCCACCAACAAGTGCTGCGTCTGAAATTGTGTGGTGCGGGGAACGAAATGGTCTAATACTTACTAATGCAGTATCTTTTGGCAATATACCTGCTACAGAATGAATTTTTGTCGTTTCAAGTGATTCATCTAAAGTTAATGGAGGTAAAATTGAAGGTATTCTTTTGGCAAGCATTGTTTTTCCTGAACCTGGAGGTCCTATCATTAAGATATTATGACCACCAGCGGCAGAAACTTCCAATGCTCTTTTTACATTATTCTGTCCTTTTACATCAGCTAAATCAAATATTTTTGATGAATTATCAAGCATAAAAAGTGCATCAATATCAACAACTCGTGGCTCGATAACTATATCACCATTAATGTAATCGACAGCTTCTTTCAAATTATCAACTGCAATTACTTCTATTTCTTTCACAAGTGCTGCTTCGTCTGCATTTTCTTTGGGTAAAATAATTCGTTTAAAGCCCTTTTCTTTTGCTTCAATTGCAATAGATAAAGCTCCGTGTATTGGACGCAAAGAGCCATCAAGAGCTAATTCTCCCAAAATAATAACATCAGCAAGATTTTCGTGTTCGATTATTCTTAATGAAGATAATACACCAAGTGCAACTGGTAAATCAAATGCACTTCCTTCTTTCCTTACGTCAGCTGGGGCAAGATTCACTGTGATTTTCTTATTTGGAAAGATTAGTCCAGAATTTTTAATCGCTGCGGAAACTCTTTCTCTTGATTCTTTTACAGCTGAATCTGGTAAACCTACTATCGAAAAATTTGGTAGTGCGTTGTCTAAATGTGTTTCAATCTCTACAATGAATGCGTCAATGCCAAATACAGATGATGAATACAAATGTGAATACATACATTTTTCTATTAATTAATGTTCAAATCATTCCAAATTAAAAAAAAATTGATTAATAAAAAAGTAAATTAATTAGGCAATAGAACATTATTTCAAATATTAGGCATCGAATTGAATTTTTCATCTATATTTCAACTGATTTTTTATCACATATTTTGCTGCTCAATTCGTAACTATTCAGTCAAATTAAACAAATCTACTCTTTCTGTCAATTTGTATTTGATAATTATATGATTAATTAAAATCAATGAAATTCCTTGAAATTCCCATCGGGAATATATGTTTGTAATAAAAAAAACGCCCCGACCCGAGCAACTCCATAGGAGTTGAATGTGTATAAAACAATATGCAATCCATACTGGATTGTTAGACTTACGTGAAATATCCCTGTTACAAATATGTAATCCCGAACGGGATATTCAAAGAATTTTAATCTTGTAAATACCTGTAACTTGATAAAATTATTCGTTTTTTCTTGCAAATAACAAAGAAATCAAAAAAATTCAAAACGGTTGAGTAGTTAAAATTCTTTTTTAAAAATTCTAAAATGAATATTTCTTCGAAATTCCGTTATGGATTAAATCTTTTAACAAAACTGCCCACGTGGAGTTACCAAATATGAAATTTAACTAACTTTTTATAATTTATAAAATTAATTTCAACTAAATCTCTATTTTATAAATGATTTATCTTTGCTGATACATTAATTATGATTAAATTTGTTTTTACATACTAATCAAACTGTGAGGTAATTCCAAAATAACTATTTAATCGAAATTATTCATAACTTCTTTTGATTACTGATAATTATTCTATTTTTAGATATACTTATTAACCAAATTTTACTTTACAAAAACGAATTTTGAAAGTTGGAAAACAATTAATTAAAAAATTAGCGAATATGAAAAAAAATGACGAACAAGTAAATATGGTTAAATCTGATTTAAATCAGGTATCAAAGCCAATTTCAAATAATTCAAATTTCCCAATTGTTGGTATTGGTGCATCTGCTGGTGGATTGGACGCATTGGAGCAGTTTTTTTCAAATATGCCAGTTGATTCGGGTATGGCGTTTGTTGTGATTCAACATCTTGATCCAAATCATGAAGATATTTTGCCGGAAATACTGCAACGTACTACAAAAATGGTTGTTTCACAAGTAACAGAACATTTAAAAGTAATTCCAAATAATATCTACGTAATTCCACCAAATAAAAGTATGTTTATTAAAAATGGTTATTTGAATTTAAACGAACCAATTGAATTACGCGGTTTAAGACTTCCCATCGATTATTTTTTTAAATCCCTTGCAGAAGAAAATAATGAAAAGTGTGCTGGTATAATTCTTTCTGGGATGGGTTCTGATGGTAGTTTGGGTATTAAGACCATCAAAGAGTTGAATGGCTTTGTTTTGGTTCAGGAACCTAAATCTGCAAAATATGACAGTATGCCTTTAAATGCAATTAATTCTGTTTTAGTGGACATTGTTGCTATTCCTATAGAATTACCTGCAAAACTACTTAATATTTTCAAATTTAGCCCTGATATATCAATTATTCAAAAAACTAAAAATAATAGTGAAAATAATCTTGAGAAAATCATTACATTAATCAAACAGCATACGGGGCATGATTTTAGTTTGTATAAAAAAAATACTTTGCTTCGTAGAATAGAAAGAAGGATGAGCGTTCACCAAATTGAAAAGATTATCAATTATGAAATATTTCTGAAAGAAAATCCTAACGAGTTGGATTTACTTTTTAAAGAGTTATTAATTGGTGTTACAAATTTTTTTCGCGATTCGTTTGTTTGGGATAAACTTGAAACAAAAATACTTGCAGATTATCTAAAAAAATTACCAAATGATTATATTTTTCGTGCATGGATTACTGGTTGTTCAACTGGAGAAGAAGCATATACATTTGCGATAGTCTTCAAAGAAGTTTGCGAGCAAGTAAAAAAAAATATTTCATTGCAAATATTCGCAACAGATATTGATGCAGATGCTATTGAAATTGCAAGGAAGGGTTTTTTCAGAGCCAATATTGTGGCTGATATCACTCAAGAAAAGATTAACAAGTATTTCACAAAAGATGATACTGGTTTCAGAGTTAGAAGTAGTATTCGAGAAATGATAATATTTGCACAACATAATATAGTTAAAGATCCACCATTTACGAAATTAGATTTTCTATCTTGTCGTAATGTATTAATATATATGGAACCTGAATTACAAAAGAAGCTTATGAATCTATTTTATTATAGTCTAAATCTGGGTGGTATTTTGTTGCTGGGCAATTCAGAAAATGATAATTCAAAAGTTATTCAGTTTACTCCAATAGATTCAAAATCCAAAATTTTCAGCCGAAATTCTTCTCCTATAAATATAGTATCAATTGATTTTCCGAGTGGATTTTCCCAATCAAAAAAACATTTATTAGAAGAAATGAAACCAATTAAAATCAAAGACAACATTCAGTCGCTTGCAGATCAATTATTATTACAACGATTTTCTCCTCCAAGTGTCATTGTCAGCCAAGAGGGCGACATAATGTATATCACCGGTAAAACAGGGAAATATTTAGAACCAGCTGCTGGCAAAGCAAATATGAATATTTATGTTATGGCACGTGAAGGTTTAAATCATAAAATACCTGATGCTTTAAGAAAAGCGAGGCAGTCTTTTGAGCCAGTATATATTTATAATTTAAAAATTATCAATGAAAAAGGTTCACAATACGTTGATGTTACTTTGCAACAAATAGATAAACCTGAAACATTAAAAGGAAATATTATTGTTGTATTTAATGATGTTCCAGCATTTAGAGAACCTATAAATTCGAAAAAGAATACTGGAAAACAAGTTGCTATGATTCCAATGCAAGATTTAGAAATTGCATTAAATAGAGCTTACGAAGATTTGCAGAGTTTGCGAGAACAAATGCAGACATCTCAAGAAGAACTGAAGTCTGCAAATGAAGAACTTCAGTCATCAAACGAAGAGCTTCAATCTTCAAACGAAGAATTAACAACTTCAAGAGAGGAAATGCAAAGTTTGAACGAAGAGCTTCAAACTGTGAATCTTGAATTACAAACAAAAGTTTCCGAATACGTAGCTGCTAATGATGATATGAAAAATCTTTTAAATAGTACCGATATTGCTACTTTATTTCTTGATAAAGAATTAAATGTACGCCGTTATACTGAACAATTAACAAAAATCATTAAACTTCGCTCTACAGATATTGGAAGACCATTTACTGATTTATTTTCTGATTTGCAATATCCTGAAATTGCAGATCATTCCAGAGAAGTACTGAAGACTTTGATTTTTAGAGAAACGGCTATCCAAACTAACGATGACCGTTGGTTTACAGTGAGAATTATGCCTTATCGAACTACTGATGATCGTATAGAAGGAATTGTAATAACATTTATTGATATTACTGTAGCGAAAAAGTTAGAATCAGACCTGAATATGAGAATTGCATTACTTCGCGAAAATAACTTATTAACTGAATAAAAAAAATTTAAAATATAGGGATTAAATAAAATGAGAATTCAATTTTTTGTGGGTTGTTGTAAAATTTCAAAGGTATCCCTTGAAAGATAGAATTGATATATCAGAGCAAGAAAAACTTCGACTCAAAGCTGAAGAATCTTTAAGAATTAGAAAAATAAATAATGCAAAACATCTATCTGGAATTGAAAATTTGAAGTTAATTCATGAATTGCAAGTTCATCAAATTGAATTAGAAATGCAAAATGAAGAGCTTAAAATTGCAAAAGAACAGGCAGAAGAAAGTGAGCTCCTAAAATCAGCATTTCTTGCTAATATGAGTCATGAAATTAGAACACCTATGAATGGTATTCTGGGCTTTTCTCAACTTCTAAAAGAACCTCATTTATCTGACGAAGAACAACAGGAATATATTAAAATCATAGAAATAAGTTGCAAACGAATGTTAAATATTATTAATGAGATTATAGATATTTCAAAAGTCGAAGCTGGCTTGATGAAAGTAAAAAATACTGAAATAGATATTAATGAACAAATTGAATTAATTTATCATTTTTTTAAATCCGAGATAGAATGTAAAGGTCTTAAATTTTTAACTAAACCTACATTATCTGGAAAAAAAGCAAAAATTATTACAGATTCTGAAAAATTATATGCCGTATTTGTTAATATTGTTAAAAATGCAATTAAATTCACAAATACTGGTGAAATTGAATTTGGCTATAATATCATAATCAAAAATGAGAATAAATTAATAGAATTTTATGTACAAGATACTGGAATAGGTATTAATAAAAATATGCTTGGTGCCATTTTTGAACGATTTATCCAAGCAGAAATAATTGATAAATATGCTCGACAAGGTGCGGGTCTGGGTTTAGCAATTTCAAAAGCTTATATCGAAATGCTTGGTGGAAAAATTTGGGTTGAAAGTGAGATTAACAAAGGTTCAACTTTCTATTTTACTATACCATATAAATGCTCCAGCCAGTTAAATATACAAGCAAATAATTTAATCCAAAATGAAATTTCACATCCAATCTCCAACAAATTGAAGATTTTAATCGCTGAAGATGATAAAACTTCTGAATTGCTGATTGAACAAATGATAAAACAATATAGCAAATCTATTTTAAAGGTTAATACTGGTACTGAAGCAGTTGAAGTGGCTCGCAATAATCCAGATATTGATTTGATTCTTATGGATATTCAAATGCCAGGAATGAGTGGATATGTAGCCACAAATGAAATTCGCAAGTTTAATCAAAATGTAGTTATTATTGCTCAAACAGCTTATGCTTTAATAGGGGATAGAGAGAAAGCAATTCAATCCGGTTGCAATGACTATATCACCAAACCCACGAGTAAAATTTGTTTGTTAAAACTTATTGATAAATATTTCAAAAAAGATTAGGATTTTACAACTCATAATACTTGATACATTAAAATAAATAAATTTATTAAATACAATCAAATACCATAACTTCTCAGTCGCCAAATGAAAAAATCAAGTGCGAATTACAGCTAACTATTTTATAAAACATCCGATATTTCCAAAACATCGGATGTTTTACTGTTAAGTTAGCATTAATTTGCACTTGTTTTTTTCATTTAGATATTGCTTTGTTGTCTCAATTATTATAGATATTTTACTTAATCATCAATAATTCAAGCCAAAAGTCCACAGCGGAATTACATTTAAATAGCCAAATTCTATATCGTCCTTTACAATAAATGATTTGTTGTCCTTTTCTATCTGGTGATGTTGTTTGTTTTTGCCACCGAGCTCGAATGTATAATCATCAATTGCAAAATCTGCACGTTTTGAAGCAACAACATCATGATTCACCCCCATTTGGTTGAAAAAGAAAGTTTCTCGAATGTTTCCTATTTCAGATTTATCGCCAAAGAATAGTGATGAAAAAGTTTCAAATATTCACGAAACGAAAGTCCTTGCATCTTGTAGATTATAGCACTGCGACTTAGATCGGCTGTTCCTTTTAGAATATCCAAAACTTAAGAACCTGTGAAAACAACTTTTAATGTTGGAAACGAATCATAGATGTTCTTTAAAATCGCACAACATAATGATATATTTTTAGTAGATTTTCACAATTAGTAGTGCAATGCAATACCATCATTAAAAATATTATTTTATTTAAATTTAATATTAAAAATTAAATCAAAATTAATATTTTTGTAATAATTATTTTTTTCAATTTTAGAGATAATTGGAATTAAGATGGAAATAATTCCAAGAAAATCCCGTTAGGGATTTCATATTTGTAACAAGTAAACTGCCCCTAAGTCCAACAATCCCATCGGGATTAAATGTTTGTAACAGAGGAATCACCTAAAAGTCCAACAACTCCGTAGGGATTGTATGCTACCTTTACATTACTTATCATTAGTTTGCATTATTTTGCATAAATTACTATATTTCAATAGATTAAGATAATTTTATTGTAAAGGTAAATAAAGTTCAATCGTCAACAAATAAAGAAAAAGTGTTGGATTATTGTTGGAATTTTCGTAATTTTGTAAGTTGTTTTTTCAATATTTTGGTACTTTTATGACTATAAATTTTTATTTGGATAGCAAACTTCTACGCAGTAATGAAAAATCTATTATTTGCTTTATTAGAGGTATTAAAAACTGCAAAACTATCAATATTAATACCCAACTTAAAATTTCTCCTGAACATTGGAATCCGAAAAATCAAAATGTCAGGAGGTCGCATCCTGATTATGCTCAATGGAACTCTTATTTGGATAAGTTTAAAAACGGGGTAAATTCTGCTTATATTGAATTTACGAAGAAAAATTTCCAGCTTGAAACTAACATCATTAAAGCATTTATCAAAGACCGAATATTTAATTCGCCAGACCAACATAAATTTGATTTTTTTGAAGTTTTGGACAAATATATTGAAAGTAAGAGAAGTGAATTTACAGAAGGATATGTCGTCAATATTGTAAGTTTGAAGAAAAATTTACTTGAGTTTCAAGATATAAGCAAAACCATAATCTCTTTTGAGAATATTGATTTGAATTTCTATGATAAGTTTGTTCTTTATTGTATTCAAAACAAAGAATTTAAGAACAATACAATTCAGAGTAAAAAGAAGCATTTAGCGTCATTTTTAAATTGGGCTGTGCAAAGAAACTACCATAAAAATAATCAATACAAGCAATTCAAAGCAAAATCTGAGACTATTGATATTGTTACATTAACATTTAATGAATTGATACAATTGAATAATCTTGATTTAGAGGAAAATTCTATTCAGTACCATATCCGAAATTTATTTTGTTTGAGTTGCTTTACTGGTGCAAGATATTCCGATATAATGAACTTGAAATTTGAAGATATATCTAATATTACATGGCATTTGCGAACCAAGAAAACAAAAGATATAATTGAAATTCCATTGATTGCAAGTGCTTTAGTTATTATTGAAAAATATAAGAATTCAAATCAAAACTTTCCCAAAATTGACAAAAATAAATATAATATTGAGTTGAAAAACATTGCGAAAATGGCTGGATTAGATGAATCTGTTACGATTGTAGAATACAAGGGAGCGGTTAGATTTGAATCTATTAAGCCAAAATATGAACTTGTAACCTCTCACATGGGTCGCCGTACTTTTGTAACTCTTTCGCTTGAAAAAGGTATGAGACCAGAAATTGTAATGAAAATCACCGGTCTTAAAGACTACAAAACTTTCAAGCGTTATATCGAAATTACTGATAAAGTGAAGCATCAAGAAATGATGAAAGCTTGGAATTAGTTTCAAAATTCATTGCATTTTTACTGATTAATTCATATTCCAACAGAAATTGAATCATTGAGTGTCAATTTTAAAAATTTAAAAAATATTTCTTTCATGGACTTCACCTTCAGGGTAAAGTCCATCTTTTATAAATAAGGTATTTAGGGTCAATTTTCAATGGGAAATAATAGAGAGGGGCTAAAAGGTGGAAGTGGTTGGTAGTGGGAATTTAGAAGCATAGATTATGATGTAATTTGAATAAAATATGTTACGTTTCCAAATTTTTGCAATTTTTTTTCATTTTGTTGAAAATATTTTTACGCAATCTAAACGTACGACAGAATAATGAAATTCTAAACTTATATTTGTATTTGATTTAGTAAATTTTTAAAAAAATTAATTTCTTATTTTATATAATTATGATACAGCGAAAAATGAGCTATGGAAAATCCACACAATGAAAAGGGGTAGTTACTCAAAGAAACGACTAATCTACACAATTCTATAGTTCTAAAAATAAATTTATTTTGTATTTTAGAAATTGATTTCGTTGCTTTTTTGGTTTGATAGGGAAATTAATTTTTATTAAATTGAAAAACAATGAATGACAAATTTGAAAAAACATGAAAAAATTTAAGACTGAAAAACAAATTGAAAGACAATTTAAAATGAAGATACATAAATTTAAAGTATGAAAAAATTGAATTACATAGATTTGTTTGCTGGAGCAGGCGGGCTTTCTGAAGGATTTATTCGTGCTGGATTTAATCCAATTGCTCACGTAGAAATGAACAAAGATGCTTGTGATACTTTGAAAACAAGAGCTGCGTATCATTGGTTAAATGAGAATGGTAAAGTTCAAGAATATTACGATTATTTAAAGTCAGATACTAAACAAAAAGTTGACCTATGGAATAAAGTACCTAATAATATAATAAATTCTGTAATCAACAAAGAGATTTCAGAAGAAACCTTACAAGGAATATTTGATTCTATTGATAATGAATTGGATGACAAAAGAGTTGATTTGATTATAGGCGGTCCACCGTGTCAAGCTTATTCTATTGTAGGTAGAGCAAGAGACCCCAAAAATATGGCTGATGACCCAAGAAATCACTTATACCAACATTACATTAAGTTTTTGGAAAAATATAGACCAAAAATGTTTGTATTTGAAAATGTTCCAGGTATTTTATCTGCAAAAAATGGAGAATATCTCAATAAGATTTTCAAAGCTGTAAAAAATGTGGGCTATAAAGTTGCTATTCCACCAAAAAATCATTTAAATGCAAAAGATTTTGGAGTCTTACAGGATAGGAAACGAGTAATAATAATTGGCTGGTTAAAAGAAATGAATTTGAAATATCCAAAATTTGACGAAGATGAACCGAAATTCCAAATTTCCAAAGACCTATTTTCAGACTTAAAGCCATTAAAAAATGGTGATGGAACTTTGAATGCAGTTGCTTATGCAAAGGATTCTACTCCATATTTAGAATTATCAAAAATCAGAAATGGTTTGAACTTTGTTACTCAACACATTACCAGACCTAATAATACTAATGATTTAGAAATATATCAAATTGCTGTTGATAAGTGGAATCAAGGACAAAGACTTAATTATGCTTCTTTGCCAGAAAGACTTATTAAGCATAATAATCTAAGTTGCTTCACAAATAGATTCCAGGTTGTAAATGGTAATGGTATATCTCATACTGTTGTTGCTCATATTGCAATGGATGGTCATTATTACATTCACCCAGATATAAATCAAAATAGGTCAATTTCAGTAAGAGAAGCGGCAAGAATTCAAAGTTTTCCAGATGATTACTTTTTTGAAGGAAGCAGAACTGCGGCTTATAAGCAAATAGATTATAACAAATTGGCAGCATAAATTATGGAAATTAATGAATTAATTATTAATCTTGTAAATAAATTAGAATCTTATATTTCAACGATTAGCACAAAAATTCTTGAATATACTCCTTATATAATAGAAGTAGGAGCATTAACAGTTGGTACTGATAACAGCGGTGCAGTAATTGTTGAGAATGTAAACTTTCCAACTCAATTTTCTGAAAGTGCAGTAAACGAAATATTGACTATGACTTTCAGAAATGGAAATAATGAGATAATCAAACCAAAAGTTTATGGTAAAATAGAATGGTATAGCAAGGAGATAGAAAATATAAAATTAGTATTGTTAGATTTAAGAAGCGTAAATAAATGAGAGGCGAAAAATGGACTCGTGAGGAATTGATTATGGTATTTAATTTATACCTCAAATTACCTTTTGGTAAAATGCACACAAAAACACCTGAAATTATTGATATGGCGAATATATTAGGTAGAACTGTTAATTCAATAGCAATTAGATTAACAAATTATGCTTCTTGCGATCCTTATCATCAAAATAGAGGTGTCAAAGGAATGGTTGGAGGAATAAAGCAATGCCAACCAATTTGGGATGAATTTTTTGAAAACAAAGAATTATTGGTTTTTGAAAGTGAAAGAATTCTAGCATTAAAAGAAAATCAAACAATCGAAAGCAAATTTGATGAATTATTGTTTGATTTGAAAGACTTAAAAGGAGAAACCAAACTTCGTGAAGTTAAAACAAGAGTAAATCAAAATGTTTTCAGACAAATTGTAGTTGCAAATTATTCTGGTAAATGTGCAATTACAGGAATTGATATTCCAGAATTACTGTTCGCAAGTCATATTATTCCATGGTCGAAGAATGAAGACGAAAGGCTGAATCCTGAAAATGGAATTTGTCTTTCGGCACTGTATGATAAAGCATTTGATAAAGGATTGATTGGACTTAATGAAAAATTCGAGGTACTAATATCTTTACAACTAAAAAAGAAGCAATTAAACGAATATTACAAAAGGTATTTTTCACATTTAGAAAAATTTCAAATTCAAATGCCACAAAAATATTTGCCAAAAAAAGAATTTTTGCAATATCATTTAGATGAAATTTTTGAAAAGATGAACACATAATAATAAAATTAGGTCTAATAGACATTTGGTAGGCTGTTTTTGAGTGGATGTTGTCTAATGGACATTTGGTAGGCTCTATTTTTCCACAGGTAAAAATAATTTTAAATCAATTAGACAAACTAACTCATAGAACACTTGACGGGCTATTCAATCCTTCAGAACCAATCATTTTAAGTAAAAGAGGTTTAGTCGTTGGACAGGTACAATCTGGTAAAACTTCAAACTATACTGGTTTGATTTGTAAAGCCGCTGATGCTGGATACAAGTTGATTATAGTTTTGGCTGGAATTCACAACAATTTGAGAAGTCAAACACAACTTCGTTTAGATGAAGGTTTTTTAGGTTTTGATACTCAACATCAGAGAGCATTTAACGAAAATGGTGTTTTAATTGGAGTTGGGAAAATAAATCAGATAGGTGTTGCCCATTCACTCACATCTAGTCTTGATAATGGCGATTTTGCAACCAGAGCAGCAGATGCAATGGGAGGATTTAGTTTCAATACAGCAGAACCAATTATAGCAGTTGTAAAGAAAAACTCAACAATTTTAAAACGATTGTATACTTGGCTTAGTGCAAAAGCTGAAACTATGCAAAATGGAACAAAAATAATTAAAAGCAAATCCTTGTTATTAATCGATGATGAAGCAGATAATGCGTCAATAAATACAAATAAAGATGATGCCCCTTCTACGACAATAAATTCAAAAATCAATGATATTTTAAACTTGTTTGAAAGAAGCGGTTATATTGGTTACACAGCAACTCCATTTGCAAATATTTTCATTCCAATTAAAGAAGATGATTTGTTCCCAAGAGATTTTATTATCAATATCCCAGCACCATCCAACTATATTGGTCCTGAGAGAGTTTTTGGAATAAGTTCAATTGCTGATGATGAGTTTTCTGATACAGTTTTACCAATAGTAAATCGTGTCGATAATTACGAAAATTTCGTTAAAAATGGGCACAGAAAAGATGATAAATTACCAAGTGAATTACCAGAATCTCTTAAAACAGCAATTAAATGTTTTATTTTGACTTGTACAATTAGACAACTTAGAGGTCAAGTTAAAGTACATAATTCAATGCTTATACATGTTAGTCGTTATACACGGTGGCAAAAGCATATCAAAGAATTAGTTGAGAACACTTTTAATTATTATCGTTATGGTATTGAAATGAACAACCCTGAAATCCTTGATGAAATAAGAAAAACTTTTGAGGAAGACCAACAATATACTTATAACTATACATTAACTCAAAAAGGAAACAAAAGACAAAGTTTAAAAGTAACTGATTCTTATAAAAGTTATAAAACAATTTCAAAAATAATTTCAGATAAAATGCCTTATGTTGATTCTAATGTCTCAATTCATTCTTGGGAAGAAGTTATATTGCACTTACATAGTGCTTCATCAAAAATTGAAGTACGTGAAATCAATGGTGGTTCAGGAGATGTTTTGAATTACTACGACCACAAAGATGGACTTTCAGTAATTACTATTGGTGGTGATAAACTTTCACGTGGTTTGACATTAGAGGGACTATCGGTAAGTTATTATTTGCGTGCTTCCAGAATGTATGATACTTTAATGCAAATGGGACGCTGGTTTGGTTATCGAACAGGTTATGTTGATTTATGCCGTTTGTTTACTAGCCGAGAATTAAATGAATGGTTTTGCCATATTACACTTGCATCTGAAGAATTAAGAAGTGAGTTTGAATATATGTCTGACGTTGCAGGAAGCACACCTGAACAATATGCTCTTCGTGTGCGTACACACCCAGGTGTTTTACAAATTTCGGCTTCAAATAAAATTCGCAGAGCTGTAAAAGTTGATATTTCTTGGTCTGGAAGATTAGTTGAATCTTATCAATTGCAGAAAACTCCAAAAGTTGTTCAATCGAATTTAGAAACAACAAAAAATTTAATCAACTCTTTACCCAATAATTTCACAAAAGAATCGAATCATTATCTTTGGAAAGATGTGTCTGTGGATTTAGTAAAACCATTCTTTCAAACTTTCAAAGTTTCTGAAAATCTGAAAAAAGTTGACCCAATTAATCTTCTAAGTTTTATTGAAATTTCAAATAGAAGTGGCGAATTAACGAATTGGAACATAGCAGTTCGTTTTAAAGAAAAAGCTGAGTACTTTTATCCATTAAACTCAATTAATGGTATAACCAAAATTGGTTGTATTGTAAGAACTAGCGATCCAGATAAAAATGACAATAATAATTTACATATTCGTAAGAATCATATCATTAGTCCCAAAGATGAATTTTTTGATTTAACCAAAAATGAATTTGATTACGCTTTAGCTCGTTCTAAGGTATTGAATAATGTATATGAAAATGACTTTCCAAAGGGAGAAGTAGTTAGGAATGAAATTAGAAAATCTACAACAGCATTGTTGATTCTTTATTTTTTAAATCCTGAAAAGGCTGGATATGATGGCAATGAACCCATTATAGGATTTGCAGTTAGTTTTCCAAAAAGCATTATTAATCCTTCAGTTACTTTTGCAGTTCACGAACAGTTACTTTCTAAGTTTGATATAAACGATGAAGTGGAGAATGATAATAATGATGAAGATTAATCAAATATGGAGTGAATTAGCCAATGATAAATCATTTTCAAAGGGTTTGCTCTTTCGTAGATATTCAGGTTCTGTTTTACCAGATGTTTATATTGCTCTCCAGGTTCCAGAGCAATTGCTTTGCATATACATAAGTATAAATGAAAGTACAGACGTAAATACATCAAATTTTGTTAATTTACAAGAAATACAAGTAGAAATTTTTAAATCTCCTTTTGAGAATCTTAAAAATATTCTAATATTTAAGTTATTAAATTTTGAACACAAAGACATTTTTGCTGTTTTATGTGAAGATTTAATTGCAAGTATTGCTAATGAAACTAATGAAAAGAAGATTATAAAACTCATTCTTAACCGATTTGAAAAATGGAAATCATTATTCAATAAGATTAAACCACAAGGTTTATCTCCTGAAGAGCAACGTGGTCTTTACGGTGAATTAACTTTTATAAAAAAATATTTACAAGAATCAGATGATTATGAATACATAATTGATTCATGGGTTGGTTCTGAAAAACAAGTAAGAGATTTTCAAAACAACGATTGGGCAGTTGAAGTTAAGACAACACATGGAAATAATCATCAAAAAGTACATATTAACAATGAAAGACAATTAGATTTATCAAATATAGAGAAATTATTTCTTTATCATATATCACTTGAACAATTACAAAATACAGGAGAATCATTAAATGAACTCATAGATTCTTTATCGGAGAAATTAACAACTGATATGGTAGCATTTACAAAATTTAAAAGTAAATTATATGAAGTTGGATATTTTGATTTTCAAAGAAATCTATATGATTCAATTGGCTATATAATTAGACAAGACGTTTTCTATGAAATTGAAAATGAATTTCCAAGAATTGAAGAGAAGGATATTAGAATTGGAGTTGGTGATGTTAAATATTCAATAATTTTAAGTCAATGTATTCCATTTATTATAGATGAACAATTTGTTTTTGAAACTATTCAAACTAAAAAAAAGGAGATATAAATGAGTAATGATGATTTAAAAAAATACTACAGAAATCTCAAACTTGATATTCAATCAGTATTAATAAGTGAAGAAAATGGTGGCTCATCCGAACAAATTTTCTCACAAATCGCCATCAATATATTAGCAGACTCTGGTGAAACCGAAAATGCAACTGTAGCATTTGACCAAAGAGCAATTGGTACAAGAAATCAACATCAGATTAATGCTTATGCTATTTCTGATAATTATGAAACTCTTGATTTGTTTATAACTATCTACAAAGGTTCTGATGAAGTTACGAATATAAGTAAAACTGAAGTTGAAACAGCTCAAAAAAGAATCATCAATTTTTTTAAAAAATGTATAAATAAACAGTATGCAAACGAAATAGAAGAATCTTCTGAAATTTTCCAATTAGCAAATACATTATCCAATTATCAAGAAGCAAAAGATAATCTTGTAAGGGTTAATGTGTTTATTTTAACTGATGGCGAGTATAAGGGTGAGTTTCCCAAAAATGAAAAAATTAATGATTATTCTTGTTTTTATAAAGTTATTGATATTGCATATTTATATAAAATTGCAGAAGAATCACATATTCCTATTGAAATAGATTTCGAAGATTTTGATGGTGAATCGTTTCAGATACCTTGTTTGACTTCTAATAACGAGAATACAACCTATAAAACTTTTATTGCGATATTGCCAGGTACTTGTCTTTCAAAACTATACGAACGCTTTGGTGCTCGTTTATTGGAGCAAAATGTTAGGTCTTTTTTGCAAGTCGGTGGAAAAAAAAGTGTTAATTGGGGTATTCGCCAAACAATTAGGAATGAACCGGGAATGTTTTTAGCTTTTAATAATGGAATTGCTGCAACAGCTGATAATATCGAATTAGATGAAACTGGAAGATATATTACCAAAATCCGAAATTTGCAAATAGTGAATGGTGGACAAACTACTGCATCTATTTACAATTCTGTAAAAAAAGATAAATCAGATATTTCAAAGATTTTTATTCAAGTGAAATTTTCTGTTATTGAAAATCCTGACCATTATAGTGAAATTGTATCTCGTATATCAAGATATGCAAATACTCAAAATAAAGTTAATGATGCAGACTTTTCAGCTAATAATGCATCATTAGTTTCTTTTGAAAGAATGTCAAGATATGTATTTACTCCAATTACAGAAACAAACAATATGCAAACTTGTTGGTTTTTTGAAAGAGCAAGAGGACAATATAAAACTCTGAGAGCTCGCGAAGGTCGAACAAAAACACTTCAAAATGCTTTTGATAAAAAATATCCTAAAAAACAAATGTTTACTAAAGTTGAACTTGCTAAATACATAAACACATTTGCTGAAGTATATGAAGCAAAAAAATTGGTTATTGGTCCTCATATAGTTGTAAGAGGTAATGAAAAGAATTATGCTCTTTTTATTGCAAAAAATCTACCCGATAAACCTTCAACAGATAAACCATCAAAATTAAACAATGTGTATTTTGAGGATACTATTGCCAAATGTATTCTTTTTAAAACAGCAGAACAAAGATATGGAACAAAAGCCAACGATTACAATATTGGTGAACTTCGTCAGGTAGTTGTGCCATATACTTTATCATTAATAAATCATCTTACAAAAAATAAAATTAATTACTATAAGATTTGGCAAAACCAACAAGTTTCTTCACAGTTTTCTGATTTTATTTACAATTTAATGAAAGAAGTCAATAAGTTTATTCTTGAAAATTCTCCTGGAACTCATTACATTGAATGGGCAAAAAAAGAAGATTGTTGGGTTAAGGTAAAAAGTAACAATTGGTCTATTGATTTATCTATGATAAAAGATGATTTAATTGATGAAAATAATCCACCCAAAAGAACGATTGAAAACGATATTGATGACTTAGAAAAAGAAAAAAACAAAGAAATTGTTAAATCAATACCATGTGCCTTATGGGTAGCGATATTCTATTGGGGATATGAAAACAAATTTTTTGATGTTATTCAACAAAAAGTAATTTATGATTTAGCTGATAGATTGCTAAAAAAACAACCTATTACAGCTGGTCAGTATTCAAAAGGAGCTGAGATTTTAGACATAGTTGCAAAATATAACGAAGATTTACTTGCTAACTCTGAGGAATTTAAAAGTCAGAAATGTAATTTAAAAAATATCAAAGTAATAATAGATGAAGAAATCAAAGAATCATTAATCAAAGAACTAATTGAGAAAATGATTAGTTTTAACAATGAGAAGAATATTTTACAGGAAGATGAAGTAGACTTTTTATACGATTTGATTAATGGTAAGAAAGAAAGAAATTATGATACTGATGAAAAGATTGTTGAATTTAAAAATAAACTTGGAAAGAAAGGATTTAAGATATAAAGCAATTAAAATTTAATCATACAAAAAAATGTGAATAAGCCGATGACTTATATAAAAGACTCAATCATTCCTCCGAAGACTTCACGCCATCGGAGGAATGATTCAAAAATTCTACCTCACCACCACCACTTTCTCAACTACACTCTTCCCACAACTTTTTAATATCAAGTTGTATGTTCCAGAATTAAGGTTTTCGGAGTTGATTGTGAGTTTGTGTGTTCCTTTTGTTTGCTTACCACTCGCTAAATTCTGTACTTTCATACCACTGATGTTATAAAGAGTTAGCTCGATTTCGCAATCATCAGCAAGTGTGTAAACTACTTCAGTGATGTTGGAGAATGGATTTGGATTAACTTTTAATTTATCAGTTACTTCAATGTAGTTTTGAACATTCAAAATTTGATTATCACAAGGGATTGTCCAGTCATAAATTCTATGCTCTTGAAAACAGTTACCTGTTGCTGCAGTAAAGCCAATATAAACAAATTCATCATCTTCAAGGTTTAGATAATCTCCTAAATCAAAATTATCAATTGTCAAAACAGGATTTTGCCATTCTCCATTTTTATCAATCCAAATTTTTAAATTGTGCATTGTATTGCTATGTTCAATCTTCACATGATAAATACTATCTTGTTGAATCAGAATCATATCAGAATTTATCCCAAGACAAGCAGATTCAATAGAATGGTCGGCAGAATTTGCCTTACTTCCCATTGATTGAACAGCAACATGATTGCCATTTGGATCATACTTATTTTCAAATAAATCAAATTCAATTGCCAAACTATTAACGATTCCAACATATCCTATCGAACCGCCAACCACTCCAAGCATTGGATAATTTTGATTTTGGAAAACCAAAGCGATCCCGTCTGCACCAGGTATTGAATATTCTTTTTCATTGTTATTATCTCCATAGTGAATACTGAATTTAAAAGTTGTTTGAAAATCATTATAAACAGAAAATCTATTTTTTAACCAAATCGAACCGCCATCCCAGGTTTTTGCATCTGTAAGTTTAATATAATTTTTGACTTTTCTTGCATTTCCAACAAATATTATACTGCTATCTCCTGCATTTACTTGGTAGTTAGATACAATTATTTCTTTTGAAATTGTATCAGAATAAATTGATTTGATTTTAGTATAGTAATAATAAGTCCCATTATTCGATTTGCTAACATTCTTAATTACTGGGTTTGCAATGTTTGATGTGAATCCATCAGGTCCGTACCAAAAATGTTCATAGTAATCCAAATTCCCGGGCAATTCTACAAATAATTCTAAATTATCGCCAATACAAATAGGACTATTAGTATTGATTTTTGGATTTAATTCTAAACCTGTTCCAAATAGTTGCAATATTCCTGGCGAGCCAAATTTATCATGAAAAAATTCCAATTCACCACTTGTTCGCCCTTTCTTGCTTGGCTTGAATCTAATATCGATTTTATGTGTTTCTTTCGGAAATAATGTTAAAGTATCGAATGATGGTAGAATTTTGAAATCTGTCTTATTAGAGCCTCCTTTCTTGACATTATTAATAAATATTGGCTCAACTCCAACGTTAGAAATGATAAATACTTCTTTGATTAATACTGAATCTCTAACATAAACATAGCCGCAATCCACTTGCCCCCATTTGACAAGTAAATCGGAATTTACGCCTTCTCCTTTTAATTGATAAGTAAGAATTTTTCCGTTAAAATGTATTTTAAGTTCAGCCGAATGAGGTCCTTTTTTGTTTGGCTTGAATCTTAATTCAATATGATGGGTGTCCTTTATTTGGAGTGTATAAGGATGAGAGCCAGCAAGAATTTCAAAATTGTAATAATCTTCTCCAGCAATGTATATAGAATCAATCGTTGCATTTGCCTTACCAATGTTTATAAGATATTCATTGATGAGTGTATCCTTTGCTTTATCAATAATGGCAAAGCCAAAATCAATGTCAAAACCAACACAAACAGGGGAAACTACGCTCCAATAGAAATTTGAAGTATCAGATTTAATTTGCGAAAATGCACTTACATTAAAAATAAAAATAACAATTAAGCTACAATATTTGAATTTCATAATTTATTCCTTTTCTAATCTATATTTCTTACTATTCTAAAACCAAGAACCCAATTTTCATCCATTACATAAAACGGTTTTCTTGCCGAACTTCTTACATATCCTGCTTCACCATAATTATCACTACCTTTTGTTACAAAACCTCCAGGAATCACAACTGATGGTGTGTATGGATTTGTTATTGGTTCCTTAGTATATTTTACATACGGACTCCAAGTCCATTCATTAGCATTGCCTAACATATCATATAAACCTAATGCATTGGGCTGCTTTTTCCCAACTTCCTCTGCAGAATAATTTGAATTACATTTATACCAAGCAATTTTTGCTAAGTTATTATCTATTGGATTACAAGTTAAATTAATCAAATTGCCATTATACAAATCTGTTGTTGTTCCTGCTTTGCAAGCATATTCCCATTCTGCTTCAAGAGGTAATCTATAGCCATTTGCTTCAAAATTACATACAACTTGCCAATCAGTTCTGCCAGAATCCCAACTAAATATATAACAAGGTTCAAATCCTTCCCATTCACTCAACGCATTACAGAATTTTAAAGCTTCATGTAATGTTAAATTAACAGCAGGATGATTGAGACCTTTACTGTATTGGTCAACTCTACCAGTAATCTTTCGGAAAAGTTTTTCAGTTACTTCATATTTACTCATATAAATTGTTTTAGTTAGAGTAACTTCATGAACTGGAAATTCGTTTACTGTAATAAATGTATCTATAAATTTACCAGTATTTCCCTTCAAAAACTTTCCTGGATAAATTACAACAAAATCTTCTTCATTCATAGGCGGATCGAGCAATATTACTCTTGCCAAATATTTATCGCTTTCTGCTGTTGGTACTTTGAAATTATAAATATTCCCATAAATATTGTCAGCAATTGTTACCCAAGGCGAAGTATCATTAATCCTATATTCTAATTTTACTCTTTGATTTGGGTCAATTCCATCCCATGTAATTACTGTATCAGTACCAGCAATAAATACTTCATTTCCATTCGGATGTGTTAATTCTAAGGGAATATCTTCTTTTGGGAAATCTTTATGGCGGGCATAAACTTTATAAGTAAAATTGCAATCATTATTAACAAATGTTAGCGTTACATTTTTGAAATTTTGATTCTTTGGCAAATAACTTATTTTTAAATCTGTTGATTCGCCTGGTAGCAAATAAAACTTATCTGGCGTTACTTTGAAATTTGGGTCAGATGAAAGTATTTTGGAAACATCTACAATTGTTCCGACAGATTGGATTGTAATACTTTTTTCCATCAAAATATTAGGCTCTGGGTCAACAAAGTGAGTGGTTTGTTTGTTGAATTTAACTTTCAATAAATATCTTTGGGCTGGTGTATATAGTTTTGAATCTGAAACATTTAGAGGATTATACTTCAATTGGACATCATATTTAAATAAGTTGCACTTTCCACCATCCCAAGAAATTGTGCAAGGAGTATGAGATTGAATTCTCTGTTGTAAATGATATGCTATATTTATTGCGGCTTCTTTTCCAATTATTCCATCAAAAAACATTCCCCCTGTATAATCGCATAATTGCTTGAGTGATCTCTTGATTCCATTTGGTTCGATATCAGATGAACTATAAATAATTGCATGAAATTGAATATCATAAAAATTGCAAATATCCATACATTTAGCTAAATCTTCATTGCTTAATTGTCTATACCATCCATCAGTATAGATAATTGCAACACGCTTATTTTTACCAGTTTTTGCAATATTTAATAAACCAGTGTGTTGGTTAAGCAAATGTTCAGTAAAATCGTTTCCACCAATAGCAGATATCTCATCAATTTTTGTTAATAATAATTCTTTATCTTCGGTAAAATCAGTAATTATATCTGCAATTGAATGACATGTTTGCAAAGCAAAATCTGATGGGGACAATTCAATTGTATTTACTAAAGTTTTTGCAGTTTCTTTTGCCAAATCTATTGATAATGAATTGCCGATTTTACTATACATAGAACCGGATACATCCAAACTTAAAGCAATTGAAACATCTCTTGGTGGAATATCAGGCTTACAAATCAAATGAGATAGAACCTTTTTTTCACCATTCTCAATCAGTTCAAAATCTGAAATATTCATATTTTTAATTTGTTTGCCCATCGGATTTGTTACAATAAAATCCATTTTCATTATTGGATAAGCAGATGTATCTACATTCAAAATAGTTAAATTCTGACAAAAAACTGAAAAATTGAATGTTATAAACAGTAAGATTACAAATAAAATTCTTGTCATAATTAATTCCTAAATTCTCAAAACATGAGTATTATTTTAAAATTTATACTATGTTTACAATCTAAAAAATATCATTTTCTTTAAGATTTTTTTAGTCATTAAACTTCTTTTAACTTAAAAAATACTTTTTCAAAAAACTATATACTTTCTTTGCAAATTAGCAATTTTATGGTTACCACCAAAAAAAAATTCCAAAAATTCCAATTCAAAAATTGCCTTGATTCATGTGAGTAAAAAAAGGTTGCTGAAAATCTTTGAAATGCTAAAATAATTTCGATTTTTCAAGATTTCGCAGTTGAACCGTTAAAGATATTTGCATTTTGTTTAATTTGCTTAAACGAACTCAATCATTTTTTTAAAACAAAAACCTCCCTACTTTTCTTCGTTAGTAGGGAAGTTTGAATAGATTATGAAAACAAATTAAATTATTTAATAATTACCACTTTCTCAACTACACTCTTTCCACAACTTTTCAATATTACATTGTAAGTTCCAGAAGAAAGGTTTTCTGCATTGATTGAGAGTTTGTGTGTGCCTTTGTTTTGCTTGCCGTTTGCAATGTCGAGTACTTTCATACCGCTAAGATTGTAAAGAGAAAGTTCTATTTCGCAATCGTCAGCAAGTGTGTAAACAACTTCGGTGCTGCTTGAGAATGGATTTGGATTAACTTTTAATGAAATTGGTTGAGTTAATGCCTTGCCAATCAACACTGCATCTTTGTTGTATGTAAGTTTGTTGTATTTTGCTCCAGTTATTACATCAGTTAAATCAAGATTATTGATTTCTATATAATTACCATTCTCAGCATCATAATTCATAATTCTTAATTCGTAATTATCTATTGAGCCATCAATTGCATTTGTTGATTCATCATCGCCCCAAATTACAATTGCAGTTCTTCCATCTACTACCCTGCCAGCACCAACAATTTTGTTATCGTTATTCATAACAGCAATTTCTGTATTTTCTGGCAAATCAATATCCAAAATCAAAGATGAATTATTGCCAGTATTTTCAAAGTCTGTTTTGATAATTCTTGCATCAAAATCTTGAATTTCGTTTGTATTTGCAGAGCGTCCAGCACTATTTGCAGGATAGACAAGTGTATCTAATTTATTTATATACATTTGATAGCCTTCACCTGAAATCATATTACCTATTGTATTAATTGATGGTGGAAGGTATATTTTTCCCGCATTGTTTTTTGCAATAGTCAAGCTGTTTCTGTCGGTCAAAGTTCCCATACAATCAGCTATGTTCATTGCCGAACTTCGCAAATATGATGAAATTTTCCAGCCAGTTGTTGAGAATATAATTGGAGTTTCGGTAGGATTCACTTTCATACCTGTGATTGGCAATTTGTCTGCGGCAAGCATGTGAATTTGGTAGCCCTGCGTAATGTCCCATCTGTAAATCTGATCGATATTTGCCGATGGCATATACACTTTACCAGCACTGTTTTTCATTATATTGATGTTAGTTTTTACATCAGTCATCATCACTTTCAAGGAATCATTTTGAGTTGTAATGTAACTTGAAATGATGTTCCAACCTGCTTTTAAAGGCAAGTTGAATGTAGTTGTTGAAACACCATTCAAACTGCCAAGCACAGTTATGCCGTTGTTTGTGTATTTAGATTGTCCGCTTGTAACAGTAAATTCTGCATTCAATTCACGCCCAAGTTGTCCATCCCAAATTTTAAATGTATATGCTTCATTTACATCAAAGCCGTCTTTAGTTTCAGTTTGGTCATCATTGCCCCAAACCGTTAACGCCAAATTCTCACCATTCCACACTTCGTAACCAGCACAAACCAAATTGCCATTTCTTGTGAAGAACGCACCAATTGCATCGCCAGTTTGGAAATCTCTGTTATCAATTTTCGGTTCAATTGTGGTATAAACAATCACTGTTGCATTGTTTCCAGTTTCGCCAGTGAAATCCCAAGTATCTGGAACTGGCTCGGATGCCATTGTTGTAAATTGCCATACAGAAGACCAGTTGCTTTCGCCACCAGCATTTACTGCTTTTGCTCGCCAGTAGTAAGTAGTTGAGCGTTCCAAAGTTGTGTTTGCATAAGATGTTGATGTCAAGTTTGAAGCATCTACAACTGTTGTTGTAAATCCACTATTTTTTGAAATTTGTAATTTATAACTTGTTGCACTGCTTACCGCAGACCAACTCACAGTCACATTTGTTGCTTGATTTGTAGCATTGTTTGACGGACTGCTCAAGTTTGGAGAAATTAGAGTATAAAAACTATATTTAGCTAAAAATGAATCTGTGAAATTTTCTTTAGAATTTAATAAGTTTATGTTATTATTGAAGGATAAAATTGAATTCCCAAACCAAAATCCACTAACATAAATGTTTCCATCACAATCTGACACAGCACTATTTGAATAATCATTATTTGAACTAGAAATTTTTTCAGTCCATAAACATACTCCATTACTATCATAATTTGCAATAAAAATATCATTATATTCCGTTGAATTCGTCAGGGATTTGTTATTATTAAATAAGATTTTAGAATTATTTCTCCAAAAACCAGCAATATAAATATTTGATTTGCAATCTAAAGAAATAGAATTAATATTTACTCCATAATCTCCTGAAATTTTTTCTACCCATTGACATACCCCATTATCATTATATTTTGTAATAAAAATATAAGAATAAATACTTGTATTGGTCATTGTTTTATAATTGTTGAATGTTAAAATAGAATTCCCCCTCCACCAGCCAACAATAAATAAATTTCCAAAATCATCAATTGCAATACTATTTGCAACTTCGTCATTGTCACCAACAATTTTTTCTACCCATTGGCAAACACCTGACCGATTATACTTCGCAATATACGCATCATAATATATAGAAGTATTTGATAAAACTTTATCATTGTTAAATACTAATGTAGAGTTACCCAACCAATTACCAATCAAATAAACATCTCCATTATTATTTATAGCAATACTTGAGACATAATCATATTTTGCTGATGCAACTTTTTCAGCCCATAGGCAAGTTCCACTACTGTCATATTTTGCTATGAATATATCTTCTGTAGTTGAGGTATTTGAGAGTGTTAAACCATTGTTGAATGTCAAAGATGAATTTCCTAACCAAGTTCCAGTAACAAAGATATTGCCATTATTATCTATAGCAATATCATTTCCGTAATCATGATTTGTACTAGCAACTTTTTCTATCCATTGGCAAACTCCATTATTATTAAATTTAGCTAAATAGCTATCCCAACCACCAATATTGGAAATTGATTTACCGTTATTCGCAATTAAGTTTTGAGAATTAAATCGTCCAATTACATATACATTCCCTTTATTGTCAATATCAATTCTATTTGAATAATCACTTTTAATTCCAGCAATTTTCTCAGCCCAAATACAAATTCCACTACTATTATACTTAGCAATATAAGCATCCCACTCACCATCATTTGTCAATATTTTTCCATTGTTAAATACTATTGAATCAGATTCAAAAGTACCTGTAACATAAACATTATTATATGAATCAGTTGATATAAATCCATATTTTACATTTCCATTACCAGCAATTTTCTCTGCCCATAGACAGGTCTGAGAGTAGTTAACTAATGTTGCCATCACACAAACAGCAAGCATAATGTACAATTTTTTCATAATTCATTCCTTAAAATATAAAATTTAAATTAACACATAATTCCTTATTACAAACTTATTAACTTTGACGCCGTATTGTTGACCCAAGAATCTATTTTAAAAATTAATTCAAATATTTTCAACATATTTTTTCTTTTCCATTTCGACAAATAAAAAAGGGCATTTTCACATTTTACCAATCTTAGAGGTATCGCCAAACACCTTGACAGTTAAGCAAAAAGGGAAACGCCCGATTTCTCAGGCGTGCCTTCTTACCGTTCTACTCATTATGAAAATTGGCGATTTCCGAAACAGAATGAAAATAAGCAACGCTTATAAATATTTTATTTGTTATTTACTTTAATTAAAAAGCAACCTCCATTTCAAAAGTTTTCGTTTTTGCTTTTGGAATTCTCTTTGATTCCAATTTCATACCTTCAATATGAAATTCAACAGCTTCTTTTATTAATGTTCTAACCTCCTCCTCAGAAGTAGCCACAGCCACACATCCAGGAAGGTCTGGAACATAAGCCCCATAAGAATGAGGTCCCTTTTCAATAATTACTGTATATTTCATAACATTAATTCCTATCTTAATTTTGCTTGTTTTAAAATACTAATAATCGTACCTTTTGGCATCTCGGTTGACAACTTTCCAGCAATCGTAACAGTTCCCTTTTTAATTGGATGTTTGAACTGTCGATGACTACCTTTAAATCTATCAAGATACCATCCATCAGTTTCAATTATCTCTATCATTTCATTAACTTTCATAATGATTCAAATACATCACAGTTAATTAATTTTTTTATTAATTTCACTCACATTTCACAAATTTAGCAATAAATACGAATAAAATAAAGCAAAAGTTTCTTTCTTCACTCATAATCCCCTTTCAGAAAGCAGCAGCTTGTTTGTCTTTAAATTAATTGTTTGCCGCTCCCCAAAAGGATTGTTGTTTTATTTCAAATAACACTTATCATTCTATTTATGTGTTTTCATCTATTTTCAAATTTGTCTTTCAATGTTTTCTAATTTAATATATATTTTATTTTTTACCAAATGATTTTATCCCGCATAAACTTTTCCAAACCTGTTTTTCGCAAATTACAAAATTCCTTCAAAATAAAAAAACGATATTGTGTAGAATGGGTATTTGACTGTATAAACAGGGTATTTGGGCTTGTGAATGCGACACCACTTTTTTAAAAATAATTTTTCAAAGAAACAAAATACAAATATAAATCTCATCATATTCTATTCTGTCGTTTGAAGTAAGCAGTGGAAAATATTTTTTTAAATTTCTTGCTCAAAATGAGATTCGTATTTAAGTGAATAGCAACTTTCCAAGCATTTAACTTGCAAAACTCAGAATGATTTGCAAGTTTAATCAATTCTCAAGCAAAGTATTGGTGCTTCTACCAATAATTTCTACTATTTTTCCTCATAAATCAATAGATTTATCCCTTTATTTCTGAGCAAATTCAATTTGCTGTACCATCGTGAACAAACGTCAACAATCGTGAACAAGCGTCAACAATCGTGGACAACGTCCAGACAATTCGGGACAAGGTTCAGACAAAATTACGTGCAAAAATGCCGTTTTGATATACAAACCTAAGACTAATCTTGGACTAACCTTAGAATTTGATGGCGATTTTTTGGACTTTCCTTGTACTTACCGTAAACAAAAGTCAAGAGAATCTTGCTGAAATCTATCCTAAATCCTGACAAATATGTATTTTTTTTAGTTTTATTAACTACGCAAATCTCGTTACTTCACCACTTAACGCCAATTCTTTTACTTTAGGTAAAGTATTTGAATTTGAAACTAATAATTGAGAACGAACACTCAAACTTTCAAAGTTTTCTTTTTTATTAGGAACTAGTTCCCAATATGAATAAAATTTTTCTATTTGCAATAAGTTATTTGCATGTCTTGGACTAATTCCAATTTCGGACTTGACCCAATTTTGAAAACTACCATATCCATTCTTTGCTAACATTTTTTAAACATCAACCAAAATTGCTATTAATTCAATTTGACTATCAAATCCTATTAATTGCTCCTATTTCATTGTACTTTATAATATACCCCTAAAAAAGTGCAGTTTGTGCAGTTTGCTATAAATCATTATATTACAATTACTTATAGTATTTTATTGGGTTTTACTAAAGTGCAGAAAGTGCAGTTTCAACCCAAACTGCACAAACTGCAGTATTCGAGTGCAGAAAGTGCAGTTTCATCTCAAACTGCACAAACTGCACTTTTTAGTTTTCCTCAATATTGCTGTAAGTATATATATATCAAGCAATTGATAGAAACTGCACTTCTGCACTCTAACATACCCTATACTATTTTTTTTCATAATATCCTCTTTTTACTTTTTTGAATAAGTCTGGCATTCTCAGTATTTTATTAACGTAGTCCTCTTTTATACTTAATGTATTCCCGATTTCTATAGCTTCTTTTATTGTGAACTGATTGGGTAACATACTAAATAATTGCTCTTTTTGGTTCTTTGCATTTATCAATTGTGGATTGCTCGTTTTGGTTATCAACCTGTAACTGTAGATTAAATGTGAAATTAAATATTCAGCTAAAATACTTATTACTTCAAAGGAATTTTCGGAGCAGATTACTTTTGAAACTCCTTCTATGGATTTATTTTCGCAAATTGTCAGAATCATGCCAATTCTTGTTAATATCAAACCTAATCTCTTTATTGATGATTCCAAGTTGCCCTTTTCATCAAATATTGAGTAAAAAACCATTTTCTCTGACATGAATTTATTGAATCTGATTTGTTGTTCTGTTGTGAATGAAAATTCGATTTCATTTTCTTGAAAATATGTATAGTTATGTTGAATCCATTCAGCTATTTTTTTAAGTGGATTATCTAAACTTGAGGAGTCAAACACATTTTTCCATTCAGAAGTGTTATTCAAATAATAGATAATAAATCTTGAATATAAGCCATTTTCAGTATTTAGAAATTTTGAGCTTTGGTCTATTGTACCTGAAATCAAGCAAGTTATTTTTGGTTTTATAAGTTCTAAAAATTCATTTTTAAATTTTCTTGCTTGTGTTGTTGTTTCATGATGAAAGGACTTTCTTAAAGTTGTTGAATAATCTCCCCATTCTTGCCCCATTGTACCATTAAGAACATCGGCTTCGGTTTCAAAAAGTATTCCTCTTTCATTGTTGGCTTTTAATATTGTTATAAATGCTGAATGTGAACTATTTGCAGGAACAAAAATCGTTTGTCGTTCAGATAGCTTTGTATCTTTAGAATTATTTTTATTTAATTCACTTTGGATTGATTGACCTATTATTCTTGCATCATTCATTATTCCTTTGCCTGATGCAGCTTTGCCAATTACATATAGAAATAGATTAGCTTCATAAATGTGTTTATCGTAAATTGTAGTGTAATTTGGCATTAAACCACTTAAAACAGCTATTGTTGATAGAAATATCAATTCTTGTTCTGAACAACTGTTATAGCTTATTGTTGCCTCATGTATCATACCTGGTAATAAATCAAATAATCGCAAAGGAAATGGAATTGGTTTTTGTTGTTTTTTTGCTTTGCTTTCCAAGATTGAATATTTAATGAGTTTTTGAATTTCAGAAGTTGAATATCCCGCAGTATTATTTATTACATTAAACATATAATCTGATATATCCTTACCAATTTTGTTTCCTTTAAAAAGATACTCCAAATCCATTACTGTTAAAGCAAATTTATTTGCAATTTGTTTAGCTTGCTTTTTGCCTGTTTCATCATTATCATAGCAAATAATTACATTTTCAAAGTCATTTTCGAACCTATTAATTGTTGTTGCTTTTGGTATTTCTGTTTCAGAATTAAAACAGACTGCATTATAACCTAACGATGCAAATGTCATTACGTCTTTTTCACCTGCCGTTATTATCAATGTATCTTTTGCAAAATCTAATTGGTCATAACCAAAAATATAGTTTTCAGGTTTTTTTCCTATCCAACTAAATTTATATCTACTATTATTCGGTTGGTAAATTTTATAACAGTTGATATTTATTTGATATGCAAATATAAGTTGATTCTTGTTCCACAATTTTCTCTCTTTATTGGGAATTAAAAACCAATGTACTGGTTTAATCTTATACTTGTTGAGGATAGTTTCAGTAATTCCATATTTATTCCAAAATTTGTATTCCTCACTATTGAACTCTTTAAATTCTATCAAATTACTCGAAATATTTTGTGAATTGACTTTTAGACCTAATTGAAAATCACTGTTAATTCTCTGCAAGAGTTCATGAAAATTTGATTTGGCATTCACTCTATAGTGCAATGCGGCAAAATCAAATACATCACCTTTATAATCAGAATTTCCAAAATCATTGAAAAGGTATTTTTCATTCACTTGATTAATCATTAAACTTTGCTTTTTATCATTGTAAAATGGATTATGGATGTGTTCTCCAATTTTCAAAGTCTTACCATGCTGTTGGAAAATTCTCTCGTAAATTTTTAACCCATTTTGAGTATTATTCAAAATGTTTTCCTTGCATAACATATCACCACTGAGGTTATCTGAAAATTGTCCTTTAATCATTTGATTCTCCTTGATAGTTGTACATTCTCTACAATTGATAAATCATTATTTGGTATTGCGTTCATAACATCTTCAAAAACAAAATAAACCCTTCTTGACATTTTGATGAATGGAATTTTGCCCTGTTTCATCCAAGTATTAATAGTTACACGGCTGACTTTGAATAGTTTGCACATTTCTTCAATGGAGAGTAGTTTTGGCATATCCATATTTGTTTTTGGAGTTGGATTTCCATTATTTGTGGTAGTTGAAATTGCTGGAATATCTTGTTGTTTTAGAACAAAATGCTGTAAAGTTTCTTCGATTTGATTATTATCGAAACTGATGGTTAAGTTTGTACTCATTACGACTCCTTAAATATGATTAAAAATAATTTACTTTAAAGATAGTAATATCGTATTAAAATTACAGTTATTTAAGAGGTTAGTAAGCGTTTGTAATGAATTTGACACGCTGAATAGATAAAGCTTTTCAGGGTTTGGAGTTTCTACTCGAAATTATTTATTCAAAAATTCCAAACTTCGACATAGCTTCTTCAAAATCTATACCAATATTGTTCAATTTTCCTAATTTATATTTACTTTTATTGTCAGTGAATATTTCCATATTGAATGGAGTTATATTTTTATTTTTTCCATGAATTGAAAAGATTAAGGAGTTTTGTATCATACAATTTAATGTTAATTCTGATATATATCTCTTTTCATTAAGTTCATAAAATAAAATTGTAGTGTCTGATAAAAAAAGATTAAAATTCAAATTATCCGTTAATGAAAAAAATTTTTTGAACTTTTGCAAATCACAATCAATAAAATTATATTGAAAAAGCAATTGGTAAAGTTCTATAAACTTGTTATAATTCCCAATCCATTTAATTTCTCCGGATTTTATCAGTTGAAGCTCATCGTATCTGTTTTTTAAAATCGTAAGAAATTCAATAAAACTCGCCATTTCAATCTTATCTTTCTTCTTCATTCCAAAATACTTGTTTTTTGTAAACAAATCACCATTTTGATATGATTCAAATATGTCAGGTGCGATAGATTCTAATTTTTGAGATAAATTAGTTATGTATATATCAATTACGTTTAGACGATAATCTTCATTCATTTGAGCTAAAAATTCCAAAAATTGCTTTCTTTCGTCCCTATAATATTCCTCAATACTATATCCTTTAGTGCCATTTTCGCCAGTATAATGATTTATATATTTCAAAGCCATGATAAATTCAATAAGTTTTTAAAAATCAACTACTATTGAAACGAAAGTCATTAAATTTTATTATCAATTTACTCCAATAAAATTTTACAACCAAAATGAGCAAATCTAATGTTGATTTCTTATAATGGCTCTATACCAGAGTTTGTTGGATATAAAGAAATTTCTATTTTTAGAAATACATATACAGAATTTAAATAGACTCTATGAAAAATATACAATATATCAATGAGTTACCCAATTTAATTATTTAAACGATACCAATATTTACTATTATTATTTTGAAATTTTTGTTGTGGAATTATTTTTTAAATTTGTAAATAAATTAGTAATTTTGTATTATCACTTTCTGAGAAGATGTAGGAAAGTGGGGGAAACTGAAGAATATTGTAATTGTGCATATAAAAACATGTTAAATCAATCTTTTACTGAAGATAATTTTGAAAATATCTTTGACATAGAAAATCGAAAGAGAACTATGACCAAATATTTAGGGGTGGATTATAAGGAAAAGGTTTCTGAAATTAAATCTTTGAATAAAGATATTTCTCAAATTAAGCGTAAGAAATTGATTAATAGATCTAATATTGAGATTACGATTCTAAAAAATAACCATCAAAAAAAAGAAGAACTAATTATTGAGAAAAAGGAAATATTATATCATGAATTAGTTAAAATAAGTAATAATATTAATAATAAAAATTTTAAATTTATCCTAAATCCAAAAGACAATAACATTTTTGTAATTCAGGATTCAAGTGAAGCATTTTTCGCAATAAAACAATTACAATATAATTTACGTAAAACTTTTAATGTTAAGCAAAGTAATCGGCATCTAATTTTATCACAGATAAAATTATTACTTAATGATAATAGCCCTAAATATGTAATTCGTACAGATATATCCAAGTTCTATGAATCAATTTCACAATTTAAATTGTTAAAAATAATCAATAATAATACCCTCTTAAGTAATCAATCAAAGAAATTTATAATTCAAATCTTAGATGATTATAATAATAAAAAAGATATTTTAAATATCGAGGTTGACAAAGGTGTACCACGCGGAGTTGGTATAAGTTCATATTTGTCAGAATTATATATGAAAGAAATTGATAATCAAATTCATAATATGCAGGATATTATTTATTATGCACGTTATGTTGATGATATTTTTATTATAATTTCGCCATGTTTGCCGAAAAAGCGTGTTACAGAGTACTTTAATAAAATTAAGAATATTATTGAAAGTGATGGATTAACATTACATGATAATGGAGAAAAATGTAATCTGATTGATTTATCTGAAAATGTTAACAGAAATAAGAATCATTCATTCACATTTTTAGGATATAAAATTGTTATTGAACAGCATGAAAAAAATAATTGCGAAACTACATTTGGTCTCTCTAAAAACAAAAAAGAAAAAGTAGAAAAGAGAGTTATGAAAAGTATTGATTATTTCAATTCAAAAAGTAAATATGATGTTATAACCGCAAGAAAGGAACTATTATTATGTTTACATTTTTTGACTACCAACACCAAATTAGGTGGTGCAAAAAACAGAGTTAAAATTGGAATATTTTATTCAAACAATTTGTTGGATAAAAAATACGAGAAAGATATTAGTAGTTTTGACAAAAAATTAAAATTTATATGGCTACCTAATATTTCTCCTTATAATAAATTGTTTGCAAATGAAGAAGATAAGGCACAATATATTGAAAAAATAAAAAATAAAATTATTATGAATTGTAATTTCAAAAAAGGGTTTAATGAAAGAACTTATCATGATTTTTCTTTGAATGAATTAAAAATTATAAAAAAGATATTACGATGAAACGAAAGAAAATTGAATTGAAGTATAAAAGGGAAAGAGTTGTTTTTTCGGATGTTTTACCTTACGAAACTCCTTTAATATTTTCAAATCGTCATTTTTATCGTTTCCTGATCAGGCATAAAATCAGGTTGGAAGATAATAAGTTATATTGGAATTCAAGCATGTCTGATGGTGCTTTTGAATCCTTGAAATTATTATTTTGTATTTCAGCAAATAAAACTATCGGGTCATGTGATATTAATTATAAAAAAATGACAAGAATACCTTTTACATATAGAATAGCACATAAGCAAGATAAATTCAGAGAATTGGCTATCATTCACCCACTCAATCAACTTCAGATAGTTGAATTTTATGATAAGTTTAAATATTTAATTTTACATTATTGCAGTCAAAGTAATTTCTCAATTCGTCGTCCGGATAAGTTATCTTGTTATTTTTATTATAAAGATAGATTACATGAGCAATTACTCGGAAAAAAGGTTGATAGTAAGGAAGAATATATGAATGAATATGAAAACTTAAAATCGTTTTTTAGTTATAAAAAATACAGTAATATTTATAAATTCTATGAAGATTATCGTTATCAAAGAGCAGAGAAAAAGTTTAATAAATTGCTTAAATTTGATATACAAGATTGTTTCAATAGTATTTATACCCATTCTATTGTTTGGGCTACTTTAGGAGGAAAAGAACAAGGTAAAAATGCATGGTTAAACAAACAACACAAAAATACTTTTGGAAATAAGTTTGATGAATTGATGCAAAATATGAATTATGCCGAGACAAATGGTATTATTATTGGTCCTGAATTTTCTAGAATTTTTGCGGAAATTATTTTACAACGAATTGATAAAGACGTTGAAAATATAATGATATCAAAAGGAAAATATCTCAATAAAGATTATGAATGCTATCGTTATGTAGATGATTATTTTCTTTTTTATAACGAAGAAGAGATTAAAAATCAAATTATGGAACAATTTTCTTTACGATTACGAGAATATAAACTTACAATAAGTGATTCGAAAACAAAACCCTTTGAAAAACCATTTGTTACTGAGATTACAATAGCAAAACAGAAGATTGATACCTTAATTAACGAAAATTTGATAATTAAGATACAGAATGATAGAAGTTCTTTGAATTTTGAAGAAGAAGATAAAGATATTATTGATTCAGATGATAAGGATGATAATAACTTTAGTGAAATAAAACTCAATGAATATTTATCTGAGAAAAAGAATTTATATATTAATCCAAATCTATTCAATGCTAAATATAAAGTTATTATAAAGGAATCATGTGTTGATTATAAAAGTGTAATAAATTATTCATTGGCGAAAATTAGTTCAAAACTTGAAACATTACTTAAAAAATTTGATAATAGATTCAAATATTTTTCTTACTATGTAAAATATTCAGATAATTTAACAAATGAAATATTAGATAGATGTATTAAAATACAAAAACAAGATGAAAAGAATCTGACTAGTTTTATTGTTAATCTTTTAGATATTGTTTTCTTTCTTTATTCCAATAATAAACGTATCAATACAACTCTTAAGGTATTATCTATCCTTAATATTGTTATACTATATTTCAAAAATAATTATAAAATAAAAACTGGAAAACTTATTCGGTTTAATAAAGCATATATTGAAATTGTATTCAAAAAAATACAAGATGAAATCAATTTAGTAATGCAGACAACACCATTTAATCAAAATACACAATTGGAAGCTTTTTATCTTTTATTGGTTCTTAAAGAGATGGGTAAGGAATATACAATATCGGATGATATTATAAACAAGTATTTATGTATTGAAAATAATTCAAGAATGGCAAAGAATCACACTTTTTGGAATATGCTATTAATTTCCGTACTTTTGTATTATTATTCAGATAATGAAGATTTTGCAGAAAGTTTGAACTTTTTAAAAGATGTAATACTAGAAAAAATAAAATGTATAGATAAAGAACAGAGAAATTTATCTACAGAATTAACTCTATTAAAAATGGAAATTATTGCATGTCCATATTTGAATGAAGATTTTAAAAAAAATGTTTTGATTTTGTTTGGTGTTTCAGAAAATTTGGAACAAAACAAAATCATAAATCAAATTAAAAGACAAAAATCATGGTTTATTAAGTGGGTTGGTTTTGATTTTAATTATGAATTAAATGCAAAAGTTTCGCAAGAGGTTTATTCATAAGCAAAAATTTAGTGTTCCGCAACAAACTTCAAACACTTTACACACATAGCGGATCACTTTCTTTCTTTTAAGAAAGAAGATTAAAAGTACCTTTGGAGTTTGGGGTATTTTTATTTTTATAATGAAATTTTTAAAATATACAAAATATCATTTATAAAGATTTTGATTAAGTTTATATTAAAGTTTGATAAGATAATGATTTAAATTGAGATGCTTATGCTTTGCATAAACATACATCACTAAAAATTAAAATTAAATAAATTATTAGGGGACAAATTATGAGTAATGCAAAACAAACCATTTACGATTTTGATATAAATATAATTTATGATTATTTTTCAAATACTGAACGACAAGGTACTGGAAATACCGAAGAAACCCTTTAAGCATAGAATTTTTTACGGGTCTTACAAAAGGATCGAAAATTGCGGATAATGGTTGCGGCACTGGTGTTCAAACAATGACTTTAGGACAAAACCCACCTTGCTAAATTATTGAAATAGTTGTTTGGCAGGATTTCTGTTAGATTTAAGAATATTTCTCTGGTCTAATGTTTACGGTAAGTACAAAGAAAGTCCAAAAAATCGATTTCAAATTCTAAGGTTAGTCCAAGATTTGTCTTAGGTTTGTATAGCAAAACGGTATTTTTGCACGTAATTTTGTCTGAACCTTGTCCCGAATTGTCTGGACGTTGTCCACGATTGTTGACGATTGTTGACGATTGTTGACGATTGTTCACGTTGGTACAGCAAAATTGATTTTTCTCTAAAAAAAAGGCAAAAATCTATTGATTCTTGGGGAAAATTGCAGATGATATTGGGAAAATTCAGTAATAATTTCAATTTTTTTGCAAATACGATTTTTATTTCCTGATTTTTTTAGCAAACAAGCTCAGGAATTGAGAAGTTATAAAAAATCAACAATAGAATTGCTCATATTTGCTTGTAAAATTATATTGAATTGAAATGATAATAAATTCAAATGACCTTCGTTTCATTATTTGTTGAATTTTTTAAAATATTATTGAATTTATTATGGCTGTGAAATATTTAAATCATCATTATTGCGAAAATACCTCTAAAGGATATAAAATTAATGAATATTATATTGATAAGAGAAAGCAATTTTTGGAATTTTTGGCTCAAATGAATGAAGAATATCGTCTTAGTTTAATAAATAGCGATATAATTAAATTAACAGAAGAATTAGAATCAATAGCACCTGATTTATTTGAAAAATACAAAAATGGAGATTTGTTTTCATTAAACAAGTATTTTGGAATGAAGAAGGAAAATGAAATTGCACTAGCGAGTTATATTGAATTTCTTAAGATTTTAAAGTATAGATACGAAGAAATTGAACAGTTCAAGTTAAAATTTGGAGAAATTAAGTGGATTGGGGGTTATAGCAAATTTATAGAATTTCATCAGATACTTAATAAATATGAATTTGTTAACTGTGATTTACTCAGATTCAGACAATTTTTTTCATTCAGGGCTAATTTGAATTTCAATCTAAATCTGTTTAACACCTCAATTTTATTTTACAAACTTAATGAAAAGCGATTCATATCAGAACAAACATTAAATTGGCTGATTGAAAATAACAAAATCATTGGGATTAATGGCAGATATAAAAAAATAATTCAATCTCCAATCGACATGAAAATATTTAATGACAATAAATGCAAATATATAGGAGGCAAATTTATAGAAATCAAAGATAAAAGAGGTAAAGTTAAAAAAAGAAAATTAATAGAAAGTGAATATATAGGAAGTAAACCTTATAATAGAATAGATTCAAAATTAAGAGAAGCAATGTCATTTTTTGGGTTTGAGTTCGATTGATGTAATATTTAATCTCCATACTCTTAATGGGGTTTCGTATCGTCTCTCCCACTCGTTCAAATGATATAGTATAGAAACTCCAAACCCTGAAAAGCTACATCTATTCAGCGTGTAAATTTCATCCCAAACGCTAACAACCCGCTTAAATAACTGTGATTTTATTACGATATTACTATCTTTAAAGTAAATTATTTTTAATCATATTTAAGGAGATGTAATGAGTACAAACTTAACCATCAGTTTCGATAATAATCAAATCGAAGAAATTTTACAGCATTTTGTTCTAAAACAACAAGATATTTCAGCAATTTCAACTACCACAAATAGTGAAAAGTCAGCTCCAAAAGCAAGTATGGGCTTGCCAAACTTTCTTTCCATTGAAGAAATGTGCAAACTATTCAAAGTCAGCCGTGTAACTATCAATTCTTGGATGAAACAGGGCAAAATTCCATTCCGAAAAATATCAAGACGTGTGTACTTTAATATTGATGAAGTTATAGAAAAATCACCCAAATACAATTTGAAATCAGTACATAGCTTTCAAAAAGCATTGAAAAATAAAGGACTTAATTCAAGTATATGAAAAAAATTCAAATGTTGAATATTTTAAAATGGAGTTGGATTAATGATGCAAGTTTATCGTTTAATTTTAAAAAATATTATATTTAATAAATTATAGAAAGGCTTATAAATGAAAAATACAAATAATGAAATGGAATTATTCCAAGAGAATACAATAGAGCAGTATGTTGCTTTTGATTATTCTGAATTGGATTCAAAAATTGCTTTGGAATTGCAACAGAAGGCAAAGAAAGCAAGAATGATTATTAAGAATATTGAAAATAAAACTATTGAACTGAGAGAAACGTTGTTTGAAGGGCAAAAGTTGTTAGCAAATAATAAAAATGGTAATTTTCAAAATTGGGTCAAGTTTGAAATTGGAATTAGTCCAAGACATGCAAACAACTTATTGCAAATAGAAAAATTTTCTTCAAATTGGGAACTGGTTCCTAATATAAAAGAAAAATATGAGAATTTAGGATATAAAGCACAATTATTAGTTGCTAATCCAAATACTTTACCTGAAGTAAAAGAAATGGCGTTGAGTGGTGAAGTAACTAAATATGTGGAATTGAAAGCAATGCACGAAAAAATGCTACAAGAAAAAGAAATGCTTGAAAATAAAGTGAATAAACTTGCTGGTTTACCTGATATAGTTTCAAAAACAGAGTTAGAAAAACAAGAAATTTTAAATCGTTCTAAACAGATTCAAATTGAAAATGATAAATTAAAGTATGAATTGGATGTAGCTAAAGCTGATATAAAAGAGGTAGTAGTAGAAAAGATAATTGAAAAAGAAGTTGTTCCCTAATCTGTACAAAAAGAATTGAAAGACGCACAATTTCAGCTTGTACAATTAAAACAAATAGAAAAAGACAATTACAAAACAGTTGAACAATTGAAAAATCAATTAAGCCGTTTGAAGTCGGATAATAAGAATTTGACAGAATTGAAAGAAAAAGAAAAAGCTATCAATGATGCTTGGGAAAAATTATCCGACCTACAATCAAAACAAACTGAAATTGGCAACAGGATTTATGAATATCAAAAAATGTTTGACTTCTTTGAATCAATGGACGAATTTTATTATCATTCAATGGTGCCGATAGTAAGTTCAATTACTACGAAACAGATTAATGAACAAATATTGGTGAAGGCACAGTCAATACTAAATAATATCGAAAATTGGTCTTATGCTTTTAAATTGAAATATAAATTACAATCATCGTCAGAAATTATTAACCAGCAATAAAATTGTTTATTTTTAAATTACATATTATTAATTAATTAAAAGGGATTTTATATGAAAAAATCACAAAAAATTGGAAATTCAGAATTGGATTTAACAACAGTAACCGCAGATGAATTTGAATTTATTGTAGATGATATGAGGTTAAAACAGAAAACTATTATTGCAAATTCAGGTTTTGCAAGAGGCACACTTTACAATGACTTAAAAGCCAGTCGTGAAGGAAATAAACCTGTAAAAGGTTATTGGGTAGCAATATTACAAAATGTACTCGGTGAAAGAGCATTCCAAACTTCAAGAAGTAATTACAAATATTATCTTGAAAGTTTATGTAAGTAGCTTATGGATTAGAATTAATTTGAAATTCATTGCATTTATAGATGGACTTCACCCTCAGGGTAAAGTCCAACTTTAATAAATGAGGAGTTTATTAGTAAATTTTAAAGGGGAGAGAACATTTACTTTAATTCTAAATTTAATAAATGGATATTAGAGTCATAATCAAAGCACTTGCCAATCAATAATTTCTATAAGAAAACTAATGATTTTAATGCGAGTTTCATTTATACTAATTCAATTTATCAATTTACTTCAATGAATTTCAATCTGAACTCAAAAAAATAATAGTATAGCAAAATCCGAAAAGTGTTGGAAATATATTGGATTAATATTGCACGCAGTTGTAATTCCTTATATATCAATAGTATAACTATTTATCCATCAATTCCGTAGGAGTTGAATGTGTATTAAACAATATTCAATCCATATTGGATTGTTAGACTTAAGTAAAATTCACAAGTTACAAATATTTAATCCCGATGGGATTTTTAAAGAATAATAAATAATATCTTTGAACGCAACTTGGTATAAAATTCAAGTTAGGAAAAATTTTTTTTTCCTAACTTATTTTATAAGTCAATTTTATGTCAAACGAACCTTTATTTAATTGTCATATAGAAACATAAACATTGCATATTATCACAATATTCAATGAAATATTTTTGATTTAATTAAAATCTTTTCTAATTTTGTTTTTTATATTTATCTTTAAAGGAATATAGTTTTGAAAATATTTGGCAATTGGGCATTGTTGGTGCCTGCTTTTTATATATCTTTCGTGATTGTACTTGTAGCATTTGTTATTTGGTCTTCGTATCAAAAAGTTGAGCTTGTTGATAAGAATTATTACGATAAAGACCTTGTTTATCAGCAACATATTGATAAAGTTGATAGAACAAATAATCTTACTGAAAATATGTTTATTTCAAGTGCTGAAAATAATATCATTATAAGATTTCCAAGTAACTTTGGCAAGGAAAAAATTACAGGTAAAATTAATCTTTTCAGACCATCGAGTTCAGCTTTAGATGTAGCTTTTGAAGTTAAGCCAGATTCTACAGGAATTCAAATGATAGAGTCAACAAAATTAGCAAAAGGTTTATGGAAAATTAAAATAGACTGGAATGTAAACAACACAAGCTATTACAACGAACAAAGCATAGTATTAAATTAATGGAATATTAAAAAATGACAATATTTGCTGGTTTAGCTCTTGGATTATTGGGCAGTTTCCATTGTGTTGGTATGTGCGGACCAATAGCTCTCGCTATTCCTCACCAAAGTCAGAATTGGTTGGGCAGAATAATTGAAAATCTGTTGTATAATTTTGGCAGAACAATTACATACACTTTTTTAGGTTTGCTAATAGGGATGTTGGGTGTTTCGATGCGTTTAGCAGGAATACAGAATTATCTCTCTGTCGGCTTTGGAATTATTCTTCTTCTTTATGTATTGATTCCCAAAAAATTTATTACTATCAGCAATAAGCAAAGTTTAATTTCCAAGCAAGTAGGAAAATTCAAAGCATTTTTCAGAAAATTTCTTGTAGCAAAAGGAAAATTTTCATTGTTGGTATTAGGTCTTCTGAATGGATTACTGCCTTGTGGATTAGTATATATAGCGTTAGTAGAATCTTTCCTACGTGATACATTATTAGAAAGTGCATTATTTATGACTTTATTCGGAATAGGGACTACCCCAATAATGTTTGTAGTATTTGCATCAAAAGATTTAGTTAGCTTAGAATGGCGAAAAAGAATTAACAGATTAATTCCTTATGCTATAGCAATAGTAGCAATTTTGATGATTTTACGTGGCTTATCACTTGATATACCATATATAAGCCCAGTACTCCCTGAAACAGTTCTTGGTGGAAAACCATCTTGTTGTGAATAGTGTTCTTTTGGAATTATTTATAAAAAATAGCTATAATAATTGGTAAAAATTAGCTAATTTTGAACAGAATGAATGCCCGGGTGGCGGAATTGGCAGACGCGCTACATTCAGGTTGTAGTGAGCTTTGCTCGTGCAGGTTCAAGTCCTGTTCCGGGTACTTCTTTTCAAAAAAAAATAATATAAAACTTGGATTAAATTATTTACAATAAGCAAATAGTGACTTCGTTTTAAATTTTTTTATTAATTATTATTGGTTTTAATTATGAAATTATACTATTATTTTATATTACTTACATTGTTATTTCAAACAATCGAATCCTATTCTAATTATATAAATTTCAGAGGTGAAACGATAAGTTCAACTGCTTATCTAAATTCAATATCCAAATATGATTCCCTTGATTTTGTTTTTTTATTTGACAGAGATGGTAAAAAAGTTGATGTAAGTATTAACAAATCAATAAATCACTTTACTCCACAAGGAAGGCAGGACTTGATTATTATTCAAGTGGATTATTCTTTTAAAATTCCTGATAATTTCTCATATCCAGATAGTTTATTTAAGTTTGGTTATAAAACAAGAGAGCAATACGATACTACATACAGCTATAATTTTTATATTTTAAAAGAATTTCCTGTAAGCAATATAAAATTTATCAATCCTTATGATAATCAAGTTGATGTTTCTATTAAGCCAACATTTGAATGGACAGAGGAGATTAACCATGCAATCAGGTCTTATAAATTTCAATTATCTGAAAATTCCAATTTTACAACTATAATAATAGATACTATTTTATTTTCAAACAAATTAATATTAAAAAATGAATTAATGCCTACTAAGAAATACTATTGTAGAGTTAAATCTGATTTCTTTAAAAATGATGATGCATTTAGAAGCGTTTCTTTTACAACTGGTGCAAAGACAATTTGGAACTCCTTTGAAATTGACAAATATCACTATGCAATGGATATTCAATTGCTTGATTCTGGTAGATTAATTTTAGCGGACCATCAAGTAGGTTTTCAGATTTCAGACGATAATGGAATTACTTGGAAGGGTGTGAAAGTACCAAATATAATTCCCATATCTATAACACCAGTTATTGGAAATACAATTTTATCTCCAGGCTTTGATTACAATGACCAAAAGTATAAAATATTAAAATCTATTGATAACGGAAGTAGTTGGAGTATTTACAAAATTTTACCTGATGGTCCCTCTTATTCAACTGATAAAAAATTCCAATTCTTAATAAATAATAAAAACAATCTAACTTTGACCTATATAAACAAAATTTACAAATATTCTGATTTTAGTTTAGACGATGTTATTTACGAAGCCCAGCTTGATACCTCTGTAATTACAGGTGTTGTTGAATTACAAAATTCAAATTTAATTGCAATTACTGAAACAAGATACACCCAAGAAAATACAGATAAAGGCGATATCTTTCTTATCAGTGAGAAAGGAAAGATTATTAAAAAAGTATTTTCAGATTTCAATGGTGAAATTGTTGATTTCGTATCCGTTAATTTATTGGAAAATGGATATATCATTGCATCTGGGATAATCTTGGCTGATACATCTGTTGTATATTTTATTTCAAAGGACAATGGAGAAAACTGGGAATTAGCAAGTAAATTGCAAAATACTAAATTACGCAGGACAATTTCAACTTTTGATGGTGATTTAATATCTCACATTACTGATGGGAAAAGATTAATTATTCTTTCAAAGGATTATGGTAAAAATTGGATTGATATAACAGGCAATATGCCAATTCAAAATACTGCTTACGATATTAAAATTATAGCTGATAGTACACTATACTACTTGAGTAATTCAAATCGACTTTACAGAACTAATATACGTAGTGGAATTGAAATGTCAATTTTCCCAAATGGTACATTGAAAGCTGAATCAGCCAAAATCAATTTAAAGTGGAAGCACAATCAGAGAGCCGAAAAATATAATATCCAAATAGCAGAAAATGAAGATTTTGTCAAAAAAACGTCAGTTACTGAAGTTGAAATTTTTGTTGATGATGAAGTTATGTACTTTGTCTATCCTTTTTCTGGATTTGAAATAAACAAGAAATATTATTGGAGAGTTAGACCTTATTATGAGAATAAATGGATGAATTGGTATCAAACTAATGAGTTTCAAATTACCGAAATATCAAGTATTTTACCCGTTAATTACGAATTAATTGATGTTGAAATTTTCCCAAATCCAGCTTATAAAGATATCAACCTAAAGGTTGATGAATTTTCAGAATTTTCTTATCAATTATTTAATGGTAGTGGTACTGATGTAACAAACTTAACAAACATATCAAGTAATAATATTAATATCAATAATTTACCAACCGGGACATATTATATAAAACTTTGCAAAAATAATTTAGTTTATACAGCCAGATTTATTAAAAATTAATGTTGGTTTCAGTTATTGATTGCGATTGTTTGCCAAAGTTCCTAACTCGGAACAAATTTGTACTTTAAATAATATTTGGCGTAAGTAATTGATTTCTACTTTTGAGTATATTTGCCAAATCAGAGAAAAAATGGGTCGTATTTATAAAAATCAAATAAAAATGACCCATTATTTATATATACCAAATTGCTCTATTATTTTTTAATAACTAAAACTTGCAAAAAATTCTTAAAAAAATTAAAATCAAATAAATTATAATTTTTAATTTTTGTGCAACACATCAGCATACTAATAAATCATAACCCAATTTGCAACTCAATTTCCTGAAAATAACTTTCTTTGGTTTTTTGTAAATATTTAAAAAAAAATTCAACATAAATCTCTTCCTACAATTTCAGAAGTCCGATTTATTTTAATAATTTACATTGCGTTTTGTGAAATGAGTGTGGTGAAGTTTGTGGGATTTTTTTGTTTAGATGAACTTTCGTCTGTCTTTTCAATTATGATTTTTTTGAATAATTGTTCAAATATGAGGTGGATCCCATCTGAATAACTAAACATTTTTCCTCCAGCCCAAACTCGGGCTGGGGATAATAACTACAATAAAAAGTTATTCTTAACTTCATTGTAATTTTTATATTAATAATAAATATGAACAAAAAACTTGTAGATTATTGGCTTGAACTATCAGAATACGATTTGGAAACAGCTGGAGCAATGTTGCAAACCAATAGGTTTTTGGATGTTGCATTTATGTGTCATCAATCAATTGAAAAAATTTTATAATCCTATTATTGTTTCAAATTCACAGAGAACGCACCATATACTCATAGTTTAAGTTCTTTAGCGAAAAAAGTTGACTTACTTAATGAATTATCAGAATCAAACTTGGATTTTCTTGATGAATTAGAGCCGTTAAATATTGAAGCAAGATGTCCAACATATAAAGATAAATTGATGAAAGAATTAGATTTTGAGAAGTCCAATAATATTTTAAAATTAACAAAAGAATTACATCAATGGATAAAGAACAAATTATTGATATAGTAAGACAATATAAAGAATTAGTGATGAAACATTTTGATTTTTCTGAAATCATTCTTTTTGGTTCTTATGCAAATCAAACTGCAACCGAAGATAGTGATATAGATGTAGCAATAGTTATCAAGAATTCTGATTATGAATATTTTAAAATTGTACCTTTGTTATGGAAATTAAGAAGGCAGATTGATTATAGAATAGAACCAATATTAATAGATTTGCAAAATGACAATTCTGGATTTTCAAATGAAATTTATTCAAATGGTATAATTGTAAACTAAATATTTCTCCCAGCCACAAGAGCTGGGGAATATAAAATTAATTTTTTCTGGGATTACGATTTACATATACCAACAAAAAAAGCCCTTTCAAATGAAAATCACTTGAAAGGGTTTTGAAATTTACATCTTATGGGTTAATTATTTCTTTTCTTCAGCTTTCTTTTCTTCAGCTGGTGCAGCTGTTGGTTCAGTTGCTGGTGCAGCTTGCTTTTGCTCTTGTGCAGGTTGAGCTTGTGCAGGAGCTTGGAAAGGTGTTTGAGGAGTTGATGATGGAACTCTTTCACCTTCAATCATTGGGCGAGGTCCAGTAACAGCATCATTATTTAAAAAGAATTTATTTGTAACCAAAGATAATATCATTATTGCGGCAGCAAGTCCGATAGTGATTTTAGACAACATATCTGCAGCTCTTCTCGAACCGAGTATATTTGTAAAAGCACCACCTAAACCACTCATTCCTGCAATCATATCGCCTTTGCCAGGTTGTAATAACACAATACCAATCAACGCTACCGAAAGCAACAACAAAATTATTATCATCAAAGTAAACATTTTTTAACCTATACATTAATTTTCATTTAAAGAACTACAAAATTAACAATATTTTTTAATAGTGCAAAAATATATTTTCAATTATTGAATTTAATTTTGATTATTTTTGAATAATATTGCATTTTTAAAAAAAGTGTACTTCAATTATGATGTATGAATTTAATGTTCTGAATAATAACAATGAAAATTCATTTTGCTGTAGTCCTGCAAAATTTGCTTCATTTTTTACAAAAGGTAAATTCAAAATACCAAATCATATCCGCTTGATTGATAGTTTTCTTATGAAAATGATATTTGGAAAATTTTCTCGATTAATAGTAAATATGCCTCCAAGACACGGTAAATCTGAATTAATTTCAAAATATTTTACAGCTTGGTTTTTATGTCATTTCCCTGATAAAAAGATAATATTTACTTCTTATAATGCCGCATTTGCAAAATTGTGGGGTTTGCGGACTTTAGAAATTATAAAAAATATTGGAAGTAGCTATGGAATTGAAATAGATAAAAATTTGAAATCTCCAGCTGAATTTAAGATTGCTGGTAGAAATGGCGGTATGTCTTCAGTTGGTGCTGGAGGGACAATTACTGGGAAAGGTTGTGATTTATTAATTATAGATGACCCTGTGAAAAATCAATCAGAAGCTAATAGCCAAATTATCAGAGATAAAGTTTGGGATTGGTTTCTTTCTACGGCATATACGCGTTTAGAACCCGATGGCTTGGTTATAATTATTATGACGAGATGGCATGAAGATGATTTATGTGGGAGAATTTTAAGTAAGCAAAATAGTGAGATTTCAACTGACTGGAAAACATTGATAATTCCTGCAATTGCAGAAGAAAATGATATGCTTGGCAGAAAATTGAATGAGCCACTTTGGGAGAAGAGGTTTAATTATACGAAATTGCTTGAAATAAAAAATACTATTGGTGCTTATTGGTTTTCAGCACTTTACCAACAAAGACCATCTCAAAAGGAAGGCAATATATTCAATAGGAAAGATTTCAGATATTTTTCTTTGGAAAATAATATCATCAATTTCAAACATTATAATGAGCAGAAGATTTACCGAATTGGCGATTGTTCCATATATGCAAGCATAGATTTGGCGGTTAGTTCAAAGCAAACATCAGATTACACGGTTGTAATTGTTTTTGCAGTATCGCCATTTAAAGAAATTTTCATTCTTGATGTGATTAGAGAAAGATTCGAAGGTGCAGAACACGTTGAAATGGTAAAAAATGTATATGCAAAATGGAAGCCAATACTAATAGGTATCGAAAAAGTGCAATATCAGCTTACATTAATCCAGCAATCTTTAAGAATTGGTTTGCCTGTTATGGAATTAATCCCTGATTCAGACAAAGTTTCTCGTTCACTTGCAATTGCCAACCGAATGAAAGCTGCAATGGTCTATTTCAAAGAAAATGCAGTATGGTTAGCAGATTTTGAAGATGAGTTACTTAGCTTTCCATTCGGTAGGTACAAAGACCAAACAGACGCATTTTCCTATATTGCCAGAATGATTGAGCCAAATTCAGGAACAATTCCAATTGGAAACAAAATAAATCGCAAAAGCAGTTTATTGAAAGGATATTAATTCATCATGGCATTCGTAAAATTGTCATTCTAAGCTTGTTTCAGATTCTATACTTGTTTCCCACATTCTGAATAAAGTTAGGATTCCAGTTGCTTTGCAATGTATCAAATCCGCTCCTACGGAGCTTAATTTGTTTTTGGTTCTGAATTGCTACAAACAGGTCGCAACTACGTTGCTGAATGAATTAATATTTTCGTCTTTCTACTAATATATCGCAACTACGTTGCTAATTTGAATTAATATTTCGTCTTTCTACTAATATTTCGCAACTACGTTGCTGAATGAATTATTATTTTCGTCTTTCTGCTAATATTTCGCAACTATGTTGCTGAATGAATTAATATTTTCGTCTTTCTACTAATATATCGCAACTACGTTGCTGAATGATTTTTTCTTTACTTTTCAACTCCGTAGGAGTTTTCTGTTTGTAGCAGTATAATAAAAGTTGAATAATTAAGCTCAGTAGGAGCGGATTTTTTAGATAAATAATTCTTCTGATAGCTTAGCTGGAGCTTAGTTACCAGAATTAAATATGGATTCTGAAACAAGTTCAGTATGACAATTTTTGGGCTGTCATTCCACACTTGATGTGGAATTTCTTTCCTATGTTCATTCAACCACATAACTTGACTAATGGATTGAACGTAAGCATAAATCCATTGAAAGTAAATCATTTTTCTATACACTTACAATAGATAAATCTCGTCTTTATATTATTATTTAATTCAATATTAATTCTCAAATGTATTAATTGTAAAATTAAAAAATGATACCTGAAATAGATTTAAATGACTTTAATTACGATTTACCAAAAGAGAGAATTGCTGATTTTCCTCTTGAGAGTCGCGATAACAGTAAATTGCTTTTTGTAAATCCAAATACTGATTCAATTGAACATTATAAATTCAATCAAATTGTAGAATTTATACCTGAAAATTCGCTTTTGATTATGAATTCAACAAAAGTAATTGCTGCAAGAATACCTGTAACAAAATCAACTGGTGGTAAAGCTGAGATTCTGTGTATCGAACCTGTATCTCCGTCTTTTGACCCACAAGTAGTGATGAACAGCAGGCAAACCTGTAGATGGAATTGTATTATCGGTGGAAGGAAAATTCATTCGGGTGATATTTTGAAATCTGAAAACCAATTGTTGAATTGTAAAATTCTTGAAAAAAATGATAATATTGCACTTGTAGAATTTGAATGGGATAATCGTACTTTTGCTGAAATTCTCAATTTATTTGGTAGAATACCATTACCTCCTTACATAAAAAGAGAAGCTACAGAATTTGATAATGAACGCTATCAGACAGTTTATGCCAAGAGTGATGGCTCTGTAGCTGCACCTACAGCTGGTTTACATTTTTCTGATAATGTTATGGAACAAATAAAGAGCAAATCAGTAGAAATTGCGGAAGTTGTTTTACACGTCGGTCCCGGTACATTTCTACCAATTGAAACTGACTCTGTAAATCAACATACGATGCACTTTGAACAGTTTTTTATTGATAAAACCACTATTGAAAGCATTTATTCTGCATTGAAAAATAAGAAAAATATTATCGCTACAGGTACAACTTCAATTAGAACAATTGAATCTTTATATATTTTAGGTGCAAAACTATTACAAGAAAAAATCACTTTGAAGGATTTATTTGTAAATCAAGAAGATGCTTATCTTCTTGATAATGAAGAAAATATACCAAGTCCAGAGATTGCAATTCAGCATTTGTTAAATGAAATGCATAGCCACAATTTGAAACAGATAAATGGCAAAACTCAACTTTTTATTGTTCCGGGTTTTAAATTTCAAATTGCTGATTCACTTATTACAAATTTTCATCTACCCAAAAGCACTTTATTGTTACTTGTTGCGGCATTTATTGGAAAGGATTATTATGAGAAATCATATAAATCAGCGTTAGATAATAATTACAGATTTTTAAGTTACGGCGACTCTTCATTATTAATTCGTAAAAAATAGTTAATTTTGCATCTTGTTTTATTTGAAAAGTAAATTTTGGAAATTGAATGTTAATTGGTGAATTTTCCGCTCTAACCACTGCCTTACTTTGGGCGTTTACATCTTATGTTTTTACTGCTGCAACTGTTCGAATGGGAATCATTCAATTGAATACTGACCGCATGGCATTTGCTACAATTTTATTAATAATTACAATATTAATTTTCCAAATAAATGTAAATGTTTCTTTTATACAAGTTTTTTATTTAACAATAAGCGGTATTATAGGATTAATTCTTGGTGATTCATTTTTGTTTAAAGCATTCAAAGAAATGGGACCACGGCTTTCAGTTCTTGTTTATTCGAGCAATCCAGCTGTTTCGGCAATTCTGGCATATTTGGTATTTGAGGAAACATTATCAATTTGGGGTGTATTGGGTATTATAATTACACTTGCTGGTATTTCACTCGTTGTTCTTGAAAAGTCGTCAGGGGAAAGTAATAGATATTCAATTACAAAAAAGGGGTTAATACTTGCATTCTTATCAGCTATTGGTCAAGCAGGCGGTTTGATTTTTGCAAAATTAGCATTCGTTGATGGGGATATTAATTCTCTCGTAGCAACAGTAATTAGAATTGGTACATCGGTTGTTATTATGATGCCTGTTGCTATAATTTTCAGACAATACAAAAATCCATTCAAATTATATTATAATGATAGAAAAGCATTTAAATTAATTTCAATAGGTTCGGTGATTGGACCATATCTTGGTATTACATTAAGTTTTATTGCAATTACTCACACTAATATTGGTATAGCTTCTACCTTGCTTTCTACTGTACCTATATTGATGTTGCCCTTGAATTACTATGTTTATAAAGAAAAATTGTCTTACAAATCAATTATTGGTGCATTTATTGCAGTTGGCGGTGTATCAATTTTATTTTTGATTTAAGTTATTAATTATTATTATTTGAAAATTTATGAAAAACATCCAAAATATAAAAACATTCGCAGTACATACTCTTGGTTGTAGTAAGAATGTTGTTGATTCAGAAAATCTTATCGGTAAAATTGAAGCAAACGGTTTTTCTTATACTGAAGATTTGAAAGAAACTGATGCATTGATTATCAATACTTGCGGCTTTATAAAATCTGCGAAAGATGAAAATGTAAATTATATACTTCAAGCTGCTGAATTGAGAAAAAAAGGAAAAATCAAAAAACTGATTGTTATGGGTTGTCTTGCTGAAAGATACAAATCCGAACTTGAATCTCAAATTCATGAAGTAGATAATTTCTTTGGTTTAAATGCAACTGATGAAATCTTAAATTCTCTCGGAGAACCTAATTTAAAATATGAACTTGCAGGTGAAAGACATTTACTTACACCAAAGCACTATGCATATTTAAAATTAGCAGAAGGTTGCAACAGAACCTGTTCATTTTGTGCTATTCCACTTATTAGAGGAAAGCATTTATCCCTGCCAAAAGAAGAATTAGTCAATAGTGCCAAAAAGATTGCAAATGCTGGAATTAAAGAACTTGTTCTTATTTCACAAGATTCAAGCTATTACGGCAAAGATTTATACGGCAAAAATGAACTCGCCAATTTAATGAATGATTTGGCTGACATTGAGTTGCTGCGTAGAATTAGATTGATGTATGTTTATCCGTCACAATTCCCAATGGAAGTACTTGATGTTATTAGAGATAGACCAAATATCTGTAATTATATTGATATGCCACTCCAACATATTTCGGACAAATTATTAAAATCGATGAGAAGGGGTATTACAAAAGCACAAACATATAAACTAATTGAAAATATCCGAAAAGCAATTCCTAATGTTACATTCCGTTCTACATTTATTGTTGGTTATCCAGAAGAAACAGAACAAGATTTTCTTGAATTGCTTGATTTTATTAAAGAAGTGGAATTAGACAGAGTTGGAGTCTTTACCTATTCACAAGAAGAAGGTACAAGAGCTTTTGAACTTGGCGACCCAATCCCTGAAGAAGTCAAAGAGCAAAGAAGAGGTGAAATTATGCTTGCACAGCAGGATATTTCTTTACGCAAAAATCTTAAACAATTGAATAAGGAACTTGAAGTAATAGTTGATGAATTTTCTGAAGGGTATTATTATACCAGAACTGAAGGAGATGCTCCTGAAATAGACAATGCTGTTTTAGTAAAATCAAATTTAAAATTGCAGCAAGGTGATTTCATCAAAGTTAAAATTACAAAAGCTGAAGCCTATGACTTATACGGTAAGCAAGTTCTTAACAATCAACCTACGGATTAATCTGTGGGTTGATAAATCTAAAAAGTGTCAAGATGAATTCAGTTAAGGTTCCATACTTGAATCCTTCATTTCGAACAAATCGAGAAATCCAGTGCTTTTAACACTCTATCTAAGTTGAACCAACGCTGTTTAAAAAATTCATTTCTATTATGATGTCGCAGCTACGCTGCTGAAGAAAATAGATTCTGAAACAAGTTCAGAATGACAATTTGTTTTTCGTGTCATTCCGCAATTGATGCGGAATCTAATATATGCAGATGTCCAACACTTTCAAAGTGTTGGACATCTTGTTTCGAAAATGACATAAATCGTAGATGGATTCTGAAACGAGTTCAGAATGACAATTTGTTTTCCGTGTCATTCCGCACTTGATGCGGAATCTAATATTTGCAGATGTCCAACACTTTCAAAGTGTTGGACATCTTGTTTCGAAAATGACATAAATCGTAGATAGATTCTGAAACGAGTTCAGATTGACAATTTGTTTTCCGTGTGATTCCGTAATTGATGTGGAATCTAATATGCAGATGTCCAACACTTTGAAAGTGTTGGACATCTTGCTTCAAAAATGCCATAAATCGTAGATGGATTCTGAAACAAGTTCGGAATGACAATTTGTTTTCCGTGTCATTCCGCAATTGATGCGGAATCTAATATGCAGATGTCCAACACTTTCAAAGTGTAGGACATCTTGTTTCGAAAATGACATAAATCGTAGATAGATTCTGAAACAAGTTCAGAATGATAAAGTGGAAATTGCAATTTCCAATTATTTTTCATTTCTCTGAAACGAAAAGCACTTTTATGTGTCATTATATATGTGGGGAATTGCAATTTTGGAAAAAGTATTTGAGAATTGAGATATGTTACGCAAACAAAAAACAAGAGCTTGGCTCTTATCACTTGCAGCTTTGGTACTGCTTTTGTCTAATTATTTTGTGGGATGGGCAGAGGAACCAGACCCAAGAATATTATGGGTAAATAAGGAATTATATAAAATAGGTGGATTTGTTGTTCATCCAAATGGAAATGTAATTGCTTATGGTTTGGCTTCTATTTATGATAAAGCAACAGGTATTTTTGAAATTGATGGCAAAGATGGCAAACTTATTAAAGTTTTACCAAATACACAACATATTTCAAATTTTGAACAAATGGATATATCTTATGATGGCAGATATATTGTAACCCCAGGTGTTAATCTATATGATTTGCAAAAAAATACACTGGAAAAACTTGAGATTAATAGCGGAAATTTTGTAACCTTTTTACCAAACCAACATAAAATAGCAAACGTGAGTGGCGGTACTGTTGGCAATAATTCATCAATAATCATTTATGATATTGATACTAAGAACAAAGTAAACATAAAAACCGAAGAAGCAATAAGAAATATCGCATTCTCCCCAGATGGAAAATATTTTGCGACTGCTGGAGTGAAAGAAAATTTAGGTGGAAAGTTCAATACAACATTAAAACTCTGGGACGCTCAAACTTTGAAGTTGATAAAGGAGTTGGAGAGATTTGATGATAAACATTATTCTATATGGAAAATTCAGTTTTCACAGGATAATATGAACGTCGCCTTTCATTATACTCGCGAATTAGCAATTTATAATACTTCAACATTTGATAAATTTAAGGTATTTAATCAACAATTTCTTAATGATGTCAATGATAATACATCTGTCATATCTACATTTGCTTTTTTAACTAACGACAATATAATTCTTACATCAAAGAAAACTGTTCTTGCAAATATATTAGACAATTTAGTAAAAAAAATTATTGATTTCCCTACTTATTCTCACACTATTAACATTAATAAGTCAAAAGATGTTCTATTTGTTAGCACTAAGCATAATAGTGTTTATGGTCCGCTTGTAGCTGTAGATTTAAAAGTAGCATTATCAAATGATGCAGAAACCCCATTAAATACAGAAATGAAAACAGAATATCAAAATGGAAACCTATTAATAAGTGGTATAAATTCATCAAATAATTCAGTTAATATCGATATATTCGATATCAGTGGTAAACTAATAAGGCAACTTAATGCTGTACCAAATGGAACTGAAATTAGATTTCCAATAGTATTACCACTAGGTACTTATTTAATTAATTTGACTGATGGTAGTAAAAAGTATTCTTCAAAATTTATAGTAACAGAGTAGGAAATCAATAAAATTAGAAGATTTTAGACCTTTACAAAAGTCTGTCATCCCTTACTTGATGCGGAATCTAATATATGCAGATGTCCAACACTTTCAAAGTGTTGGACATCTTGTTTCGAAAATGACATAAATCGTAGATAGATTCTGAATCGAGTCCAGAATGACAAATTGTTTTCCGTGTCATTCCGCACTTGATGCGGAATCTCAATAGAAGATGGATTCCTCACTTTGTTCGGAATGACTGTAATTTTTCACAAGTGTCATGCTGAATTTAGTTAAGCATCAAATTAATGGATTCTGAAACGAATTCAGAATGACTGGAATATAGAATCCTCACTATGTTCTGAATGACAATTTAGATGATTTATAAAATAGTTAGCTGTAATTTGCACGTGATTCTTTCATTTTGTAACTGATTAGTCACTAATTGTTTATTGATATTTCAAAAATATAAAAAAATAATTTTTTATTTTCAATTTTCTTGTATAAATTAAATTTTTTACAATATTAATTTACTAATTTGTTTTATTGTATATTGGAGTTTGTTTATGCAAGAAAAAAGTATGACTGGTGAAGTATATTACCCAAGTAATCAGGTTATTGATTACGCAACAATCAAAAATTGGGAAGAGCTTAGTGAAAAGGCAAATGCTGATTACGAGGGCTTTTGGGAGGAGCAAGCAAATGAATTGCACTGGTTCAAAAAATGGGACAAAGTTCTGAATGATGATAACAAGCCGTTTTTTAAATGGTTTGAAGGTGCTAAAACAAATATTGCATACAATTGCCTTGATACTCACGTAAACACATATAGAAAAAACAAATTAGCTCTCGTTTGGGAAGGTGAAAATGGTGAAAACAAAGTCTTTTCGTACTTTGCCTTAAGGAGAGAAGTTAGACGTTTTGCGAATGTATTGAAAAGTTTAGGCGTAAAAAAAGGGGACAGAGTTACTATTTATATGGGTAGAGTACCTGAAATTGTTGTTGCAATGCTTTCTTGTGCAAGTATTGGTGCAATCCATTCGGTAGTTTATGGTGGATTTTCAGTTGAAGCGTTAAATGAAAGACTCGATGATAGCCATTCTAAAGTATTAATTGTTGCTGACGGTGCATTCCAAAGAGGTAAAATCATTCCATTAAAAGAAATTGCTGATGAAGCACTCCAAAGAGCTGCATCTGTTGAGCATGTGTTGGTTGTAAAAAGAACTGGGCAACCAGTTAACATGGAAATAGGTAGGGATATGTGGTTGCATGAATTATTGAATCTTCCTATTGCCAATCAACCTTTCAATATGGAAGAATTAGATGCTGAAGACCCATTATTTATTTTATACACATCAGGTACAACTGGAAAACCTAAGGCAATTTTACATACTCACGGTGGTTATATGGTTGGTACTTATACAACTATGAAGTATGTTTTTGATATAAAAGATGAAGATAGATTTTGGTGTACTGCCGACCCGGGCTGGGTAACAGGGCATAGTTATTTGGTATATGGTCCATTGCTAAATGGTGGAACAATATTTATGTATGAGGGAGCACCAAACTTCCCATATCCAAATCGCTGGTGGAGTTTAATTGAAAGATGGGGTATAAATATTTTTTATACTGCACCTACTGCTTTACGAGGTTTGATGAGATTTGGTGATGCATGGGTAAACAGACACGATTTATCTTCATTACGACTTCTCGGTTCGGTTGGTGAGCCAATTAATCCTGAAGCTTGGAAGTGGTTCCATAAAGTAATAGGAAAAGAGAACTGTCCAATTATGGATACTTGGTGGCAAACCGAAACAGGAATGTTTATGATTGCACCTATGCCTTGCGTTCCATTAAAGCCGGGTTCAGGAACAAGACCATTTCCTGGAATTATTATGGATATTTTAGATGAAGATGGCAATTCTGTTAAACCAAATGAAGAAGGATATCTTGTTATTAAAAATCCATGGCCCGCAATGGTTAGAACAATTTTCAATGACCCTGATAGATTAGTAAAACAATACTGGTCTAAATTCCCTGGGTATTATATGACTGGGGACTCAGCCAGAAAAGATGAAGATGGTTATATTTGGATAATTGGTAGAGTTGATGATGTTATTAAAGTATCAGGTTATCGTCTTGGTTCTGCAGAAATTGAAAGTGCTTTGGTAAGCCATCATGCAGTTGCAGAAGCAGCGGCAATTGGTATGCCACACGAAGTAAAGGGCAATACTATTTATGCTTATGTGATGCTCAAACAAGGAGTTGAAAAAACTGACCATTTAATCGAAGAATTACGTCAGCACGTCAGTCATGAAGTTGGTCCAATTGCAAAACCAGAAAAAATTGAATTTATGGATTCATTACCAAAAACAAGAAGCGGGAAAATTATGAGACGCGTTCTCAAAGCAAAGGAACTTGGTATTGACCCTGGTAATTTATCTACATTGGAGGAGTAATATAGAATTTGCAAATTTAGTTTTTTGATTTGCTTATTCATTAAACCCCTTTATGGGGCTGTGTCAAAATCAGCGATTATGAAATTGTTTCAGAAACTTCGATTTAGAATAAATAAAAATTTACTTTCCCCCTTTATTAAAAAAGGGGGATTCATACTAAGTTGCTTTCAAAGATATTATTTTCAATTCTTAACAAAACCTATTAGGGAGGGATTACATATTTGTAACAAGCAAATACTCCTAAATAAAATAATTACATCGGGTTGAATGTTATTTAATATACATTCAACTCCTACAGAATTGTTAGATTATTGGGTCATTCTTGTGTTACAAAAATTCAATACCCATGGGAATTCAAGAGATAGTGTACTAACTTTAAATGCAACTTAGTCTCACTATTTCAAACTCAATTTTTTAACAAAACACACTGAAAACTGGAGTAAGTGATAGCTTTCAAGTTGATGCAAGAAGTACTATATATTATGAAATTTCTTCTGCAAAAACAAATCCAATATGAAATAGAATAAAATTAAAATACTTACTGATATAAGAATTTGAGCAATTTGCAAATTTGCAAATATTGAAAAAATTGAAATGAAATTCTCAAAATAATTTAAAACTGCATCTAAATCATAAAAATTAGATGAATTATTTGCTGGAGTATAAGCAATTAGTAAACTGAAAAAAATTAGAATAAATCCAATAAGTATTTTAAAAATTATTGGAGGAATGATTGGCTTATAATTATTTCTTTGCAATGCTTTGTTAAGAAAAATGGTATCCATAGTTCGCAAAGTGAAATCAGATGAAATTTCATCTTGGGAATACTTTATCAGTTTTTTTAATTTGTCTTCCATACTACACCATTTCAAAAATTTCTGTATTTAATAATTTTTTTAATTCTACAAATAACTTTTTTCGTGAACGAAACAACTTTGTTTTTATGTTAGCAATTTCAAGATTTGTAATATCAGATATTTCTTCAATACTTTTTTCATCAAAATAGTAGAGAATAACTAATGCTCTGTCAGTAGTATCTAACTTGTACAATGCAATATCTATGTATTTCTTTTTGTCTTCATTATTGAGGTTTTCAATTGCAGAAAGAATAGTATCGTCTTCCATTACTTCTTCAAATTCAGAAATATCAGTTTGTATTGGTTTATACTTTCTTGTTGCAGAAATTGCTGTATTATACACAATTTTATAAATCCAAGTAGAAAATTTAGAATTAATTCTAAAATCTGATAATGAATTATATGCTTTTAGAAAAGCATCTTGAACACATTCTTCAGCAGATTCGCGATTCCTAAGAATTTTCATAGCCAGATTGAACATAGAGGATTTATGCTTATTAATCAAATGTGAATAGGAATAACTATTGCCATTCAGCACTTGATTAATATATACTATATCTTCTTCATATTTCATATTTAGTTAGACGCTATAAATATGAATATGGTTTCAAACAATTTATAAATCTTGCTCAATCATTTTCATACCCAGCATAATTGCACCATCTATCGCTGAGCCAACAGGAGTTGCTAATTTTAATTTACTAACAGTTGCAATTTCCTTTTCAAACATTTTTTTAAGCAAAGTATCAGCATCAATTATTCCACCCATCAATGCAACATTCACAGAATTATCTTTAAATTCTTTCATAAGAGTTGTAGGCAGTTCCAATAAATGTCTTGCAGAACGTTTAATTATCTCTAAACTAACTTCATCGCCTTGCTCAGCACATTCCATTATGTATGGAGTAAGGTTTTGATATTCAAATACTCTTTCAGCATAAGCTTTAACAATTGTTCTTGGTATTTTAATATCAATTGTAGGGTAAAGATGAACGATTTTTTCGGTTAATTTTGTAGCTTTGCCTCTGCCATCTAATGCTCTTACAACAGCAGTAAGCCCTTCCCTTCCAATCCAAGCGCCACTACCTTCATCATCAAGTTCGATGCCCCATCCACCGCAACGTGATAGTTTATTTTTATCGGACTTTGCTAATGCAATTGAGCCAGTTCCAACAATAACCATAATACCATTTTCACCATTCAAAGCACCTTCTAAAGCAATTTCAGCATCAGAAGTTACCATCAGGTCATTAAATTTTATATTTTGCCCTCTTGCTAATGTTTTTATCAATTGTGCAGAACGCTTTTTCTCTTCTTCGAGCCAAACACCAGCCACACCAATAACAACGGCATCAAGTTCAGAGGTTTCTATTTGTGCTTTGTTGCATAATTCTACAATCATATTGAGTGTTCTTTCGCTCGATTCACCCACACCAACAGCACCAATTCTTGTAGTACCAGCTTTCATTTCAGCTTTTACTTCACCATCAGTAAAAAGAACACCGTGAGTTTTAGTACCGCCACCATCAATACCGATAATAGTGTAATCTTTAGGAATATTCATATTATATATCATCTTTCTCAAATTAAAAATCCGACAGCAAAACACAATAATAATGCCAAAATAAATGAAAATTAAAACTAATTATAGTTTTTTTCATTATACAAAATTAAGCATAAATTTATAAATTATCATACAATATTAAAAAATGTGCAATTAATTGAATTATTAGTGACGAATCATCAGTTTTATAATTATCAATCTGCTTTGTTGATTGAATGAAAAACAAGTAAAATTGGAACAAGTTTAAAAAAATAAAAAAAAGAAATTCCTTTAAAATCTCAATAGGGATTGAATTTTTGTAAAAAACGAAAAAAATAAATGAATTTCCCCTCTAAAAAGAGGGGACAAAGGGGTGTGTATTGATGGATGCGGTATTTGGAGCGTTTGTACAAACAAACATTCAACTCCTACGGACTTGTTGGATTCCTGGCCTTTCTTTTTATTACAAACAATCATTCCATATTGGAATTTCAAGGAATTTAGTACAAAAAAATTAAAATTCTATTTATTTTTGTTAATTGTCGAAGTAGTAACATTAAAATTAATAAAAAGAACTCTTAAACGTTTATAAATTTGAATTTAATTAATGGTGATTAAAATGGAAGACAATTTATCAGTACAGCAATTATTTGAGCTTTTCAAAGAAACACGAGAACTTTTTAAAGAAACAAGGGAACAAATCAAAGAAACCAGTGAACAAATCAAAGATGCGAGGGAGCAAACGAAAGAATCGGAACGTATCTTCTATGAGCAGTTACGTGAATCAGATCGTATGCTAACTGAAAAGTTTCGTGAAACAGACGAGAGAATAAAGAAAACTGAAACTTTGATTGCCAATCTTGGCAAAGAACTTGGTGGGCTTGGTAGGTCAATTGGAAACATTGCTGAAGGTTTATCATATCCCTCTTTAGCTAAAGAGCTTGAAGAAAAATTCAAAGTTGATGTTGTTGCTCCAAATTTCGAAGTTAGAAAAGGTGGCGAAGTTTTGGAATTTGATGTATTTGCATATTCTAACAGCAATAGAAACGAAGCATTTATAGTTGAAGTAAAAACAAATTTATCTGAAGCAGCATTAGAACAATTAGAAAATAGTGTAAATAAATTTCATAAATTCTTACCTGATTTTGCTAATAAAAAAGTTTATGGAATAGTCTGTGCTTTAAAAGCATCAAAGAAATTGATACACGAAGTTCATAAACGTGGATTTTATTTTGCAACAGTTAAAGACGGTTTTTTCAAATTAATTAAGCAACCTGAAGATTTGCCTGTTAAATCATTTTGATTTTATTTTTATATATCTATATGATTTTGATAAATTGAATCAACTATTTCATTCCAGTGATTAAGTTCAAAATCGGCAAGTGTTTCTTTGCTGTTATTTTTGCTTAATACTGCAGTTACATCACCAGTATATCTTATGGCATACATACCAATTTGTTTTGCACCAATAATATCTGTTTTTTCAATATCACCTATGTGAAGTGCATTTTCAGAAGCGCAATTTAAATCATTTAAAATTTTGAAATATGCTTCTTTGTGTGGTTTCGATACACCTGTTTCATCACTAAATGAAAATGATGAAAAATATTGCAGTATTCCGTTATTTTCTAAAATTACTCTTAAAAGCGTTCCAGGTGTAAATCCAGTATCGCTAATTATACCTAATTTAAACTTCTCTGCCAATTTTGGAATTGCTTCTTTTACACCATCATTGATTTTTGGAGGAAAATCTATTGCAGATTCAGCAAATACTCTATCTATTCTTTCAACTGCACCTGGGTTAGGTGGTAATCCAAGATAGTTCCAAAAAAAATCAATTGTATCTAATGACTTAGGTGTTCGTTGTTCGTTCATCCAAATATTATTAAAAAACTCCCAAGAAGCTTTCAATGCTTTATCGAAAATTTCTTCAGTAAATTCAATCCCATAAGGTTTAATTTCTTTGAGAATTGCAATCTTTCTTAACTTATTTCTATTGGTACCATTGCTCGAATCGAACAATGTATTCCAAAAATCAATTGTAATAACTTTTAATTTCATATCATATCTCAAATAATTTTAAACGAAAAAAGCGTGCTAAATGCACGCTTGTTTTCAAACAAATTTACAAGGAAATTACTTAATTTCTTTATGAACAGTATGACGTTTCAAAAACGGATTATACTTTTTAATTTCCAATCTGCTTGGTGTATTTTGCTTATTTTTAGAACTTGTGTATCTTGAAGCTGGTTTACCTTCGTTCTTAGCTTCAGTACATTCTAAAGTAATGTTTATTCTTTGCTCTTTCTTTGCCATTGATATAATCTCCTAAAAACCAATATAATGATATAGTACGCCCTAGAGGAGTCGAACCTCTAACCTTCTGATCCGTAGTCAGATACTCTATCCAATTGAGCTAAGGGCGCGTGCCCAAAAATAATTTATACAGCTTTTTCTTTTAAAGAAAAAACGTATCTTGCTAATTTGGATTTCTTATTTGATGCATTATTCTTATGAATTACTCCGCGTGCTGCTACTTTATCCAAAATACTTGTAGCTTTTTGGAATTTTGCTAAAGCATCCTCGAATGTTTTAGATTCACGTACATCACGCAATGCGTATTTTACAGATTTTTTATTTAATCTGTTATATAGTCTCAGTTTACGCGACTGTCTTATTCTCTTCAGTGCCGACTTATGATGCGCCATTTCAAACCAACATTTTTTACAAACAAAAAAAATTAGGACTACAAAATTAGACAAAAAAAACTAATTACACAAATTTTTTTTAAATTTATTTTTATTTTTTTTAAATTAATATAAACGTAACTACTCAACTATTTTATAATTATAATTGTACTTTGTAATTTGGATGAAAAATCAAGTATATTTGGAACAATTTACAAATAATAATAAATTGAAATTCCATAAAATCCCGATAGGGATTACATGTTTGTAATAATAAAAATACCCGTAAATCCAGCAATCCCAGCGGGATTGAATAGTTGTAAACCCCACCTAAATCCTCCCCAAGGGGAGGACTTTACATATAATTCCTCCCTTCTGGGAGGTTAGGCGTTGCACTGAGCTTGTCGAAGTGTGGGGTTTTTTGTTACAAACATTAATTCCCTACGGGAATTTCATGGTTTTATATCTTATGTCTTTAAATGCTTCTTAGATGACTGTTGAATGTAGTTTAGTTTAAATGAAAAAATCACGAACAAATTGCGGCTAACAATTTTATAAGTACATCGGTTGTTTAATTACCAGTAAGATAAGAAACATATTCAAATTGACTGAGTATTTGCACTTATACTACGGCTTAATTTCAATTCCATAATTTGAATATTTATCTCTGATTTGTTTAAATGTGCTTATTTCTTCAAAAAACTTCTTTTTCATTTCACCAAGCCATTTGCTATGCTCTTGAGCAGAATTTTCATTTAGAAATAAATCAGCACCAACTTTATCAATCTGAAATTTGATTGTACTATCTATTAATTCAAATTTACCTGAATTACTACAAACTAAACACTTTACATTATTGTTGGATTCAAAAGAAAATGAATTATTTCCGCAGATATTGCATCTTGGCTTTTCGTCATCTATTTTCTCGCCGAATAAAGCACTTGCTAATTTTTTTGCGAGTATTATATTGTTTGGGAAAGTAACTATTTCTCCGGGAAATGCCCCTTGCATTATTTCTATACCTTTGATTTTGCACATCATAACATTTAGAAATAGATTGAGAATTGTTTCTGTTGAACCTGATTTATGTGCCATTCCAGCAATACCAACAGCCACCGCTGGTTTATTCCAAATTTGTTCGGAATAAGTATAAAGGGTCAGGAATCTGTCAAGTAATTGAAATAAACTTGCGTGAGCAGTAAGAAAATATGTTGGAGAAGCAACGATAAAACCATCAGCATTACACATTTCATCTACTATAATTTGGAAATCATCTCCAATAACACAGTTTTTTCTTTTTTCAACACAAGAATAGCAGGCTCGGCAATAATCTATTTTGAAATCAGAAAGCCGTAATATACGTAATTCATGTTCAACAGGTATATTTTTTGAAATTTCTTTGATGATAATTTCACTATTACCGAGCTTTCTTCTGGAGCCAATTATACCTAAAACTTTTTTCAATAATTAATCTCTTATTATTATTTAAGTTCCTGTTTTAAATACTTCGCTGTTAAACTGGCTTTTACTTTGATAATTTGTTCGGGAGTACCTTTTGCCACAATTTTACCACCTGCTTGACCACCTTCAGGACCTAAATCAATTACCCAATCGGCACATTTAATTACATCAAGATTATGTTCAATTACAATAACAGTATTTCCCTTTTCAACCAATCTGTATAATAACTTCAATAAAATTCTAATATCTTCAAAATGCAGTCCTGTAGTTGGTTCATCTAGTAAATAAATTGTTTTGCCAGTGCCTAATTTTGATAATTCAGTAGCCAATTTTACTCTTTGAGCTTCACCACCTGATAATGTTGGTGCTTGCTGACCTATTTTAATATATCCAAGACCAACATCATTCAATACTTGGATTTTTTTATTCAAACGCGGATTTTCCGAGAAGAAATCCAACGCTTCTTCGCAAGTCATATCAAGAACATCTGCAATGGATTTATTTTTGTAAGTTACAGTAAGAGTTTCTCTATTATATCTTTTGCCATCACATTCATCACAAGTAACATAAACATCAGGCAAAAAATTCATCTCAATTTTCTTTATACCAGCTCCTTCACATTCTTCGCATCTACCATCCTTTACATTGAAAGAAAATCTACCTGCTTTATAACCTCTTACTTTTGATTCTGGCAATAGAGCATAAAAATCTCTTATCATAGTAAAAATCCCTGTATAAGTAGCAGGATTTGAACGCGGAGTTCTACCAATTGGACTTTGGTCTATTTCAATTACTTTATCCACAAACTCAAGCCCTTCAACAGATTTGTAGCCAAGGGGGGATTTGTAGGAATAATTTAATTTATTTGAGAGAATTGGAAATAAAGTATCATTTATAATTGTGGATTTTCCAGAACCACTCATTCCAGTTATGCAAACAAATGTACCAAGAGGTATATCAATATCAACGTTTTTTAAATTATTACCGGTGCAACCCTTTACACTTAAAAAATTGCCATTTCCTTTCCTTCTAATTTCAGGAATTTCAATTTCCATTTGCTTCAGTAAATATTGAGCTGTATAAGAGTTCGAAATTTGCTCTTGTGATAGTTTTTTTAAATCTTTAACTGTAGAACAAATAATTACCTCGCCACCGTGAACACCTGCACCCGGTCCAATATCAATAAATAAATCTGATTGTTCAATCATTGCTTTGTCGTGTTCTACAACGATAACAGTATTACCCAGATCGCGAAGTTCTTTTAATGAATTAATTAATCTATTATTATCGTGCTGATGAAGACCAATACTCGGTTCATCTAACACATACATAATACCAACTAGTTTTGAGCCAATTTGAGATGCAAGCCGAATTCGTTGAGATTCTCCACCAGATAAAGTTCGGACAGAACGCGATAAAGAAAGATAAGAAAGTCCCACATTCAAAAGAAATTCTAACCTTGATTCAATTTCTTTGAAAATTAAAAAAGCAATTTTTGATTCACGTTCAGAAAGTAGCGTTCTAATTTTTTCAAATTCACTTTTAGCTTGATTTATATCATAATTTATTAAATCTTTGATGTTATAATCATATATTTTAACAGCTAAACTCTCCTTCCTTAATCTACCGCCTTGACATTCTGGACATATAGTTGGAGTTAAAAATTCAGCAAGCATTTTCTTAACAGCAGCTGTTGTTGGATTTTCATACATATTCTTTAAAGTTTTCATCAAACCAGTATATTTCAATTTATATGAAATACTTCGGTTTTTACTCATTAGATATTCAAGTTCTATTTCTGTATTGTCAACACCATAAAAAATTAAATTAACCTGTTCAGGTGTTAGATTTTTAAAAGGTTTATTCAAAGGAATATTTTGTTGATTTGCAAAAGAACGTAATTGTGACCAATTCCAATTATTCTGAATTTTCCCTAAAGGTAAAATTGCACCTTCTTCTAATGACCTTGTTTTATCTGGAACCATTAAATCAATATCAAAAGTTTTTATTTCCCCTAAACCCTCACAAACAGGGCAAGCACCATAAGTAGAATTATATGAAAACATATTTGGAGCAAGTGGCTCATAAGCAATTCCACAGCTTGGACAAGTATTATTAACGCTGAATAATTCTAAGTCATTGATTTTTTCATTTGAATCAACGATTACTGACATTGCCCCTTCACCGCGCGTAATGGCAAGTTCGATTGATTCTCTTAATCTCATTGATACTTCTTCGGTTAATGTAAATCTGTCAATTACCAATTCTATATCATGAACGACATATCTTGATAATTTTAAGCCGATTTTCAATTGTTTTATTTCACCGTCAATTCTGGCGCGAGTAAAACCCTGACGCATCATTTGTTCAAACAAATCACTATAATGACCTTTTCTACCTTTTATTATAGGAGCAAGAATAATAATAGTTTTATTTAAATACTTTGCTTGTACATAATCAATTATTTCATCTCTTGTACGCTTTACAACAGGAACATTACAATCAATACAATATTGAGTACCAATTTTAGCATAAAGTAATCTTATATAATCATAAATCTCAGTTACAGTACCAACAGTTGAGCGTGGATTTGTACTTATTGACTTTTGTTCAATCGAAATAGCAGGAGATAAACCTTCAATAACATCAACATCAGGTTTTTTCATAACTCCAAGAAATTGCTTAGCATAAGGAGAAAGCACTTCTACATATCTTCTTTGTCCTTCAGCATAGAGAGTATCAAATGCAAGCGAAGATTTTCCTGAACCACTTGGACCTGTAATAACAACAAACTTATCTCTTGGTATTTTTATATCAATATTTTTTAAATTATGTTCTCTTGCACCACGAACGGTTATTTCCGTTAGTTCATAATTGGCTTTATCTGAATCAATCTGTTCCATTGTTTCCATTTTATTAAAATCATTTTATCTGATTAATAAATATACTAAAATACAATATTTATAGGGAATTTAAAAGTTTTTTATTATTTCATAATTGCTAATAATCAATACAATAGAAAATATGTACCTACTCAACCGTTTTAAAATTGAATAAACTAATGAATTATGATAAAAAATTTGTAACCACTCAGCCGCTTATAGATAATTTAGAATTTTCGTTTATTTTATAAAAAATCCTTGAAATTCCCAGCGGGAATTAATGTTTGTAACAGAAGAATCTCCCACCGCCACCTACAACACCGTAGGTGTTGAATGTGGTAGTAATGTCGCCCAAAACCAGCATCCATCAATACACACCCCTTGCTCCTCGCTTTTTAGATGGGAAAATTCAAGTTTTTAATTTTTTTGTTACAAACATTTAATCCCTATTGGGATTTTCAAGGAATTTCTTTTTTATTATTATTTTCAACTTGTTCCAATTTTACTTGTTTTTCATTCAAATAACATAGCAAATAGTTAAATTTTAACCAGCTCTTATCTAACTTAGCAGTCAAATATCCTATGTTTTGGAAACATCGGATGTTTTATAAAATTTTTAGCTGTAATTTGCACCAGATTTTTTTGTTTGGCGACTGAGTAGTCTCTTCTTTTTTAGTTTCGAATAATGGGGAAATCAATAAAATTCAAAACAATTCAGTTGTTCAATTAAATAAAATTCAAAAAAACTAATTTATTTAAAACAAAAATTATGCTTGTTCGTTACTAATTATTGTTGTTAAACATTTTTCAATTAATGGGAGAAAATATGAAAAATATGAAATTGTTCGCAGCTGTTTTACTTTGTGTATTCGGCTTAACTGTTGCTTCTGGTTTTGCAACTGATAAATCAAAATCAGGATGTTGCACTAAAAGTGCCAAAGTAGAAAAAACATCAACTAAAGATGGTTGTTGCACTGACAAAGCATCAGCAAGCAAAAAAGATTGCTCTACAAAATGCACTGATAAATCTTCTACTAAATCAACTGAATGCAAAACAGATGTAAAAGATTTAAAATCAGAAAATGCAAAAGTAAAAGAAACTACAACTACAAAAGTTTCATCTAAACCAGAAGCAAAGTAATTTTTTAATAATCATTTAAAACATTAAGTGATATTAAAATTGAAATAAATAGACCTGTTGTAATTAATTACAGCAGGTTTTTTTTTAATGCAAAATTTAATTTCTAACAGACTTTAGAGAAAGTATAAATTTAATCTTCTTTCATAAGCTAAAGCCACTGAAATATTATTTCAATATTACTTTATCAAATGACTGCTTTTATAATTTTGTAACAACCAACAATTTTCATTTTCAATTATCTTGCCTATTGAGTTAAGTTTAAAATATTTTTATTCACCAGTTTCAATTTACGAGTTTCACTTTTATAACTAAATTTTCAAAAAAATGAAAAAATTGCATTTTGGGAATTATTTGTTACAATCTATAAAATACAATATCAATAAATATGATATATTTAAAAATTATGTTAAAATTCTCATTGAAATATAAATTTCTCTTCACAAAAATAAGTTTTTTTTCACTATGCAAAAAAAAATATTGTAAATAATTGAAAATTAACTTAATTTGGTTTTTGATTTTGGCAAAAATTTGTTAAAGTTTTGTTAAATTAATAAAGAATTAATTTTTGTTAATTGTGTAACTTTTTAATAGTTTAATGTGTCTTATGTTTTTTGGAAATAAAGTGGAATTAATTTTTTTTTAAATATTTTTTTTAACATTTTGAAGGAGAGTTTTTTGATGAAAACTCGATACACAAATTTTTTTAAGAGCATTTTTGTTCTTTGTAGCGTTGCATTTTTGTTTGCATCGCTAAATGCAGCACCTGTTAAAAGAGTTGTTCTCGAACAACATACAGGAGCTTGGTGCGGTTGGTGCGTTGACGGTACTTATATGGGCGATTTGTTGAAGGAAAAATATCCAGAAACATTTATCGTTGTAAAAAATCACAATGGCGATGGTATGACTTTGGATGTTGAAGGACAAATAGCTCAGATGTTTGGTCTTGGTGGCTATCCTAACGGTATGGTTGACCGTAGATTATATGGTTCTGCTGTTATGTTAAACAGAGGTTCTTGGACGCCAGCTGCTGAAGCTGCTTTACTATTGTCACCTGAAATGGATGTTACTGCTACAGTTAATATAGCTGGCACAACAATGACTGTTGTCGTAGAAGCAGAAGCACTTGTTGATATGAACAAACAATTAGCTTTCAATACATATATATGTGAAGACTTTGTTACTGGTACTGGTTCAGGTTATGACCAATCGAACTATTTATCAGGTAGAGCTGGTTATGAAACTAATCCTTATTATACTAAACCTGCAAAAATAGTTGGTTACGAACACATGGCTGTTGCAAGAGCATTACTTGGAACTCCACTTGGTGATAAAACTCAATTCCCTTCTACTACAATTACTAAAGGACAAAAATTCACACAAACTTTTACTTATCAAATTAAGTCTGGACAAAACCCAAAGAATATGTATGCAGTAGCATTCGTTCAAGAATATGAAGTTAGTGGTACATCTTTAACAAAATTCAGTATCGTTAATGCTGTTGAAGTTGGTAAAAAACCTGCTGCAAAACCAATTACTGTAAAAGCTACGGTTGCTGCTCCTTATACTACTTCAACACCTAACGTAAACAAAACTATTGATGTTACAATCAAAAATGAAAATGCAAAAGAATATCCTGTGAAATTTGAAATTGACAATACAGCATCAATAATTCCAGCTGGATGGACTGTAAAACTCAATTCTGCTGAAGAAACTCTTGGTGCAAAAGGTCAATTTACACTTGGTTTAGATGTAAAAGCGCATGCTACTCAAGCTGGATATGCAAAAATTGCTGTTAAAGCAACTCCACAACCTACTGACCCAGCTGAAAGAGGCGAAGCAACTATGGTTATTATTGGTGTTTTATCAGATAATACAAAAAATGTTATTTTCAATGGTTTTTCACCTAATGCAGCTGAATTTGGAAGCTATTTAGTAGCTGACAAAAACAAAGGTGCAGCTACTGCTATTGTTCCTGCTGATGAAGCAATTTTGAAAGCATATCCTCCAACAATGTTTGATATGGTTGCATTCCAAACAAGTTATTTTAACAACGCTTTGTTTACTGCAACTGCTACAATTTGTGAAACTGCAAGAACTTATATAACTACTATGATTAACGCAGGTAAAAAAGTTCTCATTACTTCAGAAGGTTTAGCTTCCTCTTTAGGAGCTTCAGGACAAGCTCCAACTGCTGCTTCTTTTGTAAATTCACTTGGTATTGATAAAAATGGTAATTATACTTTAACTGTTTCAGTAAATTCTCAAGGACAGATTACTGGTTATGTACAGAAAAAACTTGCGGGCGTTGATGGTGAATTATCAGAAGGTTTAACACTAACTGTTAATAAAGAAGGTAATAGTGATGCAACAAAAACTAATATTATGTTTGACAACGTAAAAACAATTGGCAATTCTAAAATGATTTTCAATCATATTAATGATGCTGGTGGTTTAGTTCATGGTACTTCAGTTTCTAACATTATTGGTGATACAAAATTAGTTTATCTTGGCTTCACATTTGAATCAATTGATGCTAATTTAAAAACACAAGTTGCAAACAATATTATTGCATTCCTTTGGGGCGAAGCTGTTTCTGTAGGTCCAAAAGCTTCTTTATCAACAAATAAAGTTGAATTTAAAGAAGTTAAATTTGGTGAAAATGCAACTAAAGAAATGACAGTAACAAATACTGGAGATAAAGATTTATTAATTTATAGCGTTAGCTTAGAAAACGATATGAAAGAAGTATTTGAAATTATTGACGATGGTGTTGTTATAGTTAAACCAAACGAAGCAAAGAAAATTACAGTTAAATTTACTCCAAAAGCTGATAATACAAATTATACTGCTAAAATCGTTATCAATACTAATATCGGTGGTTCAACTGATTATGAAGTTGCTCTTACTGGTTCAAGCGTTGTTGGTTCTGTAGATGATGGTATTGCTGGTAATTCAAATGTATTTACTATGTTTGCTGGTCCAAATCCATTTGCATCAACTTCAGTTCTTAACTACAATGTTGCTGGTGATTTAGCAAAAGACGTTGAAATTTCTTTAATTGATATTAGTGGTAAAGTAATTGAAACATTATTAAATTCAACAGTAGCTCCTGGTGCTGGTACATTGAATCTTAATGCTGCAAATCTTTCAAACGGTTCATATATCATTAAAGCAAAAGTTGGTAACTATGTTACAACATTACCTGTTGTTATTAATAAATAAAACAATAGTTAGTTGTTAATTAACTCAATAGGTCAATCATTAGATTGACCTATTGTCGTTTAACTGGCTGTTGCTCAAGTATGTTATTGGGGGCTGTCACAAAAGGTGTCATTAGGAACTTGTTTCCGCACCCATCTACGATTTATGTCATTTTTAAACAAGATGTCCAACACTTTTAAAGTGTTGGCCATCTGCATATTAGATTCCGCATCAAGTGCGGAATGACACTTATGCAGATTATCCTTCTGAACTCGTTTCAGTATTCATTTCCATAGATGCTGAAGTGAAGAAACCCCACACTTCGACAAGCTCAGTGCAACGCCTAACTTCCCAAGGGAGGAATAATATGTAAAGTCCTCCCTTTGGGGAGGATTTAGGTGGGGTTTTAAAATAGTCATTCAGAACTTGTTTCAGAATAAATCTACGATTTATATCATTTTGATACAAGATGTCCAACACTTTGAAAGTGTTGGACATCTGCATATTAGATTCCGCATCAAGTGCGGAATGACACTTATGAAGATTGTCCTTCTGAACTCGTTTCAGTATTCATTGGTTTTATTCATCCCTGCGGTTATCCGCAGGGTTGAATTACAAAAATTCCGCTTTGTCATCGCATCTACGCAGATAAGGACTTCATTGTATTTGTATTTATTATACATGCCCAAAGTCCCCCGACCCCCGACCTCAATACATCATGAAAATTAATTTTAACTAATTTTTCTATTTATACGTCACTCAATTTTAAATTTATTTTTTTTCTTGACAATTATATTTGAAATTATAGATTTGGAGACTTGAATGGCTAAAAAGAATACAAATGTTAAAGGAGGTAATGATGAAAATTTACCAGAAAATACAATTGTATCTATGAATTACGGCGGTCATCAGATTGATGTTGCTCTTTATTCAAAATTTGATATGACCGGCTTCGATAAAGACACTATTATAGATTGGTACAAATTTGCACATCTTGGCAGACGATTAGATGATAAAGCAGCACTCTATCTTAAAATGGCTAAGGGTTGGTCTTATCACGCACCTTTTAGTGGGCATGATGGCATACAACTTGCAATCGGAAAATCTTTCAAACCAGGTGTAGATTTTCTTTTTCCATATTATAGGGATTTACTAACTGCACTTACAGCTGGAATTACTGTTGAAGAAATTATTCTTAACGGATTGAGTAAAGATACTGATGTAGCAGGTGGCGGAAGACACATGAGCAATCATTTTGCTAAGCCATCAATTAGAATACAAAATGTTTCATCATGCACAGGTAATCATTCGTTGCATGCTGTTGGAGTTGCAAGAGCAATCAAGAGATACAAAGGTGATGAAGTTGCTATTTATTCTGGTGGAGAATCAGCTTGTTCTGAGGGATATTTTTATGAAGGACTTAATTGGGCTTCTTTGGAAAAATTACCTGTAGTTTTTGTTATACAAAATAATAAATATGGTATATCTGTTCCTCATACAGACCAAACGGCAAATATTATTGTTTCGGAAAATTATAAGGGCTTGAAAGACCTCGCAATTTTTAATTGTGATGGTAGAGATTATTTTGATTCCTACAGAGCAATGCAAAGTGCAATTCAATACTCTAAAGCTGGAAATGGACCGTCTATGGTACATGCGGATTGTGATAGGGTTGGCTCACATTCCAATTCAGACCGACACGAATTATATAGACCAGAAGAAGAAAGAATGACTGTAAAATTAAGAGACCCATTAATGCAATTCCGTTGGCATTTGTTAAACAAAGGAATTTTGACAGAGAGTGAATTGTATGAAATTGAAGAGCATAATAAGGAATTGATATTTAGAGCTGCCGATGTAGCTGAATCAGCTCCAAATGCTAATGGAAAATCATGGGACCAATTTATATTGCCACCAGCATTCTATGATGGTAAAGAAGTGAGTTTCAAAACAGATGATACCCATCATTCTATTTCTATGATTGAAGCAATAAATAGAACTCTGAAAGAGGAATTCCGTTCAAATCCAAATACATTTCTTTGGGGACAAGATATTGGCAAAGGCGGAGTTTTTAATGTAGTTAAAGGAATGCCTGAAGAATTTGGAAAAGAAAGAGTATTCAACGCACCAATTGCAGAAGATAGTATCGTTGGTACAGCGAATGGCTTTTCAAGATATAGCGATAAAATTAGGGTAGTTGTAGAAGGGGCTGAATTTGCAGACTATTTTTGGCCCGCAATGGAACAATTAATTGAATGTAGTCATGACTACTGGCGTACCAAAGGTCAATTTTCTCCTAATGTTGTAATCAGACTTGCAAGTGGTGGATATATTCAAGGTGGACTTTATCATTCACAGAATTTAGAATCAATTTTAACTACAATTCCTGGTATTAGGGTAGTAATACCATCTTATGCAGATGATGCAATAGGATTGTTAAGAAATTGTATCAGGTCGCAAGGCACAACTTTATTTTTGGAACCGAAATTCTTATACAATTACAAAAATGCATCTTCGCATATACCGACTGATGATTATATTATACCATTTGGTAAAGCAAAAATTAGAAGAGAAGGTTCTGATATCAGTATAATAACTTATGGCACAACAGTTCATTTTTCCATGCTTGCTGCTGAACATTTTGCCAAAGAAGGAATTAACTGTGAAGTTATAGACTTAAGGTCGTTAGCTCCGTGGGATGAGGAAACAGTTATTTCATCAGTTAAAAAAACTGGTAGAGCATTAGTTGTACATGAAGATAGAGTATTTAGTGGTTTTGGAGGTGAAATTGCATCAGTAATTTCATCAAAAGCATTTAAATATCTTGACGCACCTGTAGAAAGATTAGGTTCTAAAAATGTACCAGTTGGTTTTGCAAAGGAATACGAACAAGAGATTTTAGTAAACAAACTTGACATAATAAATTCAATAAAAAAAGTTTTAAGTTTTTAAGACTAAATTTGAAATTGAAATTTATAAATGTGTAAAAGTGTGTAAATATCTTGACACTGTATTGACAATGATATGATATTAAAAATTTTTTAAGTGGTAATTTAAAATTTGCTCAATTGATAATTTGATAAATTAAAGAAATTGCCTTATATTTGTATCCTATGGTGCGGTAAAAATTTGCGCCCGTAGCTCAATTGGATAGAGTGTTGGATTCCGGTTCCAAAGGTTGGGGGTTCGACTCCCTTCGGGCGTGCATCAGAGGTTGAAAGTAAATAATTGAAATATAAATGGTTTAAAGGTAGATGAAAAAAGAAAAGAACTTAAATGAAGAGGGTTTGGAACCCGAAATTTTAGAACCAGAGGTAGCAGAAACCTCAGAAACAGGTTTAAATCTCGGCAAGTACAAAAACTTTATGATAATTGCTGTATTAGCAATTATAGTTATAGGCGTAGTCTGGTTTTTCCGCTATAAAAGCGAACAAGACTCAGCCCGTGCATCAGTACTTTTGTCAAGAGTAATGCCATTAGTAGAATCGGCAGAATTTCAAAAAGCTTTAGATGGCGACCCACAAATGAAATATCGTGGTGAAGCTGTTAAAGGATTAATCAAGATTGTTGATGAATTTGAAGGGACTGACCAAGGTAAGTTAGCTGCCTTACATGCAGCAAATGCTTATATGTCACTTGACAAATATAAGCAAGCACTCAAATACTTTGAAATCGCAGAAGGTTCACCGGCAAAATTGATACAAGTCGGTGCTAATGCTGGTAAAGCAGCATGCCTTGAATCAGAAGGGAAGTATAAAGAAGCTGCAGAATTGTATGAAAAAGCAGCAACACTGTCAGAAGAAGATAACGCAAAAGCAAGATACCTTACATACTCTGGACTATGTTTTGAGAAGGTAAAAGACGTTGCAAATGCTGAGAAGTACTTCCGTCAAGTTGTTGATATATATGGAAATACAGAATTCTCGGGTGCAGCAAAATCTGGACTTGTAAGAATTGGCACGATAATTGAATAAAGAGAGTGGGCTTATAGCCCGCATTTTGTTATTTGAATTTGAAAATTAGATATAGATTTTTATAAATTATTTTTTTTTACTAAAGTGTTTCAATATGGAGGTATCATGCAACGATTGATTCGTTTGAGTATCCTGATGGTACTATTTGGCATACTATCCTTTGTTGGAGGTATTGCTCAAACCCCACCTAAACCGCAAGTTTATGTGTCGGGTAGAATAGCTCAGGAGGATGTGCGCCTTTTCTTAAAAGACTCGATTTATGTTATCAACAAAGACTATGTAGTCGCTGGTACATTGATTATCGAGCCTGGAACTAAAGTTATGTTCCATCCAAATGGCAGAATCATTGATTCTGTTGGTGGACGTATTATTGCCGATGGTAAAGCATCCGCAACTTACAATCCTGCACCAGATGGTATTAATCCTATAACTGCTTATGAGCCGTATGGCTATGCAAGTTTGGATTATTTTCTTGACCGCAGGAATATGAACCCAACTAACATTAATAAAACTATTAATGTTACTACTACAAATGAACCTACAGTTCATAACAACAAAAGAAACTACATTTTCCATGTGGTTTTAGACACACAAGCAAGAAAAATTGTTAACCTTGTTCATCCTTCAGATGCAAAGTTCCAATTAACTCGCAATACTGTTGTTGGTGATAACAACAACAGAATCATTGTTACTTACGAACAAGCTTTAATGTTTGTTGCTGGTAGAATGAATTTCAATCCTCAAAATTTTGACCCTAACTTGAAATTGTTCCCTTGGACAAGAGTTGGTAATCAAAGTCCTAATGTTGTTCCTGAAAAAATCACTTTTGTTGGTTCAAGAGTTGGTTTGATGTCTAAAGAATGGGGACATATTATTGTATTACCAGGTGCAAGAGCTGCATTTTTCCGTGATGTAGTTTTTGATAATTTCAAAAAAGATACTACAGTTGACCGTTCAGCTTTATATGCTGATAAAAGTGCAAACTGGACTGCAGTAAATAATAAAATGAGAACTCTTACTAATGGTGCCGGTGGTGCTATTACTACTTTCTCATCAAGAACTTGGTTGATTAATGCTACTTTCACTAACAATATGGCTCGTCATCGCGGTGGTGCTTTGAATATTCTTCAAGCTCCTGGTGAACTTGGCTTCGTTGCTGCTGGTGTAGATATTAATACAATTGGTACTTATGCAGTTAATAAAAACCCTAAAATAACTGACAGAGATAAAGCTCCTTCTTCTATCAATGCTGCTTATCCAATTCCTAAATTAGATAACATTGATGAAGCTGCTGCTATTTCTGAACCTTGGGGTACAAACAATGATAATTACAGACAAGCTTTCGATGATGGTCGTCTTGCTGTTTATCTTGGCAGAATGAGAAATTTAACTTTCACTGATAATAAAGTTATTCTTGCAGATTATACTGAATTACCTTATGGTGATGTTACGTTTACTGATGATGATTTAAATAATCCTGCTGTTTATCCTCATTCAACAGGTAACCACGCTTTTGGTGGTGCGATTTATATTTCTGGTGATGAATCAGGAAAAAATCGCCAGCTTGAAGTTGGTTTTGGTATTAATGATTCATTATTAATTAATAACACAGTTGTATCACTTGGCTTTGATAAATTCATTGCAATTGGTAACACTGCTGAAAACAGACAAAATTCTATTAATACAGAAGGCGCTCGTGGTGGTGCTATTTATGTTTCTAAATACACTTCTTTAATTTTAGCTGGTGATTTTAAAAACAATAAAGCATATTGCGAATATTTTGATAGCGATAAATATTTTGGTTTACAAAGCTCATTGTATTCACTCGGTGGAGCAGTTTTTGCTGAAAATCAATCAGCAAGATTGCAAATTCGTGGTGGTAATGACAGAGGTTTAGTTGCTAATAATAACGCTACAAGATTTGAAAATAATACAGCTGGTGCAGGTGGAGCTATCTTTGTTGATGGTAATGCAAGCACATTGCTTTCACCAATCATTGGCGGTAGCGATTCATATTATCAATCAAGAGATTATGGATTTGATATTCAATTTAAGAATAATCATGCTTTAACTTTTGGTGGTGCTGTTTTAACAAAGAGAAATACTCTTATTAATGGTGCTGGTGGTTTTGATGCTATGGCCGCAGAACCTGCTAACCTTAGAGATTTATATAGTGATATTTATTTCATTTTATTTGAAAATAATACTGCTGGTTTCTCCGGTGGTGCAATTGATATTCGTATTCCAAGTGCTTATCCAGCAATTGGACAAAATCAAAGAGCAGTTCATATAATTAGAACTAAATTCCAAGATAACAGCGTTGGCGAAAATGTAAGTGGCGATGCAATCTCTGAAATCAGAGGTGGTGGAGCGATTTATGCAGTTAATGCTGACCTTAGTTTGTTGAAAGCTGCAGAATTTATCCGTAACACAGTTAAAAATGGTAATGGTGGTGCAATTGCAACAGTATTACCAAATCCAACTGCTAAAAGATATTTCTTAAGTGATGTTGACCATGCTGATTATAATCCTGTAACATATTATAATAATGCATATCATTCAAAGAATGATTTCTTTAATGGTATTAAAAAAGATAAATTTACAACAAGAATGTTAACTAAATTTATTGAAAATAAAGTTACAGTTGACCCAGAAGTTTTAAATAAATGGAATGGTAGTGGTACTACACAAATTGGTAAAGGTACACTTCCAACTACATTAAGAATTTATGGAACAAAATGGATTGATAACAATACTGGTTTTGCTGTTGGTTATGATGGTTTAATGATTAAACTTACTAACGGTGGAACAAAATGGCAATATGTTGTTACTCCTTCTCCTTATAGATTCAGAGATGTTGAATTTCCAACTCCTACAGTAGGTTATGCTGCTGGTGATAGAGGCGTTATTGTTAAAACTAATAATGGCGGTTCAACTTGGACTATGTTGAATACTGGAACTACTGCAGAAATTATGGACATCTACTTCTTTAGTTCAAATATCGGCTGGGCTGCTACTGCTGACGGTATGATTTTGAAAACAGAAGATGGTGGTAATGTTTGGACTCCACAATTAGATTCAAAACTTAATTTAAGCTTAAACTCAATTTATTTTACAAGTTCAGATCAAGGTTATGCTGTTGGTAACAATGGTAATATTTGGTTTACAACTAATGGTAAAACTTGGAGCAAAAGACCAGTTAATGGTTTATCAGCTAAATTAAATGAAGTTTATTTCAAAAATTCAACTACTGGCTATGCTATTGGTGATGGTGGAACAGTTGTTTATACAACAAATTCAGGTGGAACTTGGGATTTTGCAAACTTAGGCAAAACTTCAAATCTTTATGGAATGTTCTTCTATGGTCAAAGTACTGGTTATATAGTTGGTGCTGGTGGCTTAGTAATGCAAACTGTTGATGGTGGTGCTAATTGGACTACTATCACTTCAGGAACTGGTTATTCATTATTTGATATTTATTTCTCATCTGCTAATGTTGGTTATTTAGTTGGTGATGCTGGTTTAATTAAGAAAACCGTAGATGGTGGTGCTAATTGGACTTTGGTTGAACCTACTGATAAAGCTTACCAAGATGTAGTAAGAAGAAACAAAGATACATATTTACCTGAAAATGGTGTTGGTCTTGGTGGTGCAATTTATATTCTTGATAGTGTATCAGTTACACATTGGGAAAAAAGAAATGATTCTACATTCTTTAATAGAGTTAGATTCCAAAATAATGAATCACAAACAGGTTCAGCAATCTATTCAGATAACTATGATTTAAAACTTATCTTTAACAGATCTTTAGTTACTGGTAACATTGCTCATTCAACAATTGGATTTGAACAAAATGTTATTACTGGTCCATTGAAAGATTTGACTGGTGGTGTAATTAGAAATGAAGCATCAAGCGATTTAGTTGGTGCTACAATATATGGTGGTGTACAAGGTCCTATTCCTTCGTACCAATTCTCAGAAGCTGCAAACTCAATGTATGATAATGCTGCAAGATTCTTGATTAGATTACCAGATGCTCCAAATACTAAAGGTATTTTAGCAGGTACAACTGGTCTTGGATTTGGTGGTACAGATACTTTAAGAGGAAATTATTGGGGTGTAACTGAAGCAAACATTAATTTTGCTTTACCACACATTTCTGGTAACCCTGCTTCTACTGATATTGAAACATTCTTTGTTGATGGTGATGGCAAATCTTGGATTAAATTCTTATATCCTGAATTAATCAATCCAACTCCTGCTGACCCACGTTTACAAGGTCCATTTGAATCATTAGAAAGAAAAGATGTTGTTTATATGCCTGTTTTACTCGAAAACTTAGCTGGCGATGATTCACAGCCAGGTACTTTAAGTATTCCTGAAAAATTAGTTTTCTCAGGTCATGTATATGATATTTATGATAAAGCTACAGATATTAAAACTGCTGATTATTCAAAGAGAAGAATGAGTCCAATTGAAGATTATGCAGTTGGTATTCCTCCTTATGTAAGAGTAATTACAAAAGCTGGTCAGCCATCAAATGGCAAACATGTTAGACGTTGGGTTCGTAATCCTTATGATACTGAAGCTTTAAAAGATGATGGAACTTTAAAATTCCCTTCACTTGCTGCAGTTCAATCAGAATTCAAAGCTGACAAAGATGGTAACTATTACCATCCTATTGGCTACCCATTGTATCTTGAAGCTGAAGTAAATTACAATAATTTACTAAAAGAATATAGCAATAATGATATTAATTTATTAAACAATACAGTATTCTTTGTAATCAACTTAAAAACTGGTGACTTTGTTCGTGCTAATCTTGAACAAGTTGGTGAACTTGCACCTTCAAATGAATTATTCCGTGGTGTAATTGAATTAGTTCCTGACTCAGCGTTCCGTAGTAACCCATCGTTACGTCGTACTGCTGAAGGTTTGGCTAACTTACCTGGTACTGCAAAAGAAATTCTTGATAGCTTACGTCGTAATGCTTATAAAGAAGATGATGCTGCATTAAAAGGAAGACGTTATACTGCTAATTATTTAGATTTTGACATATTTAGAAATAGCTTATTTAGTAATGTAACTATGCCTGCTTCACAACAATATGGTGCTAATAATTTAGTTACATATTTTGGTGGTGAAAGATACCGGGCATTACCAGTTAGAGAAGGTGACTCTTTATTAATCGTATCAAGAACTGCATTATGGCAAGCTGATGATATTAATGAAGTTGATGATGTATTCAAAAAAGGTATGCTTTTAAGAATTACTGGTTCAACATTACCTCCACAATTTACTGGAGACATCGTTACAATTCAAACTGATACTATTAAAAGAATGTTACCATCAGAAGATAATCCTGATGTTAAAGAATTGAAGATAATTACTGAATTCTTAAATAAAGTATTTGTTACTGAAGATAGAGAATATCCTGGTACTTATTCAGAAGGTAGAAAACACATTATTGACGTAACTGGTATTGACTCTAATATGTTCTATGACCCAAGAGCTATTATTGACCCTAAAAATAATACAAGATTAGACTATACTTATTATGTTGACCCTTCAACTGCATTAAGCAGATGGTTAATATTCAATAGTATCTACGCTGATAAAGCAGAAAAAGCTGGAGCAAAAGGTTACTTGCAATTAGCAGGTCGTCCAATTAATCCATTCGTTGTTCCTGGTGGTGAAGATATTACTGTGTTTATCAAAAACTATCCTCCACACGTTAGAACTATTGATTCATTGAGAAATCTTCCTGATGGAGTTAGACCTACTGAAGAAGAAATTAGCAAATGGCTTGAAATATTCCCTCCATATATGGGTCTTGAAGAATACGATGCAGAAAATGCAAGATTCTTACAACAAGATACATTGAATGTTGGAAGAAACCACATTGCTTCACATACATTCAAAATATTTGTTGTTGATAGTATTCCATCATTTATTCCAGATGATGCTACTGAAGAAACAGTATATTGGCAAAATGATGCTGCAAAAGTTTATGTTGTTTACAAACCAACTGAAATTACTTGCGGTTATACAAGAGATGGAAGACTTCGTGCTAATTTAACTGATAAATTAAGATTCCAAATCGACATTAATACTGATGACGAAATGGAAGATAATTCAGATTATGTTAAATCTATTAATTGGGATTATCGTTATGGTAAAACTGCTTATGGATTTATGAACCGTTCAGTAAGATTACATCCAGAAGACCCTACAAAAGATGAAGTTGTAGAATTTGATACTATAAATGGAACAAGTTTGATGCAAACTCGTCCAACTTGGATGGGAACTGATTATATACATAAATATGGATTTGATAATAACAAAGATATGTTTATGTCTGATTTCACTTCACTTGGTAAATTGAATATTAGAATTGACGGTGCAGTAGCTCGTACTATATTAATTCCTAAACCACAATATAATCAATACTTAAATGATGATACATTGTTTACTGTTGTTGTTAATGATGGTCATGGTGGAGTTGCTACAAAACAATATCCTGTATTTATTAATGTTCAACCTGAAATTACTAATTTAGAACAATTACCAGATGCTTACGAAGATAGAGATTATAATCCATCATTACTTGATTCTACAAGAATGATTAAAGTATTTGATCCTAATATGGAACAAAAACATACTTTTGAATTAATTTATATTGACGAAACAAGAAATACAATTGCAATTGACCCTTGTTATGCTGAAGCTGGTACAATTGATTTATCTTCATTGAAGACTACACCAAAATGGTTAAAAATCAATAGTGAAACTGGTATATTATATGGCGTACCTGGCGTAAATGACAATACTAACGAAGCACTTATTACTGTTGTTGCAAAAGATGAAGATGGTTTGAGTACTTACAAAGTATTTAAAATGAGAGTATATGGTATTAATCACGATCCTGATATTGCTTATGCTCCAATGACAGATTGTATTGATCCAAATAGTGCATGGGAAACAACAATTAAAATTACTGATACTGATTTATTGAGAAAGAATCCAGTTGAAAGATTAACTATTACTATAGTTGACGCTGTTGGTAAACCAATGAGTGAATTTAGTGCAACTCCTTCAGTAATTAACGGTGGTTTAACTGTTGATGAAGCATCATTTGTATTGAAGAAAATTGCTCCAATTAATGCAACTGGTTCAATTACTGTATATGTTATCGTAACTGATAATTCTAACAGACGTGATACTTTAGCATTGAAATTAAACATTTCTGCTGCAACTCAATTTACTTCAGTTGTAAGAGTTACAAACAATAAAGGTGCTTACCAAGATATGGTTTGGGGAACATCTGATTATCAAGATGTTACAACTGGTGATGGTATTGACCAAGCTCCAATTGGAACATTAGATATAAGTGTTTGTGAATATGAATTACCTCCAGTACCTTACAAAGATGTGTTTGATGCTCGTTGGAATATTCCAAGTACTTACGGTACTTTGAGAAATATATTCCCAACTGCTAAACCTGGCGTTGTAAATACTGATTACAGATATAAAGCACAATTCCAACCTGGTGGTACTGAATCCGGTGGTTCACCTATGTTCCCAATTTATATTACTTGGAACAAAACTACAATACCAGATATTACAGATGCACAACGTAACCCAGCTGGTTCTTCATGGTATATTAAAGATTACACTTCAAATGGTAACCTCTTTAAATTTAATATGAGAACTCCTATTGAACATAATTTTGGTGGTATTAATTTAACAATGTTAGGCGATAGTGTTATCTTGAGATTAGACAATCCTCAGATTGATGGATTTATTATCCAATATGACTGGGCTTCTGATGTTACTGAAGTTTCTACTTCAGCTACTACAACAAGAATTGCAAGTGTTTCTCCAAACCCTGTTTCAAGTAATTCTGTTGTTACATTTGAATTATTAAATAATTCTTATGCAAAATTACAAGTAGTTGATAATCTTGGTAATGTTGTTGCTATTATTGCTGAGCAAGATTTTGCATCAGGAACTTACAGAGTTGAATGGAATGGAACTGATAATAGTGGAAACGCTTTATCAAGTGGACAATATACTATTAGATTGGTAACAGATGCTATGATTTCAACATATCCTGTTGTAATTGTTAAGTAAATTGTTATAATGGACGCTATTAATTTAGCGTCCATATATTAATATGATGAAAATTAATAAAATAAAGGAGTTATATAAGATGAAGAAATTTCTTATGAGTGCTGTTGGAATTGCAATTGCTTTTGTAATTGCGTATATGCCGGTGCAGCTTTTAGCTCAAGTAAATGGTGAATTTACTGACATTAAACTCATAGAAGGACAACCATTCGTAGCGTTAACTAATGCAACTGAGTTACCAAATACAATGTTTGCCCTCCCTCCAAACTTCACACCAGAAGATTCTGATGATGGTTATGGAATTATTGACTTGAGAAATTCAGGTCATAATTTCAGATTTGAATTTAATGGTGAAAAAGTTACTGAAATTTATGTAAGTGTAAATGGTTTTCTAACTTTTAAAAGACCACCAAACTTACCTGCAAAAAATCCTAAAGCATTGTTTTGGGATGCGAACAACTTTCCTGTGAATATTATTGCTCCATTCTGGGGAGACCACTTCTATCGCGATGATGAAGACTTCTTCCAAAATGGTTATGTACAAAGCAAATTATTGTGGAAAATAGATACATTAGCTACTACTCAAAGAGTTTTAACTATTGAATGGCGTAATTTAAACATTAACTGGAGACTTGGTGCTGATTCACTTAAAGCAAGTGTTGCTACTTTCCAAGTTAAACTTTATGAATCAATGGATCTTTATACAATGCAAGGCGACATTGAATTCTGTTATAACGTTATTGGAAACAATCCTAACGTTTCAGATACAAGAGTTGCTACTAAAGGTGCATCAATTGGTTTAAAAGGCGAAGGTAAAATTGTTGGTGAAGGCGCTGACTTTTTGAATGGTTTACGTTATGGTTATTCTACTGATATCGCTGGTAAAGATTCTACTACATTATCTGTTCAATGGCCTCCATCTGGTGGGACAGACAAGAGAATTAGATTTAGTGCTATTGGTAGAGCAAGTGCTATTGGTGTTTGGGGTGATGGAGATGTTGACTTCTCTAAAGCATTCGGTAACAAACATTATACTATGGCTCAAAATAGATTTGTAACTGTTAATGATGCAAGAATTATCATGAAAGCAGTTGCTTATGAAAAACCTTTAGATTCAGTTAGAAGAAGAGCTGCTTTTTATGGTGATGTTAATCATAATGGTCGTTTCTACTATAATAACAGTTTACAAAGAATTTCTATTAAGAAAAGAAGTAAACACGAAACTGATGACTTACCAAATGAAGTTGCTTCTATTAAACAAATATTTTATGAAGCAAACGAAGCTGATGCAGCTGTAATTCTTGCTTATATTTCTGCTCGCGTTCCTTTCTTACCTTGGGTTCTTGATACAATTCCAAGAATTGGTAAATTGGGAAATGCAAGTATTGCAGAAAATATTAAAATTGGTACAATTACTAAATTGAACAATACTGAATATTTAGTTCCAGTTTATTTGGACAATAATTTCGATGGCTCAATTGGTACTAAATTTAATGTAAGTGGAGAAGTTATTGATGTAATTTCTAACTCAAATGATGATAACAGCATTTTAGTTAATTTTGCACCTAATACTGTTGTAATATCAGGTCATGGCAAATTCAGTTCAACTGAACCTATTGCATTCGTGAAAGTTAATAATAATAATTCAACTATTGAATTAACTAATATTAGATTTAATGATAATGAAATACCAAATATTACTGGTAATGTAGAAGTTAAGTATTCAGAAAATGATAGATTAATGCAAAATATGCCTAATCCTTTTAATCCTGCTACAACTCAAACTTTGATTACAGTTAATATTAATGAAAATAGCAATTATAATCTTACTATTTTTGACGTATATGGAAATGTTGTAAAAACATTGGTTGACGGTATTTTAACTTCCGGTACTTATACTTATAATTGGGACGGTACTGATAGTTATGGTAATTCAGTTGCAACTGGTATTTATGTTTACAGACTTACTGATGGCAATAATACAATTACCAGAAAAATGGTTATCGAAAAATAATGTGTACTTTGATACATAAGATATTTATAACCGGACTGTTAATATTAACTGTTCTCAGTTCGGTTATTTTAAAAGGTAATGAAGTTGTTGCGAAGATTGATAAAACTAATGATTTTATTGTTTGTAGCAAACTAAATGATTACGCTGTTGTTTTGACAATTGATATCGGTTCAGTTTTAAAGAGTGATTCTCTTTACGCTTGCAATTTTGAAATTGGATATAATCCTGAATTAATTAGATTAGGTGGATTGTTAAAATATTCAACCTTGGCAGAAGGTTTAGATGAAGAATCTGTAGCTGCCCAAGGTGATTCAAGTGGAAGGTCAATACGAGGATTTTTTTACAGTAATAACTTGATTTACGGTAACAAACCTCTGATTGCATTGAGAGTTGAATTGATAGATACTTGTTATAAAGGTGTAATTCCTTTTAATTTGAAATATCTTGAATTTACAGATGAATTTCAAAAGAAAATAACTTCATATACTGAAGTTAATGTAGATGTTATTCAAAATGATAAACATACTATTAGAATTGAAATTCCCAATGATACTTTGTTCTTTGAAAATGAAAATTTGATTACTTTGCCTTTGATTGTAACAGAAAGTAATTATCGTAACATTAATAATGGTGAAATTATTTTAAGTAATATGAACTATGAAAATTACGATATATTATCTGTAAACAACGATGACTTAAAGATTGAAATAAATGAATATGAGCAAGTAGCTGACAGTTTGATAATAAAGTTTTCAAAATCAAATATAATTTTAGATAAGTCTATTATATATTTGAAATTGAAGAGGAAAAAGGATTTGCATTTTAATAATAGAATCAAATCTGATATTAAATTGAATGATATTTGTAATTGTAGTATTAATGTTCAAACTGATGAAGTTGTATTAGAAGGTAAAATAGTCAACTCAATTGACAATGACAATGATGAAGATAATTCAGTTCTTATAACCTATTATGATAATAATCTAAAGATTGTTTCAGAGCGAATTATAGAATCAATTGAATTAATTGACATTAGAGGAGAAAGTATTGATAGAATATCTGTAAATAGTAACAATTACTATACGAGCTTCAATGATTTATATAGTAATGGCACATATATATTGATAATCAATACTGATTTAAATAAAATTAGAAAAAAAATATTTATAAATAATTAAAAATTTAAACAATAACTATGGGGGTTAAAATGACATTCTTAACACGTATGCGTAGAAACGCATTCATCCTCGGGCTGTCCCTTGTTGCAATATTATTTGTGACAGCTACAGATGTTGCAGAAGCGCAGAAGCCAAGAATACCCATTTTGAGCTTGTTGGGGCAAGATGCCTCTTACGATAAGGATTTTTATCCGGATGGTAGAATTTGGGTTCCACCATCATTAGATGAACCACGTGAATTTTTAGTTCCTGTGTTCATTTTCAATCAATGGTATTCATATAAAGATGCCTTTGGTAATGTTCGTTATCATGTTAAACCTATTAGAAGCTTTGATTTCTCTATCTTCTATGATGAAACAGCTGTTAAAGCTGTAGGTGTTGAAACTATACATCCATCATATTTAGATTATGCTGATGATGACCAACCTCTTGCTAATGGTTGGAACATTGATATGGAAGATGCAAAAGATATTAATTACTGGGAGTATATCAACCCAAGTAAACCTATTTCTGACAAACAAAAAGGTAGAAGAGTAAAAATATCTGGTACAAGCATTACTCCTTTACCTAACACTGACCTTTACTCAATTGAATACAAAATTTTAGTTTATGTTAGATTCCAAGTAGTTGCCAAATTCGGTGGCTCTGACTTATTTAACAAGAAAACTCCTATGTATATTGATACAAGAGTTCTTCGTTACAATGATTTAAATGTTTGTACTCAACGTGCTTATGAAGGTATGATTGATTATGATGTTGTAAATTACAAACAAGATTACGGTGTGGGTCCTGTTCCAGTTGAAGAATATTTGAGTGGATTAAACAATGCTCCTGTTGAGCTTGGTGGTCCTATGCAAAGTTCAGCACAATGGGATAATGAACCATATTTACCAGGTTCAGTAATTTTAAGATTCTCTGATGATATTCCAGAATTTAAATTTACTACATTTGCTGGTGATAACTTATTAGAACATAATCCAGATAAAAGTGAATGGTATTTAGACCAATTAGTTACTGTTGACGAAAACTCAACAGCTGCTGTTGGAAGTTATAAGTTGAAAATTGACAATAATACTACAAACTCACGTTTAAGTTTTATTGAAATTGAAACTGATGAACCATGGTTAACTATTAAATGCGATAATACTGGTGGCGGTTGTAACAAATGGCGTCAAAGAGGAACAAGAAGTGCTGTTATCAATTATGTTGATGAAACATTACTTGGTCAATTAAATGACCCTATGGACAAAAATACAGTTGCTGACCGTGATGTTTATATGGAAATCGTTGCTGACCCTTCAAAACTTAAATTAAAAGATGATGGTGAAAAAACTGGTCTTCATATTGGTTATATTACTGTAAAATCACCTTTTGCAAGAATTAGTCCTGTAAGAATTAAAGTATTATTCTTATATATTAAAAATCCTTACGAACCTGATTTTGTAAAAAATCCTGGTAATCCTGGTGGTATTAATTTAACTGTACAAAATGCTAAAGCTCAAGGAGTCAAAATGGTATTTGGTACAGGCGAAAGAGCTACTAATGGTGTTGATGCTTTATTTGGTGAATTTGCTTGGGGAACTCCATTGAGAACTACTGCATTTGATGCAAGATGGTTTGTATGGAATGACCCTACATTAGCAGCTTTAATTCCAAATGGTTTTGGCGATTTTGCTCCAAATATTGGTGCTCCACGTACAAATTCAAGAGATATTCGTCCTTATCCAATGCCACAAGGTACAAATTCATATACTTACTATTGCAGATTTAATCCTAACGGACCAAATGCATATCCTGTAACTATTGAATATGATACTGAAGATTTCCCAGTTGGTTCAACTTTGTATATTCGTGACGTATTGAATGGTCAATTGCTTCAAGCAACTGATATGAGAACTTCTACACCAACAGGTGCTACAACTCGTGCTTATTCAATTTTTGACCCAAGAATTACTGAGTTTGTTATTGAATATACTTTACCTACTTCAATTGATTTTGTTAATATTGATGGTACTCCAATTATTAAACGTGGTTGGAATTTATTATCATTACCATTGAAACCAGCTAACACTGTTTGGAATAATATTTATACTCATGCATTGAACGTACCTCATACATTCTTTGTAAGTGGTTTCCAACAAGCTGAAAATTTGAATATTGGTACTGGATATTTTGTTAAATATTCAAATGATGTTGATACAAGATTTAGTGGAGCTATGTTCACCCAAGTAACTGCTAATGATAAAGTTAGAGTTATTGCAGGTGATGCAGTTGACCCTAACAATCCAGGTGAATTTGGTGGATGGAATTTAGTAGGTGCTTTATCAGTTCCTACTGCTATTGGTGGTATTGATTTTGATAAATATGGTACTGGTGCTGTTCCTAACAGAAATTATACATTCAAATTTGGTGTTTATGGCTACAATACTGATAAAGGTTACTATGCAGTTTCTGAAATGTTGCCTGGTTTAGGTTATTGGATTAAAGTAAATACTGATGGTTACTACTTATTGAAAACTTCTAAAATCGTACCAAGCAAAACTGGTTTAGAAACTTCTAAAGACGAAGTATTTGCTAATTCAACAAGAATTAATGTTAAAGATAATGCTCAAAAAGAATCAGCTGTTTATATGAACAATGATAATAATCTTGATATTTCTTTCTTTGAATTACCTCCTACTCCTCCAGCTAACTTGTTTGATGTACGTTTAGAAAACAACAAATACATTACTACTAATGATGTTACTACAATTAAATTACAAGGTGTAACTTATCCTTTATCATTATCAATTGATAATGCTGATGCTGATTACATTTTCATTGACCCTGTTACTGAACAAGAATTAGGTTCAATCAAAGCTGGTACAAGTAATGATGTTGTTTTAACAAAATTACCTTTTGATGCTGTAAAAGTAATGAAAGTTAATACAGTTGTTGAAGGTTTTGGTATCTCTGCATATCCAAATCCTGCTTCATTAACTTCAACTATTTCTTATAGTGTACCAACTAATGACAATGTTAAAATTGCATTATTTGATGCTCTTGGTAATGAAATTATGACTTTAGTAGATGCTAATGTTAATGCTGGTTCATATAATCTTAGCTTAAACGTTGCTGATTTGAACGTTGGTAATTATATTTGCAAAATTATTGCAGGTACAAAAACTTCGTTTGTTAAAGTTAATGTTGTAAGATAGTATTAAAAATGAATATTTTATGGGCAGCTAAGTTTATGCTTAACTGCCCTTTATTATTTTGAGATTAAAATGAAATATATTCTTTATTTGTTGATTGGTTATAGTACAATTTTTTCATTTTCTTCAAATGTGAAAATTACGCTATCAAATAATAGCAGTTCTGTTAAAGTTCCTTTAATTGCTGGTGTAGATTCTTTAACAACTGATGGATGGGATAAATTACTTGGAGAGGATAGTTTCCCTACCATTTTCCCAATGAATACCTTTGCTGCATATTTGGAAACTACAGACTCTTCTCAAACAGACAGTAATGGCTCAAAATTTTATGACTTGCTGTGGCTTGATAAGGACCTGAAAGCAGTTCCAGAAAATGAAGTGAAATTTTATAGAAGATATTTAGTTGTATTTAACTGGGGATTGGCTTCAAAAATTTCTGTAAATTGGGATTCAAATCTTAATGATGGGATTGATTCGGCATTTGTTATTGATGCTTTGGAAGGTTTAGTTTTCAAACATAAGATGGATGAAGTATCTTCATTTGAGATTACTAATTCTGGTATTAGAAAGTTCTTTATTGATATTTATTTCAATAAGGATAAATTCAAATCAATATCTGATAATATTGAACTTGACAAGAATGTACTGTTTCCTAATCCAGCTTCTGACTTTTTATATTGGAATGAATCAGAAAATATAAAAACAATTACTATTTATAGTATGTTAGGCGAAGTAATTGTTTCAAATATTAAAATTTATGATAATAATAGATTAGATATTTCGTTTCTAAAAAACGGAAATTATATTTTTGTGGCAGATTATTTTAATGGAAAAATAGATAATAAAGTATTTACGGTTTTTAAATAATGAATGAAGTTGTAAAGACAGATAAAAAGAAAAAAATAAAACCAATTGTTAATATCAATAAGGATATTAATGAACATAGTAATATTCCAGTTCAAATAAAGCAGAAAAATGAAGCTAATTTTATAAAGCAAAAACATGATTTTATTGAAGTTTCTGTTGTAATACCATTGTTCAATGAGGAGGAATCCCTTCCTGAATTATCCTTTTTGCTTGAGGAAGAGCTTACTCGTTTTACAAAAAATAAATGGGAAGTTATTTTTGTTGATGACGGCTCTACAGATGATTCTTTTAATGTAATAAGAGATATTAATAAACGAAATAATAGATTTAGAGCAATTAGATTCAGACGCAATTACGGTAAATCAGCTGCATTAGATAGCGGATTTTCGGCTGCAAAAGGAAAATATGTAATTACAATGGATTCTGATTTGCAAGATGACCCGGCAGAAATTCCTGGTTTAATTAAAAAATTAAATGAAGGTTATGATTTAGTATCAGGTTGGAAAAAGAAAAGATATGACCCTATTTCTAAAACATTACCAAGTAAATTTTTTAATTTTGTTACTTCACTTGCAAGTGGAATTCGATTACATGACTTTAATTGCGGTTTAAAAGCTTACAAAAAGGAAGTTGTTAAGACTGTTACTGTATATGGTGAAATGCATCGTTATATTCCAGCTTTGGCTCATTGGGAAGGTTTTAAAGTAACTGAAATGGTTGTTAAACATCATCCAAGAAGATACGGAGTTTCAAAATTTGGATTATCAAGATTTGTAAATGGTTTTTTAGATTTGCTTACTGTTTTACTTACTACAAAATATTTCAAACGTCCTTTGCATTTCTTTGGTTTAATTGGTTCTTTGTTAACATTGGCTGGTTTAAGTTTAAACATATATTTGACTATTGAATGGTTCCTTGGTTTAACTTATCTGTCGAATAGGCCTTTAGCATTATTTGGAGTAGCATTGATAATTGTAGGTGTACAATTTATTTCAACCGGATTGCTTGGTGAAATGCTCACAAAAAATCAGATTTTACAAAACAAAAATATTTACAGTATCAAGGATAGATTATGATATTTATTAGATATCGATTATTTTTATTAATAGGTTTGCTTATTTCTTTATTAAGTTTAAATGTCTCTGCTCAGTTATTTAAACATCAATCTGTATCTTATGGAATGACAGTATCAAGAATAATGGGGGATAACAGAGCTAATTTAAGCATTTTGCCTCCTCCTAATGCAAAGGAAGCCATTATAGGTGGAAGTATGGGAGTTTATCACCCAGGTATGGAATTAAGGTTCACTGGCTCTTTGGACGAAGAAGATAATTATAGAATTCCAATTTCTTTAGAATATGATTTCTTTTATGGTAGAGAGTTTATTAGTGAAGGTCCAAATATCGTAAACTACTTCTTGCATGATGTTGATATTTTTACTTTTAATACTGGTTTTCACTATGTTTTTGCAGAAATAAAAGAAGCAGGTGCTAAAATATATGCTGGAGCAGAATTAAAATTTAATTATTTAAGTAACGTTAAATTTGAGCATGAGATTGATTATTTGATGCTTGATGAGATGGATACTATAAGAACATATTCTAAGGGTACAGCTTTTAGATTTGGAACTCAATTAAAGATTGGAATAGATGGACAAATCAGAAAGAATTTCTATATTAATACTGGTTTTAATCTTGGTATTATGAATTTATTAGGAAAAAATGACTCTCGTGGTGAGTTGTTTACACCTACTAAATTGAATGAAAGCCAAGAATCTAATGTTTTCTTTTATCAAGTATTTATATTATTGCAATTAAAATTAAACTAAAATAATGCAAATTAAAACTAACTGCCGTTTTTTTAATGGTATGATGCCGTGTGTTTATCACAAAACTGAATCAGTTCATTGCGATAATTGTACTCATTTTGATGAGATTGAAGATAACATTTTGATTATTAAACTTGGTGCTATTGGTGATGTTATCAGAACTACTCCACTATTACATAAAATATGGGATTTACATCCTAAGTCAAGAATATGGTGGTTAACTTATTCACCTGAAATTATCCCAAATAAAGTAGATAGAATTTTAGATTTTAATTCAGAAAGTATTTTAGTTTTACAGAATATTAAATTTAAAATTGCTATAAATCTTGATAAAGATATTCAAGCATGTGCTTTACTATCAACCGTAAAATCTGACGAAAAATATGGTTTTGTACTTAATGATGGTTTACCTGCTCCTATTAATGAATTAGCTTACCCAAAATTCATTTCTGGTATTTATGACGATGTTAATAAAAGCAATAAGTTGTCATATCTTCAAGAAATATTTAATATTTGTGGTTTGGAATATAATGGTGAAGAATATATATTAGAAAAAAAGGTAGATTTTGACTGGAATCTTGATAATCAAAATGAAAAAATTATAGGTTTAAATACTGGTTGTGGTGCAAGGTGGATTTCAAGACTTTGGTCTGATGATAATTGGATAGAATTAATCACAAAATTACAAGCTAAAAGATATTACCCAATTTTACTCGGTGGAAAGCAGGAAGATGAAAAAAACAAGTATTTCCAAAAAACTACTGGTGCATCTTACCTTGGTTATTTCGAATTGAATAAATTTATTTCACTTGTTGATAAATGTGATGTTGTGGTCTCTGCAGTAACTATGGGTATGCACATTGCTATTGGACTAAAAAAGCCACTTGTTTTAATGAATAATATTTTTAATCCAGCTGAATTTGAATTATTCGGAAGGGGAGAGATTGTTATGCCTGATAAAGAATGTAAATGTTTCTTTTCTCCTAAATGTAAAAATGATGAATATTTTTGTATGGATTCATTAAATGTAGATAAGATATTGCACTCTATCGAAAAATGTCTTTAATAACAAGCCACTCTAAAGTTTTAGAATGGCTTGCTTAGTAATCAATCTACATCAAAATACATAAGATAAAGACCTCGTTAAACCTGTTTCAACAATTTTGATTGAAAATGCATCTACAACTCCTCCTGCACCTCCAGGCACATGGAATGACACTAATCCTGTAGCATCTGTTAAACTTGTAACTTCATTGCTATAACCATCAGTTCCAGTAATACTGAAATAAATTTCTTTCCCAGATACTGGTGGATAAATTTTTGCATAGACTGTTACAGATTGATATGGGTCAGGATTACCTGGTGAAATCCACACAGACAATGAATATGCCCCTTTGTTGTGTTGTCCATCTTTTTCAGTTGATGTTAGTATTAATGTTTCAACTTGTTTGGTGATTTCAGTAACTACCTCATCCCAAATTCCTTCTAAGTCTATTACTTTTACTTTCCATGTTCCCTCTGGAAGTCCAATTGGAATTTCAGTATTTTCACCAACTTTTGCTTCACCTCCAACACTTATAACAATCTGTGGAACATTTGAATTACCCATATTTTCAGCAACAACAATATCAGCAGCTTTTCCTTTATTATCAGTGTCAACAATCTTTCCAATTCCCCAGTCAATGAATGATTTTACCCATTTATCTGGTTCGTCTGAGCCAAGCCCTGCATCGAGAATAGCTTTTAAAGCTTTGCCAGCTGCATCACTTATTCCAGCTGCATCAATAATGCCATCTACATCAACCAATCCCCCAATCTTTTTAGCAATAGCTTCTTTTATTTCATCCTTTAATGCACCTTTAGGGTCTGTGAATATCTTTTCACCTCTTTCTACATACTCTTTGCCTTTTTCAACCAAGTCCATACCTGTTCCAAGCGGAGTAACAACTTTAACAGCTTCTACAACAACGCTTGCACCAGCTGTAATTCCTTCGGCTCCTTCTTTAACAACAATTTTTCCAATAGTTAACCCTTTTTCTTGAGATACCAAACCAAAATCAGAATCGGAATTGTGAACGAAATCATTAAATATTTGAGGGGCGCTATTATCAAATTCTCCTTTTTCTAACTTATCCCAAAAATCTGACTCACTTTTGGCTTTGTCTTTCCAATTATCTCTTAAACTATTGTATAATGCAGTTCTATCTGATTCTGTTAAATTTGAAGCAACTGTTAAAATTCTTGTTCTGCTTTTTTTACCAGTTCCTGAACACCAATCATAAAATCCTTTCATTGCTGAGCCAATACCCTGTAATTGTTCAGAATTGTATTTATTTGGTAAATTATCTTTAAAGTAACTTGATTCCTCACTTTTCTCAATTGATTTAATGGCTTTATCAACATCCCCTTTAAATTTTGTTACGTAAAACAAATTTTCATATACTTCATCTATTTGTTTGTATGTTAAATCCTTTTCTAAAAATTTGCTGTTGTAGTCATTTGAAAATGCTTTAACAACATTATAAATTTTAGATTGTTTTACTGCGTTTACTTCAAGTAAGACCTCATAAGCATTTCTAACCTCAGAAGCACTTGGTTTAGAACTGTCCGTTGGACTATCAAACCAATCGCAAGATGCAATGATAAGCATTGCAACTATAGTTGAAAAGTAAAATACATTTTTCATAGCCAAACCTTTTTGTAAAAGAAACATACTCTAAATTAAATATAATAATTTTATTTTGCAAATAATTTATTAAAATAAATAAAAAATATTTGGATAATTGAAATTTTTGTTAATTATTGGAATATATAATATTTACATTGTTGGAAAATTGAAAATAGTAACTCTGAATATCATTTTTGTTACAAGTAAATGTATGAAAAAATAACAGAATAATATGGAACAATGGATAAAAAATATCTTGTAGAAAGTGCTGTTTTTTTGTTTAGTAAGTAAAGAATATTAATATGATTAACTCACAATCCATAGTTTATATTAACAGATTTGTTTAATGTTGTTGATATTTAGATTGAAACCGAATGTTTTAATATAAATTTGAAAAAGAAATGAAATATACCAATTTACATGAAATTATGAATCAATTTAATTATTTAAAATAATCATTCATAGTTAAAAAAAATTTTTTAAAAGTTGAACTATTCGTAAGTAACTTTTATTATATTACAGTGAAAATTTGTGTTAAATTATAAGAAAAATTTGAATTTCAATAATTCGTAATGCTGTAATTTAGAATGATTGACCAATATCAATATGTATTTGAAGATTTTTAAATACATTAGTTTCATTGAAAATAAAATAATCATTTCTTGTAGTATAAGGTCTGTAAAACGGTAATGCCAAATTTAATCTTACAGGTCCAAGCGGTGTGTCGTAACGAATCCCAAATCCAAACGCCCAGGCAAGTTTTGTAAAATAATCAGTAAATTTCATTTCAATTTTATTTTGTTCCGTTTCTGCAAACCAATGATATGCATTACCAAAATCGACAAATCCAACTAAACCAATATTAGAAATTTGTTCTGCAATTGTTGGGTCTATTCCAGCAGGTCTTGAAAATCTATAACGAAATTCATAACTGCCTTCAATGATTATACCACTACCAAGAATATTTGATAGAAAATGATAATCTTGGTCGTTCAATCCTGTATTTTCTTCAATTTTTGAGTAATGAAGTTGTCGCGATTGCCATCCACGAACACTTGAACCACCGCCACTAAAAAAATGTCTATCGTAAGGAACGTAAGCATTGTCTGCATCAAACAGATATGTAACTCCACCTTTAAATTTAAAAGCATTTGTTATATTTTCATTATAATTCAAAAAGAATGAATAAGCAGATTGCACTCGTATAAACCTTGCAATTCCTGCAATAAGGGGATGAGCAAGAAAAAGATTCCATCCGTCTAAAGTAAATTGGAAATAGTCGCCATCTGTTGGAGAAAATGGATGATTTCTACTGTCACCAATTAAAGTAATTCCAAAAAGATTAGATGTAAATAAATGGTATTCTCTTGAATTTAAATAGTTGTACAAATTTGTATAAAGAATCAAAGATTGCATTAAAGATATTCTATTATTAGGGTCTCCAATTGCCGTTGAAGTATCACTAATCGTTTTCATAAATTCAAGAAAATTTGAAGCAGTACTTTGTCTATCGAATGTAAAATCAACAAGAATTTTGTTAAGATATACATCTTCCTTTAATGTAATTGGTATATTGATAGGAATTGAAGTAGAATAAATGTTAAAATAATTATCTAAAGAACTATATGAATAAATCAAACTTGCATTAGCTCCAATTCTCATATTCTCGATAGACCATAGCAATGGCTGGCTCAAAGATATACCCATTTGCATTTCATAATCAAAACCATTACCATTTATAAATCTGTTTACATCTTTTAATTGTGTATTTGCCCAAAGATGAATCTTCTGAGCTGCTCCAAATAAGTTTCTATTTAATATTGATACTTCAAAACCTGTATTGTTCTTTTTGTCTATCAAAGTTTCGTTGAAAATCCAACCTGCTTCCCATTCTGTCATTCTTTTGTATCTTGTATATATCAATAATGATAAAGTTGAATCTGTTAAAGGCACAAATAATGAACTTGTATCGATAGTAACCAAATCAAACGTACCTAATGAATTTAAGCTATTCTCACTTTCTTTAATAGCTTTTCTACTATACCAATCGTTAGTTTGAAAATCAAGTAATTTTATTTTTAAATCTCTCACTATTAAGGATTGATTATGCGTACTATCAATAAAACCTATGTGTTTAATTTTTTGTCTTATGCCAGTATGAAAATTTATAGTTACACTATCAGTTTTTTCATCGAATTTTTTAATTATAGGTGGTACTTCAACAGATGTATAGTAGTATCCGTTATTTTGAAGCATATTGCTTATTAAACTTATTTCTTCAACTATTTTACTTTCATTAAAGGGGTCACCAATTTTAACTTTCTGAAGATTTTTAACTTTAGAAAGTATCTCTGAATCCAATTGTTTAAATCCAGTATATACCAAACTTTTAATAATATATTGTTCATTTTCCTTTAGGTAAAAAGTTAATATATTTGCTTTATTGATACTATCAGGCATAAATGTATAAAAAACACTTGCATCGTGAAATCCATTAAGATTATAAAAATTTTTGAGTGCCAAAGAATCAGTTGTTGCTTTCATGGAATTGAAATATTGTATTTCGTCAGACATTGTATTAAGTTCTTTTGACATTGCATTTAAAATGGTTTTTGGCGTACTGGAATTTTTTTTGAAATTTTCGTAATAATAATTTAAAAATAGATGTGGTAATGACCTATAAGTTTGTTTAGATTGAATTACATTTTTAAGTGTAATTTCATCAAAATTGTGATTACCAACAAATCTAATCAAGCCAATTTCAAATAGCTTTTCATCACGTTCAGATGAAATCAAATTTTTTGATATAAAATTAGGATACTCCGAATAGCATAATCTACTACTAAATATTGTAGTTAAAAATATTACTATGTAGAATATATGTTTCTTAGAAATTTTCAATTCAAATAAAATAAGTCATTAAAAAACAGATTGCAATTATACAGAATACAAAAATAATTAAACTTGTTATTATAGATACGTTTATTTAATCATTTATTTTAATTTTAGTAAATTTATTCATTTCAATTCAATTGATAGTATGAAAGTAATTTATGCAATTGATTTTGTTGAAGTGGGCAGGATTTATATTTATTGCGTTCAAAGAAAAAAGATGTAATTTCTCGATAATTACAGCTGCATTGAAGAGTTGAAATAAATGTTCAACACCTTCTGTGTTGTAAGTTAGCAAAGGTATTAATATGCTACAAATATTATTTCCTTTTTTGAATTTCAAGGAATTAAGATGAAAAGTTAGTAAATATAAAATATTATGTAATAACACAGTCGCTTATAGATAATTTAGAATTACAGTTCTATTTTAAAAATTCCTTGAAATTCCCATCGGGAATAAATGTTTGTAACAAGAAACCCCACCTAACCTCCCCGAAGGGAGGAATCATATGTAAAGTCCTCCCCAAGGGGAGGATTTAGGCGTTGCACTGAGCTTATCGAAGTGTGGGGTTTACAATTATTCAATCCCGATGGGATTGTTGGACTTAAGGGAGTTATCTTTGTTACAAAGATGTAATCCCTAACGGGATTTTCAAAGAATTTCTTTATTATTATTATGTTCAACTTTTTCCAATTATTCTTGTTTTTCATTCAAATAACATAGCAAATTGAAAATTTCTATGCAACTGAGTAGTTACATGGAATTAATTTTTTTCTGTATTATCGCATGATGAAATTTTCAAATAATATTATTTTCAATTTATTAATTTCATAGTTTTACTGATACAAAAAATATTTGTAAATTTAATTTTAAAAATTTGCAAATTATTAAAATTAAATTGGGAAAAAAGTATGGCAAAAGATAAGTCATTACCTACTGTAACACATAAGGTAAATGAGGAAAAACTGAAAGCAGTTCAGTTTGCAATGGACCAAATCGAAAGACAACATGGAAAGGGTTCAATTATGAGATTGAGCGATAAACAAGTTGTCAATGTTGAAGCAATATCAACAGGTTGTATTTCTCTTGATGCAGCAATAGGTATTGGTGGAGTGCCAAGAGGCAGAATTATTGAAATTTTCGGACCTGAATCTTCCGGTAAAACTACTGTTTGTCTTCATGTAATTGCTGAAGCACAAAAAAATGGTGGTTTGGCTGCGTTTGTTGATACAGAGCATGCATTAGACATTAATTATGCCCAAAGATTAGGCGTTGATTTAAATAATCTATTGCTTTCTCAGCCAGAATTTGGTGAGCAGGCATTAGAAATAGTGGAAACTCTTGTTAGAAGTGGTGCAATTGATGTTGTTGTTATTGACTCAGTTGCCGCACTTACTCCAAGAGTTGAGATTGAAGGAGATATGGGTGATGCACAAATGGGTTCTCAAGCAAGACTTATGTCTCAAGCGATGAGAAAATTAAATGCTTCAATTGGAAAATCTAAAACAACGGTGATTTTTACAAATCAATTACGTTCAAAAATTGGCGTTATTTATGGAAATCCTGAAACTACAACCGGTGGTAATGCTTTAAAATTTTACGCTTCTGTTAGAATTGATATTCGTAGAAAAGAAGTGATTAAAGAAGGGCAAGACATTACTGGTAATAGAGTTAGATGCAAAATTGTAAAGAATAAAGTTGCTCCTCCTTTCAAAGAAGTAGAATTTGATATTATGTATAATGAAGGCATTTCAAAAATTGGTGATTTGATGGATGTGGCTACAGAGTATGGTATTATTGCTAAAAGTGGCTCATGGTACACATTTAAGACTGAACGTGTTCAAGGAAGAGATGGACTTCGTAAGATTTTAGTTGAAGATAAAGCACTTTTTGCAGAACTTGAAGCATTGGTAGTTGAAGTTCTAAATCAAAATGGAATAATGAAAAAAGTAGTTGATACAACTGTTGATGAGTAAGTTTTTTTATTAGATGAGATTGTTTCATTAGTTGTAATTTAAATTATTAATTATTCTGAATGACAAGAAAAATGGATTCTGAAATTAGTTCAGAATGACAATTTAATTTGTGTCATTCCGCACTTGATGCGGAATCTAATATTTGCAGAAGTCCAACACTTTCAAAGTGTTGGACTTCTTTTGTTGAAAATGACATTGAAAATAGATTCTGAAACAAGTTCAGAATGACAATTTTATTTGTATCATTCCGCACTTGATGCGGAATCTAATATTTGCAGAAGTCCAACACTTCAAAAGTGTTGGACTTCTTTTGTTGAAAATGACATATAAAATGGATTCTGAAATAAATTCAGAATGACAATTTTATTTGTATCATTCCGCACTTGATGCGGAATCTAATATTTGCAAAAGTCCAACACTTCAAAAGTGTTGGACTACTTTTGTAGAAAATGACATTGAAAATGGATTCTGAATCGAGTTCAGAATGACAATTTAATTTGTGTCATTCCGCACTTGATGCGGAATCTAATATTTGAAGAAGTCCAACACTTCAAAAGTGTTGGACATCTTTTCTCGAATTGGAATATTTAAAAATAAAATTGACAGTGAATATCAATAAATCATTTCATTTTTCTTGCACGATTAAGAAAATATAAGCCGGTAATTACCAATGGAACACTCAGCAATTGTCCCATATCAAATGGCAAACCTTCCATAAATGGAGCTTGTCTTTCTTTGAATATTTCAAGTATAATTCTCGCACCGAAAACCAAAGTTAAGAACCAACCAAATAATAAACCGGGTTCTATTTTTTCTTTATATTTATTGTATAGAAAATACAAAAATACAAAAATAGCTAAATAAGAAAATGCTTCATATAGTTGAACTGGATGTCTTGGAATTCCATCACCCAATTCTGTGAAAATCACAGCCCAAGGCATTGATGAGGGTAATCCGTAAATTTCTGAATTAACAAAATTTCCAACTCTAATAAAAAAACCAGCTAATGCAATAACTATAACTATTCTATCCAAAATCCACATAAAACCAATTCTGGCATTCCCTTTTGTCATTAACCATAGAGCAGTAATTATACCAATTGCAGCCCCATGACTTGCAAGACCGCCTTTCCAAACTTGAATTATTTCTAATGGATTTGCCAAGTAGTGCGTAGGAGCATAAAAAAGGACATGTCCAAGTCTGGCACCAATGATTGTTGAAAGTACCATCGTTATAGCCAATGAATCAAGTTCACGCTGAGTTTTATTTTCAGCTTTGTATATTTTGAACATTATTTGATAGCCAATTACAAAGCCAAGTGCAAATAAGACTCCATACCAACGAATGGCAAAATTACCAAAAAGAGGAATTTCTTTATTAACATCCCAAATAAAAGCAGAAAAAATTTCTAACATATTTTAACCAATAATAATTATTTTACAGATTCATCTAAGGCGTTTGCGCCCCAAAGTAGTTTTCTTCTCAACACATCATAGTAAGTACTTTTTTCAGGTTTTATCAGTTTAACTTTCGATTCAGAAAGTTTCATTTTTACTTCTTCACCGTATTTTATCAATTTTACAGTATATCCATCAGCAACGAGTATAGCTTCACAATTTGGAGTATCTAATCTAAATCGAATTTCATTCGTATCAGGCACTACAAGTGGTCGCAAGGTTAATGTATGCGGAGAAATAGGTGTAACACATAAAACTTGAGTTGAAGGTGCAATTATTGGTCCATTGCAAGATAATGAATATGCTGTTGAACCTGTAGGAGTTGCAATAATTACTCCATCTGCTCGATAATCGCCCACATAATGCTCGTCTGAATATGCCGCAAGTGTAATCATTTTGGAATTGTCATTTTTTTCAATCACAAAATCATTTAATGCGTAATACTTTTTTCCATCAATTGTTGTTTCCAAAATTGAGCGGTCAACTAATCTATAAATACCATTCAACACATCTTTTAGTGCTTGTTCTAATCCATTTGTATTATATTCTGCCAAAAAACCAAGTTTTCCTACATTGACACCCATGATAGGCAAATCAGAATTGATGGTTTCACGAGCTGCAGTAAGTATTGTACCGTCCCCACCAAATGAAATTATCATATCTGCATACTTTTCAAACTCTTTTATTGTACGCTCAGTTACAATTTTTTTTGTATCTTCATCGCAAACAGCAAATAATTCAGGTCTTACATAAATTTCAGCTCCAGATTTATGCAAATAATGAGCTGCATCTATCGCACATCGAACTGCTTCACTTTTGTCCGCATTTTCGAATAATGCAATTTTCTTCATTTATTTTCTAACTCCATTATTGTAGAAACTAATCAATAATTACCCAATATAGTATCTTTTAATAACAAACAATTTTCTAAAAATCAAAATTACTTGAAATATAACTAATTAAAAAGAAAAATTAATTAAACATTCCAAATTTTTCACCACGATAACCTCTAAGAAAATCCTTTACTGCAATTGGATTCTTTCCTTCAACTTGTATTTCGAGCAATTTAAGTGCAAAATCAGTTGTTCCTGCATAAAAACCATCATTATTTATGAGAAAACTACCAGTATCAATGTTAATTTCAGAGAAATCTGCTCTAAGTATTTTCAAAACCTTATTGTTAAAAATTGTATATGCACCCGGTGTTGGCGAAATATGATTTACAAATCTTCTTAAATAATCACTTGAATTATTAAAATCAATTTTGCAATGTTCCTTGAAAATCTTAGGTGCTGGTGATGCTTGTGTATCATCTTGAATTAAGGGTGTAAATTCACCTGAAAATAATAATTCAATAGTTTCAATAGCACAATCTACTGTTAGCGGAACAAGTAAATTATGCAAATCTCCTGCTGTCGAATTTTCGGGAATACTAACTTCTTTCTTTAATAAAATATTACCTGTATCAACTTTTTCTTGCAAAATGAAAGACGTTACTCCTGAAATTTTTTCACCGTTTAAAATTGCATAATTAATAGGTGCAGCGCCTCTGTATTTTGGTAAAATGCTACCGTGAATATTAAATGACGCAATTTTTGCAATTGAATATACTTCTTTGGGTAAAATTCTAAATGCTACTACAACTATTATATCAGGATTTAATTCTTTTAAAGTATTAATAAAATCTTCATCTTTCAATGAAATTGGTTGCAAAATATTCAATCCAATATCAATTGCGGCAGTTTTAATTGGTGAGGGCATTAATTTTTGACCGCGTCCTTTTGGTTTATCGGGAATAGTAACTACTGCTTTTATACCATATTTTTCATTTACAGCTTTCATTGTGGGAACTGCAAAATCAGGTGTTCCCATAAATATTATTGATTTATTCATAATCTCAATTAAAATCAATTTTAATTAAATTGAAACGAATAAAAATATGTAATAGTTTAAATTGCTGACAAATACAATGGTGAATTGAGAAACTGAAACGTATGTACTTAGCCATATACTTCTAAATTAATATGGATGAGTAGGTACTATTTTAATAAGTTCTGAAATAAAAGCCCAGTTAGGATACAGATTCTGGGCTTTTGTTTGATTAAATTTATTTTGCAATCACAACTTTAGTATAACCTGTTGTGTATTTGTTTGAAAATTTTACTAAATATATGCCACTTTCAACATTATCGGATTTCCATTTAAATTCAATTAAATTATCTGTTAAAAGATAGGACTCTATATTTATTCCAATATCTTTTTTGTTACCATATAAATCATAGATTTCTAAAAAGCATTCAGATGAATTTATTTTATTTCCTAAATAAAATTGAAATGTTACAAAATTTCTTGCTGGCTGAGGAAATGGAGGAACACAAAAGATATATTTATTAGTTTCAGTATTGTATTCAACGCTTTTTATAACTTTTGGAAAGATTTTAACAAAACCACAATAAATAATTGAATCATTTGTATAGCTTGCAATTGTGATTATTGAATTATCATTCAAGAAATTCACTTTTTCCCATTTTGGTGAATCAATATCTTTTACGCTACATTTTAAAATTTGATTATATTTATTTCTAATATATATATAATCCTTATAAATCGTAATTACCCGAATAGTATTTTCAGAAAGACCAGTTGACTTATTATAAAATGCTGTGTCTTGATATATTAATTTGCATATTCTACTTTTAACATCAATAAAATACAAACTTTGGGCAGCAAAACCGCTGTCATCATTTATTTTTACTTGTTGAGTTGACTCTATCAAAAGAATATTTTCTTTTTTATAACGATAAAAATCAATTATATTGGGATCCATAATACAATCGAATTCGAAATTCCAGGTTTTGCCTTTATCTACTGAGCTTGCAATCCATTTCTTTGTGCTGTCAAACCAAGATGCCTTATCTTTGTTTGGATAACGTCTCTCCCACATTAACCCATACAATCTATTATCGAACTTTGTTAATGCAATAATTGATGTCGAATCAATTTTTGTTGATTTAGATTTATTAAATTCAGGGTCTATTTCAAAAATAAATGTTAGGTTATTGTAAGTATGATCACCGCTTCGAGGTACAATTGATGTAATTAGAGAATTATCAATATCAATACAATCTACTTGAAACTGTGAAGCATACATAAACAAATCGTATTTCGAACCAAAACCCCAATCCCATTTACTAATGAAAGTTTCACCAAAATCGTCTGTATAAAGTGTATTAAATAATTTTGAAGTATCTTTTGATATGGATTGAGTTGCACACCAATAGTAACCCTTGCCATTTTCATTCATAAAGAATGTGGATTCTAAAGATCCTTTTGATTGAGCATACTTAATTGTTGGAAGAGTAAATTTTTGTGGAAGCCAAGTTATACCTCCGTTTACTGTCCTAAAAATTTGCCCCTGAGAGTCTATCGAATAACCGGATATTTCATTAAGCCAGTATTTAGTGCCATAAGGTTTAAGCATTGATTTCAATGACCAATTAACCCCGTTTGTATTTGATATATAAATAGTTTTGTTTGTACCTACTGCCACAATATGATTTTTATTAAAAAATACATAATTCCTTATACTTAAATCAGGTGTAACATACCTGTCAATTGAATCGATAGTAACTAATTTAAAACTATCATTTTCCATTTTATATAATTCAATCCAAGCAACATTTTTTAATAAATCTGTTTTTTTTCTTAAATCATATAATTCATTATCATTAAATAATAGTAAATTTACGGTATCCGATATTTGCTTAATTTCTTTTGTTTCCAATTCAACTTCGTAACCTTTTTTATCTAAGTTAAGCAACAATGAACTACCTTTTGAGATAACTTGAGATATTTTTTGACCAAAACTGCTTACATCAATAGAAGATACAGCGTAATTATCATTAAGATTAATTGTGAAAATTTTACCTAATTGGGTTGGAAGATAAAGATTATTGTTCATGTAAACAATATTATTTACACGGTACAATGAATCAATTAAAATTTCATTGGTTTGGGTCAATTCAGAGTTGAATACTAATACACTATTATTTGAGCTTAAAATATATAAATTTTCATTTACAACCAAATCATAATATATGTTTGACTTGTTATTTTGATTCCAATTAATCAAATTTAATTCAAGGTCAGTTTTGAATACAATTCCACTATAAAACATACTGTAACCATTATAGCATATCCCATAAATAGAACCATCGTAATATATCATTTTTTTAATAGTTAAACTATCATCAAAAATTTTAACAGATTTCCAATCCTCGCCATCATTTGTTGATACTAAAACATACCCAGAACTACCGTAGCATATTAATTTATTTTCTACACTTAATACTCCATAAAAGTCATATTGTAGTTTTTCATAATCCATTTCCTGCGTAAATAAATTAATTGAGCAAACGAAAATAAACAAAGAAATTACAATATATTTCATTTTTTTCCCCTATATTATTTTTAAAAATTAAGGGAGGAATATTGCGATATTCCTCCCTACCATTTATATTACAGCTTATTCATAAGGGCAATCGGATGTAAACATAAAACATCCTGTTTCCCAATAACCAGGTATTGGTTGGTTATCGGGTTCACCGTATAAAAAGCAAGTCTCTCCTTGCCAAGGGAATTGACTATCTAGATCTTTTTTAATAGTAGCTACTCCATTAATGAATTCTACACACACTTTGTAAACATAATTACAAGTTGCAGTTTCATCGCAAATTTCGTAGGTCACTTGGTTGATTGGAGTACCATCATAATGGATTTTATTCCAACAAGTCACATAAGAAAAAGTTGCAGTATGTATAGTGGTACCATTCCAATCACAAGGTGCAATACATGTAGATTCATTCAAAAGGTCATTCAACATAGCAGTTTCTGCTTGTTGCCAAAAATCAGGATTGATTGCAACATCACAATCTTTTGTAAAAGAATTAATGTAAATATTAAATCCCATCCCTGTCATACCACAATAATAGCAATACGATAATTGTATAGAACATGTTACAGGAAAATTTGTTTCAGGATAATCTGTATAAGTTCTGTATATAAAATTAATTGAACCTTGTTGATAACCAGCTGGACATGCAGCTTTTGCATCAAAAATACTTATTCCAATAAGGAATAAAACTACAAATAAAAATGATTTTTTCATTTTAAAAACTCCGAATATTTGCTTAAATAATTAATTAAATTTAAAATATAACAATAACTATCAACAATTTTTCGTATTTTTGCATTGCGTTTGCGTGGTAGAAAGCTATTACTTCTACCATACGAAAAATGTCGAGATATTTGGTATTCTTAGCTGATTTGCGGATTAATCCGGTATCTCGATTTTTTAAAAAGATTTATAAATACCCACCAAATTATTCTTCTCAATAAATCAAGATTATTTTTCTTACACAATCATATATTTTTTCTCCTTTTATAGTAGTAAAAGAGTTAAGAGTTAAGAGTTAAGAGTTAAGAGTTAAGAGTTAAGAGTTAAGAGTTAAGAGTTAAGAGTTAAGAGTTAAGAGTTAAGAGTGCAATCACCCGTAAACAATTTTTCTCAAAAATCCAAGATATTTTCTTTACTCAATTAACACATTTCAAAATTACAAAATATTTTCAAAACAAACAAACGATTTTTAAATTTTTTTTCACAATTAAAAAAATATGTCAACAAGGTCTGAAATTGGGCTGTACTATTACTTTCTACTAAGATTTTAATAACATATTTTCAATTATTAACCTTATTAAAAAAATCAGATAAACACAATCCCAACTCTAGGAACATTATTTTTACATAATTTAGCCCAAGTTTTTTGATTGAATTTTTTATTGCAATTATAGATTTGGTAAAAAAAAAGGAGGCATAAGCCCCCTTTTTTAAAACTCGGAAGTTAATATTAATCTTCTGGATAGAGAATCATTTCAATCATTTTGTTATCTAATAGATATTTTTTTGCTGCGTTATGAATATCAGCGGCTGTTAATTTATCAACCATTGAATTGAAGTCAAGAATTTCGTTTTTGTCTGTTCCATAATATTCAGAATTATATAATTGACGCATCCACCAATTGTTTTCTTTAACGCCTGTTTCATATTCACGTTTAAGAATTTCTTTTACTTTAACAACATACGTTTCATCGATTGGCTTGCTTTTCAATTCATTGATAATGCCTTTTGCAGCTGTAATTAATTCTTCAACTCTATCAGGAGCAGTACCAAAACCAATGCTGATAATATATTCATCTGTTGGGAATGGAGCAGCTTGACCAGATGCACCAATACCATAAACTCCACCTTTATCTTCTCTAATAACTTCACGCAATCTAATGCTGAAAACTTCAATCATTGAATTAAAATCGAATCTGTTTTTTCTATTCCATTCAAATTTGCCAGGGATAGCCAATCTAACAGAACTTTTTGGTTCAATACCATTTTTCACAATTTTCTTAACAGCTGAAGTTGGGTAACGTTTTCCAATATCTTTCCATTTTTCATTTTCAACTTTTGAAGGTAAACTTGCAATATATGTTTTTACAAATTCTCTAAAACTTGCTAAATCAACATTACCAACAAAGAAAAATGTAAATTCACCTGCATTTGCAAATCTTTGTTTGTAAATTTCAAATGCTTTGTCAAGATTAATACTGTTTAATGTTTCTTCAGTCCAAGGACGGCTACGATAATGATGATTTGCTAAAGTTACTTGAACGCTATCACGGAAAATTTTATCAGGTGAAGCATTTGAGTTTTTAATTTGTTCTTTTGTTCTCGAAATAAATGATTTGAAAGCATCAGCATCTTTTCTTGGATTAGTGAAGTACAAATACAATAATTGATAAAATGTTTCAGCATCTTGCGGAGAATATGAACCGTTGAAACCTTCAGTAATTTCTGCAATAGAAGGAGAAATACCAATCATTTTTCCAGTTAATAATTTTTCGAGTTGAGTAGCTGAAAATTCAGATATACCACCTTCATCAATAATTTGAGCTGCAGCTTGTGCTGAATAATAATCTGCATCACTTACCAATGAAGAACCACCCCAGGAAAATGCACGCATTACAACTTGGTCATTTTTGAAATCAGTTGGTTTTGCAATAACTTTTGCACCATTTGATAATTTCATTTCAATTGTGCCAAGTTTGTCATCTTTTTTTTCTGATACAATTGTACCAGGATTTGGTTTGTTAGCCATTAATGGCTTAGTAACTTCGTCATCTTTGTATGCTGCAATATCTGAGTTTTTAACTTTGTTATAAATATCAAGAATTTCTTTTTCGGTTGGTGCTTTTATTTCAGGTTTTTCAGGTAAACTAACTGTAATTACAATACCTTCATCTCTAATATAGCTTTTCATTGCTTTATTTACTTCAGCTAAAGTAAGCTCATCAAGGAATGTTTTTGCCATTTCAAATTCAAGGTCTATACCCGGCATAGATTCACCATCGTGGAAATATCCAGATAATTCTCTTGCAAAGCTTGCTGATTCAGTTTTATCTTTTTCTTGAAGAGCTTTTTCGTAAAATCTTAATGTTTCTGTTTTTGCTCTTTCAAGTTCACCTTTTGTAAATCCGTGTTTTGATGCTCTAAATACTTCTGTCAAACCAGCTTCATAGCTTCCAAGCATATTGTCAAGTTTTGGAATCACAAACAAATTAAATACTTCAGCATCAGCTATAAATGCACTATAACCACCACCTGCTTGCAAGAATGGAGGATTTGCTTCACGAGTTAGTTCTTGCATACGCAAGCTAATCATTTGACTAATCATTCTTTCCATTATGCTTCTGCGATACTGTCCATAAGTATATTCATCTTTTGCTTTGTTGTGTTTCCAATAAAGAACGAAAGTTGGCATTGGTAATTCTTTGTCGGAAGCAATAGAAACTTTAATATCTTTATGCACAGGAACTGATTCGAATGTTAATGGTCTTGCATTGGTAGGATTTTTTACATCAGCATAATTTGTTTTAATCATATTCTCGATTTGATTAACATCAATATCACCTACAACAATAATTGCTGAAATATTTGGACGATACCATTCTTGATAATAACGAGTAAAAGCTGATTTTGGAGCGTGCATTATAATTGCAGTATCACCAATAGGCATTCTTTTTGGGAATTTTGTTCCATAAGCAACAGAACCAAAATGTTTTTCAAAAATTCTTGATTGAGCATTTGAACGCAAACGCCATTCTTCAAGAATTACCCCTCTTTCTTTGTTGATTTCTTCTTCATCGAAACTAACATTGCTTAACCAATCTTCCAAAACAAGCATACCTTTGTCAAGCAATCCCGCTGAATCTAAAGGTATTGTCAAAGTGTACATAGTTCTATCGAAACCAGTACTTGCATTCACATCAGCACCAAAACGCATACCAGTAGTTTCTAAGAAACTTACTAATTCACCTTTAGGAAAATTCTTTGTTCCATTAAAGCACATGTGTTCAGTAAAGTGAGCCAAACCAGCTTGGTCGTCATCTTCTTGTACTGCACCAGCTCTAACAACGATATACAATTCAGCTCTGTTTTTTGGCTTTTCGTTGTTCATAATGTAATAAGTTAAACCATTGGAAAGTTTACCAGTTTTAACTTTTGGATTTAGTGGAATTTTTTCTGTTAAATTCCATTTTGATTTTGAAGTTTGAGCAGTTGCAAAAGAAGCAATCCCAACCATCATAGCAATTATTAATAAAATTGCATTAATTCTTTTCATAAAAATACCCTAATAATAAAAAATATGTTAAATATCTTAAAATCATATTACGTTTCAATTAATTAAAAAGTTTCGGTTAATACCAATATTTCTATTGCTATATAGCAATATTATATTCTTTTTTAATTTTCAATCTGTTTTCTCGTAACCACTCAGCCATAATCTTATAAATTGAATTTCCAAGAGCAAATATTTTCAAGTAAACTATAATTATAAGAAATTGCCTTTATCTATCTCGTAGAGATTGTATTTTGGTAACAAATCAAATCTTGATTAACTATTTATCTCGTAGAGATTATATTCAAAAATAATTTAATCACTACGTGATAGACATATCTCTTTATTCTTCTTTTTACCATAATTTAATCGCTACGCGATATTTTCATTTGGAATTACTCAGCCATAACCTTCTAATTTCAATATGGCGGAGTATTAACCTTTTCTCTATATTTAAATTCACAGTTTGAAACTCTTTTTTAATTCAAATAAATTCAGTTTAAATTGCAATCATTAAATTTCTAATCATTAGTGTTAGATTTGAAATTCCCATTTTCAACTTCAATTGGATAAATACCTGTAAAACAAGCTGTGCAATAATCAACGCCTTCATCTTTTGGAACTGACTGCATTAATTTTTCTTGCGATAAATAATGCAATGAATCCACGCCCATAAAATTTGCTATATCTTGTTCAGTTTCATAATCATTAGCAATTAATTCCTTACTATCAGGAAAATCCATTCCATAATAACAAGGATATTTAATTGGTGGTGAAGATATTCTAAAATGTAGAGATTTTGGATGAGCTTCTCTAATTAACTGTACAAGTGCTTTTGATGTAGTTCCTCTTACAATTGAATCATCTACCATAACAACAGTCCTACCAGCGATAACACCTTTAACAGTATTAAATTTTGCTTTAACTTTAAATTCTCTATTATCTTGTCCGGGAGCAATAAATGTACGCCCAACATAATGACTTCGGATTAATCCTAATTCAAAAACCGTTGGTGAATTTTTTTGATTATTGATTCTTGCAAAACCAATTGTTGCTGTATTTGCACTATCAGGAACTGGTATTGCTCTTACTTTATCGAAATTATCAATGACTGGACTTTCTTCAGCAAGACTTTTGCCTAATTTCCTTCTCACTTTGTCCACGCTATGTCCAAATATTCTACTGTCGGGTCTTGCAAAGTAAATATATTCAAAAATACAATGCTTTGCAATTGGAGTTTCATCTTCGATTGTAAAAGATTTTATTTCTCCGGTTTCGATGGTATTTTTATCAATCACAATAATTTCATTATGCTTCACGGAGCGAATATACTCAGCATTAATTATATCAAATCCAGCAGTCTCTGATGCAACAATATATGAATATTTATCACCATTCTTGATTCTACCAATACTTAATGGTCTAAATCCGTGTGGATCTCTTGCTGCAATTAATTCGTCATCCGTAAGTATAACCAATGAATAAGCACCTTTTGCAGTTTTAATAGCTTCTCTTATTCGCTCTAATCTATTTTCTTTTTTGCTACGAGCAATTAAATGCAGAAATAATTCAGAATCGGTTGTAGTTTGAAAAATAGCACCTTCATCAATGAGATTTTGTCGCAATGTTTTTGTATTTGTGAGATTTCCATTATGTGCAAGAGCAAGAATTCCATCATTATAAATCATATTGAATGGTTGAATATTCGCTTTTGTAGAAGAACCAGTCGTTGAATACCTATTATGACCAATAGCCATATCACCGATTAATATCTCAGTAAGAATTTTCGGGTCTTTAAAAACATCAAGTACCAAACCTTCATCTCTTGTATAGGCATATCGCTTCTTTTTACGAGTTTCATCATAATAAATAGAAGTAATACCACTTGCTTCTTGACCCCTATGTTGTAAAGCATGCAATGAGTAATATACCATTATAGATGCTTGGGGATGCCCAAAAACACCAACAACAGCACAATTAGGGCGAGCTTTGTCAATTTCAATATCTGGAATTTTTATATTCGGATTATTTGGATGAACTTTCATTTTATTAACATTTTACAACTAAAACAAAAAGCAAAAATACGAAAATTATTGTTAGTATTTATTATAATCGAAAAATTTTCAATTAGATTTATGTTTTTATTATCAACAGCCACTTAATCCAAGAACAAATAAAACTTCAGAAGGATTTTTATATAGTATTTCGTCATTAGGAACTTTGCGAGAAATCCAGTATAAATTTATAGATGAATAATTGCTGGGTCCTTCACGATGTTAGGAATGACGGTATTCAAGAATGGATTATAAAACGAGTTCAGAATGAAAAACTTAAAAATTTGTCATCCCGCACTTGATTCTGAATCTAATATATGCAGATGTCCAACACTTCAAAAGTGTTGGACATCTTGTTTTGTGCGACCGGCAGGTCGCACTGCTAAGGAGTGAAAGTCTTCAGCGAGCCCGGTAAGGGGAATCGTTAGCTCAAGGGCAAGGGTGTCTGCCGTGAGGCAGGATCTGAAGGAAGCCATAGACAAACTCTTGGTCTGACGAACAGAAACCGAATATAAGGCAGGTACAAGTGGGCGAGTTTGCGATTCAAAACGAAGCCCAATAGCTATCCGAAACTTGTGCTTGTAAATTCGGCAGATATATGAGAGGAAGGATTTATTACTTACCCCGGGAGGTCTGACAGTAAGCCGAGGAAAGCGAGCGAACAGCAAGAAGCAAGTTGCATAGTGATATGCAATTAAGCTGTCAGAAGTCAGCATACGCCATAGTACTTATGTTAAATAAGGAAGGGCTGAACGTTAGTAGTTTCAAATTACGGAAAGGTAATAGTCAATGCAGATATCACAGTCAAACCTGTAACAAGGTCTTATTCCGGGAGTGATGTTGGAAACATTAAAATCGAGAATAAGGGTGTAGTATTGGAGATGAATCCCCAAGATGAGAAACGGCGATAAAAGTCGCTAAAATTAACGATCCGCCGTGTACCAGACCGGTACGCACGGTGGTGTGAGAGGACGGCGGGGAAAGCCCGCCTCCTACTCGATTGAATTCATTTTACATTATGACATTCTGGAATTGATACGAGTCGGTTTTTATCAAATTTGGTTATACTTACTATCTTGAGATATTGCAATATCTACAAAATATTGAATTAATTTAAAAGTGTCCTCAGGTTTATGACTTGAATCAATAGGTATAATTCTTGCTGTATTTTGATTTGCAATTTCTTCAAATCCATTAATAACTCTATTGAAAAATTCATTTCCAGCTGATTCCATTCTGTCGGGTTTTCGGTTTTTTGAGCGATTATGAGATACAGATAGGTCAATTTTAAGATAAAAAGTTAAATCTGGTTTGATATTCATAGAGCTTAATGTATTTAAAAGATTGATTGTATTTAAATCAATTTTTCTGCCGTATCCTTGATATGCTGTCGTTGAATCAAAGAATCTATCGCTTAAAACGAATTTACCTTCTCTTAAAGCTGGAAGGATTACAGAAGAGCATAAATCTGCTCTTGCAGCTTCAAACAAAAGTAATTCAGAAATAGAGTTAATCTTATTTTCTGATGAAAGTAATAACTCGCGGATTTTTTCTGATAAATCTGTACCGCCGGGTTCTCGTAAGCAAATAACTTCTTTGCCTAACGCTTTCAGATATTCTGCTGTATGTTTTAATTGAGTGGATTTTCCACTGCCGTCAATTCCTTCAAAAGTTATAAACATTCTTGACTACCCATATCTAACAACATAACTATCTCACCCTTAATTGAGGATTTCTGTTTAAGTATATTTAATACTTCAATCAGTTTGCCTCTATTGAATTCTTCGTAAATTTTTGAAATTTCACGAACTACACAAGCATTAACATCATTACCGTATAATTCAATTAACTCTTCGGTTAATTTAATTATTTTATGAGGTGATTCATATAAAATTATTGTATGGCTATAATTACTAAGTGATTTCAAAAAGGTTTGCCTACCTTTTTTGGCGGGTGGAAATCCTAAAAAAGTAAAATTACTAACAGGCAAACCACTACCAACAAGTGCTGGTACAAAAGCAGTTGCACCGGGTAAACTCACAACCTCAATATTTTTAGCAACACACTGATTTACAATTTTATATCCCGGGTCTGATATCAAAGGAGTGCCTGCATCTGAAATTATAGCAATAGATTTCCCAGATATAATTGCTTCAATTAATTCATCACTTCTTTCAGCTTCATTAAAATTATGATAGCTGGTTAATTTCTTTGCTTTAATTTCTAATAACTTCAACAACTGTCCGCTATGTCGCGTATCTTCACAAGCTATTATATCGGCATTTTTAAGTATATTGATGGCTCTTAGTGTAATATCTTCCAAATTTCCAATTGGAGTTGGAACAATGTATAGTGCAGGTTTAAGCATATTGTTTTTTTTCTTTGTTTTGTCTTAGTTCTTTAAAAAATATTTTAAGTAAAGTTGAACATTCATCTTTAAGTATGCCTGAAGTTACTTCGCATCTGTGATTAAGCCGTGAATCATTTGCAATAGAATATAAACTTATTGTGCCACCTGTTTTAGGGTCTAAAGCTCCGAAAACCACCCTTTTTAATCTTGATAATATAATTGCACCATTGCACATAATACATGGCTCAAGATTAACATACAAAGTACAATCATATAAATGCTTATAACCAATTTTTTTTGATGCTGATTGTATAGCCAATGTTTCTGCATGAAATAATGGATTACCAAACCTTTCAATTTTATTATGAGCTTTTGCAATAATTTCATTTCCCCTTACTATAATAGCACCAATAGGCACATCTTTGTATTTATAAGCTTTCATTGCTTCTTTTATTGTAAGGGAAATGAAATATTCATCGCTAAATTTAGGATAATTATTACAATTTGGTAGTTTAAAATTTTGCAATTTTAAAACCAATATGACAATAAGATACCAACTGAATATAGAACTCCAAACATAAGATGGTGCTGAGCTGTAGTTGCATCAGCCATCAATATATTTTTTGGATTTTCAAGTTCTGCTTTTGAAATTTGCTTTACATTATCTAAAGCAGGTTTTAAACTTATCAATACAATCAAAGTCCATAACGGTAACACCTGTAAAATTACCATTAATATAACTGCAAAGAAAGAACCAAAAATTAAAAAATAATATTCATATTTTGAACCATTAATACCAAGCATTGTTGCCATAGTATTGATTTTTGCCATTCTGTCATGCTTGATATCACGGATATTATTAGCATTTAATATTGCAGTAACAAGAAAGCCGATTGGAATGGAAATGTATAGCAAACTATAATCAATGTAACCAGTTAATGCGAAATGTGAACCAATAACCATCAACGGTCCAAATAGCATAAATACTGACAAATCACCAAGTGCAATATATTTAAATCCAAATGGTTTGCCAGTATAAAACATTCCACCTATTAAGCCAATTAACCCAAGAATCAACATTGGTAGCCCATGATAATAGACTAATAGCAAGCCCAATAAAAATCCAACTGCAAATGCTGCATAACCACCATATAAAACTGTTTTTGGATTCATTAGTTTATCAACTAAAATTCTACTTGAGCCAAAAGTTTCTTCTTTATCTACTCCATTTTTATAATCAAAATACTCTCCTACAAAATTAGTTCCAAGATGGAATAAAATACCAGAAATTATAATTACTGGTAGTAATTCCCAATAAATCACACCATTATTGTGAGTAAGTGAAAACATTGTAGCAAATAGAATTGGTACAACTGATGCTGGCAAAGCAAATAATCTTGCAGCTTGAATCCATAAACTGATTTGGCTTCTATGTGGATTTGAGATTGTTGTTGTCATAAAAATTCCAATATAATTAATACCTAAATAAATTTTTAGTAACTACAAAAATATAATCAAAATTTCAAATATCAAAATATATTGAGAATATTTTATCATTTATTTACTAACAACGAAAGAATGAAAAAAAATTAATTTACAATGATAAAAAAATTCTTGTTCAAAGTAAAAAAAAAATGTAAATTAAAACTCATTGTAAATGCAATTGTTAAATTTATGTGAATATTTTAACATATATAAATATAATTGATAATTTGATGTAAAATTTAATAATATATTAAGAGTTTAAATATGACAAACAAAGGACAGATTTTAAGATTACTAAATTACAAAAACCTACTTAAACATTTGCAAACTTTGGGCTTTAAGAAGGTTTTTTCAGATAATATTTCTGATACTTTGGAGATTTCATCTTCTTTAGTTAGGAAAGATTTCGGTAATTTTGGTATTACTGGCAATCGAAAAGGTGGCTATGATATAGACTCAATTTTATCAAAAATTGATGAAATTCTTGGTAAAGATGAAATTCAAAAAGTAATTGTAGTAGGTACAGGTAGAATTGGTCAAGCATTGATGAATTATCAAGGATTTATTAAAGAGGGTATTAGAATAGTTGCTGGATTTGATAATGATAACACAAAAATAAGCGAATCTGCTGAAATTCCAATTTATCATCTTGATAAAATTAATACTTATGTTGCAGAAAACAAAATAAAAATTGCTATTATGTGCGTTCCTCAACTTGTAGCAAAACATACTCTTGATTTACTTGCAAGTTCTGGAGTAGGTGGTGTATTAAATTTTACCCCAATTAAATTTCAAAGCTCAAGTGATGTTACAGTTAATAACATTAATATTGTGCATGAACTCGAAAATTTAATTTATATCGTAAATAAGCAAAAAGTTAATTAATCATAACTGAATTAGTTTGAAAACCTCCCAATTAACAATATGGGAGGTTATTCATTATTGTTTTCTAACAGTTTATTTGGCGACTGAGCCGCAATATTCTATTTGATTAATTTAAAAAATCTGTCTTTTTTTAGATTGTTGTTTTCTGACGATAGTAGAATTAAAATTGGTCTTCCGATAATCCACTTTTCACTAATTAATCCGAAATCTCTTGAATCTAAACTATTATTGAAATTATCACCCATAACAAAATAATAGTCATAATTGAATTTATACTTACTTAATATTTTATTATCTAAAATTATATTTGAATTATTTAAAACTGCATTCTTTTCTTCAAATTTAATATATTTATAATAGAATTCTGAATTTAAATTATTAATTTCGATTGTGTTATTTGCTTTGGGAATTACAAATTTTATTTCTGATTCAAAAGGATAATCATTGTTCAATCTGATTTTTTTTGTATTAATATCATGAAAAATAGTATCACCAGCAATGGCAACAATTCTTTTAACTAATGATTTGTGAATAGCAGCACTTTCATTAATAAAAACAATTATATCGTTCAACTTTGGACTCTTATATTTAATTTTTACATCTAAGTCAAATATATTATTGATGATTGGAAATAAATATGGTATTCCAAAAAAGTATGAAATTCTACTGATTAATACAACATCACCCTTTTCTAAAACTGGTTCCATTGATTCAGAGCTAATTTGATTGAAATCTAAAACAAATATTCTTAAAAATAAGATTATGACTATAACTAAAAAAAATAATTCCATTATGGTTTTGAAGGAAAATTCCTGTTTAAAATCCATAATGGAATTGCTATTATTTGAATTAATATTCATAAAGAAATATGATGATTAAAAGGCAACAAAATTTTCACCTAAATAGTGTCTCAAATTCCACTTTTTAGTTGTATTAAGTGCTCTTTCAAGACAAATGAATTTCTTATCAGTATTCTTTTTAAAATAATTAACAGTTTCAATATTTAATTCAGCGTCAAGACAAATTAATGTTTCTTTGTTTTCATCTGTTACATGAAGAACTTCATTATATTTGAATATTTCTTGTTTTTCAGTTTTGTAGTTTAAGCTGTAACCACGTTTTAATAATATTTCAGTAATTAACTCATCACGATTGAATAAAGATGTTAATTGTGCTTCTTTTTCTTTTATGTATTGTAAGAATGATTCATAATTCTCTGCTTCAGTTTTATCATTGTCAAGTTCCCATTCTACTCGTGGGAAATTAGATTTAACTAATTTGAAAACTTTAAAGCCCAAACCTGTAAATGAATTTGATTCATCATTTTCAAAAAAATCTGGTTGTTTTTGTTTTATTTCTTGAATTAATTTATCTATAACTCTTTTATTACGTTCTATAGTAATGTCGCTTATTTTCTTGTAACCTGCTTTGAAGGATTCACTATTTTCATCAGTAAGTTCTGGTATTTGCACTAAAATAAATTTTCTGTTTCCGCCATCTTCTTCATTAAGTTCCATCACAGCCTGCCCAGTAGTACCAGAGCCAGCAAAAAAGTCGAGTATGATATCATTTTCTGAGGTTACAAATTTTAAAATATGCTTCAGGAAATTTATAGATTTTGGGTTATTAAATACTTTATTGTTACCAAATAGAGATTTTAGTTGAGCTGTAGTACCTCTATTATCTTCGTAATAATAACTTTTAAGTTTAATTGTAACTGTATCTAACCTTTTTTTAATTTTGGGTATAATACTTTCATCTTCTCCCCATTGAATATCACCTCGCTTTTCGGCTTCATTGAAAGTATCTTTAGTAAATCTATATCCATATTCAGGTTTCGAGCAAACTCTATTTGTTTTTGGATGGATTATATCATAATTATAACCACCGGGTTTTGTATTCGCTGAATTTCCAGGATAAAATACCCCCTGTTCGTCAACGTATGAATAATGTGAAACCCCCGATAAATCATCGCCATTTATTTGCTTTCTAATCCACTTTCTTAATTCTAATTGCAAAATGTCTATGTCATCACCATGTATTTTTTTTAATTCAGAGTATTTCTCCTGGATTATTTTTCCTTTTTCAGATGGAATTTCCCAAAAATCTTGAAAAAATTTATCTTTTACATAACATAAAACATACTCGTGTTCAGTTGAAATTTGCGAAGGGTTATTATCTGTTGCTGTTTGCCATATAATTTGTCCAACAAAATTCTCTTCTCCAAATACTTCATCACATAACTTTCTTAAATGGTGAACTTCATTATCATCAATAGAAATAAATATTACACCGTCTTCACTTAGTAATTGCCTTGCCATAATCAAACGACTATACATCATATTTAGCCAGTTGCTATGGTATCTACCATCACTATCAACATTAGTATCAACTTTTAAACCATTTTCAGTAACACCAGTCTGCTCCCAATATGGTTTTTTATCTTCTGTAAAATTATCAGAATAAACAAAATCTTTACCCGTATTATATGGAGGGTCGATGTAAATACACTTAATCTTATCACGATATCCGGTACTTAATAACTTCAATACTTCAAGATTTTCACCTTCAATGATAATATTTTCAGTGTTTTCAGAATTTACACTTCTGCTTTCGTCAAATATCAAAGTAGCATTACTTGGAGTATAGGCGTTCCTTTTTGACGCACTTTTTCCAAACCAACGAAACTCATATCTTTCAATTTCATTCACACTATCAGAATCAACTATTTTGATTAGTTCGTCAATATTCAATTTGCCTTCATTATTAAAAATATCTGGAAGTATTTTTTTCAAAGTTTCCAAACGTTCTTTGTTCCAATCTTTGCTCAATGGCATTAAGTCGTTTATATTTTCCATATTATTTATTCTCAATTTTTAACTGTTTGAGTATTTTTTTTTCATCACTATCTAATCTTCGTTGAACTTTTTTTACATCTTCGGCAGGTGGCAAATCTTGTTGAGCAATAAGATAACAAGCATATCGAGTAAGTGCAATATCAATAATTGGTCTTTCAGTTGAAGAGCCAATTTCTACCATTTTCCTGACGTCAGGAAAATGGTTTTCAATTATTTCTCCAGCATTGTAACAAGATTCCTTAGCTTTTTGAATTACTTTTTCAAAATTTTCCCACTTACTATATCCTAATAAGACCTGTAATTCCCTTGCTCGCCAACATTCAATACCCTCAAATTCCGAAACACTTTCTTCAAATTTGGTAAATAGCATTTTAATTTCATCGTATTTCATAAAGTACTCATTTGGTTAATACTTTGTTCAGCTTGTTTCTTAAATTCATCATAAGTTTTAATAGGTGCTTTATAATGAATATCAATACCAATAGCTTGAAAATGCTTAAATGCACAGTTTATTTTGTAAATTTCATCATTAGTTAATACTGCTCTATCATTAATATCATTTGTTCCTTTGGTTTCAATTACAAAATAATATTCGCTTTCATTGCCAGTTTTTAAGCTCTTTCTTTTCATCACTAAACCAAAATCAGGTTCATAATTACCTCTCGGAGTTTTAATAATGTACCAACTTGGTAATTTCAAAAAGCATACAACTTCGGAGTTGATATTATCAGCATTAATAGCAAACATTCTTTCAATATAGCTATCATAAATCATTTTATCAAAGACACCTTTATTTGGTGTATCTACTACATTGCCATTATCTACACTTCTGATAAAGTCAATAAAATGAAAGGGAAACTCTTCTTCAGTTAAATAATAATCGGTTGCACGAATCATTTCATCTAATTCAGTATTTCTAATTATAGCAGAGCATAATTGCAAAAACTGTGGAGGATTTTTAGAAAATTGATTAAAATTGGAAATACCATTCATAATTCTAATAACAGTATTATAACTTAATCCTGTATCCTCACTCAAATCTTCGATAATATCTAATTTTGAAAATTTCGCTTTTAATCTATAAATTTCAGAACCTTCCAAATTACCTACAATTCCACTTTCCTCAATAGATGACAATGTATGTACACTAACTTCAGCAATGTAATCATTGATTATAATTTCATTAATGCTTCTGATTGATTTTTCAATTAGTTCATCTTCGTTGAATGCAACAGAATAATCAGTTTTCTTTGCTAAAGTTTTCCAGAATCGTTTAAATGCTTGAGTAACACTTTCATTTTTATTTAGTTTGAAACTTACATCATTCTTTGGAACACCTTTATCAGAATGAGACATAGGTGCCCCTTTTGAAGTAAGTCCATAAATATCAGTAATTTCTTTTTGATATTGAGCAACAAATGATTCATAGGATTCATTTGGTATTATTGTAAGTTTATTAATTCTATCTTCATCATTAATATTAAAACTATCATAGCATCTTTGCCCATTTTGATTAACACAAATGCGTAAGCCCCTACCTATTTCCTGTCGTTTTTTTATTTCAGAATAAGAATTACTTAATGTAGCAATATTGAAAACGTTTGGATTATCCCATCCAACACCTAATGCACTATGTGAAAAAATAAATTCGATAGGATTGCCAATAGTTAATAATTCATTTTTCTTTTTTAGAATCATTTCATAAATTTTCTTTTGCTCGCTAAGCCCACCTTCATTATCAGAAAATTCACCTTTTGAATTTTTAGCAAAATAATATCCTTGCAATTCTTGAATATGCTTTTCAGTTGGAATTGCCCCATTATGATAATCAGGGTAAATAGCTTTATATTTTTCTACAAAAAGATTTTTAATGATGGGATTATCTCCCATATAATTAGCAACTCTATCAATAAAAATTAAACTTAAACATTTAATTCCTTGTGAAGCCAACTGCTGTGATTTGGAAAAATGTCTATTAATTAACCATTCTAATTGTAAATTCCAGATATTTTCTATTTTACCTGCTGTTTGCTTTTCAAAAATCTCTACACCATTATCAAATGAAATTCTCCAAGTCTTTGTTTTCAAACTTTTGTAAATACGTTCAATTGTATATGACATATAGCTTTGATTTTTTGTTTTATCGCCTAAGTTATCCCCAACTTTTAACCAATTTGTTTCCTCAAAAACAAATTTTTGTCCCTTTAATTTCCATGCCTTGATTTTTGCTTTTGGAGTTCCTTTCGTGTATTCAGCGGCTGAAAGTTCGACTTTTAATGATGCTTCATCATTTTTTTCAGTTACAGTCAAAACTTCAATTTTTTTTACTAAACCTTGTTTGTAGCTATCATAAGGAGTTAAACGATAAATAAGATTTTTTACAATTTTATGAGTGGCAGAATATCTTAATCTAACTAATGGGTCTAAAGTTTTATAAATGCTATTAGTTCTATTTGATGTAACATTGCTAAAACGTATATTTCTTTCATCAGCAGTCAATGTTTTCAAACGTTCAGCCAAATTATCGGTATCCATTCCTTCTTGAGGTTCATCCATAATAATTATTGGTCTAATTTTAGCAATAGCATCAATATAAGGTAAGTTATTAAACAAATCCTCTCTTTGAGTTCTATTTAAAATTCTATCATCTGAATGAAATGCTCCAGTTGTAATTACCATAACTTGTGGAGTTTGGTCTTCGATGAAATTAATAACTTTATTTAGTTTTTTACTGTCATATTCAAAAGAATTAACTTTAAATCCATATATTTCGACTAATTGCTGTTCAAAAGATTTGAAAGTTTCTAAAGTTCCTTGTCTTATTGCTATTGATGGAACAATAATAATAAATTTTGTAAATCCGAAATGTTTGAATAATTCATAAATAGTTTTGATATAAACTAAAGTCTTTCCTGTACCTGTTTCCATTTCTATACATAAATCCATACTATCAAACAACATTAATGAGTCATCATTAATGTTGTTTCTTTTTGCAACAGATTTAATATTTTCTAAATATTTATTTTTTGTTAAATTACATAAGTTATAACGGATACCTTCAAAACAAGCATTGTCAACATTATTCTTGATAGTACCTTCAAACACATTAATTACAGATTGAATTGCTGTATTTTGATATTCTAAATTCTCAAGCTGTAATTTCATAATTATATAGTTACTCTTGTTTAATAATAATTAAATACGCTAACTTCTTACCTAATCAATGTACCCATTCTTGAAAATCTAATTGATGATAATTTTTCACCCAAATTTGAAAATGGCATATTTGTATCCCAAGACCAATAAACTATCATAGGAGTACCTACAACATTGTCGTAAGGCACAAATCCCCATACTCTACTATCTTCGCTATTATCACGGTTATCACCCATTCCAAAGCAATAATCTCTTTTAACGATATATTTTGAAGTTGGCTTGCCATCTACAAAAACTTGAACTCCATCTGTAGAAGCAGTATGCCCTTCTCTTCCGATAAATGTTTCCCACTCTCTGAAATTTTCGGTGGTTATATCAATAACATCTCCTTTTTTAGGAATTACAATTGGACCATAATTATCCATTGTATTACCTTTTCCAGGGGGATATGTTTTCAATCTCTCATAAGCATCAAATGGCTTATTAGGTATGTATTGTCCCTTTGCTGGTAATTTAATTTCCTTGCCATTTACAATCAATTTCTTATTAACAACTTGTAAAGTATCGCCTGAAGTTGCTACACATCTTTTTAAATAATATACAAAATCTTTTGCTTTTAATTCATCTCTGTCACCCGGATATATAAATACAATTACATCACCTTTCTGAGGTTCTCTAATACCGGGGAATTGAATAAATGGCAGAGGTATATTAAAAAATGGGATAATTTGCGGAGTTGTAGGACCATATAAAAATTTATTTACAAATAAAAAATCACCGGTCATTACAGTTTGTTCCATAGAACCTGTAGGAACAACAAATGATGCAACAGCAACTCCGTTGATAAACATCACAACTATGATTGCTCCAAAAATTGTTTTCAACCAAAGAAATAAATGTATCCATTGTACTTTCAGGTTTAATAGGTAAAATTCTTTCACTATTTTTGTCGGAGGATAACTCTTTTTTCGCCATAATAATATCTTCTAATTAATTATCAATACTCAAAACTGCAAGGAATGCTTCTTGCGGAATTTCAACATTTCCTACTTGTTTCATACGTTTCTTACCTTCTTTTTGTTTCTCTAAAAGTTTTCTTTTACGAGAAATATCACCACCATAGCATTTTGCAGTTACATTTTTTCTTAGTGCTTTTACAGTAGTTCTTGCAACAATTTTTGCTCCAATAGCAGCTTGAATTACTACTTCAAACATCTGTCTTGGAATTAAATCTTTAAGTTTATCACAAAGTTTTTTTCCCCAATCATAAGATTTTGAACGGTGAACAATTGATGAAAGAGCATCAAGAGGTTCGCCATTAATCAAAATATCTAATCTAACAAGGTCTCCTTCTCTAAAATCAAGAAATTCATAATCAAGTGAAGCATAACCACGTGTTATAGATTTCAATTTGTCATAAAAATCAAAAACCACTTCAGCTAAAGGTAATTCCCATTGTAAATCTACTCTTGTTTGCGATAAGTAAGTTTGATTTACCAAAATGCCTCGTCTGTCCATACATAACTTCATAATATTTCCAACATAATCATTTGGAGTTAAAGTCTGAGCTTTAATGAATGGCTCTTGAATTTCAAGTATTTCTACTAATTTAGGCAATTCGGCTGGATTATCAATAAATAGCTCATCACCATTTGTTTTAATTACTTTATATCTCACGTTTGGTACAGTTGTTACCATGCTTTGGTTAAATTCACGTTCTAATCTTTCTTGAACGATTTCCATGTGTAGAAGTCCAAGAAAACCGCATCTGAAGCCAAATCCCAATGCTGTAGATGATTCTGGTTCAAAAGTAATAGCAGAATCATTCAAAATTAATTTATTTAAAGACTCTCTCAAATCCTCAAAATCATCAGAAACCGTAGGATAAATACCACTAAACACCATAGGTTTTACAACCTTGAATCCTTCAATTGCTTTACATTGATTTTTTTCGTGTGTAACAGTATCGCCCACTTTTGTGTCATGCAAATCTCTAATACTTGCAGTAAAATATCCAACATTTCCAGCAGCAAGTACTTTTGTACGACTTCTTTGCATATATAAAATCCCAACTTCTTCAACTTCATACACACCGCCAGTTGCCATAAAAAGAACCCTGTCTTTTTCTTTAAGAGTGCCTTCAAAGATTCTAACATTAACGATAACACCTCTGTAAGCATCAAAAATAGAATCGTAAATCAATGCTTTTAATGGTGCGTCAGGGTCGCCTTTTGGTGCGGGAATTCGAGCTATGATTGCTTCGAGAATTTCTTCAATACCAATTCCCATTTTGGCAGATGACATAAGCAACTCCGATTCGGGGCAACCAAGCAAATCAACAACTTGATGTTTTACATCTTCTAATGTAGTTTGGGCAGCTGGTAAATCAATTTTATTTAGAACAGGAATAATCTCAAGATTATTACCAATTGCCATATATAAATTTGAGATAGTTTGGGCTTCAATACCTTGTGTTGCATCAACAACGAGAATAGCACCTTCACATGCTGCTAATGAACGTGAAACTTCGTAGGAAAAATCGACGTGTCCAGGAGTATCAATAAGATTTAAATAATAAGTTTTGCCATCTTTTGCCTTGTAATCCATCTGAATAGCGTGAAGTTTTATAGTAATACCGCGTTCCTGTTCAAGCGGATTATCATCTAAAATTTGATTATAAATCATTTCTCTTTGCGAAACACGTCCTGTCATTTCAAGTAGACGGTCTGCAAGTGTAGATTTACCATGGTCAATATGTGCAATAATACAAAAATTTCTAAAATTATTCAACGGGCTGTTTTCCATAAAATTATTTAATTCTGAAATCGAAAATAATACAAACTTCAAAATTACAACAACTTATCAAATTGTGCAATTAAGAAAATGATAGACGTTCAAAAATAATTTTAATTATTTCAAAAAAAATATTTGGTGGAATAAAAAAAAGTTCGTAATTTTGAATTCTGTTCAGATGACAGTATTGCTCAGATGGCGGAATTGGTAGACGCACAGGACTTAAAATCCTGTGAGCGAATAGCTCGTGCGGGTTCAAGTCCCGCTCTGAGTACGAAAGTACTCAAGAAAGTGTTAAGTAAATATTTTGCTTAACATTTTTTTTTATATTACTACTATTAGTAATTCGCATAATAATGATAAAGTAATATTTCTTATCAACAATTATTGGATGTACCTACTAACTACTTAAATGAAAAAATCGACTTGCATATTATAGCTAACTATTTTTTAAAAAGTCAGATGATTGACGGTTAACCGTCTGTTGCTCAATTAAAATTGAAATGATATTTGTGGCTGTCACAAAAGGTGTCATTGGTAACTTGTTTCAGAATCCATATTGCACAAAGTTGCAGAAATATATATAAATATCTCACAACCCTCAAAAATGCAATAACTAAAAAAGACCTTTTGAGACAGCCCCGTGTTGCAGATTCAGTAAGCAACACGTGGCTTTAATCACGTAGAAGATGATTAAATTTATACTTGAGCAACGGACTATAGAATAAAAATGCGTTTGTATTTATACAGAACACATAAAAAATAATTAATTCCTAATTTTAATTGGTAAAATTACATTTGTGATACCATGCCATTGCAACCTTCTTTGAATAGATGATGAAGTTTCATTGTGTAAGAATTTATGAAAGAATTTCTCTACTCTGAAAGACAATTTTCCAGTAAAAACTGTTAAATTTCTAAATTCATTTGAAATTTCAAGGCAAATATCGGTTGCACTATCAATGACATCTGTAGATATTTTGATTCTATATTCAGCATTAAAACCCATTTTCTTCGCTAATTTCACATATTTTTTTAAAGCAATAGTTTTATGTTTTATAAGTTCATCAACAGTTTCGTTCTCTTTGAATAATTCGTGGTCAACTACAGCTATTGAAACAAAAACAAAATTTTTATATAGTCCAGGGAACGACCTGATGATTGAAAAGAAAGTATGAATACCAAATCCATCATAACCACCAACTAATTGCACAGCAGTTCTGTCGCTTTTATGAAATGCAGGTAATTCGATTAATTGGTCTTCGGGTAGTTCTGGTAGATTTTCTTCTAATATTTTTATATCGTTCTTAACATTATTATAATGTTTTTTAATCATAAAACATACTGAAATCAAAACGGAAGTAACTGCAAGTGTAAGCCATCCACCTTCTGTGAATTTCTCAAAAACAGTAATTGTTAGTATTGTAACACATAAAATCAGACCAACCACAAATATAAAAATATGCTTTTTCCATTGATTATCTGTCTTCCTGCGTAAAAAATAAAAGCGAACCATAGCAAATTGTGATATTGTAAATGTAAGAAATACATTTATAGAATACATTATCACAAGAGCAGAAATTGAACCTTTTGTATAAAAAAGTAAAATCAATGCCAAAACACCAATCATAATGATTCCATTTCTCATGGTTAATCGTTCTGATAATGTTGCAAATTTCCTTGGTAACCACATATCTAAAGACATATTTGCCATAACTCTTGGTGCATCAATAAACCCTGCTTGAGCTGCAACAAAAAGCAAAGCACCTTCAGAAAATATTGTTATAAATGCTAATGTTGAGCCAAAAGCCCAATCTCCATAAAGAGTATCTGCGAGTACTGCATTTAATGTTTTACCATTAGCAAATTCAACTCCTACCAAAACATAACATAAAAATAATCCACCTGCGGCTAAAGATAATGATACTGCCATATAAAGCATAGTTCGCTTGCCAGATTGTACTTTGGGAGTACGCATAATTTGCAATCCGTTTGAAACAGCTTCAATTCCTGTATAAGTTCCTCCACCAAGGGAATAAGCTCTTACAAATATAAGTAATAAAGCAATAAATCCAATTGAGGAAAAATCACTTGATGCATTAGTATGAATTTCACCAACAACTTTGGAAAAATCCATTAAATGACTTATTATACCATAACCCAATAGTAATAAATGAGTTAATATAAATAATACAAAAATTGGAGCCATTATTTTTATTGATTCTTTCGCTCCACGAATATTCATAACAATCATTACAACAATCAATAATGCAGCAAAGTAGATTCTATATTGATGAAATTGTAAAGGCATATAACTAAATAATGCATCTGAGCATGATACTATTGAAACAGTGATTGTTAGAATGTAATCAATTATCAATGCACTACCAGAAACTACCCCAGTATTTTTTCCGAGCATTTTTGTAGCTACAACGTAGCCACCACCTCCATTTGGGAAGTGTTCTATAATTTTAGAATAAGCGTAAGATATTACAGTTACTGTTATAATTGTAGCTAAAGCAAGGAAAACAGCAAGATAAGTATGACTGCCTAATGCTCGAAATGCTTCTTCAGGTCCATAAGCTGATGAAGACAAACCATCAGCACCTAATCCAATCCAAGCAAAAAATGGAATCAAAGTAATTTTATGAAAAATTCCGGGGTCATTAATATTCTTTGGTGAACCAAAGAGTTTACGATATAACTTATTTCCGATACCTATTGTATCAGATTCAACAATGGTTGACATATTTCTCCCATACGCCTACGAGGTTAGCTGACGGGCTCGGATTTGGAAGTATCCTATCTCAAACAGAGAATTCGCCCCTAAATTTGGGTCCCCCGCATTCATATTTCTATGAATCTCGGCAAATTAAATTAAAAAAATGATTTTAACGTTGTAATTAGAACCATATTGTAAATCAATCTAATATTTTTTTGTTGCGATTAAAATAACATTAATGAATAAAAAAATTGTTTATTTCTATTTTTGTGTTAATATTTGTTCATTATTAATGTAATATTACTTAATTTTGAATATGTTAAATTTGACACACTTCAAAGGAGTGTTTATATGATTATAAGAAAAGAAGACGCCCTCGAATATCATAGTATGGGCAGAAAAGGTAAAATCGAAGTAGTTACCACCAAACCAACTCTTACACAAAGGGATTTATCACTTGCTTACTCACCAGGTGTAGCGGAACCATGTAGAGAAATTTTTAAAGACCCTGAAAAAGTATTTGAATACACTGCAAAGGGTAATCTTGTTGCAGTAATTTCAAATGGAACAGCCGTTCTTGGATTAGGTGATTTAGGACCGCTTGGCGGAAAACCAGTTATGGAAGGCAAAGGAGTTTTGTTTAAAACTTTTGCTGATATTGATGTTTTTGATATCGAACTTGACTCTAAGAATATTGAAGAAATTATACGAACAGTTGAAGTGATTGCTCCTACTTTTGGAGGTATAAATCTTGAAGATATTTCTGGTCCAGATTGTTTTATTATTGAAGAAGCACTCAAGAAATCTCTTGACATTCCAGTTTTTCATGATGACCAACATGGTACTGCTATTATTAGTGGTGCAGCTTTATTAAATGCTTGTGAAATCGTTGGAAAGAAATTAGATGAAATTAAAGTAGTATATAATGGTGCAGGTGCATCTGGTATTGCATGTGCAAAATTCCATATAAGTTTAGGTGTTAATCCTAAAAACGTTATAATGTGTGACACAAAAGGCGTTATCTACAAAGGTAGAACAAATGGGATGAATATTTATAAAGAAGATTTTGCAGTTGAAACCGATAGAAGAACTCTTGCTGATGCATTTGTTGATGCAGATGTATTTGTGGGACTATCCAGTGCTGATGTTGTTACTCAAGATATGGTAAAATCAATGGCGCCAGACCCAATAATATTTGCAATGGCAAATCCTGACCCTGAAATCTCTTATGATTTAGCAATTGCAGCAAGACCAGATATTATTATGGCTACAGGTCGTTCCGATTATCCAAATCAAGTTAATAATGTACTCGGCTTTCCATTCATTTTCCGGGGAGCTTTGGATGTACACGCTAAAGCCATAAATGAAGAAATGAAACAAGCTGCCGCACACGCTTTAGCCAAATTAGCAAAGGAAGAAGTACCAGAATCTGTAAAAAGAGCTTACGAAGGTACAGAAATGTCATTTGGTAGAAAATATATAATTCCTACTCCATTCGACCCACGCGTTTTGACTTGGGTAGCTCCAGCTGTTGCAAAAGCAGCTATGGAAACAGGAGTTGCTCGTACTCCTATTGAAAATATGGAAAAATATATTGAATCACTTGAAGTCAGAATGGGAAGAACCCATGAATTAATGACTAAAGTGTTTTCAAAAGCTCGAAAAAATCCAAAACGTATTGTGTTACCTGAAGGTGAAAACCCTAAAATTATAAAAGCTGCTATTATAGCTGTGGATACAAAAATCGCAAAACCTATTCTAATAGGAACTGAAGAAAAAATTAGAGCAGTTGCAGAAGAAAACAACTATGATTTGACTGGAATTGAAATTATCGACCCTCGTAAATATGCACATACAGAAAAATTTATTGAAGACTATTATCAATTAAGACAAAGAAAGGGAATTACGAGAAATGAAGCAAGAAAAAATATGCTTTTAGACCGTAATTATTTCGGTGCGATGATGGTTAAAAATTGTGAAGCTGATGGTATGGTTTCTGGATTAACCAAGCATTATCCTGATACCCTTCGTCCTGCTCTCGAAATTATTGGCAAACAGGAAAATTATAGCGTTGTTTCTGGGATGTATATTATAAATACAAAATCTCAAACATTCTTCCTCGCTGATACAACAGTCAATATTGACCCTAATGCTGAACAATTAGCTGATATTACACTTCAGACTTCAGAATTTGTCAAAAATTTTGATATTACACCAAAAGTTGCTTTACTTTCATACAGTAATTTTGGTTCAGTCAAAGGTGAAATCCCTACAAAAATACAAGCATCTTTGAAAATTATTCATGAAAAAAATCCAACTTTGATGGTTGATGGCGATATGCAAGCAGATACAGCCGTAAGTCCAGATGTACTTGAACAATTTTTCCCATTCAGCACTTTAAAAGGTGCTGCAAATGTTTTGATTTTCCCAAATCTTGTATCTGGAAATACAGCATTTAAATTATTGAACAGAATAGGTAAGGCAAGATTAACTGGTCCTGTAATACTTGGATTGAATAAGCCAATTAATGTATTACATAGAGCAGATGAAATCAATCAAATTGTTGAATTGATTGCAATTACAGTTGTTGATGTGCAACAAAAAGAAAGAAATGCAAAAGCAGAACAATAATAATAATTTGATTAGAAATTTAATATTTTAAAATTGTTTGTTTATTGTGTATTTATAAAGTGTAGTAATAATTTTTTACTACACTTTTTTTTAAATGTTGAAATTTACATATAATTCCAAAACAGTACTTTTTGATAAGTCGATTTTTATCAATGGTTTAATAATTAGCAGTGATGTATTTTTGTGTCCATAAATTATTTTATTTTGAAATATTATTAAGAAATTTTGATATGAGGTAAAATACTTAAATAAAATATTTCATCATAAGAGATGAATTATTGAAAATATTTCTTGCATACAATAAAAAATAATCGTAATTTTGAAATCCTGTTAAACAGGAAAAACGAAATTTGTTCTTTTGAAGTAATGATTTGAAAATAAATAAGAATTAAATAAAAAAAAGTTCTTGTGTAATATCAAAAAAGTTATTAAATTTGAAATCCTGCTAAGCGGGAAAAAGCAAAAAGTGTTCTTTAGAAAAAAAATTAGGTAGGCGAGAAAAAAAATAAAAAAAGTTCTTGCATAGAATAAAAAAAATACTTAATTTTGAATCCCGCTGAAAAGCGGAAACGGAAAAAAGAGTTTTCTACTGAGGAAACATAGTTCATTGAAAATAGGAAGTACAAAGAAAAATATACGACAAAAATAAACAACATAACGTCAATGTAAGTAAATCGAGCATAACATAGGAAATCAAACTTAAGATATACAACGGAGAGTTTGATCCTGGCTCAGGACGAACGCTGGCGGCGTGCCTAACACATGCAAGTCAAGGGGTAGCAATACCACTGGCGCACAGGTGAGTAACGCGTAGGTCATCTGCCTCTATCCCCGGAATAACGCTGAGAAATTGGTGCTAAAAACGGATGAGGCGTTTACGTCAAAGGAAACGGATAGAGATGAGCCTGCGTAAGATTAGCTAGTTGGTGAGGTAATGGCTCACCAAGGCAACGATCTTTAGCTGGTCTGAGAGGACGATCAGCCACACTGGAACTGAGACACGGTCCAGGACTCCTACGGGAGGCAGCAGTGAGGAATTTTGCACAATGGAGGAAACTCTGATGCAGCGACGCCGCGTGTATGAAGAAGGAGCTTTGCTCTGTAAAGTACTGTCGGATGGGAAAAAAAGTTCGGTCGCCGGACTGGGATTGTACCATCAAAGGAAGGGTCGGCTAACTACGTGCCAGCAGCCGCGGTAATACGTAGGACCCGAGCGTTGTCCGGATTTACTGGGTGTAAAGGGTGCGTAGGCGGACTTGTACGTCGGAGGTTAAATCTCTAGGCTCAACCTAGAAACTGCCTTCGAAACGGCAAGCCTTGAGTATGAGAGAGGATGATAGAATTCCTGGTGTAGCGGTGAAATGCGTAGATATCAGGAGGAATACCAGTGGCGAAGGCGGTCATCTGGCTCATTACTGACGCTGAGGCACGAAAGCGTGGGGATCAAACAGGATTAGATACCCTGGTAGTCCACGCCCTAAACGATGTATGCTTGGTGTTGGCCAGCTAGCCTGGTCAGTGCCGAAGGAAACCCATTAAGCATACCACCTGGGGAGTACGATCGCAAGGTTGAAACTCAAAGGAATTGACGGGGGCCGCACAAGCGGTGGATTATGTGGTTTAATTCGATGCAACGCGAAGAACCTTACCTGGGCTCGAAGTGCAGATGACCGTTCCTGAAAGGGAGCTTTTCTTCGGAACATCTGTATAGGTGCTGCATGGCTGTCGTCAGCTCGTGCCGTGAGGTGTTGGGTTAAGTCCCGCAACGAGCGCAACCCCTATCCTTAGTTGCCAGCAGGTTAAGCTGGGCACTCTAGGGAGACTGCCCACGCAAGTGGAGAGGAAGGTGGGGATGACGTCAAGTCATCATGGCCCTTATGTCCAGGGCTACACACGTAATACAATGGTTGGTACAGAAGGCGAAACCGCAAGGTGGAGGAAATCCTCAAAACCAACCTCAGTTCGGATTGTAGTCTGCAACTCGACTACATGAAGCTGGAATCGCTAGTAATCGTGGATCAGCACGCCACGGTGAATACGTTCCCGGGCCTTGTACACACCGCCCGTCAAGCCATGGAAGCTGGGGGCGCCCGAAGCCGCTAGCAATAGCGTCTAAGGCGAAATTAGTGACTGGGGCTAAGTCGTAACAAGGTAGCCGTATCGGAAGGTGCGGCTGGATCACCTCCTTTAAAGAGTAATACTCAATAAAAAAATCAAGCCTTGATTTACTTACTATATTTACTTGTACTTCCTGTTTTTTGTGAACTAATGTTTACAAAGCTCATTGTTCTTTAACACAACATCAATTTTGATATGCGTCAACACGATGGGCCTGTAGCTCAGCTTGGTTAGAGCGCACGCCTGATAAGCGTGAGGTCGGTTGTTCAAGTCAACTCAGGCCCACAATCGGCGTATAGCTAAAAACAACGCTGGGCCCTTAGCTTAGTTTGGTAGAGCGCCAGATTTGCATTCTGGAGGTCAACGGTTCGATCCCGTTAGGGTCCACAAAAAAAATGTTCTTTGACAATTAAGTTGAAAATCAGTTAAACTGATTTTGGAAAAATGCAAAAAAAATCATCAAGCCAAAAATACACTGAATAGAATGTATTTTTAAAGTAAAGAAAATAAGATTAAAATTAAAGAAAATGCGAGAAATTAGTATAACAACTCATAATTTTCGGCAAGATATTAAGGGCACACGGTGGATGCCTTGGCACTTAGAGGCGATGAAGGACGTGACTACCTACGATATGCTACGGGGAGCTGGAAGTAAGCTTTGATCCGTAGATTTCCGAATGGGGAAACCCGGCAGAAGTAATGTTCTGTCATCTGTAAAGAAGCTAACCCGGTGAATTGAAACATCTCAGTAGCCGGTGGAAAAGAAATCGAATGAGATTCCCTGAGTAGCGGCGAGCGAAACGGGAAGAGCCCAAACCGGAATGCATGCATTCCGGGGTTGTAGGACTTCAACAACGTATGATAATCAATAGCAGAACTGTCTGGAAAGTCAGATCATAGAAGGTGAAAATCCTGTAAGCGAAATTGAAAGTCAGCAAGAAGTATCCTGAGTACTGCGGAGCAAGTGGAATTCTGCAGGAATCTGCCCAGACCACTGGGTAAGGCTAAATACTCCTAAGTGACCGATAGTGTACCAGTACCGTGAGGGAAAGGTGAAAAGAACCCTTCAGAAGGGAGTGAAATAGAACCTGAAACCGTGTGCTTACAAACGGTTGGAGCAAATGTGACAACGTGCCTTTTGCTTAATGAGCCAACGAGTTGCTCGTTGCATGCAAGGGTAAGGATCTCGGATCCGCACCCGTAGCGAAAGCGAGTCTGAATAGGGCGAATAGTATGCAGCGGCAGACGCGAAACCGTGTGATCTATCCATGGTCAGGATGAAGCGTAGGTAACACTACGTGGAGGTCCGAACTAGTTTGGGTTGAAAACCATTTGGATGAACTGTGGATAGGGGTGAAAGGCCAATCAAACTCGGTTATAGCTCGTACTCCCCGAAATGTATTTAGGTACAGCCTTTAGTTAATGTACCGGAGGTAGGGCTCTGATAGGGTTAGGGCCATTACAGTGGTACCGACCCCTGACAAACCACAAATTCCGGCTACATAATGCTAAGGAGTGAGGCGGCGTGAGATAAGTTTCGTCGCCGAGAGGGAAAGAACCCAGACTTACAGCTAAGGTCCCCAAGTAAACACTAACAGATAAAGGATGTTAAGTTGCAGAGACAGCCAGGATGTTGGCTTAGAAGCAGCCACTCATTTAAAGAGTGCGTAATAGCTCACTGGTCGAGCGATTTAGCGCCGATAATTATCGGGACTAAGTGTTTCACCGAAGCTTAAGGCTCGAAAGAGCGGTAGGGGAGCATTCTGCAGGCGTCGAAGGTGTACCGTGAGGTATGCTGGAGCGTGCAGAAGCGCAAATGTTGGCATAAGTAACGATAACGAAGGTGAGAATCCTTCGCGCCGAAAATCTTAGGTTTCCTTGAGCTCTGTTCGTCAACTCAGGGTTAGCCGGCCCCTAAGGCGAGGCCGAAAGGCGTAGTCGATGGGAATCAGGTATTTTAAATATTCCTGAGCCACCATATTGTTCAAGTGACGCAGGCATAAGTTGCGATAGAGTTAATGGCTATCTCTATAGTAACAGCGACTGCCGAGAAAAGCGATATATGGTGACCGTACCGTAAACCGACACAGGTAGATGGGTTGAGTATACTAAGGCGCGCGAGTGAGGCGTGGTTAAGGAACTCGGCAAATTAACCCCGTAACTTCGGGAGAAGGGGTGCCTACTACGAAAGTAGATAGGTCGCAGAGAAATGGCCCAGGCGACTGTTTAACAAAAACACAGCACTATGCTAACACGTAAAGTGGATGTATATGGTGTGACACCTGCCCGGTGCCGGAAGGTTAAAAGGAGGAGTCAGCGTAAGCGAAGCCCCGAATTGAAGCCCCGGTAAACGGCGGCCGTAACTATAACGGTCCTAAGGTAGCGAAATTCCTTGTCGGGTAAGTTCCGACCTGCACGAATGGTGTAACGATCTGGGCACTGTCTCAACCACGCGCTCGGTGAACTTGTGGTACCGGTGAAGACGCCGGTTACCCGCACTGGGACGGAAAGACCCCGTGCACCTTTACTATAGCCTAATATTGGGTTTGGCTATAACATGCGTAGGATAGGTGGGAGGCTGTGAAGTCCTGATTGTGGTCAGGATGGAGCCATCGGTGAAATACCACCCTTGTTATAGCCGGATTCTAACCCGGAGGAGTGGATCCTCGGGAACAGTGTTAGGTGGGTAGTTTGACTGGGGCGGTCGCCTCCTAAATGGTAACGGAGGCTTACAAAGGTTACCTCAGCACGGTTGGTAATCGTGCATAGAGTATAAAGGCATAAGGTAGCTTAACTGTGAGACAAACAAGTCGAGCAGATGCGAAAGCAGGTCTTAGTGATCCGGCGACTCCGAGTGGAAGGGTCGTCGCTCAAAGGATAAAAGGTACGCCGGGGATAACAGGCTGATCTTCCCCAAGAGTTCACATCGACGGGAAGGTTTGGCACCTCGATGTCGGCTCATCGCATCCTGGGGCTGGAGAAGGTCCCAAGGGTTTGGCTGTTCGCCAATTAAAGCGGTACGTGAGCTGGGTTCAGAACGTCGTGAGACAGTTCGGTCCCTATCCAGTGTGGGCGCAAGATACTTGAGGGGACCCGCTCTTAGTACGAGAGGACCGGAGTGAGCGGACCGACGGTGTATCTGTTGTCACGCCAGTGGCATTGCAGAGTAGCCATGTCCGCAAAGGATAAGTGCTGAAAGCATCTCAAGCACGAAACCTACCCCAAGATTAGGTATCTCTAAGGATCCAAGTAGACTACTTGGTTGATAGGCTTCAGGTGTAAGTGTAGTAATACATTCAGCCGAGAAGTACTAATAATCCATTGGCTTGCCGAAAATATGAGTTGTTATACTCGTTTCTTGACAACTCTTTAATTATTTTTCAAGATTCTATTGCATTTTTCCTCAACTTAATTTATATATAAAATTTTGCTTGGTGCTTATGCCATAAGGGGTACACCTCTTCCCATTCCGAACAGAGAAGTTAAGCCTTATTGGGTCGATGGTACTGCGTGGGCGACTGCGTGGGAGAGTAGATCGGTGCCAAGCTATCTAAAACCAAAAAAGTCTTGTTTCTTTAACAAGACTTTTTTGCGTTTATTACTTATCTACATTTCTTTCTTACTATGATAATTGTATTTCTCATAAAAATCTACATAATCCATAATAACTATTCTTCCATTACTGACTAATTATTTTATTCTTAAATAAAAATTATTCTTTGTCATAATAAATTTTATTTTTATATTTGGACAGTTGTTTAAAAAAATATCTAAATTAATGTAAAGGGAAAAAAAATTTAGATAACCTATTTGTAAGCGTGAATATACCATTCCAAAATCTATATATATATTTACTGATTTTTTACTTTTTGAGATTTAAAACAAATGAATATTGAATCATATACCAAATTATCCCCTAAAAAGAATAAAATGCTTAGTTATGGTGGTATTTTTTATGGGTTACTGTTTGCTATTATTGGGTTGTCAAGTAATGAAGGGGATACATCGTTATTTTTATCAACTATTGGAATATTACTTTTTGCGGCAGGTATAGGGTCAATATTAATTTTAAAAAAGAAAGAACAAAGTTTGATTTCATCTAAATTTAATGAAATATTTTTTGAATTAATAAAAGAAAAATATGGCAAATTTACAGTATTAGATTTTGCTATAAAAGCCAACATCGAACCAAAAGAAGCGAGAGAATTTATCGAAAACAAATCAATTCAATTAGGTGCAGTAACCGAAATTGATGATAATGGAATAATTTATTATATTTTTAAATAAAAGGGTAATAATGAAAAAGCAAATCAATTATTTTGTAATAATTAATTTAATATTATTTATTAGTATTAGTAATTTGATATCCAATCAGAAATCTGATGATATTAAATCTAAAATTGCTACTATAAAAGAGCAATACAAATCAATTAAAGCAGAAGAAAAAAAATACAAAATAACAAATATTACTAATGATGATGAAGAATCAGAAAAATCTGTGCAGTTATTTAAATCAGGGACTGAAATAAAAAAAATTATTGTAGCCGAAGCTATGGGTGATTGTGGTGAATCTACTGAAGTATATTATCATAATAATTCAGCATTTTTTATATTTAAAGTTTCTGAATGTATTGCGTATGATGGAGATAAAGAGATGGTAAACAAAACTGAAGAAAGATACTCTATCGACAATGGCAAATTAATACAATTATTGATTGGAAAAGCAAATATTAAAACAAATGATAATGAATTTAAAAATGCTGAAGAATTTGTAAAAGAATTGATACAAAGTTTAAAAATTTATAAATGAAATAGGTAAACCAAAACATTAATTGATTTGTATGTTTTGGAATTACTGATTATGTTATCAAAAGAATGTTAAAACCTTTAGTATTTCTGTGAAAACATTCAAAATAAATCAATATGGCTGTGTGTGTAAGCAATAAATTGTAATTCAATTAAAATTATAGCATTAAATCAAAAAAATAATAAGTTTTTTAATAGATAATTCACTTTAATTATTTATTTTTGCTTTTTTAAAATAAGTTTTATTTGATATTGATAATATTTATTTATTTCATTTCTTAAATTAGGAGATTTGTATGAAAATTTTGATGAAATTAATGGTTGTGCTTGGTCTTAGCATAATATTTATTGCTTGCGACAGCGGAGCAAAACCTGTCGAAATTGAAGGTTTATCTGATTACAAAGACCAAGTATTGGGTTTTTCCACAAAATATCCAAAGAATTGGAGTGTTTCCAGCTTACCTGGTGATAGATTTGTGGTATTCTCACATCAGGAAGCCAGAAAAAGATTCTCGAAATATGACCCTGATGGCTTTCCAGGTGCCAAATATGAAGTAATTTCTTTCAAACTCGACAGTAACAGAAATTTTCAAAAAGTTCTTGAAGGTGTAAAAGTATTCGACCCTACTGCATACAAGGAAAGTTCAACAACAATTGACAACACGCCTGCCATGAAATTTACTTATGCATTTGATTTAACTGATGGTATGATGAATGGTGAAATGTACATTGCACAAAAGGATTCAAATTATGCTACAGTTGTTAGATTTGAAGCATTTGGTGATACCTGGGAAAAGTACAAAAAATCATTTGATGAAATGCTTGCATCTGTTGTTTTAGCATCAACTCCAGCCGAAAAAGTTCGTGATACTACAACAATTCTTGAAGAAGCACCACCACCATCAACAAATCTAACTGAAAAATCTGGGGACGGATTTACAATTATGATTCCTGATAATTTTCAATCTGAAAATGTTGGAAAATCTCAAGGTGCTTTGAGAGTTTATAATTATATGGGTATGAGAAGAGGTGACTCATATATAAGAATCGAAACTTTTGATGCTTCTAAATCTAAAGATTTGAAAAAAATCGTTGAAGATAATAAAACCAAATTTAATGCAACTCCAAGAGAAACTACTATAAGTGGTAAAAAATCTTACGTAATGGATTATAAAGCATCTAAGGATGTTAAAGGTAAGATTTGGTTTGCAATTCATAATGACCATCTTTACAGAATTACAATAAATTGGTATGCTCCAGAAGAAAAAGATTTCTTACCTCCATTTGAAAAATCAATTTCTACTTTTAAATTCCAATAATAACATTTGTTAGAATTTCTTAAAAGCTGTCTAATATAATAATTGGACAGCTTTTTTTGTTAAATCTTGGATAAAAATATTTATTTATGGAAATTATGGAGCTTTTCAGCATTAATAATTTCGTTTTTTTGAAGTTAAATAAATAACCTTGAATAGGTTAAATTGAAATTTCAAATACTTAGGTGGATAAAATGTGGAAAACTTTATTCAAAGCAAATCATTTTATTCGAGATTATTCAATCTTAATTTATTATATTGCATAGTGTTAGTAGTGCAATTTTTGTAAAACTTTTTTTAAATGGAATAATATGATTATAAAACATACAAAAATGGTTTTTGTAATAATTGCTATTATTATATCAATTTCTATACCAGATAATGTTTTGATTGCAAAAAATAGCAATATAAATAAAATTACAAGTTCCAAAAAAGCAGCAAAAAAGAAAAAAGCAAAGAAAATAAAGTCAAAAAGAAAACCTTTAATAGGGGAATCCATAAATAAACTGATTCAATATTATCCTGAATATTATAATTATTTAAACCAAGATACTTCATTTGTATATAATACAAATGACAAAATCTATGTCAATACAAATAGTCATTTCAATTCTATAGATTTAAGATACGATTTAATTTCATCTATTAATAATTGGCTTGGTGTGCCTTATCGTTCCCCGGGACGCAGCAAAAGTGGAGTTGATTGTTCCAATTTTGTGTCTTGCATTACTTCTGAAGCAATGGGTATAAGTTTACCTGCCGGAAGTGCAACTCAGGCAAGAATGTTTAAACCAATTTACAAACTTGATAGTTTGCAGTTTGGTGATTTGATATTCTTTACCGGTAGAAATAAAAAAGCAAATCGAATTGGGCATGTTGGTTTTTATATAGGTAATGGACTTTTTGCACATTCATCAACTGGAAGAGGAGTAATTTATACTCATATTTCTGAAGGATATTATGCAGAAAGATACAGATTTGGTGGAAGATTTAATACAAGTGATTGGGCAATAGAACCATCAAGAAAATCAAAAAGAACATATTTTACACAAGTACCTGAATAGACAAGTCAAGCATTTTTTAGCAATTTATAGTTGAGAATAAAATGGCTTTTACTAACGATAGTTCTGAAAATAAATTATCAAAAAATGGTAATTTGAATGATGAAAATAAGTATTTAGTGATAAATGTTGCTAATGAACATATTGGATTTGAATTATCTTACATAAGAGAAATAATTCGCTTACCTGAAGTAACCATTATTCCAGATTCTCCAGATTATCTAAGAGGTATGATTAAATTAAGAGATTTAGTTATTCCGCTGATTGATATTAGAAAAAAAATGGGTTTCCCATCAATCGAAGATGAGAACAATGAGTTTATAGCTTTACTCAAAGAGAGAGAGCAAGACCACATAAATTGGATTCAAGAACTAACAAATAGTACAATTCAAAGATATGAATTTAAACTTACAGCAGACCCTCACGCTTGCAAATTCGGCAAATGGTATGATACTTACAAACCACAAAATTTTGCAATAGCGAGTTTTTTAGAAAAATTTGACAAGCCACATAAAGAAATTCATAAATTAGCTCATAAAGTACAAGATGTTATTAAAACTGAAGGTTACGAGTCAGCAATAAAAATTTGCGAAAATTCAAAATATAATGAATTAAAAGCAATGGTTGATTTATTTGATGAATTATACAAACTTATTAAAATTTCAAATAGAGAGTTTGCGGTTGTTTTTGATAATCATGGTAAAAAGAAAGCAATAACTTGCGATAAAATAAACAGAATTATCCCTGTAAAAAGTGAAATGATTCAGAAAGCTAATACTTTAAAATATGACGATTATGTAAAAGGACTTTGTCAAGTAGATGATTTACTATTTACGATTTTAGATGAGAACGTACTTATATAAACGTAAATAATTTTCTCCTCACATTTAAGGAGAAAATTATCTATATTCAAATACCCGAATAATTAAATTTTCGGGAATTCTGAATTTAATTTCTCTGCCACCTTTTTCATTACATCGGTTGAATTATATATACCATTTTTGATATTACTCATAATAGGTATCAATTTCTGAGCTTCAGGTGAAATTGTAAAAGAGTCTGATTTATTTTTTGCAACACTTGCTTTATCATTCTCTTCTTGGTAACGTTTATTGAGTTCAGTTTTCTCTTTTGAAGAGTAAACGTTTACTCCTGCATTAATAGACTGAATATTCATAATATATTATCCTTCATAATATTTCAAAACAGCACTGCTTTTAACAAGATTTCTGATATTAGCACCAATATCATTTACAATATTAGTCAATTTTTTATTAATTTCCACATCTAAAATTTCAAATTCAGAAAATTTTTTCTGCAGAAATTCATCATTCCCACCAAAAATAGTTTTCCACAAATCCGTATTGTGCAATTCTTTTAAATCCTCAAGCAAATTTCCTCTGTTTTCAAACATTTTCTGTAATTCTAACAGTTTAAATTCTTGCTCAATAGTATTATCGTCCATCAATGTCAAAATCTTTAGGGAAATATTATTAATTTCGCTAAATATTTTTTCAACAAATTCAAAATCAAATTGTTGCATTTGTAACATTACCATTGCCATTACCCATTGTGCTTGCAACTATTCGAGCAATTTTAAGTGTAACATCTGGAGGAAATTGCTGAACAACTTCTTGAGTAACACTATCAATTACTTTCATAATCATTTTTTTTGAATCTTCATCTAAAGAGAACTCAATAGCCAAATTATTTTCACCCAAGGTAGAGCGAAGCTTATCAGCAATTTTATTGAAATCTGATTGATGCGATTCTTTGGCTGCTAAAGAATTAGATTCTTCATATTTTATAGAATATGAATTATTAGCTTTTTCATCTACTGATTTAGAAGCTATTCTTTCTTTAGAAGACAAATCAACTTGAGTTTCCAACTCTCTGAATCTATCTATTACTATAGCTGGAAGCCCTGTTACTGCGCTTACCATCTTAAACTCCCTACCCTATACAAAGGTATTAATGGAGATTTATTAATAAGAACTTCCTGTTGACCCACTGGACATCATGCCTGACAAACTTGACTGACCTTGTGCCTCGTAAAGCAATTTCAAATAACTTGTATATTGCTTTCTTAAAACATTTGCTTGGTCTTCAATGCGTGTTTTCACACTATCTGTTTTCTTTTTCGTCTCTTCAATTTGATTTGTAAGAGATACAGTTCTGTTTTTGAGTAAACCGTCATCGCCTTTTAAAGTGGAAATTGCTTCGTTCAATTTTGATGCAAATCCAGTTGCCGATGTAAATAATTCAGCCACTCCCTGAGAATTTTTTTCTAATGCTTCTTTTAATTTATCAGTATCTGAAATACTCAAATCGCCATTGCTACTTATAGTAAGACCAATATCAGATAAATATTTAAATCCACCGTTACTGCCATCACTAAGTTGAGACGTTGCTGCATCTCTAAAATTGTATAGCAAACTGCTTACCGAACTGTCACTTCTACGTAAGTCTTTATTTGAATTTAGCATTGCAACAATATCGTTGAAAGATTTAATCAAAGGATTAACATAATCGGATACAGATTTAGTATCAACTGATGTTGTAAGTGATATTGATTGTGAATCAGTTTCTTGAATCTTCAGTAATGTAATAGTTACTCCATCAATAACATCAGAAATAGTGTTAGATGGTCGAGTAATTTCTATTCCATTTACTTCGAAGGAAGAATCAAGTTTTGAATACTCTTCGGTTTTGTATCCTGCCTCACTTCCAGATTGAATTGTTCTTTTATCTTTATCTGAATGAAGTTTATTTGTTTCAAGTCCTAACTTACCAAATAAATCCGAATCAACAAATTGAATTCTGTTTTCAGCACCTGTTTCTTTTGCATTAAATGAAATTCTGCCTGATGTTGTAGTATCCTTAACAAAAGTTGCACTTATAGCTATATTATTTTCTGTATCATCATCACTATTAAGGGCATTAATTGCATTAGTGATTTTTTTCATAGCTTTTTCGTTCGTTTCAGTCCCGTCAAATTCTATGTCAACTTTTTTTGTTTCACCATTCAGGATGAATTCTATTGACTTAGTTCCGGCATCAGTACCAAACGAATCATTCGTTGAAATTGATTTAGATATTAATATATCGTTTGTTGCTTTTCTATTTACTTTAACGTTGAAATCTTGTATTGCAGCATTCCCTGAAGCTGTTGCAGTTACATAAGAATCATCAGAAGAAGTAACAGATTGCTTTTTGAAATTATCAGAAACAGAACTACTTGATGCAGAACTATTTGATAATTTATCTAATTGCGTAATTAAAGTATTTAATCTATTATTGAGATTATTGTACAAATTCTTTTTAGATTCGAGGTCAACACGTTTTTGTTCTAAGGTATTAACTTTAGTCTGTTGGGTCGATTTATAAGAATTGACCAACTGATCGAGATATGTTTCACTCGAGCCACCAACGCCTGTTAATCCTGCCATAACTATTTACTCCTCAAATCAATCAAGCATGTAAGCTTTTGCCCAACTTACTCTTAGTTCGGTAATAATATGTTGAGCTTCTTCAAATTTTCGTTGAAAAATACATCTTTGTACATATTCATATAATCTGTATAATCTGGTTGCAGTTTCTTCATATTCAAAGTTAAGTGCAGCCATCAGTTCAACAAGCACTCGGCTCATTTTAGCAACATCATTTCGTTTTAATGAAACGAGGAAAAGGTCATACATTTTGAGTATGATTTTTTCTTTGCTCCACGAGAGAACTTCCTGCTCCAAATAAGCAGGTACTTTACCTTTTTCACGGCTTCCGTAAACTTTAGATGCCGCAATTTGTTGCTGCATAGTAGCCATATATAAAACCTCAAATAATTGTAAAATTAAAGAAAGACGGTTTGGTTTCCCCCCGTCTTTCTAAAAAAAATTACAAGCTCTTCCTGCCTCAATCGCTCAGCGATTATCTGAATAGCTGAAGGAAGGATTGAGGATTCTGATTTGCTTGTGTCAAGGAAATCAACGAAGCTTGTTGCAAGAATTGTGACTTAATCAAATCCATTTGCTCTGTTGCCACATCTGCGTCTTCAATTCTTGAAATTGCAGCTTTGTAATTTGTCCTTTGCGATGTCAGGAGTTCTTCCTGAGAATTCAAACGAACTTCAATAGCACCAAGATAAGATGCAACTTTGTTAACGTTATTAATAGCAGTAGCCAAACTTGTTAATGTTTGAGTGATTGTACCATTAGCAAAAATACCTAAATCAGTATTTGAAACAGCATCTAATGATTCGAGACTCAATCCTGCAACACCAGCGAAGTTATTAGTTACTCCACCTACAGATTCTAATGCGGATTTTGTAGCATTAAGATTGAAATCATTTGATGCAGCACCAAGAATATTGAAATCTGCATTTTTTGCATTCAAGTCAACTGCAATTGTTAGCAGAGTATCATCTGCATAATATCCAATTGTCCATTCACCTGAATAGCTACCTTGTAACAATTGCTTACCACCGAACACTGTAGAATCGGTAATAAACTGAATTTGCTGAGACAACCTGTAAGCACCTTTTGCAAGAGCCACTTTTTCGTCAGTTCCTAATGCACCTGATGATGCAGTTGCTGCAGCCGCTTTAATATCATTCAACAATCTGTTGATATTATCAAGAGAGTCTTGAGTTATCGCAGTAACATTCTTTGCTTCACCAACAGCATTAAATGCTGAGTTTAGCGAAGAGTTACGTGCTTGCAATGCACGTGATGTAATGTAACCCGCTACATCGTCTGCTGCTGAGTTGATTCTTTTTCCTGTTGACAATCTCAACTGACGATTCGCAATGTTCTGATTAGAACTAATCAATGCATTATAAGCATTTTCTGATGCGATATTGGTACGAATTCTAGATCCGCCCGAAATAGCTGTTGGCATAATAAACCTCCATGTATAGATAATTTTTTATGGGCATCCTGCCAACTTATTTAATTCCTACTTTTTTTATTTTCGACACTCTTGACAAAAACTTTAGCAATTTTTTCATTTTTTTTCAAAGAACTTTAATATTCTGTACTATCAATTGTTATGCCAGATAATATTAGTCCTGTATTTGCTTTAGTTTCTATCAATATATATTCTGTGTTTTTCAAAGAACAATTCTCAATTAGTATTTCGTCACAGTTTAATGAAAACTTTAGTTTTTTGGCTTCACTTACTATTCCAATTATATCAATTCCATCTGCTTGAAAACTATTCCGCTTAACTGATTGTTTTAATTGATTATTTTCATAATAATCTATTCTGTCTTTATGTATTTCAAATTGCAAGCCCTTATTTTGGGGAAAATCAAATCTTGTTGTTCGTAAATATACATTTGCAGTTCCATTATTTTTGATTTGAAAATTGAATCCTGCTTTTAGTCTGGTTATTCCATATTTTCTAATGGAAACCAAAGAATTCTCATTTAATTGCAGACTATTGTCATTCATTTTGGTTATAGTTCCCCAGCCACTTATCAGATATGCTTCAATTATTTCATTATTCTTTAAATTAAGAAGATAAATATCACTTGCACATCCTACAAGCAAAACAAATGCTAATATTGAAATTATTTTTTTCATTATTTAAAATATCTCAATTGTTCTGGAAAAAATATTCTATCAAACAAACTAAGTCCAAAACCAATATAAAATCTTGAGAAATTTATCATAGGTCCAAATGAATCTGCAATATCATTGCTTATACCGCCAATTGGTTCTACAGTTATATATCCTGCTTGTAAGTAAATATTGAGCATATTACTGATTTTCAAATTTGATTTTACAGCAATATTGAAAATATTTGAAGGATAAAAGCTGAATTCTACAAAAGGACTAATTGATAATTCATCAAGTAATAATTGATGCCAATATCCCAATCTTAATGGTAAAATTCCCAAACCCCATTCATTATATCCCAATGCAGAAAACATAAACAAAGAAGCTCCAGCATATAATTTTTTATCTAATACAGGAATTAATATATCGGAATTGAGCATTTTTAATATCATACCAGACACAAAGCTATTTTGTTTGTCGTCTCCATTAGAAAAAAAAGAGGCATCTGAGCTACTTGATAAATACATTACTGAAGCTAAACCAACATCAAAAGATGAATGTTCGTGGTCTTTCCATTCTTTGTATGTTTCTGGTACAAGATTATGGAAATCAAGAAATGAAATGCCAAATCCCATATAAGGAAATGAAACACTTTGAGCTTCATTCACATAATCGTTATTCTTAATTTGTGGAGTAGTTAATCCATTGAAACCTATTGCATAACCGGCATAAAATCTTAAATTTAATCCACCAAGCGAACCTACTTCAAATGCACCTGATAGATTTAAATATTGCGATGGAAATAGACCAACCCCCAATGATGGAGTTAAGGCAATATATGGAATTTCTTCACTTAAATAATATCTCTTTCGTACATAAATTGGTAATGCACTCATTAAAATATTTTCAGCTCTTGCTTCGGGAATCAAAGTTTCAAATAATGAAGTTCCGATTGTCCAATTTTTTGAATCTCTAAACCATCTAAGACGATATTCCATAATGCCCAGACGATAAATGCCTCCTGTAAATGAAGTAGCATTTTCACCTCTAAATCCCGCATCAACTTTTCCTATATCTGGAAATAAACCAAACATTCCAGTATTTATAGCATAATCTGAATTCCCACCAATTATACCAACAGATTCAAACAATCCTAATCTTATAAAATCTGGATATTCCCTTTCAATAATACTATCACGAGAAATTGTTTCTCGTTCTACTTTTACAGATTTGGTAGATGGGTGTATAATTCCATTATCACGGTTATTTGGCGAATTATTTGCGTAATATGTATAAGTAGTATCACGTTCATTAATTGTATAAGCATCTGTTTCTGTGCGAGTATATCTGGCACAAGAAACAAAAAATACAACAGAAACAGAAAAAAGTAAAATTATTCTCATATCATATTATTTCTTAATTTTTAATACATATTTAATTCAAATTAAAATCCAACTTGTAAAATTAATCAACATTTATTTATATTCAAAATTAATTTTTACAAAATCAAATAATAATTTGATTAAATATGTGTAGGCAAGAAATTGCTTTACATTAACATAATTAAAAATCAAAAATCAAAAATTAAAATGCTTAAAAAATCCAGATAGGGATTACCTGTTTGTAATAACAAAAAATAAAAACTCGAAGTTTCCCCTCTAAAAAGAGGGGATTAAGGGGTGTGTATTGATGGATGTGGTTTTTGGAGCGATTGTACAAACTAACATTCAATACGTAATTAGTTGTGGGATTACTGACTGTTCTTTTTTTCAATCTTTCAATCTCGCTTGGAATTTCAAAGATTTCTTTATTAATTTAATTTATCGTAATTTTCTTTTACTTACCTAATTTGAAAAACTTAAATAGTTACTAATTATTTACACTTAAAATTAATTTATATTAATTATGACAAATTATTAAAAAAGTTTATTAAATTTGCTATTGTGGAAAATGAATTTTTTGAATATAATAATTTAGATTTATAAATATGTATCAAGAATTAAAAAACAAATCAATCATTTATGGTATAACTGGCTCAATTGCTGCTTATAAAGCACCACTTGTAGTTAGAGAATTAGTAAAATCAGGTGCAAATGTAACAGTTGTAATGACCGATGCTGCTACCAACTTTGTTTCGCCTTTAATTTTAGCCAACTTAAGCAGAAACGAAGTAATAATTGATATGTTTAGCAAGGAAAGACAAACTAGTGGCGCTTGGCATATACACCTTTCACATTCTTGTGATGCGATGATTATAGCACCTTGTTCTGCATCAACATTAGGAAAATTAGCAAATGGAATTTGTGATACGCCTCTTGTTGCTCTTGCATTAGCTCTTCCAAGAATTGTTCCTTTATTGATTTCTCCTGCAATGGATTCTACTATGTGGCTTCATCCTGCTACACAGAGAAATGTTGAGATTTGCAAAACAGACGGAGCAATAATTATTCCACCGGAAGAAGGTGAATTATCGAGTGGATTAGTAGGACCAGGTAGATTTCCTGATACTCATGTAATTGTTGAAGAACTAATAAAATCATTTGATAATTGGCTTACCATCAAAAGTAAAAAGAAATCTACTTCGGAATTTTACATTTCAGATATCAATGAATTATTGAACAAACCAATAGAGTCAATTGAAACTGCAAAGGAAAAAGATAGTTGGAATGTTGAATATGATATGGAAATATTAAGAAAAAGAGCAGCAAAATCAATTACCAAAAACAAATTAACTAATATGAAGGTTTTAATCACAGCTGGACCTACTTACGAAAAAATTGACGATGTTCGATTTATTGCAAATCACAGTTCTGGCAAAATGGGAATTGCATTAGTTGAAGAAGCATTGAAATTTGGTGCAGATGTTACTCTTATTGCAGGTCCAATTAATATTGATACTCCTCCAGAAGTTAAAAGAATTAATGTAGTAACAGCCGATGAAATGTATGAAGCTGCTATAAAAGAATTTCCAGATTCTTCTGTTGCAATTATGGCTGCTGCAGTTGCAGATTATAAACCTGCAAACCCAGGCAATGGAAAACTTAAAAAAGATGTTCTCGGTGACCATCCACAAATAGAATTGATTAAGAATAAAGATATTCTTTTAGAATTAGGTATAATGAAGCAAGAAAAACAAATTGTTGTAGGTTTTGCTTTAGAAAGTAACAATGACATTGAGCATGGGTTACAAAAATTGAACGAAAAAAATTGTGATATGATAGTGGTCAATAATGCAAATCAGCCACATAGTGTTTTTGGTAGCGATGATAATACAATCACAATATTGATGAAAAGTGGAACAAAATCAACCTATCCACCAATGACTAAAAATATGTGTGCAGAAGCAATTTTGAAGAAGGCAGAAGAATTATTATAATATTATTTTGTTAATTCGTAAATTTTCATTAATTTTGAAGTTCTGTTTTTATAGAAATTTTATTTTTGACTTAATTTTTAGGATAAGATAATGCCTAAGATGAAATCATTAGGTTCAGCAAAAAAGAGATTTAAAATCTCATCAAGCGGAACAATCAAGAGGGGTAAGGCATATCACAGCCACATACTCACAAAAAAGAGCGCCAAAAGAAAACGCTCTTTACGTCAAACAACTACAGTTCACGAAGCTGATATGAAACATGTTAAAAGAATGTTAGGTTTGGCGTAGTATTTATTGGTGAAAGGGGTTAATTAACGGAGCGACTCTCCCTAAACCATTTTTTTAAATATTTTTTTTAAAGGATTACTCAATGGCTCGTTCAGTCAATAAAGTAGCCGCTCGTCAAAGACGTAAAAAGTTCATTAAATTAGCCAAAGGTTATTGGGGTTTAAGAAAGAACGTCTGGACAATAGCGAAGAACCACATCGAAAAAGGTTTGCTACACGCATTCGTTGGTAGAAAACTTAAAAAACGCATCTACCGTAGTCTTTGGATTGTGCGTATTAATGCCGCAGCAAGAGAAAATGGTACTACTTATTCAAGGTTGATGAATGCCTTGAAAAAGAAAAATATCATCATTAACCGTAAAGTTCTTGCTTATTTTGCAATGAACAAACCGGAAATTTTTGCTGCTATCGTTAAGAAAGCAATGTAAAAATTACTTTGATATTATAAAAATTATACTTAATTTTGAACCGTATTTATTATTTGTAAATACGGTTTTTTTATCAGCTTGGGGAAATTACAATTATTTGTAAGTATAGGTTAATCTTTTTTATTGTATAGATTTAAACTAAATTACAAAAAATTGTTTTAGCTGAAAAACTTAAATTACTTTTGAGGTTTATAGCAATGAATGAGGAATCGAATCCGGTTTTTGACCATTCCCAAAAAGATGAAACAGTAAATCCGCAGAAAAAAAAATATTGGAAGTTTTGGCTTACAATGTTTATTCTGAACATTGGATTTCTTGTTATTCTTTACAAATTGTTAATGATTCAAATTGTTAACGTAGAAGAATATCATAATAAAGCAAAAAAACAACACCAATCAAAAATTAATCTTAGTGCTGATAGGGGAAGTATTTATGATAGAAATGGGAAAATTATTGCTTCTAATATTGAAAGCGTTTCAATTGCAGTTGACCCAACGCATCTATCTAATAAGAAAAAAGTAGTTGAGATTATTTCAAAAAATTATGGTGTTTCTGCTTCTAAATTATTATCAAAAATTGACAACACGAAAAGTGCTTTCGTATGGCTAATTAGAGGTGTTGACCCAACTTTATCCAAAGAACTTGTTAATTTACACGATAAAGGGGTAATTATTATTTCAGAGCCGAGAAGAATTTATCATTATGGTGGTATTGGTGCCCAGATAGTCGGTTTTTGCGATATTGACAATAATGGTTTAAGTGGTATTGAACTGAAATGGGATACATTACTCAAAGGCAAACCAGGATTTATGATTGTAAATAGAGATGGTCTAGGAAAATTAAGACCAGCGGCAGACTTACCTGTGTCGCTTGCTGAAAATGGAAATTCTATTCAACTTACTCTTGATATCGAACTTCAAAGAATTGCAGAAAATGAATTAAGAAATGGAGTATTAATGTCAGGTGCTGAATCAGGTACTTTGGTTGCAATTGAACCAGAAAGCGGCGAAATTTTGGCAATGGCATCTTACCCGGGTTATGACCCTGAAGATATTAGCAGACATAGTCCAAGTTCTATGCGTTGTAGAGCAATTACAGACGTACTTGAACCAGGCTCCACATTTAAATTGATTACAGCAGCTGCTGCAATAGAAGAAAATTTGGTTTCTGAAAATGATATTTATAATGGTCATCAAGGTACTTTACAATTTAGCAAATATACTATTAGAGATGTTCATGGCTATGGAATGATAACATTTAAAAAAGCTATGGAGGTTTCAAGTAATGTAGTGCTATCTACAGTAGCAAGTAAGATTCCAGATTATAATTTTTATAAATACATAAGAGATTTTGGGTTTGGCTTAGAATATGGTATTGAAATTCCAGGTGAAGTAAGTGGACGACTAAAGAAGCCAGCTGATTTTAATCAAGCATCAAAAAGATATATGGGGTTTGGATATGGATTATCAGCTACTTCACTTCAAATGGCAAATGCCTACTCAACTGTTGCGAATGGTGGAGAGTTGATGAAGCCGTATTTAGTTAAGTCAATATACAAAGAAGATACAGGTGAAGAGGTTTATTCTGCTAAACCAGTTGCAATTAGAAGAGTTATTTCAGAGAAAACTTCAGCAAGATTAACAGATATTTTGGAGAGTATTGTTGTAAATGGTACTGGTAAAGCCGCAATAGTAAAAGGAATGAAGATTGCCGGAAAAACTGGAACATCACAGCAATTAGTTGATGGTAAATATTCAAAATCAAATTATAACGCATCTTTTGCTGGGTTTTTTCCAGCTGATAATCCAAAACTTGCAATGATAATTGTGATTGACAAACCAAGAGCATCTATTTATGGTGGAGCTACAGCCGCACCAATTTTCAAGAATATTGCTTTAAGATGGTCTGCAATAAATTCCCATATTTATGAAAGAGATTCTATTCAAACTGATTCACTTTTAGTTTCAGTTAATGATTCTGTTTTAGTACCACAATTAGTTGGATTGAATACTGCCTCTGCCTTGAAACATACCCAAGCTAAAGGATTAGTGCTTAATGTACAACCATCGGTATTAGTAGTTACTATACAAAAACCTGAAGCATTCTCAAGAGTAAAAAAAGGAACTATTATTCAAGTATCTACTGTTTCTAAAATTGATTCTAATGGAGTACATCCAGCAATTGCAGGTTTAACTTTGAGAAAAGCATTGGCTATTATCAGCAAAATGAAATATAAACCAAGAGTAATTGGTTCGGGTATAGTCCAGAACGTTATTTGGAATCCTGATGGGAAACAGGGAAATTGTATTCTTTATTGTAATTAAGTAATTATAAATATTCAAGTAAAAATATGCCATTTATTCGTAGTATATCAGGTTTAAGAGCAACATTGGGCGATGATTTAACTCCAGCAATTGTTGCTGAATATAGCTCAGCTTTTGCTAATTTTTCACCAGAAGGAAAAATTATTGTTGGTTTTGACGGCAGACCATCTGGAAAATGGATTTCAATGCTCGTTTGTACTTCATTAATAGCCGCCGGCAGAGATGCCATTTTTATCGGAATGGTTCCAACCCCAACAGTACAAATAGCTATTGAATTGGAAAAAGCTGCAGGTGGAATTGTTGTAACTGCTTCGCATAATGATGAAAATTGGAATGGTTTAAAATTTTTAAATTCACGAGGAATTTTTCTTGATGCAGAAGAAAATCGTGAATTTTACAATATTGTTGACGAAAAGTCTTCTAAATATTCAAAAAGTAAATTTCATTCAATGGGTATGTCCGAAAATGCTATCAAATTTCATATTGAAAAAATTTTGGAAATTGAAATACTTAAGTCAAATATTACTAAAATTCAAAAAAGAAAATTCAAAGTTGTATTAGATGCTGTGAATGCTTCGGGTTCATTTGCTGTAAGTGATTTATTGGAGAAATTGAATTGCAAAGTAATTCCCTTATATGCTGATGGAAATGGAGATTTTCCACATAATCCAGAGCCACTTCCGCAGAATTTAACTGAATTAAGCAAAAAAGTCAAAAAAAGTAAAGCTGCACTTGGAATTGCTGTTGACCCTGATGCTGATAGATTGGTATTAATTGATGAAAATGGTAATCCTATAGGTGAAGAATTGACAGTAGCAATTGCTATTGACTCAGTTTTTAATTATTATTATGGAAAAAGAGAATTGATTGCTGCAGTTAATTTTTCCACTTCAAGAGTTTGCGAGGCAATTGCTGAAAATTATAATGGAAAAGTCCATAGATGCCCTGTTGGTGAGATAAATGTAGTAAAGAAAATGAAAGAAGTTGAAGCAATAATTGGCGGTGAAGGAAGTGGTGGAGTTATTTTGCCTGAATGTCATTATGGAAGAGATTCACTTGTTGGTATTGCTTTATTGCTTTCTCTGCTTGCTGATAAGGGGGTTACTCTTTCAGAATTGACCGCGAGTTATCCTAAATTCCACATAAAAAAATATAAGAAAGAATTTTATGGAAGTTTAGATGCTATAAGAAATAAAATTATCGAAGAATTTAAAGACTTTGAATTAAATACTGAAGATGGTTTCTATTTGAAAAATGATATTTGTAGTGTTCAATTGCGTAAATCAAATACTGAACCAATTATCAGAATAATTGCAGAATCAAAAGATGAAAATTTATCTTTGTCATTGATAGAAAGAGTAAAAAATTTAATCTCAAATGGCTGATGAAACAGTATTCGACTATAAAATAGAGTATTTATATACGCAGAGATAATTATTAAAATAATTTTTTTTTAAGTTCCGAAAAAAAAAGCCCAGATGTGATACAAATTCTGGGCTTTTGTTTGATTCTAAATTATTCTAATCTTTAATGAATTATTCTACACACACTAACTCATTATTGATTTTTAATAATAATGTGAGGTGAAGTTTATTTTGTATCATTAATGATTTAATGCACCCCACTCGCTATAGTATACAAGGAATTTAAATAGATTATTACCTAAAAATCTAAAGTACGATAAATAAATTTAGAATACAGCATTTTATGCTAATCAAAATTGGAATTTTTTAGTATTGGGGTGAAATTTCAAGTTTTGCTGGAGATTTTACTGTTGAAATTTCATGATTTCTAATATTTAAGCACGTTTAGTTCATAGATTTCCCTTTCGGATTTTTCCTACAACAAAATATGCATCTGATTTTTGTTTGTAATTTGTTTTTTTATGCAAAAACCAAATTATCAACCGCTTTTTCAATTTTCAACCACCTGTCTTTATAATGATATGCTTCGTACATTTTTAACCAAAGGTTTCGTCCATTAATTACAATCTTGCCAGCCACCTGCACAAACCATGCACGAAAAGTGTTTGGCTCTTCACGCCAAGATTTTTCATCGCTCAATTTTCGCATCCATAAACTTAAATTGTATGCCAAGACACTCATTTGCCATAATGTTTCATTCGCCCAAAAATCTTGCGTTATCATGCTTCCGGCAAACATTTGTCGTTTTACTTGTTCAATCCAATTTTCACTCTCGCCTCTGTCACCATACAAACGATGAATCTCTAAGGGACTGTCATATATATTAGTTACATAACAAAAATAGTCATAATAGTAATCGGTTTTAAATAATCCATCTTCAGTATGAATCAGCACTTTCTTGCGTAATGCAACAAACTTTCTTGCTTTTTCCCAGTCGGCACACTTGTACATAAATTCTGTCATTTGCCAATTTGGCATTAAGGGAATGCTTTCCCAATCCTGACTTGATAAGAGACTGTTCAAGTTTTTCAATTTTACTTTGATTAAATATAGCGTATTTTTACGTGATTCAAGTACTTGCAATAGTATACCGTTGAAAAATCCACTGTCGGCTCGTACTAATAATTCTTTTATGCCGGAAGGGAGCAATCCAAATGCCTGCTCAATAAATCCGTGCGAATTATTAGCTGTATAAGTATCGCCGGGACGAAGCCAACTCAACAAACATTCCTTAGTGCTGTTTAAGAAACACATAATTGGATGATAACTTTTTGCTCCTTTTTTGCTTGAATTAAATCCTTTGGCAACTCCTTCTTGATGACCATAAAGTGTATGAACGGTTGAATCTAAATCTAATATATCCCTGTTTGTCTTCAATAAATCATGAACTTTTGACGATAATTTTCCATTTATGTTCATGATTTGATTGTTTTCATTCATTCCGAAACGCTTGATTCTATTGAATATAGTGTCGGCATCAATATTTGTAGCTAAGCACAACAATTTTTGTATCAATGGGTCGCGACTAAATGATTCAATTTTGCTTACACGATTAAAACCACTAAATATTCCCAAAATTATTGTTGATAAAATTTGGAAATTTGTAAATTTAATATTGTGATGCAAATTCAAATCAATCATATCGAACATTGATTCTATGCCAATCTTACGCATAAATTTAGAAATAACTTTAATGCCACTAAAGTTGGTCAAAGATTTTGAATCAAAACTTGTTTTGATATTTGCAGGTTTTTTCGTATTTTTGTTTTGCATGGATTAAGTACCTTTTTGGGTTTACGTTTTTGTTAATTAATTCTTGTAAAATCAATTACTTAGACGACTTAATCCATGTTCTATTTTAGACTTTTAGGTATTATTTAAATTATAAAAGCAATGTGGTATCAACAATTATTCAATCAGCATATTAAAAAAAATGAATCCGACTGAGCAGTTGAAAATATGATAAATTCCAGAAATCAATACTTATGTTGTATTTATTAAACAGTCTTAATTATCAAAAATAAAATTGAGACTGTTTGTGAAAAATATTTGGATTATTTAACAATTTTCCGCATCTGACTTCTTATTCATAATTATTTCATCTGATTTTTCCCAAAAAAATAATAAAAAATAATAAGCCATATATGAAAATATCGAATCTGATAGCAATTCAAGGCTTGATTTGGTATTGTATAATAATGCAATTGTCATAGCCATTGGAATAACAAAATTTTTGAAAATTGATAAAATATTATTTTTCAACTTAATTGATAAAGTAGAAAATAAATCATCATAGGTTTTAAAAAATATTGCTATACTTGAACCAATTATAACTCCAATCATACTAATTAAACTAAAGTTTATATCATAATTCATATATAATATTAATACTAATATTGCTAAATATTTAATTGACGATTTATACTTCATCATATTCTAAAATCCGAATCTATACTTTAAAAAACCCATAGTTGATCCCGCTAAACCAGCGTCTACTCCTGCTTGTAATCTTTTATTTTGATTCTTTACAACAAGCTTACCATTTGCATCAATTTCTTTTTTAATAGCAAACGCATATCCAACATAAAAAGCTGCTACATCTAAGCCTACAAGTCCAAGAGCAACGCCACAAGGTACTTCTGTATTAGTCTCATTTGATGAAAAGATTGTATCCAAATTGTTCTTCCAATATTGAGCAGAACTTTTCATAACATTTAAATATCCACCGGAGACACTGCCAGAACCCAATGAATCATTAGGCCATGTTATTTGTTCCCATACTAATAATGATGAATCAGCATAATTAATTATTTTATTAAACATTCCATCTCTAGTATAATTAGAAAAATCAGAATTTAGAAATGTTATAGCACCACTTATAATTTGAGTTTCTTGAAATGTTACAGTTTGAGCCCAAAATGTTGTGTTTTTCAAAGAATCAACTAAGAATTGTAATCTAACTTTAGGAGTTTCATTTCCGAAAACATCAAGTAAAAGATTTTTATTATTTTCGTCAAAAAATAATGAATCCCATCCTTGAATCTGATATGAAAATACATTACTAATAGACCAGAAATCTTGAAAATAATTATAACCATTAAATACTCTGCTTGTGTCCCAATGTTGTAATATATAATCAACACCTTGGTTATGTATAATCCCAGTATTCATAATAAAGTCGTAAACTGTTGGGCTTAATACTGTTGGATAGTTATCTGTTGTATGATTAATTAATTCATCCTTAGATTGCTGACAAGCAACTATTAATATCAATAAACTCGTTGATATAATTACTGCTATTATTACTTTGTTTTTCATTTTAATTTACTTTAAATTAATTTTAAAAATTATTTAAAAAAAATATAAATATAATAGTTCAACAATTTTTCGTATTTTTGCACTGCGATGGTGCGGTAGAAAGCAAATACTTCTACCATACGAAAAATGTCGAGATATTGGGTATACTTAGCTGATTTGCGGATTAATCCGGTATCTCGATTTTTTAAAAAGATTTATAAATACCAACCAAATTATTCTTCTCAATAAATTATGTTATTTACTTACACAATCATATATTATTTTACCCCAACCGATGTTATCTCATTTCAAAATTACAAAATATTTTCAAAACAAACAAACGATTTTTAAATTATTTTTCATAATTAAAAAAATATGTCAATAAGGTCTGAAATTGGGCTGTATTATTTTTCTACTAAGGTTTTAAAACCTTATTTTCAATTATTAACCTTAGTAGAAAATGAATCAAAAATACACCAGCCAACCTTATTTACCTTAATTCAAACAAAATTTAATTGATTAATAAAATTCCACTAGAATTTTCAAGTATTTATAGTATTTATTTAATGTAAATCAATTTTTTATCAACACTTTTTTCATTCAGCAAATTGAAATTAAGTTGTTACTTCGGAGTAATTTATTAAAATAATAAAATATTAATAACGTATATATTTTTTTAAATAAATTGACAAAAATTAATAATTTTAAAAATTTATTTGTTTGATTTATTATAATTAGTTAAATTTGTTTTAGTTTTAATTAAAAAAATGTACTACAAACAAATGATATTAAAAAAGCAATATAACCCACTAATTTTTAAAATATTAAAAGGTATTTAGATGAAGTATTTCAAATTCATTTTTCTTTTAACTGTAGCATTTTTCGCTTACAGTTTTCACGCTACAGCAGCCGATCCAGAGCATTTTATTCCCGTAGTTCAATCTGGGGATAATATGACATTGATTATACCTGTTGCAAATGTTCCCAAAATCGGAATAGACAACATAGTAGCAGGTGATGAAGTAGGAGTGTTTACACCAGGTGGCGTTTGTGCTGGTGCTGGTGTATGGGATGGAGTTAACGATCTTGCTTTAGCATTATTCGCTGACGATGAATTTACAGACGAAGTTGATGGTTTCGTAGCTGGCGATGCTATTTCGTTCAGATTATGGGCTTCAGCCGATGATACTGAATATCCAAATGTTACAGTTGGTTGGGGGTCAAGAACTTTACCAACTTATCAGGCAACGTTCAATGGAAAATATTCCAACAACGTATTAGCAAACATTAATTCTCTTACAGCTGCTGCAACTCCAAAACAAGTAACCATTACCAACCCAACGAATAATTCAATCAATGTAACAACAAGTGGTAACATTACTTGGACTGGATTGGCTAATGCAACAAGTTATGATGTTCAATTATCTACAACAAATACTTATGCAACAAAAATAATTGATGCAAATCTTACTGGAACTTCACAAGCTTATACCGGTCTTGCAAATGGTACTACTTACTATGTAAGAGTAAGAGGTCTGAATTCTGAAGGTGCAGGAAATTGGAGAGAACATTCTTTTAAAACACAACTTGCTACACCAACACTCACAAGTCCTGCAAATAACGCAGTTGCTCAGTTAATAGCTGGAAATATGACTTGGAGTGCTGTTACAGGTGCAGATAACTATTTGTTACAAGTTTCAACAGATGCTAATTTTAATACAACTGTTATCAATAATGCTACTTTAACTACAAATTCTTTTGCATATACTGCATTGAATAATAATACAACTTATTATTGGAGAGTTAAAGCTACTGCAACTGGTGGAGATGAAAGTGCATTTTCATCAGTTTACCAATTTAAAACTGTTGTTGGTATTCCTACTTTAACAACTCCTGCAAATTTATCTTATTGTATTTCAACAGGCGGAGTTTTGATGTTTAATTCTGTAAGTGGTGCAACTGCTTATGAAATACAATTAGCATCAGATGTTGCATTCCAAAATGTTGTATCACAAAATTTAAACGTAAATGGTATTTCTCATACTTATAACTTACTTAACAACAATACAGTTTATTTCTGGCGTGTAAAAGCTAAAAATGCTGATGGTGCTGGTGATTATTCAGCAGTTTGGTCATTCACAACTGTACTTGCTGCTCCTACATTACAATCACCTTCAAATGACGCAATTTCATCAGCTACTTCTGGCTTTTTGAGCTGGGCTTCTGTTGATGGAGCAACTGCTTATGAAGTATTGCTTGCTACTGATATGGGCTTCACTGCGGTAGTATTAACTGATGCAAATGTTGCTTCTGCGACAAAAGCTTATGCTGGATTAAATAATAATACAACTTATTACTGGAAAGTAAGAGCTAAAAATGCAAATTGTACTGGTGCTTGGTCTAATACTTTCAATTTTGAAACAGTATTAGCTGCTCCTGTATTAGCAACACCTGCTAATAATGCAGTTAACATTCCTGTTTCAGGTAATGTTACTTGGAATGCAGTAAATGGTGCAACAAGTTATGATGTACAAATTGCATCAGATAATGGGTTTACAACTTTCTTAGTAAATCAAACAGGAGTTGTTGGAAATACATTAGCTTATACTAATTTAAATAATAAGTCAGTTCATTATTGGAGAGTTCGTGCAGTTAAAACTGGTTCAATAAGTGATTGGTCAGCTACTTTCCAATTTACATCACATTTAACAGCTGCTACTTTACTTGCTCCAGCAAATAATGCTCAAGGACAAGCTCTTGCAAGTTCAATTCAATGGCAATCCTTAACAGGTGTTACTGGTTATGACTATGTAATTGCAACTGATATGGCATTTGCAAATATTGTTGTTCAAGGCAATACTGCAAATACAACTATTAATTATTCAGGTTTAAATTACAATACCGTTTATTATTGGCGTGTAAGAGGAACAGATGGCTTCGGTCCTGGTCCTTGGTCAACAACATTTAACTTTGAAACTGTAGTTGCTGCTCCTGTTTTGGCAACACCTGAAGATGAATCAGTTGATGTACCATTACTTGGCAGTCTTGATTGGAACGCTTCAGCTGGCGCTGCAACTTATGATGTTCAGATTTCTGAATTGGAGAACTTCTCTGTTCTTAAAGTAAACAAAACAGGTGTTGTTGGTACAACTACTTCTTATTCTGGTTTAACTCCTGATACTGACCAATTCTGGAGAGTACGTGGTGTTAAAGCTGGTGTAGCTGGTCCTTGGTCTGCTGTATTTACATTCAAAACAGTTCAAATTGAACCACCAACATTATTATCACCAGCAAACAACGCTAATGGTACATTACTTGATGTTACACTTGATTGGGAACCTGTATTAAATGGTACTTCATATAATGTAGAATTAGCAACTGACGTTTTGTTTGAAGATGTTATAGCAAGTGGTACTGAATTAGCGGATACTGAATTTGATGTTATGGGCTTAAGCTACGGTACAACTTATTATTGGAGAGGACAATCAAATGGAGATTTAGGTTCAAGTAATTGGTCAGAACCATTTAGCTTTACTACTATCCCTGCTCCAAGTTATACTGGTGTAACAACAGTATGCGAAAGCACAATTGAAACATATTATGCACCTGAAAGTGATGTAATTGATTACAATTGGACAGTAGAAGGCGGAACAATACAAGGTTCATCTACAATGAGAACTGTAACTGTAAAATGGGGAGCTGCGGGTTATGGCTCATTAACATTAACTCGTTCTTCAGAAGAATGGGGTGAATTTACTGATTTTATTGAAAAAGAAATTGGTATCAATCCACAAACAGTTATTACAATCTCTGTAAACATTCAAAAATATTATGCAGAAAGTGCATGTATGAACGAAACAGTTAACTTTATTGCTACAACTGGTTCAGCCGTTACAACTTGGGTATGGGATTTAGGCGATGGTACATTCAAAAATGGTAGAATTGTATCACATAAATACGAGACTCCTGGTACTTATGATGTTGTAGTTTACGCTGTAGGTCCAAATTGCCGTGTTGGTGAAAAAGCTTCTACTCTTGTAGTATCTGACGAATGTGATATTACTATCGTTGTACCTTCTGCTACTGAATATACATGCAAAAACACACCTTTCACATTTGCTCCTATAGTATTTGGTGGAACAGGTGAATATACTTACAATTGGACTCCTTCAGCTGACTTCGTAGATGCAACATTATTAGAAGGTACAGTTAGAAATCCAGTTTCAAATAAATCGTTCACACTAACGGCAACAGATGCAAATAGTGGCGAGTATGGTACTAAAGCTATTTCACTTAATGTTAGAAATAATCCATCTGTTACTTTAAAACGTTCTACATTAACATTGAACAATAACAATCCAATCAATTTGAATGATTATAGAAACAATGCTTCAAGTGGAACTGCTCCTTATACTTATGGATGGACTTACAAAGTAGGTGATTCTGAAGTTACAGTTGAAGACCCAGAAAATGAGTATCCTCCGCTTGGAACAACTCAATATTATTTAAAAGTAGTTGATGCCAATGGTTGCGTTTCTACAGCAAGAAGATTTGTAGTATTCAAATCATTAAGTAAAGAATTTAATGATAATGATGTAATTGCAGGTGTTAATAATGGTTCATTTATGTTCACTTATCCAAATCCTGTAAAAGATTATTTGAATATTTTTGCTGAATTTACTCAAGAAACAAATGTAAATATCAGATTGGTTGATATGCTTGGTCAAGATGTAACAAATCTAAATAAAGGCACTATGATGTCTATGGATGCTACATTAGATTTAAGTGGCTTAACATCTGGTGTTTATATGTTGATTATTGAAATCGAAGGTGATACTTTAGTTAAGAAAATCGTAAAAGAATAATTAACTGAAATTATTATTGTTTTAATTAGAGCCGATAATTTTATCGGCTCTTTTTTGATAAACCTGCATATTTATAAATTATCACGTAGTGATTGCATTATGGTAACACATATCAATCAAAACAGTTATTTATAACTTAGTGATTATATTATATTAACTCAATAATTTTCAAGTTGTTACCATAATTTAATCACTACGTGATTACGAATCCAAAAGAAACTCACTTGTTACCATAATTTAATCACTACGTGATTACGAATCCCAAAGAAACTCACTTGTTACCATAATTTAATCACTACGTGATTACGAATCCAAAAGAAATTCACTTACCAAAATTCAATCACTACATGATAAAAATCAAAACTTGTAAGAAAAATGTTTTGAATTTTCTGGCTAAATAAAAATACAAGCCAATAACTTTCGTAAATTTTTGTAACATTTCAAAAGGTAAATATAGCCCAAGGAATTTCATAAAAATATTTTAAAATTTTAATTTTTTGTTTTAGATTTCGGTCTAAGATGACAAAGTTTAAAATAGGGATAATAAACTTTTTTGATATAAATGTAATTCTCAATTTGTTCTTGAAATCATCTGCATATTTGTATTATAAAATTAATTGTGGATGCATAAAAAAAACCCTAAGGCAAGGGTGAATCCTTAGGGCTTATAATGATAATCTAATTGTCAAGATTATCTTTGAATAACAAATGGAATTTTTGTAACTGAATTACCATTTTTTATGATGATAATATATTTGCCAGTTGCAATTTCACTTACATTTAAATTAGTTGCATTCAAACCTGTTTGTGTATTTACACTTGATTTTGAGACAAGCATTCCAGCTGGATTAATCAACATAATTTCTGCTGAACCATAAGTAGCTTCAAAACTTAGTTGAGCATTTGTATTTGCAGGATTTGGATAAACCAATGCAGAATTTTCGTTATTATCTTCAACAGATGAAGCTGTATTTGGCTCAAGGTCTAAATCTGTTGTGATAATAGCATTGTTATCAGAAATATTCACAATAGAACTTGCAGTATTAAAACCTACTTTATCAGCAATAATTTTATATTTTCCATTTGATAAATTTGGAATTTCAAATTGACCTAAATTATCAGTTGTAGTACTTTTAATTTTATTATCTGACATATCAGTAATGAATATATTTGCACCAACCAACGCATTTGATTCTTGTAAAGCACCACCATCGCTAAGTTTTGCAGATTTACCATTCTTACGAACATTTCCTTTTACTTTGCCATTACCATTAATTTTAGTTACAATCTTAAGATTAATTGTAAAATCTCCATAAATACCATCTTCACCAACTTCAATTCTATCAGCAGCTTCCCAATCAAGTACCGCTATGCTACCTTCTTTGTAATATCCAGGATATACCATATCGTGCATTTTACGATTTCCAGCAAACAAGATATATTTACCAGGTATCAAATTGTCAATTGAAAAAGCTCCTAAATCATCTGTATTAGCTGTTTTGCTGTAATACATATAGTTTTCAAATCCTGTTGCTGGTTCAACCAAATAAGCAATTACAATCATATCTTTTAATACTGAACCTGACTCATTTTTCACAAATCCTTTCAATGTATTTTCATAAACAGCCATTTTAACAAGTCCAAAATCAATATTTGATAAATCAGAAGTTAATTTCAAAATAGTTGCTTCAGATGGATCTGTTACATTATTATAATATTCAGGAATATAACCATTACCCCAGCCGGATTCATCTTTACCCAATCCATTTGCGAATGCAATGTATTCAAATTCATCACTAAGCATTAATGAATACTCGCCATCTTGATTTGTATTAGCAAAGAACATTTGATATTGATTTGTTTGGCTATTATTGCCAATGAATTGAACAAATGAATATGCTAATGGTTCTAAAGTTTGTGAATCAAATACTTTACCACTAACTGTATAATAATTTGGTAGAGGGATTGTTTTCATTACAAAGTTTGCTACTTTTGTTTCTCCACAACCTATTTCAATAGGGTCTGCTTCGGTGTAATTTAATTTCCCATCCCACCACATTTGGTAATATTGATTTTCAAATTCTTTGCCATAAGCTTCAACCATTAGATAATATTTCCCTTCATCTAATCCAGTAATTTCGTATTCTCCATTTTCAAATTTTGTGTAAGTAACAAATTGCAATGTATCTCTTTTATCCATTTCTAAAGAGTTGAGAATTAATACGTAACCATAATCAATTGAATTACCTTCTTCATCTTTCACCGTACCTTTAATAACAGTATTAGCATTGCAATTACTAACTCTAAGTTGAAAATCTAATACTGCTTCATATTTTTTATTTAAATCCCTTGCAATTACTACGAATTGAAAGTAACCACTATGTGTTGGAGTCCAAGTAATTAAACCTGTTTCTTTGTCAATTGTTGCTTCTTTGGGAGAACGCTCTAAAAAGTAACTTATGTTTGCTTCTTCATAGTTAGCTTCAGCATCAGCATCGAAAGTCCATTCAACATCTTTAGCAATTGTCAAATTTTCAACATAATTGGTAAAGTAAATATATTCATTGTAATTTTTATTATCGAGGTAAATTATGTTTGAAGGTCCGCTTTCGCCTTCTTCATTTTCGGCTGTAATATATAAACTTATTTCGCCATTTTGAGATGTAATTCCATGCACCATTGCCCAGTACCAATATTCTTTTCTGTAAGTTAGTGTGTCATCAGCAGTATTAATAGTAGTAATCTTGCTGAATAAGGTAATATCTTCAGTATTTCCTTCAGCAACGTAAACGTTAAATTTTTGAACTTCTTCATCTTTCTGTTCGTAAAACCAATCAATATTAACTGACCCTGACCATAAAACAGAATCAATTTTATAAAATTCCCCATAACCTTGTAGTTTTTGTGGGGCATCTGTAGCTGCAAGTACAGATGAAATCGAGAATAAAACAGCTATCGCCATAATTGCAATAAATGCAAAGCTGTGTTTTTTGTAGTTTTTCATAAAATACATTCCTTAAAAAAATAATAATTAATAGCAAATATTAATTAAAATACTTACAAATTGTACAATTTATAATTATGTTAACAAAGTATGTGGAGTATATTTAATTTAATCTTTTTATTTCTTTATCCACATCTCAAAAGTAATTACACAGTATCAAAAAGAAAGTTGCAATAATTTTTTATTTTTTTTGAAAATAAATGAAATTTCTCAAAATTTCAGTACGAATATTAGCAAGAGATGTGTTTATATAATGATATGTTTAGTTTGAATTTTTTAGTAAGAAAAATTTTTGAATTCGAATTCAATAGATAACTTTGAAACTATTGTAACTGCTCACCCGTTTTATGATTTTCAATTTGCTATGTTATTTGAATTAAAAAATTGGAATTGGAAAAAGTTGAAAATAGTATTAAAAAGAAATTCATTGAAAATCCAGTTAGGGATTACATCTTTGTAACAAAGAAACCCCACCTAACCTCCCCGAAGTGAGGAACTTTCGTAAGTCCAACAATCCCATCGGGATTGAATAATATTAAACCCCACCTAAATCCTCCCCAAAGGGAGGACTTTACATATATTCCTTCCCCTTCGGTCATTGAGCTTGTCGAAATGGGGAAGGTTAGGTTGGGGTTTCTTCTGTTACAAACATTTATTTCCGATGGGAATTTCAAGGAATTTTTAAAAAAGAAATAAAATTCTAAATTATCTATAAGCGGCTGATTAGTTACGAATTATTTAATTATTTTAGAATTAATTTCTAAAAAAATTTAGTATTACTTCAGTACCTTCATTTAGTTTGCTATTTACTTGCATTTCTCCATTCAATAATTCAACATAATTTTTTACAATAGACAAACCAAAGCCAGTTCCTTGAATAAATCCTGTATTACTTGAACGGAAAAATGGTTCGAAAATATGACTAATATCTGTTTGAGGTATCCCAATACCATAATCTTTGAAAGAGATTTTAATAGAATCAGAATTTTTAAGCACCCACACTTCTATAATTTGACTATCGCCTGAATATTTAATCGAATTTGAAATTAAATTTGTGAAAATATGCCACAACATACTTTCATCAGCAAGCAAATAAATTGAATCATAATTAGAAAATAACGAAATATTTAAATTACCTTTGTTGATATCGTTTTGTTCATTAGTGAGATTTTTCAAGTAATGTACAATATCAATTTCACTTAATATCAAATTATCTTGTGATGATTTTATTTTGCCAAAGGTAAAAACATTATCAAGTAAAGTTGTCATCCTGGATACAGATTGAATAATTTTATCCACCTGCCTATTAAATTTTTCTGGTGCATTAACTCTATCAAACAATTTTAATAAATCTACTGAAGATGAAATTACAGTAAGTGGTGTTCTATATTCATGAGAAAGCATATTTATCAAGTCAGACTTTAATTGATTTAGTTCCTTTTCTTTTTTATAAGCATCAGAAATTTTTTCTTTTGACTGAATTAGTTTTTCTTCTGCGATAATTCGATTATTTATTTCAGCTTTTAAATCTACTGTTCTTTCTTCGACCCTTTTTTCAAGCTCTTCATTAAGCCGTTTGAGTTTGTCTTGACTTTCCTCGAGCAAACTTAAAGTATTGTTGATTTCATTTTTTTGGATAGTTAATAAAATATTATCCTTTCTTTTTCTAATAAAAAATAGAAAAGTAATTACTGTAATAATAATGAAGAGCATTGCTACAATTGACACTAAATAAATAATTGATTTCTGATTTTCCAAAGTTACTTTATTTAATTCCACTTTCGATTTTTCTAATTCTAATTGAGTAGATAAAATAGCAAATTCTTTGGTATTTTGCTCTTTTTCATAAATATCTCTGAAATAGATGTATTTTTTTAATGCTAAAAATGAGTTATGAATATCATTTAAACCCTCATAAGCTTGAGATAATTTTTTATAAGCAGATGTGGTATATAAATATTTTCCTGTATTTATAGATATTTTAATACCGCTATCTATATATCTGATAGCTTCCTTATATTTTTTTAATCTTAAATAAGAATCACCAACATTAACAAAAGAACTTGCACTTAATAATTTTAAATTATTTTGACGCCTTGAATTTAGAGCTTCGAGATTATAAAAAAGAGCACTATCCAAATTTCCTTTTGTTTGATAACAATGGCTAATTAATGTAAAATAATCTCCTTTGAAATACATTAATCTACTATCATTAAGTTCTTTTACGCTATTTAACCCTAGTTGTATAGCGGAATCAAGATGGTTTTTACTAAAATAATATGAAATTAGAAATCTTTTAGCAAGAAATTCAATATATTTTTCATTATATTGATTACCTAAATTTATTGCAAAATTTAGATAATATTGAGAAGAATCAAAATTCTTGTATTTTAAATAAGCTTCTCCTTTGAAAATTAGAGAAAGTGAAAATAATGGAATAAAATTATTTTTAAAAGAAATTGATTGAACGTTTGTGTAATATTCTAAAGCAGCATCTAAGTCATTGTACCAAAAAAATAATCTACCAAGATATAAATTTGAAAGAGCTATACCTTTGTTACTATTTAGTTTTCTATACATTGATAAGGATTTTAATAAATAATTAAGAGAATTATTGAATTGAGCAAATTCAATTAACATCAAACCAGCAGACATATAGCCATAAGCAAGTAAAGTGTCATTTTTATTTTGCTTTGCTAATTCTATACCATTATTAAAATATTGTATGGCACGACTAATATTTCCATAAGATTTTTCAGACTCTCCTTTTGCATAACTCAAATAAATCAAACCAGGTTGATAATTAGTTTTTTTTGAATAGTAATCTAAAGAATCTATTAATTGAGGAGTCTTGCCATAATCAAATAAAAAATAATACCTAAGCAGGGTTGTATAATAATCTGCTTTTACTTTCTGATTTTTTTCGGTTAATAATGCAGTTTCTATTTTGATTATACTGTCTTTTTTAAAATCAAGTATATCGTATTGTGAGTACAAATCAAATCTTATAACTACAAAAAACAAGAAAAAAAAGAGATATTTCAAATATTTTATTTTCTTTTTGCAAACCATAATTTTTAATTTAATACAAGTTTTTCTTCTGTCAAAGTAATTTTTCATTTATGAAAATAAATTAATTTTAAATTACTTGATTAATTATTCGAAAATTAAAACTATTTTTGTAGTTTGTATAATTATTAATATAATAAATGTTTTTAATATTTAAAATTGAACCTAATAGCAGAATTAAAAGTAAGGATATTGCAAAGCAATCCGAGCTTATGTTTGCAATTAAAAATGCAAATACCAAGAAGGAAATTGAATCTGCCTTTGGGAATTTATATGATTTATTATACAAGAAATTATGGTCTTCTTTAGCTATGAAGTTTATTCCACCTTTAAACGATGAAGAATTGCAAGATTCTTTTCAAGATGGCTGGATTAAAGTTTTAGATAAAAGAAAAACTTATGACACAACAAAAAATGCTTATAATTGGATTTTTACAATTATTAAAAATCAAATTATTGATTATATTAGAAAAAATACAAGATATAACGTATTTAGTTATGATGAAGATTACGAGAAAGATGATGAAGACAGATTTGTCCTGCAAATAAAGGACAATTCGCAGACACCTGATGAAGTTATGATAGACATCGAGCAAATTCGGATAATAAAAGAAGCTATTGATAATCTTGATGATTTATTAGAAAAACAGATTTTACAGAAACGATTTTATGATGAAATGAAACTTGAACAGATTTCGAAAGAAATGGATATCCCTCTTGCATCTGTTCATTATAAATTAAATAAGGCACTACAAAAAATTAAACCTAAATTAGAAAATATTTTTGATATTAACTCTACGAAATAATGATGGAAAAACCTGACGATAATATATTAACCCAAGAAAGTATTGCTTTATCTGCAAAACTTGATGCAGTTTTTGAGCGAGAGAAAGAACTAATTTTTTTCAATAGTATTGTTGAGAAGAAAATTAAAAATTCAAATTTCAATCAAAGTTCTGTTTCTGTAAATCCTAAATTGATGTATTCGATTTTGGGAGTAATTACTATTTTATTCTTGGGAATAATGGCAATCGTTTTATTACCATCAAAAAATCAATTTATACCTGATAACAGTTCTACTCAGAATGAAGTTGTTGCTAATGCAATTAATGAAGAATCAAAAGAAGCAAAGGATTCCGTTAATGTGATTGAAGCTATACCCAATGATATTTCTATAAAAAAGAAAGATGTAAAACCCCAAATAAATAATGAAAAACTTAAGAATCTTGATGAAGAAATTGTAAATAATCCAAATTTGAGTGGTCAATCTGATAAACAAGTCAACATTAAGATTATTGATGGGTACAAAGTATCACCAAGAGAATCTGTTATATCAACTGGATTAATTCTAAACAATCCTGATTATGAAACTATTAAAGCAAAATTGACAGAAATATTAACTAATTTTCAATTAAAACCCAATTTTTCTATGTCTAATGAAATTTTAAATATCTCTACCAACAGATATGTAGGCGAGTTAAAAAATGGACAATTGGTCTTATTTAATATTCAGTTTAAGATTTTTGATGAAAATCAATCAAAACTTCAGATAATGTTAAGATTTAATCATATTTTAAATATCGAAGATGTTAATAAATCTTCAGTAATAAATGTTGACAGTCTTTATTATAGGCAGTTAAAGCAAGAAATTTCAAAAAAACTATTACAATATTTGAAATAACAACGATAGTAGTTGATTGAATTATTGAATGTAAATAAAATAAGCATCTACATATTTCGTTAATATGTTTTGATAAATTTATATTTTAAAATTGGATAAAGAATATTGGCAGTAACAGGTAAACCTCGTAGTTCCAAAGGATTAGCAACCTTTTGTGCAAAAGTTGCAGATGATAAAATAGCAAAAGATATTTTAATTCTTGATTTAACAAGTATTGATACTGCACCTGCAGATTTTTTTGTAATATGTACTTGCGAATCTCAACCACAAGTTAGTGCTGTAGTGTGGGAGATTAATAGGCGTATCAAAGAAAGTGATATTCAATACCCCAAAATAGAAGGTATGGATGCAATGGAATGGGTATTGATGGACTTCTTTGATGTAGTTGTTCATATTTTTCTGAAAGCACCAAGAAACTTTTATCAGCTTGAAAAATTATGGGGTGATGGAACTTTTTATGAATTGTCTGATGCTGGAAGATTAAAAAAATTGAAAGATGAAGAAATAAAAAAATTAATGAAGGATCCTATTTAATGGATTTGAAGTTATTGTATCTTTCTACTGAAAATTGCAATGTTTGTAAATCTCTAAAGCCAAAAGTGATTGAATTAATTTCTTCTTATCCTGATATTAGTTTTGAATATCATAATATAGAATTAAATCCAGAATTGTCAGGTAAATACTCTGTTTTCGCCGTGCCAACAATACTATTTTTTGTTGATGACAAGGAATATTTTAGAGAGTCTCGATTTGTATCTGTTGATACTATTCAAGAAAAGATTGATAGAATCATCGATTTGTACTAAAAATACAACAATAATAATCCTCATAGAAATTTCTGTCATCGAAAAGTTGATTATAGAACAGTAATTACTTGAAAACCCTATGAGTGAAGCAATCTTTCTATCAAGCAAAGTCCTACAAATCGACACTTCTACAGACTCAGTGTAACTCAAACTCAATGAACTGAGAATAAACCGAAAGTCCAACAACCTATTATGGATTGAATTGTATAAATACTCATACAATACCTAAAAAATTATATAATATTGAATTTTTAAAATTGCTTTGCTGTAAAAAATGATTATAAATTTATTTTTTGTAAATAAAAATATTTTTTCTTAATTTGTAGTGGTTTTTTTTTCACATTTAAGGAATATTATATGAAAAGGTTTATTCACACACTTTGTCCTATAGATATTTACCCATGTGAATTTATTTGTGGTGAAGACGAATAGGAGAATAATAATGAAATTTTTAATAATTCTGATTTTATCAACTATGATAATCACCTCCCAACCAAAATGGGAAAAAATTGAAAATGTAAATTTAAAGAAATATCCCTACATTAAACAAATTAGATTGTTTAAAAATAATATTGTATTATTTACTAAATATATTCAAGATAGCACTCACTTCGGACAGTCTATAATTTTACACAGTGATGATTACGGTAAAACATTTGAAGAGAAAATTATTATAGATACGTCTCGTTCCACAGATGGTACCTTAATTATGCCTCCTGAATCAGTAGCATCTACCTACCCTGACACGAATTTCTACATGATTGCTACATATTTGGATGGTATTTTTTATAAATCAACTGACAATCTAAAAACTTTTTCCAAAATAGAAAATACTGGTTTTAAAAATGTGCTTGATTTATGTTTTATGGATAAAAATATTGGAGTCTTATCTGAAATAAAAGAGGTAAATGCTTATAATATATTATTAAAATTTTGGAGAACTACTGATGGTGGAAATAATTGGACCCCAATGAGTATTCCATATACTGATACACTAAAATTTGATAAAATATATCCTTTTGTTGTTAGGAATAATAATGAGTTTTGGGCATTTCAGAGAAAAAAAAATAATAAGAGTAATGACCCAGATAGGGTTTTTAAATCAATTGATTCAGGATTAACGTGGACAAGTTGGTTAGAATATCCAATTTTAGAACCACCAATGGTTGGACCATTATATGAAGCACCAAACCTATACTTTTATGTTGGTGAAAGATATTTCAATAAAGAAAAAAATGAATATTATAAAGAAATATATAAATCAACTGATGGGGGAACAAATATATATAAAGTATTCGATACTTTAGAGGAACCTCATTCTAATTTATATACTATTCATTTGAGTGATAATTATAACGGTATATCTTATACTCCTTATCATATTTATAGAACAACTGATAGTGGGGAAAATTGGTTTAAGGATACTACATTTAATTATAAAGAAATGCCTGAGCTAATAAATTTTGCAATGATACTAAGTCCTGATATTGTTCAATATTTTGGTGAATATAGCATTTACCGAATAGATTATAGTAAAACAGGTGGTTTGGTTATTGATAATGCCAAAGAAATTAAAATATATGAAATAATTATTACTGATTTTATTGATTTATCAAAAATCAAATTATTATCAGATAAAGTGAATTTACAATATTCGATTTATGATTATTTAGGTAAAAAATTAAGTGATGGTAAAATACAGAATAATAGGATTGAAATTAATAATTTATCAAATGGAACTTATATTTTATTAATAAATGATGATAAAGATAAGTATTATTCAAAATTTTTATTGGATAAAAAATGAAGAAATTATTTTTTCTGTGCATTTTCCTATCTATTTCATTGCATAGCAATATCTTCTCCCAACCAAAATGGGAGAAGATTTATGAAATTGATGACTATAGACCCTTTTGGAAAATAGATTTATCATCATATAACGGTAAGGATATTGTGTTATGCGGGAATTATTATTTTGAGGGTCCTTTTATTATTGTAAGTAATGATTCCGGGAAAACATGGAATTATACTTTGAGTGATATACAGGTAAAACTTCCCAATGGTGATTATTATTTACCAGAAGAAGCAAAGGCATTAGTATATCCTGATTCATCTTTATGTTTAATTGCTTGTGATAGTGGTTATTTCTGGCGTTCTACAGATAATGCTCAAACTTGGGAAAGAACACAGTATCCAGATATATATCGCCCTAATCAAGTTAAATTTTGGAATAATAAAAGTGGCGTAATGACAGTATTAACACAAGAAAAAAATAAGGGCAGAACTTACAAAACAGATGATGGTGGATTTAATTGGGAACGATTTTATATTCCTGAATCAGATACTGTTGAATCAGCTCTCATTGGACTATTTGATATTGCACCTTTGTCTAAAATAATAATGTTAGCATATCCTGAAAACCAATTTCTACCTTATCGTTTGAAAATAACTAATGATTTTGGAAAAAATATTGAGTTTTATAATTTACCATCAAGAGATATACACAAATTATATTTTATTAACGACAAAGTTGGTTTTTGGTATGGTGGCATTTATGAAGACCCAAATAATAATGTTACAAAAATAATTTATCGCACTCAAAATGGTGGAAAAACTTGGTATAATGTATTGAAAGACTGGGAAAAAGGTATGTCGTATATATTTGATATTCATTTTTGCGATAGTTTGAATGGAATAGCATCTGGAATGACAAAAATATTTCGTACTTCAGACGGTGGTGAGAAATGGTTTGTTGATACTTGTTTCAAATATTCAGAATTTCAACACTACTTAGGTCATGTTGCACTTTTAAACCCAAATGTAGCAATAGCAGTAGATGATGCTATTTACCGCATAGATTATAGTAAAACTGGGAGTACAGTAATAAATACTCCAAAAGAAATACAAATAAATGAAATAATTAATGCAGATTTTATTGATTTGTCCAAATACATAAATTTTGAAACAAATCAAAGCATCAATTGTTCAATTTATGATTACAATGGCAAACTCTGCACCACCGAATTACTAACTAAAAGTATAATTAATTTAGTTAATTTGGAATCAGGAATTTATTTTCTACTAATTACAGATAATGATATTGAATATAAATTTAAGTTCAATTATCAAAAATAATGATTTTATTTTATTCATAATGACAAACTATATATGAAAATTGCAATAATTGGGGGAGGTGCTGCCGGATTTTTTTCAGCAATATCTGTAAAAGAGCATTATCCAAATGCGAAAGTAGTAATTTTCGAGAAATCACATAAATTATTAGCAAAAGTCCGTATTTCTGGTGGTGGAAGATGCAATGTTACAAATGCTTGTAAAACAATTGATGAACTTGCATTGGCTTATCCCCGTGGAGGTAGAATTTTAAAACCACTATTCCATATTTTCAACAATAAAGATACGTTTGAATGGTTTGAATCAAGAGGAGTTCCATTAATCGTACAAGAGGATAATTGTGTTTTTCCAATTTCACAAGATTCTCAAAGTATCATTGATTGCTTTTTATTTGAGACACAAAAATTGAAAATTGACATTAAGTTAGGTATGTGTTTGAATAAAATTAATCCTAAAGATGAACGATTAGAACTATATTTTGATGATGTAAATCAACCACAAATATTTGATAAAGTTATAGTTACAACTGGTGGTTCACCAAAAAGAACTGGCTTGGAATGGCTCGAAGAATTGAATCACAAAATCGAAAATCCTGTACCATCATTATTCACATTTAAAATACCCAAAAATCCTATAACTCAACTGATGGGAATTGTAGTAGAAAATACTATTGTTAGTATTCAAGGAACAAAATTAAAAACAGATGGACCTTTGTTAATAACCCATTGGGGAATGAGCGGACCTGCAATTTTGAAATTGTCATCATTCGGTGCAAGAATTTTTAGCGATATGAATTATGATTTCAAAATACAAGTAAATTGGGTAAATGAGCAAAATTGTGATATCGTAAGAGAGCAATTGAACAAAATTGTGAGTGAAAATCCTAACAAAAATCTCATAAATTACAGACCATATTTGCTACCTGAAAGACTTTGGCACTATTTATTAGATAAAATTGAATTTCCTTTGGAAAAGAAATGGAATGAACTCGGGAAAAAAGGTGTGAATAAATTGATGAATATTCTTACTCTTGACGAATATTCAGTAAAAGGTAAAACCACATTTAAAGAAGAATTTGTAACTTGTGGCGGGGTAAGTTTACAAAGTATTAATCCCAAAACCATGGAAAGTAAAGTTTGTAAAAACTTATATTTTGCTGGTGAAGTATTAGATATAGACGGTATAACAGGTGGATATAATTTGCAAGCAGCATGGACAACTGGGTATATTGCTGGGAAATTAATGTGAGGAAGTATATATAAAAATCACATTTAACTAACATAAATTAACTACAATAAAATAAATGTTTGTTTCGTTACTGTGATTTTTCAATTAAAGGAAATTATATGAAAAAGATAGTTACATTTTTTATTTGCTTTTGCTTGGTAACAAACTATTCTTTTGCTCAATTTGAATTTCTAAAGAAGAAAGCAGAAGAGCAAGTTGAAAAAAAAGTAGAAGAAGCATTTGAAGGCGAGAAGGAGAAAAGCGAAGAAGAAAAGGAACAAGATAAGAAACTTGAAAAAACTGAACCAGTGAAAGCTGATTTGAAAAGTTATTCAAAATATGATTTTGTGCCTGGCGATAAAACACTTTTTTATGAAGACTTTTCACAAGATGAAGTTGGTGATTTCCCTGCATTATGGACCACTGATGGCTCTGGCGAAGTTAGAACATTAGAGAAATTTCAAGGAAAATGGTTGTATGCATCTACAAAGGATAATGTTTTTTGTTTGATGAAAGATTTGGATTTACCTGATAATTTCATATTTGAATTTGATGTTATTCCCACTCCTGATGATGCTGAAAACAATTTCCATTCCAGTTTTTATTTGACATTTTTTAATACGAAGGAAGATTTTCTGCAAAATGGACTTTTACCCGGTGATGAAGGTTTTCATATAACTGCTGATGATTTTAGTTGGACAACTAATAGTTATAAAGAGGGCAATTATTTAGTTTCATTGAATAGTGATTTAGCTCCAATCAAATTAAACGAGGTAAATCATATCATTGTTTGGGTGCAAAAAAGAAGGTTGAGAGTTTATCATCAAGGATTAAAAGTTATTGATGGTCCAACAGCTTTACCGTTAAATGCCAAGTATAATCGGTTTCGCTTTTCGATGTGGGGTCAGCAAGGACATCCATTTTTTTCCAATTTAAAAATCACTACAGCTGCACCCGACACACGAAGCAAGCTTTTAAAAGATGGGAAACTCATTTCTTATGGAATTTATTTTGATATTGGCAAAGATGTTGTAAAACCTGAATCTAACGGTGCTTTGGCAGACATTGCCAAAGTATTGAAAGAAAATCCAGGCGTGAAGGTTAAAATAATCGGTCATACAGATAGTGATGGTAATGCAGATGCCAATATGAATTTATCCAAAAAACGAGCAGAATCTGTAAAAAGTGCTTTAGTCAATGTATATGGTATTGATGCATCGGTACTAACAACTGATGGTAAAGGTCAGACCGAACCGATTGAACCAAATACATCTCCTCAAAATAAAGCTACTAATAGAAGGGTAGAATTCATCAAATTGTAAATATTCTAAACTCAATTAATTTTAAAAATGCCCAATATTAAATCTTAATTTTGGGCTTTTTGCTTTGATTAAAAAATTGCAAATACCTTGCAAATTTACCTAAATAGCTGTAATTAGCACTTGTTTTTTTAATTTGGGGACAGAGAAAAAAAATAAAATGTGGCAAACTTTTTCTTGTGTGAAAAAAATAAAAATATTATTTTTACATACGTGAATATAATGAAAATTAAAAATTTTTTTTTAAAGTATTGTTTAGATGAAGTACGGCATTTATTTTTTATCAATACTTACAAATTACAAATGGTATTGTTTTTGCCATTTGGAAAAATACATTATAAACAAATTTTAACAAATTTTTAGGAGAAAACCTATATGAAAAAAGGAATTGGAATTTTAGTAATTCTATTTGTATCATTAAATTTTGTATTTGCCGATGACTTAATTAAAATTGGTGAAATTCAAAATGGGAATTTAGTTTTAACAATAAACGAAACGACTTTAAAAAATGTATATAATGCAGCGGCAAGAAGTGGACAAATTGCAAAATCTGTTGAATTATTATCAGGTGTAATAAACTATGTTGTAATTAATGGAAATAATACCGAAGGTTCAAGAAATTTTGCTATCGAACTAATAGTTAAAGAGAAAAACTTGTTTTTAGCAAAAGGTGGTTCAAACAATGCTGTAATTCATTATTGCTCTGGTTTTTGTTGCTCAGATTGTAAATTTATTATAGATACAGCAACTAAAAAAATGGCTGGTTGTCAATGTAACCAATCAAGTTGTTCAAGTGGAGCAAGATGTGACCATTCAATGAGTACTGGTTTTGATGGTATTTTTGCTGATTTTGAACTTTCTTCTTTTTATAAATTATTATCATCTGGTAAATAATTTAAACTTGGGCTGGTTTTCCAGCCCTTTTTTTGATTATTTTTAGGGGAAATTATGAAAAAATACTTTACATTTCTGATTTTTGGCTTGATTGCTTACCAAAATATTCTTTCAAATGAATCAACTAAATTAACTCTAATTTTGGTTGATAATTGCTTTAACCAATCAACTAAAGTTTATGTTGAATATTATGATTATCTACTCAAAAAAAGGCATAATCTTGATTCAATAAATTTAGATGCTTCAAAATCAGTACAATCATTTAATATAAAGGTTTTCGAATCTCTTAACAACTATTTTATAAAAACTGAAAACAATGATTATATGGCATCTTTTCTCTGTATTTCAAATGATAGTATTGCAATGGAAATTAGAAGAGATACAACCGGTTATTTTAAGGAAAATATAATTTTTCAAAAAATTAATCATTTTAATGAATTTTTTAAATCAATTAATTGGCTTATAGACAGCAAATATAATGAAATATTTGCAAAAAAAAATATAAAACTGTTGTTTGAATATTCCGACAATATTTATAAAAGTAACTTATCTAAGTTAAATAAATTAATGGATACAGTAGATATTAGTGATACTGATTATAAGACCCTATTTGGACAGATTAAATATAGTTATTACAACTCTTTAGCACGTTTCTTATATATGGGTTTATATTTAAATAAAATTGCTGACCCAGAACTTGAATATTATAACAAAGTTCTATTCAATAATGATACGGTTAATATAATTCCACATCCCGCAAATTTTAGTAGTTTTTCATCTTATGTTCATAATCTTAGAATGGTTATGCAATCAGCATATATTGATTCATTTGAAGTCGATAATGTCAGAGATTTAAATATTGCATTTACAGAACTTTATTTCAATTCTTTCAAAGGTGAATTTAGGGACAAAATTATTTATGACCATATTGAGTCTTCAGTTACAAGTGCAAGAAATTACAATAATATAAATAGTTTTATTGAATTGATAAATAATTTAGTATCAAAAGGATTTGGGAAAAATTATGTAGATGAATTGTTTTTGCGAATAGATAAGATGAAAAATGTCATGCCCGGTTCTCCAATTTATGATTACGAATTTACAAATATTGATGGAAACCAGTAAAATTGTCGGATTATTTTGGTAAATATATTTATATTAATTTGTGGGCATCATGGTGTGGTGCTTGTCATTTGTATTTTGATGCAGAAAAAATATTGTATAAATCATATTCACCTAAAGATATTATTTTTCTTGATATCGCTTTAGAAAGTAGAATGAACTTTAATCAATGGAAAGAATATTCTGGCAAAAAGGGATTAACAGGAACTCAATTGTTATACAAAGGTGATTTTAGTAGCAAAATCTGCAAGGATTTGAATATTGACGGAATACCAAGATTTATGCTATTAAATAAAGATGGTACAATTTTGAATCCAAATGCACCTAATCCTGAGGGGGAAGATATATATTTATACTTTGAAAAATTAGGTATTGAAAAAATCAAGTAATTTTTTCTAATTATTCAGTAGTAATAAATTATTGATTCTATAAGAATAAAATAGAAATCATTCTTTGTATTTTCAATGTTTTTTGCTAAAGCCAATTTCCACTATTTTTCTTGAATCCCCCGCCATAAATGGCGGGGCAATTATTATTTTCTGTTCAATAGCACCGCCATTTATGGCAGTGGTTCAAGAATAGTGTTGGTCTTATGCTTTAGCCAAAAAGCAATATCTAATTGATGATAAAATAAATCGTTTCTATTAGTAATCCCTGTAACATAAATATATTAGTATGGTTGAGTAGTTACATTGAATTATATAAAAAAAGGTGGATATATAAAATATAACCACCTTTTGAATAATCATTCAAAAAATAATACTATTTGATTATCTGTAATTTTGTTGAAACAATTTTACCATTTTTTGTTTTTGCTGTAACGGTATAGCTTCCTGAATTTAAGTATCCTGTATTTAAAATAAATACATTATCACCATTATTCAATTGTCTTTCATTCAAAACTGTTGCAACTTCTTTCCCTTGCATATCTGTTACAATTATTCCAACAACTTCACTATTAAGAAGTCCAAGATTGATTGTTGTTGAATTGCTTGCAGGATTTGGATATACATCAAGCATCATTGTAGCACCTGAAGTTGCACCAATCTCATCTTCTGTATCGATTGACATAGGAACTGTTGGTCTTACAACGCCTTCACTCAAAACTGTTCCATCTTCATCTTTTGTTGTAAATCCAATATCAATTGCAGAATCACCACCAATTACTGTAATATAAATTGGTTTTACAGATTCTCCAGGATTAAGTACTTCTTTGAATTTGATTGTAGTATTTGGATTATTTCCATTTTCAACTGGAATTAAATATGATGCTATTTTAACATCTTCATTATTAAATACTGAGCGAGTTTCTAACAATAATGAATCTGATAATCCAGAACCATAAGCAAGTAATTTCACATTTTTTGGCAATCTTAATTCAATATATGCAATTGCTCTGTTTGATTTGTTAGAATTAATGAATGATAATGAATAAGTACGCGGTTGAAGTGATGCATCAACTAATTCTTCAAATTTATCGCCACCAACTTGCTCTACAGGAATAGATGCAACAACATTTACAAAATCTGTCATCGTTTCTTGTTCTGTTCCAATCATATATTTAATGACCACAGTATTATTCCATTTATCGAATGGAGGATTGATAAATCCAACATTAAATGAAGCACTTTCACCTTCAGTTAATTTACCTGAACAATACAAATACTCATCATTTACTTCTTTTTTGAAATTAGATGAAATTGGTGAGAAGTCCTCAATATCAATTATTTCTTCTGGAATAAATCCAATACCAACAATTGTAATTTTTTCTTCTGCTGGTATATCTTTATCAACAGGTAATTTTAAAGTTAAAACTCCCTTATCTTTAGAATTCATTTTAAGCTGTATTGCTGAACCTGCTTCAAGTAATGAACTTTGAATTTCTTCATACTTTTTGCCATCAATTTTACGTTTAATAACATTTCCTGAAGCTGCATCTACAGCTATCCAAGGTGATGATTTACGCTTTAGAGTAATGTGTATCAATGTATCACAAGTTATACATTTTACATCAGTCATTGAAATTCTTAAATAGTAATCCAATTCATCAGTAGTTGGATTAGTCCAAGAGCCAGTTAAAGGTGCAGGGAATAATAATCCGATTGTTGTATTGAATGAACCAGTTGTACCTGCATAATTTGTTCCCCATTCTACTTCACGAGTTTTTAATGTAGGAACTGCGAAACTTGTAGAAGGAGCAATTCCACCATAATAACGTAAACCCGGACCAGTAGGCATTGGAATTGCAGAAGCGCCGCCAATATCTCCATAAATTCTTTCCCATGCGCCGATTACTGGTGCTACTTTTCTTCTTGAAGCACTTACAATTGTCGCACTCATTGTCTTAATTGGACGATTAGGTGCAAAAGTAATATTCATTGAAATATTATCGCCATTAGAATTAATTCCAGTTCGAGTAACAGAATTAATTTTTACACCTTTATCGAATCCAGTGCAACAATCCTGACAAACTGGAGCTTGAATACAAACTCTTTCAGAGCAAATAATAGCACCATTTGCATTTCTGATTGTAAATGTAAGACAAATCAATCCATTTATAGGTGTTGCATATTGTATAACGCCACTCAAGTTGGTAGGTGTATTCAATGGAACATTAGGTATAATAAATTCTGGACCACCATTGCTACTTACTGTAACAGTATTTGGCAATACGCCTGATAGATTAGTTATTACGTAAGAGAATTGATATGTTGAACCACCTTGTTGATTAGTTGCAAGACATTCCAATCTTGTTTCTTCAATTTTCATACATTCTTTTGGAGGGCAGTCATTTGGAATTTTAACTGCAACAGAATCAAGACATGTACCGTCAGCAGTACCCGAAGTAATATTTATACTTGCAGGAGGGGTTATTGAATTTGCTGTGAAAACTCCACAAATTGTGGATGCACCACTTCCCAACAAGTAGCTTGATGGTGAAAATGTACCGCTTGGAGAAATCAATGAAATTGTTTGAGGAGTGCTGTTATTCACAAGATTCAAGCAGAAATTATATTGTGGATACCCATTTTGGTCATAGCCGATACATGTTATTGATTTCAAACTTTCTATTTCTAAACAAGGAGGTGGGCATTGAAGTTTGCGTTCAGTTCTACAGAAAACGCTATCATTATTGTCAACCCATTCAATCATAACAAAAAATGGACTGGTATTTGGTGCATTTAAGCATAAAGTTCCACCTGAATATGTTCCAAAAGCATTTAAAGGTTTATTCCAAACTACAGTGTTTGCAGTTAAACCTGATTGAGTCCAAGAAGTAGGAGCCGAAGCAGATGCAATTGTAACTCCAGCAGGAGTTTTGATACGAACTCCTTTGAGATTTGTAAAACAAGATTGTAGATTCAAATCAACTTTAAAACAACATTTCCCTTGAATAGTTTGGTCAGGATAAATTTTCAAATTCAATCCTTCGCATGGGTCAACTTGGCAAAGCTGCATATTATCAACATGCCCCCAAGAAACAAAATTACCATCATTTAAAGTACTATTATTAACGGGTAATACTTCGATATTGGTATAATTTTTATCTGCAATCCAACTACATGAGTTGAAGGTTTGCCATGTTGTTGAAGTAATAGTTGGTGTTTCGTAAATCAAAGTAGCATTGGCTGTTGGTAAAGTGGCTCTGTTTGGAGCAGTGCCATTATAAGCAATTACACGAATTCTAACATGATTTGGATTAAGTGAATTTTGTGTTGCCATTAACTTAGCACAGAAACTCAAATTATATCTCTGTCCTTTCATAATACCGCCAAAACCCAAAGTTTGGATAATTGATTCGCCAACTACCTGATTACCCCAAAACTGAGCATATCCACCTCTGCCATCGCAGTCGTTAGTTGAGCCCCATTGTGGAGTATTAACACCTGGCTTCCACGGAGTGGAAGTATTGGTAATATTTGAACCCGAAACTGTAACATTTTCAAAATGTCCATCTTGAATTAAGCCACAATTTATTGCAGAATTCAGTGATGCAACACCAACAGGTATTGTAACCGAACCATAAGGAGTTCCTTCGTATCTTACAGGGTAATTTCCTTTTTGAAGAATTATTGGTTTATTTGAATTAAATGCGGCGTTCACATCAGATGATAATTCAAAATCATCTGCAATTTCAAATGCTTCATCTTTTACAGGTAATTCATCAAGAAAATTTAAAGTAATGTTTTCTCCATCGTAAGTTGCATCTGCACGTAAAGTTCTCAACCAACTCACGTCAATCCATATATTACACAATCTCAATTTATTTTGATATTGACAAATGCCTGAAGAATCTCTTACCCCCAAATCTATATGAATAGTAATACTGATTAGTGGTTTTGCTTCTGAATTTGAAAAGAAAAGCAACATAAAAAATGCAAGCATCACAATTTGAATGCTTATTCGACTAAATTTTAGCCGAGTATTAGAAATTTTGTTATATAATTTCATAATATTTACTCCGAAAAATGATTAAAAATAATCAGAAATTTATTTGCTTTTCAATGAACATAAGTTTTTGACTTAAACCTAATAATCAAACTTAATACTATTTTACGTAGAAACAAATATATTTTTTAGTTATGACTAAAAATTAATATAATTTTCATAAATTATGATTTAACTTACGAGAGTTTTAATAAAGAATAATGTAGGAAAATAAAAAGGAGATATTGTTTAACATTACAAAATTGTATCGTTCCGTGCTTGATGCGGAATCTCAATGGCAGATGGATACTGTATTTAGCAACGTAGTTGCGGTATCTTAGTAGAAATATTAGCTCTTTTAATAATTATAGCTACGTAGTAGCGACATAATATACATATCGAAGTTATGCAGCTTTTTTGGTTTTAGGTGTTATTTTTCTAATAAGATGTAACAGCTACGCTGCTGAATATATGGATTCTAAAACAAGTTCAGTATGACAATTTGTTTTCCGTGTCATTCCGCACTTGATGCGGAATCTAATATATGCAGATGTCCAACACCTTCAAAGTGTTGGACATCTTGCCTCAAAAATGACATAAATTGTAGATAGATTCTGAAACAATTTACCAATGACACCTTTTGAGAAAGGGGAAACTTCAAGTCTTTTTATTCTTTTTTTCAAACATTAATTCCATAATGGAATTTCAAGGAAATTAATATGAAAAGATTGTTAAAATTAAATTATTTTTAAACGGCTGAGGATTTACTTTTTTAAAATTGAAGTTTCAATACATTCTTTAAAGCATTGTATTTATTTATTATTTACTAATTTAATCCAAATTTCTTTTTTTGTAAATAAATAATAGTTATTTTTGAATTGTGTTCATTGATAAGTTTGAAAATTTTGTATAGAAAATATGAAATTTTCTTAAAGGGAAACAGATTTGAATCCTGTGCGGTAACGCCGCTGTAATAGCAGACAATATTTCCTTATCGAAAAGATAGCCACTGATTAATTTCGGGAAGGCGGAAATAACGGATGAAGCTTAAGCCAGAAGACCTGCTTATTGATGCTCATTATCAATACTGAAATTGTATTGCTGTCCGCGTTTTACGGACTGATGAGGTAAAAATTATATCTTCATTTACATTTCTTATTTTAGTATTGGTAAGTTTTAATATATTTAATTATTTATATTTTGGGGCTTACTATGTTTAAATTTTCTGTCTTTGCTATTGCAGTTTTATTTTCGATATTCCCGTATTTCACTATGGCTGAAAATAATAAGCCATTAATTTATGAAACTGAAAAATCTATAGTTGTTGGTCTAACACCATTAAAGTCTTATTATAATTCAGATAATAAAAAAACAACTGTTTTTTGTTATGGATATGATGCTGATTATGATGGAATTTTTGATGATGGTGATGAAAAACCATCAATTTGGGTTGGACTTGACGATGAAACTACATTTGAAAAAGTATATGAATTTGATTTCAATAGCTTTCATTTTCCTTATTCACCTTTCAGACCTGCGATTGATAGGGTTCAACAATTAATTTATATACCTTTAACTACAAAAATTGTAGTTTATAATCCCATCACAGAACAATTTGATGAAACAAAAACTATAAATGTTGTTGCAAATTCCGTTTCACTTTCTGCCGATAAAAAATTCCTATTTGCAACTTTGCCATACCAAAACAATAATGAAGGTACAGTTGCAATTATTGATTTGGAAACAAATCAAATAATCAATGAATTTTATGGTGGTATAAATATTCTCGAGTCGATTTCATATACAAGAATAAACCAATCAGGCGAATCTATAAGTGGTTTGGCTGTGCTTTCTGTAGGAAATTTTGGCACTGAAGAATCTACACTTTACTATGGCGATTTAATTAATAATTCTGAATGGTCGGTTGATAGCATTGTAATTGGAAATGCTGGAAACAACATTATGTTTTATGAAAATAAAATATTTGCAACTGTCAATATGTCAAATAAAATAGTATCTCTTGATGTAAATACTAATGATTATAAAGAATTTTCAACAGGCACAAATGGTTATAATGGACCACGTGAAATAACTGTTTGGGATAATAAACTATTTGTTACAATGTATCTGGGTGATGTTAGATATTTTGATATTAATACTGGTGAAATAGATGGTAGTTTCGGATACTATGTGAAATATGAAAGTATTGAAGTGGTTGGTGAATTTGCTATTGTTTCAGCTCCATCAGACCAATCTTATTCTCCAAATGATAAAATTTATTTTGTAGCTCCAAAAGAAGACCATGCATTCCCAAATAGAATTGATGTTCAGGTTGGTGCAAGACCTCTCTTTGTATTTTTTGAGCCATACTCAATGGTTTTACATGTATTATGTCAGGGAGTAGATAAAAATGGAAATGGCATTGAAGATTCAGGTGATGAAATGCCTACATATTGGACAATCAGAAGTAATACAATTGATATATGGGAAGATATAGTTGCAGAATTACCATTTAATTCACTTGAATATCCATTATATCCTGAATTTGATGATAGAACTGGTACATTTTTCCTACCTCAGGGAGATTTTGTAATGTCTTACAAAATGAATAATCTTATGGACTATGAAATTGCTATTCCATTTAAAACTAAGCATTTAGATATAATTGATAATTACTTGATTGTTACACCTCATCAATCTATGCCAAATAAAGATTCAATTTATCTATATGATATTGATACAAAACAAATTGTTCGTTCTATGTACGGTGGAACAAATCCAACAATGGCAATCTATTGCAATAATGTCAAATTAAATAATGAAGAACAACCAGCTATTGCAGTTTTAAACGAAATAAATGAAGAAAAATCTGTGATTAATTTAATTAGATTTTATGATACTGAAACTGAGATAAATACAAGTATTGAAATTGAAAAAGCAAATATAATAAAGTTTAGGGATAATATTTTGTTTGCTACTCATAAAAAATCAATATCAAAAATTGAAACTGATAATGATGAGATAAAAGTAAATTATATTGCTGATATGTGTGGTGGAAATGCAGAAATCACAAGTTTGGAAATACTTGATGATGTAGCAGTTTGTACGTTTTCTAATGGAAAAATGCGTTCTTATGAGATGATTGATAATACTGTTTATCCATCTCCAGTAGTTTCAAAAGGAAATATTTCATCTATGGAATATTTTAAGAAAAGCACAGTTCAAATTATAGCTTCTGCAAATATCAAAGAGCTTGATGGTAGCAATTCTAATTTTGTTTCTGTTTGGGGGAAATGGCTATCATCAGTCGAAACAATCAATGATGAAGTAGTTAATACAATCAAAGTATATCCAAATCCAGCAAAAGATTTTACAACTATTTCATTAGAATTAAATTCAGAAGTACTTGAAAATATTGCTGTTTCAATAAACTCAATAACAGGTCAAGAATTATCCACATTTAATTTTACTCTAGCAGAATTGAACGAAATGAAGTTGCCTATTTCAAATTTACAAAGTGGAACATATTTATTGAAAATCAATATTGGAAATAATGAATATCATACAAAATTGAATGTAGTGAAGTAATTAAACGGACTTCTGAACTTGGTTCAGAATCTAAGAATTGTCATTCTGAACTTGGTTCAGAATCTAAGAATTGTCATTCTGAACTTGGTTCAGAATCTAAGAATTGTCATTCTGAACTTGGTTCAGAATCTAAGAATTGTCATTCTGAACTTGGTTCAGAATCTAAGAATTTATGAGAATTTTGATTGATGAAAAATTATTACATATATATCATGGCTTCAAAAAAAATGGGACCATTTACATTGGAGTAACCTCAAATCTAATCAAAAGAGTTTATGAGCATAAGAATAAATTGGTCGATGGGTTTACTAATAAGTATAGTATTGATAATTTAGTGTATTATGAAATAACTAATGAAATTACTACAGCAATTGAGAGGGAAAAACAATTGAAAAATTGGCGAAGACAATGGAAGATAAATTTAATTGAAAAAGATAATCCCGAATGGAAGGATTTGTACAATGAAATTTTGGGTGTGGATTCTGAAACAAGTTCAGAATGACAATGGCAAGTTCAGAATGACAGTTTTCAAGAGTGTCATGCTGAATTTAGTTCACATCTAAGAATGGATTCTGAAACAAGTTCAGAATGACAAAGAAAAATGGATTCTGAAACAAGTTCAGAATGACAAAGAAAAATGGATTCTGAAACAAGTTCAGAATGACAAAGAAAAATGGATTCTGAAACAAGTTCAGAATGACAAAGAAAAATGGATTCTGAAACAAGTTCAGAATGACAATGCAAGTTCAGAATGACAGTTTTCAAGAGTGTCATGCTGAATTTAGTTCAGCATCTAAAAATGGATTCTGAAACAAGTTCAGAATGACAAAGAAAAATGGATTCTGAAACAAGTTCAGAATGACAAAGAAAAATGGATTCTGAAACAAGTTCAGAATGACAAAGAAAAATGGATTCTGAAACAAGTTCAGAATGACAAAGAAAAATGGATTCTGAAACAAGTTCAGAATGACAAAGAAAAATGGATTCTGAAACAAGTTCAGAATGACAAAGAAAAATGGAATCTGAAACAAGTTCAGAATGACAAAGAAAAATGGATTCTGAATCGAGTACAGATTAACAAAGCAAAAAAAGAGTTATGTGGAAAATAATTAAAAGTAAATCGAATACTATTAAATCAGGCGTCTTCAGATGCTTGATTGTACTTCTATTTTCTATTAATCTATATTCACAGCAGAAAGATACCATTACATATAAAGTTATTCCATTGGAAATAAATTCAAGTAGAATTTTATCTGATGTATCGCTTAAATATTATCCAAATTCAATCATCACTCAAAAGCAAATTCAATCACTTGGTTCAATTCAAATTCCTGATGCATTACAATATAATGCTGGTATGTATATAAAAAATTATGGTGGTTTGGGTGGAATGAAAACAATTTCCATTCGTAATACATCTTCATCTCAAAATGTGGTATTGATAAACGGACTGCGTTTATCATCTTCTCAAAATAGTATAGTTGATTTGAGTAATATTCCAATTTCACTTTTCTCTGAAATTGAAGTTTTGAGAGGTGGAAATTCTGCTTTGTATGGTGGTGGTGCAATTGGTGGTGCAATTAATCTGATTACAGAAAATAGTGATATTAATCCTGAACTACATTTAACTTTCGGTTCTTTTGGTGAATTTCAAACATTAATCAAAAGTGGTTTTTTGATAGATAATACAGCTATCATCAGCAATTTGGAATACACAACATCTAAAGGTAATTATCCATTTTCATCTGACCAATATGGCGAGGAAAAGCAGTTTTCGAGAACGAATGGTAATTATATGAATTTGTCATTAGCAAATTCAATCAACACAAATATTGGAAGATGGAATTTTTATAATTTACTTCTTTTGAGAACTTCAGAGAGAGGATTGCCGGGAGCGGTAATACAGGGACAAATCCAAAATGACAGTGCCAATCTTGCAGATAGTGAAATATGGTGGTTTAGTAATCTAAATCGAAAGTTAAATCACTTTTCAGAAATCAAATTATCATTATTTGGAAAATTAAATCAATCAATTTATAAAGACCCTCAAACATTCAGAAATATCGATTTACTCAAAGAAAATGTATTCTTCAATAGAGAATTACAGTTTCAATCTAAATATATTATTTATGATTCTACGAATTATTTAGATTTTCAATTCGAAATGTTTTATGCAAATTTGTCGGGCGATATGCTCAATCAAAAACTAAATTCTTTTGTCGAAAGGTATGGTTTAGCAATTGGAACTAAATTAGAAACAAATATTCTTAAATCAAAAATTACTGATGCAACAGGATTATTGTCATTTAGAACTGATATTATTTCTTACCTACAACCCGCCTATTCATCATCTGCTGCAACATTATTAGATTTTAAAAAGACAGGTTTTACAGGGATTTTTCAACTATCTGCTAATTTCAGACCTCCAAATTTTAACGAAATGTATTATTTGAATTATGGTAATGAAAATTTAAAACCAGAAAATTCCCTGAATCTGAATTTGGGAATAAAAAAAGAATTATTTAAATTAATAAATCTTGAATTTAACACTTTTTATATAGATACAAAAGACCAAATTGTAGCAGTTGCTATGCCCGGTGCTTGGTCAGCACAAAATATTGAAAAAGTTATAACACAAGGAATTGAATTTGGATTAGGGTTCATTACAGCTAATAATTTAATCAACATTAATTTAAATTATACACTTCAAGAAGCAGTTGATAGAAGCAAAGATTCATATTCATTTGATAAACAAATAATATATTCGCCAAATGAATTAATTAATGGTATTTTTAGTATTAATTTTTCTGAATTTACAATTTCTTCTTCGTTTGTCTATTCAAGTTTTAGATATTCATTGCCAGATAATACAGTTAATTCCGTTTTACCAGAATATTTGATTTTAAATTTTTCTGCAAATATAAACCTAAGATTTGAAGATATTAAACTAATTTTAAGAGCCGATATTTCAAATATTTTAGATAAAGAATATTCAATAATTATTAATTACCCTATGCCGGGTAGGTCATTTAGATTTTCAATTAATGCAAAAGTGTAGTTTTATGATAAATTTCAATTATAATAGTAGTTTCATTCTGAATTCTTTATACTTTGTCATTCTGAATTTATTTCAGAAACCAATTCCTTATGTCATTCTGAACTCTTTTTCCTCTGTCATTCTGAACTTGTTTCAGAATCCAATTCCGTTTGTCATTCTGAACTTGTTTCAGAATCCAATATATAATACAAAAACTGGATTCCGAAACAAGTTCGGAATGACAGAAATCAATAAAACTGGATTCCGAAACAAGTTCGTAATGACAGGTTTCATTTTATTCTTCATTTATACGGTTTCTTTCAGCAATACTATTGATACTGTTTATTCATTTAAGCCGGGAACTGGTCAAGATTCTGGACAAATGCCTGAATATTTTCCAAAAAATATATTTGGATTACCTTCTACAAATGCAAGTTACGAACTACCAGAAGCATCTCCTGAACAGTTGTTATCACTTGGAATGGGTGGCGAAATTGTAGTTGGAATTAAAAACTATAAAATTATTAATGATGATGGTCCAGATTTTACAATATTTGAAAATCCATTCTTTAATCCTGTAACTAAGAAAATATTTGCTGAACCAGCAAAAGTATCTGTAAGTCAAGACGGAGTCAATTTTATAGAATTTCCTTTCAACGCAACATCATTACATGGTCTTGCTGGTAAAACTCCAACAGAAGGAAAGCAAGACCCATACAATCCCCAATTGAGTGGGGGAGATAGTTATGACCTATCTGATTTAGGTTTAGATTTTATAACTCATATTAAAATAACTGATGTAACAAAAATTATTGAGAACTTAAATTCTGAAAACCTATATTATCAACCAGCATTTATTCTTACAGGTTTTGATTTAGATGCGATTGTTGCCTTGCATACTCAAAAATTTGATTCTGTCAATAGTGTTGGTGATGATTTGAGTTTAATTCAAATTCTTCAAACAGCAAATTCTATATTCATCACTAATAATTCAAATTCAAATTTTGATTTGCAGATTTTCAATTATATGGGAAATCAATTATTTGAACAAATAAATAATTATGAATCCCAAATAATCATTAATAATTTGGAATCTGGATTATATTTTCTGATTTTGAAAAGCAATAACTCAATAATTTCAAAAAAAATTGTGATTACAAAATGAAACTAAATATTTCTTTATTGGTATTATCACTCATTTTTATTGTTTCGTGTGTAGAAACACCTATTGCTCCTACTGTAGAAATTAAACCGAAAACTGATAGTGCTGTTTTTATCCTGTGCGAAGGATTGATGGGTTATAATAATTCTTCACTCACAAGATACGATATTATTAACGAAATATCAGATTTGAATTTTTATGAAAGTATCAATAATGGCTTAAAACTTGGTGATACTGCTAATGACATAGTTCTCAAAGGAGATACTGCTTTTGTAAGTGTGCTTGGTTCTAAATCAATTGAAGTTTTTAATATTAAAAGCGGGAAATTTATTAATAGAATTATATTAACAGGTTCAAGGGCGCCACGAAAAATATGTTTAGTTAATGATTCGTTAGCATTTGTCAGCGATTTGTACGATAATAGCGTAGTTGCATTTAATCCATCAAATTTTCAGATAATTAGAGATAATATTTTGGTAGGACCACAACCAGAAGGTATTGATATTGCAGGTAATTATTTGATAGTATGTAATTCGGCTTATGGTGATTTTAATGCATCTGATAAAGATGCTGAAACAATTTCAATAGTTGATATTAATACATTTCAAGAAATAAAAAAAATTAAATCAGCTGCAAATTCAATTGAGGTTAAATACAATATGAAGTATAATAAATTCTATGTTGCATATTATAATCTTCCTTCTCGTACAGACTCAGTAGGTGGAATTATTGAATATTCTGCAACTGATTTTAAGCAAACAAATCATTGGATTACAAATGCAAGAAACATCACTTTTTCAACAACAAGTGACACGCTATTTTTTATAAATCAAACTCGTGCTGGTCTTGAAAGTAAAGGTTGGAAAGGAGTAAGTTATATTATAATTAATAAATCTGATGTAGTAAATAATTTAATTGAAAATTCGAATAAAAATGATATTTGGTATTCGATGAGTATTTCTAAGAATAATGAAATATGGATTGGGAATGCAAAAAATCATCATACTAATGGTGAAATTCTAATATATGACTTATCAAATCTAACTAAACCAAAAAAAATAATACAAACAGGATTAAACCCAAATAAAATTGTATTTTTTTAGTTAATTTTGTATTTTTAGGATATTGGAAATTTTAAATTGCAACAATTAGCAGTAATTTTATTAAGTGGTGGAATGGATTCGGCTACTATTGCCGCAATCGCAAAAAGAGATGGTTATGAACTTGCAGCTCTACATTTGAATTATGGACAAAGAACTGAAGCACGAGAATTTAAATCATTTTCAGATTTATGTGATTATTTCGATATTAAACATAGATTGGTAGTAGATATTAAATATTTATCTCAAATTGGTGGCTCAAGTCTAACGGATTTTAATATTAATGTAGAAAAAGGAAATTTGGATAATACAGATATTCCAGCAACTTATGTTCCATTTAGAAATGCAAATATTCTTGCAATTGCAACAAGTTGGTCTGAAGTAATTGGAGCTAAAGCATTATTTATTGGTGCAATGGAAGGAGATTCAAGTGGTTATCCAGATTGCAGAAAGTCATTTTTTGATGCTTTTCAAGATGCGATTAATTTGGGAACAAAACCTGAAACTAAAATTGAAATAAAAATCCCTATAATCAATTTTTCAAAATCAGATATTGTAAAAAAAGGTTTGGAACTAAATGTTCCTTTTGAATTGACTTGGAGTTGCTATCAAAATTCAGAAATTCCTTGCGGTGAATGTGATAGTTGTTTATTGAGAAAAAGAGGTTTTGATACAGCTGAAATTACTGACCCATTAACCTGATTACAAACATGAAATCCATACTAGATTTTTATTGAATACTTAATATATGTGAACACAACTTTATATTAAATATTTTGGAATTGAAATTTTATTCAGAAATACAGAAATGATATGAGTTTACTAAAACAATGGACAGATAGAGAAATACTTGCATTAAGTTTCGTTCGTGGTATAAACACAACAAAGCAAATTCAAATAATTCAACAGTTTAAATCATTAGATGATTTCTTTAAGTCTAATCAAGTTGGAAAGTATTTGAAATTGCAAAATGATGAGATATTTGTTCCAACTAATAATATATATGATTTTGCTGATAAACAATTAGAATTATGCGAAAAGCATCAAGTAAATTTAATTTCATTTTGGGATAATGATTACCCTAACTTATTGAAAGAAATTAGCTATCCTCCAGTACTTCTTTTTGTAAAGGGAAAACTTCAATCAGCAGATAAATTTGCTATTGCAATTGTTGGTACAAGACATAGGTCAATTTACGGCAAGATGGTTACAGAAAAATTTGCAGAAGTTTTTTCTAAAAATGGAATAATTGTAATTAGTGGACTTGCTTATGGAATTGATACAGATGCTCACATGGCAACTGTAAAGAATAATGGTATAACTTATTCTGTAATTGCTTCAGGAATTGACCAACTTTCACCTTCTATATCGGTGAAAAATGCTGAAAAAATTATTGATTCTGGTGGAGTAATAATTTCAGAGTATCGTTGTGGAGTTGCTGCTAATTTGGGTTCATTTCCACAAAGAAATAGAATTATTTCAGGTATAGCAAAAGCTACAGTAATAATCGAAAGTGGCATCAAAGGTGGCTCGCTAATCACTGCAAGAATGGCACTTAATGAAAATAGAGAAGTTTTTGCCGTACCAGGCAATATTTCATCTAAAACATCTCAAGGTACAAACAAACTCATAAAAGAAACTGCCGCTGTTCCAGCATTATCAGCTGAATCAATCCTTGAAGACCTTGGAATTGGACAGTCCCTTTTTGCCAAAAATCAAATTGAAACCAAACCTGTTTTTTCAAGCCCCGTTGAAAAAAAGATATACAATTTGCTTAGTGATGTTCCAATGCATATTGATGCAATTGCAGGTATTGCAGAATTAGAAATTTCAGAAGTTTTAGTAAGATTATTAGAACTTGAATTTCGTTCATTAATCAGACAGCTACCGGGGAAATACTATGTTAAAATGTTATAATTAAATAATTAGAGAGTCAATTATGGATTTCAAATCAATTTACAATGAATTTCTTGAAGCAATTGAAAAGAGAATTAAAGAATATATTACTATTGTAGAGCCAAAAAATCTTTACGAACCAATTGCATATATTATGTCATCAGGTGGGAAGAGAATCAGACCAGTTCTAACGATGGTTGCTTGTGGAATTGTGTCTGAAAAACCATATATGGCTTTAAATGCAGGTGTTGCTTTAGAAATTTTGCATAATTTTACACTTGTTCATGATGATATTATGGATGATTCCCCAATTCGCCGTGGCAGACAAACAATTCACGTAAAATGGACTCCTGCAATAGCAATACTTGCTGGAGATGCAATGATTGGTATGGCATATAGAATATTGCCAAAGGATACTACACATATTAAAACCGAATGTATTTTGCAGTTATTTACTAATGAAATCATTGAAGTTTGCGAAGGTCAAGTACTTGATATGGACTTCAATACAAAGAAAGATGTAACAATCGATGATTACATAAATATGATTGATAAGAAAACAGCCCGTTTACTTGAAACCAGCGTTCAAATAGGAGCTAATATTGGAATGGGGAGCATAGATGAAGTTACAGCTTTAAGAAAAATTGCTCATAATGTTGGAATTGCATTTCAAATTCAAGATGATTTATTAGATTTAACAGCTGATGTTGAGAAATTAGGTAAAAGAATTGGTGGCGATATAATCGAAGGTAAAAAAACATTTTTTGTAATAAAAGCTAAAGAACTTGCAACTGATGAAAGTGATATTAAACTACTTGAAAAATTTTATTCAGAAAATGGCCTTGCTGAAAGTTACGTTTCAGACATGGTACTAATGTTTAATAAATTGAAAATATTTGATATTGCCAATAATGAAATCAATCGTTTATTCGATGATGCTTATTCTGAATTTAGCAAACTTAAGATAAATAAATATACTGAAATTCTCAGATGGATACTTGAAGGTATTCATTCCAGAAAATTTTAATTAAATAAAAAAAGTCAGTAAAAGTAATTAAACTTTTACTGACAATAAAATATTAGAGAAGTTAATAACTATTAATATCTTGGACGATTGTTATTTCTTCTGAAATTGTCTCTGTTGTTAGTTTCGCCTTGAGGTCTTGCTTGCGAAACAGTAATTTCGCGAGTGCTTAACATATAACCATTTAAACGTTCAATAGCATCATTGCCTTGATTGTCTTCTGGCATATCAACAAAAGCAAACCCTTTGCTTTTACCTGTAAATTTATCTGTAATTAAACTTACAGATTTTACTTCACCGAATTGTTCAAACAATTCTTTTAATTGATTCTCTTGAATGCGATAATCAATGTTTCCAACGTAAATATTCATAACACTTATGTAATTAAATATGAAAAAAAATATAGTTAAATATTTGTAACTATACAATTAAAAAACAAAACTGAAATTGCAATTGGAATTAATCTGAAAATATGATATAGAGTTATGCAGAATTTAGCAGAAACTAATATTGATTGGAATTTGATTCAGAAAACCGAAAAAAACAACAACTACTTCAAATCAAAAAGAACATTTGCAAGAACACAATTATTGTTAAAGCATTTCTACAACAATAACTATTACAAATATAGCTATAATTTTTATTCTATGCAAGAAATATTTTGTTTTTTTAAAAGAAATATTTGTAATTGCAAAATTCATCCGATGATTTGAAATATTTTAACGAATTGGTAACTAATCAGCCGAAATAATATTTTCAAATTGCTTTGCTTTTTGAATGAAAATAATGTATATTTTGAACAATTTGCAAATAATCATAAAAAGAAATTCTTTGAAAATCCCATTAGGGATTACCTGTTTGTAACAAAGATAACTCCCCTAAGTCCAACAATCCCATAGGGATTGAATAGTTCAAATACATATTCAACACCTACGGTGTTGCAGGCGGCGATGGGAGATTCTTCTTATTACAAAAATTAATTCCCGCTGGGAATTTCAAGGAATTTTTAAAAAATGAACAAAAATTCTAAAATATCTATAAGCTGCTGAGTGGTTACAATTCATTTTGGGATTGAATGTATGTGATAAAGAATAAAAAACAAATTTCCACTCTAAAAAATAACATTTATTCCCAACTGGAATTTCAAAGTATTAAATAAAATTAAAAATTATTCCTTCCTTAATAGAGTAAGCTGAAATATTGAGATATTCACAGCTAAAATTTTGCAAAACTTCATTTAATATTATTGCTCCAGCTGGCAATAGTTCAATTCTTGATTTATCAATAAACGGTATATTAGATAATTCATCGAAATTATTATAATTTAAAATTAATTCTATTGTTTCAAAAATAGAACTACAATTGATTGAAATTAAATTTTTCTCTTCTTCAAATAATATCGTTTTTTTTAATGATAAAGATAAAATCGAATTAATAGTGCCAGAAGTTCCTATTATGGATTTAATATTTAGCTTTTTAATTGATTCTATTACCGTTTTCATCACGTCTTTAGTATAATTCTTACTCAAATTTATTTGTTCCTGAAAGCTACTATTATTCTTAAAAAATCTCATTGTTAATGATATGCAGCCAATATCAATACTATTGACAAATTGTACACCATCTTTGTTTGCAATAATTAATTCTGTACTACCACCTCCAATGTCTAAAATCAGATAATTGTTTTCACTAAATGAAATTACTTTTTTAACTCCTTCGTAAATTAATTTCCCCTCTTCAATTCCAGATAATATTCTAATCGTTACACCAGATTTTTTGAAAACTTTTTCAATAAGTTCTTTAGAATTTTTTGCCTGCCTTAAAACAGCAGTACCAACAGCAATGATTTTTGCATCAAATTCAACTGATTTCTTTACATATTCATCAATCACAACAACGGCTGCATCAATTGAATCACTATCAATATTTCCATTCCTACTAATTTTTTCTCTTAATTTTAGAGGCGTTCTTGCACGATAATGAACAATTAAATTATTATTTTCAAATGTGGCTACAATTATATGAATAGAATTTGAACCAACATCAATAGCTGCAATTTTTTGATGTTTCATAAAAGTTAATCTTTAGATTCTCCTTTATATACTTTTACTTTGCCATCATCATATAGCACGTCTTCTTCAATTTTTGATTGACTTTGATTAAAATTATTCATAGGTGCAGTAAACCCAGAGAAAAACTTTTTAATTTTTCGCATAACAACTGCAAAACCTAACATTACCAAACCAATAATTACAACAAATATGATTAAAAATTTCATACAAATCAATTCAGATTACAACAATTTTATTACAAAATAAGACTATTACATAACTCTGATGCTGAAGTATTTATATTATATGAATTTGCGATAAGCCATTTAATATAAATAAATTATGAAGCAATCTAAGTATAGCTCAATGCTCTCGAAAGAGTTTTGCAACTGTCTCAAATTTTATTTACGTTTAAAATTATACTTTGTTTTAAATTATTATAAAAATTAGCAAAGTATAATTTATTGAAACTACTATACCAGATTCAAATAAAATTTTCTGTGAGGCCATCTTTGAACTATTATAAATCCCGCTGGTTTTTTTGGGATACTATATATTATCTTTGAATGCAAATTAGTATTTTAGTTTATTAAAAAAAATTTAATTTTTATAATATTCAAAATCTTAAAATTTCGTAATTTGCAGTTTGTTAAAATGCAATTTTAGAATTTTTGGATTTTATTATATTATGAGTGTTAGAGTAAGATTTGCACCATCACCAACTGGCTACTTACATGTAGGCGGTTTAAGAACAGCTTTGTATAATTATTTATTTGCCCGTCATCATAACGGAAAATGTATTTTAAGAATAGAAGATACTGACAGAACAAGATTTGTAGAAAATGCAACTGAAAACTTGATTAAGTATTTGAAATGGGCTGGTATTGAATTTGATGAAAGTTTGATTGAAGGTGGCGATTATGGTCCATATATTCAGTCTGAAAGATTTCATTTATATACTGAATATGCTAATAAATTACTCGAAAATAGTAATGCTTACTATGCGTTTGATACTGCTGATGAAATTGAAGCAATGCGTCAACGGCAACAAGCAGCTGGAATTGCACCCAAATATGACCGTTCTGTGATGAGAAATCAATTTACACTTGGTGATGCTGAAACAAAAAAACTTATTAGTGAAGGTGCGGAATATGTAATAAGATTGAAAGTACCTGTAATGAGTGAAATTCGTTTTAGCGATATTATTCGTGGTGAAGTTTCTGTTCAAAGTAAAGATGTTGATGACCAGATTTTGATTAAATCTGATGGCTATCCTACTTATCATCTTGCAAATGTAGTAGATGATTATTTAATGAAAATCACTCACGTGATTAGAGGTGAAGAATGGCTTCCATCTACTCCAAAGCATGTTTTACTATATGATTTCTTTGGCTGGGAACGTCCAAAATTTGCTCATTTGCCATTATTGTTGAATAAAGATAAATCAAAATTAAGCAAAAGACAAGGTAGTGTAGCAGTTGAAGATTATGTTGAAAAAGGTTATTTTAAAGATGCTTTTGTCAATTTTATTGCTTTATTGGGTTGGAATCCAACAGCTGATAGGGAAATTTTTTCAATGCAAGAATTAATTGATAATTTCTCACTTGAAAAAGTCAATAAAAGTGGTGCAGTATTCGATACCACAAAATTGGACTGGATGAATTCACAATATTTAAGAATTCTTCCCCTTACTGATTTAGTTGAAATGCTTAAACCATTGTTGGAAAAACATAATTTTGGTGTGTTTGCTGAAGAATATTTATTGAAAGTCGTTGATTTATTGAAGGAAAGAGTAATATTTGTTCATCAAATTCCTACTTTTGCACCGTATATGTTTGGTGAAATTAGTGAATTTGAAGCTGAATATATGACGAAACATTGGAAAGAAAATACTACTGACTTGGTAAAATCGTTATTAGAAATTTATAAATCAACTGATGATTTCACACATAGTAATTTAAGTACTATTACTAAGCAATATGTTGAGTCTTTAGGAATGAAACTTGGTATTATTATACATCCTTTGAGATTGATGATTACAGGTAAATCTGTTGGTGCTGGTATGTTTGAAACTATGGAAGTTCTTGGAAAAGAAAAGTCATTACAACGTATCGCTGATTTTTTAAATAAAAAAGAAAATGGTATTTTGTAAAATGAATTTAGTAATTCGTATATTTATATTAAGTTTAATCATTTTAATCAGTTCATGTGGCACTTCAAAAACTGTAAAGTGCTATGATGAAAAAGATAGTTTTATCATTAGGTGGGGTGAATTTTCTGAAAGTGAAAAATTACTCCGAGGTTGGCAAGTTGGAATCGATGGAAAAATATATAGTTATTTTTCTTTGAATTTAACAGATAATCAAACTGGAAACTATGTTGGAACGATTGAACAAAATATTTTTTGTGAATTACTGAATGAAAGTAAAAAACTTTTTTTAAGCAATAAAATACTGAATGTACCGGGTGAGAAATTACATTTTATACAATATGACGATAAGAATAAAAACGTAAATTTATTAGCTTTTTGGGTCCCAGAACATTACAATGTGGGAAATAAAGAATTTAAGAAAATATTTTTAAAATTGATGAATACTTTACCAAACGATACTGAATTTAAAAAATTTATGATTGATAAGGAAAAAATTGAATAATAAATCTAAGATGAAAGTAGCTATTATTGATGATAGTGTTGATTTTAGTTCAACTTTAGCCGATATTGTTGGTTCATTCGGTTTTAGTGCTTTTACTATTAATTCACCTACTGAAGCATTAGAATATCTCGAATTGCACAATAGAAGTATCGGTATTATTCTTCTTGATATTGAGTTTGGTCCAGGACAAACCATGGATGGTCTTGATTTACTTGAAATTTTCAGAAGAAATTATCCTGCAATTCCTGTTGTTATGATAAGTGGCAAAGGCACAATCGAAACTGCTGTGAAAGCAACGAAACTTGGTGCTGTTAATTTTATTGAAAAGAGTATTATTACAAAAGATAAAATAAAATCTGTTCTCGAAAGTGCAATTGGGCGTATAGCTGTTAAGAGTGAAGCAAACGAAATTTCAAAATTTCTTACAGCAAATGGTATAATGGGCAAAAGTAAGCAAATGTTAGAAATTGGCGATGCTATTATTAGATATGGTAGAACTGACTTAAATATTCTTGTTACAGGTGAAACAGGTACAGGCAAAAAACTTGTAGCAAAAGCTATTCACAGCGTTAGCCGTAGAGCAAAACAACCATTTGTTACAGTTGATATTCCAAATATTCCAAAGGAACTATTTCAAAGTGAATTATTTGGGCATATTAAAGGTGCTTTTTCCGGTGCAACTGAAACTAAAAAAGGATTATTCCACGAAGCTAACAAAGGTTCAATATTTCTTGATGAGATAGGTGAAATGTCCCTTGATTTGCAATCTAATCTTTTTATTCCAATCGAAGAAAAGATAGTTCGTAAGGTTGGTTCTGTTCAAGGTGAAGAAATAGATGTAAGATTTATCTCTGCAACCGACAAAGATTTAATATCAGGTATGAAAGAAGGCAAATTCCGAGAGCAACTTTATCATAGACTTCGTGAATGTGAAATTTATATTCCACCTTTAAGAGAACGCAAAGAAGATATACCATTAATTATTGATTATTATGTCCGCAAGCACAATATGGATTTCCAAGAAAGTAAGTTTCTTGCACCTTCATCTATTGAATACTTGCAGGAGCAAAATTGGTATGGAAACGCTCGTGAGGTATCAAGTATAATTAAAGTTGCTCTTCAAACAGTTCTCCATGAACAAGTCGAAGTTTCGGATTTAGTGAAGATTCTTAGCAATTCCAATTCAAACGGTAAAACTGAAGTAGTTGAACAGATTTGGGATAATTCAAAAACACTCAAGGAAGATTTAGCTTCTGTTGATAAGAAGAAAATCGAAAATACTTTAAAGAAATGCAATGGTAATGTTAGTAAGTCTGCAGCTATGTTGGGTATAAGTCGCGAAACAATGCATAACAAAATCAGAAGATATGATATTAATGTTCAGAATTTCCGAGTTAAGAAAACAGAGTAATTAAAGTGACTACTCAGCCAACTAACCATAAATTTGTATTTTCGTTAATTTGAAAGAAATTCCTTGAAATTCCCATAGGGAATTAATGTTTGTAACAGAATATTCTCCCATCGTCAACTGCAACACCGTAGGTGTTGAATGTGTATTAAATTATTCAATCCCGCTGGGATTGCTGGACTTAGGTGAATTCAATTTGTTACAAACATTTAATCCCTAACGGGATTTTTAAGGAATTTGATGATATTATTATTTTCATTTTGTGCGAAATATACATTTTTTTTATTCAAATATGAAAGCAATTTTAAAATATCAATTCGACTGAGTAGTTACTAATTAAATTGTCATTCATTAATCTTTTCAAGTAATAGAGTAACTACTTTTTTAATTATATCGTGGTTATAACCTTGACCTGCGAGATAATTATACAAGGAATTTCTTTGTTTTTCAGGAGGTTTATTTCTAATTAATCTTAGTTTTTTTTCACCAGATTTCAAAGCAAGTTCAAATTCATCATCAATTGGATAATATTCATCAATAGTATCATCAATTAAATATTTATCTAAACCGAGATTTAACAAGTCCATTTTCATTTTAAATTTAGAAACTGGCTTTTTCAATAAACTATCTTTGATATATGAAATTGTAAATTGCTTGTCATTTAGTAGATTAAATTCATTTAGAAATTTAAGTGCTATTTCAATTTCATCTGTTTCAAAATCTTTATCTTTCAATTTTAGAATTACTTGAGATGTAGGTCTTAATCGGTATGTAGCTATTGAATAAGCTGCTTGTTTAACTTCAATTATTCTTTGTTCTTTTTTGATAGACAACAATAACTCATCAGGCAGCAACATATTTTTTGCTAACTGATACTTTACAACCAAATCAACTGATAGATGAATATTTTCAGAATTTTCAAACTGCACTTCGCAAGTTTTGTTTCTATTATTATATACAATTTTATTTATCGTACCGCCCATGACTGTTATATCACAACAACAGTTTTCTTCGGAAGCCAGCCCACATTTCCATTGTCAATTCTAATTTCACACCATTCTCCAATTTCATCAAGTATTTTAACTTTGGTTCCTTCATGAAGTATAAATAAGTCTGCTGAATTATTATCAGGTGAACTTTTTATATATACACTTTGAGTAAAAATTATACCAGAATTAACTGCTAATTCATTGTTATAACTCTTATAGGAAAAGAATCCAGAAATTAATATTACTATTATTGAAATCAATCCTATCCAAACAGCGAACTTTCTAATAGTAATACCAGAAAAGAACATCAAAGTAGCAATTGAAAGACATAAAATCCAAATTGATACTACAAAAATTATTGACCAAGTTCCAGAATAGAAGAAACTTAAAAAATTCTCATACCATTCGAAAAAAAAGATTTTTGGCAAAGGTTCGTATTTATCTACAATTTTTAAATTAGCAATTTTCAAATTAAAATCAATATCTTCATCGCTTGGAGCAAGTCGTTTGGCTCTTTCGTAATTGAGAATTGCGAGTGAAATTTTTTCAGTTCTGAAGTAGCAATTACCTAAATTGTAATATACTTCATGGTTTTTATATCCTTCACTAATAAGCTGTTCAAAAACAACAGATGCTTTAGAATAATCTTCATTTTTATAAAATTCAACACCTTTTTTAAATTCTGAATTAGCATCGAAGCCCAATAAAGAAATATTAGCTAATATTACAAATAAAATTATTAAATATCTCATTTCAAAACTCCTTCAATTTCTGTGATTACACTAACTGATGATTCATAGAGATTTGGCATCTCGCCTGCTTGACCAACTGGAGCATATCTTGCAAATTCAGCTGTGTCGAGTGTATTCAAAAATTTATCAGTTAATTCTTCGGTTACATTTTTATTTAATAATATTTCTTTAGCATTGTCTTTTGTTAATTCTGAATTCGGAATCAATAATTTATCGCTTAGATAACCCCACATTGCTTTTGTAATTTCTTCGTAGAATTTATCTTTTTCATTATTAATCATACACTTTTTGGCTATAGTTAAGCGTTTCTTTGCTATTTTGGTAGCTCTTCTATTTTTAACTAATAAGTCATCAGCATTAAATTTACGGCGTTTGCCAAGTAAAATGATAAATAATATCAATAAAATAATTGGTACTAATAGCCAAATAAAAAATAATGCAGTACCAAAGAAACTTACTGAATTTTTTTCTAAATTAATTGCCTTGGTTTTAATAAACCGAATGTCTTTACCGATTAATTGCACATCTTCTTTGCGAACTCCAGAAATTGAAGCTGTTTCGGAATTACTGCCTTTTTCAACTACAATATTAAATTCTTTTGACGTGAGAGTTTTATATTGTTTTGTATTCAAATCAAAATAAGAAAAAACAACAGGTTCAATCTTAAAAGTACCGGGATTTCTTGGTATTATCAGATATTCAAATATTTTACTACCAGACATACCTGCAGCGGTTATATTAATATTATCATTTATTTTAGGGTCGTATAACTCAAATCCAGGTGGGAAATTCAATAGTAACGGTTCAATTAATTTAAGATTTCCTCTTCCTGAAATTTTTACATTTAATGAAATTGGCTCACCTGTTTTTGTTTTTGGTTTATCTAACCATGCATCAAGAGTTAAATCACCAACCGAGCCGTTGAAACTTGTTGGAGCATTATCAGGCAATGCTTTTACGTTAATATTGCCGGTTTCACTTTTAGCTTTGTAATTAAAATCCTTATATGAGGAACTGAAAAAATCATCAAATAAACCACCAAATGGGTCATTCCTTTGAGGTCTTCTTCCCTGAACTTTCAATCTGACAATGAAATCAAATTCATAAGGTTCAGCTGTTAATTTACCACTTTTTTGTGGAAATAAGACCACTTGCTTAATAATAGCAGAATTATATGCAACTCCGTTTATTATTTCTCTTGCCCAACTTAACTTATCACCGGGGAGTTCTTGAGCCCAAAAGCCATCAAAAGTTGGAACTTTTGAAGGATTCATTTGCAAAAGATTCAATTCAGGATTAACATAAATTTTGTAGGTAGCAGTAATTTGTTCACCAAGATAAACATCTTTTTTAGAAACATTCAGTCTAACAAATATATTCTTCTTTAAAATGTCTTGTGCTTGCACTGAAAGCTCTTTATCTTGCTGCTCAGCGGCTTGTTTTAGTTGTTTTTGAGCGTCAGTTTCGGGAAGAACTTTTATTTTAATTACATTAGATTTTAAACTATTCCCATCAACTGTAATTGTTGCTGGATTTATATTAAAATCACCTGCTTTATCACCAACGAGAGTATATGAAAATGATACAGACCGAAATGTTCTACCATTGATAATTTGAACATTTTGCCCTTGCATCGGTCCACTTAATACAGTGAATCCTTTGAAATCTGGTGCTTTAAAGTTAGACCCTTCAGCATTTTTCAGCACAAAGGATACTTGAAATCTTTCACCCAAGGCAATAGGATTTTTATTGACAGTCGCCTCAAATTCTTGCGAAAAAGCATTATAACTAACAATAATTACGAAAAATAATAACCACTTAAAATAACTTTTCATTTATCTTGCTCCTAATAGAACTCTTCATTAAAGAACAGAAAGAACTACCAATTCTTTTCGATTTTAACAGAAGTTCCCTTCTGTTTGCGTACTTTTTTTTGTACATTCTTTTCTTCATTTTGCAAAGCTTTTAAAATACGTTCTGCGTCTTCTTTTGATATATCTGGTTTTTTTGTTTTTTCAGATTCTTTATTGCCAAATTGCTCATTTTTATCATTAGAATTTTGTTGATTGTTTTGATTTTTCTGCTCATCATTCTGCTTGGAATTTTGATTTTCATCTTTATTCTGTTGATTCTGCTGATTTTGTTGATGTTGATTCTGCTTATCTTGATTTTGTTTATCTTGATTTTGCTGATTTTGTTGTTGGTTCTGTTGTTGATTTTGCTGATTCTGCTGTTGATTCTGTTGTTGATTTTGCTGTTGCTGTTGCATTTGTATCATTCTTTTTGCATATTCAAGATTATAACGAGAATCTTCATCTTTAGGATTATTCTTTAATGCATTTTTGTATGCTGAAATACTTTCTTCATACTTTTTCTGCATCAACATTGAATTTCCTAAATTATGATAAGCTGCTGATTTAGTATCTTTATCAGTATCTTTATTTAATACTTCATTAAATTTTTCAGCTGCTTCTTTGTAGTTTCCTTGCTTATAAAGTGCATCTCCAAGATTAAATGTTGGAATATGGTCTTTATCTAAGTCTAATGCTTTTCTATATTTAATTTCAGCTTCATTAAATTTTTTACCTTTGAAAAGTTCGTTACCTTCTCTAATATATTTTTTCGATTCTTTGCTTGATAAATTTAAAGAACAAAGTAAAACTAATACAAAAATTAGATATCTCATACTTTTCCTCCCATTAATTTGTTAAATACAGAAAAAAATCTATTTCTTCTATCACTTAACAACAGTTCAATAGTAATAAACACTAAAGATATAAGCAAAAAAATTTGAAACTTACTATCATAATCAGTGAATACTTTTGAATCAAATTCTTCTTTATCCAATTTGGATAACTCTTTTATCAATTCAGACAAATCCAATTCAGTAGAACTTGCCCTTACAAAAGTACCACCACTTGTAGAAGCAATTTGTTCTAAAGCTGATGAATTTAATTTAGTTACAATTACATTACCATCTCTATCTTTTCTAAATCCAACCCTAACGTCATCTTGAATGATAGGAATAGGACCGCCATCAATTGAACCCATTCCAACTGTATGAATGATAATACCCTTATCTTTTGCTTTTTCTGAAGCAGCAAGAGCATCATCTTCGTGATTCTCACCATCAGTTAGTAATATAATTGTTTTATTATTTTTTTCTGATTGAGAAAATGATTCAGCACATAATTCAATAGCTGAACCGATTGCAGTACCTTGTGTATTAATTAATTCAGGACTTAAAGTTGATGTTAGTAATTTTGCAGAGGAATAGTCCGTAGTTAAAGGCAATTGCAAAAATGATTTACCAGCAAAAACTACAATTCCAATTTTGTCATTTTCTAATTTATCTATCAATGATAATATTGATTGTTTTGTTCGTTCAAGTCGATTTGGCTTGATATCATCTGATAGCATACTATTAGAAACATCAACAGCAAGCATAATTTCAATACCCTCACGCTTAACTTTTTCCAATTTTGAACCGATTTGGGGATTTGCAATAGCCAAAATTAATGCTGAAAATGAAATCATCAATAAAATAAATTTAAATACTGGTTTAATAGTTGAAGCATCATTTACCAATTTGAGTACGAGTTCAGCATCACCAACTGCATTCAATCTTCTTTTTCTCCAATTTCTTGAAAGAATAAAAATAATAATCAGCAATGGTATTATTGCAAAACCATAAAGAAATTCGATATTTTCAATTCTAAACATTCATTTTCTAATGTTAATTGCAAAAAACACAATCATTCTTGACGAATTTTATAAAAAATAAGTCTAAATGAAAAAAAATTTACTAAAATGAAAAATTTTATTTTCGTATATCAAAAAAAGTTCGTAATTTTGTATTCTCATTTGAGACGGGGTATAGCGCAGCCCGGCTAGCGCACCTGGTTTGGGACCAGGGGGTCGGGGTTCGAATCCCTCTACCCCGACAAAAGAAAAAGCTGATAATTAATTATCAGTTTTTTTTTTGTAGTTTCAATCAAAAAATGATTCATGTATGATTTATATTAATTGCAATTAAAGAAACCGTAACTACTCAGTCGCCAGCTGAAAAAATCAGGTGCAAAAAACAACTAACTTTGTTAAATTTGCAAAGTAGTTAGCAGCAAAAAGCCGAAATCGGAATGGAATTATATTCCCCTACTCAGTCTTAATGGCACTAAGATAACTATTATATCATCTATATTTTCTATATTTACCACACTTAGTCTTTCTTGGGTAGTGCCTTCCTGGTCTCTTTGGAATAATATGTTTAAGAATCTCTTCATTCAATCTTTTTTGGGCGTCCTGTGGAGATTTTGTTGTATACTCTACCAAGTTTGTCAGTAAATACAGGTTTATCGAGCGTATAGTATTTTTCATAGATATCTCTTTCGGGGGAAAAATCACTTTGTGAAGTGATTTCAGATATATAATTTCTTATGAAATTGTATGCAATCAAACCTGATAACAATTCTTTTAATGCCATTTCCGAGTTTTACTTCGTAATATGTTCAACCCAAATATTGTTTTTATTTCCCTTATATTTATCTCAATATCCCAACGTGTGACATACTTTAAGATTATATCTTCTTTGCCAATTGTTTCATCTAATATTGTCGTGTATAAAACTGACATATCATCTTTTGTATTTGGAGTTCTATATTCAATTCTACGTAAAATTATATATTCTTCTTTTATATCATAAAGTTTTGCCATCTTTGAACTATTTTTTGCAAGTTTTACTTTTATAATTTCATCTCCGATTCCATTTTTTTTTTTTATTTCTTAATTTCTATTACGTTTTCCGGGAACTATTATATCAGCATTTCTATTTTTCAAAAGTACAAATATTGCAAAACAATTATATAAATCATCGGCTAAAAGTAAACTGCCCTTTTCCAGATTGTTAATCATTTCTGCAAAATATTCTAATTCGCTTTTCGCATCACTTCCTAATCTAAAATCAGTGATTAGTCCTGTTCCTTGCTGAATAATGATGCTTAATAGCCCACGAGGATAGCCAGCTTCTTTTGATTTTTTGTAAACAGCATTTATGCTGTCTGTATCTTGCATTTGAAGAAATGTGCCATCTGTAATATATACAGGCCTACCAAAAAATATTTGTTTGTTATTTGTGGTTGATTTACTTGAGTATTCAAATACTTCTTTTACGTAAGATAATTTTAAACGGTTACGTGCCTGTGAAAATGCCGACGTATTGCTTGATATACTTTTTTGCTTGCTTTTAGCTGCAGATGTAAAATACTTTCGCGGACGACCTGAACTCCGTTTTTCTGTTAATGCTGATTCCATTGATGTTTTCTCAAATTCTGTTATACGTTTTATATTTTCCTCATGTATCTGTGAAAAGATATTTACAGAATTTTGAAGACTTTTATCTGTTTGAGTTGAAGTACTTATCATTGTAAGCAAAGTATCGCATTGGTTAAATACACGATCCCTGAATTTGGTGTCATTACTATCTTCACCTACTACTATTGACTTAACAGATTTATAAAACAATGGAAGTAAATTTGTGCTTAACTCTTCTTTGAGTTGAGCGGATAATTTCATTGATATGTTGTTTGTCATTTCTTATGCCATATTTGTAATTTATACTCATACAAATTTAGCAATATTTTTTATATTATCCTAATCTTAGTGCCATTATACTCAGTCTGGCACTGATTGTCTGCGAGTGCATAATTGGTAATATCGAAATCGATAATTCCGCATAAGAGATTGCAAGAAAATTACAGACAATCAGGCTAATTACAATAAAAAAAATATTAATAAATATTTGGAGAAGAATTCAATGGGAAAGCATGAAGAACAATCATTGCAAATTTGCAATCCAAATGCAGCTGGAATAGATATTGGTGATACTGAGCATTGGGTTGCAGTTCCATCGAACAGGGACCCTCAACCGACACGAAAATTTGGAACATTCACAGAAGATTTGCAAGAAATCTGCACTTGGTTAAAAAAGTGTGGAATTGACACAGTAGCGATGGAATCAACAGGTGTATATTGGCTTCAATTATACTTGTTATTAGAAGAGCATGGCATATCGGTATATTTAGCGAATTCAAAATTTGTGAAGAATGTATCTGGTCGTAAGTCCGATGATACAGATAGTGAATGGATACAACGTCTTCATAGCTATGGTTTATTGAGTAATAGCTTTCAACCAAGTGTAGAAATCCGGGAGTTGCGTGATTATTATCGTCAAAGGAAAAATTTGATACAAGGAGCTGCACGTGAGATACAACACATGCAGAAAGCCATGGAACAAATGAATATAAAACTCCATACAGTAATATCAGATTTGACTGGTGTGAGCGGAAGAAGGATAGTAGAAGCCATTTTATCTGGCAACAGAGATGCAACATATTTGTCAGGATTGGTAGATAGTAGAATAAAGGCAACCAAAGAAGAAATAATAAAATCATTAAATGGATATTGGCGACAAGAATATTTATTTGAATTGAAGCAGGCAAATGATTTATATAAATATTATAACGAAAAAATACAAGAATGTGATTTAGAAATAGAAAAAGTTTTAAAAGGAATGATAAAGGAGGATGATACAGATACAGATGCAGATACAAAGTGTAAAAAGCACAATAAAAGAAAGACCAAAAATCATCCATTCTTTGATATGACACAATATTTGAAAAGCATATTGAGTGTGGATGTTACAGAAATATGGGGTATAAGCGCATTGACTGGCTTAGAAATACTGTCTGAAACGGGACAAGATATGACAAAATGGAAAACAGTTAAACATTTTGTAAGTTGGCTCGGTTTAGCACCCAACAATAAAATATCTGGTGGTAAAATAATAAGCAGTCATATCCCCAAAAAGAAGAACCGAGCAGGTCAAGCATTTAAAACTGCAGCCAGTTCCTTAGCAAGAAGTAAAAATGAATTAGGCGATTTTTATAGACGTATAAGGGCGAGGTCAGGACCAAAACAAGCAGTTGTTGCAACTGCAAGAAAAATTGCAACAATATGGTATAATATGGTAAAAAAACAAAAAATATTTAGTCCAAGACCTTTTGCGGAATATCAAGAAGAATATAAGGAAAAGAAAATAAAGCACTTACAAAAGGAATTAGAAAAATATGGTGTAAAGATTGTGCAACACGAGGCAGCGAGTTAGATAAGAGCCGCCAAATAAAAAACTCAGGTGCAAAAAACAACTAACTAAGTCATAATTTATCTAACAGTCTGTTGATAAAGTGCTAAGCACAAAAAGTAGAAATTTGTGTTAAAAATTGAGTTTGAGTAAGATTTTTTTTTTATAATTGTGTGAATTTTTATCTGAAATGAATTTTTGGTATGATTTGCTTTACAAGCTAATGGTGAAATTAGTTTGTAAATTGAAAATAAATTAAAAATTAAGCCCGCAAATGCTTGTTTTGGAGTGCCAACCCCGAAAATCGTTCTCATTAATAAGGAAAGGTTATAGCAAGCAGTTGCGATATAATATCGCTTCTGATTTTTTTCTTGACCTTTTAAATACGTTCGCCGAAAACCACCACTATCAAGTACATGAGCAAAACTACGCTCTACATACATCCCTCTTCGCTTCAATAAATCTTTCCCTGCTTTACTTTTGGTTGATGATTTGGCTAATTCCAATGCCAGTATTTCTTCATCTGTTAATTTTTCTTTGTTGCGATTTATTTGCTTATCCGGTATGTTTGATTCTATATCCTGATTCTGTATTGATACGATTTCATCTAATTTAAAATATCCCTTATCATTGCTAACTGTTTCTATTAATGTGGCTTCTACCGGATTTTCACTTATATCAAACAATCTTATCTGTGCATTCATTATTCGTTCTGATTGTCCTTCTGCATCGCCACTATCTCCTAATAATATGTTGGCATCTATGATGGCTCCGGTATCAAGGTCAACTGTATTCTCAGGCTTATAAATCATATCTGTTGCACCAGCTTTGGTTTTGCCTATTTTTGCATCTTTGTCGTATGGATTTTGCCATTCTTCATTTGAAGTTTTTCTGTCCTTTCGCTTGCGGTCTTAGCGGGCTACTGCCGCTGGATCGGATATATCAACCCCATCTGCCTTAGCTAATTCTTTCACATAACTGCTATAATCCTCTGCGGTAAAGCGATTCTTTAAAGATTTTAAGGAGGCATTGGCCTCTATAACTGAACTATCAAGTGATATATTTTTCCCTTTTACTAAACCCTCTTTTCTTAATTCTTCTAATACTATTGAAAATACTTGTGAGTAAATCTGTACAGGTAAACGCTTGCGAATGATTGATAAAGTTGAGTGATCAGGGGTGGATTCGGTTAATTCATATCCTAAAAATGAACGTATTGAGATTGAATCGGCACAACGGGATGCAATTCCACGCTCACTTCTGATATTTTCAAAAAATCCAATCATCACCATTTTAAAATATACCACAGGATCCACAGGTGGTCTTACATTTTTCTTTGAACTATAGTGTGATTCAGTTAATTTATGCACTTTCTAGGAAAATTTCATCTTCTCTAATATTTGATTCAATTTGCTATAAAATGATATTTGAGGCTGAACCTGGAGCTCTTTTGTAAATATCCAGGTTGGCACTTGAATGTCTAATACCTTTTTCTTTATCATTTCAAAATCATATCCGTTGTCATTAACATTATGATTATAAACGACTTATACTTCTTTTTATTGTTTTACTTTTTCAACAGACTGTTAGAATTGAAATATTGAGGTTGCTTTTAATATTCCATTCTCGACGTAACTTTTAATCGAACTATATTAGAATTGAAATAAATATATGGAGATTTTTAATATGGGTTTTAATAACTTTTAATCGAACTATATTAGAATTGAAATCAGCGTTTTCAGTTCCGAATATATCCATCAATGCTACTTTTAATCGAACTATATTAGAATTGAAATTCACTCTACCAAATACGGCTGATATTAAAAAAGCGGCTTTTAATCGAACTATATTAGAATTGAAATTATGTTTATTTCATTACTATTAAAACCAACTCCGCTTCTTTTAATTGAACTATATTAGAATTGAAATTTTCGTGATGATTATCATCCGCATTTCCATTGCGTTACTTTTAATCGAACTATATTAGAATTGAAATTAAGGATTACTTTTTTTAATTTCTTCGTAATACTCATTTATTTACGAAACTGTACTTTTTGATAGATTTTTATTCGCTTTCATAACCTTAACTGTTGTTTTTGCCAATGTAGTTAATCTATTTCGTTTAACTACTCAAAAAATACATTTTTACGTAATATCAATTTCCCATCACTTTCCTACACCATCTCAGTAAATGGCATTACAAAAATAATGAAAATATTGAATATACCAGCAAGATTTTTATCTTTCATTGTTTTTGATTTTCTTTATTATGCAAAAATATGAAAAGGACTATTTCCTATGAATTACCATTTGATCCAGAAATTTTTTATACTTTATTTTGGCAGCTGGCTTTCTATTCACTTATTAATTGATTTATATATTTAGATGCACCGTCTTTATGGGCTTTAATTTCCCGTCCAAAAAATTGCTTATAACTTTTAATTAGGTCTTCATAAATTTTAGGATTACTACTGTCTTTAAAATCAACAACTTCAATTTCAGTTTCAACATCAACCATTCTTGAAAGTAATTGGCGCATTTCAAAATCAGCCTGAGGTAGTGAGTATCCAATAAATACTATTTTTTTTGCTTCAGATAATTCAATACCAGCATTTTGCCATATTATTTTATATTGAGGATTTGATAAATCTTTCAAAAATGTTGGCATAATCAAATTAGAAACTAAGTTGTGTGATTTGTTTTCTCCAAAATTCCAGTTACAATGTCTGCAAGTGGGTTTATTAACATTAGCAAAGGGATTCATAGCAATTTTTTCATTGAATTTCACATAAATCCTTTGACATTTTTGGCATTGTAACCAATTTAATGAACCGTGTAATTTAAGAAGCTTTACATTGTATCCACCTTTTCCTAAAATCTCAAGTCCTGGTTTTACTGTTTCGTCAGACTCATCATATGAGCTTACATAACAACAATAATCAACAACTGCTAAGTCTTCAGAGTATTTAATTTGATTATAAAGTGAATTATCTAAAAGAATATCCCAATTTGTGCTAATAACAGAAACAGGTTCAACTTTTCTATAATCATTTTTTCTGTCTTTTGAAATTTCAACCACATATTTTGCAAAATCGTCAATGTAATTTTTGTCAGAATCTTTAAGAAGATATTGAAGAGTCAAACCAATAAGTTCAAATACTAACTTTCGGAGTAATAGACAAAAAGTAGGCTGTTATCGAGTGAAATTTCTCTAATAGACAAAAAGTAGGCTGTTTTTTTCAACAATGAAAAAAAATTAAAATTAATCTATTGTTTTTGTAAAATCTGGTGAAGCGGAAGTAGGCTCTGCTGGAGAGCAACCTGCCAGGAATAATCAGCGTATGACAAAAATGTCAGTATCAAGGAACTTCTAAACAAAGTTCCTTTGATATTTTTTCATACTCATGCCTTTAAAAACTCAATAATAAATTTCTTCTTCCTTTGAATTGATAAGCCATTATGAACACGAAGTTTACTTTTTAAATCTGCAAAATGACCATCTATTGAATTTGTCGTATTGGGGATTTTTAAATCACTATTTTCTTGATATGTAAAGAGATAAGGTAGATTTCTTTTTAAACTTGTATAAGCACTTCTTAATCTCTTATGGGTAAAATATTTTCTTTTGGTTGTGGGGTTTATGCTGCGTTCATTAAGGAATTCGCTCCATTTTTCATACCACCTCTTAAGTTTTTTCTCAAAGTTATCTTTATCTATTGTAGTTAGTAATTTTGATAATTCTCTCAATTCTTTTGATGCTTCTAATTTAGGATTTCTGGTCAAATACTTTGTTATTATTGCTATTTGATGAAATTGACACATCTGAATAGGGTACTCTTTAAACATAGAAAATAAACCTCTTCTTCCATCACAAACCACAGCTATTACTTCAAGACCCTTTGTTATTAACTCTTGTAATCCTTCATAATAAAGTTGATTTGTTTCATATTTGACAAACTTTGAAAGAAGATTTTTACCTGTTAATGCATCTTTAAAAAGCATTACACCAAAGGATCTTCCAAAGTAAGTTGTATCCATTAAAACAACAGTTGCTTTCAATTTCTGGATATTTTTAACAGGGTTTACAGCATCTAAGTGTCTCTGAATTGTTCTTATTGAGCAATTATAACGATCTGCAAGTTCGACATAAGTCTGCTTTCCTATAACATATTCATTCCATAATTTGCTTCTATCAATTCTAGTGCCACTAATAAATTGACGTTTGCAATCATAGCATTTATATAGCTGTTTTTGACCTTTTTGGCCATTTTTCTTAGTATATTTTGAACCACAGAAAATACAATTTTTTTCATTGCAATCTTCAAATGTTGCAAATCTATGAAATTTATATACTTACTCCAATTTTAGCCTACTTTTTGTCTACAACGCCAAAGTTTGCTATCCAAATAAAAATTTATAGTCATAAAAGCACCAAAATATTGAAAAAACAACATACAAAATTACCAAAATTCCAACAATAATCCAATACTTTTCTTTATTTGCTGACGAATGAACTTTATTTATCTTTACAATAATAATATCGTAATCTATTGTAATATATCAATTTATGATAAATAATGCAAACTAATGATAAGTTATGTAAAAGTGGCATACAATCCCGCTGGGATTGTTGGATTTACGGAAATTTCTTTGTTACAAATATTTAATCCCGAACGGGATTCTCAGGGAATTTCAATTATTTATTATTTTTTTATCGTTCCAAAAATATTGCTATTTTGTAACAAATATTAATTATTTTTGTTATTAATGTTTTATGATTTTTATTAAATTATATTAATAAGATTGATTTAAATTTAATAAAATAGATATTTTATACAAGATGAAATCAGAATGAAAACTACAATCAAACTTGGCTTATTTGCACCCTTAATTATATTTTTTTCAATTGTTGACTCTTTATTTGCAGGAACTACCTACAATATCTCAATATTCAACAATCCATCACCTGGCGTTTTGTCTTTTAATTATTCACCATTGGATAATTTTAATTTGGTAGATAATTACGGGAATAATATTGCTCCAAATCAAGGTAAGCAATATAGTAACGCTTATAAAAGATTAAGAAATGGTACATGGATTAGTTTGGCTTATAAAAAGTATTATATTTACAATGATAATATTGATTTGATAGATAGCATATCAAATCCCACAGAATTTAATCTTGATTTTCACGATGTAGAAATGCTTTCCAATGGTCATTATTTACTGTTACTGAATGAAGTTAAAACAATTGATTTAAGTAGTGTGGTTGAAGGTGGAAAGACGAATGCTAAAGTTAGTGTAAATATTTTGGTAGAAACTGATAGAAGTGGGCAAATCTATTGGCAATGGAATATACTTGACCATGTAAATATAACCGATATTACTGATTTTTACGACTTAACTGTTAATAACATTGATTTAGCTCATATTAATTCGATATATGAAGATACAGATGGTAATCTTATACTTTCCATTAGACATTTTGATGAAGTAGCAAAAATCAATAAGCAAACAGGCAATTTTATCTGGAGATTGGGCGGCTCGAAATGCAAGAATAACCAATTTACATTTACAAATGATACTGTTGATGGCTTTATAGGTTTTTCTCATCAGCATACAGTTTCAAGGTTACCAAATGGAAATTTGTTGATGTTTGATAATGGCAACTTAAAAGATACCAAGTATTCAAGGGCAGTTGAATATAGCATAAACGAAACACAAAAAACTGTTACTAAAGTTTGGGAATATCGAGCTACACCTGATATTTATCAAGGTATGATGGGAAGTGTTCAGAGATTAGAAAATGGTAACACATTAATTAATTGGTGTCAAAATAGTATTATGGAAGTAAAGCCAGATAAGTCAATAGCTTTTGAAATTAATTTTGAAAAAGCAATGATTTATCGAGCTACAAAACTTATCACTCAAATGGAATATGTAGGAAAAAATATTACTAATAATCAACTATATGATTTTTCTAATAATAAATATAATACTGGAGTACAGTTCGATGTAAGTTCATCAAGTGGTACTGGTATTGTCGATTTGCAAAAATTCAATTACTCTCCAAAGGAAGCTCAATATAGCGATAACAGTTTCACAAAAGTTTTACCATACCGACTTGTTTTTAGTAGTGATAAAATTAGCAGTTTAGCTGGTAAAATATACTTGAATGTTTCTAAATTTCTTGCTACCACACCACCGTCAAAAACAACAATTTACCATCGTCCAAAAGAAACTCAAGGAATATTTCAGCCATTAACGACAAATTATAATCCAACAACAAATGAAATTTCAGCAACTTTTGATAGTATGGGAGAATTTGTAATTGTTTCCCATACATTAGATATACCTAAATTAATTGAACCAATTATGGAGAGAGTTGCATTACCTAATGATACAATTAATTGGGAATCAGTTTATCAAGCAACTCATTATCAAATTCAAATTGATAATTCAAAAAAATTTACAAATCCAATTATTAATGAGATAATTACAGAACAAAGCAGACCATTTAATTTTTCTAATTTATATAAAATTGACTCTTGTTATTGGAGAGTAAGAGCGATTAGTGCAAAAGATACTTCAGATTGGTCGATAATTGGAAGATTTTCTACCGTTCTTCCCCGTCCTAAGTTAGTATTTCCAAATAACGATTCTTTGAATATTCCTGTCAATGTAGCTTTCAACTGGTTAGAAATTGAAGGGGCAAAATCATATAATATTGTTTTATCTGATGATGAAAAATTTGAAAATATAGTATTAGCAAATAATGTTGATGCTAATATTGCTAATATTGCTGATTTAATTCATTTCAAAAAATATTATTGGAAAGTTCAAGCAGTAAGAAGTATGGATTCAAGTGATTGGTCTGATGTGTGGCATTTTGAAACAATATTTGCCACTCCAACCCTTTCTTTACCTGAGCATCAAAAGCAGAATGTTGAAGTGAATCCAAATTTAATTTGGCTCTATGATTCTACTGCAACTAAGTTTCAATTACAACTTGCATTGAATGGGGTTTTTAGTGATATTGTAATTGATACAATAATCAATCAATCAAATTTGAAGATTAAAGAACTTACAGCTAAAACTCAGTTCTATTGGCGAGTTAGGGCTATTGGTGAAAATCGCTATAGTAACTGGACTGATTATTGGTCATTTACTACTACAAAAGGATTTGAATTAGCGAAACCTACTTTAATTAGTCCCGCAAATAAATCCGATGCATATAATTTCGGTACAATTAAATGGGCAAAAGTTAACAATGCTTCGAGCTACAGATTTCAATTATTCCAAAACAATGATTATACACATCCTGAAATTGATTCTATTATCAATAAAAATGAGTTTTATTATAGCAAATTAAACTATAATTCAAATTATTCTTGGCGAATAATGGCTTTGAGTTTATATTCACAAAGCAAATGGTCAGATATTTGGGAATTTTACACCTTACCAAAATCAGACTTTGTAAAATTGAAACTGCCTATGAATGATGACTTGCAAATTCCTATCAATTGTACTCTTGAATGGTATGAAGTAAGTGATATTAATTCTTATTATTTGCAAGTATCCCAAGACGATAATTTTTCAACATTGATTATTAATAATTCAACATTAAAAACTAATAGATTTGATTTGAAAAATTTGGAATTAAATACAAAATATTTTTGGCGTGTTAAATTTATTGATGGAATTACAGAAACCAAATGGAGCAACACATGGTACTTTACAACAGAGACAAAAAATCAGTTAATTAAAGCCGAACTTATATCTCCATTAGAAGATGCATTGGCTATAAGTGTAAATTGTAATCTTGTTTGGAATAAAGTTGATAAAGCATCAAGTTACGAGATTGCAATTGCAACTGATAATGAATTTACAAAAATAATTGAAAAAATTGATAATATTTCAGATACAAATTACACCATAAATAATCTTAATTATAATCAAATATATTTCTGGCGTGTAAATGCAAAAAATATAGATTCTCAAAGCCCTTGGTCTTCATCAAGAAGTTTTCTCACTGTATTAAAATCACCTCAAATTATTTCTCCTGAAAATAATTCAATTGAAAATAATACTGATATTCTAATCAAGTGGAATAATTTAGATGTAGTTGAATATTATGAGCTTCAAATTGCCAAAAGTAAAGATTTTACAGTTGAATTGGTTAATTATGAAAATATAATGGCAGACTCCATTGATTTGCAAATTGACTCATCAATAACGTATTTTTGTAGAGTAAAATCATATAAAAATGGAAACAATAGTGAGTGGAGTGATATTATCAAATTTTCCACAAAAGCTGGTTCTACTGTTGAATTTGATGATATGAAGAATTTGAAGATTTATCCAAATCCAATTGATGAAGTGTTGTTTATTGATTATGAAATTCCAAATCAATACTACTCAATAATTGATATAAATGGCAAAGTGGTTAAAGAAGGAATTTTATCACCAAAAATAGATTTACCTGAATTGTCTAAAGGAATTTATTTCTTAAAAATTAACGATGCGAAATTAAAATTCATAAAAAAATAACTGAATTAGAGTGTATTGTTGGATTAAAGTTTTTCTGGAGAACTCAATTTCAAAAGGTGTCATTCTGAAGTGCGGAACAAATATATTTAAAAAATATGCAAAATGACACCATTAAAATAAATTGTAGTCATTTGTAGATTGTTTCAGACCCCTCAATGTAGAATTAATTCAAATCCCCCTTTCCCCCTTTATTAAAGGGGGATTAAGGAGGATTTCTTTCATCCGAAGATAATTGGAACTCCCTCAAAAGTCGTCATACTGATCCAAGGAAAAAAGGTGTCATTCTGAACTTGTTTCAGAATCTATTTCGCACTAAGTTGTTGATATATATAAATTTCTCGTATTCCACAAAAATAAAACAACTAAAAAAGACCTTTTGAGGCAGCCCCTTGAAGATTCAGTAAGCAACATTTGGCTTTAGCTAATAGCAAGTGCATTTCAATATTACTTTATCAAAAGACTATTAGGTACTTTGTTGCTACAATAATTATTTAATTTTTTTTTGGTAATTTTGATAAATTTAGTTTAAGTTAACAAATTTTTTTGATAAATTTGTTTTTTAAATTTGATTGAAATTAAAGTTAATTTTATTCATAAATTCTCAGAGAGGATATGCAGACAATTATTTACCTTATACCTATAGCAGGAATTATAGCACTGCTATATACTTACATCAAATCAAGCTGGGTTGCAAAGCAAGACCCCGGCTCAGAAAAAATGCAAAAAATTGCAAAATTTATCGCAGAAGGTGCTCAAGCATTTCTAAAAGCCGAATACAAAATCATAATTGTATTCGTGGCTTTTGTTGCTATTTTGCTTGTAATTCAAGGTTTGAATGTACCTCACGCAACTCCTTTAACTGCACTTGCATTTGTTATTGGTGCATTTTGTTCAGGTTTAGCTGGAAAGATTGGTATGAACGTTGCTACAAAAGCAAATGTTAGAACAACCAATGCAGCCCAAGATACAAACAATGGATTAAATAAAGCTTTACTCGTTGCCTTTACAGGTGGCTCTGTAATGGGAATGGGCGTAGTTGGACTTGGCGTTTTGGGCTTATCTACTTTATTTATATTTTTTATGTTTTACTTTGGATTTGACCAACAGGCATATCTTGAGCAAATAATAACTGCAATAACAGGGTTTTCATTTGGTGCATCTTCGATTGCTTTATTTGCAAGAGTTGGTGGTGGAATTTATACCAAAGCTGCAGATGTCGGTGCGGACTTAGTTGGTAAAGTTGAAGCTGGAATTCCAGAAGACCATCCTTTAAATCCTGCAACTATAGCTGATAATGTAGGTGATAATGTTGGTGATGTTGCTGGTATGGGAGCTGATTTATTCGAAAGTTATGTAGGTTCAATTATCGGTACAATGGTACTTGGAGCCGCTTTCTTTACATTACCTGAATTTGTGAATACTCCATTTGGACCTTTGTCTGGAGTAATTTTACCTTTATTCCTTGCAGCAGCAGGTATTATTGTATCAATAGCAGGTACTTTTTTTGTAAGAGTAAAGGAAAATGGAAATCCTCAAACAGCATTAAATGTTGGTAGTTTTGTTGCTGCAATTCTGATGATAATAGTATCATATTTCATTATAAATTGGATGTTGCCATCAACTTGGACATATACTGATTTACTTTATGATGAAGTAAAAACTGTTACATCAAATGGTATATTTCTATCAACTATAGTTGGATTGCTTGCTGGAGTAGGTATTGGTTTGATTACTGAATACTATACAGGATTAGGTAAACCACCAGTTAGAAAAATTGCAGAGCAATCTGTTACCGGTTCAGCTACAAATATTATTGCAGGACTTGGAACAGGTATGTTATCAACAGCAATTCCAGTAATTTTGATTTGTATTGCGATTGTTATTTCTTTTGAATTAGCAAATCTTTATGGTATTGCAATTGCAGCTGTTGGTATGCTTGCAACAACTGGTATTCAACTTGCTGTTGATGCTTATGGACCAATTTCAGATAATGCCGGTGGTATAGCTCAAATGGCTGAATTACCAGACGATGTTCGTAAAAAAACAGATAAATTAGATGCTGTTGGCAATTCAACTGCAGCTATTGGTAAAGGTTTCGCTATAGGTTCTGCGGCATTGACTGCACTTGCTTTATTTGGTGCATATATGACTGCAGCTCATATCAAAACTATTGATGTGTCAAAAGCTGATGTAATGGCTGGTCTATTTATGGGTGGTCTTATGCCATTTGTTTTCTCTGCACTTGCGATGGGAGCTGTTGGAAGAGCCGCAAGAAATATGGTAGAAGAGGTAAGAAGACAATTCAGAGATATTCCAGAATTGAATGCCGCATTGAAAGTTTTCAGAAAAAATGATGGCAAAGATTTAAGTAAATGGTCTCAATCTGATTTGGATATATATCATAATGCTGACGGCAAAGCAGAATATGCTAAATGTGTTGAAATTTCAACAAAAGCATCTTTAAAAGAAATGATGTTGCCCGGTTTGCTTGCAGTAGTTGTACCAATAGTATTCGGATTTGCATTTGGTGCAGAAGTACTTGCTGGGTTACTTGCTGGAGTAACAGTCGTTGGTGTGCTAATGGCTATTTTCCAATCAAATGCAGGTGGTGCATGGGATAATGCAAAGAAAATGTTTGAAGAAGGTGTTGAAATTAATGGTGAAATGCACTACAAAGGTTCTGAAGCACACAAAGCTGCTGTAACTGGCGATACGGTTGGTGACCCATTCAAAGATACATCTGGTCCAGCACTAAATATTTTAATCAAATTGATGTCTGTTGTTGCATTAGTTATAGCAACAATTATTTAAAATATTCAGAAATTTAAAATTCATTTTTTAAAGTCCTTTCAATTATTTGAAGGGACTTTTTTTATAGTTGAAAAGTTCCAAATACTATAAATCAGAACGAATCTACAATAATCATTAATTATAATTCCTCGATAATCCTATTAGAGATTAGTTTTAAACCCCACACATCGACAAGCTCAGTGCAAAGCAAGATTAATGACCGATGGACTTTGCGTAAGTCCTACAATCCCACTGGGAATTTCAAGGAGTTTTTATAAAATAAATTTCAATTTATTTGGTAACGACTTTTTGGTTGTAGTGAAAACAAAATTTAAAAAATTTGTCTAATTGTCTTGTATTTTGTAATTTTGATTTTTTTAATTAATTTGAATAAATTAAATGGTACAACACTTGCAAAAAAGAGATTTAATCTATATTCTTTTTATTCTTTCAATACTAATTTTTCTTTTTAATTATGCTTGGATTATAAATAATACATTTATACCCATAATTAATGGTGAAATTAAAGGGGATTATACTCATTATTACAATGCTTTTAATGTACTTATCTCTGATGCAAGTTCGTTATACTTATCAAAATATGAGAAATTATCACCAACATTTATTTATCCTCCGCCAAGTATTGTTTTGCTATCGCCTATTTTTATATTTGGATATGTCCCAGGTTTCTTTCTTATATCTATATTAAGTTTTCTTGCTTATATATTTTCAATCTATTTATTTTTTCAATTATTTCAAGATAAATTTACATTCAAATCCTTAGATTGGAAATTTCATATATTTATTATACTTATATCATTAGCTCCTTTAGTTCAAAACATAAAAAGTGGTCAAATCAATTCATTTATATTACTTATATCGGCACTTAGTTTATTTTATCACAAAAAAAACAACACAAAATTATCTGCTTTTTTTCTTATTTTAGGATTTTGGTTTAAAATTTATCCTATCATACTCCTACCTTTTTTATTGAATAAGGATAATTATAAAGAATATATTATATATTCAATAATATACATTTTTTCAATTCCAATTTTATTAATGTATATTATCCCAATTAACTTATATTCCGAATATTTTTTTACATTAGTACCAAGAATTTCTGAAGTTTTGATTATCGGTTCATTTAATCAATCTTTATCAGCTTTTCTGATGAGATTAAACCTTCCAACTACATCAATTTACAATTGGGAATATCTAATAATACCATCATCAATAAGAATTTTTAATCTGTTTTTAATGATTGTTAGTTATTGTCTTTTATATTATATTTATTTGAAAAAATTACTAAAAAAGGAAATTATTTGGGGCTTTTTGCTGACGTTTTCATGTATTTTTACACCAATTGGTTGGGAATATACTTATGTATTAGCAACATTGCTTTTGTTTTGTGTTTTATATGATTTTCAATCATATTCAAAACTTGGAAAAATATTTAGTATTGTATTAATTGTATCATTATTAATTCCAAAGTTACCTGATGAAATGATAATTTACACAGTAAATACATTTCCTAATTTCCTAAATGTTATTTTTTATAATCGGTTTATATTAAGTTTCTTTTTATTTTTGCTATATGAAATTATAAAGAGTATGAAAAAGAAAGTGTAAATATTTCAAATATATTCATTTTACAAATAATTTATTAATAAAAAAACCACTCCGTATTTAAGCAGAGTGGTTTTTGTAAATTAGTTAAAAAGTAAGAATTTTATTCTTCTTTAGCCCTCAATGAATCCCAAACAAAGTATGCAATCATTATTGCAAATGCAATCAATGCAACCCATTGACCGCCATAGCTTTCTTCATTCCAAATTCCCATATCAGTTTTTATTCCAAAGAATAGCAATAAGGCACCAAATACCCCAAAGAGAGCCGCACCTGCAATAAAGCCAGATGATATAAGTGTTCCTCTTTGCGTTCTTGCAGTAGCCAATTTCTCATTTTTAGTGCTTTTTGAAATAAAATGATTAAGCAATCCACCAATAACAAGTGGAGTATTTAAATCAAGTGGAATAAACATACCAAGTGCAAATGCTAATGGTGATATACCAAGTAAATATACTAATAATGCAATTACTGCACCGACTATATATAGCATCCAATGTATTTTAGCATCTTTTAACATCAATGGTTCTATTACTGCAGCCATGGCATTTGCCTGAGGTGCAACAAGTGGGTCGGCTTTCCCAACTTCTTTATTGTAACTTTCAACAAGTTTTGGGTCAGCAGTACTATTTTTTACTGATTCAATTTGTGATTTTGTAAATTTCTTTTGATTAATTAGATAATCATCAGCAGTAAAACCGTAAGAGGAGTTAAGCATAAAAATTACTAATCCAACTGTTGCAGCTGATACAAAAGTGCCAAGGAATTTCCAAGTTTGTTGTTTGGCTGGAGTAGTTCCTATCCAATAACCAACTTTTAAATCCGTAATGAAGCCGCCCGCCATTGATAATGCAGTACAAACGATGCCACCGATAATTAATGCACTCATCATACCCATTGGACCGCTTAATCCAGCACTAACGAGGATAAATGATGAAACAATTAAAGTCATCAATGTCATACCTGAAACAGGGTTAGTACCTACAATAGCAATTGCATTAGCAGCGACTGTTGTGAATAAGAATGATATCACAACCAAAGTAATTAACGCAATAACTGCCTGAGTAGGAGTAATATTTACACCATAAAGCAGGAATACAAACACAAATCCAATAGTAAGTATAGACGCCAACATAATAATCGGCATCTTTAAATCTCGTTGAGTTCTTTCTTCTTCAGTAACTTCTGCTTTTTTGCCACCTGTACCAGAAACAGCGAGTTTGAATGCTGAACCAATAACAGATGAAGAACGAATAATTCCAATTATACCCGCCATTGCAATGGCACCAATACCAATTGGACGCACATAAGTTCTAAAAATCGCTTCTGCACTCATTGCATCAAAAGGATTAATTCCAGTATCTGCGGCTGTAATACCTGCAATACTGTGAATTAACGGAACAAAAACGAACCATGACAGTAATGAACCAACTGTAATAATTAATGAAAATTTTAATCCTACGAGGTAACCAAAACTGAAAACCAAGGGACTAACTGAAACTTTCATTACCATCTTGTATTTATCTGCAAGTAATTCACCAATAGGGAGCATCCTTGAAGTAATTGTATCACTCCACAATCTCATTGATGAGAATAAAAATTCAAATACACCACCTACCAAACCGCTTACAATTAATATACCAGCTTGCGAGCCACCTTTTTCGCCTGTAACAAGTATTTCAGTTGTTGCAGTAGCTTCTGGAAATGGAAATTTTCCATGCATATCTTTAACGAAATATTTTCTAAAGGGAATGAGGAATAAAATCCCAAGAAAACCACCCAATAAAGATGATAAGAAAATTTGGAAAAAATTTGCTTGAATTTCAGGATATTTTGCTTGTAAGATATATAGTGCAGGTATTGTAAAAATTGCACCTGCTACAATTACTCCGGAGCTTGAGCCGATTGACTGAATGATTACATTTTGAGCAATTGCGTTCTTCTTTTTTAATGCTGCAGATGCTCCAACAGCTATAATTGAAATTGGAATTGCTGCTTCAAAAACTTGTCCGATTTTTAAACCAGAGTATGCGGCTGCCGCAGAAAATATGAATGCCATTAGCAAACCCATTCCCACAGACCAAGGTGTAATTTCAGGTACAACTGTTTTGGCAGGAATAATCGGGATATATTCCTCGCCTGGTTTTAGTTCTCTGTAAGCATTTTCCGGTAAACCACTTTGTTGACTAACTTGATGTTCCATCTACTCTCCATAATTTGTAATATAAATTGTATATAAAAAACACTGAAATATTATTCAAAATAGAATCTATAAATGCAAATAATTATTTACCGGAGATTTTTTTTACTTTCATTTCAACTTTAACAAGTGGTGCATCTCCTCTATCACGGTCTGTAGCAGCAACTTTATCAACAACTTCAAGTCCTGATAATACTTTGCCATAAGCTGTATATTGACCATCTAAATGCGGTGCATTGCCGTGCATAATGAAAAATTGAGAGGAGGCGCTATTTGGGTCTTGTGAACGAGCAGCAGAGATAATACCTCTAACGTGTTTTGTTGAATTAAATTCAGCAGGTACTTTCTTTTGACTTGGGTCGCCCATTCCCCAAGTTTCCTTTGGTTTATTCTTAGTGTTTGGGTCACCACCTTGAATCATAAAGTTTGGAATTACTCTATGGAAAGCAGTTCCATCATAAAAACCAATTGTAGCTAAGCTATCAAAATTAGCAACATGTTTTGGTGCAATTTCGGGCCACAATTCTATAATAATTTTACCTAATTCTTTACCACCCTGAGTAACGGTAATTTCATACTGAGGATTTTTTTTTGCCGTTTCTGCGGCATCAATTGTTGGTGATACACTCATTACAATCATCATTATTAATAAAACAAAATATTTAAACATTTTAAAAACTCCTATAAATAAATAATAAAAAAATACTTTTTTCAAAATTACAAAATACAAACTTTCAAACTATTAAATTATTGTTGATTATTAAAAAGAAATTTTTTTTTTGTAATTGTATATGAAAAAATTATGATGGATTCATTTATTCATTTAAATATACTCCATATTAAAACTTTGCAATCGTAATTTGTAATCCGAAATAATTTTTCTTTGCAGTGTCAATTTTTTTTACTTATTTGCAAATTTGATTTTAATGAAATTATTAACAGTTGATATATAGTATTTATGAATGAAAAAGAAATAATTGATGCGAAAATTCGCAAAATGCAGGAATTAAAAGATATTGCTGAGTTGGGTGGTGGGAAATTACGCATTGACGACCAGCATGCAAAAGGGAAACTCACAGCAAGAGAAAGAATTGACCTTTTAGTTGATAAAGGTACATTTCGAGAAATTGATGCCCTCGCTCATCACCATTCTACACAATTGGGTTTAGATAAAAATATTCCACTTGGTGATGGAGTTGTTACAGGTTTTGGAGAAATTTCAGGAAAGAAAGTGTTTATTTTCTCTCAAGATTTTACAGTTTTAGGAGGCAGTCTGGCAGAAATGCATGGAAAAAAAATCTGTAAAATTATGGATATGGCAATGAAAACTGGAACACCTGTAATCGGATTAAATGATTCAGGTGGAGCTCGCGTTCAAGAAGGTGTAATTTCATTAGGTGCTTATGCTGATATTTTTCTAAGAAACACACTTGCTTCAGGAGTAGTGCCTCAAATTTCAATGATAATGGGACCTTGTGCAGGTGGTGCAGTATATTCACCTGCAATTACTGATTTTGTGATAATGGTAAAAAAAACTTCCTACATGTTTGTTACTGGTCCAAAAGTAGTTAAAACAGTTACCCATGAAGAATTAACTTCTGAAGAACTCGGTGGAGCAGAAGTACACGCATCAAAAAGTGGTGTTTCTCATTTTGTAGCTGAGAATGATATGGAAGCACTTGAAATTCTTAAAACTTTACTTACTTTTATACCACAAAACAATGCAGAAGAACCCCCATTTATACCAAATGATGACCCAGTTGACCGTATTGATGAAGATTTGAACTACATTGTTCCAGCTAATCCAAATCAACCTTATGATATTAAAGAAGTAATAACAAAAGTAGCTGATATGGGAGATTTTTTTGAAGTTCATAAAGATTATGCTGGTAATATTGTAGTTGGGTTTATACACCTTGGTGGTCGTTCTGTAGGTGTTGTTGCTAATCAACCTGCTGTACTTGCAGGAGTGCTTGATATTGACGGCTCAAAGAAAGCTGCTCGTTTTATTAGATTTTGTGATGCATTCAATATTCCAATTCTAACATTCGAGGATGTACCGGGATTTTTGCCAGGTTCATATCAGGAATGGAATGGTATAATTACAAATGGAGCAAAATTACTTTATGCTTATTGTGAAGCAACTGTTCCAAAAATAACTGTTATAACCCGCAAAGCGTATGGTGGTGCTTATGATGTGATGAATAGCAAGCATATTAGGGGTGATTTTAATTATGCATGGCCACAGCTGAACTCGCAGTTATGGGTGCTAAAGGTGCAGTTGAAATTATTTTCAAAAAAGAAATCGAAAATGCTGAAAATAGAGAGCAAAGAGAAGCAGAATTGATTGAAGAATATAATCTGAAATTCGCAAACCCATACATTGCAGCATCTTATGGGTATATAGATGATGTAATTGAACCTAAATGTACAAGAATGAGATTGATTGAAGCATTTAATCTATTGGAAAATAAAGTAGATAAAAATCCTCCGAAAAAACATGGAAATATTCCGTTATAATCCCTTTTTTATAAAAAATCATCCGATGAAATAATCATCGGATGATTTTTTTGTATAATTTTATAATTGAAATAAAAACAAATAAATATCTATTTTGAAGAATTAAAAATCCCCCTTTGTTACACTTTATCAAATGGGTTTGGGGGGATTTCTTATTACAATGACTCATCAAATAATTCTCTTTTTACAAAAGCTGCAACCATCTTCAACATTGGTAATTCTAATCCAACATCAATATCTTGTTGAGATTCACGCCAATTTATATCTGGATTTGCAATAACAAATTGCTTTACTTTTTGAAAAATTTCTTCATCAACAAATCTCTTTCTGTCCACCAAATAACCGGATTCAACTATTTCCTGTATGTAATTTGCCGCCATAGATGAATTGGAAAACATCCTCTTTGATAATTGTTCAAAGTCTAAGCCCTGATTTATTAATTTGAGAGTATCTTGTGCCACTTTAGATAATTTTTGTTCTTTTGGTGCATTTTTTAATTTTGCAATTTCTGCAAGAAATAATTTCGAAAATTTTTGAACAAAAACTTGGCTGATACCGGAAATTCTCTTTAACTGATATTCAGTATCCGGCATAGTTTCAGCAATTTTTCTAAGTGAAACATCACTGATAATACCTCTTGGTACTACACCTGCTCTCTCTGCGATATCTCTTCTTAAAGTAACAAGTTTATTAAAAACTGTTGTAGTATCTGCTTTTTCCATAAATCTTAATGGCTCCGGTACACTTAATTGATTATTAATTTCAACTTCTGAAATAGAAAGGACTTTGTTATTACTGAAATTTCTTTCAATATTTTTTTCTGCAATAAGTTTTGCAATCTCAAAATTTATATCGCTTTTTTGGAAATTTTTGCAGACTGCAAAATATTTACCACGTTCTGCACCCAATCTCTTGAGATAATTTGTTTTTACACCAGTTAGATAGTCTGTAACAGCATTTTCAGTTAATTTACCTGAAAATTCTGATACAGCAAGAATTATATGTTTTTTTACAAATTGTTGTTTTGATGCTTCAAGTGTTGTTTTCTTTTTTACTGTTTTACAGCTTGTACAATAACCACACACACCTGTAAAATCGTTCTCGCTAAAATATTTAAGTATGTAATTTCTTTTACAATCTTTAGTTTCTGCATATTGAAGAACTTGATTTAATTTCTTAAAAGAAAAATCGCGTCTTTTATCAAGATTTTTATAATCAATTGGTAATTTATACCAAAAAACCCTTTTCAAAGGCAAAGAAAATGAGATTTCAGCATTTGGATTTTCATATTCAATCATACCTGAAAATTCTAACGCCCTCATTGTTGATTCAACGCCATTTTCGGATAAGTAATATTTATTTTTTAGTTCTTTTAAATCAATTGCAACTTCATTATGAAAAACTTCTGGTGAAACTGAACGCAAAATTGCTTCAATTACTTCGCGTTTTTCATCATTTACATTATTATAGTATTCTATCAACCTATCTCTTGAAGTAACAAATTTAATTTTTCCTGAAGTTGTTGCTTGGTGTCTTACAATTACACCAAATTTTTCAAACAAAGCGAGTACGGAGCTAACAATTTTGGAATTAATACCTGTTTGATTTGAAATCTCGATAGGATTTAAAACCATTCTGCCATTAATAATTCCGCCTTTAGCTACATTTTGCGAATCATAAATAAAATTGTAAACTTTTTCGATACTCTCATTATTTGGATAAGTAGCATTAATGAAAAATTCAGGTAATGCTGAATCAGAAGAATGATATAACAAATAACAATTTGATGGTTTGCCATCTCTACCAGCTCTACCAGCTTCTTGATAATATGATTCTAATGATTGAGGAAAATCAGTATGAATTACATTTCTAACATCAGCTTTGTCAATTCCCATTCCAAAAGCATTAGTCGCTACAATTATTTTAGTTTTATCTTTGATAAATCTATCTTGAACTGCACTTCTAACTAAATTATTCATTCCAGCATGATATGATTCAACTTTGAATTTAAAATCTCTTAATGCTTCTGAAAAATACTCAACACGTTTCCTTGAACCACAATATATAATTGTTGAACCACTTTTATTATCCTTCAAAATCTCAACAATTCTTTCAACTTTTTTATCAGTTTGTTCACAATGATAACGAAGATTTTTTCTATCAAAACCACGTATAAATCTTTCTGCGTCATTCATTTCTAAAATAGACACAATATCATTTTGAACATCTGGTGTAGCAGTTGCCGTTAAAGCAACAACTGAAACATCAGGCATAAACTTGAGTGATTGAATAATATTTAGATATGAAGGACGGAAATCATGTCCCCATTCCGAAATACAATGAGCTTCATCAACTGCAATAAATGAAATTTTAATCTTTTTAAGTAAATCTGTAAACAACTTACTTTCCAATCTCTCTGGAGCAATATAAATTAATTTGAAAATTCCTTTTGCAGCTTGTTCGATTCTTTCATTTAATTCAGAAACAGTTAATGAACTGTTTATCATCGTAGCTGAAACATTTTTTTTGACCAGTGTGTCAACTTGGTCTTTCATCAAAGCAATTAAAGGAGAAATTACAAGTGCTGTTCCTTCAAGAAGAATTGCAGGTAATTGATAACAAACCGATTTACCCCCACCAGTTGGCATAACAACAAATGTATTCTTTAGATTCATTATGGATTCGATAATTTCTTCTTGTCCATCTCTAAAGTCATCATATCCAAAATATTTTTTTAATGACTGTTTTAAATTGCTCATAATATTTATAGCAAAAAAACTTTTATAAATTTGCAAAAAAATAGAACGCAAATTTACGAATAAATTAGCAAACTAAATATTTGTAAATTAATTATTTTCTTTTATGGAAATACAAAATTATTAGAAAATAGAATTAATTAACGGGTAATACTAAGTTTTGTTCAAAGATAGAAGATATAAATACTTGAAAATCCCAGTGGGATTGAATAATTTAATACACATTCAACACTTATGGTGTTGCAGTTGATGATGGGAGAATATTCTGTTAAAACATTAATTCCCGATGGGAATTTCAAGGAATTTCATAAAAAAATAACGAAAATTCTATTTTATATTAATTGGTTGAGTAGCCACTTTTTTTAAATACTAAAAAAAATTAAAAAAAATTGCATTTTTTATGTGATTATTTTGCGTTTAAATTGTCTATTGTATGTATGTGGTGTGCAAATTTAAAAAAAGTTATATATTAAATTAATAATAGGTGAATTTTATGAAAAATTTTATTACAATTTTGTTTATTCTTTTGATAGCTTCCGTTTCTTTGCTTTCGCAAGCTCCTAATGTTGAAGGATTTGTACCATTAAGAGTTACATATAACTCTGTGAAAATAATTGATGAAAATACTTTTATTGCGGCAGGAACTAATGGTGCTGTCATTATTAGTAGAGATGGTGGAAAAACTTGGAATAGAAGATTTTTGGAGAATGGAGAAAATATTGTTGATATTGAAATTTTCAATAATGACATTTTCCTTTTGTGCATTGATGGAAAACTATACAAGTCAGATGATTTAGGAATGACTTTTACTTTGTTTTATACTTTTGAAATTGCAAAGCCGAATGCTATTTCTATGAATAAAAATGGATTTGGAGTTATTGCTTGCGACAGTTCAACTGTGTATTTTTCATCAAATGCTGGCATTAATTGGTTTAAAGAAAAAAATTCTTTACCTTTGAATTTCAAGCAAGTAACTATTAACGATAAAAATGAAGTTACATTAAGTAGTATTGATGTCATTTTTCAACATAAGTTTGGGAGTTTCAATGAGTTTGCTACCTTGGGTACTGATTCAAAATGTACTAAATGTTATCCAATTGGTTTAAACTATTTTAATGATAAAACATATTTTATGTTTGATGGTAAATTATTTAAAAATAATTTCTTGGAATCTCCTGAACAAGTATCGGGTATTGATTCGATGCAAAATTTCCAAATTTTAAATGATACTACAATTATTTTGTTCAAAAAAGCAAATATGCACTTATTTGATGTTTATCGGTATAATACAAACAATAAAGATATAGACCTTATTTGCAACAATACCGACAAGATATTGGCAGAGAATATTGACTTGAAATCTTATGATACATACAAGAATTTAATAATAGGAGTTGGACCCAACAGTATGATTTATATATCTGATGATGCGGGTAATAATTGGAAGCAAATCTCGAATTTGTCTTCTCAATTATCTCTTTCTGGATTTGAGTTAGATGTTGATGCAAGTTACTTCTTTGTGAATGATTTTACTTTTTTTGTTAATGGAATCGGTTCGGCTGTATATGGTACAAATGATGGTGGAACAACATTTTTTACTCAAGATAATGTATTTACAGAAAATAATATTTATTCTGTAAATATGATTAATTTCAAAGATGAGAAAAATGGTTTTTGCTTCGTTAAATATAGTGGTGACTATAGTTTTATGCTTACAGAAGATGGAGGCAAAACATACAATTACAAAATGGGAATATTTGGAAGCAATAATTTAATCAAAAAATTGAATGAAAATTCTTATATTTTTGCATTTTATAGTGAAGTACCACCCGGTTATTGCTTAGTTTCTTCTACAAATGATTATTTTAAAACGGTAACAAAACATTACGTTGATACATTACGGATTCAAGATTTTGAAACAATTATTGAAAACGAATTATTTTTTACCGGAACAAGACGAAAAATGGGTAGTTCTGTAATATATGATTGCTTTTTAGGTAAAATTATTTTAAATAATGATACTTTATCAACTTCAATTATGAAAGAAATTCCTGGAATAAAACAATTAGCAAAAATGCACAGATTTGATTCTGGTGAGATTATTGCTTTAGGTCAAGATTTTGATTATGATTCAGTTAAAAAAGTTGTTACAAATAGAAAACTCAAAATATTGAGAAGTACGGATGAGGGGAATACATGGAGTGAAGTTTTTGGAAATCTTCAAAATACCTTCACAAGAAGTGATTTCTATGAAGAAGACGGTGCAATTTATATAACTAATGGTCTAAAACTTCTTTATACGATAGATAAAGGAGAAACTTGGCTTGAAAAAGATAGAGCTTTTCCTATCAATACTGATTTATTAAGTACATATTGGTATAAAGAAGTAAATAATACAATGTTTGTTGGATGTTTGGTTAAAGGACTTGGTTATTTTAATTTCTACATCTATAAATCCAAAACCGAAAAAGATATAATCACTTCAGTTGAAAATCAAGTTGAAAGCAAACCAATTTGGTGGGTTTCAAATCCTTATCCAAATCCATTTACTAATACAATCACGCTTGATTATGCTTATGATATGATTTATTCCCAAAATGATTTTAAATTTACTTTGTACAATATTTTGGGTGAAAGAATATCAGATTTAGTTCCAGACTTCTCACTTTCAAACGGCAATCAAGGAAAAGTTAGATTGAATATTCCGTATTCAAACCAACTTTTCTATCTCCACATAAATTTCAATGGAACAAACAAAATATATCCAATATTTGGAATCAGCAATTAAGTATATTATTTAAATAAATTTAATCAAACAAAAGCCCAGAATTTGTATCATAACTGGGCTTTTATATCGATACTTTTTAATAAAATATTACTTTAATAATTAACTCTACGATTTTAAATACTCTCTTTTATAGTCAAATACTGTTTCATCATTTGTGATTACTTCATTATTAATTGCTTTTGTGTATAATTTAATTATATGATTAATGTAATCACTAAATTTAAATAAATTTTTACAATTGATTTTATAAACATCTAACATATTAGGTGCGTTTACCAATTCTCTTAGTATAGCCGCAAGATTTCTTTCGCTATTAGCAGGGTAGGTTCTACCATTTACATTTTCAATAATAAAATCAGGAATACCACCAATTCTTGCTCCAATTACAGGTATGCCAAAATTTATTGCTTCAAGAACAACAAGTCCTGCAGCTTCTTCCCAAATACTTGGTACAATTATACAATCTAAACTACAGAGAATTTCACCTAATTTTTCATATTTATATTCGTTATGCCATACGCAAAGACCTTTTGCATCAATTCTCATCATTTCTTTCTTGTATAATTCGTTTCCTAAGCCATAGATGTGAAATTCAGCGTCTGATTTTGATAAAGTTTGAGCCGCCTGAACAATTTTATGTACTCCTTTATGCGGAATTACAGAACCGATATAGCCGAATTTAATCGGTAGTTTAACAAACTCATCACTAATTGGTTTATTGTAATCTAAATCTGAAATTACAGGCGGTTGATGAACAACAAATATCTTCTCAGCATCAGCCCCAAAATCAACAAGTATTTCTTTTTCTCTATTTGAAATTGCGAGAGTATAGTCAATATTTTTATTGATAGTTTCTCTTGCAATAGCAATACGATTTTCATAATGCTTGATTTTGTTAGGATTACTTTTTGGTAAATCAGAATGTTCAAAGAAATTTGTATTGTCCCAGCTTTTTAGATTATTCTTAATCATATATAAATTCGGGTCAATAAAATGGTAGTTGTGAGGTGTGTAAAATGACTTTATACCACGATTTTTGACTTCTTCTGCTATTTTGAATGATAGTCCAAGAAAATTATGATAATGAACAATATCCGGTTTCTCTTCATCAAGTACTTTCTTGAAATATTCTAAAACTCTATCATCACAAATTTCAATTTCAGGATAATCCCCAAGCAAAAAATGCCCTGTTCTGTTGAATATACCATATAATATTACATTTCCATCAATAGTTTTTTCAAAATGATAAGGTGTAGCAACTGTACTATGATTCAATCCAGCATAGAATACAACAATTTCAATACCCATTTCTGCATATTTGAGTGCTACTTGTTTTGGAAACATTGTGCCACCACCTGATTCATTCCAGCCAAACATAGTAAACAAGACTTTTTTGTTGAAATTAGATTTAATTAATTCGCTTTCGTTAAATGTCTCAATCGCCATTTCTTCTAATTCAGTATTTATTTCCGCTAATTCAACTTGTTCAAAATCATTATTGGGTTTATCCATCAGTATTTCAAGGTAATCATAATCATCATCTAAAACATCTGATTTTTCATCAAAATCAATTGGAACTGAATATTTCTCAACATCATTTTCAAACAATGAATTTGTAGCTTTTTGAATTTCTGTCTCAAGTTCAGAAATTTTATTTTCAAATATATTTTCATTATTGAAAATTTCACTCTTTTCAATTTCTTTTGTTGAAATTTCTTCTTCATCAATTGGAATTAGTTCAAGTTTTTTCTTTGATATTGCATTTACAGCTTTTATTGCAGAATTAACAAGATTGATATTTTTACTTGGTTTTGGAATTTCTTTTTTTACTTCGATTGAATATTTATGATATCCTTCAATTATACCCAATTTAAAATAGTAATCATGAACGATTTTAATATGCTGAGCAATCAATTTCACAATATCATTTACATTAACAATATAATTATCATTTATCGGAATAAAATTAGGATTGAAAATATTAATTTTGTCAATATCTTCAATTAGGGCAATACTTCTCTCACATTCTTTTTTATTCTCAATTAGAAATTCATTAAACTCTTCAATTAATTTTTTATCAACTTTATCAAATCCAAATAAACTATGTTCCCTACTCAAAATTTCAGGTTGTTTTTTGAAAAGCAAAATCATTGTTCTGCCATTCAATATTTGTCTTTTTGTAAAGTCATTTATGTTCATAGCATGGTCATGCCAGCTAATAGCACTTTTATTATAATAGACAAAATATCCCAGCTTTTCCAATCTAAAGCCAAGTTCGGTATCTTCTCCCATTGGCTCTTTAAAATCTTCATCAAATAAACCAGCTTCAATAACTGCAGACTTTTTAATACTTAAATTGCATGTCCAGAAAAATCTATATGGATAAAAATGTTCTGATTTCATCATTGGATAAGCGAATACCCAGTTTGTTAATTCTAAAAAATTCACAAATGGCTTATTCTTCACTTCGGGAACATAGTCAAACGAGCCAAGAACAGAAATTTTCTGATTTTCAGGAGGGAAATTTTTGGAATTTAGATGCGTTTTATAATGTTCATTAAGCAAATCTTGATGTGCAATTGTATCATCATTGATAAACAATAAATATTCACCTTTTGCTAATTCTATTGCTTTATTTCTTGCTTTTGCAGGACCAGCATTATCTTGCTTATGATATGTAATATCATAAGGAGCGTTAAATTCATTGACTATTTTTTCTGTTTCATCACTTGAACCATCATCAACAATAATAATTTCAAACAACTCAAAATCAAAATTCTGGTCGCAAAAAGAATTCAGACATTTCCATAAAGTTTCTGCACGATTGTAAGTTGGGATAATCACAGAAAAAAGTATGTTCTTATGCTTCTCGAAAACTAAATTACTTTTAATATTTGAATTTTTGTACGCTTCAATCAATCCTTTATAATAATAATAATGATTGAGTTCATTCACCAATTTAAATAGCATATCCTGAACTTCTTCAAAGGTTTTTTTCTCACCATTAAGGTTAATAAATGGATGTTTTGAATGTCGAATATTTTCGAATAATTTGATTTTATTCAATAAATTATCTGCATATTCAACATTTTTATCAACCATCATTTCAAGTTCACCAATAATTTCGTCATCTATTTTTTCAATTCCAAATATTTGCAAATCAGGATAATGTTCTATACTATGTTTATTCAACATTTTAATAGTATTTCTGCCAAGCATTTCCTGTCTTTTTACAAAAGAATCTAATGTAATAGTATGTATGTGAGTGGTAATAGCTTCTTCAGTAAAGAAAATACTATATCCATGCAAATGCAATCTCAATCCTAATTCTACATCTTCCATCATTGGCTCACGGAATTGCTCATCAAACATACCTGCATCAATGACTGCTTGTTTATTTATACTTATATTGCAAGTCCAAAAGTAATTCCAGCCATATAATTCATTGGTTTTCATTTCAGAATATGCAAAAATCAATGTGCTTTTATGGAGCATATTCATAAACATTTTATCAATATCATCTTTTTGATAATCAAATCTTCCAAGTACTGCAATTTTCTGATTTAAATTCTCAAATTGTTTATGAAAATGTAAATGTACATCAAGCAAATCATGATTGCAAACTGCATCATCATTCAGAAATAATACAAATTTCCCTTTGCTTAAATTAATACCTTTATTTCTGGCTGCTCCCGGTCCTGAATTATTTTGACTTAAATAAGAAAAATTCATTGAAGTTTTATAATTTTCAAGAAATGAAATTGTATCATCTGTTGAACCGTCATCAATAACAATGACTTCATACAATTTCTTGTCAAGATTTTGTTTTTCAAGAGAGTCGAGAGTTAGTTCAAGAATACTTCTACGATTATAAGTAGGAATGATTACAGAAATAATGGGATTCATATCAATATTACTCAAATTAATTGGGATTTGGTATTTTTTATTAGAGTCAAGAATTTCAATCATTTTTTCAGCGGTAATTTTATCGTCATTACCTTTTAGATTTTCAAAGAAAAAATCTCTGAAATGATTTTTATATGGATTCAATGAATTGGAATTTAGCAATTTAGAAATTACTTTGTTGAAATTTGTGCCGCTGTTATGTATAATTGTAGCTGTTTTTTCAACATCATCAATTAAGTTATCAAATTTTATTTCATCGTTTGGAGATAAACCGATAATTGGGCAATCTACAAGCATTGCTTCGGTAAAACCGCCACTTCGTACATCAGTTATAATTAAATCAGCAATAGCATAATAATACATTAAATTATTTTCGGAGCTGATTTTAATATTTGGCTTACTTAAAATATTATCTAATCTTTCAGATTCAAAATTTAAATTATTATGATGTGGTTTAATTAATAAATTAAATTCATTTGAGATATTAAGAATATCAGTTGCGAATTTATCAAGTGAGCTATTCTGAGCCCAGGTTGGAATATAAACTATAATTGGATTATTATTTGTAATTCCAAATTTTGCTTTAACTTCAGATTTATTAATTTCATTTTTGAAATATTTCACCCATTTAGGAAAACCGCTTAGATGAATTTTATTTGAATTTAGAATTTTTGATATTTCATTTTTGGAAAATTGACCGTGAGCGAAAATAGCATCAAAACCAATATTTACAGCAGAATGACCATAAGAATTTTTTACTGCACCTACTCCATACATTGTACGGAATAATTTACTATTGTATTTTTCAAACCAACCATAACCTTGAGTTGTAACAACTGCATCAGCATTATATCTTCCTTCGTAAATGATAGGCAAATTAATTGATTTAATAAATGAATCAGATTTTTGAAAAATTGGTTCAGTCATCAATTTTTCATAATCCCCATTTTTATTATCATACCAATTATTATTTTTGTCAGAAATTGTTCCAATCGCAGAATTTAATTCAGGTGGCTCAAGAACATATTTTGCCGAAACACCCATTTCAATAAGTTTGCGAATGATATTTTCCCAAACAATAATTTCGTGTGTACTATAAATATAAAAATCAATAATCATTCTATTTGTCAATCAGTTTTTAAATTATACATCAATCTGGAGTTAATCTTTTTATTGGCATTTGTTAAATCTTGTTGTGTGTCTATTTCAAGACAATCAATTTCTTCTGCTCTTAATGGTAGAAATCTTTCTAATGAATTAAATACAAACATATTTTTATCAATCAAATGCTCGTAGTCAATATAGCAAATGCCTGTCCATTCGTAATCTTTTCTCTCTTTTCTCTGAAAATGAGTAACGATTGTATTTCCATTCTCATCTTTATCGGTAGTAACAAAAACAGCATCTTCAGTAGTAGATTTTGTTATGCCAATTAATGGAGTATTGTTACATTTAGAAAGAAAATTATTGAAACTGTTAGGGTCGATAATAGTATCGCCATCAATCATCACAAAAGGTTCTTTCAATAATTTAGTAGCAAGACAAATACTTTGCATTGTAGAAGTGAAAGCAAACTGTGGATTTCTTACAAATACAACATCACTACGCAGTTTTGATACTATGTTCATTACTTCTTCTTCTTTAAAACCTACTACTATTCTAATGTTTTCAATATCTTTGAGTAATTCGAGTTGGTATTCGATTATTCTTCTGCCAGATACATATACCAAGCATTTAGGTAAATTCATACCAAGACGCGAACCAATTCCTGCCGCACCTATAATAACGTTTTTAACAGTTTGCATAACGCAACTCCATCAAATACTACAAAATGCGACAATTGTATTACAGTAGAATTAGGGAAATGAACACCACCATAACCAATGCCAATATCTGCAAGTTCAAACATTGAAACATCATTCATTCCCTCGCCAACAACAATTATTCTATCAAAAGTATCTCTTAATTCATAAATTGCTGATGATTTATCCAAAACTTTGCTAATTGAGATTAATTTATCATTTTCTACAATTGCTTCTGAAACAAAAAATTTACAATCCACTTTTTTCAATAACGGCTCTATCCAAACATCAAGATTGCCAGACACAACGAAACAATTATTCTTATAATCATTTATAAATTGAACAATATCATTATTTAATTCAGTACAATTCACAATTTCTTTAACTCTCGAAATAGGTACAGAATCAAGTAATCTACATCGTAGCTTAAATGACTTTTGAAATGGTATATGTCCTTGTATCGTTGCATCAGTAAGAACAGAAATTTCTTCTTCGAGGTCAATTTCCCTTGCAATTAAAGGCAAAATTTCTTGCTTAGTAATAGTCCCATCTAAATCAAAACAAATTGCAGTTTTCATATTCTCACCTTTTTAAAAATGAAAATATGTTGTTTTGTTTCTGTTCTATTGTTAAGATTATCAGGGAATAAATCTACATCATTAATTAATGTAAGAGAATTATAAAAATTGCTCTTTTCAAAAATTGAATCGTATTCATCTATAGTTCTGTAAATAGCACTATATTCATGATCCATTTCTTCTGAATAGAAGGAATTTAATGTTAGTCTATTTTCAATTGCTATCGGCTCACGCAAATAAAACAATGAATCAATAGAAATAGAAGCTTCAACTTTATTAAGTAAATTTATGCAATCATCATCATTTAAGTAGGCGAGTACCCCTGCAATTAGAATTAAATCGAAAGGTGGCTTAATCACTAAATCATTAATTGAAAAATCAATCGCAGATAAAACTTGAAAATTCAAATGATTCAAATTTTCATTTTCTGCTTTTTCTTTTGCTATATTAATAAATGTATCAGAATAATCAAAACCAAGATAGGTATCAGCAAAATCTGCAAGATGAAAACCCCAACGTCCAACTCCGCAACCAATATCTAAAATTTTCAATTCTTTGTGAGTAAGATTTACTAATTCAAAAAATTTATGTTTTTCAAAATTATCTCGTTCAATTGCAAGTTCGGGATTGCTGTCTTGATACATTGTTAAATTCAACGGTTGTAAATAGCCAATTTTACTTTTTCTACTATCAAAAAAAGATTTTATATTGCTGTAGTCTAAATTTAGCTTCTTGCCGTAAATTCTTGATTTATCAATATTCATAATTTATAAATTACTTAAAAAAGAAATTCCAAAAATACAATAAAAATCAATACAATCAAATATCTTACCAAAAGTCAAGATTATATCCAATTAAATTATAATCTTCAAAAAAGAGAAAAAAAATACTTGATTGAAAAATTATTAAAAAATCAAAAAAAGTAAAATGAAAATGAAGATATAAAATATTTTAAAATTTATTTTTTATTAAAATCAAATACGGAATTGCTGCAAAAATAGAAAAAATTGTTAAAACTGTTAAGAAAATATGACACTGTGTAAAATATCTGACAGTAATATGTCGTCAGTAAAATGTATTGCATTCAATCCTGCTGATATAGAGCCATTTATGTTAATTAACGAGTCATCTACAAATAAAGTTTCATTCTTTTTATAATTCATTTCATCACAAACATAATTATATATTTCAATATCCGGCTTTCTCATACCGATTTGGTATGATAGAAATGTATTATCGAACAAACTGAACAGTTCTTTACACTGTGGGTAAAAATAATTATAATGAATAATATTAGTATTACTCAATAAAACTACACTTTTATTGTTAGCTTTCAATGACTTAACAAAGTCAAAAGCAAAATCATTTAATTTGATAAGCATCTTATTCCATGACTCATCAAATTCACTATCAGAGCAGATCAATTTGTATTCTTGCTTCATAAAACCTCTGAATTCATCATCAGATATCATTCCCTTTTCAAATTGGTCAGGTAAATCAATGAATGATTGTAAAGGTATATCGTAATTCAATTCAGGTTGAGTTGATAATTGTGAAAGGGCATTGGCGCTAAGCATATAATCTATGTCAAATAGCACTCCACCCAAATCTAAAATAATATTCTTAATCATATAATAAATCAATAAGTTCTAACAAATCTTGCCATAAAAAAACCATCTGTTTTATGAATATCAGGTCTTAAAGTTAAATATGAATCATCAGGATTAATTCCTTCTGGTTTAATTCCATTTTTTTTAAATACTTCGTAAAGATTGTCTGATTCAAACTGCGGATTATTCTTTAAAAATTCAAAGACAACATTTTCATTTTCTTCAGTCATCAAAGAGCAAGTAGCATAAACTAATACACCACCAACTTTAACAAATGCTGAATATGTAGTTAAAATATCTAATTGATTAGAAGATAATTTATCTAATAATTTCTTATTTACTCGATACTTACGCATTGGGTCTCGCCTAATGATACCCATACCAGAGCAGGGTGCGTCCACAAGTACAGCATCATAAAGTTTATTAGAGAGCATTTTAGAAATGTCGCTCACTCCATAAATTGATTTGATTTTAATAGATTTAAGTCCACACTTTTCTGCTCTGTATTTTAATTCTTTCAACTTAAGATATTGTAAATCCATTGCAGTTATTTTACCGTAATCATTTTGTAATATAGCAAGATGAAGTGATTTGCCTCCAGCACCCGCACAAGAATCTAAAACACTCCAATTTTGTTCAGGAGTAACTGCATAAGAAATAAGCTGACTACCTTCATCTTGAAATTCAAAATGCCCCATTTTGAAGACATCAGTATTGTCAACTTTTGTCCTATTTTCAAGAATGACACAATCAGGACTTAAACTACCTTGATAAGTAGAAATATTTTCATCATTTAAATCATTAATCAAAGATTCTTTATCAGAAAGCATTGTATTTACTCTTAAACAAACGGAAGCTGGTTCTAAACAGGAATAAAATATGCTTTTCAAATCACTACTTGAATACTTGTTAATCAAATCTTGCAAAATCCAGTAAGGTGTTGAAGTAATTACAGATATATCCTTTAAATCATCTGAATTATCTAATCTCTCAAATTCATTAAGTATAAAATCATAAAACTTCATAAGTGATAATTCATCAATTTTATAGTTAGAGATAATAACACTATTTAAAAAATTTGAAAAAGTAAAATTATGATTCGTAAATACATTGTTCAATAATTGTGTAGGATTGTAATTTTTGAGTTTAAATAAATTATTCTCAAAAATAACCATAGAAATAATGAACTTAATAGCAATATCAGGATAATTTGAAATAGAATTGAAGTCCGATTTCGTCTTGGTAATAGGTTCAAAATCAAATTTGCTCTTTGACAATTCAAATATATGCTCGCAAAGTTCCCATATTCTAATAGCAGAAAATACAGATTCGGATAAAAATTTTCTCTCTTTGCTTCCAATATACTTGTTTTCACGAAAATATCTGGTAACTAAAGAGTCCATTGGTTTGTTGTTTTTCAATATTATTTTTATCAGTACACAAGCCCGTTCAATTAAAGAAATAAATTTCATCAGTACATATATAATTAATGTATAAATTCAAGATGTAAAATTAAGAAAAAATTTCAAATATTTAAGAAAAAGAAATTTATTTTTTTGGTAGTAATAAAAATTTGTAGTAATTTTATAATTGCAGTAAAAGAGGTTGGCAAAATAGTATGAGAAATAAAAAGTTAAGCAAAAAAAATTTTTGTTATTCAATTTGTACTGCCTATAAGAAAAAAAATATTCAGAAAATGGTCAATATTGTAAAATAATTATTTTAGAAAATTTATATTAAAAACATAAAAATATATCGAATTGTATAGGTTGTTAAACAGATTATTGTAAATAATTTGAAAAGTTTTTGTTTATATTGCAGAAAAATAGTATTTTAGTTTTCGGTCTGTGGTGCAGATTGGCTATTAATATTATTGATAGTGTTTGGCATAATTATTGATTGTAGATTGTTGCGTAAAAGCACAAATGTAAATTGAAATAGAACTAAGTTTTTATAAAGTTAAATTAGGAGTTTTTTATGAAAAAAACTAAAAATTACTTTCTGATATTTGTCATTATGTTTGCTCTGAGTATGAGCGGACTATTGGCACAGAAGCCTGTATTGGAAAGACAGGTATTTGGGACTGGTGGAATGGTAGGTGCTGTAAACAACGTTGATATTAAAATGTATGGTATTACAGGACAATTTGCCATTGAAAACAAAAGAGCAACAATTCCCGGCTCTACGAATTATAATCTAAATCAGGGATTTTGGGTGCCTGGAAGTAATGTTGTAAGCGGTGTTGAAGAGCAACCTGAGATAGCAAACAGAAATCTGTACAACTATCCAAACCCTGTAAAAAGCTCAACAACAATCGAATATAACCTCACTAATGGGGGCTATGTAACTATCAAGATTTATGATATGGTAGGAAATGAAGTAAAATCACTCGTTAATACTTATCATTCATCAGGTAAATATACTATCAACTGGGATACTAAGAACGAAAATGGTATTCAGGTAGGTTCAGGTTCTTACTTATATGAAATGCAAGTAAACTCCGGTGACTTATCCGGTGCCAATGCTGCTAATAGCTATATTTTGCGTAACGTAATGGTTATTGCAAAGTAAGTGTTCTTTCTTTTTTTTGAAATTTAAATAGATTTATAATACTATTTTTTGTAAAATTAATTATTAGGAGTATCCTAAATGAAGAGATTGATTCTTCTCAGTATCTTACTACTTAGCTTGATAGCTGGTGGTTTGAATGCTCAAAATCGAGTTACTACATATCAGGGTAGCTTGATTGATGCTACAAGTGATTTACCTATGACAGGTACTGTTCAAATGACTTTTGAACTCTATACTTCACAAATAGGTGGTTCACAGTTATGGAGTGAAATCCAGAACGTTACATTGGAAAAAGGTTTTTTCAATGTTTATCTTGGTTCAGTTAATCCTTTCCCAACAAACTTAGATTTAAGCAAAACACTTTGGTTGCAAATCACAGTTGGTAATGGTTCATCATATCCAAGAACTATTTTAACTCCATCTTTCTCATCTATGTATGCTGATAAAGCTGCTATTGCAGGTATGGCTGATGATGTAAAAGACGGTATCGTTACTTTAGAAAAATTAGCTGATGCAGCTAAAAATATGGGTGGCGACCTTACTGGTACACTTCCAAATCCTAAAATTAGAAAAGGTGCTTTCCTTGAAGCTATTGAACCAGGTTCAATTACTCAAGAAATGCTTTCTCCAAATGTGTCAACACGTCCAAGCGGACCTGCTTCTGGTGATTTAACTGGTTGGTATCCAGATCCGTTAATTGCTCCTATGGCAGTTAAAACTGACAGAATTGATGACTTAGCTGTTACTACTGAAAAAATTGGAAATGCTGCAGTTACTGCTGAAAAAATTGCTAATTTAGCTATCTATAATAATCATATTACTGATAATGCTATCGATACAAGAAATATTGTAAATGCTGCTATTACTACTGATAAAATAAATGACCTTGCTGTTACTACTGAAAAAATTAACGACCTTGCTGTTACTACTGGCAAAATTGCTGACGCTGCTGTTACTCAAGCTAAATTAGACCCTAATGTAAGTGCTTTCCCTTGGGGACCTGCAGGTGGTGATTTAATGGGTACTTATCCTAATCCTGGCGTTGATGCTCTTTATGGTGTTTCTTTAGCTTCTCCTGCTTTGTTGAATGGCGATGTATATATGTATAATGCTGTTACAAATATGTGGGAATCAACTCAAGCTGGTGGCGATGTTATTGGAGATTATAATGATATTACTGTTACTCATTTATTAAATGTACCAATGTCAGCTCAACCAATCGTTCCAGGCGAAATTTATATGTTTGATGGTTTGTCATGGATTCCTGCTGGTTCAGGTGGTGATGTTAGTGGTTTGTATAATGATTTACAATTAAATCCTGATGTTGTTACTACAGTTGAATTAGCTATCGATGCTGTTACTACTGAAAATATTGCTGATTGGAATGTTACAAATGCAAAATTAGATGATGATGCTGTTACTACTGGCAAAATTATGGATGGCGAAGTTATGACTGCTGACATTGCTGATTTAAATGTTACAACTATTAAATTAGCTGACTTAGCTGTTACTACTGCAAAAATTGATGCTGAAGCTGTTACAACTGATAAAATTGCTGATTTAGCTGTTACTAATATTAAATTAGCTGGTGATGCCGTTACTACTGATAAAATTTTAGATGGTACAATTGCTTCTGCTGATATTGCTTTGAATACAATTGAACCTACAAATGTTAATCTTGCTGCTGCAGGTTGGAACTTTACTACTTTAATGCAAGGTGGTAATGATGTATTAACAACTGCAACTCCTTTTGGTGGTGATGTAAATGGTACTTATGACAATATTCAATTAAATGCAAATGTTGTTACAAATGCTGAATTAGCTGATGACGCTGTTACAACTGTTGAAATATTTAACGGTACAATTTTAACTGAAGATATTGCTGCATCACAAATTACAAATCCTTTAATGGCTGCTAATGCTATTAATAGTGCAAATATCATTGATGGTGAAATTAATACTATTGATATTGCTAACCAAGCTGTTACAACAAATAAAATTGATAACTTAGCTGTTACAACAAATAAAATTGATAACTTAGCTGTTACAAACGCTAAAATTGCTAATAGTGCTGTTGATAATGCAAAAATTGCTGACTTAGCTGTTACTGCAACTAAAATTTCTTCAGCTGCTCAAGTAGTTGGTCAAATTTTAAAATCAGATGGTGCTGGTAATGTTGTATGGGCAAATGATAATGAATTATCATTACCTTTTGATACTACTTTTGCTGACAATGGTCCTGCTATGTCTATTATTAGAAATGGTGGCGATGGTTCTGTTTATTATGCTGAAGTTCAAAATCCTGGCACTGGCGCTGGTTTTGAAGTTTATGTAGCTAATGGTGCTATGGGTAATGGTTTAATGTCAACTGTAAATGGTGATGGCGTTGCCGTTACTGGTATTGTTGAAAATCTTGGTACTGGCTTAGCTGGTTATTTTGAAAATGCAAACTTTGCTAATAATGCTCCTGCTTTATTTGCAACTTCTGTTGCTACTGCAGTTCCTGCATTTGTTGTTTATCAACAAACTGCAAACTTCGGTGAAGTTTCAGCTGCTATTACAAATGGTAATGCTGGCTCAGGTAGTGCTTTATTCTTAGAAAATAATGCTGCTGGTTTTGATGCTACTCCTTCAAATTGGGTTGATAACGAAGATGGAACAAATGGTTCAGCTACTTTAGTAGTTTCTAACCTTGCACATGCTACTCCTGGTATGAGTCACGAAGCTGTTGCAATCCGTACTTATGGCGATATTGAAGCTAATTCAGCTATCCGTGGTACTGACCTTATTGCTCTTGATATGGTTATGGTTGGTAATCCTTACGAAACAGCTTTTGCAGCTCCAATTTTAGCTCCTGATGCAATGAGTGATAATTTAAATATAATGTATAATACAAGAGTATGGGGCGATTTATTAGTTGATAATGATGGCTTCTTCGGTAATGATGTTAATGTTACTAATTCTTTAAATGCTTTGAATGTAAATGCTACTAATGGCTTATTTACTGATTTAGATGTTACAAATAATTTAACTTCAGTTAATGCTGAAATCGGTACTTTAACTGTAAATGGCGTTTCTTATTTACGTGGTGATATTATTAATGATAACGGTGCTTTACCTGTTGCTATTAATGATGACTTAGATATATATGGAAATGCTTATGCTACTGGTGATTTGACTGTTGATGGTAATATCTATGCTACAACTGCTGGTACTACTGGTTTCTTTGATTTTGTTGACGTTGCTTCTAACTTAGATGTTTGGGGTACTATGACAGCAACTGAAGGCGGTATCGTAAATGATTTGACTATTGGTGGATTAACTACTACAAATGATTTAGTTGTAATTGGTGATGCTACTATCGCTACTGGTGATTTAAATATGCCAGTTGGTGATATCAACCTTACTGCAGGTAAAGTATATACTGCAAATACAGTTGCTGGTGATCCTGCAAATACTTTAACTACAAAAGGATATGTTGATGCTGCTGACGCTGCAATCAATGTATTAAACGAACCATTCATTACTTATTCAGCAAGTGCTAAATTAACTAATGAAAGAGTATTAGTTGGTGGTAATGGTATGAATTTTGATGCTGCAACTGCTACAATGAACATAGATAATGATGCTACTTTAGCTGTTACTGCTACTCAAATTGGTTTGAATTTAGCTAATACAAATACTTGGACTGGTACTCAAACTTATGGTGCTGCTGGTAATGGTTTAGTTGTAACAAATAATGCTCAATTTAATGGTAGTGTTCGTTTTGCTCCAGTTACTTTAAATGCCGCTGCAACAAGAGCTAACTTAGCTACTGAAATTACAAATGGTAAAACTGTAATTATTTATAGTTCAACTACTCCAGCTGAAAGAAATATTATTTCAGGTACTGGCTTACCAGTATTAGCTGCAGGTGATGCAGGTAGAATAGTTTATTTAGTAAATGGTGATGCTGTAGCTACCTTAGTAGTACTTGGTAAAAATGTTCAAACAAGTGAAGCTATTGCTTTATTATGGACTGGCTCAGCTTGGGTTAAATTTGCTGATGGTTTCTAATATAAAAATAACCCAAGAGGTATTTAAAATATCTCTTGGGTTAAAAATAATTTAATTACAATTATTAAACTTAACTTAGCCAAAAAAAATTTTAAATATTAAAAGGATAGTTTCAATGAAAAAAATGCAAACGATACTTATAGGAATTATACTGATGCTCGCTGTGAATTTTGCTTCAGCATTAGATAATGTTTCCTATACAAACTTTGCGAGAACTTCAGGTGGTCAACTTATAACAGATGGTACAAATCAGTACATTTTGATAAGTATAGAGCATTTGGGTACTAAAGTTTACGAAGAAAAACATCAAGTTATTCCAAATTCTTTCGGTTTATTCTCAGTTAAAATTGGTACTGGTACTCCGGTAGCTCCATATACTGCTGCAACTTATGTTGGATTACCAGGTGGCGGACAAGATGTTGCTAAATATCAATTAAAAGTAGAAATTAGTAGCACTGATGCTAATTATTATTTCCTTGCACAAACAATGATGACAAATACTGCTCTTGTTGACCAACAAGCTGCTGGAGTTGTTACTTTGAATGATGCTTACACAAACGGCGATTCAATTAATGTTGAAGCTGGTAGAATTGTAACTTTTGCTGGAACTGGTCTTGCTCAAGCAATTATTTCAAATGTTGATTTAGATGCTGCTAATGATTATACATTAGTTACTAAAGGTTATGTTAATGCAGCTGACGAAGCTCTTGCAGCAGAACCATATTTAACTTATGCTACATCAACATTATTAACAAATGAAAAAGTTTTAAATGGTGAAACAGATGTGCTTGCATTTAATGCAGGTACAGCAACAATGAGTGTTGTTGCTGGTGGTATTGTTACTACTAAATTAGCTGATAATGCAGTTACTGAACCAAAATTAGCAATGTTTAACAATGCTGCTTTAGGTTATGTAATTAAATGGACAAGTAATGGTTTAGAATGGGTTGACCCTACGGTTAATACATCAGCTCCAGTTAGTGGAGATGGTACTATTGGTGCTCCAATTACATTAGATTATGTTATGCCATTTATTTTAACTGGTGATGATTTAGATTTAGAGTATGATGCTACTTTATTAGTAGATGGTACAAATGGCTTAGGTATTAACTTAGCTAATCCAAATACTTGGACTGCTACACAAACTTTTGAAACAGTAGGTGGACCATCATTAGTTGTAAATGGTACTGTTGGTGATGCTAATTTAGAAGTTGATGTAACTGGTGATTTGTTTGTTGATGGTAAAGGTTATTTTTATCAAAACTTACCAGCAGGTACTGCTTTCCCACTTTCTACAGAAGCAAGAGGTGCATCTACTTCTAATCCTGCTTTCCCAGCAACTGCACAAGGTATAACTGCACAAGCATTTTATACTGGTGCTGCTCCTTCACAACAATTAGCAATTGGCTCTGTGGGCTTAGCTGATGGTGGTGCTGGTTCTATTGCGGTTGGTGCTTATGGTGGTGCAAGAACTGCTAATGTTGTTGCTAACGTTGGTACAGTTGGTCATGCTTATAATACAAATACACGTAATCATGGTTTAGTAGGTATTTATTCAACTACTGCTTCACCTTTAACTGAAATGGGTTATTTACTTACAATGCCAAACACAAATGTTAATTCAGCTGTTACTGGTATTAATTTAAATCCTGCTGCAGGTAATTATGCTGGTTTCTTCGTTGGTAAAGTACAAGCTACTTCTTATGAAGGTGCATTACAATACGGAGTAACTGGTGGTGATGCATTAAATAATGTAACTTTTAACAATACTGCTAATGTTACTTTTAATGTTTTGACTGATAATACTACAATAGAAGTAAATACAGATGCATTAAGAGTTGTTGAAGATGGAATTGGACCAAGAGAATTGGCTCCAACTACAGTAGCTTTAGGTGGCTATGGTGATGCAACAAACGTTGCAACATTCACAGTAGATGCTGAAGGTCGCTTGACAGCTGCTGCTGATGCAACTATTTATGCTACTACAGTTGCTGGCTCAGATGCAACATTTAATAATATTGTTAATGAAGTTGATGTTCAATTAAATGAAGATGTTGTTACAAATTTCGAATTAGCAAATGATGCTGTTGAAACTTTAAACATACTTGATGCAAATGTAACTGGACCAAAATTAGCTGTAGCTGTTGCTGGTTTAGGTTTAAGTCAAAATATTGATGGTAATCTTGATGTAAATGTAACTGCACCTATATCAATAGATGGTTCAGATAATGTTTCATTAGATTATAATGCAACTCTTACTTTAGATGGTACTGATGAATTAGGTATTAATTTATCACATTCAAACACTTGGTTAGCTGACCAAATTATTGATGCTGATTTCTATGTAAACAATAATACAATACTTGGTTCAGACAATACAGATTTATTAACTGTTAATGCTGAAGCTATGTTCTTAGGTTTAACTTCAGTTGTTGGTACTATGTCAGATAATACTGAAGAATTTGTTGTATTAGGTACTTCATTATTTATGAATGACGGTGGTTTCTATGCAGTAGATGTTGTTTCAGGTGATGTTCATGTTGACTTAGGTAACATCATAGCTGAAAATGGAAACATTACTGCAACTAATGGTAATATTGTAGTTACTAATGGTGTTTTCGAAGGTGCTTTAAATAATAATTTAAATGCAGGTGCAGGTATTGTTGATTTTGATTTTAATAATACACTTGCTGCTACTGTAGCTGTCGATTATGATGCTACTTTAATTTTAAATGCAGCAGATGCTGATAAATTAGGTTTGAATTTAGAACATTCAAATAATTGGTTAGCTGCCCAAACTATGAGTGCAAATTTCTATGCTTATGGTGATATGACAAATATTGGTGATGATGAAAATGCTGATGTATTAAATATTGCAGCGATTACAACCATTTTAGGTAGAACAGAATTTTATGCTGATGCTGAATTCTATGGTTTTACCGCAGTTTCTGATTTAGTGGGTGGAAATTCTGATCCTGACTTCGTTGTTGCTGGTACAACTGCATTAGTAAATGATATGGGTGAATTAGCTCTTGATGTTAATGGTGGAAATGTAAATATATCAGATAATTTAACAGTTGGCGGTACTTCAAATTTGAATACTGTTACTATTGCAAATAATTATACTTTGCCTTTAGTTGATGGTGCTGCAAATACTGTAATTACAACAGATGGTGCTGGATTATTATCTTGGCAAAATCCAAGTAGTTTGATTACTGAATTTGACCATTTGATAGCATTTAATCCTGGTGTTAATAGTGGTTCTGCTATTACAGCTATAAATAGCGACCCTAATTTCGCTACTGTAGATATTACTAATCTTGGTGGTGGTCCTTCTTTACAAGTGAATGGTAGTGGTGCTGCTATTGATAATAATACAACTGCAATTGAAATTGGCGTTGGAAATGTAAACCTTGGTGATGGTAGTGTTATAGCTTCTACTTCAAAAGCTGGAAGTGCTACATTAATTTTATCAAATGGTGAAAATGCTGCCGCTACTAATGGTGGTGCTATATTTGTACAAGAAGGTCACGTTCAATTCAGCTTTATTGATTTAGCAATTTCTGCTGATATTAATTTAGGTACAAATGCAGATACTCGTTACAAAACAGTTATTAAATTGACTCCAGATGCTGCTGGTTATGAAATTATTGGTTTGCCAAATGCTCTTGAAGCTGGTGCAGTTTGCTACATAATTAATGGTAGTGGTGCTAATACATTGACAATTACTGCTGGTAATTTCTTTGGTAATGCAAATATTGCTACAAATGGCAATGCTACTATAGTATTTGACGGAACAAATTGGTACAGAGTGAACTAAAATATGGTTTAACTTATGGGAGGGGAGTTTCCTCTCCCTTGATTTAACAAATATTAAATGAAATATAAATTGAAATACATATTACATACATAAATTAATAGTTATTCTTAACTAATTATTTTTTTTTAATGAAAATAGAAAATATAAATAAAATCAATATGTTAAACTTAATTAAGGAATCCTTAATGAAAAGCTTTAAAACTTTTCTTGGTATGCTCCTTGCTCTAATCACTCTTACCGTTGTTACTAACGCAGCTACTCTCGTTGTGGATCCTGTTAACGGACCGTACACAACTATTCAAAGTGCTGTAAATGCGGCAAATGGTGGTGATATAATTGATATAGTAGCAGGAACTTATCCCGAGAACGTAATTATTACAGGTGCCAAAAATGGTATTACTATTCAAGGTGCAGGTTCTACTACTATTCTTGATGGTACTGGATTAGCAAATCCTCGTATCGCTTTCAAAATTCAAGCGGATAACGTAACTATCAAGAATTTAAAAATTCAAGACTATGTTTATACTAGTACTGAGAATGTTAGTTATGGTTCAGTTACCCGTGGTGCTGGTATCGTAGCTGATTTAGCTACTTCTTTGCATACTTTCACAAATGTTGAAATTACAAATTGTAATTTCGGTATTTATGTTCGTGAAGGTAACAGTATCTCAATAACAAATACTAATATAACTGACATCAATGCAACAACTAATGCTACCGTTGAAAACCGTGGTGGTATTGGTATCGCATTTGAAGCAAATGGTATTAATATGGATAATAATATCATCAGAAATAATACTATTAATGATGCAAATCGTTATGGTATTTGGTATGGAAGAACAACTGGTGATGTTGGTTCTGATATGACTTTTATTGAAAACAACTACATTTTAAATATTGGAACTGGTTATGCTGGTGATGGTATAGGTTTAGTACTTAATCGTATTAAACAAAATGATGTTATATTAGTTTCTGATAATCATTTCGGATTTGACGGGACTATTTACGCACCAAGTGATATTCATTTATTTATCAATTCACAAGCTTCTGGTGAAAATTTAGATGTTACTGTTATTGATAATGTGTTTTATGCAACTGCTACCTCAGTTGAATTATACACAACTGATTTCTTTGGTGGTGATTTCCTTTATGATATTTGGTTAAATAATGGCAATAGATATACTGATGTTGCATATATTTATCCTGGTACTGCTGCTGCATTAGAAGCAAACACAAATGTTGTAGTAGAAAATAATGGTTACAGATATATTCGTAATGTTGTTAATAACGCTGTTGATGATGCTGAATGGTATCGTACAATGGGTGGTGGAACTTATTCAAAAGTATTTGTTACTAATGGTTCTTTCCCAAATACAGCAATTACAGTAGATGAAGACGATATTTATTTATTAGCTGAATCTAATAATGTAGTTTTAGTAACTGATGGTGTTAATCCAATTATATCATTTAACAACTCAGATAGAATTTCTTCTACTTGGGCTTCTGTTGATGGATTTACTTTTCAGTTCACTGTTGTAGCTGGTACTTATAATGGTATCAATATAAATTCAGGTTCTTCTGATTTGTTAATTCAAAATAACGAATTTGAAAGTACTGCTAATATTGGTATTTATTATAATGGTATTAGTATTTTTGATGGTGCTGACAATATTACTATCAAAAATAACTCATTTTCAAATCTAGTTGATAATGGTGTTAGAATTGAAAATGACAACTCAGTTGCTACAGTAATTGAATGTAATTTATTTTCAGCTGGTGCTTCATCAAATGCTGCAGTATTGATTGATGATATTAATGCAGGCGGTGATATTTCAAATGTTATTGTTCGCCAAAATACAGTATCTACATTTTTTACTTATGGTGTATATATTGATAACAATGGTGCTGGCACTGTATCTGATATTACTGTGGGTGGTATGGATAATACAAATACATTCAAAGCTGGTAATATATTCCAAAATACTGGTGTTGGTGTCATTGTAATGGAAAATGGCTCTGGTATTGTTATAAATTACAATGCATTTGGCATTGACAATGGTACTGCTATTGACAACTCATCTGCTGTACCAGTGAATGCACATTTCAACTATTTTGAAGGTGTCAATAGTGATTTCACTACTAACATACCTGCAAGAAATTCACATTCTTTCCCAGAAATTGAATGGTTACCTGTATATTCATCAGTAAATGATATTGCTACTGATGACCAAAGTACAGAATGTGGTTTCCAACCTAATGTAGAAAACTTATGGGTTCCTGTTTATACAGCTACAGCGGAAGGAAATTATATTGATGCGGTTGGTAATGAATTCTTCTTGACTATAAAAGAAGCTGTAGCAGATGGTAATACTGGTTTTGCTTCAACAAATCCTTATGTTTATTTATCAAATGGTACATTTGTAGAAGATGGAGATTTTCTTCCAATTATGTTGAATACTCCAATGCATATTGGTATTGCTCCTGCTCAACCTGCAAATTTAGCAACAGCTGGTAACGTTATTATTTCATCAGATAATGATGCTGTATTTTATGTAATGGCTGGTGGTACTGGTGTTGCAGGTCAAGAAATGAAAATTGATGGCTTGACATTCAATACTACTGGTGACTACAATTTAATTTTTGTAGATGGTGGATTAAACAATATAGTATTTACTGGTAATAATTTTGATTTTACAGGAAGTACTGCTAATACCAAATCTGCAATTTTTATAGGTGATAATAATATTACAAGAGATAACTATCTATTCTATAATAATACTTTTACTTTGACAAGTTCAAATACTGGTATTGATTATGGCTCAGATATGCTTAATGTTTCAAGTAATATTTATTTACTTCACAATACATTTGAATTTACACCTACAAATTTATCAACAGATATTTCTGTTAGATTAGGTTCAGTATCTGGAACTTTAGATGTATTAGGTAATAGTTTTATTGGTGGTGGTTTGTATCTTGGTAAAGATGGATCTGATTATACAGATGTTCAGATTGGTGCTGCTGGTAATCATCCTACTTATGGATTTTTACAAGGTAATACATTCCAATATCAAAATACTGCATTAGTATATGGTATAAGAATTGTGAATAATGGTGGTGTTGGTGTTATTGCTAATGCTGGCACATTTAATATTGCACAAAATATTTTTGATTATACTGATTTCGCAATTAGTATTGATAACTCTATTGTTGATGGTGATATTAATTTAGATAATATTTTCATTAATGAAAATAATTTCTCATTTGATAACTTTAATAGTGTTATTGATGTTGCAATTGCATCTACAGAAAATATTGATGCAACTAATAATTACTGGAATCATGCTAAAGGTCCTTATGCTTTAGCTGCACCTCCAATGTGGCATGACGAATTTCCAAATATGCCAACTACAATTATATCTAATTCTTACGGTTATCCAGAAGTTATGAATGAAAATGCTGCTCTTTTGAATGATATAGAGAACAACGTAATTTTCACTCCTTTCTGGACAGTAGAACCAGTAGGTAATCCTGGTGAATATACTGGTACATCGTTTGCTCCAATAACTAATAATGATATTGTTGCTGGTTATTTCTCTTCATTAACATTTGCTGTTGATGGAACTACAACTGGTGGTACTATTATTATTAAAGATGGTACATATACAGAACAAAATACAATTGAAAACGATGGTAAAGATTTATATATTACTACAGAATCTCAAGTATTTCCAACAAATGTTAACATTCAAAGTGATATGAATAATGTTGATGATTTACTTATTGCTGATCCTGCTGACATTTTATTTGAAGTAACTTCTGGTAATGTAGATTTTGAATTTTTACATTTTGCTAATTTAAATGGTGATATATCAGCTGGCGTTTGCAATAGTGGCAATGGTGACGTTGAAGTTAATTATTGCTCAGCTACTGGTATGGATGATGGAACTAATGATTGGGGTGATGGATTTACTAATATTAGTATTGGCTCATTAACTATTATGAATTCAACTATGACAGGTAACTTATATGGTGCTTCAGCCTTAGCTGGTTCATTATATGTTAATAGTTGTACTATTACTTCAAATGGTGTTCAAACTTTATCTGGTTTATATGTTGAAACTTATGACGAATTCATAGCTTCAAATAATACAATTTATAATTGTATTCAAGGTATTGAACTTTATGAACCAAATTTAGGTCATTCTACAATTGTTACTTTGAATGATATTTACAACAATGATTATGGTTTTACAATTGGTCAATCTTCACCAACTGAAGATTTCTCTTCAGCAGTAATTACAAATAATGCTATTTATGATAATAATACGGCTGGTCTCTTTTATGATGCTGACAATTTATCAAAAGTATTAAATGTTGAAAATAACTACTGGGGTTCATCAAATGGTCCAGATTCTGATGGTTCAGGTGCTACACCTTATAATGCTTATAATGTAGCATCACAAGGTAATGCAGTTTTTTCTCCTAATGCTACATCATTCGTTGATTATTTACCTTGGAGAAATTATTTATCAAGTGTTACAATTTCAAAGACTGCTGGTCCAAGATTTGCTCCGATAGTATTGACTAATTCTGCTAACGTAGCGTACTCTGATGGATATTATGCTAATTTTACAACAGCAAATAATGCATCAATTCCAAACGATAATGTATATGTTTATAATGGAACTTATACTGAAAATTGGACTTTAACAGCAAATACAGTTAATTTTATTGGTAAAACATCAGCAGCTTATTTAGCTACTTGGTTATATACTCCAAATGCTGCTACATTTACTAATACTTATTCAACTGCTACTAAAGGTGCTGGTGCTGGTGCTCCAGTTTTAACTTCAACTAATGCTACTTTGCTTGGTTTAGGTGCTGGTGCAAGTAATAATACATTTACTGGTTTTGTATTTGATTTAGGTGTTAATGCTATAACTCAATCAGCTGTTCAATTAGTTGGTGCGAGCCCAAATGCAAATACATTTACTTACATCACATTTAACAATTTAGATGTAGATGATATAGCATTTGACTTAATTGGTTTTGATATGGATGGTATTACTATTCAGCATAATGATTTTAATGGTGTTGCTGGTGGTTTATCTATATGGTTAAAAGCGGTATCAGATGGTAATTTGAATCTTATTAATGCAAGTTATAATGATATTTATGGAAGTTATTCATATTTCCAAAATGTTGTTGGTAATTTGACAAATACAACTTTAAGTTATAATGAATTTAATCAAGTACAATTTGGCGTTCTTCTTGAAGCTGATGGTATGCCAGGTGCGATTATTGATTTTGATATTAACAATAATCTATTTAAAGATGGTGACGGTACAATTCCTCAATCAGCATTCTTTATTACAAATACATCAATTAATGGTGCTGTTGATTGGACTTCTATTAGATTTACAAACAACCGTATGGATTATACTGGTGCAGGTGGTTGGAATAACCCTATAGTAGGTTTCCAAACTGGATTTACTCCTGACTTTAACATCGTTGCTACTTGTAACTGGTGGAATGATACAAATAATGAAGGTCCAACAAATGGATTTAATCCAAATGGAAATGGTTTGACTGTTTCAAATAATGCTGACTTTACTCCTTGGTTAGGTGTTAATACTAACTTGAACGCAGCAACATTTGGTTTTGAACCAGCAGTTGGTGCTTGTAACCAAGGTGAAAGAGTATTCGTGAATGACAATACTGGTTTACCAACAGATAGAACTATAGTATTCCCTTCATTATATGCAGCATTAAATCATGCTGATGTATTGAATTATACTTATCCTTACATTTATATTGATAACGATTATTTGACTGTAAATGAAACTATTACTGTTCCAAATCTTACTGCTAATAATTATTTCTTAGCAGCTGAAACTTCAACTAATTCTTGGACATTAACAGGTGCTTTAACTTTAGGTGGTACTAATGATTATACTTTGAATTTAGGTTCAAATGCAATAATCAATGGTAACTTAACTATTGATGTTACTTTAACTGATGGTCAGATAGTATTAAATGATTATGATTTAACAGTCGGTGGTACTATTTCTAATGGTGATGCTAACCGTTATGTAGAAACAAATGGTACTGGTTCATTGATTAAGAAAAATCCTATATCAATGACTCAATATAATTTCCCTGTTTATAATAATGGATTTTTTGCTCCTGCTTATGCTACTTTACAAGAAACAGGTTTTGTTGGTACAGAAGGGGCATTACTTAAAGTACGTGCAAACAATGGTACTGAACCACAAACTTTGAAAAATGAAGGTGAATTAGGTTATGCTGTTAATGGATTATGGACTGTTGATTTTAATAAAGGAACATCCACATTAACTAATACTAATGCTTCTTTGATATTTAAATTTATTACTGGATTATCTCCAGCGGGAATGCAACAAGCATCCTTTGATATTACCAATTCATATATTGCAGTATGGAATCCAGCTTTAACAGAGCCACCAATTCCTGCAACTGCAAAATGGAATTCATACAAATCAGTATCATCTCAAAATGGTTCTGACGGTACTCAAGTAACTGGTGTTAATTTGATTGACAATGTTACAAATAATAAATTAGATTATGCTATTTTCTCTGGTCAAACATCATTTGCATTGAATGACCAACCTGCACAAGCTAAAAATATTATTTGGACAAATGCAACTGATACAAAAATTAAATTCCGTTGGTCAAGAAACAGCACTACTGCTGAAAATTGGGCAATTGTTGCAAAAGAAGGTTCAATGATACTAAATAGTGCCGTTGATATTAATCCTTGGAATATTGCTGGTGATAACTTCGTTGACGGTTATGGATATACTGGTGAATCATTCTATGAAACAGCTGGTGTTTTGAGTGGTGGCAAATTTGAATATACTGATGCTAATTTTAGCACAAGCAGCACTCATCCTAGTGGTTCTGCTAATGTTAAAGTTATTGCTTCAGGTTCTTATGCTCCTGGACAATCACTTGGTGAAATCGAAGTTGAAGGGTTAGACCAAGGTAAATATTACGAATTCTTCGTAGCTAATTACAATGGTGTTGGTACAGGCGTTGATGGTACAGCCAACTTTAACCAAACTTTTGAAACATTGAATCCACGTAATCGTAAAACATTACCTGCAGTTTATATGGGCTTAGATTTTTCAGCTGCTTTCAAAGCTGCAAATACTAACAATTATACTTTAACTGATGCAGCTACAAATACTGCTTCAGGTGATGTATTAACTAATTATTGGTACACTGGTACAATTTGTAACACAACTTCAAATTGGACTAATGCTACTACACTTAGATTTAAAAACTATGGTAAAAATACAACTGGTTGGAATATAAAATATTCAGAAAACAACTTTACTGTGAATACATCTACTTTCTTTACTGAGCATACAGTAACTCGCAATATTACTGGCACTGGCAATATGAACTATTACTTAGTAAATGCTACTGATGGTGATGGTAAAGTTGCAGTATTATATGACAATAACAAAGATATACAAATTATAGCTCATCAAACACCTGCTGCTACCATTGCTTCAAGTGTTGTTGGAACTACTTGCGAAACTAATAATGTTACTGTTACAGTTAATCCTACTTCAACACCATTATTGACATTGAACAAATGGCAATATAATATTGGAGCTGGTTGGGTTGATTTAGTTGCTGATGGTTCAGTTGCTGGTTTTGGCGACTTTACTGGAACAAATACTTTAGCTCTTACAATAGACCCAGTTTATAATGCTACTGTATTACAAGTACGTGCAATTCTTAATGATTTGACTGTTTGTGATGTTACAACAAATTCTTACACAACTGGAACTGTTTCAATTCCTGTTTATCAGTTAGATCCTTTAACTGCTACTCAAGATCCTGCTACAGTTACTCCTGTTGTTTGTGATGGAACTGGTTCAGTTGTATTTACAACTGATATTACTGGTCTTCCAGTTTCTGCAACAGTTCAAAATTGGGAATATAGCAATGACAATTGGGTTACTCCAGTAACTATTAATGCTGGTGGCGACTTTGCTTATAATGGTGATAAAACACAATTAACAGTAAGCAATATTACTTTAGCTAATAATGGCTGGGAATTTAGAGTTGTTTATAAAAATGGTGATTGTGCTGTTGTATATACTGACGATGTAACTTTAACAGTTCTTGACCAACCTTCAATAGCAACTCATCCTGCAGTTGTTGGAACAGCTTGTGCTAATAGTGCAACAAATACTATTACAATTACTGCAACTTCAACTGTTGACAATTGGACAAATGCAAGTTGGTATTCATCAGCTGATGGCTATATGACTGCATTGACTGCTGGTGCTGGTATTACAATAACTAAAACTGGCGTTACTTCTACTTTAGAATTAACAAGTATTCCATTAGCTTGGAATGGTCGTACATTTAAAGTTGTATTTGAAAACGTTGGTGCTATCACTTGTGCTACTGCTATGACAAATGCAAGTGCTGGTATTACAGTTTACGAATCTCCAGTTATTGCTGATGTTACTGACAAATTAGTTTGTACTGGTGGTACATTACCTACTATTACTTTAGGTTGGACTGGTACAATTAATAATGTTACTTGGTTCTATGGTACAACTGCAACAGGTCCTTGGACTGCTTTACCTGCTGGATTAGATGCTGCTACAATTACTACTTCTGGCGCTCAAAATCATATTATTGATATTGCAAATATTAATTTTGCTGGCGTTGGTGTTAATTGGGACGGTAGATACATTCGTGCATTCGGTACAAATGGTTCTTGCGATGATGAAGAAGTATTTATGATTAACGTATATAAATCACCTTCAATTACAACACAACCTGAATCAGTTACTAAATGTGCTGGTGAAAATGCATCATATACTTTTGCAAGTAACTTTACAGATTTTCCAGAAGAAACAAGAAGTACAATAAGTTGGGAATTCTATTATGGTAGTAATTGGCATCCAATTGCTAATTTAGCTGCTGTTACTGGTACACTTGCTACTGTTACTGGTGCTACATCTAATACTTTAAATATCAATAATGTTGATATAGAAATTAATGGAATTGGTATAAGAGCAAAAATTGGAAATACTACTTGTGGAAATGCTACTACTGATGGTTTGGCTACTCTTGCAGTAAATGCTGTTCCTGTTCCACCAATGACAATCAATAAACCTGATATTAAAGCAAGAAGCTTTACTGCATCTTGGAATGAAGTATTAACTGCGACTGATTATGATTTGGTTGTGGCAGAAGATATTGATTTGAATGATGTTGTTTATACTGCTACTGGTATTGCTACAGTTATTCCAACAATTACTTATGTTATTCCTAATAATACATTTGATGAAATTTATAAAGGTCAAACTTTATATGTTGGTGTACGTTCACACAATGATTGTGGATATGGTCCTTATACTGTAACAACAGTTACTTTACTTGACCCAACTGCTACATTTGCTGCTGCAGATTTAGATTTTGGTAACCAAGCAATTAACACTTGTTCAGCTGAAAAAGCTATTACAATCACTTATGATGACTTAGAAGAAGACTTAGTAATGAACTTACCATTTGATTATAAATGGTCAGCTGTTTCTGGTGGTCCTTACTCACAAACATTAATTCCATCTTCAGCATTAGGTTTAACTCTTGGTGCAACTGGTGGTACTGCTACAATTTACGTACAATTCTGTCCAACAGATTGTGGAGTTTTAGATGGTGATGTAGTATTTAATGACCAATGGTTAGGAAATACAGTAATTACTGGTGCTACTCTTGCAATGACTGGAACTGGTATTGCTTCTGCTCCTACTACTCCAGTTACTAACTTATACTTTACTGATGATGATGCTAATGACTTTACATTTACATTTACAGAAGGTGATGGTAATAATCATTTAGTTGTAGTTTCTGAAGGTCCTTCAGCTTGGACTCCTGCTGATGATATAAGTTATGCTACTGGTGCAGATCTTGATATTACTGTTGCTAATGAAGTTGTTGCTGGTACTTGGATTGTAAGTACTGGTGGAGCTGCTCCATTAACAGTTACTGGTTTAAATCCTAATACAGTTTATTATGCTTATGTTTATGAATATAATGAATGTACTGGTTCAGTTAAATACACAACTCCTGCTGTAAATCAAGTTTATAGACTTAACATACCTACAATTGATTCACCAGTTAGTTCTGATACAGCATTCGCTATGAATGTACACTTACATGATAGAGCTGGCAATGAAATTGCAAATGATATCGTTGACCCAATTACAGTTACTTTGACTCCTAATTCAGGTACTTTAGATGTTACAAGTGTTGCAATTGACGATGCTGCAACTGAAGTTGGTGAATTTAACCAAACTTGGAATGAAACTGATGGAACATTGAATGCTACTATAACTGCATCTACAGTTACTAATGGAGTATTACCATTTACTTCAAATGAATTTGTTGTACGTGCTGTAGAACCTACTGCTCCTGCAAGAGTAATTCTATGGGTTGGTACTCCTACTTGTACAGACTTTGATATTAAGTGGACAAATGGTGATGGTTCAAGAAGATTAATTCTTGCTCGTAAGAATGCTCTTCCTGAAAATCCTACTGATTATGAAACATATACTGGTCACTTGACTTTTGGTAGTGGTTCAGTAGTTGGAACATCTACTTATACAATGGGTACTGTAACTGGTACAACTAATTTACTTAATGATATGGTTCTTGGTACTTCTGGTACTTATTACTTTAGAGTAGTTGAATTTAATGGTGCTGCTTCAGGTCTTGAAAATTACTTGTTAGAATCAGCTACATTTAATCCACGTTCACGTTCAATGGCTTGTAAAGACATGAACGATTACGCTGGTATTGAAGTTTCTGATTTCAATCTAACTTCAGCTGATGCAAACGCTCTTGTTACATTTAGATCTACTTACGAACAAAATATCGCTGGCTTTGAAATCAATAGAATGGACTTAGCTAATACTAATCCTTCATTTGAAAACATTGGCACTTACACATTTAATAAAGAACTTGAAGCAATTGGCAATTCTACAACTGGAAAAGCATATAGCTTCGTTGACAAATCAAGCAAATTAATGGTAGGCAAAACTTATGTTTATCAAGTAGTTGCAATTGGTTTTGATGGTTCAAGATTTGATGTTGCGGAAGGCGATATTACAATCAACAATAACGATGCAGTTGCAGGTGCCGCTATGTCAGTATCTGATGTTACTGTTAATCATACTACAATTAACTTTGATGTAGCTGTTGCTTCTAATAGCAATGTTACTATCTCTGTTTATGACATTAATGGTAATTTACTTACTACAATCGCTGATGGTAAACAACTTAGTGCAGGTATCACTAGCTTCAATCATAATTTGAATGCTATCTCTTCAGGAACTTATGTTCTTGTAATTGATGCTGGTAACGTTGTTGCTACTCAAAGATTCCAAATAGTTAAGTAATAAATTGAATTTCTGAACTTGTTTCAGAAACCAATTAAATTTAAAAACCCGACTTGCAAAAGTCGGGTTTTTTTTGTTGTAATCTGCGGTATCATAATAGAAAGAATGATAAAAAATCCCCCTAAATCCCCCTTTGCAAAAGGGGGAAAATACTATATTTGCCCCTTTATCAAAGGGGGCAGGGGGATTTTCATTTTCTCCCTTTATCAAAGGGGGCAAGGGGGATTTGCATTTTCAAAAAAAAATCAAAAAAAAATCAAAAAAAATCTTGTATAGTTTGAAAAAAAATATTAATTTTAAGTATATAAAAAATTCAATTGTGAAAAAATTTTGAAAATATGATGTTCTTGTTAATTATAAAATTAAATACGAAATTTAGTAGAAATGGTACAATATTTGCTTAAAATTCAATTGTGTAAAAAATATGACACTTTTTGACGATTTTTTACCAATATCTGTATAAATATAGATATATTGTTCTTTTTAGTTTCAATATGTTTTTTTTTTATTGAAAAATATTGTAATTTTGTTTCAATTATGTTATTGTTTATTGGATTTAAAATGTTAAAATATGTTCTTATCTTGTTTTCTTTTGTGATGCTGAGTTCTTGCAATAGCGAAACTCCAGCTAATCTATCTAATATTCCTTCCGTTAATTCAGTTGAATTATCTATCAAAGTGCAAAGTGATAAAAATTATTACTTAGTTATTAAATCTGATTCTAACGAAAAAATTGATTTCGCTAAATTAAAGAAAATTGACAAGAATTCTGATGTATTTGATTATTTTACTTTAGAAAAAATTTCAAATACTTCAAAAATCCTTTACTATGCAAACAAAAATCAAAAAATTACTATTAATAATCTATCTCCAGCTACTCAATATTATGCTGATATTATTTTTAGTGAAAATGATATAAAAACTATTGCTTTTAATACTATTGCTTACGAGCCAACTACCCAAGCTACTAACATTGCTTTCAAAGATGCAACTTCTGGTAATTTAGACTTACTTTGGATGGACGGTAACGGTACAGGTGCTATTGTTGTTCTTAAAAAAGGTACTGCTTCAGCTGCTAAACCAGTTGATGGTGTTGTTTATACTGCTGGTACTTTTGGCGATAACAAATGTTTACTTGGCGATAGTTCTTATATTGTATTTAGTGGTATCAAGAAAGAGGGTGAATCTGTGATGATTCCTAATCTTGCTCATGATGAATATTTTGTGAAAGTGTTTGCTTATAATGGTGAAGGGAAATTTATAAATTACTTAAACGATGATGCCGCTAATAATCCACGATTTAAGCACACCCGTATTCCTGCTCCGCAACTCAATTCTTTAACTTCAATTGGTAATAATGCATTTAAATTAAATTGGTCAGATATTAAAAAAGCTAATACATATATTATAGATGTTGCTTACGATGAAAACTTTACGAACTTGGTCGAATTTTACAATAACTCTGATATTGGTAAATTAGTCGAATTTGAATTTATGCTACCAGAAAATGCTAAATCTGGTAAAATTTATGTTAGACTGCGTGCTAAAGATGATATTACTGAAAGCACTTTTTCTAATGTTTTGGAGCATAATATTTCGAATAGATAAAAAATATTGCTTTTTTTTTATATTTTTTCATTTTGATGTACTTTTTGGGGGAACTTATTAAAAAATTATTTGTGTATTGTTTTTATTTTATTTAATTTGGTTATTGGTCAGTATTGCAATTGTGCAATTCTGTATGTATATATGTTTTTTGACGGACATTTTGGGCGGTCTAAATATTACTATTATAATATTTAGTAGTATAGGAACGATGATATACATGTTACTTTGACAATTTATTTTGGTTATAATTAATTATTATTTTTATAATTTTATATTATTTTTTTAAAATAATTTATGTTTTTTAAAACTTTTTGGAGTCTTATATGAGACGTATTTTAACAGTAATCCTCACTGCATTGCTTATGGTGTTTGCAGTGAATCAGATGTGGGCTGCTGCACCTACGAATCAAGCCAAATACGTGGCTTTTTCGAGCGTCAGTTCCTCATCAGCTACTATTTCCTGGTTGAATGGAAATGGTAACGGACGTATTGTTTTATTGAAAGCAGGTGGCGACCCTACCGTTCCTAATTTTGATGGTGGTGGTGGTGTAACCGATTTGCTCAACAATTACACATGGGTCGCAGATAACGACCTTACAGTATATAGTGGCAATACAATGCCAGAAGATGCTGCTAATAGGGTTATCTACAAAGGTACTGGCGCTACAAGAACTGTAAATGTTACAGGTCTTGCTGCTGCTACTACTTATCACATTATGGTTATTGAATATAACAATAATGGCGTTGTAATTGACATTAATACTGCTGCTGGTACTATGAACCCTCGTTCATTCACTACTACAGCTTCTGTCAATGCACCTATTACTCCTACAGCTACGGTAGCTGGACCAATTATTAATATGGGTTGGTCATGGGGCACTGGACATACTAATGCTACTGAATATGACATAAGTATATTTGATAACGGTACTAATACTGAAATAGCTGGCTATAATACTGTGGATATTGGTACTTTGACCAATGTTAATCCTGAAGTATTCCAAGCTTATATTGGTACTACTGGTACATACTACTTTAAAGTTCGTGCAAGACAAAGTGGTGGTACAAGTGCATGGTTAACTTCATCAACATTTACTGTTACTGACGTTACTGCTCCTCAGTTTGTACAATCAGTTACTACTATGACCTCTGGTCAAATGTATGTTGACGTTGTATTTAACAAAGAAGTTACTCCAACTGCTGATGGTGTAGCTGGTTCTTTGGTTTTGGCTGACTTTGCAATTTATGATTTTACTCCAAATCCTACTGGTACTGCAACTGGTGTTGCTATTGAATCAGTAACTAAACAAAATGCTACAACATACAGACTTTTGTTACAGATTTCCGGTAGAGCTACTGGTGCTGAAACTTTCAAAGTAAGCGCTGCTGATAATTACTCAATCTTTGGATTGAATGGAATGCCTATTGACCCAGCAGATCCAGCAAATTATCAAAAAACTGCTCCGATTTTCTTAAATGTAACTAATGTTCTTAATTCTACAGACAATTTGTCTTTTGTTACTATTAATCAAGCTGTTGATGCATCTACTACTGGTGCTGCTGAAACTATTGCTTTATATGGTACACAAGCACCTACTGCAGATGTTACAATTAATGATGCTGGCCTTATTATTAATGGTTCAGGTACTTTAAATTTAGCTAATTATAACCTTATATTTACTACTGCAGGTACTTATAGCGTTTACAGTACAAATTCTACTGGTGGTGGTTTTGTTGCCAATGGTGGTGCTGTAACTGTTACTGGAACAACTTATATTTCTTATGATGGAACTACTAATCCATTGTTCCGTAGTAATCTTGTATCTCCTGTATTTAATATTACAAGTAATAGTAGTATTAGATTAACTTCTTCTTCTACTGCTCAATATCTTATTGACAATGGTTCTCAAGCTTTAGGTGCATTTACATTTACAGGTAATAATGTTTATGCAAATTACGACAACTCTGTTGCTTTAAACTTCACTGTTGCTAATGCTACTACTGATTTTGATGTTGCTTTTGCAATTACTGGTAATACTTTTGGTTCTACACTTTATGGCACAAAAGGCGATGCAATTAGATTTGTTGACCCTGCTGGTGTACAAGCAAATGATATGTCTGGTGCTACTGTAACTGCATCAGGTAATACTTTCAATAATACAGGTTATGCATTTGCTTTCTCTGGTAATGACCAATTAGCAACTGCTATGCCAATTATAGCTTTAGCACATACTAACACTTATGACTTTACTGGAACTCCTGGAACAGATGCAAATCGTGGAGTTACTAATAAATTTGTATATAGTCATTCTACTTTAACATTATCAGATTTCTTATATCCAGGTATTGCTGTATTAGGTATTGAAGATGCTTCAACACTTATTGCAGGAACTGCTGTTGCATACAATACTGTTGCCGATGCTATTGCTGCATCAGCTGATGATGGTTCTGAGTCAGTATTTTTAGGACAAGGTACTTATGCTGATGCTATAGCTTTGAATGAAGCTGTAAATTTAGTTGGTAAAGGTAAAGTTGCTGCTACTGGTACTACTATTAGTGGTGTAGTTACTGCAAGTGGTGTTACTGCAGGTTATGATATCACTGATATCTTATTTGATGCAGTTACTACTAATAGCTTAGTTGTGTCACTTACTCCAGATGGTGCTGAAATATTATTAATTGATAATTGTGCTTTCAATTATCAAGATGGTGATGTTGCTTTGAATTTTACTGACCCAACAATTGGTGGTATTATTACTTTAACAGGTAACACATTTACTAAAACTTCTGGAACAGCTGTTGGTACTGCAATTGGTTTAACAAATAATCAAATTTTAGCAGCAGGTGTTTTAAACATTGGTGTTAATGCTGCAACTGACAACACTTTTGATGTTACAGGTGGTGCTACAAACGGACGAGGTATTTACATTTCTTCAACTAATACAACTGGCGTTTCTGGAGCTGGTGACTTATTTATTAGAAATAATACTTTCACTTTAGATGGTAATTCAATAGTATTTTCAGATTTGAATACAAATGCTAATAATTTAAATGCTGTTGATATTTCTATTGATGAAAACAGTTTTGCTCAGACTGGCACTGGTAATTATGGTATTAAAATACTTGAAGATAATACTGTTACTGGTTCAATCTACACTACTTTGCCAACTATAGATTTATATGTTGCAAACGTAAATACAAACTTTACAAGTGATGATATTTATGGTGGTGCATGGTTTACTTTAGCTGCTGCAGCTGCTACAGATTTGTTGTATCCTTCATTAGGTACTGCACAAGCTGCTACAGCTGGTGTAACAACATTATCAATTGGTGCTGGTACTTATGCTGAAGATGTAACATTTAATGATGCACAATTAGTAACAATTACTGGTTATGGTACTACTTGCGAAATAGCATCTGGTAATACTGCAACTTTAGTTCAACCTACAACTATTACTCGTACATCAGCTACTGTGGGAACATTCTACTCACCAACAGTTATATTGAATAATGCTGCTGCATTATTAACTGATGCGATTACATTAGTAAAAACAAGTGGTACTATTAGATTACCTAATGGTATTACTGCAACTGGTGATGCTGATTTGAATAAAACTGGTGTTACTTTGACACGTGCCTCAGGTGATTTAGGTATTGGTGGAACAATTTTAGGTACACTAACTTTATCTGTTGATAATTGTACTGTAAATTATTTGAACTTTACTGACCCTGATAATAGTATCAGTTTAAATCCAGCAACTGCTCCTTTGGCTGGTACAATTATTGCAAATAATACTTTTGCTACTTCTGCTGCTGCTGGTAAAGCAATTTTGACATCTGAAGAAGTATTTAATGGTATTACAATCAATAATAATACTTTTGATATGGGTGCTGCTACTTCTCAAAACTTTGGTATCTATTTAGATAATGCACAGTTTAACGGCAATACAAATATTTATAATAATACATTTAATATGGAAGGTGGTACTGCTGCTACTGCTGCTGGTTCAGACTATGGTATCTGGATTGAAGCAAGTAATGATGTAGCTGCTTCATCAGGTACATTGAATGTATATGGAAATACATTTACTTCAGGTGGTGCTGCAACTGTTGCACATGGAACAATTGCAGTTGGTTTCAGAAATTCTGATGCAACTCCATTGTTTAAATCACATAATGCAATCAATATTTATAACTTGAACGTTATTAATAACGATGGTTATTCATTCTACTTAGTAAATGAAAACAGTATTTGTACATATTTACCTGCTACAATAGATTTATATGGAACAAATTCAAATACTTATACAATTGGTGCAAACAACTTACAAACAAATCCTCCTACTTCAGACCATTATAGAGGATTTAACTATGTAGCTGATTTGACAGCAACTTCAGCAGTTCTTACTCCAAGTTGTGGCGCTCCTGCAGCATTTACAACCGGTGCAGTTGTAACTACTACTAACGTAGTAGCTGGATACTGGAATTCAGATAATACAGCTATAACTGTTACAGTTCCAATTGCTAATGATGCAGCTTTGTTATATGGTTATGTTCAAATTCAAGCTTCAAGAGATAATTTTGTAACACCACTTACTTTAGGTTCAGTGTCACAAATTACTGCAATTAATGCAAATAAAGACATGTCTTTCGCTGCAGGTACTTTTGAAGGTTTAGCAGCTTTTGCTGATGGTGATATATGGAAATTTAGAGCAATCATTACTAACTATGCTGGTGATGCAACTACTGGTACAGCTTCTGCAACAACAATAACAGTTGACCAGACTGCTCCTACAGCAACATTTGTAAATTTATACTCAACAGCAAATGTTGTACAACCTACAACTCCTCAAATTCTAAGTAAATCAGAACGTGATGCTGGTTTCCATATTAGAGTAAGTGCAAATCAAGCTAATACTACAATTTATGCGGTAAATACAACTGATTATACTCCAACATTCTCAAATATAGCAAGTGTGAGTTTAGCAAGTGTTAGCGCTCCAACAACTCCTGCTCCTGCTGATAATTACAATATAGTAATTAATACACAACCTTTAAAAGATGCTTTGATACATGGTAAAACATATAAAGCTTTTGCAAAAGATGTTGCTGGTAACTTAAGTGCTGCTTCTGCTGCATCGTTTGTTACAGATTTATCTGCTCCATTTGCTCCATCAAGCGTTGCAGAATTGACTACAACTAAATTAGCTGGCGGTGGTTTAAACAAAGCTGAAGAACTTGCTGGATTTACAGTTAGAGTAACTTTAGGCACTTCAGGTGGTGCAGGCGAAGTAGCTGCTGTAGCTGGTGATGTAGTTGAGTTGTTAATAGGTGGTGTATCATTTGGTGTTGCTAAAACTGCTATTTTAGGTGCTGGTGATATTACAAATGGGTACGTAGATTTTGCTATCGCAACAGGTAACTTAGGCACAAGTGGTTCAAAATCATTAACTGCAAAAGTAACTGATGCAAATACAAATGCAAGTAATCCAAGTTCTGCTTTAACCTTTACTATGGATATAGTTGACCCAGTGTTTACATACGCATTTATTAATAATGCAACTGGAAACGGTAATGGATATGTAAATAATGCAAATAAAGCAACATCTTCATTAAGATTATTAAAAACTGCTACTCCAGCAAATAATACTGCTGAAACATTTACTTATAGCATTACATCATCTGGTGGTGGTGCTGCAGTTACATCAGGGTCACCTGTTGCAACTGGAAGTAATACAACAGTTACAGTTAATCCAGTTGATTTAACTGGTTTAGGTGATGGTACTTTGTCTGTTTCAGTAACTATGACTGACGCAGTAGGTAATACTTTAACAATAGCAAATGCAGCAAACTTTGGTGCAGCTGTTGCTCCTTTGTTAGCTGATCCAATTAAAGATGTTGTAGCTCCTGCAGCATTTACTACTGGTACAGTAGTAGTAACAGGTGGTACAGTTGTTGGTAATTATTGGAATAGTACTAATACAGCTATTACTGTTACTATACCAACAGCAGGTGGTTCTGCTCTTACAGGTGGAACAGCACAAGTATTTGTTTCAAAAGATAATTGGGGAACTTCAGCTAATTTAGGTACTCTTTTAAGTCCTTTAACTGGTGCAGCTACACATGCTTATCCTATAACTGAAGCACAATTTGAAGCATTAACTGGTTTTGCAGATGCAACAGCATGGAAATTTAATACTGTATTAACTGACGCAGCTGGAAATTCAACTACTGGTACAGCTTCTGCTACTACTATTACAGTTGATTATACAGCTCCAACTCAAAACGCACCAACAAATACTGCTACAGGCGGTACAGTTGTTGCTACATATTACAATGGTACAAATACTGGATTTAATATCGTAGTTCCTTTAGCAAACGATGCTACTTTAGTGGGTGGTAATTTTAAAATCCAATACAGAACTGCAGATAATAGTACATTTACTTCTAATTTCTCTGCATGGGCTGATGTAGCAGCGATTGCAACTCACACTCCAATTTTGATTGGTGAAATTAATACTAATATAACTAAATCATTAACAAGTGTTCAGTTTGAAGCTTTAGTTGCTGAAGGTCAATATATTCAATTTAGAGTAGTTACTACAGACGCTTCAACATTAACTGCTACATCAACTGGCTCAGTTGGTACACTTAGAGATGAAACTGCACCAACAATATCTACAATTACTTCATCAACAGTAGATGGTAATTATGGTTTAGCTGATGCAATTAATTATACAGTTACATTAAATGAAGCTGCTGTGTTAACAGTAACTCCAGTAACAGGTATAGTAGAATTAACTTTAGGTTTAACTACTGGTACAACAAAAGCATTAAGAACATCAGATAATGCATCAAGTACAACATTATCATTAACTTATACAGTTGCTTCTGGTGATTCAAAAGAAGACTTATCATACACAATAAATACATTAGCATTGACAAATACAACTTGGAGAGATGCTGCTGGTAATAACGTTGTATTGACAACTCCAGATCCTGCTATATTCTCAACAGCAAGAGCAATAAATGTAAATGCAATTATACCAACATTTACTATTCAATATTATAATGGTTCAGTTGAAGGTCCTGCTTTAGCTGGAGATTATCCATTATTGAAAGTAAGTGAAGATTTCTGGATGAAAATATCATCAAGTAAACAATTATATACAAACCCTACTATAACTATTACAAATGTACCTGGCAATAATGTTACAAATGCTGCAACTTTGCATCATTTAGGTAATGATTATAGCTATAATAGAAAAGTATATATATCTTCAGATAATGGTGTACATGAAATTATAACAATTACTGCTACAGATATGTACGGTAATACTTATACATTGACTCCAAGTAATGCTTGGTGCGGTCAAGTAGGTCTTGGTTCATGTGTTGCACCTGGTGGAACTTCAACTGAAACAGCTGCTGGAAACAGACAAGGTAGAATTGACGGTGTTAAACCAACTCCAGATGTAACATTTACTCCAGTAACTCCTACAAATGCATCACCAGTTTTAGTTACAATTGATTTCCTTGAATCAGTTCAAAACTTCACTGAAGCAATGTTAACAATTACAAACGGTACAATGCAAGGCGGCGCTTTCGTAAGTGCTAACTCTGGAACAGGTGTATTTACATTTAACGTAGTTCCAACTGCTAATGGAACAGTAACTGTAACAACAATAGCTGGCGATAATATTAATCAAATTACAGATGCTGCTGGTAACTATGCATTATCAGGCACTGGTAATTTCTTATATGATAATGTTAAACCAACTGTAACAATAACAGGCGCTGATGCAAATTGGCATACAGCAAACGTAACGGTTACATTAACTGGTGCAGATGCTGCTCCAGCAAGTGGTGTTAAGAAATTATATTATACAACAACTGGCGTAGATCCAACAACTGGTTCAACTTCATATACTGGAACAACAACTCCTTTAACAATTTCTGCTGAAGGAACAACAACAGTTAAATTGATTGCAGAAGATAATGCTGGAAACGTAACATTGACAGCAAATCAAGCTACAGCATCAGTAAAAATTGACAAAATCGCTCCAACAATTGCTGCTGGTACAATTACTGCACCTGCAACAGGTAATACTTGGTTAAGTGGTAGTCATAATATTTTATGGACTGCAGGCAATATCACAGATGCAACAAGTGGTGTTAAAGCAAATTCAGTTAAATTAGAGTTCTCAAGTGATGGTGGAACAAGTTGGTCAAACATTGCAACTGGTTTAGCAAACTCTGGTACTTATGCTTGGACAATTCCAAATACTATTAATTCAACAACTTGTTTGGTTAGAATTAGTGCTGAAGATAATGCTGGTAATATTGCAACACCACAAAATAGTGGTCAATTTACAATCGTTCCAGCAACTTATGTTGCTACTCCTTTGACAAATCTTGTTGCATGCGGTTCAGTAAATAGCAACTTTACAGCAGTTTATGCTGGTGGCATACCTCCTTATACATTTAATTGGGAATATAGTGCTGATGGTTCATCTTGGTCAGCAGTAGTAAATGGAACTCCTGCAAATTCAAGTTATGTAATCACTTCTTCAGGTGGACAAACTACATTAAATGTAACTGGCTCACTTGCAAATGGCGTTTATTACTATAAAGTAACAGTAAATGGCATTTCAACACAAGCAACATTGACTGTATCAACAGCTCCAACAGCACCAACTTCAATTTCATCAAATCAGAATAATTTCTGTACAGGTGCTTATGCTAATATTACATTAACAGCAGTTGGTGGTAGTGGTACTACACTTAGATGGTCAAATGATAATTTTGCAACATCTTTAGGAACTGGTAATGGTTTAGTAATTGCTGCTCCTACAACAAATACAACATATTATGCACGTTATGAAAATGCTTGTGGTAATTCATCAACAACTACAACATTAGTTACAGTTTATTCATTACCTGCAGCACCTACTGCAAGTAATCAAACATTCTGTACTTCTTCAAATCCAAAAGTATCTAATTTGTTACCAAATGGCGCAGAATACTATTGGTATGCAGAATCAGCAGATGTTGTTGCTCTTGCTCCAAATACTTCTTTAGTTGATGGCGAAGATTACTTCGTTTCAACTGTAAATGGAAATGGTTGCGAAAGTCCAAAAACTGGAATTACAGTAACATTTGTAGCTGGATTTACACCAACTGTTGCTATTACATCAAATGATGTTGACAACATTTTCTGTCTTGGTACAAATGTAACATTCACTGCAAGTACAACTAATACTGGTGGTGGAACTGTAGCTTATCAATGGAAAGTTAATGGTTCAAATGTTGGAACAAACTCAAATACTTATGCAACTACAGCTTTAGTTAATAATGACGCAGTAACATGTGAAATTACAATTACTGGTGGAACTTGTTTGAATTCAACAACAGCTACATCAAACTCAATTAATAATACTGTAAATCCTTTACCAACTGCAACAATCAGTGCTGGTGGTCCAACTACATTCTGTACAGGTGGCAGCGTAGTATTGACTGCAAGTGCTGGCTCATCATGGTTATGGTCAAACGGTGCTACAACACAAGCAATCACAGTAAGTGCAACTGGTAATTATACTGTAACAGTAACAAATGCAAATGGTTGTTCAGCAACTTCAGCAGCAACTACTGTAACTGTTAATCCTTTACCTACAGCAACAATTAGTGCAGGCGGTCCAACAACATTCTGTACTGGTGGTAATGTAGTATTGACAGCAAGTGCTGGCTCATCATGGTTATGGTCAAATGGTGCAACAACACAAGCGATCACAGTAAGTTCAACTGGTAATTATACTGTAACAGTAACAAATGCAAATGGTTGTTCAGCAACTTCAACTGCAACTACAGTAACAGTAAATCCATTACCAACTGCAACAATTAGTGCAGGCGGTCCAACAACATTCTGTACTGGTGGTAACGTAGTATTGACAGCAAGTGCTGGCTCATCATGGTTATGGTCAACAGGTGCAACAACACAAGCAATCACAGTAAGTTCAACTGGTAATTATACTGTAACAGTAACAAATGCAAATGGTTGTTCAGCAACTTCAACTGCAACTACAGTAACTGTAAACGCTTTACCTACTCCTACAATAACTGGTAATTCAACTGTATTAACAAATACTGCTCTAGCATTAAGTACTGGTTCATTCAGTTCTTATACTTGGACAGCAACTGGTGCTACTATTACTGGTGCAACATCACAAAATGCAACATTTACATGGACTACAATTGGTACAAAAACTGTAAATCTTACTGTAACAAATGCTAATGGTTGTTCAAATGTAACTTCACATACAGTTGAAGTAACAAGTGGCGGAGTAGGACCTACTAAATTAGTAATTACAGAAATTAATGGTAGTGCACCAAGTGGTGATATAATTATTGATAGAGGCGATGACTTTACAATAACAGTTCAAACTCAAAATGCAGCTGGAACTCCAACTGCTCCTACTTCAAACTTAAGCGTATCATTTGCTGCTATAAATGGTGACCCTGCTGGTATAGCTTTAGGTGGCACTACAACTGGTACAATCTTAACAACAGAACATACAAAAACATTTACTATTGCATCAATAACTGATGCTGCTGGTAACGGCGGTGAATTTGATGTTCAAGTTTCAGGTGGTTCATTAACTTCTGATAGCGAACAAATGTATTATTTAGCAACTGAACCTACTTCATCACAACAATCAAAATCTTTAATGTTTACTGGAACTACAAGTACACAAACAACTGTAAGTTGGTCAGCAACTCAATCTGGCAATGCAAATTATGGTAGATTATTGATTCTTCGTGAAAATTCTAATGAGCTTCTTTCAAGTCAAATCCCAGTTGATGGAAATACATATTCAACTAACGCTTCTTATGGTGCTGGATATGACTTTGGAAATGATGCTTATGCAATGTATGAAGTAAACGCTGGTACTCAAAACGTAACAACTACTAATATTACTCCTGGTGCTGAAGTACACTTCAGAATGTTTGAATACAGATGGAATCCAAATGTTCCACAATCTAAGAATTATCGTGTTCAAATAGCTACATTAAATCCACGTACATTCACTATGCCAACTAAAGATGGTGTTGATGCAGGTATCGAACTTGCTAACTTCAATGCTAAATCTTATGAAGGTATCGTTAGCTTGAATTGGGCAACTAATTTCGAAAACGGTATTGCTGGATTTGAATTATACAGAGTAAATACAAATAGAGACGAAGACTTTAGCTTAGTATCAAGTTATATGAATAATAATAACTTAGAAAGTGCTAACAGAGCTTCAACATACAAGACAATTGACAATAACAACTTAGTTGTTGGTGACGAATACATTTACAAACTTACTGCAGTTACTTTCGAAGGAACTCGCGTTGATTTAGCAGAACAAAACGTAGTAGTAAATACTATGCCTAATGCTGAAACTGAATTGTATGTAGAACAAATTACTCCAAACCCAGTTAGAAATCAACTTAATGTTAATTTCCAATTAGCAAAATCAACTGAAGTAACAATTGAAATCCGTGATATGAGCGGTAGATTAATTGGAACAGTTGCAAATGCAAGAGAATTTGGCGCAGGCAAACACAACGTACAGTTTAACATGACTGGTAACGCAGCTGGTAGCTATATAATTACAGTATCTGCAGGAATGGAAGCAGCAATGCAATCATTCATCTATATGCCGTAAACTAAATAGCATTTAGCTTTAACTCAGCCCCGAAGAAATTCGGGGCTTTTTTTTTGTCTTTTTGTGATATTACTTTAATATAACCTACATTTTTATTATATTGCATATCTTGAATTGGACAAGTTTATGTTTTTATAAAAATTGAATATTAATAAAATAAGTATATAACTATGGCATCAGTTAAATTAAAAAAAGCAGCACAAGTGGCTCTTAAAGACTATATGGGTCTTGATGAAGATGAATTATTGTTAGTAATTTCAGATGAAAATCGAAGTGAAATTGGCTATGCGATGTATGAAGTTGGCAAAAAAATGTGTTTTGAAGCTTTTTATATTGAAATGAAAACGCGTGAATTCCATGGTCAAGAACCACCTGATATTATTGCTGAAATGATGAAAATGGTGGACGTTGTTGTGGCACCTACTACAATGTCAATGACTCACACAAGAGCAAGACGTCAAGCATCTTTAGTAGGTGTTAGAATCGGAACTATGCCCGGTATAACAGTTGACACTTTAGTGCGTTGTATGAATGCCGACCCTGACCAAATTGTAGCATTAACAGAAAATGTATTAAGAATATTTAACAATACTTCTATAGTAAGAATTGAAACAAAACTTGGCACTGATATTAGTTTTCCGATGAAGAATAGAACAATTTTGAGTAGTACAGGTGTTTTGAGAAATATTGGAGATGCTGGAAACATACCTGCTGGTGAAGTTTACTTTGCACCTTGGGAAGGGAAATCAAATGGTACAATTGTTATTGACGGTTCAATTGCAAGTATTGGAAAATTATCAAAACCTGTTATAGTTGAAGTTGTTGATGGCTTTGCAAAGAAAATATCAGGAGATGGGGAAGAGGCACAAATTTTGGCTAAGATGCTAAAAAAAGCTGGTGATGATGGACGTAATATTGCAGAATGTGGAATAGGTACAAATTACAAAGCTGAAGTTTGTGGTGAAATACTCGAAGATGAAAAAGCAATGGGAACAGTTCATATTGCATTTGGTAATAATATTTCACTTGGTGGAGTTGTTGATGTACCAATTCACATAGATGGTATAATTACAAAGCCAAATGTATATTGCGATGATGAGCCAATTATGTTGAATGGAAAGTTTGTATTTGATGAATTGAGTTTAAAGTTTTAGAGAAATCCTCCAGACCCTTTTGATGAATGGGGGAATGGATTCTGAAACAAGTTCTAAATGACAAAGGCAATGGATTCTGAAACAAGTTCAGAATAACAAAGAGAATGGATTCTGAAACAAGTTCAGAATGACAAAGGAAATGGATTCTGAAACAAGTTCAGAATGACAGAGGCAATGGATTCTGAAACGAGTTCAGAATGACAAAGGGATGGATTCTGAAACAAGTTCAGAATGACAAAGGAAATGGATTCTGAAACAAGTTCAGAATGACAAAGGAAATGGATTCTGAAACAAGTTCAGAATGACAGAGGCATAAAATTGTGTCATTCCGTACTTGTTACGGAATCTATAAAAATAATTTTTATGTATTAGCAACGTAGTTGCGGCATATTAGTAGAAAATATTTATTTTTTAAGTTAAAAGCTCCGTAGGAGCGACATAGATATATCGCAGCTACGCAGCTTAAAATCCTTTTTTATTGTGGGTTTCTATTAATATACCGCAACTACGTTGCTAAATGGAATGGATTCTGAAACGAGTTCAGAATGACAAAGGAAATGGATTCTGAAACGAGTTCAGAATGACTAGTAGGTAACACACCCCCTGACCTCCTCTTATTAGAGGGGGAATGAGGTAAAAATATTTAGGAGAGTATAATTATGAAAATAGTTTTAATTGGATTGATAATTTTATTTGTTGTTTCTTGTTCTTCGGTTGATTATTCAAAGAAAAAAGAAATTGAATTTGATTGCTATCAAAATGTTGAAATGTTTGTTTTAGATGCTCCAGAATTATTCAAGAAATACGGCTATGAATTTAAAATCAAAGATGTGAAGAAAGGAAAGTTTGAAGTATCAAAATTTATTAAAGTTGATAATAATGATGTAGAACTTCTTTTCAAACTTGAACTTGATGACGATGATAGAGAGATGGAAATAAAACCATCTGCGAAATTTAGCGATGGAAGCAATATAATTGTACAATTTTTTGATAATAACAATTACCCTAAGCAATATCAAAATCATTTTATAGATTTGATTGATAATTTGAAAGCAAATTGTACAAAAGTTGCATTTCCAAACAAACCTTAATTCATTAAATTGAAAAAGAACGAAATAATTATTTACACAGATGGCTGCTCACTTGGAAATCCCGGTAAAGGTGGTTGGGCAACTGTTTTAATGTCATATAATAAAAGAAAAGAACTTTACGGGGGTTTTCGATATACTACAAACAATAGAATGGAAATTCTCGCAGTTATCAAAGCACTTGAAGCAATAAAATCATCACTCAATTACGATATTACAATTTATTCCGACTCACAATTAATAATCAATGCTGTAAATAAAAAATGGTTAATAAGCTGGGTGAAAAACGGGTGGAAAAAAGCAGATAAATCTCGCGTATTGAATATTGATTTATGGGAAAGATTGATTGAGCTTTTAAGTAATCATCAAGTGAAATTTGTTTGGGTAAAGGGGCATAGTGGCGTTCCTGAAAATGAAAGATGTGATTATCTAAGCAAATTCGCCGCTGAATCAGAGAATTTGGAAGACGATGTAAATTATATTAAGAGTATGGAGTAATTATATAGTTGTATGCTAATTTAATTCAAAAATAAATTTGTTCCATTTCGTCATTATCTTCTTTCATAATGTTCTCAAATTGAAATAAGTAAATTAAAATTATGAGTAATAAAAAGCGGTCTTTTTTTCATAAATATGATGCTGAACTTGAAAGATTAGTTGGTGATTCAAAAACTCTATTAGACGTTGGATGTGGAAGTGGTTCTCCTATAAAAATATTCTCACATAAATTACATGCTGAAGGTGTAGATGCATTTATACCCAGTATAGAAAAAAGCAAACAACAGAAAATTCACAATAAATACCACAATATTGACGTTTTAGATATTGATAAACAATTTGAAAGTAACTCTTTTGATTGTGTAGTTGCTCTTGATTTAATTGAGCATCTTGAAAAGGAAAAGGGTTTAGAACTTATGCAGAAGATGGAAAAAATTGCAAAAAAAAGAGTGATTATTTTTACTCCAAACGGATTTTTACCACAAGGCGAGTTTGAAAATAATCCATGGCAAATACATCGTTCTGGCTGGGAAGTGGAAGAAATGCAGAAATATGGTTATAATGTTTATGGTATTAATGGCTTGAAAGGTATTAGGGGTGAATTTGCTACCATTAAATATAAACCAAAAATATTTTGGAATTTTATCTCGAATATTTCCCAATTATATACATATAATAATCCAAAATTAGCTTTTCAAATTTTATGTGTAAAACAAATAGGATAATTATGGCATTAACACCATCAAATACAAATCTCGAAATTGGTAGTTCAGCACCAGATTTTGAACTTTTAGAACCACTAACAGGTAAAATACTGTCGCTATCAGATTTGAAGTCTAATCAAGCAACAGTTGTTATGTTCATTTGTAATCATTGCCCTTATGTAATTCACATCAATGAAGGGCTCTCTGAATACGCAAAAGATTACATGGCTAAAGGTTTTTCTGTGATTGCTATAAATTCAAATGATTATGAGAAATATCCCGATGATTCACCTGAAAATATGATTGTTGAAATTCGGAAAAATAACTATATTTTTCCATATTTATTAGATGAAACGCAAGAAGTTGCAAAAAAATACTCAGCTGTTTGTACTCCTGATATATTTCTATTTGATAAAGATTTGAAATTAGCATATCATGGACAATTTGATGGAAGTCGTCCTGGGAATAATATTCCTGTATCTGGTTTTAATTTACGTAACGCAACAGACATTGTTCTTGCAGGAAAATCTATAAATGAAGACCAAATTCCAAGTGTTGGCTGCAATATAAAATGGAAATAGATAAGAATTGTTTATGTTCGAAACAAGATGTCCTATACTTTAAAAGTTTGGGAACTGGTATTTTTATTTTATGCTCTATTATTGATGAAATTTCTCGCATATTATTATAATATCACGTAGTGATTGCATTATGGTAATAAATATAATTGAAAATATTATATTTATCACGTAGTGATTATATTATTCTAACTCATTATATTACAAAATTTTACTAATAATATAATCACTACGTGATAACTCATCAATCAACAATTCACTTGTTACCAAAATATAATCACTACGTGATTAATTCAAAACATATAGGGAAAAAATTAATTTTCACAACCAAATAAACATACCAGTTTGGGATATCTGAAAATTTTTAGATTCTGAAACAAATGGGAAATGATACAGAAACTGTCATACTGAAGAATGGAACAAATATCTTTAAAAAATTTGAAATATGACACTATTATAAAAAATTGTAGTCATTGGTAGATTGTTTCAGAACCATCAATGTAGAATTAATTCAAATCCCCCTTTCCCCCTTTATTAAAGGGGGATTAAGGAGGATTTCCTTCATCCGAAGTTAATAGGAACTGCCTCAAAAGTCTTCATACTGATGCAAGGAAAAAAGATGTCATTGGTAACTTGTTATCAATGATATTTCTAAACACAAAAAGTAAACTTGGTTTTAATTCTCTTCTTTTTTTCCAAAATATTGGTTATGTTTTTCAAATCAAATAATTTTATTTCTGGGTAATCTATCATAAGGTTTTTTAAAATTGATTTTTTACTACTTTTTGAAATTCCTTATTTATTACTTTATCTATTATATCACCAATTGACGATTTATTTGTACTTAAACTATAAAAATATGTACTGCCTTCAGGTGGAGCTGGAGAAATTAAAGATAAACTACTTTTACAACTCCAAACTTTGTTTTTTAAGAATAAATCATAAATATCAATCACAATTTCTACTTCTGCATCTTTACCAATATCTGATTCTTCCAATCTTGAGAAATACCATATTAAAAGATATTTAGATTGAAGAATATCATATAGATGAGTTATTAATTCGTCATCTAAATCATAAGGTAACGAATAGATTTTCTGCATTCTGAGCATGTTGTTCGTTGTAGAAGCATCAATTACTTTAAATTTCTCAAATTTATTAAGAGCATTATAAAAATATTGATTCGCATAATTTCTAATGTTTGAATCTGGATGGATTAAACTTGAAATAATTAGTGTATCTGAAATATCAAGTTTAAAATTTGGATGTTGATAATAAGAAGAATTAGAATACCAATTAGTTGTAAAATAACACGAATTAAGAACAAAAATCAATATTATGCTTAAAATAAAATTTATTTTAAATTGTTTGTATATTTTTTTCATAAATATGCTTCCCTAATAGGATTATCTGGATTTTGCAAGGATGACAATATATTTAGATAATTATTTTCAAATTTAGGATTAGATAATGTAACTTTAAATATTTTCTTATAATTAGATTTGTTTGAATACTTATCAGACTCTTTTATGTTACAACCCAAAAAAACTATAAAACTTAGAACTAAATATTGGTATTTATTTCCAAAAAGTTTAAGTGTTTCAATATTAATATTAATTACACAATTCAATTAACTACATCCCTCAATAAATTCTTTACAAATTTAGCAAAAACAAATTAATCAATAAAACAATCAATTTTGTTTTTTTTATTTTGAAACTTTAATATTTTTGATTCTTTTGGCAATATTACCATCTTTTTCCAAATTATTATGGTTATTTACTTTAAATTAAATAATTTTGAATTCTGTTTAATTACATTTTTGAGAAAAGGTTATTAATGAAGAAAATTATTGAATGTGTTCCGAATTTTTCCGAGGGACAGAATAAAGAAGTTATTGAAGCAATTGCAGATGCAATCAGAAAAACCGATGGTGTTACATTGCTTGATGTTGACCCGGGCTTTTCTACAAATCGTACTGTTTATACATTTGTCGGTGATGAAAAATCTGTTGTAGAAGGAGCACTTGCCGCTACTCGTGTTGCATATAAATTAATTGATATGACAAAGCACAAAGGCGAACATCCACGTATGGGTGCTTTGGATGTATGCCCATTTGTTCCTGTTGCAAATGTTACAATGGAAGAATGTGTGGAATGTGCAAAAGAATTTGGCAGACGTGCCGCAGAAGAATTGAATATTCCAATTTATCTTTACGAAGAAGCATCTAATGAAAGTCATCGCAAATCTCTTCCGCAAATTCGCGAAGGTGAATATGAAGGCATTGCCAAGAAAATCATCAAACCAGAATGGAAGCCAAATTTCGGTCCAGCAGAATTTGTTCCAAATTGGGGAGCATCTGTTACAGGAGCAAGATTTTTCCTGATTGCTTATAATATAAATGTATTGGGTACAAGCAATCAGGCACATAGAATTGCTCTTGATGTTCGTGAAGCAGGTAGAGGCGATGGTCAGCCCGGCAAGTTGAAAGAAGTGAAGGGTATTGGATGGTGGGTTGATGAATATAACACAGCACAAATTTCGATGAATTTAACAAATTATAAAGTTACTCCTGTGCATATTTCTTTTGAAGAATGTAAATCAATTGCCGCTGAATTAAATGTTGGTTTTGCTGGCTCGGAACTTGTTGGATTGATTCCGCTTGAAGCATTGATGATGGCGGCTGATTATTACATGCAAAAAGAAAATCTATTCATTATTGATGAAGAGCAAAAAATCAAACTTGTAGTTGATAGATTGGGTTTGAATTCAATCACGAAATTCGAACCACATAAAAAAATTATTGATTATATGGTTGCAGAGGAAAAAAATGAACCTTTGGCAAGTTTAACAGTTCGTGGCTTTATTGAAGAAATTGCATCTCGCAGTTCTGCTCCAGGCGGTGGCTCTGCATCTGCGGCAATTGCGGCAATTGGTACAGGTCTTGGCTGTATGGTGGCTCAACTTACTTATGGCGTTCGTAAATTTGAACATCTTGACAAGGAAATGAGAAAAATTATTCCTGTGTTGAATTCAGCAACTCAAAAATTAATTCCAATGATTGATGCAGATACAAATGCTTTCAATGATTATATGGAAGCATTGAAATTACCCAAAAATACAGATGAAGAAAAGCAAATTCGCATTTCAAAAATGCAAGATGGCTTAAAAAAAGCAGTTGATGTTCCTTTGAACACTATGAGATTGGGCGATTCTGCTTGGGAAATGATGCTCGAAATAGCAAAATACGGAAATATTGCCTCAAAATCAGATATTGAAGTTGGAGCAAGGGCATTAGAAGTGGGTATTTGGGGAGCATATCGTAATGTAATGATAAATTTGCCTGGTATTAAGGATGAACAATTCAAAACAGAAATCACTTCTATTGTAGAAGAAATAAGAAATCGTGCGGTTGAAAAATGTAATGAAGTGCTTAGTATTTTGGATAATAGAAAGTAATTGTTCAGTTTGGACTATTTCAAAATAGATTGTTAAAAGGAGTAAAGAATCCCAAAATCGTGATACTGGTTTTGGGTTCTGCTCTCTGTCATTTCGTTTGTTTTGAGAATTGCAGATGAAAAGGAAAAACTTTAGCTCAATCCAATACTGAACATTGTACCAATTGGGTGAAATAAAAAATTATTCTTTTTATCAATGTTGAAAAATTTAATTAAAACCTGCACCAACTCACACTTTTATTGAGTGAATAGAATGAAGATGTTTGGAAATAGGCAGTTTTGAATCACTCCACCTAGCGAGATTGAATGACTTTTAGATAATTTCAAGTGGAGTAACCATTAAGGACAGGACGCGACCTGACCCTACAAATAATGATGAATATTTTACAAAATTGCCTATTTGATTGTTGAAATTACAAGTGATTTGCTTATTACAAACATTTAAACCCGATTGGATTTTATAGAATAGTATATATCATCTTTGAACACAATTTAGTCAAAATCAAAATATTACTAATTCTGATTTTGACCTAATCAAATTTGCTTACAGTACTTTTGGTTTTCGTAACTTTTAACGAGCCTATCATCAAAGATAAAATTATTAGTTTATCCAATGTACTTTCAACTAATAATCCAAAATAAAAACAATATATGAGCTGATATTGGTTCTGATTATTTATTTGAAATATTAACAAGTTCAATATATCTAAAACAATCAATTTGGTGGTCGTTTACCATACCAGCTGCTTGCATAAAAGCATAACATATAGTTGACCCGACAAATTTGAATCCACGTTTAGTTAAATCTTTACTCATAGCATCGGATTCAATTGTTTTTGCCTGTACATCGGACATTTTTTCACATTTATTTACGATTGTTTTATGATTTGTAAATTGCCAAATATATTTACTAAATGAACCGAATTCTTTTTGAGTTTCGAGAAATTTTTGTGCATTAATAATTGCTGCTTTTATCTTCAATTTATTTCGGATAATACCAGAATCATTCATTAATTCATTATATTTATTCTCATCATAATTAGCAATTTTTTCAGCATCAAAATCATCAAAAGCAATACGAAAATTCTCTCTTTTTTTCAAAATTGTTACCCAACTCAAACCAGCTTGAAAAGCATCAAGTATAAGAAATTCAAATAATTTTTTATCATCAAATAATGGTACTCCCCATTCATTATCATGATAATTTCTCTCAATTTCTGTCTTCAAACACCATTGACATCTAATTACATCTTCCATAATAACTCAATATGATTAAAAAAATATTTACTCTTGAAACTAATTATTCACTTTTACCAGCATTTATCTATATGAATTAGCAATACATTCTCATCTAATAAAATTTTGTAAATTATGATTTAGATTTTTTTTGTAGAATGGCAAACCAAACAAACCAAGTGCTTCAAGTATATTAGACTTGCCAACATTTGGTTTTCCTATGAATACATTAATTCTACTACAATTATTTAATTCAACTTTTTTTATTGATTTGAAATTCTTTATCTCAATATCACTAATTAAATTTACCATAACTTACAGTTTCTTACTTAATTTGCAAACTACAAAATTACAAAAAATATTTCTCACAAAGCACAATATATTCATTCGACATAGTTTCTGCAATAGAACCTACAACATTTGAAGGACTGTTTTTTGAAGGCATCCTTTTATTTGGAATACTTCGTACAATTGTTGTTATATGCTTGAAGCCATTATTTTCAAATAATTCTGCAGTAATTGCATCAAGTTGGATTTGTCTTCCTTTAACTCTTCTATTTCCTACAACATAACATACAATACCATTTTTTTTGACTTTTTTTGATACATTTTCGATAGAATTTTTATAGTCAATAAGAAATGATTTTACATCGCTGAATCTTTTTCTATCAATATTTCTAATAAATTCTAAGTCTTCATTTACAGATTTTAAGTCTAATAATTCATTGTCTTTACCATTTCTTCCACCCATTAAATTATTATCTACTTGGTTAGCGTCTTCAAATCCTAACCATTGATTTGATAACCTTGAAAATTGACCATAAGCAACTGTAGTTTTGGAGTCACCATAAGGTGGAGATGTAACTACAATATCAATATTGCTAACATATTCAGGAATTTCATTACAAGTATCAAATCCGTAAACTTCGGTATTGGTGATGTTAGTAATTTTTCTGAATTCTTTCAATCCTTCGAGATTTCTAAAACATTTTGCTAAAAAAATATTAAAAACATCAGGATTAAAAGATTCCAATTTTTCTTTTTTAATTTTAAATAATTTAAATTCATTATTTCGTGTAAAAGAACCTTCTCTAATTGTTTCACTAAATGGTAACAAAAAAAAATCTTTAATATCATTAGATAATTCAGAAATTCTGTCATAAATGTAAGAAAGTTTTAGCTTTACTTCTTCACTAAACCAATAATCAATATTTTTAAAATTGGGAACATTTGCATTAATATTTCCAGATATTGATTTAATAAAAAAATCATCGCTTAGCATATTGATTACTTTCAATATTTTATCTGAATCGTATTGTACATTTTTTACTTTTGAAATTAATCTTGCTAATGGATTTAAGTCAGAACCAACATTACTAATTCCCAGTAAATTTGCTTCCACTAAAGATGTTCCAGTACCACAATAAGGGTCAAAAAGAAATTTGGAATTCTTTGGTGCAAATTCTTTGATAATTCTTCGTGCAATTTGAGGAATCATCATTGCTGGGTAAATATGATAACAATGTGTATATTCCTTAGTATTTGAAGTTAGAAAATTCCAACTACTGTCTTCTACTCTTTTATTAATATATTTATTCATCAATTCTTCAAAATACTTACCTATTGGCAAGTAACAGATTATTAAAAAAAATGCAAATTTGTTTATTTCACAATTACAAATTTACAAAATTATGAACAAATCAGAGATTGAAATGTTTGTTATTAGCAAGATTAGAGAAAAAAGAATTTTATTCGAGTTTTCACAATCTTATATGGCTGAATTGCTTGGAGTTTCTTCTGGATTTATTGGGAAAGTAGAAAGTCCCAAATATTCAACCAAATACAATTTAAATCATTTATTCAAACTTGCAATTATTTTTGATTGCAGTCCGCAAGAATTTTTACCAAATAAAGAAGAAATGCTCAATGAATTTAAAAAGAATTAAATCAGAATTTAAAAGAATAAAAAAAATGGGGTTTATTCCAAGTAATAGAAGTCATAATACTGGAATAGGTAAAACATTTGAAGATTATTTAGGTATAATCGAAAATAATTTAAAAGTACCCGATTTTGAAGGGTTTGAAGTAAAAAGCCATCGTGAATTAGCTAAATCTAAAATTACTTTATTCACCAAATCACCAAGTTATCCACCAAAATCCAATAATTATTTAAGAATGAACTACGGAAAACCAGATTCAGAATTTCCTGATATACCGATAATCCATACATCTTTTTATGGAGATAGATTCAACACATATTCAAATAAATATGGTTTTAAACTACACTTAGATAGAAATTCTAATAGAATTTATATTCTTATAAAGAATTTATTAGATAATTCAATTATTGAAGATAGTATTTATTATAAAAATGAAGATATAAAAAAAGGAACTGATAAGTTGAAAAATCTGTTTGTGGTTTATGCAGACACCAAATTATTAGATAATGTAGAATATTTTCATTATACTAATGCTGAAATATTTTCAAATTTCAGTACAGATAAGTTTTATGATTTCGTTGAAAAGGGCTTTATTCAATATGATATTAGAATTGGTGCTTATAAATCAGGTAAAAACTATGGGAAAACACATGACCATGGTAGTGGGTTTAGGATAGATAGAGTTTACTTACCTGAATTATATGACAAATATATACAGATTTAAATGAAAGTTTAAATATTGAAATTTATGGCAGCAAGAATTATTAATTTTAGTATTTTTTTCTCTAATATAATTTGACTATTTACGTCTAGTTAGTATTAAGTCATTAATGTATGGTGATGGCTTGAAGATTGTAATTGTAAAAGTAGAATTGAGTTAAGATGATAGCATCATTAAAAGGAATTTTGATTCATAAATCTGCAAACGAAGTTGTAATTGAGTGTAATGGAGTAGGTTATCTTGTATTTATTTCAGTAATAACTTCAGAAAAATTGCCTGATATAGGTAATGAAGTAAGATTGTTTACATTACTTCAGCCACGTGAAGATGCTATGAATCTGTATGGATTTACTTCTGAAACTGAAAGAGCTGCTTTCAAATTATTAAATTCAGTAAGTGGGATTGGTGCTAAAATTGCATTAGGAATTTTATCATCTGTTACAATTTCAGACTTGTTCAATTTGATTACAAACAATAACATTATTGCGTTCAAAAAATTACCTGGAATAGGCACAAAAACGGCTGAAAGAATAATTCTTGAGTTAAAAGATAAAGTTTATCAATTAGATATTAAAGACACGCAAGATACGTCCTATACAAAGAATGTAATTGTTAATGAATCTGTTTCTGCATTGATTAACATTGGATATTCAAAAGTTATTGCTGAGAAAGCTGTAAAATTAGTTTTTGCTGATGAAGCAGCAAAAGAATTGCCAATCGAAAAGGTAATTAAAGAAGCATTGAGATTAATTTATAATGGTAGTGTATAATGATTCTTGTTATTCCATCTATAGACTTGCGGAATGGTGAATGTTGCCAATGTATTGAAGGTAATTCAAATACTCAAGACTATTACGATAATTTATCAAAAAATCCCGAAAGTTTGATTTTGCTTTGGCGTAAGGAAAATTCAAAATCTTTGCATATTTTTGACGTGGATTCATTTGAAGGCGATAATAATTTCGTAAATGCTAATTCAGTATTATATCTTTCGCAAATGATTGATATTCCTATACAGTTATATTCAAAGTTTACTAATGCTGATGAGTGTGATATGTATTTGGAAAATGGAGTATATCGTGTTATAACAGATTCACTTTTTGAAGAAGAACCTGAAAAAGTAGTTGAACTAATTAATAAATTTACTTCATCAAGAGTTGTTTTTCTTGCAAATTCAAAAGATAATATTATTGATATTCCAAATACAGATAAACAATATTCGGAAGATGAATTTTTTAAATTATCAAAGAATATGGGAGCTAATCGGATTGTTTATAATTATATTAGTAATGACAATGATATTACAGATAAAATTGAAGAGCTTACAGATTATTCTAAGAAGTATGGAATTAGAATTACTTTAAAAAATGGTATTAATAATGCACAACAATTACTCAATATCAGTAATTATGAAAGAAAGGGAATCGATTCAGTAATTCTTGGTAATGCTCTTTACGAAAATAAATTTCCATGTCAAAAAATTTGGCGTAACATTGAAGCAGACTTGGATTGTTGCAAAATTTGATAATTTATAAGTGATAATAAATCAATGCCAAAATATTACAAAAAATATTATTGTCATATTGACAGATTGATTTATTTTCTAATTTTTCTTTCTTTTACAGCTTTGCATTCTCAAGTAGTTAAAGTTTTTGATTTAAACAGTTCTAATTATCCTAATGTAACTTCAAAATTTATTTATTTGGATGAATTTAACAATCAAGTTCAATCAAATTTTGATATTTTTTTGAGTGAAAATGCTAAACAAGTTAGCAATTTAAATATTACACATTTCAATAGCCAACCTATTGACTATTCTGCACTTTTGTCTATTGACATATCTGAATCTGTTAATGGAAATAGCTTGGAAATTGTAAAATCATTTCTTTCAGAAATAATTACTATAACTGATACAAGCAAGGGTGAACTTGCACTTCAATGTTTCAATAATTTCAATTATTTGTTGAGTTCATATACCAAAAATACTGAGAACTTACTTCTAACTTTACCAAATATCAAACCTTATGGCACTACTGATTTTGATAATTGCTTTTTAAATGAAAATTTTTCTGCTAAGAATATTATCAAAGATGCGAAGCATAAAAAATATATTGTTTTGGTTAATGACGGAACAGCACCAATTTCTGAAACTGAGGTTTCAAAATTATTGACTGATAATAATATTACACTTTTTGTTATCACAATCAATACAAAAACACCAAAGATACTACAAAATTTAGTTGATTTAAGCAGTGGATATTCTTTTGATTTTATTAATTCAAAAGAATCTGCGGCAAATATTGCCAGAATTATAAATTATTTAATGAAAGGATTAAAACCCTCAGAATTGAGTTGGTTTTCAGATGAATGTGGTTTGGAGAAAAAGCTATTTTGTAACATTACTTCAACAGGAATTTCTGATTTTTCAAACTATTCAATTAAAGAATCTCAAATCCCAAAATTAATAATTACTCCCCAAAACTATGATTTCGGTTTTGTTCAGCAAGGAACTCCAAAAGACCAAAAAATAAAAATTAAAGCAAGTGGTAAGGATTTTATTTTATCCGATTATTTAGATAATAATATTTTTAAATTGCTTGGATTAACTAAGAATCATTTGCTTAAAAACGGCGATGAAATTGAAGTAATTGTTCGCTATCAACCAATTGATACATTTTATACAAATTCTGAAATTAAAATACTTGCAAATTCTTGTTTTGAAGATATTATCTATTTATCTGGTGGTTCGCCACTTTCTAACCCCAAAAATCCATCTTTGAAAGTCGTTTATCCTAATGGGGGTGAACTTTTAAATGCAGGTGGTTCTTCGATAATCAAATGGTCAGGTATTCTTAATACAGATACAGTTTCAATAGAATATAGCATTGATAATGGCAAAATATGGACGAACTTAACTAATGCAGCAACAGGAAAGGAATTTCTATGGAGTCCAATTCCAAATATAAATAGCAAAGAATGTTTAATTAGAATTAAACAAAATGCAACTATCAGAGATTTCAGCAAGGTTATACGTTTGCCACAATATATGAATGAAATTATTTCAATCAATTGGACTAATGACGGTAAAGAATTAATTGTATCTACAAAGGACGGTTTTATAAGAGTCTGGGACATCGAAAAATTACAAGTAAATAGAACTATTGCTGAAAATATAAATCAAATAAGGAAAGCTGCATTAAATGATAATAATCAATATATTTCCGTTTTAACTGATACATCAACAGTTATCCCTATCTATGATAAACAAAATGGTGGTTTAATTTCAATTTTAGAGGGTGACGGTTCGCCGTTAACAGATATATCATGGAATGAAACTGGTAATTTAATTGCTGCATCAACCAAGACTGGCAAAATTATATTATGGGAATATCCATCATCAACACCACAATTGATAATTAATTCACATCAAAAAAGTTTGACATCCATATCTTTTTCAAAAAATGGGACACTTATTTCTGTTGGTACTGAAGATGGTTTTACTAAGATTTTTGAACTTAATGGAACATTAAAACATAATCTTTATAATTATGATTATAAAATAAATAATGTAGATTGGAATTCATCAGGTAGTGTGATTGCAGTTGCAGGAGATAACGAAAATATTAAAATATGGGATTTGGCTTCGGAAAATAATGTATTGACAATTAATAATAAAATTAAACCGACAAATTTTATTTCTTGGCAGCCGGATAATTCCCAATTATTTTCATTACAGAATAATAATAGTATTTATATTTGGGAACCTGCAAATGGAAATCTAAAATATGAATTTCCACTACATTCTGGTATTGTAAATTGTATAAGTTGGAATAAAACTGGGGACTTGATTGCAAGCGGTTCAAAAAATGGTGAAGTATTTATTTGGTCGCCAAAAGATATTCCCTTTGAAAAAAAATCACGTCAAGAAGATGTCTCTAATAGTGTTTTCACAATTTCATTACCGATGGTAATTTCAAAAGCAGTAAATTTTGGTACAGTTGAAATTGATGAAATTGCTGAAATTCAAGTAGCTGAATTTCTAAAAAATATTAGTGATAATTCAATTAGAGTGGATTCTATTGTTTTGCATGGTGATACAAAAAATTATTTTGAATTGCAATTTGATAGCTTGAGAACATTAAATAAAAATGATATTTTCAATTTAAATGCAACTTTTGCACCTAATAAAATAGGTGTATTCGCAGATACAATTCTTGTTTTTCTTGATTACAAAGTGGAAATTGTTCCAATATTTGGAATTTGTATTGAGAAAATATTAACAGTTTCTCCTAATTTTCTTAATTTTGATTCTCTTAATATTTTTGAAATTTCAAATTCACAAAGTATTAATCTTAAAAATAATTCAAATACAGAAATCACAATCACAACTCCTGTTTTATTTGGTGATGTAGATAATTCATACACTACAGAAATGAAAAATAATATAAGTATTCCTGCTAATTCATCTGTTAATATTGATTTTAATTTTACTCCCAAAACCAAAGGAATTAAACCTGTTTTTTGTGAAATTGGTAATTTGACTAATCAATCAAAACAAAAAATTCTTCTTTATGGCACTGCAACTGCACCCAAAATCGAATTTGATTCTATAGTAAATATTGGTTCAGTTCAATGTTTGGGTTATAAAGATAGTATAATTACAATTCATAATGCTGGTAATGGCTCATTATTTATAAAAAACTTCTCAAATTCAAATTCAAATTTCAAATTAAATCCAAATTTATCAGAATATACAATCAAATCTAATGATTCTTTGAAAATTGAAATTACTTTTTCTTCAAATGATTATCAAATTAATTATGATACAATTACATTCACAACAAATGCTACAGAGACAGGGCAAAACAATTGGAAATACTTTTTTGAGGCAAAGCGAGATACTTTAAATTTAGAATTGAGTGAGAATTCATTGTTGTTTTATGATGTGTCTATCAATACACCTACTACGCGCTCAATTTTTTTGAAAAATACAGGAACCACTGCAATTGATTTTCCATTTCCGATTGATTTTACTTATTTTGAAATAGATAAAGTTGAATCAGGAATGATTAATCCAAATGAAACCGTTGAATTGATTATTAAATTTAAAGGTGCTGCAAATATTGGTTTATATCATCAAAACTATGATTTCATTACTAATTGTGGCAATATTTTTCCTTTGAAAATGGTTGCCTATATTGGAAATAATAATTCATTTTTCAATACTGTATCTTCAATTGATTTTCCAGCAGTGATTTGTGATTTTTCATTAGTTGATTCAACAATAATAATTCGTAATACAGGAACTACTCCACTACTTATTCACAAATTTTCACTTACTGACGATTTGAATTTTATTGTTGATTTACCAAACAAAGAAATAGTATTACTTCCTGATGAATTTATTGATTTTGTTGTTTATTATACACCTCAATCTGTTAATATTCATAATGCTGAATTAATATTTGAAACTAACGCATCAAATTCAATTGAGGGGCTAAATAAAATTAAATTAAGTGGTAAAAAAGAAAAGTTATATTTTGAAGTTTTATCTGATACTATTAATTTTATTGATGTATTGGAAAATATTCCAACAGATAGCACTTTCTTTATTAAAAATACCGGAACAATTCCTGTCGAAGTAAATTTTTCCAATTTAATATATTTTGAAATATTAAATTCAAAACCGATAATTATACAGCCAAATACTGAAATTGAAATATTCATTAAATTTAAGTCAGGCAAAGACGGTGATGTATTTCAGGAAGAATTATTTATTGAGGATAGTTGCAACAACAAACAAGTTGTTATTCTAAGTGCTAATGTAACTGGATTTGCACCTGCAGGACTTAGCATTGGTAAGTATCAAGCTGAGCCGGGAGAAATAATTGATATACCAATAATTTTATATTCACCGAAAGAAACTGATTTGCCTGATGTAATTGGATATACTGCTACTTTGTCATTGAATTCAACACTACTTGTACCGCAAAATTCAAGCATAATTCAAAAATTGAGTAACAATACAAGAGAAATAGAAATAGAAATACTGAAAAATGGAGAATGGCAATTAGGTGAAGTTGCGAGAATTAAATTCAAGGCAACATTGGGAGATACTAATCAAACAGAATTAAAACTAAGTAATGTAAATGCTATAAATTCGGTAATTAAAGTAGAAAGTACCGATGGACTTTTTGAACTTAATGGCATTTGCATTGATTCAACTGAAAGATTGATTGAAGGCAACAATATTCTCCGACTATTACAAAATTACCCAAATCCTGCATCTGTTAATACTTCAATAGCTTATGAAATAATTGAAGACGGCTGGCACTCACTTGAGATTTATAATTATTTTGGACAAAAAATTTCTGTATTAATTTCAGAATACAAAAAAGCTGGAGTCTATAATTTAATTTTTGATGTAAGGGAACTTCCAATAGGCACATACTATTTATTATTAACAACTCCTTCCCAGCAGCGTTCAAGAAAATTAGTAATTATCAGATAAATTTGATACAAAGATATTTTTTTACTCGTATTCTTAAAATTTAATTGTCACGAGCTTTACATGTTGGGGCTATTGAAGAAAAACAATAATAGCTCCGCCACTATGGCGGAGGTTCAAGAATAGCACTGGCAATAGACTTTAGCCAAAAATCTTTCTTCGATTAAGATGTAACGGTTATTGAGAACGTAATATTGGATAAAATTTAAAAGAAATTTCCGAAGGTTACGAACCTCCGGAAGTTTTTTTGGAGTTTTTGGCTAAAGCCACATTCAATAAAACAAATATCAATCCCCGCCATGAATGGCGAGGCTATTGAAGAAAAACAATAATAGCTCCGCCATTTATGGCGGAGGTTCAAGAATAGCACTGGTAATAGGCTTTAGCCAAAAATCTTTCTTCGATTTTGATGCAGGGAATTTAGAATAAAATGAATCCTATCTATTAATAATCTCCATAAAATCAATTTTTAATATGGCTGAGCAGTTACGATATTTTTTTTTTCAATCAAATTTTCTTAAATTGCAAATTAATAAAAATGTTAATTGTGGTTAAATTTATTTTTTGGTGATTATATGAATTATTTGCTTTCTGAAGAACAAATTATGTTAAAAGATATGGTTTCTAAATTTGCAAAAGAAAAAATTGCTCCTTTTGCAAGTGATAATGAAAGAAATCATCGCTTTCCAAAAGAAATTATTGATGAAGTAGCAGAGTTAGGTTTGATGGGTATAGCTTATCCATCGGACTATGGTGGGGCGGATATGGATTTCACTTCATATTTTTTGGCAGTTGAAGAAATTTCTCGTTGGTGTGCATCAACTGGTGTTATAATTTCAGCACATTCCTCACTTGTTTGCGACCCAATTTACCGTTTTGGAACAGAAGAGCAAAAGCAAAAATACTTGCCTGATTTGCTTTCAGGGAAAAAAATTGGTAGTTTTTCATTGACTGAATCAAATGCAGGTTCAGATTCAGGTGCTACTCAAGCAACTGCAAAAGCAGATGGCGATAATTGGATTCTGAATGGTTCAAAAATATTTGCAACAAACGGTAATGAAGCCGAAGTATTCGTTTTAATTGCATCAACTGACCCTGGCAAGAAAACCAGAGGTGTTACTGCATTTATTGTTGATAGAGATACACCTGGATATAGTATTGGTAAAGTAGAAAAAAAACTTGGTATTCGTTCTTCATCAACAACTGAAATCATTTTAGATAATGTAGTAGTTCCAAAAGAAAATATGCTTGGTCAATTGAATGGTGGATTCAAAGTTGCTATGGTTACTCTTGATGGTGGTAGAATTGGAATTGCTTCTCAAGCATTAGGAATAGCAAGAGCAGCAATTGAAGATGCAATTAAATATTCAAAAGAAAGATTTCAATTTGACCAACCAATTGCCAATTTCCAAGCAATTCAATGGTTTATCGCAGATATGTGGGTACAATATGAATCAGCTTGGCTACTTACTTGGAGAGCAAGTAAATTGAAAGATTCAGGTTCAGATTATTCACGTGAAGCGGCTATGGCAAAATTGGCGGCTTCTGAAGCGGCTATGTTCTGTGCAAACAAAGCAATTCAAATTCACGGTGGTTATGGCTATACAGAAGATTTCAATGTTGAAAGATATTATCGTGATGCAAAAATAACTGAACTTTACGAAGGAACAAGTGAAATTCAGCGTTTAGTTATTGCAAGAAGTTTATTAAAATAGGGTTCAACTTAAATTACAGTAAAACTTAAATGGGCTGTCTCAAAGGATATTTTTTGTTGTTATCCATTTTATGGGGTTGTGAGAAATTTTTATATTTCAAAAACTTAGAATAACATGGTTCCTGTAGCAAGTTCAAAATGACACCTTTTTTTCCTTGCATCAGTATGACGACTTTTGAGGAAGTTCCAATTAATTTAGGATTAAGGAAATCCTCCTTAATCCCCCTTTAATAAAGGGGGAAAGGGGGATTTGAATTAATTCTACTTTGTGGGTTCTGAAACAATCTACCAATGACTACAATTTTTTTTATGGTGTCATTTAGCATATTTTTTAAATATATTTGTTCCGCACTTCAAAATGGCATCTTTTGATACAGCCCTTTTATTTATTGCTATAATTTACCATATAAAAGTATTAAAATTTCGGTATTGTTTATATCTATATTCATCAGATGAATTGAAGTAATTTTGAAATTTTGAGTTTCAATTATTTAAAAGTCCTTAAATTGAATTTCAAATTATTATTCCTCATAATACGTCAACAATTTGTGATAATATTAATTGGAAAATTTATAAAAATATGATTAATACATTCAAGAATATAACTGTTTCAAAAAAGCATAAGGTAATCGTTAATGATATTCCAATTATTCCAGGTGATATCGTAGATGTTATAATTGTCCCAAAAAACTATGATGCTTCAAAACTTGATTTGCCTCTTGCAGGTTTATTTGTTGAATATAATAATCCATTCCAATCAGTACTTGATGAAAATGATTGGGAGGTATTAAATTGATTTTACTGGATACTCATATTTGGATATGGTACGTCCATCAAGACAGTAAACTCGAAAAAGATTACTTAAACCGTCTAAAAAGCCATCATAAAAATGGTCTTTTTGTAAGTAAGATTTCGCTTTGGGAAGTAGCGAAATTGGTTGAAATAAGATAATTTTTTATCATTCAATTTACATTACTCTCGAAATTACAAATCCAATATGTAAATCTCCCGTCTCAAAAGCACTTCCTGCACCAGATAAATATTGCGATGAATTGATTGATGTATTATTTGTGAGTATTATTTTAAAGAAATGCCCGCCCAATTCATACTCAACACCTGTAGTATATGAATCAAATTTATTTCTCCATCCTGTGATTGTTGGATTTGCCTCTACAAATAAACTCCAATGTTCATTGAAAAAATACTGGATATAAGTACCCAATGTGAATGAATTATATGTTTTTTCACAATTACAATTACTATTAATCAAATAACTTGGAGCAACTCCTATTCCAATTTTTTCTGAAATTAATGTGTTTGCTATTAGTGAGAAATAGTATTGATATAATCTTGATTTATCAACTGGTTCAGGATTCAATTTAGAATTATATGCCAAACCACCATTTATTGCAAAATTCATTGGAGCGGTTTCATTATTTATAGATAGTAACTTGTATTTTGCCTGAAAATCATAATTCCCATCTTTGTTACTTCTTCCAAAATTAAGAAAAAGATTATCCAAGGGAGTATAACCGAGTGAAATTCTCATTACAACACCTCCATCTATTCCAAATAAATCATCTATTCCATTTGATACTGGAATTACAAATTTATGATATATTCCAAAATAAAAATCTCCCTTACTTTGAGTTTCTGTTGTAGGTAAAGAAAAAACTTCTGGCGAATTGAACAAATGAATTGATTTTGCTGGTTGTTCCTCTTCGGCTTCCCAACTTGGTTGAGCGTTAATATTAACCAATTGAATTAAAATCAATAATGTAATTAATATAATTATGATTTTCATTTTATTTTACCTTTTTAACTATAAAATCTAAATATACTTTGATATCTTCTGATATTTTCATAAACATAAATTTTGGAACATCAATTTTGTGGTCTGTAAGTTTTACAACGAATTCAGATTTGATTTTCATACCATTATCTAATAAATATATTTTTCCGGATATTTCACGTTCTTTTGTAATTCCGTGCAAAAAATAACTGCCTTTTACAATTACATCCAATTCTGTTTCGGAAATTTTCTTTAAATCAGAAATTTTTCCTTTAAATGTGGTTTTTGGATATTTTGAAGTATGCAAATAGTCCTCTCTCATGTGGCGGTTACGCAATCCAATTCCAGTATCAACATTGTTTAAATTTACTTCAAAATAGATTTCAGCATTCAGAATATCACCTTTTTCAGAATAAAAGTATCCATCAATTTTTTCGGTAACACCTTCAAATTGCTCAACAGGTGCTTCGGAAATAAATTTTACAACATTCTTTTTTGAATTATCTACTGTATATTCAGCAGAATTTGCAATTTGAAACATCATAATTGCGATTAAAAAAACTACAATTCGTAGCATAAATACTCCATTAATTATTTATAGCACCACTATTTATCCATAATTTTACTGTATCAATAACAGCTTGATTTAATTTACCAGTTGGTGGCATTACACTACCATCATTTGCCTCCAATTTTTTTATCAAATAGCTACTATCTGCAACGCCAGATTTTACAAGTAACATATTTTTATTTCCATTTTCCCTATCTTTTATGTTTGAAAAAGATACATCAGAACTTAGGTTTAATCCACCTGAAGGCAAACTACCCGAATGGCATCCTATACAACTTTTATCAAACAATTCTTTTTGAATTGATTGATAATTTGCCCTGATTTTAATATTATCAGTATCAATCTCACACTCTGTAACAATAGAATCATTACATGACACAATCGCTATACTAAATAATATTAGCAACAAAAAATTAGTTTTCATACATATCCTAACAATATAATTAATTATGCCTAATATTAATTGTTATAACAAATATTTTTGCAAAAAGTTACAGAGTTTTGCAATTTTTTTTTACAATTTAATAATGCAGTAAATGCTATATAAAAAATTGGTAAGGTTTATCTTGAAGTGTTTTTCAATTCTGAACTTATTTTTTCTTGGTCATTCTAAACTTGTTTCAGAATCTATTCTTGAACACCGTCATTCCGAACAAAGTGAGGAATCCAGTTTGTTAGCAATGCATCTATGTCGCTCCTACGGAGCTTTAAAAATAAATACATATCCTTTCTATTCATATACCACAACTACGTTGCTAAATACACTTGAAAACAATTATGTTATATTTAACTCATTTCAGAATCTATTATTCTAAGTCCTCCCAAAGGGAGGATTTAGGTGGGGTTTCCATTCTCTTTTCCATTTCTTAATACTTCACAAATTTCTCATTATAAATTTTGCCCTGCAATTCATATCTGACCACATACATACCAGTCTGTAAATCTGATACATTAATTCTTACCAAATTTCCAAAGAATTCAGCTTTGTAATTAATTTCAATTCCTCTCATATCATAAATTTTAATATTTTGAATCTCCCCATTATTAATATTGATATAATCAGAAGTGGGGTTGGGGAAGAGATGGGAATTTGAATTTTTTGAAATATTTATTCCTGAAGGTGATAAGTTTTTTTTAAAATATAACGAAATCAATGCAAAACAAGGATAATAAGGATTACCCGTCAAGATATAAATTTTATTATCAAAAGATTTATAAAGATTATTGAAATTCAAATATAGCACAGAATTTTCACTATTTGTATTGATTAAAGTATGATATTGATATAATAAATTTCCATCGAAGTCAATAAATTTAACACTTAATCCTTCAGGTTGGTCTTTTAAATCTCCTTTAACTTCATATAGGATATTTTTATCAAAATAATGACAATTACTAAAATTATAATTCTGATATTCTTTCAACATACAATTATTCAAATTTAATATTTTTAACACCCCTGATTTGGAAATCAGACATAGTTCATTATCATTTGTTATGTTATAACTTGCTAATTCCAAATTATCTAATGTAAATTTCTGATTGACATTCTTATCTTTAAATTCGACAATTGTCAGTTTTTTTGAATTACTTTGTAATATTACATAAGAATTGGAGTTCGAATGATATTTATTTGCAGATTGAAATAATTGGATATTGGTAATACTATCAACATCTTTATTGGTAAAATCAGAAATTGAATATTCTTTTTGAATTATGAAATATTTATTAAAAAATGCAATATTATTATTATTTTTTGCAAGTATATATTTATTATCTATAGTTAGAAAATTTTGATATTTCTTATCATTTTTGATTTTAAACAATATATCTAAATTTCTGTCAAATACTTCAATAGAGTCATTCCAAAGAACAAAAAGACCGCCATCTGTATAAGAAAAAATATTAGAAGAATTATAATTTATTGGTATTCTCTTATTAAAATAATTGATTTTATAAGTTGATAAATAATTTGTTTCAACGTTTTTTGATGCTCCAGCGTAATAACTAATGTCTATGTTCAAATATGAATAATACAAATTATTATCTGAACTTAAAACATATTTATAAAATCTGTGTGATGTGCCAGCAACGTATGATGGCTGACTAACATAATAATAAGTTTTTGCATCAATTTGTACACTAACTATATTATTAGTATCTGATTGGTATATATCAATTATTTTGCTTGTTTGAAATATCGAGCCAGCTTTATATGCTTTTAAAAAGATTGTATCCTTTTTTGCTTCATAAAAAGTGATTTCACCCTCTTCAATATTTTGAGCGGATTGGGCATTCTTTCCAAATTCCCATATTACAGAATCGGCATCAAAACTTGATGTATTTTTGAATTTGACTTTTAGAGGTGCTTCTCCATAAGATTTATCAATTTCAAAGGATGGGTAATAATTTGGTAAAACAATTATTGAATCTGTATATGAAGAAAAAAAGCCATTTTTTATTCCGGTAAGTTCAATTTTATATTTACCTTCTTTTTTAAATACATGATAGGGATTAAGTTCTGTACTCCCCTCACCATCTCCAAAATTCCAATAAAAACTATCGAAAGTAAGTGCTGAAAAATTAGTGAATTTCACTTGCTTTTGCATAAGCCATTCTTTGGCTTCCATTTCAAATGTAACATTTTTTTGATTGAACACACTATCCGAAAGCAAATAAATTTCACCTCCATTATTAGTAATAATAAATTCACTTCTATCTTTCAAATATACCATTTTATTCAAATAGTTGTTTGAAATCATATAATAATAATTATACAATTCGTTCTTCCAATTGTAAGCAAGTATTCTTTTCTTTTGGTTATTATAAGCTACAATCGAATTGCTATCAAGTAAACAAATTGAGGTTAATGTATCAATTAAAGTTTGATTTTTAAGTGTTGTTTTTAATTTTGTATCTATCACATAAAATTTATTAGCTTCACAAACAAATAATTTGTTATTATTGATATCTGAAATCATACTACGAAAATTGTTTGGGGGATTTCCATTAAATGATATATTAACAGGTTTTATATTATTGTAAAATCCAACACTAAAAAAATAATTAATCTCAAACCCTTTATACTTATCATAACTAATTATATCTGCATAGTAATTCGATTTATCAATATAAGTGATGTTATTAAAATTTTCCATTTTAATGTAGTCTTTAATTTCAATTTTTGAATTTATACTAAATGTTTTGCCACTTAAATATTTTGTTTCGTTAGTGAAATCATAATTATTGATTTCTTTTGGAAATTTAATAACTGTATCCGATATCAATTGAATTGATGAATAACTTATAAATAAATCAACATCTTTATTATCATAAAATTCATGCTCCAAATATGCATATTCAATATTATCATTTAAACTGTAACCATATACATTTTTTTGATAATTCGGATTTTTTGTTGAGGCACGAAATAATATCAACGTATCATTCAATAAAAATACTGGTAATTGATGCTCAATATTGATACTTTCTATCAGTTTCCCTGTTTCCAAATCCCACAATTTGAAATACTTATTACTATCTGCTGTAAAAAGTTTCGTTTTGTCTTTTGAGATTTGACGATATGTAATATCTCCAATAATCAACTTCTGCTTTTTATAACCATCAAAATCTTCCCATCCAGAAACATCAATCAATGAATCCAAATTCTGTGCATTCATTCCCACAAAAGCAAAAACTAAAATTAACCACAAATACTTTTTCATAATTTCACCCAAAAAACTAATTTCAAATTTGCAAACTCCATATATATAATGACACATGAAACGGCAAAACTTCTCACAATATTTCAAAAATAAATAAAAAAATTGAAAATAATCAAGTTTAAGTGAAAAAATTTATTCTTTTTGAACTTATTTCATAAAATACAAAGTTAATATTAACAGTCTGTTATTATAAAGTATTTAGGAAAAAGCGACTTTTTTTATAATTTCATACTCTTATGATAAATTTTACTAATGATTTACTATTTTTGTAGTTCGTGTAAAAATGAATTTTTGAAAATATATTTTTTAGGTTAAAATATGTTAAAAAATAAAAGCATAAAATATATAAATATTGTTATTATGGCAATAGTAGCTTTATTTATTTCCAATCCGTTATTTGCAAATTTCAATAAAATTAATTTTATTGAAGATACACTTGAAAACGGTTTAAAAGTTATTTATCATATTGACAAAAGTGCTCCAATTGTTTCTACAATTGTTCATTATAGAGTTGGTTCGAGAGATGAAAATCCAAATTTAACAGGGTTTGCACATTTTTTTGAACATTTAATGTTTGAAGCAACAGATAATATCCAACGTTCATTTATGGATAGATATGTCCAAGAAGCAGGTGGTGATTTGAATGCCCATACATCATTTGATGAAACTGTTTATAAATTTGGTGTTCCATCAAATCAATTAAATCTTGCTTTGTGGATTGAATCGCAAAGAATGAGAAAATTGCTTGTTGACACTATTGGCGTAGAAACTCAACGTGGTGTTGTGAAAGAAGAGAGAAAGCAAAGAAATGATAATTCGCCTTATGGAACAATGTTTGATAAAATGACAGCTAATATTTTTAAAAATGGTTCTTATTCTTGGACTCCTATTGGAGACCCTGACCATATAAATAAAGCAACCATAACACAGTTCAGAGCATTTTATGATAATTTTTATGTTCCAAATAATGCTTGCCTTGTTATTGCTGGTGATTTTGTAATTGACTCTGCAAAAAAATATGTTAATGCTTATTTTGGACAATATAAAAGATATCCAGAGCCAAAAAGAGAGCAATTCAAACTACCTCCACTTGAAAAAGAATACCGTGAAGAAGTGAAAGATACAAAAGCTCAATTGCCGGGTGTTTTCATCGGATTTCGTGGTCCATCTCTTGGTGATGAGGATTATTATGCAACATTGTTATTAAATGATATTCTTGCTGCTGGTGAAAGTAGTAGATTGTATCAACGTTTGGTAAATAACGAACAATCTGCCGTTGCTGTTGCAGCCGAACCAATGATTTTACAATATTCAGGTCTATTGCTTTTCTATGGAATAGCAACTCCAGGCGAAAAAATATCCAAAGTTGAAAGTCAAATTTTTGATGAAATAAAAAAAATTGTTGAGAAAGGAATAACAGACGAGGAATTCACAAAAGCTAAGAATATCAAAGAAGCGGAATTTATTGAATCAAAAAAAGATGTTGAAGAAAAGGCAATGGAATTAGCAAGACTATATAGTTACTATGGTAATCCGTCATTAATCAATACTGAAATTGAAAAATTCGGGAAAGTAAAAAAAGCAGATATTCAACGTGTTGCTAAAAAATATTTAGATACCGATAAAAGAGTGATTTTAACATATATTCCTGCTGAACAGGTTAATTAATATTTTAAGTATAATTAAATTTGGAATTATTAAAATGAAAAAAATATTTGCGTTATTTATTATAGCTTTTACAGTTAATATGTTTGCAGTTGATATAAATGTAAACAAAAAACCTGAACCAATGCAGGAAAAGGAATTTTCCTTTCCGAAATACTCAACCAAAACATTATCTAATGGAATAAAAGTTTTTGTAATTGAAGACCACGAGCAGCCAACAGTTTATTTCAGAATAATGATTGAAGGAGGTTCTTCAATTGAAGGAACAAAAACAGGAGTTGCGGAAGTAACATCGGAGATTTTGTCAAAAGGTACAAAAAAAAGAAATGCACTTTCAATTGCATCAACACTTGATGGAGTTGGTGCTTCTTTTGGATTGAGTGCTGGACCTGATTACATTTCAGGATTTGGAGGTGGATTAAAAAAACAAATTAATACTGTACTTGATGTTGTTTCAGATTATATAATAAATCCTGCTTTTCCTAATGATGAATTTGAAAAAATTATCAATCAGAAAATTGCCTCAATTCAATATGATAAAGCTGACCCGGGTTCACTTGCAGGTGCATTAGCAAGAAAAGTTGTTTATGGTGAAAAACATCCATACAGTAAAAAAACAACCGAAGAATCTGTCAATTCAATTAGTATTGATGATGTAAAAAAATACTACAACCTCACTTTTATGCCAAATAATATGACAATTGCAGTAATTGGCGATATCTCAGAAAAAGAAGCAGTAAAATTACTTGAAAAATATTTCGGTAATTGGAAAAAAGGCGAAAAACCAATAATTAATATCCCTGACCCACAATCACAACCAAAAGGCGTATATTTTATTAACAGAGCAGGTTCTGTTCAAAGTTCATTGATTGTTACTTCACTTGGAATACCTTATTCTTACAGAGATTACGAATCATTTGACCTTGCTGGCTCAGTTATTGGTGCAGGTTTTGCTGGTAGATTATTTAGAACTTTAAGAGAAACTTATTCATTTACATACACTCCTTTCGGTTATGTCTCTGGTTCAAAATATGCGAATAGATTCGTTTGTGGTGCAGATGTTGCAACTGCCAAAACTGATTCTTCTGTAATGATAACCCTTGAACAATTAAGACAACTAAATACTGAAGCTCCAACAGATGATGAATTAAACAGAATAAAGAGTTATAAAATTGGCTCTTATTTGATGTCTTTCGAGAATAGTTCATTTGTTGCAAGTTTAATTCAAAATGCAGATTTTATGGGTAAATCAATTGAACTTGTAAAATCATATCCAAAAAGATTAAGTTCAATTTCTTCTACTGATGTTAGAAATGCCGCAAGAAAATATTTGAATCCAGATAATTCATATATTGTAATTGCTGGAGACCCATCTGTTAAAAAAGAATTGGAAAAATACGGAAATATTTTCGAATATGATTTAGATTTAAATGCACTCACAGGTCCAAATGCAAAAATTGAAAAAGTATCAATAAGTGCAGATGATTTATTAGATAAATATGCAAAAGCTATTGGTGGGAAAAGCCAAATAAATTCCATCAAAACTTTAATTGCAGAAGGCGAGGGAAATTTTGCTTTCCAAGGTCAAAAATCCCAAGTAAATTACACGAGAATTAATAAAATTGGTAATAAATTATATCAAAATATAGATATAAGTGGCTATCCACAAAAATTATGGACTAATGGAACTGATGCTTATACTGATGTTTCGGGTACAGTTGTTAAGCAAACTGGTAATGATATATCAAAATTTTTGCTCGAAGCTGAAATACTTCAAGAAACTAAATTAGTTCAGATTGGTTTTAAATGTGAAGTAATTGGAAAAAAAGACAACGTTATTCTAATGAAAGCAATTTCACCAAGCAATGAAGAATCAACTTTGTATTTTGATGCCACTACTTTTTATTTGCTTAAAAAAGAAACTGTAATCAAAACAGGAAGCGGAAGTGAAATTGGAGTAGAATCTTATTCCGATTATTCAAAGATTGGCAATTTTACTTTACCGAGAACTTTAGTTATTTCAGGACCTGGCTATTCAATTAATCTTAATGTTAGTTATAAAATAGATGAAGAAGTAAATGATAATATTTTTGAACCGGAAATCAAAGACAATCACTAAATTTAAAATATGATAAAAAATAATAAAATATTGATGCTGCTTTTTGCAGGGGTTTTAATGGGAGCTCTTGACATAGCTATAATTGGACCAGCACTCCCAGCTATACAAAAAACTTTTAATTTGACTACACGTGAAGCATCATGGGTATTTAATATTTATCTACTTGCAAACCTTATTTCAACTCCATTGATGGGAAAATTATCTGATATGCTTGGCAGACGCTGGATTTATGTAATCAATTTAGCAATTTTTGCTATTGGCTCTGGTATTATTCTTACTTCTTACGACTTTTCGATAATGTTAATTGGTAGAGCAGTACAAGGGCTTGGTTCAGGAGGAATTTTTCCTGTTGCTTCAGCGGTAATTGGCGATACTTTCCCAAAAGAAAAGCAAGGTGCTGCACTTGGAATGATTGGAGCTGTTTTTGGATTAGCATTTATAATTGGTCCACTTGTTGGAGCATTATTACTGATGATAAGTTGGCATTTACTATTTGCAATAAACATCCCAATAGCTATAATATTGATTATTTATTCAATACGGTTACTACCTACCAAGTCTATTGATTCAAAATTTTTATTTGACTGGAAGGGTGCGATAATGCTGACTGTAATTTTGTTCTGTTTTGCTTATGGTTTTAATAAATTTGACGCAAGTAATTTTATTAATAGTTTGCTATCAGCCAATGTACTGCCATTCATTGTTATCACATTAGTATTAATACCACTCTTTTATTTGAATGAAAAAAGACATAGCAGCCCAATTATAAATACACAATTAATTAAATCCAAGCAATTAGTTGTTACTTATATTGTAGCTTTTGGTGCTGGACTTGGTGAATCAGCTGTAATGTTTATGCCTTCTATGGCAGCAAAAGTATTTGATTTAACGCCTTCAGAAGCAAGTTTTATGCTTATTCCTATGATTGTTGGTATGTTTATCGCAGCACCTCTTGGTGGACGTTTATTAGATAAATTAGGTTCAAAAATTGTAATTATAAGTGGAATTATAGTTTTAACTATTGGTCTATTTTCTTTAAGTATATTCGGTGCTGAAAAAATTGGTTTTTATGTAGCTGGTACACTCGTTGGTATAGGACTTGCTGCATTAGTTGGCTCTCCATTAAGATACATTATGAATCGCGAAACTACCCAAAATGAACGTGCATCAGGACAAGGAATTCTCACAATTTCCACAAGTTCAGGCAAAATTATGTTTACTGCTTTATCTGGTGGTTTAATTGCAAGTTTAGGTGGAGGTCTTGGTGGTTATCAAATAAGCTTTGGAATTCTTGGGTTATTAGTAATAATAACTTTAATGGCAGCATTTATGTTGAAATCAAGAGAGTTAGAAATAGCTCATTAAAATTGTAAACAGTTATGGAGTTGCATTTATTTATATTGTAATGCCGCCAGCTTATCTGTTGGAGTAGCATTTAAACAAACTACAAACTAAATCATCTCACTTGAAAAAGAGAGTTTGTAGATATAACATTATCCTATTAGAATATTTTTAATTCAATCCAAATTAAGACATATTTATTCAAACAAAATACTCAAAAAAATGAAATATCTTATATTTTTCAATTAATTGAAAATTATTAGTTTGCTTATTCGTTTATCATTTTTTTAATTAATTAGTTGAATATGGGTTTATTTACAAAAAAACAACAAATACAAGAATGGAATTATCTTGACTTGACACCAATTGCAAATTATGAATATAATAGCAAAGATGGTGGTTTGGTTGATGTTTTAGTTCCACGTTTTAATGATAAATTCTTTGGCAAAATTCTTCAGCCACGAATTAAAAACAAGTACATAAAAGCTAATCTTGATAAATTCGGCTCTGAAACTTGGAAATTAATCAATGGCAAGAATAAAGTTAAAGATATTGCATTGCATCTTGAAAACACTTTTGGTGATGAAGTTCACCCTGTAAATGATAGATTGACCCTATTCCTTACGCAATTAAATGCAAATGGTTTTATTTATTTTTTAGAATTTAAAAAAGGAAGATGAAAATGGCAGAAGTACTCAAAGGTTTAAAACCTGAATTGGTATGGCATTTTTTTGAAGAACTCAGCAAATATCCACGCCCTTCAAAACAAGAAGAAAAAGTTGCGGCTTTTTTGAAAAATTGGGCAAAAGATAATGGATTTAATGTAAAAGAAGATGCAATTGGCAACTTTGCAATAAGCAAACCTGCTACACCTGGAATGGAAAACCATTTACCAGTATGTATTCAAGGACATATTGATATGGTTTGCGAAAAGAATGCTGATGTTGAATTTGATTTTGACAATGAAGGCATCAAAATGTATGTTGATGGTGATTGGGTAAAAGCTAAAGGAACTACTCTCGGTGCTGATAATGGTATCGGTGTTGCAATGGGTATGGCTGTGCTTGCATCCAAAGATATTCCACATCCAGATATTGAATTACTTTGCACTCTTGATGAAGAAACTGGATTAACTGGTGCTAATGGATTAGGTAGTGATTTGCTTAATGCTAAAGTATTGATTAACCTTGATTCTGAAGAAGATGGCTCATTTACTATTGGTTGTGCTGGTGGTATGAATACACGCGGTATTTACAAATATGTAGCTGACACAGTTCCTGCAGATTCAGTTGCTTACAAACTTGTTGTTAAAGGTTTAAAAGGCGGACACTCTGGTATCGAAATTCATGATGGAAGAGGAAATGCAGCTAAATTTATGACTCGTTTATTGTGGAATCTTACACACAAATTAAATGTTCGTCTTGCTGATTTTAATTCTGGTAATAAACATAATGCTATTCCACGCGAAGGTTTTGCCACAGTTGTTGTTACAAAAGCAGCTGAAAGTGATTTCAAAGCATACATCGAAGCATTTGAAGCTCAATACAAAGCAGAATTTAACAGCAAAGAACCTAATCTTGCAATTTTTGCAGAACCAGCAACAATGCCTGCAAAAGTATTAACTCAAGATGTTCAGAAAAATATTTTAAATTCATTCTATGTAATGCCACACGGTGTTTATAGAATGAGTCCTGATATTGTTGGCTTAGTTCAAACTTCAACTAATTTTGCAATTGTTGAAACTAAAGAGAATACAATTGATGTTTTAACTTCTCAAAGAAGTTCAGTTGAAACTGAAAAAGACGACATAGTTCGTAAAGTACAATGTGCTTTTGAACTTGGCGGTGCTGATGTGAAATTTGGAGATGGTTATCCAGCTTGGCAACCAAACATCAATTCACCATTATTAAAAATTGGAACAGAGGTTTACAAGAAAATGTATGGTAAAGACCCACATATTGAAGCAATTCACGCTGGTTTAGAATGTGGTATTATTGGTGATAAATATCATGGTATGGATATGATTTCATTCGGTCCAAACTTGAGAGATGTTCATTCACCAGATGAAAAAGTTGAAATTTCTTCAACTGCAAAATGCTTTGATTTCCTTTGCGAATTATTGAAAAATATTCCAACAAAGTAATTATTCATTTGATTCATTGTTAATCAAAAACCTGCATTATATGCAGGTTTTTTTTATTACTAATCAAACTTTTTAGTTATTAAAAATTGCTTCGGGATTATTTTTGGCAATCATTATCAATACATTTGCAGGACCTGTTGGTTTTCGTCTGCCTTGCTCCCAATTTTTTAATGTACCGACACTTATCCCAAGCAAACTTGCGAATTTGTCTTGTGTCAAATTGTGTTTAAGTCTAATTTCTTTAATTTCATTTGTATTGAATTCAAATCTTCTTGAAGGTTCAATTTCATTTTTCAATATTTTCGCACCTTCTTGAATACTTTCAATCAATTCATCAAACATTTCTTTTTTCATAGAATATACTCACTTTCAATAATTTTATTCAATATTTTTATTTGACTTTTAGAAATATCGCTTAACTCAGATTTTGGATAAGCAAAAAGCATTAAAATTGTATCTTTAGCCACTATCCAATAATAAATAATTCTAATTCCATCACGTTTTCCTTTATTAGTAATTTTCCAGCGAATTTTTCTTAATCCGACTGTGCTTTTATAATTGCACCTTTTGAATGGTCATTGATTAATTGATTTTGGAATTCCCTGTATTGTTCATTACTTAACAAACCTGTTATTTGTTTTGTAAATATTTTTGTCTCAATTATTTCCATCTGAGTCAGTGACGTATAATGAATTTTATATTTTCTTAAAATACAAAATTACAATATTTTTTGTAATATATATAAAACTATTAGTAATTTGTATTCAACTGTAAAAAAATATGAATTTCCTTAATTTTTAAAATGTCCGAGTAAAATTCATTTCAAATATAAATTACTCTTTTTAAAAGTTTTCTAAATGCAAAATCAATGCAATTTCTTATATTTGTAATTGGTTATTTTTAATTTTGTTAATTATGCTTAAATCACTTTCAATTAAAAATTTTGCTATAATTAAATCTGTAGAAATTGATTTTTCTGCAGGATTCAATATAATTACAGGTGAAACTGGTTCAGGAAAATCAATTGTAATTGATGCACTTTTGTTGTTGCTGGGCGAAAGAGCTTCAGTTGATGTTATACGTCAAGATGAAAGCAAAGCAGTTGTAGAAGCAGTGTTTGACATTAGTAAAATTAGCGAGGTCAAACCTATTCTTGAAGACGCAGGTGTGGAGTATTTTTCAGAATTAATTATCCGAAGAGAAATTTCAGCTCGCGGTTCAAGAAATTTCTTAAATGATACTCCTGTTCAGCTAAATTCTTTAAAGCAAATTGGTTCGTTTCTAATTGATTTCCATGGTCAGCATGATAATCAAATTTTATTAAATCCAATTCAACATATCGAATTGCTTGATTTATTTGGAGATTTTGCTGAACTCAAAGAAAAATATAATACTGAATACAGAAATCTCACTTCAAATATAAATTCATTAAATAATTTGGTCAGGAAAGAAAAAGAATTAAAGCAAAATTTGAAATATGTAAAAATCCAATTAGATGAAATTAACAAAATTAATCCGATTGAAAATGAAGATGAACTTATACAGAATGAATTGAAAATTATTGAAAATTCTGAATTGTTACATAATTCAACCAATGAAATTTATCATATACTTTATGGCAGTGATAGTTCTGTATTTAATTCAATAGCAAATGCTCAAAAAATTCTATCAAATTTAAAAGATGTAGATAGTTCATTTTCTACTTATTATAATGAAATTAAATCTGCGGCAACTATTATAAAAGAAATTTCATCATATTCAAAAGATTATAACAACAAAATTGATTTTAGCCCAGAAAAAGTTGAAGAACTCAGAGCAAGAGCATTTCAATTGAATACTTTGAAGAAAAAATACGGTACAATTGATGATATTATGAAATTAAAAAATTCTTTGCAAAATGAACTTAATTCAATTGAAAATTATGATTTCGAAATAGAAACTTTAAATAAAAATATTTCTGAAATTAAGCAGAATTTAATTGTAATTGCTACCCAATTATCAGAAATCAGAAAAGAAAAATCAGTCGAAATGTCAAATCATATTTGTAATTTACTGACTAATCTCGGAATAAATTACCCGAATTTTGAAGTAAGATTTTCAAGAATTATTGCAGATTCTGATAATTTGAAAGCAGTTAAAATGGATAACAAATTAGTTGAATTTGGAGTTAATGGAATAGATGAAATAGAGTTCTACTTTTCGGCAAATCAGGGAGAAATTGCAAGACCGCTTTCACAAGTTGCTTCTGGTGGTGAAATTTCAAGGTTGATGCTTTCAATGAAAACTATTCTTGCAACTAAGACTAATTTTCCAACACTTGTTTTTGATGAAATTGATACTGGTATTAGTGGAAGAATTGCTCAGAAGACAGGCTTGGCAATGAAAGCATTATCTCAAAGTCATCAGTTAATTTCAATCACACATCTTCCGCAAATTGCAGCTCTTGGTGATTTGAATTTAGTAATTGAAAAAAAAGAAAATGAAGGTAAAACTTATGCAATTGCTAAAATTCTTAATCAAGAAGAAAAGTTGAATGAAATTGCAAAAATGTTAAGTGGTGAATTAATTACTGAAAGCTCAATTGATTCGGCACGTGAATTAATAAACCATAATTGACTCAGAGGATATTGATTGAAATATTTGCTATTTATATTAATCATCTCAAATCTATTAACAGCTCAACAGAATAATAAAAGCGTTAATGCTGTTAGAGTTAGTGATGGAACTATTGTAGTTGATGGAAATTTAGAAGAAATTGCGTGGAAATCTGCAATACCAGCAGACAATTTTCTGCAAAAAGACCCTTTTGAATTCAAAAATCCTACAGAGAAAACTGAAGTAAGATTTCTTTATGATAGTAAATCTTTTTACATTGGTGCTACGATGTATAAAGATAAGCCACAAGAAACAATGGCAATATTGTCCCGTAGAGATAATGCAGGAAATGCTGAACGAATAATCATTTCAATTGATACATACAAGGATAATATAACTGCATATACTTATGCTGTAACTGCTGCTGGTGTAAGAATAGATTATTATCACTCAAGCGACAATGAATATGATAGAGATTTTTCATTTGAACCAGTTTGGAGTGCAAGAACTCAAATTGATACAAATTGCTGGACAGCTGAATTTGAAATTCCTTTTTCTCAACTTAGATTTAATAATATTGACGAGCAAATTTGGGGATTAAATATCAATCGTTGGAATCCTACAAATGGTGAAGATACTTATTGGGTTTTAATTCCCAAAAATAGTTTTGGATGGAGTTCAAAATTTGGAAATTTGTCTGGTATTAAAGGTATTGTACCTTCAGCAAGAATTGAGTTATTACCATATTTAGCTGGAAATTATCAATCTTTCCCTCAAAATCAATACAACAATCCATTTTATAAGGAGAATGATTTTTCAGCAAGAGGTGGTGTTGATTTAAAAATGGGAATTGGCTCATCTGTAACGATAGATGCTACGATTAATCCTGATTTTGGGCAAGTTGAAGTTGACCCTGCAGTAGTAAATCTGACAGAATTTGAAACAATTTATGATGAAAAACGACCATTTTTTCTTGAAGGAGCAAATTTATTTTCAGCAAATGTAAGAAATTATTTCTATTCTCGAAGAATTGGTTCAGCTCCACGATTTAGGTCCTCCGAAGAACATTATGAAATGCCACATTTTACAGATATTCTTGGTGCCGCAAAAATCACAGGAAGAACAAATTCCGGTTTTTCATTTGCATATTTATCTGCTTTAACTCAATCTGAGCAAGGCAAATTTTACAATAAAGAAAATGATTCAACATATTTCCAAGATGTTGAACCAATGACATTGTATAATGTATTGAGTTTGCAAAAAGAAATAGATAATAACGGGTCTTGGTTTAAATTTTTGCAAACATCAACAGAGCGATTTTTCAATAACAATATTTTAGAAAATTTACTACATAAAAGAGCATATTCAGGCGGACTTGATTATTTAATCCGTTTTAAAAATAGTGATTATGAAATTATGGGTGATTTTGGATATAGTTATGTGGAAGGAAGTAAAAAGTCTATTGAATTAACTCAAAAAACAAGCACACATTATTTTCAACGCCCAGACGCTACTCATTTTAATTTAGATACAACAAAAGATTATTTAGCTGGTTATGCTGCATCAATCAGATTTGCAAAAAAAGCAGGAAAATATTGGGTTTGGAATACAGCAATTGGATTCAGCAGCCCAGAATTTGAATTAAATGATATCGGAGTTTTACAAAAAGCAGATGAAATAATTGCAAATGGTACTATAACATTCAGGGATAATGAAGCAGGTGATTTTATTAAGCAATACAATATTAATCTTTATGCATCAAACTCTTGGAATTTTGAGAAAATTATCACTGGAAGAACTACTTCCTTATCAAGCAATGTTTATTTTACAGATTTTTCTTCAATTTATTTACAATCTGAATATAGTTTTGAATCATTTAATGTAAGCAAAACAAGGGGTGGTCCAATTATGAAGAATCCATCTCGATTTGGTTTAAAAGGTTCATATACAAACGGCTGGACTAAAGATTATCAATATGAGATTACATCATCATATAGTAAAAGTTATCTTGATGATAAGTATTTTGGGCTTTCATTAGAATTTATATTAAAAACTTTAGGGCGAATTGAACTTACATTATCATCAGCATATTCTAATAATATTGATTCACGTCAATTTATTAATTCGATTGTTTCTTCAAACGCAACTGAAACTTATGGAAAAAGGTATATGTTTGGGAAAATTGAACAAAATACTTTGTCATTTCCAATCAGGTTAAACTATGCTTTTACTACTGATATTACATTAGAGCTTTATGCTGAACCATTCATTTCAGCAGGAAAATTTTCTCAAATCGGAGAATTGACAAAACCATCAACATATAATTTATTTGTTTACGGTGAAAATGGTTCAAATATCATCATAAGAAATGACAGTGAATACCTTATAACAAAAGACAATGAAAACTTCACTTTACAAAAACCTGATTTCAATTATATTTCTTTCAGAAGTAATCTTGTATTAAAATGGGAATGGACTCGGGGGAGCAATCTATTTGTTGTATGGCAAATAAATAAAAACAGATATGAGAATTTTTATAAAACTGTAAATGGAGATTTTTTATCTGATGCATTTAATCAAGATGGTTTAAGTACAGTTGCACTAAAACTAACATATTGGTTTCCTATTGACTGATTGTATTACAAGTTGAATAAGTACAACTCAATTTGTATTTTTCACTATCAGTCAGTTGCTCAAGTAATATTGAAATGCTCTTGCACGTGGCTTTTTCATTCAGGTAATTAGTAGAAAAAATCAACGAAGCACCCAACTATATTAAAAAAAATACTTGCAGGATAAATTAAATTAATTTTCTCATCACCAAATAAATCAGCAGAAATATCAATCAAATATAAAACAGAACTAAAATTTATGCGTCAAGAATATTTGGCTAATTTTTATTAGGAAAATTAAGATTGGATTTAACAGTTGATAATATTTTTTTGATTGGTTCAATTCTATTATTTATAAGTATTATTGCAAGTAAAACATCTGGTAAAACTGGCTTACCTGTATTGATTATATTTATGGGAATTGGTATGCTTGCTGGCTCTGAGGGGCTTGGAGGTATAAATTTTGATGATGCAAAATTAGCTCAATTAATTGGCTCTATTTCTTTGGCATTTATCTTGTTTTCAGGAGGTTTGTCAACAAAATGGAAAAGTATTAAACCTGTATTAATTCAAGGAGTTACTCTTTCTACACTTGGAGTTTTTCTTACAGCTTTATTTGTAGGATTAGCATGTCATTACTTACTAAATTTTTCAATAATAGAAGGATTATTATTGGGAGCAATTGTTTCATCTACCGATGCAGCAGCAGTCTTTTCAATTCTTAGGGCAAAAGGACTTGGTTTAAAAGGAAATTTAAGACCCTTATTAGAATTAGAATCCGGTAGTAATGACCCAATGGCATATATTTTAACATTGATTTTTACTTTAATTTTATCGGTAAACCAATTTAAAATTGATGATATTTTATTACTTCTTGCCAATCACTTAATCATTGGTTCTCTAAGCGGTTTTCTAATCGGGAAATTTTCTGTATTCGTTCTAAATAAAGTTAAACTGGATTACGAAGGGCTTTATAGTGTATTGACGTTTGCTATTATCATTTTCACCTATTCATTTACTAATTTTATAAATGCTAATGGATTTCTTGCTGTTTATATCGCCGGAATTATAATAGGCAATAATAATGTTATTCATAAACGGAGCATTATTCGTTTTTATGATGGTGTTGCATGGTTAATGCAAATTATAATATTTTTAACACTTGGTCTTTTAATCTACCCTTCTCACATACCCGGAATTATTGGAATTGGGTTGGTTTTATCTTTAGTATTAATATTTGTTGCAAGACCTATTGCTGTCTTTGTCAGTTCTATTCCCTTTAAATCTAATTTCAAAGAAAAACTACTTATTTCATGGGTTGGATTACGTGGTGCTGTCCCAATTGTATTTGCAACATTTCCAATGATTTACGGTGTTTCCAAATCTGAAATGTTCTTCAATATTGTATTTTTTATTGTAATTACTTCAGTATTGATTCAAGGTACTTCAATAGCATTTATAGCAAAACTGCTTCATTTGAATGAAGATGATAGTATAAAAATGCAATATCCTTCAGAAATTGAACTATCTGATGAAGTAAAAAGTGAATTGATTGAAATTACAATACCAAATAATTGTATGGCAGTCGGCAGAAGTATATTAGAACTAAATATCCCGCTAACTGCATTAATCGTTCTGATTAAAAGAAAAAATATTTTTGTTACACCCCGTGGTTCAACGGTTTTAGAAGGTGGTGATAAATTAGTTATAATGACAGACAACCGCAATGATATTTATATGATTAATTCTTGTTTGGGTATAAAGTGAAATTCATTGGAAAATTGTTAACTACACTGCCGAATTCAGATATTTTAAATGGTTACATTCAATCCATTTAAAATCCTTTTATTTAAGTTTACCCAAAATCAAATTTATATGTTTAATTTCTATTTCCAAATCCAGATATAATTGGCAAGAATTCTTCCAATAAAAGTAGAAGATATTCCGATAAAGATACTAAAACCGATATAAAGCATTAGATAAAATATTTCTGTTTCGTTTGCTAAATTAATTGAATCATTAGTAAATGTGGAAAATGTTGTAAATCCTCCACAGAAACCTACTGTAAGAAATAATCTTAAATCTGCAGATACAATACTTCCTTTTTCAAATAGACCCAGAATGAAACCAATAAACAAACATCCTAATATATTAACTATTAATGTTCCGAGCGGAAAATTAGTATCAAATAATTTGTGTATATAATGAGTAGTTAAGTATCTTGAAACACTACCCAAAAATCCACCTAAACCAACAATTATTATTCCTCTAAGCATAAAAAATTCACCAAAATTTATTTGTAAATTATTATGTAGGAGTTATCAGTCTTTTACGGACGTTTTCGGCGAACTCCATCGCCATTAAATAAATATAAGATTCAAAATTAAGCAAATTATTTTGATTATCAAAAGAAAATCAAGAATATGGAAACTGAAAATAAATCTAATAATAGTCTGATGAGTAATATTATAAATTGTTGCTATATTAATTTTAGAAAAAGAAAATATAATTTGAAATAACAAAAAAACCTCTGAAAATTCAGAGGTTTTTTAATTAATTCAATCTAAATCAAATTAGTTGAAAATTGGTAATAAGTAAGTATGCAATGCAGTTAAATCGTTACTACTTAGTTTCAAAGAACTTGTGCAGAAGCCATTTGCAGGCAAAGTATTAGCGATCAATTTCACCAAGTTTTCTTTGCTTGATTTCCATTCTTGATTTGCAACCAAAATATAGAATGCTTTTTCTTTATTCTTTGTGATTTTATTCAAAATTGCTTTCCCATCTCCAACAGAAACTTTTTCCACCAAAACTGCACGATTTGCTTTTTCTACCAAAACGTTATTTTCAATTTTGATATTTTCCTTTGCTTTAACTACAGGAACTTGATTTGGAGACATTCCACCAGCAACAAGTGAATAAGTTTGATCCATTGCCGCAATATCTGCAGGTGTCAATGGAGGAACATCTTTCATAAAAGTTTTCTGAACATAATGAATCATTGCAATTCTATCAGCAGGAGGCAAATATTCATAAGCAATCATACCCGAGCCAGGAATACCGTTAGCGAGTGTCAAATACATTTCATTGAATTTTCTACCATTTTTCCAGCCATCTGCTGAAGTGAAATTTCTTGGTTTCGGATTCAATGCTGCACCAGCCGCACCATCACCCAAGCCACCTGCACCATGACATGATTCGCAAGTAGTTTTGAATAATTCTTCACCTTTTTTCATAAGTGAATCTGAAGGACTTGATAAAATTGCCAAATCAATTCCCGGTAGTAATTGAGAAGTTTTTTTTGTCAATTCAACGGCAACCGTATCTCTCATTAATTCAACAGGATAACGAATTGTACGAGTTTGATATTCTACCTTATAAAATACAAATACAATTGCCCCAAGAACTAAAATCATAAAATAAGGGAATATAGCTTTAACCAGATTGACAGGGTCTGCTATAATTTCCGAAAAATTAATTTCGTCCTCAATATGTTTTTTATTTTCCATAATAATCCTAATATTTATAATTTATAAGTGGAAATCCAAACTTTTCTTGAATTTTGGGTCATTAACTGGCATAAGGTTTTTGCCTTTTCCAACGAAATAAAACACAACTGCAATCAATCCAATAGTTAGAATTGGAGCCGCAAATTCAGCAATTCCATAAACTGGGTCTTTCAATCCTGATATTTTTGAATATTCAGGTCCGATATTCCAATACATGTCATAAACATGAGCTAAAAATACCCAAACTGCAATAATTCTCAATCTGAATGGATTACCTTTTGATGGTCTGGTAAGTAAGGCAAAATATGGAACAGCGAATTTAACAAAGATTAATATCAATGATAATACCATCCAACCGCCTTGAGTTCTATCCATAAACCAAAGTGTTTCGTCAGGAATATTTGCATACCAAATCAATAGGAACTGCGAAAATGCAATATAAGCCCAGAAATTTGTAAATGCAAACATCAATGCACCAAAGTTATAGTAGTGGTCGTTTGTGAGTTTCTTACTCAAATAACCGTTTTCGCCAAGTGTTATTGCAATAAATGTAACAACTGCAAGCGAAGCAAGCACAGAGCCAGCAAAGTAATAAACACCAAATATTGTAGAGAACCATTTCGGATTCAAACTCATCATCCAATCCATTGCAATTACTGAAATTGTAATAGCAAAAACAGGCATAAACAATGCTGAGAATTTTGCTGACAATTTTCTAAATCCTTCAGTTGGATTCAAATCTTGTTTAAATGAACGAATTGAGAAGATAAAATAAAATGCCAACATTATCACAAATGCAATAATTACTCTAACCAAAAAGAATGATTCATTTAAATACGGTGCTTTTTTTGCAACATATTTATCTGCTTGAAGCAATTCAGGTCTTAGCCAAGTAAATACTTCATGCAAATTCAAAAGTAATGGAATTGCAACCAAAATTGAAACAATTGAAGTTGCGGCAACTATTTCGGTGATTCTTCTAAAAGGCACACTCCAATCTGCTCCCACCAAATACTCTAATGCAATCAAAAACAATGAGCCAAATCCAACGCTGATTAATAGCATTAATGCCATAATCAAACCAAAACTTGCTCTTTGCACATCGGCAGTGAATGCTATAGCAGACATTGCAACACCAATTAAGGTTACAACTGCACCAAAAATCAACAATTTTGAAGGCAATGACTTTTTAGTATATAATTCTGTGTTACTCATTTTAAATCCTCCGGTTTAGCATTCATAGCTCTTTGAAGAGTACGAACATAATGAATAATTTGCCATCTCTCTTCAGGTGTGATTTGCAATGCGTAAGAAGGCATCGTATTCTGACCTTTTGTTAATACGTGAAAAATTCTTGCGTCAGACCATCCTCTTACCTTTGCAGAATGCAAACTTGGAGGATTTGGAAATTCTTGCTTATTTGCCGCTTTCAATCTTGAAACTCCAGTTCCGTGATAATCATGACAAGGACTGCAGAAAACATTAAAATTTCTTTGACCTTTGTTTAAATTAAATTCAGTTGGAGCAACTGGATTCATATATTTTGCATCAGAAAGCAATGCAGTATCAGCATCTGTAATCGTATAAGGCATCCATCCACGTGCAACAGTTCCTTCAACTGGCTGACGCATAGAGAAACCATCATTGAAATATACAGGCACAGATTGTGCGTCCAATCTTGGCTGTTCCATCATCCAATTGAAAGGTGTCATGTAAACTAATTTATTAATTGCAAAATATGTTGCACCACCAACAATCATTGATAATACAACCAATGCACCAATAAACTTCTTATCCCAAATAGTTTTAACTGCATTTAATTCTTCATTATCCCAATAAATTTCTTCAACATCTTTTGCACCTAATTTTAGCAAAAAGTCTTTTGCTTTATTCAGGTCAAACAAATTATCTGATGCCTCTATACAAACACCGTATTTATCCGAAGATACTTTCTTAATATAAGGCGTATCGTGTAGTGGATGAGATGTATTTGGAAATTTAAATAAGAAAATTATCATCGCCAAAACTGTACCAATTGAGGCAGAAAGCACTGTAAGTTCGAATGTAACTGGTATAAATGCAGGTAAAGCAAATAATGGCTTACCACCAATTACAATAGGATAATCTACGCTCATTGTCCACCACATCAATAATATTGCAAGCGTTGCACCGGTTAAACCGAGCACAAGTGCAACATAACCAAGTGGCGACCATGGCAGTTTCATTGCCTTGTCCATACCATGAACAGGATAAGGAGTATGAATATCATATTTTTTATAGCCAGCAGAGCTTACGCCTTTTGCGGCTTTGATTATATCGTTGGGAGTTTCAAAAATTCCCGTTACCGAGTAAAGTATCTTTTCTTCCATCATTTCCTCCTAATGTCCCTCTTCATCATGATGATGAGTTGGTTGAGAACCTTCAATAACAGCTTTTACTTCTGCAATTGAAACCACAGGCATTGTTCTGATAAATAAAAATAACAAGGTGAAGAATAATCCGAAAGAACCAATCAAAATTCCAAAATCAATCAAAGATGGTACATAATATGACCAACTTGAAGGCAAGAAATCTCTTGAAAGTGATGTTACTGTAATCACGAATCTTTCGAACCACATACCAACGTTAACTAACACACCAATCACAAACATAAAATAAATGTTTCTGCGTAATTTTTTCGACCAGAATAATTGTGGGAAAATTACGTTACAAGAAACCATTATCCAATAACTCCATGCAAAAGGACCAAATGCACGATTAATAAATGCAAATGATTCTGCTTCGTGACCGCTATACCAAGCGATAAAGAATTCCATACCATAAGCATAACCAACCATCATACCTGTTACAAGGATAATTTTGTTCATTTTTTCTAATGTATCAATTGTAATTATATGTTCTAAATCGAAAATTTTTCTGATAATTATCAACACATTTTGCACCATTGCAAAACCGGAGAAAATTGCACCGGCAACGAAGTATGGTGGAAAAATTGTTGTATGCCAGCCCGGAATTATCGAAACAGCAAAGTCGAAAGATACGATTGTATGCACGGATAAAACAAGCGGAGTTGCAAACCCAGCAAGAACCAAATACATCATTTCATAATGCGACCAATGTCTGTTTGAAAATCTCCAACCCAAACTTAATAATGTATATGCAAATTTCTTGATTTTTTGAGTTGCTGAATCTGCATTTTTAGCAAGTTTATCGCGCATTGTTGCAAAGTCAGGAATCAAGCCAATATACCAGAACACAAATGATACTGTAAAATAAGTAGAAATCGCAAATACGTCCCAAAGCAATGGTGAAGTAAAGTTAGGCCACAACATGTGCTGATTTGGATATGGCATCAAGTAACCATCAAGCCAAGGGCGACCTGTGTGTATTGCAGGAAAGAGTGCCGCAGTCATAACCGCAAAAATCGTCATACCTTCCGCAAATCGAGCAATACCCGTCCTCCATTTTTGTCTAAACAAGAACAAAATCGCAGAAATCAAAGTTCCAGCGTGACCAATACCAACCCAAAATACGAAGTTTACAATGTCAAAACCCCATCCAACAGGATTTTTCAAACCCCAAAGACCTGTACCTTTGTAAAAAGTTAGTCCAAGACTTACCGCACCAATCAAAAGCATAGTAATAGTAACCGATAAAGCCATAAAATACTTCTTCGAAGGTACTTCATTGGTTGGCTTAATAATTGCATCATCAATAGATGCCAAACTCGGCTTGCCATAGATTACAGATGGCTCATTAATGATTTCAATGCCCACTATGACCTCCCTCTTCATTTGTGTTTCTCAATTTTGAAATATAAGTAACATTTGGCTTAACGTTGATTGATTCCAAAACTTTATAACCAAGATTATGACTTCTTAATTTATAAAGCAATGACTCTTTATCGTTCATATCACCAAATATAATTGCACTTGCAGGACATGCAACTTGGCAAGCAGTTTTTACATCTGTTCCAACCAATTTGCGCCCTTCTTTTGTTGCTTCTTGTTTTGCTTCCATAATTCTTTGACTGCAGAAAGTACATTTTTCCATAACACCGCGTGAGCGAACTGTAACTTCTGGATTATGAAGCAATTCTAATGTATCTTTATAATAATAAGCATCTTGGAATTCATCACGGAAATCATAGAAATTGAATCTTCTAACTTTATAAGGGCAGTTGTTTGCACAATATCTTGTACCAACACAACGATTATAAGTCATTTGATTCAATCCATCAGGACTGTGAGTAGTTGCCGCAACTGGACACACATTTTCGCAAGGTGCGTGGTCGCAATGCTGACAAATCATCGGTTGAATTGAAGTTATTGGCTCATCTGGAGTACCACTGAAATAAGTATCAATTCTCATCCAGTGCATTTCTCTACCATGACCACATTCATTTTTTCCAACAATTGGAACATTATTTTCTACGTTACAAGCAGTTACACAAGCACCACAGCCAACGCATTTGTTCATATCTATTGCCATTGCCCATTTTACATCAGGATATTCAACATCTGTGTAAATATTGTGCAAAGCATATTCATGATGACCAAGCAAATGAATGGCTTCGGATTTTAATGCCTTTTCTTTTTGAATTGGGTCATCTTTGAATTTTTCTTCAATTTCTTTTTTCGCTTTTTCGAATTTTTCGTTAAATTCAGAATAAAACGGAACTGTATATTCATTTATAATGTGTCTGCTCAAGTGCATATCTTTAACAAAAGCATCATCTAATGCGTGGTGCTCTTGTGAAGAAACTACAGTATAAGTTTCACCAGTTTTTGAAACATTAACACCTGTATAAACTTTTGTATTCAAACCAGCAGATTTGCTCATCAAAATATTAGCATTAAAGCCAACTTCCTGACCAACTTCACCAATTTCAGTTCTGCCATAACCTAATTGAATAGCAATAACTTTATCAGCCATACCTGGTTGAACTACAATAGGCAATTTCAATTTTCTGCCGTTAATATCAATTTCGATACCATCAGCAATTTGATTCATTGCATCTTCGCCATAAGTAACTTTCAATTCTTTTGCTGTTGCAGGGCTAATCATTGCATAATTATCCCACATAATTTTTGTTATTGGATGAGGAACTTCTTGAAGCCAGCCATTATTTGCATAACGACCATCACCAACATACATTGAATTAATTAGCATCACTGTAAAGCCATTAGCAGATGTTGCTTTTGTTCCAGCAAGAGCCACAGAATTAATTGGAGTAGCAGTTGCAATTGAAGCAAGAGCATTTACAAATCCATCATGAACAAATGAATACCAAAATTCTTTGAATGAAACACTCAATCCAAGCATTGGATACATTGCTGTTTCCCAATTATTCATCAAGAATTTATGATAAATATCATGTGAATATGTTTTTACATCATCATTCATCCAATTCAAAAGAATTGCTTCTTTTTGTCTTGTATTATGAATTGGATTAATAATTGGTTGTTGCAAACTATAATTACCTGTTCTTAAAGCAAAATCTCCCCAACTTTCCAAAGCGTGGTTAATTGGTAAAATATAATTGCTTAAAGCGGCAGATTCATTCACAGATTCCACCATTGAAACCACAGTTGGCACTTTTTTGAGTGCAGTTGCATAACCATAATCTGCAGGTAAATGATAAGCAGGATTTGAATCAAAATGAATCAAAACGCCAACTTTTCCTGATGTCATAGAGCCAATTAAATCATCAAATTCAGCAACAGTTCTTTCTTCGCAGAATGTGATAGAAGTTTGAGTGAAATCATACATTTCTGTATTGCCAAGCATTTCATTTAGTAAATTCACTGCAATATGAACATCTTTAGAAAGAATATTACCAGCAATTACCAATGATTTACCTTTATTTGCAATCAAATCAGGAACTAAAGTTTCTAATTTATGCTTGTTTAAATGATTTTGGCTTGCAAACGAATCAAGATTATATGAAGAAATCATTGAAACCACAGATGGGTCAAGAGTAATTGCAGAAGCATTTTTCTTATAAATTTCATTCATTAAGCTTAAAACAAATTCGTATTGTTTTGCTGGATTCAATCTCAAACGTTTATCAGAAGTTGCTCCAGTAATAGAATAATCACCTTCCACGCAATAGAAACGGCTAAATTCTGCTAAATTATCAACATCTCTTCTGTGAGTAAATTTCATAATCTGTTCAGCAATGTTTCCTTCATTACCAAGAAAATCAAATTGTAAAGAAACCAAAACATTTGCTTTACAAATCTTTAAAGCTGGCAAATCAGCATTTCCATAACACGCTTTCCATGCTTCTTTTTTGTTTTTGTTATCAAACAATTCGTAATGATAAACTTTGGTAGTAGGATATTTTACAGTAAAATCTGCAAATAATTTTTTCTGAGTTGGTGAAATGCAATTATGAGCAACAATTGCAATTTCTTTGCCAGAATTTGCTGAATCTTTCAATGCTTTTTGAATTTTTTCATCAACTTTGAGCCATTCAACATCTTTCAAGCCAGAGCGGTCAAGCAAAAGTCCTTCATCAGGAATATACTTAGGATTTCTGCACCTTGCTGGGTCATAAAGGTCAAGGATACTTGCTTGAGCGATAGTATCAACTTTACCTTTGTTGATTTTATGCTCAGGATTCCCGTCAATTTTAATAGGTCTGCCTTCTCTTGCTTTAACGAGGATACCTTGACCATCGTTGAGAGTTGAGGCATAATAATTTGCTATACCATAATAAATGCTTTCTGGTTTCTTATTATAAGAAATAATTTCGCCTTTATCACGGTAATTATTGCAAGCGGTTGCGGCAAATGCTGCTGAAGCGCCAAGCACTGCCAAAAATTTTCTTCTGGATACTTCTGGTAATTGATTAACATCGAAATTATCGGTTGTCCCTGACACAAATTCGTGGTGAGAACGTTCGATAGATTCTGGTTTGTTGGCAAGTTGATTCAAACTTTTCCAAAAACGAGGTTTATTTTCCATCATACATCTCTCCTTGTGTTTCGTTTAACAGCCGATTGATGAATAACCGCCTTAATCTTACCATTTTTTTCTTTGTCTGTAAATTTATTAACAAATTTAGCAGGCAAAAAATCCAGCATCAAAGCTCCAAATGCACCTAATCCGAGCACTTGGAAGAAGTTTCTACGATTGCTTTGCATACTTTTTTTCATAGTTTATTAGTTAATTATTTTTTCAAAATTTTATCTGTGACAAGCACTGCAATGAGTTGGTCCTTTCTTAACCTTACCTGCCAACTCAGGCATTTTCTTTTCAGGATTGCGATGACAATCCAAACAAGCCGCCATAGTAAACGACTGCACCTGAGAAACTTTCTCCATTTCGCGAATATCACCATGACAATGAGCACAATCCATGCCCTTGTTTACGTGAGCAGAGTGATTGAAATAAGCGTATTCTGGCACTTTGTGCATACGCTTCCAAGGAATTGGAGTGTTTTCCTTGTAGAATTGTGTAAGTTTGAGAATCTCCTCTTTGTCCGCTCTTGCAACAGTATGACAATTCATACATGTGCTTGTTGGCGGAACTCCGGCGTGCCTGCCCTTTTCGACTGTTAAATGGCAATATCGGCAGTCGATTGCCATATCCCCGGCGTGAACCTTATGAGAATATTTTATAGGTTGCTCGGGGCTGTAGCCCTTACCTTCGCGTTCAGGCTTTGATGCATAAAAAGTTACCGCAAACGATGTTAAAACAACAACTATCGTTATAGGCAACCTTACTCTTAGTGCATAATCAAGTACTGATTTCTTCACGTTAAGCCCATTATTATTTTAAATTTTGTAAATGATTGACTGTTTCACATAAATTCTATGCAAATTACTTTTTTGTTTTTTTTTATTTTCTAAAAAGTAAATAACTTTCTTCAAATTAATATTTTCCCATAATTCCGAATCTAAATAACACAAAATTAAACATTATTTTAGCTTCGACAAAATTAATTTTTAGTTTGAAAACAAATCTTTGTTTGAGTTTTTGATACAAATTATTAAAACTAAATTTGTATTATAAAACAATTAACAAAAATCAACAAAAAACCAACTTTTAAATTAGTAAAAAATGTTAAAACTAAAAAAGATTTTTTTTAATTTTAAAAAATAATAAATATCCAGCAGTAATTAAAGAGTAACAAACAATCTTTTAAAACATCGGATGATTGATTATTAACAGTCTGTTGGTATTAACTTTGTATTTTTATGAAATAAGTTCAAAAAGAATAAATCTATTCACTTAAACCATGTTGCGTTCAAAGATATTAAAAATTCCATAAAAATCCAGTATGGATTTCATGTTTGTAACTGAGAAAAATTCCACTACACTCGACAACTCCGTAGGAGTTGAATGTGTATTTGAATTATTCAATCCCGCTGGGATTGTTGGACTTAGGTTATTTTCTTTATTACAAATATGTAATCCCTAACGGGATTTTCAAAGAATAATATGTTTTATCTTTGAAAGCAACTTGGTATTAAACTTAATTATTTTCAATTTTTTTATTTATTTTTGAAATATTGTGAGACGTTTTGCTGTTTCATGTGTCATTATATATATGGAGAGTGCAATTTTGAAATAAGTTTTTTTTAGGTGAAATTATGAAAAAATATTTGTGGTTAATTTTGGTTTTTGCTTTTGTGGGAATGAATGCACAGAATTTGGATTCATTAATTGATGTTTCTGGATGGGAAGATTTTGATGGCTATAAAAAGCAGAAATTGATAATTGGAGATATTACATATCGTCAAATCTCAAAAGACAAAACGAAACTTTTTACAGCAGATAGTAATAAGTATTTCAAATTGTGGGATTTGGAAACAGGGAAACTGATAAAAAGTATCAATATTGAGCATCAATTACCGGTATTTTTGTTGAATGATACGTTGATATTGTTTCGTGCTTCAACAAAAAATCCAAATTATCAAAAAAATGTATATGGTTACAGCTTAAATGATAATATTGAGTATGTATATTTGGAGCATGAATTTTATATTGATTCAAAAGATAAATTAATAAATTATTCATCATTTCAAGTATTATTTGACAGTGTTCTTGTTGTTCCCTTAGAAAAATCAGAATTCTCTTATATATACGCATCTTATATTTTAAGTGGCAAAACATATAGTATTAAAACAAAAATTGAAATTAATGATTACCTAAAATTGGGTAAAAATAATAATGGCATATTTAATAACATCACTTGTGTTGATGATTCGAATTATTATGCTGATTATATTGGTTATGGAGCAAATTACAAAGCTGGTACAAGTGGTTATTATTTTGGTGTTAAATTTTATGATAATAAAAATCCTATTAGCATCTCAATAAATTTAAATCCTCCAAATAATTTTAGAAGTATAACATCTGATAACAATAATAATAAGTTATTTGTTTGTGAAGCGAATAATTTTTATGTAATTGATACAAAATTAAAAAATACAATTAAAAATTTGAATTTACTTGATACATTAACTTCAATTTGTTTATTAGATAGTAATACTATAGTTGCTTATAATAACAAACAAAAAAGAATCGTTACATACAATTGGCAGAAAAATATTTATAATTATTATTATATGATTTCAAACAACTATTTGAATAAAATGGTATATTTGAAAGATAAAAGTGAATTTATTATTACTAATAATGGAGGTGAAATTTATTTGCTTTCGGATAGTGTGTTCAATCAAAAAAATGTTACATTTGAAATGGAAGCCAAAGAATGGCTTATGCAAAAGCAAGTTAAGTTAACTAATTTATCAGCACTTACTTTCGACAGTTTTTATTGGAATTTTGGAGATGGTGAGGGTAGTTCTGATGTCCACCCCTATCATATATTTAAAAAGGAAGGTAAATACAGAATTGAACTAACTGGAGTAAAAGATGGCTTTTTTTCTTCATATACAGATTCAATAATTATTTTACCAAATTATTACCCTACTTTTGAAATAGACAAATCTTATGGAGAAGCACCCCTAAAAGTAAAATTCAAAAATACATCAAATTTTGAAGCTGATTCTGTATTATGGGCATTTGGAAATAATCCTACGACACTATCCAATGTTCATGAAGGCGAAATAACTATCTCAAATTTAGAAAATGAAATTATCTATTTAACAGTTTACAAAGCTGGAAAATTTTTCAAAACAAGTAAAACGGTCAGAGTAATTAAAAATGATACAAATTTTTTTGAAATTAAACATTTAGAATCTCAACATAGATCATATTATTCTAATGCTGATAGAAGCTCCTTGACAATAAATAAATTTTATAAAATGATTGCTTCCTCTGAAAATAATATTGTATATTCATATTTGTATAAAGAATCTGATTACCACGCTGGGTCAACTAAAATAAAAGAAGTCTTTCATGCAAATACATATAAACTAAACGAAAACATTACTATAAAAAATACTAATCATAAATTGGAACATCTTTTTTCATATACAGATGGTGGTATTATTGGAGTAATTGACAACACATTAGTTATTTATGATAGAAATATTGAATTTTTATTTCAATTCTTCAATGAAAATAATTATCGAAATTTTCAAACAATAAATAATAAATATATACTTGCAAACAATAAAATTAATATTGCATTTTTTGATAAATATTTCAAAATTCTAAAAGAATATTCAATTGCTGATTTTACAAATGAAGATGTTGATAGTATTAACAATATACAATTATTTCAATCTTCAAACAAATTTAATTCTAACTTGAATTCTTATGTATTTCTACAAAGTAATTCAAAAATACTAACAATAGTAGAATTTGAAAATTTTAATGTTAAGCAAAAATTCACATTGATTGATTTTGAGTTAGCAAGTTATAATATTACCAAACATAATGAACTATGTCTAATATCCAAATCTGGCGAGTTGAAATTTATTGACTTAAATACAGGAACTGCAAAAAATTATCAAAATTTCAACTATAGCAAATTTAGTTATTATGATGACAATATTTTATATGAGATTAAATATGAATATTTTAAAGAACCAAAAGGATTGAAAGTGAATTTTATTGATTTTGAAGGTAATTTAATATATCAATATAATAATAGAATCCATCTAAATAATAGTAGTTATGAATATGATTTATTTGATAACCTATATATATCATACGATAATATAATTTACATATTATCTCATGATGATTATTACGAAATGTTTTCATTATACTCGTTGTATCCCCAAAAAAGTTTCACACCATCTGTGATATATAATTCAGAAAATACGAATTCTTCCATCTACCCTAATCCCACATCCGATTATATAAATATTAATAATGGCGATATTCAAAATATCAAAATCTATGGTATGACAGGAATTGAAATAAATTTCAAAGCTGAATTTTTTGGGAATTTGGTAAGAGTTAATATAACTGAATTACAGACTGGTATTTATGTAGTCAGATATGAATTGCAAGGCAAAATATATAATGAGAAATTTGTGAAGTATTAAGTAGTTGAAAAGGGTTGAAATAAATTAACTTATAAATTCATTCAATGAATAATGTTTAATAAACCTTGTATTTATTAATAAAAATTAATCATTGGGCTATTTAAACAATCTTATGTTTATATTTTTAATCAAATTGAAAAATATCAGTTTATTTTTATTGTTACATAGTATATATTTGTATTTTTGAAGTTCATTTTTTTTAAAACTTTATTTGGAGTCAATTATATGCACCATGGACCCGCGGTTGAACTCGGCAAAGATAATTCAATTCCTCTAAAACAAGCATTAGGAATAAAACTATTCTTTTTGTACTTGTTATTTTATGTTGGATTTATTGTAATTGGTATTGTTTCGCCTGATTTGTTAGCTTTAAAAGTAATTTCCGGACTTAATCTTGCTTATGTTTACGGTATGGGGCTGATTTTATTAGCAATTATTATGGGACTTATTTACAATCATTTTTGCTCTCTTTATGAAGATAAATATAATAAAGAGGTGACAAAATGATTTATGAAATATCTACAATTGCCATAGTTATTTTTCTTATTTTTGTTGCTTCTGTATTGTCATTATCATTCTATTTTGCAAGGAAATCAAGTTCCGCAAGTGGATATTATGCAGCGGGTGGAAATATCCATTGGGCTGTAAATGGTATAGCATTTGCAGGTGATTATCTTTCTGCTGCATCTTTCCTTGGTGTAGCTGGTATGATTGCATTTTTTGGATATGATGGTTTTCTCTATTCTATTGGTTATCTTGCTGGATGGGTGGTTGCATTGTTTTTAGTAGCCGAGCCAATTAAGCGACTTGGTAAGTATACATTTGCTGACGCACTTGACTCAAAATTTAATTCTCCTGCTATTAAATTGACTGCAGCAATCAGTACATTGGTAGTTTCATTATTCTATCTTATTCCTCAAATGGTAGGTGCTGGTGTTTTGGTTACTCCACTTCTGGGATTTCCACATTGGGTTGGAGTAGTATTGGTAGGGTCTATAGTAATTCTTATAGTTGCTACTGCCGGTATGACATCAACAACTTATGTTCAATTTATCAAAGGTGGTTTGTTAATAATTTTTTCCACTGTAATTGTTGTAATGGTATTAAATAAAGGATTAGATGTAAATCCTTCTGCAGATTACCATAAATTCATTGCTATACCAGCTGTAGTTGAAAATGGTAAGGTAGTTTCAATTACAGATAACAGTTATCAATTGGTTTCTCAAATTGAAGAGAAGAAACTAACTTTTGTTGAATTGCAAAAAGACGGTATTAATAGCTGGTGGAATTTAACTAAATCTGAAAATGATGGTTATATTCTTGAAGAAGCACTTAGTATTACTGAAACTCCAGATGGCGTTAAACTTTACAATGGTTCACCTAAAGATGCCAAGAAGTTTTATCAAGTAGGACATATAAAATCAATAAAAGTTGATGGCAAAGAAATTTCTAAAACAGGACCTGTTGGACCATTTGAATTTATTGAAAAATATGAGAATTCTGAAATAGTAAGATTTACAAAAGTGGCATTAAAATCAGGTGATACTAAAATTACAGTTTTCTATCAGAATCCTACAAAAGGTAGCGATTTGATGAAACCTGGAATGTATTATAAGTTAGGCAAAGAAGCTACTTTCTGGTCTGTCATTGATTTTGTTTCTTTGATGATTGCTTTATTTTTGGGTACTTCAGCACTTCCTCACGTATTAATAAGATATTATACAGTTCCAAGCCAAAGAGCCGCAAGAAAATCAACAATTGTTGCTATTGGTGCAATTGGTCTGTTTTACATATTGACATTGTATTTGGGAACAGGTGCAATGATAAATGGTATCTTAGATCCTGAAAATTCTAATATGGCTGCACCATTATTGGCAAAATATTTTGGTATTGTAATATTTTCCATTATCTCAGCTATTGCTTTTGCAACTATACTCGGCACTGTAAGTGGCTTGATTGTTGCCGCATCTGGAGCAGTTGCACACGATTTGATGGATAAATATATGAAAATCAAAATGACAGAAAGGGCAAAAGTTAATGCCGGCAGGATTTCTGCTGTTTTTGTGGGTATAGTTGCAATTATACTTGGAATATTATTTCAAAACCAAAATGTTAGTTTTCTTGTTGGATTAGCATTTGCTATCGCTGCTTCTGCAAACTTGCCTGCAATTTTGATGATTTTATTCTGGAAGAAAACAACTGCAAAAGGTGTTTCATGGGGAATAGTAGTAGGTATGCTATCAGCATTATTGATTATTTTATTATCTCCTACAATGTTTGAAGTTTATGGATTGGCAAAAGAAGCAGCAATTATTCCTTTGCAGAATCCGGGCATAATTTCAATTCCTTTAGGATTTTTAACATTAGTATTTGTTTCTTTATTTGATAAAAAGAATCAAATAAATGTTGTGGAAGGACAAAGTTAGTACAAGATGAAAACAGGTGTAATCACAGATATTCACGAAGACTTGATTTCATTAAAAAAATCTATGGAGATTTTTGAAAATCAAAATTGTGATGAACTGATTTGCTTGGGAGACATTGTTGGTTTCGACCCAAATTATCATACACACTCCGATGGCAGAAATGCTTCGGAGTGTATTCATATTATCAAACAAAATTGCAAATACATTGTAGCCGGTAATCACGATATTTATGCTTTAGATAGACATCGACTTGAATTTGACGATTTGAATAATCAAATTGATTATGAACATCTTAAATATAATGCTAAATATGATAGTCTTAATTATAATGACTTGCCTGTCAAAAATTTTACTGTCAAAGACTATGAATTTATTGAAAATTTAGATACTTCGCTCATTATAGGATTCGGCGGATTTATTGTTTCGATTAGTCATTCTGTATTTCCAGATTTAACAGGAAAATCATTAATCAGGCAAAACAATCCTTGGGAATTTAAATCTCACTTTGAGTATCTAAAGCAAAATCATTGTGATTTCAGTATTGGTGGGCATTTGCATCCCAAAGGATTAATTAAAGCAAATATAGATTCTATACAACTTTATAATTTTGGAATAAAGCATTTTGATTCAAATCTTTGTCATTTTTCATTACCTAATCTGGTTTCGACAAATGGAACAAGTGGCGTTTCGATTATTGATTTTAACAATTTTTCAATTGAAGCAATTCAAATAAAAAACAGTTCAAACTATTGGAAGAAAATAAATGGATGGCTCAGAAAAGATTAAGTTGAATTTTAAGACTTTTTTTGTGAAGGTAATATTGCCTTCATTTATTTCTGTTTTACTGTTTGTATTGCTGATTTTCAATTTTATTATTCCATTTTTCAGAGAAAATATGCTGAATGGAAAAAAAGAAATGATTCGTGAACTAGTTAATTCTACAATGGGAATTGCAAATAAATATTATTTAGCTTCAGAAAAAGGAGAGATTTCTGTTGAGGAAGCTAAAGTAATCGCTACTAAAGAAATAACTTCATTAAGGTATGGTGAATTTCAAAAAGATTATTTTTGGATTACTGATTTTTCTCCCAAAATGATTTATCATCCCTATAGAATTGATTTAAATGGACAAGATGTTTCAAATTTCAAAGACCCAAAGGGCAACAAAATGTTTGTCGAAATGGCGAAAGTTGTTAAAAGAAATGGAGATGGATATGTAAATTATATGTGGCAATGGATGGATGACAGCTCCAGAATTGTGCCTAAAATTTCTTATGTAAAAGAATTTAAACAATGGGACTGGATTATCGGAACCGGTATCTATATAGAAGATGTAAATGAAGAAATATCAAATATAACTTATACTCTTACTTACGTTTCTTTGATAATTACATTTGTGATTTCATTGCTTTTATTCATTATTTTAAGACAGTTCTACAAATCTGAAATTGACAGATTGCAAGTCAGTAGCTTATTGAGGATTTCAAGAGAAAAATATAAAGCACTTGTTGAATCATCTTCTGAAGCAAAAATGATGATTATTGACAAAGAAATTGTTCATCTTAATAATAGAATTTCCGAACTTTTTTCACACAATATAATTTCGAGTTTTGCAGATAATTTCAATAATCTTTCAGCCGATAAACATATAATTGATGGAATAAATGAATTTCTTAATACTGATTCAAACGAATTTCAATTCGAATCGAATGTAATTGATAAAAATAATAAATTTGTAAATGCTATTATTACTTTAAATAAAATTAAATTTGATGAGAAAAAAGCATACATTATTACTTTTAAGGAAATATCAAAGCAAAATCATTCAGTAATTAATAATTATACAGAAATTTATCTACTTATTGAAGATTTAAAAAAAGATTACATACAATTGAATACAAGAAATGAAGATTTCTTCTCTCTTTCAATTAAAAATATTACAAGAGAACCAATTTTTTGTCAATTAAATACTAAATTAATCTTTGCAATTAATCAAATGAAATTCAATAAGCAGGATTCAATTATTATTCTATCTGATGATAATAATCCTGTTGGAATTCTAACCAGAAATGATATTCTGAAATTAATTCCGATAAGTGAAATTAATCAGAATAAAGCCGTTTCTGAATTTATGAGTGCCCCATTGATTTCAATAAATAAAGATGAACTAAGTTATTTTGCAATAATTGAAATGTCCAAAAATAATATTCATCATTTACCAATACTTGACAGCAATGGTAATATTTCAGGTATTATCACCAAAGAAGATATATTTAATTTGATTCAATCATCAGAAGAATTTATTTCATATTTGATTTCAAATTCCGAGAATCTAAGCAGCATTTTTAAAGAAAAAAATAAATCTTTTATTCATCTTGGTGTGATGATTCAATCTGGTGCAAATATTAAGCAATTAACAAAATCAATCACAAAAATATCTGGCTTAATTCAAGAAAGAATCATAAAAAATATTATCAAAGAAATTGGTGAACCTCCTGTTAATTTTTCAGTAATTGCTCTTGGAAGCGAAGGAAGGAAAGAGCAATCTTTAATCAGTGACCAAGACAATGCAATCATTTACGAAAACTCAGATTACAATCAAAAAGTTGTAGCTGATTATTTCAAATTATTTGCTGAAAAATTCAATTACTATATGTTCAAAACTGGATATAGTTATTGTCCAGGCGAAGTAATGGCAAAAAATCCAAAGTGGAACAAACCATTAAGTACTTGGAATGATTACTTTGGAGAATGGATAAAAAATGCAACTCCCGAAAATATTTTGGATACTGAAATATTTTTTGATTTGAGAACTGTATATGGTGATAGTTCATTTGAAAATAAAATAAAAAAGAATATCAAAAATTATATAAATTCTAATCCAAATTTCATTAATATTTTAGCACGTCATTGTATTACTTACAAAATACCAGTTAATTTCTTTGGTAATCTGCAAACCGAAAATAAAGGTGAAAGTCATAATTTGATTAATATTAAAAATCCTATTAGAGTATTAGTAAATCTTGTTCGACTATATAGCATAAAACATAATCTAAGTTGTACAAATACTTCAGAAAGAATTATCCGACTTTTTGAAATTGGAGCATTTTCGGAGGATTTGGCTAAAGATTTAGATTATGCAATCGGATACTTGATGTTCTTACAATTAAAATACCAAACAGACTGCTTTTTGAAAGGAATACCAATAAGTAACTATATTGATAAAAATAACTTAACAAGTATTGAAATTAATACAGTCAAATACATTTTTTCAATAATTTCAACATTACAAACAAAAATCAAGTTCGATTATGGAATTAATGAATAATAGAATTAAATATTTTATTTATTATGTACCAATTTACTTGTAAAACTTACTTGATGGGTTATCTCAATAGAAAATGGATTCTGAAACAAGTTCAGAATGACGATTTTTTTCCTTGCATCAGTATGACGACTTTTGAGGCAGTTCCAATTAATTTCGGATGAAGGAAATCCTCCTTAATCCCCCTTTAATAAAGGGGGAAAGGGGGATTTGAATTAATTCTACTTTGAGGGATCTGAAGCAATCTACCAATTACTACAATTTTTTTATGGTGTCATTTCGCATATTTTTTAAAATTATTTGTTACGTACTTCAGAATGACGATTTTTTTTTTTTGCATTTCGCACTTTATGCGGAATCTAATATTTGCAGATGTGCCACACTTTGGAAGTGTGGCACATCTTGTTTCGAAAATGATTTGAATAGTGGATGGATTCTGAAACATGTTCAGAATGACGATTTTTTTTTGGGGCATTTCTCACTTGATGCGGAATATAATATTTGCAGATGTGCCACACTTCCAAAGTGTGGCACATCTTGTTTCGAAACTTTTATACAAAAAAATGCCCTGCATTATTGAAAATGAAGGGCATAAAAATTTTCTATGAATCAAAAAAATTAAAATTTCATTAATTCACTTAATTTTGCAAATACTTTATGTTCATTTGGTAAAACGTCTTCTTCATAAGCAGTTGCATAAGGAATATGTGAATCCTTTGCCGCAAGACGAAGCACTGGAGCATCAAGCCACTTAAATGTTTCGGCAACTACTGAAGCGGAAATTTCAGCTCCAAAACCACCTGTAATCGTATCTTCGTGTACAACAAGTACTCTACCTGTTTTCTTTGCAGACGTGAAAACCATATCTTTATCCCAAGGTGAAATTGTACGTAAATCAATTATTTCAATAGATTTGCCAGTTTCTTTTTCGTATTTTTTAACTGCATTTATCGAATCTCTAACTCCCATTCCCCAAGTAACAATTGTAGCATCGGTACCTGATTTTACAGTTTTTGCTTTTCCAAATTCCACCAAATAATTTTCATCTGGTTCAATAGTTCTTGAAAATGGTAAACGATACATACCTTTATGCTCAAGAAACATAACAGGGTCTTCAATTCTGCAAGCTGTTTTTAATAGTCCTTTTGCATCCATTGCGTTACTTGGATATGCGATAAATAAACCCGGAATATGTGCAAAAAATGCTTCAATATTTTGAGAATGACACAATCCACCATGAATGTATCCACCAACAGCAACTCTTGTTACAACAGGAGCTGAAAAACCGCCATTTGAACGGAATCTCATAGTAGAAATTTCATTTCTAAATTGCATAAATGCGGGCCAAATATAATCACCAAATTGTATTTCGATAACTGGTTTCCAACCTTTAACAGCCATACCCAATGCAACACCTGCGATTGATGCTTCTGCAAGAGGTGAATTAAATACTCTATCTTGTCCAAATTTAGTTGTTAGACCACGTGTTGCTGTAAAAACACCACCTTTAGGGTCAGCAATATCCTCGCCGAATATAACCATCTTTGGATTTCTTGCAAGTTCTTCAGCTAATGCATGATTAACAGCATCAACGAGTACAATTGGGTTGCCTGTTGTAGGTTCGGATGTAGCATAATCAAGTTGTCGAGTTTTTGGGTCAGCAAAGATTTGTTCTGTAGAATGTTCGCCAATTGCATCTGGACTTGCTTCTGCATAAGCTACAGCATCTTCAATATTTTTTCTAACTTGCTCTTTAATTGCATCTATTTCGGCTGGAGTAATAAACTGATGTTGAACCAAATATCTTTCAAGGTTGATAATACAATCTCTCTCTGTTTTGGCATATAATAATTCTTCTTCAGTTCTGTATTTCTTTTGGTCATCAGATGATGAATGTGGAACTAATCTTTCAACTACAGCGTGCAACAAAGCTGGACCTTTTCCTGCTCTAATATATTCAACAGCTTCTCGGACAGCACGTAATGATTCAAAGTAATCAGTACCATCATATTCTTTCATCAATAAATCAGGATAGCAACAGAATGAATGAACAACACTACCACCCATTGATTGTTCTTCTTTTGGAACAGAGATAGCATATCCGTTGTCTTGTATATGGAATAAAACAGGTAATTTTGCTCTGGTTGCCCAATTTACAGCTTCATAAAATTCACCTTGTGAAGTTGTTCCTTCTCCAGATGAAACATAAACTACATCATTTTTGCCTTCTTTTTTCAAAGCAAGAGCTGTTCCAACAGAATTTAAATACTGTGTACCTGTTGATGAAGATTGAGTTGGTAAATTTAAATTTGGATGTCCGTAATGCCCTGGCATTTGTCTGCCACCAGAAGATGGGTCTTCTGGCTTACCATAAGCTAAAAGCATATAGTCTTTTAATGTATAACCCATTGCAAAAGAAAAAGCTATATCGCGATAATATGTCCATCCCCAATCTCTTCCAGTTTCAAGAGTTAATCCAACAGCAGTTTGTGTTGCTTCGTGACCTGAGCAACCAATGTGAAAGAAAGATTTGCCTTGTTTTACCAAAGTAATATGCTTTTCATCTGTGAATCTTGCTTGAATCATATTGGTTAATGCTTCAATCATTTGTTCTTTAGTTAAATTTAAAGTAATGTCAGGTGCTTGACTTCTATCAAGCATAGTCCTATCAACATTACATTTTTCGCCTCTACCATGATGACATTCTGAACCAATTTTTTTATTTGACACATCATCAAGTACAACGAGGCGTTGATATGGATTTATTTTTATTGAATCTGTAGCCGTTTGGTTAATTGTTTCGGCTTCATTCAATTTAGTTACTGCTTTTTTGCTTTCGGCAGTTTTATTCGCCATAATTTTCTCAATTAATATTTGGGTTAAACAAACTTATTTGCTAATTTGCTTTTTTTAAAAATGTAAAAATATCAAAGATAATTTTTTTATGTCTTGGAACAAAATAATAGGTAACGATAGAGTTAAGAGAATATTGCAAAAAGCTATCATAGAAAATCGAATTTCACATGCATATTTTTTAAGAGGAATTGAAGGGATTGGAAAAGATGCAATTGCAATTCAGTTTGCCAAAACAGTTAATTGTTTGCACCCGATAATTAAGAAAACAACAGTGGATTCTTGTGATTATTGTGATTCTTGTAAAAAGTTTGATGATTTGTCACATCAAAATTTTGAAATTGTATTTTCATTGCCAGCAGGCAAATCTTCCGATGCAAAAAGTGACTCACCCTTTGCTAAATTATCAGATGAACAAATGACATTAATCATTGCTGAAAAACAAAAAAAAGCACTCGACCCTTATCATAGAATTAGTATTCCAAATGCAAATCAAATAAAAATTGCATCTATAAGGGATATTAAGAAAAAGTTAGTATTATCAGATAGTACTTTTGGGAGAAGAGTTATACTTATAAGTCGTGCTGATGAAATGACAAACGAAGCTGCTAACGCTTTTTTGAAAACACTTGAAGAACCACATTCTAATGTTACTGTATTTATGACCACAGCATTTCCAGATTCGATTTTACCTACAATTTTATCAAGATGTCAGCAAATCGTTTGTAGTCCGATTGATGATGTTAAATTATCCGAATATTTAGTACATCATCATTCTTTTAGCCAGACTGAAGCAAATTTTGCATCTGTTTTCGGTCAGGGTTCATACCTTAGAGCATTAGAAGCAATGAATAATAATATGAAAGAATTAAGATTTGAAATTGTATCCACGCTAAGAACTTCTTTAAAAAAGAAAAGCTACAGATATGATTTGATGACACAATTAGAAAAATTACTTGCAAGTAAAGACAAGAATAAATTAGAAATAATTTTAATGATATTACTCTATTGGATGAAAGATGTATTTGCATTAATTAACTCAAATGGAAATGTCAGAATCATTAATGCCGACCAGCAAGATACACTATTAAAGTTTGCAAATAATTTCAGAGATTGTGATTTAACCGCTGCAATAAATGAAATTGAGAAATCTATTCAATTGATTGATAGAAATATAAACCAATATTTAATTTTTATACCATTATTTATAAAGTTAAGAAGAATATTTCTTTTAAACTTTGCTTGATTATGTGAAAAATATTATTTATTTTTATAATTGTTCAATGTGAATTGTTCAAAAGTTTGTTTGAAATATTTTCGATGTTTTTTATGATATTTTATTCACAAATTTTATTTATTTTTGAATGTTTATGTGAATGATATATTTGAAATTTAATTTATTATATAATTATTGTTTTATTATTAAATATAGATTTAAAATGAATTTTACTCATAATGTAGTTATTAGAATTAATATGGAATCAATCAATGAATACATATATAGAAACCCCTGTATTTACAAGTATAGACCAATCATCAGAGATTGAGAAAGACTTTTCAGTTCCGAATGTATTTGAAGTGAATAAAGAATTTAACATTATCAGAAGAAATACAATTGGAAATTCTCAACTTGACTTTATGAAACAAAATGGTACTAAGCTTAACGAACCGATAGAAACAGAATTTGTAGAGGTTTTATTAAAAGGTAATATTAAATGTATATACAGAAATAGCAGTGCAATCAAACTTAATATTGGAGATTTTATTGTAGTTGAAACTGATACTTGTTGTGATATAGGTACAGTAGTTAACATAACAGAAAAAGTAGATGCTAAAGTTAGTAAATGTAATTGCAGTAATATCAAGATTTATGATGTGCTTCGCAAACCTGATGAAGAAGAGTTACAACAATATTATTCAAAATTGAATGAAGAAATGGAAGTTGTAGCAAAGACAAAGGAATTTGTTAAAGTATATAACTTTGATATGAAAGTTACTGAAGCTCATTGGCAATTTGACCGTCAAAAATTGACAATATTTTTTACTGCACCAGCAAGAATTGATTTCAGAGAATTAGTTAAAGATTTAGCACGTTCATTTAGAACTCGAATTGAACTAAGACAAATAAGTGCCAGAGAAGAAGCTAAGCGGCTTGGAGATTTTGTTGGTCCTTGTGGACGTGAAACATGCTGTACTTCTTTTTTAAGTACATTTAATCACGTAACTTTAGACCATGCTCGTACTCAACAATTGTCTAATAATGTTTCAAAATTAAGTGGAAATTGTGGGCGACTTAAATGTTGCATAAAATTTGAATACGATAATTATATGTTAGCATTTGAAAAATATCCACCACTAAATTCACTTATTGAGAGTGATTTTGGTATTGCAAGAATTGTAAAAGTTGATATTTTTAAGAATATAATTACAATTCATTATGATGGCAATAACAAGTATGAAAATATTACTCTTGACTACTTAAATGGGCTTGCAGCTCAAGGAAGAGTTTTCCAACCAGCTGTACAAAGAGATTATCATAATAATCATATTGACCCATCATTAAGAGCATTAGAAGGATAAAAGTATCATCCCTGCGTCTAAACACCGCAGGGTTAAGTTTTTTTGTCATTCTGAATTTGTTTCAGAATCCATTCACGATTCTTGTCATTTTCAAAACAAGATGTGCCACACTTTTGAAGTGTAGGACATCTTTATTTGTTCCATTTACTTTTCGCAGTTGCGCAAAACTTTGGAAGTGTAGGACATCTGCAAATATTAGATTCCGTATCAATTAAGGTATAATAATATCAATAACTTAATACAGCTCAGTATTTACAGTATTTTTATCCTTTAATAGCATATAAAAAGATGATGATAAAATTAATGCTCCAGCTATTGTATAGATTATTGCCCAAATTGGCTCAAGTGTACTCAAATTTGAGGATGTTTCATTTTCGTAATATAAAACAAAAACAGCGAGAGCATTATTTAAAAAATGTATCAATATGGATAATAAAATTGATTGTGATTTAAATGCAAGTGTTCCAAGAAAAACTCCAATAATAAATAATGCAACAATGTCAATAGGATTAATATGTACTATTGCAAAAACTATAGCTGAATAAAAAATTGCTTTTTTATTATTTGTAATTTCTTCGTAACCTCTTTGGAATAAACCTCTAAAAAACATTTCTTCGCAAATTGCAGGAGTTAATGCAATTACAAATAAACTTATCAGCAATCCCTGAATATTATCGACAAAGATTAATGATTTGTATTGCTCTCTAATAGTAGATTCTAATGTATTGTAAAAATCGACGAGAAATTCAGGTATGATTAATTTTTGGAGTTCCGAAAAACCACTTGCGAAAAGTTGAATTCCTACAAAACCTACTAAAGCTGGTAATAGGTATTTAAGTTTTATTCCATTTCCTAAGCGGAATAAATCGTGAAATTCAATCGGAATTTTTTTTGAGAGAAAAAAAGTTGGCAGTAATAGAAACCCAAATTGTGTAACAGCTGTCATCAAACTCATAGTATATTTTCCAGTCAATAGTAGTTGGGTAATACCAACCACAACCAAAGAACCGATAATATAAGTAAAAATTACACCAGCAACTACCAGCGGCAAATTTTTTGATATTTTTTCTTTTATTTCATTCATAAAAAATTTATTTGCTTATTCTTAAAAATCAAATATAGATAAATATTACTAATTAATAACTATGGGAATGTTGTGAATTATATCTGTCTAAAAAATGCTAAAATCTCTTATTAATAAATATACTTTTTGCTTTTACACAAAACGCAATTAATACAGTAATTCCTGAAATCAATGTAATAGGTGGCATAAACCAAACCCATTTTTCAATTGTAAACCAAGCATCTCCACCAATAAAATAATTATGCAACAAAATAAAAAACAAAGAAATATATACTGTTTTCAAATATAATTTCAATTTTGAATGTTGAATTTTCTCCTGTATTTCCTTTTGTGATATTATTTTTAACAATAGCAATATTGAAATTGTTAGAATACCAAATACAATTGCTAAAGTACCATTAGTTGAAAAATTGCCAAGTTCATCGAAAAATTTCGGATAATTTTCAGGATTAATATTTCTAATTGTAATCAAAATATGAATCAAAGCAAGATAAAATCCAAATAAGCCGAAATTCTTCTTTTCATTTATGAAATTGGATTTCAATTCTATTCCAATAGATTTTATATTTGGTAATAATGCCGACATAGCTATTGAAAACAATGCAGTATATGCTATTGACTTATTTATAACAAAGAAAAAAAACCGCTCAAAACCAATATCTTGAGCAATATTGTAACGAATAACAGCATAAATAGTCATTATTACAAAGGCAAAACTATTAATTAAATATACTTTTTTGTCAATCACTTATCTTATCCAAATCCAGTTACCATCATTATTATCAACAAATCCGCATCTTTCCCAAAAACCAATCGCAGAATATCGAACTCTATCTGCGATTATTCTATTGAAATTAAATTTGGAAAATTCAACAAATTCTCTTCCGTAGCCATGTCCTTCATACTCTGGAAAAATATTTATTGAGTAAATAGTTAATGTTTCTTTATTAATCAAACATCTTGCTTTTCCAACTCTTTCATCACAATATGTAATATTAGCCCAGTCATAATCCGAATGTTGTGTATCTCTTTCTATAAATTCAATTAACAAATTTTCCATAATAATCAAATTGTATGTTTTAGTTCTTTTTCTAAAATTGGGAATGTATAAACAGGTTCACCACTACTATTAATGTTGATTTGTCCTTTTAATTCAATTACAAGTCGTTCCATCATGGATTTGATTTTATCATGGAAAGTATTTTCAATTCCAGATACCAATATTATTTCACTTAATGTAACAGCTTTGCTTCTGATTTTCAAAAATGCACCAATTAATTTCTTTCTGATAATGTTAATTATACGCTTATTATTTCGTTTTTTTACATCAAAAATTCTCAATAATGGTATAATGAAAAATGTTATTGAAAATACAAAAGGAAAATATCCAAGTATAAAACTTAGCCAAGATAACCCCTGCAATGAATATGTAACAAGTTCTCCATTATCATTATATGCAACCTCTGCACCTGAACTAAAGAATGAAATAATTACAACGGACATAATCATATTAAAAATATTCATACCTGCGATTGCAAGATTTCTACCCGTAGAATTACCAGTTAGAAGATATGGAGCTTCTACTTCATCTTCATAATATACAATTTTTCCATCAATATCTTTAGCAGCTTTGTTTAGCATATCGCGAAATTCAGCAATAACATAACCATCATCAGCAATATTCAATTCTCCTTGAAATTTAACAGCATACTCAGCTAATCTTGAAGACGCAGTATCATAATCTACGCCAGACAATGCTACAATATGAGATGCTGTTAGAATACCGTTGTTCCTCCTGATAAATGCCCCAACTTCTTTAATGTCATCTAATGGGTCAAAAGGAGGATGCTCAGGACCAAATACAAAGCTAAACACAGATTTAATAAATCCTTTTCCTTTGTTTTTTTCTGCTAAAGGTGCTTTATATCTATTACCATAATTATCATATTGATAAGTAAAAGAATCAATCCACATTGAGTATATAAAAGCATCCATTATACCACGAAAAAGACCACCAATTACATCGCCAATATCAAAACTATTGTCATCTTTTCTTGCCGTAGCTAATGCCAATAATACTAATACAAAAAGTATGGTATAAAAAACTAATATCACGCCAATACTTGCTTTATAGACAATTTTGAATACTTTCCAAAATGCTTCAGCAACACTGAACATTAGTTCCTTGAAACTTTTCTTGCCTCTTTTAACGAGTGGATAATCAAATACAAACTGCACTTGCCCGTTTTCGGGATTCATCCTAACTCTTGCATTATACAGCTCAATCAGTCTTGCTAAAGCATCATTTACCTCATAAATTGCATATCCTGTTGCACTTGCCACATCAGCAGGAGAAACGTATCCTTTTGCTTTTCTTACAAGATTTTCAACTTCATTGACAATCTTTTCATTCGATGCACTTGCTTTCATAATTCTTCTTAAATAATTTTACTTATCAATTACATTAAAACGAGTTTAATCAAAAGAAATTTCATTTGAATATGAAACATAACTAAAATTTATGCGACAAGTATTATTAGAATTTTATTGGCAAGCGAAACAAAAGAAGGAAATTTATCTTGCACTGTAACAACTCAGTACCAAAATGATGAAATCACGTGCAAACTAAAACTAACTTTGTTAACAACCTTCGGAAGGTTTTGAACCTTCGGAAGGTTTAATGACAAGTTAGATAAGAATACCAAAATGAAAAAATCACTTCATTATTATAGCTAACAATTCATTAAAACATCCGATGTTTGTCTGCCAACAGTCTGTTGATGAAGTATATATATATTCATTTTTGAGACAATTTCATAAGGTGTCATTCTGAAGAATGGGAAAAATATATTTAAAAAATATACAAAATGACACCATTATAAAAAATTGTAGTCATTTGTAGATTGTTTCAGAACCCTCAATGTAGAATTAATTCAAATCCCCCTTTCCCCCTTTATTAAAGGGGGATTAAGGAGGATTTCCTTCATCCGAAGTTAATTGGGACTGTCTCAAAAGGTGTCACTGGTAACTTGTTTCAGAATCTGTTTGTATCTAAGTGATTGAAATATAAAGATATTTCTCAATATTAAAATTGAAAAATTATCTAATATACAACTTATAGGACAGTCTTTAGGTTAATACTGCCCATATTGTTATTTGAAAAATTTCACTTATTTTCATAAAACGATTTCTTGTTTTTTAAAATATATTGAGCAGTTTGGAGATTAGAATAAGCATATTTTTTCATTTCAGCAGCGATTTCAGGGAATTGTTCGATATAATTCTTTATATCAGAATTTCTATATTTATAGAGAGCATCTTTATTTTGTTTATTCAAAATCAAATAAAATTCTTCATTTAATACTGCAAGTTTATCGTCTGCCGAAAAATAAATAAATTCTCTACTTTCCTTAAGCAAGTCGATGCCAAATGAATTATTTATATATGGTAAATTCAATAAACCCATAATTGTTGGATATATATCAATTTGTCCACCAATCTTATGGATTATATTATTTCCAGAAAATAATTTAGGTGCGTAAATAATCAATGGAGTATGATGATAATTTAATGGCATATCATAAACTAATGGTTCAATCAAACTACCGTGGTCAGCTACAAAAACAAATATTGTATTTTCAAACCATTCTTTTTTTGATGAGTTTTTTATAAACTTACTTATAGACCAATCTGCGTACTCAACAATTTGTTTTCTAATTTCTGAAGACTTTGGTTTAAAATAATGTGGAATAATGTAGGGACCATGGTCGCTTGCTGTCATAATTGATATAAAAAAAGGTTGTTTATTTTGGTTTGCTTTATCAATTTCATCAATTACAAAGTCAAATAAGTAATCGTCAGGTACACCGAGAGTGCTTAATATTTTGTTCGATGGATAATCTTTTTGTGAATATACTTTATCGTAAAAATTATACAACATAAATCCTTCAACATTGTCAAATTGTCCATCATGAGTTGTAAAGAAACTTGTTTGATAATTGTGGTTTTTCAAAGTATGTGATAGACCATTATATTTTTCCATTTTCGAGTCTTCCATCGAATGTTGATGATAAAGAGCAGGATATGAAAATAGTGTGCTGTAAATGCCATTATAAGTATGAATTCCCGCAGTATAAATATTATCAAAAAAAATACCTTGATATGCAATACTATCTAAAAATGGAGTTAAATTGTTTTCATTACAAAAATAATTCATTTTTCCTGCACTCATACTCTCCATAATTACTACTACAACATTGAATTTTTTTGAAGAAATTGTATCTGGATTAATAAATCGAGCAATCGGATAATCTGAAATAAATTCATTTATATTCAAATATCTTTTGACATTTTCAATCGCTTCATTATTATCCATTAATTTAAGTTCTTGATTTTCAGCTTTTCGACTATCGTAATAGCTTCGTATTAATACAAATACAGGATTTAATCCAGCCATATTTAAGAATGAATTATTAGAGAAATACGCTGTGCCTATTCTGATTGGAGATTTTGCTTCAATTCTTCCTCTTATTCCAAGAATAATCAGGAGTAATGCAATTATTGAAATTAATATTCTATAAAAAATATTTGAATTTACTTTATTTGATTCTGAATGAATTGAAAAAATTATTTTTAAAAATCGAAAAAACAAATAATAAATTGCAATAAATGGTATAGCGATAAGATAATAAGTCGGCTCTTGAATTATCATTTTAATTACAAAAATGGGACTTTCAGCCCATTGAAAAGCACCAATATTAAACCTTGTAAAGAAATAATTGAAATATGGAATATCGGCAGCACAAATTAGAAATGCAAAAAGATATACAATCAATATAAAATAAAAAATTGATTTTTCAGCAAGTTTATTCTTTAAATTAAACAATTCAAGTATAGTTAAAATAAAAAAAGGTAAAATCAGCAAATAACCACTAATTACAATATCAAATCTAATTCCAATAATTAATGATTGAATTAAATTCGATAAATCAAATGAGCCATCAGCTTCAAATATCTTATTGAAGTTTGTTAAAATTAGTATAATTCTAAATATACCAAATGAAATTACAGACAATAAATACAGTTTTAGAGTTGTAATAATACTGTTTGTAATTTTCAAATTCACAAATTTCCTTAAAAATTATTTTTTAACTTTAATTTTAATTGAACGATTCAAGAATCTACCTTGTGGAGTAGTTTCTTCAAATTTTTCTGTACTTCTTCCAGTCTCAAATTTAAATTTATTTGGTGCTACTGATTGCAAATATTTTCGTGTATTGTCCGCTCTTTCATTTTCTAATTGGGCATTTCTATCAGTAGTACCAAGTAAATCGGCACTACCAAGAATAATAATAGTTGCATCTATAGGTAATTTTTCAGATAATTGCTTCAGTAATCCTTTATTATCATCACTCAATTCACTACTATTGTAATTGAATGTTAAAATTGCTTGAAAATTATCCAAATTAAAATCAATTACAGTTTTTTCTAATTTATTCAAATCAATTAACTTAACTTTTGTGTCTTGCAATTCATCGGATTTTACATTAGTTTTCAACTCAAAAGGTGATTTATTCAAATCAATTCTTTCATCGACTTTAATTGAATAATTGCCGGGTTTTGTAACCGCTATATCTTGCTTAGTTAAATTATTCTGAATAATAATATTTGAGTGAGCTTTTAAGTCTTTATAATCAACATTTACTTCTATAAAGCCATTTATATTTGCATATTTTTGCAAGTCGACATATTCCTGAACAGGTGCATTTTTCACTATAATATCAACTCTTTGATTTTCTTCAATTCCTTCTTTGAAATCTTGGTTAGAAGGAAATCTTGGAGTTAATTTAGAATTTATTGTAATCAATTTCTCGTCAATCCCAAGTTTAATTAATGAATTTTTAACAGCTTCAGCTCTTGATTTAGATAATGTAATTCCTTCGGGTTCAACAGTAGCTCCAGAAGTTGATGATTCAAGCTCGATTTTTGCTTTTGAATTCTTCTTAACAATTTCAGCAATACGAGGTAGTAAATAGCTGTGTTTTTCTACAGGATTACCCGAGAAATAATCTGTTGTTTTATTGTTTGTATAATAAAAATCAGGAATAACTGCTGAATTTTTGTCAAAGAAAACAGAATTTACTAACGGAATAGTTGCAAGTAATTCATTTCCAGTTTCTATTCTCAAGTTATCTGATTGTACCAAATTATGCGTTAAAACAGGCACAAGAACTGGTTCTGGAATAATTTCCTTTACTGGCTCAGGTTCTGGCTCAGGTTCCGGTTCAATAACAGGTTTTGGTGGATTAACAATCGAAAATCTTAAACCGAGTTCTAATCTTAAAGCATAAGTATTCCAGCTAACATTTTTAGCAATATCGTTAAAATTATAATCGAAAATCAATGCTTGAGATAAGAAAAATTTTTTGCCAACATGCAATAGATTTTCTAAACCAACACTTATACCGTAAGTAACAGAATTAATATCAGAAATAGTACCAGTTGCAATAACTCTGTCCTGTGTTCTAATTCCACCAGGGCTTATAAAAACAGCATTTGATGGAGATACAATTTTTTCAGATTGCTTAAATTTATTTTGCAATGGAAATCCAAATCTGAATCCAGCAATAGCTCTTAATGGTCCATTAATTAATTTATCTAATAGAACAAATCTAATATCGGGCTGTAGCTCCAAATAAGATAAACTTGTTTCGAGTTCATTTGAAGTATGAACTGTGTCAACTTTGCCAGTTTGCATATTTCTTGAAGGAAAGTAATTTGGTAATGTTAATGTTCCACTTCTATCAGATAAAGAAAATTGAAAACTTAAATAAGAATCTTCAGCAATTAGATACTCTATTGCAATACCTTCAAGCCAACCTCTTCCGCTTCCTTCTTTGAATAATCCACAATCAACTGAATTTTCAAACTGTTTAAATTCTGATGTATATTGATTAAAGAGTAATCCTAATTTTGGATGAATTGCAAAAGTCTCATATTCAACAAAACTATTTTGAGAAAAAATCTCAATTTTATTGGATATGATTAAAATAAATATCAATGATAGTATTTTATAAAATTTCATAGTTAACCAATTTCAAATATTTTTTTAAATTTACTTAATACAAAGTATTAAATTACGAAAAAAAAATATATTGATAAATTAATGAATTATATTTTTTGATAAAAAATGATAATAAAAACAGATTCTGATGAATTTATTTCATATCTTACAGATGCGAGCAATTTAAAAGGTAATGCTGATGCATTATATATACCTCAAAGTAAATACGAATTGAAGGAAATTATCGGTCAATGCTACAATAAGAATATTAATTTTACTTTATCTGGAGCAGGAACTGGAACAACTGGTGGTAGAGTTGCTCAATCAGGTGTTATTATTTCTACTGAAAAACTATGTAATATTATTGAATTTGATGAGAAAAATAAAACAATTACCGTTGAATCTGGAATTACATTAAATGAAATTAATGAGTTCTTATCTGATAAAGAATTATTTTATCCGCCTAATCCAACAGAATCCAATAGCTCAATTGGCGGAAACATTGCCAATAACGCTTCCGGTTCACGCTCATTCAAGTATGGCTCGACAAGAAATTTTATTCAAGAATTAAATATTATACTTCCAAATGGCGAAGAATTAATCCTATCAAGAGCTGATAAATCAATTGGAAAATTGTACAAAGTCATTTCAAAAGAAGGAACAATTTATCAATTTGATATTCCTGAATTCGATTATCCAAAAACTAAAAATGCAACGGGATATTATTTAATGAACAATATGGAATTGATTGATTTATTTATAGGGAATGAGGGAACACTTGGCGTTGTTTATTCTGCCAAATTGAAATTATTAGCAAAATCTGATGAATTGCTTGGTGGCTTTGTATTTTTCGAGAATTATTCAGCTATGAATAATTTTGTAAATGATGTTCGTTTAGAAAGTAAGCAAAATTTCAAATCTAACAAGCAAAAATTCTTTTCTTTCAGATTGATTGAGTTTTTTGATACAAATTCACTTGAGCTAATAAAATCTCAAGGAGTTGTAATTCCTGAAAATGCGATTTGTGGTATTTGGTTTGAACAGGAATATGAAAAGCATCAGGAAGAATATTTGCTTGATTTAATTTATAAAAAGATAAATCAATACACAAATTTGGCAGATGACACTATAATCGCAACAACAGATAAAGAGCATAGCAATCTAAATAAAATACGTCATTCTCTACCATTGGCAGTAAATGAAATTATTTCAAAAACTAAGTTTAGAAAAATTGGAACAGATACCGCTGTTCCTGTAGAATTATTTAATACTTTTTTTGATTTTTTAATCAATATAACAAATAGTTCAAAAATTGATTATATTATATTTGGACACATTGGCGATTGTCATCTACATTGTAATTTTTTTCCTAAAAATGAAACAGATTTCGAAAATTCATTGTTGATTTACGATAAAATTATATCTAAAACATTAGAACTAAAAGGAAGTGTATCTGCCGAACATGGTATTGGGAAAATAAAAAAGCAATATTTTGAATTAATGATGGGAATAGAAAAAATTGAGGATATGATTAGAATAAAAAAAATTTTTGATGTTCGAATGATATGCGGTATGGGTAATTTATTTGTAATTAATCAACACTTGACTTTAGAGGGTGTGTTAAAAGACAATTTATGATAGTTTTGTGTCAGACGAGGCGATTGAAATACCATATAAATCAATGATTTAGTAGAGCAGACGCCCACGTATGCTTTGATAAGTTCAACTTTTTACACAGTCTCTTTAGTCACGTGAAATATCATTTCAATATTACTTGAGCAACAAACTGTTAACCATCAATCATCTGACTTTTTATTAAATAGCCAGTTGTAATTTGCACGTGATTTTTTCAATTGGCGACTAAGTAATTACAATTCAATCAATTTGTTTCTAACTGCAAATAGAGTAAGCTCAGCCGAATTTTTGAATTTCAACTTTTGCATTATATGATTTTTATGCGAATCTACAGTTTTTACGCTAATAAATAGTTTATCTCCTATTTCTTTATTTGTCAATCCTGTTGCAGCTAACTTAAGAATTTCAATTTCTCTTAATGTGAGCTTTTCATTTTCTACTAAATTTTGTTCATTCTTGAAACGATTAATATAATTTTTAAAGAAGAAATCAGAAATATTTTTACTGAAATACTGCCCACCTTCATAAATTGTATTAATTGCTTCAGAAAGCTCTTCTATTGATGTATCTTTTGGTAAATAACCACTTGCACCAGACTTTACTGCATTAAGAACAAATTCCTCATTTGTATGCATTGAGAGAATAAGAATCTTCATTTCAGGTTTTTTATTTGTAATAATTTTCGTGGCTTCAAGTCCACTGATATTTTTCATTGAAATATCAGTTATGACAATATCTGCATCAATTCTGTCGGACATATAAATTAATTGCTCGCCTGAAGTAGCCGTTCCAACAATTTCAATATTTTCAAATTCTGATAGCAAAGCATTAATTCCATCAAGAAATATCTTATGGTCATCAGCCAAAATAATTTTAATTTTCTTCATTCTGTTTAATAGGTATAGTGATATAAATTTCTGTCCCTTTTTTTAGAATTGAATTAATTGAACATTCTCCACCAAGTAATTCAACTCTTTCGTAAATATTGTGAATACCGTTACCTTTCATATTTGAATCCCTCACAAATCCAATTCCATTATCGTAAGCATTAATTTTAATGAAATCATTAATTTTAGAAATATGAATTGCTGCTTCTGAAGCATTTGAATGTTTTTGGATATTATTAATTATTTCCTGAATAATCCTAAAAATATAGATTTGTTGCTTTGAATTTATTGACTGCACATCAAGATTTTCACAATTAAAATTATACTGGATTTCAGAATTATCAAGTAAATCGCGGCATAGTTTCTTTATCCCATCTTCAAGCCCAAACATCTCAAGAACAGTAGGTGTCAAATTGTTTGATATAGTTCTGATTTCATTGATTGAGTGCTTTAATAAATCAAGTGCATCATTTAAATATATACTTTTTTTCTCTTCAGAAGCATTCTTCGATTGTTCAAGTTTGATTTTTACGGCTAAAAGCATTTGACCAAGTCCATCATGCAAATCACGTGAAAGCCGCTTTCTTTCTAATTCAATTGCATCAAGCATTGCACTAATTCTTAACAATTTATCTTTATTTATCTGCTCAGACTGAATAGCTAACTGTTCACTCATTACATTAAATGCACTAAAAAGTTCACCCATTTCATCATTAGTTTTTGAGACTAATCTAATTTCATAATCCCCTTTACTAATTTGTAGTGCAGCATCTTTTAATTCGAGAATTGGAGTAATAATACGAATACTCCCAAGATAGACAAATCCAAAAATTACAATTGATACAATTAAACAAAGTAATATAATACTATTCCTAAGAGTGTAAATAGGTTGCAATGCTTCTTCTTTGTCAATTTCTGCTACAATAATCCATTCCAAGCCCCTGAAATTAAATGAAGAATATGAACTTAGAACAAGTACATCACGATAATCTTTGATTACAGCCGGGTTGCTTTGATTTTTTAATGCTTTTTTTGTAGCGTCGGTTTCTACTTTTTGAACATTAATTGAATTTTCAATAAATCGCGATGAAGTTCTCATTAATAAATCTTTACCAACAATGTATGATTCACCTGATTTACCCAATCCTTTATTCAATCGTTTTTTTTCATACATAATTTTGTTAATTTCATCAATATCAAGTTCGATGATAATTATTCCAATTGTCTGCTCTTTCTCATCAAATACTGGTGAACCAACAAAAAAAGATACATTACCATCTAAACTTAAAGTATAATCTTGAAAGCATATTTTTTTACTTAGTTTAACTTCTTGAATTAATTTATTCAAACTTTGAACTTTGCTTAATGAACTATCAAAATAAACATTTAAAGTTTTTGAGTTAGATTCAATTATGGCGAATTTTTGAGATTGAACTAAAATTATATTACGGTGATAATTACTACCAAATTTTAAAATATCTGAAAATTGATTGTTATTTTTAAAATTATGATTAAAACCATCTAAAAATAATTCCTTTAGAATACCAGTATTTGCTAATAATTCAAGTTCATTTATTCTATCATTAAAATAGCGTTCAATACTTTTTTCTTTTTCTAATCTTACAGATTCTAATTGTCTATATGTTCTTTCTAAAATTGAATTTCTGGCAACATAATAAGAGTAAGAACCAACAATAAAAATTGATATAAGAAACACACAGAGAAAGTAAATAAAATATTTTTGAGTTATCGATATTTTTCTATGCATCTCATTATTCATTTTTATCAAAAAACAAAATTAACATTAATTGAATTAAGAATAAAATAAAAGTCAAATAATAAAAGCAGTCTGCTGCTCAAGTATAAATTTAATCATCTCTTATGGGGCTAAATCCAAGTACAATATCACTCAATATTACTTTAACAACAGTCTGTAAACCGTCAATCATCTGACTTTTTATTAAATAATTAGCTGTAATTTGTACGTGATTTTTGCATTTAGGTATTGTGTAGTTACTAAATTGTTTTTTTTTGAAACAAATTTTAAATATTTTTAAATACGATTAAAATAGTCTTATTTATGGTGCGTCATTTAATTTGAAATAAGATAATTTTGTCCGATTTATTAGGAAATATTAATATGAGTGAAATAATTGACAACTCAAGACAACGAAAAGAGCTATTAAAGCATATAATTTTACAACTTCACGAAGGTGTTGCTCCAGAACAAGTGAAAGAAAGATTAATAAATCTTCTTCAAAAAGTACCGTATGGTGATGTTGTTGAAGTTGAACAGGAGTTAATAAATGAAGGTCTTCCTATAGAAGAAGTGCTTAAATTATGTGATATACACACATTAGTTCTTGAAGGCAACATCGATATGACTGGTGCTTCACGAATACCACAAGGTCATCCTCTTGACATTATGAAGAACGAAAATGTAGAATTGATGAAAGTAGTGGGAAGTATATTTGAAATTATCGAAAAAAGTAAATTTGTAGTTGATGCAGAAAAAATCAACAAATTTATGAGTGACTTCAAACATCAATTCAATTTAATTTCAGATGTCGAAAAGCATTATCAAAAGAAAGAAAACCTAATTTTTCCATTTATGGAAAAATTTGGAATTACTGGACCACCAAAAGTAATGTGGGGCAAGCACGATGAAACAAGAGCATTTATCAAATCAGCATTGAAAGGTTTATCTATTGACGGGAATGTTAGTTCGATGGAATTTACAATCATTGTTGAATCTCTGATTAAACCAGCTATTCAAGCAGTTGCAGATATGATTTACAAAGAGGAGGAAATACTATTCCCAATGATAATGGATAAGTTTACTGACTTAGAATGGTATCAAATATATAAACAAATCCCAGAAATTGGATTTTGCTTGTATGACCCACCAACAAACTGGAAACCAGATGGAATAGAAATTGAAGACGAAAGTGAAAATATCGTAAACGGAGAAATCGACCTTGGCACTGGTTGGTTAAATTCCAAAGAATTAATGGCAATATTCAACACTATGCCCGTTGATATAACATTTGTTGATAAAGATGATAAAGTAAAATTTTTCTCTCATGGTGGTGGTAGAATTTTCCAAAGAAACAGAGCAATTTTGAAGAGAGATGTTAGAATGTGCCACCCACCTTCAAGCGTTCATATTGTAGAGCAAATTATTAATGATTTTCGTAATGGTAAAGAGAGCAAAGCACCTTTCTGGATTAATTTTCAAGGAAAATTTGTTTTGATTGAATATTATGCTGTTAGAGGTGAAGATGGTGAGTATCTCGGAACATTAGAAGTTACCCAAGATATGACAGAAAGTAGAAAACTTGAAGGTGAACAAAGATTATTATCATATACAAAGGAGTAATAAAATGAAAAAAGCAACTATTTCCCCAGCAACAAAAGTTGTATATTTGCTAAATGAATTTAGTGAATTCGAAAATGAATTATTGAAATTGATGCCTGAACTCGGGAATCTAAAAAATCCATCAATACGTGAAGCTGTAAAAGATTCATTAACTTTAGAAACAATATCACAACTTCAGCAATCTTCATTGCCAGACTTAATAAGAGATGTAAATTTGCTCATCAATGGCACAGGTGCTGATGAGATAGAAATTACTCCTGACTGGTTTAATGAAAATAATATTGTAAATTCAATCGATGCAAGGCCACTACTCGCAAGAGGCGAACATCCTGTCCAACTGATGATGATGGAAACGCAAAAATTGAACAAAGGTGAAATTCTTGAAATGATAACTCCATTTAAACCAACACCGTTACTTGATATGATTAGCCAAAATGGATTTGAAGTGTTTTCATTAAAAATAAATGAAAGCTTATTTAAAAACTATTTTATGAAATAATTAACACAGTCGCATAAGTCTCATTATAGGAAACTGTCTTAAAGTAATGTTGAAATGATATTGCAGGTGGCTTAAGCCACCTGTTGCTTACTGAATCTGCAATAAGTGGCTGTCTCAAAAGGTCTTTTTTAGTTGTTTTCATTTTTGCGGTTGTGAGAAATTTATATATATTTCAACAACTTAGTGCGATATGGATTCTGAAACAAGTTCTGAATGACACTTTTTAAGACAACCACGTGAAAGATGATTAAATTTATACTTTTTAAACAGACTATCAAGTTAGATAAGAGCAAAATTTAAACATATTGAATTGTTGTTTTTTTTAATCCTTGATATTCCCATCGGGAATTAATGTTTGTAACACAAGAATCCCCCAGAAGTCCAACAACGCCGTAGGTGTTGAATATGTATTTGAACAATTCAAGCCCTCTTGAATTGTAAATAACAAACCGGTCATTGAGCTTGCGTTGCACTGAGCTTGTCGAAGTGTCGATATGCTTAATACAAATATTTAGCCCTAACGTGATTTTCAATGAATTTCTAAATTATTATTATTCTTTTTAACTTGTTCCAAATGTACTTTTTTCTCATTCAAAAAACATTGCGTAATGAAAATCATAAAACGGCTTAGTAGCTACATAAAATGAATGAATAAAAAAGAGTTATTATACAAAAAAGAATAATAAATTATTTTATATTTTACTTATATAAAATTTTGGTTAAATAAATATTTTTAATTATTTTAAGTTTTTATAATTTGAAAAAAATTGAAATGTTTTTGATGAATTATTACATAACAAAAGTTTGTTTGATTATTTTCATTTGGTAATTATTCGTATAGTATAAATAAAAATAAATTTAAGGTGAAATTATGAAATTAAGTGTAAAAGCAAAACTACTTGGAGTGCTTACTCTTGTTTTGTGTATATCAATTGGTGGAATGCTGTTTGCATTGTTATATCAAGAAGAAGATTTGAAACACAAGCAAGCAGAAACCCATGTAAACGAATTGTCATTTGCATTAATTCAATCAATCATTTACATTATGGACCAAGGTGCTGATGATGTATCCCCTATTGTCAAAGAAGTTAGTAAACTGGAAAAATTAAGTGAACTTAGAGTAATTCCATCTGTTGAAATTAGTGAAGAAAAAGCAGCAAAAATGGATTCACTTGAAAAAAAAGTTATTAAGACCAAACAGAAAATAACTTATGATGAAGTTTTTAAAAATATTGAAGTAAATAGGGCGATTTTTCCTATTATAGCAACTGAAAGTTGTACAAATTGCCATTCAGCAAATGTAGGTGATGCTATTGCTACAATTAGTATTAGATATTCAGTTCAAGAAACTCATGATGCTATTTTAGGACAAAGAATGAACGGCACTATCATGCTTATTATTATTGTTCTACTTTCACTTGGCTTCTTGTACATAGCATTAAATCGTTTGGTGATAAATGATTTGAAAAAGACTACCAATCTAATGACAAAATTCTCAGAAGGTGACTTGAGTGATGAAATTATCAATACAAGAAATGATGAATTTGGATTATTCCTTGATTCAATGCAAAAAGTTCAAGGTTCAATTAAAATGCTTACAGATGATGTAATTCAATTATCTGACTCAGCAAATAGAGGAGAATTAGATATAAGAGCCGATTTATCAAAGCATAATGGTGATTTCCGTACTATAGTAGCTGGTGTTAATACAACTTTAGATAATGTTATTGGACCTTTAAATGTAGCAGCAGAGTATGTTGATAGAATAAGCAAAGGCGATATTCCTCCAAAAATCAATGATGAATACAAAGGAGATTTTAATGCAATTAAAAATAATTTAAATGTTCTTATTGATGCTACAAATAGTGTAACTCATGCAGCCAAAAACCTTGCTGTTGGAAATACTAATATCAGCTTAAAGAAAAGATGTGCCAAAGATGAAATGATTGAAAGTTTAATTAAATTGGTTGATTCTACTAATATTATTACAGAAGTAGCAAAGAAACTTTCTTTAGGCAATACTAATGTAACACTTGAAAAACGAAGTAACGAAGACCAAATGATTGATAGTTTAATTAATGTAATTAATTTAATTAAGCATGATGCTGAAAATTTACAAAGTATTGCTTCTGGCAATCTTGATTTTAAAGTAAAAGTTATGTCTGATGATGATGTTTTAGCAAAAAGTACTTTGGTTTTACAGAATACTTTAAAAACGTTAATTGTTGATATGAATATGCTTGCTAAAGCAGCCGAAGATGGAAAACTACACACAAGAGCAGATGTTTCCAAACATAAAGGTGAATTTGGAAAAATTGTAAAAGGAGTAAATGATACTCTCGACAATGTAATTGGACCACTCTCACTCGCTGCAAAATATGTTGATTTAATAGCTAAAGGTGACATACCAACTAAAATCAAAGATGAATACAAAGGTGAATTTAATGAGATAAAAAATAACCTTAATATGTTGATTGATGCCACAAATATGGTTACAGATGTTGCTTTAAAATTATCTGTTGGAAATATAAATGTTGAATTAGAAAAACGATGCCAAAATGATAGTATGATAGCAGCATTACAAAAAGTGATAAGCAAAAATAAAAATGATGCTGATAGTATAAGAAAAATGTCAGAAGGTATTGTTGATATTAACATAGAAATAATGTCTAATGATGATACGTTGGCTCAGAGTTGTATGATTTTGAGAGATACACTCAAATTATTAATTTCTGATGCAAATAATTTAACAATTGCTGCATTGAATGGGAAATTAGATACACGAGCTGATAGTAGCAAACACAAAGGAGGATTTAAAGAAATAGTTGTTGGTATAAATCAAACTTTAGATGCGGTAATTGGACCATTAAATGTAGCCGCAGAATACGTTGATAGAATTAGTAAAGGCGATATACCTCCAAGAATTACAGATGAATACAAAGGTGATTTCAATGAAATTAAAAATAATCTAAATCAATGTATTGATTCGGTAAATGCACTTGTTTCTGATGCAATGATGCTTGCAACAGCTGGCGTTGATGGTAGATTATCCACCAGAGCTAATGCACACAAACATAATGGCGAATTTAGAAAAATCGTTCAAGGTGTAAATGATACATTAGATGCTGTGATTGGACCATTAAATGTTGCAGCAAATTATGTTAACAGAATTAGTAAAGGGGATATACCGGAACTTATAACAGATGATTACAATGGCGACTTTAATGAAATTAAAAATAATTTGAATCAGTGTATAAATGCAATTAACCTATTAGTAAAAGATGCTAATAAATTATCAGTAGCTGCAATTGAAGGTAAACTTGATATCAGAGCCGATGCAAGCAAACATAATGGCGATTTTAGTAAAATCGTTCAGGGTGTAAATGCTACGCTTGATAATGTTATTGGACCTTTGAACGTTGCAGCCGAATATGTTGATAGAATTAGCAAAGGCGATATTCCACCTAAAATTACCGAAGAATACAAAGGTGATTTTAATGAAATTAAAAACAATTTAAATCAAGCAATTGATTCGGTAAATGCTTTGGTTGTAGATGCAAAAATGCTTGCTAAAGCTGGTGTTGAAGGTCGTTTGGCAACTCGTGCTGATGTGAACAAACACAGTGGAGATTTTAGAGCTATTGTACAAGGAGTAAATGATACTCTTGATGCGGTAATTGGACCTCTTAATGTAGCAGCCGAATATGTTGATAAAATTAGTAAGGGAGATATTCCGCAATTAATAACAAAAGAATACAATGGCGATTTTAACCTTATAAAAAATAATTTAAATACTTGTATTAAAGCCATAAATGCACTTGTTTCAGATGCATCTATGCTTTCAAATGCTGCAATAAACGGCAAACTTGATACCAGAGCCAATGCAACAAAACACAATGGGGACTTCAGAGCTATCGTGCAAGGAGTAAACACAACATTAGATAATGTAATCGGACCACTAAATGTAGCAGCCGAATATGTTGATAGAATTAGTAAAGGCGACATACCTCCAAGAATTACAGATGAATACAAAGGTGATTTCAATGAAATTAAAAATAATTTAAATCAGTGTATTTCTGCAATATCTCTTTTAGTTGAAGATGCTACAATGCTCGTTGATGCTGCGGTTGAAGGTAGTTTATCTACTCGTGCAGATGAAAATCGACACAATGGAGATTTCCGCAAGATTGTACAAGGCGTAAATAAAACTTTAGATACTGTTATTAAACCTATTAATGAAGCTGGTACAGTATTAGAAATTTTGGCTACTGGTGATTTGACTGCAAGAGTTATCGGAGATTACCAAGGTGACCATCAGAATTTGAAAATCAGTATAAATTCTCTTGGCGATTCACTTAGCCATTTAATCAACCAAGTCAATGAAGCTGTTCATTCATCTGCAAGTTCATCAATGGAAATATCATCTACTGCTGAATCACTTGCAGCTGCTACTCAAGAACAATCTGCCCAATCTGATGAAGTTGCATCTGCAGTTGAAGAAATGTCACGTACAATAACTGAAAATGCTCAAAGTGCAAATAAAACTTATGAAGTTGCACAAGAAAACGGAAGAATTGCTCGTGAAGGTGGCAAAGTTGTACAGCAAACTGTCGAAAAAATGAGAGATATAGCAAAAGTAGTTCAAAATTCTGCAGAGAATATCCAAAAACTTGGCGAGTCAAGTACAAAAATTGGGGAAATTATTTCTGTAATTGACGATATTGCCGACCAAACAAATCTTCTTGCATTAAATGCTGCTATCGAAGCAGCAAGAGCTGGAGAACAAGGAAGGGGCTTTGCTGTTGTTGCTGATGAAGTTAGAAAATTGGCTGAAAGAACTTCAACTGCTACTAAAGAAATTTCAAATATGATTAAGGGTATTCAAAATGAAACTCAATTAGCTGTAGTTGCAATGAATAAGGGAACTATGGAAGTGCAAACAGGTATCAAACTTGCTGATGATGCAGGAAAATCATTAAGTGAAATTCTTTCAAGTACAGAAGAAGTTTTGGATATGATTAACCAAATTGCTGCTGCAAGCGAAGAACAATCCGCAACTAGTGAACAAATATCAAAGAATGTAGTTTCTATATCAAAAGTAACAGCTGAATCAGCTGGTAGGATAGAAGATGTGGCACATACTGCCGAGGGCTTAGCAAAAATTACTGAGTATTTGAGTTCATTGATGTTGCAATTCAAAGTTGATGATAACACTAATATGCAATTAACTGGAAAAAATCAATTGCAATTAAATGTTTATGATGAATTGAAATAATTCAAATTGGATTTAATTAAAAAAAACTAAAGTGGCTTTGATAGATTTGGATATTAGAGAATAGTTTTAAAAAAAGGTCAGAATTTAATTCTGACTTTTTTAATTTACTTGTCAATTAATTGTTTATTTAATTTTATATTTTACTATTAATAAATTATGTTTTTTTTGTTATTTTTGTAATTGCATTTATAATTTATAATGAAATATATTAAGTGAATGAAATGAGTAACAATGGTATAATTCAAAAATTTTTAGAAAACAAAAAAGTTGTATTAATCGGTGCATCAAGAAATTCAAAAAAATTCGGGAATATTGTTTTCAAAACTTTAATTGACAAGGGTTTTGAAGTTATTCCAGTAAATCCAAATGTTGATAATATTGATGGTATTAAGTGTTATAATAATTTGAAAGAAATCAACTCTGATATTAAAAATTTGATTGTAATTACTCCAAAAAATGTAACTAAAAATATTATTCAGCAAGTAATTGAGTTGAATGGTAAATTTGAAAATATTTGGATACAACAGGGGAGCGATACTAAGGAATCCATCGAACTACTCGAAGAAAATAAAATAAATTACATTGCTGGGCAATGTATTTTGATGTATGCTAATCCATCAGGTTTTCACAAATTTCACCAAACAATAGCAAAATTGTTTGGAATGTATAAAAATTAGGAAAAAAAATGAAAAAAATACTTTTTTTGATTATTATAATTACGTCTATGAATTTGTATTCTCAAAAATTAAATGTCGGGGTATTAATTTACGATGGTGTTTATGTACTTGATTTTACAGGACCTATCGAAGTATTTACAGATACTTTTTTAGAGAGAAATGCTTCAGCTTTTAATGTTTTTACTATTTCTGAAAAATCGGAAACAATAAAAGCTCACTCAGGTTTGCAAGTAATTCCTGACTTTACATTCGAGAATGCACCTAAAATTGACATATTTGTTATCCCCGGTGGTAATCCCAGTTTAACTAACGATAATGATGCACTAAATAAATTGATAATTAAAAAAATTGATGAATCAAAATTTACATTGTCTGTTTGTACTGGAGCATTTATTCTTGCTAAAACAGGAAAATTAAACGGATTGGAAGCAACAACATGGCATGGAGCAATTGAGGTGCTAAAAGAAAAATATCCTAAAATAAAAGTAGTTAAATCAAGATGGACTGATAACGGTAAAATTCTGACTACATCGGGTGTGTCAGCTGGAATTGATGGCTCACTATACTTAGTATCGAAAATTTTTGGCAAAAAAATCGCCAATAATACTGCTAATTATATGGATTATGAATACTGGAAATAGTGATGAAAAGTAAAATTCTTTTGTCAATTTTGTTTGTAGCAATTGTAATTACTCCTTTAAAATTAAGGAGTGAGTTTAAAATTGATTCATTAAAAAATACATTGAAATCTTTATATGGCAATAATAAAGCTGATGTATTAAACAAACTTGCAAAAGAATATAGAATGATGCACCCTGAACTTGCAATTGAATATGCAAATAACGCTTTAAAAATCTCACAGCAAAATTATTACAAAAAGGGAATTGCTGAAGCTAAACTCTATATGGGTGCAGCATATTCATATAATATCGACCCTGATTTAGCAAAAAAAATATTGGATAGTGCTATCTTTTTATGCAGAGAAATTAATAATCAAGAAGCAATTGCTTTTGGTTTAAGATATTTAGGTATTGTAACAGCAAACTCAGGAAATTATGTAGAATCGAATAATATTTACAGGCAAGCTATTGAATTAGGAAATAAAATTGATTATAAAGAAGGTGTTGCATTTTGCTACAACAATCTATCTGTTAATTACAGTATGCTTGGGATAAAAGATTCATCTGTGATTGCAATGCAAAAAGCATTAGAAATTTTCAATAAAATTGAATATTCACACTATGTAATTAATTCTTATATACATATTGGACGAATTTTAAAAGAGTTAGGTGAAATTGACAAAGCTGCCGAAAATTATGTCAATGCTCTGTCTTATGCAAAAACTACAGACCAACATACTGAAGAAAATGCAATGTCATTTCAATCAATTGCTTATGTTTACTATGGCTTAGGTAATTATGAAAAATCTCTTGAATATTCAAGAAAAGCTATTGAATATTACAAAAAGAATGAACAGGATTATTCTTTAGCAAAATTTTATAGTGAAGTTGGAAAGTTATTTGGATTTTATTTGAATAAGCCAGACAGCAGTTTAATTTATCACACAAAGTCCTTAGAAATTTACAATAATATTAAATACCCTATTATGCAATGCGAGGAAATGGCAAATATCGGTGCGATTTATAGTAAATTAAAAAATAATTCTCTTGCCTTTTTATATCTTGATTCAGCACTTACTCTTGCTAATAAAATGTCAAGAAATAATATGATTGCAATTATTAAACATACTATTGGATTTGTATATTATATAAATGGTGATTATAAAAAAGCATTGGAATATTATCAAGATGCTCTTGATATTCGACTTAAATATAACTTAAAACAAGAACTTGCCATTAGTTATATTGACATTGCTAATCTATATTTTAAATTGAATAATTTTGATGAAGCATTAATTTACTTTCAGTCAGCACTAACACTTACTTTAGATATGAAATTACCTGATGACATACGAAAAATATATCGTTATATATCTGATGTATATCTACAATTAAATGATATAGAAAGTGCTTTTAAATATCAAACAAAATTTATTCTACTTTCAGATAGTTTAAATAGTATTAATAATAATAAGAAAATTTCTGACTTATATTTGAATTTTGAACTTGCCAAAAAGGAAGCTGAATTAGACAATGTAGTCAAAGTTAAAAATATTCAACTAACTTTGTTCATTTCAATTTCAATTCTTGTTTTTCTTTTTTCTATTATCGTCTATCGTAATTATAGAAAGCGAAAACGGACTTCTATTGCATTACAAGAGAAAAATGAAGAACTTGAAGAAATCAATAAAAGATTATCTGATTCTGAATATGAATTACAGTTACTCAATACTGAGAAAGATAACTATTTATATCAAATAAATTCTGAACTTGTTAAAGCTGCGAATTATATCAAGTCTTTATTACCATCAAAATTGGATAATGATTGCTTGAGTTCTGAAGGATTTTATCACCCTTGCGAAGAACTTGGTGGAGATGCTTATGGCTATTATCAAGCCGATGATGAAAATTTTGTATTTTATCTTATTGATGTATGTTGTCATGGAATTGGACCTGCACTTCATAGTGTTTCAATATTGAATTTTATAAAATTTCAAGACCCTCAAATTATTGATTTTACCAATCCAACCCAAGTGCTAAAAGCTCTAAACAAATCATTTCAGATGAAAAATCATAATAATATGTTTTTTACTATGTTTTATGGTGTGTATAATTGTAAGTCCAAAAAATTAAAATATGCTTCAGCTGGTCATCCTCCAGCTATCCTAATTAATAACAACAAATCTGAAAAATTGAGAAATCCCAATTATGCTGTTGGTGGTCTTACTTTTTTTGACTTCAAGTTTGCAGAAATTGATATTCAATCAGATTCCTTATTATATATATTTTCTGACGGCGTTTATGAAGTCAGAGATGATTCAGGTATAATGTGGGATTTGGAAAATCTCGAAAAGTACTTGTTAAATCAACATAATAAAGAAGGATTTACAGTTCAATCAATTTATAATCACGTAAAATCAATAAATGGTAATCAAAAATTAGATGATGATTTTTCTGTTTTAGAGATACGATTTAAATAGAAAAAAAATTTTCGTGTTCGTATATAACTCTTTGAATAATTATTCGTCTTATAGTTGTTATTATTTATTAATTGGAAAAAAATGAAAAATTTGAATTTGTTTTATGTGATAGTATTATTTTTTGCTATCTTATCAAGTCAATTATTTTCACAACAGCAACTTTCAGTATTCCAAGCTGGAGAAGAATTAGTATATGAAGTATCCTTCCTTGGAGTTGGATTAGGAACAGTGAAAGTTATTTCAAAAGGTGAAGTAGAATTAAATGGCAAGAAAGTTTATAATGCTTATTGTGAGATGAAATCATATAAAGGTATTCCATTTGTAGAATTGCACGCATTTTTTGATTCTTGGTTCGATAAATCTCTTTCTTTTACATACCAATTTATTGGAAATAATAAAGCAGATGCTAATAATTGGGACTATCAAAAAATCATTACTGATTATCCTAATAAGAAAATTTATATAGAAGAATGGAAGTACAAAGAGCAAACTATGAATAAATGGGTAGATTTTGATAAAAAGTTAAATGATGGTTGTTCTCTATTCTTTTTTGCAAGGCAATATACTGATTATGGAAAATCAATCAAAGTACCTACTGCTATTAATAATCAACTTGAAAGCACAACTTTGAATTTTTCCAAAAAAAGAGAAAAAGTTGAGATTGATGCAATTAAATATCCTGTAAGAACAATATATTTTGACGGAAAAGCAGAATGGGAAGCAATTTATGGACTTACTGGAAAATTTAAAGGATGGTTTTCTGACGATGAAGCAAGAGTCCCAATAAAAGCTGAGATGAATGTTTACGTTGGTAGTGTCAAAATTGAACTAATTAAATGGACTCGTGAAGGATGGACGCCTCCACGTGCTGAGTTGAAGTGATAAATCAATTTTTCAGCCCTTCATATAAGGAGCATTTCAGAGTAAATATTAAACTTGCCATACCCATTGTTCTCACACAAGCAGGACACATGATGGCAAGCATTGCTGATAATATTATGGTTGGCAAAGTAAGTGCTACAGCTCTTGCTGCATCTTCCTTTGCCAATGCTGTATTTATATTTTTATTTATATTTGGTCTTGGAATTGCGGCTGGATTAACTCCTCTTGTTGGTTTTGCATTTGGTAATAGCGATAATGATAGTTGTAAAGAACTGTTTTTTACAGGTTTTGTAAGCAATTTTATTCTATCAATTATACTAATGGCAATTATGTATCTGGTTATTCCATTATTCGATTTTATGGGACAAGCTCCTGAAGTAATCGAAATGGCAATTCCATATTACAAGATACTTATTATTTCATTTCTCCCCTATATGTTTTTTATGACATATAAGCAATTTACAGAGAGTTTAGGTTCTACTGTACCTGCAATGATTGTATCAATAATTGCTAATTTGCTAAATGTTATTTTGAATTATTTTTTGATTTACGGTGTGTTTGGATTTCCACGTCTTGAATTGGTAGGAGCTGGCATTGCAACTTTGATATCAAGAATGACTATGCCAATACTTTTCTTGATTTTAATTGCCAATAATAAACATATTAAGCAATATTATAATTACAATTTTTCATATTTTTCATTTGACAAAATGAAAAGTATATTTAAAATTGGAACTCCTGTGGGCTTGCAATATGTACTCGAAGTTGGAGCTTTTGTATTTGGTGGTATAATGTCTGGATGGTATGGAGTAAAATCTCTCGCTGCTCATCAAGTTGCAATAAATATTGCTTCTTTTACATTTCTTATGGCAAGCGGCATTTCTGCCGCAGCTACAATTAGAGTAAGTAATCTTTATGGTGAAGGTAAATTCAAAGCTATGAGGGAATCTGGATTCGCTTCATTGATTTTGACTCTTATATTTATGGGAACTTCTGCAATAATAATGCTACTTTCAAGAGAATATATACCAATGATATATGTTAATGATTTGGAGGTATCTGCAATAGCATCACAATTATTAATTATTGCTGCATTCTTTCAATTAATGGATGGTACTCAAGTAACAGCTTTTGGAGTGCTTCGTGGATTAAAAGATGTTAAAATACCTACTGTTATAGCATTTATTGCATATTGGATATTTATGCTTGGAGCTTGTTTCCTATTTGCTGAATTTTATCAATTAAAAGCTTTGGGAGTATGGATTGGATTTCTGATTGGATTATTAGTAATATCAATTGTTTTAACTTACAGATTCAATATAATTAGTAAGAGAATTATCTTAAATCAAGCATAGTAGTACAGAAAAATATTATTTTATTTAATGTAAAATTTTTAATTTTGTAAGATGTTTATTTTTTTTGAAATAATATAGTTTAGAGAAATTTGAAAATGGAAAATATAGAACAAAGAAAACCGATAATTTTAAGTGGAATTACTCCATCTGGAATACTAACATTAGGACATTTATGTGGGGCGATTTCTAATTGGGTGAAACTACAAAATCAATATGATTGCTATTTTATGATTGCCGATATGCATGCGATAACTGTAAGACAACAACCTGCTGAACTTCGCAAACGAACTCTTGAAACCGCTGCTCTTTATATTGCTTCTGGTATTGATACTAATTTGAGTAAATTATTCATACAATCACATGTACCTGAACATGCACAATTGACTTGGGTTCTTAATACCTTTACCGGCTTTGGGGAATGTTCGAGAATGACTCAATTCAAAGATAAATCACAAGTTCATACTGATAATGTAAATGTAGGTTTATTTGATTATCCGGTTTTGATGGCGGCTGATATTTTGTTGTATCAAGCAGACCTCGTTCCAGTTGGCGAAGACCAAAAGCAACATCTTGAACTAACGAGAAATCTTGCTACAAGATTTAATCATCATTATTCTGATACATTTAAAGTGCCTGAGCCATATATCGCAAAAGTTGGTGCAAGAATTATGAGTTTGCAAGAACCTACTAAAAAAATGTCAAAATCCGATGTTAATCAAAACTCAACAATCTTTTTAACAGATAGTGATGAAACCATAAAAAATAAAATTAAGAGAGCGGTTACTGATTCAGGTACTGGAATAAAATTTAGTGATGATAAGCCGGGTGTATCTAATCTTATTGAATTATATCACATAGCTACAAATAAATCTATTGAAGAAATTGAAATAGAATTTGAAGGAAAAGGTTATGCCGAATTTAAACCTACTGTTGCTGATGCTGTTGCAGAATATTTAAAACCAATCAGAACTGAATATGAGCATCTGATGAAAGATAAAGAGCACTTAACAAAAATTCTTACTCAGGGAGCCGAATCAGCAAGAAATGTAGCATTTAAAACTCTCAGAAAAGTATATAAGAAAGTAGGATTTGTGCAGTTTTAAATTTTATATGAAAAGGTTGGTTTTCATTTTAAAAAGAAATGACTATTTAATTAATTATAAAATACTATACATTTAAATATTGTTTTATTGATAAGAAAATAAATAGTTTTCTGTATTTTTATATTAATTTTATAGGTCCAAAAAATAATGGAAAATTCAAATGAATACATTGTTTAATGATAATCAAGTGGATAACCCCCAAAAAAGCCATGAATAATTCCTTGAATAATTTGAATGGTAAGGAATGGGTTTGTAACACAAATAGCATAGATAGTTTTGAGAGTACAGATGATGAGCGTGAATTTAATAAATTTATTGTTGAGCTTATTGAGTCAAGATTTTCTACAAATGGTAACAACAGCTATGCGCACCATATAAGAAAAGTACACCCAAGTCCAAAGCCACCACAGCTTATGGAAAGGTTAATTAGGTTTTTTTCTAAAGAAAATGAACTTGTTTTTGATCCGTTTTGTGGGGTAGGTGGTACATTGTTGGGTGCAAGTTTATGTAATAGGCGGGCAATTGGAATTGATTTAAATAACGATTATTTGAAGATTTATAAAGATGCAAGTATTTTTCTAAACTTACCTATTGAAATAACTTACAATATAAACTCAAAAAATTTAAATGATGTTGAAGATTTAAAAAATGTTGAATTCGATTTAATTTTGACTGATCCTCCTTATGGGGATATGATGGCAAGAAAAAAAACTGGGGAGGCAGCAAAAAAGAAGACTGATACTTCACCTACTCCATTTACAAACTCAATTGAAGATATTGGAAATTTAGAATTAAATGAATTTTTGAGTTAGGTGTAAAAATGCAAAAAAAAGATGAAATTACTTGGTCAGAAGCCATAAAACAAGCAATAATTGACTCTGGATATATTGCTACTTTAAAGCAGATTTATGAAAAAGCTATAATGAAAAAAAAATTTGAAGGATTATCTCCAAATAAAACCATTAACGAAAGGGTGCAAAGAGACAAGCAATTTTACAAAATAAAACCTGGATTATATGGGCTTTATGAATTTCTGGATAAATTACCAAATGAGTATAATCCAAATATTAAGAAAACAGTGGAAGAAGATAACATTATCAATCATTCTTATATTCAAGGACTATTAATAGAAATTGGAAATATTAAAGGTTTTAGCACTTTTACTCCAGATAGAAATCAAACTTTTTTATCTAAAAAATTAGGGGATATCTCTACCAAAAATGAAATTCCGAATTTCACTTTTAGTAATATTTTGCAGTCCTCAAAATATATTGATGTTATTTGGTTTAATGAAAGAAATTTTCCAAATTCTGTTTATGAAATAGAAAATTCCACAAATTTCAGAAATTCTTTGGTGAAATTTGTGGAGTTACAAGATTTCAATACGAAAATGGCATTAATAGCTCCAAATGGTGAAATTAAGAAACGAAAATTTTTACAGGAAATTGAAAAATCTGCTTTTGTTTCAATTAAAGATAGGGTTAAATATTATGATTATGAATTCATTGAAAATTTATATACTCATCAATTAGCATCGAAACAATTTAAGGAATTTTTTTAATGTCTATAACAATAGCTAACAATAAAAGGAATAGAAAAATTCTTGATGAACTATTAGAAAATTCTCCAAAATCATTCAAGGAAGCCTTGAAAATGGGGAAATTATTGCCAATTCCTCAAGGTATTAAGTATGATGTTTATATCAAAGATTCAATCAAGATTGAATTTGATTTAAACCAGAAAAGAGAAATTATAATTAATTCGTAATTTAGATTATGTTCTTTCATCTGAATTATCTTTTTTTTATACATTTAGTAGTTGAGAATTTTACAGATGGATACTCGATATTTGAAAATCATGCAGGCTGCGAAAAAGGTTATTTTATACCAAAAGAAGGAGACCCTATTCCACTTGCAAAATACAAAGACAGAGTAAAATATAAAGACGGAGATAAAAGTCAGATAATTGAAATTCCCGATTTAATATTGATAGATTTTGGTCGTAGTGAAGTAATTAATATTGAAGGGAAAAAGTATAAATTCCGACATAAAGGAATAGAAGAACTTAAAGGGTACAATTTTATCGAAAAAAATTACATCAAAAAGCATTATCCAAAGTTTAAAATCATTAGAACTGTAGTTTTATATGGAGGTACAGAACAGAAAATTATTGAGATAGAAATTGGATTTTTGCTAAATGAAAATGGTGAATTGATTTTAGGCATTAAAGCACCAAAATTGTTTGAAGATGCAATTAAAAACTTATTGGATTTTTGGAATTAAAATTTATTTTTCATCATCATTTTTTCAATTTGAATTATTATGAGTAAAGAAGAATATCCTATAACTACTGCAATTAGGGAATTAAAACAAAAGAAAATTGCTTTCATTCCCTACTTGTATGAGTATGAAGAGAAGGGCGGAACTGCTCAAACTGCCATAGAATTGAATGTAGATGAACATTCAGTAATAAAGACTCTTGTATTAAATGCAGATGGTGAACTTATTATTTGCCTGCAACATGGCGACAAAGAAGTATCATTAAAAGAATTAGCACGCATTATAAAGGTAAAGAAAGTGGAACAAGCTGACCAAAAGTCTGCTCAAAATGCTACTGGTTATCAGTTTGGTGGTACAAGTCCATTTGGAATAAAAAAGAAGTTAAAATTATTTGCCGAAAGTTCAATTTTCCTACTTGATAAAATTTTTATCAATGGAGGAAAGCGTGGTTTTATAATTGAAATTTCAACAAATGACTTGAAAGCAAATTACGAAATTACAGAAGTGAATGTAGCAATTTAATACTTGTCAAAACAATATGTCCAACACTTTTGAAGTGTTGGACATCTGCAATTATAAGATTCCGCATCAAGAGCGGAATGACACTAAAATAACCGTCATTCTGAACTCGTTTCTATTTTTTAAAACACCTAAACCCGAAATCAAAACAAGATGTCCAACACTTTTGAAGTGTTGGACATCTGCAATTATAAGATTCCGCATCAAGTGCTGAATGACACCAAAATAACCGTCATTCTGAACTCGTTTCTATTTTTTTAAACACCTAAACCCGAAATCAAAACAAGATGTCCAACACTTTTGAAGTGTTGGACATCTGCAATTACAAGATTCCACATCAAGAGCGGAATGACACTAAAATAACCGTCATTCTGAACTCGTTTCTATTTTTTTAAACACCTAAACCCGAAATCAAAACAAGATGTCCAACACTTTTGAAGTGTTGGACATCTGCAATTATTCGTTTCAGAATCCATTCCACAAAACAAAAGATAGATTTGGTTATTGAGAGATAGTATTATAATTTTTGATTAACAATTCTGCTGTCATTCCAATATCTTGATTTGGATAAAATTTTATTTCCGCATCAAGAATAATCATACAAATTTTGAGTATCGCAAATCCCAGACCTAACCCAGAAATTTGTGTATCTTTTGAATAATTAAATGAAGTGTCTATAGACTCATATAAATTTTTATCAAAACCAATTCCTTCATCAATTATTTTTATACTTGTATTTGCATCTATTTTTTCGACAACAATATTAATTGTACTATCTATCGGTGAATGTTTTACAGCATTGGATAATAATTCTCCAATTGCAATTTCAATAGTATTAACATCAGTTGTCAATATGTTTGAGTTATTAATAAATTCTTTCTCAATTTTGAATTTTTTATTTTCAGATTTCATCACCTTACTGATAGAATTTTCAATAATAGGATTCAAATCAATTGCAACCGGATAAAAGGAAATATCGCCAGAGTCATACTTAGTTAAAAATTGAACTCTATTCAATAGATTTAATAATTCATTTGCAGAATCAGAAATATATTGATTAAACTTAATGCCATCTTTATTTCCATCTCTATTGAAAATACTACTTAGAACTTGGTTTGAACTTATAATTGCAGTTAAAGGATTTCTAAAAACATGAGATGTAACGTTGATAAATCTCGTTTTTATTTGGCTGACCGATTGCTCTCTTGTTAAAAGTTCTCGAACATTATTCTTTTCATTTTCAAGTGTAATTCTTAGAAAATACTCTTTTCTTTCGTACAATTCTATCATATAACTTGAAAAAAGACCCATAACATTAGCAGCAATAAAAAAGAACGAGTTATTGAAATAATTGTTAAAAGAAACATCAGTTAGTGTGATAGCAGCTATCATATATGATGAAGTGATAATAAAACTTGAAACTATCGAATAAATAAATCTCAACTTCAATACAACGAAACTATAAAATAATACAAGCATTAATCCCGGAAAATTATAATCCCTAACAGGAGAAGGCATATTTAAAATTATACCTACAATTGATAAGCCAACAATAGTAATTGCAATAGTAACAATTGGTTGCCAATATTTTTTGAATATTGGAGTAAATGATAAAATTAATAACAATAATGTAGTTGGTACTCCAATTGCAAATCTTATCAATAATATATTTTTTAATGGCTCACCACTAAATAAATACAAATCAAGAATCCCAAAAAGCGAAAATAAAATAAGTGCTACAAGAATAGATAATCTTTGTGATTTAAGTGCAGAATAAAAGAATTCAGTTTTAAATCCTTCCTCTAATGTACTGTCAATAAAAGATAAAGTGTATTTATTAACTTTAAAACCATCTGGTAAATTGAATAATGTCTCTATTTTCATTGTTTGGAATTCATATTAAAAAATACAAAAATAATATATTTAGTGAAACCAACAAAAAGAATTAATAACTTTCAGAAATGATAATATTTAAATTCAAAAAATTGCTCATATATTTTTAAATGTCAGATATTATAAAATGCTTAAAATAAAAATTTTTTAGAAGTTTTTCGGCAAAGTTATGAAGATATAATTTGGGTCTATTCTGATACTTTAGAAGAATATATCTTGGATATAAGAACAAGACATGAAAAAATTGATTAAGCACCTTAAATTTGGTAAGAGAATCCGCAATTGAGATTTTTCAATTGCGGATATTATTATTGATTAATTGTGTTGAGGAATTTTAGTAAAATCAATTTCAGAACCCAACACACTATGTGGTATCAAATATACAGCAAGCAAAACTATTGCTGCGATTAATGCCCATTTTGTTGCGTTTGGATTCTTCCTAATTTGCCACCAAGCTACAATCCACATTATCAAAGAAACTAAAGTCTTGTTATCTGTTAAATCGTGTCCAAAGGGCCAACCTGTCCATAAAGCACCAAAAGCATATTCTTGAACAATAGGACCCAAAATCATACCGCCTAATGTAAATGAAATGGTAGTTATCACAGTCAAAATAAACACATTATTTCCTTTAAAAAGCACTTCAAGTGCAGTTCTGGTAGAGAATACCATTGCCACAAACATAAAGAAAATATGTGGATATAATATAAATTCAGGAACTTTGCCTTTGTAACGAAGAACTACAGTTTCTTTGTTAATTTGTTTAAATTCCAACCCATCAGTACTAAGTGCAATATCATACATAATTTTGCCAGCTGGTGGGAGTGGTGGAATTTGTGCATACAATGTGTTGCCTTCTCTTGTTAGCTCTTTTGTAGTCCATTCATCATGGCTTTTAAATCTACGAAAATTTATTTTACCGGTAATAGTTTTGTTGGGTACTTCAATAATTATTTTTTCACCTTCGTGAGCATCAGAACTTCTGGGAAGTTTAAACTTAATTTTCTCACCTGCTAATTCAATACTCCCTCTATCCGGATATGTAGGACCTGTCAATCGTTGATAAATTGCAATTGATGCCATAAATACAATTGCAAATATCCAAATAAGTATGTTTTTTGTAAGACTCATATTTAATCCTATGATTAATAATAAAGAAACTAATTAGTTAATAAATTTTCAGCTTCATTAAATCTTAAAATTGCTTCCTGTGCCTGTTTATCAAATCCAAGTAACATTCTGAAATATTCATTATGCCCAAAAAGTATATCTGCAACTGATGCTTTCATATAATTAATTATATACATTTTATCTTTAACAAACATTGTATCATTCCACAACTTTTTGGAAACTGCTAAATTAACAAATTCTTTTAGCATATCATTAGAAATTTGCCATTCTTTTTGAAATTTTTTTGCATCATCTCCAAATTGTACTTTTAATGCATTGGAATTTGCAGAAATATAATTAAAAGTCCACTCCAAAAATACACCGCGATTTTTTAAATAATTTGTAAGCATAGTTATTGTGTCTTGTTGAACAAAATAATCTGGAATTATTCCACCTGCACCAATAACCGTTCTTCCCTTTTTAGTTCTGAATACAGGAAGATGTGATTTCCCACCAGTTTTTTCCAATGCTTCATTTATTTTTTCAATTGTTTCTTTGCTTTGGCTAAGTTCATAAGCGGGGTCTAAAACAGTTTTGTTATCCTTAGGGTCTTCTTTTTGAATACATCTTCCTACAGGAGTGTGGTACTTACCAACCGTAATTCTAAAAGCAGAGCCATCTTTTAAATTCCATAATTTTTGTACAGAACCTTTTCCAAACGAAGTTTCTCCAATTACTAACCCCAAATCATAATCCTGAACAGCACCTGCTATTATTTCACTACCCGATGCTGAATTTTTATCAATTAATACAATTAGGGGCATTCCCTGCAATAATCCATCTTTTGTTGCATTGATTTTAACTGTATTTTCTGGATTTCTTGATTGAGTATAGGTAATAACATTTTCACCATCAATGAACTGGTCAGCTATTACTCCAGCTTTATTCAAAAAACCACCGGGATTTCCACGCAAATCTAACAATAATTTTTTCATACCAAGACTTAGTAATTGCTTTACTGTTTCAATGAATTCAATATCAGAAATTTCTGAAAAATTTGAATATGAAATATATCCAATATTTGTTCCATCAATTATAAAAGATGCTTTAACACTCGGTAATTCTACTCTTGACCTTCGAAGTTTATATTCTGTAAGTGAATTGGTGGAGCCCCGTTTAATTATTAAATCAACGAAAGTATTGGTGTCGCCAAGAATTTTATCATTTGCTTCATTTTTTGTTAAATCTTTAGTATTGATTCCATTGATAAATAATATTTTATCTCCTGTAAGTAATCCTGCAGAATCTGCCGATGTTTTTTGATATACTTCATAAATATACAAAGTGTCAGCTAATTTGACAATTTCAATACCTACACCATAATTAGTACCTGAATAACTCCCACGTATTTTTTTATAATCAGAAGCAGAAAAATAACCTGATTGTATATCCAAAGATTTCAGCATATTTGAAAATGTTTTATCACAAAAATTTTCAATATCTATGCTATCTGCATAATGCTTTTCTATTGTTTCAAGTATATATTTGAATTTTTGTGCCTGATAGAGAATTTTTTCATCATCAGATAATGAAATATTATAAAACAAAATTAAAATAATTAATTTCAACATTAAAGAATTTCTATTCATATGTATTTCAATAATTAATTTTTAATTAAATATTGACGATTAAATCAAAATAATAATAGAATTTTTGTAACTACACCCAATTTTCCAATTACTAATACAGTGATACTAACGGTCTGTTGCTCAAATATAAATTTATGAATATGGATAATTAGTTTCAATCGAAGAATGAATTAGTCAAAAATCAATAAATTTAGTCATAACCCGTTTCTATATTTATGTGGAACTAAATTTTAAAAATTACATGAATAAAACTATAATTCTTATTTTACTTACAGTTACTTTTTTTGTTAATAGTTTTTCTGCAGACTTTCTTGAAATAAGAACAGTTTCTAAAAATTTAGATACACCATGGGAAATTCTGTGGGGAAATGATAATCATATTTGGATGACTGAGAGATTTGGAAGAATTAGCAGAGTAAATCCAGAAACAGGTGAATTGACTGTACTTGCAACTATTGATGAAGTATTTGAAAATGGTGAAAGAGGACTTATGGGTATGACACTACATAATGATTTCCAAAATTTTCCTTATGTTTATGTTGTCTATAATACAGGAAGCAACGATGCAAATACGAGAATTAAGATTGTAAGATTTACTTACTCGAATAACGAGTTGATAAATCCGCAGACTATAATTGAGAATATTAAAGGTTGGTGGAATCATAATGGGTCAAGATTATGGGTTGATTCTGATTCAAAACTATGGTTCACAATTGGCGATGCAGCATCACCAAATTTAGCACAAGATTTGAGTAATGTAAATGGAAAACTATGTAGAATTAATCTTGATGGTACAATCCCAAATGATAATCCTTTTCCTGATAGCCCAATTTGGAGTTATGGTCATAGAAATCAGCAAGGACTTGTATTTGCAAATGGGAAAATTTATACGTCTGAGCATGGTGCGTCCACAGATGATGAAATAAATTTAATTGTAAAAGGTGGAAATTATGGGTGGCCCAATGTAGAGGGATATTGCAATACAGAAGAAGAAAAGAAATTCTGCTTAGAAAAAAATGTTGTTGAACCGATTAAATCACTTACTCCAGATTATACTTTGGCTATTGCTGGCTTGGATTACTATAATTCAGGACAAATCAAAGAATTTAACAATTCACTTCTTGTAGTATCTCTTAAAGCGGCAAGCATTACACAATTAAAATTAGATGATTCAGGCGAAAAAGTTATTGAGATGAATGAATATTTTGTTAATAAATTTGGAAGACTTCGTGATTTATGTATTTCACCTGATGGAAGAGTATTTATTGCTACAAGTAATCGTGATGGAAGAGGGAGCCCAGCAACAGATGATGATAGAATTATTGAATTAAAGAGCAAAGAAAGCTCCGTTTATAATACGGATAATCCAAATATCTTAATATCACCCATTCCAGTTGATGAAAATGTAATATTTGATTTTGGACAAAATTTATTGGTAAATTCTATTGAAATATTAGATATTAGAGGCAATATTGTTAATCGTTTTGACAATATTGCTCATCAACTAATATGGAATAGAACAGATAGTTTAGGAAATATTTTAGATGCTGGTTTATACTTTGCAATAATCAAAACAGAGGGAAGCATATTTTATAAGAAAATAATTTTAAAATAAACTTGTTCAGTATTCGTTAATGTAAGTTAAATTTTAAATTGTTTATATATATTTAATTATTAGGATTAATATGATTACACGTGAAGACGTTATTTTATTTAGTGGTGGAGCAGTTGGTGCCGAATCATATTTTGGAATTTGTGCCGAAAGTTACGGTATTGATGAAGTGAATTTCTCTTTTGAAGGACACGAAATTGATAGGAATCGCGGTTTAAGAATCTTGAATCACGAAGAATTGAAACAAGGTGATATTAGTTTGAACTATGTGTCAAAGTTGATGCATCGGAATTACCCCGACACTCCTTTATTTAGAAAAATCTTACAATCAATTTGGTACCAAATCAATTCTTGCCAAGAAATTTTTGTAATTGGAAAAATACTTGATGACAAAACTGTTAAAGGTGGAACTGGCTGGGGTGCTGAATTTGCTAAAATTTGCAACAAAGCATTATATGTTTTTGACCAAGAACAAAATCGCTGGTTCAAATGGGATGGTGAAAATTGGATTAACACAATGAACGTAAAAATCACTCAAAACCACTATTGCGGTACAGGTACAAGAATTTTAAAAGAAAATGGCAAAAAAGCAATCGAAGAATTATATCTTAATACATTTGGTACAAAATAATTTTCATTTTCTTTTTTAATGTAATTTAGCTGAAGGTGTGAGTAATTTACTTACACCTTTTTTTAATGGACAAATGAGCATTTTTCAATATTTACAACAGTTTATTCTATGATTGAACATAATCTATATTTGTAAAAAAAATACTGACTCAAATCAGTTACTCATTATACTTTCTTCACGCATTTGTGCTTTTAAATTTTCAAATAATGTTGCTGCTTCTTCAAAATCAGGATTTAAGCGAACTGCCCACTCTAACATAGTCGTAGCTTCTTGATATGCTCCAAATTCGATAAAACATTTGCCTACTCCAAAACATGCGTAAGGATTATCGGAATTTAAATGCAAAGCTGACGAATATACTTTATGAGCAGATTCGATATCTTCAGAATTCAATAGTAAATCACCTGTTAAAACAAGTAAGTCGTCTAAATTTAAACCAAATGTACTTTCATAGCGGCTTTCGTGCCATTCATCTAATAATTGTGAAATTAACTCTTGAGCAGTATTCAAATTATCTCTTTTAACATTTAATATTACTTTCAAGTATTTTGTATCAGGATGCTCACCGTTAATATTTTTTACTTTATTTAAATAAGATTCAGCATCAGATAGTTGATTTTCACTTATGCAAATCAGTGCTAATCTATGAAGTATATGGCATCTATATTTGTCATTAAGATTAAAGTCATTCAAAGTTAATTGAAATTGTTCTTTTGCAAGTTCATAATTACTATCTAAATATGCATTTTCAGCAATTCCAAGGTGAATTAATATATCATCATTATCAATTAAAAATTTTTCTGCTTCAATTGTCATTTGCATATTGTACAATGTATCAATTCTTGATAATGCCTTTAAGGTAGCACGATTCCAAGTCCAGAATTTTCGAGCTGTTAATGACGCTAAAATTCCCATTGAGACAGTATTTGATGGATTTGTATAGATATTCAATAAAATATTAGATAATTCATTCATATCTGGCTCAAGTACATAAGCTTCATCTGTAAATTCCATACCATCAAGAATAGTACCAACTGACCTTTGTGTTGCAGGAATGTAGTAGGTGAATGCACTATCTGTAAAATCATCAGTTGAACCACCTTCTGTTACGACAACAGGCAAACCAGATGCCATTGCTTCAAGTGTAGGAAGTGAAAATCCCTCACCTCTATAGGAACTTACAAATACATTACATGCTCTGTACAATGATGCTTGCTCACTTTCTTCAATATATGTGTCGATATATTCAATTTCTGGTGAGTTTGGTTGCTTTCTAATTTCTTCTATCATTCTGAAGGCAGTTTGTCCTTTATAGAATGAATCTCCACCCATATCTTTAATTACAAGACATACATCATCCTCACTTGTAAATGCTTTTGTATATGCTTTCAAAAGTACATCTATCCCTTTTCTAAAAATAGTACCACCAACATATAAAAATTTGAATTTCTTTTTTGTTCCTAATTTGTAAACTTTGCCAATTGGTTTAAATACTTCTGGATTTACACCATTTGGAACAATTTGAACTTTATTAAAATCTAAGCCCGAAGCAATATAAGCATTTCTTGTAAAATTAGATGGAACCCAAATTTCATCTGCATTTTGGAATATTTGAACAAATTTCTTAGTTAATCGAGAAAATTCCCATGGTTGATTGATAATCCATTTTGCACCCTGAGGTGCTTCAGCTTTGGGGGGCCACTGATGTCTTATCCAAATATATGGCAATGATGCTATATTTGATGGTGCATCTGGCTTGTATCGAATATCATTTTCGTGAATTTTTCTGTATCTATCGTCAACCCTCCAATCAAATTGGTCTGGCTCGTAAGGTATTACAGTTAAATTTGCAACTTCTGATTTTATTAAATTTAAACACTGCTCCCTATTAATAAGTGCAAATGAATGGTAAACAAATTGTGAACCTTCCCATACAATATTAAGAAATGGCATTTTTTCATTATTATCAATTTCGTTATTTACATGAAGCTGATTATTAAATTCACTAAATTCTTCCAAAAGTGTCGAATTATCATTTTGTAATTCTAATGAATCAATACTATCATCATCTTTGAAATCTAATTTTTCAAATGGGTCAGATGAATTTAGAACTTTTTTCAATTCCTCTTGATTTTTTGGAATGGTTTGTTCTTTGGGAAATTTTATTTCTGGAATTTCATTCTGAATAATCAAGGATTCCACTTTTTTTGCTCGAACAGTCATATTTAAATTAATAAAGCCACGGTCTTGTGGGAAATTATGCTCTTCATAATGATATACATCAAAACCTGCTTTCTTTAAATGTTGTTTGATTGAAATTTCATCAAATGCAACACAATGGTAATCACCGGGATTGGTTTGCCCGCCAAATATCATATATGACGCAATATCAGCGTTCCAATGACCTTTAAGATATGCTTCCATTTGCAGTTTTAGTGAAGGACATCTAATTATCAATTCACCATTAATTTTTAGAATTCTATTCCATTCTTTTAGCAGACTGTCAATTTCTCTATGGGAAAAATGTTCAAGAATATCACTTGCAAGGATAACATCGGCTACATTACTGTCAAGAGCAATTTTTCTAATATCCATATAAATAACACGCGGGTCGTTACTGAATAAGTCGAAATTCAGAAAACCATCTCTTATATCATTTCCACATCCAAGATTTAAAAGAAGTGGATTAGGTAAAACAGCAGGTAATTTTCCTGATGCTTGCCGATTTGCAAATCCACCTTGTAAATCGTTTTCCAATTTGTTTCTATTCATTGCATCCATATAATTTAATCCCAGCAAGATATAAATAATCAACTCAAAACTAATCAAAAAATATGCCAATTATTATTTATTTCAACGAATTAATCAATTTAGTTCATACTTGTCCAAAATAATAAAGAAATAAAGTCCTAAAGTGTTATATTTGATATGAAGCATATAGCAAAGTATTATTGGTGCTTATCAAATCTGGTAGCGTTTTTGAGATTGAAATTATTAGTTAAAATTGTTCTATGACTTTGGTTAGATAAACCATTTGAAGACCATAATGTTATTGTTATAGACATTCATCAGCAAAGATTATTCTAAGTCAAGTTTTTCCGATTGTATTTTGGACAACAGTGATTCTTACTCATAATATTACATAATGTTACTAATAATTTAATCACTACTTGAAAAATTCAAAAAATGTAGGAAAAATATTTATCTTTATTCCTACAAAATAAACATACCAGTTTTTCACGTTCAAAATTATTCTACTTTACTATCACAAATTCTGTTCTGCGATTTTTTTGTCTATTCTCTTCATTACTATTTGAAACTAATGGTTTCGTCTCACCAAAACCGCTTGTTTGAATCCTTATTTTATCAATTCCCATATTAATTAACATATCTTTGACTGCTTCTGCTCTTTTTTTCGATAATTCAAGGTTGTATTGCTCAGTACCAATATCATCAGTATGACCAATTATTTTGATTTTGATTTCAGGATTTTGATTTAAGGCGGATACAACATTATTCAAAAGTGGAATAGATTCTTTATTGATAACTGCTTTACCGGATTCAAATTCAATATTCATCAAAACAGTTGTTCCTTCAGGGTCTAATGGCGAAAATAAAGATTTGTCATACATCCCATTTGCTTGAAGAAAATGGTCTTCTACGTTAGGAAATTGCAAAAATGCTGAAACAAAATGCTTATTTTTACATTCTGGAGCTTTGTATGTAATTTGATAATAGTTCATAATTGATAAATAAATATCTCTGAAGACAAACGGTATTTCTTTGGTGGAAACAATATTGTAATATCTACCTTTAGAATATCTTGCAATATTTGCCATATTGGAATCGCGCATTCCATAAGTAACAGAATAAACAGGAACATTATTATTTTTGCATAGTATCATTGCACTATCTAATTTTATTGTTGATGAACCATCTGAACCATCGCTGAATAAAATTATTGATTTAACATAATCTTGAGGTGCTTTATTTAATTCATTTACTCCTGTTTGAATTGCATCATAAATTGCTGTTCCACCTTTTAATTTTTTTGAATCTTCAAAATTTAGAAAATTCTTTCTGTCTGAGGTTAATGGGACAATAATATCCGAATTAGTTCTAAACGCTATTACAGTAACCATATCTCCCGGCTTAATTGCTTTAAGAATAAATTTAACTGCCTCGGATAAACTTTTGATTTTATGTTCACCCATTGAGCCAGAATTATCAAGAATATAAGCAAAAGCATATTTTCTGTTGCCACCATCACGTATTTCTTTCACTTCGTAATCTGAGATTTCAATATTTGCATTTTCACAAGAATCTGTTAATTTAAACCAAAGTGATTTGTAATCATCCTTGCCGTTATAATAAGGTGGAGCAAGACCTGCAATATATTTTCCAGTAGTATCATATACGATTAATTTCAACATTACTGAATCAGGAAAGCCGTCTGAATTAATTGCCGAGATTGTAAATTTAATTGGGGCAACATTATCTTCAAATATTGTATCATTTGAAGACAATGTATCTTTGCTTAAATTTGAATTATAATCTTTTAGTTTTTTATAATTTTTATAGTATATTTCAGAAATTGAATCAATATTGATGGCAAAATTTCTTGGATTTGAAAGATAAATTGGCTTATGTGCAGAATCTGGTTTTTGATAAGTATTATTCTTTTCAAGAGCATTTACTAAAATATTTGGGCAGCCATTGCATAATAATGCAACAGCAACTATTGAAATAAAAAATAATATTTTTGTTTTGCACATAATTAATAAATCCATTAAAATTATAATTCAACTTTAAAAATAATGCCCAAATTTATACCACTCAGGTTTGTGTTCTTGATTAAATCAAAATCAACTCCAGAAGCAAATCTATAATTTGATTCCAAAGTTATTACAAATGGCTCATATATTCCAATATCAATACCTAATCCAAGTTCACCGAAAAAGAACCAATCACCTTCCAAATCTCTATATTGTTCAAAATTAATATTATCACTATAGCTTGAATGTGATAAGAATAATCCACCTAATCCTTTCAATTTAATATATTTATGAATTGGTAAAACAGGATTTACTTTTAAACCATAATATTCCATTCTTAAAAATTCAGGTCTATTACTTAACAGTTTAACGTTATTTGTAAAAAGATAATAATAATGAAAATCTATTGCAAAATATGGCGACAAATACCCACCAATACTTATACCTGTTTCAACTCCCCAATCATTAATTAGATTTGCTCCTTTTACACCAATTCCAAAGTAAAAAGGATTCTCGCTTTTTTCTTTTGGTTTGTCATAATTATCATTTAATCCACCGGGCAACACTTGACCAATCAAAACATTTGCCAACATTAATAATATTATACTTGTATATTTCAAAATTATCTCGAAAATAATTGAGTAATAAAACACAAATTTAATACATTTCAACAAATATACATAGTAATATCGTAATATCATAACTACTCAAGCATTTTCAAATCAAATAATTTTGCAATCGTATTTTCAAATTATGTGAGTAATAAATAATCGCATAAATTAAAAATATCGTAACTACACAGTCGCCAAATGAAAAAATTCATGTGCAAATTACAGCTAACTTTGGTAAAAACCTTCCGAAGGTTTTGAACCTTCGGATGGTTAATTGACAAGTTAGATAAGAGTCGCCAAATGAAAAAATTCATGTGCAAATTACAGCTAACTTTGGTAAAAACCTTCCGAAGGTTTTGAACCTTCGGAAGGTTAATTCCAAGTTAGATAAGAGCCACATTGAAATTTTCAATTTACTTTGTTATTTAAATGAATAAGAGTTTTTTGGGAACAAGTTGAAAATAATTATAAAAATGAAATTCCTTGAAAATCCCGTTAGGGATTACCTGTTTGTAATAAAAAAAATTCCTCTAAGTCCAACAATCCCAGCGGGATTTAATATTTTTTGATATTTTCAAGTATGGTTCGGTCGCTACCTGTCCATACAAAAGACCTGTTCTCTGCAAATGATTATTAAATTTTTTTACAAAAATCATGATGGTATTTTCAAGGATTTATATTTTTTATCTTTGAACGCAACTTAATATAAAACATCATTAGAAAAAACTCAAAAAAAGTTCTAAAATTAAGAATTTAAATTTCAGTATATTCTATTTTATTATAATATAAAGAGTTAGAGAGTATATTTATATATTTTCAACAACAAATTGATTACAATACTAAATTTTTTCTTTATTATTTCAACAATTATTGATAATTTTAAAATTGATGCTTAGCAATATTTTTAAACAGTTGTTTAAGCATTGTTCTTTGGAATTTTTATTCAGAAAAAAATATTTTTTATTTATGAATAATTTTTTTTGTGAATTAAAAAAAAAGTGCTAAATTGCTTATGTGTGTTTTGCAATTTTTAAAACACTTGTTTAATTGATAGTATGAAACAATTTTTTTGATATATTTTAAACAAACGTTATTTTTTGTTTTTGGGAGATTTTTAAATGAAACGATTTTTTATGTTTTTATTAGCAACAGTTCTTTCTGTTGCATTGTTTACAGCTTGCGAAGGTCCTGCTGGTAAAGATGGCGCTACTGGTCCTGCTGGTACAAAAGGTGATGCTGGTCCTGCCGGTAAAGATGGCGAAGGCGTTGCAAATTGTAAATCATGTCATGGTACTGACAAAATGTTGTTAGCTATGGCTCAATATGATTTATCAATTCACAACAAAGGTATTGTTTACGAAGAAGAAGCTGGTCGTGTAGCTTGCGGTGCTTGCCATAGTGGTGATGGCTTTAGAGAAGCTGTTGCAACTGGTAAATTAGATGCAACTACAAAAGCTGCTTCAAAAATTAATTGCTATACTTGCCACCCAATTCATACTACTTGGTCTGATGCTGACTTTACAACTGTTGTAAATTCAAAAATTATGATGCGTTACCCAGCTAATACTGAATTTGACTTTAAAGGCGTTGGTAACTTATGTGGTAAATGTCACCAAGCACGTGTTTACACACGTACAACTGGTACTCATGACTCTATCAGTCCTTCTGGAACTGGTTCTACTTACTCAAGATTTGGACCACACTATGGTACTCCAGCAAACGTATTTGCTGCTAAAGGTTTAGTTGAAATCCCTGGTCCAGAAGCTTACCCAACTTCAAACCCACACCAAACTTTAGCAAAAGGTTGTGTATCTTGCCACATGAACAAAGATGCTGCAAACCCTGCTGTTGGTGGTCACTCATTCTTAATGCCTCCAGCTAACTTAGCAAATGTTTCTGAATGTTCTACTTGCCATACTGATAAAACTGAAATTTCAGGTATCGTAAAAGGTAAATTAATTGCCAAAGACTTAGCTGAAATCAGACAAATTTTAATTGACAAAAATTGGTTAGATACTACTCAAGCGGTTACAGAACACGGTTATGTAGTTCTTGGTGAATATTTCAAAACTCCAGACAAAAAGAAATTTGGAATGCCGAAAGAAGATGTTGATGCTGTATTAAATTACTTATATATTGCTAAAGATCGTTCTTTAGGTGCACACAATCCTAAATACGTATGGGCAATTGTAAAAAATACATTAGCATACTTGAAAAAGTAATTTGAATATTTGGGCTGAATACTTTGAAAAAAGGTATTCAGCCCTTTTTTTTTGCTTAAAATTAAAAAAAGTCTTTATATTGATAAATATTTTTTTTAATTTTAAATTCTAAAAGTTTTCAAATACAATAGGAAGTGCTATGAAAAAATTTGTTGTCTTGTTTATTATCGCTTTGATTGCTTTTGAGTTGGGGAATGCACGCCCTCAATACTCAATTTTGCAAACTTATGGTACTAAGTGCCAGTATTGCCACATTCAACCTAATTATGGTGGTCAAAGAAGCGCAGCAGGTTTTCTTGCCAGAAAAGATATGGCTTTGATTGACCCTGCTTCAATTGGTTTAGAAGGACTTTATAGTTTTCTTGATGATAAAAATTCTTATTTCGACGATAATTTGATTTTCGGGATTGATATGCGTTTGCAAAATGCAAGATGGGCTCAATCCTCAAAACTTACAGGTACAAGAGATTCGGCTGGAAATATTATTAAGCCGACACTTGAACGCAAAACAATGGTTATGCAATTGATGCCATATTTACAAGCATCAGTGTTTGATTGGCTTACAATTGAAGGTACTTATAACTTCTCTTATGATATTGAAGATAAAATGAGATACAAAGCTCAGCAACCTGGTTGGGCAACTGCTACTATCAAACCTTTTGAAGGATTACCATCGTTAAGAGTTGGTTATATTCCTGTTCCAATTGGTTTAGATTATGATGACCATACTTATTTAGTTCGTCAAGTAGTTGGTGGTTCACGTGCTAATCCACTTGTTTCTGCTGATATGGCTGAATTGGGATTTTTGCTTGATTATAACGATATTTCTTGGTTGAGTGCATCGTTTGGAATGTTTGACTCTAAAAACCATGCTGATTTAACTACTGATGGCAAAACACCTGTTGTTAATTCTGCTACAATGAGTAATGTTTTTAATTTATCTTTCCATCCAGAAGTTGGTAGTGGCATTAATACATTTTTCGGTTTAAGTCATTTATGGAACGGAAATTTAAAAACTGATGACGGTATTTATTTTGGAAATGGATACTACACAATAACTTCATTTTTCTTTAATATTGGATTAGCTGACCAAGTTGCTCTTATGACTGAATATATGACTTCAAATAAACAAGATGTAAGAGAAGTTAATAATTTTCTTGTGGAATTAAATTATCAAATTTTGGAACCATTTAACGTATTTGCAAGATATGAAGTTGGTAAAACAAATTTTGTAAAAATGAATAAAGGCGAAGATGTTACTTTTGAAGCAAATCAATACGTTTTTGGTACACATTTCTATCCACTTCCATTTATGGACTTCTTGGTAGAATATAGAATTTACGAAAGAGCAGAAGTTGCTGGTTACAGCTCACAATGGGCTGTTCAATTCCATTTGTTTTATTAATAATTGAAAAGGAAAAATTAAAATGGAAAATAAAAATATAAACGAAAGAAGAGATTTCTTTAAAAAAGTTAGTTCAGTAGTTGGATTTGGCTTGTTTGCTACTTCATTTGGAGCTGCAATCACATCTTGCGAACAAGACCAAGTATTCCCTGCACCAGACCCAGAAACAATTGATGTTGATATTACACAATATCCTGCCTTAGCAAATGTTGGTGGTATTTCAAAGGTATTGTTAACATACAAATCAGGTATTACTGTAACAGTAATTGTCAAAAGAGTAACTGAAGATACTTTCAAAGTATGGAGTTCGATTTGTACTCATAATAATTGGGAAGTTGATTTACCTTCATCTGAAGGTGGAACATTCTTGTGTGCTTTACATGGAGCAACTTTTTCAAGTTCTGATGGTACAGTGGTTAATAAACCATTTGATTCTGTAACCAACTTGAAGAATTACACAATATTTGCATTCGATGCAGCAAATAAAATTTTAAGAATAAATGCTTAGATATTGGAAAAAATTCATTTTTTTTCGTAATTGTTATTGTGATTTTGTTTAATTAATATTTCCTAAAAAGGAGTAGTTTATATGAAATTAATGAAAAGAATCCTTGCCCTAAGCATTATTGCTGGGTTACTTTTCGGGCTTTCAACATCAATGATGATGGCTCAGGATGCTGCCAAAGATGGCAAAACAGTATTTGTTGATGCTAAATGTATCAATTGTCATAGTGTTGATTCACAAACTATAGAAGCTAAGAAAAAAACAGATAAAACTGTAGATTTGTCAAAAGTTGGTGAATCAAATACTGCTGATTTCTTGAAAAAATATTTAAAGAAAGAAGAAACCAAAAATGACAAAAAACATGCTGTTGCTTTCAAAGGCGAAGAAGCTGATTTTGATATTTTAGTAAAATGGCTTGCAGGTTTAAAATAAATAACTCTCAGTGATAAATATCAGAGATTAATAAATGAGCGGGAAATTAGAAATGATTTCCCGCTTTTTTTACATTGTCTTTTTCAAATTGTAAATTTATTTGTAATCAGCTAAATACAGGTATGTTTATTCTAACGCAATGTTGCTCAAGTAGCTATAATATTATCGTACAAAGCTATTACTACAATCACTATTATCACGTAGTGATTTTATTATGGTAACAAGTGAATTACTGTTTGATGTGTTATCACGTAGTGATTATATTTTGGTAACATTTTGAAATATTATGAGTTAGAATAATATAATCACTACGTGATAAATATAATTTTGTCATTAATATTTATTACCATAATACCATCACTACGTGATGTTCTAAGAATATGCAAGAATTTTTATCATTAAAGTACTATCAAAATAAACATACTTGTTTGGAACCTCCGGAAAGTTTATAAACATAGTTAGCTGTTTTTTGCACCTGATTTTTTCAGCTGGCGACTGAATAGTTACAACAAATGTTTTGATTTGTCGTAATTATTAATAATTTTGTATTGATGAATTTTAGTATTGTTGTTTTAATATTTTGAGGCATATTTGAAAACAATTAATTACGTATTAATTATAGTATTTTTCCTTCTGAGCAGCAGTTTATACAGTCAATTATATATTGGAGGTGGAATTAACTACTTGATGCCAATGGAAAAATTCGCTGATTATAACAAAGATGCTATTGGTTATAATATCCAATTAGAAAATAGACAGTTTTGCAAGTTATGGTATGGTTTAAGAATCAATTACACAAAATTTGAACCACAAGATGAGCAGATTAAATATTTTGAAACAATTGCAGAATTAACTCCACAAATAAAATACGCTCCGTTTACAAATAATTGCTATGATAATAAAATTATTCCATATATTTATGCAAATTTATCAATAAGTTCAATTACAGCAACTGATGAACTTTCTAAAATTGGAATTGGTGCAGGTATTGGAATTGGTATTGCATTTAATTTTAAATTATTCCAAAAGTGCTGGATGATTGAATTAAATAGTATATACTCAGCACCAAATACTATTTATCGTGCTGATGCCCGAGAGAAATTAAATATGATTAATTCTGGTATTACTTTGAGTATTGGATTATGAAAATACATAGAAATTTGAAATTAATAGTATTATTAGCGGGAATATTAATTCTAATATCTTGCTCAGAAAAAGTTCAAAGGGATGATGCAGTCAGAATAAAATCATCAGTTGCCAAAAAGTATAACGCTTTACCTGACAATAAGGGCTTCAGAAGCGGTAGTACTTTAAGAGGTGAAGTGTTGAAAATTGAATTCAATGGTTTTCCTGATTCTTGCCCTACAAATTCCGCTACAAATTATAATTATAAGGGATGGGTTTTATTTGTTGATTCAACACTCAAAAAAGAAAATATTGTTGAGAAAATTCCCCTTGAAGATGTCGATATGGTAGGAATTAAAATGTCATATTTGGAGAAAAATCAGTATAATAATATTAATTATTTTGAAACTTTCAATGAGCCACTTCTTCCTTTGGAATTAAGGGAAGTTCCAGTTGATACAACTCGGCTTGATACTTGTACAATTCCATGCCCTTGTGAGAAAATAAATCTTGATATGAATATTCCTTGTTTATTATGTTTTGAATGTCCGGAGAGAGATTTGAAATGGTGGTTTGCTGAATTTAAAGCTGGAATGGGATTATATAATGATATTTCAATGAATGGTATTGAAATTGGAAAAGATGATTGGTTGATTGATGTAGCTTTAGGAATTCGTTTAGGTGAATCAAAAAGATGGGCATTGGGCTTGATGTATTCCACAAATGTAGAAACTATGAATATATTTGATACAATATCACAAAAGCGTTCAATGTTAGCTCTCTATGGTAGGTACGATTTAATGCGTAACACTAAAAGAATTGATTTAAGTAAAACCGATACATTAAAGAAATTGGAGAATTATATTGAGTATGATTCACTTTATGTTAGAAGCATTGATGGCTGTAGCGATTCGTTAATTGTTATATCTAAAATCAATCCAAGCGTGTTGATTGAATTACAAAAAAAAGAGAACATTATTGAATATGAAGTTAGACCTTGTATCAATCCTTTTGTTTATGGAATATTTGGTGCAAGTATTGATGAATTATCTATTGATTTATTCAGCATCAATTTTAACGAAGATTGCCAAAATGGGATTGACTTTGATGCACCCGATGTGGATATTTCATTACCTCTTGATTTTGGATTTGGTGTTGGATTAGATATTCCTATAAATAAGCATATTGATTTTTCGACTGACCTCGGCTTTAGGTCTATTTCTTATGGCGATAAATCAATATCATCAGGTTTATTGATACCACATAACAGACGATTAAATGCAATTGTTTTCAGAATCGGTTTATCATTTTAAAAAAGGGAAAATAGTATGAAAAAATATATTTTAATATCAATTTTTATTCTCAGTGTGTTAGTTTTTCAATCTTGTACAGATTGTCCAGTTAGTGAGCAAGACCCTGTTTATTTGTGCGAAACAAGAATTGTTACCATCGAAAAATTCAATCCAAATTATACAATCATACCGGGTACAAATGGTTCACCAGATAGTGTAGTTTTAGATGCAGATTACAATATTGCAATTTATCAATTTCCTATAAATTCAGGAAGTTCAGGAAGTTTTCCAAATGATAACAGATTCAAGGATAATAAGCAAATTCCAATTGCAACTGTTCCATTTGCAGAAAATAATGTTGTTTATTATGCAAATTTAATGGATACTTATCCAACAAATGAAGATTTGAATGGAGATATTTTGGTTAAAGATGTAGATTTACTTGCTTCCGAACCTAATGCTATGTTACGTTTTGCTGGAAGTATTGCACTTTTTGACCAAAACTATCTGGATGAAGATGCACAAGCATTTTGTGATTATGTAAAAGGGAATTCAGCAAGTATTAATTCTGCCTTCGATAATTTTACAGATGATAACAAATATGGAAAAAATCAAAATGGAGCAGTCGTAACTAATTACGATTTAAATCCTGTAATTGTATCTGATAAAAATGGCAAAATAATTGGAACATCTGGCCAGCCGAATGTACCATTAGTTGGTTCAGGACCTGAAAGTGAATTAAGAACATTAGCAAATAAAAAAAGTTCTGTTGATTTGCGGGTTATTCCTGGTAATGTGTATGTATATTTAGCAAAAAATGGAAAAAGATTTGTGTTTTTTATAACAGAATTACGAGAATCAAACATTACTCCATTCAGAAAAAGAGTTACAATTATGCTATATCCATTAGATAAATAAGGAATAATTCTGATGAAAAATTATACAAATTTAACATTTTTCGGCTTATTAATACTTTTAGTATTTGTTGTTTCTTGTACCAATGTTCCTTCAAGAAAATTACCAATTAGGAATGTTGACAATTTCAGAGTTGTAAGAGATTCTATTAATACTTTTAAAGATGAATTAGCACCATATCAGAGAGTAAAAGCAAAAAATTGTATTGAAAGCTATTACAGAGAAAATTCAATTACAAATAATGATAATTTGGAAATTAGCCCTTCATACAAGTTCTTTAGTGATTTAATGGGAAAAGATTTTGAAAATAATTACGAATCGGTAATTCAGAATCTTACTAATAAATTGGAAGCAGTTTCATATTTAACTTCAAACGCTGGATTTGTAGCTTTATCGCATCCAACAGATTCAAATTACAATTTTGCCTTAAATTTACCATTTTGGGGTAGTGTTGGTGGCACAGATTTATTTTATTTTGAATTTGTGAATAGTAAACCAGTATTTACAGCTTTGCCGAATGAAATTAATTCTGACTTTTGGGATTCGCATCCTTTTTCAGCTGTTGATTCATTCTGTAATAAATTATTGATTTGGTCATCAGATAGAAATAGCCCATATTCAAAAACGGTTGATTTGCAAAATAAAACATTAATTAAAGGACATACCGATTTATTCTATTCTTTTTATAAAAATGGAAAATGGTCTAATGCAAAAACTTTTGAATTTCAAAGTAAAATTAACACTGAAAATTTCAATGAAATTAGTCCTTTTGTTGCTTGTTTAAACATTTCACCGAAATTATTTTTCTCATCAAATCGAAATGGAGATTATGACATTTTTGTATCTGATATTGCAATTGATTATGTTCAGGAAATAATGACAGTAAAATCTGAACCAATTCTATTACCGAAAGGAAAGGAAACAGATATTGATTCTATTTACATTAATACTTATTCCAATGAGTTTTTTCCTTATATATCTATACCATATAATAATACTGAAATTAAATCATTATTCTTGTCCTCAAATAGGAATACCCAAGCAACTCAATTAAAAAAATCTAAAGATACAGTTATCATTAATAAAGGTAACTATGATATTTATTCATTTAATTATGAGTTGGAATGTACCCCAGAACCACCTCCACCACCTCCGCCAGCTCCAATTGCTAAAATAAATGTTTCTGTAATAGATATGGAAATTCCAAATAGAATAATTCAAAAACCAATTATCAAATTAGTTGATGTTCAATCTGAAGTAGAAATTATTTCAAATAGCGAATCAAATTCTTTTGATGTTGAATTAGGTAAAACTTATGATGTATTTGGTGGTTCGAATCAAAATTCACTATTTTGTGAAGAAGAAGGTGATTCATTACTTCAATATTATCAAGCAAGAAAAATTACGAAATTACTACCAATAATTAAAAAAAGAGAAATTATCACCAAATATGATTCTGTTGAAAATGCTAAATTAATTGTAAAATATGATACAAATATTGTGAAAGAATTGTACCCAATTACAGAAATGAACAGAGTTCAACCTGCAATTGATTTCAAAACTACAAGTAATAATATTACTGAAACAAGAAATGAAATCATCAAAGATGTATCTTATAAACCTTGTGTAGTTCCTTGTGATACAATTTTCAAGAAAAAGAATATTCAAATTGATAAAAATATTTCTGATACTTTAAAATTTATCAAAGAAAACACATTCATTGAAGTAACTAAGCAAGTAATTACAAAAAAGGAATGGTTTGAAGGCGGTAAAATTGTACAGAAATCCTACAAAACTATAGTTTACGATACTACTCAAGTGTTTGATACTACATTTATAAGTGCTGTTGGAGCTGTTGCAAAATCTGAATTAACTCATTTCGGTAGAATTTATATCAATTCAGAATTGAAACATAGTGTTTATATAAATGATACTATTTACTTGAAACCTGTTTATTATGTTAAACCGCCTTGCTCTTGTAATTTCACTGATATTGAACATAGTTACAACAAAAATGTGCCTTATTTTCAAACTGCATTCTGGAAAGTGAACACTACTGATGGCTATATTCAGCATTTAAATGATTTTCAAAAAGGGAATTATTTAGAATCTGCGGGTTATATTGAATTACATCCAAAACATAGATTTTATGGAGTAGGTAATTCAGAAGCAAGAGAAAGAAGAAAAAAAATGTATCAAGATTATGCTGTTAGTGTTGATAGAAATTTGTTAGTTATGAGAGATGAAATTGTTAATAGATTTATACCTGCATTGGAATCTTTGGATTCACTTACTTCAGGAACAAAAATTTTAATCAAAATTGAAGCATATAGTGATGAACGTAAGGCAGATAAATGTAATTATATTGGCACTACAATCGAATATATGCAAGGTAAAAAAGACAAAGATGGGAAAATTTCACTTATCAAAGAAAAATTGTCTAATGGTGCTTCATTATCTTATGATAATGAAAATTTATCAAAATTGAGAGTATTTTACGGCTTTAATGAGTTGTTCAAAAGATTAAAAAATAATGCTAAGTTTAATTCATATTTAAACAAAGGATTAGTTTTCTATCCAACACAAAATTTTGAAAATGAAGAAGAGATGTATAAAGCAATTGAAAAGGCAAGGATAATAATTCTTGCTGAAGGTAAATATTATGACAAAGTATTCAGAGATGATATAGAAGATTACGACCCAGTAAGAAGAATTAATTTATATATTGATTTAATCAAAATTAATAACAAATATGTAGAAAAAACACCTTGTTGTAATCCAAAAATCAATTGTGGAGAATAATCGAAAGATTTTTTTGGGGGGATTTAAAAAATACAGTGGCTTGAATAAAATGACATAATTTGAGGTGTCATTTTGTAAAGCCCTTAGAATTTTCCCAAATACAACATTTATGTTCTTTTTTTTTCATAATTTTGTATTTTATTATTTATGTATTGAAAAGAAATTATGAGCAGATTAAATATTAATATAGACCATGTAGCTACATTAAGACAAGCCCGCGGTGGAGTTGAGCCAGATCCAATAACTGCTGCAACTATTTGTGAACTTGCCGGTGCTGAAGGGATTGTTTGCCATTTACGTGAGGACAGAAGACACGCTTCAGACCGTGATGTGAGATTATTGAAGCAAGTTGTTCAAACAAAATTTGATTTGGAAATGGCGGCAAATGAAGAAATAATCAAAATTGCTCTTGATGTAATTCCAGATTTGGTTACTATAGTTCCCGAACATAGATTGGAATTAACTACTGAAGGTGGTCTTGATGTAAAAGCAAATATCCCGAAGTATCTTAATTTGTCAGAAAGAATGCACGAAAAAGGTATTGAAATTAGTTATTTCATTGAGCCATCGATAGAGCAAATTGATGCTGTTATTGAAGCAAAAGGTGATATGGTTGAACTTCACACAGGTCATTATGCAACTCTTTATACTAAAAATAAGCATTTTGAAGAATTTGAAAAAATTAAAATCGCTGTTGAATATGCTCATAAAAAAGGTTTAAAAATTGCTGCCGGACATGGTTTGAATTATTTCAATATTAAACCAATTGCAAGTATTAAAGAAATTGATGAATTTAGCATCGGTCATTCAATTATTGCAAGGGCTGTTTTTACTGGAATTGAAAAAGCGGTTCGTGATATGCTTGAATTACTAAAATAGGAAAATGTAATAAATGTGTGGTATTGCAGGAATAATCGAAACAGCGTCAGCAAATTCTACTATAAATTTTGAATTGCTCAAGAAAATGAGTGATATTATTATTCATCGTGGTCCTGATAGCGATGGCCAATGGATATCAGAAGACCATAAATGTGGATTTTCATTTAGACGGCTCGCAATCATTGATTTAAGTCCTCTTGGAAATCAACCAATGTTTTCACATGATGAAAGATATACAATTGTTTTTAACGGTGAAATTTATAATCACCAAATTATTAGAGAGGAGTTGATATCGCTTGGTTATAATTATCGCTCAGGCACAGATACAGAAACTATCCTAAATGGTTATGCTGAATGGGGTGCTGATTTACTTCAGAAGTTAGTCGGAATGTGGGCAATTGCAATTTGGGATAATGAAAAAAAGGAATTATTCTTTGCAAGGGATAGAATTGGAATTAAACCGTTTTATTATCATTTTCAATCAGGAAGATTTGTTTTCGGCTCTGAAATTAAATCTATTTTTCAGCATCATGCAATTAAAAAAGAATTGAATTTTGAAGAAATTCCTATTTATTTGAATTATGTTATGTCCGGTAGTGAGAGTTTATTTTCTGGTATTAAAAAATTACCCCCTGGTAGTTATGGAATTCTAAAACAGAATGGCGATTTGAAAATCAATAAATACTGGTCTCCAATTGCTCAAACTAAGAACTATACAACACTAAATGATAAAGAAATTCAAGATGAAGTAATTCGATTATTGAGAGTAGCTGTAAAAGATAGAATGATGAGTGATGTACCCTTTGGGGTATTTCTAAGTGGTGGAATTGATTCAAGCTTAAATGTTGCTTTGATGGCAGAATTGATGGACAGACCTATTGATACATTTACTGTTGGTTTTAAGGAATTAGAAAAATATAATGAACTTGGGTATGCGAAGCAAATTTCAGATTTATTCAAAACAAATCACAAAGAAATTTTAATTGACGAAAAAGATTGTTTTGATGCCTTGCATAAAATCAATTTTCATACTGATGAACCAAATGGCGACCCTGTTTGTATGCCACTTTATTTTTTAAGTAAATTGACTAAAGATTCTGGGACTACTGTAATTCAAGTGGGTGAGGGTAGTGATGAACAATTTGTTGGTTACAAGTGGATGAGACGAGAGTGGGAATTCTATAATTCATATTGGAAAATGTATGATAATATGCCATCTTTATTCAAAAAAAGTTTTTACTCAATTGCTAAATCTCCTTTCAAATTTTTGAATAGATATGCAGAACTTGAATATTTGAGGCGTTCAAGTTATGATGAAGAGTTATACTGGTCGGGATTGCCACGCATTTCTGCTACTCATTTGGAAGATTTTATTTTAGACCATAGTAAAATTGATGAACTTGGTGCAAGTAAATTTGCTAAAAAAATGTATGAAGATTTGAATAAAGTCAATGAAAAAGCTGACTACTTGCAAAAGATGATTCACTTAGAACTCACTCATCGCTTAGCTGAGATTTTATTGATGCGTGTGGATAAAATTACAATGGCTCATAGTTTAGAAGCAAGGGTACCATTTTTAGACCATCGTTTTGTGGAATTTACAATGTCAATTCCTCCAGAAAAACGAGTTCCTCCAAAAAGTGAAACTAAACATATTCTCAAAAAAGCTGTAGAAGGTATTTTACCTAATAATATTATTTACCGTAAGAAACAAGGATTTGCCGCACCTGTTGCTGAATGGTTCAGAAATGATTGGTATAAATTTGCAGAAGATTCTCTTTTAAACTCAAAATTTGCAAAATTAGAATTATTCAATAAAGATTATATGAAAAATCTTCTAACGATTCATAAAAGTGGCAAAAAGAATTACAGCCCTGAAATCTATCAATTATTGATGTTAAATTTATGGTATGATAAGAATTTTTAAAATTTTGTTTATTATATTTTCTAACCGCTCAGTCGAATTAACATTATCTACTCTGTCGGTCAATTTTCATATTTTATGATTAATAAAAAAGTAAAATTCTTTGAAATTCCCTTCGGGAATAAATGTTTGTAACAGCCAAATCTAAAATCGACACCAACGCCGTAGGTGTTGAATGTGTATTTGAACTATTCAATCCCTCTGGGATTGTTGTACTTAGAGGAATTTTAATTATTACAAACATATAATCCCTATCAGGATTTTCAAGGAATTTACTTTTTATTACTATCTTCAAATTGTTTCAAATATACATTATTTACATTCAAATAACACAGCAAATTGAAAATTTCAATTCGGCTGATTAGTTACCAAAATCAAATCATTGTGAATTTACCAAATTATTTATTCTAAATGAAAGTGCTTCATTTTGCTTGATGTTATTATCAAACAAAATTAAAACTTCGTCAAAATTTCCACTTTCTGCATACCTTAAACTATCGAAAAATGTTTCTTGATTTAATTCTAAAATTTCTGTGTTATTAATTTTATCTACATTATTTCCCAAAATCAAAAATTTTTCTAATGTATTTTGATGAATATAATCTTGTATTTCCAGTTGATTGTAGAATAATTTTTTATTTAATTTATTTTTTTGCTTCAGATTTGCCATAGAATGTAACAAAATTGTTCTATCAGCTGAATATACTTTCTTGCCAAGAAGTTTTTCTATTTCAAATTGAGTAATTGCACCCGGTCTAATTATAGTGGGGTGATGCTCTGCAAGACTTAGAACGGTAGATTCTATATTGTATTTACAGTTGCCTCCATCAAGAATTGCAGGTATTTTACCATCAAAATCATCTAAGACGTGTTTTAATTTAGTTGAAGCAGGTTTCCCAGAAAAGTTAGCTGAAGTTGCAGCAATAGGTTGACCTGCTGATTTTATCAAATCAAGACAAATATCATTATCGGGCATTCTAATTGAAATTGTATTTAGGTTCCCAGTTACCAAATCTGAAATAGAGCTATTTTTTTTTAAAACAATGGATAAAGGACCAGGTAAAAATTTTTCAGCAAGTTTATAAAAATCATCAGGTATATATTCACAAAGATACTCTGTATGTGATATATCCGAAATATGTGCAGCAAGAGGATTTGTTTTGCTTCTGCCTTTTAATTCATAAATTTTTTCAACAGAAGTTAAATCATAAATCAAACTACCAATTCCATATACTGTTTCAGTAGGGAAAGCAATAATATTACCATCTTTCAACAAATTTGTAGCAATATTGATAGAATTACTTTTGTCATTGATTGCATCAAGAATCTGTGTCTTCATCTCGCTGGTAATTTTTTAGGGTTTTAAAAATAGTCTCAATTATTTCCTTTCTTAATCTACGTGGATACAGCACTTCTACAGCATAACTCCAGCTCATAATCCATGATATCAAATCAATTGATGTAGGAGCTTTAAATTCAAGTATCATATTTCCATTTTCATCAATTGATGTTTTTTGGCTTTGATGCCAAGTTCTATTTTCGAAATATTTGATAAATTCCTTTTTAACTAATATTTTAATTTGTTCTGGTTTTCCATAATAGACACCAAATCTATTTTTTGCCCATTCTTTAAAATTGAAAGAAGGTACTTTGACATTTGGATTATCAATATCATCAATTTCTTCAATATTGTGTATAGTTAATGCAATATCAGTATCATGATGGGGGATATAACCAATAACATACAAAAATCCTGAATAAGTAAAAATAGTTCTAAAAATCAATTTAAAATTATTAATTGTACCTAATCCAGAAGTATTATAAGCAACTTTGACCCACTTTTTATGAACTATACAATCAATGATTCTTTTAATTTGGGGGGCAAATTGCGTATAATCATACTGCCCAATATTTTGGTCCCAAAAAAGTGCGTCTTCAGAAACAACAAAAGATGGAGCTATTTCTTCAAGTTTTTCAGTTAATTCATCTAAATCTTGTTCAATATAAGTTCCCTTGAATGCTTTTAGATGAGCTTTTAAAACATAGTATGACAAAAGTTCATTCGAGTCAACTTTTATTTGCGTAATTGGATTTCTATATTCCTTTTCAATTCCCCAATAAATTTCACCATAACTATCAAACATAGAAACACTTGGAACTGTTTCACTTAAAATTTTTAAATCTCTTTGAATTGAACGCAATGAAACTTTATTATCTAATTCTTCAGCAATCATTTCTTTAATTTCTGCTGAAGTATATCTTCTGCCTGATTGCAATTTGTTATAAATAAACAATACTCTTTTAGGTTGATCTGCCATAAATTAATTTTCTCAATTTATTAATAATTTCCACATTATGACGCTTATTAAATTAAGAAAAAAAATTGATTCAATAAAATATATTTACAAATTTTTATTATTATATCGTAATTATTTGTAAATTTGTTTGTTTTATATTTGAATTTTGAGACATAAATAATGAAATATATAATTTTTTATCTTTTCTTTACCTATGCAAGTATTCTATATTGTCAATCAAAAGCTCCAAAGATTTTACACAATGTTACTGAAAAAAATGGCAATTTTTATTTTTTAGATGTTGAAAATGACAAACTATTTGAAACAAAAGATATAAATTCAAAATATTCAATATATAATTTTTGGGATTGTATTCAGGGTTCAGATAATGGAATTGATTTTGACTTTTCTAATAGAAATTTTAAGGGGAAAATTATATGGGGTTTCTATCCATTAAATAGTGCCAAAGCTCAGTATCCAATATTTTTCAGAAATCCTGCCATTATAAAAGATGGCAAGGCAGAAATTAATTTGTTGAAAGAAATTTCAAAAAAACATGATATTGCTGATTATCTGAATAAAGAAAAATTCAAATTTGGCTATAGAGTAATTGACAATGATGGGAATATCATCTATGATGGCAAAGCTAATTTTAAAGGGAAAGGACCATTTGAATTAACTGCATCAATCACTGAAGGTCCTTTTGTCAATATGCTAACTGATAATTCAGCAGTAATTAGTTTTCGCACAAACTACAAAAGAATATGTTCTGTAGTTGTTAATGACACTGTTTTCAAAGACACAATCAAGACGGACAGACACGAAATAAGCATTAATGGTTTAAAACCATCTACCAAATACAAATATACAGTACAGTTTGACGATAATACTGAAAGTTCAGTATTTACTACTACACCAATTACCGGTACTCGTAAACCATTCACTTTCGCTTTCTCAAGTGATTGCCGTCAAGGTGTTGGAGGTGGAGAAAGAAATATATGGGGAGTAAATAGTTATATAATGAAAAAATTATCTGCCCTTGCTATTAATGAGAACTCTGCATTTGTGCAATTCACTGGTGATGTTATTCAAGGATATTTGACAAATCCAAAGGAAATGCAACTTCAATATACAAATTTTAAACGAACCATTGAACCTTTTGCTCATTCAATACCATTTTATATTGGATTAGGAAATCATGAAGCAATTGTATCATTGTTTAACGATGGCTCGAATTTTGGGTTAGCAGTAAATAGATTTCCTTATGAATTAAATTCAACCGAAAAATTATTTGCTGACGAATTTGTTAATTTTTTGAATGGTCCTGATAATGAAGATGGAAATAAATATGACCCGGATTTGGGAAATATTGATTTCCCAACATACAAAGAGAATGTGTATCATTATGTTTATGACAATATAGCTATGATTGTACTAAATTCAAATTATTTATATACCGTTAGTACAAGTAAACTTGATAAAATAGGCGGTAATGCTCATGGCTATGTTATGGATAATCAGTTAAAATGGTTCGAGGAAGTAATAAAACAATTTGAAAATGATAAAAATATTGACCATATATTTGTAACAATTCATACTCCTGCATTTCCTAATGGCGGTCATGTTGATTCTGATATGTGGTATAATGGAAGTAATGACATCCGCCCATTCATTGCTGGAAAGCCGACCGATAGAGGAATTATTGAACGAAGAGATGATTTGTTGGATATTATGATAAACAGAAGCAAAAAAACTGTTGCTTTATTATGTGGCGATGAACACAATTATTCGAGATTATTATTAAATAGTCAAACAAATATTTATCCTGAAAACTGGAACAAATCAAGAATTAGTATTTCAAGACCATTTTGGCAAATTACAAATGGTTCGGCTGGAGCGCCATATTATTCTCAAGAAATTGTACCTTGGTCGAATGATGTGAAATTTTTTTCAAATCAATATGCACTTTGTTTGTTTGATATAAATAAGAAAAAAGTATCATTAAGAGTAATCGACCCAGATACTCTTGAAGAGATTGAAGAAGTCGTGTTGAAATAAATAGATTTTTTTTACATAATAATAGACAAAATAAAATCATAGTAAATTTTCAGTACTAAAATGAAAAAAATACTTGTAAATTGCAGCTAACGTAGTTAAATATGAAAAACTTGGGTAATGAACTCGTAACTTGTAGTGGCGAGTGAGATATGAGTTGCCTCAAAGATAAAAATTCCTTGAAAATCCCGTTAGGGATTACCTGTTTGTAATAAGTGTAGTATATCGACCTTAAACAACACCGTAGGTGTTGAATGTGGTTTCTTTATCGCCTAAAACGGAAGTTCCTTTTGAAATTTCAGAAAAAAGCGTGGTTAAGTGTCATATTTATAATATGCTTAGGTCTGATTTTATTATTGAATTATTTTAGCTACATTATCTTAATCCCAAGTCTGTCGATAATAATTTGTTGATGCTTCATTAATATATGTTGCAACTCCGAAGATGTTTTTCCTTTATGACAAATTTTTGAACACCTAAAAAAACATATTCAAAAAATAAAAAAACATATTCATAAGCTACAAAAATAAAAAATAAAAAATTTATATAAAATTAATAAATCGTCATTATTATTAGCTACAATTTTTATCGAATATTGCTATAACAATATATTTATCAATAACTTATAGAGATTCTATCAAAATTTCTGTAGGAACTTACGCTAAAAACCGCATCCATCAATACACACGCCTCGCTCCCCTCTTTTAGTGGGGAAATTTTGAGTTTCCTATCCTTGGGTTACAAACATTAATTCCCGATGGGAATTCTATGGCTTTCTAATTTTATATTTTTTTTGATGTCCAACAATTTCAAAATTCATGTAATTAACATCAAATGCTTGACATAAATATTGTTCTTCAAATTTCGTGCATTATTTGGAATTTAAAATTCTACTATCTTAATTAATTTTTGCTGATTTAAGTTAAATTGTTATTTTTGTAATGCCATTTATTGAATGGATGTAAGAAAGTGTGATTTAACAAAAGCGTTCAATGACTAAATGAAAGTATATAAATTACCCAAAAAAATGGTTTACTTTTTTTATTTGTTAACCCCAGTTATTTTTATTGTTTTTGGCGATGAATTGTATGGTACACTATTTAATTGGAACTTATTTAAAGAGAATTGGATAGTCAATTTAATTACAGTATCGTTTTTGTTAGTTTTGATATTCTTTGTTATTGAAGTTTACAAGAGAAAATTCATTATTACAAAAGATAGAATTATATCAGTTAGTGCATTTTCAACAAAAGAAATGAAATTTGATGAAATAAAAGGATTTACTCACAAATATAATCACATTCTTATAGAGCCGAAAAATCAAAATCAAAAGAAAATTAAAATTACAAGCGATTTTGAGAAAAATTATGAAATTGAATCCTGGTTAAGTAAAACGTTCGATTATATTCCTGATCAAACACTTATAGAAGAAGATGAGATTCTTGAAAATAAACGACTTGGTGCAACAAGAGAAAGCAGAGAAGAAGCATTAAAAAAAGCAAGAAGTATTACAAGGGCTATTGATATTTCTTCGTTTATATTATTATTATTGGCTTCCCTTTATCCCAAACCTTATCAATTAGTGATGCTTTTATCTATTGCAATCCCAATTATTTCTATCATTGTTTCGAAGATGTCTAAGGGATTAATAAGACTTGACGGAAAAAAAGGGAGTTCCTTACCGCACATAACCTATGGATTTATATCAACACCGATTGGGATATTATTTAGAATTATTCTTGATTATGAGATTTTTGATTTTACAAATGCTTGGATTTATGCAACTTTCATTGCATTATTTTTGTTATTTTTTATTCTTAGAAATCAAAATGAATTTAAATTTGAAGAGAAATCATCTTATCTTGCAGTTACAAGTATTTTTTTGTTCTTATTTTTGTATGGATTAGGAACTGTTTTATTCGTAAATTGCTATTATAATACTTCCGACCCACAAATATATTATGCAAAAGTACTAAGCAAAGAAATCAGAAGCGGAAAATCTACAAATCATTATATGATACTTTCCACTTGGAAATTAAAAAAAGACACTGAAGAATTTAATATTGGAAAGGAACTTTACTACAAATTAAAAGTTGGCGGTGAAATCGAAATTCATTATAGAAATGGATTATTAGCAATTCCATGGATAGAATTTTTAGAAAAATAAGGAAAAATCAAGGATTATTTCCAGTTGAAATTATTGCAATTAACGTAATTTTTCTGTTATTAATGCCGAATTTTTATTGAATTATCAAGTATGATTTTAATAAACAGAGATTTATATTGAAATACTCCTGATTGATAATGAATGACAGGGTTTGCTCTCTCCCACTTAGCACGCATCGGCAATAGGTAATTCTTTCCAAGAAGTTGTGTATGCAGGTGATTTAAGTTCTCGTTTCATAGCCCAAGTTTTATCAGTTCCGGCGGCGGCAATAAAAATAGTGCCAGCAGAGTATTCATTATTAATTTTATCCATTGCCTTTGTGGCAATTTTTACTTTTTCGCGTTTTTCTACATTCTCAAATAATGTTCGCTGTACTGTATCAACAGGAACAATTCCTGCAAGAAGAATACCTGCTTTTTGATATAAATATCCTTCTCTGAAAATCTGGTCAACAGCCGCCATTGCATACTCGATGAGTTCTGCTGTTGCATTCATAGGATAAGGCAATCCTACTTGGCATCCGTTATGATATTGTGGAGTTTCCTTGAATGGATTTGTACGTAAAAACACAGACAACATATTTGCTGCGGACTTTTGATTCCTTAATTTTTCTGAACCTCTATGAATAAATCCAGCAACTGCTTCCTTAATCTCATTTTTTTCAGTAATATATCTGCCAAATGAACGAGATGAAACTATTGATTGCTTTGCCGGTACTGAATATTCTAATTTAATACAGGGCATACCATTCAACTCTTTAACCGTCCTCAAGCCCTGAATTGTCATTTTCTTTTTAATCCAATTCTGATTTGAATAAGCAAGGTCGTAAGCTGTTTTGATACTCATTCCGTTTAGTAATTTTGTATATTGTCTGCCAACTCCCCATACATCGGATACATCAAATTTCTTCAAAAACTCATCTCTGTTATCCGATTCATATATATTCAAAACCCCATTATATTGTGGATTTTTCTTAGCAATTCTATTGGCTAATTTTGCTAATGTTTTAGTTTCTGCTATGCCTACCGAAACGGTGATACCTGTCCATTTTTCAACTGTACGCCGAATATGACGGCAATATTCTGTAATATCAATTCTATCAAATCCTTTCAAACTGATAAATGCTTCGTCAATAGAATAAATCTCAACTTCGGGTGAAAATTGTTCAAGTGTCATCATTACTCTATGCGATAAATCACCGTAGAGTGTATAATTTGAAGAAAAAACAGCTACTTGGTGTTTGTCAATTAAATGCTTAACTTTAAAAAGTGGCTCAAATGATTTAATACCAAGTGCTTTGGCTTCCGCTGATAATGCTACTATAATACCATCATTATTCGATAGTACAACTACGGGCTTGCCTTTAAGTTTCGGGTTGAAAACTTTTTCACAAGATGCATAAAAATTATTGCAATCTACTAATGCTATCGGAAATTTTTTCATTCAAATCAACCAAAATATCAATTACAAGCGTTGCAAAACTGTATCATTCCATACTTGATACGAAATCCAAAAAACTATAGAAGCTGAAACAAGTAATTAATTGTATATATTCTTTGAAAAAAAATGTCGAAAAAAAACCAGATGGATTATATGTTAGTAATAAATTATTTTGACACTTCGACAAGCTCAGTGCGACGCTTAAACCCTCTTTTTAGAGGGGAAACTTCGATTTTTTTATTTTTTTACAAATATCAATTCCTGCTGGGAATTTTAAGAAATTTTAAAAAAAGAACAAATATTCAATATTATTTGAAAGCTGCTTAGTAGTTGCAATCAATTAAATTTTAATTTTCTTTTGATTTTATATAATAATAAGTGATTTAATCAGTTAATAACATTGTTGTATAGTAAAATTGCAATTTAGTTTTGAAATTAATATTTGTTATAAATTATTTAAAGTACTTATGAAATGTAGTGTTATAATTCCTGCAGGAGGTTTGGGTAAAAGATTTGGTGGAGATACACCAAAGCAATATCTTGAACTTGCCGGCAAACCAATTCTCATACATACTATCAGTTTATTTGAAAGTATGGATGAAATTGAGAATATCGTTGTATCCGTTCACACTGAATGGTACACACGCACAAATGAAATGATAAAAAGTTATGGTTTTAAAAAAGTAAGTGAATTAGTTATTGGTGGTTTGGAAAGACAGGACTCTGTTAATAATGCCTTGCATACAAAAACTATTGAGGACTCCGAATTAGTATTAGTTCACGATGCAGTTAGACCATTTGTAACTCCAAAACTTGTAAGAAAAGTTATTGAAACTGCTGAAGAAACAGGTGCAGCAATTCCTTATATTAGACCTAAAGATACTATTAAAGAAATTACTGCAAGAGAAATTGTAGTAAAAACAATTGACCGCTCTAAATTAGTAATGGTACAAACTCCTCAAGGTTTTTGGACAGATATTTTGAAAAATGCTTACAATCAAGCAAAAGCTGCTAATTATCTTGGTAGTGATTCAGCGCAATTACTTGAATTTATCGGCTACAAAGTTAGTGTTGTAGGTGGAGAAGACGAAAACATCAAAATTACTACACCATTGGATATAAGAGTAGGTGCAATGATTTTAGATGATAGATTGCAAAGGAAATAATTTATTATTCAATAATTTATTTGATTATGTATAATATTAGGTGTAACAAAAGAATCCATATTGAAAAATTGGATTCTTGACACCTTAAAAAGTAATAACTACGATATTTCAATCGGTATAAAATGATTGCAAAACTCACCAAATTAATTACTATATTAATTATGCTTTTTACTTTGAATTTATTTTCAGCAGAAAGTCCTATTGGTGTTTATGGTGGTTTGGTATTTAAGCCATCATTGTTTTCTAATGGAATTACATATTTCTCTGGTTCGAGACTGGGAATTGTTATCAATAATAAACTTGCACTTGGTTTAAGTGTGTATTCTATGACATTTAATAACTACAAACCTGATTATTATGATGAGGTAATTAAAGATAATCCATATCTTGAATATAATTATTATGGTGCTGAATCTGAATATTTCTTTTCACCTAAGAATTCATTTTATGGTTCTTTTCATCTTTTTGTTGGAAGAGGTAGGGCTAATTTGAATATTTCGGAAGTTAATATACCCGAAGGTACTGAATATACCCCGCAATATACAAATGTTGGATATTTTACAGTTGTAGAACCCGGAATAAATTTATATCTATCATTAAGAGATTATTATAGATTGTCTGCAGGAATAGGTTATAGAATTGCAATCAATTCCGATTTGCATTTCAATACTACTTCAATTATTATGGATAACGAAAGTTTAAGCGGACCATATATTCAATTTTCAGTTCTTTTCGGCAGTTTCTAATTCTAATAGAATAATTAACAAGTTACAAACACTTATTCCTCTTTTAGAAATGTTTGAAAGTCTGCACCATAAAAATTTGTAAAATAATTTTCATAATATTACTTCAATATCAGTTGTGATTTGAATTTTTTACGGCAAGTTGATGAAAATTTATACATTGTTTTTTTTATGGTTAGCAATATCGACAGTTCAACTATTTTCTGAAGAACGATTTGAAATTAATGTTGATGAAAACTTGGTTACAATAAAAAATTCTGATATTATTACAAATTGTTGTTCTTCATTTCAAAGTGAATTAAATATAAATAACAATTTAATCACAATTACACAACGTGATACTTCCATTCAGAAATGCAGATGTACTTGTAATTTCGATTTAAACTATTCAATTTCACAAATACCTCCCGGAAATTATACTTTACTTATTTATCGTGAAGAATATACTAAATTTGGTTATAACGAGTATAAAAAATATCAAGTTCATAAATCAAAATTTTCTGTAGAATCTCATCAATCCAAATCTCCATTATCTTTTGATTTTAGACAAACTCCCTGCAAAAGAAGTACAGAAAGTTTTCAAGAAAGTTACCCTAAAAATGGAATTGAAGTATATCCTAATCCTGCTTCATCATTTGTTACGGTCAGATTTGATATGAAAAAAGCTGGTGATGTAAATATAAGAATTTTGAATTTTTTGGGAAAAGAAGTTGCAATTCTTAAAAGATTTAATTTAAATGAAGGAATACAAACCATCTCATTTGAAATGAACGATATACCATCTGGTTTCTACGTTGGAAAACTTACTACTTCAAGTGGACAGAATAATTCATTTAAAATAGCTTGGAGCAAATAATCAAACAATCAAATTAAAGTTGCAAATTATCGTTGCTTATATGCTTATAAATAATTGAAGAGCATTTGTTTTATTTATTTAACTCTTCCAGTGCCAGCATATTTATTCTTATAGTATGGGTCTGATAAGGATTGTTTCATAACTCCTTTGCTTGTTGATGAATGAATCATTGTTTCATCTCCGATATAAATACCTACGTGATTAATTTGTCCTTTATTTTTGAAGAAAATTAAATCACCTACATCTTTTTCATTGTAATCAATCTTTCTTGAGTAGTTATATTGTTCTGAAGAAGTTCTTGGTAAATCAATACCAAACTCAGAGTATAATAGCTGTACAAATGCAGAACAATCAACTCCACGTCTGCTTTCGCCGCCATACGTGTAAGGTACTCCTATCCAACTTTCTGCTTTTTGAATGAACGAATCTTCTGCTGACTCATTGAAATCTTCGTAATTTTTATAGTCATATTTAGATTTTGAATTCGCGGCTTTATCAATGGATTTAGATTTTGAATTAATATCTGATGAGAATCTAACTGAAGATTGACAAGATGATAAAATTAATCCTGCAATTAAAATTAAAATATAACTCAAATATCTTGTTATTCTAAAATCCATAATTTATCTTTTTGTATTATTTATTATACTTTTTCTTTGCAGATTTAATAAAATCTCCAAAAACATCTGCATACATAATTAATAAGCCAAATCCAGCTATTAAAACTATACTTCCTTTCAAAAATAATGTTTCCATTCACAACCTCAATTATTATCATTATCAAATTAGCAAGTTTAATGCCAATATTATTTCAATTTATTATACGAATTTCAATGTTAGTAGTTTCAAAGAAATTAATTATCAATACATAATTATTCAGTACCTAACAATTTGTTTACAGATAACTTTGGAAAATTTACAAAACTTGAATTATTTACCTCGTAACTTGCGGTAAAGCGTTAGATAAGTGGCTTTTTTAAAATATCGGCAATTATGCATCAATTTTTCAAATACTTGATACATGTATGGATTAAGGGTAATTGAAAATATTAGATTTATAAAAATATGTTAACTAATTAATTTATACAGACCAACTGAACCGTTGAATTTAGTTGGTCTGCTATTTATTATAATAATTTAATCTTGGTCAATCAATCATCTTCTTCTTCAGAATGTTCAATTTTTTCGTTATTATTTTCACTTTTGTTCTCATTTTCAATAATTGGATTAATTAAATAGTTTAATCCAATAATTAAAATTACAATCAAAGTAAAAATACTAAATGATTTTTGAAAAGCAGTTAATTTGATTGATTGGGTTTCAATATTTTTGTAACCAGTAAATATAGATGTTAAAGCTCCTTGAGATTTGTGTAAGACTAAATCTACTATTATTCCAATTAAGTGCATTATAACCAAAAACAGAAATAAATTCGCACAAATTTCATGAAATTCTTCCCATAAATCTTCATTCCCACCAAATACTTGCATAAACAGCAAACCATAACCCTCGGTTGCAACTATCATCATACCTGAAAATGCTGTTAAAATTCCAGCTATAATAATTGATAACATTACCAAAGAAGCTAATGGATTATGTCCTGAATAGATTTGATGTTTATCTTTTAACCCTTTTGCAAAATTTATAATTGAATTTATTGAAATTGGAAAATCTGAAAATCTCGAATATTGTGGACCTATAAATCCCCAAATAATTCTAAAAACAAGAACTGTACAAACTATCATACCAAATAGAGAATGATAACTAAGTGGACCATCAAACTGTCCTGATAAATATGCTGCAATAAAACCTATTGCTAATAGCCAATGAAATATACGAGTTGGCAAACTCCAAATATAAGATTTCATTATAATATCCTTAATAAATAAAAAAAAATAAATTTAAAATAGGAGATATATAATTATTTTGGTGGATTCCAAATGGAATTTTGAGTAAAATCATGAATTATCAATTTATCTTTTGAAGAAAAATATGTGATAATTACTGTCAAAAATATTTTCATACTTAAATCTTGCTTAATAACATTATCTTTACAAATATGAGTGATATGTATATGAAAAAAATTATTGTTGATATGATTTATTTTTTCATCATAATGATAAAACGATATCAAGACTAAATGAATTAATAATGCTAAAATTGTTAATGTGATAATTGATAATTTCAATTTCAATTTCAATTGTTAAAAAAAAATGTAATTTACTACTTTTCTAATAATAAAACAAAAAAATAATTTTGAGAAATTATTCTAAAGAATTGTACTTTCATTTTCATTTTTTCATAATCCATTCGGCAGGCATAGGACCTTTAATATCATATACTGTATTTCCCCAATAATACATCATTAAGGTAATAATAATTGCACAAACAAAATTTAAAATCAGCCCAACTTTTGCCATTTGACTAACTTGAATTTGTGATGTACTAAAAACAATTGCATTAGGTGCAGTAGCCACAGGCAGCATAAATGCCATTGATGCTGAAATTGTTGCTGGTATCATCAACAAAAGTGGATTGATATTTGTACTTATAGCAACTCCCGCCAAAATTGGAAGAACCATTTCAGTAGTAGCTGTATTTGAAGTAAATTCAGTTAAAAAAGTAATTATTAATGAAATTCCCAAAATTATTAATATCGGATGAAATGTAGCCATACCTGCTAATTGCTCACCAAACCAAAGTGAAAGTCCTGATTCTTTAAAACCAGATGCTAATGCAAAGCCACCTCCAAATAACAGCAATATATGCCAAGGCATTTTTGATGCTGTATGCCAATCAAGTATTGGCTTTCCTTTTTCACTTTTTGATGGGAATACAAATAGTACTACAGCCATTAATATGGCAACTGTACCATCATTTATAAATGATTTATTTGAAAAAATACTCGACCAGCCGGGAATTACTATAATACCTATATTCAAATCCACACGAAATACCCATAGAAAAGCAAGTATAGTCAGAACTATAAACACAACTTTCTCTTCAAATATCGCATTTCCCATTGATTGAAGTTGAGTACGAAAAGTATGTTTATCAATAGCTTTCCATTCACCCTTTTTGGGTTTGAATAGTAAATAAAGAATTAACCAAGTAAAAGCAAATATTATAAGAGCAAGTGGTAGAGCGAAAATTAACCATTTTGAAAATGATATTTCAGGTGCATTTGGGAAATAAATGCTAAAAATTCTTACAAAAGACAGATTTGGTGGCGTTCCAACAAGTGTTGCAATACCGCCAATTGAAGCACTATAAGCAACTCCAAGCAATAATCCAACTTTGTAAGTTGATTTGGCACTCATAAATTCATCTAATTGCTGAGTAATTGAAATAACAATTGGCATCATCATCATTACCGTAGCAGTATTTGAAATCCACATAGATAGAAAAAATGACGATAGCATAAATCCAAGTAATATATTTGCAGGGCTTACTCCTGTGAACCTCAGAATATTCAATGCAATACGTTTATGTAAGTTCCATCGTTCCATTGCAAGAGCAACCATAAAACCACCCATAAACAAGAATATTACATCATTGAAGTATGATGCAGAAACAGTTTTACCGTCCATTATTCCAAAAAATGGGAAAAATACAACTGGTAAAAGTGATGTAACTGCTAATGGAACTACTTCAGTTATCCACCATACAGACATCAAAATAGCGACACAAAATGTGTAAGTTACAATTGGATTTTCAGGTACGAGTTCTACAAATAATAATATTCCCAATATTACTAAGGGAGCTATTATAAAACCAATTATTTGTTTGATACTCATTTATTCATGTCAAATAATTTATGAAATTTCTCAATTTCTATATTTAATACAGTTCACTAATTCAGAACAATGTAAAAATAGTGAATTAAAACAAATTTCACAACAATTAAATAATGAGTAATTAAAATAAATTAAATGTGCTTTATTTTTTGGGACTACTCAGCCGAATTGATATTTTTAAATTCCTTTGTTATTAGAATGAAAAAAAATGCATATTTGGAACAATTTAAAATTTATCATAAAATTAAATTCTTATAAAATCCCGATAGGGATTACATATTTGTAATAAAGTTAATCTCCCTAAGTCCAACAATCCCATAGGGATTGAATGTTCAAATACATATTCAACACCTACGGTGTTACGGATGATGTTGGGAGATTATTCTGTTACAAACATTAATTCCCGAAGGGAATTTCAAGGAATTTGTTCAAAATAACGAAAATACAAATTTATGGCAGGTCGGCTGAGTAGTTCCTATTCTAACTTGTGAATTAACCTTCCGAAGGTTCAAAACCTTCGGAAGGTTTCTACCAAAGTTAGCTGTAATTTGCTCGTGAATTTTTTCATTTGGCGACTGAGTAGATTCTATTTTTTAGATATTTTCAAAAAAATAAGATGCTAATTTCAAAATTTCTACATTAGCATCTTAATTAGGGGATAAATTTTTTTTTATATTTTTATTTCAAAACCACAATTTTCTTCGCTGACGAATATTCGCCATTATTGATGATTAACAAATATATTCCTGTCGATAATTCTACTTTATTTAAAATATAATTTTGACCTGAGGTTACAATTTGTGATTCTAACTGTTCACCATTAATATTATACAAGCTGAAATTAATATCATTTATTTCATTATTAATTATATTAATAGAATTGACTGTTTGAAATATTTCAATATTTCCAATTAGATTAGCATCATCAATACCGCTTGTAGTTTTTAATGAAAAAAGATTTCCATTTTCATTAATTGCAGTTAAATACTCTGGTAATATTGTTGATAAATTATTGTCATATATTGGTTTAACAACAAGGTATGCTAATATACCGTTTAATTTTGCAGGTAATGATTTTGTATATGAACCAATTGCAAATTCGGTTGTTTTTTCTTCAATATTATTTGAGAAATAACAGTAAGGAGATTCATTAAATACTTCAGACGGCTCAATTCCCAATATTTCGGCATTGCCAACATATGAATCCCAGTGAATTTTACCCATCGCAGCATAAAAATTTGAATGTGAGTTGAAATATATTGGTAATTTTACGATATTTGAGCCACTAAATTTTGTAGGAATAGGATAATTCTCCTGTAATTCTGCGTCTTGTTTTTGAATTGACTTATTAACTGTATCTTTGTTAAGATTATAGCTTACTATCAACATATCAGCGTAAGTAATGTCTCCATTCCCATCACAATCTGCAAAAGTAACAGTTGCACTATCCCAAGTTAATACCCTATGAGGTGCCCAAATTGAACTTTGAGACTTGCGTTTGAAACTACGCATATTTTTTGTCATTGAACCTAAGCCGTTGAATTGAGAAACAGGTGCAAAGTCAAGATGGTCAACCTTTCCATTATTATCTGAATCTCCGGGCCAAACATTCACAAAACTATGAATAGCAAAATATATTGGATTGCTTGTTAGAATAACAGTTTCACCAACTCCATTTTTTTGGATTGTAGCACGAGGGTTAATAAATTCAAAAACAGCGGTATCAAGATTTTTTGCAGTTTGCAAAACTACAAATTCAAGATGTAGAATTTTTGCAGTTTTAATGCTATCTGGTAGAGAATTAGTTCCTAAAGTAACACCTACAATGATTCTTCCAGAACCATCAGGATTTAGGTCAGGTCTAACAATTGGCTTACCGAAATCACCAGCTTGAAATTCGGAGTATTTGATTACATCATTTTTTGTAAAATTCAATTGGAATGCAGCACCATTTGCACTTTGAACATTGTCAAGATAGACATTGAATCCAAATTTCAATGTAGCTGTTACAAAGTTTAATCTTGAAGAGTCCACATCAGTTCGAACTATTCTAATACTTTGTGCTTCCAGCGAAAGCATTGAAATTAAGGTTAATATTACTATAATCAATGTTTTTTTCATCATTATCCAATTTTTCACATCAAATTATCACACCAAACAATAGCAATGATTATGCCAAAATATTCAATTTTAATTATCGACAATAAAAATCAAATGTTGAGGTGGAAGAATTTAATTTATTTAAAATAAGTTTTAGAGTAATACTTCTATATTGCTGTATAGTAATATATTTGTAAATTGTTTTTTGATTTAGAAAAATTTTGTTTAATTATTATTAAAAAGGTTAGAATTATGGGTATGAAAATTTATTTCCCCGGAAACAAAAAGGTTTATGCTGATTTTAATGGTTTTACTGTTCAAACTGACCAGCCAACTTTTGGTGGTGGTGATGGAACAGCTCCTGCTCCATTCGATATGTTTCTCGCATCGCTTGGAACTTGTGCAGGTATTTATGTTAAAGGATTCTGTGACAGCAGAAATATTTCAGCTGAAGGAATTGAATTAGAGCAAGACATAGAGTATGATAGAATGAAAGGTAGAATTTCAAAAATCATTCTTAATATTAAAGTGCCAGAATCTTTTCCTCTACAATATTATGATGCACTTGTAAGAAGTGCAAGTCAATGTGCAGTCAAAAAAGCAATCCAAGACCCACCAGAATTTGAAATTGCAACTATTTTGAATAAATAAAATATCTCCCGTTCAATATAGGGACTTGAAATTTTTCAAGTCCCTTTTTTTTACCAAAAAAAAACACTTCGGATTTCCGAAGCGTTTTTTAACATTCTAAGTAACTAAATTATTAACGAACAACGTTAAGAACTTGAGCTACTCTTTTTCCATTTACTGTAATAGCAACATAGTAAGTTCCAACTGCTAAATCAGAAACATTTGCACTTTGTCCATAAACACCGTCAGCCAATGAACCTTCATAAATTGATTTAACCAATTGTCCCATTGAGTTGTAAATTTCAATATTTACATTTGCATAAGCTTTTAAAGTAAATGCAAATTCAACATTGTCATTAGCAGGATTTGGATTAATACCATTAATGCTAAATTCAGTATTGATAAACTCTTCAACTGATAATCCACCTTTATCAGGCATTATAGTAGGATTAGTTAATGGAATTGGATTGCTAATGTCGAATACACCAAAAACTATATTTTGTGGAACATTGCGTTCTTGAATTCTATTTTGTAATTGATAAGGATAATTATAAGGAGCATTAGCACGAATATAATTTTTGTTTGCCTGTGTATAATTTGCGGCTTTAAATTCACGAACTACATATTCAAAAATTGGAATATTATTCAAATCTTTGATAACTGGAGGAATATAAGTAATTTTATTGAACCATTTATCATTTGTAGCATTGATTGGGTCGGACCATTCATCGTCATTTACACCTCTATGAGCAAAGAAAACATCATTTGTCCACATTGAGTCTATTCTCATACCAGGGTTATAACCCATACTTGTAGTTAAATAAGCTGGAGTATCCCAACTAACCATTTTGGCAGTATTTGGGTCTATAAGTGCATAATCTACCCATTTTACAACAATATTTTGTCCGTCTAAAGTTTTAGTAACTTCAATTTCATTTTCATTTTCAGCTCTTTCAAAAATATCTTGAGGAATAGCTGTTCCAGCTGTATCTCTAATAGAAGTAATTGCACCATTAACCCATGCAATTGGAACCATTTTCCAAGGTTGTCCAGAAACTTTTCTTGCTTCTGCTAATAACATTTCAACTGTGTCAGCTGTTTTTACAACTAATAATCTATAGAAATAACTGTACTGATCAGGACCTGTTACAACAAAAGCACTTTGTGAATAATTGCTAGTATAAGGTATAGTTTGGAAACTTGAATTCTTGATTTCAGTATTACCACCATAAGTAGCTAAAAAAGCTTTGATTGTTTCAAATGGAACTTTATCATAATCACTCCAAGTATTACCTTTGTCAGTTGATTTAGTAACCATAGGTAATCTTTCTTGATATTTAGTTGTTTCTGCACCAGCAAGAATATTATTGAAACATGCATAAAGATTACCATCAGCATCTGCATCCATATACATTCTATCATTAAAAGTACTACCAAGATTTCCTGGTTGTACATAGAAATTATCATATTTCCACTTTGTAGGGATTGAAGAATAATATTCATTTAAACTAACATCAGTTCTTCCAAATCCATAAGTACCAAATTGTGATAATAAGTTATTAAATTCATCTGCTCTTGGTTGCAATCTTGCATATACATAATACATATCTTTAGTTGTCAACATTCTTGTATAAAACCAATAATCTTGTTTATCATTAAAACTTAATGGTCCTGCTTCAGGAAATACTTCTTTTGTTTTGTCTTTTCCATTGTAAATTATCCAATAATGTGCTTCCATTCTATAATCTTTGGCTTTTGTATAGTTTGGACCAAAAACAGCAATGTTCAAATTCAAAGGATTTGTTTCGTTACCAGGATTAGTCATACCAAATGATGAATTAACGAATACATTGTTACTTGAATCAAGAACTACTGAATTCCAAGTTGCACCGTAATCATTTGAATAGTAAAAATTCACATAACTAATGAGCAATGAATCTTGGTCATAAGTTGCTGTACGACCATAACGTGATAATATAATACCGAGTGTATTTGAAATTGGTTCATATTGAAATGGAGTAAAATCACCAATATGATTCCAGCCAGCATCTACATTAGGTATAATCATTGAATATTTGCGGTTGCTAAGAAGTTTAGAAACATCATCTTTATCAAAACTATTAAAAGTTTCGAAAGATGGAGCATTTTTGACATCAATTTGCATTGGCAAAGTATTTGCTGATTGATATGGTTTTCCATAGTCAACAAAGTTAGCAGGTTTTGCTAACAATAATAGAGGCAAAATTGCCGAAAGAACGACTGCGTAAAAAAATCTTTTCATTTTAAATCCTATAAATTAGATTTAACAAAAAATTAACAATTAAAATTTTTCTCAAATTACAGAAAACAAAGATACAAGTTTTTTATAAATTTTCAAAAATAATTAAGTAAAAAACTTAATATTTTTTAATACTCACATCTCAAATATATAGACAATTCAATTGTTCAAAAAGTTACAAATTAATTTTAAAAATTAAATATTTTTTTTAAAAAAGTTAAAAAAAAAGTTTTTACAGTCTGTTGCTCAAGTAATATTGAAATGATATTGCAAGGGGCTGTCACATAAGTTGTCATTCTGAAGTGCGGAACAAATATATTTAAAAAATATGCGAAATGACAGCTTTTAAAAAAGATGTCATTGGTAACTCGTTTCAGAATCCATTTCCCTATTATTATCGAAAAAAGATGTCCAACACTTTGAAAGTGTTGGACATCTGCATATATTAGATTCCGCATCAAGTGCGGAATGACACGGAAAACAAATTGTCATCGTATTTTTAAAAAAAATAACAACTCAGCAATATTAATTAGTATTGAATTCTTGTTCAATTTTTTGATGTCCTTGAAATTCCCATAGGGAATTAATGTTTGTAACACCAATATCACCCAGAAATTCAACAACGCCGTAGGTGTTGACTGTGTATTTAATTATTCAATTCCGAACGGGATGTTCAAAGAATTATTCATTTTTTTATTTGTTGTTATATGTTCATATTAAGGGTTTTGCACTTTTTAATATCAAAACAATATAACGAGGGAGTGGTTACACTAATTCTTATAGAGAATACTTCTACAATTACAATAAATAAACTCGGTTGAACTGTAAACAATGTGCTATAAATATCAAGAAAAATAAATATTTAAAAAAAAAATAAAATTATTTTTGTTATAATATAGAAAATTTTTAATTTAATATATGGCTTAATGCCAAAAATACAAATTGTTTCCATATTATAGTGTTAGTTCATCAGAAATAGATTTTTATATATTATATTTTTCTTTACATTGCTAAATTTTGGGAGTATTTTTACTCAAAAAATTGCCAATGAATACGAAATAAAAGCTGCTTGGATTGGCAAATTTTGCGAGTTCGTGGAATGGAATTATTCTTCAGATGTGAGTTTAATAGCAAAACCTTTTAGAATTGCAGTTATAGGCAAACATAATTTTGGTAATTTACTGGACGAATTTTATTCTAAGAGAAAAATCAAAACAAAACCTGTAACAATTATATATGTAGATGATATAAAAAAATTACCTGATTGTGATTTATTATTTATCACTTCTTCAGTAAGTAGTAATTTAAAGGAGATTATTGACTATTACAAATATTTGCCAGTTCTAACTATTTCAGATACTTATGGTTTTGCTTCAAAAGGCGTTCATATAAATCTCTATAAGCAAAATGATATGATAAGATTTGAGATTAATGAAAATGCTGTAAAATTTGCGAATCTTCAAATGAGTCATCTTATTTTAAAACAAGCGAAAATTGTTTCTGGAGAAGATAAATGAAATTTATCTCTATAAATGGCTCAATTAGTAAGCAACTTAAAATCGTTATGGTTAGTTTGACTGTATTTGTTACATTAATCGCTTTTACTGTACTGGCATACAATCAATATAATTCAGACGAAAAAGATATGATACAAAATCTACAAATAAATGCTCAGCTTGTTTCAGATTATTCTGTTACTACATTAATGTTTAACGATGCCAATGGTGCAACCGATGTTTTATCGAAATTAAATCAAATGGATAATATTGCAATTGCAAATATTTATGATACAACTGGCGTATTGTTTGCTTCTTATGCTAAACCAATTCACAATTTTAATTTTCAATTTATCATTAAAAACTTTAGCGACACTCTGTATTTTATTGATGATTATATAATTATTATTAAACCAATTAAATATAAGGATATTTGCTATGGATTTATACAAATTGTGCGTGATACAGAAGACTTAAAGAGTAATTATATTGATTATATTTTATTTTTAGTTATTTTATTAACTATTTTGATTGTTGTTACATATTTTTTAGCAAATAAATTTCAAGGTATAATCTCACACCCTATCATAAAATTAACAAATATTGTAGGAGATATTTCAAGAACTAACGACTATACTATACGGGCAAAATCGGAAGGTAGTAATGAAATTAAATCGCTATATGTTGAATTTAACCAAATGCTTGATAAAATTAGAATTCATCAACTTGAAAGAGATATAGCTAATAAAAATCTAAATCAATTGAATATTGAACTTGAGGAAAGGGTTTACCAAAGAACAACGGAATTGCAAGAGGCATTATCAAAAGTTCAAGATGAAAATATTGAAAGAAAGAAAGCTCAGGAAATTCTAAGTAGATTAAATGATGAACTTGAAATTTCAAGAATGTCGATGCTTGAAGATGCAATAAATTTGCAAGAATTGAATTATAGATTATTAGACTCTGAAAATGAACTTAGACTAATAAATGATACTAAAGATAAATTCTTTTCAATTTTAGCTCACGATTTAAAAAATCCTTTGACAGTTATAATGGGTTCAATTGATTTATTGACATTATATTATCAAAAGAATGATTATGAAAAAATTGGAACTCAGATTTTAAAATTAAAAAATGGCGTTATATTTTTTAGAAGTCTTTTGAGTAATTTACTGGATTGGGCAAGAACACAATCAGGAAATATAGTTTTCAAGCCAATAAATTTCAATTTAAACAAACTAATATCAGAAAATATAAGTTCGATTCAGCCAATGGCTGAGGGAAAAAATATCAACGTTCAAATTAATCTTGACTTGGAAGAGATTTATGTAAATGCTGATGAGAATATGATAAATACTGTTATTAGAAATCTACTTACTAATGCTGTTAAATTTACCGAGAAAAATGGTTTTATTTCAATTCATGTAATGGACAAACTTACATATATATTAATAGAAATTCAGGATAGTGGAATTGGTATGAATTCTGAGGATATAGCAAAATTATTCAGAATTGATGTCAATGTATCAACAATAGGAAAGTCTAAAGAAAAGGGTACAGGTTTAGGATTAATAATTTGTAAAGAATTTATAAATAAACATAAAACTGATGATAATACTGGAAACTTAACCGTTGAAAGTCAGCTTGGAGCTGGCTCTAAATTTACATTTACATTGTCAAAAATGATATAAAAAAAATTAACCTTAATTATTAATTTAAAAATTATTATTTTTGCTATTGTTAATTTTATTATTCTAATTGAAGTATTATGTTATTAGTAGATTGGTACAGATGCAAAGGAGCCCAATGGTGCGATTTATTTAAAGTAGATTTAAATCACACAATTATTAAAAAAGCTTCTGGAATATATGTTATTTGGTCGGGAGATTTTACATCAAGAAATATACTTAAAGTTGGCAATGGTAGAATTTTTGGTGAATTTGGTTCCGCAAGAAATGAATTAGCAATACAAGCATTTCAGCATCTTGGAGTATTTGCTACTTGGGCAGAAGTTTCTGCTCTAAAAGTAAAAAAAGTTGAAAATTTTCTTATTGAAGTACTTAGACCAAAACTCTCAAGTGGAACTACCAAAGGTGGTTCTTTAAAAGTTAATTTACCTTGGGAAAATGAGCAGGATTACCGTTCTGCAGATAGTGATGACGATGATGACGATGATGATTTCTTTTCTGAATTATTCGGCTAATTATAATATTCACAAATTTAACTACTCATTACCAAAATGAATTTTTCACTTGCAAATTATAGCTAACTATTTTATAAAACAACCGATGATTGACTGCTAAGTTAGTTAAGAGCCGTTTTATTGTTTTGATTTTTAAAAGAGTAAAAACGCTTAATTGGTCAGATTACAAAAATTATAAAATTAAAAATGCATTGAATGAGTGTCTCATAAGTTGTCATCCTGAAGAATGGAACAAATATATTTAAAAAATATGCAAAATGACACCATTAAAATAAATTGTAGTCATTGGTAGATTGTTTCAGACCCCTCAATGTAGAATTAATTCAAATCCCCCTTTCCCCCTTTATTAAAGGGGGATTAAGGAGGATTTCTTTCATCCGAAGTTAATTGGAACTGCCTCAAAAGTCGTCATACTGATGCAAGGAAAAAAGGTGTCATTGGTAAATATGCAAAATGACACCATTAAAATAAATTGTAGTCATTTGTAGATTGTTTCAGACCCCTCAATGTAGAATTAATTCAAATCCCCCTTTCCCCCTTTATTAAAGTAATGGCACTTGAATAGTGTGAATAAGAATAATTTTATTATATTTGTATTTTAAAAATTGCAAAAATTATAAAAGGCAAAATAATGACATTAAATTATTCTTTAGAATTGACAATACAAATACAAGAATTACTACGAAGTGAATTAATCGGAGTATTTAAAGAGTATTTGCCTGAAGAAAAGATAGCGAGTTATCCATCAAAAAAAGAACGAAGAAATAGAATATTCACAGATGAAACAACTTTACTTACAATGTTAATCAGTGCAACACAAGAGGATAAAAGTTTACAAAATGCTGTAAACATCTATGCAGAAATACATAATAGATCAATCCCTTTAATAAAACAAAACGTAGCAGAATTAATAGAAAAAGATAAAGAAACAGGAAAAAAGCGTGGAAAACCAAAGACGTATAATAGACTGGTAGCTAAAAGTAAATTACAAGATATATCAACAAATACAGGCAGTTATACAACAGCAAGACAGCGACTGGATATAGAATTAGTCAAAATGGTATATGAAGACTCAGCAAACTTTGAAAATATCAAAATAAATAATAAATGGAAAGGTATGCGTGTTGTAATCACCGATGGGACATACATCCAAATGCAAGACAGCAAGGAATTAAGAGAACATTACGATGTAAAGAGCGGTTCAGAGAATTACCAATCATCTTATCCGCAGGGTTTACTACAAGTATTGATTGAACAGGGCGGCGGCGGAATAAAACATTTTGAATTAGGCAGCCGTAATGTATCCGAGTTATCGTTAATTTTTAAAATGTTACATAAGATAGCAAAAGGTACATTATTATTAGCGGATGATTTATATTGTACATATGCAATTTTCTATTTGATACAAAAATATTGTCTTGAAATTATAGTACCAGGCAAAAGAACACGAACATATAAAAAAATAAGAGAAATAAGTCAGGGTGATGAAATAGTAGAGCTAAAAAGGACAGCTCATCCAGAGTGGTTACCAGATGAAGAAAAAGTTACCAGAGACAATATTAATGAGGCGTTTAAGTTTTGAAGATCCAATGAATCCGGGTAAAGAATATGTAATGTTCACTTCAATAATGGATGAAAAAATAAGAATGGCAGAAATAGTATCAAAATTCTTTACAAGATGGGATATTGAAATAAGTATAAGAGAAATCAAAACATTAATGGATATCAATGTGGTAAGAAGCAAGAAGCCTGATTTAGTAATGAAAGAACTGCTGACAGCATTAACAGCATACAATTTGATGAGAAAAATCATAGCAAAAACCACTGAGAACAGTGGTTTTTCCCCGAAAGAGGTCTCATTCAAAAATACCTTGAGGCTGGTAAGACAGTATTTATGGACAAGAAAGGGCGAATATACCAAAGATGGTCTCCGGGAAGAAATGGATTTGCTTCAGAATAAAATCTTACGTCATATAATTCCTAAGAGGTTAGGCAGGCATTTTGAACGGAAAACCAAAACTGGCAAATATCAAAAATATGTTTAATTGCACTATTCAAGTGCCATTATTTATTAAAGGGGGATTAAGGAGGATTTCTTTCATCCGAAGTTAATTGGAACTGCCTCAAAAGTCGTCATACTGATGCAAGGAAAAAAGTTGTCATTGGTAAATATGCAAAATGACACCATTAAAATAAATTGTAGTCATTGGTAGATTGTTTCAGACCCCTCAATGTAGAATTAATTCAAATCCCCCTTCCCCCTATATTAAAGGGGGATTAAGGAGGATTTCTTTCATCCGAAGTTAATTGGAACTGCCTCAAAAGTCGTCATACTGATGCAAGGAAAAAAGTTGTAATTGGTAAATATGCAAAATGACACTATTATAAAAAATTGTAGTCATTGGTAGATTGTTTCAGACCCCTCAATGTAGAATTAATTCAAATCCCCCTTTCCCCCTTTATTAAAGGGGGATTAAGGAGGATTTCTTTCACCCGAAGTTAATTGGAACTGCCTCAAAAGTCGTCATACTGATGCAAGGAAAAAAGTTGTCATTGGTAACTTGTTTCAGAATTTATTTGTCCCTAAGTGATTGAAATATAAAGATATTTCTCAACATTAAAATTGAAAAATTCTCAAATATTCAACTTATGAGACAGTATATAATTATTTTAAATCCGCCTAAATTCTCTCCATTTCGACACTTCGACATACTCAGTGCAACGCTTGCTCCCCTCTTTTTAGAGGGGAAATTTTGAGTTTTCTATCCTTGTGTTACAAACATTAATTCCCTAAGGGAATATCAAAGAATTTCTTTCAAATTAACGAAAATACAAATTTATAGTTAGTCGGCTGAGTTGTTACTTTACAATTAATATTTTAATATTAAGTAAATTTATTTTGGATATTACAAATATTTTTTTTATTTTAGTATCAGCTTAAAGAAGCAAATAAAAATGAAAACAAATTTAAATATAAATTGAATTTTCAGCTTCATCTTTTATACAAACGATTGAAATAGTCATAGGAATATATATATGAAACTTCTAAACTTAGTTTTTAATGAGGAAATAAACATAACTACTGTAAAAACAGTAATTTCGGTTGCAACAGTAATAACATTAATAATTCTTCCGATTAATATATTTATTGAAGCATATTCAAGAGCAGTTGTTGATTTTATATATCTTTTTTTAATATATATTTCATATCCTTTTTATAAAAAAACCAATAATTTTGACAAATGGTCTGATTATTTTCTTGGTTTGACTTCTTCATTAATGGTATTTTTATTTATAGATGGAGGCACTAATGGCTCTACTATTATTTATAGCTTGGGATTTCCAATAATTGCATTACATTTTAAAGGATACAAAAAAGGAGGACTATACACAATTATTTACTTTTTTGTATTATTATTGATATTTGGATTAGAAATAATTGGGTTTGGTTTTTGGGGACTTACATTTACTCAACAATCTCCAAATTTATTAATTTTTGTATTTTTTGGAATGTATTTGGCTATATCTGCTTATTTATATGTTATTAATAAGTATTTAGCAGAAAAAGAAGCAACAAATATAAATAACAATAAGAAATACGAAAAACTATTTAATAATCTCAATCAGGGTGTAGCATTAATTTCGAGTGATAGAAAAATTTTAGAAATTAATCATAAACTATTAGAATGGTTCCCTAATTCAAAAAGTGATTCTAATGAATTATGCTTTCAATGCTTAAACTACGATTATAAAGATAAACCTTGTATAGATTGCCATTTATCAAATAGTTTTAGTGAAGGCAAACAGTTAGAATTTAATAAAACAAAAATAACTGCTAATGGTGAAAAACATTTTAAAGTTACAGCAATCCCACTTTTTGATAATTCCGAAAATATTTATGCTGTAATGGAAACTTATGAAGATATTACTGAAAATATTAAGAACTTGGAACAATTAAAAATTGCTGAAAAAACATATAGAAATCTTTTTCAAAATTCACAAATTGGACTATTCCGCTCGGATTATAAAACAGGATTATTACTAAATGCTAATGACATTATTGCTAAACAATTAGGATTTAATAACTCTAATGAATTAATAAGTAAGAATTTCTATTTGCAAAATTGGTATGCCGATATAAATGATAGAAAAAGAATATTCAAATTATTAGAGTCCACAGGTCAATTCCAAAATGAAGAAATTCAATTTTATAAAAATAAAGATACATTAATATGGATTAGAATATCGGGAAAATTAGACAAGGAAAATGGGATTATAGAAGGTGTTGTTCAGGATATTACTAAAGAAAGACAAACAAAGCAAGCATTATTAGAAAGTGAAGCAAAATTTCGGCTTATAGCAAATAATACAAGTGATGTAATTTGGACAATGGATTTAGAGGGTAAATTTACATTTGTAAGCCCTTCTGTATATAAATTGAGAGGTTATACTCCAAAAGAAATAATGATTCAACCAATAGAAGAAGCTCTAACTAAAGAATCATTACTGCATTATTACAATGGAATCCAAAAATATCGAAAAGCAATTTCGGAAGGTAGGGAATTAAAAGAAACTATTAAGGAACTCGAACAACCTTGCAAAGATGGTTCAACTGTATGGACTGAAGCTACAATTTCGGCACTTAATAACGATGAAGGAAAAGTAATTGGGATTTTGGGAGTAACAAGAGATATTACTGAAAGAAGAAAAAATGAGCATAGAATAAGAGAAAGTGAAGCAAAATTACATGCAATTTTTGATAACGCAAATATTGGCATCAGTATTACTGATGTTTCTGGTAAATATACTATGTGTAATAAATGGTTCCTTAATTATCTCGGATATGATTTTAAAGAAATTTCAAATAAAACTCATATAGATATAACTCATCAAGATTATAAAGCCATTAGTAAAAAAATGTTTATGCAAGTAATAAATGGTGAAATTGATAAATATAGATTAGAAAAGAAATTTTTACGGAAAAATAATACTGAAGTTTGGGGTGATTTATCTGTTACTCCAATCAAAAATGCTAATAATGAAATAGTAAATATGGTAGGTATGATTACTGATATTACTCAAAATAAAATTGCTGAAGATAAAATAAATATATATTTCAATGAATTAGATAAAACAAATCAAGAATTAATTAAATCAAAAGAAATCATTGAATCAAATCTTACTCAAAAAAACTCATTAATTGAAGAACTTGAATTGACGACATCTAAACTTGAAACTGCACTAAATGATAAGGAAAAGTTTTTATCCATTCTTGCACATGATTTAAGAAATCCACTTAGCAGCTTTTGTGGACTAACAAAAATTCTTTATGAAGAGTTTGATGATATTTCTGACTCCGAAAAAATTGAATTTATCAAAGCAATGCAAACAACATCAGAAAATGTTTACGCATTATTGACAAATATCCTTGAATGGTCTCGTGTTCAAAAAGGAATTATTCCATTTCAGCCAAAAAATATTGAAATTCATAATATGGTTTATCAAGTAATCAAATTATTTGAGATAATTGCAGCATCAAAGAATATAGAATTAAGCAATTTGATTAAAGAAAATAAAGTAATATTTGCGGATTCAAATCTTATCCAAACAATATTTAGAAATCTTGTTTCAAATGCAATAAAGTTTACTGAATTTGGAGGTGAAATTACGATTGGACAAATTGAATCTGCTCATACCCACTGGATTTTTTATGTAAAAGATACTGGAATTGGCTTAAAAGAAGAACATAAAAATATCCTTTTTGATGTTGGAAAGTCTATTTCAACCCAAGGCACAAATTTGGAAAAAGGAATTGGTATAGGTTTACTGTTGTGCAAAGAATTTGCTGAAAAACACAATGGAAAAATATGGGTGGAAAGTGAGATTGGTAAGGGCAGTACATTTTATTTTTCAATACAGAAAACTTAAATGTAGTATTTTTGACGTTATTACTACAAACTGAGTTAAATTTGTATTAATCATTTATTAGAGCTTTAATCATATAGGATAACAAAATCAATTTAGATTTGCTTGTTATACAAAGTGCTATCAAAGATGACATGTATTATTCTATGAAAATTCTTGAGGGATTGAATAATCAAATACACATTCAACACCTATGTAGTTGGCAGACCTCTGGGTGATTCTATTGCTACAAACATTGAATCCCGATGGGATTTTCAAGGAATTTCAAATTATAATTATTTGCTTCCTATTTTTAAATTTTCTAAATTCCGTTCAGTAAAATTTATAAATAATACTCTATCAAATATAACATTTTCGGCTGAAACTAAGCTAATTTTGTAACTTGAAATGAACTTCAATAATGTGAAATTTAAGGTATTTTAAAAATTGTTAATAAATGAAATAAAATACAGCCAAATTATTCTAAAAACAACTATTAAAAGTATGTATTTTTTTATTTTAATAATTTTTTTCACATTAATGTATGACGTAAAAGCAGATGAAAAGATAATAACACCCGACACAAGTAGTATTTATGATGATGTAAAAGATTTCTCTAAAAAAGATAATATTTTTTCTAAATTGGTTAAATCAATTCTTAAAGTTGAAAATGATTCAAATAATATCCATATTCCTTTCGATACAGATAAAAATATTATCAAAAAATTTTCAGGAAAAATTGTTAGAACAATTGAAGTTGTAGTTCTTGATGTTTTCGGAGGTAGTATTGAAAATCCTGAGGACACAACCCGTGGCTGGCTTGAAGATATTGGTAACTCTTTGCATATAAATTCAAAAAAATGGTTAATTAAGAATATGCTAATATTTTCAAAAGGTGATGTAATAACTGTGTATAAAATTAATGAAAGTGAAAGAATCATCAGGCAATTTCCATATAATTATGATGTGCGAATTATTCCTAAATTAATACACAATATTGTTGATAGTATAGATATAATTGTTTATGTTCAAGATATTTGGAGTATTAATGGAGGTGGTGCAATAAATTTTGGAGATAAATCAGCAAGTTTGTATTTTGATGATATGAATTTTCTTGGATTTGGTAATCAATTTAATATAGGTATTAAAATTGACCGAAAGTTTATAAACGACTGGGATTGGGATGGAAAATATGTAATAAATAATATCGGAAATTCTTTCATATCGGCAAAATTACTATATGAATCCGAATACAATCATCAACACTTCGGTTTAATTCTTAGTAGAGATTTTATTTCACCAGTAATTAAATGGGGTGGCGGTTTTGCTCAACATTGGCAACATAATCGCTATCCTGATACAATATTTACTCCGAAATTCGCAAGATATAATCAGCAGGATTATTGGCTTGGTTACGCATTTAATATTAATCCAAATGATACTTTTTCTCAAAAATATAAAAGTATCAATATAGCCGCCCGAATTACTCGAACCGTATTTAGTCAAATTCCAATATATGATTCATTGAATCTTTTTCAAAATAATACTTTCTATTTGGGAAGAATTGGATATTCTGATATTATTTTCTATACTGATAAATATATTTTTGGTCTTGGAAGAACTGAAGATGTTCCAATATTAAAAATGATAGAGTTTCTTTTTGGTTATGAAACTGGAGATAATTACGACAGTCCATACATAGGAATAAAATCAGGATATAGTTATTTAACAAAAGATAATGGATATATTTATTGTGGGATTCAATCGGGTACTTTTTTTAGAGATAGTGAACTTAATAATTTTACTTCAAATATTGAATTTATGTATTTTTCCAAATTAAACTTTATCGCAAACTGGAAGTGGAGGCATTATATCGGTTCACGTTTTTCATTTATATACAATCCAATAAGACCAACAGATATGCTTAATATTAATGAAAAAAACGGCATCAGAGGTTTCACTGAGGATTATTTGGAAGGCAATAAAAAGCTGATTGTGAATTACGAAGCAAATTTTTTTGTACCAATAACAGTACTCGGATTTAAACTTGCAATTATTGCATTCACAGATTTGGGATTAATTACAACAAACAACAACACCTTATTTTCAAGCAAACTTTATCAAGGATATGGTGTTGGAATCAGATTAAAAAATGAACATCTAATTTTTCCTACTATGCAATTTATGTTCGGATATTACCCAAACAATGAACAAACAAGCGATGGTAAATTTAATCTGTTCTATCAAAGTGAAATGTACTATCGTTTCAATAAATTCCAATTTTCAATTCCATCTACAATATCAGTTGAATAAATTTTGTTCGTTTGCACATTCGTAACCTAAGTTGTTGAGAGTGGTCATGTAAAACTCAACAGTTACAAACATTAATTCCCAATGGTAATATCAAGGATTTAATAAAAAATCAATAAAGATTTCAATTTATTTAGAAACTGCTGGGTAGTTTCAAATAATTAAAAATAATTTGAATAATTATTTGGTTTTAATTATAAATTTTCATAATTTTGGTTAATTATTAAATATTTTTAATTATATTTAGGATATTTTATGAATTTTATAATTTACATATTTATTGTTGGTTTTTTTATATTGAGTAATTCTCTTGCTCAAGAATATAAAAAAATCGAATATCTCAATAATAATACATTATTGATGGAAAAAAGACCACATAATCCTTTATCTATAATGGAGGAATTTCCAGAAGATTTTCCGAAAATTACTATAGATTCTGTAAACAATCCTGCACCGGGATTTATATTTATGGAATGTTTTGATGTATCAGCAACAAAACTAAATTATATAATGGTTGCAGATAAAGATGGTAAAATTGTATATTATAACAAACCGCATAATCTTGGTATTGATTTCAAAATGCAACCAAATGGAAGACTTTCGTACAGCTCAAGAGTTAAGACTGGCGACCAATATCAAGCAGGACCTATAAAAGTTCAAAATATTTATGTTCAACAAATGGTTTTGGACAAAGATTATAATATCATTGATTCAGTTCAAACACAAAATGGCTATCTTGCAGATATGCACGATTTTAGAATTTTACCTAATGGTAATTATATGTTAATTGCTTACGAACATGTACCTGTTGATATGAGTAAAGTTGTACCCGGTGGCAATCCAAATGCAGTAGTTGTTGGTACAGTTATTCAGGAACTTGACAAAGATAAAAATTGTGTATTTCAGTGGAGAAGTATGGATAGAATTCCAATTCTTGCTACTAAAGATGACCCAAGAAAAGCAATGTTTGAACATGTTCATGGTAATTCACTTTTTCTTGATAAAGACGGTAATTTAATTACATCATTTCCGACTACATTTGAAATAGTGAAAATTGATATGGTAACAGGTGATATGATTTGGAGATTTGGAGGTGATAATAATCAATTTGAAATTACTGGTGATAATGAATTAGATAAACCATACTATTTCAGAATGCAACATGATGCAAAACTTTTGCCAAATGGAAATATGTTATTCTATGATAATGCTGTTCAAAAGAAATCAGGTTGGAGTTCAAGAGCTGTAGAGTATTCTTTTGACCAAGAGAATAAGAAAGCCGGACTTTTATGGGAATATAAGCATAATCCACCAATATCAGCGTTTGCAATGGGTTCAGCACAAAGATTATCTAATGGAAATACATTGATAGATTGGGGATTGATTTTTACTGGCTTGAGCAAAGCAATGACAGAAGTAACACCAGAAGGCAAAACTACTTTTGAAATGACGATGCCAAATCTTACATTTAGCTATCGCGCCCAAAAATATGAATTACCTGCTTGTATGCCAATTGCCAACGTAGATAAATTTGAAATGTTACAAGGTAATACATATAAATTTAATGAAAGTAATAATGAAACTAATGTTGAAATTTTCTTTGAAGAATTAGATGCATTTACTTATAATGCTCTGAATGTTAAAAAATATGATTGTACACCTATCAATATTGAATTTGAACAAGAAGCACCAGTAGTTTTGCCAATTAGATATGTATTTAAACCAGAACTTTTATATACTTATAAATGTGATGTGCGTTTTGATGTAACTAAACTCCCACCACATTTTAATCCTGAAAATATGATTGTATTTTACAGAGCAAAACCAGATTCGGGTGTATTTCACAAATTAATTACATCTTTTGATGTAAATGAAAATCAAATTGTTGCAAAAGTTGATGAATTTGGTGAGTTTATTATTGGTTTTGAAAGAAAAGCAACTGAAGTTTTAGCTCCTGCTTTGATGTATCCAATTAATCAAAAGAAATTTGTCAATAATTCGCCAGTAAGATTTGTATGGAGTTCCACAGGAAGATACGACAAATTCCAATTACAAATTGCTGAAGATGCTAATTTTTCTAATATAATTTTTGATTCCTCAGATGTCAAAATCCCAATTATTCAAAAAGAGAATTTTGATACTCAGAAAACTTATTATTGGAGAACGAAAACAATTTATAGAGATTTAGAAAGTAATTGGTCAGTTGTGAGAAGTTTTGATTTTTCAGACCCTTATATAAAAATTTTATATCCAAAAGGTGGCGAAACATTATATAAAGATTCTACTTATGTGTTTAGATGGGAAACAAATATTGATGATTCGGTAAAAGTATCTATACTTAGAAACTACATTTTTGACACATTAGTGAAAGACAGTCTATATAGTTTCTCAAATGCTATTGCATATAAAATACCTAAAACTATTATAAGCTATGATAAATTTTTATTATCTGTAGAAACAGTGTCAGAAAATCCAGTTTCAGCCACAAGTGAAAATTACTTTTCAATTGATAATGCTGTTAATGTTGATGAAAATTCAGATATAATAATTAAAACGAATACTTTGGCAATTTCACCTAATCCGAGTTCTGAAGTTGCAAAAGTAGAATTTACAATATTTAATAGTAGTCATGTGAATTTAACAGTCATTGACCCATTAGGAAATGAAAAACAAGTTCTATTAAATTCATATCTTAATGAAGGAACATATAATTTTAATTTAAATCTTGAAAATTATATACCTGGTGTTTACTATTGTGTGCTTAAAGATGCCAATACTTCAACAGTGAAGAAAATTGTAGTTATTAGATAGAATAAATCAAAAAACCTTCTCATAATAATTATCGATTTGATAAGAATTTAATGGGAAGGTTTGTTTTATAAATTTGTTATTATTCTAATCAATTTAATTAATTGAAAACTCCAACTCGCATATTTTCAACAGTATAAATTTCTTCACCATCAACAAATAAAGTACCATCAGCAATAATCATTACGAGTTTCATTTGTAAGATTCTTTTAATATCGACCACATATTTAACAGTTTTATGTGTTGGTAAAACTTGACCTCGAAACTGTAATTTATCACAACCCAAAGCTCTCCCTTTGCCTTTAATTCCACTCCAAACCAAATAGAAACCAGTCAGCTGTAAAAGAGCATCAAAACCAAGCGAGCCGGGCATAACAGGGTCATCTTTAAAATGAACACCAAAGAACCATAAATCAGGATTTATATCAAATTCGGCAACAATAATACCATTATTATATTTTCCACCGGTACTGTTTATTTCTGTAATTCTATCAACCAACAACATTTCTGCCAATGGGAGTTTGCCACTTTCAGGACTAAAAAGCTCTCCATTAGCACATTTTACCAATTCTTCTTTAGTATAAAAGTTTTTATTCATCAAAATACCTTACTAAATGTATGTAATTTAATTAATAGAAATTACATTTTAAAAATTATTAAAACACAAAAATAGATAAATTATTCTATTTAATAAAAAATAATTTATGCTTTTGAAAAGTTAACTTCAATTAAGCAAATCAATCATTTTTAATTAACAATTCATCAAGATACCATTTTTTATTTAAATTGATGAAAATAAATAAAATATCAGTAATTTCTTTTTCGGTTTTTTGTTGAAAATAATAAATATTAGCTTGCTTAAATGAGCTGTCGTCAGTTTTAATTGCTTTTTGCTCAAATTTCATAAATTTGTTATTGCAGTCAATTTGCTTTAATTTATCCAAATAGCTGTCAATTCCATTTTGATTGATTTTTTCATAAAAAAAATTCGTACTAATTGATGTATCTAAAGTAACTTTTTCGAGGAACTTTGGATTATCAAAAATTCTTGAAATTAATTTCATTTGAGAAGATTCTACGGGTTTATCATATTTTGGATATTCAATAGAACAGCAAGAGTTTATTAAGCATAAAATGCCAATAAATAATACACTTAAAAGAATTTTCTTCATAAAATCAAAATCCAAAAAATAATTAACCAATAATTATTTTAAAATTAAAAAAAAACCACAATATAAAAAAAAAGTTTTTTGTTAATTGCAAAAATAGTTTTAAATTTAACAATTGGAAATGTATAGAATAATTTATAATTATTTTTATATGAGAACAAATAGAATTGTTGTTTTTAATTTTTTTTCTACAATTCATTTGGCATAATTTTGAAGATTAGTCAAAAAATGGAGTTTAATTATGGAGCCGGCAAATAAAGAATTACCTTTAGTGTTAATTTGTGATGATTCAATTATCGCCAGAAACAGTTTAAAAAATATGTTATTAAATGAAAATTGTATAATTGAGTTTGCTATTGATGGAATTGACTCTCTAAAAAAAATAAGTGATTTAAATCCCGATTTGGTATTGCTCGACTTGTTGATGCCCGGTATGAGTGGTATGGAAGTATTAGAGAATCTTAAAAAACTTGATATTTCTGTACCAATTGTAGTTATCTCTGCAGATGTCCAAAATTCAACAAAGAAGCTATGCACAGATTTGGGAGCAATTGACTTTTTGAATAAACCTCCTAAAATCCACGATGTGATTTCTACTTTTAGAAGAATTACTAACAAAAATAGGGAACTGTAAATGCTTGCAACGGAACTTCAAAAAGATGCAATAAGAGAGTTGATTAATATTTGCGTTGGCAGAGCCGCCGGTATGCTTAATACTTTGATAACAAAGCATTTGACTTTGTTTGTTCCTGAATCAAAATTAATTACTCCTTCCGAAATAGCTTCAGAAATAATACACTTTAACAGCGACACTTTATCTTGTGTAACTATGTCCTTCAAAAATGGTATTTCTGGTAATGCAAAAATGATATTTCCTTGGGCTGATGCAGAAAAATTAGTAAATTTATTCACAAATGAGAATCTTGTAAACGACAATTTCGAAGAAGTTAGAGCGGCAATATTGAGTGAAATTGGCAATATAGTTTTAAATACATTAATGGGGTCAATTAGTAATCTATTTAATTCATCATTAAAATATCAAGTTCCAAGTTATAGCGAAGGATGGTTTAATACAATTTTCGAATTAGATTCTATAGATAACTCAAGCATCATTTTAATTGCCAAAACACAATTTTTAATAGATGATTTGAAAATATTTGGTGATTTATTTATCTTTATCGAATTAAATTCAATAGAATTATTGCTTCAAAAGATAGAATATTTTGCTAAAAATTACGGAAATTATTGATGGATGATTCTCCTGAAAACAGAATTTTAAACTTTGGTTTATTCGACTATACACCTGTTGGAATTTGTGTAATTGATTCTGATTACAATGTTATTTTTTGGAATACTCGTTTGGAAGAATGGACGAGTATAAATAAAGACACAATCATAAATCGTAAACTATTTGAATTTTACCCTCATTTTAGTACTGAATTTTACAAATTTAGAATTGATAGTCTTTTTGGAGGTGGAGCGCCAGTAATTTTTACAGCACATCTTCATAAAAAATTATTCAATAATCTCAAATATCCAAATAAAAGACATTTTCAAAATATTACAATTACTACTATCCCTAAAAATGAAACTGAATATTTTGCAATAATGACAGTTGAAGATGTTAATGAGGTAAATTACAGATTAGAAAAGTATAGGGAATTAAAAGTTGCTGCTGAATATGAATCGGAAAAAAGGAAAAAAGCTGAAGTTATAATCAAACAATCGAAGCAAATGATTGAAAATATAATCAATCAAGTACCTCAATTCATCTTTTGGAAAGATATTAACTCTGTATATTTGGGTTGCAATAGACAATATGCTAAATTATATAATTTAGATTCAGTTGATGAAGTTGTTGGAAAAACAGATTTTGATATTCAAGAAGACGAATCTATTGCAAAAAAATTCATTAACAGCGACCAATTTATTATCAATACGGGTGGTATGATACTTCATCAAGTAAGAGAAGTAATTGATAAACAAAATAAATCCAAATGGTTTGAAATTAATAAAACACCACTTTACAATGAAAATGTAGAAATTATTGGTATCCTCGGTACTTTAGAAGATATATCAGAAAAAGTACAAAATGAATCTCTTATCAGAGAACAAAGAACCAACTTGCAGGCGATTTTAGACCATACAGACCAATCAATCTTCTTGATTAGTAAGATTGGACAGCTTCTTGAATATAATATTTCATTTAAAAATTATTTAATAAATGAAAAGAGAGTAATTCCAAAGAGAATGGATTTGCTTGATAGAATTTTCCCAGACAAGTTATCTAACCATTTATGGAAAGATAGAATAAATCTTGCTTTGAAGGGTAATGAGCAAAAATATCTTGATAATGTTTCAGTAGGCGGAGTAAGTTCTTACCTTGAAACAAAGATATTTCCAATCGAAGAACATAACGAAATTACCGGAACATCAGTTTTTATTCGTGACATTACTGATTATATACTATTTGAAAATAAGTTGAAATTGTTAAATAGTTTCAATAATATACTTACTGAAATATCAGCAGCAATAATAAATAAATCTGTTGATGAAATTGATGGCATAATAAATTATGCAATAAAAACTGTATGCAATACATTGAATTTCGAAAAAGTTCTAATACATAGATTTAATGAGGAACAATTAGTTCTTGAATATAATTATGTTTTAGAAAATACTAATTTACCTATGTCATTAGAGAGAGTAAATATCAATTCTGCCAATCAATTACTTGATTTTGTAGAAAATATGGGAATTGGGTACTTTGCCGATACGCAGAAATTAGATTTAGGGTCTTATTTTTCTTATAATGTTTTTGAAAAAATGGGAATAAGGACATTACTTTGTCAACCTATTTATCAAAATAATAAATTGTATGGTTTTGTATCGTTTACAACATATAATTACACTTTGGAACTTGATGAGGACATTAGAAATTCTGTAAAAATTTTTGGTGAGATAATATCAAGTGCTATTAGCAAAAAGCAATACGAAAGCGAATTAATATCAGCAAAAGAAAAGGCAGAAGCAGCCAATATATCAAAAAGTCATTTTATAGCAAATATGAGCCATGAAATACGCACTCCAATGAATGCTATTATAGGATTTACAAATCTTTTGAAAAGCAAATCAGATGAAGTTGTGAATATGGAATATATTAATGGAATTCTTGCAAGTGCACATAATCTTTTAATGTTGATTAATGATATTCTTGATTTATCAAAAATAGAATCGGGCAAATTGAACATTTCAAGTTTACCAATAGAACCAAATAAAATTATTTTTGAAATTAAAGAATTATTCAAATTGTCTGCTGCAGAGAAAAATATTACACTTAATTTTACTATAACTGAAAATGTTCCACCGATTGTAATTATTGATGAAACTCGTTTAAGGCAAATTTTATTTAACTTAGTTGGTAACGCAATTAAATTTACAAACATTGGTAGTGTAAATATTACTGTTGATTGTATTAATACTGATATAATTGAAAAAACTACTGACCTAATATTTGAAATAAATGATACTTGAATTGGAATTCCTGAAGAAATGTTCGATGTAATTTTTGAACCATTTAGACAACAAGATGAAAGCATATCCAAACATTACAGTGGTACAGGGCTTGGACTTACTATTACTAAACGCTTAACCAAAATGATGAATGGTGAAATTTTCTTAAATAGTAAAGTTGATTTTGGCTCAACATTTACATTAAAGTTATACAAAGTGGGTTATTCAAATTCGTTTGAATTTGCAATATTAAAAGAGAATTCTACATTTAATTTTGAATATTTGAAATTGAATGTTTTAATTTATGGTAAAATTAGTAATAATTCTCAAAAATTGATGGATTTCTTTAGTAGAAAAAAAATTAAATTCGATTTTCATCAATTAGATAAGAATTTTGATTATAATGAAAACAATTACAATCTCATTATATATGATTGTTATGACAATTATCAATCTTTTGATAAATTTTTTAATGAAGTAAATAAATTTGCAGATTTAAAAAAATCCAGATTGATGGTAATACTTGAAAATTCCCAAAAATGTATTGATGATATTGAACAAATCAAAGATTTTGCTGATGCTGTTATTAATTTCGACTTTAGTTTGAATGAATTTAATCATTATTTGGAAAAAATTCTAATTCAAAATCAGAATAAAAAAAGTCAATTTGAAAAAGGGAACCAATATAACTTTTCAGAAACTCAATTAGACAAAGCCGTTTGTAGTATAATTTGCAAGAATTTGAAACCAGAGTGGGACGTTGTTAAAAAAGGAAATATTCTTGATGAAATAAATAAATTTGCACTCAATAATATTAATGCTGGTAAATTATATTCTTCTCAAATTTTGGTTGATTATGGAAACAATTTGAAGGAATCAGTAGATTCATTTGATATTGAAGCTATGGTTAGAATTTTAGCTGATTTTCAACAATTGATTGATAGTGCTTACATAATTTTGAATAAATGAAATAGTGTTTTTTTGGTTTTTTAAAGTCATAATATCGAAAATATTACGTTACTACTATTTTGAAAATATACCAATATTTAACTTAGGTAAAAATGATAAACTATTACGAACAAGGAACAGAGTTTTTAAAACAACATAATTTAAATCTTGCGATAGAAGCATTTCAATTAGCTATTGATGAGAATCCCGAAGATATTCAATCATTAATTGGACTTGCTCAGGCGCACTATTATTCTAACGAATTTGACAAATCTCTTTATCATCTAAAATATGCCATTGATTTAATTCCTGATAATAAACAAGTTAGGGAGTTTTATATTCAAGTTGAGCAATTGGTAGAGTCATCTAAATTGTCTGGGAAAATGAACCGTAATAAGCTAATATCTTTGTCGATGATTGTCAAAAATGAAGAAGATTGTCTTGCTGAATGTCTTGAGAGTGTGAAAGATGTAGTTGATGAAATTATTATTTGTGATACAGGTTCTAAGGACAATACATTGATAATAGCTCAACAATATAATGCGATAATTACACATTTTGTATGGGTTGATGATTTTGCTGCTGCTCGTAATCATTCTTTGCAACAATGTAAAGGAGAATGGATTTTATATCTTGATGCTGACGAAGTACTTACACCTCAAAGTGCTTCAATTTTAAGAAAATTGTGTTCCGAATCAAATGGAAATGTGGGTGCATTTATTTGTGATGTTGTGAGCAAACATTATAATGAAGATGAAGAAATTGTCGATTTCATAGGCAAATATCCTCGATTATTCAGAAATATTGGTTTTCCAAAGGTAAAATTCTTCGGAAAAATTCATGAACAAATTTCGCCATCAATTATTGAAAATGGTTATAAAGTTTTACCTTCGGAATTGAAAATTATTCATAATGGATATGCAATTCCAAAAGACCAAATGGAATTGAAAGTAAGAAAAAATCTTAATATTTTGCTAAGTCATGTTAATATTGACCCAACAAACGGTTATGCTTGGTATCAATTAGGAAATACGCTTGCTCAAATGAAAATTTACGACCAAGCAAAAAATTCATTAGTGAATGCAATTAAATGTGGTAATTTATCTGATTTTTTAATATGTAATACATCACTACAAATAGCAGACATTGAATCTAAAGAAAAAAATTATATCGAAACAATAAAATGGTGTGAGCTTGCTCTTCAAATTATGCCTAATTATATACCTGCGTTACATTTAAATGCACAAGCACATTTAATAATTGGCAATGGATTAGAAGCAAAAAGACTTTTTGAACTTATTTTAGAATATAAAGATAATGCGGATATTGTTGGTATTGATTTTAAATCAATTGAACATTTAATTTTAACCGGATTGAATTCAGCAAAGAAATTGATTGCAAAATAGTAAAAAACAATATATATTATCCAAATTTTGAAGTAAGGTTATATAAATATGGTACTTTGACTTTATTTTTCTTTATTTGACTTTAATATTCGAAGTGAACCAGAAATCACAACCCATCTTAAAGTTGAACTATACAAAATACTGCCTAAAGTTGATATGAAGAAATTTATTTTGTATTTTAGGATATATTTATAGGTGATTTATGAAAAACTTAATTAGTACTTTTTTCCTTATCACATTATTTTTTTCTTCTAATCTAATATCTGGTGAACTTTATTCCTGGGGTTCAAATAGTGATTTACAATTAGGTATTGGAGATGCATTTACTCCCGGTGAAATTGACTCCGCAGTGAATTGTTTGCAAGTTGCTTGTGGAGAAAGGCATACTGCAGTAATTAGATTAGATGGAACTCTATGGGCATTGGGTGAAAATTTTCACGGACAACTTGGTGATGGAACTACAATAACCAGAAATCAATTAGTTCAAATAGGAACGAATAATAATTGGAAACAAGTAGTATGTGGTGAAAATTTTACAATAGCAATTCAAAATAATGGTACATTATGGGGATGGGGTTATAACTACAATGGACAACTTGGTGATGGTACAAACATCACAAGATATACACCTGTTAGAATTGGAATTGACTCAAATTGGAAACAGATAGCATGTGGTTACAGACGAAGTGTTGCCATAAAAACTGATAGTACACTTTGGGCTTGGGGTTTTAATAATTATAGACAACTTGGTGATGGAACTGATTCTACAAGATATTCTCCAGTAAAAATTGGTAATGCGTATGGATGGATAAAAGTTGCAGCTTGCGAAAATCATACTATTGCGATATTTAAAAATAAAACTGATTATTACACATTATGGGCTTGGGGAAAAAATGAATATGGACAATTGGGAGATGGAACTAAAATTGACAGACTTTATCCAACTATGATTGGTCTTGATACTATTTGGAGTGATATTTCTTGTGGAGCTTATCATTCATTGGGAATGAAATCAAATGGTTCAATTTGGTCTTGGGGACAAAATTACTATGGTCAACTTGGAGATGGTACTAATATTGATAGGTTATCACCAGATGTTGTAAATTCAGAAACAAATTGGTCAAAAATATTTTGTTTATATTCACATTCATTTGCAATTAAAAATGATGGTTCGCTTTGGGCATTTGGTAGTAATCAATATGGACAACTTGGCGATGGTACAAGAAAAGATAGAAATATTCCAGTGAAAATATTATGGAGAAAAGATTACAAGTGGAATAATATGGCATGTGGATATGCTCATTCAGCAGGTATTAGAAGTAATGGTAAACTATATACTTGGGGTTCTTATGTAGTTCTTCCTTTTCCTACGAGTACTGCTGGATTTAGTATAAAATATGCTTCCAGAAGCGTCCCTACAAAAATCGAAAACAATTCTAATTGGTTGCAAATTGCTTGCGGAAACAAACATACCATTGCAACTAAAACTGATAGTACATTGTGGACTTGGGGAGAAAATTCATCTGGTCAAAATGGAGATAATACTGATACCACAAGAAGTTATCCAATTCAGATAATGAAAGGTACTTATTGGTCTGTTGTTGCAAGTGGTGGCTTGGATAATGGGAATACTTCTAGTAGCAGTCATTCAGTTTGCATTAGAAATGATGGAACACTTTGGGCTTGGGGCTCAAATAATTATGGTGAGCTTGGCGATGGAACTAATATAAATAAATTTGTACCTACTCAAATTGGCTCAAATTCTGATTGGGCTAAAGTTGCATGTGGAGGGTGGCATACTGTTGCAATTAAAAATGATGGTTCATTATGGACTTGGGGTAGAAATGAATATGGGCAATTAGGTGATAGTACAACTACGAATTCAAATATTCCTAAACAAATAGGAACAGCTAAAGATTGGGCAGTAGTTGCATGTGGTTCAAGTCATACTCTTTGCATTAAAACAGATGGAACTCTATGGGCATTCGGAAGAGGTGAATGGGGACAACTTGGAAATGGAGGTGGTCACAGAAAATTTCCTGTAAAAATTGGTTCTGATAACAATTGGGCTGATATTGATGCTGGAACAATTCATACTATTGCTATCAAGAGCAATGGAACAATTTGGGGCTGGGGTTATAATTCTAATGGACAAGTGGGTGATGGGACAACAACACATAGATATACACCAGTACAAATTGGTTCTGATGCAAACTGGTCAAAAATTGCATGTGCAGGTGATTTTACTATTGCTTTAAAAAATACAGGAACAATTTGGACTTGGGGTTTGTATTCACCTATTATTAAAAATCCTACACAAATTGGAACTAATACTAACTGGTCAAAAATTGCATGTGGAAGTTATCATTCTGTTGCATTATTAAATACGATTCCTGAAATTTCAACTGAATTAGCTACAAATATTTCAAATATTTCTGCATATTCAGGTGGAAATATCATATCCAATGGGGGATTATCAATAGTTGAAAGAGGAATTTGCTGGAATACCATTGGCAATCCTACAATTTCAGATTCAAAAAAAGTTGATTACAATTCAAATGCACTATTTTCAAGTTTTATTACAGGTCTTAGAGGAAGTACAACTTATTATGTTAGAGCTTTTGCTACAAATTCAGTCGGAACTGCTTATGGTAATGAAATTTCATTTACAACTAATGAGCCAGAAGTACCAGAATTAACTACAGTTTCAATTACTTCAATCACATCTTCAGAGGCAAAATCAGGTGGGGAAATAATAAATGATGGTGGAGATGATATTATTGCAAAAGGAATTTGCTGGAATACTTCCGAAAATCCAACTATATCAAATAGTAAAACATCAGATGGTTCAGGCATGGGTTCTTTTACTTCAAGATTAACGAATTTGCAAAAAGATACAGAATATTATGTTAGAGCATACTCAACAAATAGTATAGGAACATCTTATGGAAATGAGATTAGTTTTAAGACACCAAGTATGGAAATAGCTTTTAAGACAGGTTGGAATTTTGTTTCATCATTTGTTGAACCAGATTCATCTGACTTACTTCCTGACGTTACTGCTGAATTAAATCCTAATCTTGTAATAATGAAAAATGCAAATGGCAAAATATATATGCCCGGTGGTGTTAATCAAATTGGTAGCTGGAATGTAAAAGAAGGATATCAAGCATATACAACAAAAAATGATACTTTGGGAATATTTGGAACATCTGTTGTACCTGAAGATACTCCAATATATTTGAACAATGGTTGGTCAATTATACCTTATTTGCGTAATACTCAATTAAATATTGTTACAGCTCTTGCTTCAATTACTGATGCAGGCAGGTTAATAATTGCAAAAAAAATTGATGGTAAAATATATATGCCAGGTGGTGTGAATCAAATTGGAAATATGAATTCTGGTGAAGGTTTTCAGGTTTATTTAAATGCTAAAGATACTTTGATATTTCCACCAAATTCTATTGGGAGAGTTTCATCTACTAACCAATTTGAAGATTATGAAGCCAGAAATCTCAAAAGTGATTATGAAAATACAGGAAATAATGCTTCATTAATTTTGGATATAAATTTGCCAGATAATACAGAAATTGTAGTTGTAAATATTGATAAGAAAATTATTGGAGTAAGTAGGGTTGTTAATTGTAAAACTGCAATTGTACTATGGGGAGATGATGAATATACTGAAATTACAGATGGTGCATTAGAAAATGCAGGTCTCGAGATATTAAAATATGAAAATGGTATATTTACAGAAATCCGGAATTTAGAATTTAAAAATATTATTTCAGGCAAAATTAATAATAAATTGAATTATCAAAAAAATGCTGTTATCATTGGAAATATTATTTCAGAGTTGCAATTTTCATTGCAAATAAAGCCAAATCCAGCAAATCAATTTGTAGAACTTGAGATAAATACCCCTGATTTTCATTCAAGTAATTTGAAAATATTCAATTTAAATGGTGAAATTGTTGCAGATTTAACATCACATTTAAAGAAATTTTCATCAAATATAATAGAATTTGATACATCAAATTTAAGTTCAGGAGAATATGTAATAATTCTAAGTTACGGAAGTGAAAACATACTACAAAAATTTGTTGTTATAAAGTAAATGGAGATTTCCTATAATTCAATTACAATTTGATTTTAATAAGAATACTGATTATTCAGAATCAATAAAGAAAAATAAAAAAAAAGTCCGGCAATTTTACCGGACTTTTTGGTTTTAACTAACAGTCAGTTGCTCAAGTAATATTGAAATGCTCTTGCAAGTGGCTAAACAGATTACTAAGAATGTATGCAGGTTAATATTCATAAAAATTTAACTTTATATTAATCTGAAATTAACAAATTTTTACTATTTTTGTTTAGTTTTATTTACAATTCTAAAGATTGGTGAATTTTTGAGTATTTTTGAAACTATTGTTACAATGATAGCTGGAATCGGTTTATTTTTTAGTGGTGTCAAAATTGTAAGTAATTCACTAAAAAATTTAACAAGTCATAAATTTCGTATTATACTTTCACGTTTAACCCGTAATAATTTTTTAGCTGCATTTTGGGGTTTTTTATCTGGTGCAATTTCACAAAGTAGCACTAATTCAGTTTTCATAATGATGGGTCTGGTAAATAGTGGTTTAATTACAGTAAGAAATGCACTTCCTATAATATCTTGGGCAAATGCAGGTACAACAGCTCTAATTTTTCTTGTAGCAATTAATTTGAAACTTGGAATATTAATCATTCTTGGATTGAGTGGAATTTTTTATGGCTTTGATAAGGGTAGTAGAAAAGAGAATTTATTTTCTGCAATCTTTGGAATAAGTATATTTCTTTATGGTTACCAATTATTGAAATCCGGCAGCCAACCATTTGCTGACTTTGAAATTATACAATATATATTTAATTTCACAAATGACGCTTATTTTTTACCAGTTTTTATCGGTATTTTACTTCGGGTTATTATTCATTCATCTTCAACAATTGTAGTATTGATTTTGCCGATGAGTCATACTGGTCTTATTGGTATTGACCAAGTGATGCTAATTGTGTTTGGAATGGGATTTGGTGAAGCTATAGCGTTATTATTACTTACCACGAGTACGAAAGGTACATCTAAGCAACTGTCTTATTTCAAGATAATTGAATCTGGAATCAGTGCTTTGCTTTTAATTACATTATCTTACATTGAATTTTTTGGAAATATTCCTTTAATAAAGTATTTTATTCAAAATATTGCATCTACAATTGAACAACAGACTGCTTATACATTTCTAATTTCCAAGGCAACTCCAATAATTTTATTATCTGCATTTTACAGTCCAATTTACAAGTTGCTAATTAGGATTAGTCCTCCAACCAAAGAAGAAGACTTATCTAAAACTATGTTTATAAATGAAAATTCAATGAATGACCCAGGTACTGCATTGATTTTTCTTGAACAAGAACAGATTAGAATTTTTGAGAGATTTCCAAATTATTTAAATGAAATCAGGGTTGAAAAAGATGAACATTTGATTCAAGATTATCAACTAATACGTAAATCTAATTTAGTTTTAATAAATGAACTCGAAATTTATTTAACTCGTATAATTAATGCGAATTTATCAAATGATATTTCGGAATTTTATATCATTGTTAAAAACAGAAATACTTTGTTGAAATCTATTGATGAATCAATATATAATTTGGTGTTAAACATTGATTCAAATAAATATGATGATTCTCTTGCTACATTCATAAGGGATGTTGTTGAATCATTACATGTCAATTTGATGACAGCTATTGATGCAACAAAATCTAAAGATGAATTTGATATTGATGTTTTGCAAAAAATCACAAATGATAAAGGTTCTTTAATGGAAAACATTAGAAAATCCTATCTTAATAATAATGAATTACTTGATTCGGATTCAAAATTAGTTTTAATTTATGCAACTAATTTATTTCAACGCACAATTTGGTTGCTGAATAATTGGTCAAATACCATAAAAGTAGAAAATTGAAAAATTTCCATTAAATTATCTATTGAAAATTTACTACTTTGTTGATAAAAAAGATTCATAAACAATTACAGAAATTTTGTTCTGGATATTCTTGATTTAATATTAAATTGAACAAATAAATTAAAAAAGTTTTATATATTAGAATTTAGTTTTATATTAGATATTGAATTAAAAACAAATTTAAAAGTTTTTTTGTGATTGGAAATTTTGTAAGCAACGAGCAGTTAATTGAGATAATTTACAAGGAAGTAGATAATCTTTCAAAAAACAAAGGTGCGATTATATCAGTTTCGGGTGCAACTGGTTTTGGTAAATCTTTGTTGATTTCTACTTTAGTAACATCTTTAGCTGAAAGTAATAAGTACTTTGTTTCTTTTGCAGAAGGTCAAGCACCTGTAGGCAATATGAATATCGGTAATTTGCAAGCATTGAGTATATTTATTCATATTCTAGAAAATCTTATCTCAGATACTGCAAATGTAAATAGCAAAAAAAAGAATCTTGCTATTCAGATTGGCTTAAATGCTTTGTCAGCAGTCCCCGTTCTTGGTGAAGCTGTTTATTTTTACAAAGAAACTAAACGAGATATTGAAAAGTATTCAAGTGGGAATAAATTAAATAAAAATGTTGAAGAAATTTTAAAAAAAATTACAGAATTTACAAAGAGAAAACCATTGATTTTGCTAATTGATGATATGCACTACGCTGATGCTGAATCTGTGAAAGCAATGGAAGAATATTTTTTGAAAGTTGTTAAATATTTGCCAATTTTAATAATTTTCACATACAAACCCGAATATTTGGAAACAAATGTGGGTCCTCTTCAGTCATTCATAAAAAATTATTCTAATATTGGAGAGATAATTAATATGGAACTTTCATCAATAAAACTTGATGAAGTTCGCAAATTGGCAAAATTATATTTCAAAAGTTATATTCCAAATGATGAGTTTGAGGAGTGGGTATTTGAGCATTCTTATGGAAATCCTGGAATTTGTACAGAATATTTAAGATATTTTGCTGAGCATACACCATTTGACAAACACGGAAATTTAGTAACAAATTTTAAGGGAAATGAGTATTTACCATCATCAGTTCAGGCAGTATTTTCACAGCATATTTCAACCTTATCCGATGAAGAAAAAAATATACTCTCAATTTGTAGTGCTGAAGGTCTTGAATTTTCAGCTGCACTTGTTTCAAAACTTTTAAATATGGATATTCTTTCCACAATTAAAAAACTACGCTCACTTCAGCAAAAAACAGGATTTATCAAAAGTGTTGGTGCTTCTGATAGTTATTATGGTATTAAAACAACAAAATATAGATTCACTCAATCTTTTTATCATTTATTTTTTAAAGATTTACTTGAATACGAAGAAGAATCTTCAATACATGGGCAAATAAAAGCATATTTGAAAGAGATTTTTGATTCCACAAAATCAAATGAACTAAAAGAGCAATTAGCTCCTTATATAGCAGCCCACAGCTCTGCATCTGGGGATAATTCTACTACTAAAGAAATGTTGCTTATTTCAGCGGAAGCGGCTAAAAAAGCAGGTAATGATGAATTAATTAAAAACGTATTTAGTGGATTTTCTGATTTTGACTTGGATGAAATTGCTACTCTTGATGAAGAAAGTAAAATTTTTGTGGAGCAATTAAAAACTTCACTAAATAAAGTTGATAATAATGTAAATTCTGATGGTGCTAATGGAAATGGGAATAGTGATTTATTAATTGATAGCAGTATAGTTGATTTTCAAATGATTAGAAAATCTGTTATCAACGAATATAATAATGGCAATTTAGATATTGCTCTCGAAAAAGCTGAAAAATACTTTACAGAGTATAAGCAAAATATGACAAATATTCAAGTGGCTCAAATGCTATGTCTTATGGCAAAATGTTTGATGAATAACGAAAAATATGAAAGGGCAAATGATTATCTTGAAGAGGCAGAAAAAATTATCAAGGAAACACCAGAAAAATTTACTTCTTTTATTGTTTATAATTCATTGGCTCAATTAAAATTTGCTCAAAACTATCTGAAAAGTTCGGAAAATTACCTTGAAAAAGCTGTAAAAACTGCAATTCACTTGCCTAAAGAATTAAAATTACTTGCTCTTGCTAATATTTCAATGCTTAACAAGAAAACTGATAGCGAAAAATCTGAACAGTTCAAAAATGCGGTTTTGAAATTGAGTAAAGAATTAAAATTTGAAACGTTTGGTAGAGAATTTGAAAAAATTTATATTAACTCTTAATTAATATGGATAGTTCTTTCAAATCAGAATTAATTGCTAAGGCATTGGAAATTGGATTTGTTGATATTGGATTTGCAAAGTTTGAATTATTAAGCGAAGAAATCCAAAACTATAAAATTTGGTTAGAAAGTCAATACAATGCCAATATGAAATGGATGGAGAATAATCTTGATAAAAGAGAAAATATTTCATTGGTTTTAAACAACTGCAAAACAATTATTGTAACTGCGTATAATTACTTCACAAATACAAGTTATCCTCCAAATAATGAATTAATTAATAATTCCGGTAAAATTTCAAGATATGCTTTGGGAGATGATTATCACGACATAGTTAAAGAAAAACTGGAACAATTAGAAATTTACATTAAATCAAAATATCCTAATTCTAATACAAAATCATATTGTGATACCGGTCCAATACTCGAAAAAATATGGGCAGAAAAAGCAGGTATTGGTTGGCAAGGGAAAAATAGTTTAATTATAAATAAAAAATATGGTTCGTACTTTTTTTTGGGAATTATTTTAACTGATTTAATAATTGAAAGTAATGAAGTAATTAAAGATTACTGTGGTAGCTGTACAAAATGTATTAGTGCATGTCCTACAGATGCAATTATTGGCAATAAAATTGTTGATTCAAGAAAATGTATTGCATATAATACCATTGAATTGAAATCTCAATTTGAAATTCCTACTGAAATAGCAGAGAATATAAATAATTTTATTTATGGTTGTGATATATGCCAGGAAGTATGCCCTTGGAATAAGAATTTAAAATTACTTACAAATGAAAAAAAATTCTATCCAAATGAAAATATTGCAACTATTAAGATAGTTCCAATTAAAAATAGCGATACAACTGAATTTAATTTAACTTATAAAAATTCTCCCATAAAACGAACAAAATTAGAAGGCATCAAGAGAAATATTCGTGCTTTGGAAATATTTTGGAATAATGATAAGAATTGAAAATAAATGTAAATATTTAGCCATATAGTATGGCATTTTTTATATTTTAATGCCATCAACTACTAATCTAATTAACATATTATTAAATAATTAAAAAAAATCTTAAATGTATGGTTAGATTTTATTAATTTTGTAAATTATTTTAGTAATATTTGAGAAAATATGAATTTAGTTGCAATTGTTGGAAGACCGAATGTAGGAAAATCTACATTGTTTAATAGATTGGTTGGCGAAAGAAGTGCCATTGTTGAATCTGAACCCGGTGTTACAAGAGATCGCCTTTACGGTACATCGGATTGGAACGGAAAACACTTTATTTTGATAGATACTGGTGGTTTTATCCCAGGCAGTGAAAATACGATGGAAAGAGCTATTCGTGAACAAGCTATGATAGCAATTGATGAAGCTGATTCAATCATTTTTGTTTGTGACGGTAGAGATGGAGTTACCCCATTCGATAGTGATATAGCATCGATATTAAGAACTTCTAAGAAAAATATTGTTCTGGTAATCAATAAATGTGATAATAATGAACAAATTCATTTTGCTCATGAATTTTATTCGCTTGGTCTTGGCGAACCATTTGCCATTTCAGCGTTAAATGGAAAAAATACTGGTGATTTTCTTGATGCTGTTACTGATAATTTAAAAGATTACGACCCTGATGAAGAAGATATCCGATTAAAAATTGCCATTGTTGGAAGACCTAATGCTGGTAAATCAAGTTTAACAAACGCTTTACTTGGACGTGATAGAATGATTGTTACTGATATACCGGGTACAACCAGAGATGCAATTGACACTATTGTTCGTTTTTACGGTGAAGAAATTGTATTAATTGATACAGCAGGTCTTCGTAAAAAAAGTCAAATTAGAGATAATATCGAAATGTATTCTACTCTTCGAACTTCAAGAGCTATTGAGCGATGTGATGTTGCAGTTGTGATGATTGATGCAGAAAGAGGACTCGAAGATCAGGATAAAAAAATTATCAATCAGGTTAGCGATGCAAGAAAAGGTATTATTATTGCTGTCAACAAATGGGATTTGATTGAAAAGAATGAAAAAACATCAGAACAATTCACTGAGCAATACCAAGAAGAAATGAAAACATTCGATTGGGCGCCAATTTTGTACATTTCAGCTTTAACTAAACAAAGAATTACTAAAGTAATTGAACTTGCAAAATTAATTAAAGAACGCAGGTCTTACAGAATTAAAACTTCTGAATTAAATGAAGTCTTACTTGCTGAATTAGATAGGACTCCGCCTCCTTCAGTTAGAGGTTATGATTTACGTATTAATTACATAACACAAGTAAGTACTGAACCACCAGTTTTTGCATTTTTTGCAAATCATCCACAATTAATACCAGATTCTTACAAAAGATTTATTGAAAGAGTATTAAGAAAGCATTTTGATTTTGCTGGAACTCCTGTTTCATTTATTTTCAGAAAGAAAAATCAAACATGGGAAGAACATAAAAGCAGTCAACAGTAAATTTCAGTATCATAATAGAATATCTTTATGAGTAAATTTATACAATATTTCAATTCAAGAATTATTGGCAACTTAGAAGATTTGCCTTTACAAAGACGTATTTTTATTATGACATCATTTTTTGGTGGCTTGCTAACTTTTTTTGGTGCTTTTGTAAATTATATTTCAGGTTTAAGTCCTATAATCATTGCTTTACCGATGATTTCAGGACTTTTCTTTTTCTATTTTTATTCACAATCCAAAAAACATGATAATTATCATAAATATATAAATCCCTTCATAATTATTTCTTTCATCTCAGTAACGATAATTTGGTTTTATAATGATGGCTATAATAGCAATCATGCTATGCTTATACTTGTTACAATGACGGTGTCGGTATTGATAATTGAAGCAAAATATAGAAAGTATATTTTATTGTTGTTTTTGATTGATTTAATAATATTGATAGTTTTTCAATATCTTAATCCTGATTTAATTGTAAAATATGATTCAGAAGAATCACGATTTGTAGATATTCTTTTATCTGTTATATATGATTCGATTATCATATATTTCATAGTAGTAAATCTCTTGAATAATTATCATATCGAAAGAGATAATCTTAAAAAAGAAAAAGAAAAAACTGAAAAATACAATCAAGAATTAATAGGATTAAATGAAACAATCTCTTCCCAAAATATTGAATTAGAAACATTGATTTCCCAATTATCTGATGTAAATAGAACTGTATCACTTCAAAATTCTCAGCTTTCACAGCAGAATTACGAACTCGAAGCTTTAAATGATGAGCTTACACAAGTAAATTATACTGTTACATTGCAAAATAATAAATTAGAAGAATTGAATGATGAATTAGATTTGGCAAATAAAGCTAAAGATAAGTTTTTTTCAATTATTTCACATGATTTAAAAAATCCTCTTACGGGAATAATGGGTTCGGTAGAATTATTAGATTTATATTTCAAAACAAACAACATTGACAAAGTATCTCTACAAATTGACAGATTAAAGCAAGGAACTTTACAATTTAGGTCTTTACTTAATGAATTACTTGAATGGGCAAGAACTCAGTCTGGAAATATTAAATTTGAACAAGAGTATTTCGATTTGAATGAGTTATGTAAAGATAATATTGAAACTGCAAAAAATCTTGCTGAATTGAAAGAAATTCAATTAATTTTTGAATCTAATCAAAAATTTAATCAAGTATATGCTGATAAAAATATGATAAATACGGTAATTAGAAATTTACTAACCAATGCTATTAAATTTACTAATAAGAATGGTTTTGTCAAAATTTTAATTACCGATGACGATAAGAATTATTCCATAAAAGTTATTGATAATGGTGTTGGGATGAGCCAAGAAGATATTAATAAATTATTCAGAATTGATGTGAGTGTAACTACAATTGGAACATCAAAAGAAAAAGGAACAGGTCTTGGATTGATAATTTGTAATGAATTTATTAAAAAGCATAATGGTATGATTCAAGTAAATAGCAAAATTAACGAAGGAACAACTTTTGAGGTTTTCTTACCGAAAATTAGCTAATTCAAAATTAATATGAAATTTTCTTAAATTCTTTAAAAAAAAATAGTTAATTTTACAGTTATTAAAAATGTTATTTGAGAAAAAAGTTTTTTTTATTAGAGGTTATTATTATGAGTTCATTAATCCTTGATGTTCATGCACGTGAAGTACTTGATTCACGTGGCAATCCTACTGTTGAAGTCGAAGTTGTTTTAGATGATGGTTCTTATGGAAGTGCGATTGTTCCATCAGGTGCATCAACAGGCGAATACGAAGCTTATGAATTGCGAGATGAAGATAATTCAAGATATTTAGGCAAAGGCGTCTTGAAAGCTGTTGAAAATGTAAATGAAATTATTGCAGATGCTTTAGAAGGATTAGATGCCACAGAACAAAAGCAAATAGATAAATTATTAATTGAACTTGACGGTACAGATAATAAATCAAAATTAGGTGCAAATGCTATTCTTGGTGTATCTCTTGCAGTAGCAAAAGCAGCAGCGGAATATCATGGTTTGCCATTATATAAATATCTTGGTGGAGTTAGAGCAGAATTATTACCTACTCCTATGATGAATATATTAAATGGTGGAAAACACGCTGATAATAGTGTAGATATACAAGAATTTATGATAATGCCGGTTGGTGCTGATACATTTGCAGATGCTTTGAGAATGGGTACAGAAGTTTTTCATCATTTGAAAAAAGTATTAAAATCAAGAGGTTATAACACTTCTGTTGGTGATGAAGGTGGGTACGCTCCATCATTGAAATCAAATGAAGAAGCATTTGATGTTATTCTTGAAGCCATCAATGCAGCCGGTTACAAACCAAATGATGATTTCCTTTTAGCTATTGATGTTGCTTCAAGCGAAATGTATGAAGATGGTAAATATAAAATGTTCAAATCTACAGGTGAATTATTTACATCTGAACAAATGGTAAATTGGTATGTTGATTTATGCAACAAATACCCTATAATTTCTATAGAAGATGGTTTAGACCAAAATGATTGGGAAGGTTGGAAGTTACTTTCAGATACTTTAGGCAATAAAATACAAATAGTTGGTGATGATTTGTTCGTAACAAATCCAGAATTTTTGGCTCGTGGAATTCGTGAAGGTATTGCAAACTCAATATTAGTTAAAGTAAATCAAATTGGAACTTTAACTGAAACTTTGGAAACAGTTCACTTGGCTCAAAGATATGGATATAGTGTTGTGATTTCACACCGTTCAGGTGAAACTGAAGATGCTACAATTGCTGATATTGCTGTTGCGACAAATGCTGGTCAAATTAAAACAGGTGCTCCAAGTAGAACTGACCGCGTTGCAAAATACAATCAATTACTTAGAATTGAAGAATGGCTTGATGATGATGCTGTTTATGCTGGTAGAAGTGTATTTAACAGATAAACTTATAATTAAATAAATTAGTAATTAACTTGTTGAACTTACAAAGACAAGACAAAAATGATAAAATTTGGTACAGATGGTTGGCGTGGACTTATAGCACGTGATTTTAATTTTGAAAATGTACAAAAAGTAGCTCTTGCAGTTGCAAGATACTTAAAGAAAAAAACAGGTAAGGAAAGCCCTACTGTTGTTATCGGGTATGATACTCGTTTTCTATCTAAGGACTTTGCGGTTGAAACTGCTTTAGTTTTGGCGTGGCAAGGTGTATTAGTGCATTTTACTGATGCAATTGCTTCTACCCCTCAAGTTTCATTTCATACAAAAGCAAAAGGTGCTGATTTGGGTATTGTAATTACTGCAAGTCATAATCCTGCAATTTATAATGGTTTCAAAGTTAAAGCAAATTTTGGTGGTCCTGCAATTCCAGAAGATATTGCAGAATTAGAAGTTGAATTGAACAAACTTTGGAATAAACCTCCTCAATTCAAATTTAAAACTTTTGATGATTATTTTGCAACAAGACAAATCAGAGTATTTGATGCAAAAGATTCATACATTAGACATATTAAAAAGAAAATTAAAGTTAATGAAATTAACGAAAGAAAATTTAAAATTCTTTTCGACCCTATGTATGGAGCAGGAATTGGTACATTAAGAAGATTAGTACCAGTTTCTACTGAAATTCATGGTGATTTGAATCCATCTTTTGGTGAGATTGACCATCCAGAACCTATTGGTGAATGTCTGTCCGTTTTGATTGATACAATCAAAAAAGGCGATTATGATATTGGTATTGCAACTGATGGCGATGCGGATAGAGTTGGTTTAATTGACCATGAAGGAAATTTTGTTGATTCACATAAAATATTTATGATTTTGCTTAAATATCTTTATGAAAAGAAAAAGAAAAGAGGTGCTGTTGCTAAAACAGTTTCTCTTACTTCAATGGTAAATATGTATTGCGAAAAGAAAAATATCAAGCTATACGAAACTCCTGTTGGCTTTAAACATATTGCACAGAAAATGGTTGAAGAAGATATTTTAATTGGAGGTGAAGAATCTGGCGGGTTAAGCTGTATCCTTCATATTCCAGAAAGAGATGGTTTATTTAATGCTATGTTCATTCTTGAAGTAATGGCAATTAGAGAAATGTCTTTGAAACAATTATGCGAAGAACTTGATGAAGAATTTGGTATTCATAGATATTTAAGACGCGATGTAAGAGTAACTGAATCTGTCAAAAAACAGATTTTAAATGCTGCTGCAAAAGGTCCAAATCATCTTGGTAGGTATAATGTGGATAGAATTGATACAACTGATGGGTTTAAGTTCTTTGTAGAAAAGGGCTGGCTATTAATCAGAGCATCTGGTACAGAGCCATTAATAAGATTCTATGCTGAAGCTGATTCATTAAGCAAAGTAAATGAATTACTTGACGAAGGTATGAAATTGAAATAGTAATTTCAATTATTAAAAAAAAAGCATCTTTTTAAGATGCTTTTTTTTTGCTTGTTCAATAAGATTATTTTATGCAACTGTTTAATGCAATACAAGTTTTAATTAAAACAGAAACAAGAATATTGCAAAAATTTAAATATTAATTCCAAACTACTCAAATCACGTACATATTGTTGAATTAACATTATTGTCTGCTTGACATTAGTTATACCATTTTGCCAATCTTTGAAAACTATATAAAGCTATTTATTTTATTCCAAGTTTATTCTTAGCATCTTCCATACTACCATAATTTTCAACATTTTTATATCCCATATCTTTTAATGCTCTTTCAGCAATTCCTGACCTTCTGCCACTTCGACAGTAAAGAATTATTTGAGTATCTTTTGATGGAACTTCTTGAGTTATTTTTTGGGTTATTATATCATAAGGAATATGCATAGATTCTTTTATATGTCCAGCATTAAATTCTTGAGCTGTTCTTACATCTATAACAACAGTATTTTTGGCTGAATTTTTTGTCGATTTATTTTCAGTTGCAAAAGTACTTACTGAAAGCATTAATGCTAATGCTATGAATGTGATTAATTTAATCATATTAAACTCCTAATAAATTTGTTTGTAAATCAAATTTATAAACGATGACTATATGAATGTATTGTAATATAGTGCAATAGTTTTTATTTGCATATATAAAGTATTTTTTATCAATGTATATGGAGAACAAAAAGAGGAAAAACGGTGTGGAGAAAATGTATTTCCAGATGTCCGACATTGTTAGGTTAATTATGTTGATTATTTCAATATAATAATTCATACAACTACATAAATTATCACGTAGTGATTTTATTATGGTAACACAGAACAATCAAAAAAGTTTTTTTATCACGTAGTGATTATATTAAAGTAATTCTATAATTTGCGATTTGTAACCATAATTTTGAACTTGTCTCATAAGTTGTCATTCTGAAGAGCGGAACAAATATATTTAAAAATATGCAAAATGACACCATTATAAAAAATTGTCGTCATTGGTAGATTGTTTCAGAATCCTCAATGTAGCATTAATTCAAATCCCCCTTTCCCCCTTTATTAAAGGGGGATTAAGGAGGATTTCCTTCATCCGATGTTTATTGGAACTGCCTCAAAAATCGTCATACTGATGCAAGGAAAAAAGATGTCATTGGTAACTTGTTTCAGAATCTATTTGTCTCTAAGTGATTGAAATATAAAGATATTTCTTAACATTAAAATTGAAAAATTATCTAATATTCAACTTATGAGACAGTCCCAACTCATAAAAACAACAATTCACTTGTTACCATAATTTAATCATTACGTGATATTCTAAGAGTATGCAGGAAATTTTATCATAATTAGACCATCAAAATAAGCATACCAATGTCGGACACCTTAGAAGCCCAATCCCCAATCCCCGAAACCCAATTTATTGATTCTTCACTTCATTCAAATTAAATAAACAAGTGGATTTCTCTATTGTTCAATATTGTTCATTTGGTAGTATATCAATTAAGTTATTGTTCAATAATAAACAACTTAAAATACGCCATTTTGCTAACTGATTGAAAAAGCTGAAATGTAATCTTTTGGCACGGTTTTTATTAATATTTAAACTTTGATAACTTATTATTCAATAAAATGAGTACTAAGACGATATTACATTTTGAATAAATAGTTATCTTTAAAAACAATTTTAAGTGAGAATTATGGCAGAAGAAGCAAAGCAAGAACCGGAAAGACCCAAAAAAAGAAAAACGATGTTATCGTTACCTATAATGATTATTATAGGAGTCGTAGTCTTGGCTGTTTTGATTGGTGGAACTTTATTTGCAGTAAATATGATGGTTTCATCACAAGTTGAAACATTAATGGCTAATGTTGATACTACTGGTGGTAAAGGTGGACATCAAAAAGTAGAAAAGAAAGCACATTCTGAAGAAGATGCTGCTATGGCTGAATTGGAAGAGCAGGATTATCTTGACGAAGTACCAACAACATATTTTGAAACGGGTAGGATTATAACAAATCCAAAAAGTTCTTCGAGCTATGTAGTTTTAAACTTGGGTTTGGAATATAGAGAAAAACCAAAAGAAGGTGAAGAAGCTGCGGAAGCAAAACCGGGTGCAGAATTAACGCCAGAAATGAAGCGATTGATGGCAAAGATTAAAGACGTGATTAATACAAGAATTGCCTCTATGTCTGAATCAGATATTGAAGCCAAAAGAGATTCACTTAAATTATTTTTTAAAAATGACTTAGTACCAATTTTTAAAAAAGATAAAAAGTTTCTTAAAGATATTATTTTAGTAGAATATATTAAACAATAAAATAGATAATTATGGCTGATGTTTTATCACAAAACGAGATTGATAGTCTGCTCAATGAAATGAACAGCGGCAGAGTAGATGTCGATGAAGTAATTACGGCAAGACCTGTTATAAAAGGTGAAATAAGTAATTACGATTTTAGACGTCCAAATAGAATTTCGAAGAATCAAGTTAGAACTCTGCAGACAATTCATGAGAATTTTGCGGAAGTTTTCGGATATTATCTTGTTTCTAAATTGCAAACAGTTGTATCATTTAGTGTAACATCAGTTGACCAGCTTTTTTATTCTGAATTTATTCTTTCTGTATCAAATCCAAGTTGTTTATATGTGTTTGATATTGAAGGAACTGATGGTAGTGGTATTTTGGAAGTAAGTCCTGAGTTGGCTCTTACATTAGTTGAATTACTACTTGGTGGTAAAGGTGAAGTATTGCCTAAACCACGAACAATTACACCAATTGAGCAAGCAGTTTTACGCGGCATTATTGAGCATGGATTATATGATTTAAGAAATGCTTGGCGTGCAATTGCTGAATTAAATTTCAAATATTCAAGATTAGAAATTGAAGCTGACTTTGTTCAGGTTGCTCCATCTTCTGAAATCGTTGTTGTTGTTTCGTTTGATGTAAAAATAGGTAATAGCAATAATACATTTATGCTAAATCTTTGCTTTCCTACTTTTGCACTTGAAGAAGTTCTTGCTAAATTGAATCGTCAGCAGGTAACAACTACTGCATTAAGACAAAGTCCAAAGCGAATCAGAGAAAATATGCAGGTATTAAATCAGCAGATATCTAATACTTATTTGCCGATAATAGCCGAACTTGGAAAAACATCGCTAACTGTGGGTGAAATTATGGAACTCAAAGAAGGTGATGTTATTAAACTTACAAAAAGAATCAATCAAGAAATTGAAGTATTGATTGCAGGAAAAAGAAAACTTGCCGCAAGACCCGGCAGTGTTGAAGGGAAAAAAGCAGTTAGAGTTATTAGACCTCTTACTGATGATGACCTTGTAGATGAAGACTTAAGTTACAAAGAGAAGGAATAATTATTATGACAATGACTCAAGAAGAAATTGATGCCCTAATTTCTGGTGGCGGACTTGATCTGGATATTGAATCTCTGGATATGGACGAGCAAGATGGTGATGGTGGACGAGGAGTTGCTTCACCGGATTTTCCGGAATTAGATTACGGAACTACGGGTACAATTTATTCGCCGTTGGATCCGAAATTAGAATTACTTTATGATTTGCAGTTGCCTGTTTCTATTGAACTCGGTAGAACAAATATGCTTATCAGGGAAATTCTTAGATTGGGAAGAGGTTCGGTTATTGAATTCGATAAGCTCGTCAGTGAGCCGGTTGATGTTTTGATTAACGGAAAAAAAGTTGCCGAAGGTGAAGTTGTTGTTATCGACAAGCACTTTGGTATTCGTATTACTACACTTGTTGACCCATCAGATAGGTTGAGAGGATTGAAAAAATAATCCTGCAATTTATTTATTATTGCAGGTATTATATTTATTTTATCGGAGTAAATTTATGTTTGATGGAAATATTTTAAGAGCATTTGCTACATTGGGGCTGTTGGTTTCACTCTTTGGAGTTTTGTTTTGGTTAATTAAAAAATATACCGCAAAGTCAAAGAAGAAATCATCAGGAATTAGCTTGGAAATCTTATCAAGAATGGCCTTGCAGCCGAAAAATCAGTTGTTTGTAATTAAAGCAGGTGATAAAACTTTATTGCTTGGGGTTTCTGAAAAAAGCATAAATACTCTTGCTGATTTATCATCAAACGTACCTTCTACACAAACTTTTGATAATGTGTTGATGCAAACTCAAAATAAAAATACTAATTCAAATCAAATTCAAAATATTGATGAGAATTCGCTTTCATTCAAATCATTTCTTATGTCCACTCTTTCTAAAAGTAATTAAATATAACTCATTTTTAAAACAGAGTTAATTATTATCAAATATAGAAAATTTGATAAATATTAATTATTATAAACAATTCTAACAAACTAAAAGTTACTATCCACAAAATATTTTCGGATAAATTGCTAAATGTAATATTAGAATTAAAACTAACTACTTTTTACCTTGTTTTTTTTCTTGCTTTTCCTTCCTTTTTTCAATTAAAGTTTTAGTAGGTTTCTTTTTAGTATCCTTTTTTGTAATCATTTCTTTTGACATAACAATTCCTCCATTAAATTAATATAAACTATTGAATACTGAAATTATTGTTAATTATAGAATTAAAATAGTAAAAAGATATTTTGCAATCAATAAGCAATTTTTATTCAGATTGATATATACCAGTTTTGCAATTAATATGAAATTTAGCGAATCTAATAATAAATATTAATTTCATAAAAATTCCAGCAAGATTGAATACAAGTCATAAAGATTATATTGATAGAACTTTTACAGGTAATTTATTGTCATATTATCATAACTTCATTGAAAATTAATCTTATTTAGTTGTAATTTGCGTATGATTTTTTTATTAAGGTACTGTGTTGTTAACTATTATTTTAAATGTAAAATGAAAATTAATTCATAATTATCGTGAAATATTATTTAATAAAATTCATAATAGCAACTAAAATTTGCCGATATTAAAATTTGAGTAATCAAAAACAAATAAATTTAAACAAAATAGCTATTAAAATTAAATTATTTTTATTTTTAATGAAATTCTTTTTAACTTTGTGTAACATTTTTTTGTTTTTTGAGTTATTGTATTTGAATTTGAAATTAATGTTAATTATTTGATTTATTTTTTTTAATATTTATTAAAAAGGTGTTTTTATGAAAAAGAATTTACAGATGACAAAAAGTATCAAGAGCTTGGTTTTAGCTCTTATAATGGTATTTTTTGGATTAAGTTCTGTTAACTCTCAAGATATGGGTCCAACCAATTATTGTATTCCAAATAACTCAATGGTTACTGCGAATACACAAATATTTGGTACTGACTTGGCTTTGGTGTTACAATGATTACCTTAAATGGGCAAGTACATATTATATGTACTACTTCACAGTTCCAATACATGAAGTAAAGATTTCTGAATCAGCTTCAGGTGAAGTTAAAATGCTACGTGAAAGTAGAACAGACAGAGGATACGCTGGAACAAATGCAGGTACATTCGAAGGTTGTTATGTCGGTATTGACAAGACTCTTCCACATAGAGCTGAAATGTCCCCTGGTGACGAGTATAGAATTAAAATTTCAGTTTATACAAATTATTATGGTTACAATGGTACAGATTATTGTATGTATAATTATACCAACACTTATAACATAAGAGTATTCCTTGATTTAAATATTGACGGTGTTTTCCAAGAAGGCGAATGGTTGAATAGTCCACAAAATGTGGCTGCAGGTAAATTTATTAAAGTTGGAACAATCACTTATCAAGGTGGAAACTACAATGACTGGAAATACAATGCTTCAGCAAGTTGCTATACTGGTCCAGCTTCAGAAAAAGTACACGAATGGAGATATAAAGTTCCAGATGACCAGAAAATGGGAACAACAAGAATGAGAATATTGTCTTCTTATTATTATCCTTATAACATTGGAAGTGCAGGAACTCCTATCACTGATTTGATGGATGCAAGAAGTGCTTGCTGGAATGGTTATGCTTATGACTATACAGCTTATTATGGTGGCTGGTATGGCTATAACTATGGTGAAATTGAAGATTATTTGATAGACTTTACTTTGTCAATAAAAGGAACTTTCCCTGATAACAAAGCCCCAGATGATATTTTATTAGCAAACGAAACTTATAACGGAACAACAAGAAATATAAGTGGAATTCCAACTGAATTCAAAAAACCTATGGTTAAATTTGGTGGTCCACAAAAAGTTGGTACTTTAATGCAATTCCGAGTAGTTGGTCCATTACCAGCATCCGACATAGTTTATGAAGCTTTAGACCCTATCACAGGTAGCACTAATATCAATGTTGGTCAAGATAAAATTACTTTACCAGCTGATTTAGTTTATAAAATTCAAAGTTCACGCGGACCTGCTTCTGACGGTTCAGCAGGTAATTTCAAACAACCTAATGGTGGTGAATTTAAACTTGTTGTTGTAATCAAAAAAGATGCAGCAGACCCAGGTAAAATGATTCAAAAGAATTTCATTGTTTCTTGGGAAAATGACCTTGCAGCAATTGATATTAAAAATCCACTTACAAATGGCGAACCAAGATATTTCAAATATCGTCGTGGTTTGAATATCTCCTTCCAAGGCGAAGTTCAAAACGTTGGTTTGCGTGCAGTTGCAAAATTTACAGCATATATGGATGTTTACAACTCAAAAGGCGAAATGGTTAAACAATTCATTAAAAACTTTGACACAGCAGATGGTTCATTAGTAATCATTATGCCAAAAGAAAAAAGAACAATTGATTTTGGAAATAGTGCATTTAGCAATCCAGACGTTTACAAAACTGTGTTTAGAATCGTATTGAAGAGTGCTACCGACCTTGAACCATATAATGATAGATTCCCACGTGAAGACAGCCCTTATGGATTTGCATTCGAAATTAGAGATGAGATTCAGGCAGCAGCAAATTCAATAGATATTCCTGCAGGAAATTCAACAATAATTGCTGGTCGCCCATTCCGCCCAACTGTAACTTTACGAAACGAGGGTGTGAGTGATATTTCGGACTGTCCAACAAAAATTACAATCGAAGAATTGCCAAGTGGTATTAAAATTGAAAGGAATATGAACGTTCAAGATATTCCACAAGGTCGTTACAATCTTAAATCAGTTGCTTTCCCTCCAGAATTATTGGATAAGCCAGGCAACTACAAAATGACATTGAGAATTTCTCATCCAGATGACTTAGTTAAAGGTGATGATACATTAACAATATTCTTTACTGTTGTTCCTGGTATTACAGGCAACTATACAGTAGGAACAGCTAAACTTGGACAAGCACGTAACTTCCCATCAATAGATTCAGTTATGAATGCACTTTATAAATATGGAGTTGCCGGTTCTACAACATTTGAATTTACAGATGCAGTTTATAATGTAAATGCTAAAAGTTTTGATGCACCAGCTTGGGATATGTCCACAACTATACTTGGTTTAGGTTATGATGCAACAAGTGGCACATATCGTACATTGACATTCAAACCAAGTGCAGAACGTGCCGTATCACGTGGTTCTGTAACAATTAATCTAATTGGTGGAAATGGAAAAGGTATTTTATTGGGTCAGTCATTACGTTGCACAAACCCATATTCGGTACAATTAGAAAATACTGACAATAGTTACTTCTCAAAATTCTCAAATAGTGCTGGTTACATCACATTTGATGGTGGAGCAAACAAATCATTGAAATTCATGTTGAATCCAGGTTCAGCAGCACACGGAGCAGTATTCTATTTGAATTCAGGTTCACAAAACATCACAATTAAAAATGTATTGATGGATAATGGCAAACCTTCAATTAAGAATTCAGTATGGATACCAAATACAACATTCTCAATCGTAGATGGTTTCTTCTTCCAATCAGATACATTATTACTTGAAACAGGTGTACAAAGCTACTCAGCTGGTATCGTAAACCGTGTAAAAGTAGAATCAAAAATCGAAGGAATTCAACAGATTAAACTTGACACATTAGTGAACAAGAATAATAAATTCCATAATAATGAAATCAACGGCTTCGGCTGGGGTGTAATATCACTCGGTATTGGTCCATTAAGAAATGCAGCAAAACAAGACTATGACCCTTACTATAACTCAGGAATCGAAATAATCGGAAACGTTATTTCTAATGTATCCGGTGGTGGTGTATTCTTAGGTCACGAAGATGGCACAAAAGTAAACAGAAACACAATCTATGGAATCAGTGGAGTAGGTGGCGTAGCATCAACAGGTATTCAAATCGGTGGTAATGGTAACAAAGACTACTTTGGCTACAACAACGTAAACATTGAAGTAAGTGGTAACACAATCAATGATTTAACAGGTAAAGATTATGCTTATGGTATCAAAGTAGAACAAGCACAAAATCGTTATCCACAAGGAAGTTCATTTAGATACTTCCCACACAAAAACGACAAAGTATCAATCATCAGCAATGCAGTTTGGAATATCAAAGGTAGCAAAGCAACAACATTACGTGCAGGTATTCATGTATTTACAGAAAGAAACCACGAAGTTGCTGACTTATTAACAAGAATGATAACTCCAAAAGTATCAACATTTATGATGAAAGAAATTAGCTTGTCAAACAATACAATAATGATTGGCGAAGATAATCAAAATACAACAGGTTTAGTAGCAGGTATCGGCTTGCAACAAACAACAAATGCAAGAATGTACAACAATGCAATCTCAATTACTGACAAAACAATAAGTGATGCAAGTGAAGTAGCAGCAGGTGTATTCGTACACGGACCAACAACTGGAACAGTAACAGCAGATTATAACGTATATTGGTTCGGAACTTCAAACGTAGCAGCATACCGCCACGTATATGCAGATACAAAGAGCAAAATCATCGAAATGGGAACAAGAAATGAATATATGAAACTTGGTCAATGGCAGATGGAAAGCAAAAATGAATTGAACTCAACATCAGCAAGAGACTTTACAAGTGATATCGTATTCACAGGTCAATCTCCAGAAACTATGAATGTAAAGAGTACAATCATTGGCAGTGTATTAGCACAACGCGGAGAAAGATTACCAGAAGTATTAAGTGATATTTATGGTAATGTAAGAGGCGTAGCTGGTTCAAGATATGATGTAGGTGCAATTGAATTCAACGGTAACTTATTCAACAATGATGCAGAAGTATTAACAATTACATCACCTGGACAATACCGTGCCACAGCTGGTACATTCAGTGATGCAGAATATATAATGACAACTGCACCAGTAGAAGTAAAAGGTATTGTAAGAAATAGTGGAAACTTTGAATTTGCAAACAAGAAATTCACAGTAAATATTTATAGAGAAAATCCAACAGGCGGATACTCACAAGTATTAACAGAAACAATCACATTGAACCTTGCTCCAACCATCAACAATGAAATCAAGTTTAATCTTGCAAATGGAATGGGCACAGAATTCGTACCACAAACATATTCAGATTTGTCAGGTTATAGTGTAGCACCACAATTCGTAGGAATGACAGCAAACGTAACCCCATTGTACAAAATAGAAATCGTAAGTGAATCAGACGAATTTAACGTAAACAACAAGACAGAAAAATATGTAAGATTCTTTGTTCGCCGCAGTCCAATAATGCTTGGCGTAACAGCACAAGAATATGTTGACTTAACATCAGCTGGATTAACAGCCGATAAATTAGCAGCTGGCTTGAACCAAAAAGCAGTAGTAGATGGATTGAAGAAATTGAATTGGGTAGTTGACGAAAGCAAGAAAAGATATGATTATGATGTATTCTACAGAGCTGGTTGGGAACCAAGAGCCGTAAACTATACAATCTACAGAACATTAGTATATGGTGATGGCGATGATAAGACAATGCCAAGATTAGCAAAGAATGACTTAGCAACATATTTGAACACTGGCGTAGTAGATGACAAGAAAAACCTTGTAATCGGTAGCCAAGAAATGGTAAGAAACAATCCTGCAGTAGATAGTGATGACAAATACTTGTCAGACGTATTGAGATCAGCAAATCGTTTCCCTGGCAATCCATTAGGAGCAGGAGCATTCTATACAGGCAAACAATTGAAAGGTATTGCAGTATCACGCGACTTTATCCATGATGTAATCTCAACTGGCGTAGCTGGTGATAAAGAATCACAACCTGGTTTATTCAACATCGTAAATGGTGAAGGAATCTCAAGAATCGCAATGCGTTATCAAAGTGTAACAAATCCAGATTGGCCAGATGAAGCAAGAATCGCTGGCGTAGCAACAACAACATTAGAAAGAAACGTAGTTTATTTGGGCTTAGATTGGAGACATTTTGGCAATATGGAACGTGCATTACGTGGCACAATGGACTTCTTTGAAGGCAATGGCGGCGTAGTAGTACCAACAGAATTGTTAAGCTTTGACGCAACAAAGACAGGTAAGAGAGTAGATGTAAGCTGGTCAACAGCAAGTGAATTGAGCAGTGCAAGATTTGAAGTAGAACGCGCAAACCTCGTAAATGAAGTAAAGAGCGAATTTACAAAAATCGGTGAAATTGCAGCAGCTGGCAAGAGCAGCATAATAAAATACTACGGACCAGTAGTTGACAACAAAGTAGAATATGGCAACAGTTATGTATATCGTTTGAAAATGGTTGACTTAGATGGTTCATCAAGCTACAGCAACGAAAAAGTAGTAACAATGGACGGACTTGAAGGAATCGCATTCCTTGATGAAGTAACACCAAATCCAGTGATGAACATTAGTACATTAAGCTACAAATTGAGCAACACAATGAACGTAAGCGTAGTAATGTATGACATGAACGGAAAAGAAGTAGCAAACCTTGCAAGCGGCACAAAAGCAGCAGGTAACTATGACTTGACAATCAACAGCAAAGACTTCCCAGCAGGCACATACACAGTAGTATTAACCAGCGGTGAAATCATACTTACAAAACAAGTAAAAATAGTTAAATAAGCTATTTGAACAACAAATTAAACAGCCCCTTCGGTTTTTCCGAAGGGGCTGTTTTGTTTTTATTGACCAATAACATACGGCTTTTTTTGCAATTACATATTTTAATCAGACAATATTGAAATTAAATATCTAAAAAAAATGTAAAAAACATAAATAAGTCTTTGCTATTTATGGGCAATTTCTTATTTTTATCAGTTTAGTTAGAACAATTTCAATAATTTATTTTATTATTATGAAAAATATTTGTTAAATAAAATCGGTTAGTTTAATGAACACTAAAGTATTGCACAGAGCCTTTGGCTTACTTTCGTTTCTTACAGCAACAATTACTTATATGCTGACTGTACAGCCAACAGTTCCTTTTTGGGATTGCGGTGAATTTTCGGCTGCATCTGTATGGCAGCAGGTACCACATCCTCCGGGAGCACCTTTATTTTTAATGATAGGAAAAATGTTTCATTTGCTTATACCATTTGGGGATCCGGGGTGGAGAGTTAATCTTGCAGCGGTATTTTCAAGTGCATTTGCAATTTTATTAGTATATTTAATTACTGTAAAGATAATTGAAAACTTCAAAGATAATAAAGTAAACGACTTTGCTACAGCATTAGCTACTTACGGTTCAGCGTTTATTGCAGCTGCAGCATTTACATTTAGCGATACAAATTGGTTTAATGCAGTTGAATCTGAAGTATATGCTACATCGACACTTTTCGTAGCATTAGTCATCTATTTGATGATGAAATGGAATGAACATGCTGATGAACCGGGTCATGAAAGATATTTGATGCTTATAGCATATCTCATCGGTCTTTCAACAGGTGTACATTTGCTGGCTGTTTTAACTGTATTTACAATCGCGATGGTGGTATATTTCAGAAAATATGAATATAGCCATAAATCATTTGTTTTAATGGGCATTATTGCCGTTGTTATATTTCTTGGTATTTATCCAATAGTAGTTAAATGGTTGCCTGCTTTTCTTGCAGGTCATACTTCTGGTAGAAATGAAGCTTATGAATACACAATTGACAACAGTATGGCACTCCAATTACTCGCTATTTTATCAATTATAGGTGCAATTGTAGGTTTAATTTGGGGATATAAAACAAAGAAACAAATTGTAACTCTTGTTGCAGGTTCATTTTTACTTATCTTACTCGGATATACTACCTATACTCAAATTCTTCTTCGTTCGAATGCGAATCCTCCTATGAACGAAAATGAACCTAAGAATTTCTCATCTTTGTCATCATATCTCGGTAGAGAGCAATATGGCGATGCACCAATGTGGCCCCGCCGTTATCAGAGAGATGATTATTTCATCAGAAATTATGTTTCCCAAGATGAGAATGGCAATTATATATATGGTGAATGGTTCCCACCTGAACCAAAACCTGTAAGAAGGAAAAACGGTGATGAAATCTATTCAACACAACCATATTTCCCAAATATTAATACATCTGGCGAATTGGCATATATGTGGAAATATCAGATGAATCACATGTATTTCAGGTATTTCGGCTGGAATTTCATCGGCAGGCAAAGCGATGTGCAGGATGCAGGTGTTTATTTCGCAGAATTTCTTACTCCATTTAAAGGAGAATTAAATTATAAATCTGGCTATGCCGATGAATTTCCTATTAAATTCTATGCATTACCTTTTATTTTTGGTTTGCTGGGCTTGTTATTCCATTTCTATCGCGACCCGAAAATGGCATTTTCGTATCTCATTTTATTTTTGATGCTTGGTATTTTAGCTACTTTACAGCAAAACCAGCAAGACCCACAACCACGTGAAAGAGATTATTTTTATGCAGGTTCTTTTTTGGTATGGGCAATTTGGATTGGGATGGGAGCATTTTCTATAATTGATTATTTCTCGAAACAGAAAATTACAACTGTAATTGCATCAGGTTTATTAGGTTTGTCTGTATTACTTGTTCCTATAAATATGGCTGCTAACGGCTGGAAAATTCACAGTAGAGCTGGTAATTATTTACCTTTTGATTATTCTTACAACATACTTCAAAGTTGTGAGCAGAATGCAATTCTATTCACTTATGGCGATAACGATACTTTCCCATTATGGTGGCTTCAAGATGTTGCTGGTGTTAGAAGAGATGTTAGAATTGTAAATCTAAGTCTTGGAAATACTTTATGGTATGTTGACCAAGCAAAGAATAGACAACCTTGGGGTGCTGAAAAAATTCCTTTAAGCTTTGAAGATAAAAGTATTCAATTAACAGATGAAGCTGACCCTTATGCTTTGAGTTATTCCGAAGGCGACCCAGAAGTGATTTCATTCAAAGTTCGTGAAGAAATTATGAAACAATATACAAATGACCCTGCTATTTTGAATGACAGAACATTTAGCTTTACATTTATGGGACAGGAACTCGGACAAAGAGACAACAAACCTGTATATAGATTTAGAGTTCAAGATAAACTTGTTGCTGACATTATCAAAAATGTTAAATTTGAAAGACCAGTATATTTCTCAACCACAGTTTCACCTGATAACTTCGTAGGACTTGAAAGTTACTTGCGTCTTGAGGGTATGGCATTTAAAATATGTCCAGTTCCTCAAAGAACTTCTCAATATGAAGCTATGAACCTCGAATTAATGGAAAAATGCCTTGTATCTGGAGTAGATAATTCAAATAATTATTCTCCTACTCAAAGATATGGTTTTAAATTCCGTAATTTGAATAATCCTTCAGTTTATTACGATGAAGTTCATCGTAGATTGATGTCATCTTATCGTAGTTTATTTGTTACTTATGCTTCTCAATTGTTATTGATTAAAAAAGAAAATGACAAAGCTATTGCAGTTCTTGAAAAAATGAATGAATTTATTTCACCTGTTCAATTCCCTATGGCTTATGATTTAGAATATAGAATTGCAAAATTATATAATGATGCTGGTGCTAAAGATAAATCTGTTAAGTATGCAGATATGGCGATTAAATCATGTAATGAGATTATTAAAAATCGTAAATTAGCTCCTGATGCTGTTCTTATGGAAGCATCATCAAGATATCTTGGTCCACATAGATATGCTTCTATGCTTTATGAAATGAAAGGTGATTTTGCAAATGCAGCTATGGTTTTGGATAATTTGAAAAATTATGCAAAAGCACTTCTTGATGAAGTAAAAGCTTATGGTAATACATCAGAAGTTCAACAAGTTGAAATGAATCTTTTAGATTTGGAAGCAAATATCAGCAATCTTGATATTTCTGAAGTTGAAAGCAAACAAGGAGCAAAAGCTGCATTGAATAAAGCAATTGAAAAATTAAAAGCAGTAATGAAAGGTAATAATCCTAACGACCAAGCTCAATTCAATTTCTTAATTAAGAAAGTTGAAGAATTGAAAATTCGTACTGGTGATACTACTTCACTTGAATCAATTTTAGCACAAAATTAAATTAACTAATGTGTATTAATCCGATGGCATCAAGTCATCGGATTAATTTTTTTTAAATACAATTTTAAGAAGAACAATTCATTTATGCCATTTTTATCATTAATTATACCCGCATATAATGAAGAAGATAGACTACCTGTATCTTTAACAATCATTCTTGAATATCTGAAAAATCAGTACTACGATTTTGAAATAATAGTTGTTGATGATGGCTCGAATGACAATACCATTAATGCTATTAAACATTTTGAATTTACCAAAGTTGTTGCACAAAATAAGAATATGGGCAAAGGTGCTGCTGTTAAAAGAGGCATGCTCGAAGCAAATGGTAATATTTGTGTATTTACTGATGCTGATTTATCAACTCCAATCTATGAATTACGAAAAATTATTGAAAGAATTGAACAAGGATTTGATGTTGTAGTTGGTTCAAGGGGATTAAATGACAATTTAATCAAGGTGCATCAACCATTTTATCGTGAATTTATGGGTAAAACTTTCAACAAAATTGTACAATTATTAGTAATGAAAGGGATAAAAGATACACAATGTGGCTTTAAAGGGTTTACAAATAATGCTGCTAAAAAGATATTTAGTAAGCAAAAAATAAATGGTTTTGGTTTTGATGTCGAAATTCTTTATCTCGCCAATAAACTGGGTTTTAAAATTAATGAAACTCCAGTCGAATGGTTTAATGATGAAAGAAGTAAAGTAAATCCAATCACCGATTCAATTAAAATGCTAATTGAAGTCATAAAAGTAAAAAAACTACATAGATTTTAAAATAAAAAAAAGTCCAAAAAATAATTTTTGGACTTTTTTATTAAAAACATTACAAATTATTTATTTGCCTCGCCCATTACAGGGTCAATCGAACCAATACAAGCAACAAATAGATTAATTATTTATTGCTTAATGAATATTTGTTTGTATATCTGATAATTATTTATAATTATCAAGCAATAACTCCCTATAGGTAATTTTTCAATATCAATAAAATTCTTGTTCAATAATCCATTATCAACCTCCATTCCCACTTGATTATATATTTTATAAGTATAATTTATATAATCAAAATTGAAGTACAATTTATCATTTGCGGGATTTGGGAAAACAAGAATCTTATCAATAGGTTCTTCGTATTTTATGGATTTAGTATCTTCACAACTTGTTTGTACGTATAGCGGTATTCTCGTCAATTTACCACTATCATTAGAATAATTAAGAACTATGAAACCTTCTTTGTAACCATATTCTAAGCCAGTGAATTTAATATCGCCGATTTCTAAATGATTAGAGTCTAAATCGAACGGCATTCCATACTTTGGAATAAATTCAAATTCACTATTTTTCCAAGGACCTGCATAAGTTACAGAATCAAGACGATAATTCTCCAAACAATAGCGATGATATACTTTTATATCTGATACAGATTGGTTTAAATCTGTTTTTAATGTATCATAATAATAGTCCAAATGACTTACTAAATCTCTAATGTTATTGTTTATTAAAGTAGTTCCATCTAAAATAATATCTTGGTTCTTAAGTTTATATTTTATTTTTGAGTTTAAAGTGATTAGATTATCGAATGTAGAATCTAATTCAATTCTAATATTCAAAGTTGTATCTGGTGGAAAATTAAAGGGTAAACTTTTATTTCCTCCATGAATTGATATTACTGATTTCTTTATTTCTAAAATATCAGTATTTAATTCTATATCTTCAACTTGAATATCTGTATTTGTATTATTCCTGATTGAAATATCTGTGTATTTTTTGTATGTAAAATTTCTATTCAAACAAAAAAAACTTAATTTGACTTCCTTTTGTTGCCACAATTTACAACTATCAGAATGAACTAATTTTGCTTTGATAATTATTGTATCTCGAATTATTTGTTGAGACTCAGAGCCGACAAATCCAACTTTAATTTTATATTCAAGTATATTAGTGGGAACTTGCTCATTTTTATTTATATAAAGAGAAAATTGAATCAGTTGAGTGAGGTTTTTGCGAATCAATAATGATGATCTTGAGTTGTAAAAGTTGCTTGTCATTGCAAATTTGGCTAAATCAAAACTTAATGAATCATATAAATAATTAGTCTCATAATTATAATAATCTTCATTGGAATTATTGTCAATTCTAATATATCTGGTTATCAAATGCGACCTATCAGAAAAGTAATATATCTCTCCTAAATCAACAGTATCAGGATAATTAAATTGATTATTAGCTTCTACCATATTTAATGCAGAGAAAATAATCATTATTAGCATAATTATTTTATGTTTCATTTTCAATCCTTTATTTGACTAATGTAAATTTAGATAATTGTACAATTTCGCCAGTTTGATTTTTTACTTCTATCCAATAAATACCAGTATTTAATTTTGAAGTGTCATAATTCATTGATTTGTTGTCAAGCTTAAATGAATTGATAATAGTTTTATTTATATCATAAATTACTATTGAATACACTTCATTTTCATTTATATTTTTTTCCAAATAAAAATTTAAATTTTCATTTTTTTCTTGATAATCAATTTTGATATTCGGAATATTCGGAATATTCGGATCATTTGGATCATTTGGATTAATACCAGTAGTAAAATCGAAATACATTGTATATAATGTATTGGTGCATGGTGGCGTTTGATTAAGTATTGATATTTCAGCACTAACTTGTAAATGGTCACAAATTGGATTGCTATCATCAGTACATACATAAAACACAAAATCTCTTTTAGTACAAGGTTGGATAACTGGGTCAAATGGAATAGTAATTTCTTGGGTAATTGGATCAAAACTCGATCCAATAGGATAACCATTGTTATCAAGAATGGTCCAAGGATAATTTTGACAGCCCTGAGAATTAGAAGTAAAATTACTAAATTTCAACTTAATTGAACTTATCGTGCTGTTATTACATGCACTTACAGTAATCAATAATTTTTGACAATTATATCCTGGATAACCTAATCCTCCCCTTAGATAGATATCACTATCAGCTTGGCCATCAAATCTTTCGAAAGTTGATAATACCATATCAGAGCAAGCGCAATTACAAGGTGTGGGCGGGACATCTATATCCCTTATACTGAATGTAGTATTATCCCTATAAGTATAAGCACCTGGATTTATTTCAACTGGTGGAAAGGAATAAATATTCATAGAAATTGAAATAAAATAGCTTATTGCTATTAAAAACAAAAATATTTGTTTACTTATTAATAATAAATTTTTCATTTTAAAAATTCCTTTTAAAAATAAATTAAATTGTTGAATAAAATAATACATCATTCTCAACAATTTTACGTATTTTTGCATTGCGATATCTTGGTAAAAGCAAAAAACTTCTACCATACGAAAATTATCGAGATATTGGGTATTCTTGGCTGATTCACAGATTAATCCGGCATCTCGATTTTTTTAAAGATTTATAAATACCCACAAAATTATTCTTATCAATAAATCAAGATTTATTTCTTACACAATCATATATTTATTTCTCCTTGTTATATTGGTAAAAGAGTTAAGAGTTAAGAGTTAAGAGTTAAGAGTTAAGAGTTAAGAGTTAAGAGTTAAGAGTTAAGAGTTAAGAGTTCCATCACCCTTACACAATTTTTCTCAAAAATCCAAGATATTTTCTTTACTCAAGTAACACATTTCAAAATTACAAAATATTTTTTAAACAAACAAACGATTTTTAAATTATTTTTCATAATTAAAAAAATATGTCAATAAGGTTTTAAAAATGGGCTGAAATATTATTTCTACTAAGGGGCTGAAAACAATATTTTCAATTATTAACTTTAGTAAAAAAAAAATCAAAGAATAAGCAAACAAACCTCATTAACGTTATTTTGTACAAAACATTAGTAATATATTATTCTGCATTCATAGAGTAACAGTGATATGTGTATGTCGCTGCTACGCTGTTTTTTGGGGTTTTTAGCACTATTTTTCTACTGATATTTTGCAACTACATTGCTAAAGGCATGGCTTCTAAAATAAATTCAATAGTTCTCAATAACAAAAAAGTCCAAAAATCAAATTTTGGACTTTTTTTATTAATATCTGTATAAATTATTTATCTGCCTCGCCCATAACAGGGTCAATCGAACCAATACAAGCAACAACATCAGAAAGCATAGAACCCTCTATCAATATTGGTAATGATTGCAAATTAGATGTTGACGGAGAGCGTATTTTCATTTTCCAAGGATGACCAGTTCCATCAGAAACAATAAAGAAGCCAAGTTCACCTTTTGGGGATTCAATTGCAGTATAAGTTTCACCAACTTCAGGGGCAGCACCGTAATTAATTAACATAAAATCGTGAATCAATTCTTCCATTTTAGTATAGATTTCTGCTTTTCTTGGTAATACTTTCTTTGGAATATTGGCATTTACAGGACCCTTAGGCATTTGTTTGAGTATTTGATTTATAATTTTTATACTCTCTTTCATTTCCTGTATTCTAACCATATATCTTGCCCAGCAATCTCCTTCTGGATAAGTAATCACATCAAAATCTAACTTTTCATAAACGAGATATGGTTCATCACGTCTTAAATCACGAGGGATACCTGAACCACGTAGCATAGGACCTGTTAGACCAATTTGAATTGCCTTTTCGGGAGTAATAACACCAATACCTGCAACTCTTTTTACAAAAATTCTATTTCTATGAACAAGTCGTTCACTTTTATCTAATTCTTTCAAAAATTGGTCAGACCATTCGCCTATTAATGCAAGAACTTTATCATCAATATCATTAGCAACACCACCAATTCTTGTAAAAGAAGTGGTGAATCGAACACCCGCAAACATTTGGATTATATCATAAAGTTTCTCTCTTTCAACAAATGTCCAAAGTAAAACAGTCATTGCACCCACATCCATACAAGTAGAACCCATAGCCATAAGATGTGATGAAACTCTTGCTATTTCGGCAACTAATGTGCGTATCCACTGTGCACGCGGTGGAGCTTCAATACCGAGAGCATTATCAATTGCAAGTGCAATTGCAACATTGTTTGACAAAGGTGAAAGATAATCCAATCGGTCGGTGTGTGGGATAAATTCGTGATAAGTTACATTTTCAGCAAGTTTCTCATAGCCACGATGCAAGTAACCAAGCTCCGGAACACATTTAATGATATTTTCACCATCAAGACGCAATACAACACGTAAAACGCCATGTGTAGCAGGGTGTTGTGGTCCCATATTCAGAACCATATCATTTTCGAGGGCATCTGTAAAAATCAATGATAAATCGTCATTCAGTAATTCTTTATAAATCTTTTCCTGACGGATGTGATTAATTCTTTCAACTTCATTTATAGTTTTAACGTTCATTCTATACTCCGCAATTTTCTTGCTGTTAAATTTAATATTCAAATAAATTGCAAAAACTCAAACAACAAATATATTATAATTCTATGAAATTTTGAAAAGATTTTTAGAAATAATTAAAATTATTTGCATTTATTAATTTATGGCTATTATTACACTACAAATTAATAGCATTATAGATACAGGTGCCCAAATTTTTCTTTCTTTTTTGCTTGGAGTAATTAAATTTAGTACTGTTGCTAAAATTGAAAAAGCCACTACAAACCAAATTGCAGTTTTACTATAAACATAATACTGTTGAAATAACCATCCAGACTTCGTAGTTACAATTATCATAAAGAAAAACAATATTAAAATCTGTATTACAGCAGCAACTCGCATTGCAAAAGGTAATTTGCCCTGAAATTTCCCACCCATTGCATATTCACCTAAGGGCATTCCAATAATTAATGCTAATTGAAATATAATTACAGCACTAATCAAAACAAGAAAAAGTATTGTTGCAATAGTTATCATTTATCTTATAATTACCCTTGTCACATTATCTCCAGCAACCTCTTTACATGCTTAATCAAGCCAATATCATCTAATTCAAGTTGATGCATTAATTCTTCTTGTGTACCATGATTAATGAATTTATCGGGAATACCAAGAATCTCTACTCTTGTTTTATTATTTCCGCTTTGCATAATATATTCTGCAACTGCAGAGCCAAATCCGCCCATTTTCTGCCCATCTTCTATTGTTATAATAGTATCAAATCTATCACATAAGGAATCTATCATATTTGTATCTAACGGTTTCACAAATCGAGGGTCAATCACTTCAACTGAAATATTTTCATTATCTAATGATTCAGCTGCCTTAATTGCATATTTGGACATAGTTCCAAGCGAAATAATAGCTATATCTTTACCTGTTTTTAATAATTCAGATTTTCCGAGAGGTATTGATTTTAATGCTTCTAAAGCAACTCCTTCACCATTGCCACGTGGGAAACGTATTGCAACTGGTCCTTTTGTAAATGAAAAAACAGCCGAATATAACATATTTCTAAGTTCATTTTCATTCCTTGGTGCTATAAGAACCAAGCCCTGAACTGACCTAAGATAGCAAATATCTAAAACTCCGTGATGAGTAGCACCATCTGCTCCCACCAATCCTGCTCTGTCTAATGCGAAAATCACATGCAATCCTTGCAAAGCAACATCATGAACAAGATGGTCAAAAGCGCGCTGTAGAAATGAAGAATAGATTGCAACTACCGGAATTGTCCCCTCACAAGCAAGACCAGCGGCAAATGTTACTGCGTGTCCTTCTGCAATACCAACATCAAAATATCTATCAGGAAATTCTTTTTCCATTTTAATCAAGCCAGTACCATCTCCCATAGCTGCGGTAATTCCGACAACATTTTGATTCATTTTGCAAATTTCATACATTGCATTTCCAAAAACTGTACTATAATTCTGCACAGTTGGCTCTGGTAGCGCTTTTGAAAGTGATTTTCCTGTAAATTTGTCAATTTTTCCAATTGCATGAAAATTATAAATATCATTTTCAGCAGGTGCATATCCCTTGCCCTTATGAGTCATAATATGCAAGAAAATCGGACCGTGCAAATCCTTGATTTGCCTCAATAAACGAACTAATTTCTTTACGTTATGTCCGTTGATTGGACCGAAATAATTAAAACCAAGAGTCTCAAATAGTACACCGGGAGTTATAATTGCTTTTACACCATCTTCAAGACGTGCAGCAACTTTGCGTAAACGGTCGCCAAATTGGTCCATTTTACCTGAAATATTCCAAAGTCGTTCACGAAACATATTGATAGCATTTGAGGCGTAAAATTCACTGAAATAATTTGAGAACGCAGATACATTTGGCTCAATTGAAATATTATTATCATTTAATATGACAATTATATCCCGCTTTTGAACACCGCAATTATTCATTGCCTCATAAGCTAAACCACCCGTCATTGCACCATCGCCAATAACAGCAATCACTTTATTCTTCTTTCCTTGCAAATCTCTTGATGCAGCCAAGCCAAGGGCAGCGGAAATACTTGTTGAAGCGTGTCCTGCACCAAAAGCATCATACTCACTTTCAGTCCTTTTCAAAAAACCTGACAACCCACCATATTGCCTAATTGTATGCAATAAATCCCTTCTCCCTGTAAGAATTTTATGTGGATATCCTTGATGCCCAACATCAAATACGATTTTATCATCTGGAGTATTGAAAATGTAATGTAATGCAACTGTCAATTCAACTACACCAAGTCCAGCTCCAAAATGCCCGCCAACTTTGGTAATCGTATCAATCATAAATTCTCTTACTTCATTTGAGACTTGCTCTAACGCTTGCTCAGGTAATTTTCTCAAATCATAAGGAGAATCAATATCCATCAGATATTTATATTTATATTCTTCAGTCATTTATTTTATTGCCTTAATTAAACAATACTAATACATTACGTAAAAATTATGCACCATGTTCTTCCAATTTATCAGAATTATCCTGTCGTCTCCACTTTGGTATTGTAAATATAGGTTTTTCAATCAAAATCATTCCATCTTTTTCAAATATCTTATGACTTTTCAAACTTTTAATTCCCTGAAGTTGATTTACATTCTGCCCTGTTTCAAGTGAATAGCTCCACCCATGCAATGGACAGGTTACTATTCCATCTTTAATTATTCCATCACAAATACTATCTGCGTGTCTGTGTGGGCAAATATTATCAAGACAATACAACTGCCCTTTTACTCTGAAAATTGCAACTTGAAAATCTTCATCTTCTGGAAATTTAATTCTTCTTCCTTTCCCTTCATACAAGTCTGAGGATTTACATACTTCAATATATTTATCAGATTCGTTTAAGGTCATCATTAATTATTTTCTGTGATTACAACTTTTTCTTTAATAAATAATCCTCTGTCGCCTAATCCGATATAAGCACCTTGACAGAAAGCATCATGTTCAAAAACCAATAGAGTATTTTCTTCAACTGCTTGGTTGAAATATTTTTTCTTTTCTTCAATCGTAGTTAGTGGGAAATTATCATAGCCAAGCCCATAAGCGTAATTTATATGTGCTGCAGTAGGACTTAAATCTGCACAATAAAGTAAACTCTTATTTTCAGATTCTAATTTAACCAATTGCAGTGCTTTTGTATGCCCGTGTGATAATAATACTTTTATTCCATCAAATATTTCGCCTTCACCATCAAGAAATTCCATCATTCCATTACTGATAATTTCATCATAATTATCTTTCATAAATGAAGCTCTGTCTTTTTCTGTTGGTGACAAAGCCCATTTGTAGTGGTCTTTTTGCACATAATATTTAGCATTAGGAAATGCAGGAACAATTTTCCCATTTTCAATTATTGTAGAATCACCACAGTGGTCAAAATGAAGATGTGTTAAAATCACATCAGTAATCTCTTCTCTTTTTATACCCAACTTCGATAAAGAATAATTTAAATTTCCTTTCTCTAAGTCAAAATTATATATTTTTACAAGTTTGTCGTTATATTTAGTTCCATTGCCAGTATCAACAAGAATTTTTTTATCATCATACCTGATAAGCATAGGACTTGCGGCAAGTGGAATACGATTTTGCTCATCGCCCGGGTTGTATATTTTTGACCATATATTTTTGGGAACAACTCCAAACATTGCTCCACCATCTAAACCAAAAACACCCGTATCAAGAACATCTATTTCAAATTTTCCTAATTTCATTCAAATTCTCCAAAATTAAAAAATATATTAACGAATTAACTAAAAGTTAATTACTATTTTACATTTTTTATATGAATTTTAATTTTCTGATTTGTAAAAATAGCCATCAAGAAACGCATTAAATGTAATTTTAATTTCTTTAACAGTTTTGCACTTTGTCAGCCATTTGAATAAATAGCCAAAAGGTCTTATAGTTCTAACTACAAAATTGCAATGTAACACATCAATTGCTATTATATTTCTAATATAATAATAAGTCTTCCAATTATATTCGAACATATCTGCTGGAGCTTCAAGCATTCTTTGCATCTTTGCATCAGTAATTATGAAACTAACGAAACCATTTTTTTTACATCGGATAAAGTACTCAGTATCATCTCCATAAATAAAGAATTTTTTTTCAGGTAAACCACATTTCTTAATTGCATTAATTGGAAATAGTGGACCTTCAAAAGTGGGACCCTCAACTTTTATCATTTTTTGATTAAAATATATTTCAGAAATTATTTCCGTCCAAATGCTTTTGAAGGGGTTGGTTAAATTTAGTTTGATTGTGTCATTTATATATTTTTTACCTTCCTTGGTATATCTCATTGGCAATAATATTGATTTTTCATTTTTATTTTGAAGCATGATTTCTAAGCAATTCTTTTCAGCCATTACATCATCATCCATAACCCAAACATAATCACAATCGATTTCTGACGCAGCTTTAAAACCGGTATATTGCCCACCTGAACTTCCTGTATTCGGCTGTGTAATTATCAATAATCTTTCATTATTGTTATTTAACCATTCTAATGTGCCATCATTACTTGAATTATTGATAACAATTATTTTCATTAACGGAATTGTTTGATTAAGTAATGCACCAATAACTTTTTTTAGTAATTCAAGCCGATTGAATGTAACAACAACAGCTACAATTTTAGTATCCATATTTCTTCCGTTAACTTCAAACAATTTAGATTCAAAAATAGATTCAAAATTAAGCTATTTCGTTATATTACGCAAACAATTTGGGATATAGGAAGTACAATTTAAAAATATACTCTCGATAAATTAAATGCTAACACGTTTCAGAATTCATTTGTTTTGTCAGCCCTGCTGTTAACCGTTGGGATGGATTACTGAATTTGCCTCAGTCACTCCGAACTCGTTTTTGAATCCATATACTTTTAGCTTCGTAGCTACGTTATCATAACTTTATATGTATCACATTCTTTTAAAAGTACAAATAAACAAAATTTAAAAAAGTTTGTCATGTTTTTATTGGAACGTTATCATAGTTTTTCTGATTTTATTTTGGACAGCTGTGGGATTTGCTATAATTCAATTACAATTTTATTTTAATAAGAATACTGGTTATTCAAATCAATAAAAACAATTATAAAAAAAGTCCGGCAAATTTACCGGACTTTTTGATTTTTATCTAAAGCAATAATCTAAATTTTTGCTACTTTTACAAATAATTTTGTATCAAGTAATTCAATTTCTGATTCTGTTAATTCGGTATTGATTGAAACAGATTCTGCAAGTGTTTCAGACTTGATATAATCAGACATCTTTTCAATAGCAACTGTAGATTTTTCATCTGCTGAAAATTCAATGTTAATTCTATCCGTTACATCAAAGCCCGATTCTTTGCGAATATCTTGAATTCTGCTCACAAATTCACGCGCAAATCCTTCCATCAAAAGATTTTCATCAAGAGAAGTATCCAAAGCAACAGTTAATCCAGCATCGCTTGCCACGAGCCATCCTTCAATATCCTGACTTGAAATTTCAATATCTTCCATTGATAATTCAAGTTCCACACCATCAAAATTCACCTTATATTTGCCGCTTAATTCCATTTCCTTAATCTGATTGCTGGTCATTGATTTAATGAAATTAGCAACATTTTGAGTGTTTTTACCGTATTTTTTGCCAATTACTTTGAAATTACCTTTTGCAGTTTTGCTTACGATATCTGATGTTTCATCGCTTACAAATTCGATTGCTTTGATATTAACTTCTTCTTTGATAATATCTTCAACGGATTGAATGTCGCGTCTTTGTTGAGGATTAACTACGGGAACAAGGATACGGCGTAATGGCTGACGAACTCTCAAAGATGCTTTTTCACGCAAAGAACGAACAATTGAAGTAATGATTTGAGCTGCTTCCATTCTTCGTTCCAAATCTTTATTTATCAAACTTTCATCTGCTTTTTCGATAATTCTGTAATGGATTGAAATTTCGTCTTTATCGGATTTCAATCTTTGATACAAATCTTCTGCAATGAATGGAGCAGTTGGAGATATTAATTCCAACACTCTAATCAAAACTGTACGTAAGGTTTGATATGCAGCAATTTTTTCATCGTCATTTTCGCCTTTCCAGAATCTGCGTCTATTTCTGCGAATATACCAATTAGATAGTTCATCAATTATAAAGTTTTGCACTCCACGTAATGCTTTTGTAACATCATAAGCATCCATTGATTCAAGATAATCATTAGTTACACTGCTAATTCTTGAAATAATCCATCTATCAATTTCGGGACGATTTTCAAGTGGAATTTCCGGCATATCATTATTAAATTTATCAATATTTGCATACAAAGCAAAGAAAGCATAAGTATTTGTTAATGAGCGTAAAAAGTTGGAAACAACTGTTTTTGCTAAATCATCTTCATTAAATTTAGTTGATTTCCAAGGTGGATTATTCACAAATAAATACCATCTTGCCGCATCTGCACCGTATTTATCCATAATATAAAATGGGTCGATAGCATTGTTTTTGGATTTGGACATTTTTACGCCATTTTTATCCAAAATCAATTCATTAACAATTATATTCTTGAATGCAGGTTTATTAAACAATGCAACAGCGATATTATGCAAAGTATAGAACCAGCCACGTGTTTGGTCGATACCTTCAGCTATAAAATCACCAGGGAAAATCTTATCAAATAATTCTTGATTTTCGAATGGATAATGCAATTGTGCAAACGGCATTGCACCAGAATCGAACCAAACGTCAATCACTTCGTGAGTTCTACGGTAAGTTTTTCCATTTTTGATAAAAATAATATGATCCACAAATGGGCGATGCAAATCTATTTCAATTCCACATTCAGCAACTGGTAATTGCTTTCCATCATCAAAAACATAGATTCCTTCACTTAATTCAGCAATTGAACCAATTGCAAAATAATCATTCTTATCTTCTTCATTTATCCAAATTGGAAGCGGAGAGCCCCAAAATCTATCACGTGAAAGCGACCATTCTTTAACTTCTTCAAGCCAATTACCAAATCTTCCTTCACCAATTTCAGGTGGTTGCCAATTAATAGTTTTGTTAATAGCAATCATTTCATTTTTATATTCAGGAGATTTGATAAACCAAGAATCGCGCGCATAATAAATCACAGGATTTCCTGTTCTCCAGCAATGTGGATAACTATGAAGATAATCCATTGATGCTTTATAAACTTTGTCGGCGTATTTAAGATGTATAATAATATCTTTATCCGCACCCTCTTCTACTCTATCCTCATAAGTCAGTGTTTTAACTGCTCTACCTGCAAATGGACCCATATCTTGAGTTAAATGTCCATTTGGAGTAACTGGCTGAAGGAAAGGTAAATTGTGAACTCTTGATGCCTGATAATCGTCTTCGCCAAATGCAGGTGCAAGATGAACCACGCCAGAACCATCTTCTGTTGAAACAAAACTACCAGAAACAATGGTTAAGCCATTTGGAAATTCTTCTCTATCAATTTTAGCATAAGGGAGAATTTGTTCGTAAACTGTTCCAATTAATTCGCTACCTTTGAATTCACTTAGAATTTCATATTCGCCATCAATCACAGATAAACGTGCTTTTGCCAGAACTAATTCGTCCACCAATTCGCCTTCTTTCTGTTTGCGTGTATTGCGAATATGAACATAATCAATATTTTCACCAACCGCCAATGCCACATTTGCAAATAATGTCCATGGAGTTGTTGTCCAAACCATTATTGAAGCACCGACAATTGATTCAATTTTCGATTCTTGAATTTTCAACTTCAAGTATAAATTTGGGTCACGTACATCTTTATATCCAAGGGATAACTCATGCGAACTTAATGGAGTTTCGATTGTTGGAGATTGTGGAACTACTTTAAATCCACGATAAATCAAGCCCTTATCAAAGTAAGTTTTTAAAGCCCACCAAACTGATTCAATATAATTATTTGTGCAAGTAATATAAGCTTCATCAAGATTTACCCAATAGCCCATTCTTTTAGTTAGATAACTCCAACCAAGGTCTTTTTCAATATTTTCATATACGAATGCTTTACATTCAGCATTAAATTTTTCTATACCAAAAGTTTCTACTTCAGATTTGTCTTTCAAGCCAAGTTGCTTTTCCATTGCTATTTCAACAGGTAGCCCATGAGTATCCCAACCAGCTTGACGTCTAACATAGTAGCCACGCATTGTTTTATATCTGCAAATTGTATCTTTTATGGTACGAGCCATTAAGTGATGAATACCGGGTGCTCCGTTTACAGTAGGAGGTCCTTCATAAAACGCATAGTAAGGGCTATTTTCCCGTAATTTGAGCGTTGTCTGAAAAACATCATTTTCATCCCAAAACTTTAATATATCCTGCTCTATTTGTGGATAAGTAAATTTATCCGGCATTGGCTTAAACATTTTTCAAAATTCCAAAAAAAAATATTTTACAAAATTGACAAACTACAATATTAACACTTTTTTGGCAAATTTCCAAAGAATGTAGCAATAATTTCGATTTAGAAATTTTGAGTGCTTTTATTTAGCATTCGGATTCGCCATTCCTTTTGTAAATGATTTTCTTTCTATGTGTGCATCTTATATTTTGCAGAAGAAGTGGGGGGAAAGATTACTGATAGTTTCAATTGTTGAGTATAGCATTAATTGATTTAATGTTTTGAATAATCTCGCCATATTTCAATTTACTCAAAACATTAAAATTCTCATCAAGAATAACCATACCTGTATTCAAATCAGATTTCAAAATATTTTGGATTTGGTCTTTATTTATGAAGAGAAAATGCTTCCAATTATTAGTTTTTCTAAAAAAATCCAATTCTTTTTTTCTTTTACAATTAACAAAACACACAATTTTGTTCCTATTTTTATTTTTTCCTTTTTCAACTAAGTCAACAACATTATTCATTTCAATAGAACATTTGAAGCAATCATTTAAATTTTGATAGAATATTATTGCTTTACCTCCCGAATTTAAACCGATAGATTCTTTCAAATGATTGAAATTGTCTATCGCAAATAATTGATTGGCTAAGACAAAAAAAAGCACTAAAACAAAAATATTATTCATTATATTTCTTAATAACTAAATTATACATATCATCTTTTAAGTTGCTAAAAACAAAATACTTATGCTTTTTGGAATAGAAAATATTATATAATTCTCCATCATCAGTCCATACCGGAAAAGAATAACTATTTAGTAATTTACCATCTAAATCGTAAAATTGTATAAAATATTTATCTGATATATTTGGTGGATTTGTTTGAAAATGATTGTAAAATATTGCTATTATTTTCCCATTATCTATATAGAAGTTATTAAATAAAAATGGAAGTTCTTCAAATAATTTATAATAATTTATGTTTAATTCAGGATTATTCATTAATTCGTGAATTCTATTCCAGTTACTGGCTTCTACATTTTTCAAATCAAAAAAACTACCATCTGAATAATTATATACCCTTTCTAATTGTTTATGTGCATAATATATTTTATCTTTGTAAGTATCTACCAAAGGAAACCATTGTGTAAAATAACCTTTTTGTGATTTGGAAAACTCCTCAGAAAGATAAAATATTGTATCTAATCTTTTCCCATCAGATTTAAAAAAGCTATAAAATGGCAATGAATCAAATTGGTTTTTTTGTTGTCGAGTATTACTTGTAAAAGTTAGTCCAAAAATATTATTTTGTTCAAAATAAAGAAATTTGTCATTTATAGGATAACCAAAATAATCCGAATCGAAGAAATATGTTTTTATTGGATTAAGATTTTTATCGGTTCTGATAATACAAGTTCTATTATCGGTTAAAGTATTTGTTGAATTTTCTTGTTTTGCCAATGCATATATTGTTGCAGATACCATCAAGGTACCATCACTTAATAATTGTGAATGGTCGAAATTATTTTTTACATGTAAATTATTTAAAAAATCTTTTGCCGCAATATCTTTTCTTACATCGACATAATAATAATTATTTCCAAAATGATTATGTGGTTTTTTTCCTGAATCAAATAATGAATCGCATAATTCTTTATAAGGACTAATAAAATTAATTATTTCGCCACTTATATAATCGTAAACAATAAACTGATTTGTTTCGTTGCTTAAAATGTACAAATACTTCAAGTCATCACTCAAATGGATATTATTTACAGATGCAACTACAACATCGTCATTCTCTTTCAATTCTATTTTCTTAATTGTCTCAAATTTTCCAACGGTTTCATCAATGTTCATGTTGAATAAAGTACTGTAACTTAAAATAATTATTAGGAAAAAATATTTCATAATCAGCATTAATTTAAATTAATAAAATGCAAAAATACACAAAAAAAACAATAAAAGAAAAAAATATATGATAGATTGAAAAATATCAGATTAACAAGATGTAAATTTCCAAAGGAATGAAGTAATAATTAATGTGATTATAGAATTGATGGAAGTTTTATTTGTTAAAATCAAATTTTGTTATTAAAGTAACTGTTTGAATTATATCTTTTGAATAAATTTGCAAATTATAAAATTTACTATAACACAGACAAATAATTTTTCTTAGGTGCAGGTGCTCCATTTAGCAAACCTTCAGCACTCAAATCCTCATCAATATCTTGCCAATGAATACCATATCCACCTCCGCAAAGTTGCCAATTTAATCTTTGTTCGATACTTGCATTAAATAGTCTGGGGTAAAATATGAGTGGTACTGAAATTATTCTACCATCAATTAATTCAACAATAATCATTTCATTATTAAAATCAACAGTTTTGATTTTATTATTGCTATTATAAGTTGAAATATTCATTCCATTTCTCCAAAAATTCTTCTCTGTTTTTGACGATTAATTTACTAATTTTGTTTAATTCTTTAGCAGAAAAACCAATATTTCTACTTAATGCAACTGGATTCAACCAAAATTTTGCAGAAAAAGAATCTCTATCTACATGAACGTGTGGTGGTTCATTATTTTCATGACTGTAAAAATAAAATTCTATAGGGACCATATATTAATAAAGTTGGCATTATGATTTGATGAAAAATTAAACAGTGTCCTTATTTTTTTATCAATTGCAATATTACGACTTTTTTTAGAAATTTCCAAAGTATTGATATATATATTGCCATATTTTTAAGAATGAATAAGTAGAACTAATTGCAGTGAAAATATAAAAACAATTAATTATGAAGTTGCTGTTTTAGCGAATATAAAAGTTTGGAGCAAGCTCCAAGACTCATTGAAATAAAAATAACTAACTATTATTTCTTAATTCCTCAATTGTTTGAATATCTAAGCCAGTTATTTCGGAAATCAATTGATTATCAAATCCTTTATCTATTAAATTTTTTGCAATTAATAATTTTTCCTCATTGCGAATTCTAAATTCAGCTTCAGTTTGCATAGAAAAGAGTTCGCTTGCCTTCAAGTGCAGACTATCTAAATAACGGTTATAGCCATAACGGTCTTCCTCTCGAAGTCGCATTATGTCCAAAACTTCATTTGCTTCTTTTAGTCCTTTTGCTTTAAAACCATCTTTTACTTCACTGTTTTTCAGAAAATAAATCCATTCATCTAATGTATCTTTTGCGATGTCATTGAATTGATTTACTTTAAGTAAATAGTACTCTGGAAAAATATCTGAAACATTTTCTTTTAAAAATGTTTTCTTCTGTTTCTCAGATAGTGAGAGTAAATCATTTTGGTGCATTCCTTTGAAATCTGTAACTCCTTTATAAATATAATCCTGCCCTTGACCAAGGTCAAAATAAACAATATTTACCGAAATTACTTTTTTAATTTCAGAGAATTTTTGTCCTAACTTTAAATTTTCTGAAATACTTTTAGAAACTCCATAAGCCATTCTATGGAAATAGTCAATTTCATAAGTACTTTGTATTTCAATTATAATTAATTCGTTTTTGGAGTTTTGAGTTAGTATATCTACTCTGTTGAATTTTTCATCTTCATAATATTGATTACTTTCGCTTTCTAATATTTGCTCAATTCTAATGTTATCAAAAAGTAATTCACTCAAAAATCCTTCAAGTACAACAAAGTTAGCTTTATTTCTTAAAAGTCTTTTTATTGCCCAATCAAATCTAATTAATTTCTTGCTCATAATTACCTCAAATTACCAATTACAAAATTACATCAATTAAACCAATTTTCAAAAAATTAATCTACTCTCTATACTCCAACAAAAAAATTTCAATCTATTTAGAAACTGTTGAGTAGTTACAAATAATATATGGCTTTAAAAATCGTTAATCTTTCTTTAATTTTAATATAGCACTAACTGTTTTGCGAATTATTGAATTATAATTTTATTTCAATTCAGATATTGTATTAGAATTTATGTATAAGTAAAATTAATTACGTTAAATAATTAAAGAATTTTATGATAAATAATATAGAAATAATGGCTCCTGCCGGCTCTTATGAAGCACTAATGGCAGCTATCAATGCCGGGGCTGGCTCGGTATATTTTGGTATTGAAAATTTGAATATGCGAACTGGCTCCGCTCACAATTTTACAACTGAAGATTTGAAAAAAATTGCTAAAATTTGCGATGAAAATAATGTAAAATCATACTTGACTGTTAATACAATAGTTTATGATGAAGATGTTTTGATGATGAAAAAGATTATCGAAATTGCTAAAGAAAGTGGTGTAAGTGCTATTATTGCAAGTGATATAGCCGCTATAAATTATGCAAATGAAATTGGAGTTGAAGTTCATATTTCTACTCAATTGAATGTTACAAATTACGAAGCTGTGAAGTATTTTGCTAAATTTGCAGACGTTATTGTTCTTGCAAGAGAGTTAAATCTCACTCAAGTAAAGAATATTACGAACAAAATCAAAGAAGATAATCTATGTGGACCAAGGGGAGAACTAATAAAAATAGAAATGTTCGTTCATGGTGCTTTATGTATGGCTGTCTCTGGGAAGTGTTATTTGAGTTTGCACGAATGGAACAAATCGGCAAATCGTGGAAATTGTCTTCAAACTTGCAGACGTGGCTATACAGTAACAGATAATGAAGATGGATATGAACTTGAAATTGACAATGAATATATTATGTCACCAAAAGATTTGAAGACAATTCACTTCTTAAATAAAATATTAGATGCTGGGGTTGAGGTCTTGAAAATCGAAGGTCGAGGTCGTTCCGCAGACTATGTAAAACGCACAGTTGAATGTTACTCCGAAGCTGTGAAATCATATTTTGATGGAACTTACTCAGAAGAAAAAATTGCTGAATGGGATGAAAGATTATCTGAGGTTTTTAATCGTGGATTTTGGGATGGCTACTATTTAGGACAGAAATTAGGTGATTGGAGCAGTAAATATGGTTCATCAGCAACTACGAAAAAGATATATATTGGAAAAATCTCAAATTATTTCAAAAATATACAAGTTGCAGAATTGATGGTTCACAGTCAGGATATTAAAATTGGTGATAAATATATTGTGATGGGTACATCAACTGGTGTTTATGAAGACACAATTACTGAATTAAGAATTGGAAAAGAAGGGAACCCTGCCGAAATAGCAATCAAAGGCGATGTTGTTTCGTTCAAAGTGAACGAACGTCTTCGTCCCAATGATAAATTGTATAAAATTGTTAGTACTGAGAATTTGGACTAAAAATTTAATTTATAGTAACTAATAAGTCATTTTAGAATTAAAGGAATTTATGAAATAGTTTGTAAATTCCTTTTAAAACCAAGAGTTTTGATTTTCTCAAAATTATGCAAATATGAATTTTATTCAGAATCCATTTTCTTAAATGCTGAACTTAACTCAGCAATCCACTTGTAAAAAATTACCGTCATTCCGAACAAAGTGAGGAATCCATATTCTATTGAGATACTTTATCAAGTGAGGAATCTAAATTTTTTAAAACTCTCATCCATTACTTAATACTTCACGAATTTCTCATTATAAATTTTGCCATTTATTTCATAGCGAACGAAGTAGATGCCCGTTTGTAACATAAATGTATTCACCCGCACCATATTTTCAAAATATTCAGTTTTGCAATCCAACTCAATTCCATTCAAATCATATATTTTCAAATTCTTTATTCCACCTTGATTTATATTGATAAAATCGGTAGATGGATTGGGGGAAATTAACGATGAGTTTTTTTCAGATGAAATTGAACTTGGAATTGAATCTGGTAATCCAAGAAACTCATAATTCATAAACATATAACCATCGAAAGTAATTAACAAAATAAATGAGTTATCAAAAAGTTTAATTGGTTGGAAAATAGCGGGTTTAGATTTTGGTTGGTATAGCTTATCAACACCATCATAAATTATCCTGCCTTCTTTATTTGCAAATTTAAAAGCAGGTGGTGGTGTTTCACTATTTTGCTCATAGTAAAATTTCACTAAAATATCGTCTTTATAATGTATATAATTATTAAAATTGAATTCAGTATTTTTATATAAAATATTTCCATCGATATCTAATACTGTTAATTTAGACGCTGCATCAATAACGTAAAATTCATTTTTATTGGTTAAATAAATTTCTGAAAAATCCAAATTAGAAATATAAAATTTCTTCTCTTTAAATCCATTTTTGTCAAATTCACCACACCATATTTCGTTATTAATTGATTTAATAAATACATAAAGATTTTGATTTTCTGCAAATCTGTTTGAATTATAAATAAATTTAAATGATTTAACTGAATCAAAACCACTTAATTGTGAAAAATCATATCCTTTAAGTACTTCTAAATATTTGCTGTTAAATGTGAAAATCTTATTATTATAACCTATTAGGATGGTGTTATAAATTGGGAAGAACCGCAAACTATCTGGATTATATACAGAAAAAAGTTTTTCACCATTATAATTATATAGATTAGTTGTATCATTTTTATTCAATAAAACTTTATTTCCAATACCTGCATTGAACGAGCTAAATTCTTGAATACTAATGAAGTCAGTAACAACAGAATTTTTTCCATCTGCAACATTGCTGAATTTGTATTGGTAAAATTTACCAGCTTTAGAACTTTCACTATGCCCAGTTTGATATGATAATCTATTTGTGGCATCAATAAAAAAATTGCTTAATCTATTTGTGTAACTATAGTAAGGAGACGATGTCGTTTCCCAATCCCAGCCGTTACTTATTTTATTAGAGTAAAATGCGGATTCTGATTGTTTATGAACATTTATCTGTCTTGATGAATTAAAGGAAGTACCCGATTTGTATGCAGTCATCGTAACTATACAAGACTTTGCAGAATCGAAAGTATGCTCAAATTCTTCTATATTTTTTAGTATTTTCTGCCCCTTGTTGATATCCCAAATTATTGAATCAGCCTCAAAATCGGAGTAATTTTTAAATTTCACAGTTAATGGTGTTATTCCAAAAGATTTATCAATTTCAAAATTCGGAATATACTTTGGTAGTATTTCAATAGAGTCACGAAAACTAATAAAATACTCATTTTCATAAACAAGTAACTCAATGAAGTACTTACCTTCCTTTCTATAGAAATGGCTTGGGTTCATATCTGTGCTTATATCACCATCGCCAAATCTCCATAAAAATGAATTGTAATCGAAAGAAGACAAATTGCGAAATTTAATAGTCTTATCCATTTCATGAATTACTTTTGGAATTTCAAACAAAACTATTCCATTTGATAGGAAATCAAATGAATACATAACTATTTCACCTTTATTGCTGGTAATTATAACACCCGTAGTATCTTGATTAAATATGGATTTACATATTTGTTTTTGATTTGAAAATTTTAATTTCATATTTTTTTTGCTTATAAAATGTAGAGCTGTTAAATGAGTCCCTTCTTGATTAACTGCAATTGCGATGCTATCATTTTTTATTAGAATATTTGTTAATGGCTCAAATAAATGAATTTTTTCAATTAAATTTGAGCTTTCAAAATCAACAATATTTAAATAATTATTTTCATTGTAATAAAACTTATCAAACTTAGAATTGATTGTTAAAGTTCTATATGGATGAACTGAATTATAATTTAATTCACGTTTTTTATTTACCGAATCACAACGAGAAATTATTGAAAACTCATAATAGTGACCACCGTAACTTCTTTTATCTTCATAATGATAATAATCATCATATACATAATGTGAGCTATCTTTGAAAAGTAATTTGTCAAATTCCGTTGGTTTAATGATTTTTACATTTTTTTTATTATTTATATTAAATATTTGACTATTAAAATATGTCGAAACATTTGAAGTAAAATAACCTATTTGAGCAATCATCGGTACTAATAATAAAGAATCATTTATTAACTGAAACTCACAATTATTCAGTAATAGTTGGTCACTTTCAACTGGATATTCATAAAAATTATGATTAAGAAATTTATACTTTTCATTGAATATTAGAGAATATGCCCAAACACCCTTGTGATATTCACTCTCCATTACTCCTTTTTCAAACAATATCAACGTATCATTCAATAAAAATACTGGCAACTGGTGCACTATTTCCACACTTTTCAGCAGTTTCCCTGTTTCTAAATCCCAAAATCTGAAATATTTATTAGCATCAGCTGTGAAAAGTGTTTTCCCATCCTTTGTAATCTGTCGATGAGTAATATTACCAATTTTCAATTTCTGCGTTTTATAATCACCAAAATCTTCCCAGCCAGAAGCATTAATCAATGAATCCAAATTTTCCGCACTCATTCCCACAAAAGCAAAAACTAAAATTAACCACAAATATTTTTTCATAATTTCACCTAAAAAAAACTTATTTCAAAATTGCACTCTCCATATATATAATGACACATGAAACAGCAAAACTTCTCACTGAAAAGTGAAAAAAACTAAAATTTTTAATTTATTTTTGAAAAAAAACAAAAAAATAGCTGCTTGATGCAGCTATTTACTCTAATTCAGCTATGATTACAGAAATATTTTCATATAAATAATCAAATATACTTAATACGAAAAATATTTTCTGAAACAAACAATTACAAAGTGAAATTGAATTCAGAAACAAATTAAGAAATAAGATTTTTTAGTTTTCTGCAATTTCATCTATTTCTTCTTTTTCTTCACCCAGTAATTTAATTTCAGGTATTTCAGGTATGTATTGATAGAAATAAAGCATATCAAGAACTTCTTCAAGTGATTTTTCAATTTCATCACTCCATTTCAACAAAATATTTCCAGTTCTGTCTTCATTTGTGGATATATCATATTTAGAAACAGGAATGAATTCTTGTGCAGTAATTTTTTTGATTAATGATACAAATTCAACTATATTTTCTGGTTCTTCTTCATTACGGACAACCCAAAAACAAACAGGTAAAATTGTTTCGTAACTATCATACCATTCTTCTGACAAATCCATTGATGGTGCAATATTATCATCATTACCAAAGTGTAAAGCAACTTTGAATTCTTCAATAAGTTCTTGAAGTGTCTTTTTACTTTTCAAAATTTCAGTATGAATTTCATACTTTTCTGCAAGGAGAATTTTGAATATTGCTGTTAAATAATCATCATTCGCTGGAGCTGGGCATTTATCAATATTATCCAAACCGGATTTAAAATATAATGAAAATATTCCAGTAAATCCTTCTAATGCATAACATACAGTTGGAATAATCCTTAAATCTGCACTCTTCAAAATTTTTCCGTAATCAAGTGGAGTGAATAGTGCAACATCAACTCTGTTGGTTGATAATAATTCGTAGCAATCACTTTCGGCTACTTCAAATACTCTAAGGTTAGAGTCTTTTTCATATTGTTTTAAATTGAAAACAATAGGTTCTAAAAATTTATAATTTGGAATTGCAATATTTATCATTTTTTTTCAAAATTATTGTAACTAATTTTCGTTTAATGTGTTAATTGTATTGTTGGAAAATACGAATTGATTCAAAGATTGAAATACCGGCAGCGATACTGACATTTAATGAATGCTTGACACCATACATAGGAATTTCGATAGAATCATCGCAGAGTTCAAGGATATTGTTGTCAATGCCAGTTAATTCATTGCCAACAATGATTGTTAAAGGATAATCGTTCTTTGAAAGTGAATAATAGGGTCTCTTTCGGTCAGTTAGTTCAAGTGCAAATATTTTATTTCCTTTAGCTCGACTATGTTCAATAGCTTCTTCAATATGCTTGAAATACATCCAAGGAACAGTTTCAACAGCACCGAGTGCTGTTTTTTCGATTTCCTTTCTGGGTGGATGAGGTGTAAAACCACACAAATATATTTCACTTAATAAAGCAGAATCAGCTGTACGAAACATTGAACCCACATTATACAAGCTACGAATATTATGCAACATTACTGAAACAGGATTTCTTTGAAGTTTTTTAGCTTCATCTGTTGTTAATCGTTCTTTTAATAACTCTTCGTGAGTTAATTTTCTCATAAAATTTGTATTTTGTTTAATATCAAAATACAAAAATACTAAAATTTGTAATTTCATAACCTATATGGGAGGTTAATATGAATAAATTTCTTACAAAATTAGCAATTATTTTATTTGCTTTAATGTTCTTACTGCCAATTGAATCAAAATCACAAGATGGTTTTGGTGCAAGAGGTAAGGAATTCGTACTTGCTTTTTTGCCAAATTTTCATAACTATTTTTATTATGATGATTTAAAAATGTATGATTCTCTTTCTCTTTATTTTGTTTCCGAACTTCCTACAAATATATATATAAATTTTAGGAATAGACAAGGTATTGACTTTAATGCAACATTAAGTATAACTGACCCTACAAAAATTAAAGAGTTTAAATTATCTGCTTATGATTATGAATTATGGGGTTTGAATTCATCTGGTGATTTAGGTAGTAATAATCAATGCGAAGCAAAAGCAAGAAATACTTTTAGAATTACTTCTGATGAAGAAATAATTGTCTATGCTCATAGTCAAGCTGTAACAACATCTGAATCAATGTTAGTGTTGCCCGTACATGTACTTGATAATTATTATATTGTGTTGTCCTATCCAAGTGATGACCAAGCTAAATTAGGTGATGGAAAAACACCATCTCAATTTGTTGTAGTTGCTACACAGAATAACACCCAAGTAAAAATAATACCATCTGCACCTACTCAAAGAAATGGATTAAAAGAACAAAATATTACTTTAAATGCAGGTGAAGCATATTTAGTTCAAGCAAGAATAAGCGAGTTTAGTACTAATTTATACGATTTAACAGGTACAGAAGTAATTTCTGATAAACCAGTATCTGTTATCGCTGGGCATCAAAGAACTTCAATTAAATCTTACTCACAAAATAATAAATCTTCATCAAGAGATTTTTTGATGGAACAAATGACTCCTGTAAAGCATTGGGGTAAAAATGCGACAGTAATTCCCTTTCATCAGCATCCTACAATATCAAATTTTGCTAATAATGATTTGTTTCGTATTATCGCATCGGAAGATAGTACTATTATCACTTTCAATAAAGTGGATACAATTAAGTTGAGCAAAAAAGAATTATATGAAAATGACTTGATTGAACCATATTTTATAGAATCAAATAAGCCAATTTTTGTTTGTTCATTCAAAAAAACTGCAAAACAAGATGTTGGAACTGATGGCTCTATTTCCGACCCATTAATGCTTGCCAATCCACCTATGGATAGGGTAGGAAATTTTTATAGATTTATTAATATTCAAGCTTATGAACGGGAATCTAATATCCCAACTAAAGTGTATTCAAGCCATTATATTGGTATTGTTATAAAAGAAGGCGGGTTAAAGACAATTCAACTTGATAAGCAACTTTTAGATAAATCATTATTTACAACCATTCCAAATACAAATTTCTATTATGCAAATATAGAAGTTTCTGAAGGTATTCATGAAATGTATTGCAAAGAACCCTTTAGTATTCTTATTTATGGGTATGGGTTTGCAAATTCTTACGGTTATATTGGTGGTATGGTTTTCAAAAAAATTGATGTTGATGCTCCAAATCTTCAATCTTCAAATAAATGTTTTGAAGTAAATGGAGTTGTAACTGATTCACTTGAAGAAGATTCTGGATTAATTTCTGTGATTTCCGAACAATCAACTCAAATAAATAGTACTGTTACAATCAATAGTTTTCAAAAATTTGCTAAAGAAGCATCATTTACCGGAAAATTAATCAACAATTACCAAGATGGACTATTCGAGCTCATAGCAACCGATTCTATTGGATTTGAGTCGAGTAAGATATTCGATATACCTGGATTTACAGTTGGAGTAGAAGAATTAAACAATCGTAAAACTGAAGATATTGTTTATCAGAAATTTGATACATTATTTTTTAAAAGAGATTTTTGTTTTGAATTTACTTTAGAAAATTATGGTAAATTTCCACAAACAATTAATAAAATTGCGATGAAGAACTCCCAAACAATCTTTTCAATTAATAAAACTGCTCCATTTACTTTGCAACCTAAAGAGAAAGTAACGATAATTATATGTGATTCAGTTGAAACAGCAGGGGAATTTATTGATTCACTTTTTGTTGTAGGTGAATGTACAGACAGGATAATTGCAGAAGTAAATTTACTTAGACGAAATGATGAAATTCCACCATCTGTTACAACTCAAATAGGCAATTGTAATCGTTATGTAGATATTTTGATTACAGACTCAACCAAAACAGATTCAGGTATAATGGTTGTTGATTTTATTGATTCAACAAATTGTATTTTGAAGGATGTCTTTTGGAAATCAGGTATCTATTCTGCTGTTTTGGAAGTAGCAGACCCTTATCAAGATGCATATTATGAATTTTTTACTGCTGATTCTTTTGGCAATAATAATACAGTTTCAGGTAGTATTCCAGGTTATACAATTGATATGCGTTCATTTGCTAATAGTACTTCTGCGAATAACAATTATAATTTTGGCAAAACTTTGATAGGTGGCTTAATTTGTAAAGAAATTGAATTATATAATTATGGAAATTTCACTTTTACAATTAATGATTTATCTGCATATCAAAATACAATGTTTTCTATTCCACAATCACAACTACCAATTGAAATTCCACCAAAAAATTCACGATTTATCAATGTTTGTTTTTCTCATTATAAATCTGGTGCGGACACTTTAAGAGATACATTTGAAATAGTATTTAATTGTTTGAAGAAAATTGCTCCAATGGAAGCAATTGTAGAACCATTGAATATTGAGCAAGATTCAAAATGTAATTTAGCAGTTTTAGTTACTGCCAATGAATCTGTATTTGAGAATTATATTAAGCAGAGTAAACCTAATCCTGCAAGTAGTTCTGTAAAAATTGAATTTGGATTAGCTCAACAAAGTGATGTTGTTTTATCAATATTTAATACTCTCGGTGAACTGAAAAAGGATGTGATTGAAAGCAATTTAATTGCTGGTAAATATGAATTTGAAATTGATGTTACAAATTTTGATTCTGGTATGTATATTTATCAATTAAAAACTAATAGTAACATATATACTGGTAAAATGTTCATAAATAGATAATTAGAAACATATAACCTGATGCGGAATCAAATATTTGCAGATGTCCAACACTTTAAAAGTGTTGGACATCTTGTTGCAAAATGAAATGAATAGTGAATGGATACTGAAACAATTTCATAATGACATCTTTTTTCCTTGCATCAGTATGACGACTTTTGAGGCAGTTCCAATTAGCTTCGGATGAAAAAAATCCTCCTTAATCCCCCTTTAATAAAGGGGGAAAGGGGGATTTGAATTAATTCTACATTGTGGGGGTCTGAAACAATCTACCAATAACTACAATTTTTTATAATAGTGTCATTTTGCATGTTTTTTAAATATATTTGTTCCGCACTTCAGAATGACAGAAATTTTTTACAAGTGTATTCAGCAACGTAGTTGCGACATCTTAATAGAAAGAAAAAGAAAAGAAATCAAATTAGCAACGTAGTTGCGAAATATTAGTAGCATAGATTGGTTTTTTTAAGTTAAAGCTCCGTAGGAGCGATATCTTAATAGAAAAAAGTAAAAAATCATAAATTCATATAGATGTCATTTTATTCAATAATTCCAGATGTCCGACACTTGAATTTGAAGACTGTTCCAATTACATCAAATTTTCAAAAAAGTGTCGGACATCTTAGAAAAACTACTTAATTATTTTACTACAAGCACTTGTTCTTTTTCTAGGTAATTCGAAAGTGATTCCCGCCCTCGACCCTTTTATGAAAAAAAATTTAGAAAGTGTTTGGAAATTAAAAATATTCTTTTTAAGTTACAATTGGAAACAGAGCAAAATATAAAAATGTTTCTGTAAACAAATAATTTACAATAATTTTTTAATTTTTCGGAGAATTTTTTATGATTACATCAAAATCATCAAATCAACGTAAGTATTTATATATATATACTTAGCTTAATTATGGGTTATAATATGTATGCCCAAACACAATGCTATCAAAGTTTATGGGAAATCGAAAGTTTTGTAAAGAAAAATAAGCATTTACCAAATTTAACATCTGCAAAAGATGTTTCAAAGAATGGAATTGAATTAGGTGACATGCAAGCAAAATTACTCCAAAAAATAGAAGAATATACACTCCATCTAATTCTACTCAAAAAAGAAAATGAAGAAATTAAAAAGTTATTAATTAAGGAATAAGAAAATGAAAGCAATTATTATTTTTGCAATGGCAATATTGCTATTGGTTTCTTGTGAAAAGGAACAGCCAACGAAAGTAACGCAAGAAGTTACATTCGATAAACATACAATCCAAAATGATAGTAATTGGGTGGAGATAACTGATATAGATACAATGGATTACAATTGTATTCATCCATTTTTCTTAATAGATGGATTTGAATTTAATTCAAATGAAGAAATTCTAGAAAAATATAATTTATCAAAATCCTATTCTGGTCATATTTATAATTTTTACAAAATTTGCGACACACTAATTTACCCAAATGTTAATTTTGCAAAAGATGTATTGTATGGGTTTTCTTGGGGTATGGGTGGTTCTTGGAAATCAAAGATAAAAGTGTTTAAACATATAACTTCAAATGTATTGGTTATTATTAATTCTTTAAATGCAAACGAAGATAAATCGTTCACTGTAAGAACAAAATACATTAAATTTCCAAAGAATAACTTCGAAAAATTCTATTTTGATACTGTTGAAGTTTATGAGTTAATAAAATGAAAAACAACATCAGATTCTCTTTGATTATTCTTGCATTTGCATTTATGCTATTGGTTTCTTGCTTCAATGAACAGCCAACGAAAGTAACGCAAGAAGTTACTTTCGATAAACATACAATCCAAAATGATAGTAATTGGGTGGAGATAACGGATATAGAAAAAATTGATTTCAGATGCGTCCATCCTGATTTATTAAAGGAAGGTATAGTCATTAATTCTGATAGTGTTATAACAAACTTATATAATGAATCACGGATAATAAATGATATTCTTTTCAAACATTTATGTGATACTTTCATGTTACCTGAAGTAAATTACAATTCAAATTCTCTGATTGGTATATCTTGGAAATCAAGGGGCGGAGTTACCAGTAGGAAATTATCATTTTACAAACATAGATTTACAGAAAATTACGTACTTATTTATGATTTCGTATTCAATCCAGATAAAGATTTGTTAATTGGTGTTGAATTTTTTAAGATACCAAAAATAATTCAATCCCAAATTAAGTATGATACTATTTATGTTGCTGCTTTTTAAAGTGGATAAATGAAAGCATATCTACTAATCCATATATTCATATTGTGATTTTATAGCTTAAATGCAAAAGAATACGAATATGTAGATTCTTTAGAGAGTAGTTGAAATATGATTTTTTTTCTATTATGATTTCGCAACTACGTTGCTAAAAGGAAATGGATTCTGAAACAAGTTCAGAATGCAGAGTTTATTTCGATGTCATTCCGCACTTGATGTGGAACCTAATATGCAGATGTCCAACACTTTCAAAGTGTTGGACATCTTGTTTCAAAATTGACGGTACTCAGAATGGATTCTGAAACGAGTTCAGAATGACAGAAAATGAAACTGGATTCTGAAACGAGTTCAGAATGACAAACAAAAGCTGGTTCGGTATGTTCGTATTAAATAAGTTCACAGCTATGTTTTTTAAAGTATTATTTCTAACCCAATATCATAACAATTAATATTTGGCATTAAATTTGTCATATAGTATTTTTAGTTGAAAATTGGCTAATATTGGTACGATTATGCTTATAAGAAACCATTTGTTTAAAAATAGAGTGCCACTTATGAACAGTGCAATGGATGCGTATGGATTAAGGCAGCGCACCATAGCAAAAAATATTGCAAATGTAAATTCTCCTCACTATAGACCAGAGAAAGTTAAGTTTGAGGAATTTTTTCATCAGCAAGAAGTTGTTCTTAAAGGTGCAAGTACAGATAATTTTCATATACCAGTTGGCGTACCTAATCCAAATGTGCCTACTGGAGAAGTAAATGAGCAAGAAGTACCCGGACCTCAAGTATATTTCTCTGGTGAAACTCACGTGAATATTGACAAAGAAATGGCAGAACTTGCACAGAATCAGATAAAATTTAGGTTTGCATCAAATATGGTTGGTAAATTCTTTAGAGGATTAACATCAGCAATTACAGGTACGAATGGGCAAGCATAAAAAAATTGATTAATTTTTATTAAATTGTTATAAATTTAGTATTTATACTTATGAAGTAAGTATCAAAAAATACCGAATTTTGAATTGACAGGGATTGTTAAAGTAATTAAAGTCAGGGAAGATGGCAGAGAATATTTTTTCGACGTTTAACATAAGCGGACAGGGTATGAGTGTACAGCGGATGCGTCTTTCTGCTGTTGCTAAAAATATTGCCAATGTCAATACTACAAAAAGTACTGACGGCAGACCTTACCAAAGGGAAGTGGTTGTGGTTCGCGAGATAAAAGGAAGCCCGTTTGAAGACGAGCTGGAGGATCAGATAGCTATCAATAGGACGTCCCCTGACCATGCACCTAATGCAAATCCGGGGACTTATCCTCCTGATTACGATGTTCTTAAAGCAAGAACAGTAAGAGATGATAGCCCACCACGATTAGTGTATGACCCTCATCATCCTGAAGCTGATGAAGCAGGATATGTTAAGTATCCTAATATTAATGTGGTTACTGAAATGGTAGAAATGATAACAGCTCAAAGAGCATTTGAATCAAATACTCAGGTTGTTGATTCTGTGAAAAATGTGGCACGGTATTCGTTAGAAATTTAATGCTTTTTTTAAAAGGGTAAAGTGTATGAGAATTGATGTACAAAGGGTTTATGGTAATGCAGTTCCGCAGGATTTAGAAAAATCACTGCGACAAGCGGTAATTGCCACAAAAGATGTAAATAATATCCGTCCAACCGAAAAGTCGGATATTAACAATGTGGCTAAAAATGAACTATTGAAGAATTTTGACCCTGATAAAATTGTAACTCAAAAAGAAAGAAAATTTTTTATTAAAATGTTTCCCGAAAGTTCTGAACAATTAGAAAAGCACGTTCTATTTAACAGAAGTGGAAGGTTGGCTACTCCGAATATCAGCAAAGGTTCAATTGTTGATGGCAGGGTTTAAAGTTTGGTATTAATATTGCAATTATGATTTTGCAGTAATTTGAAGATTAAAATGGCTAATTTTATACAATGTCTAAAATAAGCCAAAGAATCAAGGAAGATTCACTTTTTTACGAATGGAGTCGTTATGATTATAAATGAAATGGATCCGGGGAGAAGATACCTCCCGTTAGTTCAACAAAAATATCCTGCTCAGGGTATAGAACCCGAAAATGTAAAATTTTCTGATACTCTTAATGATTTTATGGGTGATATTAACCGCCTTCAAGTTGAATCCGCAGAATCAACTGAGAAACTTATTAAAGGTGAGCCAGTTGATATTCACGATGTGATGATTTCCTCCCAAAAAGCAAGAACAAGTTTTCAGTTATTGATGGAATTGCGAAATAAAGGACTGGACCTTTATCGTGAAGTATTAAGAATGCAAGTTTAAGTGTAAAATTTATATTATTGAGTAGAATAAGAAAAGAATAATTATGGCTGAAATACCTTTTTTAGAACAAGCAAAGACCTTTTGGAGTAAATTAGCACTCTGGCAAAAAGCTCTATTCGCCGGAATACCTGCGGTGATGCTGATTGGAATTATTCTTCTTTTTGTTTCTACTGGCGAAAAACAGGTTGGCGTTCTGTATAGTGGCTTAGAGCAACAAGATGCTGGGAAAATTACAGAGAGTTTGAAAGCAAAACAAATTGATTATGAACTTGCTGAAAATGGAACTGCAATTATTGTTGATAAAGAAATTTTGTATGATACAAGATTAACTTTAGCAAATGAAGGATTGCCTGAGCAAAGTGTTGTTGGATATGAATTATTTGATAAAACAAATCTTGGAATGAGTGAATTTGTTCAGAAATTAAATTACAGACGTGCATTAGAAGGCGAATTAGCAAGAACTATTGGTGAAATTGACGAAGTGCATAAAGTTAGAGTACACATTGTAATTCCCGATAAAGCACTATTCAAAAAAGACCAAAAAAATCCAACCGGTTCAGTAACATTGCATTTAAAAAATGGGCGTAGTTTAGATAAAATTTCAATTGATGGTATTCAAAATCTTGTAGCAAGTAGCATCGAAGGAATGAGTCCCAAAGATGTAACAGTAGTTGACCAACGTGGAAATATGCTTAATGAGCAATCTCTTGATATGAATTCGGTTGCAGGATTAACTGCTCAACAACATGAACAACAAAGAAGAGTAGAAGACCATTTGGCAGGCAAAGTTCAATCAATGCTTGATGCCGTTCTTGGTGCTGATAATACAAAAGTAAGGATTAATGCCGACCTTGATTTTACAAGAATCGAACAAACCAAAACTGACTATGACCCCGAAAGACAAGTAATTAGAAGTGAGCAAAATATTAAAGATGTGAGCCAATCAACTGACTCACTTAGTTACCCTGCTGTAAGTATGGCAAAAGACCAATCAAATGTAATACAAAATTATGAAATTGCACAAAATGTTGAGCATATTATCCATTCAGTTGGTAATATTGAAAGATTATCTGTTGCTGTAATGATAAATGGTACAAATCAAATTGTTGACTCAAACGGTACAAAACAGATGGTTTATGTGCCAAGACCTGACGAAGAAATGCAAAAAATTACAGAGATAGTAAGAAATGCAGTTGGATTTGACCCATCAAGGAATGACCAAATTTCTGTGATTAATGTTCCTTTTGATACGATGATAAATTATAATGACATTGAACAGTTTAATATTAAACCATGGTATGAGCGTCCAGATATCCAAAAGCTAATTGCTTTGGTTATAACTATGCTTATTGCATTGTTTATCATGTGGAAATTATTACAAAACAAACAAGTTAAAGATAGAATGAGATTGGCTATGTATCTACCTCAAAAAGTAAGTGTAGAAGATGAGCCAGAAGAGGAAGAAGAGGAAGAGGAAGAAGAAGTTGAAGACCTTGATTTTGATGATGAGGAAATGTTGCTTTTACCAGCTGAATTACCAGAGCAATTATTGCTTGAAGGTGAAAAATTAGAAGAGCAACTTGATGAAAATAGTATTCTTGATGATGAAACAGGTTTATCATTAGACCAAGATGCACTTGCAAAAAGAGCAAGAGCTGAACTTGAAGAAAGTCAAGTACCTGAATTGACGGAAGATGCAATGATGAAAATCGAGATAAGACATAAAGTTGAGGACTTCTGTGATGTTCAAACTGATGAAGCAGTAAGACTTATTAGAATGATGCTATCACAAGACCTTGACATCAAGAATTATGCAGGTTAGATAACAATAACTTGATTTTAATAAAATTTGTTATAAATAAAATAGTCTCTATAAGTTAGAGTTTGGTAAAAAAATAAAACGGCAAAGTTATGGCAAAAAGAATGATGACAGTGGCAGACTTATCAGGCAAGCAAAAAGCAGCTGTGCTTTTGATGTCTATGGATGTAGATGTATCTGCTAAAGTCTTTAAAGAACTTGAAATGAAGGAAGTAGAGCAAATAGCCGTTGAAATCACAAATTTAAGGGATTTACCACCTACTGTTGTTGAAGATGTTATTGAAGAGTTCTATCAGTTGATGACTGCTTCAAGCTATTTGGTAGAAGGTGGTTTGGAATATGCTCAAGTACTTCTTGAAAAAAGTTATGGTTTGGATAGAGCAAGAGAAATAATCGAAAAAATTAGAGTACTGACAACAGTCAGGGGCTTTAATATATTAAAGAAATCAGACCCGCAACAAGTTGCGAGTTTCTTATCCAAAGAACATCCACAAACTATTGCATTGATTTTATCCCATTTGCCTCCAGACCAATCAGCCGAAATATTAGCGGAATTCAAAGAAGATACACGTGCAGAAGCTATTATGAGGATTGCTACTATTGGCAAAGTATCACCACAGTTAGTGTCTGAAATTGAACATGTTGTGGACCAAATAGCCGAATCAAGTTTATCACAAAACCTTGCACAAGCAGGTGGTTCTCAACTTGTTGCCAATATCCTAAATAAAAGTAATAATGCCGTTGCTAAAGCAATGCTTGAAAGTATTGAAGATAAAAAACCTGAAATGGCACTTGAAATTAAAAGACTTATGTTCTTATTCGAAGATATTGTTCTTATTGATGACAAAGGAATTCAGAGAATTCTTAAAGATGTTGATAAAAAAGACCTTGCACTTGCTCTTAAAGTTTCTGATGATAAAATCAGAGCCAAAATTTTCAAAAATATGTCCGAACGTGCCGCTGCTGTAGTAAAAGAAGAACTTGAATATATGGGACCTGTCAAATTAAAAGAAGTGGAAGGTGCTCAAATGAGAATAGTCGATTTGGTTAAACTACTCGAAGAAAATGATGAAATTGCTATTGGTGGACGCGGTAAAGAAGACATATTTGTATAGGATTATTTATGCAAAAAATTGTAGTAAAAATACCAAAACGTAAGCAAAAAGTTAGGATTATACGCACAGATGAACTAATTGAAAGAGAGTTGCGGAATGTTCAATCTTGGCAAGATGAAATTGATGAATTGATAGATATACCCGAACCTGAACCAGAGCCGATAATTGAATGTGATAAACAAATTATTGAACCTGTCAGAACGGTTTTTACAGAAACATTTGTCATCAATGAATCTAATCAACCAATTGAAATATCACTAAAACACATTCCACAAGAAGAGAGTTTGCCAGTTAGCGAAGTAATGATTGAAGTACAATCAGCTTATGATAAAGGTTTTATTGATGGACAAGACTCTTCAAATGCTGCTTATATTTCTGAAATTAATAAATACAAAGATTGGATTAGAAGAATTGATAATTTAACCAGAAATCTAAAAAAGAAATATTTGATTGAATTGGAATCTTTAGAAAAATCTATTGTACCAATTTCAATTATGATAGCCGAAAAAATAATTGAAACTGAAGTTTCTAATAATGGTGAAATGGTTATAAATCAAGTTAAGCAAGCAATTCAAAGAATTGGCGATGAAGACATTTACAAAATCACATTAAATCCTGAAGATATTGATATTTTAAAAGATGTAAAATCAGATTTAGTTAGCGACCCTTCAAAAATCCGTAATGTTGAAATAAGCGGAGATGCTAAAATAGAAAGGGGATTTTGCGTTTTGTCAACTGGTGCTGGAATTATTGATGCAAGACTATCAACGCAATTAAAGAAATTAAGTGGTACTTTAGAAGATATAATGTCTCAACCGATTGTAAAAGAAGGAATTATGATTGAAAAAGAAATAAATCTTGGTGATATTTATGCCGAGCTTTATGATAACAACGAGATAAGTGGATAAGTAAATTTGATACCGACTGAAATCATAAACAAGAAAATTTTTGAAGCCATTAAAAAAACTGATACTATGCAAATGAGAGGCAGAGTAACAAAAGTTGTAGGGATGGTTATTGAAAGTGATGGACCAAAAGCTCCTATTGGTGAATTATGTATTTTGAGAGATACTTTTGGCAATGAAATTTGTAAATCAGAAATAGTCGGATTCAGAGAAAATAACAGAATTCTTTCGATGGTATTAGGTGAATTATCACATATTTCACCCGGGATGGAGATTGTTACAACTGGTGAATCATTAAGTATAAATGTTGGTGATAATTTGCTGGGTAGAGTGATTGATGGTGTCGGCAATCCGATTGATGATGGCGGCAGACTTGTAACTAATAGTCGCAGGTCAATTTATGCACATCCTCCAAATCCCTTACAAAGAGCAAGAATCACAGAACCAATATCAACCGGTGTGAGAGCAATTGATGGTATGCTAACATTTGGAAAAGGTCAACGAGTTGGGATTTTTGCTGGCTCCGGTGTAGGTAAATCAACATTAATAGGTATGATTGCAAGAAATACATCAGCGGATATAAATGTAATTGCGTTAATTGGTGAACGTGGAAGGGAAGTAAAAGAATTTATTGAGAAGGATTTGGGCGAAGAAGGTCTTCAGCGTTCAATAGTTGTTGTTGCAACTTCTGATACTCCTGCATTACTAAGAGTTAAGGCAGCTTTATCTGCAACTACAATTGCAGAGTACTTTCGTGATAGAGGTTTAGATGTAATGCTTATGATGGACTCAGCAACACGTTTGGCAATGGCACAAAGAGAAGTTGGTCTTACGATTGGTGAGCCACCAACCACAAAAGGATACACACCATCGGTATTTAGCATTTTGCAAAAAACTATGGAACGAGCAGGAACTTCTGAAATTGGGTCAATTACTGGCTTATATACCGTTCTTGTGGAAGGTGATGATATGAATGAACCAATTGCAGATGCTGCAAGAGGTATTCTTGATGGTCATATTGTTTTGTCCCGAAGACTTGGTTCTATGGGACATTATCCAGCAATTGATGTTTTAGAGAGTATTAGTCGTGTAAAAAATGATGTTATTTCCAAAGAGCATAAAGATTCGTCAAGAGTAATTCAGGAATTACTTGCTACTTACAGAAGTGCTGAAGACTTAATTTCAGTTGGTGCATATCAACCAGGTACAAATCCCAAAACGGATAAAGCAATTGCATTAAATGATATTATTAATGATTATTTGAGACAGGGAACAGAAGAATCAACAACACTTCCTGATTGCATAAGTAGATTAATAAAAATTGCAAATACAGAAGTTAAACCTCAATTCAGAAGGTAAAGAATTTGGTTGCTTTTGTCGAAAATGATAATTGATTGTTGTTTGATTTAGTTGAAAAATAATTGATTTGGTTTAAAAGCAAATTGGAAATGAGAAAATTACGAAATTCAGTTTTAAGTAAAATGATTTCCTTGTTCTTTGTAAATATTTAACTTTAAGTTTAGTATAAGATTTTAAATACAAAATCCCCCTTGATCCCCCTTTATAAAAGGGGGAAAATGGGTTGTACAAGAAATCCTCCTTAATCACCCTTTATAAAAGTGGGAAAATGGGTTGTATAAGAAATCCCCCTTTATAAAAGGGGGAAAATGGGTTGTACAAGAAATCCTCCTTAATCACCCTTTATAAAAGGGGGGAAGGGGGATTTAAAACTTATCATTATTATTCATATCAGCATCTATTGATATTTATTGAAATTTCATTTGTATATTTGTTGATTAGTAGATAAGTTAAATTTTCTTGTTTATATTAAAAAAAGATTTTTATTCGTCTTTAAAGAGTTGTTCTTTAGTAATGAAATTATAGATAGATGGCAAAAAAATTTACATTCAGACTTGAACCAGTGCTGAAGCTGAAAACGCACAAAGTTCAGATTGCTCTTGATTCTTTGAATCAAGCAGTCCGATTGCGTAATGAAAAAGAACAAATGATTATTATGCAGAGTGATAACAGAAGTAATTTGATTGATTTGGGCGTTAAATCAAACAAAGCTGGTGATATTCAAGCAATATTTCATCATCGTGATTTTATTGATAATGAAATAAAAAAGTTAGAAGAAGAGAAGAAAAGAATTATTGAAATTGAAAATATAAGACGAACTAAACTTACAAATGCTATGAAAGAAGAAAAAGTACTTGAAAAGTTGAAAGAAAAAAAGCAGATTATTCATCAAGATGAAATTAATAAGGAAGAAGGAAAGTTTCTTGATGAAATAGCAATTAATACACATATTAATCCTAATTTGATTTAGAGAGTAGCAATTGAGACCAAAGCATTTTATAATGATATTGATAATAATTGCAGCAGCATTTTCATTGATTATGTTGTCTATCGGTGGCGTGTATCTTTTTGCTCCTCAGGCAATTGGTTTGCAACCTAAGAAAAATAAAGTTGATAGTACCAAAATAAAAAATATTGAAATTAAAAAGAAAGATACAGTCCCAATTGTACCTTCAGTAATTATTACTTTGGAAAAGCTGAGAGAACTTGAAAAAAATATAATTACAAAAGCAGCTATCAGCAACGATAAAGACTCCTTATTTAAATATGCCCAGTATTTGCAAGATTCAATATCAAATATTTATAAAAATAATTCCATTTACAAAGATTCTATTCAATATTATATCAAAACAATTTCTGATGTCAAACAATATACAAACAAATTGTTAGATTCGGTATTGAAGATAAATACTGATTTGAAAAAAGGAAAAGCAAGAGTTGATTTTGTTGAACAGAGATTAAAAGAGCAAGAAGAAATTTTTACAAAAAAACAAGATTCGGTAGAAAAGAAGAATTTTGAAGTTTTTGCAAAGATGTATAATAATTCAAATCCTGCTGAAGTTGCAAAGATTTTGGAGCATTTAGATGAACGAGATGCTTCAAAAATATTAAAATTAATGAGTGTAAAAAAAGCTGGCAAGGTTCTTGAAGCAATGAAACCTGAACAGGCGGCGGCAATATTATTGCTTGGTTCTAATGTTCAATAGATATTAGCACAAGGAAGTGCCGGGATTGTGAAATTTAACGCAAGGAAGCGATTATGTCTGAAGTCCAGAATAGTGGCGGAACATCTGCTTTAGGGTTTGTAAGTGGAATGTTTGCAAATAAACCAGATAATAAAAGCAATTTTTCATTTTTCAATGAATTATCGTTAGCTTTGGATACCTTACCATTATCTAGTGATGCAACCGATAAAAGTAAGTCAACAGATGATTTAGGATTTCCTATATTTGATGATGAAATTGAACTTCCTGAAATCCCCGGTTTTATAAATATCAACGTTATTGGATTAAGTCCTGAAGTTTCAGAATTAAGCCAACAAGATATTGATAATCTTCTATCCAAATTGAATAATAATTCCGAATTACCTGTTCAAAGTACCACTATTTTTAATTCATTTACTTTTAAAACGGTGGATAATATTGAACAATTTGTAGATTATTCTACAATTAATTCAAATAAAATTTCATTGGATATTGATACAAAAAATATTTCTGAAAATATTTCTGAAAGCCAAATACCTGATTTATCTAATATTAAAAATACAGAAAGTAAAGATGAAACACCAACTCCGACATTTTCAAGTAATAAATTTACAGTTGAAACTCTTGAAATAAATGGATTTCAACTATCTGATAATTTAAAAGAAAAAGTTCAAAAATTAGTAAATGCAAGAAAAGGCAGAGAAATTGATTTAGTTCCCAATGAAATATTAAATAATAATATTGATAGTAAAATGGAACAGGATTTAAGTAATAATTTGCAAAACCCAAAGGGTAAAGTTAATAACGATAATAATTTAAAAAATAATTCACACAATCAAGTTTTTATTGATTTAGGTGATGATATTAATATTGAAAATGAATCTGGAAATATTGACATAAAAATCAATTCTAAACAGAATGACTCAATAAAAACAGACGTTATTAACTATGGTACTGTAAATTCTGAATCTAATATTATAAAAGATTTGAAAGAGTTTAACCAAATCATAAATAAAATCAATACTGATTTGAAAAGTTCAAATTCAAATGATGATTTACTTCCAAAGAAGATTAAATCAGGTTTCAATGAATTTAGAAATAATATAATTACTACAAATAATGATATTTTAAATTTCAATAATAAATTACTAAACAAAATAATAACAGATGATGATGTTATTCCTAAAGATGTTGTCTTGAATAAAAGTGAAGGTATTAGTAAGGAATTCAATCCAAATAATGTTGTTATAACTAAATCAGAAAGTAGTAATAATGTAACCATTCCCAATGAAGTAATAGCAACTAAATCAGAAAGTAGTAATAATGTAATCAATCCAATTGATGTAGTTTCAACTAAAGCTGAAAGTAGTAATCATGTAACCATTCCCAAAGAAGTAATTGCAACTAAATCAGAAAGTAGTATTAATGAAATCAATCCAAAAGATATTGTTGTAAATAAAGTTGAGAGTGGTAATAACATTTCTAACAATATCATAATTAATGAAATTGATAGAAAAATTATTCAAAATTTAAATAATGAAAATAAAGTATTGAATAAAAATATTGATGCTATACAACAAACTGACATAACTAATCAGTTCAAGACAAATTCTGAGCAAGTTAATTCTAAGCCAGTTACTACAAATATAACTGATAATAAATTAATTATTTCAAGTGAAGTAAGTAGTTTCCAGAATTTTAATGACAGTGATTTTAGCAAAAATGATAAAAATTCATTTTCCAATGAAAATCAAACATCAGAAAATGGTGATAATAATCAAATTTTAACCAAAAAATCTGATATTCAAATACAGAATGATGGCGAATTTTCGACAACTGTTCAAAATGAGCCGATAAAATCTGAAGTGAAAGAAGTAAAAACTGAGAATAATGTACAATTGCATACTGTAGTTACAAAAATATCCAACAAGGGAACAACTATAAGTAAAACAGCTGAAGTATCTGATTTTACATTAGTTAAAAGAATTGTACCTGAAGATTTTCCGTCAACAGGACTTCAATTAATTAAGAATTTACCCGAAAATGGTAGTGGTACAGCAAAACTGATTCTTCAGCCACAAGCACTCGGCACAGTAATTGTAGAAATAAATATGACACAGAATAAAATGCGTATGGAAGTGAAAGCTGACACGCAAGAAGCTGTGAAAATGATAGAAAACCAACTTGGTTCGCTTAAGGAAAAGCTTGCAAGTAATGGTATTATTACAGAGAAAATTGATGTTAGTTTGAATCAAGAAAATTTGCAGAATTTCGGTAACGCCGGGCATTTTCAAAAGCAAGGCAAAAGAGAGGATAAAACAGCAAGGAATGCCTTTATCCAATCTTTAACCGGAAACGGAACTGAATCGCAGGAAGCGGAAACAAGCTCTATTAAACGCAATTTTTCAAATCAAGGTAGTTTAATTGAAAAGTATATCTAAGCAACATGGAGGTTGCAGATGACACAAACAATAGCAGGCGTTCAAACGCAGGCAACCCAGCAGGCATCTTTAACAAAGGCTGCATCGTCAACACTTGGCAAGGATGAATTTTTAAAGTTGTTGACATATCAATTGAAGGCACAAAATCCTATGAAGCCATACGATAATCAGGAATTTGCTTCTCAATTGGCGCAATTCTCTCAGCTTGAACAGCTTACAGGAATTCGCTCATTACTCGAGGAGCAATCTCAGGCAAATAGTATTTTGTCGCAAACAATGGCTAACTCCGCATTGCCCGGAATGCTTGGCAAAACTGCAAAAGCAGAATCAGAAATACTAAGTTTTGATGGGGAAAATCCGACTAATATCGGTTATAATTCTCCATATCAAGCAACCAGTGGTAAACTATACGTTAGCGATATGGCAGGAAATGTTGTTAACGTAATCGAACTTTCTGCAAACGAACTTACACAAGGTGAGCATAAAATTTCCTTCGACGGTACCAATTTTGACGGTGAACCAATTACAGCCGGTCAATACAAGTTCAGCGTTGATTTAACCGAAGGAACCGGCTCAACTTTGTCGGCTGATACATATATTTACGGAAGAATTGATGCTGTTAGATTCAAAAGCGAAGGAACGTATTTGCTCATTAACGGTATGGAGACTGCATTGAATAAAGTATCTGATATTTCAACGCAGTAACAATTAAAAATGTTCTTTGATGTATTAATTCGTTAATTATATACGAATTTATTTCATGATTAATACAGGGAATCGGTAATGGCTGATATCAATGGTATTCGGGTGCCGTTTATTCCTGCTGGTGGTGTGGATAGATTTAATAGAATAAATCAACATAATCTAAACAACACACCAAAAAGTCAGTTCAATGATTTATTAAATGATGAGCTGACCAAATTAAAGTTTTCAGGACATGCTCAAAGTAGAATGGAAAGCAGGAATATTAATCTATCAAGAACCGAAATGCTTCGACTTGAAACGGCAATTGAGAAAGCTGAATTGAAAGACGCAAAAGAATCACTTGTGCTGATGGACGAAAAAGCGTTCATCGTAAACATTACGAATCGAACTGTTGTTACATTATTCAATAAGAATCAGATGGATGATAATGTGATTACTAAAATTGACTCGGCAGTGTTTGCATAGTTTAAATGGGGTTGGACCTCGCCCATAAAGGCAGGAAACCCTTCTGAAATTCTGAACGACAGAAGAATTTCAAAAAAATTTAGGATAAACATAATTACTATGGAGGGTAAATAATGGGTCTTACACGCTCACTATCAACCGGTGCAAGCTCACTTAGAGCTAACCAGCAAAGATTTGATGTAATATCAAATAATCTTGCGAATACAAATACAATTGGATATAAATCCAATCGTGCAAATTTTGAAGAACAATTTAATCAAATTGCAAAATATGGAAAAGCTCCTGATTCTGTTGGTGGCAACGGAATTGGTGGTATTAATCCTATTCAATTTGGTCTGGGAGTAAAGATGGGTTCAATAACTCAAGATATGTCTCAGGGAACTATAGAAACTACAAATCGTCCTCTTGATATGGCTATGCAAGGAGATGGATTTTTTGTATATAATATGAATGGAAAAGAATTATACTCAAGAGCTGGAAATGTTTCCAGAGATGCAGAAGGTTTTTTGATTGATACTGGTACTGGTGCATATCTGCAAGGATATAATGCAGAAACTGATAACTCAGGTGCTATTATTAAAGATGCCAACGGCTTAAATAATCTTACAGGTATGAAACAGAATTTGCAAATTCCTGATAGTGTGATTTCTGCCCCAAAACAAACTGAAACTGCTGCTCTTAAAGGTAATCTAAATTCTGGTAATGCTGAAAATACTACAAAGAAAACAGGCATCAAAATATTTGATGGAGTGGGTGGAAGCCATGATTTGAGAATTACATTTACCAAAACTGCTAATCCAAATGAGTATTCAATTGCAGGAGATATTAATGGTAATGCTGTGAATTTAAACAATTCTACATTGACATTCAATAACGATGGTACTTTGAATACACCGCTATCACTTGCAATTACTGCAGCTGATTTAAATACTGCAGTTGGTACTCCTGTATTTGATGCAACAACACCAAAAGATATTACTATTACTCTTGCTGAAGCAAATAAACTTACAGCGGGTTTAACTTCTTATTCTGCATCTAATACTGCTACATTTATCGAACAAGACGGTTATCAAAGCGGTTCTTTGTTAGATATGAATGTTGATACTAAAGGTCAAGTTTGGGGAGCATTCACAAATGGAGTTACAGAGAGATTAGGACAAGTTGTTGTTGCAAAATTTACCAATCAAGAAGGGCTTACCCGAACAGGTGGAAATTTCTATTCTCAAACTCCAAATAGTGGTTTGGCGGTAGTTGGTACAGCAGGTGATATGTTTCCATCAACAAAAATTGCAGGAAACTCACTTGAAATGTCTAATGTAGATATGACTATTCAATTTACAGAGATGATTTCAACTCAGAGAGCATTTGAAGCTGCATCAAGAACAATCACGATAAGTGACCAGTTACTTGCAGAAACCACAATGTTGAAGAGATAAGCATTAAATTAGAATAATTCTGACCTCTTGTGATAAATTTGCAAGAGGTTTTTTTTATGTTTGATTGAACCCTCTGAAGGATTTTGTATTAGACTTCCCAAGTCTTCGAGACTTGGGAAGTCTTTTGTTGTTTTTTTGTTTGAATGAACCTTCGGAAGGTTTTTATTAAACAATAATTATTTTATAATCCATAATTAATAATCCATAATCAAATTTACTCTTTATTCACTATAAACGGTTTTGCTACTTTGCGTTTGCCATTGTCAATTACTATTATATAATAGCCATTTGGAATATTCTCGATATTACAATTTAGAGTGCCTTGTCCGTTGGAATCATTGTAATCAACATTATAATCTAATTTTGATTGCAGTATTCCAGTAAGATTGTAAAGTTCTAAGGTTACATTCGGTAAATTCTCTGGCTCTACAATAAAATCTATAGAAACATTTGTTTTTGCGGGATTTGGGTAAACTTTTGTATAAGCATTATCATTATTGTCTATATAGCCTTCATCTTCACGTTCTTGCCAAAATAGGAAACCACCACCACGAGTGCTAATTATCGGTTTTGTACCAAAATAATTTACATGCATTACTGGGTTACCTGCCATATTAATTTCATGATTTTCTGCATATTCTTGTACCCAAGTTATTCCACCATCATTGGTTCTTAGTATTTTACCCCAAGCACCGACCGCAATACCATTCATTTCATCTTTAAATTCTATATCTTGTAGTCCCATTACAGGAGGTTTATCATTCAAATAATTTAATTCCCATGTTTCACCACCATCTGTAGTTTTGAATATTATATCTGCTCTTTGATCACCTATATTGATTCTTTCACTTGCAGCTATCCAACCCAATTTTTCATCTAAAAAAAATATTGAAGATAAATATAATGATATTTTATCATTTTGCTTATGACTTATTAACTCATTACTTGTTTGCCAGGTTTTACCTTTATCTTTTGTGAAAATAAAGTAAGAATCAGTATCTGTACGTCCATTTATAAAACCCCAATGTTCTTTAGAAAAGAATTTAATAGAATTATTACCATATCCCCCATTAATGCCAATAGGGAAACCCAATATACTATCAAGTTTAATTGTTTGCCATGTATCCCAACCGTCTTCAGTAAATAATATCACATCTGTAAAAGCATAAGGTGAACCATCGGGCATATATCTTAAAAGCCCACAAGCACCAACTAAGGAATCATACATTTCAAAACCACTAATTACTTCTTTTTTGGGATTAGGTATTGGTGCAACAATTATAGTATCATAAGTCTTGCCATTATCCTTACTTCTTCGTATCTGACCCAAATCAAATTGAATATATACATAATTCTTAGACGGATGGCTTAAATCATAAGCTTGTTGGGGTCGTGGATAATGTTCAGGTGGGTCGCCATGATTCCAATCTTCAGAATAAACCTCATTCCAATATCTACCGCCATCTGTAGAGTTATAAACTTCACAAAATCCTTCAAAATCTAATAGCGCCATTGCATCTAATGAATCAAGAACATCAACTTTCATAACAAATGTATTTAGTCTTTTTAAAATTAATCTCCAAGTCATTTTTTTACTCTGGGCAATTTCAATGCTACTAAAAAAAATAATTAGCCATATTATAAAAAATATATTAAATTTTTTCATCACAACCTTAAAAAAGCCCCTCCTCATTAAGAAAAGGGGTTATTAATTAAATATGTTTATTATCTAACAATAACAAATTTATCATTAAACAATTTTTTCCCATCAACCACTAATGTAAATAAGTATGTACCACTATTAAAACTTTTTGTATTAAAATGGAAAATATTCAAGCCAGTCAAAACAGGATAGTCATCTGTAGCTACTAAATTACCATTGATATCATAAAGATTCAAAATTGCTGATTTAGCAGATTTTGTATGTAATTCAATGTCTAATTTATCATTTGAAAATTTAGTAATTATTCTATGTTCTAAAATATCTGTTTCAGTCGAAATTTTACCGTGTGTTCCTATTCCATCTACAATTGGAATATCATATACTCCATTAACTTGCCCAGCCCATTCACAAGCAGGAATACAATAAAACTGCTGATGATTATCACCAACAACAAACCCTGTGCAAGTACCCTGTATAGTTGGTGGTCCAATAGGAGTTATTGTTACTTGTGATGGTCCAGTTCTACATACTTGCAATTGTTGATAGCAACAGTTACATCCTATACATTCACAAGGATGCCATCTAACTACTTCTCTTGTTACCCCAGATGAACCTACTTGGTAATACAAATGCTCTTTGCCCCAGCATCCTGCATTAGCAACCCTCCATTGAGTAGAACAATCTGGATTGCTTAATGGTGCAAATCCAATAGTCTGATTACTTAGACCAATTATCCCTGCTAATGCAGTCGCATAAATATCTTCAATAAAACAGTTTGCACAAGGGCTGCCTGCTGGAAATTCAATTTCTAAAATTTGTATGTCCTGATATTGTTCTGGGCATGCTATCCGCCAAGTATAAGTTACATCAATAAAGCAACCAGGGCAAGTAGTTAATTCAAAATGATGTGTTTTTCTGTTTCCATCAGGAAATGGAGTTTCTTCGCAGTCTGGAGTACAAGGGACTGCTTCAGGTTTGTCGCAAGGAGGCGATACAGCTTCAAGGATACAATTCGATTCATTAGGGTCATCATTTGGATTTTTTAAAAGAGTAACTACATAATCCAAAGAAACACCTTTATCGACACAATAACTTGGCAAAGGAGTACTTATCGAAGTAGTTGGATTGTAATCTCCTTCAATATTTACCTCTACCCCTGCATAGTACTTATAACAGGTAATATCAGGAGGAATCGTTACTACAGGTGTAATTTTGCATTGATTTGGACCGCAATCAGGTCCATTGTATTCAGAAGTAAATGATAACCAACTATTCTTTGTTTCAGGGCAATGACAACACGATGATATATCGACAACACCAGAATATGATGGTAAGTGGGTTGTTGGGTCATTTGGCATATAAAGCTTCCATCCAATTGTATTATCACCAGCTTTTGAGCATATTTCAACAGTAATTGTTTGCTGAAAAGGTACGGTGTATGTTCCAAGGGTCTCAGTCATATTACCATAATCATCAGTTTCATATATACCTATATCAAAACCATCACATGCATCATAGTCCAAAGTGTTTGTAATTGTTAACTCCAAACAACAGTTTGGTTTTAAAGTACTTGTAACAACTATATATTGAGCGCACCAATCAGCATAAGAATATGAATACCCAAATAATATTGGGATAATTATTAATAAAATTATTTTTTTCATTTTATTTTAAATTTAATTAAATAAATTGTTAATTAAAATATAAAGACATCCCTTCCGTCAAACAAACGCTGACATTAGAGGGAATTGTTAGTCCCTTTTAAAAAGGTAGCATGGGTCAGGAAAAATAGTTTGACTCTCCAAGTAAAACTACCTGACCTTTTATTTTGCTTTTCATACACGCATAAATTATCCTCCTATATTCAATAATATTCAAATTTCAATCTCTCAATTTTTACATAGAAGAGAGAGAGAGAGAGAGAGAGAGAGAGAGAGAGAGAGAGAGAGAGAGAGAGAGAGAGAGAGAGATTACTTAAAATATTTTTTTTCTACCTCACTTTCCCATAAAACAAAAATAAAAAAGTTTATTGAAATAAAAAAATTATTTCAAATATTTTTTATTTTTTTTAAAATATATTTTTCAAATAACATTTTTCTTGTAAACTATAAATTTTATATCAAACTGAATTGATATTTTGGAACCACTCCACCTATCAAGGTTTTTATCTCGCAATCATAAATCTATTTATCCTTATTATTTTCAGTATTAAGCGTTACATTATTAATTAAAATTTTTATAGAAACAAATATTTATTCTATATTGATGTTATCTCATTTCAAAATTACAAAATTTTTATTAAACAAAAAAATAATTTAAAAAATATTTTTAATGATAATAAAAATAAATTATTCACATAATATTAAAAAATAATGTCAATAAGGTTTCAAAATGACTATATATTTTTTCTACTAAGATTTTAAGAACCTTGATTACAATGAGTAACTTAATTACATAAGATGTGAATTCTGTTTAATTCCTATTTCTTAATTAAATAAAATTACAAAGTAAGTAAATATATTTAGCAGATAGATATCTTTTCATTAAATAATTTTTTCATTGTAAAAAAAATGAATAAATTGCATTTTTTTGAATTAAATTATTTTAAATTATTTGAGGAATAATGATTATGAAACTTTTTTATAAAATTTTCACTTTAATATTATTTTTAGTTTTGCAGGTTAATATAATTTTTTCTGAAGAAAACTATAATGATAATTTGACATTTAGCGTTTCCCAAGACCCTGTTTTTGGTTTTTATCCCTCTCTATATGGTAGCTTAGAAATAAATAAAACTACATCATTTACATTTTATGGTATTCTATGGACATCGCCATTAACAGGAAATCCAAAATACATTGGTGCTGATTTGATGACTGAAATTGGAGTAGGTGTTGCTTTTTCATTGTTAGATAATTCATTAACAATTAATCCATCAATTGGAGTAGGAAATGGACTCTATCAATCAAATGCAAACAGACCTCTTTTTGCTGATAATATAGTTCCCTCACTTGCATTGAGTTATAAAACAGGTGATTTATTAATGAATGTAAATACAGTTTATTGGAAATCTTATAGAAACCATGGAACAAATACAAGTGATATGTTTGAATATAATTTGATAAGTGAATATCCAATATTTAGAAGCTTTTCGATGGGTTTATTTCTTGACCATTTAATTACAACTGAAAAAACTGACTCAACAAGCAGAAATTATACAACTTACTTCTGGATTGGACCTTCATTCAAATTTCAAATAAGAAATGCTTCAATGTGGTTTGCTACGGGTATGGATTTTAAGGACTATTTTGCAGATAATATTGTTGCTGATGATAGAATTCTTAGAGAATTCTACAAACTATCATTCTCATTCGGATTTTAATTTTATAAATATTTGTTTAGTGGTTAACGTGAAAAATTTATTCAATGACCCAATATTAAAAAAAGTTTCTTTTTTTTTATTATTGGTTACCTTGATTGTATTATATCTTCGATTTAGTGTTTGGTATAGCGGAATAACTCCTGCCGAATATTTCAGTATTTTTATTGGTAAATCACTGTTAGAAGGCACACAATCTGATATATTATCATTTTATATGCACTCTCCGTTTCCTTCAATTATTATCGGTATATTAGCGAAAATTGGTGTTGAATCAGCCACAAGAATTACTTTTGCATTTATTGGTATATTGTCGCTAATGGTTTATTTCAAATTTCTTATTGAAAATGTCTTCGATAAAAGAAGTGCAATATTATCATTGATTTTGTTTTCAATTCAATCTTCTCATATTTTTATGAGTAAATTTATTTCAAATGATTTAATCGCATTTACATTTTTCTCAACATCAATTTGGTTAGGTTCTGCCATTTTGAATAAAAAAGCATCTTATTTAATTCTTATAACTGCATCTATTTTGTATTTATTATCAATATTATCTTATTATCCATTAGTATTATTTTTTCCAATTTTTATCGTATTGCTTTATTTAACAAACAGAAAATCATCTGCAATATTCTTTGGAATTGTTTCATCTTTACTACTGGTATATGTTTTAATAGATTATAATCTGATAATTTCACAATTCGACAACTTTGTTAAAAAACAAATTGATATTTCTTTAATTTTAAATAATATTGAATCAAATTTATATTATTTATCAGCAATAATAATTATATTTGTTCTTGCATTCAATAATTATAGAAGATTAGGAATTACATTTTACAAAATGATAGCTATTTCCATATTAGCTGCAGTAATGCCACTATTCAATTTAATTCTAATCAATAATTATCAAAGCTATTTCAATTTGAATTATAGTCTATTATTTTTAATTACTTTCATTGGAGTATTATTTAAAGATTACTTAAAAATGGGAAAAAGTATGGTTATTGCAATAATTGTAGTATATATTACATTAACCATCGTTTCATTTTATCACGTTTCACAATTTGAGAATATGCAAATCAAATTACAAGAAAATTCGATAAATATTAAGAAGTAATTATTGTAAGGAACGAGGTGTCGGAATCTAAATAAAAACTTACCAATGCTTGATTACTGGGGATGTCTTTTCTAATATAGATGGACGCCACCTTTGAGGTGGAGTCCATCTAAGACGAAAAATGGTAAGATGTGAGATACTTTAAAAGTGTCTCACATCTTGTTACCAATGACATCTTTTTTCCTTGCATAAGTATTAAGACTTTTGAGGCAGTTCCAATTAACTTCGGATGAAAGAAATCCTCCTTAATCCCCCTTTAATAAAGGGGGAAAGGGGGATTTGAATTAATGCTACATTGAAGGGTCTGAAACAATCTACCAATGACTACAATTTTTTTATAATAGTGTCATTTTGCATATTTTTTAAATATATTTGTTCCGCACTTCAAAATGACATGAATCGTGCATAGATTCTGAAACAAGTTCAGAATGACATAATATGCAAAGTGTTATTCCGTCCTTTATGCGGAATCTAAATTATTCAGAAGTCAGCCACTTTAAGATGTAGGACATCTACTGTATTTTCCTAAAATATTGCATTTTTATAATTCGCTTATACTATTTTAAAATGGCAAAAAAATCAAAAAAATGTTATTTTTTCTTGTATTTATAAAATTAAAGCATTATATTGAATTTGTTTTTTTTGTAAAATTTATAAAAGTGGTTATAATGAAAATTATCAACCTTAAAAATGCTATGAAAACTTTGAATTATCTTATTATAATCTTAATATTAATTGGTGTATTAGTTCCTGTTTCTCTTGATGCTCAAACCGCTAAACAAAAGAAGAAAAAATCACGGGTATATCCTGATGAATATTCTGTCCTTGATGAAGGAAATAAAAAATACTCATTTGAAGCTGAATTTCAAAGTATTCTGGAGGAGTCTCGCCAAAAGTATTTTCAAGGTTTAATATTAATTCAAAAAAGAGATACTGTTGGTGCTGCAAGATATTTCGAACAGGCATTAGACAAAATGAATGTTCTTGCAAGCTATCCTGGAGTTGATGAAAATATTGAATTTACTGAATTAGCTCAGTCAATTCTCGAAGATTATGAATTATACATAAAAAATACTGATTATCTCGACCCAGACTCTCCTTTGATGATTATTAAACAAATAATGTACAAAGAGATAGAATCCTTGAAATCTCCGGCTGTTGCTGGTGAAATTATTACACCAAAAAGTTCAACTATTGTAACTCCAGCTAAATCTTACGGAAATAAAATAATTCTACCGCCAGATTCAATTTCTGTACCTTTAACTGAACATCCAGATGTGAATAAAAATATTGAATTCTATACTGAACGATTCGGCAGAAAATTTCTTACAAGGTGGTTAGAACGTTCTACTCGTTGGTTTCCAATGATGTTGAGAATTGCTGAAAGTGAAGGAATGCCAAAAGAAATAATTTATTTATCAATGTTTGAAAGTGGATTAAGACCAGATGCTGTTTCAAGTGCAGGTGCTGTTGGACTGTGGCAGTTTATGCGTTCAACCGGTGAACTTTACCAATTAAATACAAAGCCATCATATTGGTTAGATGAACGTAGAGACCCAGAAAAAGCAACTAGAGCTGCAATGAGACATTTGAAAGATTTATATAAAGAATTTGGTGATTGGCAAATTGCTTTGGCAGCGTACAATAGAGGTGCAGGTGGTGTAGCCAGATCTATGAAGAAAGTAAAAAAAGAAAAACCAGATTATTGGGATTTTCGACCGCACTTGCCAAGAGAAACAAGGCAGTACGTTCCTAATTTTATCGCAATTGTAAAGATTTTGCAAAATCTTGAAGCACATAATTTCAAAAGTGATTCTTTGAATTTTATGCCAGAGTATGAATATGATATTTTTGAATTGAATGAACCAGTAAGTTTAACTGCTTTAGCTAAAGCAGCAGGAATAAGTTTGCAAGATTTTAAGGATTTAAATCCTGAGTTGATTAAATCTACAACTCCACCTGATAGAATACCTTATTATATTAAAATTCCAAAGGGTTCTATAATAAGATTTGGAGGGTTATTTGCATCTCTCACTCCTGAAGAAAAACAACCTTTTATTAATCATACTGTTAGAAGAAAAGAAAATATTGCTTCGATTGCTAAGATGTACAAAGTTCCTAAAGATGAAATTATTGTTTTAAATAAACTTTATAATGGTAATTCAAAAATTGAAGAGGAGCAAACTATAAAAATTCCACTTACTCCAGATGAATTTGCCAGTTTGAACATTAATTTAAATAATATTCCAGAGGTAGCTGATACTAAGGACAATCCTATTTCATTATCAAGTAGTAGAAGTGAAAAAAGTATAGATGTTCGCAATATAACCCATAAAGTTCAGCCAGGGGAAAATTTATTTGTTATTGCAAAACATTATGGAATTGACGTAGCATTAATCAGAAAATATAATGGTTTTGGATATGATGATGAAAAAATATACGTAGGGCAAGAGCTTATTATAGCAAAGAAACCAGTCGATGATATTTCAGATGAAATTACAGAAACCAATGGTAGAACAAGAAAAGAAAAAATAATTACTCATAAAGTAAAATCTGGAGAATCTTTAATAAAAATTGCTGAAAAATATAAAGTAAGTACTGCCAATATTAAAGAATTAAACAACCTTAAGAAAGATAAATTAAAAAAAGGACAAAATCTTAAAATCAGAGTTATTGACAATTCGATAGATACTAAACCAACCAATAAATCTGAATTAGCAAATTCAGCAAAAAAATCAATTCATAAAGTGGCACAAGGAGAAACTCTTTCAGATATCGCTACAAAATATGATATAACAATAGAAGAACTAAAAGAGTGGAACAAAGATGAAATAAAAGGTAATACAGTTTTTGCTAATACTCGTCTTAAAGTTAGCGATGATATAAAAGAACCTGTTTCATCAAAGAAATCTGAAAACACAAATAGTCAAACAAAAAAGAAATCCAATAAAACATATACTGTCAAATCAGGTGATACTTTAAGTTCAATTGCAAAAAAGAACGGCTTAACTTTAAATGAATTAAAGAAAAAAAACAGGAATATTAAAGAAAATAGTCTTCAAATAGGACAAAAATTAATTTTGAAATAAAATAGGGTCAATCAATTTTATCGAAGTGTTGATAATCTTTTAAACTTGTCCAATCTCCTCCCCAACGCCAGCCGCGGGATTTGAAGAATTTTGTCAATTCGGATTCATTTGATAATGTACCTAATGCAGATTCTTCATATTTTGCACCATCTGGTGATATTTTCCCATCATTATATACAGCTGGATTTTGAACAGGATTAAAATCAATTGCTTTGCCAAATGAGTGATTTGATAATTTTGTTGAATTAGCAATTGTTCTATAATTAAAAGCTGATGTGTTATTGTCAGCCATTGAAGCATTATCACTCCAATCATAAATTGTAATCGGAACAACTTTTTTTAGAGGAAATTTTGTATCTTTGATAATTTTGAATGCTTCTACAACATCTTGCTGTACATCTTTACTTATCACAATTTGGCCTTTGTGCAATTTATTATCAAAGCCATAATATTCAACGTCTAACAACATTTGATTATCTAAAATTTCCTTAGGAGCTTTGCTACCTTTCAATGCTTCTTTGAGAGTCATTTTGCTGTCAATCACAAAATTGTTTGTTGAATTTATTTCAGATAAATTTATCAAAATCGCTAATATAAAAATAACTTTTAAAATTTTCATTTTTCAATTCTCCAAAAAATAACAAATATAACATTTTTTTATGGATTGAAACAAATAAATGATATTTTTCTATGAGAAATTCATGTGATAATCAATTATTATGGCTAATCATCTATTTTCAATTAATAAAAAAAGGGAGAAAAAATTCTCCCAATTTAAATAAATAATGAAATGAATTGATAATTAGATATTACCAAGCATATCCAATATTGCAACCAAGTCCAAAAGCTCTATAATCTAAACCTGTTATTGTTAACACATTAAATCCAATCTGGACAATTGGTTCTACAGTAAATCCACCGTCGAATACAAATTTATAAGCACCTTCAGCACCAATAGCAAAAGAAGTACCAGAACCCCAGTCGTCTATATATCCAAGATTGTCATAAGACCAGAAACCCAATGATACCATTGGACCAAAACTTAATCCTTCTAATGCTTTTTTGTCATCTTGCATCAAATACCATCTGTAAGAACCACCAACACCAAATGCAGTCCAGCCACCAAAAGACCAGTATGAACCGAATGCAGTAAATGAATTGTCTTTTGATACTTGTTGTTCATAAGTAGCATTGAGAAAGCCAAAAGCTAAGCCAATAGGGTTACCTGTAATGGCTTGGTTGTATTTTTTGATTGTCTTTTGTGAATAAGCTTCATTACTTACTCCGATAATCAAAACGATTGCAATTACTGCATAAAAAAATGTTCCAAAACGCATATAAAACCTCCGAAATTATACAAAAAAGAACAATACTAATTAGTTTAATATCTTAGAATACAAAAATAACAATCTTTATGAATTTTCAAAATAAATAATAACAAATAATTGAAAATATTTTATTATTTCCAGAATATCAACTATTTATCCAATTAACAATAAAATATAATTTTTGTTTTTTAACATTACGAAGATTCTAAATCATCGGAATGTTATAGTAATTTAATCAGGATAATATACCAAAATTGGTTCAACTATTGTTCTTACTCTTGATGAATTTATAAGACGCATAAGTATTATATCTGTAATTTCATAACCTCTTGCTAAAAGTACATGCCCTTTGTCATCTTTTATATCATCAGCCAGCTCCATACTAATTCTCAAAGATTTAAATGGAATAGATTTAATAGAACCTTTTTTGCTAAATGATGATACTTCTTGTGTAAGTAGATTTAATATTTCTGGGTCATATTTATAACTATTATAAAACATTTTTTTTATTGCATCAGTAGGTGCTACTTTATTGCTAATGTAATTATCATAATCATTTAATACTTTTAAAATTCTTGAAATTGGTGGAGCAGTAGAAACACCCTCTTTATTAATTGTCGTTTTATAATCAAGATTTTGTTGAGCAATAATTTCTGCAATATCTTCTAATCGTGGAATGTTTTGAATAATTCTTTTGCCAATCTCGGGGTAGTTTATTATCATTTTCTCTTCATCAGAGTCGAGAGGTTCACCTTTTGAAAATTTTTCTAATGTTTCCGTTGGGATAACCACACAACCTGTTTGTGAGAGTAAAGCAGAAACTTCAACTTCCCAAGTATTAGTAATACCCAGTTTAAAAGCTAAATTTTTTGCAAGAATTCTAATTCTTGATGCTTTACTAAATGCAATTGGATTAACAGCACCCAATATATCAATTAGGAGTTTAACACTACCTTTTAGTGTTTTATTTAATAACTCTTTTTCTGATGTTATTAATTTATATTGTTCAACCGCATCGTTCAAAGTTTTTAGTAAATTATTTACAGCAACAGGTTTTGTAAGAAATCTGAATACGCTACCTTGGTTTACTGCTTCGATGGCGGTTTGTAACTCCGCGTAACCAGTAATCAACATTCTTACTGTATCAGGCAAATACAATTTGGACGCAGCAAGTAATTCAATCCCATTTATACCTGGCATTTTAAAATCAGTCAAAATAACAGCAAATTGTTCACCGGAAGCAATAATTTCTAATGCATCTTCTCCACTTGATGCAACAGTAATTTGAAAATGCTTTCTTAAATTTCGCTGATACCCAGACAAAATATCATAATCATCATCAACCAATAGGATTCTGCTATTCATATTTAATTCCTTTTAATGATAGTGCTTTATTCCACCATAATTCAATTGATTCTGCCAAATTGGCTAACTCAATTTGTTCCCAGTCTAAATCAAGTTTTTTTCTATCAAATATATCTAAATCATATTTTGCTAACTGATTTGCAATTTTAATAATTAATTCAGGTGTAATTTTATTGTTCGAGTCCAATTTGGGATAGCAATAATTCCCAACTGTATTGAATACTGAAGGTGGGAAACCCCAAATTCCGAGCAAATATGCGCCTACAAGATTACTTGTTGTTCTTGTGAGCATATTTTCTGCTTCACATTCACTAATATCCCAAGTTTCTATTAATGTTTTTTTATTTTCCAAAAAATCAGGAATATAAACAAATACTAATTTCCCTATATCATGAAGAAGCCCGGATACAAATAATATATCAATAGTATCCCTTGAGAGTTTTAATTCTTTACCAATATTTTTGGCAATATTTGCAACAATCAAGCTATGCACTGCAATTCTCTTACAATAAGTATTAATGGCAGGTTTATTATTAGGATTAGTAAATGTATTCAAAAATAATATTATTGATTTTACTGAATTGATTCCGAGAAATGATAACGCTTCTGTAATATTGTTAATATTTCTTGATAAACCAAAAAATCCTGAATTAACAATATGTAAAATTTGAGCAACTAACGCAGGTTCTTTAGCTATTATTAAAGCTAATGCTTCAAAAGATACATCCTCATTTCTTAGTTCATTTTCAATTTCAAAATAAATATCTGGCTGGGCAGGAAGGGCTGCAACGTTATGAATAAGCCGCATCAAGTCCTTATTTTTTACGAATTTTTTCAGCTCCAAGGCACTAACAATAATGTTTTTAATGTATGAAGCTTCGCATGGCTTAAAAATAATTTTATGAATATAATTTAAACTATTCAAAAATTTGTATTCATCATTAAGACCTGTTAATAAAATTCTGATTGTAAATGGAAATTGGTCTTTAGTGATGTTTAATAAATCCAATCCATTCATTTGTGGCATTTTAAAGTCAGATATAATTACATCAATTTCTCTTGACGATAATATGCTTAATGCTTCGTAGCCATTTTTTGCAAAATACATTCCCCAATGACTTTTCATTGAAAATAACATTCTTTTAAAACCTTCAAGAATGTCCACTTCATCATCAACGAACAAAATATTTATTTGTTTATTATTATTCATAGTTCAATTTATTAATAATAATTGGTAAATATATATGAAATGTTGTTCCAAACCCGACTTCAGATTCAACAGTAATTAATCCTGAATGTTTGTTCACAATAATATCATGCGCTATCGCTAAACCCTGTCCAGTACCTTTTCCAACAGCTTTTGTAGTATAAAATGGGTCGAAAATTCTACTTATATTTTCTTTAGAAATACCCTTTCCTGTATCAGTAATAGCAATCTCAATATTTTCATCTACTTTTTTTGTAGAAATTATGATTTTACCTTTTCCTGAAGGATTTTTTCCTAATTTATCTTCAATTGCATGAGCGGCATTAATTATCATATTTAAAATAACTTGATTAATTTCGTCGAGAGTACAATACACTGAAGGTAAATTTTCGTCAAGTTGTGTTTCCAAATCAGCTACATACTTCCATTCATTTTTTGAAATTGTAATCGTAACTTCAATACCTTGATTTAAATTTGAGAATGTCTTTTGTTTATCCGATGGATGAGCAAAATTCTTCATTGCAAGAACAATTTTGCTAACTCTTTCAATGCCTGTTTGAGTTCTTGAAATTGAAATTGGAATTTCATTTAACAAATAATCAATATCAAGTTCTTCTTTAATTTCATTCATTTTTTCACTGATAGTATTTTTGCAATTCTCATGTCCTAATTCAGAAATAAAATTTTCCAAAGTACTTATATACTGAATTACATTATTAAATGCATCATTGAGAAAATATGTATTATCACCCACAAACTGCATTGGGGAATTGATTTCGTGGGCAATACCTGCGGCAAGTTGACCAACCGATTCCATTTTTTGTGAAAGTGCAATTTGATTTTCAATTCTGATTCTATCTGTAATATCACTGAAAACAATAACGATATCATTCAAATACCCGCGATTATCCTTGATTTTAGAAATTTTCAATGAAATAATTTTTCTTTTATCATTTTTTGTTAAAATTGTTAATTTCCCTATGTAATTATCTAAGAACTCTTCATTTTGAATCAAATCAAATGGATTGAAAAGTACAAGTGTTCCATCGTTATCTAAAATTTGAGTAACATCAAATATTTTCATACCTATTAAATCAGTTGAAGGAATTTCAAGAATTTCCTCAGCGGTATTATTAGCAACTGTGATAACTCCACCATGTCTTACAGTCAAAACACCTTCACCAATGTTTTTGACCGTTGCCAATAATTCTTCTTTTTCTAATGATAAATTTAAAGAAGATTTTATTGTTTCGAGCTTATTAGTCAAAGCATTCAAGCCAAACGCAAGTAATTTACCAATATCAATCAACAAATCAACTTCGCTATGATTTAGCATACTATTATTGGTAAATAAAATCAGCTTGAAATTATCATTCTTTTCAGTATCAATTGGAATTGAAACAATAGTATCGATGTTGTTCTTACTAAAAATATTAGTACCTAATTTACAACTTTCTAAATCATCAATCAGTTTTAGTTGATTTGTATTTGCAATTTCATAAATAAATTCAATGAAGTCTGGAGAAGAATTATTATCTTTAAATTTGTCAATTTCCTCTTTTTCAGGAACTCCTGAAATTGCTAATGTGTTGATGGTAAAATCATCATCAGCATTAAACTGATTAAAATCACCAATCCAAATTCCAGAATAGCCAGCAACAGTTTTTAAAATTTCAGAAAATCCGAAGAAAAGTTCATTTAAATCCTGTGCAACCAAGAGTGTGAAATTAACTTCATTCAAAATGGAATTTTTTCTATTAAGTTGTTGAATATTTATCTCACGTTCTTTTCGTTCAGTTAAATCATTTAAAGTTAATATTACATTAGAGATGTTATCAGGTAGAATTAATTTTAGTATTGTTGTATCATAATAATATGTTTTGTTGTCTTCTTCAGTTGAAATCTCTTGGTGGCATTGTATTGAATTATTAAAACATAGTTCAATATCGTTTTCAAGTTGCTTAAACACATCTAAATATTTTTGTTGAGGTTTTGAATCATTTTTCAAACAAGTTATGTTTCTTTCAGCATCAATTTTAAAAATTTCAATTGGAATATTATCTAAAACTTTTTTTAGATATTCTCTATTTTGTTCCAGTTCTATTGATTGATTTTTTAATAATAAGTTTTGATTATGAATTGTGGAATAAGCAAGAATTTTATATTTTAAAATACTTCTACTAATTGGTTTAACAATAAAGTCGATAGCACCGATGTCGAATCCTACATTAATAAATTCTTCAGTATTATAAACTCCAGAAATAAAAATTATGGGCAGAAATTCATCTGGCTTCATTTTTTTTATCATTTTTGCAGTTTCAAAACCATCTATCCCTGGCATTTGAATATCAAGAAGAACTAATATAAAATCATTATTGTCCCTAATATAATTTATAGCAGCTTCACCTGAAAATACAGAAATAACATCAACATTAATTTTTGATAATACTTTTTTTACATATATCTGGTTGACTTCATTATCATCAACATACAAGATTTTCAATGAATTTACAGGTAGATTCATTTTCTAAACTCCAGAATTTAAATATTTGTTCATTATGCTATATAAATCACTTTTTCTAAAAGGTTTAGATAAATAATTATCAAAACCCTGATTTAGAAATGAATCTCTTTCATTCAACATCGCATAAGCAGTAAGTGCAATTATCGGTACATTTATATAATTTGGTAATTGTCTTATATCATTCGTCAATTCAATTCCATTTTTTCCAACTCCAAGATTGATATCCATAAGAATCAAATCATATATTTTTGAATTTACTTTTTCCCAAGCTTCTACATCGTTTGTGGCTATATCTAATATGTAATTTTTATCAATAATTCTATTCATTAAACTTCGAGCAAATTTATCATCTTCAACGTATAGTATTTTTTTTATGTTGATTGAATCTTTATTTTTACGAGTTGCTTTATTTGCTTTTTCTAATGGTAAATATACATAAAAACTACTACCTTTGCCTTCTTCACTTACTACATCAACATATCCCTTCATCATATTTAAGTATTTTTTTACAATGGTTAGTCCAAGTCCGATTCCCTCATAATTCCTGTTTAACCCCTCACTAACCTGCCTAAATTCATCAAAAATTAGCTCAAGTTTGTTATCAGGTATGCCTATTCCAGTATCTTTTATACAAACTACCGCTTCGCTTTTATCAATTTCATTATTATGAAATAAATTAATTGTTATGTTGCCATGATTTGTAAATTTAATTGCATTATCTAAAAGATTTTCAATTACCGCTAATAACATTCTTTCATCTGTATGCAAGATTGGAATATTTGGATTTTCAATAAAACTTAAATTCAATCCTTTATCTTTTGCTAATAAGGTATATTTATACAATAGTATCTTGATTGTTTGATTAATATCAAAATCATCTGCGTGAATTTTCTTGTTGCCAAATTCAACTTTAGATAAGTCAATCAAACTGTCGAATGTCTTTTTTAATCTAATAGCACTAATATTGATACTATTCAACATATCAATATCATCTTCATCAGATGTTTTTTCGAGCATAAGCTCACAAAACCCCAAAATACCATTTAATGGAGTACGCAATTCATGACTAATGTTCGACAATAATGAAATTTTCAAACGTGTATTCTCTTCAGCAGTATTTTTGGCATCAATTAATTTCTCTTCATACTTCACTCTATCACTTATATCTCTGATAATGCCAAGTATTTTAATTTCTTCATCAACTTTAATTACAGATGAATTTATTTCAATATCTAACAAATCACCGTTTCTTTTTTTAATCAATGTATTAAATCTATTAGATACAGATTTACCCATCATTCTTGCATTTATACGTTCTTCAATTAATGGCACAACATCATCTGGAAAAAGTTTGCTTGCATCAAAATTTTTATTAAGTAATTCATCTGCACTATAACCAAATAAATCACAAAATGCGTGATTTACAAATTCCAATGTTTTATAATTTAATAAGTAAATTGCATCAAAAGCATTTTCTACCAAACTTCTATATTTTTGTTCACTATCGTGAATAATTAATTCAACTTTTTTCCTTTTAATAATATTCCAAATTGTTTCAGCAAGCAAACTCAATTTTTCAATGTCAGATTGTATATAATCCTTTGGTTTATTGCCAACTCCAAACAAAGCAACAACTAAACCATCATCAATAATAGGTACTACAAGCATTCTTTCTAATTCAACATGACCCTCAGGTAATCCTTTTCTATTTTTCGAATTCCTATAATCATTATCAATTATAGGTTTTTTTTGCCAAAAAGCTTCAACCCAATTACCAGCTTCTGATATTGGATAATGATTACTTTTTTCAGGAACATCGCATATTTTTTTTGTTCCAGAAGACCAAGTTTGAAGTGAAATTGTTTCTTGGTCAGTATTAACAAAATGAAAGAATCCTATCTGACTATTTGTAATTTCTGTACATTCATCTATTCCAAGTTGAATAAAATCTTGCAAATTTAAATTATAGCCAGCTTTATTCAATTTAAGAACTGAATTAATTGCTAATTGCGAAGACAGATTTTCACTTTGAGAAATTTTAAGTTGAGTAATATCTCTACCAATTCCAACAATACCAATAATATTATTTTTTTCATTAGATATAGGCGTTAATGATGTCTGGAAATTGATTTGGTCTCCATTTTCGGCTAACATTTTCCATTCATATATAACTTTTTCACCTTCAAGCACTTTTTGATTAGCTTGATTGTGAATAGCCCCTTCGGTTTCTCCAAAAATTTCAATACAATTATGATTAAGATAAATATCCTTTAATGCGGGATTATTTAAAAATACATTACCCCAAATATTTCTAATAATTAATTTTGAATCTATGATAAAAATAATATCGGAAGATGAATTAAGAATAAATTTATAATTATTCAATAACTCATCAAAATCAGATTGACCCGCTGAATTATTAAAAACATCTGTATTTATTGCAATATTATTTTTTTCAAAATCCATTTAATCCTTGAGATTTTATCAAAAGCAAATATAAATAAATTATCAATAAAAAACTATAAATTTACGAACTTACTATTAAAATTATTATTAAAGTAAACATTAATTCATAAATCCACCATATACGATTATTAAAATCAATAATCCTAAAATAATTCTATATACAACAAATGAAATCGTTGTTTGAGTTCTTAAAAATTTAAGCAAAAAAGCAATTGAAAAATAGCCGCTTACTCCTGCTACTACAACTGATACAAATAGTGAAATAGCATCAGTTGAATCAATGTATTTTAATGCCGAGTAAAAACTTAACAATCCACTTGCCAAAATAGCAGGTATTGATAACAAAAACGAAAATCTTGCAGCTGTTTCTCGATTCAAACCCAAAAATAAACCAGCTGTAATTGTTGTACCTGAACGAGAAGCACCGGGTATTAAAGCCAAACATTGAGAAAACCCAATGATTAATGCATCTTTCAATCTAATATTTGACATATCCCTGATTAATTTAGCTTTGCTATCGGCATAAGCCAAAAATATACCAAGTATTATTAAACTAAATGAAATTAGTGTTAGATTTTTAGTAAGATTACTTTCAATTATATCTTTAAAAGCAAGACCTATTATAACAATTGGAATAGTACCGATTATAATGTATAAGCCCATTTTTGAATCCAATGACTGCTTTGCAATATTAATTCTATTTTTGCTAAAGTTTTCGGTTAGAAAAGCTTTGCTTATATTCAAAATATCATTTTTAAAGTAAATTAGTACAGCAACCAATGTACCCATTTGCATAACAGCTATATTTGATGTCCACTGTTCTGGATTTAATGGGTCAATCAAACCCATAAATGTACCAGCGATAGTCAAATGAGCAGTTGAACTAATTGGTATAAACTCTGTAAGTCCTTGCAACAATCCTAAAATAATGGCTTGCAGAATAGTCATATCAAATTACCCGATAAATAATAAATAATTATTGTGTATTAATAAAATACAAAAATAAGTAAAATTTGGAATATTATTATTTAATTATAAACATTAAATCGTTAACGATAGAAAATTCATTAGCTATTCAATTATTTTATAATTAAATAAGTTTACGAATTTTGATAAAAAAACACTACAAACCAAGTGGGCTTGGATTATTCTTGACTAATCGGTCGATTAACAATAAATATTGAATTTTTGTTTTTTTATAAGAATCCGTAAAAATCCCATCGGGAATGAATGTTTGAAATAGGTGAAATACCCCGAATTACAACTATACCGTAGAAGTGAAATGTGGAAGCAATATCGCCCAAAACCTGCATCCATCAATACACACCCCTTTGTCCCCTCTTGTTAGAGGGGAAACTTTGAGCTATTTATTTTTCCGTTACAAACAGGTAGTCCGCCGGGATGTTCAAGGAATTTCATTTTATTTTACTGTTTTTCAAAGAGTACCGAATATACTTTTACGATTATTCAAATCCAAAAACAACATTTAAAGTGATGCCGTAGTTGAAAGAAATTTATGTATTGCAAACATTAATTTGATTTTTAAATAATTATTTATTGATTTTTTATAACACTTGTTTATTTTTGTAAGATTTAAAAAATTAATTTATGATTTAGGGGTATTGATGAAATTAGATTTACAAAGATTTGGATATGACCCAAAAGAATTGAATACGTATTTAATTCTTTTGAGTGCGCCAGTTTTACTGACGATTTATTATTATTTTGGCTATCATACTTTTTATATGCAAAATTTTGTTAAAGATGCAATTGAAAGTCCACTTGGCGAATTTAACAGTAGAATTTATCAGTTTGTTTCATTTTTTATATTGATGTTCGTAATTCCTGCGGTGTTTATCAAGCCCCGAATGGGAATGAGTTTTTCAGAATTAGGTATGGGATTGGGAGATAAAAAATTTGGTTTAAAGTTAATTGCAATTATTTTGCCTTTATTGATACCCGTAATGTATTTTGCGACAAATGCTCCTGATATTATTGCTGAATATCCACTTTCTAAAACTCTATATGAACGCCCTGATTTGGTAATTCCTTATGAACTTGCATATATCATTTTCTATTATATTGCTTGGGAATTCTTTTTTAGAGGTTTTTTGTTATTTGGATTAGAAAAGAAGTTTGGTGGAATTAATGCAATTTTGATACAAACAATATCATCTTGCTTAATTCACATCGGTAAACCAGCAGGTGAAACAATTGGTTCTATCATTGTTGGAGTGATTTTCGGTTTAATTGCACTAAGAACACGTTCTATTTGGTATGTTTTGGCACTTCATGTGGCAATAGGCGTTTCAACAGATTTATATGTATTATTTTTTCATGGAGTAGCAAGATGAGTACAGTATTAATAACAGGAGTGAATGGTTTTATCGGAAGCCACATTGCAGAAAGATTTATCAAAGAAGGTCATTCGGTTAGGGGATTAGTTAGAAAATCATCAGATTTGAAATTTATCAAAGATATGGGTGTTCAATTATACTATGGTGATATAACTGATTCACAAAGTTTAATTGAACCAATGAAGGGATGTGATATTGTTATCCATGTTGCAGCTTTAGCTTCAGATTGGGGACCTTATGAAGAATTCCACAAAATAAATGTTGAAGGTACTCTAAATGTAGCAAATGCTGCAAAGAATGCTAATTTAGAACGTATGGTTTGGATATCAACAGTTGCTATGTATGGATTTGGCAGACTGAATGTTAAAGAAGAAGATGAAAAAGCAATTACAAAATTTCATTATAATGAATCTAAACGTATTGCTGAAGATAAAGTATTCTATTTTGCAAAAGAAAGTGGATTGAATATCACAGCGATAAAGCCCGGTAATGTGTATGGAACTCGCGACCATACTTTCATCGAAAAATATTTAGAAGCTATGGAACAAGGCAAAATTGCTTTTGTGGATAAGGGAAGCAAGAAAACCTGTCCAGTCTATGTTGAGAATCTTGTTGATGCCATTTACTTAGCTGCATACAAAAAAGAGGCAATTGGAGAAACATTTATTGTAACTGATGGCTTAGATATAAATTGGAAACAATTTACTGACAAACTTGCTGATGAAATGGGTTTGAAACGCCCTACAACATCTGTACCATTTGGATTGGCATTTGGTATTGCTGGTACAATGGAATTTGTTTATAATTTATTCAAAATTAAAACACCACCTCTTCTTACAAGATATAGAATTTCAAACGGAGGTATGGATTATACTTTTTCTATAGAAAAAGCAAAAAGAGTACTTGGCTGGAGTCCAAAAGTTGACTTAGATGAAGCGGTAAAAAGAACAGTTGGTTGGTATAAAAATCGTATAAAAAAAGTAAGAGTAATAAAATTATATTTTTAATAATTCGTATTTTTCAGATGTCCAACACTTTCAAAGTGTTGGACATCTTGTTTCTAAAATGGCATGAATAGTGGTTGGATTCTGAAACAAGTTCAGAATGACATAATAAACAAATGATTCATTTCGCACTTGATATGGAATCTAATATTTTCAGATGTCCAACACTTTCAAAGTGTTGGACATCTTGTTTCTAAAATGGCATGAATAGTGGTTGGATTCTGAAACAAGTTCAGAATGACATAATAAACAAATGATTCATTTCGCACTTGATATGGAATCTAATATTTTTCAGATGTCCTACATTTTCAAAGTGTAGGACATCTTGTTTCTAAAATGACATAAATAGCCGTAGATTCTGAAATTAGTTACCAATTACGACTTTCACATTTGTCATGCTGAATTTAGTTCAGCATCTAAGAAATTGGAATATCATAATTCATTAATTCAAATCAATTTACTAATTTTCAGGTACAAATGCTTCAATTTCTTTGAGTAATTCGCTTACAATATCTTCTTCTTTGACATATCGAATTGGTTCACCTTTTCTGAATAGCAAACCTTGACCTTTTGCGGCTGCAATTCCAATATCGGCTTCTCTTGCCTCGCCTGGTCCATTTACCGCACATCCAAGAATTGATACTTTAACGGGTTTTTTGATATTCTTAACGGCTTCTTCTACCTGTTTAGTGATTTCAAACAAATCAACATCTAATCTACCACAAGTAGGGCAAGATATTATCTCTACATTTCGTTGAGCATATCCGAGTGTACGCAAAATTTCTTTGCCAACTTCAACTTCTCTTTCAGGTTCATCAGTTAATGATACTCTTATAGTATCTCCAATACCTTCAGCAAGTAAAGTACCTATTCCAACAGAAGATTTGATTGTCCCAACTCTGATTGTTCCTGCTTCCGTTACCCCAAGATGTAATGGAAAATCTGTCTTAGCAGCAATTAACCTGTATGCTTCAATCATCAATGGAACTGAAGTTGATTTTACCGAAATGATGATATCTTCAAAATTATTTGCTAAAGCGATATCTGCGTGTCTCATTGCACTTTCGTATAATGCTTCAGCGGTTGGATAACCATATTTATCTAATAATTCTTTTTCCAATGAACCGGAATTAACACCAATCCTAATAGGAATACCTCTTTCTTTTGCAGCCGCAAGCACTTTTTGTACTCTTTCTACTTTACCTATATTACCGGGATTTATTCTTACTTTTGCAACACCATTTTCAATTGATTTCAAAGCAAATGTATAATTAAAATGAATATCGGCAACTATTGGTATGTTTACCTGCGAAACAATTTCTTTAATTGCGTCAGCAGCAGGTGAATTATTAACAGTAACTCTAACTATATCAACTCCAGCTTCCTCGCATCTTTTAATTTGTGCAACCGTAGCATCTATATCTGCTGTTTTAGTTTTTGTCATTGTTTGAACAGATACTGGAGAATTTCCCCCAACTGCAATATTTCCAACCATAACTTTTCTGGAATTACGGCGTGGGAAACTTATTTTCAAATCATTTATAATATTTGCAGATGCAATAGATAATTCATTGTTATTCAATATTTGAATCATAATAATTCCTTTATAAACTATAATTTCTTACTTAGTTCAGTTAAAATATGCTTTTCTCTTTCGGTTAATTTTTGATAACCAGATGCTGAAATTTTATCAAGAATTTCATCAATTTTTCCTTGTGTAACAATTTCACCATCAATAGTGTATGCCTTTATAGGTGCAGTTTCAACTGCTTGAATAGGATTTTGCTGTACAGATTTTTGAAATGAAATTTGGAAAATTTTTGCAGGTTGTTTTTTTTGCTCTTCCTGATAATAATTACCAAAAACATTTGAATTTAGTCTTTCTTCAGCGGTTTTAAATGTTGGCATTCCAATTCTTTTGCCAATAAATAACAATAAAAAACCAGTTGCTGCACCACCGAGATGAGCAAAATGTGCAACTCCATCAGAACCAGCAAAGCCCATCAACATTTCCAAGCCAGCAAAAATTACAATAAAATACTTTGCTTTGATTGGTATAAATAATGGGAACATAAAAATTTGCCTGTTTGGAAATGACAATCCAAAAGCAAGTAAAATCCCATATAATGCACCTGATGCGCCAACTGTTGGTCCAGTTTCAATTCCAAGAAATGGTATAAATAATTGAGTTAAACCTGCACCAATTCCTGCAAGCAAATAAAATATAAGAAACTTTTTTCCACCCCAAATCTGTTCTAATTCTTGTCCAAACATCCATAATCCAAACATATTGAAGAACAGATGAAAAAAGCCGGAGTCGAAATTGACAAAATTACCGTGTAAAAATTGATATGAAAGCAATTGCCAAGGCATAAATGTAGCCATTCTTGATGTGAACCATTCAAATGGTTGTAAAGCAAAATAATGTTGAATTACTGCTATCAAAGGTGCCCCAAATAATGAAAAAGCTGGAGCAATCATATACACAAATAGAAAAACCGCAACATTTGCAATTAACAATCCTTTTATGACCGGGGGGAATAATTTGCCGGTACCAACCCCAAAATTTCTTCTTTGTTCATACATAATTTGTTCATTCTTGTTGTTTTAATAAAAACTATTGACGATTAATTAAAAATAGAATTGCTTTTTTCTAATTTCAATTTAAGGATAAAAATATTGTATCTTTAGCCCTCGTAACTTCATACATTGCAACATTATACTTCGACCACGCTGCCACGAAATCTATCCAATAATTATAGAATTCTACGGGTGAAATAAAATATTCAGACCAAGCTTGAAGCATTAATTCAAATTTATCTCTAAGTTCATCTTTAGGTTTTGTTAGTTTTTCATTTGTTTGGATTAAGTCAGGCAATAGATAAAGAATTTGGTCTAAGAATTTGAAAATTAAGGAGATAATATCGGTAACCGGCTTGTTTAAAAGACTTGTACCCGTCAAAACTGCAAGTAAATCAGCTGTAGATTTTATAACAGAATTAATCAGCTGGATTTGATTTTCAATTGAAATGAAACGACTGTTGCTATTTTCCATTACTACCATCCTCAAAAATTGTTAAAATATCACTAAAAGTCGTTGATATTATTCAAATATTTTAAATTATTTTTAAATGAAAATTTATTTAATAATGGGCTTAAAATACACTATTTATCACTATAAATTTTAAAAACTAATAATGAAGATAAAACAAATTGTAATAAAAACAGATGTTATTAAAAAAAAGTAATTATAATTTTCTTGCAATTTAATAAAATTCCTTTTATATTAGAAATTGATTTTTGGCGAATTAGAAAATTTATAGAAAAAAAAATTAGTGAAAGTTAAGTTATGATTAATTTTATGTGAGGTTTTTGGGAAATTTTTAAAGTACTCTTTTGAACAATGCGAGATTAAATGTGTTTTAAATAATGTTTTAAATGTTCTTTTTTTTAAAAGATTTAAGGGGATATTATGAGAGCATTTACACCTGATTCATCTAATAAGTGGCTTGCTAAAAGCCATGGAATCAAAATGCGCTTTTTGTTGGCGGCTGGATTAGCATTTATGTTGATTTTCAGTCAGAATATTTTCTCTCAGTCCGGACAAGGAACTTTTGTTTCCGGTACTGTTGTTGACAAAGATACAAAGCAACCTTTGGTAAAAGCTTCTGTATCAATTCCTTCCTTACGTTTGGGTGCTGTTACCGACAATAAAGGTAACTTCAAATTTGCAGCACCTGCAGGAGAGCATACTGTTGAAGCCAAATATATTGGCTATCAAACTGGCGCTCAAAGAATTATTCTCAAAGAAAACGAAACAAAAACTGTAAAGTTTGAAATGTCTGTGCAGGCAATTCAAGCAAATCAGATTGTTGTCGTTGGTTTGACCGGTGAAGTTGACCGTAGTCAGCTTGGTAACGTTATTTCTTCAGTTGGAGCTTCCGAAATCGCTAATGTAGTATCACCTTCAGCAATTGATGCGATTAGTGGTAGAGTTCCAGGTGTGAACGTAACAAGAAACTCTGGTACTCCAGGTGCAGGTACATTTATTACAATGAGAGGTAGAAAATCTATTCTTGGTTCTTCAGAACCTCTCTACGTTGTTGATGGTGTTATTATCGACAACACTTCACTTTATGATGGAAGTGGTGAAATTCAGTTTGCAAACCGTGCCGTTGATATAAATCCACAGGATATTGAATCAATGGAAATCCTAAAAGGTGCATCAGCAGCAGCTATTTATGGTTCTCAAGCAGCAAATGGTGTGGTTTTGATTACTACTAAAAAAGGTAAGTTATCAAGCTATGACAAACCAGCACAAATTTCTTTCACTTCTTCATTAACAAGTGATACAAAATATGGTTCTATTCCGTTGCAGACAAAATACGGACAAACTACTCCTTTTAAAGAAGGCGTACCTGGTTCTACTACTTCTTGGGGTGCAGAGCTTCCAGCTGGAACTCCTACTTATGCTCAAGATGAAGTTCCATTCAGAAACGCATTGTCTGCAGAAAATTCATTAACAATTTCTGGTGGTGTGCCACAATTCGACTATTTGATTAATGGTACATATTCATCAATTCAAGGTTATGTTATTGGTTCTGGTTTAGATAAAACTAATATCCGTGCTAATCTTGGTTTGTCATTAATTCCAGGTGTTACACTTCAAACAAATAGCAATTTCATTACAATTAATAATGATTTGCCACAGGACGGTTCTAATACTTCAGGTATTTTGCTTGGTGCTTTAAGAACTCCACCTGAATTCAATACTGCTGAATACGAATATGCAGATGGTTCACAAAGAAGATTTGCTTCTTATGACAATCCTCTTTGGACACAACATTACAACACATTTAATTCAAACATTGCCAGATTTATTCATGGTTCAGATTTAAGAATTAGATTCACTGACTGGCTTACAGTAAATGGTAGAATTGGTTTTGATAGATACGAATATGTAAATAAATCACGTCTTGCTGTTGGTTCAGCTGGTTCACCGAGTAGAAACGGTGAAATTGGAAATAGCAGAATTACAAATGAAAAAATGAATATGGACTTGACTGCAACATTCCAAGACAGATTTATGGATGACCAATTACAAATGAACTTCATTTTAGGTAGCCAAACAATTTGGAATACCAGAACTTCTAATTTCGCATCATCTACAAATACGGTATCATTCTATGATGAAGTTGCTGCTGGTGCAGAAAAAGACGGTGGTTCAGCTACTTATAAAATGAAAACTATTGGTTTGTTTGCTCAGTTAACTACTTCATATTTGGATAGATTATCATTGACACTTGCAATTCGTCGTGATGGTAGTTCTACTTTTGGTGAAGCAGAACAATTCCACTACTATCCAAAAGTTGGTCTATCTTATACACTTTCAGAAGAAGAATTCTGGAAACCAATCAAAGAAACTATTGACAACTTCAGAATCCGTGGTTCATGGGGCGAAGCTGGTTCACCTTCATTACCTTATGAATATGCAACTAACTTTTTATACGGTTCTGCTGGTTTCTTCGATCCTTGGGGTAGAGAAACAATTGCAAATCGCTCTGGTAATATTGGTATTAAACCAGGTGGTGGAACAACAAGTGATTCTTTCGTAACTGCTGGTTCAACTGATATTAATCCTGAATTATCTATCGAAAGAGAAGTTGGTATTGATTTAGGTTTCTTAAATGGAATGTTTGGATTGGAAGTTACATATTATCATACTGATATTAAAGATATGATTTTGAATGTTCCTGTACCAACTTCAACTGGTTTTGACCAACAATTAAGAAATGCCGCAGAAATGTGGAATGAAGGATTTGAAATTTCTTTAAGAGCTACTCCAATTAATATTGAAGATGTAACTTGGTCATTGACTTTAAATTACTCAACAAATAAAAATGAAGTAACTAAACTTGAAGTTAGCCCAATGGCAAAAGAAGGCGAATATATTACTTTAGGTGGTGGTTTTGTTGGTATTAATAACATTGCAATGAAAGGACAACCTCTTGGTGTATTCTGGGGTTATGGCTGGTTGAAAGACTCAAATGGCAAAATTATACATTCAGGGGATAAAATTAAAGTTGACGAAAACGGTTCATGGGTTAGAGATGCAAAAGGACGAGTTATTTTAGATGCTAACGGTGAAGAACTTGGAGACGATTATGGTTTACCTTATGTAGGTACTCCAATTCAAGACCCAAATATGCAAATCATTGGTAACTCAAATCCTGATTTCTCATTCAGCTGGAGAAACGATTTAACTTTATTTAAAGACTTTACTTTAAGCTTCCTTTGGGATGCAGTAATTGGCTTTGATGTATGGAACGGTACACGTGGTGCTATGTATAATTTTGGAACTCATGGCGATACTGAAGACAGAATGGAAAATTGGGTAAACGAATATGGTCAGCAAGTTATGGATTATACTGATCCTAACAATCCAAAACCAGCAAATAAAGTTTATTATTATCGCTACCATGCAAATGGTTTCTATATTAATGAACCACACGTTCAAGATGGTTCTTTCATCAAATTGAGAGAATTAACTCTTGAATATAGATGGAATGGTTTGAAAGAATGGAATATCGGTACAATAGCATTTAATTTCTCAGCACGTAACTTACTTACAATAACTGATTATACTGGTTTTGACCCAGAAGTAAATACATTCTCTTTAGCAGAAGGACGTGGTTATGACTACTTTACATTGCCACAAATTCGTTCTTATCGCTTTGGAATTTCAATTAATTATTAATAAAGAGGTGCCAATATGAAGAATTTAAAAATTAAAGATTTAATGAAAATTGCATTAATACCGCTGATGGCATTTGCTTTTCTTTTGTCCTCTTGCGAAATTGACAAAAGTATTAATAATTCTCCAAATGCAATCAACGAAGAAGCTGTTAAATCAGTAACCGGTGTTAACGGTTTAGCTATTGCTTTGCAGGTTGCTGCAGGTGATTTTTATGCGGGTGACAGATCTCGCATTGCATCAATCTGGACTCGCCAAATGTGCGCCCCTGAAGGGCTTGGAAGACCACAACCAGTTTCTTGGAATACTTATGCTATGCAAGAAGATGGTCCTACTGATGATATGTGGAAAATTGGATATCGTGGAGTACGTGTTGCTAATGATATTATCAATTTTTCTCCTGATGTTAAATTTGCAGAAAATAATGAAGTATGGGTTAAATTTATCACTGCATTTGCTAAAACTTACAAAGCAATGCTTCTTGGTGAATTAGCTGCAAACTACGGTTCAATACCTGTAACTATCGAAGGTCTTACTCCACCTACTTTTGTTTCTCAAAAAGCAGCTTATGCTGAAGTACAAAAACTTCTTGATGAAGCCGAAGCTGGCTTCCAAGGTACAACAATTGCATGGACTAAAGACTTAAACTTCAAAGGTGATGCTACTAAATGGTTGCCTGTTGTATATTCATTAAAAGCAAGATATTATCTTCACACTAAAGAATATGCAAAAGCTTTAGAATTCAGTAATAAAGGTATGACAGAAGGTTCATTGGACGCAGTTTATAACAATGCTCCGGGCGAATATTCTCCTTGGGGGCATTGGAGAAATACCGAAGCAGGTGAACCACTAAGAGGTGAAGCTACTTTTGTTAATTTATTAAAAGCAGAAAAACAAGCTGATGGTAGTGCTGACTTACGTCTTTCAGCTTACTTCACTCCAACTGATGCTGGATACTATGGCTACGCTCAGTTTGTTCCAACTGGTGCAGATACAAATGAATTAAATCTTGATGCAATTGTTTCATTGAAAAAATATGGTGGATACGCTGATGAGTTTCCATTGATTTCAGCCAATGAAAATATGTTTATCAAAGCTGAAGCAAAATTCCAAACTGGTGATATGGGTGGAGCAACTACTGATTTGAACACAATGCGTTCAACTGTTGGTGGTTTAGCTGCATTTAGTGGCTCTGGTGCTGCTTTACTTACTCAAATTATGATTCAAAAACATTTAACTCTTTTCTTAGAAGGTCAAACCTATACAGATATGAGAAGATTAGGTGTCTTACCTGAAGCAAAAGTTCCAGTTCGTTGGCCCTATCCTTCAACAGAAAAGAATGCTAATCCAAATGTTCCTGCTGATAGCGATGGATTAATGGATGCTTGGAAGTAAAAAATTATCAGGGATATGAGAATTTCTTGATAAAAAAACCCCTTCAATTTTGGTGTTGAAGGGGTTATTTATTAGGGATATGAGAATTATTTAGTTGAGATTTTTTCTTGTTGGTTGTTCTTTTTCAGCAGAAGAATTATTTGCGATAACCACTTCGGCATCGTAACCTAATGCTACAATTTTTTCTTTAATTGTTTCAACTTTTACTTTATCTGGATTAAAAGTAATAGTAGCAATTTTGTTTTCAAGATTGAGAAAACAATCTGTAACACCATCAATATCTTTTATATTTTGTTCAATTTTATCTTTGCACATAAAAGAATAGGCGTTAGTCTGAATTTTAGTTTCAGTTGATTTGTCTGCTGCAAATAGTGCAGAGCTGAATGAAATTGCAAGTAATAATACTACTGCAAATAAACCGTTTGACAATTTCTTAGTCATTTTATATCCTTTAAAACATTATTTCAAAAATCAAATACATATATATATACGCTATCTGTATAATTAAGTTTCAAATAAAATAAAATATTTTATTTTTTTTTGATTTTTTTTGATTTTTTTTCCAAATTCAATTATTAATGTAGATTAATCAATTATTTCAAATAGTAAAATAAATGAAATTCAATGAAAATTCTAACGGGATTTTCAAGGACATTAAAAAAAAAGAACAAGAATTCAATATTATTTAAATGCGGCTGAATGGTTTTAAAATGGGAATATTGATAATATTTAACATATTCAAATTTGCTACTTGTTAAATTTGTATGAATTATTTATTTTTGCTATTTATTATAAAACATATCGTTTTATAATAATAATTAGAATCAATTTAAAAATACAATTGAAATTTATGAATACTGAATCGGTAAACTTAGCTCCAGAAAAAAATCGTTTGCTCTTTATTGATATGATGAGAGGACTTGCTGTTATTTGGATGATAGAAGCTCATATTACTAATGCAGTAATGATGCATAATTTGAAAAATAATTTAATTTGGGAATTAATTTCAATTTCTAATGGATTTGTAGCAGTAACATTTCTCTTTTGTGCTGGTGCAGGGTTTTGGTTAGCGGCAAGTAGAAGATTCACAGAATACAAAACATATAAAATTGCATTATATAATCACGTAAAAAAAATCGCATTGATATTGTTTCTTGGATATTGGTTACATTTGCCTATCGGAGCTTTGAAGAAATTTTTAGTTATGCCACATTCTGATTGGGTTCGGTTTTTCGAATCAGATATATTGCAAAATATTGGAGTTTCGTCAATAATTGCAATCATATTGCTATTGATTTTGCCCAAATTAAAACATTTATCCTACACATCAATCATACTCACAATTGTTATTTTTTTCCTATCACCAATAATCTGGAGTTTAAATTTACATGAAAATATGCATCCTTTTTTTGGAGCATATTTAGCTATACCTCCTATTTCAAAATTTCCTTTATTTCATTGGTCGGGATATTTTTTTGCTGGAATATTTTTCTCACATTTCTTTATGAATTATCAAAACAAAGATTATCTCGCAAAGCTTCTGATTGTAATTTCATTATCATTAATGTTTATACTATTAATAACTAATAATATTCAACCGATTTATGGATGGAATATATGGTGGGATTGCCATCCCGGCCATAATATTTTTCGTCTTTCAGGAGCTGTATTCTTATTTGCAATGTTGTTTATGATAGAGAAATCAATTCCAGTAAAAGTATCAAAACTAATAAGTATTGCTGGTCAAGAATCTCTTTTTATTTATGTATTCCATCTTTTAGTTGTATATGGCTCTGTTGTAAATAAAGGACTTAATACTTATTTCCCTCAAAATCAAAATACACTACAAACAACTATGTTATTCTTAATTGTAACTGCTGTAAGTTTTTTAATGGCATTTATTTGGCATAAATTTAAATCAAAATATTCATTTTATTCAAGAATAATTTTCCATTTGTTACTTTGGGGCTTTATAATAAAATTTGTAATTAGACCGTACTAACAGTCTATTGTTTAAGTTTATAGAAATCAAACAGATTGACAAGGAAATAAAAAGCAGATGCTTGATTCAATTCATATCAATTTGAAATGTAATGAAATTTTGATACTTTATACATATTTATTATTTTTGTGTTGACTAAAATTGTTGTTATAAATATTATTTAGGAGAAAAAAATTATGAAAAAATTATCAATGATATTTCTCATACTTTGTTTCGCTTTTAATTTTTCTTTTAGCACTTTAAAAAATGTTGATGTCAGCATTATAAACGAAATTCAATCAATAAGCAATAATCAAAATCAAAGCAAATTATCTAATTTAATTTTTCCTGTCATTATTAAATTTAACAATTCAAAAGTATTAGATATTATTTCTATCTTCAAACATGATTACCATTTAATTACATCGAACATTTTAACAAGCAAAATAAGTTATGATTGTTTGAATGAGTTAGTAAAATCAAATTATGTTGATAGAATCGAAAAAAGTAACCCAATGAATTTAATGATGGATAGTGCAAAAGTACACACAAATGTTGATAAAATTCATATTGGTGAATTTCCATTAAATCAAAAATATACTGGAAAAAATGTAATTGTTGGAATAATTGATACTGGAATTGATTTCACACATAAAGAATTTAGAAATCTTGATGATACAACAAAATCCAAAATATTAAATATTTGGAGTATGGGAGATTATAGTGGAAAATCACCTGATGGCTTTAATTTTGGAACTGAATATTCAAAATCTGAAATTGAAGATGAAATTGATGGCACTCCAGCAAATAAAGTATTAACTAATGATAATGATATTGGACATGGAACTCATGTTTCTTCAATTGCGGCAGGTAATAATGGAATTGCACCCGAAGCAAATATAATTGTTGTACAATTAAACTTGGATAACTTTGAATTGACTGATTATGTATTACTTGCGGCTTCATACATTTATAAAAAAGCCGATGAGTATGGATTGCCATGTGTAATTAATGCAAGTGTTGGAACTGCTTATAATATCCAACACGATGGTAGTGATTTGCTCAGTCAAGCAATTGACTCATTAGTAAATATGAAACCTGGAAGAGCATTCGTTTGTTCTGCAGGAAATTATGGTGCCCAGATTTATTCACATCATTGGGGTGATTTTGAAGTTAATAATGATTCAGTCTGGACATATCTCACAAGTTCAAATTATCAAAAATTGTACTTTGAAATCCCAAGTGTTTATTCCTCAACACTTGAATTTGCAATTGAAGTACATCGTGAAATCACTCAAAATACTTTTGAATTTATTGAACGAACTCCATTTTTTTCTGTTAAAAATGTTAATGACAACAATAACCATATTGACTATAAAATTTTATCGGCAACTTCGGAATTAATTTCACTTTTTGAATTTAATACTTCACAATTGAATCCAAACAAATATGAAATGGCAATCACTATAGATAGAGAAACCAAAAGTAATATAATTTACAAGTTATACGCTAAAGGTCAAGGTAAATTTCATTCATTTAGTTCAAATTTTATTGGAGATGCTTCGAACTTTAACGGAGGATTACCAACTGATAATCAATATATTCAGTCAAATAATAGTTATATGATTGGAGTTCCAGGAGTTGCAAAAAATGCAATCACAGTTGGTTCTTTTGTAAATAGATATTCTTATAAAGACATAAGTGGAGTTGAGAATCCAATTGATGGATTTAGATATGCTACAGGTAGTTTATCAAAATTTTCAAGCCACGGTCCAACCACTGATTACAGAATCAAACCAGATTTATCTGCTCCCGGAGAATTGATTGTTGCGGCAAAAGCATACGGGTACAAAGCAAAAGCAAACACTATTGTAGATGATGGAACTTTTCGAGTTACATCTGGAACAAGTATGTCGTCTCCAATAGTGGCTGGAACTGTTGCATTATTATTAGAAAAATCACCAAATTTAAATTCTGAAAAAATTAAAAGTATTCTTAAAGAAACTACAATTTCTGATAATTTTACAAATTCGGAAGAAAATTTGCCTAACAATTCTTGGGGATGGGGAAAATTAAATGCTTTTGATGCTATTAATAAAATCAATGACATATCTGTCAATCATCCAAAAGAATCAATCGAAATATTTCCTAATCCCACTTCAAATTACATTATAATAAAATCAAATGAGGTTCAAAATATTAAAATATATAATATTTTGGGAAATGAAGAATTTTGTAAAATTGAAAATTTCAATGACTCCATTCTTATAAATACTGAAGATTTGCCTGAAGGTATTTATTTCATTAAACAAGGAAATAAAACAAGTAAATTTATTAAAATCAACTCTTATCAAACTTGGTAGTCAATCATCCGATGTTTTCAAAACATCGGATGTTTTATAAAATTGTCAGCTTGAATTTGCAGGTGAATTTTTTCATTTAGGGACTTAGTATTGTCTGAAATTTCAATTATGTATGTATGCAATTAATGCTTGTTCTAATGATATTCTTTCATTTGGAAAAAAGTCTTCATTTTTAGAAATTGATTTTCGATTAACAAATACATCAATACCTTTCAATGGATGGTGCGATTCTATAGGAAAATCCGACCCTGCAATTAACAGGATATTGTTTTCCAATAAAGTATTCCAAAGATAAGCATTGTGCTCACATCTGTAATTTCCTAATCTTTTTATTGCCATATCTGCATCACTTACACAATGGATTGGTTGAACAGATGCAATAATTCCATTGTCTGCGAATCTTTTAATATCATTCGCATTGATTATTTGTGAGTGTTCAGCTTTTAAAATTGCGTATGGATATTTTTTTCTTAATTTCTCATAAACATTTATTAATAGTCTATTGGCTCTGTCGCCAATTGCGTGTGTGGCAATTTCAAATCCTTTGCTTAATGCAAAATCTGCTTTGTAATAAAATGTATCTTCATCAAGCAAAAGAAGTCCATAATTATTCAAATCATCTGAATATGGCTCTAAAAGTGCTGCCCCACGAGAACCTAACGCACCATCTAAATAGAATTTTACACCTGCAAGTTCAAAATTATTGTTTTTGAATGGAAATGGATAAGTATTTATATATTCATCATTTTGTCCTGAAATATATGATTTAATGTGAATATCTAATTGGGATTTATCAGCCATATCATTGAATATTTTTATTTGTAGTGGACTGACATCCATATCATAAAGAGTTGTAAGCCCAACTTTTTTTGACTCTGCAATTCCACAATTTATCAAATTTTGCAGTTGATTTAAAGTATAATTTGGAATATATTTTTCAACAATATTCATAGCATTATCAATTAATATTCCAGTAGGGGAGTTGTTAGAATTTCTAATTATTTCTCCACCAGCAGGATTAGTATGAATCTTATGACATTCAGAAATTTCAAGTGCTTTAGAATTTACCCATAAACTATGTCCATCAACTCTTTTTAAAGCTACAGGATTGTTTGGAAAAATTTTATCCAATATTTCCTTATCAGGGAATTTTGCATCTTTCCATAATTCTTGATTCCACCCTCTTCCGATAATCCAATTACCTCTGTTTGGTTTGGCTTGTGCAATTACATTGATACATTCTTCTATACTATTCAAATCGGATAAATCCAATTCTAAATATTTGATACCTAAACCCCAAATATGACAATGGGCATCTCTAAATCCTGAAAATATAATTTCATTATTTTCATTTATGGTATATGATAATTGAGGAAATTTGCCTGCATCAATTAATTTTTTTATTTCTAATTCTATATAATTCATAAATTAATTCACTTTTATAATCTTGAAAATTACATTTACGGGACAAACAGCAACGCATTGAGGTTCGTCGAAGTATGTTTTACATTCAACACACTTTCTTTTATTAATTTCAAAAATATCTTCACCCAAATAAATTGCACCAACAGGGCAAAGCATTTCACATTTACCACAAATAATACAATCTTTGTTGATTTTATATGCCATTTTTTATATTTAACTCTGAAATTACTTTTAAATGTGTTTTAATTACTTCACTTTTAATTTTATATTTATCTTTGCTGAAAATTAAAGAAAAAATTGTTACAAAAAAATTAACTTCCTTGTAATATAAATTCAAAAATTTAAAATACAGATTTGTTTCAAATGGCGATAAGTGTTTTTGGCAAAACAAATTGATTGAATTGATTAGCATACTGATTGACTTTTCAGATGTTCCTTGCCCAGCAGAAGAAACTCCTCTATAATGAATTATTTCCGATTTTGGATTATTCACAACCCTTTTACCAGAATTAATTGCTCTAAAGCAAAAATCTGCTTCTTCTGAATAAAAAAAATAATCTTCATCAAAACCATTCAATTCAATAAAAACTTCTCTTCTAATTGCTAATACAGCACCATCAGCATAACTTACATCAATTACTTTATTATTTTTTCTTGTGAATTTGTTGTAAAAATATCTTTCTATTGAAGGAATAAAAAATATTTGTTTTAAACCATATTTGATACTTGCAGTTTCACCCCAAGAATATTGTGGTTTGCCATTGGGATAGTACTGCTGTGGTCCAGCAACTCCAATTAATGCGTCATCATTGAAAGTATCAATCAAATTAGTGATTGAATTTGGTTTGTATATTACATCTGCATTAGAAAAAATCACAATCTCACTTTGGGTATGCATGAAACCTATATTCACAGCTTTGGCATAGCCAAAATTTTCAGAATTTTTAATAATTTTAATATTGGGATAATTCTTTGAAATATAAGAAATACTGTCGTCATCTGAATTGTTATCAACAATTATAATATTTGCAATTATTTCTGAATTATTTTCGTAAATAGATTTTATACAATTAATTGTATAATCTTTGCAATTATAAGTTATTATTACTATGTCAATGCTTTTTTTCATTTTACAAAAATAAAAAATTAATTTGAAAAGTATAAAGAATAATTTAATTAATTTGTGTTAATTTTCATAATTAAGTAAAAATACTTAATATTTTTTTGTTTTTTATATTGTAAATTTGTATGTTGTTGAAAAATTATATTTTAGGATTGAATATGACTAAAATTTTAAAATACATTATTTTGTATTTAACCATTTTTTTGTCTATAGAAATGTATGGTCAAAGTGTAGGTATAACTGACGGACCAGATTTCACACCTGATGGAAGTTCAATTCTGGAATTAAAATCTACAGTACGTGGATTTTTAATGCCTCGTATGACAAAAGCACAAAGAGAAGCAATTACTTCTCCTGCTGCTGGATTAATGGTAATCCAAACTGATGAAGTTATTGGTTCTGCTGCTGGTATTTGGTATTATTATGTTGACCCTAACAATCCACTTAATAACGAATGGAGAAATGTATATTCTGAAGCCTATGTATCTAATATTGGATTAACTTTAGATTATGGCACATTTAATATTAGTATTGCTTCAAATACTGCTACAATTACTGGTGCTTGGAATAGTCAAAACGCAAATTTAGTTTTCGCTTCTCCTAATGGAGCAAGTGGTACTCCAACATTCAGAAAAATAGTAGCTGGTGATATATCAAGTATTGACGCTTCTACAATTTCATCTGGAACATTAAGTGTTTTGTATGGTGGTACTGGTTTAAATACTGCACCAACTGCTAATAGTGTTGTTATTGGCAACACAACTGGTGACGGTTATACTAATACAGGTGCTGGTACTTCTGGACAAGTATTAGTTGTTAATAGCTCTGGCGTTCCTGTTTGGCAAAATACACCACTTCCAACTTTATCAGATGCATATATATGGATAGGTAGTGATGCTGATGCTGCAACACCAAGATTAATTTCCGGCGATGGAACAATATCAAACTTAGGTGTGTTAACAGTAACTGGTATAAATGGAGTAACTATAAATAATACAGCACCAACTAATAATCAAGTATTATCATTCAATAATACTTCTGGTGAGTGGGAAGCAACAACAATTGATGCCGCTAATTTAACGGGAACATTGCCTGTGGCTAATGGTGGTACTGGCGCTAATTCATTAACAGGAATGGTAAAAGGTAATGGTACAAGTGCTATGACTGGCATAACAAACACAGCTGGTAATATTACAATTTGGGCAGATGCAAATACAATTGGTGGCGATAATGATTTTGCGTGGGATGCTACAAATAATATTTTAACAGTAAATGGTTCGGTAACATTAACACCAACAACAACTGCACCATCAACACCTACAGTTGGTCAGTTCTACTTTAATACTACAACTAATGATTATGTTTATTGGAATGGTTCGGCTTGGGTAACAATTGGTTCAACTGGTGGTGGTTTGCCTACATTAAATAATGGTCAATTATGGATTGGTAGTGATACAGATGTTGCAACTGCACAGACAATCACAGGTGATGGAACAATATCAAATGCAGGTTTATTAACAGTTACGAAAATTCAAGGTACATCAATATCCAATACAGCGCCAACTAATAATCAAGTATTAACATTCAATAGTACATCTGGTGAGTGGGAAGCAACAACAATTGATGCCGCAAATTTAACTGGAACATTGCCTGTGGCTAATGGTGGTACTGGCGCTACTTCATTAACAGGAATGGTAAAAGGTAATGGCACAAGTGCTATGACTGGCATAACAAATACAGCTGGTAATATTACAATTTGGGCAGATGCAAATACAATTGGTGGTGATGATAAATTTAAGTGGAATTCAGCAGACAGTATTTTAACTATACGTGGCTCTATCTCATTAACTCCAACTGATGAACCACCAATTAATCCAACAATAGGTCAATATTATTTTGATGAAACTCAAAATGATTATCAATATTGGAACGGTCTTGCTTGGGTAACAATCGGTTCAACTAGTGGTGGTGGTTTGCCTACTGGTGGTACAACTGGTCAATACTTAACAATTGATGTTTCAAATAATCCTATTTGGTCAAATCCTACATTTTGGGGATTAACGGGTAATTCGGGTACAAATTCTACAACAAATTATATAGGTACAAGTGATAACGTTGATTTGTCTATAAGAACAACTGCAACTGAAAGAATTTCTATTTCAGCAACTTCTGGAGTAACTACTGTAAAAGATGGATTGAATGTTTATGATGGAATTTCAACTCTTAATGCAACAGATTTTAAATCAACATTTGTTTCTGATGCTACTCAATCTGCAGACATAAACTATGTATTTCCTCCTGCACAAGGCGGTGCAAATACATATTTGAAAAATAATGGTTCTGGCAATTTATCTTGGGAAGCATCTACTGTTGGTAGCGTACCCTTCAGTTCAATTACAACTGGTACAAATACTGCAGCAGATATGACTGTCAGTACAGGTGCTTCTATTCTTTTAGATGGCACAGGAATAGTACAATCTAATGCTTTTATTGGAACTGGTTCAACTGATGGAACAGTTGAATTAGCAACTGCAGAAGTTTCTGGCACATTACCGGTTTCAAAAGGTGGTACTGGCTCAACTACTCAAACTCCATTTGGTGTTGCTTATGGTAATACTACTGGCGACCAATTAGTTTATACTGCGGCAGGTACAACAGGTCAAGTCCTTGTTGGAAATACTGGAGGTTCACCTAATTGGGCAAGTGCTACGGCTTTAAGTTGGGGTGTAACTGGCAACTCAGGTACTAACTCATCTACAAATTTTGTTGGTACTACTGATGGACAAGATTTAGCTTTCAGAACTAATAATATTGAAAGAATGAGACTTTCTACTGATGGAAATTTAAGTATATTGAATAGCAACAATAATGCTGCTGAGTTAAGATTCCAAGAGCCAAGTGGTTTTGGCCAAAATATTACTGCATTCAAAGCACAATCACAAAATAACGACCATGTTTATACTTTACCGCCAAATAATACATTAGCAAGCTATAATGGTTCCGATAATATGGGTGTGTTAGCAGGAGATATGAGTGGCAACAATAGTAATTTGCAATGGATTAGTGCTAAATCATTTGGGGGTAGTTATGTTAATGTAATCGTAACTGAAGTAAATCAAGATTATACGGCTACTTCAACAGATGCTTTTATTATTATTTCAACTAATAATAAAACTGTTACATTGCCGAGTGCAGCTGCAAACGCTGGTAAAGTTTATTATGTTGTAATCGCTACAGCAGTTACTGCTCAAGCATATTTAGGCACTACAGGTTCTGATAAAATTTCTGTTGAAACATTATTAAGCACAATGACGCTTAAATATGGTAATGGTAATGCAGATTTTTCGGGTGCAGTAATGGTTAGCGATGGTGTAAGTAAATGGTATGTGATTTCAACAAGAAGATCCAATCAATAACTTAAAAGGTCGAATTATGAAATTATTTTTTTTACTCCTCCTATTTACATCATTTTTTAGTTATAATTTAACAAGTCAGACTTTTACTAATAAAGGTGCAAAAATTTCTTTTAATAGTGCTGTTAAAGTAAAGATGATTGATATTGATTTCAAAAATGACAATGATGGATTGATTACTATTAAAGAACAATCTGAAGTTAGAAATGAAGGTGGTGATTATATTAATGAAAGTGGTACTATCATTATTACAGAATCAACAATTTTTCAAACAACAGAAAATTTGATTAATAGGGGAATTATATTCAACGATGATTTAAGCAGAACAATAGTATTCAAAAATGTTATAAATTATAGTATTATCAACAATGAGAGTAATATTGAAATAGGGGAATAAGCCCTGATTAAAAATATTTTTAAATTTTTAAAAAAAATTGTTCTTATAATCACATTATATTAACATTTTTTTTTATTTTTGTAACTTATTAATTTAGGATAATTGTATATTTAGATTTTTTTTCTAATAAGTGGAAAATGTTAATAATTTTTTTTATTGAAAAAAATCTGTTATTGTATTCACAATAAATTAACAAATTATGCTTATTTTTGCTTTGAAATAATTTAGGATAATTTTATGAATAGATGTTTATTTGCTAATTCGCTCCTTGCACTAACAATTTTATTTGTATTAGTAAATTTCAATGCTTTATTTTCTCAAGAAAATGTTGGAATTGGTACAACCAATCCTGATGCCTCATCAATATTAGAATTATTTTCTAATAATAAAGGACTTTTGATTACAAGATTGTCCACCACAGAAAGAAATAATATTAGTTCTCCAGCAACAGGATTACTGATTTATAATACAACAAATAGTAGATTTGAGTATAATTCAGGAACTCCTTCTACTCCATATTGGACTGCGTTTTCAACCAGTAATAACCTACCACTTGCAAATGGTTACATATTAGTTGGAGATATCAATGGTATTGCTGCGGGTGTATCAATGACCGGAGATGCAACTATTAGCAATACTGGCTCTTTAACCATTGCAAACAATGCTGTTAATGGTGCTAAAATAAATTTACCTGGAAATGCAACTGGCGATTTGATGTATTATAATGGTACTGATTGGGTAGTTTTAACACCTGGTACTGCTGGATATGTTCTTCAATCTAATGGTTTTGGTAATGCTCCAAGTTGGGGAAATGTTGCAGGAACTGTTACTTCTGTTGGACTTGATTTACCCAATACTGAATTTTCTATTTCTGGTTCACCCGTTACTACAAGTGGTACTTTAACTGCAACTTGGTTATCTAAGGCACCAAATTTAGTATTTGCTTCTCCTGATGGCGGCACAAACACACCTTCCTTTAGAAGTTTAGTTGCAAATGATATTCCAAATTTACCTTCATCAAAAATTACAGGAACTTTAAATATCTCTCAAGGTGGAACTAATTCATCTACTGCATTAAATAATAATAGAATAATGATATCTTCTGGTGGAGCAATTGTAGAATCAGGAGCATTAGGTGATGGACAAATTTTAATTGGTTCTACCGGAAATTCACCTGTTGTTGGATATTTAACTGCAGGTACAGGTATGAGTATTACAAATAATGCTGGTTCTATAACTATTGCATCTAATATAACTGGTATTACTGCTGGAACAGTAGCAAATTCAACTGTTTACTGGGATGGTGATTCTTATGAACCTAATAGCTTGATTTTATCCTCAAATGCAGAATTAACCCTTGGTGGAACTACTGCTAATGTTGGTACATTAAAATTGTGGGATGGTACAGCTTATTTTTCAAATATAATAACCAATGCTCTCACAGCTGATAGAGTTTACACTATTCGTGAAGTAGGAGCAAATGCTGATTTTGTAATGAATCAAGGTCCTCAAAGTATTTATGGTAATAAGTCTTTGTTTGGTTTAACTAAAATTACCAATCATCTTGAAATTCTAAATAGTTCGGTTGCAAATGAAATTCGATTTTATGAAGATATTGCAAATGGGTCAGAATATGTTGCTTTGAAAGCTCCAGTGTCTCTTGGTGCACCTTATGATTTTATTTTGCCAGTAGATGATGGAACAGCTAATCAAGTCTTGACTACTGATGGAGATGGAATTTTGAGTTGGACTTCAATTTCTGGCTCTTTACCAACCGGAACAGTTAACCAGACTTTGCGTCATGATGGAACTAATTGGGTAGTGAATAATACTTTATTCAATTATGGTACAAAAATTGGTATTGGTTATACTGGTACTGTTGCAGATTCATTAATTGTTCATATTGCTGGTGGTGATGTTTTGATAGATGGTGATTTAGTAGTTACTGGAACAATTGACCCAAAAGCATTACAACTTACCCCGCAACCATCTGCTCCTGTACAAGTTTCGGATGAAGGTTATATGTATTATGATAATAATAGTAAAACCGTAAAATTGACAAATGGAACAAGTTGGAATGAAATTGGTTCATTATTGACATCAAATATTGAAATTAAAAATACAGATAATTCAGCAAAAGAAATTAGATTTTATGAACCGTCTGGTGCTGGCTCAAACTATGTTGCTATTAAAGCTCCTACCTCTTTGGCAGACAATGTTCAATTTACATTACCTAACACTACAGGTGGCTCTGATACATATCTAAAAAATAATGGTAGTGGTGGCTTGAGTTGGGGAACTGTAACTGAACAAAATATTTTAGCCGTAACTACAGTTACAGCTGATTATACAGCTACAACTTCAGATCATGTTATTTTAATGAATGCTGCTAACAAAACAATTACATTACCAACGGCAATTGGAAAAACTGGCAAAGTTTTTGTAATCAAAAAAATAGGAGGTGGAGGTGGATTTACAATTCAAGCAAACGGCACAGAAACAATTGATGGTGATAATTCTAAACCATGTTATTCAAGTTGTGATGGAAAAATAATTTCGATTGTTTCTGATGGTTCAAATTGGTGGACTATTTCATCTAATGGTTGGTAGAAATTAATTATTAAATCTGTTTTTATGGATAAATACGAATTATATAGTTCTTTAAAAAATAAAGGGTTATTTTGGTCATATAATACTGTAATTACAGATTATTTGGGCGATAAACTTTTGATAGAGCATTGTTTACTTTATGGTGAAGTTGATGATATTATAGAACTGTTTAAGATGTTTGAATTTGAATTGATAAAAGATGTTTGGAATAAGAAACTTGTACCAGATGAAAGACATTACGGATTAAATTATTACTTTGCAATGATATGGTTTGATATAAACGAACCTGAAATTTATTTAAAAGAAATAGCAAAAGAAAATTCGAGATATGAGAAACTTAAACTCCTTAAGTGAAAATACAGCCAAAGTGCTGACTATTCTATCTGATTTGCCAATGATGCAAGATTTTGTATTGGTAGGTGGAACTGGTTTAGCATTGTATCTCAATCATCGTCTTTCTGAGGATTTAGATTTTTTTTCAAATAAAGATATTGATATTAATCAAATTATTATTGTCTTGAATGAAAATTTTGCAAGTATAAAAACTATGACAATAAGTAAAAATCAAATTGAATTATTATTAGATAATGTAAAAGTAACATTTTGTTATCAAAATAATTCATTGCTTGATAATTATGAATTGCTTATTGGAAATACGAAACTTGCTCATATAGATACAATAATATCTATGAAAATTCTTACTGTTTTTCTTAGAGCAAAATTAAGAGATTATTATGATTTATATATTTATACTAAAAAGTATGATTTATCAAATTTGATAGAACTTGGCAATAAAAATGTAGCTGGATTTTCAACTAAATTATTTGAAAAAAGTATAATATTTATTGATGACATTGATGACGAGAATATAGATTATTTAAATCCAATTGAAAACGTAACAAAAATTGAAATTAGAGATTATTTTCAATTATTAATTAAATCAAGATATCATAAGTAATAAAATATTTTTGATTATTGAATTAATGGAAGCACATTTATACGAGGTGAAAATTTATGCTAACTGAAATAAAAAATAATAATAAAAATTTAATATATATGTTAAAAAACCAATATATAATATATAAAATTTTTGTCGTGGCGTTGCTTTTTCCAATGCTTTCCTTTTCAGATATCAATGCACAGATTATGACCGTCAATGGCAATGTAACTATTTATTTGAAAAGTGGAAGTGTATTAGCAATAAAAGGTGGCTTAAATCTTAAAAGTAATGCGTCAATAATTCATGATAATTCAGGTATAAGTAACTTCTATTTGTCTGGGAAATTTAATAATCTTGGTACATATACTCAAAATTCTTATGGAATACTTAGATTTTATGGATTGCTTGCAGATACAATATCGGGCAATGATTTAACTCTTGAACGGCTTTGGGTTACCAAGACAGGCTCAAATATGTTATCACTTGCGGAAGGTACTGATTTAATATTAAACAAATCTTTAAGATTAATTTCTAATAATATTTTGAATATTAATCGCTCAAATTTAACATTAGAAGTTGGGGCAATGATTTATCCAGATTCTGTTTCTGTTTATACAACTGACCCATTGACCGACCCATTTTCTGATGCTAAACATATATCTACAAGTGGCGAGGTTTTACTGTCAGGTAAAATTATTAGAAAAATTGAAGAAATTACTTCGTTAACTACAGATAAAAGTATAAGGTTCCCACTTGGTACTCCCAATGATACATCTAATCCTACGCAGAGATATTATACACCAGCAAGATATGTATTTAATGCAGGTATGGTAACTGCTGATGCTGGTGCCTATATTTCAATGAAATGTATTGCTTCTGAGCATCCATCAACGGAAGTTAAATTAGTTGCTCTAAGAAAGTATTGGAAAACAGAATATGATATAGAAAAAATAAGTGTTGCTCCAGGTGGGTATAATGTTAGATTTAATTATAACCAAAATGAAGTGCAAGGTTTTGAAGAATTTTATCTTTTAAATTTATTTTTCAGACCCAAGGATTCAACTTTCTATATTAATCCAGGTGATGGTTATGGTATAGAACCAATTAATAATAGATTTTATGTTGATGAAGTGAACCAAAAGGATACTCTTGGGAATACACAGGTTTTATTAGATGGGGAGTGGTCTGCTGGACAAGAAGAAGCAATTTCAACTTTCTATTATAGTATAGCAAATGGTGATTGGAATAGCGCATCAACTTGGTCAAAACAGGGTTATGGAGGCGTTGCTTCTGCCACAATTCCAAGTACATTAAATGATAAAGTATTTATTGGAAATGGTAAAACAGTAACTGTTAGTACTTCATCTACTGCCGAGATAAATAAAATTGAAATTGAAAATACTGGAAGGTTGCTTATAAGTAACCCAGTTTCTGTTATCCAAGGTGATTCTTTGTTTTTAAGGGCTGGTGGAACTTTAGCAATATCGAGTCCAGATGGCTTTCATACTACTGGTTCTATTGGGCATATAAGAACAATTTATACGAGAAATTATTCTACTAATGGAATTTATGAATTTGTTGGTTCTGAAAATCAAGTAACTGGACCTGGAATTCCTGACATTGTGAATTCTATTATCATTAATAAATCAGCTTCAAATAATACAGTTTCTCTTTCAAAATCAGTTCTTATCCGTGACTCTTTGGTGATAAATGAAGGGAAATACCACCTTTTTTTGAATGGAAATTATACTTCAAATGGCGAAACAGGGGATACTACTAATAGACTTATAATAATGCGTGGCGGTGAATTTGTTATGCAGAGTTTTCCAACAAAATATAAGAATGGAAATTTTGATGCTGGTACTATTACTTTTGATGGCACAGGTTCTTTCAGAGTGCCATCAAGTACATCTCCTTCTCCAGGAGAACCAGCGGTTACTCAATATCATAATTTAAAATTTACTGGAGCTCGTACATCTAATACTTTTGTTACATTGGATCCTACTGGTGAAATTAGGGTACAAGGTCTATTAGACATTTCTGGACTAACTTTTGACCCAACACCAATTTCTGACAGATTTTTGGTTACTGGTTCAAAAGTGATTTTTAATGGTAGTTCTGACCAGCAAATTCAAACAGGATATTCAAGCAATGTAGGATTAAATTATCGTCTGAAGTTTCATGAATTAATAATTGACGGCACAGGCAATAAAAATATCCTTGATCCAAATGATATATTAAGCAGTGAAAATTATGTTCTTGTTAGGTCTCATCTTAGAATTAAAAATGGAACATTAAAAAGCAATAATTATTGGATTAAATGTCTTGGTAATTGGACTTGTGATAGTAATGGAGATTTTGATGCTGGGTCTGGATTAGTTACTTTCGAAGCTGATGGTAAAATTACAAATATTGCTTCAAATGGCTCTTCTTTTAAAAATGTAAGAATTATGGGTACTTATGCTAATGGTTATGTCAATTTTACAGATAGTCTTAATATTAGTGGAAATCTTGAAATTAATCCGAATACATTAAGAAGTTTAAACGGTTCGTCTCTTTCAATACAAGGTAACTGGTATAATAAAGGTGTTTTTACAGCCAATACTGGTAGAGTTTATTTTAATGGGACTGGCGACCAAATACTCGACCATAATGGTGAGGGGACATTTTATCAAATAACCGTAAATAAACCATCAGGTATGGTTAGATTAAACGGTGATTCGTTAATTAAAATTTCAAACAATTTAACTCTTACAAAAGGAAATATCGGTGGTAGACTTTCCGATTCTGTAGCAAATAAACCTTTGGTAGTTGATGGTTCAATTACACGACCAATTGGAACTCCTGGACATATTGATGGAAGATTGAGACTTCCAACTGTTGAAGGTGCAAATTCAGTTCTTTACCCTATTGGTTATGCTGATGATTACAATCCTTTACAACTAACAATTAATGGAAGTGGAGGTAGAGCTGGTTACCTTGATGGTTATATATTGACTGATTCTCAGGCACCGAATTTGAATAGTACAGTAATTGCTACACAGTTACCAAATGGAGCAGAGCTTGACAATACCAAAAATGTACAAAAAGTATGGGTTCTGAATGCTGACTCTACTTTGCCAATTAATCAAAGATTTTTACTCCAGTCATCATCAAGAAATTTTGACCTTGAAATTTTCTATTTGAACTCAGATATTCGAGGTGGTGCAAATTATAATAATTTTGTGGTATCCCAACGAGATTCTACAATAAATACAAACAGATGGACCTATCCTTTCGTATCTTCAGTTAATTCAAATTCTATAAAAATAGCTGGTAATACAAATCTAAAAAATTATACTGGTAATTATTTCATGACTGGCGAACCACAGATATTTACATATTACAGTATCGCCAATGGTGATTTTAATTCACTTGCAACCTGGTCTATATATGGATATCTCGGTACAGAAAATCCTTCAAGACTACCTGTGGCAAATGATAATATCCGTATCGGTAACGGTAAAACGGTTACATTTTATACAACACATACAATTAATGCTGGAAGAACTTTTGTTGTTGAAACTGGCGGAACTGGTTATCCTAATGGTCATTTACAGTTTACAAGTGATACTTCAAGAATCTGGGGAGCCGGAACATTCAGATTAGACAGCGGAGCAGCTATAACAATATTACATGCAGAAGGTATTTCGACAAGTTCATTAGGTTGTATTAGAACAACAACAAGAAATTATAATAACGGCAATCATGATAGGGGTAATTTCATTTACGCAAGAAATGGAAGTCAAGCAACAGGAAATGGTTTACCTGTTTCAATGCAGACACTGAAAGTTGATTTGGGAGTTGTAGGAAATACATTGACATTTACTGGTACATCACCTATAATAAGGCAAGTCTGGGATAGTTTATATCTCGCTACAGGCACTACAAATTTATCTACAGTTATAATGAAATTAGGTGGCAATTTCAAAATTGATTCATTAGCCACATTTACTCCCGGCTCTACTACAATTGGTTCAAATGCAAATATGGCTACTGATTCTACTACCTTAGCTGGTGGGTTTTTATTTAACGGAAATAGTGAACAATGGATATATAGAACTGGTATTGATTCAATGCCCGAAATAGTTTTCAACAGAATTGGATTAGCAAAACAGGGTGGTAAAGTTCGTTCACGTAGTAATATTAAGTCAAATCAATTCTTCTTTCATAATGTTAATAGGGCAAATTTTGATGTTCAAAGTTATAATAAATATTTAAATTGTTCAAGTCCAACAGCACCGGGTATTCTTAGAAAAGGAAGTAATTCAAGTGATGCTGAAACAAATTTATCTTGTCTTCCAAATCCTATTTGGGGCTGGATTGAAGGTAGGTTAGTTAGAAATGCTGCAAATAATACTGAAAGAGTATTTATAATTGGAACACAGTATGGATATAGCCCTGTTCATATATATGCTACTCATACAACATCATCTGCAGATTTTATAGAAGCACACGTTGAAGAAGGCAATCATCCTGATTTTAAATCTAATCAAATCAATCCAAACACAAATATTCAGAGATATTATGAATTTACAAGAACCGTAACTCCAGCTTCTACTTTTTCTTTTGCTTCAACTAATAGTATGAAAATAGGTATCCTTTTTACTGACGATGAACCAAGAGGTGGTATTGATCCAAATACTTATTCAGTTTTTAGATTAGATTCAAATAAAAATTGGACACGAACAAATAATATTGCTTTGTTATCCGGTGATGCTGCTTATCCAAATAATGACACTACAAGAGGTGTGAATGTAACTGCAACAGGTTTAGCATTAAATAAAATTTTTGCTGTTACATCTCAATTTTCAAGTGCACCATCAATAACATTAATGGTTGGTGAACCTACTACGACAGGCGATAGAGTATTTTACTCAAAAAATTCTGGAAATTGGTCATCTCCAAGTACTTGGGCAAACGAAGCAGCAAATACATTATATGCAAATACTGAGACAGGGTATGCGCTAATCGGCAATGCATCAGGAACATATCCTCAAAGCAGTACGACTTTCAGGGATTATGTTGTTATTGGAGACGGAGATTCAGTTAATTTTGACGTTGCAAATGTTGACCTTCAGTATGTATTAGTTGAAAAATCAGTAAATGGTATTGGTAAGTTAAGAATTCCTGGTACAAATTATTTTAGAACAGACCAATATGTTCAAAAAAATGGTGGAAAATTAATTATTGGTTCACCTGATGGTATTGTAGCAAATTCTTCGACAAATGGTAGCGTAAGAAGATTATCAACATCCTCAATTATTAATTTCGATTGGAATCAGTTGGGAGTCAATCATTTTTCTTATATAGGGACTGCTGCACAAGCAACCGGCTCTGGATTACCAGCGAGAATGGCCTCGCTTGAAATAAATAATACCGGAGGTGCAGTTACGCTTACCAATGATGTTCAATTAACTATCACGGATAGTTTAATTTTTCGGAATGGGACTTTGTTAAACCAGAATGGTAACAGAACTATTTCGCTAAAAGGTGATTTGGTAACACATACAAATAATAGTGGTATAAATACCAGTTCGAACAGAGCATTGATAATGGATAGTACGAGAAATCAACAAATTAGAGGTAATGCTGATTCTACAGTTATACCAAATACTTTAACAATAAATAAAACCTCTGGTACTGTTACTGCTAATCAGAATGTGAGATTCAACTCAGTTTTGGATGTTCAGTCGAATACATTATTCAACCTTGCTGATAACAAAATGATAACATTTGGAGATAATGCTACTATATCAAATATTGATTCGTTCAGAGTTAATAGAATGATAAAAGTATCAGGAACCTTAAATTCAGGAAAACTTAGAAAAACATTTTCCACAGGTACCAATACATCCAGAACATTTACATTTCCAGTTGGTGATGCTTCTTACGGCTATGGAGAAGCAAAATATGACCTAAATAATATGGATTTCGGAACTAATAATTTCCTTGAGTTTGCTTTAATTAGTGTATATCCTCACTATTCTCTTACTGGAACTCCAAATGTTCTAAAAAAATACTGGCGAACAAATACATCAGCCATTACCTTAAATAACGGTAATACTAACGTAAGATTTAGATACAATGATAATGAAGTTGTAGGAAATATTTTAGATTACGCTCCTGCTTTATATAGAAGGACAGATGTTTCTTCACTTGATCCAGGATGGTCATCAACTATTTTTGCTTCAACTAATTTACAGATTGATACAACTAACAAGTATATTATTGCTGATAATGCACAAACATTGCCAAATCATGATTGGACAGCGGGTTCACCTTCCACATTTGCAACCGGAAAAATCTATTGGAGTAGAACATCTGGTGATTGGACAAATCCAAATACTTGGACAAATATAACATCGAGTGGAAATCACAATTCTGGTAATGTGGTTGCTTTAAACTATCCTGGATTTTATGAGGGTGATGTTGTTTACATTGGGGCTAATCATGTTGTAAATTATAATAATACAGTTGCTAATCCAATAGATTCAGTAGGAATAGGAATCACTTCTCCATCAACTGCTCCTGAACTACAATTTGGTACAGTTGCTTCTTCTAATAAAATATTGGAGATAGATGGCTCATTAATGATTGGAAGTACCGGATCTATTGTCAAAATCAAATTCACCTTCAGTAACAAGTATAGATACTGTAAGAATTTTAAGAGATTTAAATAATGTAGGTTCATTGGGTAGAGGTATTAATGTTCATCCTTCTGTATTAAGAAACATTCGATTTGTATTTAGTGGAGCAGACAGTTCAAGAATAATGGGCGAAGGTAATTACAGTACTTTAGGAAATGTAAAAGTATTAAAAGTTGATTCAGTCTGGAATACAATTAATAAATCTGCATCGTTCTCTTCCGCATTTTCAACTGCAGTTACAACTATACCAGAAGTAAATTTTGATTTATTCGCTGGTATGTATATACATGATGTTGATGCAGATATAACGCTTTCAACAAATGGAGATGGTGATGTTTTCTTGGGTGACCTTGTAGGATTAGTAGTACGTGATGGTAACGTTAAATTTGAAGATGGACTAATTTGCGGGCAAAATGCGTCTGTTTGGTTAATAAATGGTGATATGACCATAGGAAATAATGCTAATGAGAATTTTCAATACGAGTCCACTACTATAATTGATATTGCTGGGAATAGTAAACTAATGGTAGCAGGAAGTTTAAGAAGAAGATTTGCTACCTCAAGTGTTGATTTCAGATTAAAAAATAATGCACAGATTGAAGTAATGATAGAGGGGGCAGTAACAAATTCATCTGAAAGAAGAGCCGCATTTGATTTTGGTGAAGCTAATTCATTATTTACAATGTCTGGAAATAGTAAAGTTATTATCTATAAACCGATGGAATTAAGTCCTTCAATAGAAAAAGACCCAGACTATTTGGTTTCAGCAACAAATTACAATGTTACTGGTGGTACTGTACAGTTTGGCGATGTTTTAGTAAACCCAGTTGCGCCTCAGTCATTCAATTTAATTGCATCTGTTCCCTTTTGGAATCTTGACATTACAAACACTCATACTAATGATTTAATTGTTGGCTCACCAATCGTTACTGTTTTAAATGATTTTACAATTCAAAGTAATGGTATTTTTAATCAAAATGGAAATAATCTAAATATTGCTGGTGATTTTAAAATAATTGGACAATATAAAACTGGTAGCACAGGTACTAAAAGAGTAAATTTCTTTGGTGATACCACATCTACACCTGCAACTAAAAGAAATCAAACTTTAATGATTAGCAGTATTAATAGTGATGCCTTCTATGATTTTAGTATCAGTAAACCAGATAGTGGTACCGTATTTTTATCTAATTCATTAACTTATCCTTATTCGAATTTACTAATAAAAAATACTTTAGAGTTTTCGGTTGGCAATCGTGGACTAATATTTACGGGAGATGATAGATATGTTCAAGTTGGAACAAATAATTCTGATTTAGCAAGTATTCAAAGATTTGGTAAAGGGCATGTAAATGGATTTTTAAGAAGGTGGATTAATTTCGGTGCTCAAGATAAATTATTTACAGTCGGGACTAAAGATTACACTCCTGCGAGAATTGAAACAACATCAGGTACAGGAGTCGAAGGAACTATTTCAGTTAAAGCTTATGGCATAGAGCATCCAGATATTGCAACTTCCACTGGTGTTTTGCAAGAAGATACTCATATTGATAGGTATTGGCAGATTCTTCCGTTGGGTTCTTCTCCATATTCACTTGATGCAGGGCAATCTTTTAATTTAACAACCTATTTTATTAAAGGAAATGTACCAAGTGGAGATGTAAAGCCAGGCACTTCCTATGGAATTTTTGAACATTTCAGAAGGATACCTGCATGGGATGATCCATTGATAGCTTGGGAATTAACCGTTCCGTTTGAAAGGACTGATTCAAGTACTACAACTCAAAATAATGTTTCCTTTGGTGATTATGTAATTGGTGAAATAGCTGGCGAAAGATTCTTTTCTGCAAATTCAGGTGATTGGAATACAATTTCTACTTGGAAAATGGCTTCTTATACTGGAGCAGATGCAACAAGAATTCCTAATCAAGAAACCGATAGAGTATTTATTGGAAATGGAAAAACTGTAACTATTCAAAATTCTAGTCCAAGAGTTCGTTCTGTTACTGTTGAAGTACATGCAGGGTTACCCGGAAAATTAAACATTCTTGATGAAAGATATTTAAGGGGGCTATCTTTTAATATAGCTAATAATTGTTTTCTTTCTACTGACGATGCTTTTGGTTTTACTGCTGTTTACGGACCTACTCCTAATATTGGAGCTATCAGAACCACTTCAATTCGTGAATTTGGAAAAGCGACTTATGAATATATTGGAAGCCAATCCCAAGCAATAGGTGATGGTCCGATAAATCCAAAAACAATTATAGTCAATAATGATGGTACGGTTACTAATGGTGTATCTTTCTCACCATTTATTTATACTGTTGAAGATTCAATTATAGTTCAAAAGGGTGGCTTGCTGATTGGTAATGGGCTTATAAATTTGAAAGGACAATTAGTTGTTCAAAGTAATACTTATGTTAGTCCTAATCTTGGAACTTTAAATCTAAATGGAACTATTAATCAATTTATGGTTATGAATAATTCTACTGGAGTAAATATTTATAATTTTTCATTGTCAAAAACTGCTGGAAATCTATTCTTGAGTGGTATTGGAGATTCATCTTCATTAAATATTGTTAGAAATCTTAATTTTACAGCTTCAAATATAGCTTATATTAGTGGAAGGGCAAGCAATAAAAAAGTCGTTTTACAGTATGATACTACAACTTATACAAGAACAGGAATTGGTCATATTGATGGATATTTATTAAAATATACTGGTGGAGATGGTGCTTTAAGTTATAACTTCCCAATTGGATTTGGTAGTCAATATATGCCTGTTACTCTTGATATTACTGTGGGTACTGGTACTGCTGGACTAATTGCCAGTAGAGTAGATTCACCGCCAAATACAAATTTTGCAAGAATAGATGCCTCGAAAAAAATTAATTATTATTGGACTATTGCACCTTGGACTAATTTTATGCTTGGTTCAAGATTTGCAAACACAACGTTTAATTTTCCCGCATCAGAATTAGCCAATTTAACTGGTGGAATTCCAGATTTAGCAAAATTAAAGAAATTAGCTGTTCCTACTGCATCACCTGGTTGGAATCAAAAGAATTATATAGACCTTTCTTGGAATGTTGTAGCCGCTTCTGTAAATATTTCAAATCCGCTTAATTATTGGAATGGTTTGGGTGTTTTCTATATAGGCGAAGTTAGCGAGCCAAAGTATTATAGCAGACAATCTGGTTTGTGGAATGATTCTAATACTTGGACCTATGAAGATACTCATATTGGAGATGCAGTATTAGCTGGCGATTTTCCAAATAGGTTCCCTGAAAATACTGAAGATGATGTTTATATAGGACTTGATCATATTGTTTCTTTAAATGTGTCAGAACCTCAAATTGATACATTGATTGTTAGACATAATTCAAAATTTGATTTGGATGTAAATGCAATTAATTGCTTTAATTGTTCTCCAAGTAAGGGGTTGTTTGCCTTACAAGATAATAGTACAATTGCTTTTGGTGGTTCAAATATTCCATCTACATTGACTTCTATGAAGAATTTTAAAGTATATACTATGAGTTCGAATTCTACTATTGAATACACTGGAACTCAAAGTATTATTTCTGAACCATTTTCGCCACATTATACCAGTTATCCAGGTCATCTTAGAATTTCAGGTTCTGACATTAAAAGAGTAAATGATTATGTTTTGGTCAATGGAAATGTTTATGTTGTTGTTGGAGCATATTTAGAAATAAATTCAAACATTCTAAATGTGTATGGTAGTATTTATAATGCTGGAACTATTTTTAATGATAATATTATTGAATTAGGTTATTAATTTATATTAAAATTAATAATACGAAATAAACTGAATTGGAATATTAATCATTGAAATTGGTGAATAATCTCAAAAAAATTTAACAATTAAAAAGTCTTACAATTTTAAAATTGTAGGACTTTTTAAATTTTAGAAAGATTATGCTTCATATTCTTAAGCAATAAGTTTGGCAATAAATTATTTTTAACTCGTATCTATCAGTACTTGATGCGGAAAAGGAGGATTCGAACCCTCGGAAGGGTTACCCCTTCAACGGTTTTCGAGACCGTCCGATTCAACCACTCTCGCACTTTTCCTGAAATGGAATTAAAAATAACGAAAGAATCCATAAGAAAATAATTTCTATGGATTCTTTGAAAAAACAAACTAGACGGTTTTAGTCTTCTTGACTAATCACCCAAACTTTAACCAAAGCAATAACTTCTGGATGTAACTTGATTTTAGCATCGAAAACACCCAATGTTTTGATTGGCTCGTCAATAACAATAGTTCTACGGTCTAAATCAAACCCTTTAGCAGAAATTTCTTGAGCAATCATTTGTGGAGTAACTGATCCAAACAATCTACCTTCTTCACCAACTTTCATAGCAATAGAAATTTGAATATCAGCCAATTTAGCAGCTAATACATCAGCTTTGCCTTTTTCGATAGCTAATTTTTTAGCATTTTGCTTTTTCTCAACTTCCAATCTTTGAATGGCAGCGTCAGAAGCATAGTATGCATAATCTCTTGGAATAAGAAAATTACGGGCATAACCGTCGCGTACATTAACCACCTGTCCCATATTTCCAAGGTTGATTATGTCCTTGCGTAATATCACTTTCATTTATACAATCCTATTAATCAGAATTACAAATTAATTATTATGCTTCTACTGAAGCTTCTGCTACTACTGCAACTTCAGGTGCAACTTCCTTTTCCTTAGGTTCGTCAGTAGATGAAATCATAACAGTGCCACTTGAAGCCGCACCTGCTGCTAATGCTTTTTCTTTTCGGTATTCTCTTAATTTTTCGGAAAGTTGTAAAGTAAGATGTCTTAAAACAGTATCTTCCAAAACAAGGAATCTTTCCAAAACAGGTACAGAATTTGGTAGAGTTTCAAATACTATATGTACATAAAACCCATTGTACTTTTTATTTATCGGATAAGCAAGACGTCTTCTGCCCCATTTATTAACTTCTAAAATGGTTCCGCCATGGTTTTCGATATAAGTAGCTACCTTTGAAATAACACCGTCAATATCCGGGTCTTCCAACGCGGCATTTATTATTATCGTAGATTCGTACAAACGGCGTATATTCATTAATCCACACTCCTAAATATTGTTTTTCTTATCCTCAAAACTAAACTTTTTTATTGAGGCATTGTAAATGAACTACAAAATTATCAAAATTTTGTGAAAACTCAAAACATTTTAAAAAAAAAATTAAAATTTTTCAAATATTTAATTATTTATGGTTTATTTTTTAAAAATATTAGTTAAATTTGTAATCTTATTTTTGTTTGATTTATAATAATAATTTGGTGATTATCAAATAATATTATCCACGCAATTTTTACGAAAAATTTTTGTAATTTTTTTTTAGGTGCATTAATGACTATTGAGGATACTACTTTAAATCCAAACTTGGAACAAAGTGAAATCGTTTCTAATAATGATAACGATACTACTGCAACAAATGTTGCTGTAGAAATTATTCCGGAGAAACATTCAGAACCAATATCAGCTCCGGAAAATAGCTCCGATATGGAAACCGCACCTCTCGAAACTGCACCTAAGATGGAAGCTTTTTCTACAAGCTCTGAGGAATATAAAAAGGCAGTTGCCGAAGCAGGTGGCGAAATTAATAACGAAGTTGTTGCCGATACCAATTCCTCCGAATTTGATGAATTGTTTGAACAATTGAAAACTATCAAAGATAACAACGGCACTATCGATGTTACAGTTCAAGAGAGAATTAGAGGCGGTTTGAGAGTTGTATATAATAATATGCCACTGTTTTTACCTTCTTCACACTTTTCAATGAAAAGAAGTCCTTCAGAAGAATTATTAACAAGTGCTATTGGAACTTCTTTCCCTGTAAATATTCACGAATTACAGGAAGATGAAACAAAACGTAAAACTGTTATTGTTTCTCGAAAACAACAGCTTGAAAATGAATTTTGGGCTTCTATTAAAGTTGGTGATGTGGTTGAAGGTGTTGTTTCTTCTATTGCAACTTTTGGTGTGTTTATTGATTTAGGTGGAATCGAAGGTTTAATACATGTTTCCAGATTATCAAATACACATGTCCCAGATCCAAAAGCTTTTACCAAAAAAGGACAAACTCTAAAAGCTACTGTAATCGAAGTAAATAAATCAAAAAGAAGAATTGCTCTTTCTATGAGAGAGTTTGAAGATTCTCCTTGGACTAATATTTCTGAAAAATATCCTTCAGGTACAGTTGTAAAAGGCGTAGTTCGTAGATTTACTGACTTCGGTGCTTACGTTGAATTAACTCCTGGTATTGATGGTTTATTGCGTACTTCAGAACTATCTTGGACTCGCAGATTAAAAAGTCCTTCTGATTTATTGCAAATAGGTCAAGAAATTGATGTTGAAGTATTAAATTCAAATGCAGAAAAAAGAACTGTTGCTTTGAGTTACAAAAAAATTATTCCTAATCCTTGGAATGAACTTAAAAACAAATACCCATTAGGTTCAGAAATGAAGGGTACAGTTACTCAAATAGTTCAACAAGGATGCGTTGTAAATATCGATAATGAAATTGATGGATTTATGCCTCGTTCCAAAATGAGAAACATTATTAAAGGAAATAAAATTCCATTTTCTAATGGTGAATTAATAGATGTTGTCATTGCTGATTTATCAATAGAAACACAATCTTTGATTCTTGCTCCTAAAGAAACTGAAAGCTTTGGTGAAGATATGAACAACATGAATAAAAGAAAAGATAGACCACGTAGAGATGGAGATAGAGATAGAGACTCAAGAAAATCTACTCCTATTAAACCATCTAATGACCCAAGTTCTAATGAAGGATTTAGCTTTGGTGATTTACTTTCTGATTTGCAAAAAAAATCTTTATTAAATAAATCCTGATTTTCTTAAAATTTTTTTATGTTAAAACCGATAATATAACTTTATATATCGGTTTTTTTTTATTTGTTTAAACATTATTGAATTTTAAATGAATCTTACTATTTTTAGAATAATTATCGTAATTTTTGTGTTTGTTTGTTTTGTAATAAATTTATATCCACAAAATAATGACAACCGCAGAACTATACTTGAATTGGGAACAAAATCAGACAGTACAGGTGCATCGCAATTACCATTTCTTGAAGAAAAATTCTCTCCTGCTCAAGACAGTGCTTTTCTTCAGGCATTAAGATTAAGAATACCTACAAATATTATTGTTCAAAATCATCTGGGATATTCGGACAGACTTTATGCAATGGAAAGAAATTTACGTGCTGGGAAAGGACTTGATGATGCAATTGAAAACATTAAAAATACTCCACGTGAGTTTTACACTCCAACAGGAAATGAAATTGTTCAAAGACAAATCGCAATTGACAATGCTTTCTATGTGCCGTTTGTAAATACTCTTCCTAAAGTAGGATTTAAAATTCCAGTTTCAGCTATTGCAGCATTATTTGGTTTGGTTGAAGATGTATCTCCAGAAATTTCTTATGAACTTGACTTTACTACGAAGGTTGAAGTGGTAGTTTATTCAATTAAAGCTGTCGTTATTGCTACATTATTTAATGGAATTCAGCCACCGGGTTCATATAAATTAACTTGGAATGGAAGAGATGATAAAGGAAAAAAAATGGAGTCTGGTGATTATATAGCTGAAGTAAGAATTGGCAATGAAAAATATGTTAGAAAAAGAATTATTATTCCTTAAAGGGTAATTAATTATAATAATTAGTTGAAGTAATTTTAATAACAATCAATCGGTTGAATTTTCCATTTAGACATAACTATATCTTTAATTTAGAAAAAACACTTGAAATATGAACAAAAATGTTAATCTGCTTACTGGGTCGATAGATTCGAGTCTTCGTGCATTCGCCTTACCTTTAGCTTTAAGTTTCTTAATTAATATGCTTTATGCTTGGGTCGATTTATATTATGTGAGTTTTCTTGGTGATTCTGCTGTTGCCGCACTTGGTATTAGCGAAAGAATTTGGTTTTTTGTGTTTTCGATTGGAAGTGGTTTTTCGGTTGGTAGTGGGATTATTATCGCAAGGCGATTTGGTGAAGGCAAATTGAATGAGGCAAATCGTATTTCAACTCAATCAGTATCTATAATATTGCTTATTGGTGCTTTGATTTCGCTTGGATTATATCTTTCATTAGACTTTATTTTGCATCTTCTTGGAATGAAAAATGATGTTGCTAATTTCTCAAAAAGTTACTTCACTGCTTTAGCATTTGGTATTCCATTTCATTTTGCAATTTTTCATTTTAATATGATTTTGAGGTCAGTTGGAAATTCATTTTATCCAATGTTAATAATGATAATTGGAAATGTATTGAATATTATTATTGCACCGATGTTTATTTTTGGATTTTGGTTTATTCCAAGATTTGAAATTATGGGTGCTGGAATTGGAACAGCTATTTCTCATTTTCTGGGTGCGATAATTGGATTAATGATAATCAAATTTGGAAAAACTCCATTAAAACTTGATTTCAAAGATTTTAAAATTGACATTTCAGTTTTCAAAAGAATATTTCGACTTGGCTTTCCTGCATCATTGCAATTGTTGGCAGTTAGTTCAACAAGTATGGGGCTTGCTGCCAATGCTAATTTGTTTGGAACAAATGTATTGACTGCATTTGTACTTGGATTACGAATTGACTTATTTATGAGTATGACAATTATTGCATTTGGTGCGGCTATGGAAATTGTTTCAGCTCAAAATCTTGGAGCAAGAAATATTCCAAGAATTTTCGAATATTACAAATCAGGTGTCAAACAATTATCTATACTGATGTCAGTTCTGGGCATTATTATATTCTTTTTTGGGAAGTATCTTGTGATTCTATTTACAGATAATCATCAAGTACTTGAAATAGTGGATATTTACTTAAAAATAGCTGCATTTGGTTATATTCCCTTTGCAATTGGAATGCTATCAATTAGAGTCATTTCAGGTGGCGGGGACTATTTCAGAAGTTTAATTATCACAGCAGGAGTGTTGGTATTTTGGCAACTACCTTTAGCATTTTCAATATCGAATATTTTAAATAGCGAAAATGGAATATGGTTTGCTCAATTAATCTCAATGCTAACTTTTGCAGTTGTGGGCTATTGGCAATTAACTCAAAAGAAGTGGTTAAATAAGAGTTTCTAATCTAACATTATTTTCTAACAGTCTATTGCTCAAGTATAAATTTAATCAACTTACAAGTTAATCATCTTTCACGTGGCTGAAGCCACGTGTTGCAGATTCAGTAAGCAACTTGTGGCTTTAGCCAAGTACAATTTTATTTCAATATTACTTTATTACTTTATCAACAGACTGCTAAGTTAGATAAGAGTAATTCAAGAATTAAATAGAATTTTTGTTATTTTGTATAAAGTTCTTTGAAATTCCCATAGGGAATTTCAAGGAATTTTTTAAAAAAGAACTGAAATTCTAAATTATCTATGGGCGGCTGAGTGGTTACGTCGAAACTAACTTATTGAATTAAAAAATATATTATGAATTATCTTTAATAATCAAAAAAAGTTTGTTAATATTGTAATTGATTTTTTGACAAATTTTGAATTTGTTTTATTTATTTTATAAATTTCGGTGAAATATGAATATATTTGTTGTTAATGCTGGCAGTTCGTCATTAAAATTTCAAATTATTGAGACTGACCTTGAATTAATTGAAAAGCATGCCGACCGACAATTAGCTAAAGGTTTAATTGAAAGAATTGGTAGTGAATCATTAGTTTCATTAAAAGTTGAAGGAAAAGCTACTTTAAAACTTACAGCCCCACTTAGAGACCACAAAGCTGCTTTGAATTACATTATTAAATGGATAACCAATCCTGAAACAGATATTCCAGGTATTGAGAGTATTGAAGACATACACGCTGTTGGACATCGTACAGTTCACGGTGGTGAAATGTTCCATAAGTCAATAAGAATTGACAAAGAAGTTATTACTGCATTAGAAGATAATATCGACCTTGCTCCACTACACAATCCAGCAAATCTAAAAGGTATTTATGCTGCTCGTGAAGTGTTTGGACCAGCTGTACCACAGGTTGCCATTTTCGATACATCATTCCATTTAACTATGCCCGAATACGCTTACCTTTATCCAATACCTTATCAATATTACAGAAGATATAAAATTAGAAGATACGGTTTTCATGGTACATCACACAGATACATTGCTTATTTGTACAGAGCTTTAACTGGTTTAAGTAAAGAAGAAACAAACATTATTACATTACATCTTGGTAATGGTGCATCAGCTTGTGCTATTAAAAAAGGTAAATCTATCGACACATCAATGGGCTTTACTCCTTTGGAAGGTTTGATGATGGGTACTCGTTCGGGTGATGTTGACCCATCGGTAATTGAATACCTTTGCCACAAAGAAGCTGCACCTCTCGAAGAAATTATTTCTGTACTTAACAAGCGTTCTGGTATTCTTGGAATTTCTGGTTTGACAAATGATATGCGCGACCTTCTTGATGAAGAATCAGAACATAAAGACAGACGTGCATCACTTGCAATTAATATGTTCTGTTATAAAATTAAGAAATATATTGGTGCATATATGGCAGCTATGAATGGTGCTGATGCTGTTTGTTTTACAGGTGGTATTGGTGAAAATGCTGTTGAAATAAGAAGAAGAATTTGCGAAAATATGGACGGTATGGGCATTGTTCTTGATGATGAATCAAACAAATTAGCTGTTGGTGGTAAAGCATTAATGATTTCAAAACCAGAATCAAAAGTTCAAGTTTGGGTATTGCCAACCAATGAAGAATTAGTGCTTGCACGTGATACTTGCAGAGTAGTTTTAAATGTAAAAAATAAATAATGGAAAAAACTATGTCATTAAATCCTTTTGTAGTTAGCGTTCGTGAAAGTGCCAAAAAGAAAAATGTATTGGTTGCTTTCCCTGATGCAGATGATGCCCGTACATTACAGACATCAATATTTCTAAAAAATGAAGCTATTGCTCAACCTGTTTTGGTAGGCAATGTTGATAAAATCAATAAATGTGCTGCAGATAACAATTTAAATATTGAGGGTATTCCTGTTTTTGACCCTGCTACTTCTGAACTTACAGACGAATTTGCAAATTTACTTTTCGAGAAACGTCAATCAAAGGGCTTAACTTTAGAGAAAGCTTATGAAGCAGTTGCAGACCCATTATATTTTGCTGGCTTGATGTTAGAAACTCAAAGAGTTGCAGTGGTAGTTGGTGGAAATGTTTCATCAACAGGAAATGTTATGCGTGCAGCAATTCACACGGTTGGAGTAGCTGATGGCTGTTCAATTGTTTCAAGTTTCTTTATTATGACTTTCCCTGATAAATTACTTTGTTTTGCTGATTGTGCCGTGAATCCAAATCCAAATGAAGTACAACTTGCAGATATTGCAATTGCATCAGCTCAAAATTTCAAATCTATTACAGGTTCTGAGCCAAAAGTAGCTATGCTTTCATTCTCAACAAATGGTAGTGCATCACACGAATTAGTTGATAAAGTTGTTAACGCTACTAAAATCATCAGAGAAAAAGCACCTGAAATTGAAGTTGATGGCGAAATGCAATTAGATGCTGCAATAATTCCTACAATCGGTCAAAGAAAATTCCCCGGTTCAAAAGTTGCCGGAAATGCAAATGTTTTGGTTTTCCCAGATTTAAATGCAGGAAATATCGGTTATAAATTGACAGAAAGATTAGCTGGTGCTGAAGCAGTTGGACCAATTGTTCAAGGTTTGAGAAAGCCATATTGCGATTTATCTCGCGGATGCTCAGTTGACGATATGATTAATGTTTCAGCTATTTGTAGCTTGATGGCATAAACAACTTGTTATTGATGACAAAGATGAAATAGTGATGCGGAATCTAATATTTTTATATGTCCAACACTTTCAAAGTGTTGGACATATTGTTTCGAAATATAAGATGAATAAGGAAATATATTCTGAATCAAGTTAGAATGACATAATATTTGCATGTGAATTTAGCAACATAGTTGCGACATCTTAATAGAACAAGATTTGTTTTTTTAGCTAAAACTCCGTTGGAGCGATATAAATATATCGTAGCTACGCAGCTTTTTTGATTTGATTGGTTATTATTTTCTATTATGATATCGCAACTACTTTGCTAATAAGGAAATAGATTCTTTAACGAAGTAATAATTTCAAGAAAAAAAATAGCTATATGTTTGCCCTATTCTTAATTAATTATAGTTTTTCTATTCATTCAATAACTTATCGAATTAATCGTCAATGGTATCTAATTTGAAAAAATAATTTAATTGATGTTTTATTAGTTTGGAGTAATGTTTATGAGTAATGAAGTATCTGCAAATATTCAACAGTTTGAATTTAAAGCAGAAATGAAAGAATTGTTGAATTTAATTGTACATTCTTTATATACTCATCCTGAAGTTTTTTTGAGAGAACTTGTTTCTAATGCTTCAGATGCGCTAAATAAAGTCAGATTTCAGAGATTAACAAGTACCGAGATATTACAACCAGAATTAGAATTGAAAATCAACATTAATGTTGATAAAGAAAATGGTACTTTTACAATTGAAGATACCGGTATAGGTATGAGTTATGATGATTTGATAAATCAAATTGGTACTATAGCTAGCTCCGGTACAAAAAAATTATTAGCAAGTTTAAAAGAATCAAATCAAAAACCTGACGGTAATTTCATAGGACAATTTGGTGTTGGATTTTATTCAGTCTATATGGTAACTGATGAAATTACAATCGAAACAAGAAATTCCGCTCCTGATTCAAAATCATATAAATGGGTTTCTAACGGGCAGTCAAATTTCACTATCGAAGAAATTGAAAGAGAAAATCGTGGTACAAAAATTACATTTAAATTAAAAGATGAACATAAAGAATTTACAGAAGATTACAGAATTAAAAGTACATTAAGAAAGTACTCCAACTTTGTTGATTTCCCAATATTTGTAAATAATGAAGAAGTAAACAAAGTTCAGGCACTTTGGCATAGAAAAAAAGAAGATATTAAGGAAGATGAGTTAAATGAATTTTATAAATTTATCAGCAATGATTTTGCTGAACCATTAGGGCATTTACATTTTTCTGTCGAAGGAAATATCAATTTTAAAGCATTACTTTTTATTCCAAAATCAGCTCCTGTAGCTATGCTTCGCGATGCAACAGAGAAATCTGTTCAATTATATTCAAGCAAAATTTTCATTCAAGATGATGCTAAAGAATTATTACCTGAATACCTGAGATTTTTGAAGGGTGTAGTTGATACTGAGGATTTACCTTTGAATGTATCAAGAGAAGTAACGCAATCAAGTCCATTGATGACTAAAATTCGCAATGTAATTACAGGCAAAGTTTTAACCTTACTTGAAGAATGGGCTGATAAAGACAAAGAAAAATATAATGAGTTTTTCACTCATTTCGGTCCATTATTCAAAACTGGTGTTAACTCTGATTTCACAAATAAAAATCGTCTTGTTGAATTATTAAGATTTGAATCTTCTGCTACAAAAGCAAATGAATATACTTCTTTCAATGGATATACATCAAGAATGAAAGCTGAGCAAACCGAAATATATTTTATTTCAGGTAGTTATCGCGAACAAATCGAAAAAAATCCAAATATTGAATATTTCCTAAAAAATGATTACGAAGTTTTGTATTTGACTGACCCTGTTGATATTTTTACAGTTCCATATATTATGGAATATGATGGTAAAAATATTGTTTCAATTGATAAAGCAAATTTGAATATAAATAAAACAGAAGCAGAATCTGATGTCGTTACAGAAGAATCTACTAAAACACTAATTGTAAAATTCAAAGAAGTACTTGGCGATAAGGTAGAAGATGTGATTGAATCAAAAAGATTAGTTTCTTCACCTGTAACTCTGGTTGTTGGAAGTGGTGGATTAGATCCTCAGATGGAAAAAATAATGCAAATGATGGATAAGCAATATTCTGCATCAAAACGATTAATGGAAATAAACCTTGAACATCCTTTGATAAAGAATTTATCTTCATTAATTGCACAAAACAAAAATGAGGAACTTCAAAATAAGACTATAATTCAACTTTACGAAGGTGCCTTATTGATAGAAGGTATAATGAAATCACCTTCAGAATTTGTAAGCAGAATGAACGAATTGTTGATATTTGCAACTAAAGAAAATTAATAATATATAAATAACTCAAACAGAGGATTTAATGAAATTATCTGAATTTAAATACACTCTTTCAAAGAATGCCATTGCTAAATTTCCGGCAGATCCGAGGGATTCATCAAGAATGATGGTATTGAACCGTGAAAGCGGGGATATGGAAGACAAGGATTTTAAAAATATCACCGATTACTTTCATAAAGGTGATTGCCTTGTTCTAAACGAAACAAAGGTTTTTCCCGCAAGATTATTCGGAAAAAAAGAGAAAACAAATGCCAAAATTGAAGTAATGCTTCTCCGTGAATTGAAATCCGAAGAAAGAATTTGGGACGTTCTTGTTGAACCAGCAAGAAAAGTCAGAATTGGCAATAAAATTTATTTTGATAATGGCAAATTTTACTGTGAAGTAATAGATAATACTACTTCGAGAGGTAGAACTGTTAGATTCAGTTATGATGGTAATCTGTTTGATATTATTTCTAAAATTGGTGAAATGCCACTTCCTGAATATATTAAGAGAGACCCAACAGAGCATGACAAAGACACATATCAATGCGTTTTTGCCAATCCTGACCATTTATGCTCAATAGCACCGCCAACTGCAGGACTACATTTTACAGATGAAATTTTGAATAAACTTACTCATAAGGGTGTAAGAATAGCAAAAGTTGTTCTTAACATTGGGCAAGGTGTATTTGAAAAAATCGAAGTTGAGGATTTAACTAAACATAGAATGTATTCTGAATATTTTGAAATTTCGAGGGATTCAGCTGAAACTATCAACAAATCTCTGAAAGCCAAGAAAAATGTTTTTGCAGCAGGTGCGAGTGTAGCTCGTGCTTTAGAAGCATCTGTTCTTACAACGGGAAGCGTCAAGCCAAATAAAGGATGGACAGATAAATTCATATATCCGCCTTATGAATTTAAAATTGTTTCAAGGTTGATTACCAATTTCCATCCACCAGCATCTCCTTCATTATTGTTAGCATCGGCATTTTCAGGTAGTGAAAATATTTTCCGTGCATACAAAAGAGCAATGAAAAATGAGTTCAGATTTTTAGCTTATGGCGATGCAATGTTGATTATTTAAAATTACTTTTTAATTATATTGATTAAAAAAATCCTCTCTTAAGAGAGGATTTTTTTATAATTAGAGTTTTACAAGTAACGTTTCTTGATTTGAAATACCCAAAAGTTTAATAATTTTCAATTTGCTATGCAATATGAATGAAAAAAAGGATATTTGGATTAGAATGAAAAAAGTATAAAAATATAATTCCTTGAAAATCCCGTTTGGGATTACCTGTTTGTAATAAGTGTAGTACCTCAAACTCAAACAACACCGTAAGTGTTGAATGTGGTTGCAATATCGCCTAAAAACCGCATCCACCAATACACACCCCACTTCGACATACTCAGTGCAACGCTTGCTCCCATCTTTTTAGAGGGGAAATTTTAAGTTTTTTATCCTGTGTTACAAACAGTAATTCCAGAAGGAAATTAAAAGAAATTTTGTATAAAAAAACAAAAATTCAATTGTTGATTACTTAACCCAATTACACATATTTGAAAGATGGATTTTCATTCTTTTGTCTTGATTCTTCGGCTATTTTAATTTTATAATCAATCATTTTTTGCAATAATCCAACATCAGATGTAGCGATTATTTGAACAGCAAGAAGAGCTGCATTTTTAGCTCCGCCAATTGCAACAGTAGCTACTGGAACACCGGGAGGCATTTGCAAAATAGAATACATTGAATCAATACCATTCAAAGTTTTGGTTTGAATCGGTACGCCTATAACGGGAATTGGTGTGTAAGATGCTGTCATACCCGGTAAATGTGCTGCACCACCTGCACCGGCAATAATTACCTTCAGCCCCCTTTGGTGAGCGTTCTTTGCATATTCTGCCATGTCATCAGGGGTTCTATGAGCAGAAACAACTTTAATTTCATATTCAATTTCAAATTCTTTTAAAATATTTTCAGCTTGTTGCATCGTAGGCAAATCAGAATCACTGCCCATAATAATTCCAACAATAGGATTGCTCATTTTAAATTGGTTCCTTAATAATCATAACTCTAACCAAATGAATTGGATTATAATTTTCATTAACTATAATTGATTGCAAAATGTCGTATTTTTCAGCTTTTATTTCATTAGGAATATTAGTTTCTACAATTTCATTCAACTTAATTCTTAGTAATTCTGTTGTATTTTCATCATATATTTCAGAATCTATCTTATTTAATACTGTTGATCTTTGTCTATTAAAATAATTTTCAAATGCTTTATTGACAAATTCAACTTTTTCCGTAGGTAATTGTATAATAGAAATTGGTAATGGTACACTCTCAAGATAAGAATATAAAGATTTAATTGTTTTATGAAATATTTTAGTATTTTCATTCATTTCGGCAAGTTTCTTTTGGAACCATTTATGATTGATTTCTAATTCCTTTATTCTTTCTTTAGCAACTTTTTTCTCTTCCAAAAGTTGTTTGATAGTACCTGCGATTTTTTTATGGTCAATATTGGAATTGTTAGACGATTGCATATCATTACGTTGAACTACTTTTGAAACTACAATCAAACCAACATTCATACCTCCCTTATCAAATTGAGGATGAATTGCAAATTCTACTTCTTTGCCATTTGTCATTTTTATATAACGTACTGGTTCTCTTGAAGTTATAGCGGTTGTATTAAAATTTAATCGTTTATTCAATTCATCGGCATCTTCAGTAACAAAAAGTTCTCTAAAATATTTTCCTTCCACATTTGCTTTTTTAAGAATTTCAGCTGCATTTGACATATAAATCTTTTTTCCAGCTTCATTCATAAATGAAACTCGACTTTTGGAATCAAGGATACATATTCCATCACTCATCAAATTCAATAATTCACGTACTTCTGTATCTTTATTTTTGAGTTGCACAGCGTGATGTTGTTGAGCAGATTCTATAACTGCATTTGATGGGATTATTCTAAAGTAATTACGAAATAATTTACCATTCCTTTTGATTTTCCATAATAATAAAAATATTTCACCTTCTTCAGTCTCCCCAACAATTTTAAAATCTCTTTCCTCCCTTGTCCCCATAATGAAATTTGTTACGGCTTGTTCTAAATCTGGCTGTGAATCAGGGTCAATATTTGGGTCGTCAAATTTTTCTTTGAAATTTTTTGTGATTTTATGTACCATTCTGATTAAATTAACGCCTCGTTCAAATGATTTTTCTACTTCTTTGAATATCACATCAACAGCACCATAAGAATTCATTACTCTTAAGTCTTCTGAACAATCAACAATAGCCATATTTGATATTCTTAAATATTCAGATATATCCCTGTCTTTTTCTTCGATTTTATTCGATAAATCTATTTTATCAGAACTGAGTTTTGAAATTGTTTTTTTCAAATCCTCGAATTGGTTTTTGTCTGAATCACTTGATTTCATTTTTTACTTAACTTTTCCTAATTCAAATAAATATAACATTTATTTCAAGATTACAAAAATATATATTTTTTTTATTATCTTTAAATTTTTTTTTTAATCAGTTCAATTTAATTGCTATTATTTGAATATTTCAATGAATAAGACCTTTTTTGAATATATTATTTCTGAATGATGATGTATTAACAATAGAAAGTATTGAATCTATTACAAACAGGTAATCCAGCTTGAATTTTCAAGGAATTTTTAATTTCAATATGAAAACATTTTTTTCAAATCAATTTATATTACCGAAAAAAAAAAAGAAAAAAATTAATACTAATCATAATAAACGTTTGTTTAAATCCAATAATATCAAAGATTTATTTCATTTTGATTAAATAAAAAACACATTATTCGTCTATTGCTATTCTGTAATTTTTTTGAAGATATGATGAACATTAGAGAAGAATTAATATCACTGCTGAATGAAAGAATTTTACTACTTGATGGTGGTATGGGAACAATGATTCAGCGTTATAACTTAACTGAAGAAGCGTTTAGAGGGGAGAGATTTGCTGATTTTCCAAAATCTCTCAAGGGAAATAATGATTTACTTGTTATTACTCAACCTCAAATAATTTATGAAATACATACTGAGTATTTAAATGCTGGCTCAGATATAATAGAAACTTGTACTTTTAATTCTAATTCAATTTCGCAATTAGATTATGAATTACAAGATTGTGTTTATGAATTAAATTATGAAGCTGCAAAAATTGCAAAAAAAGCTTGTGTTGATTTTTTCACTAAAAATAATATTAAAAAGTATGTTGCTGGTTCAATTGGACCTACAAATAGAGCTTTGTCAATGTCCCCCAAGGTAGAAGACCCAGGATTTAGAGCTGTTACATTTGATGAAATGGCGAATGCTTATTATGAACAAATTCGTGGTTTGGCTGATGGCGGTGTAGATATTTTTCTAATTGAGACTGTATTTGATACATTGAATGCAAAAGCAGCTATTTGGGCAGTTTCGGAATATTTTAACGTTACTGGAAATCATATTCCTGTTATGATATCTGGAACAATTGTTGACCAGTCAGGCAGAACTCTATCCGGGCAAACTACGGAAGCATTTTGGATATCAGTAGCACATTGTCCTAATTTACTATCAATTGGTTTGAATTGTGCGTTGGGTTCTGCTCAAATGCGACCTTATATTTCTGAATTATCTACTATTGCCGATTGTTTTACAAGTTTGTATCCTAATGCAGGATTACCAAATGCTTTTGGCGGATATGATGAAAGTCCTGAATTTATGGGGCAACAAGCAAGACAATATGCAATAGACGGATATATCAATATTCTTGGAGGATGTTGTGGTACTCAACCACCTCATATAAAAGCAATGAAAGAAGCTGTTGTTGATATTAAACCGAGGATTATACCAAACATTACTAAGGAATTTAAGTTAAGTGGTTTAGAGCCACTTTTGTATTATCCGGGTTCTAATTTTATAAATATTGGTGAAAGAACAAATGTTTCTGGTTCAGCAAAATTCAAAAAATTGATAGAACAATCTAATTATGAGGAAGCTCTTAAAATTGCACGCCAGCAAGTTGAAAATGGTGCAATGATGATTGATATCAATATGGATGAAGGAATGATTGATTCGGAGAAAGTTATTACCGAATTTCTGAATTTGATTGGTTCTGAGCCGGATATTTCAAAAGTTCCGATAATGATTGATTCATCAAAATGGTCAGTCATTCATACAGGTTTAAAATGTATTCAAGGAAAAGGAGTAGTTAATTCAATTTCTTTGAAAGAAGGCGAAGATGTATTTATTGAACAAGCAAAAAAAATAATGCAGTTTGGTGCTGCTGTTGTTGTAATGCTATTTGATGAAAAAGGACAAGCTGATACATTAGAAAGGAAAATTGAAATTGCCACAAGAGCTTATAAAATCTTAACAGAGAAAGTTCATTTTCCTGTAAATGATATTATTATAGACCCAAATGTATTAACTATTGGCACAGGAATCGAAGAACATAATAATTATGCGGTTGATTTTATAAATGCTGTTCGATGGATAAAAGAAAATCTTCCTTATGCTAAAACAAGTGGTGGAATCAGTAATGTATCATTTTCTTTCCGTGGGAATGAAGAAGTACGTTCTGCTATGCATACTGCTTTTTTGTATTATGCAGTTAATGCCGGCTTGGATATGGGAATTGTGAATGCTGGTCAAATTGGCGTTTATGATGATATAGATAAGGAATTACTCGAAAAAGTAGAGGACGTCTTACTAAATAGAAGAAATGACGCCACAGAAAGATTGATAAATCATGCTGAATCTTTGAAAAAGAAGGACAAAGCGGAAAAACATATTGATGAATGGAGAAATTTACAAGTAGTAGAACGAATCAAATATGCTTTAATTAAAGGACTTGATGAATATATAGTAGCTGATACAGAGGAAGCAAGACTACATTTTGGGAATCCATTAATGGTTATTGATGGTCCATTAATGAGTGCTATGGATGTAGTTGGGGATTTGTTTGGCAAAGGCAAAATGTTTCTACCTCAAGTAGTCAAAAGTGCAAGAGTGATGAAAAAATCTGTTGCCCATTTAATTCCGTATATTGAGAAAGAATTAAAGAAATCAGAACGGACAAATGCTGGTAAAATTCTACTTGCCACTGTAAAAGGTGATGTGCATGATATTGGCAAAAATATTGTAGGCGTAGTGCTTGCATGTAATAATTATGAAGTAATTGATATTGGGGTAATGGTTCCTTGTGAAAAAATTATCGAGGAAGCTAAAAAACATAATGTTGATATAATTGGTTTAAGTGGTTTAATCACTCCTTCTCTTGATGAAATGGTTCATATTGCAAAAGAACTTGAAAAAAATGGTATGAAACAACCGTTGCTGATTGGAGGTGCGACCACTTCAAGAACTCACACCGCTGTTAAAATTGCTCCAAATTATTCTGCTCCTGTGATTCACGTATTAGATGCTGGAAAGTCTGTTCCTGTTGCAAATAATTTAATTAGCAACGAAAGACGACACGAATTTTTTGAATCTATCGCAAATGAGTATAAACAAATCAGAGAAAATTTTGCAAATTCAAACTCCGCAAAAAATTTGATTTCATTTTCAAAAGCAAAAGAAAATAAATTTAAAATTGATTGGGAAAATGAAAAAATCTTTATGCCAAATGAATTGGGAAGAAAATATTTTATTGATTACCCGATTGAAGAAATTAGAAATTATATCAATTGGACACAATTTTTTGTAACTTGGGAAATCAAAGGACGCTATCCACAGATTTTTGATAATCCCGAAAAAGGTGAAGAAGCAAGAAAATTATTTGATTATGCAAATCAATTGCTTGATGAAATAATTGAAAATAAATCTATCAAAGCAAATGCATCTTTGGGGATTTTTAAAGCAGGTTCAATCAATGATGATATTTTATTATTTGATGAAAATGAATTTTTATTAGAAACTTTTAATATGTTACGTCAGCAAAATGCTAAAACAAATAATGCGGAAAATCTTTCTCTTGCTGATTATATTGCACCAAAAGAGAGTAATATTGAAGATTATGTAGGCGTATTTTGTTGTACTGCAGGAATTGGTGTTGATGATTTAGTAAAACAAAGCGAATCTGAAAATGATGATTACAAGGCATTGATGTATAAAATAATTGCTGACCGACTTGCTGAAGCTTTTGCTGAACTTTTGCATAAGAAAGTACGTAATGACATTTGGGGTTATTCATCTGATGAAAATTTAAGTAATGATGATTTATTAAATGAAAAATATATTGGAATTAGACCTGCTATTGGTTATCCATCAATACCAGACCATACTGAAAATATAAAAGTGATGAAAATACTTAATGCAGAAGAGAAAATTGGAATTTCATTAACTGAATCTTGCATGATGAATCCGCCAGCTTCTGTAAGTGGTTTATATTTTGCAAATAAAAATGCAAAATACTTTGCTGTTGGAAAAATTACAGTAGAACAATTAAATGATTACGCAAAACGCAAGAATATAACTAAACAAGAAGCTGAAAAATGGCTTTCTACTTACTTAGTTTGAAATTTAAATTATATAAATTATGGATAATAGACCAAAGGTTTCCCGAAATAGATATATAAGATGGCTTTTCAATATTCTTGGCACAATTTCTGTTGGGCTTGGAATAATAGGTATATTTTTACCTGTAATGCCAACTACAGTATTTTTACTGATTGGTGCTTGGTGTTATTTTAGAGGGTCTGAAAAAATGTATTTTTGGCTCTTAAATAACAAGTATTTTGGAGATTACATTCGCAATTATCGTGAAAAAAGAGGGATTCCTCTTATGGCTAAAATTATTTCAATTTGTGTCCTTTGGATAACTATATTAACATCGATGTATTTTGTTGATTATCTTTGGCTTAGAATTTTATTACCTTGCATTGCCACAGGTGTAACTATTCATTTGATTATGATTAAAACCTATAAAGAAGAAAACTACGAGGAAGAATATGAAAACAGTTGATTTTGAAGCACTTAATGAAATAGATAAGAGTTTAATTAATTCTGCTACAGAAGCGAGAAAAAATGCATATTGCACTTACTCTAATTATGCTGTAGGTGCTGCATTACTTGATAAAAATGGAAATATTCATAAAGGATGTAATATAGAAAGTGCTGATTTCACTTTAACAACTCATGCTGAAATGCTTGCAATAGACAATATGGTTTTAAGTGGATGCAAAGAAATTAATACTATTGCAATTGTATTAAAAGGAACATCTATTCCGTCTATGCCGTGTGGATTATGCAGACAGAAGATTTCTGAATTTACAGTTGACAACTCACGAATAATTTCAGTAAATTTAGATGATAATGAGGACATTTTTAAAATATATATAACTGATTTCAAAGAACTGCTACCCTTTTCATTTGGAAAGGAAAATTTATAAATAATTAATCATAATATTTGAAAAAATTAAAATGGAATATTTTTATCTTGGTATTTTACTTTTTATGTCAGCGATTTTTTCCGGACTTACAATCGGTAGCTTTAGTTTATCATTAAGTGCATTAGAGCAGAAAATTAAATTAGGGGATAAACGAGCATTAAAAGTTTATAAAGTTAGAAAAAATGGAAATCTACTTCTTTGTACTTTACTTCTTGGTAATGTTGCAGTTAATTCTACTATTGCTATTTTACTCGGTGATATTGCAACCGGAGTAGTTGCTGGATTAATCGCCACTGGATTGATTGTTGTTCTTGGTGAAATTATGCCACAGGCATTTTTTGCTCGATATGCACTTACTTTAGGTTCAAAAACAGTATGGCTTGCCCATTTATTTATTTTTATATTGTATCCGGTAGCCAAACCATTATCATTATTTCTCGATTTAATGCTCGGTAATGAAGACCCTATAATTTTTAGCAAACAAGAAATATCAGAATTGATTAGATTTCATGAAGACTCTCCACATTCAAATATTGATGAAGATGAAGAACGGATTATTCTTGGTGCTTTATCTTATTCCGAAAAGCAAGCTTATGATATTATGACACCGAAAACCGTAGTTTACTATCTTAATAGAAATTATCCTTTAACTGAAAAATTATTGAAAGAAATAAAGGAAAAGGGACATAGTAGAATTCCAATTTATGATGAAACTCCTGATAATATGATTGGAATTTTATACACAAAAGACCTGATTGGATTATATGGAGATGAAAATTTTTTAGTTGAAAATTTGGTTCGTAAAGACAAAACTATTCAAGTAGAATGGAATTTACACCTTGACCATTTGCTGAATTTAATGGTAAAAAAGCGCGTCCATTTAGCTTTTGTCTTCGATGAATTCGGTGTATTTAATGGTATTGTTGCTCTTGAAGATATTATTGAAGAGATTTTAAAAGTCGAAATTGTGGACGAGCAGGATAAAGTAGCCGATATGCAAAAATTAGCAAAAGATAGATTAAAAGGCAGAATGGCATAAGTAATAATTTGTTATTCTGAACTTTTTTCCCTTGGACATTCTGAACTTGTTTCAGAATCCATTACTGATTCATATCATTTTCGAAACAAGATGTGCCACACTTTCGAAGTGTGGCACATCTGCAAATATTAGATCCCGCTCCAATTACTGAATGACACTGTCTTTATTTTGGTCATTCTGTACTTGTTTCAGAATCCATAATTAAATCTGAAAAGTTGTCCTACATTTTTAAAAAAAGTAGGACATATAATATGAAAATGAGTCTCCTTATCAAGTGCGGAAAGACACTGAATTTTTTTGGTCATTCTGAACTCGTTTCAGAATCCATCGTTAGATACTGAACTAATTTCAAAATTAAACTCTTTAAATATCGTTGTCATTCATTGGAGCCATTAGATTTAGGTATGATTAACAAAGATATAATTCCAATCAGGATTTTCAAGGAGCTTTCATTTGATATTTATTATGGTTTGTTCTATTTATCTTTTTTAAAACTTTAAAAATATTTGAATATAATTTCAAAACGGTTGATTTGTTAGAAATTAATAAATTAAAAATTCCAAAAAAAATATTAACTTATAAAATCACAATGCTTTTTTGTATTTTTGTAGTTTGTTTAAATATAAATTTGCTATGAAGAAAGAAATTATAATAAATTCTGCTATAAATGAAGTTAGGGTGGCTATCACAGAAGATGGGCATTTGGCTGAGTTTTTTATAGAAATGCCATCAAAAGAAAGGTTTATTGGAAATATTTATTACGGTAAAGTTAGTAAAATTGCAACAGGTATAAATGCGGCTTTTATAAATATTGGTCTAAATCAAGATGCTTTCTTGCATTTTTCAGATGTTAATGATGGTTCGGAAAATTCATTCCTTACCGATGAAGAAGATAGTGAAGAATTAGATGAAATATTAGTTTCTGATGAGATAGAGAATATTGTTGTTGCTGATGTAATTGATGAAGAAGTTTTAGAGGAAAATGATGAACCAATTCAAACAGATAAACATAAAAAATCTCAAAAGAATTTACCTACTAACAAAAAGCAAGACAAACAAGCCACTTTCAAAACTAAGAGTTCTGGTGAAATTCCAATAAATCTTGTTGAAGGGCAGAATGTTTATGTTCAGGTTGTGAGAGAAGCTTATGCCCATAAAGGTGTAAAAGTAACTACCAAAGTTGCATTACCAGGGAGATATACAGTTCTACTTCCAAAAGATAATATGATAGGAGTTTCAAGAAAAATTTCTTCATTTCAAGAACGCAGACGGCTCAGGCAATTAGCAAGAAATGTACTGCCAGAAGGATTTGGAGTTATTATCCGTACTGCCGCGAGGGGAAAAACGGAAGACGAACTTAGAAATGATTGGAAATTTCTTCTTGAATTATGGGGTGAAATAGACGGTAGAGCAAAGAAAGCAGTAGGACCTTCATTGATATATCAAGATTTATCACTCGCAAACAGTATTGTTAGGGATTTATTTACAACTGATGTGCAAAGAATAGTTATTGATTCTAAGAAGCTATATCGTGATTTAATGAATTATATCAAAAGAGTTTCACCACATTTAGAAAGCAAACTCGAATTATTTGATTCAGATAGGTCTATTTTTGAAGAATTTGGCATCGAACGTGAACTTGCAAAGACTTACAGACGAAAAGTAAGTTTATACTCTGGTGGCGATATCGTGATTGACCAAACCGAAGCACTAACTGTTATTGACGTAAATTCAGGACGTTCTCAAGAGCAAGAGCAGGAATTAAATGCCTATAAAACAAATATAGATGCTGCTAAAGAGATTGCAAGACAAATAAGATTGCGTGATATTGGCGGTATTATTATCGTTGATTTTATTGATATGGGAAATGAAGGGCATCGCAAAAAATTGTTTAATGAAATGCGAAAAGAAATTTCTAAAGATAGAGCTAAAGTTTTAATATATCCGCTTACTCAGCTTGGATTGATGCAAATTACAAGACAGAGAATTAATCAGAATATAGTGGAGAAGATTACTGAAATTTGTCCGCATTGCAAAGGTACAGGTAGAGTTACTTCAAAAGCTGTGTTAATTAATGAAATTGAGAGATGGCTTAAAAATTTTAGAAAGATTTCTAAAGAATTTAGATTGATTTTGAATGTACATCCAAACATTGCAGAATATATAACAGAGGGAACTTTTTCTACTATTTCAAAATTAATGATAAAGTATTTCGTTAAAATAAAAGTTCAACAGAACGAAAATGTACAAGTTGACCAATTTAGATTTTTCTCAATTAGGCAACAGAAAGATATAACAAATGAATTTTAATAAAAATAGATAAATGAAAGTTCAAAAAAGTATTAGTTTGCTTGGTTCTACAGGTTCGATTGGAGTGCAGACTCTTGATGTATTATCATCAGGAAATTTTGATTATAAAATTAATTATCTTACTGCAAACAATAATATCAAATTGCTCGAAGAACAAGTAAGAAAATTTAATCCGAATGCTGTTGTAATTGCTAATGAAAAATCTTATCATGAATTTAAAAATAATACTGAATTCAAAGGAAAAATTTTTTGTGGTGATGAATCTGTTATTATGGCTGCAAGCGATGACGATAATGATTTGGTAGTTTCTGCCTTGGTTGGTTTTTCAGGGGTGTTGCCTACAATTGAAGCTATTAAAAAAGGAAAAACAATTGCTCTTGCTAATAAAGAAACTCTTGTTTCAGCAGGAAGAATAATAACAAATTTGGCTAAGCAATATAATTCTGAATTAATAGCAATTGATAGCGAACACTCCGCAATTTTGCAATGCCTTGTTGGAGAGAAAATTTCTCAAGTTGAAAAAATTATTCTTACTGCTTCTGGTGGTCCATTTAGAAATATTCCTCTTGAAGATTTTGAATTTATTACTATCCAACAAGCATTAAATCATCCAAACTGGACCATGGGTAGTAAAATTACAATAGACTCGGCTACTATGATGAACAAAGGATTCGAGGTTATTGAAGCATATTGGCTCTTTGGAATTGATTATGAAAATATTGAAGTTGTTATACATCCACAAAGTATTATTCATTCTTTTGTACAATTTATTGACGGTTCTGTAAAAGCACAACTTGGTTTACCTGATATGAGAATTCCAATTTCTTATAGTTTAACTTATCCTGAAAGATTTTCATATAATTTTCCAAGATTGAACTTATCAGAAATGGGCAGTTTAGAATTTTATAAACCTGATATGAGAAGGTATCCTTGTCTTGATTTAGCTTATAAAGCAATTCAAAACGGAGGAAATTCTACTGCTGTTTTAAATGCCGCTAATGAAATATGTGTTGCCGCATTTCTTGATAAGAAAATTCATTTTACTGATATAAGCAAAATTATTGATATTTCTTTAGAGTCTGTAAATATGATTGAAAATCCTGATATAATGGATATTGTAGAAACTGATAAGGAAACAAGAGAATTTACAAAAAAATACATTGAAAGTAATTACGTATCTATATAATTACAATTATTTGCATCAAAAAAATTAAAATAGAAGGATTTATGGATATTTTCGGTAATATATTTTATTTTGTACTTGTAATCGGAGTTTTGATTACAATTCACGAACTCGGACACTTTCTAGCTGCAAGGTTAACGGGTATGCGGGCAGAAGTATTTTGCATTGGTATGGGACCAAGATTACTTGGTTGGAATAGAAAGACTGGATTTAACTTTGGGAAGTTAAACGATGATATTGATTTGGGAAGTAATACTGATTATCGTCTTGCGATGTTTCCAATTGGAGGTTATGTCAAAATTTCAGGTATGGTAGATGAAAGTATGGATACAGATTTTATCAATGCACCACCACAACCTTACGAATTTAGGTCAAAGGGTTCTTTTGCAAAAATTCTAGTCATGAGTGCTGGTGCAATAATGAATTTTGTACTTGCTGCAATCATTTTCAGCTTCATTGCATTTTCCGAAGGTAGAACAGAACTCGGAGTAACTACTGTTGGAACAGTTGAAACAAGTTCAATAGCCGAGCAAATTGGTTTTCAAAATAATGACAAAATCATCAAAATAAATAATGAAAAAGTACGAACTTGGAACGAAATTATTTATGGTTTAACTTTGAAAGATTTTGGTGACCAACTCAATGTAGAAGTTATACGAAATAATGAAAATGTTAATTTGAAATATGATGGCGGAAAATTAGTAAAGTTATTTGCAGGGAAATCTCCACTTGGATTGAATCCAGGCGGGATACAAGTTTTTGTTGCTGATGTTGTTAAAGGCAGACCAGCTGAAAAAGCAGGTATTATTAGTGGCGACCAAATTATTGCTGTAAATTCTATTCCAATTAATGCACAAAATAAATTACAAGAAACACTCAAAAAATTTAAAAATCAACAAGTAAATGTAGAATGGCTAAGAAACAATCAACTGATGAGTTCTTCTGCTCAATTAAACGATGACGGTTTACTTGGAATACAATTAAGAATCGCACCACTAACTAAAATTGATTATTCTTTAATTGAATCAATTCAATTTGGTGCATCAGAAACAGTTGATAAAACAGTCTTTATTGTTTCATCAATTGCTCAAATGTTTAAAGGTAATGTAACATTCAAAGAATCAATAGCTGGTCCAGTTATGATTTTTGATATGACTTCAAAACAAGCGAAGGAAGGATTAGCAAGTTTGCTGAATTTTATGGCATTGCTTTCAATCTCCCTTGGATTTTTGAATATTCTACCATTACCAGCTCTTGATGGCGGGCATATTGCTATGCTAATAATAGAAGGTATTTTTAGACGCGAAATTCCGACAAAAGCAAAACTCTACATTCAGCAAGCAGGAATTATACTAATAATCGTATTATCAATTTATGTTATAATAAATGACGTATCAAGATTTTTATAAGAATTTTGATAACCAAAGTTTATTTGTCAAAATTATTTTCTTATGTCCAACTATATTGTTATGGTTGGACATTTTCAATTATAATTTGATGTGTATTCAGCATCAAGTGAGGAATGACAAGGAAAACAATTATGTCATTCTGAACTTGTTTCTGAAACCATTATTGAATACTGTAAATTTTGATACAAGATGTCCAACACTTTGAAAGTGTTGGACATCTGCATATATTAGATTCCGCATCAAGTTGGGAATGACAAGGAAACATTACAGTCATTCTGAACTCATTTCAGAAATCATTATTGAATACTGTCAATTTTGATACAAGATGTCCAACACTTTTGAAGTGTTGGACATCTAATAAGTGTCATTCTGAACTTGTTTCAGATTCCAAAATCCAACCCAAACATTTAAAATTTTTGTAATTTCGCGTATTGTAAAATTAATTGCTTCGGACCTACAGAATTAAATATTACAGTTGCTTTTTTGGATTGACCAACTCCAGTTATTGCCGAAATTGTACCTTTTCCAAATTGTGAATGATGAACTTTATCTCCAACATTAAAACTTGAATCATCAACTGGTATTTGAGAATAACTTTGTTCTGCATCAGGTATTTGACTATATGAACTTTTAACTACTGGTTTTGGAACTGGCTTTTGAAATGGATTGCCTGTATATGCTTTTTGTGGGAGAAAAACTTCATTTGAAGTTTGTGTTTTGGCTTTCAATCCGTATTTTGTAAGATTATCAGGTATTTCTCTCAAGAATGGAGACGGCACTGATGTTTGAACATCACCAAATTTTGCCCTTCTAAGTGCATAACTAAGAAATAATTTTTCTTTTGCTCTTGTTATCCCAACATAAAACAAGCGTCTTTCCTCTTCTTCCTCATCTTTAGTAAAATCCATTCTTGTTAATGGAAATAAACCCTTTTCTATACCAGTGATAAATACACAAGGATATTCCAATCCTTTTGCGGAATGTAATGTCATTAATGTTATTGCATTACCATGCAAATCTTTTTCATCAATATCAGCTACTAATGAAATTTGCTGAACATAATCCTCAATTGTTGATTCAGGATTATTTATGAAAAATTGCTTAATATCAAATAATAATTGATTGATATTGTTCCATCTGTCTAATGAGTCTTCCGTATTTATTTGACGGTACATATCCAATATACCAGTTGCGTTGATATATTCGGTAATTACTTCATAAACCGGTAAATCATTGAGTAAAGAACGGTATTTATTGAGAAATTCTATGAAAGATTTTGCTGATTGAGCAGCTCTATTTTGCAAACTTACAACCCTATCTGCATTTTGGAATACTTCATATAATGTTTTATCATATTCTTTTGCAAATTCCTTTAAATGATTGATTGATGTTTGCCCAAGCCCACGTGGTGGCTCGTTAACTATTCGTAATAATGATTCAGCATCACGATTATTCATCAAAATTCTAATGTAAGCAAGAACATCTTTGATTTCTTTTCTCTTGTAAAAGGAAACCCCACCAACGATTATATAGGGTAAATTTGCAGCTCTTAATGATGTTTCTAAAGCAAGTGATTGGGCATTTGTTCTATACAAAACAGCAAAATCTTTCAAATTTCGACCTGAATTATACATTTTTTGTATTAAATCAGCTACTTTTCTTGCTTCCTCTCGGTCATCATTACAAGCTAAGACCTCAATTAAATCACCATCTGGATTATCAGTCCATAATTTTTTTGCGATTTGCTTGCTATTGTTTGAAATAACTGCATGTGCAGCGGCTAATATGGTTTTTGTTGACCTGTAATTTTGTTCAAGACGAACTATTTTAGAATATGGATAATCTTTCTGAAAATCAAGAATATTTTGAATTTCAGCTCCACGCCAACGGTAAATGCTTTGTGCATCATCACCAACAACACAAATATTCTGATGTGCTTTTGCAAGCATTTGAATTGCAATATATTGTGCTTTATTTGTATCCTGATATTCATCAACAAGGATATATTTAAACTGTTGCTGATATTTATTGAGTAATTCTTTAGATTTTTTCAATAAAATTATAAAATTTAAAAGTAAATCATCAAAATCCATAGCATTGTTTTTCAGTAAAACAGTTTCGTATTCTCTGAATATATCAGCAATTTGTCGTTCTATTGCATTACTTGCATTTCTTTCAAATTCTTGCCAACTAATCATTTTATTTTTATTAGAAGAAATTACTCCTCTCACATTTGCTGGTTGGAGTTTTGCTGAACTATATCCAGAATCTTTCATTATATTTTTAACAACACTTAGCGAGTCATCTTGGTCATATATTGAAAAATTTGTTTGATATCCAATATTTTCAGCTTCAATTCTTAGGATTCTTGCAAAAACAGAATGAAATGTACCAGCCCAAATATTCTTTGCCAATCTGTAATGTACGAGCCGTGAAATTCTCTCCTTCATTTCATTTGCAGCTTTATTTGTAAATGTGAGGGCAAGAATATTATAAGGATTGATGCTTTTTTCAATTAAATATGCAATACGGTTTGTCAAAACTCTTGTTTTTCCGCTACCTGCACCAGCAAGTACAAGAATAGGTCCATTAATTATTTCAACTGCGGATTTTTGCTCAGGATTCAAACCTTCAGTAATAGCAGATATATTATGACTTAAATTACTATTAATTTCTTCAGAATAATATGACATTTATTTTAAATAGCTTAATTGTTAAAATACAAAATTACGAAAATTTTGTTGTTTTAAATTAATTTTTCTGATATTCTTAATTTGGCACTTCTTGCTCTTGGATTGATTTCTATTTCCTCTTCAGATGGATAAATAGGTCTTTTGGTAAGAATTTTGAGAGTTGGTGGGATTTCATCATCATTTTTCATTGAGAATTTCTTAAATGAAGTTTTTACTATCCTATCTTCTAATGAATGATATGACATTATTACAATTCTTCCGCCAATTTCTAATTTTGGAATAATTGCTTCAATTGTTTTTTCTAAAACATTGAGTTCATCATTTATGTAGATTCTAATTGCTTGAAAAACACGAGAAAGAGTTTTGAATTGTAAATTGAACGGTACGCAAGATTCGACAATTTCTTTCAAGTCGAAAGTAGTTTTTAAAGGAGAGAGGCGGCGACGTTCAATTATTCGCCGCACAATCAACTTTGAACGTGGTTCTTCGCCGTAATTGCGAAGAATCATCTCCAGCTCATCCGCATTTGCTGAATTCAACAGGTCTTCTGCCGAACTACCTTTTGTGCCGAATCGCATATCAAGTGGTGATTCCACCCGATAACTTAACCCCCTCGATTCGGAATCCAATTGCCTTGAGGAAACGCCCAAGTCAAGCAGAAGACCGTTAATTTTCCCAAATTGTTCAGCAATTACGGGAGCCTTGCTATAGCAGTCATTATATAAACGAAGTTGTACGGATGCGGTATTTATCATATAAGAATGATACTTCCTCTCGCAATGCTCAATAGCATTTGGGTCTTTATCGAACGCCAGCAGAATTCCCCCCTCTGTCAAGCTTTCAAGAACCCGAACTGCATGCCCCCCACCTCCGAGTGTTCCGTCTATATAGGTGCCACTACTTTTAGTAATCAAATTTTCAATACATTCGTTCAGTAAAACTGGTAAATGATAGTCATATTCTGCTATCTTGTCTTTATCCGTTTTTCTACGAAAGTGTTGTCTATTTTTACTCTTTTTTTTCATAATCAGTTTGACATTACTTTTGCTGCTACTTCTTCATATTTCTCAATATGACTATCTAAGTAATTATCATATTTTTCAGGATTCCAAAATTCAATATGGTCAACTAATCCAACAATTCTTACTTTTCCATCAATACCTGCAAAATCAATTAATTTTTTTGAAATATTAATTCTTTGCTGTGCATCAAGAGTAACTTCTTCATTCCAACGAAGTAAAGTTCTTAAAAAGAATCGGTTACTGTCGTTGTAGTGATTTAATTGTTGAAACTTTTCCATATATTTTTTCCATTCATCCATAGGATAAGCAACAACACAATCTTCCAAACCCCTTGTTAATACAAAGGTATCATTGGCTTCAGGAGAAATTGCCTTTCTCATTTTAGCCGGAATATTTACTCTACCTTTATTATCTATAGAGTATGTTTCTTCGCCTTGAAAGAATGTCATTTCTGATTAAATATACTAAAAATTTCTAAAATTTCTTGTCAATGAACAAAGTTTGCAAAATTTAGGGAAAATTTCCCACTTTTACCCACTTCACAAATGCAATTTACGGAAAGATTTGTTATAAATAAAAAAAAATTTTAATTATTTTTCAACATTTTAAAAAAATAACAACTTAGCCACATTTGAATAATATCGAATTTCTGTTGTTTTTTGTAAAAAATTCCTTGAAATTCCCATAGGGAATTAATGTTTGTAACTGATGAATCTCCCATGACCAACTGCAACGCCGTAGGTGTTGAATTATGGTTGCAATTTCGCCCAAAACCCGCATCCATCAATACACACCCCTTGCTCCCCTCTTTTTAGAGGGGAAATCTCAAGTTGTGTATTTTTATTACAAACAGGTAATCCCTAACGGGATTTTCAAGGAATTTCATTTTTATAATTATTTTCAACTTGTTCCAATTGTACTTTATTCGCATTCAAAAAACATAACATATTTAAAATTATAAAAGGGCTTAGTCGTTACAAAAAAATAACAACTCATAAATTCTTAAAACATTAATTCTGAAAATGTAATATTGGGTAATTTGGGAAGATGATTATTTTATTCTTTATAGCAATTTTGTAAAATACTTATTCAATGTGCAAATGCTTTTAGAATAATACAGCATAAAAAAAAGAATATCCACACAACTGATTTTTATAAACCAGTTACAAAGACATTCTTTTCCTTCAAAAAAATGAAAATAATTAATTTAAAATTTAAGTTATTTCTAAAATACTTAAATCAAATCTAATCCATGTTTCATTGCATCTAACAAATCTTCTACATTTTCGCAACCAACTGCGATACGTACCAATCCATCAGTGATATTTCCTTCAAGACGAGCTTCTCTACCCATACCAGCGTGTGTCATGGAAGCAGGATGCTGAATTAGAGATTCTACTCCGCCAAGACTTACTGCAAGTGCAAAGAGTTCAATATTATCCATCAATTTTTTACCTGCATCAAAACCACCTTTTAATTCAATTGCAATCATCGAACCAAAACCAGTCATTTGTTTTTTGGCAATTTCATATTGAGGATGAGAAGGTAATCCAGGGAAAAATACTCTTTCTACTTTAGGATGATTTTCAAGAAAATCAGCAATTTTAATCGCATTTTCTGTTTGAAGTTTTACTCTCATAGCTAAAGTGCGTAATCCTCTATGAACAAGGAAAGAATTAAATGGGTCAATCACTCCACCAAGCATATTGAGAGTTTTTCTGAATAATAAATAATCTGCTTCATTCTTTGCAATTATTATTCCGGCAACAACATCTGCATGACCATTTAAGAATTTTGTCATGCTATGCATAACATAATCTGCTCCTAATTCAAAAGGTCTTTGATAAATTGGGCTCATAAATGTATTATCCACAGCTACTTTTGCATTATATTTTTGTGCGATTTTGCAAATTTCTGCAATATCAGAAATTACAAGGGTAGGATTGCCAGGAGTTTCTACAAATATTAACTTAGTATTATCTTTCATTGCATGAGAAACTGCTTCTAAATCAGATGTATCAACAAAAGTAGTTTCTACGCCATATTTTGCAAAGAAAGTATTTAAAATTACAATGGTTGGTCCATAAGCAGCATTACAACAAACTACGTGGTCGCCACTTTTTAATAATGAAGCAAATAAAGTATGAACAGCTGCCATTCCACTGGCACAGCCAAGTGCCTTATAACCACCTTCTAATGCAGCAACAGCGTCTTCCATTGCTTCAACAGTTGGATTTCTCATTCTTGTATAAATATAACCTTCTTCTTCACCTTTGAATAATCTTGCTCCATGGTCAGAATCTTTAAATTTAAATGTTGATGTTTGATATATAGGAGTAACAACAGCTCCTTCTGGGTTTTCTTTGTGTCCAGCATGAATACAAATAGTATCCATACCCATTTTTTTTAAATCATGCATTATATTAACTCTCCAAATATTTTAATTTGTATAAAAAATAAACTCAAAATTAAACTAAATTAATGAAAATTCAAAAAATTAGCATAACTTAATTTTATTTTTCAATAATTTCGTATTTTTGAGTTTAATAATTTTGAAAATTTTAATAATAAATATATAATGCAGATTTTTATTAATTTCATAGTTAAATTTAAAGAGTACATAGCATTCATTGCCTTGGTAATTATTTGTATGTCTTTAATTTCTGTTGGTTCAGTTTCACAAATTGGTGGATTTAGAACAATTCTAATTGGAACAATGGGGCATTTGCAAGGGGCTTTTTCTTGGATTCCAAATCCAGCTGCAATTCAGAGTGAAAATAGAGCTTTACGTGAACTGAATTTGCAATTATCTACTGAAGTTACAAGAATGAGACAATCAATCATTGAAAATGAACGACTTAAAAGAATGTTAAATTTTAAAAGTATTTCAGAAACAGAATTGATTTCATGTGAAATAGTTGGTAGAAATACAGTCGAAATGAGAAATTACATTACCGTTAATACTGGTAAAAATGATGGCATTTATAAAGGTATGACAGCAAGAACAGATGCTGGTATTGTTGGTACTGTAATTGCTTCAACTGAGAATTATTCATTAATTGAATTAATTGCAAATAGGAATGTCAAGATTTCGGGTAAAATTACAAGAACAAATATTGATGGAATTTTGAGTTGGAACGGTGATGAATTGTTTACATTAAATAATATTCCAGGTTCCTTTGATGTGTTAGTTGGTGATGAAGTAGTTACATCTAATTTTAGTAACAAATACCCTCCAAATATTCCCTTTGGTAAAATTGCAAAAGTAGAAAATGATAAATCGTCACTATTTTTAAAAATTTTAGTTCAACCGTATGTGAATTTTCAATCATTAGAACAGATTTTTATTATCAAACAAATTGCAGACCCAGAAAGACAGCGACTGATAGATGAAATTGAAAAGAAGTTAAAATCCAAAAGAAGCGAGAAATAAAATGAGATTATTATTTGACCCAATTAAAAATAAAAACTTAGTACAGAAATATTCGATTTTTTCTTTGATTGCAATTATGCTTACTTTACTGCAAATTTCAGTTGTAAATTTAATTGAAGTACGAGGAATTACACCTGATTTACTTATCATTCTTGTTGTATGGATCACTCTTGCTGAAGGTAGATTTGCTGGTTTATTTTTTGGATTTGGAATTGGTTTGTTATTCGATATATTTACTTTAGATGTCATTGGTACAAATGCTCTTGCCAAAACCATTACTGCTTTTTTTGTAGGATATTTTTATAAAGAAGGTTATGAATCTGAAAGATTGGGAAGTTTCTTTTTTGTTTTAATTACACTTTTCTCTTCAATTTTGCATAATTTAATATATTATTTCTTTTATATTCGTTTAAGTGATTTAAATTATTTTGATTTTTTTATTCGTTACGGACTTGCTACAAGTGCATACACTGGAGTTTTTTCAATAATTGCAATGCTAATCAATTTGCCAAGAAGAGAGATTAACAGATAAAATTTCAATAGGAATTGGGTGATTTTAGATAGTTTCATGTTGAGGTATCTCGAAGGGATAGGTAGCGACATGTCCCATCAAAAGACCTATTCTCTACAAATAATTACAAATAAATCCCGCTGGGTTTTTCAAAGAATTTATTTTAGCCACTTGGAATATCATTTCAATATTACTTGAGCAACAGACAGTTAGTAATAATTAATCCTCTAAAATGAAATTTTCATAATCGTAAAGTCATCATCAATATTTTTATTTATATGCAGATTCTGAATATATTCGTACAGCATATTTAGTTCTGTATTTTCTTTTGATTGTGATTCAATCAAATAATTTTGCATTTCTTCAAGTGTCCACATTTCATTATCTTCTTTTTGAATTTCATAAGCACCATCAGAAAAAATATACAAACTTGTTCCACTTTCAACAATAATTTTTTCTGAAATATAAGGATATTGTCTTAATACACCGATTAGAAAGTTATCTGTGGCAAGTTCAAATCTTTTACCATTTATAATTCCAAATGCAGGGGGATGCCCAGAAGTAGAATAATTCAATTCTCTACTTTTAACATTGTAAACTCCATACCAGATAGTAAAATATAAATCGTTATGCTCTTTCATCTTATACATTTCGTTCAACCCAGCAAATACACTCGGGGGTTCATAAAAATCTGTATTTGGTAAATTCATATAATACAATGTATTGCGTACTGAAACAGAATATAATGCAGACCTAACTCCATGTCCGCAAACATCAATAAGAAATATCATTATATTCTTATCATCTAACCATCTATATCCAAATAAATCACCACCAAGTGATGATGATGGTACAAATTTCCAGCTTATTCCAATATTTTCATTTGTTAAATATGGCGGTAATAAAGAATGAATATATTTAACCGCTTGATTCAAATCATTATTTATTTGTTTTAAATAATTCTCATTTTCTTGGTTTAACTGAATCAATTTTAAATTCTTCTCATTAATCTCTTCGTTTTGCTCTTCAAGTAATTGTTTAGCATTACGTAATTTTCGTTGAGTTGTATCGCCAATTTTTACTAATTTTTCAGATTGCGATAATAATGCGTTGTATTCTTCAACAAGCATTACCAATTGATTTCTATATTCATCAACTTCATTTGAGTAACTATTTAAAAAATCATTAATAGTTTGGCTAAGCTGTATTTCTCTTTCAAATATACTTTCTGACATAATTTTATTCTTTTAATAGGAAACAAAGTTACATTTTAATTCTAAACCATCTGTAAATTCAACACCGCTGTCATAAATATCTTCGTCATCTTCTTCATAGAACCAGTTTAAAATCACTTTACCACCATTTAGATGATAATTATTCAATAATCTAATTATATCAAGAATGATTTTTGATGAACTTGTATTGAAATAAGTCAATTTAAAATTAAAACTAAGTTCTTTTTTTTGCTCAACGGCTCTATTAATACATTGAAATGGCTCCGCATAAAATTCTTTTGAATTTTCAGGATATGATTCACCAGAAATACACAAAATTCCTGTTTCAAAATTAAAATTAATTTCAGGAGTAGTTTTACTTGCTTTTACTATAAGATTATTCATAATTTACCCTTTTAAAATTTCCACATTCAACTCAAAAAAAGAATAATTTTCATTTAATTCAGTAATCGAAAAATCAAAATTACCATTGCATTTTCTTGCAATATCAATAAAACCAAGTCCTGCTCCTTTACTGTCTGATTCTGGGTCTTGATTTATTAATTTCATATATATTTCTTTTAGTTCTTCAGAACTTTTGCCTTTATATTCGGATAGTTTACTAAGCAATTTATTAACTTGAATATTTTGTATCTGATTTCCAGAAGTTATGATATATTTGTTTGCATTTTCAGAGAAAATAATTATTCCCGAGCCAATATCTTTACCATCAAAACACACTCTTTCTGAAGAATAGTGCATAATATTTTGCCATAATTCTACAAAAACAGATAATATTTTCTTAGAAACTTTACCGTGGAAATATTGTGCTTTCATATAATTACTAAATTCAACCAATATTTCTTGTGATAATCCACCTCTAAAAAAGAAAAGTATGTTTTCTGCTTTATCGGTTGCGTTAAATAAATCCAATGCTTTCATATTTGCCTCTTTAAATCTTGAATCCAAGAATTGTTACATCGTCTCTCTGTGGTTCATCACCTTTGAATGAATTAAATTCATCTTCAATCATTTTCAATTGTGTTGCCATTTTTTCGTTATGAATTTTTTCAAGGAATAATTTTAATTGCTTTGTATTATACTTTTTGTTTTGAGAATTATTTTGGTCAGCAAATCCATCAGTTGTGAGATAGAATTTCATGTCTTTTTTAAGCATGATTTCAATTTCAGTGAAATTCACATCTGTCAATTGCACGCCACCAATAGAAAATTTATCACCTTTGATTTCAATTAATTTATCATTATCAAAGTAATAAAGAGGTCTTTTTGCTCCAGCAAAAGTAAGTTTGTTGTCATTTTTTGATATTCTTAACACGGCTATATCCATCCCATCTTGATTAGCATCATTCTCGTCTTGCTTTAAGGCATCACGAACTGCATTATTAAGTAATTTCAAAATATTTGCTGGATTTGTTTCTTTCTTTTCAATCACAATTTCATTTTGAAAAACCGTTCCTATTAAAGACATAAATGCTCCCGGAACGCCATGACCTGTGCAATCTGCTACTGTAATGAAAATGTCTTTTTCGGTTTGGTAAAACCAATAAAAATCACCTGAAACTATATCTTTTGGCTTGAAAAATATAAAGTATTCTTTAAACAGTTGGGCTGCTTCATCATCATTTGGTAAAATTGCATTTTGTATTTGACTTGCATAGCGAATACCTGCCAGAATCTCATTATTCTTTTCTTGAATTGCCTTTTTCTGATTTTCAATTTCAATGTTTTTCTCAGTCAATGCAAGATTTTTTTCCTCTAACATAATATTGATTTTCTTTTTAATTTTATTCTGTTTAAAAAGAAAATATGCTACTACAACAAGTAAAATCAACAGAACAGCTAACGATATTAATCTTGACCTTTCTGTAGAAAGCTGCATTTCTTTTGCTTTTTTTTCTAATAGTACTCTTTGCTTTTCGAGTTCTTGCTGACGACTTTGCATTTCATATTTTTCTCTGTTATTAGATTCCCTTTCTAATTTTTTTTGAGATTCGGCTCTAAAAACATTCATGCTGTAATATTCTTTTAGTATTTCAGTATGTTTTTCAAGATATTTGATAGCTTCCTTATAATTCCCATTCTCGTATTCAATTCTATATAAATTATCATATACTAATCTAAGTCCTTCTCTATCTTTTGGATTTTCATACATAGGAAGAGCTTGTATAAATTTTTGTTGGGCTTCTGCATTATTTCCAAGTTCTTTTTGAGCATAACCAATATTCATCAAACATTCTGCTGAATTTTGTCTATCTTTCATTTTATCATAGATTGCTTTTGCTTCGGAATATTTTTTAATTGCTAAATCAAATTCACCTAAAGCAAAATAATAGTTGCCTGTTTCAAAAATTATCAATGGCTTAATTTGCTTGTCCCTCATTCTTTCTTCAGAAATTTTAAAAGCTTCATCAAGAACTTCTAATGCTTTGGAATTTTTAGTAGCTCTAAGAGATTTACTATATTCAATTAATGCGGTAACATTATAAAGAATTTCCTTTTGCTCTTGAAATACTTTAATTGCTTCATCAAATAATTTATATGCTTCTTCAAATTGATTTAAAATTGTTGCTTTTTTTGCAGCTTCAACTATAGCATTGGCATATTCTGTTTTGTTATTTGATGATAAATAATAAGTTCCAGATTGCAAAAATGATTTTTTTGATTCAGGGTAATATCCAGCAAAAAAATATGAATTTCCCAGATTGTAATATGCTTTTGCAAGTGCAAGAGTATCTTTTAAATCTGTTGCAAGTTTAATAGCTTCTGTGGCATAGTTCAATGCTTCACGTGGCGAACCAAGTGTATGTTGAGATGACAAATTGTTTAATAATTCCAATCTTCTTTCACCTGTTGCATTAAAGAGAGAATCTCTCAAATCTGCCAACAATAAGCTATTGAATACAATTACAAAAAATGATATATATATTATTTTTTTCATCATTAAATCATCCCCGCTCTTTTTCTAATTACCCATTCTAATGAAAACAAAAGTAATGCTATAGCCAAAACCCACCAAATATTCCATATTCCAAATTCACTTTTAACAGTAACATCTTTTGTTTTGAATTTTTTATGAGAATTAATATCATTTATTAATTGAGAAACATTGTCTTTTGTATAAAATTTACCGCCTGTTCTAATAGCAAGTTCTTTCAGCAACCCAATATTCATTTGCAGATTTTGATATTCAGCGGACAAATCACCAATATTGAATCTTCCATTATCAGTTCCGATAACTCTGTCTTTGTATTTTGCAGTTCCACTAAAATTATAATCCCCAGATTCTAATCCTTCAATTATACCTGTATATCTACCATTTCCAATATTCACCAATGGAATATCACGGCTTTCGTTACCAGATTTTAAATTTACAATTAAATCACAATTATCTAAAGGTGTATATGCCGCATCATAAACAGATGCTATGAATTCCACTTTTTCATAACTTGCATAAATTTTCTTATTTGTTTTGATAATTACATTCTTTAGCTTTTCATTTATGGAAAGCCATTTGAATGAATTTGCAACTAATATACTGAATAAATCAGGAGTTTCTGTTCTACCTTTGGACATATCCTGAGCATAACCAAGTAATTTCCAGCGATATAAGCCATATCCAAGGAAAGCTACAGATTTTTTATTTTGAAAATCGCGTGTCAATATCATTGGTTCTTTCAGAACTACATTATTCACTTTGAAACCAGCAACGAAATCACTTTCTGGTTTTGTTCTCACAAATGTTTCTGTTCTAAACAAAGGAGGCAAATTATTCCAATAATCAATATCCGCATCAGTACCTGTAACTCTTAACAAAGAACTTGATAATGATTGAGGGCTAACATCTAATGTAGCTAAAAATTCCTGTGGTGAAGAAGAAGCTGTATTAAATGGCAAATATTGTTCTAAAGATTTTAATTTAGCATAATCAGTTTGTTGCCCTGCAATAAAAAGAATAGATTTTCCCCTTTCAAGCTCTTTTGCAATTAAATTTAGTACATTTTGTGGAGTAGTATTAATAGGAAATCCTATAAGTACAAAAAATTCAGCATCATTTAACAAACTTGCATTTGGTTCATTATAGAATTTAGCACCAACTTGCTGAATGTATTCTGCAATTTCAATACCTTCTTCTTTAGCTAATACTTGTTTCACAAAACCAACATCCGCACTTGGACTTCCTGCAAACAAAGCAATTTTTCTTTTGTTTTTTAATACTTTAATAAATTCTGAAGCTGAATTATTTTTTTCTGTAATTTCCTCATCTGCTTTTGAAATTGTGGCGGTAATTTTTCGAATTCCCTCTTCTGTTGGCAAATAATCTATGACAGCAGAATAATCATTGATATCAGGATTTATAAAAATATTCTGTTCAGAAATTTTCTTATTATTATCTGAAATTGTTAGTTTTGCTTCGCCAGATTCATAACCTGAAATTCTAACATTTACATTTACAGGAACAGGATTATTTATATAAGCAATTTCATTAGTAATTATACTTTGAACAGATAAATCTTTTGGAAATGAAGAGTCCCCTAATCCAACCACATAAATTGGTTTGCCAAGTAGTTCAGCAGAATATAAAGGATTGCTACCAGTATTAAAAGCACCATCAGTTAACAAAACTACTGCTTTAAGATTTGATTTTTCAGCATCAACCGATGCAAAATTAATTGCTTTTGAAATATCTGTTAATTGTCCTTTAAAATTCAATGAATCGAAAGAAAAATCATTCAATTGAACTACAGTTTCATCAAATAAATTGTATTTTGAATTTTCTTTATTTTTTTCAAAATCAATATTATTTATAATACTTTGATAATCTTGCTTTCTATCAGTTTTTGCATCTTTTAGTGAAGATGATACTGAATTATCAAATAGAAAAACTATTCCCGGTGGCAAACTCTTACCTGTAATCATAGTAAGAACCGGCTCAAAAAGAGCAAATAACAGTAAAAATATTGCAATAATTCTAAATGAAATTAATAATATCTTTTTATTTAATGGAATTTCAGGAACAGTTCTGCGATACGTCCAGAATGAAATCCCAACTGCAATCAAAACAAGCAAAACTACCAGAAACCAATTACCACTTATACCGAGAGAGTAAGAATTCATATTTATACTTTATATATTATTTGTTATTATTATTAAATTAATGGAACTTCTATCAGCAATAATTTAGAATTTTCTTGTGCTTTAATCTCAAAATATTCAACTGTTGCAACCGAAATAGAATCACGTCTGTCTAAAATATTCTCTTTATATTCAACTTTGCCTTCAATTACGAATAAAAATAAACCATTACCAAAAAAATTTACTTTGTATTCAGCAGAATTATCTTTATCTAAATCTAATAATGAAATCACAGCATCTTGATTTATCCAAAGGGAAGTATCTGCTCTATCAGGAGCAACTACTGGAAAAAAATTATTTTTATATAATTCACGATTATAATACTTCATTTCATATCTTGGAGCGATGTTTTTAAGCTTAGGATAAATCCATATCTGCAAAAAACTTAGCTTCTTCTGTGCTTGAGTTATTCATTTCGGAATGTTCAATTCCATATCCAGCAGACATAATTTGAACATTGTTTTCGCAAATATCCATAAAACCGTCCGTACTATCCTGATGCGTCAAAGTACCAGACAAAGGAATGGAAATAATTTCCATATTTTTATGAGGATGTGTACTAAAACCTGTTTTTGGTTGGACACAATCATCATTTAAAACCCTTAACAATCCGAAGCCCATTCTCTGAGGGTTATAATATGAAGAGAAACTAAATGAATGAAAGGATTCGAGCCAGTCATATTTTGCAAAGCCCCTCGTATTAGCTCTATAAATTTCATTAATCATATTCATTTTAAAGTTGAATCTAATAAATTTCACATAAGTAATATAAACGAATAATAACCATTAAAATTTTTTAATTAGAAGTTAAATGATTATATAATTTCTATATTCTCCTAATACTTTACCTGTTAGCTTTTCGTAAACTTTGCGTATTTTATCTTTGGTAGATGATTTCTTTTTAGATAAATCAAAATCAAATTGCCAATTTTTTCTTTTAATTCTATCAAGCATTACAGAAGGATGAGTATCATTATATTTTTTCAATGAGTCAATTTCAGAATAATCAAATTCATCAGCTTTTTTTATATTCTGTTCAATCCAATTATCAGGATTCCAAAGTTTTTCAAAATTTTCTATCTTTTGCTGTTGTTTCGATGGTTCTCTAACCCAGCCGTAATGCTCAATGTAGGCATCAATTAGTTTGACATTTAATTTTTGATTATTCCCTTTGCGAAAACCTTGTGCATCTAAGTATGAATAAATATCCTCTCTTTTTCTAATAACTCTGATTTCTTTTCTGTACCAGCGATATGAATCACCAATATAATCGTAAGACCCATAAAAATGTCTATAATTAAAAAGTAAACCATCAACATTACTTTCATCTTTCCAACGAAACATCTCATTTTTGACTGTATTTAAATATTTTTCATGCAATACTTCATCTGCTTGAATATAAAAGCACCAATCCGTGTCATCTGAGATTAATTTATACGCTTTATCTGTTTCAGCAGCAAGTACTTTGCCGCCTTGACGAAGATTATCATCCCAAATGGAATGATGTATTTTTATTTTATCGGAATCTATTGATTTAATTAGTAATTCAGTATCATCATCGCTATTACCTACAAGAACAATAAATTCATCAGTTAATGGCAAAACTGATTTAATTGCTTCAACAACTGGATAATCATATTTCACAGCATTTCTAATTATTGTAAATCCACTTACTTTCATTTATTTATTCAATAAAATTCGTCAAACAACATCAAAGAGACGTTATTATTTTGAAATCATTATTTTGTCTAACATCTGATGGATGTTGATAATAGTGATATAACTAAATATTTTTGATATTTATTCGTATATTAGATTCAAATTAAACTTTTTATGATTGAAATTGTCAAAATAATTGTTTAATTATTTTTTTGAGTGATAAAAATGAAAAAAATTGTACTTATATTAATCGTTATGACAAATTTAGCAATGTATGCACAATATGATTTCAGTGAAGTTGAAAGAATTTTGGAAGATTCAATTGAAGTTATTGCCGGTTTTGGCAAAGGTGCTTCATTAGTTTTAATAAAAGATGGTCAAACTATTTATGACAAAAGCTTTAATGTAAAAGGTGAATCATCATATTCTTCAAAAAAAGTAGTTCCAATTGCATCTGCCTCTAAATGGCTATCTGCTGGTGTAATTATGAAACTCGTTGATGACGGTAGATTAAGTTTAGACGATACACTTGGTAAGTTTTATCCAAATTTGACTTCGCCAAAATCCTCAATAACAATTCGTCAGTTATTCTCACATACTTCAGGAATGTTAGCAAGTGAAGATGAAGAGTGCTTATCAGATAAAAGCAGTACACTTGAGGATTGTGCAAATAAAATACTTGAATTAGATTTAGCATCTAACCCAGGGCAATTCTTTGCTTATGGTGGATTATCTATGCAAGTTGCTGGTAGAATAGCAGAAATTGCGAGTGGTATTAAAATGCAGTCTGGATATGCTTGGAATAGTTTATTCGATAATTATATCAAGTCAGAATGTAATATGCCAAATACAAGATATAATCTTAATCCATTAACAGAATCTACAAACCCGAGAATTGGTGGCGGTGTTTATTCGAATGCTACTGATTACGCCAATTTTTTATCAATGCTAATAGGAAATGGAAAATTTAATGGAAATCAAGTATTGTCATCAAATTCTGTTAAAGAAATGCTCAAAGACCAGACAAATAATGCTCCAATTGCATTCTCGCCACATACTAAATACACATATTTATCTGATGGCAAAACAGAATATAAATATGGCATTGGAAATTGGAGAGAACAATCTATTTCAAATAATGAACGATTTGAATCTTCATCGCAAGGTGCTTTAGGATTTAGTCCATGGATTGATTATGATAGAAATATGGTTGGCGTATTATCAGTTTTTAGTGATTTAGAAACAGTTATGCCAACTTATGTTAAATTAAAGAAGTCAATTCGTGAAACAATAGACAAACCAGCTTCTGTAAAAGAGAGGCCAAAAAATGTAAAAGCTTTGGCAGTTAAAATTACTCCAAATCCTGTAAATTCAAAAGCTGATATTTCATTTTATTTGCCTAAATCAGGTGAAGTTACTTTGAAAATTTACAATATTTTGGGTAATGAAATTGATACATTGATTGACAAAAATTTAACAGAAGGGGAACACAATTTTTCATTCGATTTTTCTACATATCCAGCTTCACTATATATTTACAAATTTAAATATAATGACTATTTTGAATCAAACAAATTTTATATATCAAGATAAAAGGACATTTTATGCCTAAATTTAAATTTCTATTTGCTATTTTATTGATTATCGCATCAATTTCATTTTCTTCATGCGAAGATGGTGTAAACATTAACAATATAAATATTTTTACAACAGATGATGACGTCCAGCTTGGGAAAGACCTTGACACACAAATTGCAGGTAATCCTCAAGAATATCCAATTTACAATAATACAGATTGGCAAAACTATGTCAATAGTATTAGAGATGAAATTGTTAAGTCAAAGTATATTGAATACAAAGATAAATTTCCATACAAAATGACACTCATCAATTCAAAGACTGTCAATGCTTTTGCTACACCAGGAGGATATATATATATTTATACAGGTCTGTTGAAATTTATTGACAATGAAGCTACTTTAGCTGCAATAATTGCTCACGAAATTGCTCACGCTGAACGCAGGCACGCAACCAAGAGATTAACAAAACAATATGGAGTTTCATTAATGCTTGATATAGTATTAGGAACAAATTCTGATGCACTCACTGAAATTGGAGCCAACTTAGTTACTGGTCTTGGTTTCTTGTGGAATAGCAGGGAAGATGAATATGAAGCCGATGAATATTCTTTCAATTATTTATTAAACAGTAAATACTATCCGGGTGCCTCAACTTATTTCTTTGATAAAATTAAGAATGCTAACCAGTCATCAATCGAAGAATTGCTATCTACCCATCCAATGGACCAAAAAAGGATAGATGCAATTAATAAATTTATCACAGATAATAAAGTACAACCTGCATCAGAAAGTAACTTATTTGGAACAAAGTACTCTCAAATGAAATCAATTTTACCAAATTGATTTCATTTAATATCAGGTTGCTATCAAATATGTAAAATAAATAAATAAAATTGCACCTTGAAAATCCGTTTTGGGATTGAGTAATTGGTTATTGCAAATTAAACTTAACAACAAGTTTGATTAACAGAAAATGTTAGTCGAACTTGTTATTTTGTTACAGTTACAAAGTTATTTCAAAAATTACTACTGATTATGGAAATGAAAATACTTGTGCTTCATTCATATATATTTGATATGCTTCTTTTGGGAGCATATTTCCAATCGTATTAAGTCCATTCTCTGGTAAGTAAACTTTTCCGAAAATATTCTTAACAATTTTGAGATTTCCACTTTGAACAAGAGATTGAACTACTGTTGGCATAAGCATTTGTTCTGTTAATAAAGATGGCAACATATTCCATCCTTTTGTTAAGTTGATTTGAACTGTATCAATATCTATAGCCATACCAATTATCTTTAAAGTATCTGCAACTGTTGAATATACTGTATAACCTTCTTTAAAATTCCAATTTCCGATTGTGTTAATATTATTTTCGGGTATATATACTTTCCCTGCAATATTTTTCACAATTTTGATATTATTTTTAATGTTTTTAAATACATCAACCATGCTTGGCTCTCTGTAGGGATAAATACTTGATGCAATCATATTCCAACCAGCTCTCAATGGAATTCTTAATGTATCATCAAAATCGGGCATTCTTGACACAATAGAAAGATTATTGTCATTATATTTTTTGTTATTATCTACAAACCTAACAGAAATCAAAGTATCAATACCTCGAATAGCGTCCCACAATTTAATAATATATGGCTCATTATTTGCCATTCCATCTTTTACTAAAGTAATATTATCATCACCCCAGACTTCCACTGTAAGGTCTAAACCATTCCATAATCCCCAACCGGCGCAATACAAATTAGAATTTCTTGTATAGAATACTCCAATGCCATCACCACTTTGCAAATTTCTATGATTGAATCTTGGATTTATATTTGAGGGAATTTTTATTTCGGCACTTCTACCGGTATTGTTTTTAAATGTCCAACTATTAGCTGGTGAAATTAATCCCAAAGTTGAAACGAAAGAATTTCTATTTTTGGCACCGAAATTAGTAAATTGTAAATTACTAAATTTTGTACTATGATAAAAAGAACCTGCCAGACTAATATTGCTTTCATTGTCAATACAATGCCCTGCAATATCATCATCATAAGTTAAACCAGCAGTTTCTTTCCATAATAAATTGCCAGCAGGATTATATTTAATTAAAAATATATCTTTACCGCCTTGATTTGTAAAAGTAGTATCCCCAACATTAAATGTAGCAGAATAATTTCCACTCAGATAAATATTTCCATTAAAAAAACTTATACTTTTACCTTCGTCATCTGCTGTTGAACCAACATTTTTTGCCCAAATCCAATTGCCATCATAGTTTAATTTTGCTATAAAAGCATCAGATAATCCTTTACTTACAAGATTCGTATTTCCAAAGGCAGAAATATTTTTATAATATCCTGTGAAATATACTGAATTGTTATTGTCAGAAATAATGCTATTTCCATTCTCACCAAGATATTCACTTCCTGTGGAATTTACCCATATCCAGTTGCCAGATGAATTTAATTTTGCAATAAAAATATCGTCATAGCCCAATGAAGAAATACTATTATTTCCAAAAGTTGCAGTTTCCTCAAAATATCCTGTTACAAATATATTTTCATTAGTATCAACTGTAATTGCAGTAGCGGCATCCCAACCAGACCCACCAGCATTGATTACCCAAATCCATTCAAATTCACTATTTAATTTTGCAACAAAGATATCATCTTCAATACAATTTGAAATTGTAATATCCCCAAAAATGACATCATTGTTTATGATTCCAGAAATGTAAATATCTCCTTGAGAAGATATTGCAACTGATAACCCTTTGTCTGTAAGCATACTGCCGCCAAAATTAGCATTCATCCAATTGCCATTACTATCTAATTTTGCAATAAATATATCGTCAAACCCATTTGAACTGAATGATGAATCGCCAATCGTAGCGTCATTTCCAAAATATCCAGTTATAAAAATGTTGTTGTTAGTATCACAAGCAATACTCTCAGCTCTATCCAAATCAATCCCACCAGCTTTTCTTGCCCATAGAAATTGATTATTTTTACTTAATTTGTAAACAAATACATCTTCAGAGCCACTACTTTGTAATGTATCACTTCCAAGTAAAATAGTTCCATAGAAACCACCGCAAATATATCTATTTCCTTGTTTATCAACAGTAATTGCTTTAGTGTTAATTATACCGAAAACACCGCCTTTACTTTTAGCAAACTGCCATTCTCCATTTGAATTTGCTTTTGCAACAAAAATATCTGATTCACCAACTGAATTTAACACATCGCCAGTTGTTTCCAAATAATTATTAAATGAACCTGCAATGACAGTATTTCCCGAGTTATCCGAAACAATATTATATGAATCAATACTCGATGATGATTTTGCTTGTAATATCCATTCAAATTCTTTTGCTGTATTAATTTTTGCTATAAAAGCATCTTTATCTCCATTACTTGTAATTGAATTTTCCCCAAAATATGCAGTTTGGTAGAAATTCCCTGTTATGTATATATTTGAAGAATTATCAATTGCAATTCCAGTGCCTTCATCTTCACTTGTACCTCCAGCTCCTATAGCAAATTCCCAATTTAAATCAGAATTTAATCCAGAAACAAATAAATCTCTGCTACCAGATGATGTAATTGTAGATTCGCCAAAGCTAACTTGATTTTCAAAATAACCTGTTACAAATACTTTTCCATCTGAATTAACTACGAGATTCTTGATTTCATCAAAACCTGTACTTCCAATTTTAAGAGAATTATTAAAAGTTCCATTACTATCCAATTTAGTTAGAAAGCCATCTCGCTGTCCAGCAGAAGTCAAAACAGTTGCTCCAAAAGTACAACTTGATGCAAAAAATCCTCCAACTATTAATTTATTTGATGTAGAATGATATTTAATAGAATTTGGCTCTTCAGAAGAACTACCACCAGCTTTTACTGACCAAATCCAATTGCCAGCCGATGATAATTTTGAAATAAAAATATCCTTGCTACCTGAAGAATTTAGTGATACTGTCCCAAATGTAGATGTATTCTCGTAAGAACCAGCAATATAAACAGTTCCATTTGATTCTACACATATTGCATTACCTTTATCAAATCCAATCCCACCTGCTGATTTAGCCCATTGAAAAGTGCCAGAGTTATTTAACTTAGCAACGAAAATATCAGAATTTCTATTTGCTGTAAGCGTTGTACTGCCAAATTTTGCTGTTCCATAATAATATCCAATGATATAAACATTTCCAGAATTGTCAACTGCAATATCTCTCGCTAAGTCAGAACCTAAACCACCAGCACGTCTTGCCCATAAATATGTTCCTGAACTATGCATCTTGACAATAAAAACATCTCTACTACCTGCACTTTCCAAAGTATCATTTCCGAAGCCAATTTTACCATCAAAAAAACCTGTAAAATAGTAATTACCTGAAGCATCAATTGTAATGGAATAGGCAATATCCATTGTGGAATATCCAGTTCCATTATTTAAAATAGTTGGTTTTACAAGTCCAGTCCAATCGTGAGCCAAGCTCTTATAACAGATAAAAATAAGAAATATTTGCATCGTTATAAGCAATTTTATATTCATTTTCATAGATACTCTTCAAGTTAAGTTAGCAAAAATTCAATCAAAATAGCAATAAAGTAAAATCAAATATTATACCGAAAATTCCACCTTGATATAGTTTAAGAACTATTATATTTTTCTGCAAATGGTTTTATATTGCTGAATATTTTTTATCAAACAAAAGCTTTCTTTATTTGTAACAGGTAAATTCCAATCTGAATTATCTTTAATTTCATTAATTTCAAATTTTCCAAAATCATTTAGTAATTTTTTTTGATAGGAATCTACATAATCAACATCAGTAGCAAGATATAATTTTCCATCCGGTTTTAATACTCTAAATATTTCATTCAAGAAATTCAAATTATAAGCACGTCTTTTATGATGTCGGTTTTTGGGCCAAGGGTCAGGAAACAAATAATAAATTTCTTCAATGGAATTACTTTCAATAAAAGGCAAACCATTAGCAACACTATAAAGAAGTGCATAACAATTTTGAATATTTTCACCTTGAATGTAGTTATTTATCCAGTCCACAGCAATATCTCTAATTTCAATTCCCATTATATTTTTTTCTGGGGTTTGAACTGCCATACTTAGTAAGAAAATACCTTTTCCACACCCAATATCTAATCTATCTGGTTTTTTCCCATTTAGAAAAATATTAGACCAATTCAATTCTTTATGTACTACAGGATAATTTTCAGGTACTACTTTCAATTCCTCGATAGGCAAATAGTGATAAGCTGTAACATGATGTCTTATCTTTGTAGAATAAGGATATTTACGAAAATCAATTGTTAGCTGATTATTATTCAATTGTAACATAATTTTTATTTGTTAGTTTCATTAAGCTAAACTTATAATCTGCTTGGGCAAATTCATCAAATGTAATTTTACCTAAAGCACCATTATAAGATTTATTCTTATAAAAATCGAAAATTTCGGTATTTGTAATTTTATTTAAATTAATTGCATCAATTAATGAATTGATTAAATCATAACCTTCAGCTGAAAAAGCAGATGCTTTTTTTCCATAAATTGATTGATAATCAGCAAATAATTTATTTGTAAAATCCATTGCTGGATATGAAAAAATAAATCCTTCAGCTGTAGGTTCATCTTTTAAATAGTCAGAAAATGTAGGTCTAACGCCAACTAACTGTGTTTTGATTCCAAGTTGAGCAGCTTGTTTTGCAATAATGGCAGCTTCTTTTGTGCTAATTAATAGCAAAACATCAGGTTTTTCGGTATTAATCGAATTTAATTCATCTGTAAAATCATCATTTAAATCACTATAACTAACAATTTTTGTGAGTTTATTTCCCAATCCTTGCTCCATTCTATTTTTCCAGCCAATTCCATAATCATTCACAAAATACATCATTGCAACTTTGTTAAATTTATTCAGATATGTTTGAATATACTGTGATTCTTTAAGTACATCTGTTGTAAATCTAATTGTATTGTTTAAGGATTTATTATCAAAAACAGCACTACCAATAGCAAAATGTGAAATATTATTTTGTTTTGCGATTGGTGAAATTGCATTTGAAACCCAACTTGTTAATGTAATGACAGCTGTTATTTTCTTTTCAGAAATTATTCTATTAAATTCAATGATTGCAAAATTTGCATCAGATTTAGTATCTATTGTTATTATATTTAATTTTTCAGAGTTTTTTCCAGCCAATTTCATTCCGTTCATTGCTTCAATACCAAATTGACTATAATGTCCTGTACTATCCATAAGATATAATACATTAATTTTATCATCGCTTGTTTGATTCGAGCCATTATCCGAACAAGATACTAATAATATTATTGTAGCAACACAAATGTATAATATAAATTTCATAAAAAATAATCTCCATAATTTATCATTTTACAATATACAAAAATAAGAAAAATAAAAATATCAGCCGTTGACATTTTCAAATTTGAAAAATTGAGCTTGTAGAAAGTTATTATATATCATATTTTTCCAAAAAAAATCTTAATTGTTTTATTTTTAAGATTTGTTTTATTATTTTAGTTGTTTTTAAGAACTTAAATAAGAAATTCATTATGATTAATACTGTTCGTGGTACAAAAGATATTATTCCTGCTACTATTTCTGATTGGCATTTTGTAGAAAATGTATTCAGAAATGTATCCCAAATTTATGGCTATAAGGAATTAAGAACCCCTATTTTTGAAAAAACTGAAGTATTTTCACGTAGCATTGGTGATGATACCGATATTGTAAATAAAGAAATGTACACTTTTACTGATAAAGGTGGAGAATCAATCACACTTCGTCCTGAACAAACTGCCGCACTTGTGAGAGCAGTTATTCAAAATTCATTAGATAGAGATGGAGCAAATTTAAGATTATATTATATAGGTCCTTATTTCCGTTATGAAAGACCACAAAAAGGACGTTTACGCCAATTTCATCAGTATGGAGCAGAATCTATTGGTTCACCAAATCCAGAAGCAGATGTTGAAATACTGCTTTTAGCTAATAAAATTATTAAAGAACTTGGTATTAGTGAATATAATTTATTGATAAATACACTCGGTACAGAAAACTCAAGACAGAATTACAGAACTGCATTGATAGAATATCTAAATCAAAATAAAGAATTCTTATCAGAAGAATCTAAGCAGAGATTGGAAAATAATCCTCTAAGAGTTCTTGATTCAAAAAGCGAAAAGGATATTGAAGTTATCAACAAAGCTCCAGTCATTCTTGATTATCTTGATGAAGAAAGTTCAACACATTTTGAAACAGTCAAAAAATTACTTTCCGCAGAAGATGTTAATTTTACAATTCAACCACGTTTAGTTCGTGGCTTGGATTATTATTGCCATACTGTTTTTGAATTTCAATCTTCAGCGTTGGGCGCTCAAGATTCATTTGGTGGTGGTGGTAGATATGACGGTTTGTTTGCACAATTAGGCGGGAAAGCTAATCCTGCTGTAGGATTTGCTATGGGTGTTGAAAGAATTTTATTAATTCTTGAAGCATTAAATATATCCAAAAAATCTGATTCAGAATGTGATATTTATGTAGTATGTGCTAATCAAAATTTAAGTGCAAAAGCAAATTCTATTGCAGAATTGTTTAGAAATAAAAATTTAAGAGTTATTACAGATATTAACCGTAGGTCTATGAAATCACAATTTAAAGAAGCTAATAAATTTAATGCTAAATACTCCGTCATTGTAGCTGAAGAAGAATTAAATAGAAATACAGTATTGTTGAAAAATATGATTACTTCCGAACAAACAGAGATTGAATTAAGCAAAATACATGAATTAGAATTGAAATAATTATATGCCAAAACTATTTCCTGAAAAAAAAATAGGTGATTTTATTGCTTTTTCTTTATCGAAATGGCAATTAAAACTTGCATTTGCAATTGTTGCATTATCAATTATGCTTTCAATTGTTTTATTTACAAATTCTTTGGTAAATGAAATAATTATTAGAGAACAAAAATCTGTAGAATTATATGCTAAAATTTTTCAAAAATTGCTTGCATTGCAATTCACAGATTCAGAAGTTAGTGATGCAGATTTTATATTGTTTTTCAGTGAAGAAGTTACTCCAACAATTACATTTCCAATTATTTTCACAAATGAAAAAGGCGAACCACAAGAACCTTATGAACAATGGACATTGAATTTAGACTTTAAGCCAAAAACCACAATTGAAAGACAGAGAGAAATTGTTGTAGATTATTTACAAAATATGCAAGAAAATTATCCGCCAATAATTGTTAAGGACCAAGAAGGGAAAATTATTGGCAAATTTTATTACACACATTCCACTTTGGTTGACAAATTGAGGTTTTTTCCATTTATTGCATTAATAGCTATCACGGTATTTGTAATTCTTGGTTATTTCTCATTCAGTTCTGCACGAAATCACGAGCAGTCAAAAGTTTGGGTTGGTATGGCAAAAGAAGCTGCACATCAGCTTGGAACGCCATTATCGAGTATGCTTGCATGGTTAGAAATATTGAAATCTGATTTTAAAGACGAAGAACTAACCAACGAAGCAATCAAAGAAATGGAGAATGATGTAAATCGTTTGAATACAATTGCAATTCGTTTCTCAAAAATTGGTTCAATGCCCGATAAAGAACTTGTGAATTTGCCAGATTTAATTGAAAATGTTTGCGTATATTTCGATAGAAGATTACCACATCTTGGCAAAAGAATTGAGATTAACCGAAGTCTATATGATAATATTTACGTAAAGGTAAATACAGATTTGTTTGCTTGGGTTATTGAAAATCTTTTGAAAAATGGTGCTGAAGCTGTTGAAGAGAAATTTGGTGAAATATTCATTACAATGAAACTAATTCCTGATAAAAAAGTTTATATTTTTGTAAGAGACACAGGCAAAGGAATGTCGCCTAAATTAAGAAGGCAAATATTCTACCCTGGATTTTCTACCAAAAAGCGTGGCTGGGGTTTGGGCTTAAGTTTATGCAAAAGAATTATCGAAGAATATCACGATGGCAAAATCTATGTGAAAGATTCAAATATCGGCAAAGGCACAACATTTGCAATTGAAATACCAATCAAAGTGTAAATAGCATCTAATTTAATTTTGAAATGATATTCAATAATGCTGTATATATTTAGTAAATGAAATGGAAATTTGAAAATTCTGGTTAAGTTATTAAATAATTTTCACTCTAATAAAAATAATTACATATTTTTTCCTTAATTTTGAATCTTAAAGTATTGCATTTTATTAAAATAATGTAATTTTAAGGTGTTTTAATGGGAAAAACCATTGTTCAGAAAATAATAGCAAAACAATGCAATTTACCAACAGTGATGGTAGGTGATGTTGTTGAACCACAAGTTAGTTTGGCTATGTCGCACGAAAATGCGGCATTAGTTATCAATCAGTTTAATGAGATTTATAAAGGTTTGAATGTAGCTGCAAATGTATGGGACCCTTCCAAAATAGCAATCATTTTTGACCATAGAGTTCCAGCTGAAAGTAAAAAAACAGCTACCAATCAGAAAAAAATCAGAGAATTTGTAGCAAATCAAGGTATTGAAAAATTTCATGATATTCGAGGCGATGAAGGTGGCATTTGTCATCAGATTTTACCAGAATCAGGTTATGTTTTGCCTGGGGGTATAGTTGTTGGTACTGATAGTCATACTACAACTCACGGTGCGTTAGGTGCTTTTTCATTTGGTATTGGTGCAACAGAAATGGCGTCAGTTTGGGCACTTGGAAATATTCTCAATGTTGAAGTACCAGCAACTATCAAAGTTGTTGTTGAAGGCGAACTTCCAAAATATGTTTCACCAAAGGATTTGATTTTGCATTTAATTGGAAAAATTTCCGCAGAAGGTGCAAATTATAAAGTACTTGAATTTCACGGCTCAACTATACGTAATATGTCCACTTCTGGAAGACTTACTTTATGCAATATGAGTGTAGAGGCAGGTGCAACAAGTGGTATTGTTCCTCCAGATGAAGAAACAGTAAATTATCTGCGCAATGTTGCAAACTATCAAGGTGAAATTGAGTTTGTATCGCCAGATGATGATGCTGAATATATTCAAGTAGTTGAAATAGACGCTTCAACACTTGAGCCACAAATTGCTTGTCCGCATACAGTTGATAATGTAAAACCAATTTCAGCAGTTGAAGGTACAAAAGTTCATCAAGTTGTAATAGGTTCTTGCACAAATGGAAGATTAGACGATATAAAAATTGCTGCGGATATAATTCGTGGCAAAAAAGTGGACAAAAATACAAGAATGTTAGTATTTCCAGCTTCTTCGAGAATCTATCAGGAAGCACTTGAACTTGGCTATGTAGCTGACTTGATGAAAGCGGGTGCAGTAGTTATGAATTCCGGCTGCGGTCCTTGTCTTGGCGTGCATCAAGGAGCTTTAGGTGATGGAGAAGTTGCACTTGCAACAACGAACCGTAATTTCCTTGGTAGAATGGGCAATCCTACTTCTGATGTTTATCTTTCATCGCCTGCAGTTGCGGCTTATTCAGCATTGACTGGCGTAATTTCCAACCCAAACAAAGGAGATTTATAAAATGGCAAAAGTAATTTATAAAATAGGTGATGATATTTCAACTGATATTATTTATCCTGGAAGATTTATGGCAACTGTTTTGCCATCTGAAACTCCACAGTTTGCATTTTCTGATATAACGGATTTGAATACTTTGCTTAATAAGAAAGATAAATCTGAAGAAGCAATTATCATTGGTGGAAAAAATTTCGGATGTGGCTCTTCGAGAGAACAAGCTGCATCAACTTTGAAAGGTCATAATTTAACTGTAATTGCCAGAGATTTTGCGAGAATATTTTTACAAAATAGCATTAATCTTGGTTTAAATACAGTAATTTGCCCTGATATTGAAGCAGATTTAGATGATGAAATCGAATTAACTGAAACAGAAGTCCGAAACTTAACAAAAAATAAAACATTTGCTATAATTCCACTTCCAGCAGCAAGACAAGCAATTGTTAAAGCAGGCGGTTTAATTGCATATACACAATTAAAATTAAAAGAAAAGTTAGGCATATAATATTTATTTCTTTTTTTACAAATCTTAGAGCTTGCTATTCTTGAATATCAAGCTCTTTTTGCTTATGTGAATTTGTAGTTATAGATTCAATCAAACCAATATCAGATAAGTATGAATTATTATATTGATATTTTCTATATATTTATTTCAATCTGTATTTTTTAATTTTTTTTCAAATTTATTTGATTAATCAATTTAATTTATTTAAATTTCGATTTTTGAAATGAATAAAAATTTGAAATATTAATATAGAACAAATCATTATGCTGACAATTTATCTTGCTTGTTTAATTTTTGGTGGAATTTTGCTTTCAGTCTCACTTTTTAGTGGTTCATCGGATACAGATAGTGATGTTGACCATGATTTTGATTCAGACCATAATTTTGGTGATATAGACTCCACAAATGAAATTACAACACATTCCTTCGAGCATTCAGCAGAACACACAACAGATTTTTCAGACAATTCAGCTCACATTACTGATGCAATTAAGTTTTTCAGCTTTAGAAATATTATTTTCTTTCTTACATTTTTTGGTCTAACTGGTACTGTACTGAATTTTTTACATTTTGGTAGTATCTTAACGGGTTTGGTGTCTTTTGTAATGGGTGGATTTTCAGCAGGATTTGGGTATCAGTTTATGAAATATCTGAAAAATTCTGAAACAGGAACTGATAGTTCTATTAAATTACTCGAAGGAAGAATCGGTAAAGTTGTAATACCAGTTTCAAAAAACAAACCGGGCAAATTATTACTTGAAAGCCGTGGTCAATATTTTGAAATACAAGCACTTATTGCAGAAAATTCTGAATACGATTATTTAAAGAGAGGCGAGGAAGTATTAGTTTTAGAAATAATTAATAATATGGCATATATAGAAAAAAATGACTTATAAATTTTTTATACAAGGAGTTTAACATGGAAGATTTTATTCTTGCATTAGCTGGTATTGGTGCATTAGCAATTGTTGTTATAATAATTACTATTAGCAGATTACTTTTAATTGCCCAACCAAATGAAGTTATCGTATTATCTGGAAGAAAACGTAAAACTAACAATGGTGAAATTGTAGGTTATAGAATGATAAGAGGCGGCAGGGCTTTGAAAATACCTTTGCTCGAAAAAGCGGCACGTATGTCATTAAATACTATACCTATTGAATTATCAATCGCAAATGCTTATTCAAAAGGAGGAATTCCTTTGGCTGTTCAGGCAATTGCAAATATCAAAATTAATTCTACTGAGCCAAGTTTTGGAAATGCAGTTGAAAGATTTTTAAACAGAACAGAAGGTGAAATTCATCAAATTGCAAAAGACACGCTGGAAGGTAACCTTCGTGGTATTCTTGCTACTCTTACACCTGAAGAAGTGAACGAAGACAGACTTAAATTTGCAGAGTCGTTGATGGAAGAAGCTGAAACTGATTTGAACAAATTAGGATTACTTCTTGATACTTTGAAAATCACAAATATTTCTGATGAAAGTGATTATCTGAATTCGATTGGTCGTGTAAAAACTGCAGAAGTTATTACAAGAGCAAGAATTGCCGAAGCTGATAGCAAAGCCCAAGCTGAAGAAACAGAAGCACTCGCAACGCAAAGAGCTGAAAAAGCAAAAGCATTAGTTAAATTGGAAATTCAACGAGCTCAAATTGAAACCGAACAAAATATTGCTGTTGCAAATGCTAATAAAACAGCAACCACTCATGAAGCTGAATCACTTTCACTTGAAAGGGCAGAAAAAGCTAAAGCTAAAGCTAAACAAGAAATTGAGAAAGCTCAAATTGAAACTGAACAAAATATTGCTATTGCAAATGCTAATAGAGTAGCTGCTACACAAGAAGCTGAAGCTGTTGCAAAGGAAAGGTCTGAAAAAGCAAGAGCAGTTGCAGAACAAAATATTAAACAAGCTCAAATTGAATCAGAACAAAATGTAAAAGTTACAAACGCTAAAGCAAATACTAATGTTGAAATTGAAAATAATTCTTATAGAGTAAAGAAAGCAGAACTTGAAAAAGTTGCGATTATTAAAGAAAAAGAAGCAGAAGTGGCTGGACAAAAAGCAAAAGTTTTATTCGAACAGGAACTCGAAGAAGAACGTATTAAATTGCAACAAAAGCGACTTATGGCTGATGTGATTGAACCTGCAAAAGCTGAAAAGGAAGCTATGGAATTAAAAGCAAAAGGTGAAGCTGCAAGTATTATTGCTGATGGTAATGCAGAAATTGAAATTTTGCTCCGCAAAATTCAAGCGTATCTATCTGCAAATGGTGAAGGCAATAAAATATTTATGCTTAATATGCTCCCTCAAATTACCGAAATGCTTACTGGGGTTGTTAAAAATATCAAAATTGATAAAATTTCTGTTATTGAAAACGGTAATTCCGGCGAGCAAACCGGTTTAAGTAAATTAGTAAATCAACTGCCCGGTTCAGTAATTTCCCTTTCTGAAATGATTGAAAATGCAACAGGTGTTGACATCCTTTCAGCATTAAAAGACAAATCAAATCCATCATAATTTTTTAAAACTATATTCACTAAAAGTAGGTTCATCCTGCTTTTAGTGAATTTCATTTTATGAAATTCATTTATAAGTAGATTGAGATAAATTCAAATGTTTAAAATTATCAATTGCTAATATATTATGTTTCAAATTAAATAAGCCAATGAAATTTGAAAATTATTTCATTTAATCTATTTATTCTTGATGGCTTTACTGTTACAATAATTGTCAATTTTTCCACAAAGTACAAATTTCAATTATTTAATTAAGTATAAATGCTGAAATATTAATAGCTTTTTTGTATTTTTGTATTGATATGTGATATAAATGATAAATTATTATGAAAAAAATTCTTCTTTTAATAATTCTTATTAATCTTGAATTATTCTCTCAAAATCTCTTAACAGAACAAAGTGTAAATGCAGTAGCTTGGTTTAAAACATCTGCTGAAGCTGAATTTTGCTATTTACAAACTTATAATCATGCAAAGTTTCTATTAGTAGATAAGTTGAAAGATTATAATTTTAAAAATCAAAAGAAACCTGCAATTGTATTAGATATTGATGAAACTGTGTTAAACAATAGCCCATATCAAGCTGAGTTAATCTTGAAGAATCAATCTTATAATCCAGAATCTTGGAATCAATGGGTTAATAAAGCTGAAGCATTACCACTTCCCGGTGCTGTTCAATTTCTTGAATTTGCAAAATTTATGGGGGTAGAAGTTTTCTATGTTTCAAATCGTTTAGAAAAGGAATTATTACCCACAATAATCAATTTGAAAAAGCACAATTTCCCAAATGCAGATAGTCATTATGTGCTATTAAAATCTACTACATCAGACAAATCCGAAAGAAGAAATAAAATTTCAGAAAATTATAATATTGTTCTTTTGTTGGGTGATAATTTAATTGATTTTTCAGAAATTTTTGCTAAACGTAGAACGTTTGGGAAAGAATTAATTTATGAAAATTTAGATGAGTATTTAGAAAAGTTTGTTGTATTTCCAAATCCAATGTATGGTGAATGGGAATCAACACTATACAATAATAATTATTCGCAACCTGATAGTTTAAAAAATATATTAAAAAGAGAAAAATTAAGCAAATAATCAATATTTATTTGTCAATTAATTCACAAAGAATTTAGTTTGAAGTTTCGATTTATTTATATAATTTAGAATCTGGATTATTATCAAGGCATAGAAATGTTAGAATTTATTTACAAGCAAGACCAAAATTATACTTTGGTTGAATTAAATGGTCGAATTGATGGTATTACATCTGCAGAACTTCTGGCTTCTTTCAGCAAATCCATACTTGACGGAAACAGAAATTTTATACTCGACTTTACTAATGTTAATTACATTAGTAGTGTGGGTATTCGTGTTTTTATGAGTTTTCGCAAGGAGTTAGATTCTGCTGGTGGCAAAATGGCATTCTACAAAGTAACACCTTCTATCAAAGAAATTTTCAAAATATCTGGCTTTCTGAAAATTTTTCAATTTGTAGATAATTTAGATGAAATCTCTGCTAAGGATGTGAAACAAGTTTCCTTATCAGATATTATTTCTAAAGAAACAGATGAAATTAAGTTTAAAATTAAAAATCTAAATCAGAATTCAAATGGAAAATTCAAAACAATTGGCAACATGAATCCATTTCTAAAATCAGAATATACTGATAAAGATATAGTTACAATTGATACTAATAATTATGAATATGGGCTTGGACTTGCAACAGCTGGGGATAATTTTGTTGATTATAATAAGTTTTTTGGTGATGCTTTACTTGTTAATAATAATTTATTCTGGTATCCAGCAGTCAAAAATCCTACTGTAGATTATATGATTGCAAAGAATAATTCTTATAATAAACAATTTCTGAATGGAATAGCATTTACAGGGAAATATTCACAAATCATACTTGCCGAATCGAAAAATGAATTTTCTGAATTGAATAAATTAATTTCAGAATTAACTGAAATAATTGATGCTCCACTTTTTTGTGTTGTAATGATATTTGAAAGCAAAGGATTATGGGGAATGAATATCAAAAAAGTTCCATTGAAGGAAAACAAACCTCAGAAAGAAGGCGATATTTTTGCAGAATCAAATTTTGCAGAATGGTTCAATTTTCCAATGGAGCCAGAATGGAATCATCATTTAGTAGTTAGTACAGGAATTGTTGTAAAAGATAAAAGCAAATATCCTGAATTACTACCATTCCTTCCTAATGCAACAAATTATCATTTCCATTCGGTTGTTTTTGAAAGAGGATTTATTAATAACGATTTGAATTTGTTTGATAAAGAATTAATTAGAATCACTACTGAATTAAATCCTATGCGAGTATTTCATTTGCTTGGAATGTCTAACTTTAAGAAAATGCTTGCTGGTATAATTATTCCGGAGAATAAATAATGGAACTATGGTTTGGTGCATTAAATTTGGGTATTTTGTACTCATTAATGGCAATTGGTGCTTTACTCACATATAAAATTTTAAATTTTGCTGATATTACTGTTGATGGTTCGTTTACAACCGGTGCGGCAGTTGCTGCCATTTTAATCACAATGGGATTAGACCCATCTTTATCTTTAGTGATAGCATTTCTTGCAGGTATGCTTACTGGAGTTGCAACAGGAATTGTATATACTTGGCTTAGAATTTCGGGATTACTTGCAGGTATTCTGGTAATGATTGCATTATATTCAATCAATTTGCATATTATGACAAAATCAAATGTACCATTATTACAATATCCAACTGTATTCAATTATTTCGACCCATTTAATCCTGGTTTAGCAAAAGAAATATGGTATTTTTGTTGTTTATCAGTATTTGCAGCAATTTCTTGGCTCGCAACAGTTTTATTTTTAAAAACAGATTTTGGCTTAACACTTCGTTCTACTGGAAATAATCCTGAAATGTCGAAAGCAACAGGAGTAAATGTTGATTTAATATACATAATTGGTCTTGCTATTTCAAATGGACTTGTTGCACTTGCTGGTGGTTTGGTAGCACAATATCAAGGATTTGCAGATATTCAAATGGGTATAGGTACATTGATGGTTGGACTTGCCTCAGTTATTATCGGTGAAACTGTATTCAAAAGTAAATCTATTGCAGTAATGGTATTTAGTGCAATAATCGGCTCGTTAGTTTATCGTCTGATTATTGCATTCGCACTTTACGCAGGAATGAACCCAATTGATTTGAAATTATTGACATCATTGTTTGTATTGCTTACATTATTTGTTTCAAAAATATCGAATGATAGAAAGAAAATGCACCAATTCAGTAAGAATTTGAAATATATTATTCTCGCTGTATTTTCAATTGCTGTTATTTCATTATCTTACTATTATTTTGGCTCTGAAAAAGAAGAAGTTCATCAAGGCAAAGTTTATAAAATTGCAATCGTTCAGTTTGCTGAAAACGGCTTACTTGATGTAACAAGATTGGCTGCTCTTGAAGAAATTAAACAGCTCGGTTATATTGATGGTAGAAATGCAAAAATTGTTTATCGAAATGCCCACGGTGATATTCCGACTGTGAATCAAATTCTTGATGAAATAGAATCAGGCGATTACGATGTTTTAATTGCAATATCCACACCTGTAACTCAAGCTGCTATTAATAAATTAAAAAGCACTCCAATTATTTTTGCAACTGTTGCTAATCCATTTATTATTGGTGCAGGAAAAAGTGATACAGACCATCTACCTAATGTAACTGGTGTATATGGTTGGGTGGAAGCAGATAGCTTATTAAAATTAGCAAAAACATTTGTACCGAATCTTAAGAAAGCTGGTTTGATATATGACCCAGGGCAATCAAATTCTGTATTCAATTATGAAATGATGCTCAAAGCTGTTGCAAAAGAAGGAAAAGTTAAATTACAAGCAATGACTGTTAATTCTTCCGCAGAAGTGCAGCAAGCAGCACAAACAGTTGCCGAAAAAGACATTCAAGCGTTTTTGCTTACTCCTGATAATATAGTTTATTCAGCTTTTGATGCAATCGCAAAAATTAGTTTGTATAAGAAAATCCCATCATTTTTATCCGATGTGGATAGGTTAAAAGATGGTGCTTTTGCTACTTACGGTTACGATTACGCTGCGAGTGGTATTCAAGCTGCTCATATTATGAAAAGAATATTTAACGGTGAAAAACCAAAAGATATTCCATTTGAAAAATATACTTATGTGATTAAAGGTATAAATCTTCAAACTGCTAAAGCAATGAATATTAAAATTGATGCACAAACAATTAAAGATTTTAATTATATCGTTCAAGAAGATGGTTCAATTTTAGATAAAACATTAAAAACAGAATTTTTGTCAAATGCTATTCCTCAAAAGAAAATTGCTTTGTTTCTGTTTAGCGAAAGCAAAGCGTTGGTAGAAGCCAGAGATGGCTTTGTGGCACGAGCAAATGAATCAGGTATGATTAAACAATATAATTTGAAAATTGATGATAAAAATGCCCAAAATGATTATTCTATTGGTCAATCTATTATAAATGATATTGTTAGAAGCAAATATGATTATATAGTTACATTTTCAACAATTGCATTGCAATTGGGTGCTAAATCAAATACACAGATACCGCATATTTTCGGTGCAGTTACTGACCCATTTGTTGCCGGTGTAGCAAAAACTACTACTGACCATCAGAAAAATATAACAGGAATTTCAACATTTCAACCTATTGAAGCTACAATAAAATTAATGAGAGAGATATCGCCCAAAGCTAAATCAATCGGAATAGTTTGGAACCCATCTGAAGCTAACTCAGAAGCATGTACAAAAAAAGCAAGAATATTTGCTAAACAATATGGTTTCAAACTAATTGAAGCAAATGCATCAAATCCAAATGAAGTAGTCGAAGCAGTTAAATCAGTTGCCGACAAGGGAGTTGAAATTTTCTTAACTTCGGGAGATGTTACAGTAATGCTTGCTACAGAATCCGTTGCAAAAATATTGGCGGACAAGGGTATTCTTTATTATACCAACAATTTTTCTGATGTAGATTTTGGTGCATTTTTAACAATCGGTGCCGATTATCAAGAAGTTGGTGCTGAAGTGGCAAATATTTTCAAAAGAGTATTGCAAGGCGAGAAACCAGAAGCAATACCAATTAATGACTTTATGCCGAAAAGAATATATTTAAATAAAGCTCTTGCTGATAAATTGAAGATTAGTATTCCTGATGATGTTCTTAAATCAGCTAATAAAATAAGGACAAAGTTATGATGATTAAGATAAATAATTTGCATAAAAAGTTTAATGAAGGAACTTTTGACGAAGTTTATGCTCTTCGTGGAATTGACCTTGAAATTAAACAAGGCGATTTTATTACAATTATTGGTACAAATGGCTCCGGTAAATCTACATTATTGAATGCGGTTTCTGGTTCATTCCTACCTGATGAAGGAGAAATTTTTGTCAAAGATAAAAACGTAACAAAAAAACCTGATTTTAAAAGAGCAAAATACATTGCAAGAGTATTTCAGAATCCATTCCTTGGCACAGCTCCAGGAATGACTATTGCAGAAAATCTTCATCTCGCTTATATGCGTGGAAAAAGTAGAAATTTATGGATTTCACTCGATACTAAACATAAATCTTTTTATCGTGAACAAATTGCATTACTCGAAATGCAACTTGAAGATAGAATGAATAATGTAATCGGTACTCTCTCAGGAGGTCAGAGGCAGGCAATTACTTTGCTTATGGCTGTGATTCAAAAACCAGATGTATTGCTTCTTGACGAACATACAGCGGCATTAGACCCTAAATCTGCAGCACAACTTATCAGATTGACAAAAATGTTCATCGAAAAAGATAACCTTACTACTATTATGATTACTCATAGTATGCAACAGGCAATAGAACTTGGTAATAGAACTATTATGATGCATAAAGGAAAGATTATCGAAGAAATTTCTCAGAAAGAAAAAAGTATGTTTACAGTTGATGATTTACTTGATAAATTTGCAAATATCAGAAAAATCGAAAAACTAACTCCCGAATTACTAAATGAATTTCGTAATAATTATTAGAAGAAAATGGCTCATTATATTAGTAAAGATTTTGTACACTATGGCTGTGGTCTGATATTAGAACCTGATAAAGTATGGGAACTAATTCCTTACTCTGTTCAAAAAAATATTAAAAAAGCCATTAGAAATCATGTAAGAATTGAAAAAGTCATCGGTTCAAAAGAAGATATTGAAGTATTAAAATCAATGTGGTATGATTATGATGACCCAAATATGCCATATCAATTGAGTGTTGATGATTATATGTTTATTGCATATAATGGAATGAATGAACCTATTGGCGCTGTAATTTTATTGCCGGTTGGGAATCATCTTTTTTTGAATAATCTTGCTGGAAATGCCAAAGGTAAAGCATTAGGAATTCAGGATTATTTGCTGTGGCATACTGTGAATTTTTTTAAAGATAGTAGATTTAAATATATTGATGTTGGCGTGTCATATCGTCAAATGCTTTACAATTTCTTCAAAAAATGGCAGACAATTTCATATCCAGTTATTTTTAATAAACCCGAATCAGTGATTAAAATATCAGATAAACCATTTGTACCACAATTATATACAATTCCATCTGATAATGAAGAATTATCAACAACATTGCTCAAAGAAATATTTGATACTCCAAAAATAACATTTGTACCTAATATTCAATTTGCTGAAACTATATTAACTCTATTAGAATATGAAGTAATCAACTCGACATTTGATTATAAAAATGCAAAAAAAAATAAGCCATATATCATTGATTTAACTCGCTTGTTCACCGTTCAATTTGGTGCAATAATTGTCAATCTTGAAATAAATGATACTGATATGTGGAATAAATTTCATTGTCTTGATGTTTATAAACGCAAATTTGTTTTGAACGCAATTTATAATGAAATCAATAATTTAAGTGTATCAATTGAAAATAGAAAGAGAAATTACTTGCAATTTGAAAACTATTTTTTAATTGAAGATATTCTACCTATTTTAAATGAACAATTTATTTACGAATACTTTTATTTTTCTCACAATTTGAATGACAAATATCATCGAAAGTTGGTCGAATTTGAAATTGAACATAAATATAATCAAGCCAATTCAATAATTGGTTTACCAGTTCATCAAAATTTATCATACAATCATATTGAATATATTTATGCTATATTCAGAGGCATTTTAAATTTATGTAGTGAGTGGGAGCATACTGACAATTACAAAGAGATTAAAATATAATATTGCAAAATAGTTAAAATTTGGAAATATGACATTTAAAATTAAGTATTTATACGTAGATTTTGCAATGTAAATATTTTATATTTTGCAATCACTTTTAGAATGCATTTGAATTTGATTTTTTGGATAAATATGAGATTGAATTTACTATTAATAATCATATATTTCTTTTTTAGCTTAGTGCAAACTTTTTCTTTATCGAATAATAAAGAAAATCTTGGACCTGCTATAAATTCTGTTTGCGATGAACTTAGTCCAATTATCACTCCAGATGGCAAAACAATCTACTTTTGCAGAAGTTATTGTCGAGGTAATTTAGGTAAAGAAGATATTTGGGTTTCTTTTCTTGATGAAAATGATGAATGGACACGAGCAGTAAATGCAGGTATAAGTTTGAATATCGGTCAGTCGAATTTTGCAAGTTCTGTTTTGGCTGATGGGAATACAATTTTACTTGGCTCAGCTTTTGATTCATTAGGAAAACAAATTGAGGGAGTATCTTTAGTTAGGAGAACAGAAAATGGCTGGTCTAAACCAGAAAATTTAATCATTACCAACTTCAAAAACCATTCTAAAAGTTATGGATTTTTTCTTTCAAATGATGGAAGAGTATTATTAATGACAATAAAAGGTGATGATTCATTTGGCGAGAAAGATATTTATGTAAGTTTTTTGGTAGAAGGAAATATTTGGAGTGAACCTTTGAATTTAGGTGATATAATAAATACTCAAGGAGAAGAAATTTCTCCATTTCTTGCTTCTGATGGCGTTTATCTATATTTCTCATCAGATGGGAGAAAAGGTTGCGGGAGTGCTGATGTATTTGTTAGTAAACGACTTGACGATTCTTGGTTAAATTGGTCTCACCCAATTAATCTCGGACCAGAAATAAATACTCCTGATTGGGATGCTTTTTTTAAAATTACAGCAAAAGGTGATTATGCATATTTTGCTTCAAATAAAGATAGCTATGGACAAAGTGATATTTTCAGAATAAAAGTACCTGAAAGAGTTAGACCACAAACTGTGGTTTTAGTACAAGGCACAATAAAAGATGGTAAGTCATTAAAACCTATTTTAGCAGATATTGAAGTGATGACATATCCAGAAAATAAATCAGAAACAGCTGTAAAATCAAATTACTTCAATGGTCAATATGGGTTTACTCTGCAAATCGGTGATGTATGGAGTATGAAAATTTCTGCTGAAAATTATGAACCGCAAACATGTATTCTTGATTTATCAAATATTGAAGAATATACAGAATTGCAGAGGGATTTTTCATTAACTCCAAAATTAGATTCAATATTTTTGATGAGAAATATTCTTTTTGAATTAGGTAAAGAAAATTTTGACCATGAATCTAATCCATATTTTGAGATAATATCAAAATTTCTAAACCAAAATAAAGATTATTATATTGAAATCGTTGGTCATTCAGATAATATTGGCACCGATAAAAAAAATAAAGAAATTTCCGAACAAAGAGCAAAAAACGCTAAAGAAACTCTTGTTAAAGCAGGTATTCCAGAAGATAGAATAAAAACAAAAGGTAAAAGTAATAAAGAACCCATCACCTCAAATGACACAGAGGAAGGAAGAGCGTTAAACAGAAGGGTAGAATTTTACTTGCATAAAAAATAGCAATATTTTTGATTTACTTCGTATCTATAATTTTTAGTAATTAATTTTTTGAGAATTATTATGCATAAACTAATTGATTTTATTGATTCATTTTATAACAACTCATCTATTGAAATCAACGAAGAAGTTTATAATTATTTTAAACAATTGCTTGCTGGATTAAATAATGGTACTATCCGTACAGCCGAACCAGATGGAAATGGAAATTGGAAAGTAAATAAATGGGTAAAACAAGGTATTTTATCGTTGTTTAAAGTCGGCAAATTAACAGATATGTCAATCAATGAAAATTTCAAATTTTATGATAAAAATTTAATTCCTCTTAAATCATTCAATTTAGAAGATAATGTTAGAATAGTTCCCGGCGGCTCATCTGTTAGAACCGGAGCATATATTGCCCCTGGTGTAATTTGTATGCCTCCAATGTATATAAATATTGGTGCTTATATAGATGAAGGTTCTATGATTGATTCCCATGCTTTGGTTGGTTCTGCCGCACAAGTTGGGAAAAGAGTACATATAAGTGCTGCAGCTCAAGTTGGTGGAGTTCTCGAACCAGCAGGTGCAAGACCTGTGATTATTGAAGATGATGTTATGGTAGGCGGTAATTGTGGTATATATGAAGGTGTAATGTTAAGAAAAAGAGTTGTTCTTGGGTCAGGAGTAATTTTAACTGCTTCGACAAAAGTATTCGACCTTGTAAATGAAACAATTTTACAATCAACTCCTGATAATCCTCTTGAAATCCCTGAATCTGCTGTTGTTGTACCTGGTACTCGCGCAATAAATACAGAATTTGGTAAGAAACATGGATTGACGATTTCTTCTCCATTAATTATTAAATACAGAGATGAAAAAACTGATGCAAGAACTTCATTAAATTACGATTTAAGATGAAAAAAGAACAAGAAAAATCGATAAAAGATAACTTAAAGCAATCAATGTATATTACATTTGGTTCTTTTCTCGTTGGTGCATTATTGTTTTTGGTAACATATATACTTATTGGAATTATCTGGTTTCTAATTCTTGCCGTTGTGTGCTTTACAGCAAGTATAGCATTTGTTTTTGTAATTAAATCCTTGGAAAATAGATATTTACCTGCAATCAAAAAGCAAGAAACCGAAAATGAAAAATAAAATTTTAATGCCAAAATTAAGAAGCGATTTACATCTTAATTTGATTGAGCAAGACGGACTAAATTTTGTTGTATTAAACGACCCTTTAGGCATTGCAACCGAACAAATTGCTCTAAATTACAATTTCTTTTTAATTCTCAATATTTTAAATTCAGGTTTATCTTTAGATGAATTTAAAGCAATTCTTTCAGATATTAAAGGATTAGCTAATGATTTAGATTTGATAATTGAACAAATAAATAATCTTGACAATCTTTATTATCTCGAAAGCGTTAATTTTCTTTTAAAAAAATATGAGTTCGAGCAGAATTATATTGCACTGCCAAGCAGACCAATGGTTTGTGTTGACCATTCTTATCCGAGTGAAAAAAAAGAATTCATCGCATTTTGCGATACTCTTATGAATTATTCTGATTCGTTTATCTCAGATGGCAATGCAAAAGCCATAATTGCACCTCATATTGATTTCACTTTAGGAGAGTTATCCCAAGCTGTTTATGCAAAAGCTTATAAAAGTATTTTAAATTCAAATTCAGATTTGTTCGTGATTTTTGGTACATCGCATTATGCTTTTTCTGACTATTTTATGCTCACCAAGAAAAATTTTGAAACACCTCTTGGAATAGTTGAAACTGATTCTGAATTAATTGAAATTCTCGAAAAAGAAATTGAAAATAGTTTTAAAATTGATGACTTGGCACATCGCCCCGAACATTCAATTGAATTGCAAGTTGTTTTGCTTAGTTATTTATTTAGAAATCGAAAAATTAAAATCTTACCTATTTTGGTAAGTTCATTTTTTGAATTTTCTAAAAAAGGAATATCTCCTTCTGAGAATAATAAAATAAGTACGTTTACAAAAAATATTGAAGAGATAATCTCAAAAAGCGGTAGAAAAGCAACTTACATTGCAAGTGTTGATTTTGCTCATATCGGTAGAAAGTTTGATGATAATTTTAATGCTGATACAATGCTCGATACAGTTGCAATTGAAGATAATCAACTAATTAAATATATTCAAGATTTAAATCCAGATGCTTTTTTTGAGAAAATTTCATTAGATAAAGATAAATGGAAAATTTGTGGTGCTTCTCCAATTTATTCAATGCTTAAATCAATAAAATTTTCTGAAGCATCGTTTATTGATTATAAACAATGGAACGAAAAAGCTACTGAATCCGCTGTTACATTTGCAGGTTTTGCTCTTTATTAAAAATTATTTTGTGGTTTAAATGCAAAATTTATTGAAAAATAGTGTTTTATTAATATTGTTATTACTAACAATAAATTCAATAGATATATTTTCACAAAATATTTTTAATTTTGATTCAATTGTAAATTTTAGAAATTCAACAATAATAAATATAAAAGATACAAGCAATTTAAGAAGAACCAATAAACAATTAGACAGATTTATTAATTTCAGAAAAAATCGTTTAGATAATGGTAATTATCCTGACATTGTAAGATTATATAATGAATTTCAAACGAAGTATAAATATAATTATAACGAAAAGTTACAATCAATTAACTGGGAAGAATTAGGTCCAATGAAAATTGAAACTGATTTAGAAAATGCAGGAAATGGTCGGGTAAATTGTATTGCATTTAATCCATTAAAAGAAAAGGAAATATGGATAGGTGCAGCTTCTGGAGGAATGTGGAAATCTGAGGACAGCGGTAACAGCTGGAAACCTATTGATATGACTCAATTTATGTCTATTGGTATTTCTGATATTAAATTTTCTACTCACAATCCAAATATAGCTTATGCGGCAACAGGTGATGCTGATGGTGGTATGTTTTCTGGTACTTATTCAATCGGCATTATAAAAACATCAGATAATGGACAAACTTGGAATATTACTAATTTTCACAATTTATCTGATGGATTATTGATTTATGAATTGATTATTCACCCAAATAACGAAAATATTGTTTGGGCAGCTACAAATAATGGAATAATTAGAACAAATGATGGTGGTTTAAATTGGTTTTATGAAGTTACTGGCAATTGCTTTTCTTCGATTAAAATGCACCCTGAAAATCCTGAAATTCTTTACGCAGGAACTGCTCATTGGAGAGGAAATACTAAAATAATCAGAACAACAGACGAAGGAAAAAATTGGACTGAAATTGCAAAATTTGAGTTAATAAATAGAATTGCTATTTCTGTTAATAAAAAATATCCTAATAATTTATATTTTATTGGTTCCTCACTTGAAAATTCAAATTTGGGATTATATATGCTGTCCTATAATAAAGGAGATACTTGGATAAATAAAACTAATCGTCAAATAGATATGGTTCATGGGCAGGGATTTTATAATTTGGTACTATTCAATGATTATATGTCTGATTCAAGTTTTTTTATAGGCGGAATTTATTTAGGTTATGTGGATACCAAGTCCACAAAATTGTATTATCAAAATGGACCACACGTTGATTTTCATTGTGTGGTTTACAACGAACATGATTCATATTTTTATTGTGGTACTGATGGTGGAATTTACAGAACAAGAGACCCGCAGAATAATAAGTGGGAAAATATTTCAAACGGTCTAAGCATAATGCAAGTTTATAGAGCAACACCAAATCCATTTCATTCAAGTAATTTGATGGCTGGTTCACAGGATAATGGAGTTGTGGATTTCCAGAATGAAAAATGGTATAATATACTTGAAGCTGATGGGATGGAATGTGTATATGATAATTTTATTCCTGCAATAAATTATAAATCTGCTCAAAATGGTTATATTATTCGGAATAATTCTGAAATAACACTGTTAAAAATTTACAATATAAATGAATCAAAACCATGGACTACTCATTATATAGCACATCATAAAAATTCTGGACAAATATATTTTGGTTTCCAGAATTTGTATATATATGATGTTATCTTGGATTCATTAATAAAATTATCACAATTTACAGATAATAAAACCATTACTTTTTTTGATGTTGATAAATCAGATTCAGATGTAATTTATATTGTTCGTGGTAGTGAAGTCATAAAAACAATAGATGGTGGTAAAAATTGGAGTTCCATATTTGAATCTAAATACAAAATTTCATCAATTGTAATTCATCCTGAAGATAATAAAATTGCTTATATTTCATTAACTGGATATGATTCTGAAAACAAAGTTTATGAATATAAAAATGGGACTTGGAGGAATATTTCTTTCAACTTAATGAATGTACCAGTAAATAAAATTATTATTCCAAATACTAATCCAGATTATTTAATAATAGCAACTGATTTGGGAGTTTTTGCAAAAGACACTTCAGCCAATAAATGGGAATTGTTTGGTTCAGGAATACCAAATGTAATTGTAAATGATATAAAAATCAATTATGCTTCAGGTTATTTAATTGCAGGAACGTGGGGGAGGGGCATTTGGAAAGCAAAATTATGGAATTGTGAGCAAAATAAAATTTTAATTGATATAGAGAATACTTATAATTATGTATGTAAAGATAGTTCAATTAAAGTGAAGGTTTTGAACCCACAAAAAGATTTAATTTATTTATGGAGTAATGGTCAAACAGGAACAGAAGTTGATATCAAGGAAAGCGGGGAATATTTCGTTTCGGCTTTTGATAAATTTGGTTGTGTTTCTAATTCAAATTTTTTCAATGTCGATTCAAAATCGTATAATTTCAATATTTTCGTTGATACATATAGTAAATTTTGCAAAGGTGATACAGCTATTTTATTCGTAGATGTTTATAGGTTTACTCCGATAAAATATTTTTGGTCAATAGGAGATACTACTCAATCTATAAAAGTTACTGAAGATGGGCAATATTACTGTACAGTGGAATTTGCAAACGGATGTAGAAATACTACAAAAATTCATGATATAAAATTCAATTCAAAACCATCAACACCAATTTTAAGTTTCAATAGCAAAACGAATGAAATATTTCTGTACAATTCTTCAAATTCAGGGATTCTTGCTTCTGTATTATGGTTTAAAGATGGCGTAAAAATAGAGACAGATGAAATAAATCAAGAAAGTATAAAAATAGACAGTTCTGGAATTTACTCAGCGATAATTTATGATGAAAATTATTGCAATCAAACATCAGAGGAAATAATTATCATAATTCCAAGAGATTTTCCGATACCTGTTTCAATTAATACTACTTCTATTGATGGAGAATATGAATTCAATACTTTATTACCTTCTAATTCTGAATTAACAATTGAATTGTATGACTTAAATGGAAAATTGATTACAAATGAATCAAATAACCAACATTATGGATATTATAAATCAAAATTTGATTTGAAAAATTTTGCACAATCAATTTATTATTTGAATATAATCTACAACAACAAACATATTAAAACTATTAAATTAGCCAATTAGCTTTATATGATTTTTGTAAAAATTCAACCAAATTTCATTATAAACCAGATGTACAAATGCCCATTTTTTACCTATCGGAGGTTTTGTTGTAATAAAATTATTGCATAGCAATACAATTTTTTTGACAAAAATTATTTTTTGTTGTATTTTTTTTGTATGTTTATATTGTGAATTTTGGTTAAAATTAAGATTTTGATGTCAAAAAAGAAAAACGATATAGAACCATTCAAAACTAAAACAGAAAATGAGGTTTTGACATTATATTTAATTGGTGAAATAACACAAAATAATGCTGCCAATTTTAAATTAAACTTCACTTTTCTTAAAGATGATAAAATCAAAAAAGTTATTCTTGATTTTAACGAAGTAACTAATTATGATACATATTTGGTTGTATTTCTAAATTCAATTCAAAAGTTCTGCGATAAAAAGAAAAAAGAAATATTTTTTCAGAATATTTCCGAAGATTTACAAAGATTCATCAATGTTTTTAAAAAGAAACCAATATTACCTGCCACTCAATTTGAAAAAATTTCTCCACTAAAAGTACATATTACAGAAGTAGGCGATAAAACTTACCGATTTTTTAAAGAAGTATATAATATTATTGAATTCTTTGGTGAACTTACAAACAAGTTGATAATTGGTTTATTCAAACCATCTAAAATCAGATGGAAGGATTTTCCAGAATTTTTCACTTCAGCGGGCGTAAATGCTTTACCAATCAGTGCTTTAATAGTATTTCTAATCGGATTAGTTACTGGCTATCAGGGTGCAAATCAATTGAAACAATTTGGAGCAGATATATTTATAGCCGATTTGATTGGTATTTCGCTGACCAGAACTCTTGTTCCAATGCTCGTTGCAATTTTAGTTGCAGGTAGGTCTGGTTCTGCTTATGCAGCAGAAATAGGCACAATGCGTGTATCTGATGAGGTAGATGCTTTAACTACAATGGGATTTGATGTTACTTATTTTTTAGTAATTCCACGCGTATTAGCTGTAGTTGTTGCAATGCCGATATTGGTTATAATATGTGATTTGATAGGTGTTGCAGGTGGTTTAATTGCGGCATTAGGAACTCTTGACATAACTATAACAAGTTTTACAAACAGATTAGAAATGTCGCTTGGTTTTGGTGATGTTTTTTCGGGAGTATTCAAGAGTATAGTGTTTGCTTATTTAATTGCTTCAATTGGATGTTTCAAGGGCTTACAAGCTAAAGGCGGTGCCTCTGCTGTAGGAAAATATACCACATCTGCAGTAGTTGCCGGCGTGTTTTTAATAATATTAACTGATGCTATATTTACGTTTTTATTTCAATCAATAGGAATTTAACAATGATTTATTTGAATAATGCTGCTACTACTTTTCCAAAACCACAAACAGTAATTGATGCTGTAAATAGATATCTAACAAATGCACCTGTAGATTTTACACGCTCGGGAAATAAAACTGGTTCAAAAAGTTATACTTCTGAATTAAGAAGTAAAGTTTCTGAATTTTTTAATTGTAATAATACACATAATGTAATAATAACCTCAGGTAGTACGGAAGCATTAAATCTTGCTATCAAGGGATTTGGATTTGAAAATTGTAATATCATTACTACGCAAATTGAGCATAATTCTGTACTAAGACCGCTTAATTATCTTAATAAATTTAATGTTGAAACCAAAATTGTTAATGCTGATAATACAGGATTTGTTTCGCCAGATGATATTAGAAATCATATAGACAAGAATACGAAAGCCATTGTTATTAATCATTGCTCAAATGTTACTGGTACAATACAAGATATTAAAGCAATTTCAAAGATTGCCAAAGATAATGGTTTGCTTTTCATTCTTGACGCTTCACAATCAGCTGGAGCAGTTTGTATTGATTTGAGTGAAGTTGATATTGATGCGGTTGCAATAACGGGTCATAAATCACTTTACGGAATTACTGGAAGTGGTGTTTTAATTCTAAAAAAAGAACATATAATTCAGCCATTTCGTCATGGCGGTACGGGTGTTTTAGGTACTTTAACATCTCAACCTGAAGAATTTCCTTATAGATATGAATCTGGCACATTAAATTATGCTGGTATAATTGCATTGACTGAAGGAATTAATTGGATAAATAGCGTTGACTTAGAAAATATTATGGCAAGGAAAAAAAGACTTTGGATGCTCATTTATGAAAATCTAAACCATTATGATAAATTACATATATATCATTCCATCATACATAATAGTTTTGGAGTTTTCACTTTTAATATAAAAGGAATTTTGCCAGAAGAAGTAAATTTTATATTGGAAAATTCATTTGAAATAATTGCAAGAGCAGGGCTTCATTGTAGCCCATTATCAGCAATGGCAATCGGTTGTTATCCTCAAGGAACTGTTAGAGTAAGTCCTTCATATTTTACAAACGAGGAAGAAATTTATTATTTTATAACAGCATTACAAAAAATATGTGAATCAGATTTGTAGAATTATATGAATATATTACAAATTGCAAAAGTAGAAGACTGCCTTGAAGCAAGAAATGTTTATGACATAATTATTGATAAAGAAATTGATTTGGCTTTTATTGAATATCTTGCACAATTAGGTAAATTAACCTACATTCATGTATTTGAAAAACCATTTTTCAAAATAATTAACCGTGCAAGATATACAATTCGAGGTAGTGAAGGAAATCAAATAATTCGTGTATTATTTCCTGATAATTTCAACAATGATGAACTTGATAATTTGTTAAAATATATAAGGGATTACCATTAAAACAAATAACTTTTAAAAAACATAGTAACTGCACTGCTATTTTATTTTGTTTATACTACTCGGTTTTTTTTTGAGTAACAAAAAACATTTTGAAAATCATGTAAATTATAATATTTGATAGATAAGTTACCTTGTAGATTAATCATTTTTGCCAGAATTTGAACAAAAATGCAATTTTTTTTTCATTTCATAAAAATAATTAAATATTTATTTGGTAGATTCACAAAAAGTTCGTAATTTTGAATTCTTGTTCTTTTACAAGTTGGTCCCATCGACTAACGGTTAGGTCACCAGCCTTTCACGCTGGCAGTAGGGGTTCGAATCCCCTTGGGATCACACCTAACAAAAAAAGTCCTTGATTATTCAAGGACTTTTTTTTTGTGCATATTGGAATTAATAATCTCTAATTGGAATTTCACCTTTCAACCCAAAATATACTCCTTCTGCTAATGCTTGCATTTCATCTTCACCCGGATAAACATAAACAGGTGCAATGAATTTTACTCTTTCAGTAATCCATTCAACCAATATATTTGAATGCGCCATACCGCCTGTAATGACAATTGCATCACATTTACCAAACAGAACTGCTGCACATGAGCCAATTTCCTTTGAAATTTGATATGCCATTGCTTCGAAAACATCTTTTGCTTTTTGGTCGCCTTCTTCGATTCTCTTTTCTACTTCTGTGCCATTATTAGTACCAAGATAAGCCACAATTCCACCTTGTCCTGTAATCATTTTCTTTACCTGATGTAATTGAAATTTTCCAGTAAAACATAGTTTTGCTAAAGCACCTGCAGGTAAACTGCCAGTTCTTTCAGGTGAAAATGGTCCATCACCATCAAGACCATTATTAACATCTATCACTCTTCCATTCTTGTGGGCGCCTACAGTAATCCCACCGCCAAGGTGAACCACAATTATATTAATTTTTTCATAATTTAATGAATGTTCTCTTGCAAATCGTCTTGCAACAGCTTTTTGATTTAAAGCGTGAAAAATACTTAATCTCGGCAATTCTGGACGACCTGAATAGCGTGCAATATCGTCCATTTCATCAACTACAACTGGGTCAACGATAAATGAATTATTTTCAATATTCAAACCCTTTGCAATTTCATAAGCAATAATTCCACCTAAATTTGAAGCATGCTCTCCCATTACACCTTTTCGTAAATCTTCAAGTAATTCTTCATTAACTTTGTAAACACCGCCTGGAATTGGCTTAACCAAACCACCTCTTCCAACTATTGCTGTAAGTTCAGATAATTCAATACATTCATTTTTTAAAGTTTCAATAATAACATTTTTTCTAAATTCATATTGGTCGATTATATTTGGATACTCGGACAACTCCTCAACACTATGTCTTAGAGTTTTCACGCATAATGGATTCAAATCTTCATAAACAGCAATTTTTGTTGATGTTGAACCCGGATTAATAGCAAGTAATTTCATCATTTTCTCCTTAGTAAGATGCCGCCAAAGCAATAGACATCAATTTACTTCTGTCTGAATCTGCTCTTGATGTAAGAACAATAGGAACAGAAGCTCCAAGTATAATTGCCGCAACGGTCGAACCACCCATATATGTAAAGCTTTTATAAAGAGCATTTGCAACTTCAATATTAGGAGCAAAAATCAAATCTGCCTCGCCAGCAACTTCACTTTCGATACCTTTATGCTCAGCTGCTTCTTTTGAAACTGCATTATCAAATGCAAGAGGCCCATCAATTATGCACCCTTTAATTTGCTTTCTTTTATACATCATAGTTATAATAGCAGCGTCTGTTGTTGCAGCCATTTTTGTATTTACTCCTTCTATTGCTGCAATTAAAGCAATTTTAGGGATTGCAACACCTAATCTTTGATACAATTCAACAGAATTTTGAATAATTGCAACCTTTTCATTTATATCTGGAGCAAGATTTTGAGCTGCATCTGTTAAGCCAAGCAATTTATGATAATAAGGCGATTCAAAAAAACCTATGTGCGATAGTAAAGCACCTTTTCTTAATCCACCTTCTTTATTGAGAATTGCTCTTAAATAATCAGCTGTTCCCACAAGACCTTTCATTATTATCTGTGATTTACCTTCTTTAACCATACTGACAGCTTTAAGTGCTGATTTTGCAGGGTCTATTTCTTCAATAATTTCAATATTAGCCAAATCAAACTCAATTTCATCAGCAATTTTTTTGATTTTATTTGTATCGCCAATTAATAATGGAGTACAAATATCTTCTACCAATGCAGCTTTGACAGCTTGCAATACTGGTTCGTCTTCGGCAGCAGCGATAACTAAATTTTTCTTTGGCTTACTTTTCGCTATTTCAATAAACGTATTTAATGTTTTTAAAATCATAACTATCCTTTAATTATTTTTATAGTAATATTATTATTTATCATCATTTTAATAAAATTTCAAATTTGCATTATGCAAAAAATCAAATATAACAAATTACAAATAAATCATAAACATAAACGTTACTTTTATATTAATTTATAGTATTATTTTTTGAATAATTACATTATTATTAGATATGTTATTCACATATTATATTATTTGATTGTAAATTATTTAGAAATTGTATAACAAAATTTTGGAATTAGCAGAATGAATTTATTGAATTTTTTTGAAGGCGTAAATCCTGACATAATAAATTATCTGATTTTGCCTTTATTTCTTTTTCTCGCAAGAATAATTGATGTGAGCTTAGGAACATTGAGAATTATTCTAATTAGCAAAGGTTATAGAGGTTATGCATCTACACTTGGATTTATCGAAGTATTTATCTGGATAACAACAGTTGGACAATTACTAAGCAGTGCTAATAGCGTGTTCAATTATGCTGCTTTTGCTGCTGGATTTGCTACTGGTACTTATGTTGGAATGTGGTTGGAAGGTAAAATATCATTAGGATATATAATTGTTCGCGTAATATCGGGTGTTAATTCTCCAGAAATGGTTCAAAAAATTCGTGATTTGGACTATTCTGTTACTTTGGTTGATGGAGAAGGCAAATATGGCGAAGTCAAGGTAATATTTATGGTTATTAAAAGATTTGATTTGATAAAGGTGAAAGAAATTATCAATAATTTTGCTCCTAATGCATTCTATTCAATTGAAGATGTAAGACAAATAAGTGGTGGAGTATTTCCATCAAGCGAAAATCCCGTTCTTCAAAAGAACTTTTTAAGAGATATTATGCAAAAGAAAAAATAATTTAATGATAAGAACTTAGAATATTTTTAATAAATTTGTAATTTAAATAACTGTTAAAGGATATAATAATGATTGAGTTATCATTCGAAAAAAACGACAATTTTATGTTAGTTAAAGTATTTGAACCGAAATTCACTAATTTACATTTTGCTTCATTCAGAGAGCAATTTGAACAGAAATTTTCAGAGTCATTATTTTTTGCAATTGATTTGACCGCTGTTGATTATATTGATAGTGCCGGTATTGGTTCTATAATTACTGTAAATAATAATCTCGAAGACTTTGCAAAAAAGCATAATAAGGATTTTAAGATTGTATTATTTGGTGCAAATAAAACGGTATCAAACTTATTATCAATTTTGAAAATAAGTACTGTTATGCCTGTTTGCGAAACTAAAGAAGAAGCAATTAAATTGTTTAATTGATTTCATTTTTTGAAATAAAATTCGCAATTGACCTCTGTTGATGATTGAAGTACGGCTTGCTGATTAAATTTTTCTATATATTTGTAAGCCATATCTTCAATTATCGGTATATTTTTTTTGAATAAACTATCAGGATAAACTAATAGCATCATTTTTGATTTTTCTTGATAAAATTGACACGTATCACATTCTCTCCAATATCCAATTGCATCTATTATAGTGAATCCAGATGGAAATCTTGAAGCAATTTCATTTGTCATAAATGATTGCCATTGTTCATCTGTTATTTCACCTGCTGGACTTGATAATCCAAAGAATATTCGAGATTCTATACAATTGTTATCAATTATGCTTTCTGGTGAAGTACTTGAAGAGCATCCCCAAATCACACTCATAATAAATAATACAGCAACTAATTTTTTCATAATTTTTACCGTTTATATTTCAAAAAAGCAAAAATAACAAATTTTCAATTATAAGAATTGTTATTTTTTTGAAATTGCTCAGTTTCTAAGTGAAAAAATCATGTGTATATTACAGCTAACTATTTTAAAACATCCGATGATTCCAAAACATAGGATGTTTGACTACTAAGTTAGACAAGAGTTTGGTACTGTTATGTTTACTCTATGGGTAAAAATGATAAATAATTTTCCTAAATGTTTTTAATTTATCGCGTAGTGATTAAATTATGGTAAGCGATGAATTGCTATTTGATGAGTTATCACGTAGTGATTAAATTATTAGTAACATTTTGTAATATTATAAGTTAAATGGTATAATCACTACGTGATAAATGAAATTTTGTATTTGAAATTTATTACCATAATGCAATCACTACGCGATAATTTAAAATTATGCAGGAATTATTAACATAATTAGAGCATCAAAATAAACATACTATTTTGGAACTAATTGTTTACGGGTGCATTATTTTCCATTAATTTCAAATGTACTTTATATTTAATTGAAATTAACTGGCAAATATAAAATTATATCGGTCGAATAGTTATCAATTTGTTTTAAGATATGGTCAGCTTTAAAATCTGTATATTGTTTTATTTTTCTTTATAATACTTTGTAATTTAATAGGTTTTGAGTAATTTTGCTAATATATTTGATTGTGTAAATTAATTAATTTTTGAAATAAATTATAGAATGTTATTATGTTAGTTAAAGAATTATTAAATCCGAAAAGTATTGTTATTGTGGGTGGTTCGAATGATGTAGAAAAGCCCGGTGGCAAAATTATTAAAAATATCATTGACGGTGGATTCAGAGGTAGAATTACCGCTGTTAATCCGAAAGAAAATTTAGTTCAGGGTTTGAAATGTTATCAGAGCGTTTCTGAAATTGAAAATACAGACCTTGCAATTCTGGCAATTCCTGCAAGAGCAATACCCGGTGCTATGGAAATTCTTGCAAAAGAAAAAGGAACAAAAGCATTTATTGTATTATCAGCAGGTTTTAGTGAATTTGGAGCAGAAGGCAAGAAATTAGAGGCAAAATTAGTTGAAATTACAGAATCTGTAAATGGTTCTTTAATTGGACCGAATTGTATTGGTGTTCTCAATGAAAATTATAAAGGTGTGTTTGCTGGTTTAGTTCCACAATTGGCTCAAAAAAATGGTTGTGATTTAGTTTCAGGTTCAGGTGCTACAATATGCTTTATTTTGGAAATGGCTGTGCCAAGAGGTTTGAGATTTTCAAATATATTATCAGTTGGAAATAGCGCCCAAATAGGTGTAGAAGAAGTGCTTGAATATTGGGACGAACATTTTGACCCAGCCACAAGTGCAAGAGTAAAATTATTTTATATTGAACAAATCATAAAACCAGAAAAATTACTCAAACATTGTCGTTCTTTAATCAATAAAGGTTGTAGGATTGCAGCAATTAAAGCTGGAACTACTGAAGCTGGTTCAAGAGCAGTATCATCTCATACAGGAGCATTGGCTGGTTCGGATGCAGCTGTTGATGCATTGTTTAAAAAAGCTGGAGTTGTTCGTTGTCATTCAAGGGCTGAACTTGTTTATGTAGCAGGGGTGCTACTTCACAAAGAATTGCAAGGTCCGAATATAGCGGTTATTACTCATGCAGGTGGTTCTGGTGTTATGCTAACTGATGCTTTAGCAAAAGGTGGCTTGAATGTACCTCCAATATCAGGTGCTGCTGCCGAAGAATTGCTTTCCCAACTTTATCATGGTTCTTCAGTTTCTAATCCGATTGACTTTCTCGCAACTGGTAGTGCTGACCAATTAGGAACAATTCTTGAATATGTAGATAGAGAATTTCATAATATTGATGCTTCTGTAGTAATATTTGGAACTACCGGTATGTTTGATGTAACCGGCGTTTATGATGTTCTTCACGAAAAAATGAAATGGTGCAAGAAGCCAATTTATCCATGCTTACCATCAGTAGTACAAGCAGGAAAAGCAGTTCAGCATTTCCTTTCACTTGGCAGAATTGATTTTACAGATGAAGTATCTTTAGGAGCAGCACTTTCAAAAGTTTATACTACTCCAAAACCAGCAGAAACTTATGAATTTCCAGAAATTGACAGAGTAAAAATCAGAGAAATTATAGATAAGTCAGAAAGTGGTTATCTCTCACCTGATAAAATACAAATTCTATTAGATTCTGCAGGAATACCAAGAGTACCAGAACGATTAGCAAATACTAAAGAAATGGCAGTTAAATTTGCTGAAGAATTAGGTTTTCCTGTGGTTATGAAAGTGATTGGACCTATTCATAAAACAGATGTTGGAGGAGTTGCACTTAATTTAAGGCACGCAGTTACTGTAGAAGCAGAATTTGAAAAGATGATGGAAATTGAAGGAGCTATTGGTGTACTTTTGCAGCCGATGTTGAATGGTACTGAATTATTTGTAGGTGCAAAACATGAAGACAATTTTGGACATATAATTCTTTGCGGACTTGGAGGAATTTTTATAGAGGTTCTGAAAGACGTGTCTTTTGGATTGGCACCAATCAGTAAAGTAGAGGCATTGACTATGATAAAATCGTTGAAATCTTATAAGCTAATTGAAGGCGTCCGAAAACGTGAAGGAGTCAATCAAGAAATATTTGCAGATATTATTGTTAGGTTAAGTGCCTTACTTGATGCTGCTCCTGAAATTTCAGAGCTTGATTTGAACCCACTATTAGGGAAAAAAGATACTGTTATTGCTGTTGATGGTAGAATTAGAATAGAAAAATAAATAATTAAAATGTTGCTTGTTTTGGTCATTGAGCTATATTTGCTTGTTTCGATATTATGCTTTGCATCTGCTCAACAAGCTGGTATTGAAAAAAATGAGTAAAGAGGAAAAAGTTGTTGATAATGACGGATTAGAAGCAATTGAAATCATCAAATTGAAGGTAAATGGTGTGGTAGAGAGGGGTAATAGGGTAAATTTTTTTTAAGGTTATTTATGGAATCAAATAATAATAGTGAAACAATAAAATTAATTTCAAATAATGATAATTGCAATTTATTTGATGAAATTAATTCAAATATCAATCAGTTTAGTACTTATAATCATGAGAATCTTATAGTATTGCTATTCGATGATATCAATTTTCAAAGGATTAAGGATAAATCAAAATTTCAGATGAAGTTAGATGAATTAACTATTAAAGTATGCAATGAAAAAGCTGAAAACCCTTCCTTTGATATTGAAGAAAAAATATTTTTTAAGAGTAAAGAAACGAAGATTTTCAAATATATTTGCAAGATGCTTGAATATAGGTCTTTAATTGATATTGAAAAACAGTATCTTCTTTATTTCTCAATATTACCCTCAATCAAAATTAGCTCGAATGATTTACATAAATATTTTTCGATAACTATTGAAACTAAAAATGAGTTTGAAAAAACATTGAATTCTTTAATAAAAAGGGGCTGGCTTAGAATCGAAGATAATATGTTAGATATCAATCCATTAATCCAAAAAATTATTCAAAATAAATTGCATCCGAATACAAAGAATTGCAGCATTCTAATTAATAATATAACAAATCAAATTGAAAATTATTCAAATTTAGACAATCAGTCAAAAAATATTTTAATTGCCTTTGCAGAAAGTATTATAAAAAATTTTGATATTGAAAATTGTATAATTGCAGATTTATCGAATAATTTGGCAGAAATATTTTTTCAATCCAGCAATTATCAGAAAAGTTTAGAATATGAGTTAAAGTTTTTTAATACTAAGGAGAAAATGTTTGTTGAACATCCTTTTAAATTAGCAGAGTATTATGAAAAGATAGCCTCATTTTATGAACAATTAAATAATTATCGAAAATCTCTTGAGTTTCTTTTAAAAGCAATGCAAATAAAAGAGAAAGTTTTGAATAAATGTCATCCAAAATTAGTTGAAGTTTACAATAAAATAGTTGTTTCGTATAGATGTTTAGGGGATTACCAAAATTCAATTTATTTTGATTTAAAAGTATTGGAAATCAGAAACCAAATCTTATATAAAAAACATCTTGTATTAGTCGAATCTTATAAAAGTCTGGCAACAACTTATAGACTTTTTGGCGATTACCAAAATTCAATTTTGTTTGATTTGAAATTATTAGAAATCAGAAAGAATATTTTGAGTAAATATCACCCTGATTTAGCCGAATCATATAATAGTTTGGCAACAATATATAGACTCTTAGACGATCACCAAAATTCAATCAATTTTGATTTGAAATTATTAGAAATCAGAAAGAAAATTTTAAAGAAAAAACATCCTGATTTAGTTGAATCTTATAAAAATTTGGCAACAACATATAGATTCTTAGGCGATTACCAAAATTCAATCATTTTTGATTTGAAATTATTAGAAATTAGAAAGAAAATTTTAAAGAAAAAACATCCTGATTTAGCTGATTCTTATAAAAGTTTGGCAACAACATATAGATTAATTGGAGATTACGAAAATTCAATATTATTTGAAAAAAAAATATTGGCAATCAAAAAGAAAATTTCAAATAAACAACATCCTGATTTAGTCGAAATTTATGATAATATTGTAAATTCTTTATATTATATGGGCTATTATGATAATGCTATAGGATATTGTTTAAAAAAAATTGATATAGTACAAGAAGTATTTGGTAATTGTAGTATTACTTTGGTACACTCATTTAATAAATTGGCTTTAATTTATAAAAATTTAAAGGAATATAATAAATCTTTGAAGTATTATTTAAAAGCATTGGAAATATATAATAAATTGTTAGATAATGAAGATAATGATGATGATGTTGATATTGAAATTGCCAAAACGTATAATGATATTGCTTCCTTATATATTATTTTAGAATCGTCATCTTTAGCAATAAATAATTATTTAGAAGAAATAAAAATATTAGAAAATGTATTGGATAAACAAAAATCAGATTTGGATTCAGTTTACTTGAAAATTGCTGAAATATATAAAAAATTACCTGATAATTGGGAAACTATTACAAATAATTTCGGTGAATTAGATATATTGATCACATCAGTGGACAGACCAAAAACACATTTAGCTGCTATATATAATGAAATTGGAATTTCCTATTTAAGTATTGGTAATTATACTAAATCTTTAAACTATTTCTTCAAAGCATTAGATAGTAATCTAGTTTTTTCGGAAGAAAATCAAATTTTAATAGCAGCAAATTATACAAACATCGCTTTTGCTTATGCTCAATTGAAAGAATATAATTTTTCTAATAAGTACAATATAGATGCAATTAAAATAAAGGAAAAAACTTTAGATAAATATAATCCGGATTTAGCATTATCTTATTATAATTTTGCTGAAACACTTTTTCAAACCGGATCCTATGAGAAAGCAAAATTTTACATAGAAAAAGCATTTGAAATAAGAAGTAAAATTTTAAGATATGAAAATTCTGATTATATAAAAACCGTTAAATTGCGAAATAAGATAAAAAATAATATGAAAAGAGAAGAAGTAAAGATGCCTCAAAATTCTCATTATATTCGTATTGCTAAGTCATCAAGATTTTATTTTAGAAATTAATACCAAGTTTGTTATTGAATTATTTTGTTCTAATAATATTTTTTCTTCACCAGAGAACATGCCGATAAATATTCAAATGTTATCGGCTTCATTTGTGAATTGCGTGGTAATAATAGGTATAAGCTTATAAAACATTGATTATAAGCACTATATCATTGGAAACAAAAGCGGGGATTTTATATTCATTCTTCAAAAAAAATATTTTTAAAATTAATAATTACCAAAGAATAAATATAAGCATTTTGTTGTTTTTTTGACTTTGTATTAAAAAAATTGATAGTTTTACTCATAGATTTTAGTTCTCATTTCAAAAATATTCTCAAAATTGGAGGATTTCGTTTGTTCAAAGTTGTTGTGTCTTGTGTTATAGCGTTTTCATTATTGAATTACTTCAATTCGCCTTTCAATTAAATTATATATCGACAAATATAAATTACATAATTAATGCCAAATTGCAGGTGTTTTAACGCTCGACTTGGGATTTAGGATTATTTTTATTTTTTAATGGTTACTTTTGGAGGAAATTAGGAATATTTCAATAAATATGCAGTAAAGTTAATCTATCCGTTGCTTAATTTTGCAACGGATAGATTTTTTTCATTACTACTTTAGCAAACCAATTTTTTCTCTGCCACCTTTTTTCATTGGGTCGCCATTTGGATAGCCAAGTGCTTGCCAATTCATACGGGTGCCTTTTGAATGGCATTCATTACATTTTATTGCCTGATTTTTTGGTGCAACTGCGTGATTTTGAGGCCAATACATGTATGTTTCGGCAAAGCCAACTTCACCAGAAAACGGAAGATTGATTTCTTTCATTCCAAGAGTAGATGCTTTTGTCCAGTCGTAAGTTTTCCAGTAGCCGTCAGGACCGAATAATTTTGGTACGATAAGATAATTGTTAACTTTATCATAAGGTTGCTTGCCAACCATCTTCTTGAATGGAGTGATTCTGGAATTTTTATCGCTGATATTTCCATTCATTTTATTCAAATAAATTGGAGAATTTGGATCGATTTTATCGCCTGCAAGGTAATAATCGCCGCTACCATCATACCATAAATACTCTGGAACAACGTTGCTTTCCCATTTGAAATCACCTTTCATTTTCGAATAAGTGTATCTTCCATTTGCATCTTTAACATCAACTTTCATACCGGCTGTTGACCAGTCCCAAAACGTTTTTGTAGGCATATTTCTTCCGATGGAAGGAATATGGCAAGTTTCGCAAGCAAGAGATTTTGTATGTTTGTTCAAAACTTGATTTTTGTGAATATTTGCTTTGCTTGTGCTGTGGCAATTTTCGCATGAAATATGATTTGTATTTGCGGCAATCGAACCATGTCCGGCACCAGAAATTTTATGTTTTTCGGTTTTATGGCAATTTGTGCATTGGAAGCCCATTCCACCAATATGAACATCTACATCTTTGGTTGCTTTGAGCAAAGCAGGATCTAAATCTCCATGCTTAACCGCCTCTCCGCCACCACCATTGAAATGGCAAGCACCGCAATTTTCGATTGTAGGTTTGCCAACGCTTTTTGCCACTTTGAGCAAATCAACTTTTGGGTCGGGCATACCTGCGGCGGTTGGAGTTTTTGTGTAAGTCTTTGTGCCGTCATGACAAACCACGCAGTCGATATTTTCTTTTTTGGTGAAATCGAAAGACTTATCTTTCCAGCCATAACCCGGATGGCAACTTGTGCATCTTGGCTCATTGGATGGCACGGCAATACAAAAATTATTGATTATTTGCTTTTTGCCAAATTTCATTTTTCCTTTGCCTTTCATTTCAAATTCATCGCCTTCCCAATTCCAGTGGCGTGTTTTCATGAAATCAACAGCGGCATCGTCATGACACTCCAAACATGCTTTGGTTAGGTCTTGCGGAGTTGCAAACGGCTCACTAAAATAAGAACTATGGTCGTGTCCTTGCTGGGAACTATTTGTAAAATAAAAAGTAGCAAGTATTATAACAAATACTGCAACTAGCGAATTTAAAAAATACTTTTTCATATCAACCTTTATAATTAGTATAGGAACTATTTACGATAAAAATCTTCTATTATTTTAGAATTCCCCAAAACGTATGTTTGAATTATAATTAGAGAATTACAATTATTAAAAAGGAAAATTAAACATAAATTTAATATTATCCAAATAATTTTCAATAATTTGTTTCAATAATCCATTTTAAAAATCACATTGTTTCTTCTTTTGAAAATCCCAGCTGAAATATCGTATATTGATTTTATGACAAATGTCAATCATAAATAAAAAATCCGAAAATAAGTAAAGCATGTAACTAATAGCTTATAGTTTGTAACATTTAGTATGAACAAAACTATTACTTTTGTAGTGTACTGATTTCCCATATTTTAAGGAGGAAATGGAAAAAAATAATCTACGAATGGGTAGCAGCTACTAATAAAAAAAAAGTAGCAAGAGAAAAAAAAGTCTAATTATGACATCATGATGAACAGAAGTAAACTTCTGTAAATATACTTTGCTTTCAGAATGGAAGCAGTAAACAAAATTAATTTTATTATGGGTAAATCTATGAAATTTCTTAAGACTAACATAGCAAGTATGTATAACTATTCCACACGGTTCCTTGTGGCAATGTTATTTATTGCCTTAACTGGAACACCTTTTGCATTATCAATCCCTGCTTTGAACTTACTATCAAATGAGGATTTCGTAATTCTTGCCGGTTCTACGATTACTGGAATTCCTACTGTTTCAATGACAGGAAACGTTGGATTAAGTCCAGCTGCTGGTAGCTATGTTATAGGTTTTGATGGTGGAGATGTAACAGGATATTTATATGTTGTTGATGCAACTGGACCAGTAGGGTCGGTAATTGATGCATCGCTATTACAAACTGCAAAAAGTGATTTGACAACGTCATATAATGATGCAGCAGGTAGAACACCAGTTCCAACAGGAGATTTTTTAAATCCAAATGGTGGAAATATTGGTGGTTTAAACTTGGTACCGGGATTGTATAAATTTACATCAGCTGCTGCCATTACGGGTTCTGATGTTACACTTACAGGTAGTGCTGACGATGTATGGATTTTTCAAATTGGTACATCGCTTAATGTTGGAAGTGGTATTAAAGTAATATTAGCAGGTGGCGCCCAAGCTGCAAATATATTTTGGCAGGTTGGTTCTTCAGCTACTATAGGAACTTACGCCACGTTCAAAGGTACAATTCTTGCTGACCAATCAATATCATTCGGTACAGGTTCTTCAATGGATGGTAGGGCATTAGCATTTACAGGTGCAGTTACCATGGCTGCAGGTTTTTCATCTACAAAACCCGTTAGATTGTATCCAATATTTTCTGTTAACCCTGATAGTTTAGATTTCGGGATTGTTGAAATCAATTCGAGTAGAATGGATTCAGTTACAGTTACTAATACAGGTACATCAAACTTGGTCATCACAAGTGTTACAAGTTCAGATACTACATATACAGTTACACCAGAAAATGGTACAATTTCAGCTGGTGCAACAAAGAAATATTATGTTACATTCTCTCCTCTTGACGATAGTTTGAGGACAGGATTTGTATATTTCAATCATAATGCTTCAAACGCCAAAGATTCCATTAGCGTAAGTGGAGAAGGAGGTTCAGGAGCATTCGCTGTAAATCCTAATAATTTGAATTTCGGTGAAGTGAATAGTGATACAAGTAAAGTTGATTCAGTAATGATTAAAAATAATGGAAGTACAAACTTAGTTATAAGCAGTATTTCGAGTTCAAATACTAAATATACTTATAGTCCTATAAATGGAACTATTGCTGCCGGTGACTCTATGAAAGTCTATGTAACTTTCACTCCAATAGTTGATGGTTTACAAAATGGCTTTATTTATTTTAATCATTCGAGTAATTTGAAAGATTCAATTTCAGTTACAGGTACTGGTGTATCATCTTCATTCTCTGTTAATCTAAATAATTTGAATTTCGGCAATGTGAATAGTGATACAAGTAAAATGGATTCAGTTACAGTATCCAATAATGGTACTGTGAATTTAGTTATAAGTAGTATTTCAAGTTCAAATACTAAATACACTTATAGTCCTGAAAATGGAACTATTCCTGCTGGTGAATCAAAGAAATTCTATGTAACATTTACACCTGTTGTAGATGGCTTACAAAATGGCTTTATTTATTTTAACCATTCAAGTAATTTGAAAGATTCAATTTCAGTTACAGGTACTGGTGTATCATCTTCATTCTCTGTTAATCTAAATAATTTGGATTTTGGTGAAGTGAATAGTGATACAAGTAAAATGGATTCGGTAACTGTAACTAATAATGGCACAAATAATTTATTTATTAGTAGTATTACAAGTTTCAATTCAACATTTACAATTGACCCAGAAAATGGAACAATTACTCCTGGTTCTTCACAAAAATTCTATGTAACTTTTTTACCTGTTATTGATGGATTCCAATTTGGTTATGTTTATTTTAACCATAATGCAGGTAACGGAAAAGATTCAATCACAGTAAGTGGTACAGGCGTATCATCTTCGTTCTCAATTAATCTAAATAATTTAGATTTCGGAGATGTGAATAGTGATACAAGTAAAATGGATTCGGTAATTGTAACAAATAATGGAACAACAAACTTAGTTATAAATAGTATTTCAAGTTCAAACTCTAAATACACTTATAGTCCTGAAAATGGAACTGTTCCTGCTGGTGGCTCAAAGAAATTCTATGTAACATTTACACCTATTGTAGATGGCTTACATACTGGATTTATTTATTTTAACCATTCAAACAATTTGAAAGATTCAATTACAGTTACAGGTACAGGCGTATCTGCCTCGTTCTCAATTAATCTAAATAATTTAGATTTCGGAGATGTGAATAGTGATACAAGTAAAATGGATTCGGTAATTGTAACAAATAATGGAACAACAAACTTAGTTATAAATAGTATTTCAAGTTCAAACTCTAAATACACTTATAGTCCTGAAAATGGAACTGTTCCTGCTGGTGGCTCAAAGAAATTCTATGTAACATTTACACCTATTGTTGATGGTTTACAAAATGGATTTATTTATTTTAACCATTCAAACAATTTGAAAGATTCAATCACCGTAAGTGGTACAGGCGTATCTGCTTCGTTTACAGTTAATCCAAATAGTTTAAATTTTGGAAATGTAAGAAATGAAACTACTAAAACAGAATATGTTACAGTTACAAACTCTGGAACAACTGATTTAATAATTAGTAGTGTTACAAGCTCAAATGATACTTATACTGTAAGTCCTGAAGATGGAACGATTGCACCGAATGAAACGAAATCATTCTATGTAACTTTTGCACCACTTGTTGATGGATTACAAACTGGATATGTTTATTTCAACCATAATGGAAATTCATTAAAAGACTCAATCAGCGTAAGCGGTACTGGTGTATCTCCATTATTTACAGTTAATCCAAATAGTTTGAATTTTGGCGATGTAAGAAATGAAACTACTAAAACTGAATATGTTACAGTTACAAACACTGGAACAACTGATTTAATAATTAGCAGTGTTACAAGTTCTAATAATACATATAGTGTTAGTCCTGAAGATGGAACAATTTTACCCAATGATTCAATGACATTCTATGTTACATTCTCACCTCTTGTTGATGGATTGCAAACTGGATATGTTTATTTCAATCATAATGGAAATTCATTAAAAGACTCAATCAGCGTAAGCGGTACTGGTGTATCTCCATTATTTACAGTTAATCCAAATAGTTTGAATTTTGGAAATGTAAGAAATGAAACTACAAAAACAGAATATGTTACAGTTACAAACACAGGAACAACTGATTTAATAATTAGTAGTGTTACAAGTTCTAATAATACATATAGTATAAGTCCTGAAGAAGGTACAATAGCACCAAATGAAACAATGGCGTTTTATGTTACTTTCTTTCCACTTGTTGATGGATTACAAACTGGATATGTTTATTTCAATCATAATGCTAAAATTTCAAAAGATTCAATCATTGTAAGCGGTACTGGTGTATCTCCATTATTTACAGTTAATCCAAATAGTTTGAATTTTGGAAATGTAAGAAATGAAACTACAAAAACAGAATATGTTACAGTTACAAACACTGGAACAACTGATTTAATAATTTATAGTGTTACAAGTTCTAATAATACATATACTGTAAGTCCTGAAGATGGAACAATTGCACCGAATGAAACAAAATCATTCTATGTTACTTTTGCACCACTTGTTGATGGATTACAAACAGGATTTGTTTACTTCAATCATAATGCTAAAATATCAAAAGATTCAATCAATGTAAGCGGAACTGGTGTTTCTCCATTATTTACAGTTAATCCAAATAGTTTGAATTTTGGAAATGTAAGAAATGAAACTACAAAAACAGAATATGTTACTGTTACCAATACTGGAACAACAGATTTAATAATTTATAGTGTTACAAGTTCAAATAATACATATACTGTAAGTCCTGAGAATGGTACAATTGCACCGAATGAAACAAAATCATTCTATGTTACATTTGCACCACTTGTAGATGGATTACAAACTGGATATGTTTACTTCAACCATAATGCTAAAATATCGAAAGATTCAATTAGTGTAAGCGGTACTGGTGTATCTCCATTATTTACAGTTAATCCAAATAGTTTAAATTTTGGAAATGTAAGAAATGAAACTACTAAAACAGAATATGTTACTGTTACAAATACCGGAACTACAGATTTAGTAATTTATAGTGTTACAAGTTCTAATAATACTTATACTGTAAGTCCTGAAGATGGAACAATTGCACCGAATGAAACAAAATCATTCTATGTTACTTTTGCACCACTTGTTGATGGATTACAAACAGGATTTGTTTACTTCAATCATAATGCTAAAATATCAAAAGATTCAATCAGTATAAGCGGAACTGGTGTTTCTCCATTATTTACAGTTAATCCAAATAGTTTGAATTTTGGAAATGTAAGAAATGAAACTACTAAAACAGAATATGTTACAGTTACAAACACTGGAACAACTGATTTAATAATTTATAGTGTTACAAGTTCAAATAATACATATACTGTAAGTCCTGAAGATGGAACAATTGCACCGAATGAAACAAAATCATTCTATGTTACATTTGCACCACTTGTAGATGGATTACAAACTGGATATGTTTACTTCAACCATAATGCCAAAATTTCAAAAGATTCAATTAGTGTAAGCGGTACTGGTGTATCTCCATTATTTACAGTTAATCCAAATAGTTTGAATTTTGGTAAAGTAAGAAATGAAACTACAAAAACAGAATATGTTACTGTTACAAATACTGGAACAACAGATTTAGTAATTTATAGTGTTACAAGTTCAAATAATACATATACTGTAAGTCCTGAAGATGGAACAATTGCACCGAATGAAACAAAATCATTCTATGTTACATTTGCACCACTTGTAGATGGATTACAAACTGGATATGTATACTTCAACCATAATGCTAAAATTTCAAAAGATTCAATTAGTGTAAGCGGTACTGGTGTATCTCCATTATTTACAGTTAATCCAAATAGTTTGAATTTTGGTAAAGTAAGAAATGAAACTACAAAAACAGAATATGTTACTGTTACAAATACTGGAACAACAGATTTAGTAATTTATAGTGTTACAAGTTCAAATAATACCTATACTGTAAGCCCTGAAGATGGAACAATTGCACCAAATGAAACAAAATCATTCTATGTTACATTTGCACCACTTGTTGATGGATTACAAACTGGATATGTTTATTTCAATCACAATGCGAAAATTTCTAAAGATTCAATTAGTGTAAGTGGTACTGGTGTTTCTCCATTATTTACAGTTAATCCAAATAGTTTGAATTTTGGAAAAGTAAGAAATGAAACTACAAAAACAGAATATGTTACTGTTACAAATACTGGAACAACAGATTTAGTAATTTATAGTGTTACAAGTTCAAATAATACATATACTGTAAGTCCTGAAGATGGAACAATTGCACCGAATGAAACAAAATCATTCTATGTTACATTTGCACCACTTGTAGATGGATTACAAACTGGATATGTTTATTTCAATCATAATGCTAAAATTTCAAAAGATTCAATCAGCGTAAGCGGAACTGGTGTTTCTCCATTATTTACAGTTAATCCTACTTATTTGAATTTTGGAAATGTAAGAGATGAAACTTCAAAAACAATGACTGTTACAGTTAAGAATACTGGTACAGCAGATTTGATAATCTATTCACTTGTAAGTTCTAATCAGTTATTCACATTCAGTCCTGACAATGGGGTTATTGCTCCCGGAGCTTCAAAGGATTATGATATTACTTTTTCTCCACTTGTAGATGGTTATCAATATGGATATATTTATTTTAATCATAATGCAAAAAATCCAAAAGATTCAATTAGCGTAAATGGAACTGGTGTATTACCAATATTCTCCTTAAATCCATATTTTTTGAATTTTGGAGATGTGAAAATCAATACAACCAAAACTGACTCTGTAACAATTACAAATAAAGGAACATCTGACTTAATTATTAGTACTGTTACAAGTACAAATAGATTATTTATTGCTTATCCTTTAACAATGATAATAAAACCTGGCGAATCACAAACAATGTTTGTAACATTTGCTCCTTATGCAGATGGCTATCAAAATGCTTATATCGTATTTTATCATAATGGCAATAGCACAAAGGATTCAATTACAGTAACTGGAACTGGTATATCACCTAAATTTACTGTCAATCCTAAGAGTTTACATTTTGGTAATGTTAATATAAATGGTTTCAAATCAGATAGTGTACAAATAACAAATATTGGAAGTGCTGACCTTATACTTACAGGTATCACTTCAGATGATTCACACTTTGGTGTTCATTCACAATATATGGTTCTTAAACCAAACGAATCAAGATGGATAACAATTACATTTACTCCTCTTACATTAGGATTAAAAGATGGATTTGTATTCTTTAGTACAAATGCAAGTACATTTCAGGATTCAATTTATGTAAGTGGTACTGGTGTAGGCGACACAGGATTTCCAGAATTTACTGTAACACCAAAGGTTTTAAATTTTGGTGAAGTTAAGATTGGTAATCAAAAAAGAGATAGTGTTATAGTTACAAATACAGGTTCAGGAAACTTGATAATATATAATGTGAACTCAACAAATTTAGTTTATTCAGCTACTCCAAATTATGTTATTATTTCAGCTGGAAATTCACGTACATTTTACGTAACATTTACACCTCAAACTCCAGAATATGAAACTGGTAGCATAGTATTTAATCATAATGCTCCAACAAAAAGTGATTCAGTATTTGTTACAGGCACAGGCGTTGGTGAACCTTCAACTCCTAACTTTACAGTTTGTCCAGTTAGTATGAATTTCGGAAAAGTATTTATTGGAAAAAGTAAAACAAAAAGTTGCTACATTTCAAACACGGGCAATGCTGATTTAATTATATCCAGTATTGTACCAAGCAATAACCAATACAGTGCAATAGCTAATGAAACTGTTGTACATCCTGGCACATCAATTGAATATTATGTTACATTTTCACCATTAGTTGAAGGTCAAATAGATGCAACATTAGTATTTAATCATAATGCAGGCAATGGAAAAGACTCAATTACACTAACAGGTATCGGAGTTCAAAGTTTACCTGTAATTACAATTGAAGACGCACGTAATTTGCCACTTGGTACTGAATTTTCAATCGAAGGTATTGTAACACGTACAAAAGGTAACTTTACCAGAATTCAAGATGAAACAGGTGCATTGACTATTATACAAAAAGAAGGTGAATTCTTTGATGATGTAGAGAATTTTGGAATACAAATGGCTGATATGATTAAAATACAGGGTAGTTTAACAGAAAACTTACATCTAATGGTTATTGAAGATTCAAATTTATCTTCATATTTTAGAATTAACAGAATGAATATACTTCCTAATCCAATCAAATTGGACTTGATGGAAATTAATTCTAACGGTGAAAAATATGAAAGTATGCTTGTTAAAGTAGAAAGTATGACATTGCCAAATCTTGGCGATATTGTATTCTATGAATCAAAAACCTACCAAACTTCTGATGAAAGTGATAAATCAAACGCAGTTGTAATCAGAATTGGCGAAAAAAATGATACTTACTTAGTAGGAATGCCTTTCTTGTCTAAATCAGTAACATTTGAGGGCGTTTTATGTCAATCAAGTATTTCTGACCCTGATGCTGGTTATAGACTGATGCCAGTTCTTCCTACTGATTTGAAAGAAGTGGCAACTGGTGTTGATGATAATTTCACTGATTTCCATAAAATCAATAATTATCCTAATCCATTTAGTACATCTACTAATATTCAATATACAATTCTAACGTCTGGAAATGTATCACTTAAAATATTTGACTACTTAGGCAACGAAGTAATTACACTTGTTGATGAGTTTAAAGAAATGGGTACATATACTATAGAATTTAATCCATCTGCAAATGATATTCAATTAAGTAGCATGGTTTATTTCTACAGATTAACAACTGGCAACAATACTACTTCAAAACCATTGTTGTTCGTAAAATAGATGAGTTTTGCAATTCAATTAATTATTGAATAGCATAATAATGGTGATGTAACGATTGAATTAAAATCTGAATTTGTTATTATTGAAAAGATACCCTTCAATAATTCAAACAGAAAAATTCAAGAAAGTACATCTCCATTTTTTTAAAATGATATGTGAAATAGTGCAGAGAAAAATTAACTAATACCAAAGAATCCATTCAACTAAATTTATGTGTATTAATTTTCAGGTTAATTTCAAATTTTAGACGCTGTAATTCCAAACTTGAAATTTATTATTCTGCTCTTATGCCTTTTGCAATCTCTTGTTTTCCTGCTCTGAGTGATGGATAAAGCGTTGCTAATGTGGATAAAATCAAAGATACAATTATCACAATTATTACATCATTATAATCTACACTTAAAGGAATTGCATCAATAATATATTTATTAGTATCAATGGCAAACCATTTGTAGTAAATCTGACCGTAACAAAATCCAAGACCCAGCAAAACTCCAGATATAGTGCTAATTATTCCAATAAAAGAACCTTCTGCCAGAAAAATACTACGTATCATTTTACTATTAGCACCCATCGCTTTCAAAACAGATATATCGGATTTCTTTTCAACAACCGTCATTGTAAGTGAAACAAGTACGTTAAATACAGCAAGAACAATAATTAGCATTAAAATCAAAAATGCAGCAATCCTCTCAAATTTCATTATCCTATATAAATCCATATTTAAGTCCTGCCACGTTTCAATTTTTAAATTTTGATTTAGTGAAGATTTTAATTGTTTTGCAATTTTGAAAGAACTATATGAATCTTTAATTCTAAGTTCTAATGATGAAAATGAATTTGAAGGTGAATAAAATATTTTTTTTGCAGTATTTGAGAGTACAAAACCATCTCTATAGTCAAAATCTTGAATATTTGTTTGGAAGATTCCCATAACAATAACTTTTGTACTTTTGTATGGTTTGAAAGATGTTATTGATGATTCTACCATTTTTGGCGATACAATTAGCAATGAGTCACCGGGTAGTACTTTCAATTTGTCTGATAAACCAGCTCCAATAACAATACCTGGATTACCAAAATTATCTTGAAATTTGAATTTTCCGAGAACGATTGATTTCTTTACTTCATTAAAAAATTTTGAGTTATCTTCCTCAATTCCTTGTAAGTTAAACACTTGAACAATATTATTATTAATGCCAACAACCTTTCCTGAAATTACTTTTGCAAAACTTGTTATTTCCGAATTTGATTGAATAGGAATTATAATTGAATCAATATTATTTAGCCATGCTCCTTTTTTGGGACTAATTCTAATATGTGGGTCATAACCAACAATCTGCTTTTCAGTTAATTCCTGAAACCCATTAAAAATTGACATTACTATTATTAAAGCTGCAACTCCAACTGTAATACCTATAATAGAAATAATAGAAATTATGGTTATGAATTGAAAATTTCTCTTTGTAAAAATATATCTTATTGCAATTAATAAACTTACGGGCATTTTGTTCCTAATCAATATTAAAAAGCATTTATAATATGATTAATTTCTGGCTTTGATTTTCGCATATCAATTCCAATAAAATCAAATCTACATTCAATATTTTCAATTTTATTCACATAAAGATATGCTTCAGCAATTTTCCGAATATTTTTTATTTTAGAAGGTGTCATTGATAAAACAGGGTCGCCATATTCATAACTTGTTCTTGATTTTACTTCAACAAAAACCAAAGTATCTTTATCCTTGCAAATTATATCTAATTCCCCTAATTTACCAAATTGGAAATTTCTCTTGATTATTTTATAGCCGCTTTCTTCGAGAAATGCTGATGCAATTTCTTCAGCTTTATTACCTTTAGTTTTATTATTTATAGGAATATCTTGCACTTATTCACTATCTCTTTTGATGATAATAATAGTTCTGTCATCTGTGTAAGGTGTATTTGTTGCAAATTTCTGAACTTCCTCAATAATTTTATAAGCTATATTTTGAGGACTTTCGTATCTGTTTTGACGAATAATATCAATTATTCTTTGTTCGCCGAAAAATTCACCTTCAGCAGTTTGTGCTTCATTAATACCATCGGTATATAATGCAAGTATATCACCCTGACGCATTATAATATTTTCTACTTTAAATTTTTGATTTTTTACAATTCCTAATAACCCACCAGTAGGTTCAAGCATAGAAACAATGTCTTTGTCTGCACGATAATGAATAGGAGAGCAATGTCCAGCATTTGCATAAAGAACTAAGCGATTTGAAGTAAGAGATAATTCGCAATAAAATAAAGTTACAAATCTTTCATAAGGGAATGTGTCGAATACAAGTGTATTCAATCTTGAAAATAAACTTGACATCTTTGGTGAAAATACCTGAGCCATTCTAATTGCTCCCGAAACAAATAGAGCTTGGATTGCAGCAGGTAATCCTTTGCTTGCAGCATCACAAATTAATATTCCAAGTCGTTCTTCTTCATCATCCATATTACGCAAATAATCAAAATAATCTCCACCTACTTCACTATCAGGAATACAAGCACCGAATATTTTATAATCATGAAATTCAAGATAATGGTCAGGTAATAGATTTCTTTGAATTTCTGCTGCTTTTCCGATATCGCGTTGCATTTTCTTCTGAACTTCTTCCGATACTAATCCTCTTAACGTTACGGTAGCAAGACTACTAATAATGCTTAAAATTTCGTAAAAAGATTGAAGAATTTCAGGTGCATTAAAACCAAGAATGTATTGATAATACTTACCCTTGGATGTTTTAATGATTTCGCCAACACCTGTTACTGAATATACAAATATTCCTGTTTCAAGTAGCACAGGGTCTTTTTCATAATTTAATTTTGTACGCACTTCGACAACATCATCTAATATTGGGTGGTCATCGATAAGTATTCTGTAATTTTCAGGTATATGTTTTACATTTCCATGTTGATAACGTAATGTATATGAAATACCATCAGCGTTTAATTCCCATATTCGTCCACCGGTAATTCTAAATTCTTGATGAAGAACAACTTCGTTGATAAGATTTTGTAAAAATTCAAAACCAGTTTTAAATTTTCCAGTTGTGATTTGTTCGAGAAGTTTATAAGTATCTCTTTGGTTTATGCTGTCGTAATACATTTATTCTACTTAAATATTAATAAGCTAATTATTATTAAATCAAAATACAAATTTATTGATTAATTTACAGTAAACAAAAGTTTTTTCTTTATCAATTCAAATTATTTAATTTGTCAATAATCAGCTTTATTCATTTTTTTTATGATACCATCAAGTTCTCCTATATTATATATTTTTAAATTGTCTTCAATTATGAATATTTTTGTAGAAAATCTAGCTGGGATTTTCAATTTATTCATAATTCAATTGTACGCAACTTAGCAGTCTGTTGCTCAAGTATTAATTTCATATTCATTGTAACTCTGTAATATGCCAATACTTTAATAAATAGTAATTCTAATTTTTCAAGATTTCTTTTAATGATATTAATGATGATAACAAAAAAAGGGCTGCTTAATGAATAAGCAACCCCAAATTTCAGAAATAAATCATAGAATATTAGTTAGCACATTCTAAGTTTTTACATTCTTTAGTTTGATCCCAATAAGTATAGCCAGTTTTTGACTTCATCAATTCAATAGCCATTCCTTGCATACCTGTTTGTAATGATTTAGCATTATAGCCCAACAATCTCAAATAAGCAGCCATGTAAGCACTTGTTTGTCCTGTATAGCAATAAACAACGATTTCTTTATCAATAGGAAGAGTTTTGAGCATTTTATTGAAGTTCAAGTCATTATCTGCAGGAACATAATTATAAGCACCAGCAATATGACCAAAATCATCATATTGTGCTTTAGGCCAATAGTTAATTATGAAATATTTGCTTGGGTCAGCCATAACAACTGATGCAAGAATTGCACAAGCATCTGTACCAGATGTAGCATAACCTTTTTCAAATAAGTATTTTGCTCTTTCATCAGCAATTTCAACACCAGTTTTTTTGCCAGTAGCTAAAGTAGGCATAACTGTTCCTAAAGCTGGTTTTTCTTTTGCTTCTTTAACTAACATTGTTGCAAAATCATTCTTAACGCCAGCATTCAAACTACCAACAAATTTGTCTGACCATGAAGACATACCAAATTTTAATGATTTAACATTTGAAAAGCCCATTGCACGCAATAAAGAAACTGAATAACCAGCAGATTGACCTGTAAAACAAGTAACAGCAACTAATTCTTTTGATTTGATAGTAGCTTCATTTGCTTTAAAATAAGCATATAAGTCTTTCAAAGGCATAAAAATTGCACCAGGGATGTGGCATACTTTATAAACTGAATCATTTCTGATGTCAATTGTCAAAACTTTTGATGGGTCAGCTTTGATTTTTGCATCAAGGTCTGTTGCAGTGATAATTTGAGCTGCTAAAGGATAACCTGTGTTATCAGCGAAATATTTTGCAAGAACTTCTGATTCTACAATTGTAGGTTCAGTGGTTGTATCGTCTGAGCAAGAAGCTGCAAACATAACAAAAGCGAGAATGGCGAATAATTTGCCAAACATTCTAAAAAATTCTTTTTTCATTAAAACTCCGAAAAAAAGTAAAAAAACAAACATTAAAAAAATAATCAAAAAACAAACTATTTTACACCCCAGCTATCAGGTAATTTACCGTCAACAGTAATACCTTGCGTAGCTTTCATTTCCCAATCTTTCAAATCTGATTTAAATAAATACAATGATTTATTTCTATAATCATCACCATCTTTTTGAATATGGCAATTATAAGCACAACTCTTTCCTTCAGGAACTAATGTTCTTGCTGTCCATTTTAAAATGTTATGTGGTGTTGTGTAATTAAAAGTAGGTACTGCATCAAATTTTGGATATTCAGAAACTCCATATAAAACCCAATTATCAGGAGCTGCTAAAGTTCTGCGAACTAAAGAGAAATTAAAATCTTTCTTAATATTTTTAATAGGATTCATAGCAATTTTAAACTCAAGGTGTGCAGTAATTCTTGCTCCTTCACCGTTAATATGACAACTGCCACAAGTATTGTAGTTTTGAGAGTGACAAGTATTGCAACTAAGATTGCTCATGTGAACACTGTGATAATTATTGCTTGAAGCAATATTCTTATGACAATCAGTACAGCTTGGTAATGCTGGAACTTCAAATCTTGTTTTGTGCATCTGTCCATCACCGTGTAATTCATCTCCACTATGGCAGGTATTACAAGTATATCCAAGTTTAGTTCTATGAACATCAGCTTGAGTACCAGAAGAGAATCCTAAGAATGCATCTCCACCTCTTGAATGATGGCAAGTAATACATACATTGTAATAGTCAGGTTTTTTTGCAAAAATATGTGATTTTGCTAAACCACCACCACCTGCTTCAGGTCTAATCACGTGGCATTCGCCACAAGATGCATGACAAGAAGCACATTTTTTGCTGTAACCCTCAATCTGATGAGCTGGAAGTTTATCAAAATCTTCCGCACCATTCAAACCCATACGTAAAGTAACTTTACGTTTTTGTCCCCAACCATTAGCATGGATACTATTCACAAAATTATCGGAAATTGTTTTGTGACATTCTCCGCATTTTTCTTGATGAATAGTAGAAGGACGAGCAACAAAGTTTCCACCATGTGCTACTTTTTTATCACTGGTATTGTCAGTACCGTTATGACATTTTGTACAAGCTAATTTGCCGTGAGCAGTAGCTTTGTATGTTTTGAAATCTTCACCACCCATAAACACTCTGTCATAAGGTTCATAATATGGTGCTTCACCACCGCAACCTCCATTAGCCAAGGTTGAATCAGGGGCGTGTACTTCTTTAAGTTTTGCATAATTAGTATGGCAACCTTCACAAGAATTAAAACTTGTACTTGAATTATCTGAAGGATTATCGTCAGAACAACCAACGATTGATAATACCATTATGGCAATAACTAACAATAGCAGTTGCATCTTTGTCATAGATGGAACTCCTTTCTAATTAATGAATAAACAATATCTAAATTAACTACTTTATAATATGAATAGTTTATATTATAAATTATTATATATGCAAACTATTCACATACTAAATTAACAAATGTTTGTATAGTATGCAAATTATTTTGCTAAATATTTCACATATTTCAGTATATAATTATAAAATATCATTACCTTAATTTATATTTATGTGAAACTAAATTTTCTAATCACATACCGTATTCCTTTAATTCTTCAATATATTATATCAAATACTATGGTTAGTATTTTGGTAAATCAGATTTAATCAGTAATTTTAGGTTATCAAATATATGTGAATCAATAATTTTGTTACTGATTTTAATATTGTTATGAATCATCTAATTTTGAAAAAAATACAAATACAAAATTCAACAAGAAACCCTATTGGATGAACAACTTGTAAAAAAGAATCACTTAAACCAATTAAATTCTTTGGAGTAGAATCTTGATAACATAATCGCTCAAACCAGTCCTAACGCAATACATACGTTAATTCATATTTTGTTTGAGCGTGAAATTAGAGTAAATAACTTATTGCAGATGTTTATTCTCGATGGGATTTTCAATGAAATTAAATAATTGAGAGCATTTTATTCAATATTTCTGCTGATTCAGTTACGGAAATTTGTTGAATCCCAAAATCATCTTTGGGAGAACGCATAATAAATGAATAATCAGATAATGGATAGAATTTTGCATAAGCATCGTCTATTCCATTATAAAGTGAAAAAGATGGTTTATTAAAAGCTGCTGCAATGTGAACAACTGCAGTATCGGGCGTGATAACAGCTTCAGATTTTGCAACAAGTGAAACAACATCATTTATATTACGTGTTGGATAATAAATTGAATTAATGGCATTTTTTGATAATTCTATTGCTTGGGCTTGTTCTTTTGGAGCTGAACATATAATTAGTTTATATGGTAATAAATTTGCTTTTTGAAATAATTCTTTCCATTTACTATTATCCCACATTCTATCCGTAGTAGATGCTGACAAATTCAAAGCGATATATTTTTCTATTTTATTAGTTGATAAAAATTCAAATAGATAATCATTACTCAAAGAAGTTGCATATAGTTGTGGTTTGGGAGCAGTATCTGGCATTTTTATTCCCAGAGGAACAAGTGAATTGATTCCAATTTCAGTATGATGAAGTGGCTTATTCGGAGTTGGTAATTCAATATTAAAAACTTTTTTTCCTTCTAAATTGAAACCAATTTTGTTTTTTGAGCGTGAAATTCTTGCAAATAATTGACTTTCTGTGCTTTTGTGGTCTTTTGGGTCTATCCAATAATCATATTTTTTGGAAAATATTTTCGAAATTGTTTTCAAATAACCTAACGGAGATTTTTCAAAAACAATAATATCGTTTAAATATGGATTATTTTCAACAATTTTCCAATTATTTCTACCAGCAAACAAATCTATAGTACAATCAGGATATTTCTCTTTTAATGCCGAAAAAGTCGGAGTTATTAAAATCAAATCACCAATTCTACCTAATTGTACAATGAGAAATTTCATAATAATTCTTCCACAGACTTTATTACATCTTGTACTTTTATCTGGTTTAATTGACCTATTGCTGTTATAATTCTATGAGGTGAGTTGAATGGATACCAAGGAATTGGTTCATTGTGTTCGCCAGTGATAGAATACAAAGCAACACAAGGAATCTGAAATGCTGCTGCCAAATGAACGGCTGCTGTATCAACTGTTATTATAACATCACATAATGATAGCACAGAAGCATACTGATGAAAAGACTTGTCAGATGGTGCTAATACCGCTACTGTGGTTCTTTTAATTTCATCTTGATTAGATAAATTCCGTGGAGTTCCGAAAATTATTATTTCAAAATTTTTATGCTTATCTGAAAATAGGTTTATTAATTCAATATATTGTTCTGTTCCCCAATATTTTTCTACTGATGACCCAGCAATATTTATACCCAAACGAAATGATTTTGACTTTCTTCCAAGTATTTTTTCAGCTTCATCTTTGTCATTTTGGGAAAGTGGATAATGAAGAATACAAGATTTTGAATCAGTATTTATACCAAATGGTAACAGTAATTGCAAAATTCTTTCTACTATATGATACTTGCTTTTATCTAATAATGGTACGATATGAGTATAAATTGAACTATTTTGCTTATCTATTCCAATTGAATACTTTGGTTTTATTAGTTTAATTAAATACCCCGCAGTTGAAGAAGCATTATCAAACAAATCAATAATTAAATCATATTTCTCTTTTTTAAACTCTCTAATTAATTTAATTATTGAAAAAAATTTCTTTTCATATATATAAATATTGTCAATTAAATTAATTATAGCATTTTTTGCTGTAATATTTTTTGTACTTAATAAAATATCAATCTGTGAATTGGGAAGTTTTTCTCTTAATAACTTAATTAATGGAGTTGAAATAATTACATCACCAATTCTATCGTGTCTAAGAAGTAGTATTTTTGATGGCGATTGAAATTCAGGAATTGAAATTGGTTTATCTATCAATATTGGCTTTTCTTTTGAATCCAATATTTTATCAAACTTGGATTTTACAACATATTCAATTTTTTTTAAAAAATTATCTCCCATAATTCAATTAAAACGACAGTTTAATTTCAATCAGTTTGAAAATATCTATTAAATCTTCTTTTTTATGAATAGGAATTCTAATACCTCTTCCTTCCATATATTCTTTAGCGTTGGATAATTCATTTTTGATATGAACAGAAATATCACTTTGGAGAATAAAATTATATGCTTTATTGCCAAATGAAAATGCGACAAGAAAGTAATTTACTTGGGCTATAAAATATATGATAATGCGTTTTTGAGCTTTGATTCTGTAACTCCAGCCATATTTCTTGCCAGGATATTTCCATTCATCTGTTAATTTACTATCTTTAGAAAAAGTATAGTTTTTTATTTCATTCCACAAATCGTAAGCATCACCGAGGATATTTGATAGTTCATCCTCGGTAGGCATCTTTGTTTTGTCTTCAAAAGTAACTGTAATTTCTAACATATAATTTATTTGCAGCTGACAGAAATGTTATTAATTAGTTTTTGATTTCCCAATATAGCTCTTTGCGTAATTCTTTTATCCAATCTGCATACAACTTAGATTTTTTATATTCGGCTGCTTTTGATTGAATTTCATTATAATCACTATCTAATGATGGGAATCTTTCAGGTATAATTCTCTTCTTATAAATTATGTGAAATGAAGGTTTTAGTGGGTCAGTACTAAACGTAAGAGGTTCGCTAACTTCACCTTCTTTCAAATTATCAACAACAGTTTTGATTGAGGCAGGAATTTCGTCTAATGGTAATTTTCCAATCATACCGCCAAAACCTCTTGATTCTTTCTCATCAGAAAACTTTTTTGCTAATTCTTCAAATGATTCACCTTCTTCAAATCTATTTTTTAGGTCTTTCAGTATTTTTTTTGCAACATCTTGGTCTTCGGTTGATTGGCCTAATTTAAATAAAATATGTCTTGTACGGACTGAAGAAGCAGATTTTTCAAGTGTTTGAATAATATGAAAACCAAAAGGTGTTTCTACGGGAGCAGAAATTTCATTCAGATTCAAATTAAAAGCAACTTTTTCAAATTCAGGTAGCAATTTTCCTTTATCAAACCAGCCAAGTTCTCCACCATCTTTTGCAGTATTTAAATCAGCACTGTATCTTTTCGCAAAATCAGCAAAATCTCCGCCTTTGATAATTGAATCCCGAATTGCCTTAGCAAGAGTCAATATTTCATCTTTTGAACTTGATTGAGATTGCACATTTTTAACTATATGATACAATTCCACCATTTTGGGTAATGCGGGTAAACTATCTTTATACATCTCATAAAAATCCTTTACCTCTTTACCTGTAACCGACACTTCGCCAAATTTTTTCTGTATCAATGTGCGGGCAAGAAGATTGTTTTTTATCTGGTCGCGAACTTCATTTTTGATTCTTGCTACAGACATACCATAAACTTGCTCAACTCTTTTTTCCGAACCAAATCTTTGAATTTCCGTTTGAATATGTAAGTCTAATCTTTGAGTAATTTCTTCTTCAGAAACGGTTACTGAGTCCTCAACTGCTTTTGTAGTTATAAGTAGTTGGTCAATCATACCATCTAATACTTCTTGTCTTAGTATAGGGTCTTCTGGATTAACTTTGCTATCTCTAAGCAACATATATGCAATTTGTCCATCAATATCTGATTTCAAAATAACCTCATTGCCTACGATGGCAACAATTTTATTGATTGTTTCACCTTTTTGAATTTGTGAAACAGCAAAATCATAGCTTGAAACAAAAATAACAAGCATTATTAAAAATGAAATATTCTTTACTTTCAACATATTTATATCAATCATTTATTTTTTATTAATTTCATTAATTACTTTTTGGTCAATCTTTACTGTATGTTTTGCTCTAATTGAATCAAGCCATTTGTTTGTAAGATTTTTTTGCAAAATATCTTGTAATGAACTTGCAAAATCAGGAATAGCTTCTTCAAATGTTTTTGGTCTTGGCTGAAAAAAGCTATTTACTTTGATTACAGAATAACCATTATCCATTTTGATAGGTCCAAAAACATCTCCCTCTTTAGCTGAGTTTTCAATTACCGCTTTACCAATTTTGTGTGTACGAGTAGAAACAGCATCCCAATTACCTTTTTTCTCTCTATAATTTGAACGTTGGGTTTCCATTTCTGCGACAGCATTTATATCTTCACCAGATTTAATTCTATTATAAATATTTTTAGCAATTGAATCGTTTAGCAAGTGTACTTCTGTTACCTGAACCATAAGGTCTGTTTTGAATTTATCTTTGTTTGCATTATAATATTTTCTTGCTTCAACTGTATCGAATTTCATTTTATCCCATACTTCCATAGCTTCAATCTTGAATAATAAAATACCATCTCTAAATTCATTCATCAATGCTGCAAAATCAGAGTATTCTTTTTCAAGATTATTTGATACTTTTTTGAAAACTATCGGCTCAATAACACGTTTAATTCCAAGTCTGATACCTTCATCATTCAAAGCAATACCACGAAGTTCAGTTTTAGTATTTACATCATTTATAAATTGTGAGATATTAACATCTTGTCCGTTGAATTTATATATTAATTCTTTTTTTGTGTCATTATTTATTTTATTAGCCCAAGCAGTATCAATAGAAGTTTTATTAGTGTCAACTGATGAAAGTAATTTTTGCATACTATTTTCATTCAAAAAGAAACCCATAGTTTTAGCAATTGAATCAATGTGCGCCCATCTATCATCAACGTAATAAAGTCGCTTATACATTTTCTTTAATTCTTCTTTTTCAGTTTCGTAATCAAATTTTGTTGATTCATCTCTTCTTATAATATGAATTCCAAATTCAGAACGAACTTTATCTGATATTTCTTTATCTTTTAAAGCAAAAATTGCTTCTTCAAATTCAGGTACAAGTGCAGTATTAGAACCATCTAAACCTGTTGAACGTGAATAAAAAGCACCAAGTGAACCACCATTAGCTGCAGAAACAGGGTCTTCAGAATTTTCCTTTGCTAATTTTTCAAAACTTGCACCCTTTCTAAGTAATGAGATTAAACTATCTGCTTTTTTTTCAGATGCAAGACTATCACGAGAGTTATCATTAAATGTGATAAGTATATGACTTGGTTTTACTTTAATTCTATCTTGAATATCTAATACTTTAATTATAAAATAACCAAATCGAGTATTCACAATATTTGGATAAATTTCACCTTTATTTGTAGCGAAAATTGCATTTTCAAGTACTCGCTGAACTTTACCTGCTGTAATCCAAGTTGGAATGACTCCACCTCTTACAGCTGACTCACGGTCATCTGAATACTGGTCTGCAACTGCAGCAAAATCTTTACCAGCTTTTAGTTCTTTCATCGCTTTAGTAATTTTATCCAAAGCATCAGCGGTATCTTTTACTTGTCCTTGCTGATAAGTTGAAAGTATAAAAGCAACTTTGTATTCTTTTTCTCGAATTTTCAAATATTTATTTACATTCGGGTCCACAATCTTTCTATCGTAATAAAAAGATTCTGCCAAAACTTTTCTGTTTTGTTCTAAATCAGCAATTACAGAAGTATCTTTATCAAAACCCCTTGCTAAAGCGTCAGTAACTTTTAATTTAAAATTAATATACAAATTCAAAAAATCCATCATGCTATCACGAGAAATATTACTCAATGATGTATTTTTTCTATTTAGATTTTTTTGAAAAGCACGCTCTAATTCACCGTAAGTAATTTTTTCTTTACCAATGGTTGCTAACACCTTGTCTTCATTAAGTTTTTGATTTTGAGAAAAAACCGTCAAATTAGAAGCGGTTATGAAAATTATTAACAAAAAGAACATTGATCGATACATTTAAATTCCATACAGATTTACTTTTACAAAACAATTTTTAATTGCATATAGACAAATTTTCAATATATTTATTTCATTTAAATTTTTACTAAATTTGCAATTAAATAAATCGTAACAATTTAGCCGTTTAAGAATTTTAAAAAATGATTTGTAATTTGAATGAAAAAAATGTATATTTGGCACAATATGAAAATAATCATAACATGAAATTCCTTAAAAATCCCGTTAGGGATTAAATGTTTGTAAACCCCAACCTAACCTTCCCCAAGGGGAAGGAACTGGCGTAAGTCCTGCAATCCCAGCGGGATTGAATAATTTAAACCCCACCTAAGTCCTCCCCAAGGGGAGGACTTTACATATATTCCTTACCCTTGGGGAAGGTTAGGATTGGGTTTATTGTGTTACAAACATTAATTCCCTATGGGAATTTCAAAGAATTTCTTTTATTTTTATTATTATCAGATTGTTCCAATTGTACTTTTTTCCCATTTGAAAAATATTGAGTATTGAAAGTATTAAAACAGCTGGGTATTTAATAAATTGCTAACTGAGTAGTGCTGAAAATTAAAATTATAAATGAATTAATTATTTTTAATTTCAACAATTGTATTAAAATTTTCCGTAAATTGCATTTTTATTTTATAAAAAAATTAAAAAAAATGATAAGAAATATTAGAATTATTTTTGTTGTATGCTTGGTATTATATAGTTATACTAATTGTTATGCTTTTCTAAATGACTATAACTTTTTCGGATATTCTCAAATTGATTATTCAGTATCAAATAATGTTAATGATAATCAAGCTAAATTTGAAATAACGAGATTGAATTTAATTGGTGATTTCAATCTTAACCCAAACGCAAGATTTGTTACTGATATAGAATTAGAGCATAATTTAAATATTGCAAGTAATGGTAATATCGGAGTAATCAAGTTTTCGCAGGTGTGGGCAGAATATTCATTTTTGCCTGAATTCAAATTAAGAGCTGGAAAGATATTAACAAATTTTGGGCTTTATAACAAAATTCATGATGCATCACCTACCTATTTTTCAATCAATTCACCTTATATTTATTCAAGGTTTTCACCAAATAATACAGCTCATGCCCAAAGATTTTATGGTAAATATATTTTGGGTATAGAAGCAACAGGCACCTTGGATATAGATGAAAATGGTACTCAATTAGAATACTCTTTTATGTTTGGTAATGGTAGAAATGACTTTGTTGGAAACTCATATTTGGATAATAATACTGCTTTTGCTTCAAGAATATATCTAACACCATCATTTCTTCGTGGGTTTCAAATAGGATGTTCAGTTTATGGAGATAAAAACGAGATGGGTATCGCCAATCATTCTAACGGTGTCGAAATAACTCCTGCTTTGGAATTGCAATATGAATATCAAGATTTTCAATTTCAGGGAGAAGTATTCTTTCCTTCATTTAAAGATTCTGTTGCGAATAATCAAAACTCTATCTTAAGTTATATTCATTTTGCTTATACATTATTTGATGTTTTAACTCCATACACTCAATTTGCTTTTCTGGAATTTGGTGGAATTAATGACAATAAAGCATCACAAATTGTTTTAGGTTTGAATTACGCAATTTCAAATAATTTCTTTATAAAAGCTGAAGCACAATACAATACTATGGAAATGGGTTTAATTAAAACCGATTTTGGTTCATTAAAATCAAGTTTATCAATTGCATTTTAAACAATTATGAAATTTAAAAAAATATATATAATTATAATATTATTGGTACTTATAGTAACTAATGCAAATTCGCATTTTATTATTACAAATAAATCAAATCCTGTAAATAAACTTTCAAAATCAGAAATCAGGAATATTTATCTTGGAAATACTATTACTTGGAAAAATAATAGAAAGATACAAATTGTTGATTATAATTCTGAATCAGAGTTAAGAGAAGATTTTTCAAATAGTTATTTATTTTTATCGCCAAATAAAGTAAGTATGATATGGTTGAAAGTTACGTTAAGTGGTAAAGTATCTCCTCCTAAAATTCTCTACAAAGTAAAAGATGTGATTAAATTTGTATCTGAATATGAAGATGCTATTGGCTATGTCGATAATATTAAAGACTTAACTGATGATGTGAAAATTATTGAAGTAGTTGACAATTGAAATATTTGAACCTATTATTGAAAAAATTATCAAAATTGACTTTAATGGCTCAATTGATTTTGACAATTTCAATTGGTGTAATTTCAATAACATTAATAATATATTTATATTTTATTAAACAGCAGAATGAATTAATTTTAGATTTTTTTGAAAAGAATACTGAAAGTATTTCTGAAACTTTGAAACTAACAATTGAGTTAGGTGCTTCAAATGAACAATATGATGCATTATTACCTGTATTTGATTGGGCATTGAAGGATTCGACATTAAAATTTATCCATCTACTTGATGAAAATAATGAAGAAATTGTTACATATCCATTTGATTTAAATCTTACGCCATTGCAAATTCAAAACAGATATAAAAATTTGAAAAATTCAGATACTTTCTTCATTAAAAAAGTTTACTGGAAATCAAAATTTGGTAAAGGTGAACTTTATACAGGTTTTTCGAAAGCAAAATTAATTAAGCTTCAAGACGATTCAATTTTTAATCTAACAGCAACGATGCTATTTATATCTATTATCACAATTCTATTATTTGCTGCAATCGCATTGGGTATCACTAAACCGTTAAGAAAGTTGGCTGAAGGTGCAGAAATTATTGCTGATGGAAATGAACATTTTAGAGTAAATGAAAATGATGGTGGGATTGAAATTAAAAGAGTATCAAAATCATTCAATAGAATGATTGACAAACTTACAGAAGCCCAAAAACAAAGACTTATTGAAGTTAGTAAATATAATAGTGAACTTGAATTAAAGAATAATAAATTAATTGAATTAGATAACGAAAAAAATGAATTTCTTGGTATAGTTGCTCATGATTTAAAAAATCCAATATCAGCAATTTCACTTTATTCTCATTCAATAAGAGAATATGCCGAATCGGATTATACCGAAGGTATTGTTAATTATGCCGATATGATTGACTCAACAATTAGCTCTATGATTACTTTAATTAAAGATTTACTTGATATTAATGCACTTGAATCTGGAAAATTAAATCTTGAATTAGATATTTATGATATTTCATCAATTATATTTGAAACTGAATATACGTTCAAACCTTTAGCTTCAAAAAAACAGATTAACATAATTTCCAGTTATGATAAAGATTTAAATATTAAAATAGATTATACAAGAATTGGCCAAATCTTAAATAATCTTGTGTCTAATGCCATAAAATTTTCAGCTCCAAGCAAAAATATCTATCTTAAAGCAGAAAAAAATTCTAATAATAAAGTAATTATTAGTGTAAAAGATGAAGGACAAGGAATCAAACCTGAAGAAATGAACAAGTTATTTAAAAAATTCAGTAGGTTATCAGCTAAACCTACTGGCAATGAATCTTCAACTGGTTTAGGTTTATCAATTGCTTACAAATTGACGAAACAAATGTCCGGAAGTATTTGGTGTGAATCGGAAGTTGGAGTTGGAACAACATTTTTCTTAGAATTTGAATTAACTGAACCTGATACAAATAATATATATCAATTATGAACAGAAGAAATTTTACATTATCTTTAGCTGCTTTTGGAGTAGCATCTTCATTTAGATTTTTAAATGCAAATCAAATTGGGAATAATGATTTAATTAAGCCCAATATGCTTAAAGAAGGTGATAAAGTAGCTCTGATTGCACCAGCTACAAATGCACCTGACCCTGATGATATTCAAAAAGCAATTGAAGTAATTAAATTCTACAATTTACAAACTACTCTCCCCGAAAATCTCACAAATGGAGCAGGATACAAAACTCGAAGTGTTCAAGTAAGATTAGATGAGATTCACAAAGCTTTTGCTGATTCAAGCATAAAAGCTGTTTTTTGTATTCGTGGAGGTTATGGTTCTGGGCAATTGTTAGATAAAATTGATTATAAGTTAATCAAGAATAATCCCAAAATATTTCTTGGATATAGCGATATTACTGCGATGCACCTTGCCATACATCAACAAACTGGTCTGATTACCTTTCATGGTCCTATAATGTTATCTGCATTTACTAACTATACCGAATTAAATTTTAGAAAAGTAATTTTCAACAATACTCCTATTGGTAGATTGACGAATCCAGTTTCTAATGCTGGAATCAGAAATGCAAATCCAATTCGTACTATTGTTTCTGGTGAAGCTGAAGGGCAATTAACTGGTGGAAATTTATCTTTAGTAACTTCATTACTTGGTACTGAATACGATATAAATACGAAAAATAAAATACTATTTCTTGAAGATGTTGGTGAAGAGCCATTTAGAGTAGATAGAATGATGAATCAGTTGCGACTTGCCGGAAAATTCGATGATTGCAACGGCATAATTTTTGGTAAATGTAATGATTGTGTTTATAGGGGCTCGCCTTCATCTACTTGGGATAGTTCGCTTGGTGAAGTTTTGGATTTATATTTGAAAGATTTGAAGAAACCAGTATTTTATGGGTTGATGATAGGACACACTCCTGACCAATTAACTTTACCAATCGGCTTGAATGTATCTTTTAGTGCTGATGAAGGTTATATTGATATAAAAGAATCTGCTGTAATTTGAGTTGTGATATTGAGTAAATAGTAATTAAAATATTTTAATTGAGAAATCTTTCTCATTAATCTGTTGAAATTACCAGTGGGATGCCCTATGTGTAATACAAGAATAAATAACTCAAAATTTCCCCTCTAACAAGAGGGGACAAAGGGGTGTGTATTGATGGATGTGGATTTTGGGCGATATTACTTCCATATTCAATACCTACGGTGTATAAACCAATATAGTTAATAAGGTTAATTTCATTTTGGTTTTTGCTTTCTATTAAGGTTAATAATATAAATAAGGTATTTAAAAACCTGAACATTTATAAACCTTAGTAGAAGAATCTAAATCCTAGAACAAATAACCTATTTTTCTAGATTTTTCACTTTGTTCGGAATGAGGTTGTTTCCCGTGTCATTCGGCACTTGATGTGGAATCTAATATATGCAGATGTCCAACACTTTCAAAGTGTTGGACATCTTGTTGCGAAAATGACATGAACCGTAGATGGATTCTGAAACAAGTTCAGAATGAAACGTATGAAAAATTACTGTCATTCCGAACATCGTGAGGAATCTATATTCTATTGAGATGCCACCACCAGTGTGGAATCTATACAAATTGATTTCTGATTTTAGCAACGTAGTTGCTATATATTAATAGAAAGTATTTGTATATTTTTTGCTAAAGCTCCGTAGGAGCGATATAAATACATTGCTAAAGGTCCTGGATCCCTCACTTTGTTCGGAATGACGGTATTAAAATAGATTCTGAAATAAGTTTAAAATGACAATTTCACGTGTGTCTTGCTGAATTTAGTACTACTTGCAAATGATTCTTTTATTGTGCGACTGAATTATAATCATTTTATAATTGAGCAAATTCAAAGTATATGAAACTTAGGCACTTTTACGAAATTTAACAATTAAAGCAAACAATAAATTTAATTTTTATATGTCTAAAATGATATTCAATTAAACCACATTTGGTTTGTTATATAAATTTTGTTGATGTAAAGTAAAGGAGTTTAGATGAAATTAACCGTTTTGTTTAAAGATTTTTTTGAAAGTGAAAAATCAAGTGGCTTGGTATTAATAGCTTGTACAATTGTATCAATGATTGTTGCAAATTCGATTTTTGGTGAAAATTACATAAATATGTGGCAATTCAAATTTGCAGGATTAAGTATTGAGCATTGGATTAACGATGCTTTAATGGCGATATTCTTTTTAATGATTGGTTTGGAGCTTGAACGTGAAGTATATCAAGGTGAGTTATCTAATATTAAAGATGCGATGCTGCCTATATTAGCAGCTGTTGGTGGAATTGTTGTACCTGCAAGTATTTATATGTTCTTTAATTTTGGTACTGATACATCAAGAGGTGCTGGAATTCCAATGGCAACCGATATTGCATTTGCATTAGGTATTTTATCTTTATTGGGGAATAAAGTTCCAGTTTCTTTGAAAATATTTTTAACTGCATTAGCTGTAATCGATGATTTAGGTGCAATAATTATCATAGCAATATTTTATACATCAACTCTAAATGTAATGTATCTTTTGATTTCATTATTTGTTTTTGCGATTCTGCTCATACTAAACAGAATGAAAGTTTTGAATTTGATTCCGTACCTCATTGGTGGTGTAATAATGTGGATTTTTATGCTCAAATCAGGTGTTCATGCAACTATTACAGGAGTACTATTAGCATTTGCAATACCATTTGGAAATGGTGATGAGAATTCCACATCTTTTAAATTGCAACATTTTTTACATCAGCCGGTTGCATTCATAATTCTGCCAATTTTTGCATTAGCAAATACTGCAATTGTTTTAAGTTCTGATTTTGCGTCAATGATTACTCAAAATTATAGTTTAGGTATTGCTTTAGGATTGATAATTGGAAAGCCAATTGGAATTTTATCACTTTCATTTTTAGCTGTAAAATTAGGAATTGCAAAATTGCCAGCAGAATTGAATTGGAAAATAATTGCTGGTGTTGGCTCATTGGCGGGAATTGGATTCACAATGTCAATTTTCATTACATTACTTGCTTTTGATAATATTGAAATTATCAATAATGCAAAATTTGTCATTATGTTATCATCACTTGTTGCTGGATTGATTGGCTATTTTAGCTTGAATCGTATTCTAAAAATTAAAAATATTGAAGAGTAGTTTTTTTGTTAAAACACTCTTATTCATTGGAAAGTTTAAATATTTACAAATTGAGCTGTTTCAAATGCTCATTCATTTTATTGAATGTGAGTTAGAAACAGTTCAATTATATTTTGATTCTGCAAAAAATAGCGGAATTGCATTTTTCAATTGAATTAAAATTGTAGTATCACTTCGCCATTTCCATTATTGTTATTTGTGAATTCTATTTTTGCATCATATTTTTCCGTTATATCTTTTACGATTTGCAAGCCAAGCCCTAAACCAGTTTCATTGTTTGTGCCTGCCTTTGAATCAATATTTTTTATATTGCCTGAAAGTATTTCAATTGGAAATCCATTACCACCATCTGTGATTTTTATATAATCGTCTTTTGCTGATATAACAATTTGTTGATTAGCTGGTGTAAATTTAATTGCATTGGATAAAATATTCCGGATAATAACTCTCAGTGCATCTTCATTAAATAGTACACTTAAATCGTTTTCAATTTCAGAAATTATTTCTATTGATTTAGAATTAATCAAATACGATAAATCTTCAATAATTTCATCAATAATCTTAATAACAATTACATTTTTCTTGGATACTTTAAAGCCATCAAAATTAAGTTTCGACCATTGAATTAGAGTATCTAAAATTGCTTTTAATTGAAAACTTGATTTATGAATCAATTTTGCTGTTTTTGCAAAATCTTCCTTGCTCATTTTATCGAAATATAAGCCAATTTGTTCCGAAAGAATAAGTGTTGAATTTGCAGGTCCATTTAAATCGTGTGAAATAATTCTGAATAATTTATTTTTGGTATTGTTAGCTTCATCAAGTTTAAAATTAAGTATTTTGATTTTTTTGTAGCGAGAATACAAGAGATAAATAATAATAATTGATGAAATTGTAATCAAAAGAATAACAACATAAATAAAGATTCTTCTCTGCTCTTCGGTTTTAATTTTTTCATCATAAGCAATCTTTTCTAAGTTTCTTAATTGAGCTAATCTTTCTACATTTTCAGAATTATCAACAATATTCTTATTAATATTATCAATAATAAATGTAGTTTCAAGAGCTTCTTTATAATTTTTTTCACTACTTAATATTTGTAAATATAGTTCGTAATAATATTTTGAAATCAATAAATACTCTTTTTGATAAATATTTGTGGAATTGATGAAATTGTTTATAATAAGTTTTGCAGAATCATTTTTTGCAATTGAATTGTAATGCTGTGCCAGAAACAAATTTAAATATCTGTCAAAATTGATTAGTTTTCGATTTAGGTTTTCTTTTATTATTATTCCTAAATTAAATTTTGCTTGATTAATTTCATTTTCATTTTGTCTATTTTTGGTTAATAGATTTGTTTTAAATTGTTCAATCAAATGAAAACCGAAATTTTTCAAAGGAAATCTTTCATCAGGAATTAGATTTAGATATTTTCTTGCCTCGTTTTCGTAATATTTGATTGAATCCTTGTTCTTTGTACTTTTTAAATGATATTCCATCATTGACCAATTACCTGAAGCACGTGCAAAATCATCATTAGTTTTATGAAGTTTTTCATATCCTATCTTTAAATATGGTATTAAATCTAATAGATAATTATCAGAATAATAATTGTTTTGAACACCCAAAGATATAATTGCGTGAATTACAAGGTCATTTTTATTATATTTTTTTGCAAATTCAATTGTCTTTTTATGGTAATAAATAGATGAATCAATAATTGAATTTTGAAAACAAATATTTGCATACATATAATAATAATCCGGTAAATACTGTTTTTCGTTTGTTTGGTCAATCAAATTCTTCATATAATTCAATACTTGTCCAAAAAAAGTTGCTCCGCTTATGGTAAATCCATAATGATACAAATCAAAAACTAAAGTGTTTAATTCATTTAATCGAGTTTTAGAATCTGGAAATTTATTTTCCATAAGTTTTATAAATTCTTTAGGGTCATTTGGATATTTGTAAGCATCTGCTAAAATTGAATTAACAAATAATATACATAAAATAATTGTAATAAGAATTTTAATTTGCATAATATATTTCGTAACAAAGTAATAAACATCAAAATTATGGAATAACAAGGAATAAATAAGAATATTTTTTTATTTTTTGTCACCTTTTTTTGTTTCAAAACGTTAATATTATTGAAGAGGAATTTTTTTGATTAAGTTTGAATATGATTGATTGCTCAAAATATGATGATAAAGATTTAATTTTGCTGATTCGAGAGCAAGGTGAATTAGCAAACGAAGCATTTAGTGCATTGTACTATCGCTATTCCGACAAATTAAAATCATTTTGTAGATTTAAATCAAATAATAGTGAAGATGCAAATGAAATATTCCAAGAAACTTGGATTAAATTTCACTCAATAATTCTAAAAGGTGAAATTAATATCAATTTGCCATCTTACATCTATACAATTGCTTATAATCTTTCTGTTGATAAATATCGCAAAAAAAAGAATAATCTTATATTTTATGAAGATATTGATTTTGATGAAATTACAGATACATTAAACCTTCAAAAAAATATTGAAAATAATGAATTGTTGAAAATGATTGAAATTGCAATAAATCAACTCAATGATATTTATAGTGAAACTTTTGTTCTTAAATGGTTTGTTGGTCTTACATATCCGCAAATTGCACATATACTTGATGAATCCATTGACTGTATCAAACAGAGAAGTTGCAGGGCTATGGACGAAGTATTGAAAATTCTTAAACCAATAATTTCTGAAATTAATAAGTGAGTTCAAAATGAAAGATACAGAATTATATATAAATTATCTTGATGGGTTACTTGATGAGGTTTCAGAACAGGAATTTATCAGCAAGTTTTCAAAAGATGATGGATTTAGAATTGGTTTTAAAAATTTCATAAATATTACATCAACTATAAAATCGAATATTTCGGCTTATGGACCATCTGTTGCAGAAACCAACGCAATTTTTTCTAAACTTGGGTATGCAGTCCCTTCAGCGATTCCAGTTTCTGGAACAGTTCAAATATCAAATGGATTTTTTAAAAGTATGCTTTTGAAGAATTTGTTAATTGCTCTTGGAGCTTCATTATTTACATTAATTCTAACTTTAGTATTCATAAAACCAGAATTACAAAATTTCACAAATACAAAAAAAAGAGAAATCATTCAAAATTTTGATTTGCCAGAATTGACAATTTATCAACCTAATGAAGAACTTTTTGCTGAAGGTATTCAATCTGTATCAAATGGAAATTTGTTTGGATTTAATAATTCACATTCAAACATAAGTCAATCGAATGATATATCAGAAAGTAATGCAGATGATTTGACAGGAGGGAGTAATTTTGATAAAAATTTTGAAGTAACTGAGAGTAATTCAAAGATAATTTTGAATTATTCAGATTTAATAAGTGAGAAATTTAAAATAACAGTTCCAAATAAAACTAATAAAATGTATAATAGTTTAGATACAAAAATTGATTTTAATCCTCATATTAGAAATCATATAGTAGATTTGGAAGTAAAAAGTAGTTCAAATTGGAATTTACCTAAAGAAACAATTTATCCAAACGATATTTCAAAAATCAACAATCTTTCTCTTACATTGCTTTATAATTTATCTGAAAAAATTAAATCAGGAATTGAATTAAGGCAAGAAACGTTTTTTGCACAGTTTAGTGGAATTGAAAACAGTCAATTATTTAAATATTCACAACAACCTAATTTCTTATCAATCGGATTGTCAGCAAGATATGAATTGATTAATAATTTAAATTATTCTACATTTTTGCAAATCAATCTTGGATTTAATAAATTTGGAATTATTGGTAGGAATTCTTTGGGATTGGAATATTTACTTTATGATGATATTTCACTAATCCTTATAGCTGAATTTTCCAATTTATGGTTCAAACATCAAGAAAATTGGTTTGATTCAAAAAAATTGGGGATTCATTACGGTGTAAATTTTAAATTTTGACATAAATTTATTTATCAAATTTTTTATTAAATTAATATATTAGAGGTTCACAATGAATAAGTTTTTAAAATCAATAGCATTATTTGTATTGTTATTTGCAATTACTGCATGTGAGGATATGATTAATGCAGATACAAATATTATCCGAGAAAAAGTTGAGTATCAATCTGTAAAGTCAGATCAAACAAATAATGTAATATTACCTTTGGCAATAGGGAATACATGGCTTTACCAAGTTGATGAATTTGACAAACTGGGAAATATTACAAATTCATATATTGATTCAATTGTTGTTTATGATGAAGTACTCGTAAATGGTGAAAGATGGTTCAAAATGAGATTTCCAATGGGTGGTTATGGGGATACAGTATTAATGACTAATACAAATCTTGGTTTGTGGTACAAATGTACAAATTGTGATGAAAAATCTGCCCTTAAAGCACAATACCCAGTAAAAGATGAATCATTTATTGGTACAAGTTATCAAGGGTTTATATATAAAACCGATAGTACAAATGGATTAATTCCGATAAATGTAGAAGTGCAACACAATGTTGACATATCAAACAATATTCCAATAAGTTATAATGATAACAATTTTTCTGCTATAAAATATACACTTAGCTTGAAAATTATACATACTGAAGATGTCCAAATTTTTGGAAAATTAGATGAAACATTTATACCAAATATTGGATTATATTACTCAAAGCAGTATTATGACCAAGGACCTTTTGCAGGATGGACTATTAAAACATTCACATTATTAGAACATAGATTTAATTGATTTGGGTTAGAGTTACAACATAGTAATTCCGTACTTGATGCAGAATCTCATATTTGCAGATGTCCAACCCTTTCAAAGTGTTGGACATCTTAATTCGAAAAAGACATAAATAGTGAATTGGATTCTGAAACGAGTTCAGAATGACATAATGACGAGTGTGTCATTCCGCACTTGATGCGGAATCCAATTTATATTTGATGTCCTACATTTTTTGAAATGTAGGACATCTTTTAATAAATTCAGAATGACAAATCAGGAAAAACTAATAATTAAATCTCACTGACAATTTTTTCAATTACTTCAAACCCTTTATCTATATCATTTGAATGAATATTCAAAGGTGGTCTGAATCTTACAGATTTGCTACCACTTGGTAAAATCATAATTTGATTTTTAAAACAATCTTCAACAAATTTTCCTCTATGTGATTTATCTATAAAGTCAATTGCACGGAATAATCCTTTGCCTCTTGAATTAGATAGCTTTTCTGGATATTGATTTTGTAGTGAGTTTAATTTACTATCGAGATAATTTCCCATCACTTTAGCATTTTCGACTAAATTTTCTTCTTCAATTATTTCCAAATACTTTGTTGAACGTACCATATCAATGAAATTGCCACCCCAAGTAGAATTAATTCTGCTCGATACTTTAAATACATTATCTGGCTCTTTGTCAATTTTGTCAGTTACAATTATACCGCATACTTGCATTTTCTTTCCAAAGCATAGTATATCAGGTATGACTCCAGTTTGTTGATATGCCCACATAGTACCTGTTAAACCCAGCCCTGTCTGAACTTCATCAAAAATAAGAAGTGAATCATTTTCATCACAAATGTGTCTTAATTGTGCAAAAAATTCGTTTCTAAATTGGTTATCACCACCTTCACCTTGAATAGGCTCAATAATAATTGCCGCAATATCATCTTTATTATCAATAAATGCTTGTTTGATTTGTTGAATAGAAATATTCTCAAGTTCAATTACTTTGGCTAAATTTTCTTCATTTAACGGAAATGTAATCTTAGGATTAGAAACACGGGGCCATTCAAATTTTGGGAAAAGTGCCACTTTGTTAGGGTCAGTATTAGTTAATGACATTGTATATCCACTTCTACCGTGAAAAGCTTGTTCGAAGTGAAGAATTTTATGTCCTTTCTCAATTGTATATCCTTTTCTGAAATTTTGGCGAACTTTCCAATCGAAAGCAGTTTTTAGTGCATTTTCAACAGCAAGAGAGCCACCGCCAATAAAAAATGAATACTTAAATTCATTTGGAACAGCCACTTTGAAAAATGTTTTCACAAAAGTAGCCATTTCTTCGGTATAAATATCCGAATTAGAAGGTTTGTTTAAAGAAGCTAAGCCCATATACTTCAAAAATGATTCATCCATCATTTTTTTGTGATTCATACCAATAGGCATAGAGGCAAAACAAGTAAAAAAGTCAATATAACTTTTTGATGTTCTTTGGTCAACAAAATTGGAGTTATTACTATTAACTAAATCCAGAACAAAATCATATCCATCAGCGAGCATATAATTACTAATTTCATTCTGTACATTTTCAGAATTAACAAAATATTTGGGTGTATAACCCGATAAGGTTGTTAAGGACATAATAAACCTCAAAAAAAATAAATTACAACAGAAAAAATATGTTAAAAATATAAAAGGTACAAATTAATTATTATTAATTTACGGAATTAAACTTGAGAATTGAAGTGAAGATAATGTTGCTAAACGTTGTAATAAGCAAGTAATAAAAGAACCCCCGCGAATTGTTCCACGCGGTATTAAATTAACACTTGCCGTTAATGTTTTGTTTCTCATAATGTAAAATTACGAAATAGTTAGCAATAATAAAAGAAACACAAAAAAAATTTAAAAAAAACAGAGAAAAATGAAAAAAAAAATCAGAAATTGAAATATTTTTATTGATAATTCAAAAATAATCAGTTATCTTTGAACTTGTGAAAAATGAATTTAAAATTAATTTTTTGATATTTTTTATTTAATAATTTAGTAGAAAATTTGTAAATTGAATTCTTTTTGAATGAAAATTTGTAAATTGTTTTTTTAGAATAAATAACCAGTTTTTTAGTAATAAGGAGTGATACGCATTATGTCAAGCGGATCAGGAAAAAAAAGAAGTTTGCAGGTGCAACATATTTTTGTTGCCCTTGGATTAACAGCAGTATTCTTCTATATAGTATTCTATATGGTAGTACCACACGCAATGGCGAGTTTTGTGGTTCCATTGTTTGCTCCACCACCAGAACAGCAAGCCAGAACACCTTTTGTCAAATTTGATGGTTTGGTTTGGGGTACAACAAGTTTGGAAAAGAGTGGCGAAGCAAAAGGTAAAGTTGTGTCTAAAGACTATATTCAAAAAGAGTTTATTTTTGACTTTACTTGGAAAGCAAGAAATGCAGAAGAACATGGATATACTAAAGCAGCTAATGAGTTCTTTGCTAAGGCGCCTGTATTAGGTGAGCTTGCAATTTACATTGAACCTTATGTTGGTTTTTTGCTTGTTGCTTTTGTGATATCATTAGCATTTATGATTGTAGTTACTATGTTTTTGCCAACTTCAATTGGATTGATGTCATTGCTATTTGATAGACAGATTGAGGACACAAAAATCAAACTTCGTTTGCAAACCGGCTTTGCTGACCACATAATCGAATTGCTCATTATGCCGGATGATAAACTCAAAGACAAAGATATTTCTGAAGTACGTTCACCATTCAGACTTGTTTGGGATAGAACTTTTACTGAAGATATTGCGTCACCTATGCAAGCAATGAGATTTGAAGATGTATTTAGAATTGAATCACCTGAAGATTTAGTGAAATTCAGAAATGATTTTCTTTATAATCGTATTCGTGAATTTTTCTCAGAATTCGTTGAAAAAGAAATTATTGATATTAAAGAAGCTTTGTTGTGGAGAAGAAATAAAATGCTTATCGCAAAAGGTTTCAAACTTTATATGTCTCACCACTTTACTGAAAAATATTCAAACGTGGTTACTGGTATGGCTTATGGCGGTGCGGCATTCCTTATTGTTGCGGTTGGTATTCGTGGTTTGAAATTTATTCCTGCCACTCGTCCTTCATTCATTCTTTTAGCTATCGGTCTTGAGTTTACTTTGTTGGCTCTTATGGCTTTAACTCTTATCTATACTGAAGAAGAAGAACGTATGGATAAAATGCTTAAGAAAATGGAAGATGCAAATCGTTCACAGCTCGAAGCATTACGTAGTCAGCAAGCAGATATCCATCAATTAGCTAACGCATTGGTTGGTCAAACTGCTTCTATTATCCAAGCAAGAGTGGAAAAAGCTATTGAGGAATTTATGACAAATGCTGATAATGTTGAAAAAATTATTGGTCAGCAAATTGCAGAAAAAATTCTTATTTCAATAAAAGAAAATAAACAAAGATAATTTTTTGCTCTACAGATTTTTTTGAAAGCTACCTTCTGATTGAATTGAAGGTAGCTTTTTTGTATTTGAGCAGAAGTGCAAAAAAAAACCGTGAGTAAATCACGGTTTTTGAATATTTTATTCGTTAAAAATTTAGCTAAAATAGTTGTTTCATATCCCTTAAAATCAAATATTTATGCTCTTGGATGAAAACTCTTGTGAACTTCTTTAATAAATTCTCCATCTAAATGTGTATAGATTTGTGTGGTAACAATATCACTATGACCAAGCATTTCTTGAACAGCTCTTAAGTCAGCACCACCTTCAATTAAATGCGTAGCAAAAGAGTGTCTAAACAAATGAGGATGAACTTGAATAGTAATTCCAGCCATTTTAGAATATCTATCCACTACTTTCCATACTCCCATTCTTGAAAGTGCTGTTCCTCTTTGGTTGAGGAATAAAAATTCTTGTGCATCTTTAGTTTTGTTGAAATGAATTCTTGCATTGTCAATATAATCTTTTAAGCAATCTAATGCAGTTTTGCTAATCGGAACCAACCTTTCTTTATTTCCTTTGCCTAAAGTTCTGATAACGCCAGATTCCCACAAAATATCTCTAACCTTTAATCCAATTAATTCAGAAACTCTTAATCCGCAAGAATATAATGTTTCTAAAATTGCTCTGTCTCTTTTTCCTGGGAGAGTATAAGTATCTGGTTGAGACATTACTGAATTGATTTGGTCAATAGATAAATTTACAGGGATTTTCTTTTCTGCTCTTGGCAATTCAATGCTATCGGTTACATTCTTTTTAGCTCTATTTGTTCTGTAAAGCCATTTGTGAAAACCTCTAACAGATGCAATATATCTTGCTCTACTTGAAGTAACAAGCCCCTTAGAGATAAGGTTTTGATTAAATTTTTCAACCAATTCCTTTGAGATTTCACTAATTTTTTTTACTGAGTTTTCAGTCAGAAACTCTAAATAGACTTTTAAATCATGTGCATAAGATACTCGAGTGTTTTCAGAAAATCCTTTTTCGAGACTTATGTAAGTCGTGTAATTGTTGAACTCTTTTTTGAGTTCTTTTGAGATTTCATTGTTTAAATTCATATAAACCCACTTGTTATAGTTTTGGAATAGTTTTATAATTTACCCTTTTATGTGCCATTCCTAATAAATTCTTCGCAATTAATTGTTTAACTTTATTTAGTTCTTCAATTGTAATATCACATTCATCAAACTGACCATCAATTATTCTATCTTGAATATTACCGGCTATGATTGCCTCAATTTCTTGAATAGTTCGTGATTCTAATCTTGAAATCGCTTCAGCAAAATCACAAATCATCAAAATAGCAGTTTCTTTTGAATTTGGTTTTGGACCTTTGTATCTATAATCATCTTCGTTGATTTCAATTCCATTTGAATCTTCAAGTGCTTTAGCATAAAAATGTTTAATAAGTGAAGTGCCATGGTGCATAGGTATAAAATCAATAATTCTTTTTGGCAAATGATACTGCTTGGCAAGTTCAATTCCATCTATAACGTGGTCAGTAATCATTTTGACACTTTTTTTAGGTGGAAGTAGGTCATGTTTGTTATCCATAGCAATCTGATTTTCAGTAAAATATTCTGGTTTACTCATTTTTCCAATATCATGAAAGTAAGCACCGACTTTTGCTAACAACGGATTGGCATCAATTTCACGGGCGCATCTTTCAGCCAACATTGCTACACCCATAGTGTGTTGATATGTACCCGGTGCAATTTCAGCCATTTTTTGCATTAAAGGATGGTCTAATTTATCAAATTCTTTGATTCTTAAATCAGATGTAATATTAGTTAAACGTTCAATAATGAAAAGTAAACCAAATGTAATCAAAGGAGATACAATAGATGCTATTAATGTTATACCTGTTGTTTTGAATATTGTAATAGAGTCTGATGAACGCTCAACTGAAAAGATTAATAAAGGTATAGTTAATCCAATAAAAATAAAGAACACAGATTGAAACATTTGAGTTCTATTTTGAATATCTCTAACTGTATATCCAGCCATCATACCGGCAAACATCATTGTTAATGCTATAGTATAGTCATTTCCTCTAATTCCAGCCAAAATTTGAGCCATAGCAACAGTAGCAATAAAAGCTGACCTTGAATCGAAAACAATTGCTACCAGCATTGAAAAGGCAGGTAATGGAATTAGGTACTCAATTGGGAATTGACTTTCTAATTCTATTGAACCCCAAGAAAAGAAAGCTGTAGCCACAAGAATCAAACATAATATTCCAACTTGAACATTGTCTGCAATAATTTTCTTTCTTATTACACCTAAATATATAAACAGAATTGACATTGTCAGCATTGTATGAGCCAAACTACCCAAATAATACGAAAAACCAATTATATTTTGACTTGTCAAGTATCTTGAAGTTTCAAATGATTTTATCTTCAAAATTGCATTGTCATTTAAAACTTCTCCTTTGCGTACTATTATTTCGCCTTGCTTAACAAATCCAATGGTCTTTGGAACAGATTTAACTGCCATTTCAATAGCATTATCGCTCAATTCTTTACTATAAATCAAATTTGGGTTGTTTAATTTTTGTAAAAATTCACTTGCTATGTCTTTTGAGATATTTGATAATCTCGAATTTAATACCCTTTCGGCTCTTTCAATAAATAAACTCTTATCTATCAGATTTATTTTTTTTAGTATAATTTCTTCAATTGTTGATGTTTGAACAGCTATTTCATTTGTTTTAACTTTATCAAGATTAATGTTTATAAAACCTGAAGAATAAATATCCTTCATCAAATCATTTAATACTATATTTATTTTTGCAATTTCTTTTTCCTTTTGTGATGCTGATAATTCTGAAAATTGCTTTAAACTTTTTTCAGATAAATATTCAACAAGATTATTGTTAGTATATGAAGATTGCGAAAGAAAGTAAACAAATTCTGAAATTCTCTTTTTTGCATCATCAGGAATAGTTTTATCTATTGTAAAATAGGTTAATACATTTGCTTTTGCTTTTGAAACTTCAATATTATATAAATTATTTGCTTTGTAAACTGGAAAACTAAAATCAGCAATCAAGGTTGGATTTTGCCAAACATAACCGGGTAATAATTTGAAATCAGAAGAATTGAATATTTTATCTTCAAAGTGCATCGAAAAAAATACAGTAATTATCAAAACTGATATTGATATAATGAAAATCTTCAAAGGCATTGAATACCTAAAAGGGCTACCCTCAGGAATTATTTCTAATGCACTTTCATTAACTATTTTATGAAATAAAGTACTTTTCTTCTTCATCAATTTTCAATTAAATATCAAAAAGTTATTATAACTTGTTACATAATTACTTTACAAAATTAACCAAAAATTTCTAAGTAATTATACTGAATTTTCTAAAGTTTTCATATTATTTTCTTATTTTTTCTCATTTTTCTTACAAATTGAAGAATATTCACAATATTTACATATCAGTGGCTTAGCATCAATCAAAAATCTTCCTTCAATAATTGAATTTATGATGTTTTGGGTTTCATTGATTACGTTTTCAATAATTTCATTTCTCGTTTCTTTTTTTAATTTTTCCTTTTTGCTTATTAATGAAGTTTCAGTATCATTATCTACAAGAACATATTTAAAAGAATTTTCAGTATAACCTTTCCAACCGTAATAAATACCCCCAATAGCTTCCGTTTCTAATTGATAGTATTTATTCAATAGTTTTTCTGCAACATATATATATATCGGCATTTGAAATGATTTCAACATTATTATATCTGCATCTGACTTGGTGTTTTTTAGATTAGTCTTATAATCAGCGATTTTAATTCTAAAGTAATCATTTGCATTTTCAAATTCAATTCTGTCTATCTTGCCTCGAATTTTAATATTATCATTTAATAAAACTGGTTCATTACTTAGATGCCCAAAAGCAAATTCAAACAATCCCGGTGCAGTATCCCAATTATTTTCGTAACGTTCTATTTCCAAATCTAACCATTTTTCTAATATCCCCTTTTGATTATTTCTCCCGAAAATTTCAGTTTCTTCAAATTCAAAAAAAGGATGGTCAAATCTGATTCTTTCTAATTCTTCTTTTGCTAAATTAAACAACAAATTCATATAACGCTCTTTGTGAACTTCTTTCAAACGAACGCTATTAATTGATGGGAATTTGTCATTATTTGAATTTATTACATCTATGTAAATATCCTTATCTACACCGTCTTTTTGTAATTCTGTATAAAATAAATACGAAACGTTATGATAAAAATTACCTATTTCTAATGGAGAAAGTGATGTATCGACAGAATCAATTGATTTAAGACGTAAGATTCGTTCTACAAAATGTGAAAATGGGCAGCTTTTAAACTTTTCAAATTCTGTTATAGAAAATGTTTTATTACAATATGAATTGAGATAATTTTTAAGTATTAAATCATTTTCGTCAAATTCAATAATTCCATGATTAAAGTTAGTATTGCAAATATATTTCAAATAATTATTCAGTAAATTATTTAAGTATATTTTGCCGTCATCATTAAATTTGTTTAGTATTACATTAGATTCAAAAATTTGCTTTTCATTATTAAGAATTATTTTTGATAACCAAGGAATTTCAGAAATTTGTTCTGAATGAATACTATTATTTAAATCGTGTTTTTTTAAACTTTTCAAATTATAAATTTTATTCTTTTCTTCCAGATTTGATATTTTTAGAAGTGAATCTATAAATGGAGACCTTACTAAATCTCTATCCTCATCGTAGAGTGGATAAGAGATAAATATTTTAATTTCTGAATTATCAAGCAAATTAGAGGAATTAGTTAAAAATTGATAAAATAACATTTGTTCGGATTTTAAATGCCTTTCCTCTGAGTCTGGAAGATGTTTGCCAAGGAAATTGTCAGGTTTGTATGCAACCGGAAAGTTACCATCTAAGCAACCGCATAAAATTAAAACTTTAAATTCTATACCTCTTATCTGTTCAATCGAAGTAACAGTAACTCCGTAATTAACTTTTTCCTTAATTTGATATTTTGCGGCTTCAACAGAAGTTTTTAATCTTTTAGTTAATTCCAATAATGAAAAACTACTACTAAATCTTTCATTGTAAATACTAATAAATTCATCAAAATGTTGGACAAATGACCATAAAGCGTTGCTATCCTTTTCGACAATTTCGATTAAATTATTATATTCATTTTCATTCAATTTATCAGAAAATGTGTGTATCTTCTTATAATAACTATGTATATTTTCTTTTATTTTGAATTTTTTAATTATTGAATCTTTGATAATTGAAGTGAATTCAGAAAGAGTTAATTCTCGTTTGATAGTATCAATACCAGTTAGCAAGGCATTAAAATCGGATAATGCTATATTCAATAATTGATTTTCCTTTTTTAAAATAATAATGTCTAATTCATTTGTATCTATATTCTTTTCTGCATACTCAATTCTATTTAAATTGGAATTAATCCTATTTTGGATTCTTGTAAGCCAACCTTTATGACCTCCTCTTGAATGACCACCAAAAATTTTAAGTTTGATTGCTGTATTATATAAATTTACTCCATCAATCATTCTGTTTTCACCTTCATTGAAAATTGAAATAAAAGGATTTGTAACCAATCTATTTAAATCCTCTCTATTAAATCCTCGGTTAATCAAATCAAGTACTGAAAAAATGGCTATTACAACTGGAGATTTAGACAAGTCAAATCTATCTGTAACATTAACTGGAATTGACTCAGACTTAAATTTCTCCCTAAATAATTCAGAGTATAATTCAGGTTTGCGTGAAACAATGCAAATATCACCGGGTATTATTTTTTCATCAGAACAAAAATATTTAATTAATTTGATAATTGAATCAGTTTCATCTTCAATATTCTCAGCTTCAAGAATTTTAATAATATCCGAAAATTGTTGATGTCTGATCTCTTTTTCAACATTAAATAGCCATCTTCTTAAAAACTTACTGGCACTAATATTGGGGTCTTTAACATCAAAATTAACATCGATAGGGGCTTGATTGTATAATTCATCTAAATCAGTTTTTTCGAACCCAGTCATTACAAATTGTTCAATAGTTTCTTTTAAATTTCCAAATAGAGGTCCATTAATAGCTGAAAAATCAAAATTTATTGCCAAAGGAAAATCAACATTTGCAAAATTAGATAAGAATTGAATTTCTGGTGATTTAAATTCTGAAAAGCCATAAACAAGACAATAATCTTCTTTTTTGAATAAAGATTTGAATTTTGAAAAATACTCTTCTTTTTTTAAAGCTAAATTTAAATTATTTATTAATGAGACAGAATCAATAAATTTACCCTCTAATTTTTTTTCATAGTTGGAATATAATTCGTAAATGTCAAAATATTTATTTGGGTCATTTACATCAGTTGCCTCGCCATTATTTATCTTATCAAAATCAGTAATCATGTTCAAAGTTGAAATTCCATCTTCTTTTAAGCCAAAAATAATATTTGCTAATTTATTCAAAATAGTGCTGTTTAATTTTTTCCCACTTCTTTTGAAAAATTTTAGTTCGGACATCATATCTGCTTCTTCAAACAATACTCTTGCAAACGCATCAGAAATTTTACGATAAGACCCAGCCACTGAAATATTTTTGAAAATCATATCCGCAAATTTGTTTAATGTATAAACATTTGGCTCAGAAAGTGGCTTTCCTGTTTTAATAAAATATTCTTTGATTAATTCTTTCTTAATTTTTCTTGATAATTTACCAGTAGGAACAATAAGATGAAAATTTTCAAAAGAAGAGTGTTTGATAATAAATTCAACAATTGAATTAATTTCTAAAGGAAAATTTTCTTGTCTAAAATTTTTATTATGAATTAAGAGTGCCATTTTATTCCAATTGAAAATTTGTGATATTAGAAAAAAATGCAATTTATTAATAGTTTCAACAATATTCAAATAATTATTTAAGAAATTTAAAAAATAATCAACTTTTTTATTAACTATTAATGAAATAATAATTAATTATTTGTAATTACAACATTTTTTTATTTCCCAAAACTCACAAATTAGGCAAAAATGAATAATAAATTATATTTTAATTAATTAATTATCACAAATATCAATAAAATTCAACAAAATAAAATAAATGGAATAAATGAATATTAAATTACTTCGATAGTAATTGTCGTAAATAGTTGTAAAATAATAATATTGCAAGAATGAGCAATATAAATGACAATTAAAAATTATTCATAATGGCATAATTTATGACTTAAAATTAAAAAATAAATTAAAATAAATTAATGTGATTATTTTCAATCTAAATTGTCTTTGTATTTGTGTGTGGTGCAAAAAAAAGAATTGTGTAGAAGTTTAGTTTTAGTTAATTTTAAATTTTAAAGTTATAAAAGTTTTGTTTAATATATATTTTATAGGTGTTTTTATGAAAAAATTGTTTACGGGGATGTTAACTGCTCTTATTTTAGGGTTGTTTTTGTCTTTCTCCTTCGTCTCTGCTGACGAGGTAGATAACAAGCTCAAAGACCAGTTACCAATGTTGCTTGGCTCAAGCAATGCAGGAACTTTATTCTATTTTTCTTTCCACCCATGTTGGGAAGATCCAGGTCCCAAACAACGCATTGAAAGTTTATGTTTCTGCGGCTGTTGCAACAAAAGTAACTTTGGAAATTGAAGGTTTGAGTATCAAGAGAACTAAAATCACAATTCCTAATGATGTTATCGAATTTAACTTGACTCCACAAGAAGGTCAAATGTATTCAAAAGGTAGTGGTGCTGTTGCAACACCTCCACAACCATCACAAGTTTGGGCAAAAAGAGCTATTAAAGTATATGCTGAAGACCCAATAGTTGTATATGGTGTAACTCGTTACCGTTATACCTCAGATGGTTTCCTTGCTATGCCAATTACTGGACTTGGTAAAGAATATCAAGTAGCATCTTATGCAGACCCAACAAATAATACAAGCCAATATTTACCAAGTTACACAAGTATTGTTGCAATTTATGACAATACAAAAGTTACTTTCAAACTTGGTGGTATGGAATCTTCAAGAGCATATTTAATGAATAACGATACATTGAGATTTGGACAACAATTAAAAGAAACAATGTTTGCTGGAGACGTATGGTTAATTGCTGGTATTGGTGCTTACAATGATTTAACTGGATCCACTATTAAAGCAAACAAACCAATTTCTGTACTGTCCGGTGTATTTTGTGCATACATTCCAACGTGGAACTCTGCCTGTGACTTTATTATTGAACAGGAACTCCCTCAAAATGTGTGGGGTAAGGAGTATCATGTAACACCAATTGTGGATAGGAAGAATAATTCAATTATTAAAATATTTGCTAAAGAGCCGTTTGCTAATCTTTACAGAGATGGTCAGGCAATTGGACAAATTTTAACCCCCGGTGGTTTAGCAGGTACAGGTTTTCTTGAAGTACGTTCTGACCCAGATTTACCAAAAAGACCAGTTATCATCAGTTCTGATAAAGCTATCAGTGTAACTCAATATAATCCTGGCATGAGTGAAGATGGTGTTGAAAGTGATCCATTCCAAATGGGATTAACTCCACTCGAACAATATCAAGAGGAAATTGTATTCAATACACCTGGTATTCGCGGTGGTTTTGGTTTTAAGAAAAATTATATTAACTTAGTTTACAAATCAACTGTTGACGGTGGTATTCCTGATGATTTAGAAATAGCTGAAGTTACTGGTGGTCAAGTTCTTTGGGAACAATTAAATGCAAAAGATGCCAGCCCTGGTGAAAAATTCCAAAATTCTACTGATGCTGAAGGTAGAACATGGATGTCCAAAACAATCAAATTCACTCAAGATGGTGTTTACAGAATTCGTTCTACAACAAAACTTAATAAATTTGCAGCTTATGCTTATGGCTTCTCAGAATGGGATTCTTACGGATTTCCAACATCTGTTGCCTTAGCTGACCTTGAAATTCCTGATACTCTTGCTCCTGTTATTGACTATACTATCGGATGCGATGGTGAGGTTACAAAAGGATTAGTTACTGATGAACCAAGAGATAACTCTGATAATCGTTCAAATATGGGTCTTGTAATGCTTGATTTTCAAGATAGTTATAACTATGATTTCGATTATGATGATTTCGTAGTTGGTGAAGATATGAAAACTAATTGGTATCTTACTGTTATCGATCCATCAGTAGAAGGTCGCGCTCACTTAATTTTCCAAGATAGAGTTGGTAATAGAACTGATTCTGTTATTTTATTCTACCCTGTAAAAGCAATAGTTCGTACAAAAGATAAAAAATACAAACAAAATTTTGGTAGTTTCAAATTAGAAACTCCAGCCAGAGAAGCTACTTTCGATTTTGAAATTTACAATGATGGCAAGAGTGCTATTCCAGCAAATTACAAAATGTTCTTAAAACAAGATTCAAAACTTGTTGAAGCGGAAAGAGCAAATGATTTATTTGGTGAAACATACTTTGAAATAATCGGTTTGACAGGTGGCAATATAGCACCATTAAATCCAGGTGAAGCAAAGAGTTTCAAAATTAAATTTACAGCTGCACAAGACGGTTTCTTCCTTGATTCAGTTGGTGTTGTAATAATGAACGAAACAGGCGATACTTGCTGGAACAAATACACATTAAGAGTAGAAGGTTCCGTTGGCGTTCCTAAAATTGCAGCAGATGACTATGACTTCTTAGAAGTAACAGTAAATAGCACAGTAGAAAAAGTACTTGAAGCTAAAAACAGAAAAAGCGATGGTTCTTCAACATCATTAAAAATAACAGGTGTTAAATATAGCGACCAAAGTTTAATTGATGATGGTGTATATGAAATACCAGAATTTGCAAACTTATCAGATGCAAATCCAGTTTTAGTAAATATGGATGGCACATTCAAATTTACAGTTAAATTTACACCAAAAGCAGTAAGAACATATCCATTAACAATTGAATTTATAGCAGATGCAACAGAACCAGACCCATTCACAATACTTAATGGTGTTGGTATCCAACCAAACCTTAAAGCAAACAGTGAAGAATGGCCTGTATTAAGAGTAGATTACAAGAGCTATTATACAGACAATGCTGGTGGAAACAGAAATTTACCTGCAGCTGCATTGATTCCTCCTTATGTATCAATAAATCCACAACCTTATGGACCACAAGCAATTACTTTAATTAATGGTGGAACAAAAGAAGTAACACTAAAAGAAGCAACAGTAGTTGAAAGCATAAATGGCGATAACTTTATGGTAGAAGTTGGTGGGGTAAAACGTCCATTAAATGATGCAGGTGTATTGGATAATTTATTCAAAAACAAAAAAGTATCAGGAAGCAACGGTCAATTAATCGTACCAGTAGAATTCCATCCAAAAACAGAAGGACATTCAAGATTGGTAATCAAATATGGAAGTGATGCCGCTGACCAAGATGTAACAACAGTATTAGAAGGATACGGAAAATATCCAAAAGCAAATGCAATTGGTATCCCATTCGGAGAATTAGTTGTTGGAAACGGTAGTGTAACTAAACCAGTAGTATTTGAAAACAAAAAATGGGATAATGATTATTCAGATGAACTTTATATTAAAGACCTCGTTCCAGCTGGTCCGATAGCAAAATCAAATAACATATTCACTTATGATTTAACAAAAATCAAAAAAATATTGGCAGATGGAACAATTGTTGACAATCAAACATTGCCAATTACATTACAAGTAGGTGAAAGTATTGAAGTGCCTGTAACTTACGAACCAACTGCTGCACAAACCTATTCAGCAACATTGACAACAGTAAGTGATGCTGCTGCTGAAGTAACTGCAACAGTAACTGGCTCAGCTGCTATCTATTTAGCAACAACAACACCTGACCAAGTAACAATATGCCAAAATGATACACACATATTGCAACCAAAATTCATCAATAATTCAAGCAAATCAGTAGAAATCTTGTCTTGTGTACTTGATGTAAACAGCTTGCCAACAGGTGCAGTAGCAAGTAACTTTACAGTAGGTACCGCAGTAGTTGGCTCAGTAGTAAATGCAAATGGTGGCGAATTAATTGTACCAATTACATTCACACCAACAACATTATACAACAATGCAACCGTAAAATTCAATCTTAAAACAGATGCACCAAATGCAAGTGCTGACCAAGTAATAACAATTACAGTAACAGCAACATTTGACATAGTAAACATAACTGCAGATTTCACAGTGAAAGAAGTTGATGCTGGAAAACCAGAAGCAACCACATTGGTAGCAAGAGTAAAAGATGCAAAAACATTTAACCTTGCAGAACAACCAGTGTATAAATTTGAAGTAGAATATGAAAACAAATTTATCGACATTGAAAAGAAAAATGACGTAAACAAACTTACATCAAGAATTAAACCATCAGCAATATTCAATGGTTATACACTTCAAAATGTAAACAAAACGATAATTGATTCAGAAAGAGCATTAATCACATTTGAATTGCATGGCACAGTAGCTGTGAAAAACTTTGCAAAAGATGCAGAATTATTTACAATATTATTTGATTCATACTTGCCATACTACAAAGCAACAACAGGAACATTCAAAGAACCAAATGCAAAAGCATCAGTTCGTAAAATAGAAATTCCTGGTGAATATTGCTTAGGATTCGGAACAGCCACAACAGAAGTTGGTTTGAAACCAGTATGCGTAGATTCAATCAGACAAATCGTAATAAACAGCACAAACTTTGGTTTAGTGTCAATTAATCCAAATCCAGTAACATCATTAGGTGGTGAAATATCATTCTCAGTTGGCTTGGCAAACTCACCAACAGAATTGAACATTTACAACATCAATGGAGAATTGGTAGCAACACCATTGTCAAGTACATTAGGTGTTGGCGAATATAGTGTAAGAATTCCAATTGAAATGTTAGGTTCAGGAACTTACATATATGAATTGAAATCAAGCCATTATACAGAAAGAAAACAAATGGTAATTACCAAATAATTCCTATTTGAAGAAACTAAATCAGCCCTTTGCATTTATTTGCAAAGGGCTTTTTTAATGTTCAAAAATTAAAAATATGATATTAAATTCTCAATAATAAAAATAAATAAAAAAATCTTTGCAATATTTGAAACATATTTCGTGTTATATTCGTATTTATACTGTGAAAACTGAAATTGTTTTTTAAGTTTTATTGAATAATAGGAATTATGACTGTTAAAGAAGAAATTAAGAATAAAATCATAGAATCTGTTGAAGAAAAATTTTTTGCAAATGGATTCAAAAATGTAAGATTAGATGAGATAGCAAAAGAATTAGGTATTAGCAAACGCACAATTTATGAGCATTTCGAATCTAAAACTGATTTGATTGAACAGATGCTTATTGCTAAGCATGATAGATTCAATCAGTTTATGGAAGCAAAATTTCAGAAAATAATAGATGATGAAGCATTGTGGATAAGTGATGAATTTAGAAATATATGGCAGCATGTTGCCGCTCATACTTCGAATTTTACAGCTCCAATAATTGAAGATATAAAAAGACACATGAATGATATTTTTATCAAGTGTCCTCATTTTGGTAAGAAACATGAAGAAATATTCAACAAAATTTATGATATAGGAATACAAAAAGGGTTTCTTAAACCACATATTAACAGAAATATACTGTTTAAAATAATTAGTAATTCATTTTTGAATATTCTAAATTATGAAACGATGAAAACACTTCCTTATACGGCTGAAGAAGTTATAGAACAAATTTATGAAATTATCCTTACTGGTGGTTTGACAGATTCTGGTAGGGAAGATTTTTTTGCAAAAACAGAAACAAATAATTAGTATTTTAAATTATATATAATGGTTTATTTGATGAAGCATTATTCAATTAAGTTAGGTTTATTATCTCTATCTTTGATGTGGTTGATTGGATTTGGAGAAGCAAATTCTCAAGTAAAGAAAATTACTTTAGATGAAGCGATTGAAATTGCAATTAAAAACAATCAACAGACAAAGATTGCAAAGATGGAAGTTGATAAGGCAAATTTTGCTGTTAAAGAAGCTTATGGCTATGCCTTACCTACGGTTAATTTTACTGCAAGTTTTGCAACTTTTATCGAAAAAAGTAAAATGGCGTTTCCCGATTTTGGAGCATTGATTGGCAATGCAACGTATGGAGTTTTGCTTGAAGCTGGAAAAATTGACTCAAGTGAGGCAAAATTCAAACCTGTTACATCAACTTTACAATCTTTTGCTCAAACAAATAATTATGACGCAAAATTTGAAGTTCAGCAAATTTTATTTAATTCAGCAGTATTTCAAGGTATTGGAGCGTCTGCAACGTATTTAAAAACGGCTCAAGCAGGTTTGAAAAGTCAGGTTTCAAAAACTGTTCTTGACGTAAAAAAAACATTTTATGGTGTTTTGTTAGCAAAGGAAATGGTTGATTTAACCAGTTCGAGTATGACTAATTTTGAAAACAATGTTAAAAATGTCGAAGCATATTACAAAGAAGGTATTGTTTCTGAATATCAGCTTTTACAAGCACAAGTAGCAATGGAAAATTTCAGACCAAGAGTAATGATGGCAAAAAATGCATATAAAAATGCAATTGAGGGCTTGAAATTAATTCTTGGTGCAGGTCAGGAATCAGAAATTGAAATTGACGGAAAATTAAGCAAAGAAGATTTATCTCAATTAAATAAAGATATGCTGGTAAGTACTGCTTTGGAAGGCAATCTTGATTTGAAAACTTTGAAATTAAAAAGAGATGTTGATGAAGCATTTATTGAATTAGACAGGTCAGAATATTGGCCCACATTAGTCTTATTTGGTAATTACGCATTTAGTGGAAGTGCTGATGATTTTAATTTTATGAATTATCGTTCGGGCATGGTAGGTCTATCTTTTTCAATTAATTTATTTAATGGTCAACGAACTGATAACAAAGTTCAACAATCCAAAATAAATGTATATAAAACCGAAGAACAAATTGTACAAGCTAAGCATTTTGTTGAGATGTCCGTAAAAAATCAATTGCTCGAAATTGAAAGAACATTAAATTTGATTACTGCAAATGAAAAGAATGTTGAATTAGCGCAAAGAGCTTTCAAAATTGCCGAAATTAAAATTAAAGAAGGAACTGGAACACAGTTAGATATTCTTAATTCTGAATTAGCATTGAGAGAAGCACAAGTAAATAGATTAAATTCTGTTTATGAATATATGTTAGCCAAAGTTGAGTTAGAAAATTTAACTGGCGTCTTAAATGAAAATTATATTAAATATATTGAATAATAAATTAAAAATTAATAAATAAGGTTGGAGAAAACTTAAATGTTGTCCAAAAAATCAAATTTCATTGCATTTATAGCAATTTCTGTTTTGATAAGCTCATTTATTTTGAGTGGTTGTATGAAAGAAAAGAAAGAACCACCTAAAAGTATGGAACAAATTAAATCAGAAGAGGGTTTGCCTGTAGAAGTTAGCCAGATTAACTTAACAGGATTTTCAAAAGAATTAAATTATTTCACAACTGTCAGCGGAACGAGAGAATCATTTAAAACTGCTATGACAGGTGATAGAATTGTAAAGATTAACGCACAAGTTGGTGATTTTGTGAAGGAAGACCAAGTTATTATGGAGTTTCCATTATCAGTGGTTACATTGCAAATTGAACAAGCAAAAGCTGCATTAGATAACGCTGAGAAACTATACAATAGAATGAAGAATTTGTATGAAGCTGGTGAAAGTCCAAAAATGAATCTTGATAATGCCGAAACTCAGTATTTAGTTAGCAAACGCAATGTTGAACAATTAAATCAAATGGTTTATTCAAGAGCACCAATTAGTGGAATTATAATTGATATGCCTTATAGAGTTGGTGATGTTCCAAAGATTGGTGACCCATTATTTACTGTTGCACAAGTGAACAAGATGGTAGCAAAAATTAATGTGTCAGACGAGGAATACAAATTCATTCGTAAAGGAATGGCTGCGGTTGCAACTTGGAACGGTGAGCAATTCAGAGGAAGAGTTACTGTAGTAGGGCTGTCAATGGGTGATAGAACAAGGTCTTTTCCTATTGAAATAGAATTTGATAATCCAAAAAATCAATTAAAAAGTGGTGTAACTGTTGATATAAAATTAAAAATTGATAATGATGACTCAGCTATTGTAATTGAAAGAAAAAATATACGTGAAGAAAATGGTGAAAAGTATGTTTATGTTGAAAACGAAGGAAAAGCAAGAAGAAGAACTGTTACAACTGGTAGAGAAAGTAGTAATGAGGTTGAAATTACAAGTGGTTTAAATGTTGGCGATAAAATTATCACCTGCTGTATGAATCAATTAAATGAAGGTTTGAAATTGAAAGTGGTTAATCAAGAGGTGAAGTAGATGTATCTTGCAAAAATTTCCATTGAAAGACCAATTATGACCACGATGGTTCTTTTGGTATTCCTGATTTTCGGTTATATATCATTTACTTCATTGAATTTGAATAATATGCCAGAGGTTAATATACCTTATGTTACTATATCTACTGTTTATCCGGGTGCAGGACCTAAAGATATTGAAACTCAGATAAGTAAAAAAATTGAAGATGCGGTGGCAACGGTTAGTATGATTAAGCGAGTTGAATCATATTCACTCGATGGTGTCTCTATTGTTATGATTGAGTTTGACTTAAAAAAAGATATTGACTTAGCCAAACAGGAAGTAAAAGATAAAGTTGATGAAATTTCTAATGATTTACCATCTGACTCTCAAAAGCCAATTATTCAAAAAGTTGATTTTCAAGCATTTCCGATTATTGACCTTGTTATTTCAGGTAATCAAAGTCCAAAAGATTTGAGAGAATTAGCTGAAAAGAAGCTTAAAGATAGATTTGCTCAGATAGCTGGTGTGGCTAAAGTTTCGATTATTGGCGGGCAAAAACGTGAAGTTCATGTTACTTTAGATGATAAGCTGGTATTTGAAAATATGATTTCATTGCCTCAAATGCTTCAGATTTTAAAAATGCAGAATATGAACATCCCTGGTGGTTATTTCAGATTGAAAGACCAGGAATATACTGTTCGTCTTGAAGGTGAATATCAAAGTTTGAAAGAACTTGAAGAATTAGAAGTACCTACATTATTTGGTAGAAGAAAATTACGTGAAATTGCCACAATTGAAGATGCTGGTGAAAAAATAAGAGAAAGAGCTATTTACTTTGATAATGCAACAAAATTGCGTGATGAAAATGTTGTTCGTTTAAGTTTGGTAAAAGCATCTGATGGTAACGCAGTAAATATTGCTAATGAAGTGTATAAAAGATTGCCTGAAATTGAACAATCTTTACCCGATGGGGTAAAAATTAAAGTTGTAAATGATGTTTCAAATTATACTCGTGGTATGATTGATGACACAATGAGCAATATTATACTTGGAATGCTTTTTACTGCTATTGTGTTGTTGTTTTTCCTGCATGATTTACGTTCAATGATAATTGTTTCACTATCTATGCCAACATCTATTATCGCTACATTTATTGGTGTTCAAGCGATGGGATTTTCGTTGAATGTATTATCTTTGATGGGTATATCTGTTTCAATTGGTGCATTGGTTTCAAGTTCTATCGTTGTGTTGGAAAATATTTTCAGATACAAAGATATGGGACATGATAAAAAAGATTCAGCATATCATGGAACTGCTGAAGTAGCTATCGCAGTTGTAGCTTCTACTCTTACAAATGTTGTTGTGTTTGTGCCACTTGCTAATATGAGTTCACTGGTTGGTGGATTTTTAAAGGAATTAGCATTGACTGCAACTTTTGCTACAATATTTTCTTTGATAACTGCATTTACGCTTACTCCAATGCTTGCAGCACTAATATTACCACATAAGGTGAAATTGGGATTTTTAAGCAAGTTCATTATGAAGATGGAGAAAATCTTTGAAAATTTATATTCGAAATTATTGATTGTAACTTTAAAAACTAATTGGATTGCATTTGCTATATTAATAATGACTGGTGTAGTTTTTATTGCTACAACAATGATTTATGGTTCTAAAATTGGTTTTGAATTTATGCCAGTAAATGATGATGGCAAAATTAGAATTGAAGTTAGATTACCTGAAGGATACAATTTAGATGCAACTACAGCAGTTACTAATAAAATTGAGGAGAAACTGAATTATCATAAAGAAATAACTCAGATGATAACCAATGTTGGTAAAGCAACTGATTTAGATATTGGAACTAACCTTGCTTCTATGGAAGTACAACTTGTTGATAAAGAGCAAAGAGATAAAGGGGTTTTAGAATATATCACAATGTTTACAAGGGATTTAGCTGATATTCCTAATGCAAGATTGAAAATTGACCTTGCAGAACGTTCTGGCGGTCCTGGCGCTCCTATTGAATTTTATTTACAAGGTCAAGATTTAGAAACACTTGAAAAAATTAAAGATGAAGTTATTAAGAAATGTAAGAATATTAACGGCTTTGTGAATTTTGATAATAGTTCGAGTGCTGGTAAACCTGAAATTACAATTAGTCCAAAGCGTGAAAAAATTGCAGAAACTGGTTTGTCTATTCAAGAACTTGCTTTTACAATCAGAGCTTCTATTGAGGGTATTGAATCAACACAATACAAGGAAAGTGGGGAAGAGTATGATGTAAAAGTTATGATGAGTGAAGGTTCAGTAAATACACCTGAAAAAATTGGAAATATTCCAATAATTACTCCATTAGGGACTTTTAGATTATCACAAGTTGCAGATGTTGAATTTTCGACTGGTTTTACAAAAGTATTGCGTAGAGATAAATTTACAGCAATTCAATTTACTGGTTCAAATGCTGAAGGTGTGGCAACAGGTGATATTATCAACGAAGTTACTAAGCAATTAGAAACAATTAAGTTACCTGTTGGATATAGATTTAAATGGGGTGGCTCATCTGAAATGCAAATGGAGATGGTTGCTGATTTAGGTTTTGCATTTTTACTTGCATTCATTTTAACTTATATGCTTATGGCTGCAATTCTTGAAAGCTTATGGCAACCTGTTCTAATTTTATTAACAATGCCACTTGGTATGATTGGTGTGTTTATGCTTATGTACTATACTGATACAAATTTTGGATTAACTTCAATGATGGGGGTAATTATGCTCATTGGAATTGTGGTGAATAATGCGATTTTGCTATTGGATTATACTAATCAATTGATAAGAGAAAAAGGATATAATGTAAAAGATGCTTTACTTGAAGCAGGTCCAACAAAGTTGAAACCTATCATTATGTCCACGGTTGCTTTAATTCTTGGTATGTATCCAATGGCGGTCGGTATTGGTTCAACTGGAGCTGAAATGAGTAAGCCACTTGGTGTAGTATCAATTGGTGGTTTTATTGCTTCAACAGTCTTAACTTTATTTGTAATTCCAGCTGCATATATGTTGGTAGCAAAGACATTAATCTGGATAAGAAGAAAACTAAAATTAGAAGGTAGTTTAGTTTAAATGTGAAATATTATATGTGCCACATTTTTTAAATGTGGCACATAATTTTTTTAGATATTTTATTCCATTTCAAAAAGTAATTCATTTTTTGCAACGCGCTGTTCAGAACGGAAATAAATTCTCTTCACAATACCTGCTTCAGGTGCTTTTACTATATTTTTCATTTTCATTGCTTCGAGAATTAAAATATCTTGTCCTAAGCTAACTTGCTGCCCTTCTTTAACAAAAATATCCCTGATTGTTCCTGGAATAAAAGCTGTTACTTTTTTCGTATCAATTGGTTTATATCGCTTTCTTTGAATAAATTTTTTAGTAATACGAGTTTCGTATTGGCTATCATCAATATTTAGCAGATATAATTTGTTCAATTCTTCCATAGTAATGTCCTAAAATGGTGGAATACCGTGTTTGCGTGAAGGTCTAAATTCTTTCTTGTCTTCTGCAATGTGTAAAGCATGTAAAACGTGTTCTCTAACTTCTTCAGCAGTAATTACAGCGTCAATATATCCAGCTGATGCAGCTTTGTAAGGATTTGCAAATTTCTGAGTATATTCATCAACTTTAATTTTTCGCATAGCATCTGGGTCTGATGCTTCAGTAATTTCTTTTTTGAAAATAATATTTGCTGCACCTTCAGGTCCCATCACAGCTATTTCAGCAGTTGGTAACGCAAAAACAAAATCAGCTCCCAAATGTTTAGAACACATTGCTATATAACCACCACCATAAGCTTTACGCAAAATCACTGTAATTTTTGCAACAGTTGCTTCACTATAAGCATATAATATTTTTGCACCGTGTCTGATAACTCCAGCATGTTCTTGGTCTATGCCCGGCAAATATCCCGGCAAATCAACTAATGTAAGAAGTGGTATATTGAATGAATCACAAAAGCGAATAAATCTACCAGCTTTGTCAGATGAATCCACATCAAGAACTCCGGCAAGAACTAATGGCTGATTTCCAACAATACCAATTGTTTGACCATTCAATCTTGCAAAACCAATAACTATATTAGCTGCAAAATGTTCTTGTACTTCCAAAAAATCAGAATCATCTGCTATACAACGAATTATATCCCTAACATCATAAGGTTGTGTTGACTCTTTGGGAATAATATTGCTGATATTGTATTTTGCTTTTGGTGGTTTAGCAGGAAATTTCTCTGCTTTTTTTGTAGAATTCCAAGGTATGAACGAAACTAATCTTTTAATTTGCTCGAAACACTCCAATTCAGATTCTGCAAAGAAATGGGCATTACCTGTAATTTCTGAATGAATCCTTGCTCCACCGAGGTCTTCCATTGAAATTTCTTCACCTAATACGGTTTTGATTACTTCTGGACCTGTGATAAACATTTTGGAAATTTTATCCACAACGAACACAAAGTCAGTTAGAGCTGGTGAATAAACGGCACCACCGGCACAAGGACCAAGTATTACCGAAATCTGTGGAATTACACCAGATGCTAACGTATTTCTAAAGAATATTTCGCCATATCCAGCAAGTGAATTTACTCCTTCCTGAATTCTTGCACCACCTGAGTCGTTAATTCCTATTAAAGGAATGCCTAATTTTACAGAGTGGTCCATAATTTTAGTAATTTTTCTTGCATGTGCAAGCCCAAGCGAGCCGCCAGCAACTGTAAAATCCTGTGCATAAATGCAAATCGGATGTCCAACAATATCTCCAGTACCAGTGATTACACCGTCACGTGGTAAAAACTTCTTGTCCATTCCAAAATCTTCTGCTCTGTGCTCAACAAATAAATCATATTCATGAAAAGAGCCATTATCAAGCAATGCTTCAATTCGTTGTCGTGCCGTCAATTTTCCCATTGCAGCTTGCTTTTTGATTGACTGCTCGGTTTCTGCCACCATCACGTTTGATTTTCTGGTGAAAAAGTCCATAATTCTCGTAGTTAAGGACATTTGTTCCTCTTAAAACTATATTTCAAAACTTTTGTTATTTTCGTAACATTTAAAAGTGTAAAATTACTTATAAATTTACAGATAGCAAAGAACTTAATGAATATAATTTAATTGATGCAAAAATGATGCATTAATTAGCAAAATTCAATTCATCATGAATTTGTGATTTCTATTTTGAATACAACTCAGTATAAGTTTTTACTAATTTAAAATTTTATCAATTTTCTCTAATTAAATTTTAAAAAATGGCATAGGTTTTGTAGTTTAATCTTTTTAGGAGAATTGTATGAAAAAAGCTTTATTTTTGATAATATTAAACATATTTGCTATAAATATAGCCAAATCACAGGATAACTATCCAATTAGTTTTGGTCCCCAAATTGCAATGAAATTTGGAATAAATGGTGTTGAAACCCCTCTGGGTAGAAAGAACGGAGTTGCTTTGGCTAATCTTCCAGATGTTGGTGCTACTGTATATTTGCCTTTGAGTATTGAATTTCCTTTAGGATTATCATTTGATTTGAGATATGCTCCCTACTCTTTTTATATAATTGAAGATGCAACAGATTATGAATATCAACATAACTTTAGTTACTTTTTAGTAAATTCAAGTTTGCTATTTAAAGGAATATCATTCGGCTTTAGTTTAGGTATTCCTCTAAGTGCTGATGCTAAGGGTGCAACCATCAATACAGATAATTTATCAATGATGACCGAAGTACAAATTGGATATACATATCCAGTATGGCATGATGAAACTGGTAGATTTAATGTATTTATTAAAGGTTCATATTTTCTTAGTCAAATGTTTAATGATTTTCCCAAAAATGACCCAATGAAATTAATTATTCCAGAAATGCCTGAAGAGCCAATTACAAATAATTCAAATCCGCGAGCAGCTTCAGTTTTTATCGGGTTCAATTATTTATTCAATTTATATCCTCCTGTTGAATTTGAGGAAGAATAATTATCAGATAGATGAATAAGAGATTAAGAATATATGGCAGCAAAATCAATTTGATTTTGCTGCAAAAATGTAAGAAAAAGGATTATCTAAAATTTAGAAAGAAATTCCAATAACTAAACTGATTGCACCGGAATTTGCATTAAAATATCTTCCGATTGGATATTCAATAAAGGTCATTCTTTGCATTTCATAACCAAGTCCAACATTGAAAATTGAATTTGGAGAGAGTTTCATACATACTCCAGCAGTTGGATTTATCAAAACGCCTTCGCCCTTTAAACTATTTGCAAGTTGAAAATTATAACCAATACCCAGAGAGACATAAGGTGAAAACTTGCTATCCATCAAATTTGCCCTGAAATCTGCAAAAAATGGAATCAAAGCTTCTTCAAATTCGAAGTAACTTCTCAAACCTGTTCCTATTCCAATTGAAATATATGGATGAACCTGATAACTTAGAATTAAGCCAATTTTCAATCTATCATATCCAAATTCTCCCACCCCAAACTGATATCCTAATTCTACAATTCTTTTAAAACCAATAGGTAATGACATATCATTGAATGTTGATTCATCTTTTGATTGAATAGTTTCTTTCGTAATTTTTTCAATTTCATCCATTTGAAAGACAAAAATATTTCTATCTGAGGTTTGAATTTTAATGGTTTTATTTGGAATTTGTTCAGTAATACTACCTCGAATAATACTTCCATTTTTCAAATAAATAACGTCTTGAGAATTTTTTTCAGCGAATAAGAAAGATGTAAACATAGCAAATAAAATCAATGCAATAACTTTTTTCATGATTTCTCCAAATTAAGTCCTACTCTTTTGGCTTTTCGGAAAACGCCCCGTTTTGTTGTGGTATCTGGTCTCCACATAAATTGTTATTTTTACAAAATTAAATAAAATTTCAGATTTATTCAAACAAAATTTGGATTTATGATAATGATTTGTTTGAATAATGACAAATAAATCACAAGTGATTATGTATTACAATTGTAGAGGATTGCATATTTGTAAAAAATACTGGTTAATAATCGGTTTTTCATTTCATAAGACCTTTGACAATTTTGTTCTATTCTTCTTTAGTGCTTATCCAGAACCATCCAATTAACCATAATCAACCAAACTATTGCTTGAAAATATTCGACTATTTTTACTGAAATCCCAAAATGGATTTTCATGGAATTTTTTTTAGCAATATGCATTTACACACATAATTTCAAAATGTCATATAGTATTATTGAATTAAAAATTGCTGCGAATTAATAAATTATTTGAAAAATTGTGATTGTATTGCAGTTATATTTTGACAATCTTGTTACTCGAATCACATATTAATTGAATGAATTGCACATAATTAATAATAATTAATTTGTTTAAAGTTGATAATTATTTAAATTTGCTGTTTGGAAACGGTTGTTTGAAAAATAGAAATTTTTGTTATCAAAAATATTATTGAATATTTTTTTTTTCAATTTTGTCAAGGTGATACTATGAAGAAGCATTTAGTATATTTAATTTTTGCAATTTTTGCAGTTATTAATTTTTCCTGTGATGAAACAGCAACAGGACCAAATGAGATAGGAGGAAGTACAGATGTAGAGTTTACCAAAGTTGGGGATGAAACTTTAGCATCGATTTATTTTAATGGACAATATGTAAACAATGTTAAGGATTCTATTGTTGTAATTAAAAATGATAATGGTATCATAACGACTTTTGCCAAATTTGTATTTGATACTTCAGCCACAAAAGCATTAGATGAGTTATTAGGTACAAATGGACTTACCAACGAAGTAAAATTCAATATTCTAAATACTTATCTGAATAAATTTGGCGTAACCTTAGATACTACAAACAAAAATGAAATGAGCTTAACAATGGCTTTAAAGTCCAAAGTTACATCAGAGGGTATTCAAGACTTTATGTATAGTGGTGGTGATTTATCTAAGCCATTTACAATTGTGAAATACGCATCACAGGTTGGAGATAAATATGAATTTACAGATGTTGATAATGTGAAAATTACAAGAACTGTTGTTTCAAAATCTACTACTGATGATTATCCTGTGGCATTTTGGAATATTAAAGTAAGTCAAGTAGAAGAAACAAAAGAAGACCCAATCGTTGAAAAAATAACTTATATTGCAAACCATAAATTTGGTATGGTGGGTGCTGTTATCAAATTCAAAAATGGAAATTCTGCAAAAATAGGTTTCATACCTCCAAATATGTAAATGAATTGGTATAGGGATGTTAAATAATATTTTTGCATCCCTATTGAAATTTTAATCGTACAAAGATGTACAATTGCAAAACTGTGTCAATCAGGACGTTGTCAAACAAAATTTTTCAAGTAATTTAAGTCAATAGATTCTGAAACGAGTTCAGAATGACAGGATTTTTTTTCGTGTCATTCCGCACTTGATGAGGAATCTCAATTGTTAATGGTTTCTGAAACGAGTTCAGAATGAATGAAAAGAAGATGCATTCTGAAACATTTTACCAATGACATAATCTTTTTTAAAACACGTCATTTCTTTTTTAAGAAATTTAAGGAATCATTTATTGCTCTGAATAAATCTGAAAATTGTAAAGGTAAACCTATTGTGTTTCTTACATAATTAACAAGCAAAATTCCCAATGTTAAATTATATACTATTAAACCAAGTGGTGCAAGTAATTCGCTACCTGACAAACCTGCAACAAAAAATGATATTGCTGATAAAATCGCTGAAATTGCAACCATTCTAAATATTTTCCAATAATTACCACTTGATAATGCAACATAAAACAACACAGAAAATGGCAAGAATATAGCAGCAATTAGCATAATATTAAACTGCGGAATAGAGTTTTTATATGTTATAGGTAGGAATAAGTCAATTATAATTTTCCCAAATCCTAATTCCAAAATTACAATTAATGCCAAGTATGTTACAAATAAAAATGAAACACTTTTTGTTACAATATCGGATAATGCTTTAAAATCTTTTTTCTCAAAATTTCTAACTGCAGCGGGATAAATCAATCCATTTGCTGCATTTATTCCTTCGTCAAATACCCTAAATAAATTCTTTGCTGCCTGATAAATTCCAACTATTTCAGTTGACCTGAATGAAAATTGTATTATAAATACATCAAGATATTTAGGTATATAGCTCAATGATGCGGTTAATGTGAATGGAATTGAGAAATTAACGAGTTCTCTTACTTTTATGTTTCCTTTTGTACTGAATTGCAAATGTTTATATGATAAAATTAATGTAATTAATGAGCCGAGAAATGCCCCAAGTAAGTAGATATTTGTTGCAGTTTCAAAATCCATTGGAAATTTATTTAATTTAAAATATAAAATAAATCCAGCCATTGTGCCAAAAAATACTAAATCTGTAAAGAATATTTTCTTCCATAAATGGTCGCGAACTAATACTTTTCCAGCAAAAGTACGAAAAATCATAAGTAAAGAAAGTAATGGCAATGAATGTGTTACTTCAATAAATCTTGGCGAATGGAATAGAAATGCTAATTGCTCGCCAAATAAAAATACAATAAATGAAATTGTCATTACAATTATGGTATGTATAGACAATGCAGCAAGATTTACTTTGCCTCTATTTGATTCATTTGCTCCAAAATGTATAATATTTTGTAATGCAAATGAATCACTTAAAATAAATATATAAGAATTTAATTGAATAAATAGAGTAAACAATCCAAATTCGATTGTCTCCATTATACTAATTTGCAACAGATTTACTATTCCAAATACAACAAAGAGGAATTTATCTAATAATGCCCATGAAATTTTTTCTAAATGATGTTGTAACTTCATAATTATTTGCTTTAATTAAAAACCGAGGGTAATTTATTACCTGCTTTTAGAATTGCTGATTTCACATCTAATTTAAATAGTATCAATGTTCCAACTATAAAGAATACCAATAATGATAAAATAGCAAAATGATACGAGCCAGTAAATTGTAATGATAAACCAAATAAAAGTGGTCCCATCCAACTTGTACCTCTATCAGATACTTCATACAAACTAAAATATTCTGCTTCTTTACCACTTGGTATCATTAATGAAAATAATGAACGACTTAATGCTTGTGTGCCACCGAGAACAAGACCAATCACAACAGCCATTGCATAAAACCCAATCAAACTGTCTAAAAAGGCATAAGCATAAAAAATTGTAAATGACCACATTGCCAAACTTATTAATAATGACACTTTTGTGTTATATTTCTGTGCAAGTAAATTGAAAAATTTTGCACCAAAGAATGCAACAAATTGTACGAGTAGAATAACTGTTGTTAATGTAGAAATATCTAAATTTAATGCTTCTTGTCCAAATTGAGCTGACACTACAATAACAGCTTGAACACCGTCATTGTAAATTAAATATGCCACCAGAAACATTAATGTACCGGGAATTTTTTTTGCTTCTTTGAATGTTTGAATTATTTGCTTAAAACTTGTTTTAATTGATTCAGAAAAATTAATTTTGTTATTAATATGTGTATTTTGTAAAATTTTCAGAGGAATTAAGGAGAATATTGCCCACCATAAACCAGCTGATAGCAACGATATCCTTACAGCCATTCCCAATTCAATATTTAAAGATTCGTGCAAACTCACTAATACAAGATTCAAAGCAAGTAAAATGCCGCCACCAATATATCCAATAGCAAACCCATTAGAAGAAACTTTATCACGTTCATCTTCTTCTGCAATATCATTTAAAAATGAATTATAAACAACAATTGACGCACCATACATTAGATTTGCCAATATGAGCAATAATCCACCAAGTTGGTAATTTGTACCTTCAAGAAAAAACAAGCCCATAGTAAATAATGCACCAAGAATTGCAAAAGCACCGAGTAATTGTTTTTTATAACCAGTATCATCAGCAATCGCACCAATTGCTGGCAATAGAAATAATTGCAGAATAACAGAAATCGAAATACAATAAGAAAAATATGAATCTGCAAAAACTTCAATACCAAGTATATCTACAAAACCATTGACTGCCGCAGCTTTGGCTATAGTAGTTAAATATGGTCCAATAAACACAGTTATTACTGTTGTTGTAAAAGCAGACGAGGCAAAATCATAAATGTACCACGCACTTTGTTCTCTTTGTTTTATTTTCAATGTTAAATCCATTTATACATAATACAATTTGCAAATTAATACATATTACTATTTTATTAAAATTTTTTTTTATGATTGATTCCTTACTAATTAATATTTTGAAATTAATGTATGTGAATTTGTTGAATTTCATACATTTAACTACTCTTATGTATTCATCTAATTTGAATTTATTGTTTGATTGAATTATTAGTAAATTGTATTCTTGGCTTACAGCAAAAGTGACTACTCAGCAAACTAACCATAAATTTCTATGTTTGTTATTTTGTAAGAAATTCCCTTAGGGAATGAATGTTTGTAAGAAGAAACCCCACCTAACCTCCCCAAGGGGAGGAATAATATGTAAAGTCATCCCATTGGGGAGGATTTATGCGCTGCACTGAGCTTGTCGAAGTGTGGGGTGTGTATTGCTGGATGCGGGTTTTGGGCGATATTGTTACCATATTCAACACCTACGGTGTTGCGGATGAAGATGGGAGATTATACTGTTACAAACATTAATTCCCTATGGGAATTTCAAGGAATTTCTTACAAAATGACGAAAATACAAATTTATGGTTAGCCGGCTCTTATCTAACTTGTCAATTACCCTTCCGAAGGTTCGTAACCTTCGGAAGGGTTTGAACAAAGTTAGTTGTTTTTTGCACGTGATTCTTTCAGCTGGAGACTGAGTAGTCACCAAAAATAAAGCTTGTACTTACCTTAACTAATCATTTTATCAATAAAATTTAATGATTACGGTTGAATAGTTACTGTGGGAGAATTAAATAACCCGTTAATTAATATGGATATATTTTTTATTAGTTCCAACTAAATTATATGTATATATATTAATAAAAAATAATTTTTAATTTTAAATAATGTTTGTAAATTTGGGATTGATATTACAGTTGGGTTTTTGTATTGTTATTTGATTATCAGCAAACTAAGAATTTTTGTTATTTTTTAAATTTCAACATTTTTAAGGGTTCTGTTATGAATTATTCTAAGACCTATATCGCATTTATTATTTTCTTTATTGCTTCCACTTTTCTCTTATCTCAAGAGAATGTATTGAAGCCAAAAAGTCAAGCAAAAGAAGTAATCAATGAAGAAAATTTCACATCTTACCAAATTTCAATTGGCGTAGAATTAGGATTGAATTACAATATGCATTCTATGAATTTAGCTTGGGAAAGTGAAGTCCCACAATCCATATACAATGTATTTGAAAGTGGTTCGGGTATTTCCCCATATTTTGCAGCATTAGTGGACTTTCCCATTAATGATAAATATGGCTTTCAATTCAAAGTAGCTTATGATTCGAGAAGCTATTCTAACACATATACTGGCATTGCAGACGCAGTAGAAATAAATTCAAGTACTGTTTTTGATGCACCTGACAAAGTTGAGAATAAAATTACAGGTGCAGATATCTCAATTTCTGCTTTGTTTAGATATATTATTGCTAATGATTTTGTTCTAACAGTAGGTCCAATGGTTTCATTACCTGCTGGTGATTATACTCAAGAATTGACACAGACAAGTTTAATGGATGGTGTTGGTTGGTTTGATGAATTTGGAACTCTTCATTCTCAAATAGTTTTAAATACTCCAATAACTGATGTAAAAACACGTTTTGGAATAGACTTGGGCTTAGGTTATAGAATTTCACTTACATCGAGTATAGTATTAGTACCTCAAATCAGATTGAATTATATGTTAACCAATATAGAAGATGATGGTTCAGGTGTTGATAATACAAGAGCTATGGATTATGGAAATGTTATTCTTGATGTAACCAATAGTAAACTTCATTGTTTGAAGTTTGGAGTTGGTTTTTGGTTTTAAATAATCATTACAAATGAGAAAGGAAAAATATGAAGAATATTATATACGTATTGATAATAATTCTTTTAGTTCATTCAGGATATTCTCAAAAAGTTCAAGTTTCTCCAGTTGAATTTAATTCGTCAAATGATGATTTTAATTCAAATTTAACTCAAAATGGAAAAGTAATATATTTTACTTCAAATAGAAAGGGAGATAAACAGAGAATTTTTTCAGTTGAGAAGATTGCTAATGAATGGGACTACCCTGCTTTAGTAAAAGGCGATATTAATGAAGGGGAAGAAATTGGTGCCGTAGCTTTGACCTCTGATGGTCAGTTTATGTTATTTGCTGCCTTTGAACATACCACTGGCGGTTATGGAAGAACAGATATTTATAGTGCGGAAAAAGTAGATGGGAAATGGACGAATATTAAAAATTTGGGTCCGAATATTAATTCAGAATACTGGGATTCTCAACCAATGATTTCAAATGATGGTAATGTTTTGTTTTTTGTTAGTGATAGACCGGGAGGTTTTGGTGGAACTGATATTTATATTTCTACTAAAACAAAAAATGGTTGGTCAGATGCAATTAACGCGGGAAAACAAATTAATACTGAATCCGATGAAATGACTCCAGTGATTGGAGTTGATAATGTTAATTTTACTTTTGCATCAAATCGCCCAAATGGATATGGTAATTCGGATATTTATATTTCAAAATATAAAAGTAATACATTTTCAAAACCAGAAAATGCAGGAGAACCAATAAATTCACCAGAAGACGAATATTATTACTACTCTTTACCAAATTCCAATCATGCTTTGTTTTCTACTTCAAGAGGAAATGGGAAACTTGACATTTATAGTGCAATTCCAAATCCATATCAATCTGATGCGGTTTTTTTATTGAATGGAGTTGTGAAAGATATTAAAACAGGTGAATTATTAGGTGCTAACATCATTATTACAGACCTCTCAACTGGTAAAAAGGTTGCAGAACTAAAAAGTGATGATAAAACAGGCGAATACTACGTAATTCTCCAACAAGCTCGAACATATTCAATTACTGCTGATAAGAAAAATTATCTTTTCTTTAGTGAAAGATATGAAGTACCCAAAGTTGATAAGGGAAGTGAACAAACAAAAGATATCTATTTATCGCCAATTTCAGGTGGGAATACAAGACTTTTGATATTTTTTGATTTTGACAAATCAACCCTTAAAGATGAATCTATTCCAGAATTAGATAGGGTAGTAGATTTTCTAAAAGAAAATTCAGATATAAAAATTGTGCTTGAAGGTCATACTGATGATGTTGGTAATTCTGATTATAATGATAAACTTTCTGATTCTCGTTCAAAATCAGTTAAAGAATATTTAGTCAAACAAGGAGTCAACAGCTCAAGAATTCAAACAATAGGTTATGGTCTAAGAAAACCACTGATAAAAGAAAAAACTGAAGAAGCTCGTTCTACAAATAGAAGAGTAGAAATGAAAATAATTGAATAGACAAATAGGGACGAGGGACGGAATACTTGGGACGAGGGACGGAATACTTGGGACGAGGGACGGAATGATTATTTGTAATGAAAATAATTGAATAATTAAAGCAGTAGGTAAGGGGTAATTCTCTTACCTACTTTTTTTAAAATTGAAAATTATTTTTAATTGGAAATTCTTTGGATTGATGATTATCTTATTCAAATACAAAGACAAGATTTTACTAATTCCAATAAAAAATATTAAAACTAAGTATTCGTTTATCTAATGATTGAAATTATTGTGTTTGTAATTGTTTTAAGAGTGAGTTATGGAAGAAAATAGTTTGGAAAAATCTACCCAAAAAAGGTTAGATGAATTACAAATTGAACTTGATGAATTGCTATTAAAACGAGAAGATTTATTAAAGCATTGGCAAGTTGAAAAAAATCTAATTCAAACCATCAGGTCAGTAAAAGCTGATATAGAGTCATACAAGCAACAAGCAGAAAACTATGAACGAGATGGAATTCTTGACAAAGTTGCTGAAATCAGATATGGCAAACTTCATTTACTTGAAAAAAAATTGAAAGATACTAATGAGAAATTAGTGAATTTGCAAACTACAAAACGAATGTTGAAAGAAGAAGTAGATTCTGAAGATATTGCTGAAATTATATCAAAATGGACTGGAATACCAATTTCACGTATGTTGGAAACAGAACGGACAAAATTGATTAAAATGGAAGAACGTTTACATCATAGAGTTATATCCCAAGAAGAAGCTGTATCTGCTGTTTCTAATTCATTAAGACGTTCCAGAGCTGGTTTGCAAGATGAAAAAAAACCAATCGGCTCGTTCATTTTTATTGGAACTACTGGCGTGGGCAAAACTGAAATGGCTCGTGCATTAGCTGAATTTCTTTTCAATGATGAACATTCTATTATCCGCATAGATATGAGTGAGTATATGGAAAAATTTTCTGTTTCTCGTCTCATTGGGGCTCCTCCCGGCTATGTCGGATACGAAGAAGGCGGGCAATTAACAGAAGCAGTCCGAAGAAAACCTTATTCCGTTGTACTACTTGATGAAATTGAAAAGGCACATCCAGATGTTTTTAATATATTACTACAAGTTCTTGATGATGGCAGATTAACTGACGGAAAAGGAAAGACAATTGATTTTAAAAATGCAATTATTATTATGACATCAAATATTGGGACAGATTTAATTCAAGATAAGTTAGGTGAAATGAATGACTATAATCGTGATGAGATTTTTCATAGTATCAAAAATCGAATCATAGATATGTTAAAAAAGCAAATGCGACCTGAATTTTTGAATAGAATTGACGAAATTGTTCTCTTTAAGCCATTAACAGGTAAAGATATTCAGAAAATTGCCGAATTACAGATTGAGCGATTAAGAGAGAAATTGATGAAAAAGGGAATGAAACTTGAAATTGATTCTGATGCTTTAGATTGGCTTGCTAAACTTGGTTATGATAATAAATATGGTGCAAGACCGCTAAAAAGAGCAATTCAGAAATATATTTCTGACCCTTTAGCAATTAAATTACTATCATCTGAATATTTAAATGGTGATTTAATAAAAATTAATTGCAATGATAGCGGACAATTTGTATTTTCGAGAGTGGGAAATTAACAAAAAATGTTTTTTTGTGGAGAATTTGTTATGAGTAATTTGCTGAAATTTTCAAAAGTAATTATTTTATTGATAATTACATTTTTTGTTAGCTGTACTACACCAGAAAAAGTTACTTTAACACCTACAAAATTCAATGGTTACACTGAAATTAATGCTGGTGATTCTGCGACAATTAGTTGGGAAATTGCAAATGCAACGAAAGTTAGAGTTCTAAATCTTAAAAGAAATTTTGATGCAATTGATAGCATTAAAGTTGCTCCACTCGAAACTACAATTTATGACATAGTTGCATCTGCTCCAAACAGCAATGATACTTTGAAATTAAATTGGAGAGTATATGTTAATGGTGAAAAAAGTGTAATTCAAAGAGGACCTGATTTAAATTCAAATATTGCACCATCTTATAACGAATCAGATTATTTGAGTGGAATTATTGATGCGAATACTTCACCCAAACTGCATAATTTAAAAATACTCAGATATCAATACTCTCCCACAGGAAAAAACAATGTTCTTTTGAGATTGCTTCCATTAGATGAATTTGGAAATTATATCACAAACTTTGATGACAAGCAGTTTTCATTAAATTATTGGAATATTATTAACAATTGCAATAATGTAAAATCAACTGAACCTGTTAGTGAAATAAAGGAAATTAATCATAAAAACGATTCTGTGAATTTTGATATGGCTATTTGTCTTGATAATTCATCATTTGCATCTGATTATTATTCAGTTTATGACCAATTATTATATTTTACTTCAAGCTTATCTGATAAAGATAATTTGAAATATACATTGTTTAACCATAAAATCTTACAAGATATTCCACTTTTGCCTACAATACATACTAACGACAAATTAAATTCATCTAAACCAGATTCGCCTGATGGTTTTTCTGCAATATATAAAGTACTTTATAATAATGCAAAAACATTAGCTGAAGCAAATAATAAAAATGAAAAAGCAGTTGTTTTGATTGCATATAGCACAGATAATTCGTCATTAATTTACGATAGAAATGATGTAATTGAGATTTGCAAAAAATACAATATTCCTGTTTATGTAATTGGTATTGGAAATGCTGTGGATAGCTATTCGATGAGTTACATTTGCGAACATACAGGTGGTAAATATTATTTTTTGAATGAAGATGAAATTTATCGTGTTCGAAATATTCTGGGTGAAGTAGCATTTTCTTTGAAAAATTATTATTCACTTGAATATCCAATTTCACTAAATTTATTATCTAATTGTAAAAAAATTAATTCCGAAGTATCATTCAGTTCCTCAATTGGAAAAGTACAAGACTCTATTTCTATTAATTTATTAGCAGAGAAGGAATTTTTCAGATATCAGGCAGTTGCATCTTTTAAGCATAGAGATACAATTCTTGACAAATCTTTCGACGAACCTTTAGCAGAGCTTGCTCAAATACTTAAAGATAATCCCAAAGTACGTGTAGAATTAGTTGGTAACGCATCCATCGAAGGCAATGAAGCTATTTGTAATGAACTTGCAATCAATAGAGCAAGAGCAGTTAGAAAAGCCTTAATTGCGATGGGAACTAATCCAAACCAAATTTCAGTCAGAAATGATGGCAGTAATAATCCTGTTTATTATTTTCAGGAAACAGAAAAAACGCAATACTTTAATAGACGAGTTGAAATAAGATGGCTGAATCCCGAATTATTACCTTTTGAAATTATTGCAGGATGGGCTGTAAGTGAGACTGATGCACTAACTATGGTAGAAGATTGGGAGAATAAAGGTTATCGTTGCTATTATGAAAGATATTTGCAGAATAATAATCCTGTTTATAGAGTGAAAATTTGGGGATATCCTACAATGGAAGAAGCAGAAAAAATAGCCGGAAATCTTAAAAAAACATACAAGCAGGAATTTACTGTTCAATAACAGAAAAGTTTAATTAATCAAATCACTTAATCATATATGAAAAAATTTTTTTTAGTTTTAATTATTTTATTTTCAATTTTAATTCTAAGTTTTTATTATTTTTTTGAAGTTAAGTTAAATGAAAAAGCCAATTTTACAGGAAGTGTCAAAGTTGTTATTCCTAAGGGTTCTTCAATTGTAAAATCTATTGAAATTGTCAATGAACAAAACTTGTTACTCCCCAGTTTTTTTTTCAAATTATACGCAAGAGTTTACGCTCAAACTAATGACGCTGCAATATTCGCAGGTTATTATAAATTTGATGAAGGAATAACAAATCTTGGAATAATAAAATCATTATTTAATGCAGACAATCTTTATATTTCAAGAATTACAATTCAGGAAGGATTAGATATTAAGAGAATTAAGGAAATAGTTTCAAAATCCTTACTTACTAATATGAAAGAGTTTACATCATTATCCAAATCTGATTCATTATTGAAAGCGAGAAAAATAGCAGGAAGAAGTATTGAAGGTTACATTATGCCAAATACTTATGATTTTTTCAAAGAAATTTCTGCAAAAGAACTAATTGACTTTTTATTAAATGAACAAGAAAAAATTTGGAGAAATGAAATTGCTCCGATAATTTCAAATGATAATAGATTAACTAAACATCAAATACTTACTCTTGCTTCAATAGTTGAAGCTGAAGCTGCAAATCCTGCAGAAAGACCTATTATTGCCGGACTTTACTTAAATCGTATTAGAATAGGTATGCCATTACAAGCTGACCCAACAGTTGCTTATGCGATTGGAGAAAAAAGAAGATTACTTTATTCAGATTTAAATATTTCAAGTCCATACAACACTTATAGAAATAAAGGATTGCCACCGGGTCCAATTAATAATCCGGGAGTAGAAGCAATAAAAGCAGTAATAAAACCAGCAAAACATAATTATATCTATATGGTTGCTATTGGAGATGGTAGCGGCAAACACAATTTTAGTTCTTCAAAAGCTGAACATGATAGATATGTTTCGATTTACAGAAAGAATAGAGGATTTTAATTCATAACAAATATAGAACAAAAATATTGCAATTAATTCAAACAAGATTGTCTGAACAGCTTGAATCACATACATTTAGTATATATTGACCAATAAGTAACTACTATCACGGCAAGCAAGAAAATTATTAATGTTTTCATATTTTAATTCTCCTTATTCGGTTACAATAAATTTATATGAAATTGATTTGTTTTTATCAATGATATTCAATAAGTAAAATCCATTTGCAAGTTCTATATTGATATTTATATTACTATTTACTGCTTGAATTCCTTTTCGCTCATAAAAGATTTTTCCGTTTAAATCTACTATTTTGATTTCATTATCAAAACTAATATTATGCAAATTTTTTATTTTCAACTCACCTTTTCTATACTCAACAGAAATATCGTCTATTTTTAATGATTCATTCGTCCCGCTTAAGATTTTAGTCAAATCAAAACATATTATTCCATTATAAAATGGATCCGAACCATACCAAAAGTCAAAAATAATTGTATTGTTTGTTTTAGAATAGCATAAATCATTATTTATATAATATTGGCCCAAGTCAAATTGTTTTCCTTGATTAATATAATTATTAATAATTATGTGATAATTATTTGTTTCATAAAATACATAAAGTGAGTCATTTAAAAAATCATAATGAGCATTTTTATATATTGATTTGTATATTTCGCCTGATGGTATACTAAAAAAAATTAAATCTGTATTTGCATTGATAGAAACAAATTTGTTATCATTTGTGAATTTAATTCTTACATCCCCCATATTAGAATTATATCGTTTCAATTCCTTAATCATCTTCAAAGTTTGAGCATCCCAGAGTTTTAATGTAGTATAGAATTTTCCACCTAAATCTTCTTTCACTCCAGCAGTCGCAAAATATTTTCCATCTGGGGAGAAGGCGATATTTCTTATTGCTTCGTCGGTTTTTATGTTTACTTTGTTCTTAGTATCAATATCATAAATGATTATTGATGAATTATTGCCAACAGTACCGCCACTCACGTTTGCTATTTTATGTTGGTTTGGTAAAAAGGTTACAAAATTTCCGCTATTAATCTCAAGTTTTTCCAGTGTATTTTTTTGCAAATCATATAGATTAACACCTGGGGTTACAATATATCTGCCATCATAAGATATATCCATTTGTTCAAAATTTGAAATATGTTGTGTATATGGTAAAACTTTAATAAGTTTGCCATCTTTGCCATCAATTTCAAAAATACCTGTTGCTTTATCATAAATAGAAGCCAAACCATAAGCAATTACATTTCCATTTGGATGAACAACAAATCCACCTATTTTATATAATTCCTTATTTACCCATAATATTCTTGGGTCTGGTTCCTCTGCCCATCCCACAAAATAGTTAGACAAAAGCAGTACCAAAGCTGCAAGTGATAAGAGCCAAGCTCTTGTTTTTTGTTTGCGGAACATATCTCAATTCTCAAATACTTTTTCCAAATTTGCATTCCCTACATATATAATGACACATGAAAGTGCATTTCGTTTCAGAGAAATGAAAAATAATTGGATACCACAATTTCCACTTTGTCTTTCTGAACTTGTTTCAGAAACCCTTCTTCTTTAGATGCTGAAATGAAGAAACCCCACCTAACCTCCCCAAGGGGAGGAATAATATGTAAAGTCCTCCCCTTGGGGAGGATTTAGGAGGGGTTTAAAAATTGTCATTCAGAACTCGTTTCAGAATCTATTCTTGAATATCGTCATTTTCGAAACAAGATGTCCAACACTTTGAAAGTGTTGGACATCTGCATATTGTAGATTCTTCATGAAGTGCGGAATGACACGGAAATCAAATTGTCATTCCGAAATCGTTTCAGAATACATTTCCCTGTCATTTTTGGAGCAAGATGTCCAATACATTGAAAGTGTTGGACATCTGCATATATTACATTCCACATCAAGTGTGTTTGCTGAATTAAGTTAGATAAGAATACTAATTCACATATTGGTGTTACTCTTTTTCTTGTCAATAAATGTAAACCTATACTAATCGAATTTGAATTGATAAATTCTTTTTCCTTTTTTATTAATATAGAAACATTCATCCTTTTCCCATACTAAAGCTACGTTATTTGAAAATGATTGGGCATAACTATATTCTGGATTAATTACAAATTCTCCTTTGTAATTGATGAAACCCCACTTTCCGTAAATTTCAACTGGAGCTAAGCCAGATGAAAATTTTCCGGCATTGGTAAAATTAGGTTTAATCGCCATTTTGCCATCTGTATCAATGTAGCCATATAGATTTTCAATCATAACAGGTGCTAAATCTTCTGAAAAATCACCCGCCATTTTCAATGTGGGTTTGTATAAATACTGCCCATCTTTTTGGATAAACCCATAAGAATCATTGATTAAAACTCTTGCTAATCCACAATTAAAATTATATCCATAATCAAATTGTGGTTTAATAGAAACTTTCCCAAAAATATCTATATAGCCAAATTTGCCATTTTCCGAAAAACCTGCTCTGCCATCTGAAAAATCATTTACAAATTCAAAAATTGGCTCTATAGCAAGATTACCTGACTTATTGATAAATCCGTATTTCTTCTCATAAAAAACGAAGGCAAGCCCATTTTTGAAATCCCCTGCGAGTTCGAAAGCACCATCTATAATAACTTTTTTTGATTTATCTACATAATTAATCAACACAGCATAAACATATTCACTATGTTTTAGAGTATATTCAAATGCAGCTAAGCCCTCACTAAATCTGCGAATTTTATATTCTTGTGGCTCAATTAGAATTTTTCCAGTTGAATCCATTACTCCGTATTTAACTTTTATTGGAATAAACCAAAATAGATATTCTTGAGTTTTGAATGTAACCAAACCTTCAGAAAAATATGCATAATCTTGAAATTCAATTTTTTTATATTTTGTTTTGTTGTAAGTAAATTCTGAAACTTTATAATCAGGTGTTTGTTCAGTATCTAAAATTATTTTACCATTATCATCAATATAAACTAAGTTATCCCCAAACAAAGCGGGGTAGAGATTTTGAGATACACTACTAATTGTAAAAGCAATAAAAATAAATAATAGAATTTTCATATTGTTAAATTATATCAGTTTTTACTCTTTTAATGTTTGCTCCGAGAGATTGTAATTTCTTTTCTAGTTCTTCATAACCTCTGTCTAAATGATATACTCTAAGTACATCGGTGGTGCCTTCAGCGACCAAAGCTGCAAGAATCAATGAAGCACTTGCTCTTAAGTCTGATGACATCACAGTAGCACCTGATAATTTCTTTCCGCCATTTATAATTGATGAATTATCAACAATATCAATATCTGCACCGAGACGTGCAAGTTCAGGAATATGCTTGAATCTGTCATTATAAATTGTATCTGTAACTTTTGAATTACCATTTGCAGTAAGCATAAAAGCAGTCCATTGAGCTTGAATATCAGTAGGTATTCCCGGGTAAATTGCAGTAACTATATCAGTTGGTTTTGGAGATTCATTCATTTCTAATGTGATTTTATCACCATTCACATCAATTTCACAACCTGCTTCTTCCAATTTTGATATTACAGCTGTTAAATGATAAGGATTAACTTTTTCTATTTCAATTTTTCCGTTAGTCATAGCCGCAGCAATAAGAAAAGTAGCAGCTTCGATTCTATCTGGAATTGTTTCTTCATCACATTGTTTTAAATCATCAACACCTTCAATTTCCAGAGTAGAAGTTCCAATACCTTCAATTTTGGCACCCATTTTCACTAACATTCTCGCTAATGCAGTAATTTCAGGTTCAATTGCAGCATTTGTAAGAAGTGTATTACCTTTTGCAAGGACGGCTGCCATTAAGACATTGCCTGTAGCACCAACGCTTGAAATATCAAAATGAAATTTTGCACCTTTTAGTTTTTCCGCTTTTGAAACAACATAACCTTGTTCTAAAGTAATTTCTGCCCCTAATTTTTCTAATCCTTTAAGATGTAAATCAACTGGTCTTGGTCCCCACGCACATCCACCGGGTAAAGATACTTTTGCAATGCCATATCTTGCAGTAAGTGGACCTAATACATAAAAAGAAGCACGCATTTTTTTGACGTGTTCATAAGGTGCTTCAAAACTGGTAATATTTCTTGTATCAACAAACAGGTCATTGCCATTTAATTCACAAAATGCTCCAAGCGAACCCATTAATCGAGACATAGTCCATACATCACGCAGATTTGGAGTGTTAGACAAATGATATGTACCGGGTGCAAGTAGTGTAGCTGGAATAATTGCTAAAGAGCCATTTTTTGCACCACTTATTTTAATTCTACCCTGAAGTTTAGTGCCACCTTGAATTACAAATTTATCCATATTATCATTCTTAAATTATTATATTTCTAAAAAATCAAAATTAATTAAAAATTTGTTCTTAGCCGAACAAAATGTTACTTTTAAATTGAAAAAACAAAAGCCGTTACTAATGAACGGCTTTTTGTCTATTTTGTACGCCCGACTGGATTCGAACCAGTGACCCTCAGCTTAGAAGGCTGATGCTCTATCCATCTGAGCTACGAGCGCATCAAACAAGATTTCAAAATTAAGACTTTTTTTTCAATTAAACAAGAAAAAAAATGTATTGAATGAAAAAAATTGCAAAAACATTTTTTTTATTTGGTGGATAACCAAAAAGTTCGTAATTTTGTATCGGTCAGGTCCCGTGTGGTGATGACGAGCCCAACTCCGCCAGATTCGGAAGGAAGCAACGGTCAGTTTGTTCATCTCGTACATCGGTAAACCTGACTTTTTTTATTATATTTAATCCAATCTTAAACACAAACATATACTTTACAATTTAAAATATTAACTATACGACAAAGAAATGAAAAAGCTAATTTTGAATTGAACAGTATCATAAATAATTTTACATATCATTCATATTGAAAACCCAAACCATCAATCCCACTTCCGATTAAGTGCTATTTTACAGTAATCATTGTCTAATTTGAACAAAAAAAGCATCAAATTTCTACAAAGAATTTTGATGCTTAATTAAAAATTAAAATTGATTCAGATTATTTAAATCTGCCTCTGCTTTTTCCTGCTGAGCTTTTTTTGAAATCTCTTTTCTTACCAGGGCGGGAATCAGACTTACCAAATTTCTTTTCAAATCTTGCAGTTTTGTCCGCTGAAATACTTTTTCCATAATTAGGTTTGGAACTTCCACTACCAAATTCACGCGGACCTTCCCTTCTGTCTGAAGAACCACTGCTTCTTGGTCTAGCACCGTCTTTTGAATATGATGAACTTCTGCCACCTCCAAAACCACTTGAGCCACCACGTCTATCCGAGGAACCACTACTTCTTGGTCTATCACCATCTTTTGAATAAGATGAACTTCTGCCACCACCATAACCGCCAGAACCTTCACGTCTTGGTCTATCACTGCTATAACCGCCAGAACCTTCACGTCTTGGTCTATCACTGCTATAACCGCCAGAACCCTCACGTCTTGGTCTATCACTGCTATAACCGCCAGAACCTTCACGTCTTGGTCTATAACCGCCAGAACCTTCACGTCTTGGTCTATCACTACTATATCCACCAGAACCTTCACGCTTTGGTCTATCACTGCTATAACCACCAGAACCTTCACGCTTTGGTCTATCACTGCTATAACCACCAGAACCTTCACGCTTTGGTCTATCACTGCTATATCCACCAGAACCTTCGCGTCTTGGTCTTCCAGCGTCTTTTGAGTATGATGGCTTTCTATCTCTGCTAAATTCGCTTGGTCTTTCACTTCTTTCAGATGTGTGTTCTTGCTCACCCCCGAATTCATCATTAGATAATTCAGGATTTAATTTTGGTTTATTTTCATCTCTGTAACGTGGTTTATCACCAGCGTTTTCATACCTGTTTTTATCTCTTGCTATGAATCTTTTAGGTCTGCTTTCACTTTCAATTCCTGATTCACCTTCTGAAAATTCTTTTTTAAACTCTCTTTTAGGATAATCTGACTGATTATCTCTATTTGAGGAATATCTGTTACTTCTTTCTTGTTCGCTATTATCAGAAGAGAAATTACGATTAGGATTGTATCTTCCCTCATATTTACCTCCTCTATCACCTGACCTATCACTGGCTCTATCGCTACTTCTTTCACTTCTTCTTTCAGGTCTTCTTTCGGAAAATCCTTCAGCATCAGATGAATATTGCTTAGCAACAATACCACTACCTTCAAAAACGATTACAAATTCAGCTTTAATTTTTTCATTTTCAAACTTTTCATTTAGTTCTGCAAAAGTACCATAATGATGAGTTTCAAAAGGCATAGTAAGATTTAAACCGAGGTATGCTTTTCTATTAGGCATAATTTTAGCCGCAGAAGAAATAATTGCATTCAATCTGTATGGAGTTTCAAGGATTACAACAGTCCTATTTTCTTTAGAAAGTTGTTGTAACTTGTTTAACCTTTCTCCTTCTTTTCTATCCAAAAAGCCGGCATATAAAAATTCATCAATTGGAAATCCGCTTCTTACAATTGCAGTCATAATGCTTGTAACACCGGGAACAACTTCAATATCAATATTATGCTTGAGAGCTGATTTTACTAATTCAAAACCCGGGTCAGCAAAAACAGGAGTTCCGGCATCGGAAATCAGGGCAATTTTTTTCCCACTATTTATGAGTTCTATAATTTCTGGAACTCTATCAATTTCATTTTGCTCATTAAGTTCGGTCAATTCTTTTTTTAAATTGATATTTTTTAAGGTAACAGCGCCTTCCTTAATTTCTTCACAAACAACCAAATCACATCTGGTTAATACACTTACAGCTCTTGCTGTAATATCATCTTTATTTCCGATTGGAGTAGAAACTACAAACAATTTACCGGATTGTTCACTCACTTTTTTTGCCTTTGCAATAGAATAAAATACAAATATAGTTGTTTTTTAACCATATTTACGATAATTAATTTTTACTTATATATATTGACGAATTTAATTAAATTAATTGCAAAAAGGAATTTTTATTTGCTAAATTAAAAATTTCGTAACTACTTAGCCGACCAACCATAAATTTCTATTTTTATTATTTTGTGAGAAATTCCTTTAGGGAATTAATGTTTGTAACACAATAAACCCCATCCTAACCTTCCCCAAGGGGAAGGAATATATGTAAAGTCCTCCTTTTGGGGAGGATTTAGGTGGGGTTTTCAATTATTCAATCCCGCTGGGATTGTATGCCACATTTATATTACTTATCATTAGTTTGCATTATTTAGCATAAATTACTATATTACAATAGATTACGATATTTTTATTGTAAAGATAAATAAAGTTCATTCGTCAACAAATAAAGAAAAAGTGTTGGATTATTGTTGGAATTTTCGTAATTTTGTATGTTGTTTTTTCAATATTTTGGTGCTTTTATGACTATAAATTTTTATTTGGATAGCAAACTTTTACGCAGTAATGAAAAATCTATTATTTGTTTTATTAGAGGTATTAAAAACTGTAAAACTATCAATATTAATACGCAATTGAAAATTTCTCCTGAACATTGGAATCCTAAAAATCAAAATGTCAGAAAGTCGCATCCTGATTATGCTCAATGGAACTCATATTTGGATAAGTTTAAAAATGGGGTTAATTCAGCTTATATTGAATTTACTAAGAAAAATTTCCAGCTTGAAACTAACATCATTAAATCATTTATCAAAGACCGAATATTTAATTCGCCTGACCAACATAAATTTGATTTTTTTGAAGTTTTGGACAAATATATTGAAAGTAAGAGTAGTGAGTTTACGCAGGGCTACATTTCCAATATTGTAAGTCTGAAGAAAAATTTACTTGAATTTCAGGTTACAAGCAAAACAGTCATCACTTTTGAAAATATTGATTTGAATTTCTTTGATAAGTTTGTTCGTTTTTGTATTCAAAATAAAGAATTTAAAAACAATACTATTCAAGGTAAAAAGAAGCGTTTAGCTGCATTTTTAAATTGGGCAGAGCAGAGAAACTATCACAAAAACAATCAATACAAACAATTCAAAGCAAAATCTGAGACTATTGATATTGTTACATTAACATTTAATGAATTGATGCAATTAAATAATCTTGATTTAGAGGAAAATACTATCCAGTATCATATCCGCAATTTATTTTGTTTGAGTTGCTTCACTGGAGCGAGATATTCCGATATAATGAATTTGAAATTTGAAGATATAATAAATAATACTTGGCATTTACGAACAAAGAAAACAAAAGATATTATTGAAATTCCATTAATTGCAAGTACTTTAGTTATCATTGAAAAATATAAGAGTTCAAATCAAAGATTCCCAATTATTGACAAAAATAAATATAATATTGAGTTGAAAAACATTGCAAAAATGGCTGGATTAGATGAACCTGTTACGATTGTAGAATATAAGGGAGCGGTTAGATTTGAATCTATTAAGCCAAAATATGAACTTGTAACTTCGCACATGGGTCGCCGTACTTTTGTAACTCTTTCACTTGAAAAAGGTATGAGACCAGAAATTGTTATGAAAATCACAGGTCATAAAGACTACAAAACCTTTAAGCGTTATATCGAAATTACAGATAAAGTTAAGCATCAAGAAATAATGAAAGCTTGGAATTAATGAAAATAATGAGTGCTTTAATAATTGAACATTTATATTCTCACTTCGATATGAATGAGAATTATCATTGTATCATTCATATTGAAATGAACATTTTCCATCATCTGCAGTCTCTCTTCCCCCTTCTCCTTCTCCGGAGCGAGACCGCTTGGGTCGAGCCACACTAATGGGGAGTTGAAACTGTAGTGGTAGGGCGTATGTCTTGCGAATGCTTCAAAGAGTGGGTCGGGCTGAAGAAAACGACATATATCTTGGCAGTAAGTTCTTGCTCCCATAGAGATGTAACCGTTTTCGACGTCTTTAGTTTCTATATTTCTATCATTTATTTTGAAATCATTTCTCCTTTTTTTTTCTTTTCATTTCCCCCAGCTTTTGCGAGCTGGGGGAAGATGAAATTTATCACTTTTCAAATTTCATTTTTAGTTCCTTTGGTACATCGAGTTCTTTTCTTTTTTCAATGAATTTACTTTGGTTGAAAGGACCATAAATGATGTCATCATTTTTATTTATTATCCAATATTGATATTCACCCTTTTTCCTTTTCATCTTTAAAATATTTACCATTTCTCTCATGGATTTATATTCCCAAAGTTCCTTCATATCAATTTGAGCTACAAGAATAAATTTTTCATAATCCGATACAAAATAATCAACATAATTATAAATCACTTTTCCTTCATTAGTAGCATAACTTGAATCAATGACGTTGTTTGAATCAATACAAATTAATAAAGTATAATCATTTCGAAAATGACCATTAGAAGAATTATCAGTTTTAGTGCCAACTTTATCCAATATAATATATCTTTGTAATGAACTCCAGCTATCAATTTTGTATCCACCAAAAATACCAGAATTAAAAGAATATCTATCACAAGATGATAGAAGTTTCATAATTATTGCAAAAATTATTTTTTTCATAAAATTTCTCCATTTATGGTTTGATATAGATTGTTCCATAAAATTTAATAACCTGATGTTTTTGTCAAATTTAAATTAACAGGAATTTTAAATTTTTTTCTTTGAAGGAAAAATCTTTCTCTATTGTATGGTCCATAAATGATATCATCTATCTGATTTATAATAAAGTATTCTATATGTGTGCTAGTTTTAAGTTCATCTAAAATTAAATTATAACTCGAATAATTATTGGACGAATTTTTAATTATACTATCAACTTTTCTTTCAATTGGAATAATTGGTTTACGAGCTATTAAAATGAATTTATATGAATCAATTGCAAATGAGTCAATATAATTGCTTAAAACTATCCACCCATTTGTAGCATAGAATGAATCAGCAATTTCATTTGAATCAATAGTTTTTATCAAAATACCTTTTCTTTTGATACCTAACTCATCCACAAATGAAATACTTCCCGATTTGTCTAAAACTAATACATTCTCTAAAGCACTATCACCGTCAAGATGATAATTTCCGAAATTTGAAATTGAAACTTCACAGGATATTATTATTGTAATTAAGCATAATAATAAAATTATTTTTTTCATTGTTTTCTCCAATTATGGTTTTATATATATAGTACCATAAAATTTAATTGTAAACATTCCACCAAAATTTTTCGATATCACATTATATTTAGATAATGGGTAGAAAGTTTGGTTATCAAATACCGGACCGTGCATTAAACCAGCAATTAATGTAAATTTGTTTCTATTACTCCATCCTTGTTCACGTTTTATATCAAAATCATAAACATCATCCAAAATTTTAAATAAATTGTGTCCAACTTTTTTAAGGCTTATATTACCTAATGCTAAACTTGTTGTATTGAAAAATGATTGATTTACTAAATTAACTTTAAATTCGTTTTTTTCATTATCAAATTCCAAGTCTCCTTGAGATGTAGAACTAACATCTAATAAACTCGTTGAAATATGTAAATCCTCCTTACCACCAAGTTGATAATGCCAATAAGTTAAAGCAAAAATATCGAATGTATCATCTTTGGTGTGTATTTTTTGACTTTCAACTTCGACAGGTTTAGTATGGTACTGAGGAATTCCACCTTCCTTAAGTTGAGCATAGGTTTTATTGCTTGTTGCTGCAACCAGAGCTTCTTTTGAACCATAGTCAACACCATTATAAACCCATTCAGAAGAATTTTTATTTTTCGAATCAGTTTTTGATTCAGATTTATTATCACTTACCCCATTTTTAGTACCATTACTACCACCTCCTCGTGCTGCTTTGTTCCACTCCTCTTGATGTCGCCCTAATGCTAATTGCCACATTGCATCATCCAAACACCAAGCCATTCTACGTTCCATATATCCTCTTAAATACACCCATTCCCCTTCTTCGTAAACCGGTCGCAATACGCTCTGCAACCTCTCTTCTCCCTTCTCTTTCTCCGGTGCAAGACCGCTTGGGTCGAGCCATACAAGAGGGGAGTTGAAACTGTAGTGGTAGGGCGTATGCCTTGCAAATGCCTCAAAAAGTGGGTCGGGCTGAAGAAAGCGACCTATATCTTGGCAGTATGTTCTTGCTCCCATAGAGATGTAACCACTTTCGGCATCGTACTCCGCAGATTCAAATCCCTTGCGAGGAGTTGTGGAGTTACTCCACAGAAGCTCACCGAATGGCTTATAATCAAACTTCTTCAGTTCACTTCCGTCTGTGTTGGTTATTACACGTACATTTCCAAGATGGTTTGTAATATGCAGTTCCATCACGCCCAATCCGTTAATCTGTATTTCGCCACCATTCACCATATACCGATGTACACCCATATAAACACGCCTACCCGCATCATTAGACGGAGGTGCCGTATTTGTATTTATTTGAAATCCCTTATAAAAAATTAATTCTTCACCACCCGCTCCAAGTAAAGAATACTCCCAAAGATGAGCAAAAATCTTGCCGTTATTGTCAGTTTCATCACTATGTGGAGAGGTCAAAAGTCGCTTCTGTTCACGTCCTCCCAATGCACTTTGTCGGTATGCCCATAGCCATTCTTTGTCCGAAAATGTAATTGGATTTGTAGAAAATGCAACATCAGCAAAAGGATTTGTTCCCAAGTTCTTTTTTCTGTAATTCTTAACAATTGTTCCCGAATTATACTCGAAAACCTCCTCAAGAACTTGGATACTATTCTCATAATGCTCAATTTTATTTACAGCACCGATACCATTATAAAAATAATTTCTATTGAAATTTGGATAAGAAACAGAATTCAATTGATTCTTTCCAGTGCTATAAGTGTAAGTATGCGAGATACCGTTTTTAGTAGCAGCTGTACGATTACCCATATTGTCATAAGTATAAGATTCACTGTTGTTTGAGTTGTCGTCCCAAGCAGTCAATCTATTCAAATCATCATAAACATAGTTCTGAATCAAAGGATTTCCTCCAGTATGTTGAGATGTTTGTTGAAGAATATTGCCCATATAATCTCTACCGAGAGATTGAGTAAATAAAACTTGTCCATTCTTTCCCTTAGCAGTAAGAGAACTCACAAAGCCACGAGCATTATAAACAAATTCTTTAGTAACATCGAATTCTGGATATTCAATTTTATCAACACCACCACGTATGTTATAAGTGTAAGTCATATTTTTGTTTGATGCTCTTGTTTGTGGTGCAGGAAATCTAAGATTGTATAACATCATATTGATAGTTGGTAAATTTATTATTTTGTGCATTTGTTAGCCAAAGTTATTTTCTTGATTTTTCATTTCGTTCTTCAGCTACTTGAATACAATTGTCGCAATGGTAGCCTAGATCAAAAGTTTCTGATGGCAAAGCTCCAAAGATAGCGGGTGCCAAATATTCTGCTATTAAATAAAAATTTCTTGAAAATGTGCCACAATTTTGAAGTGTGGCACATCATTCGTTCTAATAGTTACACAAAAATCAATGTTCCCGATAATTTTTGTACAGTCAAAATTATGAAAGTAGTCGTGTACTACTTTATTCTTCAATTCTTCTTCTCGTATGTTTGTGTATGGCATAGTGGTTTTCGTTTATTGAATTTGATCTTTATAAAATTGGAATGTATGACTTGTTTCAAAATAATTTTCAAAATATTGTTTTATGCTCATTCTATAAATGATATCTTTAGGTAAATTTGATATTAAATGTCTTTTTTTTATATAATGTATTATTAACTGACAACAATAATCTGCTAGAAAATGACCAAAACAATATTTTTGAGGATTAATAGAGTGTTTTTTTCCATATAATGATATTTGACGTTTAGTAATACACTTTTCCACCATTTTTGATTTTATTTCATTTTCTAAAATAATTGGTAAATCTTTTGGTTTGCAATCAACACAAAACAAATACCCTTGATTCCTAGGGAAAAAGGAAGAGTTACTTTTGAATAAATAAGCATCTGCATAAACTGCGATAGTAACTTTTGACAAAAATTCATTATAATTATTTTCTATTTCATCATTCTCAATTTCAATCGCAGTAAAATTTTCAATCAATGATTTTATTGTTTCAATATTCCAAACATCATTTTCCCAACTATAGCCATAAGTATAAAGAACATTTGGATGAGTAATTCTTTTATTTAAAATTTCATCAAACTCATTATCCATGCCTACATAAACAGAACTTATGTTTCCAGTAATAATGTCATTAGCAATTTCTTTAATTAAGAATTTTGATCCAATTGATTTAAATTTTATTTTTTTCTCTGATTTGAAATGTTTAAATATATATCGCCAAAAAATTATATCTAAGGTTTCAGAAGAACAATTTTCTTCGTAAACTTGTTCTTTGTTATTAAAAGAAATTTTTCCACCTTCCAAATAAATAACAAAATCAACATTATAAAATAAATGTTGGTTATTTAATCCACCTAATGTTCTTTTAAAACCAATCATTTAATTGCATCCTCCACTTTTAATACTGAGGTTGTAAATTCACCAACAATATCAGGAGAGTGAGTTGCAAAAATTATTTGTGAATTGTGATTCAAATATTTTAAGCTACTAACTAATTTTTCTTGCCATTCTACATGTAAAGAAAGTTCTGGTTCATCAGCAATATAAATATGTGGTTTTGACTCTTGAAGTAAACTTTGACCAAGAATAATTAATAGTTGTTTTTCTCCTGATGATAAATTTAAAAGTGATAGTATCTTACCACTATCCGTTTTTACGACAAGTTCATTTCTTTCATTAATTAAAAGTTCTTTTTTTTGAAGAAGATTATTGATAACCTTAAGAAAAATATCCTTTGGTTCGTTAATTTTCTTCTGTTTTTTTATCAACTCCGTCCACTCTTGAACTACCGAATGTATTCTTCTAGTACCTAATAAATAAGACAATTCATTAATATAAATTGGTTCATCATTATTCATTTTTCTCAAGGAAGTTTTATATCCCTGGAAGTGTGATTCTAGTTTTTCATTAGTCGCAGATTCATTTAATCTAAATAATAAAAATATTTCTTTTAATGCGTTTTTCTCTTTATCTGCATCCAATGTTTTAACAAAATCTAAAGTATCTTCTTGATTATCAGTATCTAGTAATGATTCAAATATAAATTTTTGAAATGTATCTGTTTCACTTGAATACTTCCTATTTAATTGCGAAAAATATTTTATTAATTCATTTTGAAGTTCTTCAATCTTCAGGTCAATAGTAGACTCGAAACTTCTTTCTTCTCGTCTTCTAGCATAAGAATTTGCTCGATGAATCGACAACCATGTGACATTAACTAATTCTTGTAATGCAATATTTACATCATGTTCAATTTGACCACTTCTCATATGTCGTTTACGAAGCATATATTCATTTGGAAATCTTATTAAATGTTCCTCTTCTAACTCATCAAGACTAAATTTTTTTCGAGTTTCGTCAGAATATCTTTTTATTCTAAAATTAATTTTAGGATATGGGGATGCATCTTGTTCTTCTTTTTCAACTTCAATAAACGCTGTTTCTTTTCTTTTTCCAATTAATCTATCTTCTAAATCTATTCTTATTTTTTTAAATTGAAATCTATCTAAAGTTGCAAAATCAGCATTAAGTGTTGCAGCTATAAGATTAATAATTGTTGTTTTACCTGATCCATTCATTCCTATCAAAAAATTTACATCATCTTTTAATTTGAGGTTTACTGTTTTGTCAGTCCAAAACCCATCAATTTTTACTTTAGTTATTTTATTCATTTTAGTTAATGTTTTAATTCACAATCACACCACTTACCTACATCTTCTCAATAAATGGCAATACAAAAATAGCAATTTATTTACAAATTTAAAATTTTTTTCACTGTTTTGTATTTTGTTGAACATATTTTTTGATTTAGTTCATTTTTAGTTTAAATATTTAATCAAAAGATTTCCCATCAGAATCGAACATGTTAATCCACTTTTGCTCTGCATTTAATCTTATTGGGGAATCAAAATCCTTGTATTTCAATGTCCAAAGCGGTATGGTGGTGCCAAATGTAAATAACTTTTTGAACCGAATATCTTCATTAGCGGTTTGGGAATCATATATGAAGTTTGATAAGATAACGCCACCAAGTGAATGAGCTACGAAATAAATTTCATCAACTTTTTCATTTATTAATTCTTCATATTTTGACTTTATTAGTCCATTTATCAAGTTATATGTATCGTGAGGACTACCAGTTTTCTGATATGCTATGGCATCGCCAAAAGAATGAATGATAAATTTTCTTAAACCAAGAAAACTTAGATTTTCTTTGATATTGTGAAATAATTTATCCTCGTTGGTGCTTAGAATTGAAGACCATTCTACTTCTTTGAAAACCAGAATGTCATCTTTTTGTTTGATGGAATCAAACTCTTTGCTGAGCATCACTTCAAATTCTTTTGAATAACCAGAAGTTTGCTCGCCCATTCCATGAATGGTTATTATACCTTTTTTCATTTTTCACTCTAAATAATTTTACATAAATTTACTTATTTAGAGCAACGTCAATAACGTTGCTAACTATACAACCCTATTATTAGGGAAGAAGCATTGGTCAGGTAGTAAAAAAATCTTGGCGGATCAATTTACCTGACCTTTTTTTATTTTACAATCATAAGCATCATCTCATAAAAAGTTCATTATTTATCAATTTTATAACTTCACAAATTTCTATCTTATCATCAATTTCTGTTCACTATAAATGGTTTTGCTACTTTGTGTTTGCCATTGTCAATGACTATTATATAATATCCATTTGGAATGTTTTCTATATTGCAATTCAAAGTGCCTTGACCGTTGGAATCGTTATAATCAACATTATAATCCAATTTTGATTTTATAATACCAGTAAGATTGTAAAGTTCTACAGATATATTCGGTAGATTCTCTGGCTCTACAATAAAATCTATGGAAACATTTGTTTTTGCTGGGTTTGGATAAACTTTAGAAAATTGGTCGTTAATAGATATTACTGAAGCAGGATTCTTTTCCTTCCAGAATAAGAAACCACCGCCACGTGTGCTAATTATGGGTTTAGTACCAAAATAATTTACATGCATTACTGGGTTTCCTTCCATATCAGTTTCATGGTTTTCTCCGTACTCTTGAACCCAAGTTTCACCGCCATCTGTGGTTCTTAATATTTTACCCCAAGCTCCAACTGCAATACCATTCATTTCATCTTTAAATTCAATATCATTAAGACCAAAGATGGGATACATTTCTTTCTTATAGTTCAATTCCCAAATTTCACCACCATCGGTGGTTTTGAAGATTAAATCTATTCGTTGGTCGCCTTTATTGTTCTTTTCGCTTGCTGAAATCCATCCTAATTTATTATTTATGAAAAATACGGAAGTTAAATATAATGTCCGGTCTCCTAATAACCTATTACTTTTTTGCCAAGTTTTGCCTTTATCTTTTGTGAAAATAAAGTAAGAACCTACATCTGTACGACCATGTATAAATCCCCAATGTTCTTTAGAAAAGAATTTAAAAGCATTATTACCATAACCACCATTAGTGCCTATAGGGAAACCCAATATACTATCTACTTTTATTGTCTGCCAAGTATCCCAGCCATCTTCAGTAAATAATATCACTTCTGTAAAAGCATAGGGTGCCCCTTCTGGCATATATCTTAAAAGCGAACAAGCACCTACCAATGAATCATACATTGCAAAATTACCGATGACTTCATTTTTAGGATTAGGAATAGGTGCAACAATTATTGTATCATAAGTTGTCCCATTGTCCTTACTTCTTCTTATCTGACCCATATCAAATTGAATATATACATAATTTTTAGCTGGATGACTTAAATCATAAGCAGTTTGAGGTCGTGGATAATGTTCAGGTGGGTCGCCATGATTCCAGTTTTCAGAATATACTTCATTCCAAGATTCACCTCCATCAGTTGAGTTATATACTTCGCAAAACCCTTTAAAATCTAATAGTGCCATTGCATCTAATGAATCAAGAACATCAACTTTCATAACAAATGTATTTAATCTTTTTAAAATTAATTCCCATTTAGCATCAAAACTTTTTGCGTAACTAATACACGAAAATAACATTAATGAAATGAGAAATGTATTTTTATTCATAAACTACCTCAAAAAAGCCCCTTCTCATTTAGAAAAGGGGTTATTAATTAAATATGTTTGTTATCTAACAATAACAAATTTATCATTAAACAACTTTTTCCCATCTATTGTTAATGCAAATAAGTATGTACCACTATTAAAACTGTTTGTAGTATAATGGAATATATTCAAGCCAGTTAAAACAGGATAGTTATCTGTTGCTACTAAATTACCATTAATATCGTAAATATTTAATATTGCTGATTTAGCAGATTTTGTATGTAATTCAATGTCTAATTTATCATTTGAAAAATTAGTAATTATTCTATGCTCTAAAATATCAGTTTCTGCTGATATTTTGCCTTGGGTACCTACACCATTAACAATTGGTATGTCATATACGCCATTTACTTGACCTGCCCATTCACAAGCAGGAATACAATAAAATATTTGACTATTATCACCTACAACGAATCCTGTGCAATTACCTTGCATTGTTGGAGTACCAATTGGTGTTATTGTTACTTGAGTAGCTGAGGTTCTGCAAACTTGTAATTGTTGCAAACAACAGTTACAATCAACACAAACACAAGGATGCCATCTAACTACTTCTCTTGTTACACCAGTGCTTCCTACTTGATAATACAAATGCTCCTTGCCCCAGCATCCAACATTAGCAACTCGCCATTGTGTAGAACAATCTGGATATGCAAATGGTTCAAATCCAATAGTTTGATTACTAAGACCAATTATCCCTGCTAATGCTGTCGCATAAATATCCTCTATAAAACAGTTTGCACAAGGACTGCCTGCTGGAAATTCAATTTCTAAAATTTGTATATCCTGCCAATAATTACATGCTTTTCGCCAAGTATAAGTAACATTAATAAAGCAACCAGGGCAAGTTGTCAATTCAAATTGATGAGTTAGTCTATTTCCAGCAGGGAAAGGAGTTTCAGCACAGTCTGGAGTACAAGGCACTGCTTCTGGTTTGTCGCAAGGAGGCGATACAGCTTCAAGGATACAATTCGATTCATTAGGGTCATCATTTTGATTTTTTAAAAGAGTAACTACATAATCCAAAGAAACACCTTTATCGACACAATAACTTGGCAAAGAAGTACTCATCGAAGTAGTTGGATTGTAGTCTCCATCAATATTCACCTCAACCCCTGCATAGTACTTATAACAGGTAATATCAGGTGGAATCGTAACTACCGGTGTAATTTTGCATTGATTTGGACCGCAATCAGGTCCATTGTATTCAGAAGTAAATGATAACCAACTATTCTTTGTTTCAGGGCAATGACAACAAGATGAAACATCTACAACGCCTTGATATGCTGGCAAGGTTAATGGATCATTTCCAAAATAGAGTTTCCATCCAATTGTATTATCACCACCTTTTGAACATATTTCAATAGTAATAGACTCTTGAAATGGTACATTAAATATTCCTACAGTTCCGGTAGTATTACCATTATCATCGGTTTCATATATCCTTATATCAAAATCATCACAAACATCTGTAGTCAAGGTATTAGTGATTGTAATTTCCAAACAACAATTTGGTTTTAAAATACTTGTAACTAACATATATTGAGCACAAGTTTCTGCAATTGTATTTAAACTTGTAGCAAACACCAAAAATAAAAATAAAAACAAAAAATTCTTTTTCATTGAAAACCTTTTAGATTAATTATAAAAAATACTTAATTCATTTCATCTCAACAATTTTTCGTATTTTTGCATCGCGATTGCTTGGTAGAAAGAAAAAACTTCTACCTTACGAAAAATGTCGAGATATTGGGTATTCTATGCTGATTTACTGAATAATCCAGTATCTCGATTTTTTGAAGATTTATAAATACCCATCAAATTAATCTTCGCAACGCAATTACCCCTGAAAAACCTTAGAAAAAGCTATATTGGTGGAAAGCGATTTATTCTTAACTTTTTTACATATCTTATTTTTTTTTCTATTCTCCCAAATTGTTAATATAATTATTTTTATTTCAATAATACAAAATTAGCTTATTATTCAATATTATGCAATACCCTTTTTGTTTGGTAATTTAGTATTGTAAATTCTTCCGATTTTAAAATATTTTTTATCATTAAACTCTTATATTTCAATATGTTATTTTCACAATTAATTTCACAATTAATTTCATTTTTTAACTTCAAAGGAGTTGTATTAAACACTTTTTTCACATTCATATAAAAAGTTTTAGAGTTTAAATACCCACATTTTCTTTTTATATTTTTTATTTCATCATTTGAATTTTGCATCAATTCAATACATTTATTCATTCTCATCAATAACACAATTTGCATTAATGTCATTTTTAGTTCTATGTCCAAATAAAAATATAATTGTGTTTTACAAATCTTTAATTTTTTACATATTTCATACACACACAATTGATTATCTGAATAATTTTGATAAATATATTTAAGAATTTTTATCGAATTATCGGATATTAGTGTTAATTCCCCAATACCAAGCCAATCCATAATATTTTCAACTGCACTTGACTCTGTTTCAAATAAATTATTCATACTTTTTCCTTGTAGTTACAAATATATTTTTTTCACTCTAAACATTATTTTTAATAAATGTAATTATTTATTGCTACGTCATTAACTTTGCTAACTATACAACCCTATTATTAGGGAAGAAGCATTGGTCAGGTAGTAAAAAAAAATCTTGGCGGATCAATTTACCTGACCTTTTTTTATTTTACAATCATAAGCATCACCTCATAAAAAGTTCATTCAAATAATTCTAAATCTTCACAAATTTTTCAATTCTATCACCAATTCTGATGAAATAGATACCAGCAGATAGATTGGAAATATCAATTCTTACTCCCTCGCCTTCGGAAAGGACAGGAGTGAGATCTACAGGTGCAGAGTATTGCAAAATTCCCATAATGTCATAGATATCTATGGAAGCATTTGGGTTTGCCCAAATGTTATTTTCATTGGAGCAAGTTCCAATACTTCCACAATTTATAGTGATATAATCTTCAGCAGGTATCGGTGAAATGATTATTTGGGATTTTTGACTATCATTTCCAACATTTGATGATATTAATTGGTTTTGTTCAATCCACCTACGACAATCTTGAGATTTATATACTGTTTTTTCTGTATTCTTAAAATAGTAATTGTTATATCTTTTTTCTTTATGATTATTTTTAATTTTCAAATAGCCATCTTTGTTTAATTTCAATTCTGCTTTTTTTATGAATCCTGTTTTTTTGGAATACTCAATCTTACTTTCTTTTAATTTTTCTGATTTTTGTATTTGAAAAGATAATAATAATAATATTATTAATATTACAAGTTGTTTCATCCTTTTTTCTCCTAACACCCTTCTTCACACGGTTGTGTGAAATTTTCTGGATTGCTACAAACACCTATTTGCTCTTTCATTACTGAATTTATATACAAATCGTAGGAATTGCTTGTACTATTAAAGTATTTGCAAATTGAGTATGTCTTTTTGCAGCAGGTTAATCCACATGATTGCCATTGCCATATTTTTAGTTTTCTTACTCCATTTAAACTATAATCAGGGTAGTCCCCTCGCCAATCTATATCACATACTCTACTAGTGGAATCAATTGTATATTCACATTTCACCCATAAGCCACAACTTGCACTATAGAAAATAGCTTTGGTTGTTGAATCAGGACAATTTGCAGGGCTACCTTGACCTTCAAGATTCATCAACTCTTCAATTAATACCAAATTAATCCAATCTTGAAATGATGTAGAACTCTGATTTAAATATTCACAATTGCCTTGTGAAGTATAATTATCAATATAAATCTGATAATTTCCATTACAATTTCTCCAACGATAATTTACAGTTAGTAAACAGTCGGGTTGTTCTGTGGTTGTTTGATAAGTTCCCATTGTCCATGGGGTACAATTTAATCCTGATTCAGGGGGACAAATACTTTGAGAAAATAATGAATCATAGTTTGATAGTATCAATACTGTAATTAAAACTATGATTTTCAAAAAGAAACGATTCATGAAAAACTCCATTAATTTATTTTACTTCTACCCTAATATAAAATCCTAAATTAGGGTCATTATTTATTATCAATTTATCTGTATATATTCCTTTACTGAGATTTTCAGTATTCAATGTTACGAGAAGTTCATGCTTTGAATTGACTGTTTTTGGTTCAAGTATATATGGCAATGGTAATAATGACACAACATCAAAATATTGTCCATCTTGCACACTTATGCTATTAATAACAAAATTATCTTTTGATTTCTTATTTACAACATTAAATGTACGTCCGAAGGTGTTTGGCTTAACTATCGTCCAAAGCAATGTTGTGTCATTGATTTGATAATCTAATGAATAAATTTCAAATCGAAAATATATATCTTGCTTGATTGTATCTGTTGAATCATCATCTTTGTTTTTGAATTCAATGATTTTATTCTTGTCGCTATCCACAATATCAGAGCAGGATTCAATGATTAATGTCATTATAATTATCATTAATATTTGCAATATTTGTAATTTATTTTTCATAATTTAACTCCAATTCCATAATTTAAACTGATTTTATTTGCATTAAATAATTTTTTTTGATGCTGAAAGAAAAATTGATTGATTTCAGTACCTATTATAAAGTAAAAATTATCTACAGGATAATACTCCAAACCAATCAATTCCCTTGTGATTAGTCCATTATTATTTATACTTAAACAAATTTGAATAATCGGTTCAAAATTCTGTGCAATTTTAAAAGGTTTATATCTTGATATTAATCCAATAGATGTAAGATTAGGATGTTGATAGGTTTGATATTCTTTGCCTGTGTTATCTATTCCATCATAGTCCAGATAAAATGTTTCTTGTTTTAAATTCAAACCCATGCTTATATTTCTTGATAATTGATATAAAATTGACAGATCAATATTATTAAATTCATTTAAATTATTTGGATTAACTTTTGGTGGATTAAAAAACAAAGTTGGCGAATTCTTGAATTCAATTATAAAATTATTCTCAATTTTAATATTTTGGGGTTCTGAACTAATATTAAATAATTCGTTTATGGGTGTATTTTGATAATAATCTCTATTTGTTTGATTGAATAGATTTGTGATTGGTATTTGGTTATTTGTCAAAGCAATATCTAAATATTCTAATCTGTCAATATTTTTATTCGAAAAATTTGAAGTATCGGTATTTAAATTATTATTTTCAAATAACTTAATATTATGATGAATATCTGTAGAATTACTTGATTCTTCATCATTTTCATTACTTTTCAAATTATTCGATTTGAATTTTGATAATTCACCTTCTCTTTGGATTGTGCTTATTGCTGGATTATTCTTTTCTGCCAACCCATTTTCAGATTTATTAAGTTGTTTAGATCCAAATTTCACATAGTTATCATCTTTATATATTCCCAACAGCAAAATTGTGATTATTGACGATAGAATCACAGTTGTAAAATATTTTGAAAAAAGTAGGAATTTTCCTTTCTTTTTCGTATTTGTATGAGCCGGAGCAAGTAATATTGGAGTAGTATAACCCAACTTTGTAAATAGCTGATTAGTTTCTTCTAACGTTGGACCATAACTTCTAGTGTTTTTATTAATCGTATTGATTAATTTTAAGTATGCTCTAAAACCACTCCTGAAACTCTCATCAGTTGTAAATTTCTGTGCAAACTCAAGTTCAGAATCTGTGTCAAGTGTTCCATCAACAAATTCTATATATAGTTCTTCTCTTTCCATTTATTTTAACTCCTTTGTATTGTGAATTTCATTGATTATTGGTTCTAAATTTATCAGCACTTTGGATAAAGATCTTTGGCATCTCTTTCTTATACAATCAATATTTTCATTCTGTATTTCTGCTATCTCCTTATATTCCAATCCACTTATCCACTTCAATATGAAAACTTCTTGATATTTTTCGTCTAATTCTTCAATTGCTTTCATTATAAATTTCATCAAATCTTCGGTTTCAATATTCGAATGTAAATCAAAAGTATCAACAATCAAATCGTATATGACATTGAATTTATAAATCAGAATGTTCTTCTTTTTAGTTCTAAATTTGCTTTTAAGAATATTGTTAGCAACAACATATAAATAAGATGGAAGTTTTACAAACTTTTGCTCTTTAATCAAATATTGATGAAATTTAATCCAAGTTTCTTGGAATAATTCCTTAGAATCTTCAATTGTTTTTGTTTTGTATCTGCAATAAGATTTTAATTTTTCCGAATATCTTAAGTACAATTCATTAAAAATATCATTGCGATATTGTGGGATATCATTAAATATTGTGATTAATTCTTTATCTTCATATCTGCTAAAATCATTCATATTTTTGCTTTTTTCTAAATTAAAAAAAACTTTTTTCAAATTTGTCCACTCACAATAGTATAACGCCACCAACTGCTCAAATAGGACAAGATTTTTTCACTTTTTTTCGTTTTTTTTTGTGAAATATTTCCTGATTATTATCTAAATCTATATTATATAACAACTTACGAAAAATAAAATATTTTTAAAATATTTTCAAAATTTATAGGAATTTTGTGAGTTTAAAAAAAGTTAAATTTTATTTACAATTGAAAGTGCAAAGTCGTTCCAAACAAAATTTCAAATACTTTTTTCAAATTTGCAATAACCAAATATATAATAACACATAAGTCATCAACATTTCTTAAAGAATAAGGAGAAATTTTTTAATGTTGGTCTCCACCTCAAAAAGCAGAGTCCATTTATTCTCACTATTTATCTTTTAATAACAAACATTTTTGTTTGAATTGGAGCAATGGAGCTTGCTCCATTGTTAAATGAAATTTTTACAAAGTAAATGCCGTTTGAATAAGTGTTAGTTTCTATTGCTTTTGTTTCGCCGGCTGCGATTTCACTATTGTAAATTTCACTACCGATTGAATTAACTATTGACAAGGTTAGCTGGTTATTTTCGAGGTTGTTGGATTTTATATATTCTATTGGGAGATATGCACTTACGTATATTTTCTCATCTGCAGGGTTTGGATAAATATTGATTTGAATATTTTCGTTCTTACTTATCGGATTTAATGCTACAAATTTGAAATTATTTTTTTCCATATCATTCTTTTTTGATAATTCAACAGTATCTTGTAATGGCAAACCATTAACATAATACCGTTCTTCATATCTTGCGGCTGTGTCTAAGTTAATTAAACATAAGCGATATTGCTCGTTTTGACCATTTACTAAAATATAATATAGAACACCAAGATATTCAAACATTGAACCAATTGATGGCAATCCTAATGTTTGATATGTACTATCGCTTTGTTTTTGAATCGCTAATTTTGTGAATGTTGTATCTTGTGTTTCAACTTTCATAATTAGATTTGCAGAACTCCCAACTGTAAACCAGTCTGAATAAATAGTATCACTCTCACTTTCTAATACTATTGTTCCGTAAATTGAATCCGTTATTTCGGTATATGGCAAATTTATTGACAAATATTCATCATCTAATTTTGGCAAATCTATGAAGAGTTTTGTTCTGTATGATTCATATCCAAACATTGCATCTGGAATAGCTTCTTCTTCTGAAGTTCTCAAGAATGTTTTTGCATTTTCAACTATCAATGGAAATGGTTCTCTTGGTAATTCATTTACCCTTCTATTTTTCCATGTATCATTACCAGATGGAGAAAAGGATTTTGATAATTGTGGATATCTACCTTTCAAGTTTGTCGATGTTAGAAATATTGGTGTATTGTATTTAAAATTTGAATTTGTTAACATTGAATTTTGGTTTAGAACAAGTGATTTAATACCATCAAAAAATGTCAGTGAATTATAAATATCATAATCAATTGATATATAATTATTTATCTTGTTTGTTCTTTCATTATTTGTATATTTGATTGAGCTGGACTGTGCAACATTAACGTGATTAGCTATTATTAGAAATGGAATCGGAAAAAAAATCTTAACTCCTTCAAAGATTTTTGATTTATTAAACACAAATGCAAAATCATTCCACTTTATAATATTTCTTCTAACAATTGAAGAATGAAAAACTCCATTGCTATTCCAAAGAATATTATCATGATACATATTATTATTGACGTCGTATGTTCTTTGTACAACAGGAAATGTATTTAAGCAATTTGCTGTTTCTAATTCCCAGATAGAATTAGTTAAGTTTACAGCTACTGGATTTTGATTCAACAAATTTGGTTGAACGTAATTGGTTATATTGCCTGATTGATCTATTTTTAGTATTGTATAATTGATATTTTTATTAGAATTAGTATTAAAAAATTCCTGTTCCCAAACTAATGGAACTTCTGAATCATTTTCATTCATATAAGGATTTAGAGAAGGATGATAAGCATTTTTATATGCGTTCCCAGTATATTCGGCTTTTATATATTTCTTGGTTGTTAATGGACCATTTACAGTAATTGGCTTAAAGCCAATTCCTATACCACAACTTGAATCAGCCCAAGCATAATAATTGCCATTAGCTGCTGAACTGATTACCGGATTAATAAAAATATCCTGATTATCTCCGTTAACATAAGGAACTATTACTTCACTTGTAATTGGTAAAAGAATATTATCTTCATCTAAATCTAATTGTGTTTCAATTATTGGATTCTTTAATCCAGAACATTGAATAATGCAAGGTAAGAGACAAATTCCAATGTACGGCAATTTTGCCTGATATACAATAAATGCTTTTAATCCATTACCAACTTTTCTTACAGTAAGCGATGGGTAGTAGCAATCCAAATTAACAGCAGTCAAAATTTCAGGTGGAGATACTTGTTGATATTGAAATACTGTGTTGGAAACCTTTATAGGTTGTTCCCATATTATTTGTTTATTCTTATCCGATGGGCTTACTACTTGACTTCTCACATAATATACTGTTGATAAATTGTTGCGTTCTGGATCGGGCTTGTGATAAACAAGATGGTATCTTATATTTTCTGTTTCACTTCCAGATGCGTCAAGTTCATTGTGAGCTACCATTTTTGTTTGATTTGAATGTGCCAAATAACCATTTACAGAATCAGGTTCAATTATTTCAATACGGAACAGTTTGCCTTCCCCAGGTAAAAAATTTACAGATATACTTGCATCTTGTGCAATCACTGTATCTACATTATGTCTGAATTGCCAAGTTCCAATTGTGCTATCCATACCAGCAAGTTCTGTAACTCTCAACAAACAGAATTTATCATTTGCAGTTCGTTTGTAATTAAATGGTATAGTGATTTCCCTTGCACCCAATTGTTTGTACTTGTAAGATTGCCATTCAGAAGCAGATTTATAAACATTAGATTCAGGATTATTGCCACCATTTAAACAAAGTTCATTAAATTCCGCAGTTGTAAGAAATAGAAGATGGCTATTTGGTTCATTCACATCAATTTGATTGTTAATGTATATTAAAGGGTCTGTTCTTTCATTTGCAACACCAATATAAAAGATATCATCCATTTCTGGATTATCCGAATGTTTCAACATAGTAACTGAATAGAAACTTGAATCTTCTTCTGTTTCATTTTCATAATAAGGTTCCCCATCTTTAACCCTATTCAATGGTCTTGTTTTCCAATATTCACGTCCCAAATGTACAAATTGACTCATTACATCATCTGTTTCTATACTTGGGTCTTGATTATAATTCCAAGTAAAACCTTTATTGATAAATGAAACTAATTTTAACTTCATTAAGTCATCTTCATTTGCTTTTACATAATTATTTATTTCCTTGAGCAATAATCTATTTGATTTGCTTCCAATATGCATTCTTGTACTTTTTACATTTGCACTTTGCTGAAAACCAATTTTATCAAAAATTGAAGGGTCATTTAGATTTATTGAAATAGCGCCCTTTATGATATAATCACCATCAATAAAATCACGACCTAAATCATCATCATTCAGAAAAACATTCGAATCGAAATTTGGACTATCAGCATCATATCTATCATCTAATAGTTTTTTTTCATTTATTATATCCAAATTTGAAAATAATTTTGTTTGAATAATGTAAGTAATTTGACCAATATCGCCATCAAATAGAAGTCCTTTTGCACCGTATAATATATTTCTAAAGCAATTCATTTTTAGTAATTCACTATGAGAACTTTGAAGAACTGTAGGAGCATACGTGGTATTTTCAATTTTACCCCATTGTGTATCAAGAAATATCTGACCTATCCATTTTTTTTCGGAAAATAAGTAATTATTAGATTGTAACATATCAACAATATATTCATTGCTAAAATCTGAAGGTGTATATTTATTAAATTGTCTCAATGCGTATTCATCCCAACACTTCATAGAAGCGCCCCAATCATGAATATTACTTGTTACATCTCCTTTATATTGATTTGATAATGTTGTTAAAAAAGATTGATTATTTGATAGATAGGTTTCATAATGAGATTTCAAGCTATCTATTTGAGTAATTGGTGGATATAAGAACCCTCTTAGCAAACCATTATAACCATATCTTGTATATGGCTGAGCAATCCAACCATGTTTACTATACATTTCTACCCAGAATTCTGGAGGATTTACATATCTTTCGAACAACCTTGGCATCAACGCACCCATTGCATAAGTTCCAATATTTCCAACTAATTCATTAAAGTATTTTGTTGCTTTCCAATATTCAAAATGTGCTTCATCTCTCAAATAGATTCTCTTCAAAAATACATCTTTTGAAACGAAAGAATTATCTTCGTACTGATTAATAACATTTTGTACTTCTGTTATTATCTCAGCATTATAATCCCCCCAGAATAATTTATGAGCAATTGGGCTTTCAATTCTTATCCAGTCTATCGCAATATTGCAATTTCCCAAATATTTTACTTCGATATTTATTTCTGGTTCAATTAGTGTATCATTGGGGTAAATATCTTCTTTTAAACCATTACATTCAAAAAAAGCATTGATAGTTATATATTCGTTATTCAATGGTAGCATATTTTTTGTTATACGGAGTGCATTATCCAAAGGATCTGGCTTGTATCTTTTTTGTCTTCTACCTTTATTGTTATGTATTTCAAATTCTGTTGGATTATCAAAGGGTAATTCTGAGAAAATAATATAAGAACCAGGAGCGTTCTTTGGATAGTATGGTAATTTAATTTCTAATACAGCATTGCTGTTTTGTAGATTGTCATTCAAATCATCTCTTCTTATATGAATAGATAAATAAAATTCATAACCAAAATGCTCCCTTTGTTTTGCTATTGACATTTCCCAAGGTGCATCTTTTGGATCAATAATTATTTGATTTTTTCTTATATTGTTATTAGGCCAGTTATTCGAAAGTACAATAGGTGGATTTTGGGGGTCACTTACTAAATTTGTGTTTAATTTAAGCACGGCATTTGTTTGATTATTTACTGTTTCAGATGCTACTGTACCAATTTGGTTCATAAAACCAAAAACTGGTTTTTCTCTATCCATAATTATATTATTATTTGCATCCTTAATATCCTGAACTAAACCTAATTCTTGTTCATTTATTTTAAGAGCCGCTTCCCATTCTACAGCTATTGCATTAGTATAAGAACCGACTCGACAATCACCACCTAATTTACCTTTATCAACATAAGTAATGTTAGTATTGTTTGTAAAATCAATTGCTGAATTCATTGTAGAATGAGATTGATTAAAACCCAAAGCTTTATTGATAGATTTATTCCCGCCCCAATGCCAGCCAAATTGAAATTGGTTAATTTGCCATTTGGTATCATTTGCATTGATGTAATTATTCTGACTACCATTGTATGTAAATGGTACTTGAACTACTCTTTGAGTTTGTGATTGGCAAAATATGGCACCAACTATTAAGAAAAACATAATTTTTTTCATATTAATTATCCTTCAATATCTTGAAAGTTTGATTAAAATTATTTGTACGAATGTTTAGTAAATACAAACCGTTTGGTAGATTTTGTATAGGTAATAAATATTCAGCTCTTTCTTTAGTTATTGCTATATCAAACTGTTCTATCATTTTTCCATTAATATCGCTCAATTCGCATTTCAATTGTTGACCAATAAATTCAGAATCATTTATTATTAAATTGTCATTTTGAATATTTATTTTTGTTTGAAAATTTGTTGTTTGTATTGATGATAAGATACTATCTGGATTCATTGAATAACAAATTAATTTAGGATATTGTGCTTCAATTATCATACTATTATCACTACTTATTTCTTGCACAATATTATAGTCTGCGAAATATTGTTTTTCTCTTTCTAGTAATAGCTCCAATGTTTCTACTGAATAAATTCTTTCTGTTCCTTTATTTGTACCAACAAATAAATATTTTTCCTTGCCATCAATTCTCATATTATAAATATAAAATTGTAATATCCAACTGCTATCTGTAATATAATTCTTTGTCATTTTTTCTTTACTATTACAATCTATCCATAATAGCTTATTGTCAGGTTGAGAAATGAATAGTTTCCCTTTTTTTGTCAATATTCTATCACCTACTTGTATGTTTAAAGAATCAATAATCGAATCCTTTTCAACATCATATTTCAAAATCATACTTGGGAAAAAATCCCAACGATCCCTTGAATAGATATATAAATATTTCAAATCATTTGAAAATCCTAAAAGACTAACCGTATTCGTTAGTTGATTATCTCTTCTATCTCCTATTATTTTTATCATTTTCAAATCAGATAGCCGCATCACATATATAGAGTCAGCAATATTATCCACCCCTTCAGAAAACAAAGATCTATTAAAAAACATTAAAGAATCATTTTCAGAAATTAAAACATTTCTTATCCTATCTCTATCATTAATGCCTTTAAATTCATATAAAATAGAGTCTGAATCAATATTCATTATTTTCAAACCATTTCCATACGATATCAAATAATTATATTTCTTGGAAACTTGAAAATTAACAAGTTCCCATTTATAAAAATGTGGATAGATTTTCAATAATTTACCTGTTTTAGCATCAAATTTATAAATTGTATTTGTATCCGTTGCTTGAAATCCATTACTAGATCCGAACAGATATTTATTCCCATGTGAAAAAATCCAATCTGTATCGTACTTATCATGAGAACCGGGTAGTTGTAATTCCCACAGTTTCACAAAACTACTGTTAAATAATACTTCTTCTTTATTGTTCTCCTGTGAAAACAATAAAATATTTGTAGTGCAAACCATTAGCACCACCGATAAGAGCCAAGCTCTTGTTTTTGTTTTTTGTAACATAACGTTACTCCTAAAAATTAATAATACATTTATATTTACAGGCACCGTGCCTGCAATTTTTTCTTGTGGAAGCATTGGGGCTTGCCCCAATGAGATGAACATCACACACAAGGGCAAGCCCATTGTGCTTCCATTTTAATCTATAATCTATATTCAGCTTTCTCATATCTTTTTCTTAATCTTTGGTTTTCAAAATTAAATAAATAAATTTACAATTCAAAGTGCAAAGTCATTCCAAAATAATTTCAAATACTTTTTTAAAATTTGCATTTCCTACATCTATAATAACACATAAGTCATCAACATTTCTCAAAGAATTACAAATAAAAAAAAACTTTTTTAAAATTTGTCCACTCACAACTATAAAGACAGCATTAAACTCGATTTCAGGACAAACTTTTTTTACTTTTTTTCACTTTTATTTATGAAATTTCTCCTGATTATCAGCTAATGCTATGCAATAAAACAACTTAAAAGAATAAAAATATTTTTAGAAAAATTCCAAAATCTATGGGAGTTTGTTATTTTTAAAAATGATGAATATTTTTATTGCTTTCTAATCCACAAAATATATAAACAGAGAAATTGAAGTTACTCTTGGCTAAAAAATCAGAAAATAAAAATCGTGTTTGTAGAAAAATAGAAATTTTTACTAATTTTCCCCCATTTTTTCTTCTATTGCCCTCATAAATCAGTAGCTTTTTGCTTTTTTCAGTGCAAATTCAATTTACTGTACCATCGTGAACAAGCGTCAACAATCGTGAACAAGCGTCAACAATCGTGGACAACATCCAGACAATTCGGGACAAGGTGCAGACAAAATTACGTGTAAAAATGAGTTTTGATATACAATCCTAAGACAAACCTTGGACTAACATTAGAATTTGAAAGCGATTTTTGGGACTTTCCTTGTACTTACCGCAAACAAAAGTTAAGAGAATCTTTCTCAAATCTATCCTAAATACTGACAAAAATATCTTTTTTTTAGTTCTTTTAACCAAGCATACCTCGTTACTTCACCACTTAACGCCATATCTTGTACTTCAGGTTATGTATTTGAATTTGAAACTAAAAGTTGGAGTTTAATATTGTCCTTTAATCATTTAATTCTCCTTGATAGTTGAACATCTACAGTTGATAAAGCATAATTTGGTATTGCGTTCATAACATCTTCAAAAACAAAATAAACCCTTCTTGACATTTTGATGAATGGAATTTTGCCCTGTTTCATCCAAGTGTTGATGGTTACTCGGCTGACTTTGAATAGGTTGCACATTTCTTCAATGGAGAGTAGTTTTGGCATATCCATATTTGTTTTTGGAGTTGGATTTCCATTATTTGCGGTAGTTGAAATTGCTGGAATATCTTGTTGTTTTAGAACAAAATGCTGTGAAATTTCTTCGATTTGATTATTATCGAAACTGATGGTTAAGTTTGTACTCATTACATCTCCTTAAATCTGATTAAAAATAATTTACTTTAAAGATAGTAATATCGTATTAAAATTACAGTTATTTAAGAGGTTAGTAAGCGTTTGTAATGAATTAGACACGCTGAATAGATAAAGCTTTTCAGGGTTTGGAGTTTCTACTCGAAATTATTTATTCAAAAATTCCAAACTTCGACATAGCTTCATCAAAATCTATACCAATATTGTTCAATTTTCCTAATTTATATTTACTTTTATTGTCAGTGAATATTTCCATATTGAATGGAGTTATATTTTTATTTTTTCCATGAATTGCAAAGATTAAGGAGTTTTGTATCATACAATTTAATGTTAATTCTGATATATATCTCTTTTCATTAAGTTCATAAAATAAAATTGTAGTGTCTGATAAAAAAAGATTAAAATTCAAATTATCCGTTAATGAAAAAAATTTTTTGAACTTTTGCAAATCACAATCAATAAAATTATATTGAAAAAGCAATTGGTAAAGTTCTATAAACTTGTTATAATTCCCAATCCATTTAATTTCTCCAGATTTTATCAGTTGAAGCTCATCGTATCTGTTTTTTAAAATCTTAAGAAATTCAATAAAACTCGCCATTTCAATCTTATCTTCCTTATTCATTCCAAAATACTTGTTTTTTGTAAACAAATCACCATTTTGATATGATTCAAATATGTCAGGTGCGATAGATTCTAATTTTTGAGATAAATTAGTTATGTATATATCAATTACATTTAGACGATAATCTTCATTCATTTGAGCTAAAAATTCCAAAAATTGCTTTTTCTCGTCTCTATAATATTCCTCAATACTATATCCTTGAGAGCCATTTTTGCCAGTATAATGATTTATATATTTCAAAGCCATGATAAATTCAATAAATTTTTAAAAATCAACTATTATTGAAACGAAGGTCATTAAATTTTATTATCAATTCACTCCAATAAAATTTTACAAGCAAATTGAGCAAATCAAATTTTGATTTTTTACAATGGCTCTATTCCAGAGTTTGTTTGATAGAAATATATTTCTCTTTTTAGATATACATATACAAAATTAAAAAAGACTCTATGAAATATATGCAATCTATCAATGAAATTACAATTTAATTATTTTAACGATAACATTATTTATTATTATTTTTTGGAATTTTTGTTGTGGAATTATTTTTGAATTTGTAAATAAATTAGTAATTTTGCATAATCACTTTCCGAGAAGATGTAGGAAAGTGGGGGAAACTTGTTATTACGCAAAAATGCTTTATTTGAGTAGATATACGAAATAGATGTAAAACATTCGCTTATCCAGCCTAAAAGGTTAGAAAAGCGATTAATATTCTACTAAAAATGGTAGTTTCGTAAATAAAAGAGTTAGTGGCAATATTAAACGACAAATCTTTACTTAAATGACAAATCATACGACAAGGGAATACCTCAACTATTTTGTAGCTTCTCAAAACCCAAACTTTGCTGTAATGTTAAAAGGGAAATGGGGGGCTGGAAAAACATATTTCATTAGAGGAATAATTGAAGAATGGGAAAACGCACAAGTAATTGAAGAAGGAGAAGTAAATTTAAAACCAATTTATATTTCACTTAATGGTGTTGCTAAGAAAAATGAAATAATTGAAGCTCTAAAAGCCAAAATATCACCATTTTTATATTCCAAAGGTGCGAAATTCGCAACTGACATTTTAAAAGGTTTTATCAAATCAACATTAAAAATTGATTTTGACTATGACAACGACAATAATGCTGACGGCAGTGTCAATATAAATTTTGACCCGATTTCCATCTTCAAATCCTCAAATGACAAAATCAAAGGAAATCGCATTCTAATATTTGACGATGTTGAGCGTTGTAAAATCCCACTTGACGAACTCTATGGCTTTATTAACGACTTTGTAGAACATTCACAATGCAAAGTGATATTGATTTCTGATGAAGATAAAATAGACGAAGCACACACAAAAGACAGTAAATACAAATATCCCGTTTTTAAAGAGAAAATAATCGGACAAACGTTTGAAATTAAACCAGACACAGAACAAGCGATTGATTTCTTTTTAGACTCTATTACAAGTGAAATAAAACCTTATTTAATTGCATCAAGGGACTTAATCATTAAAACTTTTGACATTTCTAAAAATGAAAATCTCAGAGTTTTGCAAAGAGCTATTTACGATTTTGAAAGGTTATTTAATTGTACTGACAAAGAGTTATCAAAAGACGAGGAAAAGTATAAGGAGTTAATAAAAAATTATTTGAGCTATTTCTTAATTTATTTTCTTGAATTTAAAACAGGGAACGAAGACATATCTTCATTTCAACAAATGCAATTCTTATCTGATGATAAAGGTGAAACAAAATATACGCAATATGAAGAAGTTGTTTCAACTTTTGCACTTCAACATTCAACAAAATTATTTACCCCTTTTAAACTAATTGATTTCATAAAAAACGGAGACTATACAGATATAGTTTCAGAAATCAATAACTCTACAATTTATGCAAAAGGTCCTGTGGAAAGAGACTGGGAAAGACTTTGGACTTGGCGACTATTAGACGATGACGATTATTCAAATTTGTTAGACAGCGTTAGCACAAGTTTTTTCACAACAGAAGATTTTCACATAACGGAAATATTACACATTTCAGGTATTTTGTTTTCTCTTATTGACGCAAAATTATACAATGGTAAAAGTAAATTTCAAGTAATCAGCAGAGCAAAACAGCTAATAAAGAAAACAAATCTTGCAGAATTTAAAGACGAAAGAGGCTTTTCAATGCTTACTTGGGGCTCTTGGCGGAAAGCATATGCTTCGGATAAAACCGAAGAGTTTAAATCTCTTGTAAAATTCACACGAGATACTTTAGATAAAATTAAACACGATAAATCATCAGTTGCTGTTGAAGTTATATTCTATAACATAACGAATGGCAACGTTGATGAACTTTATCAGAAAACACGAGAATACAATGAAGATTTAGGGAACATCATTGAACGCACACCAATGTTGGCAAAATTGAATCCTAAAAAGTTCAGTGAAACAATTCTTAGTCTTAACAACGACAGTCTTTTTAGATTAAAATTTTTCTTTGAGTATAGATATTTTCCAGAAAAGACATACTCAAACGTAACAATAGAAGACCATCAACGACAAGAAAAGGAATTTCTATTAAAATTGCATGCAAAAATTTCTAAAGAGGTTAATGCGAAAAAGAATAGAAAAAAAATAATTAGGAAACACGCATTAAACGAACTGAATACAATGATTAAAAATTCAATAGACAGACTATAAATACAGCCGCTAACACGCGGTATAAAACATATGGGTTTTAAGTGGTATTGCAATCGTTCTGCCCAGCATCAAGTTCGGTGTAACAGGACAGGAATTGCCAACAATCCCCAACGTTTTATAGCGCAAAACATTATATTTTATAAAAAGGTAAGAACATGATAGCAAATACACCAAAACCACCATATTATGCAGTGATTTTTAGTTCAATAAGAACCGCAGTTGCTGACGGCTATTCTGAAATGGCTGATAAAATGGTAGAACTAGCAAAACAACAAGAAGGATTTCTTGGAATTGAATGTGCAAGAAATGAACTTGGAATTACTGTTTCATATTGGAAGGATTTAGAATCTATAAAAAAATGGAAAAATAATGCTGAACACCTGATTGCACAGGAAAAAGGACGTGATATTTGGTATAGTTCATTCAAAACCAGAATAGCCAAAATTGAATCAGATTATGATTTTCAAAAATTATAAATGGTAGAAATATTTCAATAAAGATGTTATCCTTTGTAATAATTAAAAGAATTATTCTTAATTTTGTATAATCAAAGTAAGAGAAACTTTAAAAAGTAATTCTGATTTAAAGAATTTAAAGCATCACAAGTAAAGTAAAATGCAAAAAAACGAAATAGAAATATTTGACCCTACAAACATTAAAGAGTGGCGAAAATGGTTAGAAAATAATCATCTTTCGAAGCAATCTGTTTGGCTTGTTTATCACAATAAAAGTTCGGGTAAAAAAACTATCACTTGGAGTGAAGCAGTTGATGTAGCCTTGTGTTTTGGTTGGATAGACAGTAAGCAAATCAAAATAGATAATGATACTTCGCACCAATTTTTTAGCAAACGTAAACCCAAAAGCACTTGGTCAAAAATCAATAAACAAAAGATTCAAATACTTATAGAAATTGAATTAATGACAGAAGCTGGTTACAAAAGCATAGAAATTGCTAAGCAAAATGGCTCTTGGACAATTTTGGACGAAGTTGAAGAGCTAATTATTCCAAATGATTTAGAAACTGAATTCGCAAACAAACCAAATTCCAAAGACTTCTTTATGGGTTTAAGTAAATCGGTTAGAAAAGGTATCTTGCAATGGCTTGTACTTGCCAAGACATCAGAAACAAGAAAAAAAAGAATAACTGAAATTGTAGAACATGCTGAACAAAAATTAAAACCTAAACATTTGCAATAGAGATAACAATGATGATGATGATTTATAGCAAATGGATAAATTTCAGAAAAAATCTCTGGACTAATGTTTTTGGAATGTTTTGCGAAAGTCTAAAAAATAGGTTTTGGAAAGATATTAAAATATTCTTAAATATGCCATTAGGGAAGTAGAACTTTCAGAAAAGGAAGTTTTGGCTATTAATGATTCAACAAATGGAACTATGCTTGAGAATGTTGGCATACGTATTATGTATGCCAATATTGAAGATAGCATTAAGTTTGAAGGTCTTGCTGAAAAATGGGAGATAGATGGTGAATTATTTAGTTAGCAAATTGAAGAATGCAGGTGTCGGATATTTGCACGCTCTTGCAGACGCAATTGAGAGATATTGGAATAAAATGGATGGCAATAATGACCCAGAAAAATTAAAGAAGATTGGACTTGTGAAGTAAGGGGAAAGCCCTAAGTGATTAGGGCTATAATCATAATACAATCTCTTTTTCAATTTTTTTTAATAAATCAATTACATGTTTCGCAGATTCTTTAAATTCTTGTTTAGCTCCTTGCTCATCTTCTTCTTTCCATTTCTTTATCTCATTAACAAGTTGTTTTTTTATTGGTTGTTTTTGTTTAGATTTTTCCTTTGAATTTAATCTGGTTTTATTTTCTATAACCTGTATTTCCTCAATTTTATCAGCAAATTTCGGCGGATAATAGTGTTCAAAATCACTTTCATTAAGCAATATGAAATTTTCTTCTGACCAAATACTTGAAATTCTACCTGTATATTTTTCAATAAACTTTTCGCGAAGCTCTTTCCCGGGCTCATCACCATCAATAATGACCCATGATTTTCCCTTATAAATTGGAGATAAGTGTGTATATAGAAACATTGTTTCTAAAGCATGAGCATATTCAGGAACATTCGAATTCCCTCTTGAAGAAATTGTTCTTACCTTGCCTATCAAACCTGAGCAAAACCATGGTATTAGTAATTCATTTATAATAGTCTCTGCTGTTGATTCTTCTAAAATGATCCAACCTTCATGAATATTAAAATCGCTTAAGCAGTTTCCTAATTCATTAAAACATCTAAACAAAGAAGAATTATCTTCAATTTTACTTATAGAAGTTGTTGGAATATCATTTTCGTAGACTTGTTCGGTATTAAATATACAATTGTCATTATTATAGAAATAATTTGCAACAATTTGAGAATGTGTTGCGATGAAAAATTGATTGCTAATTGATTTCGAGCTTATAAAATCTAATAATATTTTTAATGCCTTTGGATGTATGAAGTTTTCTAATTCTTCAATTATAAAAATTTTTCTTGTGAATTTAACCAAATAATATATCAACCCAACTAAATGCAAAACTCCATCACCTAAATTATCAGATATAATATATTTGTTATCTCCTAATCTTAATGATATTGATTTGCCTTCATTCTCGACTTTTGTTACAATTTTTCTTTTGAAAATTCTTTCAACTATTTCTATAAATTCACCATATTGTTCCCCATGAATATCCATACTATCCAAATGAGATACTAAATTATTATGAAACTCTGTAATTGTATTATTATACTTACTCCCAATATTTGAATTTTGATAACTTGTGAGTCTATGAGATAAATATTGTATCATTTGAAAATTTGGATACAAATTAATTGATTCTATATATTTTGAATAATTCTGTTTGAAATTATCCCCATAATATGCGCCTCCGTTTATTAAATTATATTCGTTATTAAAATATGGCTGACTGACATTATAACTTAATAAATAATTTTCATAATCAACTGTAAATTTACCAATAAGCCTATGAAACTCATCTTCTTCGTCGGAATTAAACCTATAATTTATCGAGGCAGATTCTTCACCCAATCTAACAAATTCTTTGTTTAAAATATGTGGGCTTTGAAAACTAAAAATTGATTTCAACAAAGTTGATTTCCCCGCATTATTAGGTCCAACAAAAATATTAACTTTTTCTGAAAAAGATAGTTCTATAGAATTATAACATCTTATATTTTTTAATGCCATAAACTTTAACTTCATATACACATCTTCCTAATTATCTTCATAGTTTCTACGCTTACGGTGGTTACTCTCATCAATAAATCAATAACTTTGTCTTTGTAGTCGATGAATTTATATGTGTTGAATAATTTGGCAATTGTGGGGTCTTTTGGCTTTTTCTCTTTGTATTGGTCTAATATCCATTCAAGAGCAGAACGGTTACCAAGTTTATAATCCCATACTTCAGAAGGTATGCCTGATAATGTGGTGATGTTATCGAGATAAATCTCTCCTGTGTCTTTGTTTGCTTTTAATTTTGGTTTGTATGGTTCGTTTTGTAATTCATAATTTGTAATATGCAATTGAGTTGGCTCAACTGTTTCAAAGTTAATATGCAAATCCATTAGTTTCTTACCCAATTCTGACCATTTCCAAAAGTCTTTGTAAAATGGTATTCTTGGAAATTCTCTTTTCAAGTTCAGTTCATATTTTTTGCGATACTCAGGATTATGTAATACTCCATAAACATAATGGAAAATTTCTTCTTTGCAAATATTTGTATCATTATAGTTTAAGTGGAATTGTTCTAAACCCCAGTCTGTGATATTGTCGATTATTTCTCCATTTTCAGTGTATCTGTAAAGAGGTAAGCATTGAGTTTTTTCAAGAAAATCTAAACTAAATAAATTATCAACGCAAAGAACTTGAAATGGTTTACTCGAATTTGCTCCCGATAAAGTTATCACTTTATTTTCAATATTAAGATTTTTAGAATAAATTGAATAATGGTTTTGTGTTAAAACATCATTTAGTATTTTATCTGTATAATGATACCATTTGGAAAAAGGTCTATAATTGCTACGAATAATTAATTCATAATTTAGGGATAATTTTAATCCTTTTCTAAATTTATTTTTTAAATCTCTGCTCCATTTTATATCTTCAACAAAATTATTTTCATTATTAAAAGTATTGTATATGTTTTTAAAATATTCAATCTTATTAATTAGATTACCTTTGTTAAAATCATAAACCCATTCATCTCTGTTTGTTGAAACACCTAAAGAAGAAAAGGTGAAAATTGAACCATTTTTGGCAATTACTGGAATCATCGTATCCCAATCATTATCCGTTAAATTAAGCCAATTATTATTCTTGTCAGGGATAATATGCTCAAAGTTTATGTTTTGAATTTTGTTATTAGAAAACCACTCCCATTTTTCTTCTTTTCGCATCTCATCGGTAAGAGTATGGTAATTTATTTTGCATTTTTTCATAATTTTTTAAAATAATATTTTGTTATAAACATCAATATAATTAGTTTTGTAAAAAAGTCTGCGTTATGTGAAGGTCGACTTCATGTCGTCGCTCCCAAAAGAGCTTAGCATAAATGCTGGCTTTTTTTATTTTATTAAGTTATCTTTTGATAACTTATTTTTGGGACTATAATAATTTGCCCATTCTTTGTAATTGTTAGCATCGTATAAATCAACAATTAAAGAAATTTTCTCATTTATAAAATCATAATATCTTGTTTCGCCTTTTTCAAAAACTCTTTGAACTGCCCAACAGAAGTAATCAGCAATATTAAGCAAAGGCTCTTTTGTATGATTTAATATGTTAAAGCAAATATTTGTTTTTATTGTTTTATTATTATTGTTTTGATTAAATCTTTGCTTGGCTATATTTAACGCTAAATTCAAATTTTTATTGCTTGTACTGGAACCTCTTTCAGAAATATTTAAAATCAATTTAGGCATTTTTGAAAATTTATTTTTTAATAAATGAGATAAAATATCAGCATAAAATTCATTTTCTAATGATTGGTGCTTTTTATCAAAAATAGCGGGAATTTTTCTCCCAACTATACATTCAAAACTACAATTCACATTGTAAATAAATTCATATACTTTCATTCGTACTTCTGCAGGATCATCAGTTGCATGAAAATAAAAATTTTGATTTTCAATTTTCTTTTTAATACTTGGTATTTGATTTAAATAAGAATTATCAATTATTGAATTTTGTAAATCAAGCAAATTCTTGCGTACGATGTCTAAGGGCTCTTTAAATTTAACCATCCCAATCATAAAAGATTTTGAAACACCTTTATCTCCAATGATAATTGTTTTTCCTTTACCATAAAAAGTGGTATCACCAGCCTCATCTAAAAAACGATGATATTCATGCAAATTTTTCATTGTCTTTAACCTTTATTAAAAACATAATAGCAACACCAGTTTGAATACCAAAAACATTATGAGTAGTTCCAGCAATTTTAGGATTGGCTCTAACATCGCTTTTAGTATCAATTATATAACATTCATCAAAGTCTTCTTGAATAGATTTTCTGAAACCATCAAAAGTGCGACTATCTATAAATGAGCGATTTGTTATAAATGCAATTATTCCTTCATCACCTAATCTATCCATCGCCCAACGATAAAAACGACTATACATATCATACAATTTTGTTTTCTGTGCAGTAGAATTTTTGATATAAGTATCTTTTATTCGCTTGTCAATAATTGGATATTCCCTGTTTTTATTGTTATCATTCTCATTTTGTTGATTTGCATTGTAAGGTGGATTGCCAATTATGACGGAGATTTTTCTTTCATTCTGACGCTTGATTCTTTCAGTATTTTCGGCAGATAATCCAAACATATCATTTTGCTTATTAGCATAATCGAAACCCATATTATCCAAAGTATCAACAAAACAAAGGTTATTGAACTCTGCATATTTCCCAATTCTTTGCTTATAAGTGAACTCAATATTCAAATTTGCTATGTAATAAGGCAAAATTGCTACTTCGTTGGCGTGTATTTCATTCTTGTATTTATATTCAAGTTTGTCTTTTGGAATGTAATCAATAATATCACAAATAAATGTTCCTGTACCGGTTGCTGGATCTAAAATCTCAACATTCTTATCAGAAAGGAACCTTCCGAAATGCTTATAAAGTAAATAATCTGTGCTTTCAATCATAAACTTAACTATTTCGTTAGGAGTATAAACAACGCCCAAACGGTCTGCCGCTTTTGGATTATACGATTTGTAGAATGTTTCATAAACTATCTTCAAAAACTTCTGCTTTTCGTGATGGTCGGCAATTCCAGCGGCTGTGGCATTTATTGCTTGATAGTATTGATTAATATTTGAAAGCAAATCTTCTCTAATTTGCCTTGTGAAAAATGTGTTTATCACAGTTTCTAACTGTTGAGCAATGTTATTCTCTCTGTGAAAGTGCGGTTCATCAAAAATAGTATTAAAAATGTCAGCCGTTAGAATGTGCTGTATCATCATTTCATTAATGTCTTCTTGAGTAATGGAAGGATTGATAGCTTCTTTGCACGTTTCGAGAAATTCTGAACGTTTTGATACAAATATTTGGTTGTTCTTTTCTGCTTCATCAAACAAATTTCTTAATGCTTTAGAAACATTTGGAACATCACTTTTAAATAGTTCAATTGCTTTTCTGAAATTGGCAACTTCAGGTCTTTCATAGTTTATGAATTGCTTTAAAATTTTATCAAGTTCATCTGAATTTTTCATATCTACACGAGCAACTTCATAACCATTTTGATAAAGAACTGCTGTTCTGCTATCTTCAAACAAAATATTCTCTTTAGGGTAACCCCTTGCAAACTTCTTTTCAATTTCAAGGTTTATATCATCTGCTTCATCTTTGCTCTCCCAGTAGCCCCAATCAAGCCGTAACGAATCTTTTAGTGTGGCATCAGGTTTTATATTCTTACCTGTTTTTGCTTTGATGGTTAATTCTGCAATTAGGATTAATCCTTTTGCAATGGCATAACTATTTAATAGTTTTTGGAAAGCAAATCTTATTGCGGATTCATTTGATGAACCGCCATAAGCAATTATAACCTCGACTTCTTTATAGTATTGATTAATTGATTGTATTGACATGGTTTGAAACTTTCTTTATAATTCGTAAAAAGTATTAAATGATTCATAAAATAATTAGTTGCAAATTTTTCAACTAATCGAGCTAAATTATCATAAGATTGTTGTTTGGTCATAGTTGCTTTAATAAATATAAGATAATTTTACTTTGAAATTAGCTTAAGTATTAAAATAATTTTGTATTTTTTTTACTAATAAATGAACAGTAGTTGAAGATTCTGACTCTGCAGGTTTACGTTTTTCTGAATTATGATGATTCAAACTATTATCAGCATTCATGATAGCAATATCTGTGTATTCGAATAACAATTTGACTATTTTATCAATCGCTTTTGAATCTTTAGAATATTCGAATTTTAAATACTTTGATAATACTTCTGAATATTTATCTCTTGACAATATTGAATTTTGTGATTGAAAATGATAAATAAACCATATTTCAAATGCTTGATTTGAATACGCCGAGTGACACTTTGGATTTTTTATTCCATCTATCGCTTTGTTAAATTCAAGAACTGAATCATTGTCTTTATCGAACACAAACCAAAATTCATCGCAATCTTCAATTTCTCTCTTATAATTATTTATTCCATAATTAATAAATTTAATTGAATTAGATATATTCTTACTTTCTATAGTGATTTTTACATTCCTGCTACATTTTGTACGTAAAAATTTAAAATATGCTGGTTCTGTAACAGTCCCCTGTGAATAAATAAATATTCTGTAAACAGAATTTCGTAAATTAATTATTCTTTTCATTGAAAACCTCTTCAATATCAATAATATCTAAATTCGGAATTCCTCCATATTTACCGGATAAGTAGTTACGAACTATGGATTCATCATTCCTTATTTTTCTATTATTGGTATCAACAAAGTCCACCAAACTGAAAATTTCAGAACTGCCGTCACTTAATTTCTCGGTAATCCAGATTTGATCTCTTCTAAATATATTCTTACTTAGAATTATGGCATTATGAGTATTAAAAATAAGTTGGGCATTTTTTGGATTTGTTATAGGGTTATGAAATAATTGAATAATTAAAGTAACAAGATTAGGATGTAATTTAGAATCTAATTCATCAATTAATAATGTTAAACCTAAATCCAAGGTATTAAGAATCGGTCCAAGGATATGAAAAAATTTAATTGTTCCAGAAGATTCTAACCAATTAGGAAATAAAACTTTTAATTCACTTTTTGTATCCATAATGAAAATATTTCTTGAAAAAAAATAATCATATTTTTTTACTGAGTTATTTTCTTGCAACTTATTTTGCAATGGATAATTTTCTTGTGTGATGTTTGGCTGAACTTCTTGAATTGTTGGATCTGCCAACTTCAATAACTTAGATATTAAATTTTTATTTATATTTTGGTCAATGCAATGAACAGTATAGTCTTTATAAGAGATGTCGCTATTCCCGCTTATTACTTTGATTTTATTCACACTTGCAATAAAGTCAATTGAAAATTGCTCATTATGGCTTGATGCAAGCAATATTAACAATGACTTTTCAGCAATCATATCTTTTTTTTGCAATTGTTTAATTTTATTAAATGAATTATTTATCACAACTTCATTTAATTCTCGTTTAAAAATTATGACTTCGCTCTTTTTAATATAACTGAAAATTTCACTTATAACCCTACCATCCATGATTTCAAGTGAATAATTATAAAAAATGTCATTTTCGAAGGTAGTAATTTTAAAAGACATTGGATCTTTGCTATTGAAATTAAAAGGAACAACCTTAAATAATGTGGTTTCAATATTTAAATTATTTGTTGTTAACAATATTGTAAAATACTGCAAAGCTTTTAACAAATTTGTTTTTCCACTTGAATTTGCTCCATAAACGGCTGCAGTTTTCAACAATGAAACTTTCTTAGTAATATTGAAAAAGTTATCATTTAATCTACCATTTCTTTCTCTGGCAGATGATTTAATCATGTTAAAATTAAATTCATTTTTAAAAGAAAAAATGTTACCTAGAGAAAATTCTATTAACATATTATAGCCCTTTATGTGAATAATTCACAAACATACACGAAATTATTCAAGTTTTATTGGTATTTGTTTTTAATTAATTCAATTAAAATATAAATTAGTTGATTATTGGTAATAGTGCGAAATTTCCCATATATCACAACATAATAATTCTTCGTATTTTCCTGCGAACGGAACAACAAATCTTAAAATATATTCTTTTGAATTTAGTATAGTCATATAAAAATCAATTCTTTCTAATTTAACTATTGCAAATATATTGAAAATGTTGATATTATTGAAAAGAAAAGATTAGTTGCAATCCAAATACTTTACCTGAAGTAGAAGTTATGGCATTCAGCGTTGATGTAAGGAGGTCTGCGGAATTGTAAGAATTAAAAAAAATATAAAATCGACAGGATTTCGGATAGATTTCAGAAAAATTCTCGGGACTTTTGTTTGCGGTAAGTACAAAGAAAGTCCAAAAAATCGCTTTCAAATTCTAATGTAAGTCCAATATTTGTCTTAGGTTTGTATAGCAAAACTGCATTTTTGCACGTAATTTTGTCTGACCCTTGTCCCGAATTGTCTGGACGTTGTCCACGATTGTTGACACTTGTTCACGATTGTTGACGATTGTTGACGATTGTTCACGTTGGTACAGCAAAATTGATTTTTCTCTAAAAAAAAGGCAAAAATCTATTGATTCTTGGGGAAAATTGCAGATGATATTGGGAAAATTCAGTAATAATTTCTATTTTTTTGCAAATACGATTTTTATTTCCTGATTTTTTTAGCAAACAAGCTCAGGAATTGAGAAGTTATAAAAAATCAACAATAGAATTGCTCATATTTGCTTGTAAAATTATATTGAATTGAAATGATAATAAATTCAATTGACCTTCGTTTCATTATTTATTGAATTATTTAAAATTTTATTGAATTTATTATGGCGGTGAAATATTTAAATCATTATACAGGCAAAAATGGCACTCAAGGATATAGTATTGAGGAAATATTATAGAGAGGAGAGGAAGCAATTTTTGGAAATTTTGGCTCAAATGAATGAAGAATATCGTCTAAATTAAATCAATAGCGACATAATTAAATTAACAGAAGAATTAAAATCTATTGCACCTGACATATTTGAAACATACCAAAATGGAGATTTGTTTTCATCAAACATGTATTTTGGAATGAAGAAGGAAAATGAAATTGCACTAGCGAGTTATATTGAATTTCTTAAGATTTTAAAAAATAGATACGAAGAAATTGAACAGTTCAAGTTAAAATTTGGAAATTAAGTGGATTGGTGGTTATAGCAAATTTATAGAATTTCATCAAGTACTTAATAAATATGAATTTGTTAACTGTGATTTACTCAGATTCAGACAATTTTTTTCATTCAGAGCTAATTTGAATTTCAATCTAAATCTGTTTAATACCTCAATTTTATTTTACAAACTTAATGAAAAGCGATTCATATCAGAACAAACATTAAATAAGCTGATTGAAAATAATCAAATCTTTGGGATTAATGGCAGATATAAAAAAATAATTCAATCTCCAATCGACATGAAAATATTTAATGACAATAAATGCAAATATATAGGAGGCAAATTTATAGCAATCAAAAATAAAAGAGGTAAAGTTAAAAAAGAAAATTAATAGAGAGTGAATATATAGGAAGCAAACCTTATAATAGAATAGATTCAAAATTAAGAGAAGCAATGTCAATTTTTGGGTTTGAGTTCGATTGATGTAATATTTAATCACCATACTCTTAATTAATGGCACTAAGATAACTATTATATCATCTATATTTTCTATATTTACCACACTTAGTCTTTCTTGGGTAGTGCCTTCCTGGTCTCTTTGGAATAATATGTTTAAGAATCTCTTCATTCAATCTTTTTTGGGCGTCCTGTGGAGATTTTGTTGTATACTCTACCAAGTTTGTCAGTAAATACAGGTTTATCGAGCGTATAGTATTTTTCATAGATATCTCTTTCGGGAAAAAATCACTTTGTGAAGTGATTTCAGATATATAATTTCTTATGAAATTGTATGCAATCAAACCTGATAACAATTCTTTTAATGCCATTTCGGAGTTTTACTTCGTAATATGTTCAACCCAAATATTGTTTTTATTTCCCTTATATTTATCTCAATATCCCAACGTGTGACATACTTTAAGATTATATCTTCTTTGCCAATTGTTTCATCTAATATTGTCGTGTATAAAACTGACATATCATCTTTTGTATTTGGAGTTCTATATTCAATTCTACGTAAAATTATATATTCTTCTTTTATATCATAAAGTTTTGCCATCTTTGAACTATTTTTTGCAAGTTTTACTTTTATAATTTCATCTCCGATTCCAATTTTTTTATTATTTCATAATTTCTATTACGTTTTCCGGGAACTATTATATCAGCATTTCTATTTTTCAAAAGTACAAATATTGCAAAACAATTATATAAATCATCGGCTAAAAGTAAACTGCCCTTTTCCAGATTGTTAATCATTTCTGCAAAATATTCTAATTCGCTTTTCGCATCACTTCCTAATCTAAAATCAGTGATTAGTCCTGTTCCTTGCTGAATAATGATGCTTAATAGCCCACGAGGATAGCCAGCTTCTTTTGATTTTTTGTAAACAGCATTTATGCTGTCTGTATCTTGCATTTGAAGAAATGTGCCATCTGTAATATATACAGGCCTACCAAAAAATATTTGTTTGTTATTTGTGGTTGATTTACTTGAGTATTCAAATACTTCTTTTACGTAAGATAATTTTAAACGGTTACGTGCCTGTGAAAATGCCGACGTATTGCTTGATATACTTTTTTGCTTGCTTTTAGCTGCAGATGTAAAATACTTTCGCGGACGACCTGAACTCCGTTTTTCTGTTAATGCTGATTCCATTGATGTTTTCTCAAATTCTGTTATACGTTTTATATTTTCCTCATGTATCTGTGAAAAGATATTTACAGAATTTTGAAGACTTTTATCTGTTTGAGTTGAAGTACTTATCATTGTAAGCAAAGTATCGCATTGGTTAAATACACGATCCCTGAATTTGGTGTCATTACTATCTTCACCTACTACTATTGACTTAACAGATTTATAAAACAATGGAAGTAAATTTGTGCTTAACTCTTCTTTGAGTTGAGCGGATAATTTCATTGATATGTTGTTTGTCATTTCTTATGCCATATTTGTAATTTATACTCATACAAATTTAGCAATATTTTTTATATTATCCTAATCTTAGTGCCATTACCCCTTGGGGAAGGTTAGGTTGGGGTTTACAAACATATAATCCCTATCGGGATTTTCAAAGAATTTCATTCTATGATTATTTGCAAATTGTTAAAAATAAATACATTATTTGAGTACATAAATCAATTTTTTCTATTTGAATTTTTTTTTGTAACTTTTTTTGTTTTTAAACGATATTGTTGTTGTTTTAAAAGTTAGTTGAAGATAATATAATTTTTAGTTTAATCTATACAAGGTGTTTTATGATAAGATTTTTTACAATAGCCACAATTGCTATATTTATTTCTTTTGCTTTAAATTTGAATGCAAGAGAATTCAGAGTTGGGCAGATTCCCAACGGTTCTAAATTTAAATGTGCAAATTGCCATACTAATCCGAATGGTGGAGGTTCATTAACGAAATTTGGACAGACTGTTAGCTCTCAATTTTTATCAGGTGGAAATGTTGTTTGGAATTCAGCATTAGCTTCTATTGATTCTGATAATGATGGATTTACGAATGGTGCGGAACTTGGCGACCCTAATGGTAATTGGAAAATAGGTCAATCCGACCCAAATGTCGCTGAAGTAACCAATCCAGGAAATGCTCAAAGTATTCCATCAAGTGTATTCAGCAATCCTGATAACTTCATTTCAAAAGATATAAAAATAAATTCAGTTTATCCAAATCCAGTAGTAAACTCTACAGAAATCAAATACGAAATAAATACATCATCAAATATCAACATTTCACTTTATGATGCTAATGGCATTAGAGTTGATGATATTTTTGAAGGATATTTGAATCAAGGTAGCTATACTACAGATATAACAATGGCGAATGAAAATATAAATTACTCTTCAGGTCTATATTTTCTTGTTATAAGCAACGGAAAATCTGCGATAATGCAGAAAATTTATAAAATCAAGTAAAAAAGACTTGTATAGATGGACGCCACTTTAGAAGTGTAGTCCATCTAAGACTATACAAAGAATACTCAGATGTCCAACACTTTCAAAGTATTGGACATCTGAAAGATATATAGAACGAAAAAGATGTCCTACATTTTCAGAATGTAGGACATCTTGGTAAATCTTCAACATCACATTTTTTTTGAATTTTTTTATTTAATGAATACTTTGTTTATAATTTTGCCATTATTATATATTATTTGAATATAATAAGTTCCTTTTGCATATTCTTTTATATCTATCTCACAATTTAATTTATCAATATTAATTTTTTCAGCATAAGTAACATTACCAAGAATATCTGTTATTTTAATGGTTGCACCAAGCAGTGATTCATTGCTATGAATATTAATTTTTTCACTAACAGGATTTGGATATAATATTAGAGTGTTGTTTTCAATTTGATTTTCGACAGAAATCGGAAATTCTACTTTGGCAGTTAATTTCACAAAATACTGATAAACGCAAGTATCTTTCAAATGATTTTTAATTACTAATCCTAAATTATCTTCAAATACTCCAATTTCTTTAGCAGTAAATTTCACTTGAAATTTAATCTTTTCTAATGCTTCCAATGGTGCTAAATTTTCATTTCCAATACCAATTATTTCAAAATGAGTATCCTTGAAAATATCATCTTTCTTCCAATAATCTTTTAATTTCGAATCTTGAATTAAATATACTTGATGATTATCAGGCAAAATTGACTTACTTATATTTGCTATTTCAAACTCATAAGTCATTTCATCAGGAGTAGTTTTTATTTCAAACTTACCAAAATCTTTCTCATTAGTATTATCATCTGCTCTAATATATACGAGCATAGGATGGTATTCAATAATTGTGTCTAATCTATTTCCAACTCTATCCATAAAAAATAAATGTGCTTTTGCCGGCTGTAAAGGGTCAAAAGTACTTAAACTCCAAGTTGTTTTCTTATCCTCACCAATAACGAAATCATTATATTCAAACTCATAATTGTAGGTATCTGTTAAATCTATACCAACAAGTCCCAAATTCGCCCTATTATAGTCATCATTTCTCGGTTCATCAGTTACCAATCCATTGCTAACCGAACCATCGCAATGTTTATGAAATTCAATAACAGGTGCCAAAGTATCAGGTATATCATTACCATAAAACTCGTTTGAACTCGCATAAGCATAAGAACCATCTTTTCCAAATCCATATACATAAACAGCAATAATTTCTTTTTTATTTACACTTCTTATTCTGTAGGTGCCACTATTACGCAATTTAATTGTTTTTGATATAAAAGTGCTATCCGAACCATCAATTTTTTTAAAAGGATGTTCAATTGAATTTAAATCATATTGATTGATTTTAGACCAAAATAATTCACCATTAATGATTTCACCTATTTCTAAACTATCAGAATTATGATTTTTGTGTTCAATATAAATAATATTTACAAAATTGCTGTCGAAAATTGTTTGAGAATTAACATCTGGAGTATTGAAACTTGCTTCTGAGCCAAATTGTTCAGCTGAAGCGATGTTCATTTGAAAAGGTTTACCATCAATTCTATCTTTTGCTTTGCCCGACCCATACTGAACAACATTGATTTTAGAATCAGAATCGGTACTAATTACTATCGGTTCAATTATTTCATCATCAATTTTCAATTCAATAAATCCAGTATCTATAACACCAATTTTTTCACCATTTTTATATATGTTTACATCGAGTTTATTTGCAAAAATTCTTAATAAATACGATTCATTTCTATCTGCAATTGGTGGTACATAATATGCTGACCCCCAAAGATTTTCTGGTTTTTCATTTTCAATAATATAATCACAATCAGAGCTGTTAATTTTTGCACAATAGTTTCCTGAAGCAACAATAACAGGTTTGTTAGATGTTATAATTGAACCAGTTAAATCAGCATTACTACCATTAGAAGGTATATACAAAACATCACCTTCAAACAATGTATATCTTACTTTTTCCCCCGGATAAATTATTGAATCAGCAATCTTTACGCTGGTTTCTTTATTGCCTTTTAACTCAAAAGTAACTTTTGTATTATCATAAACACCGGTTATCGCAGTAAATGAAGGTGCAAAAGTACTTACATTATCGGAATTATCATTCATTGATGAAACCAAATACTTATTCCCACTTTTTACTGTATAAATAGCTTCGAACATACCTGAAAAAGATTTATTCTTTACTTGAACATAGATTACTTGTTCATCATGATAACATGTGAAAATGTGAATTGCTTTATTCTTATAGATTTCACTTTTCTGTGATAAATAATTCTCATTTTCAAAAAAAATAAAATTTTCAGCTGGAAGAGAGATTTTCTTAGTTTGATTAGCTACAATTGTATCTACAATCACAATATTATCGTCCAACCATATCGTTAATTTACATCTTTCAGAACTATTGAAAAATAAATTCACTTCCGTTTCGGATAATTTACCGGGTATTGGTGGAATTGAAATGTAATAAGAGTTATTAATAGCAACTTCTCCTAATAAATTTTCATCATCTTTAGCATTAAGATTAAAAAAATTCAGTATAAAACTGAACATAATAAGAGTGTAAAAATACTTTTTCATACATATCCCAAAAACTTTTTTCAAAATAACAACTGTAACATATACAAAGACAGTTGAGAAGTGAAAACGTTTCGCCAAAATTTGAAAAAAAGTGAAAATATTTAATAAAAAGTGAAAAAAAGTGTTTTTTGGAGTACTTTAATTGAGTTTGGTTAGTTAGAATTGAAAAAAGATGCTGAACTAAATTCAGCATGACAAATGTGAAACATGTCATACTGACGTTGTTTCAGAACCCTTTCCACGATTCAAGTCATTTTCGAAACAAGATGTCCAACACTTTGAAAGTGTTGGACATCTGCTTATATTAGATTCCGCATCAAGTGCGTAATGACTGTAAATATTTATGTCATTCTGAATTAAATTTCAAATATCGTGAGGAATCCTATTATAAAGTTGTCCGACACGTTATATAATTCAGATAGATTTGAAATACGCATCATATTCTATTGTCGGACATCTGTAGCATACTTTTTGCTGTTCATTTCGATACGCACAAGTGCTACTCAATGAACGAAACACTCCGCTTGTTGAGTAGAAACGTAGTTTCATATCGAAACAAGCAATCTTCAAATGCAAGTGTCTGACATCTGGAATTATGTTTTGCTCCCATCTTTCTGAACGTAGTGAGGTATCTAAGTTGCCGCAACTACGTTGCTAAATAAGACAAATCTAATTCAATTAGATACTGCTTCAACTTTATCGAAAAACCAAAGCTCTGTTCAATTACAAAAATACTTATTCAAATTAAATATATACTCTTGGAACTCGCCATTTTAGTGCTGTTGTTATTTCGTATGGAATTGTACCAATTTTTTCAGCAAGTTCATAAGCTGTAATTATATCATCACCTTGATTGCCTATGAAAATCACTTCATCTCCAATATGAATATCGTCATTTCCAATATCTATCAAACATTGGTCCATACAGATTGTACCAACTAATTTGTACCTTTTGCCATTTATTAAACATTCTGCTTTGTTTGATAGAGTTCTATGATAGCCGTCCCCATAACCTAATGGAACAACTGCAATCTTTCTTTCTTTATCAGAAACAAAATTTAAACTGTAACCAACATTATCGCCACTATTAATATGATTGATATTAATTACTTTAGATTTTAAAGTCAAAATCGGTTTTAAATTCAATTTCTCAGCAAGATATTCATAATCCATATAGCCATACAGAGAAATTCCAGCTCTCACAAGATTAAATTTTGATTCGGAAATATTAACGATAGCACCACTATTTGATGCGTGAATGTACTTGAAATTAAATCCATTATCATTCAATAAAGAAAGAGTTTGGTTGAAAACTTCAAGTTGTTTCATTGCAAAAGTTTTATCTTCAAGTTCTGATGACGCAAAATGAGTAAGTATTCCAATCATATCAATACCTTCAAGATTTTTACATTCATTCATAAAATCAAGTGCATTTTTATGATTGATACCATCTCTATTCATACCTGTATTGATAAAAAGATGAGTTTTCACTTTCATATTTCGTGAATGGGCTTCTTCGGATAATTTTCTAACAATATTAATATCTTCAACAGATGATTGAATATTGTAAGCACAATATAGTTCAGTGTCGTATTCTGTACCCGGAATTGTAACAAATATTTCACCATTATCACCGCTTTTTCTAAGTGCAACTGCTTCATCTGCAAATGCAACTCCAAGGATCTTAACATTTTCTTGACGTAAGTATGAGGCAATTTGAATTAGACCATGTCCATAAGCATCAGCTTTGATGATACCCATAACTTCAGCAGGATTGGAGGTATTTCTAATCATTGAAAGATTATGTTTCAAATTATTCAAGCTGATTTCAGCAATTGTTGAGCGCATTTTATTTTTTTACTAAAAATTTCATAATAATTGACGATATATTAATTTTGTTTGATAAATTTTATAATTAGTAAAAATTATCAATACAAAAATATGTATTTCAATATAATTTTTAGTATTTTTATATTGTGTTTTTATTCAAAGTTGAAAAATGTATCTTATGAAATATTATTTGTTATTTATTCTGATTTCCTTTTCATTGATGATTGAATCTTGTTCAACAGTTGACCCTTGTCCTCCAAACGAGGCAACAGGAAATGTCGGTTCACTATTTAATACCGAATTGGACGAGTATTCTCCAGTTTTTTTTGAAAACTCAATTTATTTCACAGCTTTACAGAAAGAATCAAACGAACCAGAGCAAATTCTTAGATCTGACTCAAAAAAAGGTGAATTTACTTCGCCTGTGAAAGATAAATTTCTACCTATGGATTTTTTCCAAAAAAGTGGATTACCACAATTCTATAATAATGTTGAAAAAAATAGAATAGAAATGTATTTCGCTGGTATGAGTAAAGGCACAAAACGCAAAAGCAGTGAAATATTATATTCATTCAGAGTCAATAATAAATGGATAGAACCATTACCAATAGTTAATCTTAATACTGATTCTTATGAATCATATCCAGCAATTTCAAAAGACGGTTCTATCTTGATTTTTGCTTCTGATAGGAGTGGTGGTTACGGCGGAATTGATTTGTATATCAGTCGAAGAAATGAAGATGGTAGTTGGGATATTCCAGAAAACCTTGGGGCAGAAATTAATACTACAGAAGATGAAAAATCACCATTTATTGATGTTAATGGAAATTTATATTTTGCTTCTAAAGGATATCCCGGTCAAGGTAAGTTTGATATTGTTAAAGCAACAAAAAGTGGCGATGGTTGGAAAAATGCCAAATCACTTTCATATCCAGTTAATTCAGATGCCAATGATGCTGGTCCTGCAATATTCAACAACAAAATTTATCTGGATTCTGATAGGAGGGGTGGTTGCGGTGGCAAAGACCTTTATGCCTTTGATTTGTGTGGACCTGTTTTATTAGAAGGTGTTGTTGAATCTGAAATGATGACTATTCCACTCACTGGTAAAATTAGATTATCTGATGCTGAAAATAAAGAAATATTGATGTTAGATATAAATGAAGATGGCATTTTTTCATTGAATTTAGAAGGAGGTAAACGATATAAACTTCAATATTATAATTCTTGCTTTCCTGATTACGTGCCTGAGCAAATTATCAACGCAGAATGTAATGATTCAGCAGTTGTGAAATATTTTGCAAAATTTGTAATTACAGGCAAGCCACGAGAATTTGATTTTAGTGAATATAAAGTGCCATTCTTTGTGTCTGGCTATTATATGCCAAATACTCAAAATAATCTTGAATCACTAAGAATGAAATTTTCATATAACTTATTAGGTAATGATTCAACAACCAAATATATTGAAAATCCCGGACCTGAATATAATGATTATTATAATAATGTAGAATCTGCTTTGAAAGATGCTTCCGAATTCATAGTGAATATAATAAAAAATCTCAAAGATGAATGTAAAAAGCAAGCTCTTGGAAAGTTAAAAATCAAAGTTACAGGATTTGCTGACCCAAGACCAATATCAAGTAGTGCCAAATTTCAAGATGAAAGCATTTTAGATGAACAATTTGGTATAAATATCACCAAAGGTTCACCAATGACAAATGATTTATTATCATTGCTTCGTGCCTATTTTACAGCAAAATATTTGAGTGAACAGATTTCTAATTTAGATGAAATTGATGATTTAAGCGATAAAATTGTTTGGGAAATTGAAGGCAAAGGTATCGACCCAAGTGATAAAGATAATAAACTTAAACGCAGAGTAAATATACTTATTGGAGTTGAAGGTAAGGAATAAGTTTAACAACTACGGGTTAAATGTATTTTTCTTGTTCAATATTCAGTAAGCAAGGGTCTGTTTCAGAAGGTATTTTTTAGTTGTTTTCATTTTTGAGGGTTGTGAGAAATTTATATATATTTCAAAACTTAGTGCGAAATGGATTCTGAAACAAGTTACCAATGACACCTTTTTTCCTTGCATCAGTATGACGATTTTTGAGGCAGTTCCAATAAACTTCGGATGAAGGAAATCCTCCTTTATCCCCCTTTAATAAAGGGGGAAAGGGGGATTTGAATTAATTCTACATTGAGGGTTCTGAAACAATCTACCAATGACTACAATTTTTTATAATGGTGTCATTTTGCATATTTTTTAAATATATTTGTTCCGCACTTCAGAATGATTTCTTTTGAGACAGCCAAGTGCAAGTGCATTTCAATATTACTTAATCAACAGACTAAAATAGAAATAATTCGATAAAAAAAACCTCTAAATATAAATACTTAGAGGTTTAATTTATAAAGTGAATTTTATGTTATTCTTCAGTTAAAGCTGAATAAAATATTCTTGGATTCTTATCAATTTTAGCAATATCTTTCAAATGTTGCATCCATTGTGAGTATGCACTATTTTTTGCATTATTGTATAATACTTTCTTGAATTCAGGCAATTCTGATTTAATTTTATTTTCATCTGGAGTTGTTCTATTTACAACTTCAATAATGAAATAACCATTTTCACATCTTACAGGTTCGTTAATTTTGTTAACAGGTAAATTAAATACATGTTCAGCAAACGCAGCGTCATTACCAACATTTGGAACAGAAGCATTATTCTTCATATCAGGAATTGATTGAACTTTTGACGCCCAATTAGGGTCATTCAACATCAATGCTTCAAGAGTTCCTGCATTTTTTACTTGGTTATATAGTTCATTTGCTTTATTTTTTGCCATATCAAGTTGTTTGATTTTGGTTAATTTTGCAGTAATATCTTTCTTTGCATCTTCAAAAGACATAATACCTGCTTGACGTGCTTCAGCAACTTGCCAAACTATTAAACCAAGTCTTTGATTTTCGCGTGGGTCACTAACATAACCTACAGATTCTTCAAATGCTTTGTCTGCTATTTGTCTTGAACCAAGAACAGATTTATTTCTTTCAATAAAACCTGTTTCTGAAGCTCTTAAATTCAATTTTTTAGCAAGTGTATCAAAGTTTTTACCTTCACGAACTTGAACTGAAAAGTTTTGTGCATCTGCAAGAATTTGATTTTTAGTTAAATCTGATAAGTAAATTTCAATTTTCACTTCACTGTAGCTAATTTCACTTGAACTTTTGTCATCAACTTTTATAATATGATAACCAAACTGAGTTTCAACTGGTCCAACTATTTCCCCTTTTGCTGCGGCAAACGCTGCTGTTTCAAATTCTGGAACCATTTTGCCTTTTCCAAACCATCCAAGGTCGCCACCTTGTTGTCCGCTACCAGGGTCTTTTGATAATTCTCTTGCTAAAGTCGCAAAATCTTCACCACCCTTCACTCTTTTAAGAATTTTATTGGCTTCAGCTTTGGCACTATCTTTATTTTCATCAAAGTTAACTAAGATATGACTTGCTTTAACAACAACATTTTCACCTTCTCTTCTATTTTCAACTTTATAGAAAAATGTTCCATCAGATTTACCAACTGGACCTGCAATTTTACCAGTTTCAAGAGTAACAAGATATGGCAATACTTCAGGGTCAAGGTCATTTACTAACTGATAATCATAAGTTCTACCATCATACTCACCCATGAGTTTGCTTGAGAAAATGTTAGCACGAGTGCTATCATCAGGAGCATTATTCAAAGTTTCTACAATTGTTCTGATTTTTGTATTAGCTGCGGCAGAGTCATCGGCAGATGGTTGCATAGGAATAATTACATATTTAACTTTTCTTGATTCTTTTTGCTTGAATTTTTCTTTATATTTATCATAATATGCTTTTAATTCACTATCACTAATTTTAATATCAGCTGTAGGAATTTCTCTGATATTGACGCCAACAAATCTCACATTGGCATTACTTTGGTCATTTTTGAAACTTCTTTCAGCAAATAAAGGTGAAATTACTCCATTTGAAGCATTAACAGCTTGAATTGTCTCTTGGAATAATCTTGTTCTCAATATTTGCTGTTCCACTTGAATTAAATACTGTCTAACTTGATTTACAAGAGTAGTTCTTTCTTCAAGTGTCATTTTTGATGGGTCGCCAATAGCTTTTTCTGGATTTGTAATGATTTCCAAATATCTTTGACGGTTGAAATTACCTAAAGAATCAGTAAAAGATTTTTTTAAGAAATCAGGAGGATTGTCAACCATCTGGTCAATAACTTGTTCTTTTGAAATTACAATCCCATATTTCTTAGCTTCTTGCTTAACTAATACTTCCTCAACATATTGATCCCAAATCATTGGAGCAAGTTGTTTTCTTAATTGTGATTCTTCAACTTTCTGTCCTTGTTGCATCATCTGTTGTTTCTGCATATCAAGCGACTGCTTCAATCTTTCTTCAAATTCAGTATATAATAACGGTTCATCGTTTACAATCGCTATATCGTTCATTCTTACTTCATTTCCACATCCTCTTAAACCTTCAAGAACAGTAGGATCAAAAACAGTAAATAATGCCACCAATGCAACCGCAAAAAATGCAATCGCATAAGGTGAAATTTGTCTCATTCTTTCTAAAGTACCCATTTACCAAAAACCTCATAAAATTAATTTATAAAAAATAATATATTCAAACTAATAATTAAGTTTAACACGAACTTACAAAACTAACAATGTATTACAAAATATACAATAAAATAATTTCAACAATCAAAAAAAAGTTGAATTTTCTAAGGAATAACTGTTTATTCAATGAAAAATATGTTCATTTAACACTTATATTTGAAATAAGTAAGTAAATCTGAGATTTTTGAAAATATAATGATTTTCAGAATAGATATTTTCTACTTACTCGTTTTAAAAATTATTTCACAGTATATTCGATTTAGAGTTTACCTTTAAGAATGCTCTAAAGAACATGATACTGAATAAATCTTTGAAATTGGTCTTTCTTCACAGTAAACTAAATATGTTTAAAAAATATACTAATTGACACCTTTTTGAATAAGAAAAAGGTGTCATTGCTAAATTATTTAGAATTTGGTATTTATGAATTATATGGTTAATGAAATTTATTATTCAAATTTAATAAAACTTTTATTAATCACTTTTTTGTTTAAAGTTATATTTATAAAATAAATTCCCGCATTTAGATGCTTTGTATTAATGATTGCTTGATTTGCTGAGTAATTTATAGTAGGATTTATAATTTTTCCATTTAAATCAGAAATTATAATGTTTGATATATCTTGTGCATCAATAAATACAAAGTCTTTTGCTGGATTTGGATAAATCAAAACGTTATTATCTGAATTTGAATATCTATGATTTGTATATTCTTCAACGTTTGAAACAGAATTAGAACGAAAATACATAATCATTCCACTGTAATTTCCAACAACAAATCCACTTGAATCTGGAGTTAATGCGAAAATCCAATTATACATTGTTTCAGATTTGAGGAGGGTAGAGTCAATTACTTTCATCTCGGGATATTTCAGAATAAATATCCCATGATTCAGACCTGCAATTACTTTATTTCTCCCTTTATTGAAAATATATGGAAAAGGTTCCATCCCCCAAAATCTTTTATCGAAATTAATTAATTCATACAACTTGTTAGAATCAAGATTTAATGAATACATTGCTTCCTTTGTTCCGCAAATTAAAGTATTTGTTTCTTGAAAATAATCAAGTTTGTTGAAACTGCCTGGTTTTAAACTTGGATCTTTTTCCTGATTGTAAATTACTTTTGAAGTAGCAAAATCATTATCACTGTAAATTACATTACTACCTTGAAAATATGATAGAAATATTTTTTTATCTTCAGTAATTATATAATCATTTATTGGAATTGAATAAAGAATTTTCATAGTTGTAGTATCTTCAAGAAACTCATATTTAATTAAATCACCGTAATATCTATAAATTGTACCTCCAGTTCCATCGCTTGAAATTGAATAAGTAAAATTAAAATACAATGTATTATTTTCAGGAAAATATCGAGGATGAGTTCTAATAATAGCCAGCTTATTTGGTGTCCTCGTTTGTTTAATTAATACATAATCTGTGTATTTCAATAATTCAAAATTATTTATATCCAAAATTTCAATTCTAATATTTACTGTATCATCATACTCTGACATATTTTTTGATGATTTATATACAGCTAAAATATATTTGTCGTCATCTGTAACCATAATTTTTAATGTTTTTTTCAAATCAAATTTGTGAAGTCTTTTCAAATATCCTGTTTCTTCATCCCATTCTCTAAATTCATTTGCTGAAACTGTAAATATTGATTTCCCATCATTTGAAATCTTTAGAAATGTAACCCCATAGCGTGAACTATGCCTTGTTTTGTAGCCATCTTCTTGTTTCCATCCAATTTTTTTTACAGGTTCTCCTGTAGGTGGTTCACAATAAAACAAGGATTTATTAGCAATACATAAAACAACCCTTCCATCATTAAGTATCGAAAATGTATTAACATTTATTTTCTCAAGACCTTCATTTGTTCTTTCAAAATTCATTCCACCATCATTAGAAAAAAACACTCCATAATATTTTGAACTAATTACAATTTCTCCTTTAGTAGATATTGTAATTTTATTAAAACCTCCAAAAGGTGCAAGACCGTCAAAATGATTATTAAATGTTTTACCTGAATCTAAAGAAATATTTATTCCTGAATTTTCCCCTAAAATATAATATTTCCCTTTTTCAAAATGAAAGCCTCTCAGATTTCCTGGTGGAATTTGTTCTATAATATTCTTTGGTGCAACCCAATTATATGTTGTATCATCATGTTTTACAAATTTATATAAATATGAATAAAAACTTCCAAATAATTCCCCAAAATCATTATACTTTAAATAGTCCATTTTTATTTTTTCATTTGTATTTAATTTGTTCCAAATTGTATCTTGCAACTGACGTTTTGAAATTGATAATTCATTTTTTGCATTATATGATATAACTGTAATTTCATTGTTTTTCCCAATAGCAATATTATATATATTCAAATCATCTAAATTATAAGTAACATTTTTCCAACTAAAGTTCTCTTGATTGAATAAAAATAATCCTTGATTACTTGTACCAGCATAAAGATAATTATCAGGACTAATTGTTATAAATGTAATTTTTGCTGAATCAGAAATTAAAGTATCAATTCTTTTTACTTTGTTCAAATCTTCAACTAAATAAAGACCTGAATTTGTTTTAAATATTAAATCATGCTCGTTCAATGGTTCGATTTGATAAATGATTTCTCCTACATTCAAATTTAAAGGCTTCCAACTCAAATTTTCTGAGTGCGTTTCAATTATGAATAAAAATAATAAAAGATAAATCCCTTTCATAATTATACTCTCCTTATTATCAAAAAATACTTTTTCAAAATTTGTAAATCTCCTCAATTATAATAACACATGAAACGAGGAAACGTTTATCAAAATTGAAATATTTATAAATCATTTTCATATTTTTTTGAAAATCAGGTTTGTTGTTTTTGAGATTTATTAATAAATTTCCTTTTGTAGTCGTTTAGTATTATGTTGCTCCAAATCAATTAAACTCTTTTTTTACATCCGTATTGATACCTTTCAAAAAAAACATTTAAAGATTTCTTGATTTTTGGAGCTTTGATTTCTAACTGTCTGTTGAAAAAGTAATTAATTGATTAACTGTCGAGGGCGTCTGTTCTACTAAATACATTATATATAAAGTAGTTCAGACGCCCTCGGCTGATATAGATCATTCTTAATACTTGGTTGCCTTCATAGCTCAAAAATGAAATTCCTTGAAAATCTCGATAGAGATTATATGTTTGTAATAAGCATTTCGACTACGCTCAATGACCGAATTTTTTCAAACAATCCCTGTTGGATTGAATAGTTCAGATACACATCAACACCTACGGTGTTGTTGGAAGTCGTGATGACTTCATCAGTTACAAACATTAATTCCCTATGGGAATTTCAAGAAATTTGTTACAAAAAAAAACAATTTATTTAATTTTTTATAATTACTTCTTTTGCAAAATATAAGACGCACCCATTGATAGAAAATCTTTCAAAAATGGTATAAATGAAATTGGAGTTAGTTTGATTGCGGGAAGTCCGAATTTCATTTTATAAACAGGTCTAATCAAATAGTAATCCTTTGAAAGAATTTCAAATCCGGCTGCTGATAATGCATTATGAAATTTGCCAGTGGTTAATCTAATATCTTTCAATCTGCCAACTTCGATAATATCGGCTTGTCTTCCGCTTGACACAAGTTTCAAGAGAATATTTTTGGGAAATAAATGTATATAAGGTAGTTTGCTGATAAAATTACCGGCAACTGTATGTTGATGACCACCGTAAGGTGCATAATAAGGTGGAAATTCTACATACAAGAAACCACCGGGCTTGATTAATTTGATGATATTTTTCAAAGCTGTTTCTGCCGAATCCAAATGCTCGATTACATCACGCAAAATAACTAAATCGAATTTATTTATCCAATCTTCTGGAGCCAATTCGTTTATAACATCGTGGTAAATATAATCAACATTGAAATTTGCAATTTTGGAAATTTTTTCTCCTGTTTCCAATCTGGTCTTTGCAATATCAGTAGCTAAAGCATATTTTGCACCATTTACCAATAAAGAATGTACCACGCCACCTTCTGCAGAACCAATTTCAGCAACATTAAATCCCACTGAAAAGCATTTTTTGGATTTTAGATATGGTACTATAACTTCATTACCCAAATCAAACTGATAACCCCAATAATATTTATCTAAATCTGAAAAGTTTCCATTTAGTATTGTTTCTTTTATATTTTTTATCATCAATTATTTTTTTATTACGTTAAAAAAAATTAAATTTGTATGACGATATTTTAAATTTAAAATTGCTGATTTATGAAAATAGCTTATATTTCTGCTTTTTATCCATATAGAGGTGGAATTGCCCAGTTTAATGCTGGATTATTTCGTGCTTTAGAAAAAGAACATACTGTTCGAGCATATACTTTTTCAAGACAATATCCGAATTTTCTATTCCCAGGCAAAACACAATTTGTAAGTCCAGATGACCATGCTGATAAAATACCTGCAAAAAGAATGTTGGATTCAATCAATCCAATTTCATATATTCAAACAGCCAATGATATTAAAAAATTTGAACCTGATTTAGTTATATCTAAATATTGGATGCCTTTTGTTGCTCCTTCTTTGGGATTCGTTATGAAGTCTTTAAAGAAGAAAGCAAAAATTATCTCTGTACTTGGGAATGTGAATCCTCACGAAAAACTTCCCGGAGCAATGGCATTAACTAAATTCTTTTTAAGACAAAATGATGGATTTATTGCATTATGTAATGCTGTAAAAAATGAATTATTAGAATTAAAACCTGATGCTCGATATAAATCGCATTTCCATCCTGCATATACTCACTTTGGTAATAAAATTGATAAAACAGAAGCTCGACAGAAATTAAATATTCCATTAAATAAAAAAGTAATGCTTTATTTTGGATTTATTCGTAAATACAAGGGTTTTGATTTATTGTTGGAAGCGATGGGTAATCTACCCGATGATTATCATCTTGTAGTTGCTGGTGAAGCTTATGACGATTGGAAAGTTTATCAAGATATTATTGATAAACATAATTTAAGTTCGAAATTGAGTTTATTTACAAGATATGTTTCTGATGATGAAGTTGCAACATTTTTTTCAGCATCTGATGTTTGCGTTCTGCCTTATAGAACTGCAACTCAAAGCGGAATAGCAGCAACATCATTCAATTTTGAAGTACCATTAATTGCTACAGAAGTTGGTGGATTAGCCGAGATAATCGAGCCATATAACACAGGAATAGTTATCGATGAAGCAATACCATATAAAATACACGATGCAATTTTGAGATTTTTTAACAACCCCAAAGAAGATTATTATCGAAAAAATATAATTGATTTCAATAATCAATTTAGTTGGGATACATTAGCAAAGGTAGTTGAAGAATTTTACAATGAATTAAAATGAAATCAATAAGAATATGTTGATTATTTTATGTAATTATGAATTTTTTTCCCCGTCATTCTGAACTCGTTTCAGAATCCATCCAAGATTCATTTCATATTCAAAACAAGATGTCCAACACTTTGAAAGTGTTGGACATCTGCATAAATTAGATTCTGCATCAATTGTGGAATGACACGGAATAATATTCCGTCATTCTGAACTCGTTTCAGAATCCATCCAAGATTCATTTCATATTCAAAACAAGATGTCCAACACTTTGAAAGTGTTGGACATCTGAATAAATTAGATTCTGCATCAATTGTGGAATGACACGGAATAATATTCCGTCATTCTGAACTCGTTTCAGAATCCATCCAAGATTCATTTCATATTCAAAACAAGATGTCCAACACTTTGAAAGTGTTGGACATCTGCATAAATTAGATTCTGCATCAATTGCGGAATGACACGGAATAATATTCCGTCATTCTGAACTCGTTTCAGAATCCATCCAAGATTCATTTCATATTCAAAACAAGATGTCCAACACTTTGAAAGTGTTGGACATCTGCATAAATTAGATTCTGCATCAATTGCGGAATGACACGGAAAAATATTCCGTCATTCTAAACTGGTTTCAGAATCCATCCAAGATTCATTTCATATTCAAAACAAGATGTCCAACACTTTGAAAGTGTTGGACATCTGCATAAATTAGATTCTGCATCAATTGCGGAATGACACGGAATAATATTCCGTCATTCTGAACTCGTTTCAGAATCCATCCAAGATTCATTTCATATTCAAAACAAGATGTCCAACACTTTGAAAGTGTTGGACATCTGCATAAATTAGATTCTGCATCAATTGCGGAATGACACGGAATAATATTCCGTCATTCTGAACTCGTTTCAGAATCCATCCAAGATTCATTTCATATTCAAAACAAGATGTCCAACACTTTGAAAGTGTTGGACATCTGCATAAATTAGATTCTGCATAAATTGCGGAATGACACGGAATAATATTCCGTCATTCTGAACTCGTTTCAGAATCCAATTCCGTTTTAGCTCTGTTCTATTAAGATGTCGCAACTGCGAAGCTATTAAAAAAAAAAGACCTTGAAAATTTACTTACCAAGGTCTTTTATATTTATTAATTTCAATTTTTTAATTCTTCGGTGTAATGACATATACTTGAACTGTTCTGGATAAGTGTCTGCCGGTAGGTAAGTCATTATTGAAAATTTCAACTGCCTCGCCAACACCGAATACTTCATATTTTGCGGTTTTAACTTTTGATGTTAAGAAATCTTTAACATTATTTGCTCTTTTCAAAGATAAATTTTTGTTGTAAGTTTCATCACCTATTCTATCTGAATAGCCATAAACTTGAACCGTTGAATTCATCTTTATTTCAGGTACAATACTTTTTATCATAATATCTTTATCTAACTGTGAGATTTCAGGACTATCAAAATCAAATAGTACTAAACTATATTTTGATATTGTTCTATCTGGGCGTTCTTCAGCTTTTTTCCTTGAGATAGAAAAATATTCAACTGGAGCTGACGCACTTACTTCGGCACGTTTGCCTTTTACAGTCCAAGCACGGAATGTATAATCAACAGGAATATTGTTTCCAGTTAATTCATTTGGCAGAATTGACCATTGCATTTTATCAGGAGTACCTGTTCCTGAAAATTTTCTGATTAATCTATCTGATTGATAAACATCTAATTCCCAAGCTTCGATAGTATCTTGTGATTCTGCATAAGCTTCAAATTCTACTATTTCAGGAGCAGCAATTCTTTGTCTATCTTTTTGAATTGTGATTGGCTCTAATAGCTTTGAGTTAGGATTTGACGCATAAATTTCAACTCTTCTATTTTCAATTACACCATCTGCATCACGTTGAGATGATGGTTTTACTGGTAAACTTCCAGCTTCTACTGTTATTCTTGAGCCATCAATATTATAATTATCAATAAGGTATGATTTAATATATTCAGCTCTATCTTTAGCAAGTTTAGTATTTTTTGCTTCAGCTTTTCCGTCAAGAGTACCTACTAATTTAATTGAAACATTTTTATCAGTATTCATTCTTGTTCCAACCACATCAAGCAAATTATGATTAATTTCCAAAGCATCTGGGCTCATTTCTTCGATATTGAAAGCACCGGCAGTTGCTTTTGATTTCAAACTTTGAGTAGCAGGAGCAGGAGTTGAAGTGTTTTCATCAAAGAAAATGTAAGGTATTAGTGGGAATTGTTCAGTATATTGAACTTCTTCCAAAGATATTTTAGTTAATTCAGATTTTGTACCATTTTTATCCACTGCTGATACAGTACGGAAACCTACTTTAACTTCTGCGGGTTCAGATTTTTCAGCTACTGTGTAATCATCTCCAGTAAATAACCCAAATGTTAAATTCACTCCAAAGCGAAGTTGAGGAATATTCCAAGTTCCGGTAGAACCATTAACTGGAGCATTTGTTGGAATATCAATATATTTGGTAAATGGAAATCTGAACGATATTTCAGGAGATAAGAATACATTTTTTGATAATTCAAAAGTATAGCCCGCACCTATTGCTAAAGCAAGGCGTGTAGATTCAGCTACATCATCAAAAGAATAGGTTGATTCTATACCCAAAACTTTAACTAATATGTCATTCGAAATTGGGAATCCAAGTTCTAAACCACCGAGCAAATAAAGATTTTCAACTGGTATTAAATTATAAATTTTTAAAGCTGGAGTAAATTCAAATGCAGTCATTCTTGGATAATTTCCAACAAGTCCAAGAGAATCTGTAAATTCACCTCTACCTAAGCCATTATAGCCCATTCTTAATGATAATACAAACATTTCATCAAAAGCATAATTTCCAATTAAACCAATGTTAAAATCAATGCCATTTGAAGTTGCATTAAAGCGATATACATCCGGTGGAGCTGAATAATCGTACATATCCACAGCATGCATATTTGAATTACCACCAAGATAAATACCCAAATTAAAAGGCATTTTCTTAGTTTGTGAGTTCAATGCAACAAAACTCATCATAGTTATCAGAAAAAATATAAACATTCTTTTCATAATGCTTTCCCCATAAATTAAAAATAACAAGAGTATATTAACAATTTTGATTGACGTAGTAACAAAAAAAAATTTCAAAAAAAGTGAAAAAAAAGTAATAATATCATTTCATTAATTCCAAAACCAAAAACAACATATATGTAATGACAAAATAATGTGCTATTTTTGTTATATTTGTGTTTTTGGGAAAGGAATAAATAGGAAATAAAATGCAAGCAAAAGAGAATTTAATAATTAAATTTATGCAACAGCAGGATGTACAGTTTTTAATACCTGTTTATCAAAGAAATTATGATTGGAAAAATGAACATTGCAAACAGTTATTATCTGATATTAAAAAAGCTGGTTTAACAGATAAAATTGCTTCTCATTTTATTGGAAGTATAAAAAGAAGTATGTATATTTCGTAAATTTTTAATATGTATTGTTGTAGATTACATTTTATATAACTAATTTAATTTATTAGGAGTGGTCATGGATTTAATTGATATTTTAAAAAATTTGGCAAATAAAATTACCAAACAAAAAGACTTAATATTAACTGAAGAAGCAACAAAAAATGCTTTTGTAATGCCATTTATAGCTGCATTAGGTTATGATGTATTCGATCCTACAGAAGTAATACCCGAATATACTGCTGATATAGGGACCAAAAAAGGAGAAAAAATTGATTATGCAATATGTAAAGAAAATGCTTTGATTATGTTCTTTGAATGTAAAAAATGTGGTGCTGATTTAGGCATAAACCACGCATCCCAACTATATAGGTATTTTGCAACAACAGCAAAAACAAGAGTTGGAGTTTTGACAAATGGCATTAATTATCAATTTTACAGTGACCTTGATGAGTTGAACGTTATGGATACCAAACCGTTTCTTGAATTGAATATCTTAGATATTAATGAAACAATTGTTTTAGAGCTTAAAAAACTAACAAAAAACAACTTTAATATTGATGAAATTTTGTCAGCTGCTAGCGAATTAAAATATATGAAAGAGACAAAACGAATTTTGAATGAAATGCTCTTAAACCCTTCTGATGATTTTATAAAGTTTTTTGCATCTCAAATTTATACCGGAGTGAAAACACAAAAAGTAATGAATTTGTTTGGAGATTTGGTTAAACGCAGTTTCCACCAATTCATTAATGATAAAATTAACGAACGGCTTAAATCTGCTATGGCTGGTGATGTTACAGTTTCAATAGAATCACTACCTATGGATAATATTGAACCTACCTTTCAAAAATCACATATTGAAACCACAAACGAAGAGATTGAAAGTTACTATATTGTAAAATCTATACTGTACGATTTGGTAGATACCAAAAGAATATTTTTAAGAGACTTCAAATCATTTTGCAACATAATATTAGATGATAGCAACATTAAAGTATTGGTACGGTTATATTATAATAATGAAAAAAAATCTATAGGACTATTTGACGATACAAAAAAAGAAACGAAATACCCTATTGAAAATATAAACGAACTTTATGGATACTCTACTCAAATCAAAGATGCACTTGTATTATATTTGAAAGGAAAAGAATTAAATACAGAAAAACAATAATAGTTACAAATAGTTAGTTAAATTATTTGTTTTAAAATTTCATTAAAATGAGTAAAGTGTTATAAATTTATTTGAATATTGTTTTTTAAATTAATTTACTTTCTGCGCCAAACATTGTAGAACGAGTGCAAAAAATCCTCGAAATCTGCGAAACCGCTGATGATTTGATGGTGAAATTGAAGTGAGAATTTGTATTTTGATAAATTAATAAATAATTGCTAATTATATACGTAACTTGTAATTTTGTTCATAAAGGTGTAATATGTTAAGCGTAACAAATGAAAATGAAATTTGGACTATAAAATTTGATAATAATGAAATTTCAAAAGAATTTCTTATGATGCTATTTAAAAAATCGCAAATAGAGCAACATTTGCAAAACAGCCAATTTACTGAGGAATTAGCATTTTCTTTATCAGAAGAAATTAAAGAAAATTGGTGGCAAAATAATAAACAAAGAATATTTGAAAAAGCAGGAATACAGGAATAAACGATGAATATAATAATTGATTCAAACGTAATATTTTCTGCTTTAATTAAATCTGCCAATAGATTTAGAGATATAATTATGTTTGATGAGACTTTCAGATTCATTTCTTCCAATTTCCTAATAGTTGAATTATTTAAACATAAAGAAAAATTGTTAAAATATTCGCAGCTGTCAGAAATGGATTTGCTAAGTTCTTATCATTTATTACTTAATAATATTGAATTTGTCAGTGATGATTTAATATCTACAATAAACTTAAAAAAAGCTATTGAATTATGTAAGTCAATTGACATAAAAGATTCAATATTTGTTGCACTTACTTTAGAATTTTCAGGTTTATTATGGACTACTGATAAAAAACTTAAGAAAGGTTTAATTGCTAAAGGATTCGATAATTTTTTTAATATTGATGATGTAATAAAAAAATATTAATTATTTTGAAGTTGCTATGAAAAAGTATGAAGATTTCTGAATATTGGATTAATAATTATAGCAAAAGGTTAAAATCATGAAAATAAGATGCAATAATTGTGGAAATGCTTCATTCAAAAATCAAAATGTTGATGAAGTATTTTACATAAATGATAAGGTATTTGTTGTTAAAAATATTCAAGCACATGTATGTGATATTTGTGGTGAAAAATATTTTACTCCAAAAATGCAAAAAGAAACATTGAAATTAATCAACAATAAAGCAAATATTAAAAGAAGTATTCAAGCAGAAGTATATGATTTTGTTTGAGATAAATAGTAAATACGCAACTGATTTTTTGTTGTAAATTGTTTTGTTCTTTGAAGTCGTAAAAATGAAAATCTTTGAAAATCCCTTTAGGGATTTCATGTTTGTAACAAATAGATTTTCCCTAAGTCCAACAATCCCATCGGGATTGAATTATACAAATACATATTCAACTCCTACGGAGTTGTGGAGGTCGTGGGGGATTTTTCTGTTACCAACATTTATTCCCTACGGGAATTTCAAGGAATTTATAATAATAATGAAAATCTTTGAAAATCCCATTAGGGATTTCATGTTTGTAACAAATAGATTTTCCCTAAGTCCAACAATCCCATCGGGATTGAATTATACAAATACATATTCAACTCCTACGGAGTTGTGGAGGTCGTGGGGGATTTTTCTGTTACCAACATTTATTCCCTACAGGAATTTCAAGGAATTTATAATAAAAATGAAAATCTTTGAAAATCCCTTTAGGGATTTCATGTTTGTAACAAATAGATTTTCCCTAAGTCCAACAATCCCATCGGGATTGAATTAATAAAATACATATTCAACTCCTACGGAGTTGTGGAGGTCGTGGGGGATTTTTCTGTTACAAACATTTATTCCCTACGGGAATTTCAAGGAATTTATAATAATAATGAAAATCTTTGAAAATCCCATTAGGGATTTAATGTTTGTAACAAATAGATTTTCCCTAAGTCCTGCAATCCCAAAGGGATTGAATTGTATAAATACATATTCAACTCCTATGGAGTTGGTCGTGTACAAATGCAGTTCCTCCCCTTGGGGAGGTTAGGTGGGGTTTACAAACATTTATTCCCTACGGGAATTTCAAGGAATATATTAAAAAATGAAATTAAATTAATAACTAATAAATAAAAAAAATGGAAAAAATTCTTATTCTCGATTTTGGTTCGCAATACACGCAAGTTATTGCTCGTAAAGTACGCGAACTTGGCGTTTATGCCGAAATTTATCCTTATAAAATCACTGAAAGTGAATTTAAAGCAATTAATCCTACCGGACTTATTCTTTCTGGTGGTCCTTCGTCTGTTTATGCAGAAGAGGCACCGCATCCATCATTCGACATTTTCAATACAAATATACCAATTCTGGGTATTTGCTACGGTCTGCAATTAATTGCATACAAAAATGGTGGTGAAGTTGATAAAGCGGCTCATCGTGAGTATGGCAGAGCCGAACTAATCATAGATAATCACGATGATATTTTCAAAAATATTGATAATTCTATTGTTTGGATGAGTCATGGAGATTTACTGACAAAACTTCCCGAAGGGTTTGAAATTATTGCACATAGCACCAATTCACCTATTTGTGCAGTACGAAATATTGAAAGAAAAATCTATGGTGTGCAGTTTCATCCAGAAGTTCATCATACTGCTCAAGGCAAGCAAATTCTCGAAAATTTTATACGTAATATTTGCGGTTGCAAAGATACTTGGGATGCTCATTCTTTTATTGACACAACTATTGAGAAAATCAGACAGCAAGTTGGCGAAAATGAAGTAATTTGTGCATTGTCTGGCGGAGTGGATTCTACAGTTTTAGCTGTTTTACTTCATAAAGCAATTGGCGATAAACTCCATTGTATTCATATAGATACTGGCTTGATGCGATTGAATGAAAGCGAAAAATTGATGAAATTATTTGCCGAAAATTTCAATATGTCTATTGAACTAATTGATGGTTCAGAAATGTTTATTAGTAGATTATCAGGAGTTACTGAGCCAGAACAGAAACGCAAAATTATAGGAAAATCGTTCATAGATTTATTTGATGTTGCCGCAAAGAAGTTCAACAACGCCAAATGGTTAGCCCAAGGCACATTATATCCTGATGTAATTGAATCTGTATCTGTTAAAGGACCATCTGTTGTAATTAAATCGCATCATAACGTAGGAGGTTTACCTGAAAAGATGGGTCTTCAATTACTTGAGCCATTCCGCGAACTCTTCAAAGATGAAGTTCGTGCTGTGGGACGCGAACTTGGCGTTCCTGATTGGTTCGTAAATCGTCATCCTTTCCCGGGTCCTGGTTTGGGCATTCGTGTTCTTGGAGAAATCACAAAGGATAGAGTTGAAATTCTACAAAAAGCAGACGCTATTTATATAGATGAAATTCGTAAAGCGGGTTTATATGATAATATATGGCAAGCATTTGCAGTACTTTTGCCTGTTAAATCTGTAGGCGTTATGGGAGATGAACGTACTTACGAAAATACTTGTGCCTTGCGTGCCGTAACAAGTGTGGATGGAATGACTGCCGATTGGTTTCCAATGCCTTACGATACGTTGGCATCAATGAGCAGCCGCATCATAAACGAAGTTCGTGGAATTAACCGCGTTGTTTATGACATTACAAGCAAACCGCCTGGCACTATTGAGTGGGAATAAAATCAATTACGAATTTCAAATTACGAATTACGAATTATAAATGAGAATAAGTGAAACAATATGAAAGAAGATAATGTTATACAGAAGAAAAGTTTTGAGTTTGCTGATAAAGAATTAATATTTGATAAAAATTGAACGAATAAGGTTACAATGATAACTGAGAAACAAATAGAAAGTGGTTTTTGGTATTGGGATAGAGCAAAAGGCTTCCCATATGATGTAATAACTTATCCCAAAGAGTACACTGGACAGACTAAAGTGGCTATCGTTTGTACTCAACTTTGGCAATTACCTGCTAAAGAACAAAAAAAAATCCTCAAGGAGTGGATTGAATTTTTACCAACATGTCAAAACTTAGAGATGCTCTGGTTTTCATCGCATACTACTCAAAATCTATTTGATAGTGCATGCAAATTAAAAAACTTAGTCGGACTCAGTATCAAATGGAGCAATATTAAAAAACTTGACAATATATCAAAATTGACTAAATTAATGTACTTGAAAATAGGCAGTTCATCTCAAGTGGAGAGTATTATGCCGTTATCCTGCATGAAACAACTTGAAGTCTTGTATATTGAAAATTTTAAAAAGATAATCGACTACACTCCTATATCGGCTTTAACAAATCTTCAATTTTTCTCGTTGGAAGGCGGAATGTACACAAAACAAAAAGTTGATTCATTCGAACCATTTAGCAAACTGACTAATTTGATTTACTTTAGTTCCGCAATGGTGAGTTGTAACGACAAACGAATTGATCCTTTATATAATCTTAAAAATCTAAAAACTATTAATTGGCCATTTAGACTTTCAGAAAAAGAGATGGATATACTTAAAGAGAAACTACCAAATTTGAAGTATCTTCCTCACCGCTACTATGAGCACAATATGTCAATAATTAAATCAATGTTTGATGAAAAAAAAGAGTATTTCGATGACAAAAAATAATATTAATGATTTTGATGAATTGCTTGATGTAAAATACGGCAAAAGAGGAAACCCGATAAGAGAAAAATGGGAAATTGAATTTGAATCATTCAAACTTGGAGTTTTGATAGAAGAAGCTAGAAAGAAAAGAAATATGACCCAAACAGAACTGGCAATTAAATGTGGTACAAACAAAAGTTATATTTCAAGAATTGAAAACGACTCTTCAGATATAAGATTATCTACACTTATGAGAATCGTAAAAGAGGGCTTGGGTGGCAATTTGAAATTGTCATTGGATATTTAAAATAATTTGATGTTTTAAAATATGAAAAAAAATATCTTACTTATATTTTTACTTATTGCAATTCATTGTAGTTCGATATCTCATTATATCAATGATTGTAATGTAATTGGTATTGAAAATAAAAATTTCAACAACCAAAAACAACTTGTTTTTTCTTGGTATCAAACAGATTGGGAGAATTTCGGAAATGAAAATTTGAAAATGTATAATATTTCAATTGGATTGCGAACTTTCAGCAATGAAAAGCCAACTCTAATCGGTCGAATAATGTATATGCAAGGAAGTGATATATCCCCTTTTGTTGATAAAAATTCTCCATTAATTCCTGGTGATAGATATTATACATTTTGGAATAGAATTGGTAAGGGATCAATTTTGGATTTTGACATGACTGATTTGGAGGAACTTTATATCAAATGGTTGCATATTCAAAGAGGATATGGCTTTGATACTTACAATTTAAATTCAACCGATAAATTTTTATATCATGCATTTGTATTGGGGAAATTAGGATTAAGTTCAATTACTTATGGTAATAATAATTTCAAAAATAAGTCAGATAATTTAACTCATGGATTAGCTCTTGAATCTGGTGTTAAACTAAATGCAGGTTTAAGTTACAAAAGAGATTTCATTTGTGAATCTATTATTGATTACACATTCTATTTCGCAAATGATATTGTTCATAAAATAAGCGCTGGGATAAAAAATGAATATCATTATCCTACTCTTTATGATGGCTATGATTTTATCAAATTTTCATTAGATATTAATTATAACAAATACTATTTTGATAAATTTGAGGAGGATTTTTTGAAATTTGAACTTGGAATCAGCTATTTTATTTATTAGAATTAAAATAAATTAGTTTTATATCATAAATCTTAATTTGTAATAATAGATTTAATCAATGGAAATTATTATAGTTGAACATTATAATTCTTATCTATTTCATTCGTTAATTTGTTGTTATTAGGAAACATTATTTGTAGGAAAAAATATGCATGCAACTCAAACATCAACAATATCAATCAGAGTTTCAATGCTTGAAAGAGAAAAATTTAAACTACTTTCAAATATTGAGAACAAATCTGTATCCAAAATTTTAATAGAATTAGTTGATAAAGAACTAAAATCTAAAACCTTGACAGCAAAAGAAATAAGAAATCTGCCTAAAGAGTCAAGAATTGCACTTCTCAAAGAAATGTCAGAGCAATCAATTCAAGTATATAATTTATATAAAGATGAATTATATGTTGAAGAAATTATGGATGGAATTGAATGAAGACATTGACAGAAAAATATAATCAAGGTGATATATGTTTGATTAATTTCAATCCAACAATGGGTGATTAAATAAAAATTCGGATTTGAATCAGAAGATTTAGATAACATTGTTGCAACTTCTCAAAATTGCATAGAGGTGATGTATTAGTAAGTATAGGTAAGTTTAAGGAATAAGGATGAAAGAAACAACACAATAATTATCAAGAAATTTATTATATTTAGAATATTCATTTATTTGAATTAGCAAAATGAATAAAACAAAGATTTGATATTACAATTTACGCCAATTTATTCGTTTATTTACTTTTTAGTTTATAATATTTGGGATTAATTATGACTATTGAACGTAATTTTATTCTAACTTACTTCCTTGTATAATATTCATAAGCTACTATTGCAGAATAATTTGTTAGAATTCCACTATAGTTTGAATTATCAAGAAATTCGATAATGAATTTTCTATCGTCTAATGTCCAAACTACAGAATTAATATTTAATTTGTCTAATTCATCAACATCTGTATTTAATAATCCCATAGTCCATTGAGGCGCCCATAATATTGAGTTTGTAGATTTTGCAATATCTTTATCAAGTTCGCAAATTGTACTGAAATTTCCATAATCACTATTACTTTTAATTTCAGATAATACTTCTTCATTTGTAATACCAAGTGCAAAGTCCAATTTTCTATTATTTTTCTTTGCAATTTCTTTATATTTAATAACAATTGGAATTATTACATCAACCACATCAGCAGATTTAATATCTAACCACACAAGTTTCAAGTTAGTTTTGAAAATGACTTCTTCTAATGCCTCTTCTAATGTAGGAATTGTTTCATCATTCAAAAGAGTACAAAAGCTTTTTAAATGCTTTAGTTTGTAATTTTCTATAGGTCCAAGTAAAACATCACCCTTGACAAGTCGATTTGTAATAAAATCATCGTGGAATAATATTGGTATTTTATCATTTGTAAGTCGAATATCTATTTCGATTGCATTTGCACCCAGATTTCCTGCAAGATTTATCATCTCAAGACTATTTTCAGCTGGTCCGAGTAAATCAGAATTTCTACCACCGGCTCTATGGGCTATTATATAAAAATTATCATCATTTGTAAACTTCTTTTCAAACTTAAATAGTGTGAAATTGCTTGATTGATTATTTGTTTGTGTATTTACAAATAAATATTGCTTCATAATGATTGTAGTAGGTTGCTTTCCTGCAAGAATGTCCAAAGCACCATCATCATTATGTATAAAAAACCTTGCCAAAGCAGTATTTGTTGTTTCCAAATCCCTTCCGTTACCCTCAAAAACAATACCTGAATCAACTACACCTGCATCTAATATAAAATAATCATAACTTTTCTGACAAAAAATAGATAATTTGTTTTTGTTAAACTTCAAAACGATTTGATTACCTAACCTGCTTAATTTATTATCAGTTTTATAAATTCCTTCAAGTAGTTTATGAGTTGAATCATTTAATTTACTTGCATTTGCAAGCATTGAATTATCTCCAAATTCCAAATAATCCACAACGAAATCATTGCTACAACCATTTATCAAAACCGCTATGAATGCTATAATGAATATTTTTTTTACCATAAATTAACACCAACTTGAAACTCAGGAATTAGAATCCAATTTTTTGTTGTAACAAATGCTAACCAACTTTGATAATAGTATTTAGAATAATTTATTTTAAATGCAATAAGTACATTAATTCCATTGATAAATGGTTGCTCAATAGCTAACATTGATGAAATAGAAACTAACCTATCCTTTGATTCTTCTACTTGAGTATTACCAACTTTTCTACTTAATAATGTCATCAAAGATACATCAGTTTTAAGCGTTAGTAAAATATTGTCAAGATTATAACCAATACTAATTGCAGGGTAATCAAAAATACCATTTATACTTGCGTCCATACCGGAAAAATCAGCAAATCCATACCAGTAAGCAATACAATTTTCCAATGCAAATGACAAATCACCATAATTTACTGACCATAAAAGACCAGTTGCAATATGATTGGTAAGAATTACAGATTTAAAATTAAAAATTAAAGAAAAATCCTTATAGGAGCCATAGCGAAAATCTAAATTAATCAAAGGAATTTGCTGTACCATATCTTCCCCAATTAATTTGGGTAATTTACTCAGAGAAATTCCTGTATTTACAGATAATTTACTTTCATCATAAGCCATTGGAAAGAATAACCAATTATTTTTTGAATATAAATTCAAAATTGATAAAACAAAAAATATAAGTAATATAGAGTATTTCTTTTTTATAATCAACTCATTTTAAATACAAAAATCAAGATACAAATATACTATTTTTTTTCGGACATTAATGAAATAAACTATAAAATTCTAACAATCTGTTGCTAAAGTATAAATTTAATCATCTTTGGGACTGTCTCAAAAGGTATCATTCTGAAGAATAGAACAAATATAATTAAAAAATATGAAAAATGACACTATTATTAAAAATTGTAGTCATTGGTAGATTGTTTCAGACCCTTCAATGTAGCATTAATTCAAATCCCCTTTTCCCCCTTTATTAAAGGGGGATTAAGGAGGATTTCCTTCATCCGAAGTTTATTGGAACTGCCTCAAAAATCGTCATACTAATGCAAGGAAAAAAGATGTCATTGGTAACTTTTTTTCAGATTCCTTTTCGCACTAAGTTGTTGAAATATATAAATATCACATAACTACAAAAAGGAAAATAACAAAGAATTAACTATTTTTTTAATTTATTTAAAAAATATTTGTAACATTTTGCAAGTTTGATGTGTCTATGTATTATAGATGTTATTTGAAGTATTTTTGATTTTTTTTATTAAATATTTTCTGAATAGGAGAGTGGATTATGAAAAAGCAAAATGAATATGGTTATATTACAATTAACCAATATGGTGCAAAAGAATTACAGAATTATCAAAAGAAAGCAATAATTAAAGGGTTTTCGATAACTTTATTAATCTTTCTTGTTATAGGTTTTGTTTTGCCAGATTTATTTTCTATTAAGAAATTAAATTTAGATGAAACTATATTTAATCCATCTCCAACTGAAATTGAAAGATATTATACTGAAGACAATACTATAATTAAGAATTCGGGTGAATCGAATTTAAATTCAAAAACAACTTTGCAAGCTGGTTCTGGTATGAAAGCAGGAAATCCAATTCCAATTGCAGTTGAAAATGAAAATTCAAATAAAATCGAATTTGCCGATGTAAAATTAGCTGGAGTTTCCTTTGCTGATGGTCGTGAAGGTGATAATGTAATAATTAATTCAAGCCCTAGCCCAACAACAATTGTTACAATGAATGAGCCATCTATTAAAGAAACTCATCCTGATTCTGAAGAATTTATTGTTTATGAAAAAGAAGCATTTGTAAATTTAAATGATTTAAAAAGAATAATCGTTTACCCTCAAATTGCAAAAGCTGCAAGTATTCAAGGTAATGTAACTATACAAGTTCTCATTTCAGCAGATGGACTACCAATTAAGGCAAAAATCTTATCCTCGGACAATGCAGTTTTGGATCAGGCAGCAATTGATGCTGTAATGAAAATCAAGTATCAAGCAGCAATTCAAAATGGTATCAATGTATCGAGTTGGTTAATTATTCCAATTAATTTTCAATTAAAGAATTAGAAAAAATCTGGTTGACTTTATGTTATAGTTTTGAATTCAAAATAATCTTTTTTTACGATTTTGTATTCAAAAGAAAAACGATTTAATTAATTGAAAATCTAAGCTGGATGATATGTTTGTAATAAAGAATAAAAAACTCGAAGTTTCATCGCAGAAGAACTTTTGTGAAAAGTCGTACTTATTAAAGCAGACGATAGTGTCTGCTTTAATAAGTCATTGATTTATATACAAGGTTAGACGAAATCGTCTGGCACAAAACTATCAAATACTGACTTTTTACACAGCTTCTTTAGTCAAGTTTAATAACATCTCAATAATACTTTATGAACATATTACTACACAAAATTTACCAATTAATAATTTAACCTATATCTAAAATCAGCTATTGTTGTCTTCAAGCCATCAAGTCGATTTATTTTAGGTTCCCAATTTAGCAGATTTATAGCTTTTGTAATATCTGGCTGTCTAACTTTTGGGTCATCAGAGGGTAACTCTTCGAAAAAAATTTCACTTTTGGAATTAGTTAACTCGACAATTTCCTTAGCTAATTCGTACATTGTTAATTCATCAGGATTGCCAATATTTACTGGTTCAATTTCATCTGACAACAAAAGTCTATAAATTCCTTCAACCAAATCATCAACATAACAAACAGAACGAGTTTGAGTACCGTTTCCATAAACAGTTACTGGCTCATTTCTTAACGCTTGAGTTATAAAATTTGGAATTGCCCTACCATCAACAAGACGCATACGTGGTCCGTAAGTATTAAAAATACGCACAATTCTTGTTTCAACTTGGTGATAGCGATGGTATGCCATAGTCATTGCCTCGGCAAATCTTTTCGCTTCGTCATACACTCCGCGAAATCCAACTGGATTAACATTGCCCCAATATGTCTCAGGTTGTGGGTGAATAGCTGGATCACCGTAGGTTTCACTAGTGCTGGCAAGTAAAAATCTTGCATTTTTTGCTTTTGCAAGTCCAAGTGTATTGTGTGTACCCAATGAGCCAACTTTCAAAGTTTGAATTGGTAATTTCAAATAATCAATTGGTGAAGCTGGTGATGCAAAGTGAAGAATATAATCCAAATCACCATTTATATAAATATAATTTGTAACATCATGATGAATAAATTTAAAATTTTTATTACCTAAAAGATGAGAAATATTATCTGTTGAACCTGTTATAAGATTATCCATGCAAATAACTTCGTGTCCTTCTTTCAGAAATCTGTCACATAAATGTGAGCCGAGAAAACCAGCTCCACCTGTAATTAAAACTTTTGCCATTTTTTACTTTTTGTCATAATTTCAAAAAACAAAATTACGAAAAAAAGTACAATTCAGATTAATTACTTTTGACTTAACAACTCAGCTGTTTTATTGTGTTGAAAATTAAAAGTGCAAAACGCTTATTTTGAATAGATTACAACAAAATATAAAATGAAAAATTACTTGTAAATCTCAGAGGGATTGAATATTTGTAAACTCCACACTTCGACATTTCGACAGGCTCAATGCAACGCAAGCTCAGTGCAACGCCTAAATCCTCCTCATGTGGAGAACTTCACATATTATTCATCCTCTTGGGGAGGTTAGGTGGGGTTTCTTGTGTTACAAACATTAATTCCCTATAGGAATTTCAAGGATTTATAAAAAATAACAAATATTCAATATTATTTGAATTTTGCTGAGTAGTAATCTGATTTATATTGTTCCAATATAATAATTTTAATTATTATATTTCGTCAATTTGAAGGTATTTATAGAATTAAATTCATAATAATTATATTCAACTTTGCAAATTGGAAGAAAAATGATAACTATTCAAGAATTAGAAGAAAGAAGAGAAGAAATTTACAATAAGGTTTCTGATGCAATAAAAAATTCAGGTCGAGCTGATAACTCTATAAAAGTAATTGCTGTATCAAAAACACATCCAGTTGATTATATTGTTAATGCTATCAAAGCTGGTATCACTATTTTTGGTGAAAATTATGCTCAAGAAATGAAAGATAAACATTCCGAATTGGAAATCGCAAATATTGTACAACCTGAATGGCACTTCATAGGGCATTTACAGAATAACAAGGTAAAATATATTGCACCTTTTGTGGACTATATTCATTCTGTTGATTCTGTAAAACTTGCCGAAGAAATTAATAAAAATGCTATTAAAAATAATAGAAAAATAAATTTATTAATTCAGTTGAATACATCTGGTGAATTATCAAAATCTGGGTGCGAACCAGAAGATACTATTGAAATTGCTGAATCTATTCTGAATCTTGACGCTTTAAATTTAAAAGGATTAATGACAATCGGCTCGTTTACAGATGATGAAGTTCAGCAAAGAAAAGAATTTACTATTCTTCGTAATTCATTGCAAACTGTAAATAGTAATCTTGGACTTGAATTAACAGAATTATCTATGGGAATGAGTCATGATTATATCACAGCCATTGAAGAAGGTGCAACAATGGTTAGAATAGGTACAGCATTTTTTGGAAATAGAATTTATAATACTTGATATTAAACTAAAATTACACTTAAAAAGTGAAAAAAAATGCGTAATTTTGTAGTTTTGAATTATTACATTGAAAATAATTAATCAGGCAAATTGATATGAAACAAAGCAAATATTTTCTTCCTACATTGAAAGAAGTTCCATCCGATGCAAACGTAATTTCTCACGTTTTGATGCTCCGTGCTGGTTTAATCAGACCACTTGCTTCAGGGGTTTTTTCATTTTTACCAATTGGATTTAAAGTACTCAATAAAATTATTAATATCATTCGCGAAGAAATGAATAAAATTGATGGACTTGAGTTTTTATTACCTGCTCTAAATCCAAAAGAAATTTGGGAACAAACTGGTAGAGTTGAAGCAATGGGTGATGTAATGTTTCACATAAAAAATAGAGAAGAACTTATACTTGCACCTACTCACGAAGAAATTATTACTTATCATGCTAAACAGAATGTAAAGTCATACCGTGATATGCCAATGATTTGGTATCAAATTCAAACAAAATTCCGTAATGAGCCACGTCCTAAATCTGGCGTATTACGTGGAAGACAGTTTATAATGAAAGATGCCTATTCGATGGATTCTACTTGGGAAGGATTAGACCAAAGTTATCAGAAACACTATGAAGCATATTGCAGTATTTTCAACCGTTGTAATATTAAATTTTTTGTTGTAGGTGCTTCAAGTGGTGCAATGGGTGGAAAGCAATCTCAGGAATTTATGGTTGAATCAAATTCTGGGGAAGATACTTGTGCTGTATGTGATAGTTGTGGATATGCAGCTAATGTTGAAGTAGCAAGTTCAAATATTCCCCAAGTTGGCAGAATTGACGAAAATCTTCCTTATGAAGAATTTTCAACTCCTAATGCAAAAACAATTGATGATTTGATAGAACAATACAATTTGCCAGAAGAAAGATGCGCCAAATCAGTAGTTTATATGATAGACGATAAGCCCGTTTTGATTTTTATGCGCGGAAATGATGAATTAAATGAAACAAAACTTCAAACTGTATTTGGTACAAATAATTTTCGTCCTGCAGAAGCTTTTGAATTAGTTCAATTTACAGGTGCTGACCATGGCTCAATTGGACCTATTAACTTAAAAGAAAAAATTACTGTTGTTGCAGATTTATTGTTGAAAGATGCCAATGGCTTAGTTAGTGGTGCAAATAAAGATGGTTTCCATTTTAAGAATATTGATTTTGCAAGAGATTGTAAAATTGATGAATATTATGACTTCAGAACTGTTAAAGAAGGCGAAAAGTGTCCGAATTGCGATAGTGGATTGCGTGTTGTTAAAGCAATTGAATTGGGACATATTTTCAAATTAGGAACAAAATACTCAGATGCTCTCGGTGCTAATTTCCTTGATTCAGAAGGAAAGGAACACCCAATAATTATGGGTAGTTATGGTATTGGAGTTGAACGTGTCCTTGCTTGTTTCCTTGAAAATAGTTATGATGATAAAGGTATAGTTTGGCAATATCCTCTAAGTCCTTTCGATTTTCATCTTATTTCAGTAAATCCAGCAAAATCACCTGAAGCAAAAGAAGTTGCTGATAAATTATATAAAGAATTGTCAAGCGTTTATGATATCCTATATGATGATAGAGAAGAATCGGCAGGTGTAAAATTTAACGATGCAGACTTGGTTGGAATTCCAATGCAAGTTATTGTAGGTAGTAAAAATCTAAAAGATGGAAATGTTGAAATTAAATACAGAGCAACAGGCGAAAGAAAGTTAATTAAAATTGATGAAATTCAATCAGAAATTACAAATTTTATAAAAAAATAATATTAAAAAGTTAATAAATGTCAAAACGTGTTGATTTACATACACATACATACTTTTCAGATGGGGTATTGAGTCCTGCCGATTTACTTAGTAAAGCAGAAACGGTAGGACTTGCTGCCATATCAATTACAGACCATGATACAATTGACGGGTATTTAGATGCTCTGAATTATAAGCAAAATTATAATGTTGAGTTGATTTGCGGATGTGAGTTTAGTTGCTATGATGAAGGGAAAGAATATCATATTCTTGGATATGCTATGGATCCAAGCTATAAAATGATGCTCGACCATTTAAATAATTTCAGAAATGTTCGTTATGACAGAGCTAAACATATCAAACGAAAATTAGAAAATTTAGGGTACAAATTAAATTTTGATAAAATTCTGGCAAAAGCTGGGAAAGCTTCAATTGCAAGACCACATATTGCATCTGCATTGGTTGATGAGGGTTATGTAAATACAGAAAAGCAAGCATTTGAAACTCTAATCGGTGATGGTTGCCCAGCATATCATCCAAAAGCTGTATTTCCTGTTGAAAAGGCAATTTCTCTGATTAATAGAGCAGGTGGAGTAGCCATTTTAGCACATCCAAGAAATATGGTAGATCAGCCGACATTATACAAAATGATACAATCTGGCTTAGATGGAATTGAAGTTCATCATCCAAGTCATAATCAAAATCATAGAAAATTTTATCATTCGATTGCAAGTCAATATTGGCTTCTTGAAACAGGTGGCTCTGATTTTCATGGTAATAGAGAATATGACCATATTAATTTTGGCAAGGAAACAGTTCCTTTCAGTATTGTTGAATCAATTAAATATCACATAGGATTACGTTAAGTTCCAAATTCTTTTACATATAAATCAGGACGAAGTTTTTTAGTTTTTTCAATGGATTGTAATTCTTGCCATTTCAAAATTTCTGCATGATTTCCATTTAATAATACTTCAGGAACTCTCATACCTCTAAATTCCGCTGGTCTTGTATAATGTGGAGGTTCAAGCAAACCATTTTGATAAGAATCTTCAAGTGCGGATTCACTATCACCGAGTACTCCGGGAATAAGACGTACAATTGCATCAGTCAAAACAACTGCAGGTAACTCACCACCACTAAGTACAAAATTCCCAATTGAAATTTCTCTGGTTATTATTGAATCTCTAATTCTTTGGTCGATTCCTTTGTAATGTCCCGCAAGGATAATGATATTTTGCATTAAAGAAAGTGAATTAGCCATAGACTGTTCCAATACTTCACCATCAGCCGCCATAAATATTATTTCATCATAATTCCTTTCCGCTTTGAGTGCTTCAATACAATTGAAAACTGGCTGACATTTAATTAACATTCCTGCCGCACCACCATAAGGATAATCATCTATATGACGAAATTTATCTTCAGCATAATCATGAAGATTGTGAGTAACAATTTTTGCTATACCTTTTGTTCTTGCAATTTTAATTATACTTGAATTTATTGCACTCTCCATAATTTCAGGACATGCTGAAATTAAATCAATTCTAATTTTTTCTGGCATGTTTAATCTTCGTCCCTTTCATTATTCAATAAATCCATCAAACCGTCCATTAAATTAATTTTTATCACTCTCAATCGTTTATTTATGCTTAGAATAAAGTCATCAATAAATGGAATTGGTAAATCGCCATCTTTAGTTTCTACTAAAATACAGTCATTTGCTGGTAATTGCCAATATTCTTTTACTTTGCCAATTACATCATTATTTTTTGCATTTACAACTTTAAAACCATTAAATTCACCAGCAAATACCTTTCCTTTCTTTTCTTCCAAATCATTTTCCGATACAAAAACCCCTTGCTCTTTTAGCGAAATAGCTTCTTTATCATTACTTATTTCTGCTACATTTAATGCTCCAAAACCTTTATTTGAAGTAAAAGATTTGATTGTAAATATTTTGGAAAACTTTTCTGAAAAACCAATTTTCACTTTTGTGTTTGGTTTTAATTGGATTTTCCACTCAGGGCAATCTGATAATATAATCTCGCCTTTATATCCTTTAACCGAAGAAATCGTACCTATATATTTGTATTCCATTAATTTCTCAACTTCTCAAAAACATCCCAACTATGTTGAAAACTGATTAAAAACCATTCACCTTCAAAAAATTGAGCATTGCAATAGATTCTATCAACTTCTTTATCTTCATATTGATAAACAATATTAAATGCAACTGGTCTTCCTTTCCCAAATTTTTCTTTTGTTTCCACATCTAAAATTCTGAATTTCTTCCAATCCATTTTCCCTGCTTTGCAAGATTCAACTATTCTATTGTAATCTTCAAGCATTTTTATATCTCTTACATATCTTTGATAAATTTCTTCATCAGTCAACAAAGAAGTTTCTGCTGGTATAATTCTTTTAAATTTATCTACAGTTGGTTTCAATTTAATGATTTCGAGTGAATCATTCTTTTCAAAAATTGCAAATATTTCTTTGGCAAGTTGCATTGGTTCTTTAAACTGTACTTTTTCTTGAGATTTTAATTCACCAATTAATAATACAAACAAAAATGATAATGCAAAATATTTCATATATATTCCCATACAATCATTGAAAAATTTATAAATAGAAATAAATAGACGAAAATTCAGACAAATTATTTGTAAATGAAACTAAGCAAACCTCATTGTAAATTTCCTGTCATTCTGAAGTGCGGAACAAATATATTTAAAAAACATGCAAAATGACACTATTATAAAAAATTGTAGTCATTGGTAGATTGTTTCAGACCCCTCAATGTAGAATTAATTCGATCCCCCTTTCCCCCTTTATTAAAGGGGGATTAAGGAGGATTTCCTTCTTCCGAAGTTAATTGGAACTGCCTCAAAAGTCTTATAACTGATGCAAGGAAAAAAGATGTCATTGGTAACTTGTTTCAGATTTTAGTCACCTTTTATGTCATTCCCGAAACAAGATGTCCAACACTTTGAAAGTGTTGGACATCTGCATATTAGATTCTGCATCAAGCGCGGAATGACACGGAAAACTATTCTGTCATTGGATAACTGTTTTAGTAACTCATTCACTTATGACGAAGAAATATACAGTATCAATTAATCATTTTATTGGCACACACGATTTTTATGGGGATTATTGCTTAAATTTGAAATTTAAAAAGAAACAAAGAGAGAAAAAAAATCGAAAAGTTAGAAAAAAAATCAAAAGGAACATTGATTGATTTAGAAAAATTCAAATCAATAGTTCAATATTTTTTGCCTTCATTATTGTTGGAATATTTTGATATAAGTGATGTATCAGAAAAAGAATCTGAAGAAACAAAGATGAAGTATCTTCAAATTGATATGGTTGAGAAAAATATAATTCCATCAGGTTATGAAAGTTCAGAATACGAATCAAAAGGCTTTTACAATGTAAAATTAATCCAGGACTTTCCAGTTCGTGGTAAAGCTGTGTATTTGGCAATAAAACGCAGACGTTGGCGCCACAAAACAGAACACACAGAGATACATAATGATTATACCTTTATCGCAGATGGCTCAAAATTTACCAAAGAGTTATCTGATTTTTTAAAATATACAGGTAGAAAGCCGTGAGGAAACAATAAAAAGCATAGCCGAAAATTACTGCATAAATCCTGATACTTTGCGTAGGCATTACAAAACCCGTAGCAGTAATTTCAACGATTGCAGCAGAAGGAACATGCAGAAAACTATATGTTATTCCCAGGAAACATCGGAGAATATTTGAGTATAGATGAATTATCTCTTTCACGTGGCGAGCTTTACACATTCATAACAAATAAAAACGGAAAAGGCAAGAAAGGTACTTTGGTAGCATCAATTAAAGGCACATTGGTAAAAGATATTGAAGCTGTGTTAACAAAAATTCCATTAGAAATTAGGGAGAAAGTCAAAGAAGTAACCTTGGATATGGCAAGCAATATGGAATCAGCCACAAGTAAGTCCTTTCCTAAAGCACGTTTAGTAACAGACCGATTTCATGTTGTCAGATTAGCAACTGATGCATTACAACACATAAGAATTGGCTTACGATGGAAAGAACTAAAGAAAGAAAATAGAGCAATTGCCAGAGCAAAGAAAAAAGGGATTAAATACAAATCCAAAGTTCTTGAAAATGGAGACACTCCCAAACAACTTTTAGCTCGTTGCAGATATATTATCTCTAAAAAGCCATCTGAATGGATAGAAAGTCAACAAATTAGAGCAAAATTGCTGTTTAAAAAATACCCAAAATTAGAAAAAGCATATTATCATGTAATGGAATTTAGAAATATTTATGAACTTAAAAATCAATATACAGCAAAAATTGCCTTCCAGGAATGGATTGATAAAACTAATGAATTAAAGATTGAAGAATTTAATACTGTTGCTAATACTGTAAGTAGCAATATGAAAAACATTCTTGGATTCTTTGTAAATCGAAACACAAATGCTAATGCTGAATCTTTTAATTCAAAAATTAAACTCTTTCGTGCAAATTTAAGAGGGGTTACAGATAACACATTTTTCCTCTTTAGAATCAGTAAACTTTTTGCATAATCCCCATTTAATTGAGGTGTCCCATTTTATTTCTTATCTGAAAATTTTATTCCATCATTGCTTACATATAATTTGTAAGTATGAATTCTATCGTCTTTAAATGACTTTGTTTGAAATTCAACAACAAATTCATTTTTTGTCTGTATTATTTGTAAAGTTTTCTTTAAGTATTCTTCATCTTGATTCAAAGGCATGGCAGTTTTCACGTATAAATCAATAATTGACGCAATTAATTTCTGATTCCCATTTACAGAAATCAATCCTTTTTGAAATAATTTATTAAAATGATTTTTATCAAAACCACTTATTACATAAATTTGGCTTTGATTATCAATTATAATTATGTATTTTTCAGGATGTACACTAAAACTATTCATGCAATATATTCTAAATTTCTTAATAAAATCACTATCAATTTCAATCAAATCATTCATCGATAATTTCAAATGGTATTGTTTTAGATACTTAACAGCATCATTTGATTTTTCAAAATTATCTGATTCAAGATAATTAGTCTCTGGAAATAAACTCATCAAAGTAAATAATATCAATAGTTTAGCTTGGAAAATATAAGATGAAAAAAAGTGAGAATGTGGATAAGTTTTCATAAATAAACATTAAAAAGCTTGATTAGGTGCGGCAAAAGCGTTATTTTTGTATTGTAAGTTGGTTGCAATTTGAAAAATTATTAAAATCTTCGGAAAAAAATTATGCGTAAAATAATTGATATTACAAACAGATTTGGCAATGTGGATATTTCTGAAATTCAAATTAATCCAAAATCCCGAGATGAAATTGATAAAACTCTTCGTGGTCTTCAATATTTATTCACTAACACAGAAATTCGAGCAGAAATTTTAAAATTATTAGATGAAGAATTACTTCCTAAGGTATCAAAGAATAATGGCAGACCAGGCATGGATTTGTGGAAGATATTAGTCTTGGGACTAATTCGTCAAGTTTCCGATTTGGATTATGATAAATTGCACAATTTATCAAATGAGCATAGAACAATCAGAGCATTTCTTGGACATGATTCTTGGGAATGGGAGACACCAGTAAATATGAGCTACAAACCATCAAAGATAATGTGAAGTTATTGACTCCTGAATTGATTGATAAAATCAACAAAATCGTAGTAGATTGCGGACACAATTTATTGGGTGGTAAAAAAAAAGATGAATTGCATGTGAGCATAGATTCGTTTGTAATAAAAACAGATGTACATTATCCAACCGACATTAGTTTGCTTTTCGACGCTATTCGTAAATCAATCCAACTAACCGCTAATCTTTGCACCGACTACAATCTGAGTGAAATGCGTCAAAGCAATTATCAACTACGCAAAATAAAAACGTTATTTAGAAAAGCACAAAAAGCAAATCAATCAAACAGTCCTAATAAAGAAGAACGCAAAAAATCAACACATAAAGATTATCTTACAGAAGTACAAAAAGCAGAAACAAAGGTAAATGAAGTAATAAAGATAATTCTTGAAAAAGTAGCTCCAAGCCCAATTCTATTAGCAAGAATATTGGAAATCGACAGTTATATGCACTGGGTAAGTCATCAAAAATCGTTAGTAGAACGTAGAGTATTAAACGACGAAGTAATCCCACATTCAGAAAAAGTACATTCAATATTTGAACCACACACCCGCTGGATATCGAAAGGCAAAGCTGGAGTTAAGGTAGAATTAGGTCTTCCAGTAACGATAGCCAAAGATCAACATGGCTTTATTTTGAGTTATAAAATAATGGAAACAGAAAGTGATGTAGATGTTGCAGTTCCACTAACAGAGCAATTAACAAACCAATATCCAACAATAATATCAGAAAGTTTTGACAAGGGTTTTTGGTCAAAGTCAAATCGTGAAGGAATCGGAAAATTAGTTCCCAAAGTAATAATGCCCAAAAAAGGTAGGTTGAACAAGGAAGAGGAAAAAGAACATAGTACAAAGGAATTCAAAACTTTACGTAAAAAACATTCGGCAGTGGAATCCTCAATCAACGGCTTGGATCACACCGGGCTTGGACAAATGTTACGACCGTGGAATTCACGGATTTAAACGTTGTGTTTCTTTATCAATATTAGCAAGAAATATCCATACACTTGGAGTAATTTTACTTGAGAAACAAGAAAAGCAACGAAGACGAAAACGTCACAAACAAGCAGCTTAAATCACAATAAATATATGTAAATATATATAATACAAGGGATTACTATGTCCCAACCCTCCTTATCTCTTTACAAAGCCATCATTTTTTCTAAAATCTCACTGGATTTTCTATTATAAACAATAATAACTACATAAGTATAATTATCTGTTCAATAAATTTCAAAAATCCCAACCTATTTTTTCTGCCATTTTGAAATACTTGAGGGTTTTCTGTCAGAGACTAATTAGTAATTCTATCTAATTGTTTGCCAATCAATTGCGTTTTTAGTATTGTAAATGCTAATTGCTTTTCTTCTGAATTAGCAAATAAATATATTGAAAAGTTACTAAGCAATATAATTACTAAAACTATTTTAATAAATCTTATCATACTATTCATAATGAGACCACATTTTTAATATTTTTAAATATTTTTATCAGAAATTCAAATTCTTATAAAAAAAACTAATCATTAAACTTCCTAATTTTTCTTTTTATTTCATTTATTTTGTTGTTTATTTCAACAATGGTTTCGGAATCCCATTCACTTATTTCAAAGAAATGAGAAGGGTATTGAATAATCTTAATATTACCATAGTTTAAAATTAATTTCCATTGAATAGGAGTTGTTTTAGTTATGATAACCTTTGTATATGAATTTAACTCAGAGATTTTTGAAGAAAATTCAAAATAATTGCTAAATTTAAAGTAACCTAATTTTATATTTGCTTCATCAATTTCAATATAAGTTATATAATATCTATTCCTGTACATTGAACCTATTAATATTAATGATATAAGGAACAATGGAAAAAATATTGCCAATAAAGTCAAATTCCAATCTTCAATATTCAATAGCATAATAAATACCGCAATAGCGATTAATATTACTGGTACCAAATTCCTCATTATTCTTATGATATAATTTAAAGGAGGTTTATAATTAATATAAATCATTTCATATCCTTCCTATACTCTTTATTAGAATTATTAAAATCATAGTATCAAGTTATTTTGTTCATATTGATACAGAATCAATAAGTTTTATGACTTCTTTTTATTTCATTTATTTTGTTGTTTATTTCTTCAATAGTTTCAGAATCCCATTCACTTTTATCGAAGTAATTTGAAGGATATTGAACAATTTTAATATTGCCAGAAATTAATATCAATTTCCATTGAGGAGGAAAAGGTTTAGCAATCACAGGTTTTGTATCAGAATGTAAATGTGTAATCTCTGTATTTATTTCATAAAAATTGTTAAATTTGTAATAAACAATTGTGATATTTGATTCTTCTATTTCAATATGTGTTATATAATATCTATTTCTGTATGCAGAATTAATAGTTGCTACTGTTGTCAAAAGTATTGGAAGAAATATAGAATGAAAATTTATTGTCCAATCATAACTGTGGAAAAATTCAAAAAATGCAACTAAAGCAAGAATTAAAATAGGGATAATATTTCTAAAAACTCTATTAAAATAATTTAAAGGTTTAATGCCGTTAAATAATATCATATTTTTATCTTTATCAAATTGCAACAGACCCCAATTCACCTGAAATTCTATTAAAAAATCTTTTGTTTTATCTTTCTAATCCAATTTCATATAAAAAATGCCACATTAAATGTGGCATTCTTAAAAAACTTCATTTTTCAATAAATTTTTCTTTAAACTGAAACTTTACTTTTCAATGGTTCAATTTTATCTATGTTATCTTCTGGACATTTTTCATGAATTTTATAAGCTGCCGACAATGTAGTTATAGGAACTGCAAGTAATCTTTCTTTTGCAATCAAACAGCCGCAAATTCTGCATATACCATAAGTTTTCATTTTAATTCTTTCTAATGCGTCATCTAATTTTTTGATATATTCTGAAATTCTTTGTACTTGAGCATAAGTTTTTTCCTTTTCCATAGCTTCAGAACCTTGTTCAGCCATGTGCATAGAATAAATCATAGATTCTTCAGCGTGGTCAGAACTTGTCAAATCTTCAAGTCTTTCACGTAGCATTCTCAACTCTTCCATAGATTCAAACTTTGCAGTTGAAATCACTTCAAAAAACATTTGCAAATCTTCATCTGAATAACGCATATCGGGTGCAGGTACTTTGGGTACTATTTCAACTTTTTTAACTTCGGGTTTGTATGCTTCAAGTCGCGGTTCTTGATTTCTAATTGATGCTTTAATCTCTTCAGCTTGAGCTAAATATTTATTTTCTTTTCTATGATGGTCATCTTTTTTGCCTCTTCTTGTAGTATGAGGTTTTGCAGTTGGTTGTTTAGCTGTTGGTAAAGGAGCTGGAGGTACAATTTCCTCTACTTCCACATGCTCTTTTTTACTAGGAACTTGCAAAAGGTCTTCACCCTTACGAAGTTTAAATGCCTTTCCTTCAATTTTGATTGGTTCATCAAAAGGTTCAAATTCACCATTAGCAGCTTTTTTACTTCTGCGTTTTCTTCTTTTAGCTTCAATTGGTGATTCACCTTCTATAATATCATCATCTAAAATCTCAATTTCTGCAATTGGATGACCTAAATCACTATCAATCACCACATCACCAGCAATCAAATCTTCTTTGTTTAAATCCTTAAGTAAATCAGCTTCAATTTCAGATTTAATATCCTCGGGTACAATCTTAGATTTTTTTGCTTTTGCAGGTTTTTTTACTTTATCAGCTTCAGAAGTATCATTCTCCATGCTTAGAGCATCTAAATTTTCCATTTTTAAATCATCAGTATTTTCTACTATATTCTTGCTTATCTTAACTTTTGATTTAGTTTTGGGTGTTACAATCTCAACTTCTTTTTCTTCCACAGAGGCAATTACAGCTTGCTCAGCAACTTCAGTTTCATTAACTTTAGAAGCTTTAGATTTTTTATCAATCTTTTTTGGCTTGGTTTCATTTTCGTGAATTGTTTCATCATTATTTACAATTACTTCAGAAATCACTTCTGTTTTTTTTGTTTTTGAAGTCTTTGTATTTTTTGTTTCATTATCGGAATTAATAATAACTTCCTCTTCGGCTTTTGAAACCACAACTTCACCTTCTGATTTTTTCATTTTTGCCATAATTTTTCTCCATCTATCAAATTCAAATTTTTATTTCTTATTGAAAAAAATAAAGTATTACACTTATTTGAATAATAAATTCAACTTTCAAATAATAAAAAAATTAAAATAACAATATTTTTTTTTATATCAAAATTTTATTTTAAAAAATTTCAAATAAAATTTATTGTATTGTAATAAATTAAAACCAATTGTCGAAATATAAGTAATATTATTTGATTAATATTAATTAAACAATGAATATTTAAAAAAATATTACCATAAGTGCCAATTATGCCTGTAAATATGTATATCCATACAATCCAGAACGATAATTAGCAAGGAATTCCTTACCTTCATTTACAGTTATTTTATCTTCTTTAACACACTGTGCAACAAAGGTTTCCATCGTCCTAACTAATTTTTTAGAATTATACATAACATAATCTAATACTTCTTCTACTGTTTCGCCATCAATGATTTGTTTTATTTTGTAACCTTTATCTTCTACTGCAATATGAACAGCATTGGTATCACCAAATAAGTTATGCAAATCACCAAGTATTTCCTGATACGCCCCTACTAAAAATACACCTACATAATAGGTTTCATTTTTTTTGACAGTATGCAAGTTCATATTATAAGAAAATTCACCTGTACCAATAAAATGGTCAATTTTACCATCAGAATCACAAGTAATATCTTGCAAAGTAGCATATTTGCTTGGTTTTTCATGTAAGCGTTGAATTGGCATTATCGGAAAAATCTGGTCAATTGCCCATGAATCAGGCAAAGATTGGAATAATGAAAAGTTACAAAAATATTTATCTGACAACATTCTGCTCAACTGGCGAAGTTCTTCAGGAGTATGTTTCATATTTTGAGTTATATCCCAAACTTCTCTTGCAATAGACCAAAAAAGTCTTTCTATCAAAGCTCTATTTTTTAAATCAAGCATACCAAGTGAAAAACGGTCTAACGACTCTTCCCTGATTTGCAAAGCATCATGCCATGATTCAAGCATTTTCGATTTTGACAAATTTTCATATATTTTATGCAATTCAAGTACCAAATCATCATCTTCTTCTGTTACCTTATAATTATCATCCCACTCCGGCAAAGAGGCAGTTTCTAATACATCAAACACTAAAATTGAATGATGAGCAGTAATAGAGCGACCGGATTCAGTTATGATATTTGGATGTGGTATGTCATTTTTATTACACGCATCAACAATATGTGAAATAGCATCATTAACATATTCTTGAATTGAATAATTTATACTTGCCTGACTTGATGACCTTGAGCCGTCATAATCCACTCCAAGACCACCACCTATATCCACAAATTCGATGTTAAATCCTGCTTGTCTTAATTGTACATAAAATTGTGATGCCTCACGTAAAGCTGATTTAATTTTTCCAATTTTTGTAATCTGACTTCCAAGATGAAAATGTATCAATCTCAAATTATCCATTCTATCTTCAGATTTTAATATTTCTAAAGCGTCAATCAATTCAGAGGCATGCAAACCGAATTTGCTTCTATCACCACCAGAACTTTCCCACTTCCCACTACCTGCACTTGCTAATTTAATTCTGATACCAATATTTGGTTTTACTTTCAATCTATTTGAAATTTTTATGATATTCTTAAGTTCGTTTAATTTTTCAACAACCAGAAAAATATTTTTACCCATTTTTTGAGCTAATAATGCTAATTCAATAAAGTCCTCATCTTTGTAACCGTTGCAAACGATAAGAGAGTTTGGATTATTATGAATAGCCAAAACAGCATGTAATTCTGGTTTGGAGCCAGCTTCAAGTCCGATATTAAATTCTTCACCATGACTTACGATTTCCTCAACCACTGGTCGCATCTGATTAACTTTAATGGGATAGATTATGAAGCTTTCTCCTTTAAAATCATATTCTTTTGATGCAATATCGAAACATTTGGATATTTCACTAATCCTATCATGTAAAATATCTGGAAATCTAAGCAATACTGGAGTTGAAACATCTCTTAATTGAAGTTCGTCAATTAATTCTTTTAAATCAATTTGTACTTCATCTTTTTTGGGAGATACACATACATTTCCTTTTTCATTTATACTGAAATAATTTATACCCCAACCATGTATATTAAAAAGCTCAGCTGAGTCTTCAATTCTCCATTTTCTCATTTAATTCTCCACAAAAAAGTAAATTCATTTAATTTACAGAAATAGTTATAACTTTAGTTTAAAATAATTGTTCTTTGACGATTTATTTTATAAAATATTACAAGTAAAAATACAAAAATCACTATTTCATTTCTAACGTTTCAATTTTTCAGCCATTTTCAAATCAATAACTCTTTAAGTACATTTTTCAAATGATTCGATTAAATTTTTTGTAACCACTCAGCCGAATTGATATTTTTAAATTGCTTTGTTATTTGAATGAAAAAATGTATATTTCGCACAATATGAAAATAATCATAACATGAAATTCCTTGAAAATCCCGATAGGGATTAAATGTTTGTAACAAATTGAATTCACCTAAGTCCAGCAATCCCAGTGGGATTGAATAATTTAAACCCCACATAAATCCTCCCCAAGGGGAGGACTTTACATATATTCCTTCCCCTTGGGGAAGGTTAGGATGGGGTTTCTTCTGTTACAAACATTAATTCCCGCTGGGAATTTCAAGTAATTTTTAAAAAATGAACAAAAATTCTATTTTATTGTTAATTGGCTGATTAGTTAAGTTTATAGTAATTTCAAGCCATTTTAGTTAAATAAATACCTCATCAATTGAATATTTCATTTATTTTTAATAATTTAAAATTTTATTTGATTATCTTGTAACTTTTTCGTAAGTAGCTGTGTCTATAACTTGTATGTTTTTTTAAATTTGGGATAAGTTTTATGAAAAAGTTCTTACATTTTACTTTACTCGCATCAATAATATTCTTTATTGATTTTTTCTCAGCAAACGCAATTGATTTCTACTATGTTAATCCCCAAGGAGGTTCAAGATACTATAAAATTGTTGTTGATAACATTGATGTTTTGGTTGAACCTTGTGGTTTATTTACAAGTTACAAATTTGAAATTGAAATGCATAATGGTGATAGTCATTGGAATAATGTTCAATTAGAACTAAATTGGAAATTTAATTTGGACGACAATGACTATATGAATGATGCATGGCTTTGGGTTGGAGATACACTTGTTAGGGCTGATATTATGGACAAATGGACTGCAAATACAATTTATGAGGGAATTGTAAAAAGAAGACAAGACCCTTTATTGATAATGAAAAATGGCAATCTTTACGATACCAAATTATACCCTTTTTTGAATAACTCACCAAGAACTTTCATAGTTAAATTTATGATTCCAAATAATACGATTGGTTCTAATGTAACTTCGAACTTTTCATTTATTAAGTTATTTGCAAGTAATTATAATATTAGTTATAACAAAATAAACTTAAAATTTGCTAAAAATAATCTATCTGGCGAACCAACTGCACTTGACCCATTATTTAAATTTAAAAACTTTGAAGAAATAAATGGAGTAATATATCTTAATTATTCTTATGATTTTTCAACAAAAAAAGTTCCGACAAATTTTGGGTTTAATTATTCGCTAAATACAAAAGATAATATTTTAGTCGGTTTAAGTCCTACAGGAGCTAATGAAGGATATTTTCAAGTTTTGGCTGATATGAATATGATGAATATAGATGATAATTCTGAAATTTTGTTTCTTTTAAATTATCAAGCTAATAAAACAAGTTTAACTAAACAAAATGTAATTGATGGAATGAAATCCTATTTGAGAAATTACCAAGGGAATAATTTTAAATATAATTTGCTGATTAGCAATTTTAATTATACTATTTTAAGCGAAAACTGGATTAATTCCAATGATAGTTTAAATATTGATTCATTATTTAGTATAAAAAATATTCAATTATCAGATGTAAGTATGTTACCAAACTTGATAATAGATGGAATAGAATTCTTAAAAAATAAAGGGAACAACGCAAAAATAATTCTCATTAATTGCAGTGATGAATTTTATTCTGGAATTACTTCAAACCAGTTTATTGAAAAAATCTTAATTGATTTACCCGCAAATACACAATTTAATGTTCTTTGTTATCAATCAAAAAATTTCAATACTGATGCAAGTAATCCTACTTTAAACAAGGGTAATGCATATTTCTATAATATTTTAACGAAAAATACTGGTGGTGGCTATATCAAATTTGAAAGTGCATTACCTTTTAGTACTTTCCTTGATGCATCATTGCATAATATGATAAATTCGTTTGATTTTTTTGATGTAAAATTTGCGCCAACCAATGGTTTAAGCTACCATAATTATTCATATAATTCAAATCGTAATGTTAGTTCATTTAATTATAATACAATAATCGGAAAATATTTTGGCTCATTTCCAATTGAAATTGAAATTTTAGCTATTAAGAATCAGAAACCATATTTTAAAACAATTACCATTGCAAGCATTGATAGCATATATGAAATTGATGCCACAGAACAAATTTGGTATTCAAATTATTTAAAAGAGTTAGAAATAAAAGTCAATACATCTGACAATATTGCTATTAGACAATTAGTTGACCTGAGTATCGAAAAAAGAATTCTCACAAACTATACTGCATTTCTTGCACTTGAGCCATGGATGAAAAAGCAAAATGATACTATTTATGATGAAAAAAATGATAATACAAATACAGATGTTGATGATATTATTTCAACAGAAATTTCTGTAGCCACATATCCAAATCCATTCACAGAAAAAGTTAAAATCAACATAAACAATCTAAATCAAGCTGAAATTATTGAATCAGTTATCATTTATGATGAACTTGGTAATAAAATCTATGAATTTGAATTGTCAAATAGTTTCTCAGACAAAGTAGAGTTAATTTGGAAAGCAGAAAATATTAGCAAAGGTATTTACTTAATAAAAGTTAAAACCAATAAGAGAGAATTGATTTCAAAAATTATTAAAATTTAAAAGCAGTTTTTTTAGATGAAGTTTGTCTGAAAAAATATTAAACCAAAAAAGAGTGTCTGTTCTACTAACTCCATATAAAGATAGTAGTTCAGACATTCTTATTTTAATAAAATATGGTAAATTTATATATGTTAGACAAAATTGAAAAAAATCTTGTATTCAGATAATAAACTTTTGGAATTATTTAATTTAGATTAGCAAATTGTTACAGATTTGACAATAAATTACTATTCTATGATAAATCCAAATATTTATATCAAAATTTCAGTTAAAACGTCAATATTTTTTTAATAATTAAATTGTTAAGTATGAAAAACTATAAATTGACAGTAATTTTATTCTCGCTAACTATAATGGTTTTGAATACCTTTAATCTGGTATCAAAAGAAAAAGAAAAATTTCTGATTGCAAATATAGATTATTCTAAATCTATAGGATTCTTAAGTCCTTATAAATTTGAAGCTGCATTTGATATAGCTTGTAAATTATCTGAAAAATATGAATTAATTTCGAGTAAAAAAAGAGATTCTGTTGCACTTGTATTTCAAGAAAACAAGAAACATAATTCAGCTTTAGATGTGGCAATTGAATTGAAGGCAAATTATGTTTTATTTGCTAATGTGAATGTTATTGGAAATATGTTAAGAGTCGATTTAACTGTTATTAATAATGATAGTATTCAGAAGAGAACAAAATCTTTTGGCTATTCAGCAATATCGAAAAGAAATTTTGAAGATAATTCAATGATTTACGACCCAGCAATTTTAGCCGCAACTCAAAGAGCTTTGGCTGTAGCGATGAAAGATTCACTTATGTATGATAAATTATCTGGTACTGCAAAAGTATATCCTGCTAAAACGTTAGTTATTGGAGGTCTTTTCTATGTTGATGATAAGAGTAATAAGGAGTGGGATTTATTTAAAAACAAAGAACTTTCTTCTTATGATGCCTGCGAAACCATTTTCAAACAAGCATTTCATACTTCAAAATATGTTCTATATGATATGGAAACCAGAGATAGCATCTACTCAATGTTTGGATTGAAAACGCCTGAAAATTTCAATGCAGTATCGGCTTTTGAATTGAGAGCTTTATCTCATTTGGATATTGATAATTTTATATCTGGAGTCTTTAAAAAAGTCGAAAATGGTGTAGAAATTGAATTGATTTTATCTGATTTAGAAAAAGGTGTTCTCACCCAAAAAATGTCCGTAAAAGGTTTTTTAAAAGAAGACAGTATAATAGAATATAGAAATGTATTACAGCAATTGACAGTTGAACTACTCGGTATAAAATTATAGATACTTCCAAAATTGCAATGATGAAATCTCAGATAGAGCTTGACCAATAAGTAATAAATCAAATAACAAGCAAGGATGCTTATTCTACTAAGTCATTATAATTCAAGTAGAACAAACATCCTTGTTTGTATATTAATAGATTCAATTTATGCAACATTTGAAAGAGTAACACTTTACTCTTTAATAAAGAATTTCCAATAAATTTGATTACTATTTTTGATTTTAATTAAATAAACACCGCTAATTAAATCGGAAACATCAACATTAATTCCACTTTCAGTTCTATTGAAATTACCCAAGTTTTTTACTAATTGTCCGCTTAAATTATGAATTGAAATTTCTGAAGAAATAAATAATTCAAAATCAGTGGTTATAGTGAGAGTATTTTGAGCAGGATTTGGAAATACTTTAATTCCATTTTCAGTATTTGAAGAATTAACAGATACAAATCCATTGATGCAATTTCTTAATTCTTTCTCAAGTTTAGTTTGATTTTCTGCAAACGCAATACAGACTTTACATTCTTTAGATTCACCTTGATTCAAATTGCCTTCCCATTGCATACCAATAACCATATTAACATCATAAACGGTGTCAACAATCCATTCTTTGCCACTATTTAAAGATAAAATTCTCTTTTCATCATTAAAATCATAAGTAATTCCATAATGCAATGCTGCTGCTTGTGCATTTGCGTCAGCTTCATTACTTTTTATTGCCATTCCAAATACAGGATATTCTTCACCTACTAAATAAACCATCATAGCTGTCCCTTTTTTGCCTTGGAAATTCTCTGGTAAGGCAGATTCTATCATCATAATTCTATTTCTTTCTGCTTTAGAAGAGCCACCAATATCCCAATCAAGATAATAACCTACTGCTGGTATTGAAATTTGTTTATTAATGACATTTTTCAAAGTAATGTCAGAATAAATTGAGTTGGAACTATCTGAAATAAATCCCCACTTCTGCTTAATTTCTACACCTAATCTGTCATCTCCCATATTTGCATCAGTTATAATTCCAATATTTGCATCAGGATGATAATAATCTTTAACTACGCTAAAATCTTTACGGAAATATTCATTGCTATTGTAAGCAAGTTTGTTCATTCCAGTAGTTGCCATAATGCAAGAACCTCTGAAAAATATCTGATTGCCATAAGGATAAAATGAAATACCTTGACCAGTTATTGTTGAACCAGATTTAGTGAAACCAATTTCACCATCATCACTTAACGATATTTTAATTTTATCATTTTCAATCAAAGCCATATCTGAAACGGGGAAAAATTCAAATTTGAAGAAATCCTTATAATTATTATCTGCTTCAATATCAACTCTAAAAATTATTCTTGATTTATTCGTTTTTGTAACAATAAATTTAAAATTACCAAAAGTCCCTTTACTCTCTTGTTCAATCACATCAAGTGTTAGTATTGAATCCAACAAAGCAATACTTTCAACTGGGTCATAAGCAGCCGACAATTTAAACTTGATATTTGTAGCTTTGCCAAGATAATTTGTAAAATCAATTTTTAATTGTGCTGTATCTTTAGCTTTGAATCGATTTGTAGGTAAACCGCTATTTGTATAATATTTGAAATTATCTGGTACAATTGAAGGAATTGAAAACGGCTCAAATGTTACGATTTTATATAGGTTAACTCTTCCCGGTATTAATGCTTTATTACTTGTATTAAATTGAGAAATATCGTCAGTACAATTTCTAACAAATTCGAGAGATTGAATAGCATCAAGATTTGGATGTTTGCCTCTTGCAAGTGCAACTGCACCAGCTACCACTGGTGATGAGAAAGATGAACCGCTCGTATTACTTGAATATTCATTATAATTTCTTGTTGCCCAATTATTCACTCCCGGAGCCATAATTCTTGTTTGAATTCCCAAAACACTGCCATTAGTAACCATATCAGTTGAGTAAACTTCTCCAACTCCTAATACACCTTTATAAGCACTCGGATAGAATGTATCGTAAGTATTTGCACCAGCAGTTCCTTCATTACCACCAGCCGCTACTATTGCCACGTCATTAGCAACAGCATAGTCAACTATAGATTGGTTTATTGAAGAATATGCTGTTGGACCTCCCCAGCTACAATTAAGGACTTTAAATCCTCTTATAGCAGCATAAATCATACATTGATAACTAAAACTTAAGGTTACACCTTCCGTAACTTTTATAGGAAATATTTTCGATTTAAATCCAATACCAGCCATTCCTCTACTATTATCAGTTCTTGCTCCTGCAATTCCAGCCACCTGACAACCGTGGTTGTCACTTTTATTAATTGTAACACCGGGATTGGTAAAATCGGTTTTATATGCAAAATTATACCCTGCATAATCATCAACATAACCATTACCATCATTATCTATCGAATCATTAGGTATTTCATTAGTATTTAAAGCAATGTTATCTTTTAAATCTTCGTGATTTTGGTCCACTCCGCTATCTGAAATTCCAATTACAATAGTTGAGTCTCCTTTGTAAATCTCCCAAGCATTAAATGCTTTTATATTCATCATCAAGTCATTTTGATTGTCTATTAATACATCATTCGGCTTATAAGCTAATAATTCCATCAAATAATACGGCTCTGCGACTTCAATTGAATTGTTTTCTCTTAATAATTTTGAACAATATTCAATGGGAGAAATATTTTCCTCAAAATGAACGATGTAAGTTCTTAGCAAAGGTTCTTCTTTTTCAATAATATTTAAGATTCTTGGCGACAATATTGAATAATTACCAGAATTTGAGATTTTTTCTGTGTAAGATAATTCTTGTTTCAACAATTGAGTAACAATTTGAAATTTATTCTTTTTAGCTAAAGAATTAATCTCATTTCGTGAATTAAATTCTTGTTGAATTCTAATTACTGCTGTATTAACAAGTGTTTTTGATTCTCCTGCAATAGAAATTACAGAAAAAAGTAACAAAAATAACATAGAAGATAGTATTTTCATATTTCATCCAAATATTTTTTTAAAATAACATTCCCTAAAATTATAAAGACACATCAAATGACATTTCGTTTCAAATTTTTTACACTTTTTTTAAATTTTTTTAATAAATTTCATAAATTAGGATTAAAAAAGTAATTTTGGAGCTAAATTGAAATCAAATTTGTGGAAATTTTGTTCCCACTAAATACCTAAATTATATTATCACGTGCAAATTACAGCTAACTGTTTTTATAAAATATCAGATGTTTCATTCATTGAACACCGTCATTCCGAACAAAGTGAGGAATCCAGAAATTAATAAGGTTGATTTTTGGGCGGTTTAAATTTTCTACTAAGGTTTTTAAAATATTAGTTTTTTTAAAATATTAGTTATTTTTTAAAATATTAGTTATTTTTTAAAATATTAGTTATTTTTTAAAATATTAGACATTCAAAAACCTTATTTTCAATCATATACCTTAGTAGAAAAAAGTTTCCCAAAATATTTAACCTTATTTTTAATCGTTTTCGTACTTCCAGTCCAAAAGTGAGACATCTGGAATTTGCTTTTCTCCATAACGTCAAGAATTTCACCTACTCCAAAACAATAAATTTTTGTGAATAAATCTTTCCATATTCTGTATGTATTGTTGCAAAGTAAACACCAGGTATAAATGTAATATCAAATTTAAGTTTTAAATTAGTATCGAAGTCTAAATTAATAGTGTGAAGAATCTTACCGTTAATATCTGTTATTTCTAATGATTTCAAAATCTGATTTGTAGAGTTTTCAATGAACAATTTCTTTTCTGCATAATTGATTTTAAATGTGGAATCGATTTGATTGTCTTTGACATCAACGGTAAACCAACGATTGGTGAAATAAAACAACTTATTGTACATACCATGTGAAAATAGTTCATTTTTTTCATTAAACAAAAATATCCCCCTTGGCAAAGTATAATGATATGGTATTTTTATTGAATTTAATTCTTTAATTAAAGCTATATAGTTACCTTCCTTATTTTGCCCACCTAATAAAATAAATCTGCTATCTGGTGTAAATTGAAAGTATTCAGCATCAATAATACTATTTACATTTTCAATTTCTCCATTTTGTTTATATAGATAAAATTTATTATTAGCCCTAAACCCAACATATTGGTTATCGTTTGAGATTTTTACATCCCAAAATTCATTTGCAGAAACTGCCTCGCCAAAATCTCTTATGTGTGTTAGTGTTTCTGCATCCCAGAGTTCCATTAATAAATCCCAAACTCCGCTTGAATTTTTATATCTGAAAGCTATTGCAAGATATTTACCATCTTTTGAAAGTGTCATATTTTGCGTTCCTTTGGGTGAAATGTTTACTTTCTTGATTATACTATCATTCTCGAAATTATAGATTACCAGGAATCTTTGTTGAGATTCATCTGCAAGTTGAAAAGTAAAGAAAACCACTCTTTTATCATCAGGATATATTCCTAAAGTTTTCATATGCGGGCCACCTTTGTCAAATCGTTTTCTTACTTTTCCACTATCATAATCCCAAATAATTAAGCCCTCAAGTCCGCCACCTGGTCCAGAAATAACAGTTTTGCCATCATTCGTTATTTGTAATGTTGAAAAAGTATGTGTTGTAGCTTCAGGATTGGTACCTTCAAAAACTCTGATTTTGTGTCCATCTTTCGGATCAATTTCCCATATTTCATGATTCACAGCAGCAATTATATTTCCCGTGATTGGATGAAACTTTGCATCAATAACGAATCTGGGCCAAATGTCTTGCTCCCAAATCAAGTCACCATCACCATTTGGGATTTCTTGTGAAAACAAACTACTGCCACATAAAAGTAGCAGACCAATTAAAAATAAACATTTCATAACTTTTTCCAAATTTGCAATTCTTCACATATATAATGACACATGAAAGTGCATTTCGTTTCACAGAAATGAAAAAAAATAATTTTCTTTGAAAATCCCGTTAGGGATTACCTGTTTGTAATAACCAAAAATATAAAATATGTAAAGTCCTCCCTTTGGGGAGGATTTAGGTGGGGTTTCAATTCAGTTAACGAAGCTTGGGCTTTGTTTCCTGAATTGAAATTAATTTCCTTGCTTCCCCAAAAAGCAGATATTTTAATTTATTTTCTTACTAAATCTCAAAGAGATTCAATAATTTATAGAAAATAATTTGAAATTACTACGATTCGACCTCTCCGAGGTCGAATTTATGTGTAAATAATTTATTCTATAAGCATTTGACCTCTTCGAGGTCGTTATTTCAAAGGAATATTTTTAATCTCAAAGAGATTCAAAGATTATAGAAATGAATTAGAAATTACTACGATTCGACCTCCCCGAGGTCGCATTTATGTGTAAATAATTTATTCTATAAGCATTTGACCTCTTCGAGGTCTTCTTTCGAAATAACTTCTTAGTTTCAAGAATTGAAAATAAATTAACGTAATATAAATAATAAGGTTAGTTGTCATTGAGTTTTTGCTTTCTACTAAGGTTAATAATTTAAATAAGTTGTTTTAAAATCTGAACACTTGCAAACCTTAGTAGAACATGAAAATCTAAGAACAAATAAACCTTATTTTTATGGATTCCTCACTATGTTCGGAATGACGGTTTTTCCCGTGTCATTCCGCACTTGATGCGGAATCTATGGCTTTGTAGATGTCCAACACTTTCAAAGTGTTGGACATCTTGTTTAGAAAATGACATGAATAGTGAATAGATTCTGAAACAAGTTCAGAAGGACATAATTCTTGCTATTGTATTTAGCAACGTAGTTGCGACATCTTAATAGAACAGATTTGTTTTTTTTAGTTGAAGCTCCGTAGGAGCGACATAGAGGCATTGCTAAAGGCACTGGATTCCTCACTATGTTCGGAATGACTTTGTTTTCCAGGAAATTCCCCACTTGATGCGGAATCTAATATATTCAGATGTCCAGCACTTTCAAAGTGTTGGACATCTTGTTTAGAAAATAGTATGAATAGTGAATTGGATTCTGAAACAAGTTCAGAATGACGGGGAGAAACAAGAATTGGATTTTGAAACGAGTTCAGAATGACTGTTTTAAACCCCACTAATATTGTTAGACTTACGCCAATTCCTTCCACTTGTAAAGGTTAGGCGTTGCACTGAGCTGCGTTGCACTGAGCCTGTCGAAGTGTCGAAGTGTGGGGTTTCTTGTTACAAACATTAATTCCCGTTGAAATTTTCAAAGATAAATATCTTTTATCTTTGAAGGCAACTTAGTATCAAATTCTTTTTCCTTCTTGATTAAATAACTTTATTTCATTTGGATTAAGTTCAAAAGAATAATTATTGTCAATAACTAAATCATTATTTGGGATACATCTTAAACATTTTAAATTATTATTCGTTTTAAAATAAACAAGCATTTCGAAGCCAAGATACTCAATATTTGTAATCTTGGAATTAAAAGAGTACTCGTTAGAATTATTTGTGATTTTAATATTTTCTGGTCGGATTCCTAAAGTAACTTTCTGAGCAATTGGTGTAGATTTGAATACTTTCTCGTCTAATCTAATTTCAATTCCATTGCTATTTTCTTTAAATTTTATACCGTTTTCAAAAATAATTTCACCTTCAAAGAAATTAATTTGAGGACTACCTATAAATCCTGCAACAAATGAATCATCAGGGTTATTGTAAAGTTCAGAAGGTGTTGCAATTTGCATAATATTCCCATCCTTCATAACAACAAGTCGTTCACCCATCGTCATTGCTTCAGTTTGGTCGTGAGTAACATAAATAGCTGTAGAACCGATACTTTTTTGCAAATTTATTATTTCAGTTCTCATCTGCACTCTTAATTTAGCATCAAGATTAGACAATGGTTCATCAAATAGAAATACATTTGGTTTACGTGCAATAGCCCTTCCGAGTGCAACTCTTTGTCTTTGACCACCGGATAATTCTTTAGGTTTGCGTGATAAAAAATCCGTTAAATCAACTATATTTGCTATTTCATCAACTCTTTTATTGATGTAATTACTATTCTCTTTTGCGATTTTCAAAGGAAAAGCAATATTTTCAAAAACTGTTAAGTGAGGATAAAGAGCATAATTTTGGAATACCATTCCAATTTTTCTATCTTTTGGAGCTACATTATTAATTAATTTCCCATCAAAAAATATTTCACCGTTTGTAATATCTTCTAACCCGGCTGTCATTCTAAGTATGGTTGACTTTCCACACCCTGATGGACCTACTAATACGAGAAACTCACCATTTTTCACCATAAAATTTACATTTGAAACGGCAACAGTTCCTTTTTGATATTGTTTGCTTATATTTCTGTATTCAATATTTATCATAATTCAATTAAAATTTCACACTAAATCCAACCATAAAATTTCCATTTCTATCGAATTGATAACCAAAAGACAAATCGTCATCAACACTAAAATCATACAAATGAGCACCTGTATAGGCATCAACTGCAGCAAAAATATAGACTACAAGCAAATAAAAAGCACTTTGGTCTCTGTTATCTCTAAAATACTCTCGTCTCAATTTGGTTATACTATAATCTTTATGACTTTTATCTAAAGTTGTCAAATAATCTGCCTCTTTTTGATATTCGGCATTATTCCACAAAATTGCACCCATTAACCCACCTGCTCCTGCAAAAAATATTGGTGCTTTCCAATAACTTTCAACATACCATTGTCCCCAACCAGGCAAAACCAATGAACGCCAAACTGCTCCCATCGGATCTTTGGTAAGTTTTGAAACTGATTTCATATTTTTTGCTGAATCTACTAAATTAATTGATTGAACTCTAACAGAATTTGTATCAGTCATTTCTGCAAAAATTTTAATATTTACAAGAATGAAGATTAATGCTATATATAATAGTACTTTCAAAATAATAATTTCATATTAAATTCACAATAATTAACTATTGACGATTTACTCTAATAAATTGTGAAAAATATTCAAATAAATTATTATTTATTATGAGACTATCAGCCATTTTATAATTTTCAATTTACTTTGTTATTTAAATAAATAAGAGTACAATTTGAACAAGTTGAAAAAATAAAGAAATTCCTTGAAAATCTTAGTAGGATTACCTATTTGTAACAAAGAAACCATAGAGATATTCAACAACTCCGTAGGATATTAATTTTGGTTGCAATATCGCCCAAAACCCGTATCAATCAATACACACCCCACTTGCTCCATTCTTTTTAGTTGGGAAATCTCAAGTTGTGTAAAATTATTAATTCACGATGAGAATTCCAAAGAATTTTGTACAAAATAACTAATATTCAATTTTTTTTCTCTGAACTGTTACAATCAGTATTAATCCCCTCTTTTATTCAATTTAAAAAACAATGTTTAAGAAATTCAATATTTTTGCGTAATTTTATATGTTTTGATAAAGTGAAATTTATTTTTGGTCTTGTTATGAATAAAAAATTATATCTTATAGATGGAATGTCTTTGGTTTTTAGGGCTTATCATGCTTTGTTTACTTCAGGTTTGAAGACTCCAAGCGGTGAACCAAGTGGAGCTGTATTTGGTTTCACGAATTTACTTACTTCTTTGATTGAAAAAGAAAATCCTGAGTATATTGCAGTAATTTTCGATACTTCAGAACCAACGTTTCGCCATAAATTATACCCAGATTACAAAGCAAATCGTTCAGCTTGTCCTGAAGATTTAGTTCCTCAAATTCCAAAAATAAAGCTATTGCTTGACTATTTAAATTTACCAAGATTTGAATTACACGGATTTGAAGCAGATGATTTAATTGGAACTTATTCTAAATTGGCATCAAATAATGGTTTTGAAGTTGCATGTGTTACTTCGGATAAAGATTTCTACCAATTAGTAAATGATAAAGTAAAACTTTATAAACCCGGAAAGCGAGGCGAGGATTTTGAAATTATTGATATTGATGGAGTTGCTGAAAAATTCGGAGTTAAACCGGCACAAGTTATTGATGTTTTGGCAATTATAGGCGATACTTCAGATAATGTTCCCGGTGTAAAGGGTATCGGTGATAAAACTGCTATTCCTCTCGTTCAAAACTTTGGTTCATTGGAAAATATTTATGAAAATATTGAAAAAATTGAGAAGCCCGCTGTAAAAAATAAGCTTATTGAAAATAAAGACACTGCATTTCTTTCAAAAACTCTTGTTACAATTGATACTAATATCACTAATGAATTTTCAATTGAAAAATTCAAATTTAACACTCCAGATTATTTGAATTTGGATAGTTTTTTTGCTTCACAAGGATTTAATACAATTAGAACAAAGTGGAGAAACAAAGGTATTAAAGATAATTTTGATTATCTGGGTGAGAGAAGTATTTTTTCTGAAAGTATTGAAATTAAAACTAATGAAATTGAAACAATAAAAGATTTGAAGAAAGACTATATTTTTGTTGATAGTATTGAAAAATTACATTCAGCAGTACAGGAATTAGAACACTCTTCAATATTATCATTTGATATTGAAACAAGTTCATTAGACAGAGATAATTGTGAGATTGTAGGAATTTCATTTTCCGCAATTGAAAATAAAGCATTCTATATCCCTGTTCATTCAATTAATTACCATCAGCAAGAAGTTGATTTATTTAATTTTGACCAAAAGCAAAATGAAGTACAATGGGAAAATTCATTACCGCAAGCTGATGTATTTGAAGTAATTAAACCGCTTTTAGAAAATGAAAAAATTGGCAAATGCGGTCAAAATGTTAAATTTGATATGTATATATTAAGCCGAAATGGAATTGATGTAAATCCAATTATTTTTGATTCAATGGTAGCATCATATTTGATAGACCCAGACCAAAAGCATAACATGGACGCATTATCACAGAAATGGTTGAATTATATACCGATTTCAATTAGTTCTTTGATTGGAGAAAAGAAAAGTAAGCAATTTTCAATGCGCGATATTAATCCTGCTGAAATTTCAGATTATGCTTGTGAGGATGCCGATGTTGCACTAAAATTGAAAAACGTTCTTGAAAAAGAAATTGAAAAGAACAATTTGGTAAATCTTGCTTATAATATTGAATTTCCAGCAATTGCAGTTTTAACTAAAATGGAACGCAATGGAGTAGCAATAGATTCCAATGCACTTGCTGAATTATCTTCAAAAATTGAAATCCAAAGTGCGGAATTGAAAAAAAATATATTTACCGAAGCTGGAATTGAATTTAATATTGATTCACCTAAGCAATTAGGACATATTTTATTTGAAAAATTAATGTTGCCAACTGCTAAAAAAACAAAAACAGGTTTTTCGACAGATGTTGAAGTATTGTCAGAACTCGCACTTACTTATCCAATTGCAAATTTTATTTTAGAATATCGCACATTAATGAAATTGAAATCAACGTATATTGATGCTCTACCCAAATTAGTGAATCCCAAAACAAACAGAATTCACACAACTTTTAATCAGACTGTAGCGTCAACTGGCAGATTATCATCAACTGACCCGAATTTGCAAAATATACCAGTCAGAACAGAGTTAGGTAGGGAAATTCGCAGGGCATTTGTTTCTGGAAATAAGGATAATTTGATTCTATCAGCCGACTACTCTCAAATAGAATTACGAATAATGGCGAGTATGTGCAAAGATGAAAAAATGATAGATAGCTTTAAAAAGGGCTTGGATATCCATTCAACTACTGCTTCTGTACTATTTGGAAATGAAATTAGTGATGTAAATTCTGACCAAAGGCGAATAGCAAAAACCGTAAACTTTGGCATTATGTACGGATTGGGTAGCTTTGGATTATCGCAGCGACTTGCTATTTCACGAAATGAAGCAAAGCGAATAATTGATAATTATTTTGCAAAATACCCGGGTATAAAAAAATATATGGATGATACAATTCATTTTACACAACAAAATGGATTTGCTCAGACTTTGATGGGTAGAAGAAGATTTTTCACGGATATTAACAGCAAAAATAATAATTTGAAAACTGCTGCTGAACGTGCGGCAATCAATATGCCAATTCAAGGCACAGCATCAGATATGATGAAAATAGCGATGGTAAACATTGATAGAGAAATGACAAAATTAAAAATGAAGTCAAAAATGCTTATTCAGGTTCATGATGAATTTGTATTTGAAGTAGATAGAAATGAAATTGATGAAATGAAGCAATTAGTTACTGAATTAATGCAAAGTGCTTTGCCACTTGGAGAAGTACCAGTTGTAGCGGAAGTTGGAATTGGTGAAAATTGGTTTGAGGCACATTAAATTATTTATTATATTTGTAATTTTTTAATTGGGAATTTTATGCAAAATAAGCTATTTGAATTTGAAGATAATTGGACAAATCTTAAGTCAAACAATAGAAATAAATATTATTTTATTGGAACAGTAATTGTATTTGCTATTTCAATGTTTATATTTACCAGATATTTAAATTTTATAGAAGCTCGACCCGGTGTGGTTTTACCTGACCCAATTTTAGCATTTTATCCTGCTATTGATATATCTTGGTTTACATTTATAGTTATGTATGGAACAGTAGTTTTAGTTATTTTATCTTTATTCAAAACACCAATACAATTAGCTTTTGCTGTGCAAACTTATATACTTATGCTTTGGGTTAGAATTATTGCTATGTATTCCATTCCATTAGAAGCACCTGCAACGATATTACCCTTAATTGACCCTATGGTTTCTGAAATTGGAGTTGGAACATTAATGACAAAAGATTTGTTTTTCTCGGGACATACAGCAACTATTTTTCTTATGTACTTAGCTTCACAAAAAAAGATTTTCAGAACTCTTTTTCTAATAGCAACTATTACTATTGGAATAGCTGTATTGATTCAACATGTTCACTATTCTGTAGATGTAATTGCTGCTCCTTTTTTTGCATATACTTGTTATAGAGCAGTATTCTTATTGAATAAAAAATATTTTGTATAAAAACTAAACTGATGTGAGTTTTTAATTTCATGATACTAATCAACTATTTAAGAATAAAGGAATTTTCATTGGAATTTAAATTTCGATATTTCATTTAAAAATCATCTAATTCCTATCAAGATTGAATTTTTTTATTAGAGACAGGTCGCAACCTGTCCCTAATAAAACCTTCTTCTTGAAAAAATCTAAATACATTAATTCCCGCTGGGATTGTTGGACTTACGGGTATTTCTTTTATTACAAATATTTAATACCTATTGGGATTTTCAAGGAATTTCATTTTTTATTATTATTTTCAAATTGAATTTATTGATTTTTTTTGTAATTTTGCAATGAGTTATTTCCAAATATTTTGAATTATATGAAAAAATTACTGTTTAAATTATTTGCCTTATTGATGCTCTTGATTTTTGTTTCCTGCTCCAATACCAATGAACCAACTGATAATTCAGTTAGTTTAGATGAAAAAATTGGTCAAATGTTGCTTGTTGGATTTCGTGGTTTGGAAGTTGATACAAATTCACAAATTATTAAAGACATTATAAATAAACGAGTTGGTGGAGTAATACTATTCGATAGAGATGTAGCTCTTTCATCAAGTATCAGAAATATTCAATCGCCAGAACAACTGAAAAATCTAATCAATACAGTAAAATCTCATTCTACAAACCCTTTGTTTGTTGCTATTGACCAAGAAGGTGGCAAAGTAAATCGTTTAAAAATGACTTATGGATTTCCTTATACAGTTTCGCAGCAATATCTTGGAAATTTGGATAATGCCGACAGCACATCATTTTATGGAAATCAAACTGCAACAACTTTGTATAATTTGGGTTTTAATGTAAATTTTGCACCTGTTGTTGATTTGAATATCAATCCTGAAAGTCCTGCAATTGGCAAAATTGAAAGAAGTTTTTCTGTAAATTCCGGGACAGTTGTAAAACATTCATCTTTATTAATCAATCAACTTCATAACAAAAATATTTTTTCTACATTGAAACATTTTCCCGGTCATGGAAGTGCCAATAGTGATTCCCATTCCGGTTTTACAGATGTTACTAATACTTGGAATGAAGTAGAATTAACACCTTATAAGGAATTGATTAAGCAAGGGAAAGCCGATTTTATTATGACTGCTCATATATTCAATTCAAATTTAGACCCAAACTATCCAGCTACATTATCAAAAAATATAATAGATGGAATTTTAAGAAAATCACTTAATTTTGATGGAGTTGTTATTTCTGATGATATGAATATGAACGCAATCACAGATAATTTTGGCTTAGAAACGGCTATTGAATTAAGCATAAATGCAGGTGTAGATATACTGATTTTTGCAAATAATTTGATTTATGATGAATTGATTGCACAAAAAGCTATTCAAATTATCAAGAATAAAATTTCTGAAGGTAAAATCTCTGAGTCAAGGATAAATGAATCATATAACAGAATTATAAAATTAAAAAGTAAATTGAATAAATCTATATAAAAAATTTTGCATATTAAATCCAGATTTACATTATGAAAATTTTACAAAATATTAATCTCAAAAAATACAATTCATTTGCTATTGATGTTTCTACAAAGTATTTTGTTGAAATAAATAGTGAAGATGAAATATTATCTTTAGTTGAATCTGAAATATTTAAAAATAATAAGCATTGCATAATTTCTGGTGGTTCAAATGTATTATTTTTAGATGATTATGATGGTTTAACCATAAAAATTAATATTAAATCTTTGAAAATTACAGAAGAAACTGAGGATTATGTCGTTATTTCTGTTGGAGCTGGCGAAAATTGGCATAATTTTGTTGAATATTGTGTAGTTCATCATTTTTTTGGATTGGAAAATCTTGCATATATTCCCGGTTGTGTTGGTTCTGCACCTGTGCAAAATATTGGTGCGTATAATGTAGAGCAGAAAGACTATTTTCACTCTTTAAATGGGTACAATTTTATTACTAACACATTCAATACATTAGATAAAGGGCTTTGCTTGTTTGATTATCGTGATTCTGTATTTAAAAATAAATTGAAAAATAAATTTATAATTACAAATGTCAGTTATAAGTTATCTAAGAATTTTAAACCGGATTTGAATTATAAAGAATTAAGAGAATTATTTGCAAACAAAATGAATGTTAGTGCTAAAGAAGTTTTTGAACATATTATTCAAATTAGAAAATCTAAACTTCCGGAGCCAAAAATTCTTGGAAATGCAGGAAGTTTCTTTAAAAATCCGATTATTTCGATTGAGAAATACAACGAACTTCAAAACAACTTTCCTGAAATTAAGGGATTTAATTTGACAAACCAAGTAAAAATATCGGCAGGATTATTGATTGATTTATGCGGATTGAAAGGAATGAAATATTCAATGAATAGTGATGCCAGAGTATATGATAAACACGCCTTGATTTTAGTTAATTATAATAATGCTAATGGCAGAGATATTTATAATTTATCATCAGAGATAATTCATATTGTTAATGAAAAGTTCGGTATCGAATTGGAAAGAGAAGTAAATATTATTAAATAAAAAATTATAAAAAATTCAGTTTAAATCGTCTATATTGTGCTATGAATGTAAAATCAATATATAGATTAATTGGTCTGATTATTATTGTGATAATCAGCATGATTAATTACTTAGGATTATTATCAAATAATCAGGTTAAGCACTTGTATTTAAAGAATGATTACAGAAATAGTTTAAAGAATGCAAAAATATATTATGAATTTCTACCATTAAAAGATACTATTCATATTCTTGGAAATGAATACATTTATATTTCATTAATAAAGCAAACTGCAACTCTTTACAAAAGAAACGATACACCTCAAGTTTTTCATATATCAACTGGAAATCCTAACATAAGCAAAGGAATGGAAACAACTACTGGAGTATTTACAGTTCAGTCTAAATCTCCATTAGCTGTAAGTAAACAATTCGATGATGCAGAGCTTTTTCATTGGATTGGATTTAATGGTAATATAGGCTTTCACGGCTTGAAAGGTAGTGGTTATTATAGATTTCTGGGAAAAAATCCTTCTTCTCACGGTTGTGTTAGAATTTCAAAAAAAGATGGTGAAATTTTATACAAACAGGTTAGAAGAGGCACTCCGGTTATGGTTTTTAAAGATGAACCGGCAAGAGTATTTTCATTTTCAGATACAACTGTACCCATCACTTATAATTGTATAATATTAAAAAACAACAACCCATATCATTTTACACTTCTAAAAAACAGATTAAATCAATTGTATAAAGGTTTATCTAATATTACAAACAGACAAAAAATTTACCTTGATGGTACTGAAGTTTTAAAATACAAAAAAATTGAAACTGGTGATGTTAAGTATGTTCCTGCAAGACATCAGGTAATTGATTATTTCTATGAAATTTCGCCATTAGCAAAAGATAAAACATCGATAGAATTTATCGAAAGTGTATTAAAAAAGGAAGAAAAATTGTAAAAACTAAGCCCGATAGTTTAAACGATTTGAAATATTTCAACAAAATTATAATAGAATCTGTGTTTTGAAGTAGTTTACCAATAATATTTTCTCAATTTTTAATCATTAACTTGTCTAAAAATTTGCCCTTCATGCAACTTAGAATAGAACTATTGGGAGTAATGGACAAAATTAATGCTATTATAGGGATCATCTCTCCTAATGGACAAAATTAATGCTATAAATTATTAGGCAATTTTGCATATAAAAAAATTAGTAATAATTTTGTAAAATCTGATGAAGCGGAAGCCGGCTCTGCTGGAGAGCAACCTGCCAGGAATAATCAGCGTTTGACAAAAAATGTCTAAATCGAAGGAACTTCTTAACAAAGTTCCTTTGATATTTTTTTCAAACTCATACCTTCAAAAACTCATTTATAAATTTTTTCTTCCTTATAATTGATAAGCCATTATGAACCCGAAGTTTGCTTTTTAAATCGGCAAACTGTCCATCAATTGCATTTGTTGTATTCGGAATTTCAAGTTTCGGATAATCTTTATAAACAAATAGCCATGGAAGATTTCTTTGCAAACTATAATAGGCACTTCTCAATTTTTTATGTTTGTAGAAACTCTTTCCAGTCGAAATATCTGTGCTACGCTCATCAAGAAATTCTTTCCACTTTTTATACCATTCATTCAATAACGAAGTAAATTCTTTACGGTCTAAATCCTTTAATTTCAAGCATAATTGCCTTAATTCTTGAGATGCTATTAGTTTTGGATTTCGAGTTAAATACCTCGTTATTATTGCAACTTGATGAAACTGACACATTTGAATTGGTATATCTTTTAATAAAGTTAATAGACCTTTGCGACCATCGCAAACTATTGCTTTAATAATATAACCCCGATTTTGAAGTTCCTGAATACCTTTAAAATATAGGTCATTTGTCTCATATTTTACAAATTCCATATACAAATTTTGACCTGTATAAGTGTCTTTGAAAAGCATTACACCCATGGTCCGACCAAAGTAGGTAGTATCCATTAAAACCACTACCTCGCCAATTTGCTTCTGCTTTTCAACTACTTTTACTTTGTCTAAATATCTCTTTATGGTTTTGCTGGAGCAATTGTATCTTTGGGATAATTGCTCATAAGTTTGTTTGCCATTTACATACTCGGACCACAATTTATTCTTATCAATTCTGACAGTTGATAGAAATTGTTTGCCGCATTTATGGCATTTATAACGCTGTTTTTTGCCTACAAATCCATTCTTTTTAGTGATTTTTGAACCACAATAAAAACATAATTTTTATTCATATATTTTCAAATAGTGTAAATCTAATAAATTTATTGATTTACTGCGATATCAGCATTAATTTTGTCCATTACGCCAACTATTGCAAATCAAATTTAATATGTAAAATGTATAAGAATCAATTATTACAATGTAACAAAATATTACTAAATGATTGTTATTTTTGTTATGTTAAATAAATAAACAAATTGTTACTTTGATACACATAAATCTATAAAAAACTATGTGATAATTATAAATGAATTGTTTAATTATATGTCATTATTTTTGATTATTTGAGATGATATTATGGATATAATTTATGGAATTGCACTATTTATTCTAATTTTTATTTTTAGTGGAGTTAGGATAATAAGACCAACACATAGGGGTTTAATTGAAAGATTGGGAAGATACAACAGATTTGCAGAACCAGGATTTCATTGGATTTTTCCTATATTTGACAGATTATTTCGTGTTAATATAACTGAAACAATGGTAAACGCAGAACGACAAGAGATTATTACAAATGATAATTTAAATGCAAGAGTAGATGCACAGGTGTACTTTAAAGTCAAATCAGATGAAGAAAGTGTAAAAAATTCCATTTATAATGTTAATAACTATATATTTCAAATAGTTAATCTTGCAAGAACTACATTAAGAAATATTATTGGTACTTTGACATTGAAATCTGCAAATAGTGAAAGAGGAAGAATAAATGCTGAATTACATCGTACTTTACTTGAAGAAACTAATAGTTGGGGAATTGAAATTGTAAGAACCGAGTTAAAAGAAATTGACCCGCCATCTGATGTTCAAGAAACTATGAATAAAGTTGTAAAAGCCGAAAATGAAAAAGTTGCAGCTATTGACTTTGCATCTGCAAGAGAAACTGTAGCAGATGGTGAAAAAAGAGCAAAAATAAAAGAAGCTGAAGGATATAGACAAGCAAAAATATTACAAGCAGAAGGTGATGCTGCATCAATCAAATTAATTAATGAAGCTGCTGATAAATATTTTGTGGGTAATGCCCAATTATTAAAAAAATTAGAAGCAGTAGAAATATCGTTAAAAAACAATGCAAAAATTGTTGTTCCCCAAGGTTCTGAATTAGTAAATATAGTTGGTGAATTAGCTGGTTTTGTAAATTCTAAGTAAAAAAGGAGAAATATGATAAACTTAACGAGTAAATCAATTAATAGAATTGCTTTCATAGGCAATTATGAACCAAGACAATGTGGAATTGCTACTTTTACAACTGACTTATGTGAAGCAATTGCAACTGAATATCCTGCAGTTACATGTATTGCCTTGCCTGTAAATGACGAACCAAGTGGATATGACTATCCACCAAGAGTTCGTTTTGAATTGACTGAAAAAGATATTGCTTCTTATCGCAGAGCAAGTGATTTTCTTAATCTAAATAGTGTTGATATGGTTTGTCTTCAATTTGAATATGGAATATTTGGTGGGAAAGCTGGAAGTCATATATTAGCACTTTTGAGTGAATTGAGAATGCCTATTGTTACAACTTTACATACAGTTTTGCGTGAACCAAATGCTGAACAGCGAATAGTATTAGAAAAAGTTGCAGATTTATCAGATAGAATAGTTGTAATGAGCAAACGTGGAGTTGATTTTCTTCAGGGTATTTATAAAATTTCACCAGAAAAAATCGATATGATTCATCATGGAATTCCAGATGTACCATTTGTTGACCCAAGCTATAATAAAGATATATTTGGAGTTGAAGGTAAAATCTTATTGCTAAGCTTTGGTTTGCTATCCCCAAATAAAGGATATGAATCTGTTATCTCTTCACTTCCGAAAGTATTGGAGCATTATCCTAACGTTGTGTATATGATTCTTGGCGAGACTCACCCACACATTAGAAAAAATGAAGGTGAGGCATACAGAAGTTCATTACAATGGTTAGCACAGGAAATAGGTGTAGAAAATCAAGTAATTTTTTATAACCGCTTTGTTAATATTGAAGAATTGAATCAATTTATTGGTGCAGCTGATATCTATATTACTCCATATTTGAATGAAGCTCAAATTACTTCAGGTACTTTAGCTTATACGCTTGGTGCAGGTAAAGCAGTAATTTCAACACCTTATTGGTATGCTGAAGAAATGCTCGCAGAAGAACGTGGAGTTTTGGTACCATTTAGTGACCCTGATTCAATGGCTACGCAAATACTCAGATTATTAGACGATGAGCAATCAAGACATGCTATGAGAAAAAGAGCTTACTTGTTTGGTCGAGAAATGATTTGGTCTAAAGTAGCCGAACATTACATGAATAGCTTTCAAAAAGCACGTATTGAAAGAATGAATTCTAATAAAAATCCAACTCTACAAATTAAATCTTTAAGTTCAAGTAATGATGAATTGCCACAATTAAAACTTGACCATCTTTTTAGAATGACAGATGAAACAGGAATGTTGCAACACTCAATATTTACCGTCCCAAATTATGATGAAGGTTATTCAATTGATGATAATGCAAGAGCATTGATTGTTAGTGTTCTTCTTGAAGAGTTATTAAATGGAGAATCAGTAAAATTAGCCACGAAATATTTATCATTTATACATTTTGCATTTAATTCAGAAGTTGGAAGATTTAGAAATTTTCTGAATTATCAACGTCAATGGTTAGAAGAAAGTGGTTCTGATGATAGCAATGGCAGGACTTTATGGTCATTAGGTACTGTAATTGGGAGGTCGAAAATACTATCACTTCAAAGTGTTGCAGGGAAATTATTCGAGCAATCACTTCCTTCAATTGTAGAAATGACAAGCCCAAGAGCATGGGCATTTGCACTAATGGGCATTAATGAATATTCAAAGAGATTTGATGGTGATAGTAAAGTTAGCCATTATCGTATAGATTTAGCTGAACGTTTAGTAAATATGTACAATATTGTCAGAACAGATGACTGGAAATGGTTTGAAAGTAGTCTGAGCTATAGCAATGCGGCACTATCCCATTCTTTATTAATTTGTGGAAACACAATACCGAATCAGAAAATGATAGAAATAGGTCTTGAATCTTTGAAGTGGCTGTTAGAATTACAAAAATCAGAATCTCCAAAGGGGCATTTTATTGCAATTGGCTCTAACGGATTCTTCAAAAAAGATGGTCTCAAAGCAAGATTTGACCAACAACCTATTGAAGCACAAACTATGGTTTCTGCTTGTCTTGAAGCATTCAGAATCACTAAAGATGAATACTGGCATAAAGGAGCCAAGAGAGCATTTGAATGGTTTATTGGAAGAAATGATTTAAATCTCTCAATGTATGACCAAATATCTGGAGGTTGCAGAGATGGTTTGCATCCAGATAGATTAAATGAAAATCAGGGAGCAGAATCAACATTAGCATACTTACAAGCATTACTTGAGTTAAGAATAACAGAAATTTCAATTTTAACTTTGGAGCATAAAACAAATGAACAATCACAATTCAGAACCAATTAAAGGTCATAAATTAAATCCAATTCCTACATCATTAGTAGATTGGATACACCCGATTAACAGCGTATTTAATCCAGAGGCAACAATTGCAAAGTCCACTTTAACGTATTTAAAAGCATTACCAGAATTAAGCAATTCAGAAATATCAATTTCAAATTTAGAGCATAAATCAAATGAATAATCAAAATCCAGAACTATTTAAACGTCATAAATTAAATCCAATTCTTACAGCAGCTGATTGGACTTACCCTATAAATAGTGTATTTAATCCGGGTGCAACTATTTTACAAGATGGAACAACTTTATTATTGTGTAGGGTGGAGAGCAGGAATGGGCAATCCCATCTTTGTGCGGCACGCTCTGCAAATGGTGTTGATGGATGGATAATTGACCCTGAGCCAACATTAATGCCAGACCCCGAAAATTATCCAGAAGAAGTTTGGGGAATTGAAGACCCAAGAATAACACATATTCCTGAACTATCTAAATATGCAATTGTTTATACTGCCTATACAAGAGATGGACCCGGTGTGGCATTAGCATTTACTGAAGATTTTAAAACTTTTGAAAGATTCGGAATTATTATGTCTCCTGAAGATAAAGATGCCACATTACTCCCACACAGAATAGGTGAATATTGGGCATTAGTTCATCGTCCAGTTAGTTCTCCAAAAGCTCATATATGGATTTCATATTCGCCTGATTTACACCACTGGGGTAGCCATAAATTAATTATGGAGGCACGTAGAGGTGGCTGGTGGGATGCAAATAAAATTGGAATTTCACCTCCGCTGATTGAAACTCCAAAAGGATGGCTAATGATATACCATGGAGTAAAGCAAAATGCTGCAGGTTGTATATATCGTCTGGGGCTTGCTTTATTCGATTTGAAGCAACCAGAAATTTGCATTAAAAGAAGTAATGACTGGATATTTGGACCATTAGAGCAGTATGAAGAAAAAGGTGATGTGAATAAAGTTGTATTTCCTTGTGGATATACAATAGGTGCAGATAATGATAAAATTAATTTATACTATGGTGCTGCAGATACAAGTATAGCTCTCGCAACCGGCAGTATAAATGAATTATTAGATTGGTTAGACAAAAATTGATATTGTCAATAACAACATAATTAAATTGATATTCCTCATCAACAAGGAATATCAATTTAAATTATAAACCTAATTTAATAAGCAATTAAAAATTATTAAATAAAGAATTTTTGATTTGTAAAAATTTCACTAAATTTGTTTTGTCTTATTTGTAATTTTTTAGGATTTTTTATGAAATTCAAGTTTTTGTTAAATTCTTGGTTTATTGTTTTAATTGCCTTATTAGTTTCTTGTTCTGAAAACTCAACATCAAATGATGATAATACATTAGAATGGAACAAGAAAATTGCAAAATATGCTGTTCATAATCATGCTATTGTTTTGAGTGAATTGATTAAACCATTAAGTGATAAAGATGCTATCACTCTACTTATCAGAAAATCTATCGATTCTGTCAGATTTTATGAGGATAAGTCTGGATATTTTTATGTTTATGATTACAACTGTGTCAATATAGCTCACGCTACACAAAAAGATAAAGAAGGACAAAATCTTTATGATTATCAAGATGTAAAAGGAAAGTATGTTATTCGTGAACTTGCAGCGGTTTGCAAAAATGGCGGTGGTTATGTTGAATTTTATTGGCAGAAGCCAGGCGAAACTACACAAAGTAAAAAATTAGGTTATGCAGAACCAATTCCAGGAACTGATTACTTCATTGGTTCAGGTGTTTATCTTGAGTAATATTAGAAAGATATTTTTCTAAATCTAAAAACATAGTGAAGAATCCAGATATTTCAACAACTTAGTGTTTACTGGATTCCTCACTTTGTTTGGAATGACATCTTTTTTTCCTTGCAACAGTATGACGACTTTTGAGTCAGTTCCAATTAACTTCGGATGAAGGATATCCTCCTTAATCCCCCTTTAATAAAGGGGGGAAGGGGGATTTGAATTAATTCTACATTGAGGGTTCTGAAACAATCTACCAATGACAACAATTTTTTATAATGGTGTCATTTCGCATGTTTTTTAAATATATTTGTTCCGCACTTCGGAATGACAATTTTTGAGTTATCCAAATTTTATAAATAAATAATATATGTGAAATAATGACAATCAATAATTTATTAAAAAAAATATTTATTCTGAATTTAATAATTATTTTTATACTTGGTGTAAATTCCTGCTCAGACAAAAAAGGAGACCCGATAAGACCTTCGAGTAATAATTATTTTGCAGTTGCTAAAGATATTTGTTCAATTTATATTAGCTATCATAAAGTTGATGAAGAATCAGCAAAGTCCGATGCAATATTAAAATTGAAAGAACAGGGCAATTTTAATCCTGAAATTTGGGCTACTGGTGCAAATGACGGATGGGCAGCTTTTGCTTATGCAACAGATATGGCTGGTAATTGCAAATTTGGTATAGTTTGGAATTATCCAACCGAACAAGATGCAAAAAATGAAGCTATTTCAAGATGCAAAAATTCTGGTGGTGAAGACCCCAAAATTGTTACATATTGGTATGATTAATTCTTTTTGATTGAATCTTGCTTTTGTTTTTTCAGAAGTTCATTTTTTTCTCTTAAAACTTCTTCGTCATAAAGTTTAATGATTCTCAATAGTCGAATTTTTTCTGCATCATTCAACTTTTTCTTTTCAAGTAATGGTTCTTCTTTATTTAAAGTCTTACTATTTTCTTCATTTAATTTATTAGTCTTTATCAGCTCTTTACTTTTTTCAAGTTCTTCATTTTTCAGTTTCTCTTGTTCATCTTCATCTGAATCACCACCCCAAAAACTTCCAAGTAACCAACTATGTTGAGCTTCAATCATAGTTTTATTGAAACCATTGGTTCCATTCTTTACATTTATCAGAATACTATCCACATTATTAGCAAATTTTTCATCAAAAGTACTTTTAAAGCCATCTGTTCCATTTTTTACATTATTTAAGATTGAGTCAACAGTCCTATCAAAATTTTGGTCAAAAGCATTTTTGAATCCCAATGTACCATTTTTGACATTGACCATTACTTCATCTAAATTATTTGCAAATTCCTTATCAACAAACAATTTACCAACTGTTCCTTGACCAGTACGAATACTACTAAAAATAACTGCCAAATCACCTGTAATCAAAGCGGCATTATCACCTGTTTCTTTCAACTTAACAAGCATATCATCAATATTTAACGGTTTTGTAGTTCCAATCATATCATTATGTTCAATTTCTTTATTACCAGCTGTTCCTGCTGAAATAACCATAATTTTATTACCCATCAAACCATCAGTTCCAATAATTGCTTTAGAATCTTTTTTGATGTACTTTTTTGTATTTTCATCAATAATCATATCTACTTTAACAGTTGAATCTGAAATAATTTGAATACTTTCAATTGAACCAACATTTATCCCTGCAAATCGAACATTATTTCCAACCTGTAAACCATTAACATCATCAAACAATGCACTTATTCTGAAAGTACTACTGAATAATTGTTTGGTTTCTCCTATGAAATAAATACCTGCAAGAAATATTGCAATACCTATTGTAACAAATATTCCAAGTTTTACTTTATTAATTGATGTCTTTTTCATTTTAAATCCATTTTAAATTATTCGAAAAAAGAACGCACCCAAGTATCTTCTGATTTTTCTAATTCTTCAAAAGTGCCTTCTGTTGAAATCAAACCCTCTTTAAATACTATAATTCTGTTCGCAGTTATTTTTGCACAAGCTATATCATGAGTAATAATTATTGATGTGGTGTTATGTTTTTTTTGTACTTCTAATATTAATTCACTAATTTCTTTAGATGTAATTGGGTCAAGACCAGTAGTTGGTTCGTCATAAAGCATTATTTCAGGTTTTAGAATCAATGTTCTTGCTAATCCCAATCGCTTTCTCATACCACCGGATAACTCTGATGGCATTTTATCAATAGCATCAGCAAGACCAACATTTTCAAGTGCTTCTTTGATAAGTTCATTTTTCTCACTCTGTTTTAATTTCTTTGTATCTCGCAAAGGAAATGCTAAATTTTCCCTCACAGACATTGAATCATATAATGCACCACTTTGAAAAAGAAAGCCGATTTTTTTTCTTATTAAATTTAATTCGCGATTTTTCAATTCATTGATATTTTCTCCAAACACAATGGTTTTCCCTGCATCTGGCTCTAAAAGTGCAACAATACATTTTATTAAAACAGATTTCCCGCTTCCTGATTTACCAATAATAACTAAATTTTCGCCTTTATAAATTTTGAAACTAATATCTATTAAAACATCATTACTTCCAAATGACTTTTTTAAGTTCTCAACTTCAACAACAAGTTCCTTTTGTTGTGTATTTTTCGAGCTATCAATATTTTCTTTAATTGTTTCCATACTTCTAATAAAATAAACTTGTAATTTGAACTGCTATTACATCTATAATAAATATCAATAAACTTGCCTGCACTACAGATGAATTTGCCGCTGCTCCAACGCCTTCTGTGCCCTTGTTTGAATTATATCCCTGAAAAGTTGCAATTAAGCCAATTGCTAATCCAAAAAATACAGTTTTTAAAATTGAAGAAAATACATCTAAAAATTCAAGACTTGCCAATGCTTGATATATGTATAAACTAAAACTAACATCGCCTTTCACATTAACACCGACAAATGACCCCATCATTGAAATAAAATCACTGAATAGTGTTAATAATGGTAACATTAATGTAGTTGATAAAACTCTTGTTACGACCAAATATTTAAATGGATTTATTCCTGAAACTTCCATTGCATCAATTTGTTCAGTTACTTTCATCGAAGCAAGTTCTGCTCCGATACCCGAACCAACTTTTCCTGCACAAATCAATGCTGTTAACACAGGACTGATTTCTCTTACAAGTGAAATTGACACCATAGCTGGCAACCAAGATTCTGCACCAAATTCAGCGAGAGTTGGTCTTGATTGAATTGTAAGAACAAATCCAATTATAAAACCAGTTATTCCAACCAAAGGTAATGATTTATATCCAATTAAATATGATTGTCTCATTATTTCATTAAATTCAATTGGAAATTTGAACATTTCAGAAAAAAATCGAAAAGTAAATATCGAAAATTGTGATACATTTACAAAGAATGATTGTAAAAAATTTAATTTCTGCACTATCTTTGGAGATAATGTTGCTTCAACTTCTTTAAGGATAGTTGATTTGGCATATAACAATGTTGTAACTTTGCTCATTTTGTACTATTTTCCAAACTAATATTTAGAAATAAATTCAGTAATTAATGTTAGTTTTCAGTGTTTAATCAAGTTATATTTATTCTATTTTTCAACTGTGTTCAATCCTAATTTATAATTTTCAAACCACTAATACTGACAATGCAAAATTACATTTAATCTAATAATACATAGTTACATATCAATTGAAATTAGTTATAAGTTTTACTCATAAATTTTTAAATATTCAAACAAATCAATTTTTTCAAATTATGATTCATCTTTTGTAGTACGAATCAAACTAATTCCAGCTATAAAGAATATAATTCCAATAATTCCATATATAATCAAAGATTTAATACTGCCTGTACTATTCGAACTATTTGCAAATATTACGGCTGCATAGATTAATCCAACAATACCAAGAAATGTAAGTAGCCCGCCAAATATTCTCTTCATATTCATAAATCACCACTTGTTTTAATTTTTCAATTCATAAGTTTCATAATATAAATATTTTCATAATAATTAATGAAAATAATTTCAACACAAAAGTATGAAATTTTTAATTCGCAATGTTATATCAGTAATTATATTTGTTACACAAATCACTTATTTGAAAGTAACTGCATAATAAAAAAAATCACGTGCAAATTACTGCATAATATTCTATAAAACAAAGGATGTTTGACTATTAAAAGTCTGTTGATTAAATGATTGTAACAAAATTTAAAATATCCCATAGTTTATAATTTAAACCTAATTGGTGGTTAATAATATCATTATTGTTTAATATTCAACAACTAATTATTTGCTAATTCTACTTTAAATTTAGTTACCACAAAATTTGATGTAGTGAAATTAATTGTAAAGAAAAATAATTATCAGTATAATTAACCATTTAAATGTTCAATATGATACAATATGTTAATAATTAGCCAAATTAATATTTTGTTCAAAAATAGCCAAATTAGTGCCAAATGAACATCAAAACCTCATAAGATATTGATTTTCAACAAATTACAATAGTAACATACCTAACAACACAAAATAAAAGATACATTTTATTATTTTGGCAAACAAATTTCTATTATAACAAAGTCAAGTTTTTATTACTAACTAAATGGCTAAGAAAAGCCATACAAAATGTGAGTAAAAAAAGAATGGCACATTAGTTGTATTTTTAAACGTGAATTATTGTTCTTTTACATAAGTTTATTACGGAAAAAAAAAATTTCTGATTCATATCCTGAAGCTCATGGATAAAAAAAATTGCGAATAGAGCAAAAAGGAATGGATTCCCAAACAGGATATAATTCAGAAAGGATTTAATAAAATAAACCCCCTATTTTTATTAATATTCACACGGAGGTGAATAATGCCTTTTGCAATTGGAGGAAACGCGCGAATAAGGACTAATAGTCCCGCAGAGAACGCATACAATGCGTTAGATACGTCCAATAGAAACATCTCGCTTAGACAGTTGAGATTATCTACGGGTAAACGTATCAATAATGCAGCTGACGATGTAGCAGGATATATTACATCGAGAGCATTACAAGCAAGAAACGGCTCGTTAAAAGCAGCTGTGAATGCTGTTGGAGATGCTACGAATGTATCTTACATTACGATGGATTCTTTAGAAAACATCAATGATTTGCTTCAGAAAATTAAAGAAGCCGCTTCTAATGCTGCTTCAGGTGCTACTGGTACAGACGAAAAAGTTGCACTTGCCAAAGCTGCATTTAGAATGGCTCAACAAGTACAAACAGTTGTAGAAACAACCGTATTTGGCGGAAGACAGCTTTTAGATGGTACTTTCTCAGCAGATTTCGTTATTGGTTCAAACGCAACCAATAGTTTGATAACACTTGATGTTGATATGACATTTGGAAATCAAGATTTTAATATCGAAAGCAATTACTTCAATGTAAACTCACTTTTATCAGGAGACTTTGCTGGAGTTACAGGTTTGGACTTGAGAGCTTTAGATGTAGTAAATTCTATAGATACTGGTATATTTGCAAATGACAAAATTGGATTAACTCTTACAAGTCTTGCTTTTGCAATTAATAACGTAAATAAAGTTGCTTCCTATCTTGGTGGTGTAGTAAATCGTTTAACATCACAAGAAGATATTCTTAAAAATCAAATTGTTAACTACAATGCTGCAATTTCGAGAATTGAAGATTCTGACGTTGCCAAAGAACAGCTTGAATTAGTCAAGTCACAGTTCTTGCAACAAGCATCGTTGATTTCATTAACTCAAGCTAATGCAAATCCACAAGCATTCTTACAGTTGATACAAGGATAGTAGTAATATATTAAATAGGAGTGAATTATGCCGTTTGCAATAGGTGCTAATTCGAGAATTAGAACGAATACCCCTGCAGAAAATGCCTATAATGCTATGGATTATGCAAACAGAGATGTTTCGCTAAGGCAACTTAGGTTATCTACGGGCTTAAGAATAAATAATGCAGCTGATGATGTGGCAGGATATATCACATCAAGAGCTTTGCATGCAAGGAATGGTGCATTAAAAGGTGCAATCAATACAGTTGGTGATGCCCAAAATGTTACTAATATTGCAATGGATTCATTAGATAATATCAATGAATTGTTGGTTAAAATTAAAGATGCGACTGCACAAGCAGCGTCTGGTGCAATGGGTACAGACGAAAAAGTTGCATTAGCAAAAGCTTCATTTAGAATGGTGCAACAAATCCAAACTGTTGTGGATAGTACAGTTTTTGGTGGCGCACAATTACTCTCTGGTGCTTATTCGGCTAATTTCATAGTTGGATTTAATGCTGAAAACTCCTTGTTATCATTGAATGTTGATTTAAGAACAAGCAATGAAGATTTCAATATTGACAGTAATTTCTTTGATGTTAATTCATTGACAACAGGACAATTTGCAGGAATAACATCACTTGATTTGAAAGACTTTGATAAAGTTAATATGTTAGATTTAGGTATATTTGCAATAGATAAAATTGGAAATACACTTACGAGTTTAGCACATGCACTTAATAATGCAAATAAAGTTGCTGCATATTTGGGAGGTATTTCAAATCGTCTTACTTCACAGGAAGACTTGTTGAAAAACCAAATTGTAAATTATAATGCGGCTATTTCAAGAATTGAGGATGCTGATGTTGCTAAAGAGCAATTATCATTAGTGAAATCACAATTCTTGCAACAAGCATCATTAACATCTCTGGCTCAAGCAAATCAGAATCCAAGTGCATTTCTGAATTTATTGCAGAGATAGTTAAAATAAAATTGATTTTTAAGAAATCATTTAGCTTTGCTGAATGATAAGTATATATTATTATTTTTTTTAATAAAACTTTCATCTTGGAGGAATTTCCCAATGATGCTAACTGTATTATATTCAATTGCAGTAGGTGATACTTATATAGTTTTAGCAATAATATTCATATTTTAAAAATATAACAAGACCAAATATACATTCTACTACCCAAACAGTAGTTGTATAATCTTATTATATGAGATATTTTGAGAAATGGCATAATTGCTTATTTCTTTCTACTATTTTTAGCAACACCAAATCAACCACATAAAAGATTGAGAATTATACATCTTCTAAATCAAATCATATTTTTTAAATTCATATAAAATAGTTACAAAAATTTCTTAAATTATCATTCTTCAGCAAGTACAATTAACATATCATCTGATTCAATTTTGAATTCAGAATCTTTTTTGGGATTTAAGTATAAACCATCATCTTGTTTGCATTTCAGATAACCAATTGCTGTTTCATTAATTAGAGATGCCGATTTTACTAATTCTGCAAAAGAAACAGATGCTCCAATTGTAAAATAATTTTCTGCTTTTCTTAAATATATTTCTGAGCCATCTGCTTTGAACAATGTTGCAAAAACGTTGTTTAACTCAGCATTTTCAGATAATTGTGCAATAATCGAACTTATTATATTCGAACTTACAATAAAATCTCTAACGTTATCATTCTTGATTAATTGGCGATTATTATCATCAATGATTTCGGTTGTAATAGAAACATTGTTGTATCCTACTAAAAGCTTTCTGAGATGAATTAGTGCAACTAATGTAATCGTATCTGCTTTTTGAACATCATTAAATTCATCATAATAACTCAAAATTGTTATATGGTCGGCTTTTGTAGCATATTGAGAAAGAATCTTTTCATTTTCAATATCTCCCAAAATAAATTCAACTTCCAAATGAGACAATTTGAATTTATAATCTTCAGAAACATGAATTTGTTGCTTATTTTCTCTGAAATATTCAACTATATCTTTAAAAGAAAAGTCTTGATGAGTTATAATTTTCAGCGAAATAGATGTATTGAGATAACTATTCACTTCTTCAATAATTTTTGGTAATTTTTTATTTGAGCCCAAAATTAACATATTGTTTAAATCGAAACCACCAGTTTTTTGGGGATTTGAATTATCAGAAAATTTATAATTCTTGCTTGTATATTTAATAGATGAATCATCTTCAGCAAGCATAATAATTTTGTCATCTTTTTCGATAATAATATCCATATTAGGATTAATTAGAGGCACATTATTTCTAAATATTCCAATAGGACAAGAAATATCATATTTTAAAAGTAAATCCTTAAAACGAATTCCAATTTCAGAGCAAGATGTAAGATAAATTTCCGAACCTTTGAACCCGATAATTTCGGTATAAATTTGAGATAATCTTGGTTGAAGACTTGTTTGTGCAATCAACCTTGATATAAAATCATCAGTATCAAACAAAATAATATTATTATTGATTGAAGAAGCAATCTTTTTGTAATTTTTATTATTAATATCACAAATTATATTCAAATCATTTTTTTCTTCATCATTATTATGATTTGTAATTGCTATAATTGTTTTGAGAGCATCTAAATCAGAATTTTCATTATTTGGATTTGCTAAAATAATAACGGAGCTTGCACTCCATAAATTAATCATTTCTAAATTTGCTAATTCTGTGGATAAACCAGAGCGACAAATTACTTTTGTTGTAGATGTTTTTGGAAAAGCAGATTTTATTTCAAATTCCATATCTTCTTTTGGCATATCAGCAAGAATTACTATATATGCCCTCTCCTTGCTTTTATTTGCTTCCATTAATTCATCAACAATTTTAAAAACACTCATAGACCATCCAATAATAACCGTATGCCCTTTTTTATAGATATGACGCTTTCCACGACTTTCTTCATTTCTAACAGATTCCATATCCGAAGTAATGATACCGATGAACAAATTCAAAAATATCATTGCAGACATAAAGAGAAAAGACATAAAGTACAATACAAATATAATATCTGGATATCCCTTAGACAACATTGACTTTACGCCATCTAAATCATAAATCCAAGACCATCCTTCAAATGTTACAAAGAATAATTGCTTCATTGTTTGCCAAATTGTACTAAATTCTTCGACATTTGCTCCAAATAGATCGGTTCCGATTACACCATAAATATAAAATAATAAACTTAAAAGTATTAAAACATAAGACATTTTTGGTAAACTTTTCATTAAAGAAACTAAGAGAACTTTTAGATTTTGAATTTTTTCAAAAATTTTAGCTAATCTTAAAATTCTTGCAAGTCGAAATACAGCAAAAAATTGAGTATCTGAATCTGGTAAAAGATAAGGCATAAAACACAAAGCAACAATTATAAAGTCAAATATATGCCAAGAATCGTAAAAATACCGCCATGGCTTATCACGTTCAATTAACACTTTAACTATTATTTCAATTACAAATATAAATAATATAATCTTATCTAACCAAGGAAACAAATATCCATAATTGCTCTGCAATTCGGTTGATGTCTCTAAGCCGACAACTACTCCTGCCATTAAAATCACAAAAGTTATAAAATTATCAAACCATTTAATGAACCTTTCATTTGTCAAAAGTGTAAAAATTTTTTCCATATACTTTCTAAATATATTATATTTTCTTAAATTTATTCATGATTTCAAGTTTTTTTCCATAAATGCAATTGCAAAAATAAACAATAAATGATAAATTTAATTATATATTTAACGTAAAAATTAAATTATTTGATTTTGGTACCCTTTTCTTTACATTCTGAAACATTACAAATAAACATCTATTATATTTAAGTATGATACAATTACCATGAATATCATCACATATTCAAGAGAAAAATTTTTTAGAATTTAATTTATATTTCCTTTGAACCAATTTTTTTGCAAATTTTATTATATTTCAAAAAAAATTTATAAGATTAATGAAGTTGCTTAATTATTTGGTTTTTTTTTATTAATTTTGTAGTTTCTTAAAAATTGATATTATATTGGCAAGGAATTAATTATAATGGAAATTAAATTTTCAGAACAAGAATTAGAAGAAGTAAACAGACATATTTCCAAATATCCGGATAAACAATCCGCATTAATGCCTGTTTTATGGCTTGCTCAACATAAATGGGGCTGGATATCAAACGATGTAATGCGTTATATTAGCCAATTACTTGATTTGCCCCTTTCTCATATTGAGGGTGTCGCAACATTTTATACAATGTACTTCAAGAAACCAATGGGGAAATATCATATTCAGATATGTACAAATGTTTCTTGTATGTTAAGAAAGGGTGATGTGATTTTCCGCCAGATTTCCGAACATCTTGGAATTAATCATAACGAATCTACTGGAGATGGTTTATTCTCACTTGAAGAAGTAGAATGTATGGGTGCTTGTGGAGGTGCTCCAATGATTGCTGTTAATGAAGATTTTTATGAAAACATTGACACAGAAAAAGTTTTGAAAATTATTTCAGAATTAAAATAAATATTTTTTAATTTTTTGTAATTTTTTTGCTTCTCAAGTGTTATTATATATGAGAATGTAGCATTTTTTGAAAAAGTTTTTTTGATGTTTTCGTATAAAAATATTAGTATCTTTTCAAAGTCATTTCTGATATTAGTGGCGATTGTATATTTTGCCGATTTTATCAGTGGAGGGTATTTAACTAATATCTTTGCTTTGAATCCTTTAGCAATTGTTAATAATTTAGAATTATGGAGATTTGTTTCTTTTCCACTTTCTGCTGGCTCATCAGAAGCAATATTATTATTTTCTTTTACTTTCTTTTATATTTCTTCCAGACTTGAAATACTTGTGGACAAGCTTCGATATCCAATATGGCTTTTCACTTTGGTTTTTCTGCAAGGAATTGTACTTACTTTGATTTTTTGGAAGTCCAACATTAATATAGCAGGAATGGAAGGTATTTCAATTTTTGTATTAACATTTTATACTTTGATTCAACCAAAATCAAAAATTGAAGTTTTAAAATTTAAACCGGTACCTATTTTTATATTTTCATTAAATTTATTAATATTCTGGAGTTTATTTAAGATTATTAGTTTTATGGGAGGTTATACTAATTCAATATTGCCATCAGTTGCATCATCAATATTTGGATTAACTTTTGCAATATTAATTTATACTCAGATAAAGATTTCTCATAAAATATTCAAAAATAAATATCCCAATGAAACAAATACTTATTCCGTACCTGCACCAGAGGAGCTAAGTGTTGCAATGATGTCAAGTTCAAAATCACGTAGGCAATATCAATCACAAAGAGAAGAATACAAAGAAGATGATTATATATACAAGTTATCAAATGACCCTATTGAAAATGAAGAAAAGTTAAATATACTTTTAGATAAAATATTTCTTCATGGTAAAGACTCTCTAAGTTTTATGGAACTTAAATTTTTGAAAGATTATTCAAATAAAATTCAATAAATAAGAAGTTTGCATATCACAAAAAAAATGATTAATTTGCAAAATTTAGTCATATCTCACTATAAAATTAGACAAAGTTAAAAAATATTAACCGTTTTTCTAACTATTTGCAAAACATATAATTACTTCATTTGAAACAACAAATTGATTACAAATTATCTATGACTCTTTTGTATTAAAATATTTTTTTTTAATTTTAAATCAATTGTTTATTTATTTTGTTTTGTTGATTAAAATTATTTGCTTAATTTTATTGATGTGTGTAAAATTGAGTTTGAAAAATGTCTGTTATAATTGTATTGATACTTGCAAGTTTGAGTGTAGCAGTGTTCTTTTTGATTGCATTTCTTTGGGCAATAAAAGGAGACCAATTTGAAGATACTTATACTCCTTCGATTAGAATTTTGAATGATGATAAAAGTTAAATTTTTAAGTAATTATTTTTTATAAACACAGGGTTTTATATGAGCAATGATACTGTATTGAATCAAAGCAATGCCGGCTATGAAACTTTTAGTTATGATAATACACTAACTAAATGGTTTGCTTATGCCACAATACTCTGGGGTGTTGTAGGATTTTTGGTTGGTTTAATAATTGCGACCCAATTAATCATACCTACTTATTTCCCATCACTCGATTTTGGAATACCATACATATCGTTTGGTAGATTACGTCCATTACATACGAATGCAGTAATTTTTGCATTTGTTGGTAATGCAATTTTTATGGGAATTTATTATTCATTGCCACGCTTAGCCAAAGCTGAAATGTGGAGTAAGCTCTTGGGTAATCTACATTTTTGGGGCTGGCAATTTATTATTGTTCTTGCCGCAATTACTTTCCCATTAGGTATTACTACTGGTAAAGAATATGCTGAACTCGAATGGCCAATAGACATTTTGGTTGCGGTTGTTTGGGTTATTTTCGGTATAAATATGATTATGACTCTCGTAAAAAGACGTGAGAAACACATGTATGTGGCAATATGGTTTTACCTTGCTTCATGGGTTACTGTAGCTGTATTACATATTGTAAATTCATTATCTGTACCAATTTCATTATTCAAAAGTTATTCAATGTATGCAGGCGTTCAAGATGCTTTAGTTCAATGGTGGTATGGACATAATGCTGTTGCATTCTTTTTGACTACTCCATTTCTTGGATTGATGTATTACTTTATGCCAAAGGCAGCTGAAAGACCTGTATATTCATACAAATTGTCTATCATTCACTTCTGGTCGTTGATATTTTTATATATCTGGGCTGGACCTCACCATTTATTGTACTCATCTTTACCAGATTGGGCTCAATCTCTTGGAATGGTTTTTTCATTGATGTTAATTGCTCCATCTTGGGGTGGTATGATTAATGGTTTGCTTACTTTAAGAGGTGCTTGGGATAAAGTTCGTGAAGACCCAGTTTTGAAATTTATGGTTGTTGCGGTTACAGCTTACGGTATGGCTACCTTCGAAGGACCAATGCTTTCAATTAAAAGTGTGAATGCAATTTCTCATTTTACAGACTGGACAATTGCTCACGTTCATGTTGGTGCTTTAGGTTGGAACGGATTCCTAACATTTGGAATTCTATATTGGTTAATACCAAGACTTTTCAATACAACTCTATATTCAAAGAAAATGGCAAATGCTCATTTCTGGATTGGATTTATTGGTATTATTTCTTATGCTGTACCATTGTATTGGGCAGGTGTTACTCAGGGCTTGATGTGGAAACAATTCTCTCCTGAAGGTATGTTGGTTTATGCTAACTTCCTCGAAACAGTAACTCATCTTGTACCAATGTATGCAATTAGATTAGTTGGTGGTACTTTGTTCTTTACAGGTGCTTGTATAATGGTTGTAAATTTAATTAAAACAATTAGACAAGGCACATTTGTAAAAGAAGAACACGTAAAAGTAGCTAAAGCAGTTCATGTAGCAGAAGATAAAATCAGCCATCGTTGGTTAGAAGGAAAACCAGTTCCATTATTGATTGGTTCATTATTAGTAATATTGGTAGGTGGAGTAATTGAAATTGTACCTATGCAGGTAATTAGTTCAAATGTTCCAACTATTGCAAGCGTTCAGCCATATACTCCGCTTGAATTACATGGTAGAGATATTTATGTACGTGAAGGTTGTTATACTTGTCACTCACAACTTGTTCGTCCTTTCCGTTCAGAAACAGAACGTTATGGAGAATATTCAAAATCTGGTGAATTTGTTTATGACCATCCATTCCAATGGGGTTCGAAAAGAACTGGTCCTGACCTTCATAGAGAAGGTGGTAAATTTCCAAATGCTTGGCATTATCAACACATGTATGACCCTCAGGCAATCTCACCTGGTTCAATTATGCCAAGATTCCCATGGCTATTAGATAATAATTACGACATTGCATCTACAGGTGCAAAAATTCGTGCTATGCAATTCCTTGGAGTTCCATATCCATTAGATTATGATAAAGTTGCTGAGCAAGATGTAGTTACACAAGCTAAAGCCATTGTAGCTGATTTAAATACTGCTGGAATTGAAACTCAACCTGAAAAAGAAATTATTGCGTTGATTGCATATTTACAACGACTCGGTACAGATATTAAAAAATCAAAAGTTAGAAGATAATAAGGAATAATTTTATGTTTAGACAAATTTTACAAAATGTAGAAGGAATTATTTACCTTCCGATTTTTTCTTTGTTATTTTTCTTCATATTTTTTGTCGGAGTGTTAATTTTTGCATTGCGAATGAATAAGGGATTAGTTCATTATTTGGCTAATTTACCTTTAGAGAATGATAATAATATTAATAAATATAATTCCGAAGGAGAATAGTATGGCTAAAGTTGAGGATAGATTGTTAGACCATAATTATGATGGTATTCTTGAATATGATAATCCATTGCCAGGATGGTGGGTTTGGTTGTTTATTTTAACTACAATTTTTGCAGGTATTTATCTGTTCTACTACCATTTGGCTGAAATTGGGGAATTGCAAGAGCAGGAATATATATCAGAAATTAAAGCTGTTGAAGCAGCAGGTGGCTCATTAGCACAAAGGAATGAGAAACTATGGGCAAATGTCCAATTTGTGGCTCTTGATGATGCAACTGCTTTAAATGAAGGTAAAGAAATATTTGTCAAAAATTGTGTTTCTTGCCATGGTCCTGATGGCGGTGGTGGTATTGGTCCAAATATGACTGATAACTTCTATATCCATGGTAAAGGAATTGAAGCTACTATGAATACTGTAATTAATGGTGTTCCAGAAAAAGGAATGGTTAGCTGGAAAGCAATTCTTAAACCAGAAGAAGTTCAGAAAGTTGCAAGTTATGTTCTTTCGTTACACGGAACTACTCCAACAAATCCAAAAGCACCACAAGGTGTCGAAGTTAAATAAAATCAATTATAAATTGATGTACAAAAAAGCATATTAGTATTGTTACTAATATGCTTTTTTAATTATAGGAAAATCTATTGAGTTTTTTCAAAAGCTTGGCAATAGATTCAATTACGAATTATGGAGAAAAGGTCGAGTGGCAATTATGAATTAGCAACATAGTTGCGACCTGTTTGTAGTAAATGCGTTTTTTTTAGAATTTAGCTCCGTAGGAGCGGACTTCTTTATTTGCAAATTCATAATTTCCCGCTCCTACTGAGCTAAAAAAACAAATAATAATTTTTTTTCTACAAACAGTTCGTTCCTACGGAACTTAATGCAATTACTAATTTCAAATTACGAATTTTACCTATTCCTATGGAACTTTTATTCTCTTATTATTTCACCATTTACTTTCAATTTGATGATTTCGATGGCTTCTAATCCGTCATTGTCAACAACTTCTTTGTCTTCATAATTCTTTTTTCAGATTGAATTGTTGAAGAATTATATTGTACCAATTTTTCCCAATTAATAATTCCATTATCACAAAACTGTAATGCAAAATCTAAAGTAAATTTGTTGATGATTTGTGCATATGCTATTTGAAAATCTTCGTTTTGTTGCTTGGCTTTATGTCCTAAAGGCTCAATAATATCAATATATAAATTATTATCTCCAGAAATGAACTCCCAAAATCTTTGACCACATAGTTTCTTGTAATCTGTTTTTTGAATTTGATTTTCTCTTCCATAGCAACAACCATTGACAGCGATTACTTTTTTACCTTTGTTCTCATTTTCTAAATGTTTAATTGCAGTTGCAAAGTTATCTCTCATCTTTTTTGTTTGAGAACTGTTAGCCCAGTTTGGACCTGATTTAATTTCAACAACATATTTAATATTATCTCTTTCAAATTCCAAATCTATACCAACAAGTTTGGACTTAACACCACCATAAATTTTTCCACATATAAAAATTGCAATTCCTTCCAAAAAATCCCCAAACATTGTTTCTTCTTGAGATTGCAAATAGGCATCAAGTACATTTTTTACTAAATCTTGAGCAGTTAACATATTTTTTGCTTTAAATAAATAAGGGTTTTTTCTTTGTAAAATAACTTGGAGTTTCAAATTTTCTAAAGAATGTAGTCTTTTTAAATGAAATTCTCCGATATTATCTTCCACATATTTGGTAACTTGTTTTAAATTTAATTTTTTCATGATACATCTTGAAATAATGATTGCATATTTTGATTTTCATTAAATAATTTCAAAGCTAATTCATAATATTCTGGTATTATTTCAATTCCAATTGCATTCCTATGCATATTTTTTGCAACAATTGCAGTTGTTCCAGATCCAACAAATGGGTCTAAAACAGTATCACCTTCTTTAGTAAATAATGAAATAAACCATTTGGGAAGTTCATCAGGGAATGCCGCACTATGATTTTTGTTTGAACACTCTGTAGCTAAATGTAAAACATTAGACGGATAAACAGTTTCTCGTCCAACCCAATTTGAAATATTCTTTCCAAATCCAGAACCATTTTTGGCATTATCCCTAATCTTATCAGTTTCACTTAATTTCTTTAATCTATCTTTTGCCCAATCGCCAATAGGTACTTTTACATTTTCCTGATACATACTAAAATGCTTGTTTTTATTAAATTGAAGCAATCGTTCCCAAGAATCTCTAAATCTATTTGGCCACTTACCTGGATATGAATTTTTCTTGTGCCAAATAAATTCTTCAGTCCAGAGCCAGCCTTGTTTCCTCATTTTTAAAATCATTTCAAGAACATAAGTACTTCTTTCTCCGTCAAGAACTTTTTCTTTAATATTTAAAACAAAGGTTCCAGTTGGTTTTAAAACTCTTAAAAGCTGCTCTGAAATGGGCAAAAACCACTTAACATATTCATCTGGGTGAATACCGCCGTAAGTAGTTTTACGTTGGTCTGCGTAAGGTGGAGAAGTAAAAATCAAATCCACAGATTCGCTGTCCATCTTTCTCATCACTTCAAGGCAATCGCCCAATATTAATTGATTCATATTCATTTCAAATTTTTTCTAAATTTCCTATTGCAAATATATTGAAATTGTTGTTATTATTGAAAAGAAAATAGGGAAAATATTTTTTACACACTTTCAACTCCTAACTCTGTCATTGAGATTGCGTTGCACTGTTCCTGTCGAAGTGTCGAAATGTGGGTGTTTTTTGTTTCAAACATTCAATTCGCTTGGATTATCAAGGAATTGTAAATGTTATCTTTGAATGCAACTTGGTGTTACAGAAATTAAGGTTATTATTTTTAAAATTTACCTTTTTTATAATCGTTTTTATCTTTTTAATTTTTTTTTTGAGATAATTATGCAATCAATTGTCATTCCCATAAAAATAAACATTGAAGGTAGTGTTATTATTCCACAAGAATACTTGAATGTTTTACCTAAAGAAAAATTACTAAAAGCAATTTTTGAAATTCCTGAATTTGATTCACAAGATTTAATTGATTTGAAGAATTTGACTCTTAAGGAATTTTTTAATGGATATGATGAGAAGGATAGTATTTATGATTCATTATAAATGTGGTGATATTGTATTATTGGAATACCCTTTTTCAGATTTTGGCAGTTTAAAGAAAAGACCTGCATTGATAATTCATGATACTGGCGATGATGATGTTATTTTAGCAAGAATTACATCACAATTATACGATTCAGAATATGATGTTTACATTCAAAACTGGAAAAATTCTAATCTACTTGTACCATCTGTTGTTCGTTGCCACAAAATTGCAAGTTTGCAAAAAAATATTATTGAAAGAAAATTAGGTATTTTAGATAGGATTGATTTTGATAATTTCAAAGAAATTTTCAATAAATTTATAAAAATAAAATAGAGTTTGAGTAATAAATTATACAATTCACATTTTATAGTTAATTAGTATTGTTACTAATATGCTTTTTTAATTGTAGTTTAATAACATAAATTTATTGTGAAATGCTTTTTTGATTTTTTACTACTAAATTTATCCCCTATAATCCGCATCAGCCGTAATTTTTAAAAAAAATTTGCATAGTATTAAAATTAAGTATATGTTTGAATAGTAATATAGATTGAAATTACTTTTTTGTTTATTTATTTTGTGATTTTATGTTATTGAATGATGATTTTAACGTGTTGAATAATGGGAATACAGAGAAGTTAATAACTGAAACTGGACATTCCTTTCGAGATAAAGTTTCTTCCATCGGTGATAAGGGAAAACGTAATTGGATATATCCAAAGAAGCCCAAAGGACCTTATCATACAGCAAGAATTTGGGTAGCCGTAGTATTGTTATTGTTTTTCGTAATTGCCCCATTTTTAAAAGTGGGCGATAGACCATTTCTAATGCTAAATGTTTTAGAAAGAAAGTTTGTAATCTTTGGGAATATTTTTTGGCCCCAAGATTTTCATATATTTGCATTAAGTTTTCTGGCATTAGTATTTTTTATTGTACTTTTTACAGCGGTTTATGGTAGAGTTTGGTGTGGGTGGGCTTGCCCACAGACGATTTTCATGGAAATGGTTTTCCGAAAAATAGAGTATTTATTTGAAGGCGATTACAAAAAGCAAATGGCACTCACAGAAATGCCTTGGAATGGTACCAAAATACTCAAAAGAGGTGGTAAATTAGCCGTATTTTTTATTGTTTCGTTTATAATTGCTAATATATCTACTGTTTATCTGGTTGGTTCAGATCATTTCTTCAAATATATTTCCGATGGTCCAATAGCACACTTATCTGTTTTTGTAACAGTTTTGATTATTTCAGGAATTATCTATTTTATTTTCGGCTGGTTTAGAGAGCAAGCATGTAATTTTGTTTGTCCTTATGGACGGCTTCAATCAGTTTTGCTTGATAAAAATTCAATTGTAGTTGGCTATAACTATGTTCGCGGTGAACCACGAGGCAGAGCCAAGAAAAATGACCCACAACAAAAAGGAGATTGTATTGATTGTGGTGAATGTGTAAAAGTATGTCCTACGGGTATTGATATTCGTAATGGTACACAACTTGAATGTGTTAATTGTACAGCTTGTATTGATGCGTGTGATATCGTGATGGAAAAAGTAAATAAGCCAAAAAATCTAATAACTTTCGGTTCATTGAATCAATTTGAAACAGGTACAAAATTTAAATTTACACCACGAATTATTCTTTATTCTACTTTGCTTGTAGTATTGCTAACAATTATCTCTATGCTACTAATGACAAGAAATGATGTGGAAGCTACGATATTGAGGTCTAAAGGTACAATTGCTCAAAAAACTCAAGATGGCTTTGTTGCAAATGTATTTACAGCTACAATTATAAACAAAACTTTCAAACCGATTGACGTTCAGCTAAAGCCAATTGGAGTAAATGCAAGAATCAAAATTATTGGTAATGAGGAAATTATTAAAGTGAAGAGTGAATCAGTAATTACAGTTACATTTCTTCTTGAAATTCCTGTTAATAGAATTAATGGTACACGTAATAACTTTGATATTGGTATTTATGGAAATGGCGAACTATTGTATGTAAATAATATTATGTTCCCTGGAATAATTAGTGGATTAAGGTAATTTTTTAAATAAAAACTTCACTAAGATAGAATTTTATTTGTATAAATGTCCAACTTAATAATAAACTGTTGGGCATTTTTTTTATTTGTATAATTTGATTATTTTGTTAATTTTGCTAATAATTATTGTTGCATTTTATAACATAAAAAAGGAGCAGTGTAACAAAATGAAAACCATAATTCTATTCATTTTATTAATGTTTTTAATTGTATCTTGCGGTGATGATATACCTACTTCACCCAACGAGAATATTAAAGAATCGGCTGAATTAGCCGCAACTTGCAAAAGCATTGATAAAGCACTAAACGAAACGGATGTAGAAAGTTTAAAGGAACTAATTAGTTCAAACACATTAACTTACTACGAATCTGCAATTGAGCAAAACACGAGCAAATTAGCAGGTTTTGCAGAAGTATTCAAAACGAGGAAACTTATAAGTATTGACGAGGTATATGCGGTTTACGAAATTAGTTACCAAGGAAAATATTTTGAAATTTCATTTTCGAAAGATGATGATGGTAATTGGAAACTAATGGATTTTTAGGAGAAAGATTTTATGAAAAAAATTATTCTAATTTTTGCAACTTTGTTGTTGTTTTCGCAAGTATCCAATGCATATTTGAATGTAGTTGACCATAGAAAGATAAATGAAGAGATAATAAGTAAATTTTTGAGTAAGTATAATTCTTTTGATAGATTTACTAATTATTCAATTTTATTCAAATCAGTTACTTTTAATGGTCCAGCAGTAATAGATAGAGGAAATTTCTCGGTAACAACTGCAAACAAAGATTTTACGATAAAAGATTGGATAATCGAAGGTGGATTTTCTGCTGACGAACCAGAAGCACTTGCCGCATTAAGGCACTTTTATGACCCATTGGCTATTAATGAAGGCAAATATTATCTTACCGATTTAAATATTGGTGTAGTTAATCCAGCAATAGATGCAATTTATTGGCACTTTGATGGGGATGACCCACTAAGTGGTTCTAATGAATGGAGTTGGGAAAAAGGTAAGGAATATATGGCAAATGCTTTGCAGGCAACTGTTGAAAGTCAGCGATATACTTGGATTGCAAAAGCATTCAGAGCACTCGGTGAAGTACTTCATAATACTGCAGATATGGGATGTCCGCCTCACGTACGTAATGATGCTCATGGTGGTTATCCCGGTGTTGGTGGTAGCGACCCTTATGAATCTGGATTCAATCCCAAGTGGGCTTCAGATTTTTCAAACAATAACCCTGACCCTACTTTGAGTTTGTATTTTACATCTTCAAATAAAGCAATTGAAATACATAAAAAGTTGGCGGAGTTCACTAACAAGTACTTTTTTACAAATGAAACAATTTATGGCAAAGGAATCGCATCTTATAAATCTCGCAATAAAATGCCTGATTACCCAGAACCTTTATTAGAAAAACTTGAATATGACGAAGATTCTTACAATTATTATTACACATTTCCAAGCGGTCGCAAAGTTGAAATGTGCAATGACCGTTCTTTGTTTTTAGGTTATATTGCTCAAAATTATAGGTCATATCCAAGAGTTACACAAGCAAATGTAGAATCACAAGCCACAGAATTAATACCAAATATAATTAGTGCTGGAGTAAATGTTATTCGCAATTTTATTCCACAAATCGAATTCACTTTGAATGGTGATTTAAAAGATAAAAAGATTACTGGCACTATAATGACTACAAAAAATGACGAATACCCAACTCAAATCAAGTATTCTGGACCTGTTAAATTAACTGTAAACGGCACTGCAATTTCCACAGAAGCGATTGCTACAAATGGAAATTTTGAAGTTGTAGTTAATAATTTGGTGGCTGGTGATAAAATCAAAGCACAAATTATTTTTGCGGATATGGTGATTAAATCTGATGAAAAAATTGTTAGCCCTGAGCCAGAATATAAGAGTTTTAGAATTATAGGAAAATTTTATGCAAATCGTGTAAAATATAATGCAAATGGAGAAGGGCAACATGCTTATGATGTTGTTGATATATCAATAGCAACTCCTTGGATTTATGACATAACTTTTACTAAAAATAGTAATGTTATAACATCTAAATGGACAGGTGGTAACATTAATGGCGAAATAACTGCAGTGCTTAATTCTGACAATACAGTAAAAGTTAAATATTCATATATTACTTCTGAATATACTCATATTGAAAAGACAGAATTTGAAACAGTTAGCATGCCCTTTTCAAAATTTAATGTGTTAGGAGCAAAAGAATTTTCTACAAACCAAACTTTATTTAAGTCATTTTCAAAAACTCGCGGTAACAGTACAAATGGAACACTTTATGAAGAAATACTTACTATTGTTAATGATGAAGATCATCCATTTTCTCTAACTGTTACTCTCTACCCTTAATTAATTGATTGTGGAAAATTGTATTTATAATTTATGTTCCTAAAAATATTTCAATTGATATAACAAAAAACCCTTCCGAAGGTTCAAACCTTCGGAAGGGTTTTTGCCAAGTTAGATAAGAGTCATATTAAATTTAGAATTATATAGCTGAGTAATTTCAAAAAGCAATATCGCATAGCGATTATATTATGGTAAAAAGAAGAATAAATTGATATGCCTAACACTTAGTGATTAAATTATTTTTAGAATATAATCTCTACGAGATAAAGTGCTATTTCAAGATTTGATTTGTTACCAAAATACAATCTCTACGAGATAAAAAAAGGCAATATCTCATAATTATAATTAACTTGAAAATATATGCCCTTGGAAATTCAATTATAGGTATTGCTAAGTAGTTACTTTTTATCACAATATACATTAAATTGAAAAAAATTATACGATACCTTTTTTTAAATAAATATTTTTTTATTATATTTGAATCCAAGCATAAAGAAATTTTGGAAAAAGTGGGGGAAATATGGAAATCATTGAAATTATCGGCTTTAGTCCTAATCAGGAAAGTCAAGTTAAATTACCTTTGTTCAACAGCTCAGTTTCAGCTGGAATTCCAACGCCAGCAGATAGTGATATTGAATGTGAAATTGATTTGAATGAATATCTTGTTGAGCATCCAGCTGCAACATTCTTCGTAAGAGTTAGTGGTTTAAATTTAGACCAAACAGGAATCGCAGATGGTGATTTGCTTGTTGTAGATACATCTGTCGAACCAGAAGATGGTAAGATAGTAGTGGCAATAATTAAAAATCATCTTACGGTTAAAATTTTCAGGGTAATTGATGATGAAGTATTTTTGGAATCTTACAATCACCAATTTATACCTTTGAAAATTGAACCATATATTGAATATAGTGTATTAGGCACCGTAACTAAAATAATTCATAATTTGTAGCCAATTTTATAATTATTTTGGATAATTTTCAAAGTAATAAATAAGTTGTATTTATTCAATACAACTATTTAATATTATTTTTAATAATGATTTTCAATAATTTAATTTAAAAAATATAATGAAAGTAAAAAATATACATAATATAAAAAATAAATATCATTACGAAGCACCACTCATTAAAGCTGCCTTAAATGGCAAAATGACTGAAATTAATGTAGATTCTATTTTAGATATAAATAGTATTATTGCTCCACATCCTAATGAAATATTTTTGGTTAGGGTGTCAGGCGAAAGTATGATTAACGAGAATATTTACGATGGTGATATTCTCGTTGTAAATGGCAAAGAACAACCTAAACCGGGTCAGATTATAATTTCATCATTGAATGGTGAAATGACTGTTAAAAAATATCAGATTGTTGATGATGTTATTTATTTAGTATCAGCCAATGAAAAATTTCTACCTATCAAAATTCTTGATATGTTTGATTTTGAAATTCAAGGTGTTGTTAAACATGTAATTAGGAAAGTATAAAGCTTCTATAATTAGAAATAAATTTGTTATCAAACGAGGATATCTGATTTTACGAAAATTACAGTTAAATTGAACTGTTCTAATACACAATTAACACTTACTATGTTGCTGGAAGTGAAGAGGGATTCATCAGTTACAAATATTTAATCCCTCTTGGATTTTCAAGTAATTTTTTTTATAATCATTAGATTATTTAATTTGATAAGGTCTTGTATTTGCCAATTATTAATTAAATGGTAATTTTTATTTGAAACGATTTTTATTACCCAATTTGCTAAAATTTTGGCTTATGCCAATGACCAATGCTATTCTTGAACCTCTGCCATACTTCGACTAAGCTCAGTAACCAATGACAGGGCTATTATTTTTTCCCTTCAAATTGCTTTTTTTCTTTAATAGCACCGTCATCGGTTACTGAGCTTAGTCGAAGTATGGCGGTGGATTGATTTTTAATTTATTGATTATGGCTTTAGCCCAAAAAAACTCATATATACTTGAAAATAATTGCAAATTGGGATAAATCCATGAAAGTTAGTTTAAATCCACATTCCACGAGCTTAAGCTCGTGGCAATTAAATATAAATGAAAATGGCTGAACAGTTACATATTTTTTATTTTTTAAATAATATCTGTAATCTATAGATGATAATTACAAATTAAACAACCTACTATTTTCTAAAAGTGAATTTAAAGAGATATTTTCCGTATTTTTGTATTTTGTATAAAATTTAATTTCGTAAAAATGATTAATATTTCAGGATTATCTATACACTTCGGTGGAAAATATCTTTTTGAGAATGTAACCGCCACTATAAATTATAATGACAGAATTGGCTTAATAGGAAGGAACGGTACTGGCAAATCTACATTATTGAAAATACTTGCTGGTGCTGAGCAAGCATCAGAGGGGATTATCAGTTTCCCTAAAGAATTTTCAATCGGCTATCTTCAGCAAGATATTGCAGTCAATTCGGAGAAAACAGTTTATGCCGAAGCAGAGTCTGCCTTGATTGAAATAAAAAAAGCTGAAAAAATAATTCACGAACTTAGTGAAGAAATTTCAAATAGAACTGATTATAATTCAAAAGAATATCTAAATATTGTTCAAAAACTTACAAATGCTAATGATAGACTGAAAATTCTTGGAGGTCATTCTGCACAAGCTGATGTTGAGCAAATTTTGCTTGGACTTGGATTTATGCGAGATGATTTTTTCAAAATGCTCAATACATTTAGTGGTGGATGGCAAATGCGTGTTGAATTAGCAAAAATTCTTCTCGCAAAACCTGATTGTATATTGCTTGACGAACCTACAAATCACCTTGATATTGAATCTATTCGTTGGCTCGAAGAATTTCTTAAAACGTATCCGGGCATTATAATTCTCGTTTCCCACGATAGAAAATTTCTTGATGTGGTTACAAATCGTACTATTGAAATATCGCTTGGCAAAGTGTATGATTTGCCATATAATTATACCAAATTTATGGAACAAAGAGCTGTCCAACGTGAACAAGAGATTAATGCTTTTAAAAATCAACAAAGACAAATTGCCGAAACTGAAAAATTTATCGAAAGATTTCGCTCAAAAGCTACGCTCGCTACACGTGTTCAATCAAGAGTAAAAATGCTTGATAAAATTGATAGAATTGAAATTGAAGATGTTGATTCAAGTTCAATTAAATTACGTTTTCCTGAGCCACCTCGTTCGGGGAGATTAGTTGCAGAAATCAAGAAATTATCCAAAAGCTATGGTACTAATTTGGTTTTGAATAATATTGATTTTGCAATTGAAAGAGGTGAAAAAGTTGCTTTTGTTGGTAAAAATGGCGAAGGAAAATCAACACTTACAAAGATTTTAATAGGCACTGAAAGCTATGAAGGCAGTATTGAAATGGGGCATAATGTGAGTATTGGTTACTTTGCTCAACATCAAGCAGAAATGCTCTCTGGAGATATGAATGTATTTGAAGTGATTGATAATGCAGCAACCGGTGATATGCGAACAAAAGTACGTAGTTTGCTTGGAGCATTTCTTTTTAGCGGTGATTCTGTTTATAAAAAAGTGAAAGTACTTTCTGGCGGTGAGAAATCACGATTGTCATTAGCAAAACTATTACTTGAACCAGTTAATTTTCTGATTTTGGACGAACCTACAAATCACTTGGATATGGCAGCAAAAGATGTATTAAAACGTGCTTTGATGGAGTTTCAAGGTGCATTGATTGTTGTATCTCACGATAGAGATTTTCTTGATGGATTAACCGACAAAACAGTTGAATTCAAAGGTGGTAAAATAAGAGAATTTGCAGGAGATATTAATTATTTTCTTGATAAACTGCAAATTGACTCTTTGAAAATTTTGGAACAAAAATCAAAATCTAATATTGAAATCGAAACTCCAAAAGTATCGGAAAATCAAATCAGTCGAGAAAAACGTAAAGAAATTCAAAAAGAAGTAAATAAAATTAAAAGATTAGTTGAACAATGTGAAAATGAAATTACATTTTTAGAAGATGAAATTAGTAAATGTGAAGTGTTATTTGCTGACCCTGAATTTTATTCAAAGCAAAATGAATTAGTCCAAGTGCAGGAAAAATACAAAATTTTCAAAATTGAATTAGAAAATAAAATGCAAGAATGGGAAGAATTACAGGAAAAATTGGAAAATTTATCAATAGGTTTGCTATGAAAAATGTGTTAGTTTTTGCTTCTTCAAGTAATGTAATTAATGATTATTATAAAAGTGAATCATTCAAATTTGGTGAAATGCTTGCTGATAATAATTGCCGATTAATTTATGGCGGCGGCAATAATGGTCTTATGGGTGCAGTAGCAGATGGTTGTTTGAATAAAAATGGGCAAATTACTGGAGTAATACCTGATTTTCTGATTAAATATGAAGTTATGCACGATAAAGTTGATGATATGAGAATTGTACCAACAATGCACGAAAGACAGAGAATTATGCTTGAACTTGCTGAAATTGTAGTTGCACTTCCGGGTGGTACGGGAACATTTGTAGAATTATTCGAGGCACTTACATGGAAGCGTCTTGGATTGATAAATTGTCCTGTAATAATAATCAATTTGAATAATTACTTTGATGATGTATTAAATTTGTTGGAAAAATCAGTTAATGAAGGATTTATGTCATCAAATTACAGAACAATGTGGAAATTTGTTTCAACAATTGAAGAAGCAATCCTTGAAATTCAAAATCCTAAAATTGTTGATTATGAAAAATACTTATATGATACATTGAAGATGTAGTTGAATGAATTATTTGCTATAAAAAACGAATGTAGCAACAATATTGAGTCAAAACAAATTATTTCTTTATAATATAAAAAATTTTTAGTAATTTTGTTATTCTGTATTTTGCAATATTATAGTTAGCAAAAAAATGTTTGAGAGTTTACAAGAGAAGTTAGAAGGTGCATTAAAACGGTTTCGTGGACAATCCGTTATTAGTGAAGATAATATCAATGAAGCAATGAAGGAAATACGCCGTGCATTGCTCGAAGCTGATGTTAATTTAAATGTAGTAAAGAAATTTGTTGAAGATGTTAAAGAAAAAGCAATAGGCACAGAAGTTCGAGGCAAATTAATGCCCGAGCAGCTCGTAGTTAAAATTGTTCATGATGAACTTGTTGCTTTGATGGGTAGCAAAACTGCAGAATTAACTCTATCCCCAAATCCTCCTACAATCATAATGGTTGCTGGATTACAGGGTTCAGGTAAAACTACATTTTGTGCAAAATTAGCAAGAAATTTAAGAAAAAAAGGCAGACAACCACTTTTGGTTGCTTGCGACGTTCACCGTCCAGCTGCGATATTACAATTGCAACAACTTGCCCAGCAAATTAAAGTGCCTGTTTTTACAGAAGATACAAAAGATGCAGTTGCAATTGCAAAAAATGCATATACTTATGCTCGTAAATTTGGTCGTGATACTATTATTGTGGACACAGCCGGCAGATTGACAATTGATGAAGAAATGATGCAGGAAGTTCGAAATATCTACGATGCATTAAAACCAACTGAAACTTTATTTGTCTGCGATGCAATGATTGGACAAGATGCTGTTACAACAGCCAAAGCATTTCATGATTTATTGTCATTAACAGGTATTGTTCTTACAAAATTAGATGGTGATACTCGTGGTGGTGCCGCGTTATCAGTATTGAATGTAGTAGGAAAACCAATTAAATTTGTTGGTACTGGCGAAAAATTAGAAGCGTTAGAACCATTCCATCCTGAAAGAATTGCATCACGTATTCTTGGTATGGGTGATATTCTAACACTTGTAGAAAAAGCTGAACAGCAGATTGATGAAGAGCAAGCAAAGAAATTAGAAGAAAAAATTAGAAAAAACCAATTTACATTTGTTGATTTTCTCGAACAATTAAAAACTATTCAAAAAATGGGTTCGCTTAAAGACTTACTTGGTATGATACCCGGTATGGATAAGCAATTAAGAAATGTAAATATAGATGACCAAGCATTTAAAAAAGTTGAGGCAATAATTCTTTCTATGACAAATCAAGAAAGAAATCAACCAAAAATTATCAATGGCTCACGCAGACAAAGAATTGCGAGGGGTAGTGGTACAACCATTCAAGATGTAAACAGATTGTTGAAACAATTTGAAGAAATGCAAAAGATGATGAAAATGGTTACTCAAAATAAGCGTTCAAGATTTTTCCCGAAAATACCGGGAATGAAAATGTAATTTATAAATGAGATTAGAACATTCCAATCCGTTGCGGAAAGTAAAAGGAATGGCAATCTCCGGATTTTTACTCATTATTTATAGGATTTTTTAAAATGGTTAAATTAAGATTAAGAAGAAAGGGCAGGAAAGCTCTTGCAATTTATGATGTGGTTGCTGTTGACGGTCGTGCAAGACGTGACGGTGCGTTTTTGGAGAGATTAGGTTGGTTCGACCCTCATCAAAAACCAGGCAAATTTGAAATCAATCACGAAAAAGCAATCAAATGGCTTAATAATGGTGCTCAACCTACTGAAGTAGTTGAGTTACTTCTCAGCTATGATGGTGTTTTATTACGCCGTCATTTGCAATTCAAAAAGAAGTCAGCTGAAGAAATTGAAGCTCTCGTTGAAAAACATAAAACTGTTGCTCAAGCGCGTTATCATCGCAGAGAAAAATTGAGAGCCAAAAGAAAAGAAGCAAAAGCTAAAGCAGAAGCTCAAGCTAAAAAAGAAGCATAGTCTATTATTTGATTATAAAAAAAATGCCTTACCAAAAATATTGGAAAGGCATTTTTTTTTACGAATAAAGTATTAATAATGAGGTAACAACACAGTCGCCAGCTGAAAAATCAGGTGCAAAAAACAGCTGACTTTGTTCAAACCCTTCCGAAGGTTACGAACCTTCGGAAGGGTAATTGACAAGTTAGATAAGAGCCGAATTGATATTTTTAAAATTGGTTTGTTATTTGAATGAAAAAAATGCATATTTGGAACAATTTGAAAATAATAATAAAATGAAATTCTTTGAAAATCCCGTTCGGGATTATATGTTTGTAATAAAGAAAATGCCCATAAGTCCTGCAATCCCATCGGGATTGAATAATTTAATTCACATTCAACACCTATGGTGTTGTGGATGACGCTGGGAGATTTCTCTGTTACAAACATTAATTTCCTATGGGAATTTCAAGGAATTTCTTACAAAATGACGAAAATACAAATTTATGGTTAGCCGGCTGAGTAGTCATATAATGAGAACTAATTTTGTCAGCTACTAATTAATATTATCTGTTAATATGCAGTAATTTTATTGTATTTTCTAAAGATGTGATAAATAATATAATTAAATATGGAGTGAAAAAAAGCAATGAAAGCATATTTTAAGTGTTTTTTAGTAATAATATTAATAAATCAGAGTTTGCAACTTTTATCAAATAATTATCAATATAGAAAGGAAGTACTTGATTCAGTTGCTACGGTATTAAACCTATCTCTAGCTAATTCTGTAACCCAAGAGTTTTTAGATTCTCTTGAAGTTCATTGTCATAAATCGCATGATTTATCCGGTTTTATGGGTATGCACAAATATGGTAAATTTGAAAAACAAGAATGGATAATGTTTAAAATATTATATTTAGATGATAAGCGAAGTTTTGCGAGATATGTATTTGGATTAGATTTTTCATGTTGGTATGATTGGGTCGCCCCAAGATTAATCATAAAAAAGTATTTGAATAATGTGAATCACAGTAATTTCAACGTTGAAAATGAGATTGATTCATTTTATACTTCTATATTAGTAGATAAAAGTATTCAACGATATAATAAAACGGCTGATTCAATTGATGGCATTTATATTCCTAAGGACATTGATGATGCATTAAATCATATACATATTTTTTTTAATGAGAAAAGTTTGGAAGAATTTAAGAATCAGTCTGAAGACAATGCTACGGGAATTGCACATTTAGGAGCCGGTATGGGTATGAGAAATTGCTGGCGGTTATGGACTAATAGCAGATTAAAAGAACATTTCAAATCTTTGGGAGTCAGAGATGGTGACAGAATATCAGGAATTCTACTTGATTTATATCATAGAAAATTAAACAATAAGCCATTGAAACTGAATGAATTGTTAGAATCAATCAAAATATTCGAACAAGAGGACTATGATAAACGATCAAAATCCCCTTGTTTCCATTTTTATGAATGATATACACTTCCCCCAGCCCGAAAAAAGCTGGGGGAAATGAATGGAGAGAGAAGGTCGTGAAGATCTTAATATTTTCAATATTATACCAAAAAAAGTTCATTAAATAATTGTTTCTTATATTCGTTTAAATAATCTATTTAAATTATTTGGAAATAAAATGAATTCAACTTTCTCATTACCTGTATTGGTAGAATTGGATGAAGATAAAGTTTTTATTGTTAGTTGTCCCTCATTGAAAGGGTGTAGAAGTTACGGAGATTCCATTGACGAAGCTATGGAAAATCTTCAAGAAGCAATAGAGCTTTGTTTGATGGATAATGATGTACCTATTATACAAAACAAATATGTAGGTTTTCGAGAAATAACAGTACATTATGAAAAAAATGGAAATTTAAGTTATGCCTGATATTCCTTCGGTTAGCGGAAAAACATTGATTATAATTTTGCTATCTCTAGATTTTGAAGAAGTTAGGATTAAAGGTTCACATCATAGATTAAAGCATCCAGATGGAAGAATAACTACTGTTCCGGTTCATTCAAACCGAGATTTACCTAAAGGTCTGGTTCGGGCAATAATTAAAGACGATGGTGGAATGGAAATAATTGATTTTTTGAAAATGCTCCATAATTAATAATGATGAGTATATTTGAGTCATTTGCAAGGCATAACCTCCTACCATTATAGCTGAAATTTTCCACTTGTTTGGCTCGACCCAAGCGGACGAGCAAAAGAAAAGGAAAAGGGTAAGAAAAGTTTTGGTGAGTTATCCAAAAATTGTAAATTGCATTCTTTTAAAATGATTACAATGAAAAAAAATAATTATTAAGGAAGATATTAACTAATCAAAAAAATGTTAAATTTGAAGAACTTCTTATAATTTTGAGTTATTTTGATTTTAAATGCGATAGAATTAATGGGAGTCATCATATTTTCAAAAAAGTTGGAATAACGGAACTGATAAATATTCAAAATGTGAACGGAGAAGTAAAGCCGTACCAAGTTAAACAATTTTTATCTTTGATTGATAAATATGGATTAATAAATGATTAGGATTCAAAATGAAAGATTATCATATAAATATTTTCTTCAGTGAAGAAGATGGTGGTTATATAGCAGATTTTCCAGATTTGAAATTTTGTTCTGCATTTGGCAATACACCACAAGAAGCTTTAAAAGAAGCTTTAATTGCCAAAGAAGAATGGCTCAAATCGGCAAAATCAATGGGTAAAACTATCCCAAGACCAAAATATTTTCCTGCTATTTATAAAGTAGCGATGCTGTAATAGTGGTTCGACCAAAGAAGTTTTAAATTTGAAAAGAAGATGATTGAAATGAAATTGCATATAACATTTAATATTTTCCCCTGCCCAAAAAGCTCTGGGGACGAATTGGGATATTGGAATTTTTAAGAAAAATACTTATTATTTTGAATAGTTATCGTTTATATTTTGGGTCAAATTATTATATTTTATTTATATTTAATTTGATTATTTCACCATAGTTTTGTAATTTAAATTTTTTTTTAAATAATTATTAACATTTGAATTTTTAAGTTTATATTTATTCAAATTTTAACTAATTTTGTATGATTTTGAAAAATGTTTGTTTGTAAAATTGAAAAGAATAATATAAAATAATGACGGGTTTGTTAAAATGTATGAACTGATTAAATTTATACCTCTATTTCCGTTGGCGGGTTTTTTGATAAACGGTCTTTTTGGCAAAAAAATAAAAAGCGAATCACTGATAGGTGGTATTGCATCTGCTATGGTGGGAATATCATTTATATTATCGCTAATATTATTTTGGGAATTATATTCCAACCCAATCGAAAAGCCGGTAATAGTATCCTTTTTTTCTTGGATTGCAACTGGACAATTGAATATCGAAGTTGCTTATCAAGTTGACCAATTATCAATTCTGTTTGCATTGATAATTACTGGTATCGGGTTTCTGATACATATTTATTCAATTGGCTATATGCACGGCGACAGAAGTTTCTATCGCTTTTTTTCATACCTGAATTTGTTCATATTTATGATGTTAAATCTTGTATTGGCAAGTAATTACTTATTAACTTTCCTTGGGTGGGAAGGTGTAGGTTTAGCTTCATATTTATTGATTGGTTTTTGGTATGACCAAAAATTTGACGGCACACGTATAATATGGACGGGCGATGCTGGTATGAAAGCATTTGTTGTAAATCGTATAGGTGATTTTGGATTTATAGTATCAATGCTCTTGATTTACGTTACTTTCAATACTTTGAACTATCAGGAAGTTGCAGATTCCGCTTCTTCTCAATATGCAATGTTGATGAATTCAGGTATAATAACTGCAATCACAATGATGATGTTTCTTGGCTGTACAGGCAAATCTGCTCAATTGCCACTTTCAGTCTGGTTGCCAGATGCGATGGCTGGTCCAACACCTGTATCTGCATTAATCCATGCTGCTACGATGGTAACAGCTGGTATTTTTCTTGTAGCTCGTAATTCTGTATTGTTTTCATTATCCGAAACAACCATGATGACTGTTGCGGTTGTTGGAGCAATTACAGCAATTTTGGCTGCTTCTGTTGGATTGGTACAGAATGATATAAAGAAAGTTCTTGCTTATTCCACTGTTTCACAACTTGGATTTATGTTCGTAGCACTTGGTGTTGGTGCATTTTATATTGGTGTTTTTCACGTGATGACACACGCTTTTTTTAAGGGATTGTTATTCCTTGCCGCTGGTTCTGTGATTCATGGAATGCATCACGAGCAAAATATCAAAAAAATGGGTGGTTTAAAAACTTATATGCCAATAACATATATGACATTTTTGATAGGTACACTTGCTATTGCCGGTATCCCTTTCTTTAGCGGATTTTTCTCAAAAGATGAAATTCTATGGTATGCATATTCATCTCCACACGGTGGTATTGGTTTATGGCTTACTTTAGCGGTTGCAGCTATGTTTACAGCATTCTATATGTTTAGATTGCTATATCTTACATTCTATGGTAAGGAGAGATTTGATTCTCATCACCATCACCCACATGAATCGCCAAAAACAATGACATTTGCTTTAATAGTACTTGCGGTATTGTCTGCAATTGGTGGATTTATTAATATACCACATGCTTTGACACCTTGGTCTCATTCAAATCCTCCACTTATGTCATTTTTAAGTCCAGTATTTGCTCAGGCAAATCATATTTTGGGTGAACATGGTCATGCAATTAAACCAGAAATGTATATTCTTATGCTTATTGCTACTGCCGTTGCTATTGCAATGATGCTACTTGCAAAGAAATGGTATTTCGACCCAAGCTGGAAACAACCAAGAAAATTGGCTAAAGAACATGGATTTTCGTATCGTTTGCTTTTGAATAAATACAAACTTGATGAATTCTATTTCTTCACTATTATCGACCCTATAATTGCTTTCTCAAAGAGTGGATTATGGAAATTTTTTGATATTGGTATAATTGATGGAATTATAAATGGTTCTGCAAAAGCAACAGGTGTTGTTGCAGAAAATTTAAGAAAAATACAAACAGGTATTGCTCAAAATTACGCATTACTGATGATGGCGGGAATTATAACTATTATTTCCCTGATGATATTCGGATTTTAATTAATTTTTGAAAAATTTTGTAAGTACAGTGATAAAGTTGATATGATAGCACTATTTATAACGTTATTTTTACCGCTTGTCGGTTCGTTATTGCTTTTGTTTTTTAATTCTGATAACACAAAAGCAATAAAAAATACAGCTCTGGGAATTTCCGTTGCAACTTTTGTTGTTTCGTTATTCCTATTTTTAGGATTTGACAGCGCAAATCCGGGATTTCAGTTTGTATTTGAAACAAAATGGATTGATGCCTTTGATGCAGGATTTAGAATTGGTATTGATGGAATGTCATTGCTGCTTGTAATGCTAACTACATTCATTACTCCAATTGCAATTTTTGCTTCTTTTACTTCAATCACAAAAAGAGAAAAAGAATATTACATTATGGTAATGTTGCTTCAATTTGCAATGACTGGTGTTTTTATGGCATTGGATTTATTCTTGTTTTATATTTTCTGGGAAATTATTCTTATTCCGATGTATTTTATTATCGGTATATGGGGTGGTAAAGACAGATTATATGCAACAGTTAAATTCTTTCTCTTTACAGTTGTTGGTTCGTTATTTATGCTTGTGGCTATTGTTTGGCTTGGAATGTACGCAGGTGAAACATTATTAAAGCTCGAAAGCGGATTTACAACTAACTATTTGCTGATTAAAGAAGTCGCTTCAAATATTCCTGCCGATATACAAGGATGGTTGTTTTTAGCTTTTGCTTTATCTTTTTTAATTAAAGTACCAATTTTCCCTTTGCATACTTGGTTGCCTGATGCTCATACAGAAGCACCAACTCCGGGTTCTGTTATACTTGCAGGTGTTTTGTTGAAAATGGGAACTTATGGTTTAATCAGATTTAATTTAGAATTGTTCCCACAAGCATCATTTGAATACGCCTCTTTCATTTCGATTCTTGCTGTAATCGGTATTATTTATGGTGCATTAGTAGCAATGGTTCAAACAGATATTAAACGACTTGTTGCATATTCATCGGTTTCCCATCTTGGGTTCGTAGTTCTCGGTATTTTTTCTATGACTGCCGAAGGTATTCAGGGTGCAATCATTCAAATGGTAAATCACGGTTTATCAACAGGTATGTTATTCCTTTGTGTTGGATTTTTGTATGAAAGAAGACATACAAGAGAAATTTCAGAATATGGTGGCATAGCACGTATTATGCCTAATTTTACTGTATTTTTTGCTATTGCGATGTTTGCTTCAGTAGGATTACCAGGTTTGAACGGATTTGTTGGTGAATTTTTAACTTTACTTGGTGCATTCAAATCACCATTTTTAAATTCATATTGGTTTACAATTGTTGGTGCTTCAGGTGTGATTTTTGCTGCTGTTTATCTTTTATGGATGTTCCAGCGAGTTATGTATGGAACAAATGACAATCCTAAAAATCATCATTTAACAGATATGAACAAATCAGAATGGTCTATGTTGGTGCCAATAGTCATATTCATTGTTTGGATTGGAGTTTATCCTAAAACATTCTTGAATATTTCAGAGAATTCAACAAGAGCATTAGTTAATAAATTAGAATTATTGAAATTTGGAAAATCTACATATCAGTTACCTGAAATTAAACAGACTACTAAAACAGTTCCAAATTCACAAAATCAAATTAAGAAATAATAAAAGGTAAGGAAATTATGATACAAGAATTAATATACGGTCTTCCATTAACTCTGATTTTTATATTTGCTATTTCAGTAATTTTGGTTGATGCTTTTTCAGGAAAAAATAAAATTGTTACTTTTTATTATTCTATAATTAGTCTTACTTTGGTTGGATTAGCTGCAATATATACTCTTACATTACCAACTGGTGATTTAGTTAAATTAGCTTATGAAGGTACAATATCTAAGGGTATGATAACATTTGGTGGCTATGCAGCTTTTTTTGATATTCTTTTTGCTTTAGCTGGAATTTTAACAATTGTAGCTTCAAGACCATTTTTAACAAGAGAGTATGGTGAATATAAAGAATTTTATTCATTAATTGTATTTACAATAAGCGGAATGATGATTATAGCTCACTCTAATAGTATGGTAACTATATTCATCGGAATAGAAATAATGTCTATTACTTTTTATGTTTTAGCGGGATTTATCAGAACAAGATTAATTTCTGTTGAAGCAGCATTGAAGTATTTTATTTTGGGTTCATTTGCAACCGGATTTTTACTTTACGGAATGTCATTGATTTACGGTGCTACTGGTTCACTACAATTGAATGAAATTGCTGCAAAAGTTGCTTCTGGTGATGTGTTGAATATTTATTTGCAAATTGGCTTGGCATTATTAATAATTGGCTTATCATTCAAAGTTGCTGCATTTCCTTTTCATCAATGGGCACCTGACGTTTATACTGGTTCGCCAACTGTTGTAACAGGATTTATGAGTACAGCTGGAAAAGCGGCTGCACTTGTTGCATTCATAATCATTGCAAAATCATTAATACCTACGAATTTTCCAGCTCAATTGATTGATGAAAAAATGTTATTGATAAAAGAGTATGCAAGTAATGCTACTTTTATTATTGCAATAATTTCTGCTGCAACTATGCTTATTGGTAATATAACTGCTATAGCACAAAAAAATGTAAAAAGAATGTTAGCTTACTCATCAGTAGCACATGCTGGTTATTTATTGATGGGAATTGTAGCAAATAATGAAAATGGTTTTGCGGGTATAATTTTTTACTCAACTGCATATATGTTTATGCAAATTGGAGCTTTTGTTATTGTTGGAGTTTTAGAGCGTGATTCTGATAAATTCCAACAAATTTCAGATTATGCTGGTTTACGCAAATCACATCCATATCTTGCTGCTTTAATGGCAGTATTTATGTTCTCATTAGCCGGTATTCCACCAATGGCTGGATTTCCGGGTAAATATATGTTATTTACAGCAGCAATACATTCAGGTTACACTTGGCTAACTATAATTGCTGTTATTTCCTCGATAATTTCAATGTGGTTCTATATTGGACTTGTATTGAATATGTATTTCAAAGAAAAAGAAGGGGAAGCACTTGTTGCTGATGTTAAATCATCTCATTTTACTTTGGCTATATGTTTAGCAGGTGTATTTTTACTTGGTATTTTACCATCATTTTTGATTGATTTAGCTAAGAGTTTTTTCTAAATTATTATTGAATAATTTAATAGAAATATCCGATAGTAATATCGGATATTTCTATTTTAAATACAAGTTGATATATGAAAATTTTTACTGAGAAATGTTTACTTTGGGTTGAAAGTCTAAATTTATTTAAAATGACAATTATTTGTCTGTTTTTTATTTTGTTTAGATTGATTTTTCTTTTCAATTACAATGGGGATTTTAATTCAGTAGAAGATTTTAAGATTGCGAAGAATTTAGTTATTGGAAATGGCTATTCAATAATACCTGAATTAGGTCCAACTGCTATGAAAGTTCCAGTATATCCATTATTTTTGGCTTCTTTCCTTAAGATATTTGGTAGCGATGCAAAATTTTGGATAGTATTTACTCAACATATATTGATTGGATTAGTACCTCTTTTGTTATTTTTATTAAGTAATAGAGCGTATAAATTACAATTTAGAATTGCCGGTTTGCTTTTCTTGTTTCACCCATCATATTTTTATTATCCAATGGTAATTGAAGTTACGAATATTTTTATTCCAATTGCAATTATTTGGTTTATTTTTTATATGGATTTAAAAACAGCTTTAATAAATAATAAGAATATAACAAAAATTGTTATTATTAATGGAATTATTAGTGGAATAGTATATTTAACACAACCAGTTGCAATGCCTGTTATTATATCATTTTATATTTATTTAGGATATAAATTTTATAAAAGCAATTATAAGGATATGATTTTATTTATTGTTTGTTTTTCAATTGTTTTATCACCTTGGATAATTAGAAATTATATAGCTTTTAATCAATTCATTCCAGCAAAATCACATTATGGAAATATTTATGAAGGATTTCTATACCAACATCACAAAAACCCGAAATATGACATTGTTAGTGATAAAGACAAAAATTATATCGATTCACTTAAAGCAATTAAAAATGATGTTTTGCTCGACCCATACTTCAAACCAATAGCTTTAAAATTAATAAATAATGAACCATATCTTTATTTAGAAAAAACTATCTATCAGGCATACCTTTATTGGTGGATACCGCCAAGATATTTTTCAGATTCAAGTTTAAAATTTTTAATAGTTAGAAAATTACCTGTTTTGATATTGAATCTCCTATTTTTAATTAGTTTGATTCTATTATTTAAAATTGATAAAAAGATAGCAGTTATTTTTGTTACCATATTACTCTATTTCACAATGATTTATGCACTTACTTTAGTTGCAAACATCAGATTTAAACTTGATATTGAATGGATTGAATTAATTGCTATCAGTCATATTCTTATTGCATTTAAACGTAACGATATTTAGTAAATTTATTCTAATAATGTGATGTATCAAGCATATAATTTATAGTTTATAGCAATAAAAAATATTTTTATAAAAAGTATTGTTTGTAATTATAAAATTTCTTAATTTTATAATTGTTAAGAAATGTATTTAAATGTTTGATTAATTTTTAAATCTTTTTTTGACTATGAATTACTCAAACGATTGAATGTTGTATTTAATATGGAGCTTTTGATGAAAATATTTAACCATTTACAAAATGTTTTAGATTATCTAAAAATCAATAAGTCATTTGATTTTAATTCTCACAAAATAAAACTGATGAATTTAAAAATCAAAGAATTTATGATTAATGCTAAGGGTAATAATCGGATAGCATTTTATTCCACAATTATTTTAGCTATTGCAGGGTTTTCTTATATAATATTAAATACTACAATCGCTGCTCAACAAAAGGAACCCGATAATAGTGATTGTTATGCTTGCCACGAAGATACATCACTAAAAGGCAAAAAAAATGGAAAAACAATATCAGTCTTTGTGAGTGAAAAAAAACTAAAAGCATCAACCCACTATGGAGCAGCATGTATTGATTGCCATGTTGATTTAAAAGATGCCGACCTTCCACACGAAGATGATTTACCTAAAGCAAAGTGCGGTAAATGTCATCAAGAAGCACAAAAAAATTATGATATTGGGCTGCATGGTCAAGCAAGTAAAAAGGGCGACCCATTAGCACCAAGTTGCCAGAGTTGCCATGGAAGCCACGAAATTACAAAAGTAAACGACCCTAATTCTCCTGTTTCGCCAATAAAAATACCTTACTTATGTGGAAGATGCCATCAGGAAGGTTCTCCAGTTCAATTGCAAAGAAATATACCACAAACACATATATTAGAAAATTATACTGAGTCAATTCACGGATATGGTTTATTACATAAAGGTTTAGTAGTAACTGCAACTTGTGCTTCTTGCCACTCAGCACATTTAATTCTTCCACATACCGACAATCGTTCATCAATTTCCAGAGGAAATATTGCAAAAACATGTACAAAGTGCCATGCAAGAATTGAAGAAGTACATCAAAAAGTTATCAATGGTCAGAAATGGGAAAAAGAAGCTCACATTTTGCCTGCTTGTGTTGATTGTCATCAACCACACAAAATTCGTAAAGTATATTATGCTATGGGACTTGCAAATGATGAATGTTTGAAATGTCATCAAAGACAAGATATAAAAGCAAGTAGCGATGGCAGGTCATTATTTGTCGATACAAGAAATATTAATCATTCTGTTCACTCAAAAACAGCTTGTAGTCAATGTCATACTGATGTGATGCCTTCAAGCAAAAGACCATGCGAAAGTATTCAAACTAAAGTTAATTGTGGCTCTTGTCATGAAAATGTTAAGAAGAATTATGACAAAAGTATGCACGGTGAGCTTCACGCTTTAAAGGATAAAGATGCACCTGATTGTAAGACCTGCCATGGTTCACACGAAGTTTTAGCAAAAAAGAATCCTGAATCCACTATATTCCCATCTAATATACCAAAGCTATGTTCAAGTTGCCACATGGATGGCAAAAAAATTGCAATGAGAATTAAAGATGCACCTAAGAATCTCGTTAGTCAATATTCTGAAAGTATTCATGGAAAGGGATTAACTAAAAGCGGATTAACTGTAACAGCTACTTGTGCTGATTGCCATACAGCACATAGTGAAAGACATCATAAAGATAAAACTTCAAGTACTAATCCAGATAATATCGCACACACTTGCGGTAAATGCCATTACGGTATTGAGAAGCAATTTGATAAATCAATTCACTCGAAATTTGTTTCTACTTCAAAGGAAAGATTGCCTACTTGTAAAGATTGTCACTCAGCCCATTCAATTAAAGGAGCAAGTGATAATCACTTCAGAATGGATATTATGAAGACTTGTGGCAAATGTCATGAGAAAATTACCAAAACATACTTCGACACTTATCATGGAAAAGTTTCGCAACTTGGCTCTCAAAAGGCAGCTAAATGTTATGACTGCCATGGTGCACATGATATATTACCAGTTGATAATCCAGAATCACACCTTTCTCGTGAAAATGTTGTTGCAACTTGTCAAAAATGCCATCCAAATGCTAATAGAAGATTTGCAGGTTATCTAACACACGCCACTCATCACGACCCTGAGAAGTATCCATTTTTGTTCTATGCTTTTTGGGGTATGACTTCATTGTTAATTGGAACATTTTTGATTAGTTGGCTCCATACATTGCTTTGGTTACCTCGTTCAATTCAAATGCGTAAAACAATGAAATTGATTGAAGCAAATCATCCAAATGATAAACGTGTTATGAGATTTACTCCATTAAACAGAGCTTTGCATATTATTATGATTTGTAGTTTCCTTACACTTGCGGTTACTGGAATGTTATTGAAATTCTCATATACTGAGATAGCACAGACAATCGTTGTCATTTATGGTGGAGCAGAAGGAGCTGGAATATTTCACAGAATAGCTGCAGCATTTTTGATGGGAATTTTTATAGTTCATATTTTTGATTTATTTAGAGTAAAAAAAGAAGAGTTTGGCTCTTGGAAGAATATGTTGTTTGGTCCTGATTCTTTAGTACCAAATTTGAAAGATGCTCAAGATGCAAAAGCGTCAATTTTATGGTTTATAGGGAAAGGTCCTCAACCGCAATATGGTAGATGGACATACTGGGAAAAATTTGACTACTTTGCAGTATTTTGGGGTATTTTTATTATTGGTTCAACTGGATTTTCATTATGGTTCCCATCATTCTTTACCAAAATTATTCCAGGTGAATTTTTGAATATCGCTACTATTATTCACAGTGATGAAGCATTACTTGCTGCTGGCTTTATCTTTACTGTACATTTCTTTAATACTCATTTTAGACCTGAAAAATTCCCTATGGATACAGTAGTATTCACTGGTAGTTATTCTTTAGAAGAATTTAAACACGATAGACCTGTTGAATATCAAAAATTAGTTGAAAGTGGCAAATTAGAAAAATTGATTGTACCTCCTCCATCAAAATCTTATGAAAGATTAGTAAAAGTTTTTGGTTGGGCTGCATTGACAACTGGTTTATGCGTTGTAGTATTCATTATTTATTCAATGTTGTATTTGTACAAATAAAAGATTATTCAACAAGTATTCTAATCTTAATCCTCTTGACTACAAGAGGATTTTTTTTATATTAAATTCATAGATGACTGAAAAATAAGGGAAAATAAACACAATAAATTTCTAATACGAAGTTCGGAATCATTTTTTTATACAAAGGTTTCAAATACGTTTTTTGCATATTTATTAACTTCATTCTAAATTGTATCAAAAGATAAATATAAAATCCTTGAAAATCCCAGCGCGATTAACTGTATGTAACACAAGAATCGCCCAAAAGTCCAACAACAACATAGGTGTTGAATATGTAATTTAGCAATACAATCAATCTTTGATTGTTAGACTTATCGGCAATCACTAAGTTACAAATATGTAAGCCCGCTAGTATTGTTCGTAACAAGCTGGTCTTTAATCTTGCGTTGCACTGAGCTTGTCGAAGTGTCGAAATAATTTTTTACTAATACTTCTTCCTTATCGGAATCCAAGGAATTAATATGATAAGAGTTATAAATTTAAATTAATTTTAAACGGCTTAGTTGATATAAAGTCTTAATTATAACCAACTTTAAAATTTACTCAATTTTAATATCATACTTTGATAGAAGTCCAACAGCTCCATATATTGAAAATTTTGCACCTTTGATTTGATTTTTTTCGGGGTCTATTGTATAGTTTGATGAACTACGTAAATCAGCTTTTAATAAAATTGTTTGATTGAAAGTTGCTCTATCAAAATTACAATTATCGAATACAGAATTTGTTAAATCACATTGAGTAAAATCAACTTCATTTAATTGTGAGTTTGAGAACATAGTATTTTTTAACTTAAGTCTATAAAAAGAAGAGAAATTTAATGCACAATTATTAAAAGTAAATGTTAAACCAAATTCATTTATTTTACTAAAATCCAATCCAAATAATTTACAATTATTAAATATTACATTATTAAAAACGGCTAAATAAATATTTGCCAAACTTAGATTGCAATTGTTGAAAATACAATCTACAAATTTGATTTCTGAGAGATTAACATTTGAAACATCACACCTATCAAAAGTGCAATTTTCATATTCCCCTTTTTGAAAACAATTTTCTTTAAAATCAATATTTTCAAAAATGTCATTTTCGAAATAATTTTGTTCCATTGTTTAAAAATTTAGATTAATAAACTTACCCCATATTAACCATCTAAATTTATCTCCATTCTTTATCAATTACAGTAATTCTGTTTGGATAAGAAATTGGACCAATAGAAGTATTTACAGTCGGCTTAATATCTAATTTAACCTTTGTTGGATTAGCATTCAATCCACCAAGCGAAAGTGCCAAATTAATTACACTTTCGTAACCCCTATCACCAAAAAATTTATACAAATCAAGATTCATATTCAATGGTATATTGATTGATTGACCTGTGCCGGGAACTGTTATTGGAGAAGAAATATCACCACTTATCGTTGGTTTTTCATCAAGAATCAATCTGTAATCAAGTTTAGCAATTGTAGCGGAGGTAGCTGTAGTGTTGTTTGAACCTGTATTTGGATTTTTTGCATTAAGATTTAATACAAAATCAGCTGGAAAACTTTTTGTGGCATAAGCGTTTGCAAGTTTTAAACCATCTGTAATAGAAAAATCTTTCAAACTTGATATATTTTGAACGTTAATATTTGCAACTCTAAAGTTCGTAACATTTTCAATTTTGTATTCTAATTTCTGTAAATTAGAAATTGTTTGTGAAACTTGCTTGATAATATTACAACTTTGGTGAGATAAGGAAATTACTGCAATTGCAGAAATATAAATCAAAACTTTTAACCATTTCATAAATCAATTCCAAATAAAAATACAATTACATTGACTAAATAGCTAAAACGAAATTAAGTCAATTTTATTAGATTTTGCCTTTTTTTGATTACAATATAAATCCCTGCCATTTTTATAGCAGGGATTTTTGACAAGACAAAAAATTACTATCCTAATTATTTTGTATAAATATTTTCTCTTTCAACTATATTTTTCAATAAAATATCAGAAGTTAATACAAAAGATACATGTTCTTTAACAGAAAGGATTGATGCTAACTGAATTGAATCTAAAGTTCTTAAACCTAATTTTCCATATTGAACGATTAGTTTTGTTGCATTTTCAATTAAATCTTTTTGTACTTTAATAAAAGAAAACTTTGAAAAGTCTGTTTTAAAGGCATTAATTAAATAAATTGCATGAATCTCGCTTAGATCTTTTGTTCTAACCTTTTTCCAAATTGCTGAAAAAAATTCAACTTTTGCTAATTCAGATAAATAGATTTCTGAAATTGGATTTTCTCTAAGCAATGCATCAATTCTATCAGTATCAACTTCATAATGATATAATTTAATCAAAGATGATGTATCAATAAATATTTTCATTGTTCATCTCTTCTTTCTTCTATGATTGCATCTGATATATTACCCTTAAATTCAAGTGTTTTTCTTCTTGATTCAAGAAAAGAAAAATCATTAATATTCAATATTGTATTTTCACTTTTTGATTCATCAACTAAAAAAGTAACTATAACTTTAATTGGATAATTGCTTATTATTTTCTGTTCGAGTTCAATCTCCCCATTTCTATATATCCCTTGCAGTGCAATCATTGATTTTCCTTTAATTAAAACATAAATGACAATATAAACTTAAAATTATTTTTTCAAATTTCCTAAAACTAAAAAATCCCTACCATTTTCATAGCAGGGATTAATTTGAAACAAGTTTGCTATTATAATACAATTCATCTGGACATATATCAATATCATTTTGCCATTCAATAGTTATACCATTAGTATGAACAGTTTCGAATAATGATTTTGATTTTAATGGTTTAAAAGGTGGTTTTTCTAATAGTTTTTCAACATCAAATAAACGAGTTTCATTATTATCAAATTTGATAAGTAATTGATAGTTATCACAAGGTTTAACTTCTATAGCAGTTGGACGTAGCATATTATTCAAGCCCTTTAATTTTTAATTTTTGCAAATATTAAATGATTAAATTACATTTATTATTATTACTTTTCTGGATTCCAAATAAGATTCATAATTCCTATAGATAAACTAAATCCAAAATTATTGGAATAATCCGCATCATTAAACCGTTTTTCCCAATATAGTCCAATTGACAAAGTTCTCCAAATTCCTTTAGTCCCCAAAAGGTGCATGGGTAAATCTGACCTAAGTCTCAACAAGTCTTTTTTTTGTGAATATGCAAAACCATATTGTATTTGAAGTATTGATGCATAGCCGATGCCAATATATGCATTTGAACCAAAATCTATTTTATTTGAATACCCGCCATTTAAAACCATCAAAACCAAGTTTGCATCAAAACCACTCAATATGTAACCATTTGTACCAATGCCATACTGATAACCAACAAATCCATTAAACACAAATGGAACAATTTCCTCGGACATATGGGCATAACTTCTTGTCGGATTAAGAGTAATTATAATTGTTCCTATTAAAAATAATATATGTAGTTTTCTATTCATTTTTTTAATGTCACGATTCATAAATCAACTCTTTAGTTTCGTTGATACTTTCAATGAAATATGGATTGGATAAACTATTTTCAGTAATTAAATCAATTTTCCTTCCAAATAAATCGCTCAATTTATAATGCAAATCGAAGTAATTATCAGTATAATCTTCAATACTAATACTATCTTTAAATGAAATCAAAAAATCAATATCACTATTATTGTTGAATTTATCAGAAACTGCAGAACCAAAAATATACATCTTATTGATATCTAATAGTTTGCAATATTCTTGTATCTTTTCATTATTTACTTCGATTATATTTTGCATAGTTAGATTTATAATAATCATTCAACAATTTTCACTTCACAAACAGAATTTACAAACGAAACGTAATCAATTATATTTGAACTTAGGTACTAAAACTAAAAAAATCCCTGCCATTTTCATAGCAGGGATTATTAATTTTCATATTACGTAATTTGAAATTCGTAATTTTTAATTGATTAATACATTCCGTCCATTCCGCCCATTCCACCTGGCATTGCAGGCATTGGAGCTTCTTTGGATGGCTTGTCAACGATTGTTGCTTCTGTAGTGAGCAATAAGCCAGCAACTGATGCGGCATTTTCTAATGCAACACGGCTAACCTTAGTTGGATCGATAACGCCTGCTTCAAACAAGTCGCAATATTCGCCTGTTCCAGCATTGTAACCAAATGCACCTGTTCCAGCTTTAACAGCATTGCAAACAACTGATGCTTCTTCACCAGCGTTAGTTACAATCTGACGAATTGGTTCTTCGATTGCTCTGCGAATGATATTAACGCCAGTTAATTGGTCATCGTTTGCAGTTACAACTGAATCTAATTTGTGTAAAGTACGCAAGTAAGCAACGCCACCACCAGGTACGATACCTTCTTCTACCGCGGCTCTTGTTGCATGTAATGCATCTTCAACTCTTGCTTTCTTTTCTTTCATTTCAACTTCAGTTGAAGCACCGATTTTCAACACAGCTACGCCACCGCTAAGTTTAGCAAGACGTTCTTGCAATTTTTCTCTATCATATTCTGATGAAGTTTTTTCGATTTGAACGCGAATTTCATTGATTCTTTGTTTGATATCTTCGCTTTTGCCAGCACCTTCTACAATTGTTGTGTTGTCTTTGTCGATGATGATACTTTTTGCATGACCAAGATAAGCCAAAGTTGCTTGGTCTAATTTATAACCTTTTTCTTCGCTGATAACAGTGCCGCCAGTCAAAATTGCTATATCTTCGAGCATTGCTTTACGTCTGTCGCCAAAGCCAGGAGCTTTAACAGCCGCAACTCTCAAAGTACCACGCAATTTATTAACAACCAAAGTTGCTAATGCTTCGCCTTCGATATCTTCAGAGATAATCAATAATGATCTACCTGCTTGTGAAGTTTTTTCCAAAATTGGCAATAATTCTTTGATTGCAGAGATTTTTTTGTCATAAATCAAAATGAATGGATCTTCTAATTTTGCTTCCATTGAATCTGCATCTGTGATGAAATAAGGTGATAAATAACCTCTATCAAACTGCATACCTTCAACTGTATCCATAGTAGTTTCAGTTGATTTTGCTTCTTCAACAGTGATAACTCCATCTTTGCCAACTTTTTCCATTGCTTCAGCAATCAAGTTGCCAATTGTAGCATCATTATTTGCAGAAATAATACCTACTTGAGCGATTTCTTTTTTGCCTTCAACTTCGCGGCTCAATTCTCTCAAACCTTCAGTGATAGCAGTAACTGCCAAATCGATACCACGTTTCAAATCCATTGGATTTGCACCAGCAGTAACGTTTTTCAAACCTTCACGATAGATTGCTTGAGCAAGTACAGTTGCAGTAGTTGTTCCGTCACCGGCTACATCTGAAGTTTTTGAAGCAACTTCGCGAACCATATTTGCACCCATGTTTTCTATCGGATCTTCTAATTCGATTTCTTTTGCAACAGTAACACCGTCTTTAGTGACGGTTGGTGCACCGAATTTTTTGTCAATAATCACATTACGACCTTTTGGACCTAATGTAACTTTTACAGTATTTGCAAGAATATCAACGCCTTTTTTGAGTGAAGCACGTGCCTCAACATCGAAATTAATTAATTTTGCTGCCATTGTTTTATTATCCTTTATTTTAATTATTTAAATTACTTGTTAATTATTGCATAAACATCGCTTTCGCGCATAATCAAATATTCATCGCCTTCGATTGCAACTTCTGTACCTGAGTATTTTCCATATAATACTTTGTCGCCAACTTTAACTTGCAATGGAGTTACATTGCCGTTTTCAGCAACTTTGCCATTACCAACTGCAATCACTTCGCCTTGCATTGGTTTTTCTTTTGCTGTATCAGGGATGATAATTCCGCCTTTAGTTACTTCTTCAGGCATTGCGGCTTTCACGATAATTCTGTCGTGCAAAGGAGTTAAATTCATATAAACCTCTCAAAAAATTATATTAATAATAAAAAAATTTAAATTTCAAAATATTAGCACTCTTTTGTAACGAGTGCTAACATAATCACGAAATAAATTTTTTATTATTTTAAATATTTTTAAATTTTTTTTTTGATATTTTTAAATTTTATAAAAAAAGCACATCATTATTTATTGTGTTTATCAGCACTAATGTATATTATATTCCGAAAAAAAATTTTAATTTTAAATTGTAAAAAAGTTATATCTTCTGTAATTAGTATTGCAAAATAATAAAGGTTAATACTATAAAACGGATTTTTGGAGAGGGACGAATTTATTTGAAACTCAATCCAAAACACTTACAGAATAAGTATGATGGTGGCAAATATAAATTATCAAATATGAATAATGATAAAAACTATTGGATTTCCAATTTAATTACTGAGAAATTTGCTTATCGTATTTCGTAATCCACTTCGTTTGTGTTAAAAAATATAACTTTTCTAAGTGAAAAAAAAATCTAAAATAACTATAAATAATTTTGTTTTATTTAATAAAATTATATAATTTTGGGAAAAAAAATGTATTGAAATTTTTTTTGTTCTTTGTCTTCGAATTGAAAATAAATTACAATTTTTCTTTAAGTCCAACTCCATATTTTTGGTAGTATTCCCAATTATTTAGAGTTAATATAAATAAATTAGTATTGAATAAATTTACTAAATTAATAACAAAAAATTCTTATAATTATGAAAAAAAATTTAACTCTTGTTTTAATTATCATTATAATTAATACAATTTCGTTATTTGCTCAAGTGCAAATCAAATTTCCAAAAAATCAAGAACCATTGGAATTAAAGAATCAAATTGCTAGTACCACAACTTCACTCATTGAAAATGGAAAAATAATTCATACTAAATCATCTAATCCAAATGAAGATAAGGATGTGATTGTTGAATTCTCTCAAGAGCCAGTTAAAACATTTAAAGGTCAGACAAATTTTAATTTTTCGAATTTAAATCGCTCCCTTGAATTGGTACAACTTCAACAAAAAAGATTTCTTAATGACTTAGAAAGAATAATTAATGATGAAGAATTGATAAAAATTCATGGAATAAGACCTGTTTATACGATAAAATTTCGTTACAAGATAGCTCTCAATGGTATTTCTTTGAGGACTAAACCTTGGGTAATAGATGAAATTAAAAAATTGGATTATATCAAATCTGTGCATGATGTTGTGGAAGTCAAAACCAATGATGATGCAAGTAACAAGGTAATTCGTGCAGATAGTGTTTGGGCGAATTATGGTGTTAAAGGAAAAGGGATTTTAATTGCCATAATTGATACTGGTATTGATTCCAATCATGTATCTTTGAATAACGGTAAAGTTGTTGGCGGGTATAGTTTTGTATCCAATTCTCCTAATTTTTTTGATGACCATGGTCATGGTACGCATTGTGCAGGTATTGCGGCTGGAAACGGAAATGGATTAACGGGTGTTGCACCAGAAGCATCACTTCTTGGAGTAAAAGTTTTAAATGCTCAATCTTCAGGTTCTTCAGATGCAATTATAGCAGGTATTGAATATTCTATTGATCCAGATGGTGACCCAAATACAGATGATGGTGCGGATGTAATCAATTTGAGTTTGGGAGGCAGTGGTTATCCTGAAGACCCACAATGTGTTGCAGTAAATAATGCAGTTGAAAATGGAGTAGTTTGTGTGGTATCAGCAGGAAATGCTGGAAAATCTATATATACTTTGTTTAGTCCTGGAATTGCAAAAGATGCTTTAACAGTTGCCGCAACTGATAACAACGACCAAGTTGCTAATTTTAGTTCTCGCGGTCCAGTTGTGGGCTCGGATATTATCAAACCAGATATTTCTGCACCCGGTGTAGATATTTATTCGGCGGCACCTTATAATCAATTTGCAACAAAGAGTGGAACATCAATGTCCGCTCCACATGTTGCTGGAGCGGCGGCATTATTAAGACAAATAAATCCAACTTGGACTCCACAAGAGATTAAATCTGCATTAATGGGAACATCAATTGATGTAGGTGCAACAATTTGGGAGCAAGGTGGAGGAAGAATGGACATTTTTTCTGCCGCCAAATCAAAATCAATTATAATGCCTTCTTCAATCAATTTTGGAAATATCGAATTGTCGGATTCATCATGGACAAAATCGGACACATTAACTTTGTATAACAAAAGTTTAAATTCTCAAACTTATAATCTGTTCTTGGATTATGATTTTCCTGATGGATTTACTTATGAAATCGAACCACAAAATGTTTCAATAAATGCAGGTTCAAGTGCCAAAGCTATATTAAAAGTATATGTTAATGATATAAATTTTCCAATACCTGATATTAATCCACCCACTTATAAGGGAAAGTTAATAGCCAAAAGCGAAAATGATGAGATAAAAACAGATTTTATTTTTTCAAAAGCCAGATTTTTAAACATAGATGTATTTGAAACTGCCGAGTGGATTATTTTGACGGATAGAAATATGAATGTTGAATATGCAAAGTATTCTGGTAAGAAAAATGTTAGTATCCCAATACCACTTGGTACTATGATGTTTTTGTCAGTGTGTATGATTTTAATGATACAGCTGATCCTCAATCAATAATTCCTGTTCTTCCTTACTATTTTTTTGTTAAAGATTCGATAGTTGTTGATAGAGATACAAATTACTATGTCAATATTAATAAAGATGATTTCAAAAATAAGATAACTTTCAACTACTTAAACAAAAATGAAAATCCAACAAATTATTTAAATTATGGTTCTTGGTATTTCAAATTTACTAGTAATAGGATGCTTTTATTAAACGGTGGTATTGTTGTAAATGAATTTTATGTGAATGATATATCAGCTCAATTTGAATTGGGATTTGCTACGATTTGTTATATTAAATCAGATTTAGACTATTATGACAAATTTATGCTTATGTATGCTTCTAAGAATGGAATTAATCAATCTGAAACTTATAACATTTCTGTCAATAATTCATTCAAAATAAATTATCAATATGATGATTTTAATTCATTGAATAGGAAAATATCTACTGAAGGTTTTGATATGATGCCAGCTTTTAATACTTATTTACAATATACTGAACAAGATTTATCCGAAATGTTTCTCTTTGAAAAGTATTCTATAAACTTCAATCTAAGGAATGATAATCCAAATATTAAACAAAAATACTATAATTTTATTAATGCAGATAATTTTACGCATACATCTCAATATCATGAAGATTACGGTACAAAATCTGTTCAATTATCTCCAATAATTAATATAAAAGATAATAAACTAAATTATCTAACTCATGATAAATTAGATACAATCAAAAGATTTGATTATGGCAGTCATTTTGTAAATATTGATAGTTATCAATTTTTTACTGGTGATATAATGCTCAGAAATGATAATATTAGTGGTATCAAAATAACAAGACCAACATCGGTAGAACCTTATAACAAACCTGGCATTTTTAATAATAGTTATGGGTTTTCATTACAGAAATCTACAAATTTGAAAATTATAAATCAAGACTTGGTTGTAGTTGATACATTACTTAATAATTTCATTAAAAATGCAAATTACAATGCTTTTGATAATGAAATTTTTTATGAAAATTTCAACTTACCTGCTGGATTTAATAAAGTAGAAATCAAATATGATAGTTTGCTGTTTTACGATAAATTAGGATTTGTAAAAGTATCTTGTGGATTTAATAGTGAAACTTCAAATAAAGATTTTCCTGAATGTAAATTACTGTTTATTTCAAATAATGATGTTCTTAAAGAAATTTATAAGCCGGATGATACAATTTCTATAAAATGCAAATTGAATAATCTTGAGGAAAGTGATACTCTTAAGTTTTACTATAAGGAATTAGAATCTTCTGAATGGATTCAATTAGATTACAATTATTCAGATGGGTTTTATATTGCAAAAATTGATAGTACTGAATTATTTAATTATTATTCAGTAAAAATTTCAATTGCAAGAAGTGATGATGAGTATTTAACGCAAGAATTAGAACCAGCATTCTACACTGGACTTACAAAGCCAAAACTAATTTCACCAGAAATTGACTCAAAGAAACAACCATTATTTGAATTTAGTTGGGAAGCAGTTCCCTTTGCCCAAAAATATCTAATTCAAATTTCTGAAGATATACAATTCAACGCATTAGTTTTTAATGATACAATAAATACTGCTTTTTTTTCTTTACCCGATTCATTGAATTATTGGTCAACATATTATTGGAGAGTGAAAGCAATAACAAATTCCATTTCAAGTAGATGGTCTGAAACTTGGCGTTTTTATACTATAACAGACCCTAAAACACCACATTTTAATTTCTTTGGTTTTGGCTGGAATTATTACGGTCAAGTAGGAGATAGTACAATCGTTGATATATTAACTCCCAAACAAATTTCTTTTACAGATGAATGGAATTTAATTTCGGCAGGATATTTTCATAATCATGCTATTAAACCAGATGGTACACTTTGGGGCTGGGGAGCAAATTACAATAAAAGATTAGGTTTTAACAATAAAGTATCCCAATATAATTATCCGGTTCAAGTGGGTAAAGAATTTGATTGGAAAAAAATTGCCTGCGGATTTTGGCATTCTGTAGGGATTAAAAATAATGGACAACTTTGGGCTTGGGGCAGAAATTCAAGAGGACAGATAGGTTATGGTTCTATCAACGAAGAAATTTCTCCTGTTCAAATAGGTATTGATACTAATTGGAAATATATTTCATGCTCACAAGATCAAACATTTGCAATTAAATCAGACGGCTCACTATGGGCTTGGGGTGCAAATGATTATGGGCAACTTGGTGATGGTTCAACAATTGATAAAACATCACCAACAAGAATAGGAGGTGATAATGATTGGCTTCAAGTTGTAGGAGCGCCACTTTATACAATAGGAATCAAAACTGATGGTACTCTATGGGGATGGGGAGATAATACTATTGGGCAATTCCCCTATGATAGTATAATAGTAAATAAACCTGTTAAAATAGGTATTGATACTAACTGGAAATACATCGCTTGTGGTTATGCTCATACAATTTGCTTGAAAACTGATGGTACTATATGGGGGTTTGGGCGGAATTATATTGGACAAATTGGAGATAGTACTTACTTAGATAGATATTCACCAATCCAAATAGGACAAGATACAAATTGGGTTCATATTGCATGTGGTTACAATCATTCAAAAGCTATTAAATTTGACGGTTCATTATGGAGTTGGGGTGCTAATAATAATGGTCAACTCGGCGATGGTACAACAACTAACAAAAATTATCCAGTGAAAATTGATACAACTGTAAAATGGAGATATATTACTTGCGGTTCAGAACATAGTTTAGGATTAATTGATATAGTTCCAATTTTAGAAACTCCAGCAAAAGATTCAATCAATATTCAAACAAATCTAACTTTTAAATGGAAAGAATTTCCAAATGCAACGACATATAAATTCCAATTATCAAAAAATCTGAATTTTGAAACTTTAATTATTGATGAAAGTGGAATTTCTGAAAATGAATTTAATGTTCCAGAACTCGAATATAATACTAAATATTTTTGGCGTGTAAAGGCAAACGTTGATACAGTAGAATCTGACTGGTCTTATGTTTGGGGTTTTACAACAAAACCTAATGAAATGCTTTTTTACTACAAACAGGGTTGGAATCTTGTTTCATCATACATTACTCCATTTAGCCCAGACTCACTCCAATATATAACAGCAGATTTAAATCCAAATCTTGTAATCATGAAGCGTGCTGATGGCAAAATCTTTATGCCGAGTGGATTGAATCAAATTGGCATTTGGGATGTAAAATTTGGCTATCAATCATATTTGACAAAAGCAGATACTCTTGTTATAATAGGTACAGCAGTTGTTCCAGAAAATACACCAGTTTATTTAAACAATGGTTGGTCAATAATTCCATATTTGCGAAACTCTGCTATGAGCATTGTAACTGCACTTGCTTCAATTACAGATGCTGGTAGATTAGTGATTGTTAAACGTGCTGATGGTAAAATCTATATACCAGGAAGTATTAACCAAATTGGAAATCAATTACCGGGCGAAGGTTATCAAGCATATTTAAATGCAAAAGATACATTGATTTATCCTCCAAATGCAATAGGAAGAACATCCTCTACAAACCAAATTGATGATTTTGAAGCAAGAATTATCAAAACAGATTATGAAAATACAAGCAATAATGCATCATTGATATTGAATATTGATTTGCCTGATAATACTGAAATTGCTGTGATGAATAATGATAATAAAATTGTTGGTGCTGGAAGAGTAGTTAATAGCAAAACTGCAATTGTCATCTGGGGAGATGATGAATCAACAGTTGCTATTGATGGCTCAATCGAAAATTACGAATTACGAATTATGAATTACGATTCAGAGAAAAATAAATACTATGAAATCAATAATCTTGATTTGACTGATATAATTTCTGGAACAAAATTCAACAAACTAACATACAATAAAGATGCTGTTTTGATTGGCAAAGCATTAACACAGCCCATAACTTTAAAAGTTAATCCAAATCCATTTTCAAAGAATACTGAAGTTGTTTACACTCTTGCTGATGATTGCGAAATAGAACTATCACTTTACAATCTAGTCGGTATGAAAGTACTCGACATTGCTAACGGTAAGCAAAACGAAGGCATATACAAACTCACAATCAACTCCGATAATCTCAGTTCCGGCACTTACAACTTAATATTGAAATGTTGTGGAAAGAGCGAAGTTGAGAAAGTAGTGGTGGTAAAGTAGAATGTTATCTATAATACATCTGAAGACTGTGGCCATCTGATGAATGGAAAAAAATGAATTCAGATGTCCAACACTTTAAAAGTGTTGGACATCTGAAAACTTTGGTGTATAGATGAACTCCAATTCAGATTAGTGAAGTAGAAGTTGTTTTTTCCTTTTATCAATAAATACCACTTCAGAATGTTGAAGGAGTTTTAAAAAGAATTTTACAAAATTACTTTATTCTTTAAAATTAGATTAGTTAAGAAGGTAGTTTATTTACAATTTTGTAAAATTATTTACAAAAATACAACAATTAATATTTGTTAAACGTCAATTTACAAGTGTTTTTCATTGTTATTTGAAAAATTCAAATTTTTTATCGTAATTACGCTGAATTTTATATGCGAATGATTCAATTTGCAATTATCATTTTTTGTTTTTTGATATTTAATTTTTAACAATTTTTTTATTTATTTGAGGTATTATTTATGAAAAGAGCAATAACCATTTTCGTTGTTTTTGCTTTAGTTCTTGTTTCAACAAATCTTATTTTTGCTCAAGGTAAAAGTATTGATGTTGGAATTGGTGTAGGTCTTACACGTGGTATTAATGAAGCTATCCAAGGTGAGAGGACTTTAGGTCCTTTATTTGGAATTTATGCTTTATATCAGAATGGTTTAGGAGAAAATTTCACTCCTGAATTTAGCTTTTCTTATTATTCAAACGGAACTTCGGAGTACGTTGGTTTTTCTCAATATAAAACTACAATTATGTCTCCTGAACTTCGCTTGAGATATTGTTTCTATAATACAGAAACTTTTGATTTTTACGCTTTAGCAGGTATTGGTGCTTTAATGTTTAAAAATGATGAAACACCTTATAATAAAAATACTGAAGCAAAATTAGAAGGTACAGCTTTAAATATACCTGTTGCAGTTGGATTTATTTATCCATTAGGAAAAGATTTAGGTTTGGATTTTAATTTTGGACTTAATCTTTCCACTACTGATGATATTAATCCAGTATGGGATGACATTACGGATGCAGCTTATGTTGCCCGTCTTGGTATTCATTACAAAGTAATGGAATTTGAACTTGATACTGATGGTGATGGTTTATCAGATGTTCACGAAAGAAGAATTGGAACTGACCCAAATAATCCTGACACTGATGGTGATGGTTTGAAAGATGGTGAAGAAGTTGAAAAATATAAGACTGACCCTTTAAATCCTGATACTGATGGTGGTGGAATTAAAGACGGTGTTGAAGTAATGAATGGTGCAGACCCGTTAGATGCTGATGATGACATTTTAAGTATTCCGGTTGGAATGAAAATGATTCTTAGAGGTATTGAATTTGAAACTGCAAAATCAACAATTACACCAAAATCTGAAAGAATTTTGAATAATGCATTAAAAGCATTAAAAGCAGCAACAAGTATGGAAATTGAAATTGCTGGTCATACTGATGATGTTGGTGAAAGACAAATGAATATGAATCTTTCTCTTGAAAGAGCCAATGCTGTTAAATTGTGGTTAACAAGTAGAGGAATCGAAGAATCAAGATTAACAACTCGTGGAGCAGGTCCAGACGAACCTCTCGTACCAAATACTGATGCAGCAAGTCGTCAGAAAAACAGAAGAGTTGAGTTTTACAGAACAAAATAATTGATGCAAAGCAATATTGCATTAATTAATTAATAATTTAGAATCCATTATTATAAATAGAAATATCTATTAAATAATGGATTCTCTTTTTTTTGTCAATTCAATTGCAAGTATTTATTATGATGCTGATACAATATTAGTTTATGCAATTCTAAACTTGTTTCAGAATCTACTTAGCCATTTAGCAAAAAGCAAGTCATATATGCAATACGTATCATTTTCTTTATAAATAAGTTCTTTTTTTATAAGTGATTTAATAGCAGTATTGACTGAACTTGCTCCTCCAAGTTTGTATTTTGTAATAAATGAATTTGAATTCACTTCTTTAGCATTGCCTTCCATAGCAATTGCTTTTAATAATTTCCATTGGAAATCTGTTAGTAAATACTTTATATTTTCAAAATAATAACTGTTTTCATTAATGATTCTTTCAAATATTTCATTTATTTCTGTAATTGATATTTCCTTAAAATTCTCAGCATATAATCTATTGCATAAATTTTGAACATAATAAGTATGTGTATTGGTTAATTCAAGAATATGATTCACAGATTCTGTACTTATAGATTTACCTGCAATCGAAAATTTTTGGATAATGAATTTAGAATATTCATTTTTATCTATACTTTTAAGATACAAAAATTCACTACTTTGATAAAAAGGTCGTCCTTTATTTGAGAACATACTTTTCAATAAATCTCTGCTTGAGCCAGAAAACAAAAAAACTGCATTATTTAACAATTGAATTTTTGAACGCAAAATTTCTTCTGCATTTTTTTCAGAATAATTTGCAATTTGTTGAAATTCATCAATTGCAATTACAAATTTCTTTTTATGGCTCGAAATATAATCAAACATTGCAGAAAGTGAGTTTTCTGTTTCTTTTACGCCTGTAAGTTCAATATTGAATTTAGTTTCACCACTAATTGGATTTACAGAAAATGATGGCTTGAATAGACCAAAAAGATTAACAAATTTCTTGTAAATTGAATCCAATGATTTATTTTGAACTTTAAAAACTGCATCAACCAGCAGTTTAATAAATTCATTCAACGATGAGGTAGCCATAATATCAAAATAAACAAAAACTATATCAGAGTTGATTTTCATATTATGCTCTAAGTGCTTGATAAGTCCAGTCTTGCCCATTCTTCTTAATGAAGATAATACAACATTACGATTATTTTCTATAGCAGAAATTATTTGCTTTAATTCATTTTTTCTATCGCAAAAATACTCAGGGCTATGATAAGCACTCAAAATAAATGGATTCATATACATAAACAACCTTCTAAATAAATCAAAAAACAAATTACGCATAACACGTAACGTTTAATGCGTCATTTGTATTGCAAAATAAACGTAACGCAAAATACGTAACGTAAAGTACGTAATAGTATTTTTTATATTGTGAAATGTATTATTTTATACCAAGTTTCATACAAAGATACAAATTATATGAATGTAGCCAAACCCTCAATTAACCAAATTATGTCATTCTGAACTTGTTTCAGAATCCATCTTTGATTTATGTCATTCTGAACTTATTCCAGAATGACATAAATATTTAAATTTATCTATTCCAAACCTGTTTTCTTGAAAATATAATCAACACTTGCAAAAATTTTATCGTAGCTAAACAGAGAATGTATCTCTTCGGGAGTAATATGTGTGAGTAGTTCCTCATCTTGAAGTAATGATTGCTCAAATGGAATTTTTTCATCCCAAGTACGCATAGCATTTCTTTGTACCAAAACGTAAGCTGCTTGTCTTTGCATACCCTTTTTTGCAAGATACAACAAAATTTTCTGTGAATGTGTCAAGCCAAATGTAAGATTAAGGTTTTCCATCATTTTTTCAGGATAAACAACTAAATTTTCGATAAGTCTTACAGTACGATTTAGTGCATAATTCAATGCAATAGTTGAATCTGGGAAAATAACTCTCTCTACCGAACTATGAGAAATATCTCTTTCGTGCCATAACGCATTATTCTCTAATGCGGCAACTGCATTTGCTCTCAATATTCTTGCTTGACCTGTTATATTCTCTGATGAAATTGGATTACGTTTATGTGGCATTGCTGAACTGCCTTTCTGCCCCTTTGAGAAAAATTCTTCGGCTTCACGAACTTCAGTTCTTTGAAGGTGCCTTACTTCAATTCCAATTTTTTCCAACAAAGTACCAATAATAGCAAATACAGAATGTAAATAAGCATGGTTATCTCTTTGTATCACTTGGGTAGATACATTTGCAGGTTTCAAACCCAATTTTTCACAAACATATTCTTCAACTTTAGGAGATAAGTGTTCATAAGTACCAACTGCACCGGAAATCATACCCACAGAGCAGTCTTCAAGAGCGGCAGTCAATCTTTTGATATTGCGTTGACATTCATCATACCAAAGAGCAAATTTCAATCCAAAAGTCATTGTTTCGGCGTGAATACCATGGCTTCTACCCACACAAACTGTATATTTATGTTCCAAAGCTCTTTTCTTTAAAGCATTTGCCAAATTATTCAAATCTTTTAGTAAAATTTCACCAGCTTGCTTTATCTGAACAGCAAGACAAGTATCAAGAACATCACTCGAGGTCATACCAAGATGAATCCATCGTGCAGGTTCACCAACATATTCTTCCACATTTGTCAAAAAAGCAATAACATCGTGCTTTGTGGTTTCTTCAATTTCCATGATTTTCTTAACATCAAATCCTGCTTTTTCACGTATAATCTTAACATCAACTTGGGGTATTAAACCAAGATTAGCTTGAGCTTCACAAGCAAGAATTTCAATTTCGAGCCAAATGGAGTATTTGTTTTCTTCACTCCAAATTTTACCCATTTCAGGTAATGTATAACGTTCAACCATTATTTTCTCAATTTATTTTGAATTTTTAAATTACAGATTTTCTGCCTATGCAATGATATTCAAATCCTGCATCTTGCATTTCTTCAGCGGTATATAAATTTCTACCGTCAAAAATAATATTACTTTTCATTAGAGATTTCATCTTTTTAAAATCAGGGTTCCTAAATGTAGTCCATTCTGTTGCAATTACCAAAACATCTATATTTTCAATGCAATTGTACATATTTTTAGCATAAGCAATAGAATCTCCAAACTTCAATCTTGTATTATGTTCAGCTTCAGGGTCATAAGCAATTACTTCTGCACCATCATTTAAAAATTTCTCAATCAAATCAAAAGCTGGTGCTTCTCTTGTGTCATCGGTATTTGGTTTGAATGCAAGCCCCCAAACACCAATTTTTTTCCCAACTAAATTATTTCCAAATCTTTCAGAAATTCTATTATAAAATCTATCAATCTGCTTTTGATTAATTGACCATGCTGCTTTAACTATATCGAGAGAAATGTCTTGTTTGTCTGCGGAATAAATCAATGCTCTTACATCTTTTGGGAAGCAAGAACCACCATATCCTACACCTGCAAAGAGAAATCTTTTGCCAATTCTTGTATCAGAACCAATACCCATTCTGATATTTTCAATATCGGCACCCACTTTTTCGCAATATGCAGATAAATCATTCATAAATGAAATCTTTGTCGCCAGAAAAGCATTTGCGGCATATTTTGTAATTTCGGCACTTTTTTCATCCATAAAGAAAATTGGATTACCACTTCTAACAAATGGTTTATACAAATCTTGCATAATTTCCTGAGCATAAGGGCTACTTGTGCCAATCACTACCCTTTCTGGCTTCATTGCATCTTCAACAGCAAAACCTTCTCTCAAAAATTCTGGATTACTAACAACTGTAACATTGTGTTGTGATAAAACTTCATCAAAAATACTTTTAACGGTATCAACTGTACCAACTGGAACAGTAGATTTATTGACTACAATTTTATTGTCATTATAACCATTGTCTTTAATTATATTTGCAATATCATTTGCAACTCGTTTTACGTGATGTAAATCCGCAGAACCGTCCTCATTTGGCGGTGTTGGCAGACATAAGAATATTACTGAAGCAAATTCAACAGCATCTTTCAAATTATTTGTAAAATGTAAACGCTCTTCTTTAATATTTTGTTTAAGTAAATGCTCAAGCCCGGGTTCATAAATAGGGGAGATTCCTTGTTGCATTTTTTGAATTTTTGCTTCATCAATATCCACACACAATACATTATTACCTGTTGCCGCAAAGCAAGTTCCTGATACCAATCCAACATATCCTGTGCCAATAACTGCAATCTTATAAGACATAATTCACCTGAAATAATAATTTACTGATTAAATGCTTAAATCAATTCAATTTTGAATAATTCAATTGATAAAATGTTAATAGGGTAAAATATTGAAATTAATTACTTTACCGTGAGTATTGACTATATTTTTTGTTTTTTATTTTTTGATTATGATATTTTTGCAAATAACTATTTTTTTATTTGCTTTTCAATGTTCTTTATTTCTTGTTTGACCAGAGGTATAAATTGACTTACAGTTGTGTCCTTTTCAGCAAATATAACAAATGATTCGTAATCATTTTTTGCTAAATCTAACTTCCCAAGACGCTTGTAAGATTTTCCTCTGTTGAAAATTACTTGCGGATTATCTGGTTTAATTTTTAGTGCTTTTGTATAATCAGCAATAGCTGAATCATTTTTTCCTATATTAAAATAAGCATTACCACGAGTTGCATAAATCTGATGCGAATCTGTAATACTATTAATAACTTTGCTCAAATCAATAATCGCGATTTCAAATTTACCTGTTTCGTAATAAATATTAGCTCTATTATTTAAGGCATCTATATCATTAGAATCTATAGCTACAACTTGATTGTAATCATCAAGTGCCTTGTCGAAATTATTCATTTCAGAAAAAATAATAGCTCTATTAAATAAAGCAGATTTATTTTTGGGATTCAAAAGAATTACTTTATTTAAATCAGTTAGTGCTGATGATATATCTCCAGTTTCTTGATTAATAGTAGCACGATTGAATAATGTTTGCTCATCGTTTGGAAATTTCTTGATAACTTTATTATAATCTGCAAGTGCTTCTTTTGTTTTTCCCAACTTTTGATAAACTACTCCACGTAATTTAATAGCATCAAAGAAATCAGCACTAATTCTAATTGTTTGGTCTAAGTCTTTTTTTGAAAGTTCAAGTTCATTCAATGAAAATAATAGCTCAGCCCTACCAAGATAGGCAACAGGGCTTGTAGGATTGGTAGCAATTGCTTTGCTAAAATCACTTAATGCAGATTCTTTGTTACCAGTTTCTGAATAAAAAATAGCTCGATTATAGTAATAACCTGAATTTGCGGGTTCAATTTCAATAGCAGTATTAAAATCCTTAGCGGCAAGCTCATATTGTTTGAGTTGAAGATAAGTTTTAGCACGATTATTAAATGCCGAAGCGTTCTTTAATGAAAGACTTATTGCTTTATTAAAATCATCTAAAGCTGGCTCATACAATTTTAATCTGAAATAGGCATCTCCTCTTTTGTTATATGCTTCAGAGAAATTTGAATCAACTTTTATAGCTAAAGAAAAAAACTCAGTTGCAGACTGATTATTACCCGAAATAAGACTATCTAATCCTTCTTTGTAATACTTAGTTGCATCATTAGATATATCTTCTGCAAAAATCAAGATATAAAATGATGCAATAAAGCAAATATTGTAAAAAATATTTTTAATACTTTTCATTTGAATTAATTTTACTTTCAAATTCAATCTTATACATCGGCATTATAAACGAATTATTATCCAATGTATTACTAATTACCAATATTAGATTAATCAATTATTATGCCAATAATAAAAAAAGGGAACTAAATGCTCCCTTCTTTATCGTAATCTATTTTTATTGTCAATTAATCTTCATCATCTTCATCAATGCTGATATCATCTTCAATTTCTTCATCAATTATGTCTTCATCGTCAATTATATCATCAAAATCTTCATCTTCATCAAATTCATCATCAAATTCATCATCATCAAAGTCTTCATCATCATCAAAATCTTCATCATCGTCAAAGTCTTCATCGTCATCAAATTCATCATCATCAAAGTCATCATCTACTAAATGACTGTCTAATAATTCTGGGAATGCTTCTTCAAATGGTATCTCTTGAGTAACAGCAAAGTCTAAGAGTAAATCCATTGCTTTTTTCCTTGTAAAATATATAACAAATTTTTCATTTTCTAATAATTTTTCTTTTACAAATTCAGGAGTTAATGAAGGATTTTTATCTATTTCATTTTGAATAAAAGGTTCAAGTTCATAGTCCTCAATTGTAATTTGTTCTTTTTCAATAATTGCACTCAAAATCAAGTCTGTTTTAATTCTCATAGCTGCTGCATCAATTATTTCAGGTGGTAGATTAGGAATTAATTGACTTAAATAATTGTCGTCAACTGGCAAATTATGCTTAGATAGAGTTTGCTTGATATATGCTTTAACTTCACTATCCAATATATTTTTTGGAATCACAATTTCAGGATGCATTTCAACTAATTTTTTTAAAATATTAGAACCCATCATCTCTCTGGACTTGGCATCGTAATGCTCTTGTATTTTGAAACCTAATTCTTCGTGTAACTCTTCTTCTGTTTCAAATTTGCCATTGGTTATTTCTGAAATTCTTTCAGCAGTAAGCTCTGCCATTTCTACATGTTTTATTGATAAAATTGTAATTTCAAGATTTGCAATCTCACCTTCAGGAGTTTTATCTTCTACGGAAAAAGTATCGCCCACTTTTTTATTTAAAAAAGCTTCCTTGAATTCATTTTTGAATCCCAATTGATAAAGATTAACTGTTTGTTTATGTTTATGTGGTTCCGCATCTTCTGTTACGTGAGAAAATTCAAATTCAACTTCAAAACTGTAATCATCAATTGATTCTGCATCAGTTTTTGTACCCAATTGATATCTAATCATATCAATTTCATTTTGAATAGTCTCATCTTTCACAGTATAAACAGGTTCTTCAATTTCAATTCCCTTATATTCTTTGAGAATTAAATCATCAAACGCTTCGATTTTAAGAACTGCTGTTACAGTACCATCAATATTTTTTTCCAATTTAGTTAATTCTGGCTGATTGGTCAATTCAATTTTTGCTTTACGAAATTCTTCATTTAGAAATTTATTTACCATCTCTTCTTGTACATCTGCTTCAATTGCTTCGCCATACATCTTTTTTATCATCATCATCGGGACTTTGCCTTTACGAAACCCTTTGAGTTCTACATTTGGCTGTACCTTTTTGTAAGCTTCATCGTATTTAGGTTGCAATTCCTCTTTTGTAAAAGTAACTTCAACTTCCCTTATAGTAGGTTCGATTTGAACAATATTATATTCCAAAAAAATATCTCCGGCAACAAAAATAAGTAAAAATATTAAGTACGGACGGAGAGACTCGAACTCTCACAAGTTTCCTTACTAGATCCTAAGTCTAGCGCGTCTGCCAATTCCGCCACGTCCGCATTTTAAACAATCACAAAAATAATTACAAATAAATTATTAAACAAAATATATTTGAAATTATTTGAACTACAAAATTAATTAATATTTCATTAATATTAAAATTCTTTAATTGATTTTTTGAAAATAGTTTTCAAAATCAGTAAATTTTATCATATTTGTTGGTTTTTTAACACTATTCTACTAATTAATTACCATAATTCACAAAAAAATAGAATAATATTCAATCCAAGCTTCAGAAAATATTATGATTTTTGTAATATTTCTTACTAATTAAAAGTTTAAGAAATAGAAAAAAGTTTAAATAAGAACAAGTTGAAAAAATAATAACAAAGAAATTCCTATAAATTCCCAATAGGGATTGAATGATAATTTATATATGGACTCCACCTAAATCCTCATCAAGGGATGGACTTTACATATATTCCTTCCCTTTTGGGAATGTAGGATGGTATGCTAAACAAGTTCAGAATACAAAATATTCTTATGTGTATTTAGCAACATAGTTGCGGTATCTTAGTAGAAAAGATTGAATTTTTTTATTTTAAAGCTCCGTAGGAGCGACATATATCGCAGCTACGCAGCTATAAATTTATTATATTGTTGTTTTCTATTAATATTTCGCAACTACGTTGCTAATAACAAAGATGGATTCTGAAACAAGTTCAGAATGACAGGATAATGGTTCTGAAACAAGTTCAGAATGACAGGATAATGGTTCTGAAACAAGTTCAGAATGACAGGATAATGGTTCTGAAACAAGTTCAGAATGACAGGATAATGGTTCTGAAACAAGTTCAGAATGACAGGATAATGGTTCTGAAACAAGTTCAGAATGACTACTTTTAAGACAGTATCGACTCTGGGAATTTCTTTTGTTACATTTGAAGTAGTTACTTATTTGATTTCGAGTAAGTTGTTTCAATAAACATAAAAATTGCTATTAAAAAATATTTCAGTATTTCAATTCATAGATTTTTGATATTTTAGTGTTTTAAAAAAGTAACAGGTTAATTATGAAACTAACAAAATTTTTAGAAAAGTATTATTTTATCATTATACCATTATTTTTGTTCGTGATATTTTTTCAAACAATAGAATTTGGTTTAGTAGGATTTGAAGATGATTCTTTATTGGAAAATAGTTTTTCAAGAATAGCAACAAAAGATAGATTATCAGTCGAAATATTCAGAAGCTATTTAGATACAGATAGTTACATACCTTTAACAAATTTATTTTATTGGTCGGTTGCTCAAATAGGCAGTAATAATCCAACATTTTTTCGAACTGCTAATTTAATTCTATTGTCTATTTTATCAATTTTACTTGTTTCTTTTTTTCAGCTATTTGGTTATAATCGAAAAGTATCTGCTTTGATTGCATTTTTATTTGCTATTCATCCATTAGTATTTTCATCAATTGGCTGGATACCTTCATCATCAATATTGCTATCTTCCTTATTTGCAATAATTTCATTCATATTTCTTTCGAAAACTGTCGATAAAATTAATAGTAATTTCTTCATCATTTTGCATTTTCTAACTTTTTTATTGTCTGTATTATCGAATGAACTTGCTTTTGTATTACCAATTATTTTTGGTGCATATTTATATTTAAATGAAAAAATATTACTGAATTTATCACAAAAAATTAAAATTGGCTTTAGCTGGTTGATAGCTTTTGTAATATATTATTTAATGCTCTCAAATTCTGCAATGGGAGAAGAAGTATATAAATTTGGATTCGAGAATCTAATCCTTAAATTGCAATTATTTCCTGAATTAATTGCAAGCGTTTTTTTGCCTTTTGATATGGCTGTTATCAGTTCATTTAAAAATTTTTGGAGTTTAATTGGCTTATTCTTGTTGATTTTGATAATTGTAATAGCAAAATTCAAGAACGTTTTAAATACATTCATAAGTAAGTTTTCAATTATTTGGTTAATTTTTTCAGTATTACCATTCATATTGATTAGTCCCGCAAATTCATATAATTTATATGATTATATAAATTTATGGGGAATATTTTTCACGGTTGGAATTGCCATTTTTTTGCTTCAATTTATTGATGAAATAATTTTTGAAAAAAGAATGTTTTCGATTGGTTTTGTAGCTATTTTAATAGCATATTCTTTTATAAGTTATTATGATATTAAAAATTATAAGAATGAAAAGCAATTCTGGCTTGTAGCAAAAGAGCATAATCCTGATAAATTGAAAATAAATACTAAATTAATAGAGATTAGTATTAATGAAGGCGATTATTCGAACGCTGAAAAGTATTTGCAAAAATCTATAAAAATTGCTCCAAAAGATATGGAATTAAGATTTAAATTGAGTGAATTTTATTTAAATCAAAATAGAATTGATGATGCAATTTTAGTTTTACAAAATATTGTAAAAGAATTTGATAATTTTACAGCTGTGTATCAATTAGTAAGTATTTATCTTGAAAATGGTAAAGTAGATGCAGCAAATGAATTGGCGAAAAATCAGATTCGTACTGAAGAAGAGAAAGTAAAAATTTTGAATATTTATGATATTTGGGCGAAGAATTACTTTAGAAACAAAGACAATGTTACAATGATTAAAATTATGAAGGGAGTATTAGTTTTTGACCCAGATAATTTACAAGTAGTGAACTATCTATTGAAAACCTATATTCAGCTATTCAAAGAATCAAATGAAAAATTTCTGATTGAAAAAATAAATTATTACGAAAATGAAAAAAATAGAATATTAAAATCAACTAAGGACAAAAATGATTAACTTTTATGATTTGGATTTTAAAAGAGTGGCTATGCATCAGATTGTGGCAAAATCTGATGGAATGGAGCATGCATCGGTTGTACCCGATAAAAATCTTTTTTATTTAACTGAAGATGTGATTAATGTAATTAAAGAACGACTTGCAAAATCTACAGATAAGGTAAGTAAAGCTTTCATACTTGAAATTGAAAATTATGCAGGTGGCAGTTTCTTTAGTTATGTATTTAAATTGAAACATCAATCACATCAAGATTTTATTGAATCATCTATTGCAACAGCTGAATTACTCGCAGAAGCACAGACAAAAAATACAATGCCCGGTGGTTTTTTTGTTTTAATTGAAGCTTATACAAAAACTGAAGAAGCAGTTTATATTGCTATAAAAGCAGAATATCAAGCAGGACTACGCTATGAAATCCACGAACAAAAATCCACTATTCAACTTCTTGATGATATTTTTCTTAGCAACACAGCTAAATTTTACAAAGTAGGAGTGATTTTTGAAAGAAATATTCCTGAAGAAGATTTAGCATATCCAAATAATGAATTTGGATGTTACTTATTCGATGCACAATTTGCTCCTGATTCAAAACCTGCAGATTATTTTTATAAGGATTTTCTTGGATTTACAGCAGACAAAAATGCAAAAATACAATCATTAAGATTTTTCAAACAGACAGAGAATTTCATTCATAATTATATGCCAGTTTTTGACGAAAAGAATGATATGCTAACCGTTTTGAAACAAGAGTTTACTACAAATGAAGAGCAAGCAATTAATCCTGTCGATTTTGCAAAAACTTATATTCATAATGATGACATTAGAGATAGTTATTATAATGAAGTTGCTACATATATACCCGAAATTGTTGTAAAGGATACTTCACTTATTCGTTCTCAATTAGAAAAGAAGAAACTAACTTTTGCCAATAAAGTTGCTATTACGGCTCCAGAAAGAACATTCGATTTTAGCGTGAAAATGATTAAATCAAAAGAAGAGTTAGATGACATCGATTGGACTAATTCAGAATTTACTTTAATATTGATAAATGGAAAACCAATAATTGAATAAAATGGAAATATTCAATAATCTATTTTACAAAGATGTCCTACATTTAGTTATGTAGGACATCAATTGGGTCATCTATACTGAAACTGCAACAAGTGGCTTTAGCCGATTGAAAGATAAATAACTTTATACTTTATCCACAGACTGTTAAATGAATCTATCTTAGATTTTTGAAACCAAATTCTATTTCATCAGCAATTCGCTTATTGACTTCTTCAAAAGTTCCTACACCATTAATTTTTGTTGAACCATGAATTTCAGCATATTTTTTGACAACTGGTACAGTTCTATATTCGTGGTCCTGTAACCTTCTTATGATTGTTGGCATACTTTCATCATAGTGCATTTTATCAATGGTTTTACTTCTATGTTCAAGTCGGCTAATTAATTCAAGAATTGGCACTTCAATTTCAATCACTTTAGTAATTGAAGATGAATTTTTTCTGAGTAAGCCATCAAGTATATATGATTGAACGAGTGTGCGAGGGAATCCTTTAAATATGAATCCTTTAGCTCCATCAGTGTTTTGGAATTTTTGTTCAATTAACTCCACAACAATCTCATCGGGAAACATTTGACCAACCAAACCTTGAGTCAACTGCCCTTTATTATATAAGTCAGTAATCTTATTACCTAACTTAGACCCAGAAATTGCTTCTTGAGCAAGAATTTCACCTGTAGCAATAAATTCTAAATCGAATTGTTTTGCAAGTGCTTTACCTTGTGAACCTCTTCCACATCCAGGATAGCCAAAAAGAATGATATTCAATAAACTCTTACTTAATTCTTGCTTCACAATTTTTGTAATTTCATCTTTTACAACATCTATTTGATTACGACCATCAACAGCAAAATATGTACCCTTATCCTTATAAAACTGCAGAACAGGTAGTGTTTTTTCGTGATATTCTTTTAATCTGTTTCTGATTACTATTTCATTATCATCGCTTCTACCAGAAGTTTTGCCACGATTTAATAATCTCTGAACAGCTTCTTCCTCAGGTAATTCAATACTAATAAGGCAGTTTAGAGAAGAATTGAATTTGAACATCAAACCTTCAAGAATATATGCTTGAATATAAGTTCTCGGAAAACCATCAAATAAAAATCCATTATAACCTGGATTATCTGTAATTGATTTCTCAATTATTTGAACAATTATTTCATCAGAAACAAGACCACCTTTTGCAATTATATTTTTTGCTTCCTCTCCAATGGCTGTTCCTTCTTTTATTTCTTTTCTTAATAAATCACCTGTAGAAATATAAAATAAATTATATTTATTAACCAGAAATTCTGATTGTGTACCTTTACCAGCTCCCGGTGGACCAAATAATGCTATATTTAACAAGGAATTACTCCGTAAGTATTAATAAAAAAACAAATTTTCTAAATCAATTTATTATTAACCAATAATAGATTAATTTATTTTAAAATTATTTTTAATTTTAGAATTTTCTTACAAAAATATAGCTGGTATTTTCTTTCTATGAATTTAATATTTTTTTATTTTCGACAACAAATTTTAGTTTTGAAATTCAAGAATAATATCATGAAAATGATGAGCTAAAATGATGGAAAATTTACTTTCAACGGCAAATATGATAGCATTGTTGCTGTGATTATAAATTTGAATTTGTACATCGTTTATAGCATCAAATTCAAAAAATTGTCGAATATCCAATATTTTAGTTTTATTTAAATTATTACCACAAATAATTATCAAATCACTTTTTTTTACATTAAATTCAAAGTCTTGAAGCAAATCAATATTATCTGATTTATCAGTTAAAAGATATAGTTTCCCATTCTGATAAACTGTATTCAAAATATTAAAATTAGTATCAACAAATCTCTTTTGGATGATTGTAGATTGTTGAAAAGTAGAATCAATTTCAAATTGCAAACAATCTTTTTTTAATATTAACGAATTCAATTTGTAAGATTCAGAAATTTTATTCAAAATTGTAGTAAATTCGCTGTCAGGTGCAAATGTGTTTAGTACTTTAACTGGAATATTTTTTTGCATTGCTGGTACTATTGTTAAAGGATGCAATACCTTTGCTCCAAAAAATGACAAACTACTTATCTCATCAGCTGTCATAAATGGTATTGTTTTTACGTTTGTTAATAGATTTGGGTCAGCAGTCATTACACCAGATACATCTGTCCAGATTTGAATTTCATCGGCATTTAAACCTGCAGCAAATACAGAAGCAGAATAATCTGAACCACCTCTTCCAAGTGTAGTTATTTTATTTTGCTTATTTGAACCAATAAAACCTTGAGATACAATAACATCATATTCACTAAATAAGTGCAAGATACTTTCATTTAATAATTTGTTTGTTAAATCAAAGTCAACAATTGCAGAATTAAAATTACTATTTGTTTTGATAACTGAGCTTGATTCTATAAATTTTGATTTGATACCTATGGAATTTAAGTAAATGTTAAAAATTGTACTTGATAATAGTTCTCCAAAAGAAAGAACCTCGTCAGCCATTTGAGGACTATTTTCATTAAGTAAGCCAATACCAGTAAGAATTTCTTGAAGTTTGTTCAAAAGTAAATTTGATTTATTTAATGCAGAGTTTTTATGATAATTATCAATAATTAATTCATTAATTAAATTTATATGATGAGAATAAATTTCATCATATAAGTATTTAGCGTGTTCAAATCCATGGTTTGCAGATAATTGGGTAACTTGAATTAATTTATTAGTGATACCTGAACAAGCAGATAGAATGACTATTGGTTTTAAATTAATTTGATTGGACACAACTTTGCCGGTTTGTGTCATTGAAATGGAATTAGCTACAGAAGTGCCACCAAATTTTAAAACAATCATAAATGCTACTTAGAATAATACAAATACTCATAAATGTACTTATTCAAAACTGCACCATTTGAATTTAATTCAGTTTCGGTTAGAATTAATCCTTGATTATTATAAATATAAGAAGTTTTACTTTCTATTAGACCAGTAGTATGGTTTAAATTTATAACATCAAAGCTGTTTTGTGATGAATTATAATATAGACTATCGCGATTTACTAATGTACCATTGTTGATAATTTTTCTTTCAATTAAATCACCGTTGTTATTATAAGTATAATCATAATTGACTGTGTGCAAATTTCCATTAGAATTTTTTTCATCTTTACGGACTAAATTTCCATTTGAATCATAATTATATTCAAAAACTGATGAAATTTTACCCGCACTATCATACTCAACTTTTTTAGTTACTTTTTTATTTTCGTTATAAGTATATTCAATTATTAGATTATTTTTTGTAGTACCGTCATCATTATAAATGATTTTCTCTTCTTTAGAACCTGTTAAATCATTGTAAGTGTAGGTTGATTGGGAATTAACATTTCCATCAGAATTATATTCTTCAGAAAATACCATATTACCAATAATGTCATATTGTTTTACTTTTACTACATAAAGACGATTATCATTTTGAGGGTCAACTTTCCATTTTTTTTCTGTTTTTAATTTTAAAACTGAAGAATCAGGTAATGGAGTTGAAATATTTTCACAAGAATAGAACCCGACTATAAAAGCCGAAATAATAGCTATCTTCAATATATAATTTTTTATAAAACTCATATATCCATTTTAAGTTTTAATCAAGTTCCAAATTAACGGTTTTTTATCATATAATCAAAGAAAATTTTTTAAATAATGAGGGGATGCAACATCAAAGAACAATTTTTATTTTTTTTGAAAATAAGCAGATTTAAAATCTGCCTATTTAAATATTTTCAAAAAAGAAAGAACAAAATTGCATCCCCTGCAACTATAATAACACTTGAAATCGAAAAACGTTACTTAACAATTTTAATTTCTTTAATTTCAATGCCTTGCGAAGTTACCAACTGAACGAAAAAAGTACCAGAGCTTAAATTTCTCACATCAAGCTCATATTTATTCATTCCTGAATTGATAAATCCGAGAGGCAATACAACCAAATCTCTGCCATTAATATCTGTAATTTTCAATGTAACATTAGAACTTTCTGTCAAATTAAATGTTGTATTCAAATATTCAATAGCTGGATTAGGTGAAATTGTCATATCAGAAATTAACTTGCTATCAAACACCGAACCGCCTTCTTTTGCAATGAATGACCAAGTTTGAGACCATTGCGTTTCTTCACCTGTTATAATTCCTTTTACGTGCCAATAATATGTTTTATCCCATTCTAAATCATTGTAAGTATAATACAACAAATCTATATCATTTTTATCCAAAACTGGATTACTTAAATCAGAATTCTCTGATACAACCAAATGATATAATGTTGCATTTGGAATAGCTCCCCATTCAAAAGTTACAGATTTTTTATCAATAGTTATATTGTTTAAAGGTGCTTTAAGAACTACAATGTTTGCTCCTGTTGTAAATGTTCTTACTTCTGACCAAGCACCAAAACCTTCATTACTTTTGGCTCTTACTCTCCAATGGTAAGTTTTACCAGGTAGAAGTATATTCAAATTCATACTTATATCAGATAAGGTATCCTGAGAGAAAATCAAATCTTCAAATTTCGAATCATTTGCTACTTGTAAGTGATATTTAACAGCACCTTTGGTATTAAACCAAGTAAAATCAAGGTCAATCGGTTGATTTAAAGCATTGTTTTCAGGAATTCGTAAACTAATTACACCAACAATGGTTTTAAATTTATTCGCTTTAGCCCATACTCCTGTATTTGAAGAAGTTTTAGCTCTTATTCTCCACCAATAATATTCATAATTATCAAGTGTAATTCCATTATGTGTGTCCACATTCTGTGTATTTTCATCAAGCAACATATCAGCAAAATTTTCATCTTTTGAAACTTGAATTTGATAATTATCTGCTATTGTTAGTTTTTGCCAAACATATTTTGTATTTATTTCAATATTTGTTGCATTATTTGCTGGTGTAATTAACAATGGTGGTTCAAAACCAGTAGTGAAAGTACGAACTTCTGACCAATCACTCGCACCTTCATCATTTGTTGACCTTACTCTCCAGAAGTAAGATTTGAAGTAATTAAAATCAGAAGAATTGTATGTAGTATCAGTTACTACATATTCATTATTTATTACAAAATCATTAAATTCAGAAAATTGTATTAAATAAAGTTTTGCCATCTTTGCTGGATGCCAACTAAAGGTTATATTAATATCTAAATCTACAGCACTATCTAAAGGAGCAATCAAAATTGGAGGACCAAGAACTGTTTTGAATGACCAAATTTCAGACCAATAACTTTCTGCGTCATCACTTTTAGCTTTTACTCTCCAATAGTAATTTGTGAGACCTTCTAATTGTGTTGTAATAATTGTTGAATCAGCAAATCCATTACTAACAAATACTGGCGAAGCAAAAGAAGAATCTTTAGCTACTTGTATATCATATTTGGTAGCTCCATTTGTTTTAAACCAAACAAGTTTTGCATTTACAGGAACGCCAATAGCATCATCAGCAGGAGATTTTAGGAATGGTGCTTCAAGCATAGTTGTAAATGCTCTTGTTTCGGACCAAGCACCGTTTGATGCATGATATTTTCCTCTAACTCTCCAATAATACTTAGTATTATACATTAGATTTCTTTGGATAGTATGTTCAGTTCCTGCCTGGGTCATTGTTTCCCAAGAATAAGCAAAATCATCATATTCAGAAACTTCAATTTGGTAAAGCTCAGCTTTTGAAACAGATTGCCATTTGAAAGTTGGATTTAATACTACATTCTTTTGGTCTTTTTGAACATCTACTAAGGTAGGTGCAGCAATAGTAGTTGGATTAACTCTTTTCATCAAAGAACCAGATTGGAGTGAAACATAAACATCACCATCAGGACTTGAAGATATTTCTTGAGCCAATTCGGCATTATATGAATTATTCAACATTTGCCATTTATTTCCAAAATCAGTAGAACGCATTACTGCCCATGCTTCTTTTGAGCCAATAAAATTATATGAAAAATGAACGTAAATTTCATCATTCTTTGTGATATTGATTTTATTTGCATTGAATGATTTAATTGGAATTGAATCGAAAGTATTTCCAAGATTTGTTGACCTAAACACACCTTCTGTACAAGTTACAAAAATTGCACCAGATGAAGTAAAACCTAAACCAGTAATTTCATTTGAAGTTGCTTTTGCCGACAATGTCCAAAATTCTCCGTTATTTTTTGACCGCCAGAACTTATCCCCATGAGAAACATAAACATCTCCATTTTTATTAATTCCAAGAACTTTAGGAGCGGGGTCATCTTTGTAAATAACAAGATTTGGAGCTTGAATCCAATTAATTCCATTATCTAAGGAGTAAAAAATTCTTTTAATATCAATAATTGTTGGTGGATTAGGAGGTCCATTTTCTATAACTTTGTAATACCTTGTTGAAGTCCAAATATAGCCATTCGGAGCAGTTTGAACTTGCATAATTGTAGTATCATTACTCATAAATACTTTATCCCAACTTGCTCCTCCGGTTGATGATTTCCATAAACCATCATCAGCAGCAGCAAAAATATTGCCGATTGAGTCAAGACACATTTGATTAATTCTTTTAGTAGAATTTTTTACTGAAGACCAAGTTTTTCCAGAGTCTAATGAACGAAATATTGCACCAGTAGAATCAAATAAAAATAAAGTACTCTGTTTCGCAGCAAATATTTTAGGATTTTTCCAAACTACAACAGGACCATTTTTTTCCTTCCATATTTCACCATTATTTGTTGAATACATTATTGTATTTGAAGGATAAGTCCCATAAAGTGTACCATTTGAATGTCTATCCATTGCTACAGCAGGATTTCCCATAAAGTCCGATGCTCTAAACGAATAATATGTATCATTATCCCAAAAGAAAATACCGCCATAACGACTGCTAAATACAAGTTCATTTTTACTGTTAAATGCGATAGATGCAACATTTAAATCAGGTAAAGGAACAGTATCTGGTGAATGAGAATAGAAAAAAGTAGTATCCAACTCTGCCCAGGATATACCATCATTTGCAGATTGATATACACCTCTGCCATTTGTTCCTGCAAAAACTGAAGAATTTGTATTGTTGGATTTAAGTTTAGTAATAAACATATTCTTTAAACCTGAACTACTTCTTATCCAAGTTTTGCCAGTATCTTGAGTGCGATATATGCCTCCACCATTAGTACCAGCAATTAGAAATCCAGCTTTAGACATTGCAAAAGATGTAATATCCTTCCAAAATAATCCCTTATTAGATTCTTTCCAAGTCAATCCATTATCTACAGATAGAAAAACACCATTACCATAAGTGCCTGCAAATATTGTTCCGTTTGGATATGTGAAAATTGTATTTACTCTTAATTCAGATAGTCCGTTGTTAGTTGCAAACCAGTCCGAACCATAGTTTGTACTTTTGAATATACCGCCTCCCAAAGTTGAAATAAACATATCAGAACCTTTTAAAGTAAGGTCTGTTACGAATTTATTTGTCAAACCGTTGGAATTTGAAACCCATGTACCACCTTCATCAGTAGATGAAAATATACCAACTCCCATAATACCTACATACATCTTGCCAGTAGGCATTATTTTTAGGAATTTTGCATCACTTGTTGATGGATGTGTTAATTGCCCGAAAAAATCCTGTGCGTTAGCATTAAATCCGGCTACAGCCAGAATTAAAAATGCCATAACGAAATTTAGTATTCCGTTTTTTTTCATTAAATCACCTTGAAACTAATCATTAAAACAATTACTTATCATATTTATTTATTATTTAATCTTTGCAAAAACTGAAATTATAAAATTAACAAAAACAATTTTAAAAATTGCATTTGCCCTCATTGTATTAAACCTTTTTTTTGAAAAAAGTTACAAATAATGTAAACTTATTATGAAAATTTATTAAATTTATTAATTGCATTTTTTTAATTGAATTGTAACTGCTTAAATTTAAAAGCAACTGCTCAGTATGATTCAAATTAAATGTACAGTGAATGCATTTTGAAAACTGGTAAAATTTTGATTATTTCAATACTGAACTGAAACAAAAATTATTCATTTGCGTAATATAAATTTCTTTATGTATTTAAATAATTTAGTGAAATAAATTTTTAATTTTTAATTATTTTTGGTAATGCCAATGAAAAAAATTTTCCAATTCGGTGAAGATGTAAATGGATATTCTATTCCTGTTCTTAATGAAAGAGAAGTTCGAGCAGGTGCAGGTATGTTTTTTTTACTTATGTTTATTGCCATCAATCAGGCAGGTTCTCAATTCAATTTCACATTATTGAAATTTGCTGTAATTATATTTTTTGTGGATTTTATAATTCGTGTTTTAGTAAATCCGAAATATGCTCCTTCATTAATATTAGGACGTTTAATTGTAAGAAATCAAGTACCTGAATATGTAGGAGCAAAACAGAAAAAATTTGCTTGGATAATTGGCTTGGTATTAGCTGTAATTATGTTTTTTCATTTGGTTATTTTTAACGCAATGAGTCCAATAACTGGAATAATTTGTTTGATATGTCTAATATTTCTATTTTTTGAATCAGTATTCGGAATTTGTATTGGTTGCAAATTATATTCATTATTTTATAAAGATAAAGCACAATATTGTCCAGGCGAAGTTTGCGATGTAAAATCAAGACAAGACATTCAAAAAACAAATTTAACTCAAACTTTGATTCTTTTGGGATTTGTAGCATTTATTGTTGCAACTGTTTTTTTATTTAAAGAAAAATTTAGTGTTCAACCAAACGATATTTTTGGAATAACTCAAACAGAACAATCTAAATAACTTATACCAAGATACATTCAAACATATTTTATAATATTCTTTTAATTCCAGCTGGATTGAATATTTGTAAACCCCACCTAAATCCTCCCAAAGTGGAGGATTTTACATATTATTCCTCTCCTTGTGGAGGTTAGGTGGGGTTTCTTGTTACAAACATGAATTCCCGATGGTAATTTCCAGAATTTGTAAAAAAAACAAAAATTCCATATTATTTTAATGTGGTTACAATTTATTTTTTAAATTAGATATATTCCGCCAATCGTAAACAAAATGGCAAAACAAATCATTCAAATTTCAAATAATTACTTCAATAAATTTTATAATTTACTATAAATGGTGAATTAAGCAAAATATGTAATATTTAGTTTAGTAAAATCCTCGATTATTTAAATAGTAAATGATATTAATTTGTTTTCTGAATAATTTTGAATATTTTTGAATTGATAATTTTAAACATTTATGGAATTATATAATGGGGATATTTAGATTATTTAGTATTGTGTTGATAATTGGCTTTTTTCTAAGTTCTTGTTCAAGCACAGTTGCAGTTAAACAGAAAGTAGTAATTACAGGTAAATATAGTTGGGAAAATTGGAAGGTTGCATCTGAATGGAAAAATTTTGAAGCGGTACAATTTATACCAGATGAATTTTTAGTTTCAGAAATATCAGAATTCTCCAAAGCTAATAATATTACATTTTTACTTTTTGCTGGTAGTTGGTGTGGTGATTCTGAAAGTGAGGTCCCCAAAATTATGAAATTGATTGACAAAGCAAATTTGAACGATAAAATTGAAATATGGGGTCTTGATAGAGATAAAAAAGAACCGAATGGAACTCAACTTCCATATTCAATATTAAAAGTTCCTACATTGGTAATCTTGAAAAATTCTCAAGAAATAGGCAAAATCATAGAATTTCCAATAAGTAGTTGGGATGTTGATTTGTATGAGATACTGATTAAAAATTAAACCAATTTAAATGGTGGGTTTGCTGGGATAGTGAAATTAAATGAAGTGCCAACGCCGATTTCACTATCTACCCATATCTGACCGCCACTTTTTTCCACTAATTCTTTACATAAAAGCAAACCTAAACCAGTTCCTTTTTCATTCTTCGTTCCTAACGTAGTATGATGAACTCCAATTTTGAATAGTTTTTGCTTGTCTTCTTCGGTCATACCAATACCATTATCTTGAATACCACATATTACTCGATTATCATCTAAAATATGAGCAAAAATAGAAATTTCACCATTTTCGGGAGTGAATTTAATAGCATTTGAGAGTAAATTTCTTATAACAGTAAATATCATATTTGAATCTGCATAAACCATTAATTCTGAGTCCATTTCCAATTTTATATTAATGCCTTTTTGGTCAGCATTTCCTTTCAATAATTCAATTGAATTATTTATAGCATAATGTAATGAAAATAAATCTGGATTATTTGGCATTGAACCTTTTTGTAACCTTGCCCAACTCAACAAGTTTTCAAGTAATTTATAAGTTCCGGATATATATTCATGTACCAATATAAAATATTCTTTAAATTCATCAATAGTTAATTGGTCCAAGTCTTTCAAAACAAGGTCAAGCAAAGCGGTAGCTCCTGAAAGAGGTCCTTTAAGGTCGTGTGCAATTATTGAAAAGAATTTATCTTTACTTGCATTTAACTCTTGTAGTTCTAATTGATTTTGCTCAACTTGCTCCATTAAGGTTATGACATTTTGGGAATATTCTTCAGCTATTTCACGAGAAATTTTCAGACTGTCAATTGTGTTAATTAAATCACTTTCGTACTTTTTTTGCTGAGTTATATCTTCAATAAACAAAATAATATATGTTTCGCTTGTTTCAGGAACTTGATATAGAGTTGCATTGATTAAAATGAAAAGATTTTCTTTTAAGTTCTTCCCTTTTAATACTGTTTTCAAACCACGAATATTGCCATCATCTGTTATTTTGGATAATATATTTACTAATTCGTTTCTATTTTGTAAAAATATTGAAAAATTCTCTCCTTTCAAATTTGCTTTCTTCTTATTTAAAAGTATTTCACATTGTGGATTTACATCTACAATAATACCATAAACATCAATGATTACAATTGATTCTAAACTGAATTCAAAAAGAATTTTGTCATAATTGAGCAAAATAACCTCAAGATAGCAAAAAATACAATTGTAAAATTAATAAATATTTTTGAATTATAAAAATTAAAAAAAATATGAGACATGAATTTTCTGATTTAGTTTAAACCCCAATCTTGAGAAAATGTAATAAGGTGAAAAAACTTTGGATTTGTAAAATATATTTTGATATATTCTTTGACAAATTCGGCGAGATTGTATTGTTCAAATACTCATTCAAGCTTGTTCGAAAAGTATTAATATGAAATTATAGTCAGACAAGGATAACGGTTCTACTTGAATTATAATGGTTTAGTAGAAAATCCCACCTCGTCTTTTGTCTAATATATTATTCTTTGGAGAATCTCTCATTAACTCAATAAACTTAGCTCAATTCAATTATAATTTTCATCGCCTAAAATCAGCGATGGCATATTTTTTAGTTCGATGGGCATTATTTTTCACTTCTGAAATTTTTAAATTAGATTTAATTTATTAATTCCATTTAACGAGCATTCTTAATAATCAGCAATAAACTGCACAAAATAATGCATAATTTTGTGCAGTATGTTGCATAAAGTAAATTTGTTTCCGAGAATTTTCTCAAAAAAAATAGTTCAATTCAAATCTCATTTAATCGACCAAATCAGCGATGGTAAATTTTTTAGTTCGATGGGCATAAATTTTTAATTATCTCCGATATTAATTAATAATATTTAAAAGTAATTTTCGTTAATAAATTTGTTTAAATGACATTAAAGAGTATTGTATGCCTATAATTTCAAGTTTTTTTGGTATAATGATATATATGTATTGGGATGAACACAATCCACCACATTTCCATGCAAAATATAATGATAATGAAGCGGTGATCTCATTAATGCCAATTGAAATAATAAAAGGTGAGCTTCCAAAAAGAATAAAATCATTGGTTTTTGAATGGACTGCAGAACACCATAAAGAATTACTTGATAATTGGGAAAATGCAAAAGTTAACAAATCTATTAATAAAATAAGTCCTTTAGAATAATAGTATGAAAAAAAGTAATTGGCATATAATTTCAAAAGTAGTTCCGATTGATAACCGAATTGTAATATTGGAGTTTGCAGATAATACAATTTATGATTTTGATTTAAAGCCATTAATAAAAAAAGGAAATGTATTCGAATGTCTTCTTGATGACAGTAATTTTTACAATGTAAAAATTGGAAATGCCGGAAGAACTCTTGATTTTCCAAACGAAATAGATTTTTGTGCCGATGCTTTATGGTTAAAAGCCCATCCAGAAAAGTCATTTCCCTTCTCATAATATCCTTCTTCATGGTTTCTGAATATGGTATCGCAATAAGCGATGGCACATTTATTTAGTTCGATGGGCATGTATTATCCATAGAAATTAATAAAATATTAGATTTTAAAAATCGTTTATCATAAAAGTTAATTTTAATGTTATAATGGTGTATAATATGATTGCATATAGGAATTACATTGATTTGGAAAGTATAAATCTCACTCTTACACTTCCTCAGCATTTTGTCGGTAAAAAGATTGAGATAATCATAAACGAAAGTGAAATGTTCAATGATACACAATCTGAATTGCAGAATTTCATGAAAATCATGGAACCTTTCGATGTTGAATTGGTAAATCCTAATGATACATTTAGACGTGAGGATATGTATGATTAAATACAACATTGTTTTTATTGACACAAATATCCTAATATATGCTAAAATAAAGAATAATCCGTTAAATGAACTTGTTAGTAATAAATTAAAAGATTTGCTGCGGTTTAATAAGTTCTGCATATCCAGACAAATTGTTAGAGAATATCTGTCAACTATGACAAAACAAAAAACAATTGAGCCAAATATTAACAAATTTGCAATTATTAACGATATAAACAATATCGTTAATAACTTTATTGTTTTTAATGAATCAAAGGCAACGACAGAAATTTTATTTGAACTAATCAAAGTTTTTGACGTTGGCGGCAAACAAATCCATGATGCAAATATTGTTGCAACTATGTTAGAAAACAATATTAAAGATTTATTCACGCATAACGTGAAGGATTTTGAACGGTATAAAGAATTAATTAACATCATACCTTTGATTGCAGATATTGAATAATGCAAATTTGAATATAATTTTATATGTTGATTCATTTTGAACATTTCTTTCAAAATTTATCATTCTTCAGAGTTTCTGAATATGGAAATGAAAGAAATGACATAATATTTGTTTATACTTATCAATTTAAAGAAATTCCAGAGGGATTAAATCTTTGTTATAAGTCAAAACACTGAATACCATCAAAACCTTAAGATTTGAATTTTTAAATAAATTTGTAAAGTGATAAAACTATTCTTTTGTTGAAGAAAAAAATTTAGTAAATTTGTAAAGAGAAAGAAAAATTAAGCAAAAAGTTTATTGGAAATAATATGATAAATATTCAACTTTCACAACTTGTTAAATCTGATGGCAAATACGACCTTACAATTTTCTCACCTGATAGTATAGATAGAATTGAAAATAACATTTTTGAAAAAAGCAACAAACTTTTTCTGAAATGTTTAAAAAGAAATAAAGATATTCAAGTTAAGCCCGAAGAAATTGTCAGACAATTAATGATAGACAAACTCATAAATGAATATGGATACACACTTGATTTAATTGAAGTTGAATATACTGTTAATTTTGGTAGAGAAAAAAAGCTTGCTGACATTGTTATTCTTAATAAAAAAGACAAAACAAGTGTATTTTGCGTTTTAGAAATAAAAAAGCATAAAGCTAAAGATGGTAAAGACCAATTAAAAAGTTATACAAATGCAACTGGTTCACCTCTTGCAGTTTGGACAAATGGTGTTGAGATAAACTATTATGAAAGATTAGACCCAAATTATTTCGAACCACTTTCTGATATTCCAAAAGCTACAGAAACGATTGATGATGTTAAAAATGAAAGATTTACTTATCTTGAATTAATGCTAAAAGATAGACTTACTGAAGAAAGGAAATCACTAAAAGATTTGATTCAAGAAATGGAAGATGAAGTTCTTGCAAATGCAGGTGTTGATGTTTTCGAGGAAGTGTTTAAATTGATTTTTACAAAACTTTATGATGAAATGGAAAGTGCTGAAGATAGGGTTAATATTGAAACACAATTTAAAATTTTCAAAAAGCAGAATCCAGAACTTATTGAAAAGCAGATTCTTGAAAAAATTGAAACCGATGATTATAGAAAACTTGAATTTAGAAGTCGTGGTGATGCTCACCATACAAAAGACGTTATAAACCAACTTTATAGAAAAGCTAAAGAAAAATGGGGTGGTATTTTTGAAATTGGTGAACCATTAAGAATCACTGATGAAAACCATTTGCAAATTTGCATTGGTTTTTTACAAAACGTAAAACTTTTCAATTCAAATCTTCAAGTTATTGATGAAGCTTTCGAGTACCTTGTAAACAAATCTGCTAAAGGTGAAAAAGGGCAATATTTCACTCCAAGAAATGTAATTGATATGTGTGTTTACATGATGAATCCTAATGCGGATGAATTAATGATTGATACTGCCTGCGGAAGTTGTGGCTTTACCGTTCATACACTTTTTAATGTTTGGCAAAAGCTTGTGAATCAAGGGAAAGCTCAGTTTGCAAATTTCTCAAATCAAAAACTTTCAATAGAACAAAAAAACTATGTGAACAAAGTTTTTGGAATTGATTTTGATGAAAAGTCTGTCCGTGTGGCACGTACTTTAAATATGATTGCAGGTGATGGTAAAACCAATGTTTTGCATCTTAACACTTTGGATTATAGCAGGTGGGAAGAAAAGCAAAAGGATAGAGCTTGGGTTAAAACTTATAATGACGGCTATCAAAGACTGCTTGATTTGGCTGTTGATGCTAAAAATCCTAAGGAGTTTAAGTTTGATATTGTTATGGCAAATCCACCATTTGCTGGTGATATTAAAGATTCACGGCTTATTTCAAATTACGAAGTTGCATTTGATGGCAAAGGAAAAAAAGCAAATAAAGTTTCACGTGATGTATTGTTTATCGAGAGAAATTTGGATTTTCTGAAACCCGGCGGTAGAATGGCAATCGTTTTGCCACAAGGTAGATTCAACAATACAAGTGATGAGAAAATAAGAAGTTTTGTAATGGAAAAAGCACGGCTTATAGCTGTAGTAGGGCTTGATGGAAATACTTTTAAACCACATACCGGAACAAAAACTTCAGTGCTTTTTGTTCAGAAATGGGATAATGAAATAAATCCTAAAGTTGATGATTATGAAGTTTTTATGGCAGTAAGCGAAAATAGTGGTAAAGATAATTCTGGTGAAGAAGTATACTTGACAAATGAAAATGGTGAAAGAATTCTTGACGAGCATAATCACTTAATTCAAAAGCATGACCTCAAAGAAATTGCAGAAGCATTTGAAATTTGGGCTAAAGAACAGAATTTAAGTTTTTGGAATGTTTAATTTATAAGTTTTTTTAATATGAAAAATCAAAACAGCGAAATAATCATTTTCAAAACAGCAGATGAAAAAGTTTCTGTTAATGTTGTAATGGAAGATGAAACCGTATGGCTATCTCAAGAGCAAATGGCTGAACTTTTTGGAAAAGCAAAATCTACTATTAATGAACATATTCAAAATATTTATAATGATAAAGAGCTTATTGAAAGCGAGACAATGCACAAATTCGGAATTTCCGAATTTCAACAAAAAGCAACAAATTACTACAATTTGGATGTCATTATATCTGTTGGTTATAGAGTAAAATCGCTACGTGGCACCGAGTTTCGTAAATGGGCAACGGCTCGACTCAAAGAATACATCATCAAGGGCTTTACCATGGACGATGAAAGGCTTAAAGGCACGGGTGGAGGTAATTATTGGAAAGAATTACTCGAGAGAATTCGTGACATTAGAAGCAGTGAAAAGGTTTTGTATCGTCAGGTGTTAGATTTGTATGCAACGAGTATTGATTATGAACCAAAAAGTGCTGAATCAAAACTATTTTTTGCCACTGTGCAAAATAAACTTCACTATGCTGTTAATAAACAAACCGCCGCAGAGCTGATTTATGAACGCGCTGATGCTGAAAGAGAATTTATGGGACTAAAAACTTTTTCTGGCGAAATTCCAGTTAAAAAAGATATTTCTATTGCCAAAAATTATCTTGAGCAGGAAGAACTACAAAGACTCAATCGTTTGGTATCTGCTTTTTTTGACCTTGCAGAACTGAAAGCAATGGAGCATGAAGAAATGAAAATGCAAGATTGGATAAATGAACTTGATAAATTTACTGCAAATTATGGGAAAGGTACTTTGCAAAATGCTGGAAAAATTAGTCACGAGCAAGCAATGGAAAAAGCCGAAATAGAATATAAAAAATATCAGGTAAAAACACTTTCTCCAGTAGAAAAAGAGTATTTGGAAAGTTTGAAAACTATAGCAAAGAAGTAATTTGAAAACTATAACAAACCAAATTGTAACTTGGGCAAAATAACAGAATTTAAATTTTTTGGAAAGTATAATTAATAGGTTTTTACATGGCACAGTACAAAAAATTATTTGATAATGCAGAAATTGAATATATTACACCATTTTTAAAACTTTGGATGGCTTTTAATAATTGGTATAAAAAAGATAAACCATCATTACGTAAAGACAGAAATGCTATAAATGAATACAAAAAAAGTGGACAATTAAAAACTGAATTTTTAAGATTATTAAATCTAAATTCAGAAATAGATTTTGAATTTCAAAATGCAATAAACGATTTAATTTTATGTTTAGAAAACTTTGATTTGAAAAAAGAAAAAAGTGATGGATCTACTGAATCTGTTAATTTTAAAATAAAAGATGAAAAAGGTAATAAAACTGATTTAATTTCAGAATATGTGAATAAAAGAGAAGAGAAAGAACCTACTTACTTTTCAACAGTTCATAATAAATTCCAAATTTTAGAAGAAAATAAGGAAAAGTTTTACGAACAAACTTTAGAAATCATTTATCAAATTAGATGTAATCTTGTTCACGGTAGTTTTGATATTGAAAATCAAAATTTTTTGAAATTGGTAGAATGTTCATATAAAATTTTATATCCTATAATTGAAAGAATTTTAATAAATCAAGAAATTGAAAATAAGAATAAATTATATTTTAGTAGTAGCTATTTTGACGAACTTACATTTAGGATTAAAAATATAATTAATTCAGGAGACAAACCAATGAAAAAAATTATTGATATATATGTAACTAGTATAGATTTTAGAGTTGATGGAATAGACTTAGCTAGAACATCCAATATAATATACAAGAAATTGTTTGGTAAAAGCGTAATTGAATTGAAGAAAGAAAATGGTTTGGTAAAAAAAGGAATATATGATTATCTTTCCGTTTTAGATAAGAATAAAATAAATGAAGAAGCTATACACATTTGTTTAATTGCTCAGGAGAAAGCAGAAAATAAAATTCCTATGAAAATGGATGATTGGAAAAAAGAATTTAATAAATTAGGAAATTGAAACCCATGCCACAAATATCACATATAAAATATAAAGATATACTCGAAGCTAACAGAATTGATGCTGAGTATTTTAGACCCTTTATTTTAAAATTAATTTCAAAAATTGAAAGCGGCAAATTTTCTAGAATTGGTAATGAGTTTGATGTTACAAAATTAGCTGGTTTTGAATATACTAAATATTTTACGAAACAAAATATTGAATCTGATGATTTTTATATTGCACTTACAAGTTTAAATATACAAAATGAAAATTTGGTAGATGAAGGGGCGTTAAAAATTGACAGAAAAATCGCAAATGAATTTTTAACTCGATCAAAGTTATATTATGGGGATGTTGTTTTATCTTATACTGGAGAATATAGAAGATGTCTAACTATTTTGGATAATAGTTATCAGCTTGGTCCAAATATTTGTCTTATAAGAAATACAACAAATTTAATAAATTCCTTCTATTTATCCACTTTTTTAAATTCCAAAATTGGACAAACAATACTTGATAGAGAAAAAACACTATCAGGGCAACCTACTGTCGCTATGTCTAGAATAAGAACTATTGCGGTACCTATTTTGGAGAAATCAATACAATTAGATATTGAAAAAATAATTTTAACTTCTAAACAAAAACAATCTCAATCTAAACAACTTTACAAAGAAGCAGAAGTAATGCTTTTAGAAGAACTTGGTCTTTTGAATTATGAAGTTAAACACTCTCTTTGGTTTTCTACTACTAAAAAAGAAATTGATAATGCAAAAAGATACGACAGCGAATATTTCCAGCCCAAATATGCGGAGATGGTGCAAATAATCAGTAAAAATGCGAAACATATCAAAACAATTGAAAATATTAAAACTTATAATAATCGTGGATTACAGCCAATTTATAACAAAGATGGATTGTTAAATGTGATTAATAGTAAACACATTCTTGATAATACATTAGATTATGATAATTTTGAGAAAACAGATATGAATTTCTGGGAAAAACAGAAAAAAGCTCGTGTTTTTGAAGGCGATATTTTGATTTACACTACTGGAGCAAATATAGGTAGAACACAAGTATATTCATCTAATGAAAAAGCAATGGCAAGCAACCATGTAAATATTTTAAGAATTATAGATGAAAATCCTTACTATGTTGGTTTTGTAATGAATTCATTAATAGGAAAACTTCAAACCGAAAAATTATGTGCAGGTTCTGCTCAAGTTGAATTATACCCCAAAGATATTGATAAATTCATTATTCCATTTATATCTATTGATTTACAAAATATCATAGTAAATAAACTTAAAGAAAGCCATAAACTTAGAAAAGAAAGCAAAGACCTATTAGAAGAAGCAAAAAGAAAAGTAGAAGAAGAGATAGAAAAAGGATAACAATTTAAAGAGTTTTATTTATACCTAAAAATCTAAAGTACGATAAATAAATTTAGAATACAGCATTTTATGCTAATCAAAATTGGAATTTTTTAGCATTGGGGTGAAATTTCAAGTTTTGCTGGAGATTTTACTGTTGAAATTTCATGATTTCTAATATTTAAGCACGTTTAGTTCATAGATTTCCCTTTCGGATTTTCCTACAACAAAATTTGCATCTGATTTTTGTTTGTAATTTGTTTTTTTATGCAAAAACCAAATTATCAACCGCTTTTTCAATTTTCAACCACCTGTCTTTATAATGATATGCTTCGTACATTTTTAACCAAAGGTTTCGTCCATTAATTACAATCTTGCCAGCCACCTGCACAAACCATGCACGAAAAGTGTTTGGCTCTTCACGCCAAGATTTTTCATCGCTCAATTTTCGCATCCATAAACTTAAATTGTATGCCAAGACACTCATTTGCCATAATGTTTCATTCGCCCAAAAATCTTGCGTTATCATGCTTCCGGCAAACATTTGTCGTTTTACTTGTTCAATCCAATTTTCACTCTCGCCTCTGTCACCATACAAACGATGAATCTCTAAGGGACTGTCATATATATTAGTTACATAACAAAAATAGTCATAATAGTAATCGGTTTTAAATAATCCATCTTCAGTATGAACCAGCACTTTCTTGCGTAATGCAACAAACTTTCTTGCTTTTTCCCAGTCGGCACACTTGTACATAAATTCTGTCATTTGCCAATTTGGCATTAAGGGAATGCTTTCCCAATCCTGACTTGATAAGAGACTGTTCAAGTTTTTCAATTTTACTTTGATTAAATATAGCGTATTTTTACGTGATTCAAGTACTTGCAATAGTATACCGTTGAAAAATCCACTGTCGGCTCGTACTAATAATTCTTGTATGCCGGAAGGGAGCAATCCAAATGCCTGCTCAATAAATCCGTGCGAATTATTGGCTGTATAAGTATCGCCGGGACGAAGCCAACTCAACAAACATTCCTTAGTGCTGTTTAAGAAACACATAATTGGATGATAACTTTTTGCTCCTTTTTTGCTTGAATTAAATCCTTTGGCAACACCTTCTTGATGACCATAAAGTGTATGAACGGTTGAATCTAAATCTAATATATCCCTGTTTGTCTTCAATAAATCATGAACTTTTGACGATAATTTTCCATTTATGTTCATGATTTGATTGTTTTCATTCATTCCGAAACGCTTGATTCTATTGAATATAGTGTCGGCATCAATATTTGTAGCTAAGCACAACAATTTTTGTATCAATGGGTCGCGACTAAATGATTCAATTTTGCTTACACGATTAAAACCACTAAATATTCCCAAAATTATTGTTGATAAAATTTGGAAATTTGTAAATTTAATATTGTGATGCAAATTCAAATCAATCATATCGAACATTGATTCTATGCCAATCTTACGCATAAATTTAGAAATAACTTTAATGCCACTAAAGTTGGTCAAAGATTTTGAATCAAAACTTGTTTTGATATTTGCAGGTTTTTTCGTATTTTTGTTTTGCATGGATTAAGTACCTTTTTGGGTTTACGTTTTTGTTAATTAATTCTTGTAAAATCAATTACTTAGACGACTTAATCCATGTTCTATTTTAGACTTTTAGGTTATATACAAATCCACTATTACATGAACAGGGTATTTTACAGTGTAAATAGGGTATTTGGGCGTGTGGTTGCAACATCACTTTTTCAATACCCCAATTCACTTTTTACTAAAAATTTATATTGTCAAATAACAAAGTACAAAATTAAGGTCTGATTGAAGGTATTTTGTCGTTTAAGGGTAGGGAAAAAAATTTAAATTTTATTTTTTAAGACAGCAATTTTCATCAAAAAATTTTCATTAAACTTTTGCAAATTGATAGAAAGAAATACTTGAAAGTAATTTGTTATGCAAGTTAATGATGCATTTTTAACTTTAATATCAAATTACAACTATAATTGTTTATATTAACACCAAAAAAAATAAAGAACCAAAAACAGAAAATTTTGGGATATGTATTTGAACATACTTCACAAATAATGTAAACCTATATAAAACAATATCTTAGAATTAATACAAACAATCCTATCGGAATTGAATAGTTCAAATACGCATTCAACACCTACGGTGTTGCGGGTGATGATGTGCGATTCTTGCATTAAAATCATAATAGCAGATGTAAATCATAATTAGCCAGACCCACTTAATTGTGGTGTCTGACTAATTTTAAATTGATATTAATAAATGTAAAAGTTTGAATTGATTATAAAAAAAACAAATTTCATAAATCTAATACTTAACCGAACAGCCATAAGGGACTGTAGTTTTTGTTGTTATGGGCAAATTATTCAACATTTTATCTAATGTATCAGAAATATAATTTTTTGACTTAGGTATGTCATTTTTATCAGTCGATTTTGTATCATCTATTGCACCAGCATAAACCAAAATGCCTTTTTTATCAATTATGTAGATATGCGGTGTTGTTTTTGCACCATATAGTCTACCTATATATCCATTTTCATCAATTAAATACGCAGTCATTTTTGCTTTTTGGTCTTTGATTCTTTTATTTATTTCTTCATTGTTGAAATTTCCTTGCTTTTCGGGTGCTGATGAGCAAATACTTAACCAAATCACATCTTGGTCGGTATATTTTTTTTGAAGACTCTGCATATTATTTGATGAGTAATGCTTTACTACAAATGGACAATCAAAATTAATCCATTCAAGAACAACTATTTGATTCTTGTAATCAGATAATCTATGTATAATTCCATAACTATCTTTCAAAGTAAAATCTGGAGCTTCCTTGTCAATATCTGCTTGCTGAGCAAAAGATTGAGAATTAAACATAAGTGCTATTGCAATTAAAGTGAAAATCTTTAGAATATTCATTATGTATTCCTTTATTTATTAAATGATAAATGTAATTCGATTGCTTTTTTATTGCTTAAATTAATAAAACCATTTTCTGAAACTAAAACTAATTGTAGGTTTTCAGGTTCTGAAACTCTGAAATTGTCCATTTCTAATACTACAAATTTAAATCCGTTCTTTTCTTTTACTTCATAGTTACTTTTGTATTTGAAAAATCCTTCTTGAATAGGAAAAATACTTAAATTATCAGGTAAATTGATATTCTTATTCCATTTAAGAATTACTTCGTTGCCATTTTTTTCAGCAAAGAAATTTGGATTATTAATCAAATCAGGTACCCTCGATGAAATTGACTTTAGTTTCAATCTAAAGTCTGGGAATGAATACATATCATTAATATTATTAAATGCCAAAGTATCAGTTTTACTACCTGACAAACATATATCTTTGCAAACCAACCAGCTTGATTTGATAACAATATTAAACTCACCTTTTGGTATTTTAGGTGGAGAATAAATAGTAAAAATCAAATGAGAAGTTTCAGAATATCCAAAATTCAACATATTATCGAATGGAAATGATTTTGGATATTCCCATTTTAATTCGCTAACTCTAAATCCATCAGGCAATGTAAATTCCAAATTACTTGCCAACCCAGCATCACCGGGATTTTTCCAATATGTATGCCAATCTTTCGCTGGAGTAAATCTGGCAATAATTGTAACAGAATCATTTGGCTTAATTTCATTTGTTTCAAAATTGTAAATAACTTTTACTAATTTATTCCCATCATTTTCTTGAGAATGAAGGTTCAAATTAAAAATTAACACAGAAATTATCAGAAAATATTTCATTTTTTATAAAGTTTGTTTAACCTAACATTTATAATATCGAAAAAGAAGCAAAGTTATTATAATTGTTTTAAAAATAATTATCTTTTATTAAAGAAAAAACTACATATTTGAAACTAACTTCACTATAAAAATCGAAACTTTTTGATACAGAAAGTTCTATTGATTCAAATTGTTTTTCATCTAATATCCTAAATCCATTATTAGAAAATGCACTACGATAATCAATTAAGGAATTGGCATAATTTTTTATTTCAACACTATTATTACCAATTTGCAAAATTAAAGGGATTGGAAAATTTTTGATTTTTGATTCATTTTCAGGATTCTTAAATGTAGCAAAATTCGCTAAAATTAATATTCTCCCATTAAGAACCATCAAATCGTATAAATTACTAAACAATTTTTGAAGATTCTTCGAATACATCAAGCTGAATCTTGATAACACAAAATTAATTTTATCATCAAATGTAGGCAGATTATCAATTTCTCCATTCATAACAATTAAATTATCTAATTTTTTACTCTGTTTTCTTGAATTAATTTCATTTATCATTGATATACTTGAATCAATGGCAATAACTTTTTTTTGCTCCTTTATTGATTAATAATTCTGAATATTTCCCGTTACCAGCACCAATATCGATTGCAATATTATCAATTAGTGATTCTGGAAATTTACTAAGAAAATAATAATCATATTCACTTTTATAATCAATTTCAACCCCAAAAGTTTCATAATATTTCTTAGTATTTGCATCAGAATAAACATTATTAATTTCACTTCTCTCCATAATACAATTTTCACCTGCAACAATTTGACATTAAAAAAATTGAAAACGAATTGTTTAACAAAAGATTTAAAAATTATGTAATATTTCAGCAGATTTTTATATTTGGAGATTAACATATTACGATTAAATTATATTTTACTAATTTGCGTTTAAAGATAAAGATAATTGAACAAAAATTCAATATTCTTTAAATGTGAGATGCGAATGAGTAGTTACTTTTATCCTTGATTTAAACAAAAAAAATAATTCACATATAATTTTAATCATTTTGTAATCCTTTTTTCTAAATAATTCCCAAAAATTATTTACATTATGTTTATGTTTTTATTTAATTTTGTAAGTATTGTAATATTGTAGATGATAAATGTCTGATGTTTCCCTTGAAAATTTTTATTTATTGTTAATAGAATAAAATGAAAGAAAAATTTCGTTTAACCAAATACTATTTAGACTGTGTTTCTAAGGATAAATCTGTGGTTATCCTCTATTCTGCAAAACTAAAATGGAATTTACTAAAACTTGGATTTATGAATATTTATTACAATTGTATTGATGATACTTTGTTCCAGAATAATTATTACAAAAATCAAAGTTTTCCGATTTATGATGAAAAAACTTTAACTTGGAATAATAATTATATTAATCTTAATTCTAATTGGATTTTTAAATCAAAACCGATAACTGCAGATTTATCACCTGAAAATGACAGTTCAGTATTGTGGGAGTGTTTGTGTCCAAACGCTGATGGATTTGTGAATATTAACTCAAAGGAATTAGTGAATGGAGTAGGTTATGTAGAAAAATTAACTCTTACTCAAAAGCCGTGGAATCTTGGATTTGACAAATTATATTGGGGTAGATTTATCTCTGAACATCATTATATCGTGTGGATAATTTGGGAGGGAAAGAATCAATTAATCAAAGTAATCCATAATGGAGTAGAATATAATTCAGCTATTATAGATGAACAAAAATTACAATTCAACAATCTAACCTTGTATTTTGTTCCTCTATTTATTATTAGAGATAGTTTTATCTTAAATGGTATATTGAGTAATATTCCATTTATTGATAAATTTTCTATGACACCAGTTTCAAAAATCCATGAAAAAAAAGTATTTTCTAAAGGAAGTATTGAAATAAATAATAAGATAATTTCTGGAAATGTAATATCTGAGGTAGTAAAATGGAAGTAATTAATCAAAAAATTGGCAAATTCCTTTATGGATTTGTATTTGTTGTTTTAGTTCCAGCTATTTTGATTTTCTGGTCAATTTCAACAGAAAGTAAAGTACTTCTCAAAGTGCCTAATTTCTTTAATATTGAGTATTTATTGATGGTTGTGGGTTTTATTTTGATGTTGGTTGCATTTGCAAATCTAAAGTTCAAAGGTGATGGTTTACCTATGAATCTATATCCACCCAAAAAATATGTTCATGATGGAATTTACAAGTATATTGCTCATCCTGCTTATACTGGTGCAATTATGTTATCTTTCGGTTTATCAGTATTTTTTCAATCCAAATCTGGATTTTGGCTTGCAAGTCCTATACTTTTCTTATCAGTAATTTCATTGCTTTGGGGATACGAAAATAGAAGTATTGACGAACTTTTTGGAAAAGACAGAATAAAACCACTATTGAAAATTCCAATAAATTCTGAAGAAAAAGCAACAATTTGGGATAAAATCTCAATTTACTTAGTTGTCTTATTACCTTGGGGAATTCTTTATGAATCAGCTATTTGGATTGGTAAATCACCTATACATCTTTCATCATATTTCGAATGGGAGAATACAATTCCAGTAATTGAGTTCACACATATTTTTTACATTTTAGTTTATCCACTTGTTCTATCTATCCCATTGGTACTAAATAAAAAATTTGAATTGAGAAAATTTGCAATTATTACATGGATTTCTACAATTATTGGTATTTTTGTATATTATGTTATTCCATTTTATGCACCTCATAAACAATTTATACCAGAATCATTTTTAGGCGAAATGATATTATGGGAAAGAGGTTTAGATAGTGAACTATCTTCATTTCCATCATTTCATGTTATTTTCGCATATATTGTAGCTAACTTTTACATTACGTTCAAAAAACAATCGAAATTACTTTGGTATTTACTTGCAACTTTGATTTCAATTAGTTGTATAACAACAGGAGTTCATTCAATTGCAGATGTAATATTCGGTGTAGTTATTGCTTTCTTTTCAATAAATTATGAATTATATTTGACAAAGACTTTACTATTTACTGAAAAAATTGCAAATTCTTGGAAAGAGTGGCATTTTGGAAAAATCAGAATTATTAATCACGGATTTTATGCAGGTTTAGGAGTTTTTGTTGGAATTACAATTATTTCATTGGTATTGGGAAAAGATTTTTTCTTTCAGATTTTAATAATTGGATTAAGTAATTTGATAGGAGCAGGATTGTGGGCTCAATTAATTGAAGGTTCTCCAAAATTACTAAGACCGTTTGGTTATTATGGTGGAGTACTTGGAACAATTTTTGGTGCTTTAATATCTTCAATTATTTTTGATAATTCATTTATTCTGCTAATTGGTGCTTACGCATTAGCAGCACCTTGGATACAGTTATTTGGAAGATTTCGTTGCTTAGTTCAAGGGTGCTGTCATGGCAGTATTGCTGGTGAAAAAGTAGGAATTAGATTTTTCAATCCAAAATCCAGAGTAATCAGAATTTCAAATTTAAAAGGTGAATATTTACATCCTACGCAATTGTATTCTATTATCGGAAATATATTTATAGGATTATTACTTTTTAGATTATACATAGGAGGAGTCGGATTCGAAATGCTTGCTGGACTATATCTGATTCTTGCAGGAATTGCAAGATTCGTTGAAGAATCTTTTAGAGGAGAATCGCAAACTGAAATTAAATATGGCTTAAGAATTTATCAATGGTTATCAATATTAAGCGTTTTAATTGGAATATTTATTACTTCATTACCAACTGTAAATCATACTGGTATCTCAAATTTCAGCTTGGAATTGATGATAAATCCTATATTCTTGGCTTTGATAACAACATTCGCAATGGGAATTGATTTTCCAAATTCAAACAAAAGGTTTTCAAGATTAGTTTAAATTCACTAATTTAGATGTTGGAAAATTATTTCAATTGAAAAAATGAAAGATTATAGTTATTTAGTATTATTAATTTTATTAGTGATGGTTTCAAGAATGTTTTTCTTTGAATCAAATAATTCATTTAATAGTATAGATGCTGTTTATTTTCATCAGGCAGTAAAAGATTACTCACTCATTGATGAACGACCTCACTTACCTGGTTATTATTTGTATGTAAAGTCAATTTATTTTATTAATACTTTATTTGATAATATTCATTATTCTTCAAAAGTACTATCTTTAACTTTCACTTTTTTTTCAACAATATTACTATTTAAATCATTCAGAAAATTTTATAATTCTGAGACATCATTTTATACAGCTCTTTTAATATTATTTTTGCCAACAGTAATTTATTATACATCAGTTTCGGAAAATTATTTTTGTGATTTATTTTTCTCTATATTAATTTTCTATCTTGGAAATTCAAAAAAAGCATCGGTTTTAATTCCTCTTATTTTTGCAATTTCAGTTGGTTTCAGACAATCAACAGCAATTTTATTACTCCCTATTTCTTCTTATTTGATTTATTATAATTACAAAAATAAAAATAATTCTTTAAAATCACTTTTTATTTCAATGTTTATATCAATTGGCATTTTCTTGCTCTGGTTTATCTCAATGACTGATAGTGTTGGTGGTTTTTCAAATTATATCAAATTATGGGAAACACATAATCCTACAATTCATAATGGAGTAATAAAGAATTTCATAGGATTTGCATCAAATATGTTTTATATTTCAATCCCTTTGTTTTTATTATTGTTGCTAATAATAATTAATAAACCCATAAATGAATTAAAAAAATTCACAGTTGATAAACATTTGTTAATTCAGCTCATATTATGGTGTATTCCATCTTTGATTATTTTTTCAACCTATCACTATGCGAAAGGATATATATTAATTTGTGTTGTTGGTATTTACTTTTTGATTGCGAAATTTGTAGAAATGAAATTCATTTCAAATTTTCAAATGCTAATTCTAACTGTTTTTCTTACACTTTTTTATTCCTTCGCTCCAACAACTGATAAGAAAATTGAATTGAATTTTCAGAATGAAGAGCTAAGATTGAAGCAGATTGATAGAGTTAATAACAGATTATTTACTTCATATATGCCTGTTTATGATAATATCAGAATAAACAATGAAAGGTCTAATTCAATCAAGAATATCTTCTTAAATTTAAGTGAAGTAAATGGCATTTTTGCTGACCCTTCTTTAGATTTTAGACCTGAATTAATAAATTTACTCTTGCCAAATAAGAAATTGTATTCTATTAATGGTGATAATTTTAATAAAATGACTTATTACTTTGAATTATACAAGCAAATATTTTATTTTAATGAAGAAATAATCAATGCATCTTTGATTATTGGAAACAAACAGTTTGTTCATAAATATCTAAAAAAATACGTTAGTATAATTAAAGATGATGGAGAGCTATCTGTTTATTCAATTAAAAATACTGATGAGGTAATAGCAAAGTACAAATTATTTTTCAAATAAATGAATTTGTGAATTGAAACGTATTTCAGCAAATTGAATTTAAAATTTATTCTTGGCTTAATTATGAAAAAGTATATTGCTTTAAAATTTGTTTTTGGGTTTATCATGGTTCTAATATTTGGATGCAATAGTGATAATACTGTGAATAATGTTTTAAATAATGCAAATGGATTAGACAAAATGAATTGGTCTGCCAGAAATCATACTTTACTCAATCAACTTATTAATAACTATGGTATTGGTGGCAAGTATTACGATGCTAAAAAGCCATCTTATGTTGTATTGGATTGGGACCAAACTTGTGCATTTTTAGATGTAGAAGAAGCTGTAATGCGCTATCAACTAACAAATCTGAAATTTAAATTAACAAAAAATGAATTCAGTAATTTGCTGAAAAATGAAATTAATGGTATTACAAATTTATCAAGTAATTTCAATAATATTAAATTAGCTGATATTAATGAGGATTTGATAACTGATTATAATTTTCTATATGAAAATTTTGTTGGTTTAAAAGGCAATAAAACACTTGCTGAAATTAAGCAAACTCCTTATTATTTTGATTTTATTACTAAATTAGCTTTTCTTTATGATGGTTATTGCGGAACAAGTGGAATAGATGCGGCTTATGGCTATCCTTGGGTAATTGAATTATTGGCAGGTCATAGTATAAATGAAATTAAATCTTTGGCTAAAGAAGTAATTTCTTATGAATTGGCAAACAAATTAAGCAAAGAAGAATGGATAACACCAGATAATTTCGATACAAAAGCAGGAAAAATTAAATATTCTTTCAAAACAGGATTAAGAGTATTACCTGAAATGCAGAATCTCATTTCTACCTTTGAACGAAATGGAATTAGTGTTTTCGTTGTTTCTGCAAGTTTTAAGCCAGTCGTTGAAGCATTTTCTGAAGTAGGCAATTTCGGCTATAATGTACCTAATGATAGAATAATTGCGATGGAACTTGAAACAAAAGATGGCATTTTATTACCAAAATATAAGGAAAATTGGTTCAAAACTCAAAGATATGGTAAAGTTGAAGCTATCAATAAAATTATTAAAAATGATTTAAAGAAAAACTGGGACCCAATTTTTTCAGCTGTCGATAGCGATGGAGATTATGAAATGGCGACTATGTTTCCAGATATGAAACTAACTTTAATTTGGAATCGACTAAAAGGCGGTGATATTGGCAAACTTTGCAGTCAAGCTGTTAATGAAATGGATAGTTCAAATCCACTATACATATTACAAGGTAGAGATGAAAATGCTGGTATTGCAATTCCATTTTCCGAAACAATTCCTTATGGAAAGACTACAAAACAGCTATTACCATAGATTTTTACAACTCAAATAGAGGTTATCTAAAACTAAGTTACATTCAATGATATTATATATACTATCTTAAAAAATTCCTTGAAATTCCCTCATGAAATTAATATTTGTAACAGAATAATCTCCAATCATCACCCGCAACACCGTAGGTGTTGAATGCGTATTTTAACTATTCAATTCCGATAGGATTGCTGGACTTAAGTTAGTTCCTTCCCTTTGGGGAGGTTAGGCGTTGCACTGAGCCTGTCGAAGTGGCGAAGTGTGGGGTTTACAAACATGTAATCTCTATCGGGATTTTCAAAGAATATCATTTTATGATTATTTTTAAAATGTTCAATATATAGATGTTTTTTATTAAAATAATAATGAAAATCGAACCTGAAAAGAATTATGCAATGTTAAATAATGCTAAAAAAAATACACCTTACTTTTTCAGTATAGAACCGGTTTTTAAATTGAGAACTACATTATTATCTGGAGTATCATCAAGATAAATTCCTTCAAGAATTCCAGCTAAAACTGTACCAAGAGGTTCACCTAATGTAGATTTCAATATTGCCATATCGGTTGTTAAATTTGCTGGTTTTCTGCTCCCTTCATCACCAATGTAATAATCAATTAAAGTTTGAGCAACAATGGGCTCTAAAACTTGAGATTGCTCTTGAGTCAGACCAAGATATTGAGTTATATAATAGTTAGCAATTTCAGGAACACCTTCTTTCAAAAACAAATAAGCATACTCTTGAAAATCTTTTCCTTTAGTATCATAATTTGCTGAAAGTACCCGATAAGACTGAATATTAACAATGTCATTTTGTGAAATATTTACATATCTATAGGAGCAAGGATAAGACAATGAAGCACCAGTTTGGCAATCAAAAATTGTATTCTTGCCATCTGAATAAACTGCAATATCTTGAGCATGATGATGCCCAGTAAAAACCAAATTCACACCACTCTCTATAAATTTAGAACGAATTAATTCATAATCATCAATAATAAAATCTGCAAATACAGCTTTCATACCAGGAAAATGTTCAAGTAAACCATGATGCATTAATATAACAATCTTTTTACCTTTCGATTTGCCTTCTTTAACTTTTTGGGTAATCCAATTTAAAGATTCACTTGTTATTCTACCACCAACCAAAGTTCTGGTTTCTGTGTTTTCCTGATATTTACAAGCATCAATACCCACTACCCAAAGCCCATCTTGAGGTTCACAAATATAGGTAAGTGAATTTGGGTCGCTTGCAATGGCTTCATTATATCCAAAATCCGCATATATTGTACGGAATTCCTCAGCAGTTACTTTTTCTGTTGGAATTTTGTTTTCACCAGAATAGCCAGAAGCAAGAAAATTATTAATGTCATGATTACCGGGAATCACATAGACTTTCTTTCCAGTTTTCTCAAATTCTTTAAGCATTTCGGCAACTTTTAAATGGCTTAATTTCTCGCCGTCCTTAGTTAAATCTCCAGTAATGAAGAGCATTTCCTGTTCAGATTTTTTAATTGAGTTCAAAGCAGATTCAAAAATTGCATTACTTTCTGCTATCATTTTTCTATCTCTTCCAACCGCTGTTTCAAAAGCAGTTCCTGTTACTCCAAGAGATGATTCATACACATGAATATCTGTAAGAATTGCAATTTTGTATTCACCAGAATTGTTTGGATTGCTTGCATTATCATCAGAGCAAGACATGAAAACTAATGCCAAACCAATATACAATAGAATATATTTGAGCTTCATAATAATTACCAGTTAATAAAATAATTTAATGATGCCTAAATATAATTTTTATTGTATTGAAATTTTAAAATATGTAATCATTCTTTTGGGATAGAACTAAAACTGTTTAGGAAGTGTAAAACTACTTTTTTTTTAAAGTACTTAGAAAAAGAATATACCATAAATAAAAAAGTGCTAAGTAGTATAATTACAAAGCACTTTCATTTAGTTTTAGTACAGAAGGCGGGAGTCGAACCCGCACGGGTGTTGAGCCCACTGGATTTTGAGTCCAGCGCGTCTGCCAGTTCCGCCACTTCTGCAAAATAAAAATTCATTAACAGTAAAATAACTATTAATGAATCTTTAATTGGTGGGGACAGAGGGAGTCGAACCCCCGACCCTCTGCTTGTAAGGCAGATGCTCTAGACCAACTGAGCTATGTCCCCTTTTTTTCTTACGTCATCAAATAACAGAATTCAAAATTACGAAATTTTTTGATACCAACCAAGAAAAAAAATATTTTTTTTAATTTTTTTGTAAAAAAACCATATTTTTTTCAATTTCTTTCAATTTTCATAGAACAAGGTCGAAAAAAGCCAAAACAAATACTATTTTGGCTTTGAAAATCTTATGCGAAGTATAATTTGCTAATTTATTTTTACTAATTCAATTTCAAAATTTAAATCTTCACCTGCAAGTTCGTGATTTGCATCAACAGTTACAACATCATCTTCAATTTCAACAACAACCAAATCAATGGTTTCACCTTCTTCTTCAGATAACATTTGTAATTCATCGCCTATTTGCAATTCTGCAACATCTGCTAAATTTTCTTTTTTAATTCCAAATACCAAAGTATCATCGTATTCACCATAAGCATTTTCTGCTAATACTTTAATGGATTTTTTTTCTCCAACAGTCATACCAACAACACTATTTTCAAAATCTGGCAATAACATATTCTCTCCAATAGTAAAATCCAAAGTTTCACCATCATAAGAATTATCAAATTCAGTCCCGTCATTTAAACTGCCAATGTAATGGACGGAAACTTTATCTCCATTTTTTGCCTGAACCATATTTTTCTCCCAAATCAATAAAATAAAACAAATTCTTATTTGTCAAATATAGAATTGCAAGTTAATATTTATTATTGACATAGTGAAATGAATTATTTGTTAAATTATAAAACCGGTAAAAAAATGTCTAAGATTCAAAAAAAGTTTCAAACAAAACATACTACATTGGAAATGAAAAATTTTATTAATGCCAATGTATTACCAAATCCAGCTTTAAAACCTTTTCTTGAAACAACAAACTGGATAAATGACACATTACACGTTACTTCAAAATTAGGAAAAGGTACAATAATTTTAAGAAATTACGAAATTGAAGTAGATATAGACCTTAATTTTCTCGGAAAAATGGCAAAAGGAACTCTTGAAACCACACTTGATAAAGAGTTTAAGCAATTAAACAAATGACTTGGTTTTGAGATAGTTTTGATAAACTGCCCCCACAATAATCATAAACAAACCTATTAAAGTTGAAGTATGAATACTTTCGCCCAATATGAAGTTGATAAAAATCAACGATAAAAAGGGCGAAAGATATACTATATTACCTATTAGTGCAGTATTTTCGGCATATTTTAATGCTTTAAACCATAATAAGAATGTTATTCCCATTTCAAATAAACCAACATAAATTGCAGGAATAATTCCATATATATTAATATCAAAATCAGAGAATAGTATCAATGCAATTGAAATATATAAACTACCAAAAAAAAAGTTAAATAATAATGTTATCTGACTGTCCAATCTACTTTTCATACTTAAAATCCAAAATGCTCCCCAAATCAAAGAACTACCTGTAGCAAGTAGAATTCCTAATGGATTATCCGAATTTAGTTGAGTAAAATTACCTTTCGTTGCAATTACAACAACTCCAAGAAAACTAATTATTAATGCAAGAAATTGTTTGTAATTAATCTTTTGTTTCAAGAATAATATTGAAAATATTGAAATTACAATCACCCAAGTATAATTTAACGGCTGAGCAAGTGAGGCGGGCAATAATGAATATGCCTTGAATAATACCACATAATATAAAAATGGATTCAAGAAACCAAGGTATGCAGAATTTAGAATTTGTCGTTTATTTGTAAATATTTCTTTTATATTTTGATTTCTTTGCGTAACTTTAAAAATTGTTATTATTAAAATTGAAAATGTTGATGTCCAACTTGAAATGAATAACAATTGAAAATAGTCTAAGTATTGAAGTGATAATTTGAATGATACAGCTACAGTTGACCAAAGCAATACAGAGCAATATGCAAATAAAACAGCTTTTTGTTGGTTTGTCATTATTTCAACATTTAAAAAAAATCTAAATTTATAAAAAATATGAATGAAAATAAAGAAAAATTAAAAAAACTTGCGTGCAAAGGTTTATTTTGCAAAGGGAAATGTGTTAAATTGTGCAAAGATGAACAATTGATGAAAGTAGCAAAGAAAATTAAAATGGAATTGAAGAAAGAACTTAAAAAAGAATTTAAGAAAAAGTACAAAAAGAAACTGGAACGAAATCAAATTTTATTGGATAAACATAATGGAAAATGAGAAGATATTTTCAGTCAGTCAGCTTACATATTTAATAAAAAATATTTTGAATGAAAATTTTGAATTTGTAGTTATTCAAGGGGAAATTTCCAATTTTAAACCACACTCATCAGGGCATAGATATTTTACTTTGAAAGATGAAAATTCACAAATTTCATGCACAATGTGGCGAACACGCCCTTTGAATTTTGTTCCCAAAGATGGTATGAAAGTAGTGCTTGGTGGTAGTATTGATGTTTATCCACCAAGGGGTAGTTATCAACTTGATGTAATTTGGATGAAACCATCTGGAATTGGAGACCTACACCAAGCTTTTGAAGAATTAAAGAAAAAATTAAATGCAAAAGGTTATTTTGAGGAAGCAAGAAAAAGACCAATTCCAAAATTGCCTAAGGCAATAGGTATTTCTACATCTCCTACAGGTGCAGCTGTTCAGGATATGTTCAAAACTCTTGAACGTAGATACCAATTAGCTACAATTTATTTCAGACCTACTATTGTTCAGGGAAATGAAGCTCCGCAAGATATTGCAAATGCAATTGATGAATTGAATAAAACAAAAGCTGATATAATTATTGTCGGTAGGGGAGGTGGCTCCTTGGAAGACTTGTGGGCTTACAATACAGAAATTGTTGCAGATGCAATCTTTAATTCCAAGAAGCCAATTATTTCGGCTGTGGGACACGAAACTGATTTTACTATTGCTGATTTTGTGGCTGATTTAAGAGCATCTACACCAACTGCGGCGGCGGAAATAGCTTCGATGATTACTATTGCGGAGCTTAATGATTTTATTGAAAATTCTGTTGATACCCTGAAAAGTATTATTAATAATGAAATTGCAAATAAGTCAAGAATTATAAATGATATTATAGGCAAAAAATCAATACGCAGAATAAATGAAAGAATAAATCTCTATAAACAGAAAATTGATTATTTAACCGGCACTCAGGAAAAGATTGTTGGCAATTATATCTTAAAAAATAAAGATAAAATGAAAGCACTTTTAGCACATTTAAATTCTCTGCATCCATTTTCACCTTTGGATAAAGGGTTTGCATTACTAAAAAGAGATGGAAAAATAATAGAAAAAGATGAAAATATTAGTAAGTATGATACATTTGAAGTAATTAGAAAAAATGATAAAACTAAAGTAAAAATTATTCAGGAATAAAAAATGAAAACAAGCAATTTAAGCTTTGAAGATAAATTAAAAGCAATTGAAGAAATTGTTGAAATACTTGATAGCGGTGAACTAAATCTCGAACAAATGCTCGTAAAATTTGAATTAGGTGTTAAATTGGCAGAAGATTGTCGCAATTTTTTAGAAAAAGCAGAGCAAAAGGTAATTGATATTACAAAAGATAAGTTGTAAATTTTATAAATTAATTTATTTAAGAAAACTGTTGATATAGTGATATTGAAATGATATTGCTTGTGGCTAAAGCCACGAGTTGCTTACTGTATCTACAACAGGTGGCTTTAGCCACCTGAAAGATGAATAAATTGATACTTGAACAACTGACTGTTAGCATAAATCATCCGATGACTTCAAGTCATCGGATGTTTTTTAACAAAGTTAGTTGTTGTTTGCACGTGAAATTTTTATTTAGGTACTCTTATCTAACTTGGTAATAAACCTTCCGAAGGTTTAAAACCTTCGGAAGGTTTTTAACAAAGTTAGTATTTGTTTTCACATGAATTTTTCAATTAGGTTCTGAGAAGTTTAAAAAAATTTTAATAAGGACTACTTTTATCTATTGCTAATCTACAATCCTAATTCAAATCCAATATAAAAATTCCTTTCTGCAGCAGGAAAAAATTCTTTTCCAATTGCCCCAGCACTAAATAATGAATTTGTTAAATTATATATCTGTCCTTGAATTTTGAAATGATTAAGATTCATTATATTTACAAATGTATATGATAAATCTAAATTAATCACTGAATATGCAGGATTAATATTATCAAAATAGTATTCACCAGAATCATTCAAATCATTTATTAACTCCTGATTCGTCTGAATTAAAGAACTAAAATTATCGGTATAAAATTCACCTACATATTTATATAAAGCAGAAATATAGAAATTTTCGATTTGATATGCAATTCTCAAATTAGCAATTACTTCTGGAAAACCCGCAATATCATTATCTTTTAATGATATTTTCTGACCATTCCCTGTAACGTAATCAAACTCGTTAATTTTATTTATACTGTAAGTTGCATTATATGAAAATTTCAGATTTGATATTTCATTTTTCAAAATGTAATTACTACCTTGCAATTCAATACCAATATGACTTGTTGATGGTGCGTTTCCATCAACTGGAGCACCGAAAATATCTAATTTTCCACTTTTAACTAATTCATCTTTGTAAAACATTAAATATGCATTGACATTTATAAAATTAGTTTCATCTTTATAAGTTGTACCAATCTCAATATCAATCATTTTTTCGGGCTTCACGAGTGGTTTTGTAAAATCGTAATATGAAATTGAATCGTTTATAATTTTCCCTTCAAAAAGAGGTGTTTTTCCATAGAAAGCATCTGATGCTCTATACAAGTTGTTCATTCTTGGTTCTCTGCTTGTATATGCAACAGAAAAATAATGATTTATTTTGTCTGTTTGATTGTAATTAATGCCAAATCGCGGATTAAAAAATACATAATTAATATTGAATAAATCGCCATTGGCTATGATTTCATTGCCATTCATATCAAGATATTTTGTGTTGAATAATCCGTCTTTTTCATCATAAATTCTATAATTATGATGAACTATTTGAAATTCTGCACTTAAAGTTATATCATCATTTAAATTATAAGATTCTCTGGCAAATGCTGAAAATATTTCTCTGCCACCAAAATATGAATAGAATTTGAAATCAGGATTGTAATTTTCTGGAAGATTTTCAGCAAAATTGATTTTTCCCCAATGTTCTGAATTATGAAGACGAATTTCTGCACCTGCAATTAAAACTCCATCTTCGTGATTCCAAATTAATCTTGGAATCCATCCACCGTAATTATTACTCACGAAAGCTCTGATAATTGCATTGGTCGGGTCAGGAGAATTTAAATAACCATTTTTTTCATTCAAACGAAAGCTCTCTGCATCAGTCCAACCTGTGCCATCGTAATCGAAATAACCTTCACCTTTTTTGAAAAATAATGCTGATTTGAAAGTAAGTTGACCACAAATTTTCCAATCATTGAGAAGTTCTATACTTGGCTGAGAGAAATATTCTACTTCTTGCTTTCTTCTGTCAGTTGTCCAGCTCACATTTTGTCCTGTCGAATCATAACTCCAATAATTATAGTTCTTTAAACGGTTTTGCTTATCAGAAATGAAAGATTTGGGAACTCCTGTATATGCCAATCCATCATCTTGTGAACCACCATAAAAATTGATTTGAGTAGTGAAATTCTTGTCAATCCTTGATGCTGCAAAATACCAGCTATTTAGATAAGCGAAAGATTGGTCGCGGTAACCATTGGAATTAATCCTACTGAATTTTCCGAAAACTGCATATTTATTATCAATTAAACCGCTACCTGCTGATAATGAAATTCTTGAAGAATTGAAATCCATTTCATCATTTGCTCCAAAATCCTGAAAACCTGCTCCGTAGCTAAGTTTTATGCCTTTTTCTCTAAGTATATTTGTAGTAGTTAGATTGATTGAACCACCAATAGCTGCTGAGCCATAGGAAGAAAAGCCTGCTCCACGTTGAACTTGAATATTATCGGTAGTAGAAGCAATATCAGAAACATTAATCCAATAGAAATTATGGTCTTCCGGGTCATTTTGTGGAATTCCATTAATCATTACAGAAATTCTTCTTTGGTCGAAACCTCGCATAGTCAAATTTGAATATCCGATTGAGTTACCATTTTCTGAATATGAAATTATAGACGGTAATTCGCTAAGCATTTGTGGTAAATCATTACCTGTATAAATACGTGAAATTTCTTTTTGAGAAATTTCTGAAAAAGCTACAGGCGATTTTCTCTCTTCGGCTCTATTGGTAGAAACCGTAATCCCCTCCAAACGATATACATTTAGAGAATCTTTTTTCTCAGGAGTTGAAAATAGGGAAATTGAATTATAAATGCAAAAAATTGCAACAGCGTAAATGAATTTGTACATCTGAAAAGTCCTCAAATAATTATAAAATTAAAAAAACTTTTCCGATGAAGCATTAGAGAAATGAACTTGAACTTATAGGATATTTCATCCCGTTTTCCTACGCCGGTATTACCCGGATCAGGTTCAAGGAGTTTTTTCTCAGCCGACATTTTGTCAGGCACCTCCAACGGAATAAGTATTGACGAAATAAAAAAAAAATATTTTTCTCTGAAACGAAAAGTACTTTCATGTGTCATTATAGATGACGGGAGTGGAGTAAAACTAATTACCATATAAATTAATTTGCGGTATGAAATTGAAATCTTTCAAATTATAAGTGAAAAGTTTTAAGTTATAATAAATTGAAGTTGCAGCTATTATCGCATCGGGAATTTGTAGATTATGGCTTAATTTAAATTTACTGGTATAATCTAATGTCAATTTTGAAATTTCAAATTTGAAGATTGCCTATTCCAATTGGCACTTCTTATCTTTTCGATGTCAATATCCAAATTCTCCCATATCCCAATCAATTCTTTTGGATTAAGAGATTTATTACCTTTATCAATTTCAGAATTTAATAGAATTTCTTTACTAATGTTTTGATTAGTTTTAGGAAAACTAAATGATTCAGCTTTGATTGAATTAAGGATTTGCTCAATCAAATCAATTTTATCAATCAATGGCAAATTTTCGATACTATGCTTTAATGTAATTAATTCCATTTCAATTTCATTGGATTAAATAAATTTTAACGTTTTGAAAATTCAATTATTTTAATTTTCTTTGAAACGAAAAGTACTTTCATGTGTCATTATATAAGTGGGGAATTGCAAATTTGGAAAAAGTATTTGAGAATTAAGTTATGATACGCAAGATGATTTTTTTAATTGCAACCAACTTACAATACAAAAATAACGCTTTTGCCGCACCTAATCAAGCTTTTTCGGCATAATTGTAAACTATTTATCCAAATTAATCATTTTTCTTCTCTACCCAACTATTGCCATAACCCATTGATATTATATATCTATAGGTGTTTTCGTTCGGAGAGTATTTACCAAAATAAATCGTTTATTCTCGAAAAAACCACCATATTTTTCAAATAACAGATACAATTCTCCCATTTAGGGCATTATTTTTTGGAATATTTGTGTAAATCAATTTTTGAGCTTACTATTTGTTTTCTATCAAAGTCAAGCAAAATAGCGAAAACAGAATTATTATTATTGTGAAGAATTTGTAGGTGTGGAAAAATATTTTTTTATTTTGACAATTTCTTTCTATTTTTGTAATGCCACTTGCTGAGAAAATGTAGGGAGGTGGAGGGAAACAAATTGTTTCATATAATTGCATATTTCGTTGTTGCATATGACAGAGTATAAATATACTTAACAATTGATAATTCATGTTAGTTCAACGAAATATTTTTGTAGAAATGAATTAGTTTCAGTAAGAAGGGAGTATTACTTAAATATTTGATAATGACAGATTCTCAATGTTAGATATTTGAATTTTATTTGCATAATCAGTATTATAATTATGATGACAGAAGAACATATAAAAGAAGCTTTATCACTTAGATATATAGAATTGGTTGCAGCCTTCAATGGTTATAAAACAAGTTCTTCACATCCTGATTATGGAACAGATTTGGAAATTAAAGAAGTTGATTTTCGCATTGAAAACCAACATAAAAGATATTTAGAAACAGGAAGAGAATTAAAGTTTCAATTAAAAGCAACAACGGAAAATTCGATTGTATTTGAAGATGAAATAATTAAATACGACTTGAATTCTTCAACATATAACGATTTATTGACAAGAAAAAATACTAAAAGTCCATTGATTTTAATTTTGTTCGTACTTCCATCTGATAAAACAAATTGGTTAAATATTTCTGACAACGAATTAATTACACGAAAATGTGCGTATTGGTTTTTTCCTGATAAAACAGAATTATTAACGGCTAATTCAGCAACAAAAAGAATATCTATAAACAGAAAAAATTTTATTTCGAATGAATCCCTAAACCAATTATTTGAAAATTATTCCTAATGAAAACTCAATTAATATATAAAAATATCACAGACCTGTTATTAAACAGAGATTGGAAAATACAGGAAACTAAAACAAAATATGATTTATTTGTTCCACCTTCTGTATTGGGTTTTTCAAACACTTATAAATTATATATTTACAACAAATTCGAGAATTCAGATTACGAAAAAGAAATTATAAAAAACTTAAACATTATTTCTCAAATTTACAATGAAGACATTGACGAATTAGCATCAATTATTATCGAAGATAAGCAAATATTGTCATTACATATTGAAAATGAAAGTATAAAAAATGGACATCCAAGTATTCCTTTTTTTAATACATTAATAAACAATTCAAAAGAATTATTACAAGAAGTGGCAAATTTTTCAGTTATCAAGCAGCCTCATTTCTTTGACAATAAAGACGAAGCCGAAAGATATTTAAATTATTGTAATTTTTTCAAAAACGATGTAGGTAGTTTAATAACAAAAATACAACTACCAAACAGTGAAGAGATAAAAGAAAAAAACCTTTTTGAAAATTCAATAATTGGAAGTGAAATTAACAAAAATTTGATAAATATTACCGACTTCATAAATACTGAAATAATTGGTTTTGACAATTTTGAGCCAACTGATGAATTTTTGATACAAAACAGAGATTTAGTAAGTGTAAATGTTTCAAATAAGTTAAAAGACTTATATATAGGAATTGAATACGCCGATATTGAAATTTCACTCAAGGGAACACAAATCAACCAAATAACAACAGCAAAAGAATTGAATAGGGAAAAGGTGAATAATTTAAGTACGTTTTCAAAAACTATTCGCGAAAAAATGAAAGAAATATCAGAAAACGATGTTTACGGGAAAATTATTGAGTTAAAATCAAAAGATGTAGAAAGCGATAAAAATATTGTTATAATAGAAGGAGAAGTTAAAAAAGTGAAATCTAAAATTTCAGTAAAACTAAATTCTATTGACTATCAAAAAGCTGTTGAAGCACATAAAATGAATAAAACAGTATTAGTAAATGCTATTTTGGAAAAGGACAAAACCCAATACAAAGTAGCTGAATTAAAGTATTTTAGCGCATTATCAAAATAAAAATTCAAACACCTTACAAATTGCCAGTTATTGGATTAGGATGGAAGTTGAAACGTTAAGAAATCATGAAATATTTTTATTTAAGTTGTAATCTTTGACAAACACTTCCTTTTTTTCCTTATTTTTGTATTGATTTTTGAATAAGTAAGATTAATAGATAATTTGAATATGAACATCATCACTCAATCAATGATTACTAATGCCGAATCTTTTATTCTGAGATGGAGAGGCGTTACTACCGAACGGGCGGAAGCTCAAACTTTTACGAATGAATTCTTTCAGATTTTTGGGTTAGATAGAAAGAAATTGGCTCAGTTCGAAAAGCCGATTCAAAAGAAAGATGAATCTGGAAAGGGCTTTGCTGATTTGTTTTGGTCGGGCAAACTGATTATTGAATCCAAATCTGCTCATCTTGATAATCCTAAGCATTGGGAAAAAACACTTCATCAAGCAAAAGAATACATCGAAAATTTGCTCGATTATCAGCGTCCAAAATTTATTATGCTCATAAATTTTAAGCGAATCAAAAAGTATGAAGTAATTGCAAGCAATTCAAATAAAATAACTATTAATTTTGTTTCCGAAGTTGAAATTGAAAATCTTGCAAAGCGTTTGGAGGAATTTGGTTTCTTTCTGGAATTTGCGAATAGTTTGGAATCTGACGAGGAAAAAGTCAATCAGGAAGCGGCTCGGCGTATTGCAAATGTTTATGATGCGATTGAACGCAAGGGCTACAAGTCCGAAGATATTGCAATTTTGCTTGCCAGAATTTTGTTTTGTATGTTTGCCGAGGATACTGGAATTTTTGAAGCAAAGCAATTTGAAAATTTTATCAGAAATAATACAAATGGCGAAAATCTTGGAAATAAGTTGGCTGAACTATTTGAAACGCTTAATACTGATGTCAAAAATCGCAAATCAAACAAAGATGATTTGAATAAATTTCCTTATGTCAATGGCGATTTGTTCAATACAAAACTTAGCAAAATTCCCGAAACAAGCGATGCATTAAGAAAAGCCTTGCTCGATTGTTGCTCTTATGGTTGGGCTGATATTTCGCCCGTAATTTTTGGTGCTTTGTTTCAAGCGGTGATTCATAACGAAGACCGCAGGTCGCTTGGTGCACATTTTACTTCCGAAAAAAATATTTTACGTGTTATCCGCCCTCTTTTTCTTGATAAACTTCAGGAGGAATACGATTCCATCAATGATAGCAAAAGCAAACTTGAAAATTTCAGACAGAAACTGAATAAATTGACATTTTTAGACCCTGCTTGTGGCTGTGGAAATTTTCTTGTGGTTACTTATCGTGAACTTCGGCTTTTGGATATTGAAATTATTAGAAAAATTCACAAAAATGTCTATACGATGGATTCGAGTAGTTTGAGCAATGTGCCTTTGAGTAATTTTTATGGCTATGAAATCGACCCGACCTCTACGATGATAGCCGAAGTTGCAATGTGGCTCACTCAACATCAGATGAATATGCGACTTGAAAGTGAATTTGGCAGAGCCGTTCCAACAATTCCTCTGCGTGAAGCCGCAATTATCGAAAATTGCAACGCTCTTCATAAAGAATGGCAGGGCAGAATGAAATTTGTTCAGGGAAAAGGCGATGTTCCAATTATTTTTGATTACATTCTTGGAAATCCTCCGTTTGTGGGTTCAAAAATGATGACTCAAGCAAATAGAGATGATGTAGTTAAAGAATTTGAAAATATTAGCGGGGCTGGAGTTCTTGATTACGTTACCGCATGGTATTCAAAAGCCGCTAAATATATTCAAAATAAAGACACAAAAGTTGCTTTTGTTTCAACAAATTCTATTGTTCAAGGTGAACAAACCAGTATTCTTTGGGGGCATTTATTAAATAAATACAAAATCAAAATTCATTTTGCACATAGAACATTCAAATGGAGTAATGAAGCAAAAGACAATGCGGCTGTATATTGTGTAATTGTTGGTTTTGCAAATTTTGATACAAATAACAAAATTATCTTTGATTATAATGATATAAAAGGCGAACCAATACCAATCAGAGCAAATAATATTAATCCTTATTTAGTGGATTCAAAAGATATATTAATTTTTAAAAGAACAACTCCATTGTGCAATGTTCCTAAAATGAGTTTTGGTAATATGCCTCTTGATGGTGGCAACTTGTTACTTTCGGATGAAGAAAAAATTCAATTTATTAAAAAAGAACCATTGGCAGAGAAATATATAAAACCTTTGATTTCTGCACATGAATTTTTAAATGAAAAAAAAAGATGGTGTTTATGGCTTGTTGATGTCAATCCAAATATTATAAATAATTTGCCTGAAGTAATGAATCGTGTAAAATTAGTTAGAAAATTTCGTCTTGAAAGTATTGCTCCATCAACTCAAAAATTTGCAGAAACTCCTACTTTATTTAGAGATAGAAATCAACCAGATTCATTTATAGTTGTACCAAGAGTTTCCTCTGAAAATAGAAAATATATTCCATTAGGATTTTTTGATAAAAATTCAATTGTGGGTGATACTTGCATGTCAATTCCAAATGGTAATATTTACCACTTTGGCGTTTTAATGTCAATAATGCACATGACTTGGGTAAGATATACTTGTGGAAGATTAAAAAGCGATTATAGATATTCGAAAGATATTGTTTATAATAATTTTCCTTGGGCACCCAATCCAACAGAAAAACAGATAAAAGCAGTTGAAACTGCGGCACAAAATGTATTGGACGTAAGAGCAGAATTTCCCGAAAGTAGTTTGGCTGATTTATACAGCCCAATCACAATGCCACCAAAATTAGTAAAAGCCCACGCAGAATTAGACAAAGCAGTGGACAAATGCTACCGTGAAGCACCATTCACAAGCGAGCCCAAACGAATAGAATTTTTATTCGATTTATACGATACCTACACTTCTGGCATGTTTCCAGCAGAGAAAAAAAGTAGGAAGAAGAAGTAAAAAACTTCCGAAGGTTTGTGTATATTCCAAATGTGCCACACTTCAAAAGTGTGGCACATTTTGTTAAAGGGCGTTCCTAACGGAACTAAAATTATGATGAGCCAATAAATATCAAGGTGACTGTGTAGAAACTGCTATCCAAATAAAAATTTAGAGTCATAAAAGCGCCAAAAATATTGAAATAACAACATATAAAATTACGAAAACACCAACAATAATCCAACACTTTTTCTTTATTGAATGACGATTGAACTTTATTTACTTTAACAATAAAAGTAACGTAATCTATTGCAAACTAGTAATTTATAGTAATTAATGCAAACTAATGATAAGTAATGTAAAGTAGGCATACAATCTTGATGGGTTTTTAATTGAAATTTTATCATTATTAATTTACACAAATTATAGAAAATATCTTGCTAATTATTGATTATAAATGCCCATTATAATTTTACATTTAGATTTTTTAAAAAATAAATTATATAATTTAAAAAAAATGATTAAATTACATATTGGTTATGTACTTAATTAATTTTTTTAGAATCATTAAGTTAGAAGATTATGAAAAAAATTATTTACTCTATTTGGAATATTCTTATTCTCATTTCTATAGATGTCAGTATTTCATACGCCCAACCTGTTTGCGATTCCCTAAAACAATGTATTGGCAATGCCGCAAATTTTACTATTACTTCTGGAAAGGGCGCCCATTATATTGATGTTGAAAAAACAACATATTTGAGCAAAATTACTGATGAGATGACTGCTGAAATGTGGGTAAAAGCAAAAAAACAAAGTGGTAAACTTCAGTTCCTTGGTGGAATATGGGGACCCGCTGAAGATGTAAATGATGTTTGGGTACTATATATTAATTCTAATGACGAATTAGTGTTTGAAATAAATGGCAGTAACACTCAATTTAGAAGTGCCGATAATACAATTGCAAAGTATAACTATTCAGCAAATTATGACAAATGGACACATATTACAACAGTTTTTGACGGTAAAAATCAAACTGTAATGATATATATCAATGGCTTTACTGTTGCAACTGCAAGGAATAATCAATACCCTGCTTCATCATTAAGAAAAGTTCAAAATGATGAGCTAACTTTGCAATTTGGTAGTACAAATGCACTTTCTAATGATTTTGATAATCAGCGAACATTCTTAGGGCAAATTGATGAAATTCGTTTGTGGTCGAGAACTTTCAGCGATGCTGAAATATATTGTCAAAAAGATAAATCGCTTGAAGGAAATGTAGCTGATTTAATTCTATATTATCGTTGCAATCACAATCAAACAATTTTTAATCTATGTGATGCAACAGGTAATGGAAATATTGGCAGATTGAGGAGTGGTATGACTTGTACCCAATCGGATAGACAGTTTATTAAAACATTATTTGTTGAGCCGGTTAACAATACTTTTCCATTAATTGATACATTAAAATGTACTGATACTAAAACATTTAATTTCACTGTTAAAGATACTTCTGGTTGTGGAAAAACATCTTACATTAGAGTTAGAGGTGATTATTGGGAGAATTTTACTGTTACTCCTGCAAGAATTGACAACATGGAAAAGAATAAGGAATATCCTGTTTCTGTAACTTTAAAAGCTAATTTCAGCGGACAAATATTATCTTATTTACAAGTATATAGTGGAAATAGATGTCAGGACTGGAATAATATGCTAATGAGAATATCAAGAATGAATGAACTAAGCTATGCAAAAGATACTTTGTTTTTTGATTCTCTGAAAGTAGGCTGTATTCAAGCACCTTATCATGATTCAGTTCTTAAAATTTGTAATTTAACCAACAGCATGACTACTCCCAAAAAAATTAAAATTAACAAGATTACAGTTTCAAGACCAGATATTTTTAAATTACTGAATATTAGTTTGCCTATTGAAATTGACGCAGGTAAATGCTTTGACTTAAATATAAGATTTGACTCCAAAGATACAACTGGCTTAATTAATGCTAATCTCATTATTGAGTCAGATGATGCATGTCAACCGATAATGACTATTCCGCTTGTTGGATATCTAAGAGAAGTTATCGGAATCTACAAAACAGATGGAAAAACAAGAATGGATTCAATAAATTTTGGAACATCTTGTGTGAATTTCCCTTCTGATGCCATTCAATTTATTTGGTCAAATTTATTCTGGCAAAATATACAGATTGATTCTATCATCTTTCCAGAAAATTTTATTGGAGTAAGGTATAAATATCCTGTTATATTAGAACCGAAAACTGGATATATGCCAGATTATTTCAGATTTTTTCCGACAAAAGCAGGAATTTTTTCGGATTCAATTATATTTATAGTTCGTTCTGGTGGATGTACGATTCATAAGAAAGTGTATGTAAAAGGAATAGGATATAAAGCAGATGTTCAATTTGATGTTTCATCTATCAATTTTGGAGATGTTTTTATAGGACAACAATTTGATGGAATGGTTCAAGTAACAAACCTAAGTCCGTCAACTATTAATCTAACTTTTTATCTGAAAAAAGGTGATGGATTTATACTTAATAATCCTAAAAATCTAAAATTAGGACCTAATGCAAAAGGATTTGTCAGTTTGTCATTTCGTCCAATTGAAGAAAAAATTTATTATGACGAAATTTGCTTTTTTGAAAATAATTGTTTTGAAGCATCTTGTATTCCTTTGCAAGGTAATGGAATTACCGAAAGATTTTCTTATAATCCAATGGTTTTAATTATTGATAATGTTATTGGTTGTCAAACAAAAAAGGGTACTTTGAGAATAACAAATAATTCCATAATTCCTCAAACATTGACAAATTTTAAATTTGTTGACCCATCAGGCAAGTTTTTTCTTGAACCACCAACTTTACCATTAAGTGTAACTCTTGCAAAATCGGAATTTGTAGAATTTACATTTAATTATAATCCAAATGATGTTTCGGTAGAACGTTCTGATAAAGCATTATTAACATACAAAACTGATGATGGTCAGAATTGGGCTGGAAATATTTGGGGAAATTCAGTTATTCCAAAGTTATTTATCAGCGAAGAAACAACTTTTGGTACTTTGGAAATGGGGGAGAAATCGCAAAGGATAGTCGTACTTGAAAATATTTCTGCTTTTAACATTACAATTGACAGTATTGCAGTTCCGGACGGTTTTAGTTTGATTTACCCATTAACCCAAGAAATTAAGACTTTAAAACCGAAAGATACTATGCAAATTGTTGTTGAATTTTTCCCTACTTTGGCAAAGGAATATATAGATTTTATTTATGTATATTCCAAAACCCCTTGCAATACTATTAGTTCAGGGAAAGTAACAGGAAAAGGAATAATTATCCCACTTGATGTACCTATTTCAGCAATTTTCTATGGATATGTGAAACAATGTGACTGCTTAACAAGACAAATTCAATTAATAAATGGCTCAAAAGTATTCGATATGTCGATTGATAGTATATGGATAGATAATTTTGATGTTGTAAATGGAAAATCGGAGTTTTTCACTTTTGAATCAGACTTTTTTGTGAACCAATGGAAGAAATTTCCATATAAAGTACCACCTCTGACAAGAGATTCTTTGAGAATTACATATTGCCCGCGTGGAGTTTCACATAGGGATTCAATAAATCATCCTGCAAGACTCCACATTAAAGCAAATGGTGCGGGCTGGGATAGAGAATTTAATACTTATTTACTTGGAAATCAAACATTAACAATTGATTATCAGAGATACGTAACAGCTTTTGCTCCAACAAGAGTTGATACATTTGCAAAATCGCAGTATCTCAATATAAAAATCCCAGACGCAAGTGTCAATCCAGAAAGATTACCTGTAGTCATTGATTCAATTACATTTACACCTGATGAAAGAGTATTCTATGCAAGCGATAGTATTGGAAGAAGTTTTCCGATTACAATTAAAGCTGACGACTCGCTAATTGTTAAAATTGATTTCAAGCCAAGGGCAGTTCGTGAATATTCTGCAAAAATGGTATTCCATATTTCAAGTCCTTGCCCATTAACCGACACTACACACCTTGTTTATGGTAGCGGGTTTGCACCAGCTTATGGCTTATCTTTCCGTTTTGATAATTCAAGAATTGAACCTGATACATTTAGAGTAATCACTTGCGAAACCATAGACATTCCTGTTTACTCTTCAAGAAAATTTCCTGCGGATGTAGTTGATATTATGATGAGATGTAAATATGATACAACTAAATTTGAATTTGTAAGTGCATCTACTCCATATTTAAATGATACTTGCAAACCATATAATCCATCAATTACCCATAAATATGTTGCTGAAGGAAGTCATTTTTTACTGAAAAATTATTGTCAAGTTGATTCAATTGAACCAATTTTAATTGCCAAATTTAAACCGAAAATCAAAACCCGAAATACTATTTCAATAAATATTGATTCTATTCGATTCGATACAGAAGAAGTAATTTTATACCACATAATTGCAGAGAATGATTTTGGAACGGTTATCATTTTACAACCTGAAATTAATGTGCTAAACAATGTTGATTTTGATTCAGTAGAAGTGCTTGATTGTGCTGAAAGAACAATAGAAGTTCAAAATATTGGTGATGTGCCTATTACTGTTGATAGTATGTTTAATTTGCCAAAAGATGTAAAAATTAAAAGTATTTTACCACCTTCTGGTACTCTGGTTGCCGTTGGTGAAACAGCTATTATCACAATTGAATTCTGTCCGCGAAAGAAAATGTTGATTGATACTATGTCATATATAGAAACCAGAATGCCTTGCGATTTATTGGATTCCAATGGTATAAAAGGTATTTCTTATGCACCTGAATTTCCATTCTATTCTGATATTACAATGAATTTTGCTATAACGGATACAATTTCAACAGTCATTGGCGATACAATTTCAATTCCAATATTCATCGAAAAAGATTTTGCAAGAACATTAAAAGGTATTACATACTGGCTTGAAGATTTAAGATTTGATGCAGAATTTTCATATAATCCACATGTATTAAAATTTATTGAAGCAGAAAATTCAATACAGGGAAATTTTAATTATGTTACCGAACTAAAGAAAGTAAAGTTGAATTTCAAAAAGGTAAATAATTTGAAGAGTGGAAAAATTGCAGAATTGAAATTTTTAGTTGTAATTCCTGATAGTATTATCTCTGAAATGACTGTTGAAACGATGAATTTTGTTACTGACTCAGTGATGTTTTATGATATAATTCCATTATCCGAAAATTCGATTTTAGTTTGCAAAGGCAGTTGCAATTTGACATATTTGAACTATTCAATAAATTTACCAACTTTGAAGCAAAATTCTCCAAATCCATTTTCAAATATTACAAATATTGAATTTACATTGCAAGAAAGAGCTAATACCATTTTGAAAATATATAATTATTCAGGTGAATTAGTAAAAACTGTTTTAGATGGAAATATTCAGTTTAAACCCGGTGAATATAAAATTGAAATTAATGCTGATGAATTTGAAAGTGGCTTATATTTTTATGAATTACAAAATGGTATTTTTAGGGATATTAAGAAAATGATTATTGTGAAATAATTAAATTCTAATGAGAAGTTACAATTAATTAATTTGTTTAATTGAAATAAATATAATATTTTACAATTTGTTGTAGTTGTAATTTATGAAAAGTTATGAAAAGAAGAGAATTTTTGACCGGAAAATTAGATGTTGATTTTCCTGAAATTACAAATTTTGATTTAGCCGATAAAAAAACTGATGTTTTAACCAAAAGTGAGGCACTTCATTTAATCAGAAGAGTATCTTTTGGAGCTGACTTAAATGTTGTAAATCAAATAATAGGCAAAACTCCTGAAGAAGCAATTGAAATTTTGTTGGGAAATCAAAGCGACCAAATAGCAGACGCATACAAGAGTTTGACTTGGCTTGATATGCAAGAAGAAGACCCTTTAGATGGTTTACCGCTTGACATTAGAGGTGAAATTGAAGGGAAACTTACTTCACGATATCGCGAATTGAAAGATTGGTGGTTATCAACAATGTATTCAGAATTACTTCCTTACCAAGAAAAGATGACTCTTATTCTTTCGACTATTTGGTGCGTTGAATTTACTTATGATACACTATATCTGAATCCTCCTGCATTGCTTTATAGAAATAATAGAACTCTCAGACAACATCGTATTGGAAATTACAAGCAAATTGCAAAAGAAATGACATTAGATGGAGCAATGTTGCTCTATCAAAGTTTGAATTATTCCACTGCAAATGCTCCAAATGAAAATTATATGCGTGAATTGTTGGAATTGTTTACTATGGGAATTGGCAATTATTCAGAAGCAGATATTAGAGAAGGTGCAAAAATTCTTACAGGTTGGAGAATAGCGGCTTACAAATACAAACCTGCTCCTAATGAAGCTTTTAATGTATATTTTTCAAGGAATGACCATCACAAAGGTGCAAAAAGAGTTTTCAATATTGATTTTCCAGCGATTGATGATACTGATAATTACGAAGAGAAAGTTAAAGAAAATGAAGTGTATAAATTGATTGATGTCATTTTTGAGCAAAAATCCAATGAAATAGCAAAATTTATTTGCGAAAAAATATATAAATTTTTTGTTTATAGTAGTCCTGCTGATGTTGATTACGACATTATTAATCAAATGGCTGAAACATTCGTACAGAATGATTTTGAGTTGCTACCTGTTTATAAACTGCTATTTACAAGCAAATACTTTTATTCACAAGAAATAATTGGAGCACAAATCAAAACCCCTCCTGAATTCTTGATTGGCATGCAAAAAATGTTGGGAAAAGAATATAAAATTGTTAATTATAAAAAGTCAAGAGAAGCAGCTGATAGCATGGATATGGAACTATTCGACCCACCTAATGTTGGCTCTTGGATAGGATACCGAACTTGGATAAGCACCACAACTTATCCAAATAGAGTGAAATATGCCAAAGATTATTTGTCAGAATTTTCTGAAAAAGAATTATTGGATTTTGGCAAAAAATTTAATAATTACATGAATGCAAATTCTTTGATTAATGAAATTATTGAGTATTTTTTACCAATTGCAATCGATACTTCAAGAATTAACAGATATAAAACTATTATGTTGAATGATATTCCTGAAAATGATTGGGGAAATTCATATAACTCATCATCATCAAAAGTGGCAACAGGACTGAGAAATTTGCTTGTAGAAATAATATTATCACCTGATTTTAATCTTTGTTAATAATTTGCGGAAATTTAGAAATGAATAGAAGAAATTTTATAATTAATACAAGTGCTGTTTCAGCTGGAACAATGTTTGCTCCATATATTTTAAAAAGTACTCCGAAAATTGAAACAATACCAAATGAAAAGCTGTTAAATCTTGATGATGACAGTATTATGATAATTATTGAAATGTTCGGTGGTAATGATGGTTTGAACACTGTTTTGCCTATTGAATACGAAGATGAATACATGAAAATCAGACCTTCTCTAAATATTCCAAAAGAAAATGCTACTCGAATTGGAACATCTGATATTTATATTAATGCTGCAATGAGTGAGAATATTCATAATTCTGGTTTTCTTGGTTTACTTTCATCGGGCAGAATGGCAATGGTAAATGGGATTGGTTATGACAATCCTACTTTGTCCCATTTTCGTTCTCGTGATATTTGGCATACTGGAATTAATAGTTCTGACCCTAACGAAAAACTACTCGAAGGTTGGCTTGGAAAATTTTTCGCATCAAAACTAACAGATTTTCCAAATCAAATTCCAGAGCATCCAATTGCAATTGCGATAGGTGGAACTGTTCCTTTATTATTCAAGAGTAAAATCGGTGATATGGGAATTGCATTGACCGATCCAGACAGCTTTTTCAATCTTGGAAAGGGTTTAACTCCAAAGGATAGTAGATTTGCATCGCCAGAAAAATCAAATTATGAAAAGGAATATAATTTTATTGATACGATTGCAGCCCAATCTGAAACATATTCTCAAGCTGTTTATTCGGCATATCAAATTGGCAAAGATAAATCGAAAGTTAGTTATAGCAGTGGGTTATCACAACGATTAAGAATTATATCTGCACTTATTTCTGGCGGTCTGAAAACCAAAGTCTATTATGTTAATTTAAGCAATTTCGATTCTCATGCTCAACAAATGCAAGCTGATTACAAAGGCGGCCATGCTAATTTATTAGGTCAAGTTGCGGCAGCAATTTCCGAATTTGTAGATGATTCGGTCAAACAAGGATTTGCTGATAGAGTAGCTGGAATGACAATTTCAGAGTTTGGAAGACGTGCTTATGATAATGGAAGTAGAGGCACTGACCACGGTGCAGCATCATTACAATTTGTATTTTCAGCTTCCGATAATAATATTAATGCAAATTATTACAGAATGGAAGGGCATCCTGATTTATTTGATTTAGATGAATATGGTAATATTAAAGCAGATTATGATTTTCGTAGAACTTATTCAGATTTTCTGCAAACTTGGTTTGGAGCTGAATTATCCGATATTAAAAGTATTTTTGGAAATGAGTTTTTACCGTTTGGCATATTAAAAAAACGAAGTACTGGTGTTGATGAAATTAATAAAATAGTTGAATCGAATGGAATAACACTATTTCCAAATCCAAGCAAAAGTTCAATTAATTTATCATTTAGTATTTTAAGACCAGCTACATTGAATTTATCTATATTTAGTAACAATGGAATTAAAGTTTTGGAGTTAGGTACATACTATTTCGATAATGGTTTGTATAGCAAGATTATTGATTTGCTTAATTTAGCTGCTGGTACATATTATTTTGTTATTTCTGATGCTTATTCTATGCTCAATAAAAAATTTATTATTCAAAAATAATCATTTTTGAAATGTTAGTTTTGTATTGTTGAAAAAAATGTTTAAATTTAAATTGTTAAAAATGAATAATTTAGAATTTTATCTGAATTAATTGTAATGATTTTTATTCAAAAAAATATTAAAAATACAAATAGAAATGGAAAATAAAGAATCAGAAATTAGAAAAGTTATATCAATAGGAGATATTGTTGCTGTTATTATCATTGTAATTGGTTTAGTAATAGCAATAAGTTTAGAAGAAATTGCATTTAGAATGATTGGAGTTTCAGTTTCAATTTTAGGAGCTGTTGCTTTATTTATGTCTATATCTCAAAAAATGCAATCTGTAGTTGCACCTGCAAAATTTAATGCTCCAAAACCAGAACAAGAATTCAAAGTTACAATTAAAAAAGATACTTCAGCAACTCGAAAAACTGTTGAAGATTTTTCAGATTCTTTTGGCTCTGATGATGAAATAATTAAAAATAATCAAGTTGAAGAAATTGATGATGTAGATTCAGGTTTTTCAATCACAAAAAAATATAAAATTGACGAAGACAAATCAAATCCCGAAATTTCAAATTTGATTAAGAAAAATGATGATATTGAAACTGTAAACAAAACTCCAGATGAAGGATTTGGATTCAATGATGAGTTTTCTGGTATGAGAATTGTAAAAAAATTCAAAGTAGAAAATAAAGAAGAATCAACTCAAAAAAATCCTGAAATTAACATAAATATTGACAAAAATATTAAAACCGTTGAAGAAAAAACACCTGAAGTTAAATTAATTGAGATTGAAAAACAACCAAAAACCAACGATTTATCTGATTTAGAAAAAGCAGCAAAAGAATCAGATTTAATTTCAGAGACTATTGGATTACAAGAAAGTCTTTTGCCTTTAATTGATGAAACTTACAATGAAGAAGAAAATATCGTTCCAGAAAATACTATTACCGAAAAACCAATAGAACAAAAAACAGAACCTTGTATAAAAAAGAAAATTGATATTCAACTTAATAATTTAACTGAGATTGACCCTCTTCTTGGCGATGAACCGCGTAAAGAATTTGAATATTTTCTTTCAAAAGTTTTGATGATTATTCGTTCAATTACTAATACAAGAACTGCTTGTTTTGTTCTATTGGCAAATAACAATAAAGAGTTGATTCTTGAATCTTATGTTACAAATATTCCTGACTTTATTACAAACAAAGCCAGATTTAAATTAGGAAATGATATAGTTAGTCAAATCATAAAGAATGGCAAACCTGAGATATTGACTGAAATTAATCCAACTGCTGAATTGGATTTATTGCCATATTATCAATTGCGTTCTGGAACGGTTTCGTTTATTGGAGTGCCTGTATTTTACAAAGATGCCGCAATTGGTGTATTATGCGCTGATTCTGATTTATCTGATGCTTACGACTCACTAACAGTTGGATTCTTAGGTCATTTCACAAAACTAATAGCTGGATTTGTGCAAAGCTATACACGTAAATTTGATTTACTACAAGCTGCTAAAACACTCGAAGCAATTTCTTTATTTAATGCTATAGCAACAAAAACCAAAAATGGCTCAGAAAATTTAGCACAAGCAATAGTTGATTCAGTTGCTAAAATATTTGATTACAAAAATATTGGCGTTGTTGGATTTAATTCTATAAAGAATATCTGGGAAATTAAAGCAATTGCACCTGTAAATGATAAATTAATTGGCTTAAAAGTAGATTTAGATAATTCACTTATTGGCTTAACAATAAATCAAGCAAGTCCCCAATATTTAAATAATTCTGAAATTAAAAATAATATTCGTATTTATAAAGATGAACCAGCTTTTATTGGGGAGGCATTTCTTGCTGTTCCAATTATGTCTTCAACTGGTGTATATGGTGCAATTTATTTAGAAACAGCAACAGGATATTTACTTACTGATTTTGATATTAGTATATTAGAAGTGATTGGCGAACAAGCTGGTAATGCTGTTGAAAGATTGCAAATTATTGAATTATTTAATAATTCAATGCTTTATGATTTGAAAACAGGAATTTTAAATTCAAACGCTTTTTATCAAAGAGTATCAGAAGAATTTATTAGATGGCAAGAATTTCAACAACCAATTTCATTTGCAATTTTCACATTAGATAAGTATCAAAGTGTAGATAAAGAAAAATACCCAATTAGATATGAAATGGCATATAATTCTGTTATAAGCAAAATCAAAAAGCACTTGAAAGGTTTTGATGTTATGGGGCAAGTTGGAAGTACTGCTTTTGGTGTTTTATTTATAGGAAGAGATGCTAATAATACAAGGATTTTGCTGGAAAATTATAGAAATGAAATCGCAAATACAGTTCTGAAAAGTGATAACATTAAATTTACAATCACAGTTAGCATTGGTTTATACAGTCCTACAAAAAATGACTCACTTGAGAATATGATTGAAAACGCACAATTAGCAATGCAAAAAGCTATTTCAAAAGCAAATAATATTACAATTTTTTCTTAAATAAACAATTTTTTTAAAAAGTATCAATTGAAAAATAAAGGGAATTTCGCTAAAACAATATTATTAATATTTATTATTATTTCGTTTGCAGTAATCATAATTTTAATAATTGTATTTTTCATTTTTGGTGGGAATAGCGACAAAATTAATATAAATGAAATTAACAAAGCTGAAAATCAAGTTCTATTATTTGCTCATCGAGGGATATCTAACTATAAAGCTGAAAATTCTTTAGCTGCCATAAATAAAGCAAGAAATAAAAATTTCAAGGGTTTAGAAATTGACATTAATGTTACAAAGGACAATCATATTATTTTATTTCATGATAACAATGCTCTTTTGAAACTTGGAATAAATAGTAATATTAATGAAATTAACTACGAAGATTTGGATAGTAGTTATATAATTAATGGTATTAAAACTAACTCTGAAGTTATTGATTTGAGAAGTTTATTTGATATATTTTCGAACCAATTTGTGTATTATCTTGATTTTAAAGTTTCTGAATTAAGTGTTGCAGAAAAAATCATTACTTGTATTAAAGAGAGAGGGCTTGAAAAACACACTATAATTGCAAGTGCTGATTTTATTTTTTTAGCAGAAGTTGAATATTATTATCCCGAAATTAATACTTGTCTTGAAGGGTTTAATTCCGGCAAGGAATGGATTTATAATTTGATTCCCACTGATTTTAAACCTGATTATCTTTCGAGTTTTATTCATAATGTAGATAAGAATCACATTGATTGGCTTATTGATAATAAATTAATAAACAACAAAATTGTTTATGGTGTTGATAGTTCTAATTATTTGAAAGCAGAAGAGTTTAAATTAAAAAATATCATTATTGATTATGATTCATCATATTTACATTATTTTAGAAAACATGGGATTGATTAATTTTAAATTTTTTTTGATTATAATTGAACTAAATATTTAAAAATGAAAATAGAATCAGTAGTTTTGTAAATTAATAATTTTACATATTGTAAAAAAGAGCCAATGAAAATATTTAATATAGCTTTACCGACAAATTTGGATATGCTGTTTTCTTATGGAATTGATGATGAGTTATTAGATGAAAATTTGATTGGGAGAAGGGTACTTGTACCGTTCGGGAAAGCTAATAAATTGATTACAGGTTTTGTGATTCAAGAAAATGAAAACTATAACCTTGACGCAGAACTAAAAAAAGTAGTTAAAATACTTGATGATGAACCACTTTTTACTGATAAATTCCTTGAATTTGCAGAATGGATGAGCGGGTATTATTTGTGTGGAATTGGCGAAGTACTCAAAGCTGCCATTCCAACAGGTATGACTATAGAAAGCAATGTTAAAATAAAACTTTCCATTGATTTGAATAGTATTGATTTTAATGAAATTGGATTAAAAGGAAACCGTAGAATTGAAATACTTAAAGAATTAGAAAATTATACTGGCTTTGTAAATGTTAGTTCATTAGAAAAAAAGCTGAAAATTAAAATTTCTAAAACTCAAATTGATTTTCTTGTTGAGAAAAATTTAATTGAAATTGAAAACTCAATATCCGAAGATGTTAAACCGAAATTTGTAAAAACAGTTGCTATTGCTGATGAATATTTAGAAGATGAAGAGTTATTATCGAAAGTATTTACAAAATTAGAAAAATCATCACCCAAACAATATAAATTATTGTTATTTATCTATTCCTTAATGACCGAAAGGAAGAAACCTATTTTGATTTCCGAAGCCGTCCATAAAACAAAAAGTAGTATTTCAGTATTAAATTCATTGAGAAAGAAAAATTTAATTACAGTATCAGATATTGAAATAAACAGATATTTCTACGATTCAGAAAATATGCTTGCAAAACGTGATGAATCTAAATTAATGCTTACTTTTGAACAAGAAAATGCTCTTATTAAAATTAATAATGCCGTTAACAACAATGAATTTAAAACATTTATGTTATTTGGAGTAACAGGTAGTGGAAAAACATTAGTTTATATTCATGCAATAATAAATGCAATTGCAAAAAATAAAACTGCTATGCTTCTTGTACCAGAAATCTCGCTCACGCCTCAATTAATTGACAGATTCAATATGGTATTTCCTCAGCAAATTGCAGTTCTTCATAGCAAAATGACTGATGGTGAAAGATTTGATGAATGGCGTTCAATCAAAAACGGAACAAAAAAAATAGTAATCGGAGCAAGAAGCGGAATATTTGCACCATTACAAAATCTTGGATTGATTATTGTTGATGAAGAGCATGAAAATTCTTACAAACAAGATGCTCCTGACCCACGCTATCATGGAAGAGATTCAGCAATAATGCGTGGTATGATTGAAAATGCTGTTGTAGTTCTCGGCTCAGCTACACCTTCAATTGAAAGTCTGTATAATGCAAAAGCTGGTAAATTTGAATTACTTGAAATTAAAGGCAGAGCAGACGGAGCAAAACTTCCTAAGATAAAAATTGTCGATATGGTAGATGCGAGAAAAAATCATCAAGTAATAAATTCTTTTTCTAAAGAATTGTTGGATATGATTGTTGATAGAATGAATAAAAAAGAAGCTGTGATTTTATTTAGAAACAGACGTGGATTTGCAAATTATCTGCAATGTAATGAATGTGGTGCTGTTCCAGAATGTAAAAATTGCTCTATTAAACTAACATATCATAAAAGTATTAATAATTTGAAATGCCACTTCTGTGGATATTCCACAATCGCATATAAAAGATGTCCAGAATGTGGTAATGATTCATTTAGAATTGCAGGATATGGTACTCAAAGAATTGAAGAAGAACTTGCAGAATATTTAAATTCTGTAAATATTAATGCTGTTATTGATAGAATTGATTTGGACAGTACTAAAAAGCGAGGCGAGCAAAGGAAAATATTGCAAAAATTTGCTAATGGCGAAACTGATATTTTAATTGGTACACAGATGGTTGCAAAAGGATTAGATTTTGATAGAGTAACACTTGTGGGAGTAATTAATGCAGATTTACAATTATATATTTCTGATTTCAGAGCATCTGAACGTACTTTTCAGCTATTAACTCAAGTTTCGGGTAGAGCCGGAAGACACAAGGATTATGCAGGTGAAGTAATTATCCAAACATCACATCCTACAAACTATGTTTTCAAATATGCAGGACAAAGCGATTACGATAATTTTTACTTGACTGAACTTGATATAAGAAGAAAAGCAAATTATCCACCATTTTCAAGATTTGTGTTTATTGAAATAAAAGGTTCAAAAGATGAAGATGTGGAACATTATGGTTTTAAATTTTACAATATCATCGCTGAAATTAATAAATCATTGATAATATACAAACCTGTACTTCCAGTTGTATTCAAAGTAATGAATTATTACAGAAGAATTATAATTGTAAAAAGTCCCAAAAGAAAATCAGCAACAGCTGAATTAATTGAATTATTGAAAAAATCACATTCTGAATTTTTGAAAATTTATCCAAATTCAAATGTAACAATCAAAATAGATATTGATTCAAATCAAGGAGTATGATGTTAATAAGACTTTTTCAAAATGGAATAATACTGAAATGTCATAACCAAATGCCAGCTTAAAAACTATATGTCTTTAATAACTTAATGCAAAATCTATGGATTTAGGAAAGTAGTTGCGACTTGTTTATAGAAATGCTTTACCCATTAAATACATTAGCTCAGTAGGAATGTCCATTTTGTATATACATGCTACTATTGAACTTGAATTCAACTCGATATACGAAGATACAAAGAGGGAGTTCCTACTTAACTTTATTATTTTCACATTCATTAATATTGCAATTATATGATGACATAATGCGATGTTGATTCTCTTATCTAAATTAATATTTGATAAACCTAAGATTTCTTTTCAACTAATGTCAATATCGTTGCTTGAGCTACTTGTTCATCTCTTTGATTAAAAACTTCAACATCCCATTTTACTACACCGTTCGGCTTCATGCCATCTTTGTTTTCCTTATCGATTTTTTCTTTAACAGTTAAATTAACCCAAATTGTATCGCCACTATAAACAGGCATAATAAATCTAACTTCATCAATTCCATAATTTGCCATTACAGGTCCTTTGCCCGGGTCAACGAATAAACCTGCTGCTGCTGACATTACAAAATAGCCATGAGCAACTCTTCTTTCAAATATTGTTCCTTCAAGTGAAGTTTCATCTGTATGAGCATAGAAATGGTCCCAACTTAAATTCGCAAAATTTGCAACATCTGCTTCAGTGATAGTACGTTTATGTGTAGTGATAGACTCGCCAATTTTCAAATCTTCAAAATATTTTCTAAATGGATGAGTATTATCCTTGTACTTTTCCGCACCTTTTTGATATGAATTTGAAATTGCAGTAATTGTTGTCGGATGCCCTTGAATTGCAGTTCTTTGCATATAGTGAAGTACTGCTCTATTTCCTCCCAGCTCTTCACCACCACCAGCTCTACCTGGTCCACCGTGAACTAATTGCGGCATGGGGGAGCCATGTCCTGTACTTTCTGCACCAGAATTTTTATTAATTATCATAACTCTGCCGTGATGAGAAGCTGTACCAAAGAAGATTTCTTTTGCAATTTTATCATCACTTGTAAATACCGAACTTACAAGTGAACCTTTGCCAAGTTTTGATAATTCAATTGCTTCATCAATATTTTTATATGGAAGAATAGTTGCAACTGGACCGAATGCTTCAACACTATGAACAATATCATTTTCGAAAGGTTTTTCGCAATAAAGTAAAGTAGGTGCAAAAAATGAACCTGACTCGTAATTTGCCCCTAAAATTGAAAGTTCATCTTTGGTTTTTGTAACTCTTTGAGAAACGGACATCAATTCAGCAACTCTACTTTCAACTTCAATTTGTTGAGATTTTCCTGCCAAAGGACCCATCTTAACACCTTCAACTTTCGGGTCTCCAAGCTGATTTTTTGCTAATCTGCTATTGACTGCAGAAATTACATCATTTACCAAATTTTCTGGTACTATGGCACGGCGAATAGAAGTACATTTCTGACCTGCCTTTACAGTCATTTCACGAATAATTTCTTTGACATATAAATCAAATTCTGGAGTACCTACTACTGCATCAGTTCCAAGAATAGAAGCATTTAAAGAATCTGCCTCCATATTAAATCTAACAGAATTATCAACAATTGATTTTGATGATTTCAACATTCTACCTGTAGTTGCGGAGCCAGTAAATGTTACAACATCTTGTCCATCAACATTTTCAAGCAAATCACCAGTACTTCCACAAATCAATTGCAAAGACCCTTCAGGTAAAATATTTGAATCAATTATATCACGTACAATTACTTCTGTTAAATATGCAGTTAATGAAGCAGGTTTGATGATACAAGGTACACCAGCAATAAATGTTGGAGAAAATTTTTCCAGCATACCCCAAACAGGAAAATTAAAAGCATTTATATGAATTGCAACTCCTTGTAATGGCACACAAATATGATGCCCAATAAAAGAACCTTTCTTTGATAAAGATTCGGCATTTCCTTCGAGATAGAACTTTTCATTCGGCAATTCTCTGCGAGCTTTACCAGAATATGTAAACATTGTACCAATTCCACCCTCAATGTCTATCCAAGAATCAACCTTTGTTGCTCCCGATAAATAAGAAATCTCATAATATTTTTCTTTTCTTTCGAGTAGAAACAAAGCTAATCTTTTCAACATTAAAGCTCTTTCGTGAAAAGTAAAATCTCTTAATGTCTTCCCTTTTAGTCTGCCATAATCTAAAACTGATTTAAAATCAACTCCCTTACTTGAAATTCTGTAAATTTCATTTCCATTGACGGCATTAAATAAAGGGACCCCGTTATCAGTTCCTTCAATCCATTCTCCATAAACATAGCTTTTTAATTTCATTATTTTCCCGTAAAAATTTATTTAATAATAATTTAATAAAATCAATTAATTAACGAAATACAGTATTTTTCATTTTTTAGGCAAAGCAAAATAATTAGTTAATCAGAAAATATACTTTCAGAATTTTTTTTTGAAAATGGTTGAATACTTAAAATATTGTAACTACTCAACCGAATTGATATTTTTAAATTGCTTTGTTATTTGCATGAAAAAAATTTATATTTGGCACAAAATGAAAATAATCATAACATGAAATTCTTTGAAAATCCCATTAGGGATTAAATATTTGTAACAAATTAAATTCACCTAAGTCCAGCAATCCCAGCGGGATTGAATAATTTAATACACATTCAACACCTACGGTGTTGCGAAGGACGATGTGTAATTTGACTGTTACAAACATTAATTCCCTATGGGAATTTCAAGGAATTTCTTACAAAATAACGAAAATAGATATTTATGGTTAGTCGGCTCTTATCTAACTTGTCAATTACCCTTCCGAAGGTTCGTAACCTTCGGAAGGGTTTGAACAAAGTTAACTGTTTTTTGCACCTGATTTTTTCAGCTGGCGACTGAGTAGTCACCAAATATTTAATTTTTTTTAATTATTTTAATTATGGTTGTAACAAAATTACAGGTTGATGTGTCTTAGAATTAGTTGAATTTGCAAATTGTTATAGAGGGGTTTGAGATGAAGAGTACAAATTTAGTTATAGTAATTTTTTCTTTATTGGTTTGGTTTCCAAACAATCGGTTTAAAGCTGATGAGAATAATTTGAAAACAAATTTTATTGAGATTCAAGAAGGGGATTTTTCAAATTTTGGACTTGAATTAAAAAATGGTAAATTGAATATGTTTTTTTGGGATAATACAGCCACAAAAAAAATCAATTCTAATTCAAAGTTGGGAGAAATGAAAATTGTAATTTCAGATTGTAAAATAGAAACAGGGAATGTAAAAAAAACTGATATTTCCAAATGCTCGAAATTAATTCCAAATTTGATTGTTGTTCAAGCTGGAAAGAATTCCTCTGTTTATTATAATGATATAAAAGATTATTCGAATAATTTTGATAATGGTATAGTTCAAGACGCAAACAAAGTGTCTGAAACTAATATTGATAATTGGATTGCATTTCATTATAAAATTCAAGAAAATAATAAAAGACCATTGGATATTTATATATGGTATGATAAATCTAAATTGATGACAGAAGAATTATCAGAAAATATAAAGAAAGAAGTTAGTAAAATTCAAAACAATGAAAATTCAAATAATGCTGAAACTACCTTAACAAATCGTTTTATAAATAATATTAAAGTATTTCCAAATCCATCATATAACGGTTCAATTAATTTATCAATTGATTTAATATCTGAAAGAGTAGTTAATTTGAGTATTTATGATATTAATGGTAATTTGATTATTGAACTTATCAAAGGGAAAAGTTTAATTGCAGGTGAAAGTACTTTGCAATACAACTTACAGGAATTAATTGGCGGAGTTTACTTCATACATTTAACAACTGATAAAAATGAGCAAATTTCAACAAGATTTATATTAATAAAGGGATAGGTGCGAAATGAAAAAGAATACAAAATTTATGCAAAGAATTGGTGTGTCATCATTGATTTTTATTATTTTTTCAAATTTGTGTTTCTCACAAGTTGATATTGAGAAAAATAAGGCAAATGGCAAATTATCATCTCCGTCATTGACTGTAATTAACGAGAAAAATGAAAAGCAAAGTTTGCAGATAAGTAAATTATTAATTGATATAAAAATTGTTGGGAAATTAGCAGTTACAACAATAGACATTACTTTCAGAAATAATTTGGACAGAATACTTGAAGGAGAATTGGATTTTCCTTTATCTGATGGGCAAAGTGTTTCAAGATTTGCAATGGAATTAAATGGCAAACTCAGAGAAGGTGTTGTTGTTGAAAAAGCAAAAGGTAGAATAGCTTATGAAAAAACAATTAGACAGAGAATTGACCCTGCTCTTCTTGAAATGACACAAGGAAATTCATTTAGGTCACGAGTTTACCCAATACCTGCTGAAGGTGAAAAAAGAATTGTAATAGCTTATGAAGAGCTTATCAGAGAAAATGAAGAAGGTATGATTTATCAGTTACCGTTGAATTACAAAGATGAAATCGAACAATTCAAGTTGTTCGCAAAAATTTATAACGATGAGCTTTTAGAAAAAGGTACTGGAAAACAATTCGATAACTTGAAAATTCAAAAAGATGGTTCTGCATACTTGATTGGAGTTGAATATGAAAATTATTTGGCAAACCAACAATTCGAACTTTTGTTGAAAAGTCCTGAAAATAAAAGAACTGTAATGGTGGAAGAAATCAAAGATAAAACTTACTTTTATATTGATTTAAACACAGAATTTGGATTCAGAGAGAAAAAATTGCCTGAAACATTGGGTATTCTTTGGGATGCTTCAAATTCTTCATTAAATAGAAATATTGATAATGAAATTGAATTATTAAAATCCTACATTGGAAAAATCAAAAACTGCAAAGTTCACTTCATATTATTTTCAAATGCGATTCATACTGAAAAAGAGTTTATTATCAATAATGGTAATATTCAAGAATTAGAGAATTATATTCGCAAAATTGAATATGATGGTGGAACACAATTAGGAATTTTGAACTTAAAGCAATACAAGGTAGCGGAGTTTCTACTCTTTTCAGATGGTATGTCCAATTTCGGAAAGAAAGAAATTGAATTAGGAAATTCTCCTATTTATACGATTAATTCAAATCAAGTTGCAAATCACTCTTATTTGAAATTTATCCCTCAAATATCAGGTGGCAATTACATTAATTTGTTAAATATGAGCTATGAAAAGGCACAAGAAGTTCTATCAACTTCTCCTTATCAATTTATCTCTGCAGAATATTCAAACAATGACATTGAACAAACATATCCATCTATTCCACAAATAGTTGACGGTTCATTTATATTGACTGGTTTGTTGAAAACTGAAAAAGCATTAGTAAAATTAAATTTCGGATATGGAAATGAAATCACTCATAGCGAATTCATTGAAATTGATGAAGATGAATTTAGAACAGAGACAGAATTAATAGGAAGAATATGGGCTCAAAAGAAGATTGCCGAACTTGATATGATGTATGAAAAGAATAAGGAAGAAATTAAACAATTAGGAAAAAAATTCAACTTGATTACAAAAGGTACTTCTTTAATTGTTTTTGACAGAGTAGAGGATTATGTTAGATATAAAATTGAACCACCAGAAGAACTGAGAAACGAATATGAAGAATTATTGGAAAAAGAGTATGTTCGAACAGTTCAAGATAGTATTCAATATTGCAATAATGTGATTTCAAATTTCAAGAAAGAAAATGATTGGTGGAATAAAAAATTCGATGAAAAATTTATAAAAAATGATAATTACAGTATTAGAAGCTCAGTATCACGCCAAGTCATTACTGATATTTCAGGTAATGCTACATTAACAGGTACAGTTAAAAATAAAAATGGAATGGAATTATTAGGAGCAACTATTTTAATTGAAGGAACACAAAAAGGAATGGTTATAAGAAATAGAGATGGTAGTTTTATGCTGAGAAATCTACCAGTCGGGACATTTACTACAAAAGTTTCGTTTATTGGGTTAAAAACTTTAAGAAGAGAAATAGTTTTGGATTCAAATTCAACAGTTAATATTGATTTTGAATTGGAAGAAGATACCTGTAGAAATACCCAAGCAGTAATGTGTATTAGTTCGGATAGAATGATTTCTGATAGAGATACTAATTCAAATGTACTTGTTTCTACTTATGCAACGGAAGAAGTTCAAAGAAATAATTCGGGACGTGAAGATTTAAGTGGTGTGATTGCTTTAAGTGATGGAGCTGTAAACTCTGGAGATGGATTAAATCTAAATGAAGAACAAGAGGAAGGAAACCAAATTATTGTTGATGGAGTTGAAGTAACAGAACAGTTTACTGGTGGATTTGCTGCAGAATATGGAAACGTAACAGGAGGAATTGTTACAACAACTCGTGTTGTTCACGATACAGTACATACTGCTCGAGAAGGACAGGACTATAACGGTTCAGAAAATGGTATTGATATAGATACTGAAACACATATTGAAGGAGACATGTTATTGAAAAACTGGGAACCTGTTGATGAAATAATCAAGAAAATATCAGAATCAGCAAAAGATAGCTCTTATATTATTTATTTGAATTACAAGAAAAGCAAGATTGATAAAATTTCATTTTACATTGATGCGGCTGATGCATTATTCAAAACAGGCGATACAATTAACGCAATCAGAGTAATTTCCAATCTTTCAGAAATCAAGATAGATAACCATGAAACAATGAGAATTCTTGGATATAAACTCAAACAAATGGGTTTAATAGATTTATCCATTATGATTTTTACTGAATTAATTAAAATCCGAGAAGAAGAACCTCAATCCTATCGTGACCTTGCCTTGGAATTTTCAGAAAATGGGCAATATCAAGAAGCGGCTGACCTATTCTATAACGTAGCATTTACAAAATGGGACAGGTTTTTTGGTATTGATATAATTGCTCTAAATGAAATGAATAGATTGATTGCCTTATATCCCGATAAAATCAAAATTGATAAATATAATCCTGATTTAATCAAGAATATGCCTATTGATATAAGAGTAGTTTTAATTTGGGATACAGACAATACAGATATAGATTTGATGCTAACGAGTCCGAGTGGTTCTATTTGTGATTATAGAACTAAATTAACTTATGAAGGTTGCAAAATTTCAAACGATTTTACTGCAGGTTATGGACCAGAAGAAATAAAATTGAAAAATGCTTTACCAGGCAAATATATTATTGAAGCAAATTATTTTGGAAATAGAAGACAGAATACACAAGAAGAAACAACAATTTCACTTGAAATTTATACTAAATATGCATCAAAGGAAGAAAAGAAAAGTGAAATAACACTAAGACTTCAAAAAAAGAAAGAAAAAATTAAAATTGGTGAATTCATTTTTAAATAAATTTACTTTTCTTTTCTCTGAAAATGGGTGGTTTGTAAAGTACTTTAACTATGATAGTTATGTTCTAAATTTATGAGCCACTCTTTTCTATGTATTCCACCACCATATCCGCGCATATTGCCATTTTTGCCAATTACTCTATGACAAGGTATAATTATTGAAATTTTATTCTTGCCATTGGCATTAGCAACAGCTCGAACTGAATTTGGACTATCCAATATTTCAGCTTGTTCTTGATACGAAATCTTAGTGCTATATGGAATTTTCAATAAAGAATTCCATACACTTATTTGAAATGGAGTACCAACCGTCAAAAGTGGTAAATCAAAATTAGTTAATTTACCTGTAAAATATTGTTCTAACTGATACTTAGCTTGGGAAATTATATCATTATTACCATAAATAACTTTCAAAGAAACTGCTTTTTCTAATTCTGAAATTTCATTATTGTGTCTGTTCGTATCGCAAAATTCCAACAAACAAATATGATTAATTATAGAACCAATTACCATTTCACCTATGGGAGTATCAAATTTATGAATAAGAAATTCATCGAAAACATTACTTTTTTCAATTATTTTCGTGATTGAATTATTAATTATTGAAATCATATCATCACTGTAAACTATTTTTAAAAAAACTAATTTACGAAATTTGTTTAATTTCACAATAATTTATTTTTATAATTATTTTGAGATAAGGGAGTGTGGTTTGTAAAAATAATTATAGTTTGTAACTGAATAAATTGTTCTTTTCAATTCAGTATGCAAGGGGCTATCTCAAATGGTCTTTTTTAGTTGTTTTCATTTTTGAGGATTGTGAGATATTTATATATATTTCAACTACTTAGTGCGGAATGGATTCTGAAACAAGTTACCAATGACACCTTTTTTCCTTGCTTCAGCATAACGACTTTTGAGGCAGTTCCAATTAACTTCGGATGAAGGAAATCCTCCTTAATCCCCCTTTAATAAAGGGGGAAAGGGGGATTTGAATTAATTCTACATTGAGGTTTCTTATACAATCTACCAATGACTACAATTTTTTATAATGGTGTCATTTTGCATATTTTTTAAATATATATGTTCCATTATTCAGAATGACACCTTTTAAGACAGCCCCCAAGAGCATTTCAATACTACTTTAGCAACAGACCGTTAACTTTCCAAGCTACAAAATATGTTGAACTTAATTAAAAAAACTATATCTAAAATTTACTCTTGCCTTAATGCTAATGCAGGTGAGGTGTTTGCCATTTTGTATGCTGGATATATTCCTGCAAGTAATGCCGCAATTACAGATATAATTATAGCTTCAAACATCATTTCAGGAATAATATGAAAATCTATTGACCAGCCAAATGAACGGCGATTAATTACAAATATTAAAATATATGCAAGTATATTCCCTAAAGGTACGGACATTATTCCTGCAATTAATCCCATCAATCCTGTTTGCATTGTTACTAAACGCCATAATTGTGAGGGTGTTAGACCATTTGCACGCAAAACTCCTAATTCTCTGCTTCTTTCTAATTGCAAAGCCATCAAACTACTCAAAATTCCAATGAAAGAAATTCCGATAGCGAGTAATTGTAGTACATTTGTAATGATAAATGTCCTATCAAATACTTCTACAGAGGAATCCAATAATTGCTTATTGGAACGAACAACTAATGTTTGTCCGGGCTTTGCAAGGGAATTAATTTTTTTAATTAAACTATCAATATTTACACCTTTTTTAGCGAAAACACCAAAACCAGATAACATTCTATCATTAAAATGACGATGATATGTATCAGTTGAGAGCATAACTAAGCCAATATCAGAACTATAATCCCTATAAATTCCTATGATTGTAAATTTTCTAATTCCATAATCGGTCGGTATTTCCATTTGGTCATTTACTTTTTTACCTGTTTTATAAGAATAACTTTCTGAAACAAGTACCACATCTTCATTGTAGAATTTATACCAAATTTCCTTTTCTGATAAATATTTTTCGGTAAAAGTTTCGTAAGAAAAGCCCTGCACTTTTGCAGCAAGTAAATGAATTATCTCACCTTTATAATTAATTTGAAATTCTCTGTAAAGATTCATTTTATCGGTTTCAGGGAAATTTCTAACTTTTTCTGATAATTCTGGTTCAAATACTCCATCATTCCATCGTGCAATATTAGTTGGAACAGAAACATAAATATCAGCTCTTAAGCGATATTGAAGCCAATCAATTACGGTAGTTCGAAAACTTTGAACCATTGTACCCACGCCTACGGCAGAAGCAACAGAAATACTCAATGCTGCAATTGCAATCGTAGTTCGGCTAATATGCGAACTTACTCCTCTTGTTGCCATTTTGCCGGTAGTTCCAAATATTTTACTCATAATTGGAGTGAGTAATTTTACAGATATTAAAATAATAAGTGGCGTAAAAAGTGTAAATCCAACAATTATTGGCACTATTCCCAAATAACTCACATAAATACTTTTGGTTGGAATTAATAGTATAATTGTACCAACTATCAACGAAATAATTCCATAAACAATAAATTTTGGTATTGCATTTATTAAGCCTGTTTCTAAATATGAACGATTAAGTGCAACTGTGGGAGGTGCTTTCGTAGCTTCGAGTGCGGGTTTTAATGCAGATAAAACAGTTGCCACCATTCCAAGAACAAAACCTTTAACTAAACTAAGAGTACTTATTTCAACATTTTGAACTGACAGTACAAAATACATATCATTGATTGTTTTCGTTACCAAATTAATCAAGCCCATCCCAAGATAATACCCAAGAATAAGCCCAGCAATTGTTCCGATAAATCCAATAACTAACGATTCCCCAATAATTTGCGAGAATATTTCAAACCTTGTAACTCCAATTGCTCTTATCAAGCCGATGTAACGCCGTCTTTGTACAACTGCAAATGTCATAGTATTAAATATCAAAAACATACCAACAATCAGAGCAAGCAAACTCATAGCAAGCAAATTTGTCTTGAATGCTTCTGTAATTTGTTCTGCGGTTTTTGTTCTTGTTTCTGTTTTATTTATTTTCAGACCTGTCGGAAGTTTTGATTCAATATCGTCAGCAATTTTATCACTAACAATTAAATCAATATGAGAAATTCTATCATACATTTTGCAAATATTTTGAGCATTCCCAATATCGCAAACAACAATATTTTCTAAAGCACGATTACTATTTTCATCATTTGAATTAATCAAGCCAAGAATATAAACACTCCTTAAATCTCCATCTATTCTTAATTTTAAAGTATCACCAATTGCTAAATTCAATTTTTGGGCAGTTTTTTCAGTAATTAATCCTGCATTCTTCGTTGTAATAAACTTTTCTAAATCAATACCTATCACTTTTGAATTTGATAAATAAGGTCTGAAATTGTTCTCTGAAAATGGGTCAATGCCAAGCAAAGTAAAAGTGATTTGTGGTTTTGTAGCCGAAACAGCGAGCTTTTCAATAACGGGAGCCGATTTAGCAACATTAAAATCCTTTCTGATTAACCTGAAAACAGTATCTTGCACGCCTGTTGAGCCACTAATATTATGAGTTGCTTTTCCTGAAATACTTTCCATTGACAACTCAAATGCTTTTGAACTGCTTTCGTTTGCTAAGTCAATTGCGACAACAACAGCAACACCAAGAGCAATGCCAATCACAGACAAAATACTTTGCCAAGGATTTTTCATCAAATATCTAATGCCTGATTTGAAAAGAATTTTTTTTATCATTATTTTATTTTGTCAAAATTTAAATATCAGTCCCTAATTTCATTTCAGATATTTTACCATCTTTGATTGATAAAATTCTATCTGCTAAGCCAATAACTTCTTTGCTATGAGTTGCCATAAGCATAGTTTTTCCTTCTTGCCGAACTAATTTGTCTAACAATTCAATAATTTGCTTGCCTGTTTCATAATCAAGATTGCCTGTAGGTTCGTCAGCAAGAACAATTGAAGGATTATGTATTAATGCTCTCGAAATAGCAACTCGTTGTTGCTCACCACCAGAAAGTCTATCAGGAAATGAATTTTCGCGAGATTTTAATCCAACTTGTTCAAGCAAATAAATTGCTTTATCTTTTTCTTTTTTTCCTGTTAAATTATTCAATTCCAAAGGTAAAAGTAAATTTTCCAATACGGTTAATGTTGGTATCAAATTGAAAAATTGAAAAACAAAGCCGATTTTGTTTCTGCGAAGAAGAGTTCTATTTTTCTCATTCAGCTTTGTAATATCAATTCCATCAATTAATATTTCTCCACTATTCGGCTGGTCAATTCCACTTATTAAATTTAGCAAAGTTGATTTGCCTGAACCTGAGCGACCATACATTATTACAATTTCTGAATCTCTAAATTCAAAATCAATGTTATTCAATACCCTATTTACAGTATTTGCTTCGTGATATTCTTTAGTTACATTAACAAGTTTAATCAAAACAGTTCTCAATTTAATAAAAAATAGAAATTTATTAACGATTGAAATTGTGTTTTAGTCAATTTCGTTTTGAACTCATATCTGATTATTAGTATAATAGGGTAGGAGTGGCATAATAATTAAAATTTTATAAAATTTGAAATAGTTTTTCGGATATCATGATTAAATTTATTAGAACAGTTACTTTTTTGGTAATTATGAATAAAACTTAAACCAAATTAAGATTTAAAAACAAAATTGGGTTTCAATTCGTCATTAGAAACTTATGATAATCATTAACATAGATAGTACGATAGAACGATGAATTTTTTAAATCCTTTTATACTTTTTGGTTTATTTGCGGCATCTATTCCAGTTTTGTTGCATTTGCTCAACTTAAGAAAATTAAAAACTGTTGAATTTTCAACTCTTAGATTTATCAAAGAATTACAAAAAACTAAGATTAGAAAGTTAAAACTGAAACAAATTATATTGCTTATTTTAAGAACTTTGATTATTATTTTTGCAGTTTTGGCATTTGCAAGACCAACTATTCAAGGGCGATTACCTTTTATTGAGTCTTATGCAAAAACAAGTGCAGTCATTTTGATAGATAATTCATTCAGTATTGATGTATCAGATGAACGCGGAAATCGACTAAAACAATCAAAACAAGCTGCAAAAGAGATAATTTCAGCTTTAAAAGATGGTGATGAAATTGCAATTTTAGAAACTGCAAATATTAAAAATCGTGAACAGTACAGTTTCACAAGAAATTTCGATTTAATTAATGAAGCAATTGACAAAATAACAATAAGAAATAATAAGAGCAATCTCGAAACATCGCTTAAATTAGCATCGCAAATGCTTGAAAATGCAAAAAATATAAATAAAGAATTATTTGTGATTTCAGATTTCCAAACTAATGTTTTAGACAAGAATTCAGATTCAACTAAAATTTTTGCAGAAGATATTGGATTATATATTTTACCAATAGGAATGGACTCAAAAGCTGATATACAAAATTTATCAATAGATTCAATTAACGTAATTTCAAAAATATTTCAAATTAATAGATTAGTCGAAGCTGAAGTTTCAATTAGAAATAATGGAAAATCAACAGCATCAGCCGTTGTTATAAGTATGCAATTTAACAATCAAAAAGTTGCCCAACGTTCATTGGATATACCTGCTGGTGAAGTACGAACTATTTCAATTGCTGCAAATGCAACAACAACGGGTGCAATCTCAGCTACTGTCCAACTTGAATCGGATGCCTTAGATATTGATAATACTGCTTCTTATGGATTTATTATACCTGAAACTCCAAAAATTGCAATTGTAGGAAATGATAATCAAAGGAAATTTGCATCTTCACTTTTGAAGACTGTTTTGGTAAATGATTACAACACAAATATTAAAGAAGTCAATAGTGGTACTTTTTCTTCTATTGATTTAAATTCTATGGACGTTGTATTAATTTTTGATGATATTAATAATTCTGATTTATTACGTTTAAATCAATATGTTGCAAATGGTGGTTCAGCATTCATATTTGCCAATGATTTAAATCCTGTAAATTTAAATACTACTTTGAATAAATTTGGTTTTGGAAATTCTGAAGAGAGAATTTACAAAACCAATTTACCTGCAAGAATTTCAGAAATAGACAAAATGCATCCATTATTTGAAGGAGTATTTCTTGGAGAAACTGAAAGTAAGAAAAATATTGAATCACCAGAAATCTTGAAAGCTTATCCTGTGAAATCAGGTCAAGGAATTATCAAAATGAATGATGGAAATTTTCTTGCTGAATCAAGGATTGGGCAAGGGAAAGTACTTTATTGTGCAGTATCACCAGTATTGAATTGGAGTAATTTACCTATTTCAAGTTTATTTCCAGTATTGATTTATCGTGGAATTACTTATCTTACTGCAACCGAAAGTTCATCAATGATGGCAATTCTTGGCACTCCAATCACTTTAAATATACCCAAGAAATATAAAAATATTGATAATCTAAAAATAGTTGACCCGAAAGGAAATGAATTTTTTAAATCACCTGCAATTTTACCATCTGGAGCTTTATTACAATTAGATGATTTGGAAATGCCCGGTGTATATAATATTTATAATGCAAATAATAAAATTGTTTCCCAAGTTTCAGTAAATTTATTAAATACTGAATCTGTATTGACTCCCATTATCAAAGATGATTTAGTAAAATACCTCAAAGATAAATCCGTAGTTGATATAAGTCCTGAATTTATTGAGGACTATACAACAGTGAATAAAAGTATTAAACGTTCTCGAAGTGGAACAGAATTATGGCAATTATTTTTGATATTAGCATTAGTTTGTGCTGTTGCTGAAATGATTGTTCAGAAAGCAAGTAAAAATGATTTAGAATAATTTTAATTTAATAAATGGAGAATTTATGAAGATAAGAAATATATTGATTCTGATGATAATGTTATTTTTCAGTATCAAACTATTAGCAAATGATATAATAATAAGTTCAGCAAAAATGGAACTTGAACGTTCAATGAATGAACTTACACTTGAAAAAATTAAACCTTATTTCATTTCCTACACTATAACTGATGTTAAGAGCAATACTATATCTGCCTCTTTTGGAAAAATTAGAAATACAGATAATTCTCATAAAAGATTTTTAGATATTGATTTAAGGGTTGGAAATAATAAGTTAGATAATACACATATCATTCGTGGTAATCCATTTTCTTTTTCATTTGGTGGTGGCAGTATAAGTATGCCTCTTGATGATAATGAAAAAGCAATTCGTAATGCTCTTTGGTTTGCTACTGATAAAAGATTCAAATCTGCAATTGAAAGATATGAAAAAGTAATTACAAATAAAGCAGTAAAAGTTGCAGAAGAAGATTCTTCTTTTGATTTTACTATTGAGAAGCCCGTTAATTATACCGGAACTGAAATCAATTTTACAACAGACACAAAAAAATGGGAAGATATTTTACGCCGTTTATCCGACAAATTTAATGCTCATCAATGGATTTATAATGCTAATATTTCTATGCTTACCTCAATCCAAACAAAAAGATTTGTTTCGAGTGAAGGTTCTACAATTAAAGATTGGGAATCAAATTGCAGAATATATGTTACTGCTCAAACTAAATCCGATGATGGAATGACATTACCATTATACGAAACATATTTTTCTTTTACTCCTGAAAATTTGCCAACCGAAGACAAAATTGCTGCAGATATTGATAAAATGATTGCATTATTGGATAATTTAAGAAAAGCTCCATTGGCAACTACTTTTTCTGGTCCAGCAATTTTATCTGGTCCTGCAAGTGGTGTTTTCTTTCACGAAATTTTCGGGCATAGAGTAGAAGGACACAGAGAGAAAGACCCTAACTCAAGTCAGACCTTTAAACAATCAATCGGCAAGAAAATTTTACCTGATTTCATCAATGTGATTTTTGACCCAACAATTAAAAAATTGAATGGACAAGAAGTTGCCGGTTATTATGTATTTGACAATGAAGGAATAAAATCTCAAAAAGTAGAAACAGTAAAGAATGGAATTTTTCAAAATTTCCTGATGTCCCGTTCTCCAATAGAGGGTTTTAATAATTCAAACGGACATGGTAGGGCTCAAGCTGGATATACTCCTGTTTCTCGACAATCCAATTTAATTGTTGAAGCAGTGAAATCTGTACCTGAAAAGAAATTAAGAGAAATGTTAATTGATGAGGCAAAAAAGCAAAATAAGGAATACGGTTTATATTTCGACCAAGTTTCTGGTGGATTTACATTTACCGATAGAACAATTCCTAATGCTTTTAATGTTACTCCTTTAGTGGTGTATAAAGTATATGTTGATGACAGACCTGATGAACTCGTTAGAGGTGTTGATTTAATTGGTACGCCATTAACAACATTTTCAAATATTATTGCTGCTGCAGATGATATTGGAATATTTAATGGCATTTGTGGAGCTGAGTCTGGCGGAGTACCAGTTTCTGCATCTTCCCCAAGTTTGCTTGTTTCCCTTATTGAAGTGCAGAAAAAGCAAAAATCTCAAGCAAAACCACCATTGTTACCATCACCTTTGTCCACAAAAGCGGATTAATATAAGATGGAACAGATTTATTTTGAAGAAAAACAAAAATACAATCAGTTTGCTATAAAATTAATTATTGTAATTGGTGCTACAATCCCTGTTTCAGTTTTTAGTTATGGTTATGTTCAACAAGTTTTTTTTGATGTTCAGTTTGGAGAACCTCCTGTAACTAATTTTGCATTATTGTTGAGTGTATTATTATCATTAATGTTTGCAATTGTATTGATTGGTTTGTTTTTTGGTTCAAATCTGAAAACTATAGTTAGAAATGGTGGAATAGAAATTAAATATTTTCCTTTTCATCTGAAATATAAAACAATTTTGCTTTCTGATATTGCAGAATACAAAATCAGAAAATATTCTCCATTACTTGAGTATGGTGGATGGGGTATCCGTTGGGGATTTTCACCAAGGGGTATGGCATATAATGTACATGGCAATATGGGAATTCAATTAATTTTGAAAGATGGCAGCAAAGTGTTGATTGGAACACAGAAGCCGGAAGAATTTTTTAATGCTTTAAATAAAATGAATAATCAATAAGGAATAGTATGTTAAAAAATATTTTTATATTAGGATTCATCTTTTTTGGAATAGTTAGTTTAGATGCACAATCTGCTCGTGATAATGAGATTCTGAACGCAATGCGTTCAGAAATGAAGCGTTCTATGGATGAATTAATCTTGGAAGGACTTAAAAAACCTTACTATATTGAATATCGGCTTAGAGTTAGAGATGTTCAGAATGTTCAAGCAGTATTGGGTAGTGTAGTTGAGTCCGATAGCAAGAGTATGGCGATTATTAATGTTGGAGTAAGAGTTGGTGATTATAAATTTGATAATTCCAATTTTTTTGATATTGGTTTAAGTTTTTTTGGAAGTAGTGATGATGAAGAATCATTTAAAAGTCGAGCTATTCCAATTGAATTTGACTATAAAACATTGAGAAGAGAATTATGGCTTTCAACAGATGCCGCTTACAAACAATCCGCTGAAATATTCTCGAAAAAAGAAGCATCATTGAAAAATCGTATGAGAAAAGATACAACTCACGATTTTATTGTTGTTCCTCCCCAAAAAAATTACAAGTATGAAGCCGCTCCTGCTTTTGATACAAATTATTTTACTGAATTGACAAAATCAATGTCAGCAATATTTTTAGAATATCCTGAAATAAATTCATCAACTGTAAGTGTTGAATATTTGCCAGAAGTGATTTATTATGTTAATTCCGAAGGAATGGAATATATTCGTTCAGATTATTATGCAGGTATAGAAGTTGCAGCTTTTTCTCAAGCTAAAGATGGAATGCCATTATCTGATTTCTTCACAGCTTTTACTGTAAATCCAAAAGATTTTCCTACACGCGATTCATTATTGAAATCAACAAAAAATGTTGCAGAAAAATTGACACAATTACTTAAAGCAAGTGAACTTGAAGAACCATATTCTGGTCCAGTTTTATTTACTCAACAAGCTGCTGCGGAAGTTGTAGCGCAAGTTTTTGCACCAAATCTTGTTACTCAAAGAGCAACAATGACAGAAGGCGGAAGTCAGCCAAATGAAAGAAATACAGCATTTCAATCAAAAATTGGTGGTAGAGTGATTTCTGAGTTTCTTTCTGTAAAGGATAATCCAGATTTAAAGAAATATGAAAATACATATTTACTTGGCAATTATCAAATTGATGATGATGGAATAAAAGCAGAAAATGTATCTGTTGTTGAAGATGGCTATTTGAAAAATCTATTGTCCGAAAGAATTCCAACAAGAAGAGTTCGAAATACTAACGGACATAGAAGAGGTGGAGCAGCGATGTTTAGTAATGTAGTTTTAGAAGTTAAAAAAGATAGACAAAAAGATTATAAGGAATTAAAAGAAAAACTTATCAAGCTATGTAAAGACAGAGAACTTCCTTATGGTATTGTAATTAAAAAAGTGATGAATCAAAACCTAATGTTTACAACGTTATTCAGAACTTCTGGCAGTGGAATTCAAATGCCGAGAGGAAATAACGTACTTCCTGTAAATGAAGCATACAAAGTATATCTTGATGGACGTGAAGAATTAATCAGAGGCGTAGAAGCAAGAGGAATAAGTGCACAATCATTCAAAGATATTATTGAAGCAGGTAAATCAAAATTTGCTTATAATTTTCTTGCCAGTTCTGTAATATCAAGTTTTATAACTGGTGGAGACCAATATATTGGTAGTAGTATCATTACACCAGATTTGCTTTTTGAAGATGTAGAGGTTAAAGCTCCAGACGATGATTTTAAAAAACCGCCGATATTATTAAGTCCTCTATTAAGAAAATAAAAAAAATGTTGTAAATTTGAATTTTGAAAAATTGTAAAAATTAAATGAAAGAAAATATGACTGATGAAAATAAACCCAAAGAATTTGATGGTTTTTACGTAACAGCACTAATTTTTAGATACAAATACTATGTACTGATACCTGTTTTTCTTTTAACAGCCGCATCGGTGGTGTATTCTTTGTATTTACCTAATTGGTACAAATCTACAACCAATGTAGTTCCACCAAATAATGTAGGTGGTATTGAAGGAGCTATCGGTGGCTTGTCATCAACTTTGAAAGAATTCGGATTAAGTAAATTGGGTCAGCAAGCAGGTGCCGAAAGTTATTCATTTTTGGTTGTTTTAAATAGTAGAAGCGTTGTTGATTCAGTCATTAAGCAATTTGACCTTGCAAAAGTATATGATATACCTGACACAATGATGGAAGATGTTCGTATTGAATTTAGTGCAAATGTAGAAATTGACTATTCCAAAGAAGGCAATTATACTGTTGCAATTTGGGATAAAGATAAAAATAGAGCCGCTGAAATGGCAAATCAATATGTTAATATCGCTAATCATTTCGCAAATAAATTATTTATGAAAGAAATTGAATTGAGTAATGATGGTTTAGAAAAACGTCTTGAAAAGACTGATTCTACTCTTGCTATTTTGACAGATAGTTTAAAGACATTTAGCGAAAAATATTTGATTTTTTCACCTGATGAACAAGCAAAATCAATTAGTGAGTCAGTTTCTGAACTTAAATCTCAAGAACTAAAGTTTGATATAATGGCTGAATATTACAAAAATATGTATGGTAGCGATGATTATCTTGCAGTTCAACAAGAAAGTTTTAAGGAGAGCATAGGGCAGAAAATTAAGGACATTACTAATAAACCCGGATTTGCTGGAAATTTTTCCATATCTGGTGCCGCAGGTATTGGAATAGAATATACAAGATTATTAACTGAGTTTGAAATGTATTCAAAAGTTAAAGCATTTTTACTTCCAGTAATTGAAAAAAATAGAATTGATAAGTTTAATGACAAAAAAAATGTAATCGTGTTGGATACAGCAATACCTGCCGAAAAGAAAGATAGACCCAAAAGGTCATTGATAGTTGCCGGTACTTTTGCAGGTTCGTTTGCATTAGCAATTTTTTTGATTTTGGTATTCAATTCAATAAACAGTTTTACAAAAAAGTACAAAAGCTTAAACCAGTCTATTTGATATGAATTTAATAGATAAAAGTAGTAATATTAGCAATATATTTGGTGATAATTCAATTATCGGTTTTAAATATGTTGCTATTATGTTTATTTTGGGTGGTTTACTTGGTTCTTATGGCTTTTATAGTGGATTTGAATTATATGTGTTTGGATTTATAGCTGCTTTATTGGTTGTTTTTTTTCTATTCAAATATCCAAAATTATGGATTTATAGCGTAGTTTTACTACAAATTACATTTGTTCGCGAGAGTTCAAAGGGTTTAACAGCATCTGAAGTATTAACAGCGATAATTTTTTCGTTAGGATTGGTTGTGTGGTTTATTAACAAATTACTAATTAAACGAGAGAAAATTGTTGAAGATATGGGTGACTGGATTATATTATTTTTTATGTTAGTTTTGGTTCTGAATTTATTTGTTGCAATTTCTAACGATGTTGAGCCAATTGATTGGTTTCGTGAATATAATCTTTTCAGTTATATCTTATACTATTTCCCAATACGTGATATACTAAAAGATAAAGATGATTTAAAGAAATTTCTAACATTTTCTATCGCAGTGCTTTTCGTTATGGAATTAGTGCATTTCGTAGATTACTATTTAAGATTACAAGAGAATGTAGTTTATGCCTATCAATTAGGTGTTTCTATGAGACGTTCTCAAACAATGTTTGTAACGGCTGGCACATTTCTATTAACATTTACTTTTTATCAAAATACAAGATATAAAAAACTTTTAATGCTATTTATGACAGCAGTTACAATTGTTGCTTTGTTGAGTACATTCTCACGTACATTTTGGGTTTATTATATCATTGCAGTTGCAATTATATTTCTATATATTCCGATGAGAAAAAAAGCTAATTTAATTGTTTACGCTGTTGTTATATCATTATTTATATATATTGGATTTTATTTTGCAGCAAAAGAAAATGTTATGATAATGGCGAAAGTATATCTTGAAAGATTAACATCTTCCACTAAAGGTGCAAAAGATATTTCTATGCAGGCAAGATTTAAAGAGTGGGAAGCTGTGCAAAAAGTTATTGAAACATATCCAATTGGTGGTACAGGATTAAAATCAACTTTTAAGTTTTATGATATGCTTTTGCAGTATTCAACAGTTGTAGATATTGTTCACAACGGATATTTATGGACAGCATATAGAATTGGAATACCTTTGACTTTTATCTTTTATATGTTTTTTGTTATTAAGTTATTTCGTTCAATAGTGATTTTTGTCAACGTTAAAGATAAATATTTTAAATTATTAATGTTATGTACAGCGATTTCTTTAGCAAGCATATTATTGACTAATTTTATTAGTCATCAAGTTATAGCGAGAGATTGTTTGTTTACGATTGCTTTTTTGCTAAGTTTTGTATCTATGGCAGACAGACAGCATAAAGCAGAAATTAGAAATCAATTAAATCCAGTCATTCAGGGTAATTAATATGAAACAATATCTTGGTGATACTCCATATTTTGCAAGTAATGGCAGAAAAACTATTCTTAAATTAATTGTAGCACTTGTGGCTGTAGTATTCATATTCCGTTTGGCACAACTTCAAATAATCAAGGGTGATGAATATAAGTATTTGAGTGAAACCCAGGCAATAAAGCAAGTAAGAGTTGAACCTTTTAGAGGGAATTTATACGATAGAAATGGAAAATTGATTGTTCATAATGAACCATCATTTTCTATTACACTCACTCCTTATGATTTCAAACCTGAAACAATGCCATTATTAAGTTCATTGCTAAATTTAGATTCAGCAACAATAAATAAAACAATTAATCAATATAAAACATATTCAAAGTTTACTCCAATCAAAATCTATAAAGATGCAAATTTTGAAATAGTATCTAAAATTTCAGAGTATGCAGATGATTTACCTGGTATTGATGTGAATATTGAATCCAAAAGACTTTATGAATTTGAAGGTAATCTTGGACATTTGTTGGGATATACACGCGAAGTTACGCGAGAACAACTAAATAAACTAAAAGACTATTACCCAGGTGATAATATAGGTCAATCTGGTATTGAACAAACCTACGAAAGAGATTTACGTGGTAAACACGGTGTTCAGTATGTAGCAGTTAATAAATACGGACAAAAGGTAGCAAGCTTTGATAGAGGAAGTAATGATGCACCTGCTACCAATGGTTTTGACCTTCATCTTGGTATAGATATTAAATTACAAGAATTAGCAGAAAAATTATTAGATGGCAGAAGGGGTGCAATTGTTGGAATAGACCCACAAAGTGGTGATATTTTGGTTTTGGCATCTAAACCTGATTATGACCCACGGGCATTTACAGGAAAAGTTCCATTTGAATTATTCAAAGAATTATCTGAGAATCCAGCTTCACCATTATTGCATAGAGCTATCCAATCACAATATCCCCCCGGCTCCACTTGGAAAATGCTGATTGCAATGGCTGCAATGCAAGAAGGATTGATTGATGAAAGTACTCATATTTTTTGTGGCGGTGGGCTTGATTATGGCGGTAGATTTAGGAAATGCCATGGAGGTTCTCATGGTAGTATTGATGTAGAAACTGCTATCAAGGTATCATGCAATACATTTTTCTACCAATTAGGATTGAAACTGGGACTTGAAAAATTTGAATATTATGGCAAATTATTTGGATTCGGACAAAAAACCGGAATTGATCTACAAAATGAAAAAGCTGGAAGACTACCAACAAAAGAATGGCTTGTCAGTCGATTAGGTAAAGGTTCAGAAAGTTATATTCATGGTAATATGGTTAATTATGGTATTGGACAAGGCGAAATATTAGTAACTCCATTACAAATGGCTGTTTATACCGCTGCGATTGCAAATGAAGGTAAAATTTTTCAGCCACATTTAATAAATGCAATCAAAAATACAGTTACATTTAAAAAAGAACAATTAAATGTAAGATATAGAAATACTGGGATAAACCCTGACATTTTTAGAATTATTAAAAATGGTATGTTTGGTGTGGTTAATAGTGCTGGTGGTACCGCATCTGCAGCAAGATTACCTGATATAGAAGTATGTGGAAAAACTGGAACAGCTCAAAATCCACATGGAAATGACCATGCTTGGTTTGTTTGCTTTGCACCAAAAGAAAATCCCAAAATTGCCTTAGTAGTTTTTGTTGAAAATGCAGGTTTTGGTGGAGGTGTGTCTGCACCTATCGCTCATGACATATTAAATGCATTTTTCCATCCTGAAGCTGAGATAAAAGCTATTACACCCAAGGTCGATAATACCAAGCCAGATTCATTAAATACCAATTCAATTGAAGAATCTGAAATTATTAATGAAGGAATTATACATAATCCAGACAATGAAAATCAGTAAAACTTGTTTTTGTTAGCAACATTTAATATATTTGTTTTTTAAATTAATTAGATAAAAAAATATTTAAAAAATAATTAATTAAATTTGATTTGGAGTTTGCGATTATGAAAAAGATTTTACTTATAGTTACTTTATTTTTCTCATTAGGAACAATTTTTTCACAGGAATATATCTCACCAGAATGTGTTATATTTGACGATAGTAGAGATTTATTTTATGTTTCAAATGTAGGGAATTATCAAGACCCTGATGGTTTTATTCTAACTGTTGATTTAGAAGACAAAAAGGAATATTTAATAAGTACAGGTTTGAATGACCCTAAAGGAATGGTGATTGTTGGAAATAATTTGTATGTTACTGATTTGACCAAAATTGTTGAAATCAATCTTGATACTAAATCAATTGCAAATTCATTTACAATTACAGGTGCAGTCTTTATAAATGATATCGAACTTGGAAATAATAATGTACTTTATATGTCGGATATGGGTGGCAATAAAATCTATAAATTTGATTTAAATAACAAAACATCATCAGTCTTATCATTAAAAAGTACTATTACTGCTCCAAATGGACTATTATTTGAAAAGGAATCAAATAGACTGTACGCTGTTGGATTTGCTGAGCCTTCTATTTTATATACAATTAATTTAACAGATAATTCAGTATCAAATTATACGCTACCATTTGATTTTGGCGATGGAATTACAAAAAATTCAGACGAACAATTTATTATTTCTGCTTGGGGTAATACTACTAATCCATTTTTTGAAGGTGAAATTTATCAAATGGACAAAATATCGGGTGATTTTGAAATGATTGCTGATGGATTTAGTGGTCCTTCAGACATATATTATTTTTCTTTGACAGATGAACTTCTTATACCTGAAATGATGATGGATTTTGTTTATTTTTTACCTTTATCTCAGACTCTTACTAAACCTGTTCTTATAAAACCAGCTAATAATAGCACTGATAATATTCCTATAAATCTTGATTTTGAATGGCTTTCAGATAAAAATATCACTAAATATGTATTTCACTTATCAAAAAACAATGATTTTACAAACGAAGTAATTAGTGTAAATATGTGGACACAAAATACTTTAACTCTGGAAGTACTTGATTTTAATACTACTTATTATTGGAAAATTGTTGGCTATACTGATACTGATTCTATTGTTTCTGATACTTGGAGCTTTATAACTACTCAAAAAACCATTGACGAGGTTAATTTGATTTCACCAGCAGAAAACGAAGATATTGCTACAAAAGTTGTAAATTTTGTTTGGTCTAAAGGAACTGCCCCAAATTATGAACTTCAAATTGATGTATCTAAGCAATTTAATACGCCTGAATTCAAAGGTATTATTGGTTTAATTGAAACATCTTTTGCTCCAGCTGAATATTTGAAAAATGGTACATATTACTGGCGAGTTAGAAATTATAGTGAAGTGAACAGCTCTCCATATTCAAAAGTAGGTACATTCATTATGAGTGGAGCTGGATTTGTTGAAAATGAAATTTTCATAAACAAAATTAAAGTATATCCAAATCCAATCGAAAGTACTTTAAATATTGATATAGCAGAAGATATTAATGTTAATTCGATATCAATTTATTCTTCAACAGGTGAAATGATATATTGGAATAATGAAATTAGCTCTATATCTAAAATTGATTTGTCAAATTTTTCATCTGGCAGCTATTTTATTGAATTTAATACTAATAATGAAACATTTATCAAAAAAATAATTAAAAAATAAAATATGTTACCTTTAAAAGTTGTATTTCTTTGGCATCAACACCAGCCAGACTACAGAATGAATGATGTATTCCTTATGCCTTGGACGCGGCTCCATGGCATTAAGGATTATTATGATTTACCTGAAATTCTTTATGAATTTCCACATATAAAACAAACTGTAAATATGGTGCCTTCATTAAGCAAACAAATTTCTGAATATTGTTCTCTCCAATTCAAAGATAAAATTCAGCTTTTAACTGAAAAAAAAGCTAATTTGCTAACTGATGAAGATAAAAGAGAAATTATTCGTACTTTTTTTAGATGTCAATTAGACAATATGATTCTGCCATATCATCGTTATAAGGAACTTTACGAGAGGTCAAGAGATGTTGAATATGCTGTGAATACTTTTTCTGAAAGTGATTGGCTTGATTTACAAGTTTGGTATAATCTAACATGGTTTGGTTATTTTTCAAGACAATCAAATTTGATTAAAAGATTATTTGCAAAAGAGAAAGATTTTACAGAAGATGAGAAAATTTTATTACTTCAAAAGCAAATTCAAATCTTAAGCAATATTGATAATCAATTGGATAGTTTGAGAAAAATTGAACAATTGGAGATTAGTTGTACTCCAATGTATCATCCAATTTTACCGTTACTTTGTGATTCACGTGTTGCACATGAAGCTATGCCAAATGTTGAATTGCCACAACCACTGTTCAATTTCCCTCAAGATGCAATATTACAATTACAAAAGGGCATAGATTACTACCAAAATATATTCAATGAAAAACCCAATGGAATATGGCCCTCTGAAGGTTCAATTTCAAATCTGGTTTTGAATATGATGAGTGATTTAGGAGTTAAATGGACAGCTTGTGATGAAAAAGTTCTTGCTGAAAGTATGGGAAGTAATTTTATTCCCACTGAAAAATTCTTCCCACGCAAATTTCAAACAAATAATGGGCATATAGCAATATTTTTTAGAGACCATTTTTTGTCTGATAGAATTGGATTTGTATATTCACAATGGAATCCTGAAGATGCAGCGAATGATTTTTGCCATCATTTACGCAATATCAGAAATGAAATTATCAGAGTACACGGTGAAGAAGCATTGAGACACGCAGCGGTTTCTGTAATTTTAGATGGAGAAAATTGCTGGGAGTTTTACAAAGATAATGGTGTTCCATTTTTAAGAGCATTATATACAAACTTAACAAACTCTAATGAGTTTATAACTGAAACTTGCTCCACAGCTTCAAGCTATGAAAATATAAGTTACTTGCCTCCTCTATATTCAATAAGAGCGGGTTCTTGGATAAATGCAAATTTCTCGATTTGGATTGGTGATAATGATGATAGACGAGGTTGGTCTTTACTCGCAAAAGCACGATTAGCACTTGAAGAAGCAAAAGCAAGAGTTGATATTGAAACCTACAATAAGGCACTTGATGAAGCTTTGATTGCTGAAGGAAGCGATTGGTTTTGGTGGTATGGACCAGAGCATCAAGCAGAAAATAAAGATGAATTTGATATGCTTTTCCGTTATCACATTGCTAATATTTACAAAATTATTAGAAGTGATGTACCGGCTGATGTACATATACCGATTACAGAACAAAGTTTTATGGCTCAATTAGAATTACCAAAGTCAAAAATAAATCCTAAATTAACAGGAATTGCAGGTAATAATTACGAATGGGAAAATGCAGGTACTTATAATGCAAAATCTGTAATGTCTGCAATGCACCAAATCGGTGAATTGATTGAAAAAGTATTATTTGGTAATAATGATGAAAGTTTATTTTTGAGAATTATTTACAGTAAATTTCCTGAAATTAATGATATTATTAGAGTTAAATTGAAAGGAAATAATACAGATATTACTTTTACAATTGGTGATGGCATTATAAATATTGAATCTGAATCCAAAATAAATATTTCTTATGTACAAAATGATTGCATTGATTTAGAAATAAAAAATTTACCAAATAATTTGAAAAATATTGAAATTCAGTTTCGTTCCATTTCCTACGGCTCAGAGATTTCTTATCCGAGAAATGGTTTTTTAAAAATTGATTTTAATTAAAATAAGATATATGCTAAAGAAATTAATAAAAAAATATACAGAGGAAGAAGATAAACCGAGATTGACTGCATTTGAAATTTTCAAATACATTGGTCCCGGTTTATTGGTTACTGTAGGTTTTATAGACCCGGGCAATTGGGCATCTAATGTAGCTGCTGGCTCACTTTATGGATATGAATTATTGTGGATGGTTACATTATCAACACTAATGCTAATTGTTCTACAACATAATGCAGCTCACCTTGGCATTGCAAGTGGATTATGCTTGTCAGAAGCTGCAACTGTACATCTTAAGCCGTCTATTTCGAGAACTGTACTTGGTTCTGCAATGCTTGCAAGCATTTCAACATCAATGGCTGAAATACTTGGAGGCGCAATTGCTCTACAAATGCTTTTTGGTATTCCAATCAAAATTGGTGGAGTATTGGTTACAGCACTCGTAGTATGGATGTTGGTAACAAATTCATATCAAAAATTAGAAAAGTGGATAATTGGATTTGTTTCAATTATTGGAATTTCATTTATAATTGAATTAACCTTGCTTGATGTAGAATGGGGTAGAGCTTTAGTTGGTTGGGTTAAGCCATCATTTCCTGATGGTTCAATGATAATCATAATGAGTGTGCTTGGTGCTGTTGTAATGCCTCATAATTTATTCTTGCATAGCGAAGTAATTCAAAGCCGTCAATGGAATTTACAAGATGAAAAGGTCATCAAGCACCAATTGAAGTATGAATTTGCAGATACACTTATATCTATGTTAATTGGCTGGGCAATTAATAGTTCTATGATTTTAGTAGCTGCAGCTGCATTTTTTTCTAATGGATTCATAGTAGAAGAGTTAGGTCAAGCAGAGCGTATGCTTGAACCAATTTTGGGGTCTTATGCTTCATTGATTTTTGCAATTGCATTACTTTGTGCAGGTATTGCTTCTTCAGTTACATCAGGATTGGCTGGTGGTTCTATTTTTGCTGGAATATTCAATGAACCTTACGATATCAAGGATAAGCATTCTAAAACCGGAGTTGGAATAACACTTTTAGCAGCGTTAATTGTAATTTTCTTTATTAGTGACCCTTTCCAGGGATTGATTTATTCTCAAATGTTGCTTTCTGTTCAATTACCAATTACAATTTTTCTACAAATCTATTTAACATCTTCAAAAAAAGTAATGGGTAAATTTGTTAATTCTACAAGACATAGCATTGTTTTGTGGATTATTGGTTTAATTGTAACTGGCTTAAACATCATGCTTCTTTATAGTACTTTATTTTAATTATTTTGGAAAACATTATGTATAGAATCAAATCAAAATTAAATACAAAGTCTCCTGAATTTAAAGAGAATATTGAAAATTCAAAATTAATTATCAATGAACTAGCTGAAAAATTAGCTATAGTCAAGAAAGGTGGTCCAGAAAGTGCGAGAAGTAAGCATATTGAAAGAGGTAAATTACTTGTTAGAGACAGAATAAATACTTTGACTGACCCTCATTCTCCATTTTTGGAATTAAATGCTTTTGCTGCCTATAATCTATATGATAATGCTGCACCATCTGCCGGAATTGTTACAGGTATCGGTAAAATCAATGGCAGAGATTGTATGATAGTTGCTAATGATGCAACTGTAAAGGGTGGAACCTATTTTCCGATGACTATAAAGAAGCATATTCGCGCCCAGCAAGTTGCTATGGAAAATAATTTACCTTGCGTTTATCTTGTAGATTCTGGTGGAATTTTCTTGCCTTATCAATCAGAAACCTTTGCTGATAAAGAGCATTTTGGTAATATTTTCTATAATCAAGCACAGATGAGCAGTATGGGAATACCGCAAATTGCTTGTGTAATGGGTAGTTGTACAGCTGGCGGTGCCTATGTTCCTGCTATGAGTGATGAAACTGTTATGGTTCGCAATCAAGCAACGATTTTCATTGGTGGTCCACCTTTAGTAAAAGCAGCTACTGGTGAAATAGTTACTGATGAAGAATTAGGTGGAGCAGATGTTCATTGCAAAATTTCTGGAGTATCTGATCACTACGCCCAAAATGACGCACACGCATTGGAGATTGTACGCAATATAGTTCAAAATTTTGGCAATAGACCAAAATTTGATATTGGCAGAGAAGAAACTGAAGACCCATATTACGACCCAAAGGAGTTACTTGGTATCTTACCAAAAAATATTCGCCAGCCGTTCGATATGCTTGAAGTGATTGCACGTATTGTTGATGGTAGTAGATTTCAGCAATTTAAAGCTGAATATGGAAAAACTCTTATAACAGGATTTGCAAGAATTTATGGCTATCCTGTTGGCATCATTGCTAATAATGGAGTACTATTCTCTGAATCAAGCTTAAAAGGAGCTCAATTTATTGAATTGTGTTCAATGAGAAAAATTCCATTAGTATTTTTGCAAAATATCACTGGCTTTATAGTTGGGAAAAAATATGAACATAATGGAATTGCAAAAGATGGAGCTAAACTTGTACATGCTGTTGCAAATGCACAAGTGCCGAAATTCACTGTTATTGTAGGTGGCTCTTATGGTGCTGGAAATTATGCAATGTGTGGCAGGGGTTATCATCCGAGATTGTTGTTTATGTATCCACATGGAAAAATTTCCGTTATGGGCGGAGAACAAGCTGCCAATGTGTTATCCACTGTAAAAATTAACCAATTAAGAAACAGTGGAAAAGAATTAACCGAAGAAGAAATCCGTGAAATACAGGAACCGATATTAAGGAAATACGAGGAAGAAGCAAGTCCTTATTATAGTTCTGCTCGATTGTGGGACGATGGAATAATTGACCCATTAGACACAAGAAATGTACTTGGATTAGGCATTTCTATGTCATTAAACAAACAAATTAATGACGCAAAGTTTGGTATATTTAGAATGTAATATTTATCTATTTGAAATTATGTAATTGATGGGAATTGTAATTAAATATAAAAAAACTGCAAAATGTGATTTTTGCAGTTTCTTTTTTTTGTAGCGGGGTCAGGACTTGAACCTGAAACCTTCGGGTTATGAGCCCGACGAGCTACCAATTGCTCCACCCCGCGATATTTTCAAGTACAAAATTACGAAACTTTTTTGAATTTACCAAATAATTTTATAAATTAAATTTTATTATTTTCCAAATTTAGATAATATATGAATTATACAAGAGAACAATCATTAGCTTTATGCACGGATAGATACATTTCAGTTACTGCAAATGCCGGCTCAGGAAAAACAAAAGTTTTAGTTGACCGATACTTTGATATATTATTAAATGGCGATAACGATTTACCGATAGATTCAAGAGAAGTTGTTGCAATTACATTTACAAAAAAAGCTGCAAGCGAAATGCTTGCTAAAGTCGTTAAGAGAATTGAATCAGAAATTAAAATTGCTACTGACAGCAAGAAATTGAGAAAACTAAAAAAGATTAGGGAAAACCTAATTTATGCACGTATTTCCACTATTCATAGCTTTGCATCATCGTTATTAAGAGATTATCCAATTGAAGCAGGAGTTTTGCCATCATTTTCGGAGCTTACCAAAGCTGATGAAATTCGTTTGTATGATAATGCTATCAATGAAGTTATTGAAATGAGGTTTGAAATTCCAGAAAAAAAGGAAGAAATCTTCCAATTATATGAAACTTTAAGCAGATACAAAGTTGATGAAATTATAAGATTATGCCTTAAACAGGCTGAAAATTTAGATGCAATTCAAGAATTTTACAATAAAACTGACGATGAAATATTTGATTTTTACACATCACAAATTTATGATTTGTACTGTCAAAGAGTTAGAATAATAGTTGAAAATTTCTATGAAGTTGCAAAAGATGCGGATTTGTCCCATTTTAATAAAAAAAAGGATGCAGATACTTACGAAGAGATATTTTTACAACTTGAAAATATTAAACGAATGTCAACAGATACAATTGAAGAATGTAGAGTGGTTTTCGAGAAATTTTCAGAATTAGTTAAATTAAAAATAGGGGCAAGTTTATTTGTAACGAAAGCTTATAGTTATTCTTTGTCAGATTTGAATTATCCAAAGAAACAATATACAGACGATATTAAAAAATTAATTGAATATGATGAATTATTTTATTGTGAAAATGAATTAAGGCAATCAATTCGAACAAGTAAAATCATTTTAGATTTAGTTATCGAAATTTATGAATTGTGTAATGAGAAAAAACTCGAAGCTGGTTATTTAGATTTTAATGATATGATTTTGAAAGTTGATAAATTATTGGATAACGAAACGGCTTTAGCTCAAATAAAGCAAAAAATGAAGTATATTTTGGTTGACGAATTTCAAGATACAAATCCACTTCAATATCGTTTAATAAAAAAACTATGTCCTAAACTTGTAAACCCAATTTTAAATGATGATATCAATCTATTCATTGTAGGTGATTCCAAACAAAGTATTTATGCTTTTCGTTCTGCTGATGTTCGAGTATTTAAAGAGGCAACAAATAATATTGAAACCGTAAATTCATATTCAATTGAAAATAAAATAATTGAAAGCCAAATCAAATATGATAATGAAGTAATTGAGTCAAATAAAGCCGAAGAAAATGGAATTATTACATTATCGGCATCATTTAGATTAAGTCCTGTGGTTGCTACTTTTGTAAATTTGGTTTGTGGAAATATTATGAATAAATATTCTAATTTTACTGAAAGTGCGATTTATGTTTTACCTGATTTTGAAGTACCATACAGTCCTTTAGTTTATGCCAGAAATTCAGAGGATTTTGTACAAAAATATGATAATTTGGAATCGAAGTTATTAAATAATGAATTTGGGTCAGTTTCATTTCTTTTTAATATAATTGATAAAAATACAAAAAATGATGATGATTCTGAAAAACGAACAGAATCAGAAAATAATGATGATACAGAAGAAGAAACAATATTAAATGAAGGAGAAATGATTGCAAGGTTAATTAGTGATATGGTGAGTGAAAATGAAGAATATAGTGTGATAGAAAATAACACAAGAAGATTAGCAAAATATGGAGATATTGCTATTCTTGCACGTTCAAAAAATGGATTTAAAAACATTACTAATAGCTTTATCAAATACAATATACCATATACACTACATAGCGGTAGCGGATTTTACGAAGCTCAAGAAGTAGTAGATGTGATTAATTATCTTAAATTTATTCAAAATAATCATGATGACATTGCATTAGCTGGATTGCTCAAATCAGTATTTTTTGGTTTGAATGATACTCAATTATTTAAAATTTCATTAACTGAAGGTAACAGTTTTTGGGATAAATTCAATAATTTTGTAGGTAAAATCGAAAATGATACAGATGAATTTGATGTTATGATAAATGCTCATCAGATATTAACTCAAATTTTAGAAATAGCATTAAGAGTTCCATTAGTGCATTTATTGTATAAAATTCTTAATTCGAGTAATTGGTATGGTGCGATTCAAAAAAGTAATTCAGCCGAACAAATGAACGCTAATATTCGTAAATTAATTGCTTTTGCACGAACTTATGAAGACAAAGGATTCAAAAATATTTATGATTTTATATTAGATTTGGAAGTATTATCTGAAGACAAAGGAGAAGCTGAAGCTGCATTTATAACAGGTGAAAATGTTGTAAATATTATGACAATTCACGCTGCAAAAGGGCTTGAATTTCCTATAGTGATTCTTGCAAATACAAATAGTAAAGGGCATAGTGGTGATAGTTATTTCATAAATGCCGAATTTGGAATTAATTTCAAATATCCAATATTGAATGACAAGCAAAATCCTGAATTTTCCGCTCTTCATAATTTCAAATTGGCTTCATATTTTCAAGAATTATCTGAAAATGCTGAAGAAAAGAGAATTTTATATGTGGCAATGACAAGGGCAAAAGAGCATCTTGTAATTTCATCTACTATCAAGAAAGGAAATAATGGATGGAATGCTGCATTGAAGCAATTCAAAATGATTTCTGAAGGGATGAAATTTAATATGGAAGTCTTTGAAGAACCTGAATTTATTGATAAAAAACATTATAGTGGAATGCTTGAAGTTTTAATTAATAACGAGCAATTGAAATATCAATTTGAATATCCAATTAAATTTATGAATTATAAGAATTATTCTATTCAAGTGAGTTCATCTGTTGAAAAAAAACTTGAAATTCCAGAAGTTTTAGATGTTGTGATTAAGCCAGGTATTTATGAGAGCAATATTTCTGCTACAAAATTACTTTATTATATAAATGATAAAGATGCTTATATTCAGAGGTATGTTTTAGGTCTCCCGCCAGATGATATTTTAAAATCTCATACAGAAAATGTATTAATTGATGAACAAAGTAATGGCAATGAAAATACTGAAATATTATTCTCAAAAGATGAAGATGCAAAAGGATTTATTGCAGGTAATTATATTCATAGTTTATTAGAAAGAATTTCTATTTGGTTCGATGATGATATTGAAATAATCAAAACGAATTTGAAAAATGAAATTTCCAATCTAACAATTAAATTCAATAAAAAATTTGGTAACGAATTGGAAAATAGACTTTTTAACGAATCTTTGTACATCTGTCAAACAAAACTTATTTCACGTTTCAAATCACAATTAAAAGAATCTAAGCCAGAAATCACTTATCATATTCCTTTCGAATACGATTTAATTTCGGCTACTTTTGATTTGTTTATTCAAAATGAATCGAATGAATGGGAAATTTGGGACTGGAAATCAAATCAAATTAATAATGATGAAGATTTAATTGAATTGGGCAAACATTATGAAATTCAAATGAAACTATATTCGTATTTCAATTATTTATTAAATCCAAATCAATCAGATTACAAGGCAAGATTATTATTTACACGCAGAGCTAAAATTGACTGCTTAGATGAAAACTGGACGATATTATTTAAATGGGATAAAAATGAAATGGAAAATTTCAGAGAGTATTTAAGCAATTTATTGCTTGAAATAAAAAAATTTGGATAAATTTGTAATGTTAGAAAATTATAATTTATAAATGATTTGAGGAAAAAATGGTCTCTAATGCTAATACAGTTACAGAATATATTGACTCCTTATCAGATGAAAGAAAAGAGCCAATTATTAAACTTAGAAATGTTATATTGGAAAATCTGCCAAGCGGTTTTTCTGAAGAAATGAACTATGGAATGATTGGGTATGTAGTTCCACATTCAATTTATCCAAATGGTTATCATTGCGACCCAAAGTTGCCACTTCCATTTGCAGGTTTTGCAGCACAGAAAAATTTTATATCTTTGCATCATTTAGGATTATATGCTGATACTCAATTACAAGAATGGGTAAAAACTGAATATCCAAAACATTCAAAAACAAAATTAGATATGGGAAAAGGATGTATCAGATTCAAAAAAATAAATGAATTACCGTATCAATTTATTGGTGAATTAATTTCAAAAATGAGTGTTGCAAATTGGATTGAGATTTACGAATCAAATTTAAAGAAATAGAAGTTTTAAGATGAAACTTGGAATAATGTTATAATTAGAGTTATCTCGGCAAGAAAAACTACAAAAATTGAAAGGTTATTTTATGAAAAAAACAACAAAAATAGTTGATGGTGACAAAGTTACCACATACCAAGGAAGAAATGTAGATTTTGATGAGGATACAGGTATTGAAAATGATATTACAAAAAAGGATTGGAAACCTAATCCTTATGCTAAACGATTACGAGATGATAGGAATAAATTAACTGTTCAGCTTGATTCCGATATTGCAAAATACTTTGAAAATTCAAGAGCAGTTAATATATTCCTCAGAAAACAGATTAATTTAATTCAAAAAGTAGTAAATTAGCTTGTGTTTTACTGGCAACGAAACTAATTTATTCATTTAATGAGTTAATAAATTTTTTTGTTGAAAATTTCAAATTACCTGAATGATAGTGAAGTGAAATTAGTTTTCAATAATTTTTTTTGAGATTTTTATGAAAAGTGTATTTTTTATCATGATTTTTTTTATGGTTAATTTAATTTGTTCCGCTCAGGAAATAATTTCAACAACCGAAGGCGGTGATTGGAATAATCCTAAAACATGGGTAAAAGGCATAATTCCTGAAGCAAATTCTGATGTTGTTATTTGTGGTAATGTAACTGTAACCAATCCTATTGTTTGCAATAATATTAAAGTTATCAAAGATGGAAAACTCGAATTTGCAGAAACTATGAATAATTTGGTTGCAAAAGTTAGTGGCAAAATCAATTTAGAGGACTGTACATTTATAATCAGAGAAAATTGGTCAATTTTTGTAAAAGAGCTTAATAGAATTGGAGATACAAAAATTGAAAATTTTGGAATTATTACTATTGGGAATTGAAATTTATTTAAATGGTAGGTGATTTCAATGAAGATAGGGAACTTGCCGAAATTGGTTTATAAGAATATATCCGAGGACTACTATTATTCAATGAATATTGTGAAAATTGCTAAGGAAGAGAACGCTTTTGTTGCAATGTATTATCTAATTTAAATCAAATAATATTTTTCATTTAATAAAGATTATAAGAGTGTGTTAATTTTTTCGCACTCTTTTTTTTATGAATATTTATCGATATTTAATAAATTATAACTAATTTAGTATTTTATCATATTCATATATTTTATTGGTTTTTTTATGATGAGAGACACACAAAAGCAAATAGATTTATTGGAAAAAAAACTGGATTCCCTTTCAAAATGGAGCCATAATTTTTCTTTAGAAATTAACTCAATTCGTAATGAAATTTATTTATTAAAATCGTCTATGATAGGCGAACAAACTCCGTCAAATTTTCAAGAAGAAGAGAAAATTGTTCCCGAAATTGATTTTAATACTTCGAAAATTGAAGATAAACCACAAATTCCAATTCCACCAAGAAATTTCAGACATGATACTAAGCCAAAAGTATCTCCAATTAATCTCGAAAAATTCATTGGCGAAAATCTGATTAATAAAATTGGTATCTTGATTACAATCATTGGCATTGGAATAGGTGCAAGTTATGCAATCGAACATAATTTGATCAATCCATTAACAAAAATATTATTAGGATATTTATCGGGCTTTGTGATTTTGGGCACATCATACAAATTAAAAGCAAAATATGATAATTTCAGTTCTGTATTGCTTGGTGGCGGTTTTGCTGTTTTGTATTTTATGACATTTTTTGCCTATAGTTTTTATGATTTACTTCCTCAGCCAATTGCGTTTTTAATAATGTTTATGATAACTGGCTCAACAGTATATTCGGCACTCAAATTCGACAAGCAAATAATTGCACACTTTGGATTGGTAGGCGCTTACGCTGTGCCTTTCTTGCTCAGCAATAATACAGGTAACGTACTGATTTTGTTTAGTTATATGACAATAATTAATGTGGGAATTTTGCTTATTTCATTCAAAAAATACTGGAAGGCACTTTACTATTCAGCATTTTCGATGACATACATGATATATTCTTTTTGGTATTCTGGTTTTTATTCCTCCAAAGAGCATTTCATAATTGCATCAGTATTTATTACAATCTTCTTCGGAATTTTCTATGCCGCATTCCTCGTATATAAATTACGAACAAAGGAAAAGTTTGCCGCCTTCGATTTAGTTTTACTGTTTTCTAACGCATTCATATTCTATAGTTTGTCAAGAACTATTGCCGACAGCCATAATTTTTACAAGCATTTTGATGGATTGCTTACATTCGCAAATGCAATAATTCATTCATTAGTTTATTTATTTATCATCAAACAAGAAAATATAGACAAACGAATTGCAAGATTTGTATTGGGATTAGTAATATCATTTGTAACAATTACTGTACCAGTGCAATTTGATGGCTCTTGGGTAACAGGATTTTGGATTACAGAAGCAGTGATTTTATTCTGGATAACATCCAAGAGTTACGAAAAGATATACGAGTACTTCTCATACACATTGATTGTTCTTTCATTTCTAAGTTTGTTGTTCGATTGGGATAGCAATTATAAAATATATGAAGTGTATAAATTAAAAGAACAATTTATGTTTATTTTTAATGTGAATTTTCTGAATTCAATGATATTCATAATTGGATTAGGAATAATCAATTTCTTCAAGATAAGAGACGCGAGAATAATATCCGAAGAAGATGATACAATCAGAAAATTGATTTCATTTTCAATCAGCGGACTATTAATACTTGTTGTTTTCGTTGCATTTGGGCTTGAAATATCTTTATATTGGCAGCAAGAATATCTGAATTCAGCACACTCAGCAATTACAAACGGTGTGGAAGTAGATACGTACAGCAAAAACTATGATTTATTGAGATACCACGATATTTGGTTGATGAATTACTCATTGATATTCTTGTCGATTCTAACATATTTAAATGCGAAAAGGTATAAAATACAATCATTAGTCAATTTGAATTTATTCGCAAATGCAACAATGTACGCCATATTTGTATTCTCCGGCTCCTTCTTATTGTATATGCTCTCAGTATCTTACTTGGACAATAAAGCAAGTGACATATTCCAGCAAAGTGTATTCAATATACTAATCAAGTATTTATCATATATCATGTTTGCTCTAATCTTTTATACAAGTTTCCAATACTACAAAGAAAAGATGAAATCTGAGAGATATTTGAGAATATTTGATATATTTTTATATTTATCTATTTTCTGGATGTTATCTTATGAATTGGTAACTTGGATGAATTACTTCGATTCGCCACATACTTTCAAATTAGGACTAAGTATTTTATGGGGATTATATTCATCATTTTTGATAGCGTATGGAATCTGGAAAAAGAAAAAGCATTTGAGAATATCAGCAATTGTATTGTTTGCCATAACATTGCTAAAATTATTCTTCATAGATGCCTCACATTTGGCAACGATTCCCAAAACAATCTTATTCGTAACATTGGGAATTCTACTTTTAGTAATATCATTCTTATACAATAAATACAAACATATAATAAATGATAATACTGAATATCTATAATTAATTACTTCATCAAAATAAAGTTTTTGATATCAAATTAATGGATTAATAATTAATAATTAATGATTTAGTGAAAAACATTTTAAATAAGAATAGTGTCATCACATTTATGAAATTCATGAGGTAAAATCATTCAATAAATGAAGAAAGGGATTTGTTCAATTATAGTAACTAAGCCCCAGCTTAGTTGCCTATTTTAATATTTGCCAATTCCCAAGTGCAACAATAGAGCATTTTCAACTAATAATATTTTAGTATCATTGATTTTTCCAAGAAATTTTATTAATCTTTGTTTATCTATCGTTCTAATTTGATTGGTTTTAATTTTTGAATCCTTGAATAAGCCGGATTCAGCACTTAAAATCATAACTTCAAAAGGATAAATTTCATGAATAGATGAAGAAATCGGAATGACTGTAATAGTTTGAGAATACAAATTATTGATATTATTCGAAATAATAAGTACTGGTCTTGTTTTGGAAACTTCTGAACCCATTACTGGATCAAGTGCAGCTAAAAAAATTTCACCTCTTTTCATTCTAATCCCAATTTTCCAAATCAATAAAAACAAAATCGTTAGTGATTTCCAAATCTTCCTGATTAGAAGCTAAATATCCTTCTTTCAAGAGTTCTTCAATAGATTTTGAATTGTTTGATTTTTCTAATTCAAATGTATTTTTAATTTTGGCAAATGGAAATTCATTCAATAAATTAACAATAAAATCACACTTATTATCAGATACTTCAAGAACAATAGTCTTCATTATTTTATTCCTATTTTTAATAATAGTTAAACGCAAAAAAATTGATAATATTTTATTCGATTTTTTTCCTCCTTTAAATTGATTGTTAAAATTACTTTGCAATTCCATCTTCCCAAACCCAATTTTTTCAATTCTGGACACTAAGCTCCAGTTTAGTTACGAGTGCTAAAAACTATTTATAATTTGAATGCATATTATTTCCTTATAATTTATTTGATTTTTAAGGAAACAATTGTTTAATTTGTCTTGTTTCCGATACCAAATTAAAAATATATTTTTTAAATTCCAAATGAGAATCGGTTATTTTATATGGAATTTATCAATAATAAACATCTGATTTCAATAATAGCAAGAATTTTCGTATTTTTGAACTTTATTATTATTAACTTTTGAATTGAATTAAAATGGCATATCCTTTTGCAGAAATCGAACCTAAATGGCAGGAATACTGGCAGAAAAACAATGTTTTCTTTACTGATGATGATTTTTCCAAACCAAAATATTATGTACTTGACATGTTTCCCTATCCAAGTGGTGCAGGTTTGCATATTGGACATCCAGAGGGCTACACCGCTACTGATATAATTGCAAGATATAAAAAAATGAAGGGCTTCAACGTGCTTCATCCAATGGGTTTTGATGCATTTGGGCTTCCAACTGAACGATATTGTATGAAAAACAACATTCATCCAGTTGATGCAACTCGCGATAATATTGAAAATTTCAAAAGACAATTAAATGCTTTGGGCTTGGGCTATGATTGGACTAAAGAAATTAATACAACCGACCCAAATTATTATAAATGGACTCAATGGATGTTCCTTTTGATTTATAATTCATGGTTTGATAAAGAGTTAAATAAAGCAAGACATATTGATGAATTACCAATTCCTGCTGAATTAACAGACACAATTGAAATTGAAAATTATAAAGATAGCAAACGCCTTGCATTTATTTCCATGATTCCTGTAAATTGGTGTGCCGAACTTGGTACAGTTCTCGCAAATGAAGAAGTAGATGAATGGAAATCGAAGGGATACACAGTTGAACGCAAACCAATGCGTCAATGGATGCTGAAAATTACTGAATATGCTGATAGATTGCTCACAGATTTGGACTTGGTTGAATGGCCTACATCTACAAAAGATATGCAATTCCATTGGATTGGAAAAAGTGTTGGTGCGGAAATTAATTTTCAAGTCAAGAATTTTGAAAAATCAGTAAAAGTATTTACAACAAGACCTGATACGGTTTTTGGGGCAACTTATTTAGTATTAGCACCTGAGCATGAATTTGTTAGCCAAATTGCAACAAATGAGAAAAAAGCAGAAATTGCAGAATATTTAAAGAAAGCATCAGAAAAAAGTGATTTGGAAAGAACTGAATTAAGCAAAGAAAAAACAGGTGTATTTATTGGTGCTTATGCAATCAATCCAGCAACTGGCAAGGATATTCCAATTTGGATTGCTGATTATGTATTAGCACAATACGGAACAGGTGCTATTATGGCTGTTCCCGGACATGATGAACGTGATTTTGAATTTGCAAAAGAATTCAATTTACCAATTGTACAAGTTGTTAAGCCATCAGATGGTAAAGAATGGAATATTGAAGACTCGGCTTTTGTTGATAAAACTGGTTTCGGTATGAATTCTGCAAATGCTGAAGTATCTTTGAATGATGAGCCAACTCCAAAAGCAATTGAAAAAATTATCAATTGGTTGAAAGAAAAAAATATTGGTGAAGCAAAAGTTCAATTCAAACTCCGCGATTGGCTTTTCTCACGTCAAAGATATTGGGGCGAACCAATCCCAATCATGTATTTTGAAGATGGAACAAAACGCAGTTTAGATTTAGATGAATTGCCATTGCTATTGCCTGAAGTTGAGAATTTTAATCCTGCTGGAACTGGAGAATCTGCACTTGCAACTGTTGAAAGTTGGATTAATTTCACTGATAAGAAAACAGGTAAAAAAGCACGTTTAGAAACAAACACAATGCCACAATGGGCTGGCTCGTGCTGGTATTATATGCGTTATGCTGATAATGCGAATAACGAAATATTCTGTGATTTCGAAAAGCAAAAATATTGGCTTGGAAATGGTGGAGTTGATTTGTATGTTGGTGGAGCTGAGCATGCTGTATTGCACTTGCTTTATGCTCGTTTTTGGCATAAAGTTTTGTATGATTATGGCTATGTTTCAACTGTGGAACCATTCCAAAAATTATTCCATCAGGGATTGATTCTTGGAGAAGATGGCGAAAAAATGTCCAAATCACGTGGAAATGTAGTTAATCCTGATGAAGTTGTTGGCGAATATGGAGCAGATTCATTAAGACTATACGAAATGTTCCTTGGTCCATTGGAAGCCGTTAAGCCATGGTCAACAAAGAATATCACAGGAACATTCAACTTTTTGAATCGTGCTTGGCGTTTGATTGCAACAGAAGATAGCAAATTATCCGATAAAGTACAAGAAATAGAATTGACTCCAGAGCAAGACTATGTTTTGAATTATACAATCAAAAAAGTTGGCGAAGATATTGAAAACTTGAGTTTCAATACTGCAATTGCACAGATGATGATATTTGTAAATGAATTTACAAAAGCAGAAGTAAAACCACGAATTGCTATGGAAAAATTTGTACTTTGCCTTGCACCATTTGCTCCGCATATTGCAGAAGAATTATGGCTTATTCTTGGGCATCAAAATTCAGTTTCATTGGAAAAATATCCTGATTATGATGAAGCAAAAGTTGTTAAGCAAAGCATTGAATTCATTGTTCAGGTTTCGAGCAAAATTCGTGCAAAGTTACAATTAGCAATTGATTTAGACGAAAGCCAAGTTAAAGAATTTGCTTTGCAAAACGAAAGTGTTATCAAGCACATTGATGGCAAAGAAATTCGTAAAGTAATTTTTGTAAAGAATAAGTTGATTAATTTTATTGTGTAGGAATATTGAAATTTGAGATATTTGAGATTAAAGAATGGTAATTACTGTTACAAGAAATTTTGAAACTATTTTTATTTTTGATTAAATAATTTTATGAATAAAATCAATTTAGATATTATTTTAGAAGAAGGTGAAGGGTACTTTATCGAATTCAAAGAAACTTTATCAAAAATTGATAAAGAGATGGTTGCATTTGCAAATTCATCGGGTGGAAGAATTTTTCTTGGTATTTCTGATTCTGGAATTATTAAAGGATTTCAACTCAATAATAAGTTGAAATCCGAAATTCAAAATATTGCCGAAAATTGCGACCCACCAATTAGAATTACCATTCAACAATATCAAACTATTGCAATAATTAACGTTCCTGAAGGTGATAGAAAACCCTATAAATGTACATCTGGATTTTACTTGAGAATTGGAGCTAATTCCCAAAAAATGAATACAGATGATATAATTGCTTTTATTAAAAATGAAGGAAGAGTATTATTTGATGAATTGATAAATTATAAAGCAAATTTTCCAAACGACTTTGATTTAGAAAAATATCAAAATTATTTATATGCTTGTAAAATAACAAATAAATATGAATACGAAGATTTATTGATGAATCTGGGGGTTTTGATAAAAGAAAATAATATTACTTATCTTAATAATGTGGGAGTACTATTTTTTACAAAAGATCCTTCAAGATTTATTCCGCAAAATATCATTACTTGTGTTTTATACAAAGGTAATGAAAAAATTCATATTTTAGATAGGAAAGATTATGCAAATGACCTTATATCAAATATTGAAGAAGCAATACTTTTTCTAAAAAAACACTTGAAAATAAAATACTTAATTGAATCAACACAAAGAATTGAAATTTTAGAAATTCCTGAAGTAGCATTACGAGAAGCTGTTGTTAATTCTGTTGTTCATAGAGATTATTTTGAAAAAGGGTCGAATATTTATGTTGAAATTTATGATGATAAAGTAGAAATTTCAAACCCAGGAGGATTAGTAAAAGGTTTGACAGAATTGGAATTTGGCAAAAGAAGTGTAACACGAAATCCATTAATTTCAAGTTTGTTATTAAGAGCAAATTATATAGAAAAGTTGGGTACAGGAATCAATAGAATTCAAAAATCATTAAAAGAAGCAGAATTGCCTTATGCTGAATTTGATATAACTAATTTGTTTGTCATACGATTTAATAGAACAAATATAATTGACAAAGAGGAAGTTGATGATTTTCAAGATGCATATGATTTTGTTGAAGATTATGATATTTCAAATACATTTAGTAATAAAAAGGTTAATAAAAAACGTTACTCAAGAATGATACATATATTAGAATTTATTGAAAATTATTATATAAACTCATCGCTTGAACTTTCAAATCAATTGAGAAAAAGTGTCGGCATAAACCAAGAAAGTGTCGGCATAAACCAAGAAAGTGTCGGCATAAACCAAGAAAGTGTCGGTATAAACCAAGAAAGTGTCGGTATAAACCAAGAAAGTGTCGGTATAGACAAAAAAAGTGTCGGTATAAATAATTTCATTAGCGAAAGAACTTTGGAACGAGATTTGAAATTACTAAAAGAATTTAGATTAATTGAATATGTCGGGTCAAAAAAATCCGGCAGATATAAAGTTACAAAATTATACTTAGATTTTAAAAAAAGTTTAATAAAAAAAATCAGAGAATAAATTAAGGAAAATATGGAAAATCCACTAATCATTGAAAATTTGTTCAAAACTTTTAACAAGCGGGGAAAATTCCCTACAAAAGCTTTGAATGATGTAAGTTTTAAATTAAATCCAAGTGAAGTAACCGGCATGATTGGTCCTAATGGAGCAGGTAAAACAACTATGATGCGCATTGTACTTGGATTTGAGACTTACGATTCAGGTAATGTTCTATGTTTTGGAGAAAGTCCTGTTTCTATTAATGCAAAAAAAGAAATCGGTTTTCAATCTGATTCTCAATTTCGCTCTAAAACAGTCAAAGTTAAAGAGTATTTACAAATTCAATCCAAACTTGCAGGTTATTGCAAAAATGATGAGCAAATTGATAATTATTTAGAAATTTTCCATCTTGCTAATGCTGCCGGTAAAAGTTTGGTGTCTCTTTCGAGAGGTATGCGTCAGAAAATTGAGTTAATACAAGCATTCCTCGGCAATCCAAGAATGGTTATTCTTGATGAGCCGACAGCAGGACTTGACCCACCATCAGTTTTTGAATTACGTGATTTTATCAATCATCAAAAGCAAAATGGAATTACTGTTCTGTTTAGTTCTCATCATTTATCTGAAGTTGAAAAAGTATGCGACAGAGTGCTTTTTATTCAAGAAGGCAAACTCGAAGGAGACTATCATTTGAAAGATTTAGAAACCGGATTTCTCGAAGAAGCATTTAAAAAATATGAGCAAGAGAGGAGATTTGTATGACAATCGCATTTTTAAAATTATTCATAATCGAATTTAAAAGAATTTGGACTCTGCCAAAATTAATAATAATTGGAATATTATTCCTATTAGTAACTACAATTGGTTTGTTAATAAGCAACTCCGAATTTTTAACAACTGCCCCCGATGCGTTTTTCCCAAGTATTTCATACACTATGGTATTATCCACAATATTTGGGATGATTGTGCCAATGTCTGCATTATTTTTTTCTGCGGGCATAATAGCTTATGATATTAAAAGCCATTGGCTTCGTTCAATACTTTCAAGACCTTTAACCAGAACAGATTTTTTGATGTCAAAAATTGCTTCAGCTGCAATTTCATTATTAATTGTAATGCTTATTGTAGCTACAATACCGCTATTGATTTTCGGAGCTATTAGCAGTACCAAATTGCAATTTGATTTTGGAAATTTTATTTACCTCCACCTTGCATATTGGCTCGAGGGAATTCTATTTATAGTAATTTCTTCATTCTTTTCGACTTTTTTAACTACTTTTAAAAATGTATTTTTGCTTGGAGTATGGATGTTTATAGACAATATCCAACTTCAAGTTGTACCGGGGTTATTTTGGGATAATCAAACATTATTGTTACTGAGTGATTTCTTTTTCCCAAACAGTTGGTCAGATTCAGCAAAAGCACTTCTTTCAACTGGAAATTTCAATTATGAACATTTGCTTTGGGGAATTGCAGAATTAACTGGATTTACTGCGATAACAATTTATGTTTTTACAAAAATTGGAATTGACAAATCTGGGGAATAGCATTTTGGAAATAATTTATGTATTGATTGGACTACTTTGTAGTAGTAGTATTCTGCTTTATGGATATTATAAAGCAAATAGAGATGGATTTAGTATTGAAGAATTTGAAAAAATGAAACTTGGTTTTAATTATTCTATTTTCAACTGGTTGAGTTTCATCTTAACAATTATCTTTATCGTAGTGCCAATTAAAGATTATATTGTTGAAAAGTACATTTTGGGAGATGATATATTCTCAAGTATTATTGAATTAATTATTTTTATTTTAATTTATATTTTATTTCAATTGTTTCAAAAGTATATCATAAGATTAATTTTCAAGAAATTGTTTGTAAGCACTTGATGTTAGTTAACTCAAAGTTTACCATTTATTATACAAGTCCTTATAAATTCAGCAATGATATTTTTTAATAGGTATCTACAAATTGTGGTTCGCACATAATTAATTAATTTGAGGTTAAGCAAATACATTATTTCTAATGCAAAAAATAAGTAGATAAGCCAAAAAGACTGGTTATCAAAATAACAGAATCAAAAAAGTTAATCTATTCTTAACTATTATACTTCATTTCGTACGATTTAAGTTTTCTATAATTTCATTTTTTTCGATAAACATATCTTAGTTTTATATATATTACAAAAAATATTGTAATTTTGTATTTTAGTATAAATATAAATTTTGAGAAAAAAATGATTAAAGATTCCGAAAAATTATACTCCGAAATTGAAGTTACGGTTGAAACTGCAAAAGAGTTGGGCTTAACCAAAAATGAATACAAAATGCTTTGCGAAAATATTGGTAGAACTCCAACTTATACCGAACTTGGCGTTTATTCTGTTATGTGGAGTGAGCATTGCTCTTATAAAAATTCTATCAAATTACTCAAAACTTTGCCGCGTTCTGGTGGCAGATTGCTTGTAGAAGCAGGGGAAGAAAATGCTGGACTTGTTGATATTGGCAATGGTTATGCAATTTGCTTCAAAATCGAAAGCCATAATCATCCATCTGCAATCGAACCGTTTCAAGGTGCGGCAACTGGTGTTGGTGGAATTCTACGCGACATTTTCACAATGGGAGCTAGACCAATTGCGGCATTGAATTCGCTTAGATTTGGAGAATTAGACAATCCACGTACTAAATTTTTGCTCAATGGAGTTGTTGAAGGAATCAGTCATTACGGAAATTGCTTTGGTGTGCCTACTGTGGGCGGTGAAATTTATTTCGATAAATGCTATCATGATAATCCGCTTGTGAATGCAATGGCTGTTGGTATTGTAAAAACTGACAAAACTGCTTCTGCCGCATCAAAAGGCAAAGGCAATCCTGTTATGATTATCGGAAGTTCAACCGGTAGAGACGGTATTCATGGTGCATCTTTACTTGCATCAAGAGAATTTGACGAACAAACCGAAAATATGCGTCCAACTGTGCAAGTTGGCGACCCATTTGCAGAAAAATTATTGCTCGAAGCAACTTTGGAACTTATTGAAGCAGGTGTGATTGTTGGAATTCAAGATATGGGTGCCGCAGGTATTTCATGCTCAACTTCAGAAATGAGCGGCAGAACCGGTAATGGAATGATTGTAAATTTAGACAAAGTGCCTTTACGCGAAAAAACGATGTCTGCTTATGAAATTATGCTTTCCGAATCTCAAGAACGTATGCTTGCGGTGATTGAAAAAGGAAAGGAACAAATTGCTATTGATATTTGCCATAAATGGGACGTTCCATGCACAGAAATTGGCGAAGTTACTGATGATGGATTGCTTCATATTTTCAGAAATAATCAAAAAGTTGTCGAACTTAATGCCGAAGATTTGGTTCTTGGCGGTGGTGCTCCACAATACGATAGAGAGTCAAAAGAACCTGAATATCTCAAAGAAACACGCAATTTTAATTTGGAAGAAATCAGAATTCAAAAGCCAATGGAGGGCGACTTCTGGGAAATTTTGAAATCTCCTACAATTGCCTCAAAACGTTGGATTTTTGAGCAATACGATTCGCAAGTTAGAACTAATACTGTAACAATCAAAGGCGATGCGGCTATTGTTCGATTAAAAGAAATTCCTGGCAAAGCAATTGCATTAACAACTGATTGCAATTCTAAATATACTTATCTCGACCCATACAAAGGTGCTATGATTGCTGTGGCAGAAGCGGCACGAAATGTGGTTTGTACTGGAGCTGTTCCAGTTGCAATCACAAATTGTTTGAATTTTGGAAATCCTTACGATCCAGAAGTTTATTGGCAATTCAAAGAAGCAATTCGTGGAATGGGCGATGCTTGTAGAGCATTGAATACTCCAGTTACAGGTGGTAATGTAAGTTTCCATAACGAATCACAAAAACATGCAGTTTATCCAACTCCAACAATAGGTATGCTTGGAATTATTGATGATTTGAATTTAACTATGAGTATGAATTTCAAAAATGAAGGCGATGAAATTTTCTTGATTGGTAATAATCGCGAAGAACTTGGCGGCTCGGAATATGTGAAACATTATGCTGAAAAAGTAAGCGGACTTGCTCCAGAAATCAATATGGATGAAGAAATTCGTTTGCAAAAAACAATTCTTGCTTTGATTCAATCCAAAACAATAAATTCTGCTCACGATATTTCTGAAGGTGGTTTGGCAATTTGTTTGGCAGAAAAAGCAATTTCTTCTGAAAATTTGGGCTGTTTGATTCAAATTGATGATATTAATGTTGGAAAATTATTTGGCGAATCTCAATCAAGAGTAGTTGTATCTTGTTCACCAACAAAATTTGGAGAATTAGTAAATACTTGCAGTGCGAATAATGTATCTGTTCAGAAAATTGGCGATGTTGCAAAAGATGTATTTGAAATTGAAAATTACATTAAATCTGATGTAAATTCAATAAAAATAAAATATAACAATGCAATAGCCGATATAATGAAAGAGAAGTAGAGTATTATTCTACTTAAAAATTGGAGTTGAAAAATGATTGCAATAAGAGAAATTATCAATATCAAGAATAATACAATTAGTATTAATCTTCCTTTGGATTTCCCAAAAGGTAAAGCTGAAGTTATTGTTATGCCAATAGAAGCAAAAAAGAAAAAATTTGCTTCACGGCCAGATTTACCTGAATTGATAAATATATCTAAGAAGGATTATGCTTCGGAAATTGTACTTGAAGAGAGATTATGATTTTGTATCTTGATACATCAGCTTTAGTTAAATTGTTTATCAATGAAACCAATTCTGATTTAGTTCGTGATTATTATCACAAAGCTGAATTTATATCTACTAGTATAATTGCTTATGTTGAATTTAACTCAGCGATTAGCAGACTATCTAAAGAAGGTCATATCAAAATTGATGAAATTGAAACTTTAAAAAGAAATTTTGATTACCATTGGAATTTTATCAAGATAGTCGAATTAGATGGAAAAATCATTAAAAGTGCAACAGAGTTGCTATATAAAACTGAGTTAAGAGCATTTGACAGCGTTCATTTAGCATCGGCAAATTTTTTTAAGGAAAAAATTCAAAAAGATCTAATTTTTGGCTGTTTCGATAAGAGATTAATTAATGGTGCAAATTTAATTGGATTAAAAGTATTTTAAAAATTATTGTCAAAACGATAATTATATCAAAACTGATATAAATTCAATTAAGATAAAATAACACCATAGCGGATATCATGAAAGAGAAGGCTGTTTAGACAGGTACAATTGTTCTTTTATACATACAACACGCAACCTGTGTTGCATTAAATTCCTCCCCTTGGGGAGGTTAGGTGGGGTTCCTTGTTACAAATATTTATTTCCAAGTGGAAATTTCAATGAATTTGTAAATAAATTTTAAAGAAAGTTAGAGCAAAATGAATTAAATAAATATAAATAAATTAAGGGATAAAATGAAAGTTTTTCAAAAAATTACAATATTAGTTGCAATAGCAATTATTTTTGCTTCATGTGAAGAAAAAAAAGACCCGATTGAGGTCGTGAAATTAGCTGATTCTGTATCTATGAGCATTAAATCTGCAGAATTTGATATAATTAGGGAATATAAGGACAATCAAAATTCTATCAAAGATACTGTAAAAATTCAAATAAAACGCAGAAGCTTGGACCTCGACCCGCTTGGTTTCTCGATTAGATATGAATATAAAAACGGTATGATTGCAACTTTTAATGGTTTAGAATATAGATATATTGTTCCAGAAGAGAAAAAAGTAGTAATTGCTGATACAGCCGATAAAGCATTTCGAATTCTTGCAGGTAATTGGATTACTGGTGCTGTGCATTTAATTCTTACAAATTACAGTAATATTGAAGATATGATTGCAAGTAAAGATAGTTTGAAAAATCTTGGTGCAGAAGTTTATAAAGATGAGAAGACTTTTAGAATAAGTTTCAACAAGATGTATGAAGAGTATGGAATATATTCTAAAGATGTTGTTAATTATAGTATAAATGATGGTCTTCCAAGAAGATATTCTAATAATAGTTATATGCAAGGTGATTCAATTTTTAGGGAATATCGTTATTCGAATATTAAAATTAATCCTGAATTGAGTGATGATTTATTTTCACTTAAAGTGCCTGAAGGTTATTCTGTTGAAAATTTTGAAGCACCTTCAGAACAAGGTTCAATGCCAAGCGGTGCGATGATGCCATCATTTGAATTGAAAGACATAAATGGAAAAATGGTCAACTCTTCAAGTTTCAAGGGTAAAGTTATGGTATTGGATTTCTGGGGTACTTGGTGTAAATGGTGCGTTACTGCAATGCCAAAACTTCAAGAACTTCATAAGAAATATGAAAAAAATAAGAAAGTTGAAGTACTTGGAATTAGTTGCTCTGAACCAGAAAACGCTGAACCGAAAAAATTCCTTGCTGAACATAACGCAACATATAATTCTTTACTTCTTGGTGATGAAGTAGCTCGTAGTTTTAGTGTTAATGGCTTCCCAACTTTATTCGTAATTGGAAAAGATGGCAGAATAGTCCACACAAAATCTGGTTTTAGTGAAGATATGGTTGAAGAATTAAGTAAAATTATTGATGCTGAACTTGAAAAATAATGAATAAATATTTGTTTATATTATTAATTGGCATGTTCGTTGTCTTGAATATTCAAGGCAACGAACTACCCGATTCTATAAACAAAGTTATTCAAAATCTAACTCCTACCCAAAAAATAGATACATTGCAAAAAATCTGTTGGGATAGTAGATTCAAGCATCCACTTCTTGCAATTCAAACTGGAAAAGAATCAATAGCATTTGCCCGAGAAATTAATGATTTTGAAAAATTAGCAATCGGTTTGAATTACGTTGGTGTAGTTTTTATGCACAGAAGCGACTACATTGTTGCAAATGAATATTTTCAGGAAGCTCGATTAGTTTCCGAAAGAAATAATTTGGTTCTACAATTGGGATATGCATTCAATAATATTGGACATATCAGAAAATTCAAGGGCGACTTCCAAGATGCTTTGAAATACCTAAGAAAATCTTTGGACTTGATGAATAAATCAGGAGATAAACAAGGAATAGGTTATGCAAATATTCTGCTAAGCCAATTATTTTATAATATGGAAATCTATGATTCTTCATATATTTATGCTAATCATGCTTTAGAAGTACGGAAAACATTTGCCAGTAAAACATCTATAGCAAGAGCAATTCAAGCAATTGGTACTGCATTGGAGGGCTTAGGTAGGTACGAGGAGGCCTTATCTAATTATTTTTCAGTAAAAGATGATTTGAGTGACCAAGTTATTGATGGTAGATGGGATATTACTGTTGCAAATTGTTATCTTAAGATGAATGATTATCCAAATGCGATTAATTATGCAAACCAAGCATATACATCAAGATTTTCATTCCAAACATTATATGAATCTTCAAAAATCTTATCTGCTTGTTATGAAAAAATGAGAGTATTTGATAAAGCATTATTATTCAACAAGATAAGTAATGATTACAAAGATAGTTTATTTTCTGAGGAAAAATCTAAGCAGCTAGAGGTGGTTGAGTATGAATATAAAGCAAAAAGAAAAGATGATGAAAATAGAAAACTCTTAGAACAGATTAATCAAGCACAAACAGAAAAAGAACGTAGAAATATTTTGTTATTATCATTTATAATCGGTATTTCACTACTTTCACTTGCACTTTGGATTCAATTTAGAAGTAGAAAAAGAGAACAAATAGCAAACAAAATTCTAAACGAAAAAAATATTGAAATTCAAAGACAATCTGATATAATGAGTGAATTAAATGCGACAAAAGATAAATTATTTTCCATTATAGCTCATGATTTGCGAAATCCACTTGGGAGTTTCAAGCAAGGAATTGAGTTTATGAAAGATAATTTTGAAACTTTAGAAAGAGAAGAATTGATTGATTTTTTGCAATTGATGGAGAAAAATTCAATATCTGTATATAATTTGCTTGATAACCTTTTGGAATGGTCTCGCTCTCAAAGGGGTTTGATTCAATTTAATCCAGTGCTGATTGATTTTCATTATATTGTGAACAATCTTTTTCAATTACTTAAATTTACCGCTAACGATAAAAAAATAAAACTAATTAATGAAGTACCAATTGGATTTCTGATAACGGCAGATGTGAATATGTTCACAACGATTATTCGTAATTTAGCAACCAATGCTGTTAAATTTACACAAGAAAATGGTTCGGTAATCATTGGCGTTACAAGCAATCCAAAAGATGAATTTCTTAATATTTATATACGTGATACTGGAATAGGTATGACAAAAGAAATCATTGATAAATTGTTCAAAACTAAAGAAACTGTTACAACTCAAGGCACTGCAAATGAAAAAGGTTCTGGTTTAGGCTTATTGTTAGCAAAAGAATTTGTCGAAAGGCATGGGGGCAAAATTTGGGTGGAAAGTGAATTAGACAAAGGTAGCACATTTTGGTTTACATTACCTAAGTAATCTGAGTTTTGAAATAATACCATACTAAAATCCATTTCAATACAATAAACTCTATTTCTGTTTTTTTGAATTAATAAAATGTATTACAAAATTGATAACTATGCAGCCGAATTGATTTTTTTAAAATTGCTTTGTTATTTGAAAGAAAAAAATGAATATTTGGAACAATTTGAAAATAATCATAAAATGAAATTCTTCGAAAATCCCGATTGGGATTACCTGTTTGTAACAAAGAGATTGCCCGTAAGTCCAACAATCCCATCAGGATTGAATAATTAAATTCACATTCAACACCTAAGGTGTTGTTGGAATAACTGGGAAAATCATTAGTTACAAACATTAATTCAAGATGGGAATTTCAAGGAATTTCTTACAAAATATTGAAATTACAAATTTATGTTTGTCGGCTCTTATCTAACTTGTGAATTAACCTTCCGAAGGTTCAAAACCTTCGGAAGATTTTTACCAAAGTTAGCTGTAATTTGCACGTGAATTTTTTCATTTGGCGGCTGAGTAATCACCAAATTGATAGATTAGAAAAATATTGAAAATTTAATCCTTTATTTCAAAATTTATCAAAAAATATAGTATGTTCATTGAAAAATAGTTGATACTATCTAATTGCTTGTTTTTATAAGTAGTTCTGGCATTTTAAACTTCTTTCCTTAAAGAGAACTCAGAAAAAATATGAAAATAATTTAAAAAAAATTACAATGTTGAAAGAAATTACTTGCATAATCCAAAAAATACAGTTAATTTTGAATTCTTGTTTTTTGCAGTTTTTACTGGGACGTCGCCAAGTGGTAAGGCATCGGGTTTTGGGTCCGACATTCGCAGGTTCGAATCCTGCCGTCCCAGCGATTTTTTTTAGGAAATACGGCGATTGAAAAATGCATGACTTTAAAGTAGCTTCCGGTCGTTCAAATGTTCCTCTGGCTCAAAAGGTAGCAGGACATCTTGGAATAGAACTTTCGGAGACTACTACACGCAATTTTAGCGATGGTGAGTTATGGGTTAAATTTGAAGATAATGTTCGTGGTGTAGATTTGTTTATTGTTCAATCCACATTTGCACCAACGGATAATGTATTTGAATTACTAATGCTCATTGATGCAGCGAAACGCGCTTCTGCAAAGCGTGTTACTGCTGTTATACCCTATTTTGGTTATGCGCGTCAAGATAGAAAAGATCAACCCCGTGTATCAGTAACTGCCAAACTTTTTGCAAATCTAATTACGAGAGCTGGTGCAGACCGAATCATCACAATTGACCTACATTCATCTCAAATCCAAGGTTTTTTTGATATTCCATTAGACCATCTATATGCTTCACCTGTTTTAATCAGAGCAATCAGAAAATTAGGAATGAATAATTTTGCTGTTGCTGCCCCTGATGTTGGTGGTGTGAAAACTGCTCGTTCTTACGCAAAAAAAATGAATGGCGAACTCGTTCTTGTTGATAAAAGACGTCCCGAACACAATGTAGCTGAAATTATGCATATCATTGGTGATGTTAAGGACAAAAATATTCTTATCGTTGATGATATGATTGATACAGGAACAACATTTGTTAAATGTGCCGAAGCCCTCAAAGAAAAAGGGGCTTTAGATATTTATGGCATAACAGTTCATCCAGTTTTATCAGGTACTGCACTTGAAAAAATTGAATCCTGCGATGCTGTTAACAAATTATTCGTTACCGATACTATTCCACTTAAAAGAGAGAGCGAAAAACTTTCGGTTGTATCTGTGGCTGAATTACTTGCTGAAGCAATTATTCGTACACATGATAATCGTTCGATTAGTTCGCTTTTTGAAATTGAAAGATGATAAATTTATATAAATATTAAAGGTTAATTAAATGCAAGAGATTATTTTAAAAGCAAAGCTGCGACAGACTGGTAAGTCTGCTTCAAGCGTTGTTCGTAAGGAAGGTATGGTACCGGGCGTTTACTATGCAAAAGGTGAACAGAACATCAGTATTATGGCTCATCCATTATCTTTACGTCCTATTGTTTATACTGCTCATACAAGAATTGTAAAATTAGAAATTGACGAAACAAATGAGTCACACAAATGTATCCTCAAAGATACTTCTTTCGATCCAGTAAGTGATAAACTTGTTCACTTTGACTTGCAAGGTATTCAAGAAGGTGAAAAACTTACAGTTGAATTACCATTCAAATTTTTGGGACAACCTGTAGGTGTTAGAGCTGGGGGTAAAATGATGACTCAAGTTCACAAAATTAAAGTTAAATGCTTACCAAGTGATATTATTGAATTTTTTGAAGTTGATGTTGCTGGATTGAATATGGGACAAAGTGTTGCTCTTAAAGATTTAGATTTAGCTAAATATGAATATGAACAATCACCAGATACAGTAATTCTTATTGTTTCAAAACCACGTGGTTTACAAACTGCTGCAACTCCAGCAGGTAAGTAAATAAATTATTGAAAAATAATAGCGATATAAAAAAGGGGCATTGAAGCCCCTTTTTTATTTGTGGATATATCATAATTTCAACTTATTCAGCAGGCAAAACCTCTACTGTAACTGAATTTTCAAAATTAATAAATCTATCGAATACACCTATCAAGTCACTTTGACTAACTTTGTTATAATTGTCAAGTAAAGAATAATATCTTTCTGGATTATCCCAAAAGAGTGTTTGATTACCTACATTATCGGCAACTCCTGAAGAATATAGAATTTCATTTGCAGCATTTGAAATTATTTGATTCTTTGATTTTATCAAATGATTTTCATCTATACCAATTTTTCTTATTTTCATTATTTCTTCATTTAAAATTGCTGTTAAATGCTCTGCAGTTGTATCAGGAGAGTTTGCAAGTGCATAAATCGTAAGTAACGAAGTGTGTTCTCTTTTGTCGGTATATGCTCCTATTTGAGATGCAATTTGTTTATCATAAACTAAAGAATTATAAAGTAGAGAACTTTTTCCCATTCCAAGTACATTTGCCAATACTTCAACTGCAAAACTTGATTCATCTAAAATACCACCAGTATGAAATGAAACAAACGAAGCCGCAAGTGGAACATTGTCAGTAAATCGAGTAACAATTCCGCCTTTTTTGTATGATTCTAAAAAATTAAAATCTGGTTTCTTTAAGCGATTTTCGTTTATATTAAAATACTTTTCAACTAATGGTAAAGTTTTATCTGCTTCAATATTTCCTGCAATTACCAAGCAAGCATTATCAGGTCGATAAAAATTTGCAAAAAATTCTTTTACATCAGACAATGTACTATTAGCAACATCATCTTTACTTCCGTGAACTTCCCAAGAATAGCTACATTCTGCAGAATATGCTGATTCAGCTAATTTTTCACGCCAAATTCCATAAGGTTGATTTTCAACTGTCTGCTTTATTTCTTCAATTACAACCTTTTGTTGATTATTCAATGCTTCTTGATTAATATCAGAGAAGAACATTCTATCTGATTCAAGCCATAACCCAAGCTCTAACTGATGAACCGGCAATGTCATTGTATAAGCTGTAAAATCATAAGTTGTATAAGCATTATTTGTACCACCTGCAGTTGAACATAATTTATCAAATTGTCCTTTGGGTACATTTTTTGAGCCTTCAAACATTAAATGCTCAAATAAATGAGCAAAACCTGTTTTGCCAATAGTTTCATTCTTTGAACCTACTTTATAAGATAAATTCAAACTTACAATAGGTGAATTGTGCATTTCAACGAAAACAACATCTAAACCATTTGCTAATTTTTTTCGTTTAATGGGTATATATTTTTTTAAGTCTAACATTCTTGGTCTTTATTTAGTAAATAAAATATCATTTTTAATTTTATTGGCAATCTCTTCGGCTTTCAATAATTCCACAAGTTTGAAAGCAAAATCAAAGGTTGTTCCTGCGGCTCGGCTTGTAATAATATTATTACAAACTACCACATTTTCATTTGAATAATTGTAATTTGATAATTGGCTTTCCACAGAAGGATGACTTGTTATTTGGCTATCTTTTGAAATAAGATTCCATGTAGAAAGAATTGTTGGAGCTGCACATACAGCAGCAATAATTGAATTATTATTAATATTATTTATAATAATATTTCTTAAATGTATAGATTCTAACAGATTTTTAGTTCCTATTAAACCACCAGGAAGAACTATTGCAGAAAATAAATCATTTTCATCAATATTTGACAACAGTATATCTGGAATAATTTTAACATTTCGAGAGCAATTCACAATTTCAGATAAGCCAGCTACAATTACATTTAACGATGCTCTTCGTAGAATATCAATTATAATGACGGCTTCCATTTCTTCTGTCCCATCTGCGATAGGAACAAGAATGTTATTATTCATAATAAATCCAAATAATCCAAATCAAAACACATAGAAACAAGAAAAAATGGTTTTTATTGTAAAAAAATAGTACAACTTATCTCTAAAACTGCTGATTTCAATTATAAAATCATTTTCAAATTATATGAGTATTGGTAAAAGAATCATAAATAGATATATATGTAAAATTTAACAAATGAAACATTGAATAAAAAAAAATGCTAAAAATGTTGATATTTTTATCACAAATTTAGCATTCTGTCAAAACATTGAAAAGTTTATTCAAGCATTGAAATAAATTTAAACCAAATTAATTACTGTTGAAGAATGGTGATTCCTTAACATTTCCATATCCATTTATAGTTAAATCAGGCATATCTGGGTCATTAGTAGTAAACTTAATTCTGATATTTAATCCACCTTTTTGAGTAGGTCTAATTTTTGCAACTAATTCCATTGATTCACCGGGCTTTAAAGTCTTACCTTTTTTAACATTTATTGATAAAAGAGTAGGTGAAATTTCAATATCATTAATTGTTATTGATTTAGAAGTTGTATTGGTGATTTTCAATTTAGAAGTGCTTTCAAGCCCTACTTGCAAGTCTGTAAAAGCAAGAAATGTAGTAGGTGTTACTTCCAAAGCACGAACAACGTTAGCTTTTAATTCCATCACAAGAAGTGGTGTTTTTGGGTCGTTCGATTCTATATTTATATGTTTAGTTAATGGTCCAGAATTTCCCCCGATATTTAACGTAACTTTTAATTTTGTTGATTCTCCTGGTTCTAACTCACTTTTATCTAATGGTGCAGTAGTACATCCACAAGTTGGTTTAACTTGCTTGATAGTTAACTTCTGATTACCTGTATTTTTTATAGTAACATCTCGTTTAAGTGGATTATCTTTTGGAGAAACCCTACTCCAATCACAAATTTGACCACCAACAATTTCTAATTTTGGTTGAGCCGATAAAGCTAAAAAAGAAATTATAGTAAAAAGTGCAATCAATTTTATTATATTTTTCATTATAAACTCCAATAACTAAGTAATATTAACAAAAATTCAAAAAATAATTATAAAACTTTCAATAATTATTTGATTTAAACGAAAATATATATGATATTATTGCTTTTTTAATAATATTTATAAATTATAACAATGAAAAAAATTTTTGTTCTATTTTTAGCTTTAAATCTATATTTGCATACAGAAGAGTATTCCGGAAAAGTAATTTCGGAAATTACCCCTGCAAATAAATTCATTAATATTGGACCTGTATTTATTAATGATAGTATTTTCTTTGATTTTTATATGATTAACTCTGGTGAAAAGGATTTGTATTTGCAGGAGTCATTTCCTACATATATTATGGGTTTAAGTGAATTGGACCCGGGTGAAACTCAATTTGAATTATACAGTACAAAATCACCTGATTTACCAATTGTAATTAAAAAAAATATTAATAATCCAGATACATTAATTATCAGATTTAATTCAAGGGATACAATTCGTTCGAAACCCGGCTGGCATCATGCAAATTTTCAACTTGGATTAGCGAAATTTGAGAATTTTTTAGAAACAGTTACTCTTGATACTTTCAAATTAAAAGCTAAGAAAACTAAACTATTTATCGATGGTTTTGATGATGTGATTAATTTTGATTCAGTATTGATAAATCCCGGTGTTGAAATTAGCTATAATTGGCGTCTCAAAAATGTAATATATGACAATGTTACTTTGGATAGACAAATTGAGAGTGTTATTACACAACCAGCATCTGTAAAAGAAATTATCATTGATAAATTTGATGATAATTTTGTTTTATACCCTAAGGTTATTTTAAATTATAAAGTCAAATATCATCCAATTAATAAAGGAATAGATACAACCTTACTTAAAATTCAATATCATTATGATAAAATAACAAATCCAGATTCTGTTAATTTTGCTAAAGTATTTATTACAGGAACTGGTGTAGTACAAGAATTATCAGCCATTGAGTCAAATTTTAATTTAATAAATGATACAATTGATATTGGTTCAATCAGAGCAGGTACTCCAACAAATATTGAAGTAAAAATCAAAAATGAAGGTAATCTACCATTTGGAAGTAAGTCATATACTTTTTATGAAGATATGACAACAAATTTTGATAATAGATTTGCAATTACTGAAGTACTTAACAAAAAAAATCATCATCTTTTACCGGACAGTATTTCAAAATTATCATTTTCATTTCAATCAAACGAAATTGGTTCTTTTTTTACAAGATTAGTTATTGAAAGTGATATAATTGATAGAAATATTAAAGGGCTGAATAATTCACATAAAACGATTACTTACTATATAAAAGGAAAAGTAGCTTCTCCATTGATGGCTTTTGGTAATGATACCATTGATTTTGGAAATGTAAATTTAAACAATATTATTTGTGAATCAACACAAGATACTACTTTAGTTATCAGGAATATTGGTAATGAAACATTACGGATTTCAAATATTTCAGTAACTCCACTATTTCCAACATCAAGATTTACAATTTCGAATAATTCTTTAGAAATTGAACCAAACAAAGAAGGATATATAAATATTAATTTTATTCCTTTAACATCAGAATTTAATGCTTATACTGCAAATTTGGTTATAAATTCTAATCAGCCAGGCAAAGAGACAACAATTATTGTTTTAACGGCAAAAAGTATTCCGCCAGTTGCAGCTAATTTATTAATTCCCAAAGACATAAGTGCATATCCGGGTAATTCTGTGATTATTCCTGTTATAATTGAAAATGACAATAAAAACGCTGCATCTTTTGCAAATTCCTTTAAATCTCAATTGATTTACGATAAGTCAATTCTTGAATTCACTGGCATCAGAACCGTTGGTACAGCGACTGAGGGAGCGGTAAATAGTGGTGATTTAAACGAAATATTTGAAAAAGATTATATAGATATAAATCTATCAATGCCAATCAAATCATTTTTTAAAAGCGGACTTGATACATTATTTTTGTTGAAATTTAACACCTATCTTGGAGTAGATAATTCTTCACAAATTGCATTAATTAATCCTAAATTTGGTGATGAAAAATGCGAAGATATACTGAAATTAAATATCTCTGATGGACTTTTTACAACTGATTCTGTTTGTGGATTAGATAAAAAAGTTGGAGTTTCGGCAAAAAGTTTTTCCATTATCAATCAAAAATATTCACAATTTGAAAATGAATATCTTATCAATTGGGAAGCAAAAAAATCGGGTATCCTCAAAATTAGCATATATAATTACTTTGGAAATTTAATCAAAACGGAAAACTTCATTAAAAATCAAAATGGTTTATACAATGATAGAATACTTCTTAATGAATTAATGACCGGTGTATATTGTGCTGAGTTTAATTTTGAAAATGATATACAATATTACATATTTACTATCCAAAAATAGCTTTTTAAAATGAAAAAAATACTAAATAAATTTTTAATTCCTTGTCATTCTGAACTCGTTTCAGAATCAAAATTCCTTTTTAATTCTGAACTTGTTTCAGAATCTAAATTTCTTTATCATTCTGAACTTGTTTCAGAATCCAATAATCCTTGTCATTCTGAACTTGTTTCAGAATCTAAATTCCTTTGTCATTCTGAACTTGTTTCAGAATCTAAATTCATTTGTCAATCCGAACTTGTTTCAGAATCTAATAATATGTTACATAAATTAAGAAACCCCAACACTTCGGCAAGCTCAGTGCAACGCCTAACTTTCCCCAAGGGGAAGGGACAATATGTAAAGTCCTCCCTTTGGGGAGGATTTAGGTGGGGTTCATTTTTTCATTCTGAACTCGTTTCTGAATCCATTAATCATTTTTTAAATATATACACCAATTTCAATAAAAAAACTGCTATCTCAATCTTTACCATGATACTAATATTAATTTTAACCAACATAAGTGCTTATTCGCAGGGCTTTGATTGGCAATTTTCGTCAAGATTTCAGAATTTAGAACCAAAGTATTTCTATGGTTTGAATTTAGAATATGGTTTGGTTAATAGTTTTGGAGATATTCCTTATAATGAAGGGAGCTTTAGTTGTTGTAATTTTGAAGAGGGAAGTGGTAGTAATTTCAAATTGGGATTAACAGGTGAATATTGGCTTGATGGATTAACTGCAATTAATGCAAATGTAAATTATTCTACAATTAATTCTTTTTTTAGTAATCAACGCAAAATTCCAAGACGTGAGTATATGTTAGTTACGAATTATGAACTTGATGCTACTGTAAATTTTATCAATACAAATTTTTTTGTAAAGAGAAGAGTTCCGAATAGTAATTTTTATGGTGGAATCGGTCTTGATTTTAATATTTACTTAAATAAATCATTAAATTTTCAAGAGCTAAAAGATTCACAAACACCAAAAGATGACCCTTTTCAAAACAGATACAATATTGCAAACGCAGAAATTAGTGAATTTAATACAGTAAATTTTGGTTTATTTCTGCTGTTAGGATATGATTTAAGTTTAACTGATGGATATTATCTTTCATCAAGTATTGGACTAAATCTACCTGTAATAAGTATTTTAAGTGATTCAGATTGGAGAATATTTGGAACAAAATTAAAAATGTCTATTCTAAGAAAATTTTAATGGGATAGTTGAAAATATATATTGTTTTTTCAAGATGATTAACCTACAACAGGTAAAAACTTTCTAATTTTTTCCAATAATTTTTCAAAATTTATAGGTTTTGAGATATAATCATTGAAACCATTAGATAGTATTTTCTCTTTTTCTTCGGAAAAAGCATAGGCAGTTTGGGCAATAATCGGTATATTTGGCATCACTTTTCTGATTAATGATATAGCTTCAAAACCATCCATTATCGGCATTTTAATATCCAATAATATTAAATCAAGTTCTATTTTTGTATTAATCATATCTACAGCTTTTTTACCATTTTCTGCATGAAGTACCGCAAAATGATGATGTTGCAACATACTTTGAAGTAATTTGTAACTTGGGTAGTCATCTTCAGCAATCAAAATGGTATATTTTTTGGTTGGTTTAACAGAATAATTTATCTGTTCTTTATTCATTTCTTTAATCATAGAATTTTCATAAGGGAAAGAAAAATAAAATATTGTTCCTTCTCCAAGTTTCGACTCAACCCAAATTTTCCCGCCAAGTAAATCAACAAGTCCTTTGCAAATAGCAAGTCCAAGCCCAGCACCTTCAAAATTTCTATTAATTGAAATATCAATTTGTGTAAATCTTTCAAATATCTTGTTTAAATATTTATCAGAAATTCCAATACCAGTATCTTTTACATAGAAAATAATTTGTTTTTGATGAACTTTGTAGCCGAAATCAACCGAACCATAAGAAGTAAATTTGATTGCATTATTTATTAAATTTGATAATATTTGAAATAACTTTGAGTCATCTAAAATGATTTGACAATCGCTATCATCTAATTGGGTATAATAACTCAATTGTAAATCTTTAATTTTTGCCATTGGAGAATAGAAACTAAATAAATCATTAATAATGGAGTTGATGGAAAATGATTTTGGGAAAACTTCCATTTGTCCGGTTTCAATTTTGGAAATTTCTAATACATTATTGACAATTTCTAAAAGTCTTTCGCTACTTTGCTTGATAATTTCAGTATATTCTTCGACTTCTTCTAAAGAATTGTTTTTATTATTTAGCAATTTCGAAAAGCCCAGTATCCCATTTAAGGGAGTTCTAATTTCATGTGAAATATTTTGTAGAAAAGCAGTTTTGAGTTTGTCGCTTTCTTCTGCTTTTTCTTTGGCTTTTATGAGTTCCATTTCTGCTTTTTTTCTTTCTGTTATATCACGGCAAAAACATACAAATAAGCCATTTTCTTCATCTAAGTAATTAACAGCCATTTCAACTTCAAACAAACTACCATCTTTTCTTTTGTGTGTTGCCTCGAAAATTTCGTAACCTTTAGATTTGATTCTATCCATACGAATATGTGTTTCTAAAGTATTCTCATTTATATCAATGTCATTTATGGTAAGCTTATCGAATTCATCTTTTGAAAATCCAGTCATTTGGCAATAAGTATCATTAACATTTGCAAATATACCTGAACTATTTATTACATAAAATCCGTCTGGAGTTGTTTGAAGCACGGTTTGTAGATATTGTTTTTGCTTTTCAAGATTTTTTTCTGCTTTGATTCTCTCTTGTTCATTGTCAATTTCACGAATAGTTTTTTTTATTACTTCAGGCAGTACATCAAGGAAATGATTATCTTTAACAATATAATCACTTGCTCCAAGTTTCATCATTTCAACGGCAATTCGTTCATCACCCTGCCCGGTAGAAACAATAAATGGAGGTAATTTAATGCCATTGGTTCTTAAAGTAATAATAATTTCTTTGGCACTGCTATCCGGTAAAGAATAATCCATTATTGCAAAATATGCTTGATTGATTGTGAGCCATCTAATCGCTTCTTCTGCCGAATATACATTGTGCGTTTGAAGATTAAATTCTTCGATTAAATCTTTGATTAGCTCAGCAATTCCATAATCATCTTCTACAATAAGAACCATCATAAATATCTCACAACCTATACTCTAATAATTTGTATAAATAAACCTAATCTTTTTAATGTTTCAGCAAATTTCATAAAATCAACTGGTTTAGTAACATAAAAACTGCAACCAATTTTATAACATGCTTCCACTTCTCTCGGGTCATCAGTAGTAGTAAGCATAATTACTGGGATTTCATGCAATTCATCATTATTTTTGATTCTTTTGAGAACTTCTACACCATCCATTATTGGCATATTTATATCCAAAAGCAAAAGGTAACTTTTACTTTTATCAAAACAAGGACCATCTTGTTTGCAAATCAAAAAATTCCAAAGTTCTTCACCATTTTCAAATCTGATGATTCTATTACAAATCCCGACCTCTAAAAGTCCCTCTTGAATTAACTCTGCATGCCCATCATCATCTTCAGCAATCAATATAATCATTTCTCTGTAATCCTTCATTTTGTTACTCCTGTTTATTTAATTTATTCTGAAAAATCGCTTTTTTGTAATTCAACAAAGAATGTACTTCCGACTCCTTCTTTGCTTTCAACCCAGATCTTTCCTCTGTGTTTATCAACAATTCTTTTTACAATGCTTAATCCCAATCCTTCTCCCGTAACAGCCGTACTTGCTCTAAAAAATACATCCCAAATCTTTTCAAGATGTCTTTCAGCAATTCCCGTTCCATTATCTTCAATACTATAAATAATTTTCTTGAATTTATTTTGGGATTGGATATTCAAAACTAATTGCCTATCTGGACTACGATAATTAATTGCATTTGCAATAAGATTAGAGAATAATTGATTAAGCAAATTTTCATCACCATAACAATCATCCAATTCACCAATATTGACATTCGCAGAAAGTTCTGTTAATTGAAATTCCTTGGAATTAATTACATTCTTGATTAAACTATTCATATCAATTTGGTTTACTATCATTACAATTCTACCAGTTCTGGAAATTTGTAATAAACCATTGATTAATGTATCCATTTTGTTAACATTTGTATATATAAAATCTAATGTTTTTGGAATTGTTTGATTTATAATTGCTTCAATATTTTCTTTTGCTGACTCTTCAAGAGAGCTTTCATCAATAATTTTTTTGATTGAATCAACATTCTTATGCAATCTTCTGCTAAATCCTTGAATATTTACAAGTGGTGAACGCAAATCGTGGGAAGCCACGAATAAATAATTTTCCAATTCCTTATTTTTTGCCGCAATTACATCTTGAATTTGCTTCACCGCAGTTATATCGGTTGTTACGGTAGCAAAATGGTTTCTTTTTGGAGAAACAACGGAAATAGCAAAATATTTATCCATTGGCTGAAAATAATCAGTATATTCATAAGGTATGCCTGTAATTGCAACTTGAGAAAATTCTTCGAGATAAGGTGCTTCTTCGATTCCGTAAAGTTTGGAGGCAAGGTTTCCGATAGCTATTTCTTTAGTTATACCAGTAACTTCAGTAAATGCTTTGTTGCAATCAATTATTCTATAATCAACAGCATTACCTTCATCATCAAAAACAAGTTCATGCAAAACAACCATTTCTGTCATTGACGAAAAGAAGGTTCTTAATTTCTCTTCGCTCTCTCTAAGTGAATCTTCTACTTTTACAAGTTCATTTATTAATCTTGACTGCTGAATATTTCTATATGCTGAATCTGAAATTTGATTTGCAATTGTAAATAATACATTCGCAATTTTTTCAAATTGAGATTTACTCATTGAAGGAACTTTATTAAATGCTTCAATAAATATATCTTCATTAGCACCAATTTCTTGAGCATACTTCCTCATGTTGTCTTCTGTTTGAGTTTCATCACGTATTTGCCCAATAAGCCAATTTGCAATATGTCTTCCACCAACAATTATCGAAGCACTTGCATCCCATAATCCACCACTTAAACATGGCTGAATTGTTGGTCTATCTAAATTTAGTTTGCCGATAATTGAATCTGATTTATAACAATTAGCACAACCAATCTCAGTTTTACGAATTATATCATTGCATAATTCTGTGAAATTGCTTGGTTTTGTAATCGGAACACCATCAGTATTTGTAATCAAAGATGCAACACCTGTAGCATCTGCAAATTGGTCTTGCAAAGATTGTATTTGACTAATTTCAAATAAATTTTCAAAAGTAATATTTTTATCCAATTCATCATTTAGATTAATTCTACTCAAAGTTGTATTATCAATGTTAAGATTTTTATGAATATCTTTGCTAAAAGCATACTTTAATGCTCTATTTTCATTCTGCAACTCTTCTAATTCATTTATAAGTTCATCTTTACTTTTATTAAAAATATTCATAAGAACCCCAAAATTATTAACTACTTTATTAATTATATATTTAACTTTATCTATGAAAATTCATTTCAGATAACTTATTTTGCAATATATATATTTGTTAAATATTCAAATTAAATTTTAATTTTCACAACAATACACAAATACTATTCCAAATTAAACATAATATTTTTAATTATCAAATGATTTTTTTAAAGACAAATAATTATTATGAAAATTATTCAATATGATGAACAACTCAGTAACTAACTCGCCACATCTGGTTGAGTTGTCTTAGCTCCAAGTTCTTCAAATTTGACTAAGTTAGCTGTGATTAGCAAGTTTTTTTCCATTTAGGTATTTGGTAGTTATGAACAAGTTAAATTTTTTGGTAAATATTTATTTCAAGCAATTTTTGAAAAACTTGATTCAGATGAGGCATTTGGTTTTTTATATGCACTAATTGCCTTTTCTGTTTTCTGTGATGATGATTCACTTCTTGCCTGTGATTCAATTTGAGATGCCATTGCAGCAACAGCTCGGTCTTGTCCAGAAGGGTCGGCTGGAGCCATTGCGGCTGCTTTTACTCTTTGCATTTTAGTAATTGTTGCTTGAGGGTCATTAGGTACTGCCGAAATATCTATCTGTACTTCACCTCCAATTGCATAACGTTTGCCATCAGGTCCAATCTGATAAGAGTAACTTGCACCGCCTTTAACTAAACCTGCTCCAGCAGACAAATGAGCTTGTTCGTGAGTTCTAACCTCACTATCTCTTTGTTTTAAATCATCAACAACTTGTTGTTCTGCTTCAGTTAATTCATCAGGATTTTCATTTTTTTTATTTTGGGTTGATTCTGAAGTATTATCAATAGAAGTGTTAGATTTTTTTTGTAATTGTTTAGCTTCATCAGATATTTTATATGTATCTTTGATAATAGGATATGTATCAGTTTTTGGTATATTTTCGTTTGATTTTTTATCAATATCAGACAATAAATTATCATTCAGAACTACATCAGGTCTGAAATCGGTAGCAAATGTATTTCCTAATATTTTTTCGCTTATATCCATAATCTTCAATTTGATACAATTACCCATTTTTATTATCGGCAAGAAAATCAAGAACTTTAGAAAATTTTTAAAAAAATTTTAAAAGTACATTTTTATTTGAACTTAATCAGTACCTATATGGGTTAATCACCTGTAAATTAAAGCTAACTATTTTATAAATCATCAGTTGTTATCAAAACAAACTATTAAGTTTCTGTAGCAACATATTTACCCTTTCTCATCCATTCATTTCCCCCAGCTTTTGCGGGCTGGGGGAAGTTGGGTCGAGCCACATTTATTGGGAAGTTCAGACATCAAATTATCTCTTTTATCAATTGCATATTTGCTTTTATTGTATTATTTACAATTGTGCCATAATTCACTTTTTTCTTTTTGGCTAATTCCAAGAAAAAGGATTGTACATCATCATCTAAATAGATTGGCAATTTAAATTTAGCATCCGAATTATAAAATTTTCCACGGATGCCTTTTGTAAAATCATATTCTTTTTTCATAATTCACCTTTATATTTAATAATTTCATTCTTTGTTGCTTTTCTTGCTGAAATTATTCTAATTTTTACATTGTTGCTGTCCAAAACTTCAAAAGTATGAACAACCAATATCAATTGACTTGAATTTGCTAATCCTATTGTAATCCATCTTTCTTCCTCAATACTATGTTCATCATCAAAAATAGATAATGCCCTTGGGTCTTTGAAAATCGAAGTGGCTGTTTCAAATCTAACTTTATGTTTAGTAAAATTTAAATTTGCTTTCAAATAATCCCATTCAAATAAGTAATTCATATTAAATATTATGCAATTATTTTTAAAACACAAATTTAAATCAATTGCTAATAAATTCCCAAAAATTTTTTCCAAGTATTTCTAAATTTATGTCATTTATTTTGAAATTATTTCTCCATTTTTATTGTTATATATTTATCCACTCCGAGCATTATCGGGGTGGGGAATCGCCCACAGAACTTCAAGTAAAACCACAAATTTCATTTTATACAAAATTAAATGAAATATTGGAAAATATGAAATTTACGAAACAAGTTTATGAATTGACTACCAAACATTATAGATACAAGTAAAATGTAATAACTCCTGTATATTCTAAAGTATATTTTATGATGTTAATGATTTGATTTTTTGAAAATCTGAGAAGTGCACTAGAAAAGCGAGCCGTTGTCCAGATTCTTTTTCAATTAGTGTATTTTTGGGATATAGTATAACCGAATCAACTCCAGAAGTCTGCTAAATGTGGAATATTCGTTTAATTCTTCATCAATCAATATTGCAAAATACTACAAAATACCTCCGACAAATTTGAATTTATGCAAAGACCATTGAGCTTGAACTGAATAAAAAGGATTACTTATAAACTCAGTTAATGTATCACAATTTACGTCAGCAACTTTCATTTTAAACTTTTTTTAAATTTTACAAAACTAATTGTTAATAATTACGTTTTAATAAACGTATATTAATACAAATGAAAAAATTATAATACGAAATTGATTTGAAAAGGTTGTAATGAATAAGATTTTTAAGATAGTAGCAGGTTTAGGGACGATTGCCGTAGCAATGGCATTATTAATTACTAAACTACATGGCGACCCTGCCGAAGTTAATCAGAATAATAAAGAAATGAGATATGTTCCAAATGAAGCTTTTGGTTTTGGAGAACGACTTGATTATAAAGTAGGTTATAAGTTTATTACAGCTGGAACAGGTTATTTTCATATCTTGCCTGACCCTATGGAGATTAATGGTAGAAAATGTTATGATATCAGATTTCAGGTACGTTCTCTCGAAAGTTTGGACTGGCTTTACAGAGTAAGAGACCAATATAGAACTGTGTTAGATGTTGCTGGATTATTTCCTTGGGAATTTGAGCAACACGTTAGAGAGGGAAATTACAAACGAGATTTCAAAGCAACTTTCGACCAATTTAATAATTATGCTTATGTCAAAGACAAGCAATATAAAGTTCCTGAATATGTAAATGATATAGTTTCTGCATTTTTCTATGTTAGAACAATGAATTTAGCATCAATGAAGAAAGATTCAACCTTTTATCTGAAAAATTTCTTTGATGATACAACTTTTACACTTGGGGTTAGAATTAAAGGAAAAGAAACAGTTGAAGTAGAAGCAGGAAAATTCCGTTGTATTGTAATAGAGCCATTAGTTGTTCAAGGTGGTTTATTTCAAAATGATGGTAATATTTATATTTGGGTAACTGATGATGAAAGGAAAATTCCAGTAAGAGTTGCCACTAAAATACCTATTGGCTTTGTTGGTGCTGAACTTGTAAAATATTCAGGTCTTAGAGGGCCTGTCAAAGCAAAAATAAATTAAAATATTGAAGAAAATCATAGAAATTGGACAGCTGTATTGTATGATTATTTGTTGTTGCTATTCAGTTAAAGATAATGGATTCTGAAACGAGTTCAGTATGAAAGAATTGTTTTCCGTGTCATTACTCACTTGATGCGGAGTCTATGTTTTTGTAGATATGTCACATTTTTAAAATGTGGCATATCTGATGAAATTGGATACTGATACGAGAATGGATTACAAAGGAAAACAATTTCAGAATTGCATAAATAATTTGCATTTTTATTGATTTTGTTATTTGTAATGTCCATTTACCAACAAAATCTGAAATTGCACTTTCTGAAAAGTAACTTGATTATGAATGGATTTCAGGAATAAACTAACATTTGATTAAAATATTTAAATTTAAATTTTGAATTTTAAAAATTAGTTTGTAGTTTTGCTTTTGTAATATGAATATTAAAATTATTATGTTTAATATATTTAAATTACATTGCTAATAAATTAATAAAAATATTTTTTAAAATCACTTACGAGGCATTTATGAAAATGCAAAATTTGAAAATGGTAATAACATTATTGTTATTATTTGTTGTTAGTTCATTATATTCACAAGATTCAATTGTTTACGAAGATTTTATACCAAAAAGAGAGAAACTGACTAATGTTTATGATAATTCAATTTGCTTGAGATATTCTTCTATTTCTGGGCAAGGAATAGGTTTATCAAGGCGTTTTTGGGATTTTACATTTATATTTACTGGGATGATTCAATATAATGAAACAATACAGTGGGAAGACATGTCTAAAGCTAAAATCAAAAATGAAAATACAGATATTAATTATAATTATGGATTTGAATTGCAATTGGATATAGTTTCTACTAATACTACAAATATCTTTGGCTTTTTAGGATATTATAGAGGCAAAGATAGTAATAAAGATAGCGAGTATGGTAGAGTAGAAAATTTCTATTCAATTGGTGGTGGATTAGGATTCCAATGGTTTGTTCATAAAAGTTTCAATTTTGAATTAGGATTGGGCTACAAATATGATGACAAAGAAATTGAGGATAATAAAGTGCCAAGTCTTGAAAGAAAAACTGGAGTAGGTGCGAGTTTTGGTATCAAATATAATTTCTGATATTTTATGTTGTAATAATTGATTTTTGATTAAAATTTGGATTTGATATGAATAAAACTATTTTTGTTTTAATATTTGTTATTTGTACAATTAGCTTTTTGAAAGGTCAAGAAAATGCTAATTTTTATCAAGAAGAGTCCTTTTATGCTAAAGATAGTACATTTCTGAAGTTAAACAATGCTATTGGAGCAAAGTTATCGAATATATCTGGCTATGGGATTTATTACAATAGAAGAATCACTGATAACATAAACATTCAATTAATGGGTCTGATTTACTACTATTTTAAAAAAGATGAAATTGAAGAACATAATAATTTAAATTATGATATTGGCATAGAATTTCAAAATAATTTTTTTAGAAGTCATAATTTTAGGATGTATTTTCTTGCAGGTGCTTATTATTACTTTGATGATGATGAAACAATCTATAGTACTTCTTCTTCTCAAATAACTAACAATTCATTCAATGTGGGTATTGGAGTGGGAGCTGAATACTATTATAAAAGATTTATATTAAGTGTAGATATTGGATATAAATACTTTGAAGATAATAAAGTTAATATGTACAAAAGCAAGAATATTTTTGAGGAACGCCCTTCAATACATAGAGTTACCAAAATAGGTGCAGGTATTGGCATTGGTTTTATGCTCTAAAAGCAACGTAGTTGTGATATATCTAAGTTGTTTCTACGTAGCTTTCACTAAGAAAAACAAATTTTTTCTACTAAGATACCTGAACTACGTTGCTAAAAACATTTATGAGAATTATGTCATTCTGAACTTGTTTCAGAATCTATTCTTGAATACCGTCACTTTCAAAAAAGATGTCCTACACTTTCAAAGTGTAGGACATCAGTATAATAAATGAGATTCCGCACCAAGTGCGGAATGACACGGAAACCAAATTGTAATTCTGAACTTGTTTCAGAATCTATTCTTGAATACCGTCACTTTCAAAAAAGATGTCCAACACTTTCAAAGTGTAGGACATCAGTATAATAAATGAGATTCCGCACCAAGTGCGGAATGACACGGAAACCAAATTGTAATTCTGAACTTGTTTCAGAATCTATTCTTGAATACCGTCACTTTCAAAAAAGATGTCCAACACTTTCAATGTGTAGGACATCTGTATAATAAATGAGATTCCGCACCAATTGCGGAATGACACGGAAACCAAATTGTAATTCTGAACTTGTTTCAGAATCTATTCTTGAATACCGTCACTTTCAAAAAAGATGTCCTACACTTTCAATGTGTAGGACATCTGTATAATAAATGAGATTCCGCACCAAGTAGGGATTGATAGAGTTTTACTGTTGTCTAACTTTTGAGACAACATCTTAAACAAATCAATTTTACTTAATATCAATCAAATAAGGCATTGCAACAAGTGCATTTTCTTTTTGGCTAATTTCAGACAGCTTAATTGAATAATAAATGCTGTTTTTAAATTCTTCAGGAATAGCATCAATTGACATCATCACAGATTGAGGATCTAAACCAAGCACTTTAGCAAAGTTTGTTTTTGATTGCACATCTTCATCTCCACCCTTTTTAATACCAAACATTTTTAGTATTGCAGCAAAATCATCTTCTTTTTCAGGGAACATTCTTACTCTAACTTTAGTATCAGGATTTATACCAAGTCTGCGTTTTGCAATATTTAATGTAGTTTGCATACCACCTAAAGTATCAACCAAACCAATTTTTTTTGCATCTTCACCAGTCCAAACTCTTCCCTTAGCAATAGCTCTAACTTGTTCAAAAGTTTTACCTCTACTTTCGCCTACTCTTTTCAAAAATCTAAAATAAATACCTTCAGATAATGAATGTAATTTATCAGTTTGTTTCTTGTCATAAGGGAACATACCATTCATGAATTGTGAAGCGTCATTAGTAGAAATGGTGTCAGCAGTCATATCAAGTTTGCCCATAAGACCACTTAAATTAGGTACTGCCATAACTACACCTATTGAACCAGTAATTGTAGATGGATGAGCAATAATAGTATCGCAAGCCATTGCCATATAATAACCACCAGATGCAGCAACATCACTCATTGAAGCATAAACTGGCTTGACTTTTTTAGTTTTTTGAATTTCTTCCCAAATTTCATCAGAAGCAATTACCGAACCGCCCGGACTATCAATTCTTAAAATTATCGCTTTGATTTTTTTATCATTACGAGCTGATTTGAGATATTTTACAAAATCACCCGATTTAATTTCATAATCATTACCAAATGAATCCCCAGATGTTCCAGATGAAATAGCACCTACACCATTAATAATTGCAATTTGAGTATCATCATCATAAACAACATCTTTATTAGAAACAGTTTCTGCTTTCATATATGATGATACAGAAATTAATTTAATTTTTGAATCTTTTTTCTTATCATTTTCATCGTATTTATAGTTCATTACATTAAAGTCAAAACTTTTACCTTGAACTTTTGCCTTAATAAACTCCCTTACAGATTGTTCTGAAGCAAGCACATCTACAAAACCAAGTGCTTGCAAAGAATCAGCTGTATAAATACCACGATTTAGTGCATCATTGATGAATGATGAAGATAAGTTTCTATATGTAGAAACGGCATTTGAAAATACTTGATATCTTTGGTCAAGAAGTACTTTTAACTGATATTTTGCGGAATCACTGTATTTTCTGTTAATATACATATCTGCAGCTGATTTGAAATCTTCAAAATGCTCTACATGATATTTTATTCCTATTTTCTCCATAAATCCACTTAAAAATAAACTTGATGCACCAAAGCCGTTCATTTCCATTATACCTTCAGTAGGCATAAAAATAGAATCTGCAGGTAATGTATTGAAGTACATATTCTCATCACCCACTTCAATAAAAGCATATATAAACTTTCCTGATTGTTTGAAATCTTTCAATACTTCTTGTACTTCTTGTGATTTAACCCATCCAATTGAAGAAAGTGTTGGTTTTATATAAATACCCTTTATATTGTCATCTTTTTTGGCAAGTTTAATTGCATTTATCGTTTCAAGAAATGATGCGCCGCCCGAACCACCACCAAATGCTTCAAATGGATTAGATTGTGCATATTCATTCAATCCACCTGAAAAAGTTAGGTAAAGTACTGAATTATCTGTTAATTCGACTTTTTCTTCTTCAAATGCTTCACTAAATGAACCTGCGAATGTTGAAAATACTACTGCGATGAATACAAAAAATAATATAATAATCCCACCGATGATTAGTACAGGAATCCACCAATTACTTCTTCTTGGTCGCTGATAAGGTGGATATGGAGGTGGATAAGGAGGCATATTCCCCGGTCTTGGATTTTGTGGAATTTGCTGATTATTGTTCTCTGTGTCTGCCATTTTTAAACCTTTAAATTTTTATTAAACATTTCATATATTTCAAAATTGAATTAGAATTAACTTTCATTAACTTACACGATTTCAATCATTCAAAATTACGATAATTACAACTACAAAGTTTCAAAAATAATGAAATTATTAATAATATATAGCAAAACAAATTATTTAATTGTATAATCATAGATTGATTTAGTATATACTTTGGTAATTACTAAGTTGCATTCAATGATAATATTTTTTATTCTAAAAAAAACGAGATTGAATATTTGTAACATGTGAAATTTACGTTAGGCAAGAAATCTCATGATTTTTTCATATAGAAAAGTTTATATTATCATTGATTAAAACATAGCATTTGTTTAATCAATTCGTTAATTTAATTTTAAATAAATAAAAAACCCCTTCTTGTAAAAGGGGTATTAAAGGTAATTATTATGAAAAGAAGTTTTATAATTTTATCCTTGTTGTAAAAGATTAATTCTATTTGTACCATTAACTTCAATAATTTGAGCAACAAAACCATTACGCATAAATGCAGGTGTATCAAATTTTTTGACTTCTTCGCTACCCCTTGGGGCGCTATCATAAGGATTATATGCACCCACAACATCATTAAACCCATTAGTAGCAGGTATAAAACCTCCAGTATTTGCAGATTTTGATAATCCCCAAATCGAAGTATCATTATGCTGAGTTTGAACTATTCGTTCCCAAGGATTATTAGGTTGCTTTATTTGTGGTTTTGTTGGCAGTGGCTTAGTTTGACTAACGTAAGGTTTTTTAGAGTTATCTTGCTTTTTGGTCTCATCTTCAAATAATTGTCCAACAATTTTATCCTGCTTTTTATTTTGATTAGCCATATTGAACCCTGTTGCAACAACCGTAACCATAATTTCTTTACTCATTTCAGGATTATTGACTACCCCAAATTTAAGATTAACATCATCACCAGCAGTTTCGTGTATTGTACTAACAGCTTCGCTAATTTCAAGCATTGTAAGGTCATTTCCAGCAGTAAAATTAACTAAAACACCTTTAGCACCACGAATTGAAGCACCGTCAAGCAATGGAGAATTAAGTGCATTTGCAAGTGCAATTTCAGTACGTTTCTCTCCTGACGCATATCCAATACCCATAATAGCATCACCGGAATTCTTCATTACAGAAGTTACATCAGCAAAGTCAATATTTACGTGTCCATGGTTGCCGATAATCTCAGTTATACCCTTTGTTGCATTATACAAAACATCATCAACTTTTTTGAATGCTTCAGCAAAGCCAGTATTGTTATCAATAATTTCAAGCAATCTTTGATTAGGAATTACAATCAATGCATCAACATATTCTCTCAATGATTCAATATAGTTTAATGCAGTAGCCATTTTATTTTTCCCTTCCCATCCGAAAGGTTTTGTAACAATTCCTACTACCAAAATACCCATATCTCTTGCAATTCTTGCAACTTCAGGAGAAGCACCAGAACCGGTTCCCCCGCCCATACCTGAAGTAACAAACACCATATTACTACCTGCAAGCGATTCACGAATATCATTCTCTTCTTCTTCAGCAGATTTTTTTCCAATTTCAGGTTTTCCCCCGCTACCTAAACCATTGGTAGTTCTTTTCCCTAACTGGATTTTAATGTGTGCATCTTTATTGTCCAAACTTTGTTTATCAGTATTGGCAATTATAAAATCGATACCTTCTAATCCCGATTTAAACATATTATGAACAGCATTACAGCCGCCGCCCCCAACGCCTATAACCTTAATTTTGGCACCTTCTGATATTACAGTAGCAATTCCAATTGGCATATAAATTCCTCTTTAATTTATAAACAAAAAAAATAAATATATTTCAAATAATCAATTATAAATCCTTTAATGTCTCTTTAACTCGACCCCACCAGCCATCTTTCTTCTTTGTAGGTTCAGTTTCCTTCAAATTATTCAGTACTGGTTCAGTGTTTATTTCAATTTTAATGGGCTTTTTTGGTTCAGAAATTTTGGCTGTTTCTTGTTCGATATTTTTTTCCAAATTGTCCAAACCCCATAATGCTAAACCAACACAAGTAGAAAAAACTGGATTATTAACAAATGTAATTAATCCAGACATAGAAATATTGAACGGCATCCCCATTTTTACCGGCATTTCTAAAACTTCCACAGCCAATTCTTCACTTCCTTGTAGTTGAACAGCACCACCTGTAATAACAACACCAGCACCAAGCATATTACTAATTTCACTTCTCTGAATTTCCAGTTTTGCAAATTCAAGAATTTCAGTCATTCGTGGCTGTATTACACTACATAAAACTGATTTATATAACTCAGTTGGTTTACGCCCACCAATACCAGGAATCATTATTTCAGAATCCTTTGATATTGAATCCATGTACGAATGCCCGTGATTCTTTTTTAGTTCTTCTGCCTGATTTAACACTATATTCAATGCAAGTCTTATATCATCAGTAATTTGTTGTCCAGCAATTCCAAAAATACTTGTGTATCTTATTACATTATCTTTAAATACAGCAATATCGGTAGTTCCTCCACCAATATCAATCATCGCTACACCAACTTCTTTTTCTTCATCAGTTAAAACTGCCCTACTACTTGCGAGTGGCTCAAGAACAAGTTCTTTCACTATTAAACCTGCTCTTTCTACACAATGATAAATATTCTTAACAGTTGAAGTCAAAGCCGTAATAATCAAAACTTTTGCTTCTAATCTTCTACCACTCATACCTACAGGTGAATGGCTAAAAAACTGACCATCAATAGTAAAGTCTTGTGGAATAATATGAATTATTTGTCTGTCAGATGGAATAGAAACATTTTTTGCTTCCTCAACCAACCTGTTTACATCTTCCTGAGTAATTTCATTTGTTGGATTACTTATACTAATAATGCTTGGAGTTCTGATAGCATCAATGTGGTCGCCAGCGATTCCAACTGTAACCTCTTTAATATCAACACCTGATTGTTGTCTTGCCTGTTCTACAGCTTTCTGAATACAATGAACGGTTTTTTCAATATTTGTTACTACACCCCGACTCAAACCCTCACTTTCAACTATACCAGAACCTAAAACAACAACATTGCCCGAATCTTGATCTTTAGATGCAACCAATGCACAAATTTTCGAGGTACCTACATCTAAACCAACACTATATTTTGGTTTTTCTCTATTTAGTTGATAACCATAATTAGTATTCTGTTTTGTCATAATTTTTTTATCATAAATTAATTTATAAAATTTTCTATTTTCAAATTTTTCCAGTTATAATTTGGCTTTTCCATCTTAAATCTATATAATCAGCAACTTTTAAAACCTCATAACCACTGTCAGTATTAATCAATTTATCAAGCTTCATAAATTTATCATCAAGATTATCATTTCTACCAAACTTAATAAGTCCAGGATAATCGTCAATAACTAAATTATATGATTTATATCTTCTATCATACACTAATTCAGAAATCTTATTATAAATATCAGATTCGGAATTGTTTTTTATGTATTCAATAATTGAACAACCTATTAATAGTGAATTTGTATCTAATATTGCATATCTATCCAATCCAGTGATAACTGGCAAATCAAGCATTTGCTTCAAAACTCGAAATGGTAAAATTTCTGCATTTTTATCAACAAAATCAATATTACCATTATTATTTAATAAATAAGCTATAGGAATTCTCTCGGTAATCTCAACATTAAGATTACCCGTAATACCTATACTTAAATCTGCATTTAATATATAAGGATTTGTGAGCAGAGTATCTCTTAAATTATTTAGCTTAATATCTTTTTTCAATTTATTAATAACATATTGATATAATATATCATTAATTTCATTACTATTGATTAATTGATTGCCTGAAATATTGACTTTCTTTATTATTTGATTGTTACTCCAACTTCTTGATAACAAAATTAGTATAACAAAAACTACTAAAACTACCGCTAATAACAGTAATTGTGTAGGTCTTGAAAAATTTTCAAGCTTTAATTTTGCAAATAATTTCATTATTGAGTTGCTCCCCCAAGCAAAACTCTAACCAAAAATTCAACTAATTTAATTCTAATTTTCCATTAATCTGAAAATAACAGAAATAAATTACGAGCTAAGTCCTTATAATTCAATTGTCAAACTTTTTGAAAGAATTAATTTATTCTTTCCCCTATGCTGCAAATAGGTTTAATTCCAATAGCAAAGATAAAAGCATTTTTCTTATTAACCAAGAAAAAATTTCACAAAATTAAAATATTTTTTTTTGGTTAATTTAAATACGAATAAAATTAAGAATTTATCAAGTGGTATTTCCAAAATGAATCACATAAGTCAAGGAATTATAAATTTAATTAAAGCAAACAAGTTGTTACAAATATTATATTTGATAACAATCATCAATGATAAATTCAAATTTACATATATATATTTATTGCAAAGTTAAATTCCATCTATTATAATTCTGAATTTTTGTACTAATTGTTAATTATTCGATTAAAAGAAAAAATAAAATATTAAATTTGACTAAGAAATTTTTTCGGTTTATCGGGATAATAATACAGAAAATCTTATTAAAATTAATTCATTAAATGACTTATAAATAAGGTAAATAAAGAATCATTAAATATTAACTAATTAATATTTATTAATTAATGATATTAGTCTATTTTATTAATTATTTTTTAATAATTTTTTATTTAAAAATAATCAAAAATATTCTTATATTGCTTTTTAATTTGTTGCAGTTTTTGATTTTGAAATTTCATTTTTTATTATTATTTATTTTGAGGTTTTTTATGTTAAAAAAATTGTCTTATTTGCTTTCATTTGCAATATTAGCAATGATATTTGCAAGTCCACAACTTATGGCTCAAGACCCACCTGATGGTTGTTCGTTTACTACAAGTGGCAAAGAAGTGTTAGAGATATTTAATTTCGATAACAAAAACATTTATTACTCCACTGATTACGCAACTGCTACTCCTTATGTTGATTCAAAATTAAAGGGTATTGCTGAAGCAGGAAAAACTTATAGCTTTTCTGGTATGACAGGATTGTATTACACAAGTTATTACAGTCATTATATGAGATTATTTGTTGACTGGAATAGAGATGGCGATTTTTCTGATGGTGGGGAAATAGTTTGGACTTCTGGATATGGTTCAAGTTTTAGCGGTTCGATGACAGTACCTGCTAGTACTCCTGCTAATACATACAGAATGAGAATGTTTACTGGAGAGTATAATTCTTACGCTGCATATAGTAATGGATGTGGTGATGGTGGTTATTGGTCAAATGCAGTTGATTTCTTTTTGCAAGTTAAATCTGGCTATGATGGTGGTATGACTGCTATTCTTAATCCTACATCTCCATTTGCAGTTGGTACATATTCGGTTGTTGGTACCTTAAAGAATTTTGGCGACAAAACTTTAACTTCTGCTACAATCAATTGGATGGTTGCTGGAAATGCTCAAACTCCTATTCAATGGACTGGTTCGCTTGCAAAAGGTAATACTATTGATATTAATTTGGGCAATTACACATTTTCATATCCTCCATCAGGACCATTTAATCCATTCTTGATTGAATCTTGGACTACAAATTTGAATGGTCAAAGTGCTGATGATGATGGGACTAATGACAGAGTAAAACAAACTGTAACTCCATTCTTAAACGATGGTGGTGTTGTTGGGTTCTTTGGTCCAGCTGAAGGTTTTGGTCCTGGTTCTACTCCAGTTAGAGCAAGAATTAAAAACTATGCTCCAAAGCCAATTAGTTCCATTCGTATTCGCTGGGCTATTGATGGAGTTGAACAACCATCTTTCACAGCTACTGGTTTAAATATTCCTTACCTTGGAACTCAAGATGTTGTTATTGGAAATTATACATTCTACAATAAAACTCCTATGGGACCTTTCACAGTAAAAGCATGGACTGAAGTTCCAAATGGTGTTATTGATGAAGACAAGAAAAATGATGAATATAATGGCGGTATTGGACCTTCATTTGTTCCCGGTATTTATACAATTGGCGGATATAACGCACACTTTTCAAATCTTCAAGATGCCTCTTCATATTTGAGTGCAAGTGGTGTTATGGGTACTGGTGATGTTACATTTGAAATTCGTCCAGGTACTTATACTGGTCAAATTACATTAAATGCAAGTTTAGCTAATAACAACAAAATTGAATTCCGTTCTTCTACTGGAAGAGCAAGTGATGTTACTATACAAGCTGCACCTTCTTCAGTTAGCAATTATGTGTTCTGGCTTGACGGAATGAAAAATGTTACTATTAAAAATATTACTTTCAAAAATACAGCAACTAATTTTAGTTTAGCTGGTAAAGTAATTGTTTTAGATAACTGTAGCAATATTAAATTAGAATATTGTAATGTTTATGGAGTAGCTTCTTCACCACGTGATGTAGCATATTCAAATTTATTTATTAATAATACAAATATGGCATACATTTCTAATAATATCATTTTAAATGGTGCTATCGGTATTCGTAATGAAGGTTCTGCTACAATTACGTATTCATCAATTGATAATAACATTATTTCTGATTATAACTGGATGGGTATTAGCAATAATCTTTCAACAACAGGACATAATGTTGTTATTGCTAATAACGTTATTCGTAATACAAACACAATTAAACCACCTTACGGAATTTCTTCTGTAAATGGTACAACTATTACAAATAACATTATTGATGGTTTAACTGGAACAGGAACAGATTCAAAAGAAGCTGGTATTTATTTGGCTGCAACAATTGCACCAACTGATTATACTGTTGTAACAGGCAATCAAGTTACTAACCTTGTAAATGTAAATGGTATTTATGCTGAAAACACTAAAGTGAAAATTTTGAAAAATCTTGTAAATGCTAATTTGACAGCTGCAAGTAATATGAGCTTGTTCAATAATGTAAATACAAGTGGTTATGCTGGAAATAATATGTTTAATGGTGGCAATATTACTGGTTACAGAAATTCAAATTCAGCTGATTTCTATTTCTTGTACAACACAGTTGTAAACAATTCAACTACTTATCCAAGTGTTTACACTACTGGCACAAGCGGAATGATTCACAGAAACATTTTCCAAAATCTTTCTACAGGACCAGTAACAGATTTTTGGGGAACTTTGAATAACAATGAAAACAACTACTTTACAAATGGCGCAACTTTAATTAAATACAATGGAACAGTTTATACATTTGCAGCTTTCCAAGCATTAGGAATTGATGTAAATTCAAGCAATAAAGTTGTAACATTTGAAGATGCTGCATTAAATAATTTGAAATTGAAATTATACGTAGCAGAATTATTGAAGACTTCAGCTATCGCTGGTTTACCTGAACCAATGAACACAGATTTGCAAGCCGCAGATTACGAAGGTAATCCAAGAGCTTCATTCTATATCGGTGCAGATGAAATCAAACTTGAAATTATGATTGACAGACAAAGTGAAGGTATTATTGATTGTATCGGTGGATTAGAAAATAATATTTCTGTATCAGCAAGAATGTCTTATGGTGCAGCACCAACTTACCAATGGGAAAAAGATGGCGTTGCAATAGCTGGTCAAAACAAAGAAATTATGTTCTTCAATGCAATGAAATTATCAGATAATGGCGTTTATCGTTGTTTAGTAAAAGGACCTGGCGATACAAAAGCAAAATACAGCGAACCTGTAACGGTTTATGTTGTAACTCCAACAGAAATTACAGAAGAACCTGCAAACAATATCATTCCATTAGGTGAAACAGCAATGTTTACATTCCAAGCACACGTAAATGGTAGAAAAGTAGCAGATGCTTTGAAAATGAATGAAATTACAATTCAATGGTACAAAGTAAAAGCTGGTGGCGATGTTGCATTAGCAGACGACAAACGCATTGCAGGTGCAAAGAGCAACATAGTATCAATTAAAGAATTTAACGTTGCAGACGAAGGCGAATATTATGCAGTAATTACTGGTCTTTGTGGCACAGCAACAACTGCAAAAGCACAGTTGAAGATTGAAGAATTGAAAGTTATGATTGACCAACAGCCATTAGCATCAGCAAATTGCGAAGGCGATGATGTAATTTTCAGTATTGAAGCATCAACACCAAGTACAAAAATGTTGGCTTACCAATGGTTTAAAGATGGTGTAGAAGTAGCTGAAACTTCAACAACAACTGGAACAAAATCAAAACATTTAACAATATATGGTGCAAAAGCAAGCAATGCAGGAACATATTATTGCGAAGTAACACTTGAAGGTACAGCAGTAATGGAAAAATCAGCAGATGCTGCATTAACAGTTGGCACAAAACCATCAATCGTAACTCAACCAACAGATGTTGAAGTACAAGTTGGCAAAGCATTCTCATTAACCGTAGAACTTGATGATGAATCAGACGTAACATTTGAATGGTTTAAATCAGGAACATCAATCGGTACTGCAAAATCATTTATGAGCAATACTGCAGTAAGTGAAGATGCAGGAAAATATTGGGTAGTGGCAACAAACAAATGTGGATTTGTAAAATCAGCAGAAGTAAATGTAGTTGTAACAACTGGAACAGTTGGCGTATATGATTCTGAAGACGCTGGCTATGCTTTAAGCAATGTATTCCCAACTCCTTCAAACGAAGTTGCAAACTTGAATTACACAATTCCAGTAAGCGGTTTAGTTCGCATTTCAATTGCAGATGTAAATGGCAGTGAAGTAATTGAATTACTAAACGAAACAGTTTCAGCAGGTACAAAATCATTAGAAATAAATGTAAACAATTTATCAAACGGTGTATATTTTGTAATAATGAACACTGGTTCAACAAAATTGATGCAAAGATTGACAGTTGTGAAATAATTCAATTTCACAATAAAATATTAAAAAAAGGGAAGCTTATGCTTCCCTTTTTTTTGTGAAATCAATTAATATTGCGATTGATGAGGATTATTATAGTTTAGTTAAAATTTAAAATATTAGATTCCTTTAAAATTATATTATACTTTAGTAAACAAAACCCTGCCAAACTAACTTCCGCATTAAAAAATAAAAAACGTTGTAAGTCATTGAAAAATAATAAGAAATTTTGTACAATTGGTTGTCCAGTCGTATATTTGAATATTTCTAAAAAATATTTATTCGAATCAAGTATAATAAATCAGGAAGTATTTCAGTACAAATTATTACTTTGGAGAACAACAAGTGCAAAATTGGTTGCTCAAAAGATGATAATGAAATTAATAAACTTCTTTACCTTGCAAATGTTGAAAAAGCAAAAAAGAGAATAAAACAATATTGATTGTTTCTTTTTGAGAAAGATAGTATAATGGTGGAGTTTATTTCTAAAATAAGTAACAGTCAAGTAAAAACAATAGATCCGGAACTGGTATTTCGAAAGATCTATGACAAAATCGGTTACATTAAAATCCCAAACGACTTATTTCGGTACATAGTAATATCTCGATTGTCTTTTCCATTAAGCAAATTAAAATCAACTTAATACTATATAGATATCAAGGTATTGAAATAAATATAGATAAAATTTATAGGTTTATGGACGAATTATCTGATGAGTATAAATCAGAAGTGGGACAGATAAGTATAATAGTACAAAAGAACTTTTACGTGGAAAAATTGGAATATTCTTTTATGATATGAACACTATATATTTTGAGGCATCAGATGAAGATGATTTTCGTAAATCTGGTTTCAGCAATGGCGGAAAACACATCGGTCTTCAAGTATATTTAGGATTACTTGTTAGTTTATTTGGTTTTGCAATTGGCTATGACATATAAGAAAGAAATATTATTGAAGGCAACACATTAATTCCATTTATAGAGCAAATAGGTGGAAGAAACTTTCAATTTTGGTGGGAAAGAATGAGCTATTTAAGAAAAAATGGAATTATTGATATTATTTTAGTAATTTTGTATTGATTTAAACTAAAATAACATAGATTTTGGAGAAGAAAATGAAAAATGTAATTGATTTTGCTTTAGTTCTAATTTTTATTAGTCAAGTATTATTATTTGCAAATGATGCATCTTTTACTACAAATGGAAATCAATTAATTCCTTTGGTTGAAAACGAAATATCTATAACAAAAGAAATCCTTACTCTCACCAAAAAAGAGCAAGATTTGTATGTTGATGTATATTATGAATTCTTTAATCCAAGTAATTCTAAAGAATTATTAGTAGGTTTTGAAGCTCCTCCACCAAGTGGCGATAGTCAATTATATCCCCAAAAAAATGGAGAACATCCATATATCAATGATTTTACAGTAACTTTAAATAATCAAAAATTAAAATACAAAATTTCTTATGTTACAAAAGATAAATATATAAAAAACAATAAGGTTATTGGGAAAAAGTTATCAGAAATTAGACAGAGTTATGAAGATGATAACTATGGAAATTATGAAAATTATAAATATGTATATCATTTTAAAGCAAATTTTTTGAAAGGAAAAAATATAATTCAACATCGCTATAAATTTGTACTTTCTAATAGTGTTATGGAATATTATAATTTTGATTATATTCTTACAGCAGCTAATAGGTGGGCAAATAAACAAATAGATGATTTCACGTTAAATATTAATATAGGTGAGTTTGAATCTTTTAATCTTTATCAAACATTCTTTGATAACAAAGACGATTGGAAATTGGAGGGTAGAGGTAATTTTCATTTAGATACTTTGAATTATGATTACTATAATGAATCAATTACAAAAAAGAAATCCATTAAATTTAATATAATCAATGGAACATTGACTTTCAAGAAATCAAATTTCAAACCTAAAGGAGAGTTGATATTATTTTCTCAAAGAAATGAATGGATTCATGATAATATGGTGGATACAACTGATTATTCTCGCTGGAAAACTATTGATTACATTAATAAATTTGAATTACCCTTAAAAATCACAGAATATGTTGAAGAATATCATCTACCTAACGATGAGTTATCTTATAAAATTCTGAAAAATCTACCCTTTGCTCGCCGTGGATATATTTTTACTGATACTCAATTAAAAAAATATTATGATAAAGTTAGCTGGTATATTCCCGACTTGAATTATACTCCAAATATCAATGACTTAACTGTTGATGAAAAAAAATGGTTAGCAGAATTAAAATCTCATTACAAAAACAAAGTAAGAAAAGATAAATTGGAAATATTAGATGAATAGTAACTAATTTGCTTTTTAAAATAATGAATTCTTTAATTACTTTCATTTTGAAAATGTTTGAGTAGATTTTATTATTTTTTTAAAAATAAAATAAATTCTACTTTTAATTGTTAATACAATTTGAATTTTGCTAACGACTGTTTGAATTTTGAATTAGTTTACTGTTTTAATTTTTTGGAATTGTATTATGGAAAAATCAGACTTATTATTTACTCATTTTGCATCACCAGAAAGAGCTTCTGACGAGAAATTGAAATCCCAATGTATGTTATTTTTGCAATTACCTCAAATGAAAGATTTTATTGATGCTGTTCCAAATATCTATTTAATACTAAATGAAAATAGACAAATTGTCTATGCCAATGGCTTATTAAAAGAGATGTTAGGTACTGATAATGATGAAAAAATCTATGGATTAAGACCTGGAGAAGTTCTTAGTTGCAAACATTCAATCGAAACAGCTGCTGGATGTGGAACTTCAGAGGCATGTGAAACTTGCGGAGCTGTAAATGCAATTATAGCAAGTCTTGAAGGAAAATCTGAAGTACAGGAGTGTAGAATAGAAGATATTAATGGCAATGCTTATGATTTTAGAGTATGGACTACTCCATATATTATTGGTGGTCAAAAATTTGCAATTTTTGCTTTATCTGATATTAGTGATGAGAAAAGAAGGTCTGCTCTTGAAAGAATATTTTTTCATGATATATTGAACACTGCTGGTGGACTTAAAGGGTTCGCAGAATTATTAAAAGATGCTCCAGAGGATGTTGATGAATTTAAAGAAGTTATATTTAGTTTATCCGAAAGAATTATTGATGAAATTCGTACACAAAAAATATTATTATCTGCAGAAAAGAATGAACTTATAGCAAACAATCAAGAGTTTTTGGTTTTGCCATTTCTTGAAGAGGTATGCAATTCATTTAAATCTCAATTAATGCTCGGAAATAAAAATATAGAATTAATTCCTTGCGATAAAGAATTAACTATTAATTCAGATAGAACATTGCTTTGGAGAGTTATTGCTAATATGATAAAAAATGCTGTAGAAGCATCAAGGTCTCATGATACCGTTACAGTTTCAGCTATTTATGAAAATGATGAAGTTATTTTTAATGTTCATAATCCAACATTTATGCCCAAAGAAATACAACTTCAAATATTTCAACGTTCATTTTCTACGAAAGGAACAGGTAGGGGTTTAGGTACTTATAGTATGAAATTATTAGGTGAAAAGTTCTTGAATGGGAAAATTTATTTCAAATCTATTCAAGATACTGGTACCACCTTTTCAGCCAAATTCTCCCAAAAATAATTAATTTCCTTAATTAAAAAATCTGGTTAAAATGAGTTCTGGAAAATATGATTTTGATAAAAAACAAGTAACTACACAGCGTTTGAAAGAAATGAAAAAGCTGGGTGTTAAAATTGTTAGTTTAACTGCGTATGATGCGTTAATTGCAAAGATATTTGATGAAGCTTTGGTAGATATAATTCTTGTAGGTGATTCCCTTGGAAATGTAGTTCAGGGACATTCTACAACAATACCAGTTACTCTTGAAGATACAATTTATCACACTAAAGCTGTTTTAAATGGTGCAGAAAGAGCTATGGTTGTAGCTGATATGCCTTTTATGACATATCAGGTTTCTGCCGATGAAGCATTTAGAAATGCAGGTAGAATTATGAAAGAAGCTGGCTGTCATGCAGTTAAATTGGAAGGCGGCAAGAACGTTACAGAAGCAATTTCACGTATGACCTCAGCAGGTATTCCTGTGATGGGACATCTTGGACTTACGCCACAAAGCATAAATCAATTCGGCTCCTATAGAGCAAGAGGAACGGATCCTGAAGAAGCTGATAAAATATATCGTGATGCTCATTTGCTTGAAGAAGCTGGTGCTTTTGCAATTGTACTTGAAAAAATTCCTGCAGAACTAAGCAAAAGAATTACAACTTCAATTTCTATTCCAACAATTGGAATTGGTGCTGGTCCATATTGTGATGGTCAAATTCTTGTATATACTGATATGCTTGGTTTAACTGTTGATTTTAATCCCAGATTTGTTAGAAGATATGCTAATTTAAATGAAATAATATTGAAGTCAGTAGAGAAATATGGTAATGATATTCGTAATGAAAAATTTCCAAATTTAAAGGAAAGTTATTGATGAAAATCATATCGTCAATAATTTTTACAATTATTTTGCTTCTAATTGTAGGTTGCAACGAAACAGGCATTTCTTCTAACAGACCTGTTGTATTTCCTGATAAAGATGTTAGCTATTTGAATAATGTAGAACCATTTCTTAAATTAACTTGTACTTATGCTGGTTGTCATGGCTATTCTTCAGCTGGCAACATAAGATTTGATACATATTTTGATTTAATGAAATTACCCGGATTTGTGATTCCCGGAGAACCAAATAGTAGTCAGATAATACAGATACTTGAAAATCAAAATCTCCACATCACTTATTATTATCGTGGAAATATAACTGATAATCACAAACAAGGCATGAGACGGTGGATTTCTGAAGGAGCAAGACTAAACTAACAACTTCATTCAATGAAGCTGAGAAAAATATACAAAATGCTATATTATAATAAGTTGCGTCCAAAGATAAAAGATATGATTCTTTAAAAAATCCAACCGGTATTAAATATTTGTAACACGAGAATCACCCAAAATCCAACAACTGTGTAGTAGTGAAATTATGAAAGCATAATCGTTCATAATGCTCATCCATCAATACACACCCCATATTCCCCTCTTTTTAGAGGGGAATTTTGAATTTTATATTCTTAATTACAAACATACATTGACATAGTTTTGCAAATAACAATTAATTAATTAAACTTATATCTCAAAGATAATTGCAATCTGTAAACATCAGCTAAACTTGCTGTATTTGTAAATGTTTTGCTGATTAATTCACCATTGATATTTGCTAAACGATATGCTGGAATACCATTTGCTGCTGGCTTATATCCACTTCGCAATACCAAAGGTTGCTGAGTGCGAACTACTTCACCAACGCCCCAATCAGAGTTTAGTAAATTTGTGAGGTTCAATGCATCTAATCTAATTTCAAAAGCATTTCTTTTTCCTAAAAATTCTACAAAGAACTCTTGAGCTATTGAAAAATCAAGACGAGTAACCATAGGTAAAACAACTGCATTTTTTTCTGCAAACTTTCCTCTATTTTCACTAAGATATTCATCTTGTTGGATATATGCTTCCCAAGCATCTTCTTGCTCTGCTTTAGTGAATGTTTTTTCATTTGATTTACCGGTATTAATAGTATATTGTTCAAAGCTCATTTCAGATTTATCTTTTGGAATGTAAATCAAGTCATTTGTTCCGCCATCGTTGTTATAATCGCCTGACATATAATAATTTGCTCTACCATTTGTGTAACTATCCAAAAAGCAGCTAATTGTTGTTGCTCCAAAATTGAAATACTCAATTCTATATGAAATAGCAAGAAATACGCGACTGTCTGGAGTATAAAAGGATACACCAAGACCTGGGTTATTTGGATTGTTTGATTGTAAATTATTATAATAATTGCCAGATGCAATTGAACTTGGATCCACTGTGTTTTTTGAAACACCATACGAGAATCCAATTTTACCATATAAACCAGCAGTCATTGGCTTTTCAATAGTTGCAGCAATATTATATGAATATCCTACATCTTGATTTTTCAACACAACCGCGTTATCGATATGAGAATGAATTTTGTTGCTGCCTTTCCAAATAGTTCTTTGGTCTGCTCCAACATAATTAGAAGTAGAATCATTCAGATTTGCATTTATATAATAAACACCATTAATATCTTTATTATAGATGAATTCTAACGACCCAACTAATCCTAAAGGTAATTTTTGGTCATAAGCGAAGTTAGTTCTCATAATTTGAGGGAATTTGAAATCAGGGTCAGTCAATGCTAATTCATAATTTTTTGCAGGAGCTCCCGAAACAGAGTCTGGAGCATAAGCATTTGGATCAGGATTAAATGGACGTTTTATTGTCTTGGTTAAACTTTCAAAGCCAGTCAAAATTCCATTGTTTCCTATTTGATTTGAAATCCAAACAAATGCTGGTTGACCAGTAAAAATACCTGTTCCACCTCTGAATTGTGTAGTTTTATCACCAAACAAATCAAAATTAAAACCTATTCTTGGTGAAATTAATGGAGTACTATTAGGTAATTTATCAGTTCTATAATAAACTGTATTTCCATTTTCATCTTTGAAAGCAAGATTTTCAACAGATTCGTTTCTATAACCAGTTTCATCAAAAATAGGTACATCCATTCTAATACCGCCCATAATTCTGAAATTATCAGTTAAACTCCATTCATCTTGTACATAAATACCGCCATAAATTACATCTAATGGCTGTACAGGTTCAGTTTGACCGGGTATGTTTGAATATCTGTATTGAAATTTTCCTAATGTATCTGTTGATGTTGTTCTATTTGGATCTGCAAGATAACCGTTTGCATCGCTATAAAAATCATCTAATGAATTATAAACATACACACTTTGAGAACCCGGGAAAAATATATTTTCTGAATTATATTTTTCAACAGAAAATCCCAATAATAACTTATGGTCTTTTAAAAACCAGCTCAGGTTGTTTTGAAATTGTATAGTACTATATTTCAGTTTATTATCTGGAGAAAATGGTTCAGTTCCAAATGTGGTGTAAGTTGTTCCATCTTTTAGAATATCAACCATTGGAAATAATTTTGATGGCTGTTCACGACTTTCATCATGAAAACGATAGCCAACAATCATATTATTTACCATATTATCTGAAAAAACACTATTCCATTCAGCATTAATTGCTCTTATATTCTCCATTACTGCGTAATTTGAATTTGCAAAATTCAGAGCATCACTTCTTGTTCTTCTGTTACCGTTACCCAACGATGTTGAATTTGATACTAAAACATCAGTTTTTGAATCAAGATGATTGTATCTTAAACTAATTTTATTCTTATCATCTAAGTTGTAGTCCAATTTAAAAATCATTCTCAAAGCAGGTGTTTCAAAATCATATCCTTGATATGGTCCAGTTTCATAACCAAAATTATCTTTCAAAAAAGAGCTTAATTCGATTAAATCCTTCTCTAATACTCTGGTTACATTGCCTTCTACTTTTTCGCCACCTTTGTTGGCTAAATAAGTTGTTCCAGGACTAGTATAGGATTCTTTTTCAACATTTACGAAAAAGAATAATTTATCTTTAATAATTGGACCACTAATTGATGCACCTAATAAATCAAAATTGAATTCACCTGGATTAAATGTTGATTCTTTGGCTTTAGTGCCTACATAATTATCATTTCTTTTTTGATAATATGCTGTACCAGAATATTCATTCGTACCAGATTTTGTTACCATATTAACACCAGCACCAACGAAATTACCTTGACGAACATCATAAGGTGCAATATTAACTTGTATTTGTTCTAATGCATCAATAGAGACTGGTGCAACTCCAGTTCTACCACCCGGATCACCAGATAATCCAAATGAATTGTTTATGTAAGAACCATCAATTGTAATATTATTATATCTATTATCCTGTCCAGCAAATGAATTACCATTATAAAAAGAGCGTGATTGAGGTGTAAGTTTTGTGAAGTCTGAGTAATTTCTATTTATAGTAGGCAGTGTTTCTATATTGGCTGATGTAACTGTTGTAGCTGCACCTGTTCTTTCGGTATTGAAAATATTATCTGCATTAGCAGTAACTATTATTTCTCCAGTAACAACACCTTTTGCATCAAGAATAATATCTAAATTAGTTGAAGTACCTAAGTTGATATTTACATTGTCAAAAGTTTTGTTTTCAAAACCGATATATGAGGCAGTTACTTTGTAGGGACCACCAACCCTCATTCCAATAATTGTAAATCTACCATCTGCTCTTGTAAAAGCACCGTACTTTGTACCAGAAGGTATATGAACTGCATTAATCGTTGCTTTAATTAATGGCTTTCTGTCGGAATCAAAGCATTTGCCACTTAATTCTCCAGTGGTTACACCTTGTGCTAATAAAGATGCTGAAAAAATCAAGCAAATAATAATAGAAACAGTAAAAAATCTAACCATAAAAACACCCCTAATCATTATTAAAAAAAACAAAAATAACAAAAAAGAATTAATACATATTGAATTATTTATTAACATTTAGTTTAAATTTCAATTTTATCACTTAACCAAAATGAAATTCTAAAAAAATATTTTTTTATGTTTGAAAAAACAAATTAATACAAACTACAAATAATCATAAAATGAAATTCCTTGAAAATCCTGATAGAGATTCAATATTTTAATTCAATATTAAAAAAATGACATCGACTAAGCACAATGACGGGTTTCTTTTGTTACAAACAATAATTCCCGATGGGAATTTCAAGGAATTTTTCTTTTATCTTTGAAAGCTACTTATTATTTGAAAAACTATTAAAATACTTTTATGTTATAAATAAATGATAGCATCATATAACTACCTAATACATTTGTATTGGTATCTTCAATATAAGTATCAGTAATATTTCGCTGCAAATTTGATGTTCTATTTAATATATCAAAAGCAGAAAAACGTATTTCTCCTTGCTCGTTTTCGAATAATTTCTTTCCAATACTACAATTCCAATAATATGAATTAGCATCATCAGTATTATCATACCATCCATTATATCTGTATTCAACTTCAGTTTTAAATACAATGCCATTCCAAATTGTCCAATTAAATCTAATTCTTGAACTATTTGTATAGTATTCTCTATCATTATTTTTATAATATGAATTTGCAACTGTATTGTAATTATTCATAGAAGCAATAGTAAAATCTAATTCTTTCCCAATATTGCTTGCAATAACCAAACCAATTGTATAATTAGTTGAATTCGCTTTATTATCAAAATCATTAATAATTGATGGAGTGCTGCTATAAGTAACTCCAGTGTTGATATTTAAGTTCGATTTGATAAATGATACTGGAATTCCCCAGCTAATAAAACCACGCAAATTCATATAGCCGTCCATATTTTCAGGAATAATTAATTGTGTTCCCTGATTTATCGTTATGCTATCATAAATAATAGGTTTTTTTTCTGCGATTATTGTTCTATTTCCTATGTAATCTTGTGTATATGAAGCATTAAGAAACACAAAAAAAGATGTCATTGTTGCCATATCGAAACTTGAATATCTTGCAAAAATATTATGATTATAGTCTTGTGATAATTTTGGATTGCCAATTCTTAGTTGCAATGGGTCTCTATTATTCAATACATTTTGCAATTGGTCAACACTTGGGTCATTATTTCTTGTTCTATAATTCAAACTAATATTTTTAGTAGTTGAAATTTTGTATCTTAAATTAATTGATGGCAAAATCGAATAAAAAGTACGACTTGTTGTTTGATTTAATGGAAATTCTGCATAATTATCAAGTATTGAAATATTATAATTTGTATTAATATTCATTGAAAAATCATTTTCGTTATAACGATAACCTAAACCATAACTTTGTGTATTGTAATCTTTTTCATAAACACTACTTAACAAAGTATCTAATAATGAATACTCTTCTACAGCATCATTATTGAAAGTTTTCATATCGCTTTTGTCTTTACTTACTGAATATGAAGAAGTTAAAGAAAGTTGGCTGGTGTTTCCAATTGGTTCAGTATAAACAAAATTTCCTGTCAAGCCATATCCATTTTTATCAATATTGGCGATTTGGTCTAAAGTATCAGAAAACAATATTTCTTCGTAATAATCATTTTGAGAAAATTGTGAATTATCACCATAATTATTTCTATAATTTGAGTTAAATGTCAATGATAATGTTCTACCTTTTATAGGGAATTTCAATCTATATAATAATTGATTATTGAAACTCAATGCTGATAAATCAGAATTAACATCATTACTAATATCATTTAAAGTATTACTACCTGCTTTTGTAATTCCTGCAACTCCGCTCCCACTTTCATTTGCTTGATAAGATAGTCTTGGAGTAATATTTATTGAATTCATCGAGTCAATTTTCCATTCCAATTTCATATTGAATCTGTGGTTTTGATTGTTTGAATTTGAATTGCTTGCTTCTGAATAGTTTTGATTATCAGCACTTTCTAAAAAGAAATAACGGTTTAAATTTGTTTCTGAATTATTATTCGTATAATTAAAGAAATAACTGCTACTAATGTCAACACTCTCACCATATTTATCTTGAAAATTTAGCCCAAAAGATTTTGTATCCGTTAAACCGCTTTTATTGTCAGCCATAAAATTTGAAATATCACTACTACCTCTAAAGCTCTGACCTCCGGCGCCACTCGGCATTGCTCCCATCATTCTACCAAAAGCACCACGACCACCGCCACCTCTACTACCTGTAATTGCATTTACACCCATCAAGTCTTCCATTGAAAAATTCTGGTCATTGATATTATTGAACATACCAAGAAGTGTAATTCTTTGCTCATTATTAAAAAAATTTATGCTTCCACTACCCATATATTTTTCTTTGTCGCCATATCCACCCGATATTCTTCCAAATATACCTTTTTTAAATTCTAATCTTGTAACAATATTCATTGTTTTACTTGCATTTCCATCATCAAAACCTGTAAATTGTGATTGGTCGCTTAATTGGTCGAATACTTGTACTTTTTCAATCATTTCAGCTGGAATATTTTTAATAACAGCATTTGGGTCATCTCCGAAAAATGGCTTTCCATCAACAAGTACTTTTTTGACATCTTCACCTTGAGCTTTCAATTTTCCATCTTCAACGGTTATTCCTGGCATTTTAGTAATCAAATCTTCAGTTGAGGCATCTTTATTTACTTTAAATGCTTCTGCGTTATAAATTGTAGTATCACCTTGTATTGTAGTTGTAGGCATTTCACCGATAACTTCAACAACATCAGTTTCAATCGACTTAGAAGATATAAATATTTTTCCTAAATCTACAGATTTGTTTATGATTTTGATTCTTCGTTTAAGTTCAGAATAACCTATGTATCTAATTTTCAGCAAATAATTTCCAGCTTGCAAATTATCCAATGTAAATTTACCATTTCTTTCAGTGATTGTACCTGTTTGATTGGAATCAGGTAATTGAACCAAAACAACATTTGCAGATGCAAGTGGTTTTCTTTCGGTAGAATCAATTACTTGTCCGCTAATATAATAGTTTTGAGATTGCAAAATATTAATAAAACTGAACAAACAAACTAAATAAAATACTTTTTTCATAATAAATAAGCCAAATTATTAAAAACTTTTAATTAGACAATTAAAAAAGTAAAATAGTTTAATTAAAATAAAACTATTGAAAGAATGATAATTACTAAACCGTAATTAAATATTTTGAATAAGTTTGTGAATATGTATTGAATCTCATCTCTTTTTAACAATATCACCTGAATTTTCAATAATCAGAGCCGCATCTTTGTGTGCAGAAACTAATTTTTTCATCAAAATAATTGCTTCTTTTTTTTCATCAAAATACGGAATGCCCGGTTTCTTTTGTTTGAATGGGATAATTTTTCCATTGAGAAAATTGCCTGTATTTTCGTCAATTGTAACATCTAAAATTGCAGTAATACCATTAACTCCAGATAAATTAAAATGCCCATAAGTAAGGAAATTTCCAAGCGAATATGCAATTAATTTATTCTTATATAGTTCCAAACTTCTCAATACGTGCGGACCATGCCCAAACACCAAATCAGCACCTGCATCAATAGCAGTTCGAGCAAATTTTATTACATTTCCTCTATTTCCCCCAAGAAAAAATTCAGTAGAATCAGCAATATAAAGTGCTTTTTTGCCTTCAGCTCCACCATGAAATGACACAATCACCAAATCATTTTCAGATTTTAATTTTTGAATTACTTCTTTTGTTTGTGTTATATCAGTAATTTTATATGAATTATTATCGAAACCAAAAGCAACTATTGCAATTTTTCTATTTTTAATTTTAATTATAGTCGGAACTCTTTGATGAGCAACTGGTATATTTAATTCATCAAAAGTATAAAGTGTGTTCAAATATCCATCAATTCCATAGTCATTACAATGATTATTATCAAAAGTCATTGAGTTGAATCCTATTGCTTTGATTAAAGGTGCAAGATTTTCAGGTACTCCAAATTCAAAGCATTTATTTGCTTTTCTCGATGTATCACTACATTTATCTGGAATTAATCCTTCTTTTACAAATGCTCCTTCAAAATTACCAATTGAAATATCAGCATTTTTTAAATAATTATCAATTGAATCTATAATTTCATTTCCGGCATCCTTCGGAAATTTTGGTTTTGGAGTATATGAGCCGGGCATCACATCGCCTACAGCTTTGATTCTGATTTGAGAAAATAATGAAACTGATGATAAAATTAATATTGTCATCAGTTTTGTAAAATTTGATTTCATATTCATCTAAATTTAATAGCTAATTCGTACTTTGTACCTGAACTTCAATTCAGAATTTTTCTTTACTGGTACTTTGAAAGTTGCTTCTGTTCCTTTGTATTCTGGTTTATAATCTGAGCTGATTAGTTTGTGATTTTGCCCAAAATATTTAATCACGTCTATAGTAATATCAGTGTCTTTTCTATTTTTTAAAACAATTTCATATTCAGATTCTGATACTTTATCAGAAATTCTTTCAGTATTTAATGTGTATTCTTCTACCAAAACATCAAATGCTTCTCCAATAGTAAGAGAAATTTTCTCATCTTTTGGTGTGTGTTTAATTTGGTCTTCACCTATAAATGCAACACTGCTGCCGTCGTCTTTATTTATTTTGAAAATACCTGCAGGAAATGGCATTCCAAGATTATTTTCTTTTGAATTTACAAATTCCAAAATTACTTTTGCATTTGATTTCTGAGCCCCAAAATAACTATTATAAACAAACTTTTTATTCACTGGAATAGAATTTGCTTCAAATAATGTGATTTGCTTTGTTTCATTATTCATCAAAGTAGTCTTACGTTGTAATTCATATAAATGATATTCAAAAAAAGATTTTTCTTCCAATTGAACTGCCGCAGTTAATCCTCCTCCACCTTCACTAAAGTCTTGGTAACTTCTAAACGCCACTTCCTTATTTCTAGTACGATTAACTTCCCCAGCCATCAATTTAAGATTTGCATTTTGGAAAGTTGCTCCAGTATTGTTGGTTATACTTACCCAAGAATTTAACGAAATTTTAGAATCGTCCTTATTTAGTAATGCTACATATTGAGCTTCCCAACTAATTCCTTCTGTATGATAAGATACATCAATATTTTGCTTTCCTGATTTATTTACGTTGATATTCCAAACAAGAGTTGGCTTTGTTATAAATCCAGCGGGTAATTCATCAACAGAAATGTTGTAATTCGTAACATTTGGAATCATAACTAATCCACCTTCTGGCTTTTGAATAACAATTTGTCTTCCAGCAGTAATCAATTTACCTGTAATCTGCTCATCTTTATTTTTCAAAGTGATGGTTTTATCAATATATTTTTCAAGAATTTTTTCCATAGATGCCAAGTCGTAACGATAATTCTGCTCATTAATAGTCCCATCAAAATTAATCTTTACAGAACTTGCGTCAATTAAATTTGGGATATCTCTAAGATAAATAATTGAATTACCTTTTTTTAAGTCAAATTCACGTACATCTTTAACCACGCCAAGATTATTATTGTAAATTGTAATGTCAATTGATTTTTGCTCTTGGGAGAAAGCTGTTCCTACGAGTGCAACAATAAGAAATAAAATACATTTTTTCATAATCTATAACCAAAATTATTTGTTAAAATAATAACATTAATAACGGAATTACTTTAAAAAAGTTGTTTGGAAAAAAAATAAATCAATTTTTTTTAAGATGAGCATCATTTTGAAAGTGTTGGACATCTATAAACATCACGAAGTGATTGAATGTGTGTAACCAAGAAACCCCATCCTAACCTTCCCCAAGAGGAAGGAATAATATGTAAAGTCCTCCCGGTCATTGAGCGTAGTCGAAATGGGGAGGATTTAGGTGGGGTTATAAAGTTATTTTGATGTCCAACACTTTGAAAGTGTTGGAAATTAATAAATATCAAGTAGTGGTAGAATGTGAGTAACCAAGAAACCCCATCCTAACCTTCCCCAAGGGGAAGGAAAAATATGTAAAGTCCTCCCGGTCATTGAGCGTAGTCGAAATGGAGAGGATTTAGGTGGGGTTATAAAGTTATTTTGATGTCCAACACTTTGAAAGTGTTGGAATCTATAAATATCACTACGTGATAATTTAATAAGATGTAAGAAATTTTATCATTAAAGTACTATCAAAATTAACATACCAATGATAGACATCCACAAATTTATTGTTGCACTACTCAACAGATTATAATTTAATTCAAATCAATTGTAAATAATTGTACTTGGAAATGAATCTTTGATTTTCTTTAAATATACATCTGAAAACTTGTTGTTATAAATATACAGCTCTTTTAGATTTTTATGCAATGTAAAGATTGAAGGAGGTAATTCAGACAATTGATTATCTGCAATATGTAGGACTTTTAATTTAGTCAAATTTCCAATGCTTGCAGGTAAATGTTCAATTCGATTGCCAGCTAATCCGAGTATTTCAAGATTAGAGAGATTTCCTACTGATTCTGGAATGTAAGTTAAATTATTATAAGATACAGCCAAAGTATTCAAATGTGATAAATTACCAATATTATTAGGTAAGTAATTCAAATTATTATTAGTTACTATTAAGCTATATAAATTACTTAAGTAGCAAATACTATCAGGAAGAATTGAAATATTATTGTTATTAAGTCCTAAGAACACAAGTTTCTTGAAATTTCCGATACATAAAGGAATACTATCAATGCTATTATTAGAAAAATCAATTGATTCTAAATCAATACACTTCCCAATACAATCGGGAATAAAACTTAAATTCTCAAATGTACGAACTATTGATTTTGCATCAATTGCGATAGAATCACTTCCAATCTTACAAGGAATATGAATAGGATTCTCTTTTATTGTCGGTTTATTAGAATCTTCATTACAAGAAATTACTAAAATTGACACAATAATTAGAATATAAAATTTCATAAATACCTCAAAAAAATTATAATAATAGTAATAACCCAAAATGAAAAGAAAAGTTTCAATAAGGAATCATTTTTTTTTGTAACTACTCAAAAGTTTTATCATTTGAAATTTGCTATTTAATTTGAATAAAAAATATAGTATATTTTGAAATATTTGGAACATGTGTAAAGTAATGATAAAAATGAAATTCTTTGAAAATCCCAATAGGGATTAAATATATGTAAACCCCAACTTAATCTTCCCCAAGGGGAAGGAACACGAGTAAGTCCAATTATCCCGGCGGGATTGAATAGTTATAAACCCCACCTAAATAGTCTCAAGGGGAGGACTTTACATATATTCCTTCCCCTTGGAGAAGGTTAGGATGGGGTTTCTTCTGTTATAAACATTAATTCCATATCGGAATTTCAAAGATTTTTTACAAAATAACCAAAATTCTATTTTATTGTAAATTGGCTCTTATCTAACTTGGCAATAAACCTTCCGAAGGTTCAAAACCTTCGGAAGGTTTTAACAAAGTTAATTTTTTTTTTTTTTCACTTGATTCTTTCATTTGGTGAATAAGTAATTTCAATTTGATGTTGACCTATTTGTTACTGATTTACATTTCTAAAAAAATTATTTATTTTATAATCAATATAATTATCTTACTTTTTTTTGAAAAATAAAGATATTTTCGTAAATTAGAGGATTAATTTGTAGTTGAATAGGAAACATTATGGAAAAAAATTTAGATTTTAATTCATTTTCTGGTACTCAAGCATTAGATTTAGTAAAATCTCAAAGAGCGTACCTAACAAAAGTATATTCTTGGATGGTAAGTGGTTTGTTAGCAACAGCTTTCACTTCTATTTTCTTTATGGCAACTGGTCTTCAGTATGCTGTTTTAGATATTCCATTCGGTTATTTGGCAATTATATTAGCACAATTTGGATTAGTGATATTTTTATCTGCCCGAATTGAAAAATTAAGCCCAACAACTGCAATTATGGCTTTTCTTGGATATTCAATTCTAACTGGCATTTCATTTTCGGTGATATTGATGAATTATAATGAGTCTTTAATTTATACTACATTTCTTATAACAGCCGGTATGTTTGGTGGATTGAGTTTATTTGGATATGTTACTAAAAAAGATTTAAGTGCAGTTGGCAGTTTTATGTTTATGGGTTTAATAGGTATTATAATTGCAAGTATAGTAAATTTCTTTTTACAAAGTTCTGCAATGCACTTTGTAATTAATGTAATTGGTGTAATTGTTTTTGCTGGTTTGACTGCTTATGATACACAAAAAATCAAAGAAATGCACTACATACAAATGTATGGTAATGATGTTGTAACTAAAGGTGCTATCATTGGTGCTTTGATGTTGTACTTAGATTTTATAAATTTGTTTCTATTTTTATTAAGATTATTCAGAAGATAATATGGAAGAAATATCACCTCTTTTTGCTGTTGATGCGGAGCATCTATTACGAAATGGACTTTATGAAGATGCTATTCAGTTATGCGAAGAAGGATTAAAAGAATTTCCTGACTATCCTGCGGCTATTGCTATTTTAGCAAAAGCATACAAAGGATTGGGAGATACAGGAATGGCTCATAACATATTAGACAATGCTGCAAAAGCATTTCCAGCATTTAAAACTATTAAAAATGCACAAGATAATATTGATAACCCTATTGATAATATGAATGTTGCATCTACCATCGATAGTGCCGAAATTGATGAATTAATTGAAAATGCAGATGAATTTGAAAATAATTTTGATAATTCTGATACATTAATTAATGAAGAAATGGAATCTGATTCTGAATTAGCTATTGAAAATTATTCTTTTGAAAATATTTTAGACGATTCTGAATTAATTGAAGATGATTTGATTTCAGATGAAAAAGTAATTGAAGATTATAATTTGGATGAAGTAGCTGATAATGTGGAATTAGAGGCATATTACATTGAAAATGATGTAAATACTCAAGCAGAAATTGTTGAGAATTTTGGAAATGAAGAGTTTGAAGAGGAAAGTGAAATTAATAATCAATCAAATAACATTGAGCAAAATTTAAATAGACAATATTCAAAGTCATCAAGATTTAATTTTGATTTGGAAATAAAATCAAAATTATTGCCATCAATAAAATTTAATGCTTCAATACCAGATTTAATTCCTGGTTTAGTTGAATTGATTCCTGACTATTACATTTATCAAAAAAGAAAGAAACAGAAAATTTCACTATTCGATATTGAACGTTCATTAAAATCATATCGTTCAAATCCTTTGGAAGTTTTTCACGAACTTGATTTAATGGTTGGTAATAAAGAGCATAGTACTCCTGAAAAAACTATGTATGATGATGATTATGAAGAATATGCAAAACCAACAGTAATTACAGAAACAATTGCAAATATACTATTTCAACAGGGTGCAATTGATGAAGCAATTGAAGCATATCAACAATTAGCAGAAAATAATTTTGAAAAAAGAGATTATTTTTTAAATAAAATCGAAGAAATTAAGTCTAATAATTTTTAGTAGGTAAACTAAATTTTTTATTTAATCAGGGAGATAATTTATGTTGAAAAAAATATTGGCAGGTGGTATTGCATTGATAATCGCATATTTATTCATCAAATTGATATTGGTTGTGTTGAAAGTTTCAGTTTGGTTTATATTTAATTTTGCTTTTATTTTCTTACTATTAGTTTTAGCAGCGCCTTTATATGTAATTATAAAAAAGAAATTATTAAAATAAATATTCGGAAAATTGAATGAAAAGCATACTAAGTTTATGTATTATATTGTTTACTTTTTTTTGTAGTAATTTGACTTTCGGTCAAACTGCTAATAGTTACACGGTTGAATTAGCAAGAATGTTTAGTAAAGATTTGTTTGAAACGAATGGAATTCCATTTTTACAACCTGTTGTTACAGTAGTAAATGGAACTTCTAATACAAGATTTTTTAATCAAGCATACATACCACATAAAGTTGACAAGCCCTACTTTAGAGTTGGATTGCAAAATATGCTGGGTTTTGTTGCTGACGATTTAAAGTCTTACGCTCCAGTAATGCCTGCAGATTCATTTGCTTATGACAAAGCATTTTCATTTATTAAATTAGATGGGTTATCCATAAAAAGCATTGATACAGCTGGATTGGTGAGATATTTATTTCTAAATCTTATGTATGATGGTGTGTATGATAAGAAAAACATTAAAATTCCAACAAAAGCATCAACAGCATTAGGTGCAGGAAATACAGAATTTATACTTCCTCACGATACTTTGTTCAGTTTGTTACAAGCACATCCATTGTATTCAAATCCTTTGATTCCACAAAGTTTGAAAGATTCAATTGCTAATTCGATAGTTGGATTTCCTGAAAGATTTGCTTTATATGGCGGCTCTAATTTGAATACTGTTTATGCTGCAATTCCACAAATTGAAATTGGGTCTTTGTTTGGAACAGAATTATTATTAAGATTTATACCATCAGTTAATCTTGGCGAAACAATCGGTGATTTTTCATTCTGGGGTGTTGGTCTTAAACATTCTATATCACAGTATTTTGGTAGTAATTATATTGATGCTGAAGATGAAAGACCATTCGATATGGCAATTCAAGCTGTTTATCAGGGTACAAATCTTCAAAATACTGTTGGCGTTACCAAAGCTGAATTGAATGCTGACGCAACAATGTATAATTTCAACATTCATTTTAGCAAAAGTTTCAAGGATATTATTGATGTTTATTCAGGTTTTTCTTATGAAATGATTGAAATTAAATCTACTTACAAATACCATTTACCTATAGAAATACAATGGCAACTTGGATTAATTGACAAAATATCTGATGAAAATCCAAATTTTGAACCTACTCCAGGATTTCCGGGTGATAAGAATCCACAAACTTCTCATTTAACTGTTACAGATTCCAACTTTAAATGGACTGTTGGAGTAAGAAAATCTTTTGGAAATTTTGCAGTTTTTCTTGATTATAATGTTAGTAATTTCAATATATTTTCTGGTGGAATTGAATATACTTTCTAAACTTTTTTCTTACTATGTTTTTAAAAAAAGCAAAGATTTTTTTGTGAATTCTTTGCTTTTTTAAATAAAAAACTAAACCAAAGTCTAAACTACTCTTACGTTGCAAAAAAGATTGGAGTAGTTTTTTTATTTTTGATATTATCCTTGATAAAATCAACTGGAATCAATGCTTTTTAATACACATTAGACACTTACGGAGTTGATAGACTTATAGGTGATTTTTATGTTAAAGACATTTAATTTTTATGAGTTTTTCAAAGATTTATAACTTTTATCTTTGAAAACAATATGGTATTAGACGTCAGAAGTATTGTTCGAAGTTATTTATTCTAACATTTAATATAATTTATTTTTACTTTTAGAATAAACATTAATGAAAATTTGTATTTTATTGTTAAATTTGATTTCTTGCGGAATTGGAATTTAAAAATTTGGATATAAATTGAATTTAATTGACAGATATATATTGAAATCACACATTGCACCATTTACTTTTGGTTTTTCTTTAATCATTTTTATTTATCTGATGCAATTCATAATGAATACTCTTGAAACTTTGGTTGGAAAGGGTTTGAGTGAATGGGTGATTATTCAGCTGATAGTTTACAATGTTTCTTGGATGGTAATTCTTGCTGTTCCAGTAGCAGTATTATTTTCTACTTTAATGGCGTTTGGTTCAATGTCTGCTGCAAATGAAGTTACAGTTATAAAAGCAAGTGGCGGTAGTTTAATCAGAATGATGATGCCTGTTATAATTGCATCTGTTTTACTTTCATATTTGTTGTATTTGTTTAATGACATTATTCTTCCCGAATCTAATCACAAAGCTAAGACTTTGCAATTTGATATAATGCAAACAAAACCAACATTTTCGATAGACCCGGGACAATTTTCCACACAATTAGATGGATATACTATTCTTTCAAGAAAAGTTGATTCTATTTCAGGCACATTGTTCGGAGTTACAATCTATGATTTAACAAAAGTTCACGGTAGAAATATAATTTCTGCCGATACAGGTATTGTTAAATTTACTCCTGATTTTAAGAATTTAAAAATGACTTTGTATAATGGTGAAGTGCATCAGTCCTTATCAAATAATGTAAATAATTACAAAGTTATTGAATTTACGGAATACCAGATTTTATTGCCTGCGAGAGGTTTTTCTTTTGAAAAATCTGAAGCTGAAGGCGGAACTCGTGGTGACAGAGAAATGAGAATTGCAGATATGCAAGAGATTGTAAATTCAGCAAGAGATAATTATATAAAAATCCAAAAAAGTAATAAAAAATTAGCTCAAGAGGAAGCAAAATATGCACTTGGCAAAATAAAATATACTCAATCTGTACCAAAACCAGATTCACTTCAAGAGAAATCAATTGATACGAGCCGTTTAACTGCTATTGTTAAAGTTAGTAAGCGTATTAATTTTATGTATTCAGTTTTAGAATCTGATTTATACCAAATGAATAACTTAGACCAAAGAATGAAACAATATGAAATAGAAATTCAAAAAAAATATGCTCTGCCTTTTGCGTGTATTGTTTTTGTATTCGTTGGCGCACCTTTGGGGATTATTACAAAAGGTGGCAGTTTTGGCTGGAGTGCAGGAATGACACTTGTATTCTATATCATTTATTGGGCATGTTTGATAGGGGGCGAAAAACTTGGTGATAGGGGATATGTTTCTCCATTTTTAGCAATGTGGTTAGGCAATTTTATTACAGGAGCATTAGGTATTTTGCTTACAATTAAAGTTAGTTGGGAATCATTTGATATTTTCAATTTCACTAAATGGCGAATTCCACTGATTTTTTCTAAAAAGACATAATTTATGAATACGAATATAAAATTACTTACTACAAATTTACCAATAATTCTTGCTTCAAAATCACCAAGAAGGAAGAAACTACTTGAACAATTAGGAATTGAATTTGAAATAATTCCTTCAATGTTTGACGAAGATAGTATTGAATTTGATTTACCTGAAAAATATTGTGTGTCATTAGCATTAAATAAAGCGATTGATGTTGCTAACAAAATTGATAAAAATGCAATCGTTGTTGGATGTGATACTATTGTAGTATTAGATAATGCTATTCTTAATAAACCAATTAACCAAAATGATGCGTTTGAAATGCTAAAAAAATTAAGTGGTAAAACTCATACTGTTTATACTGGCTTGGCTTTTGTTAATAGTAATTCAAAATATAATAAAACTGTGTTCAAAACAACAGAGGTTACTTTTAGAAATCTTGAAGATGATGAAATTTGGGCTTATATAAAAACTGGCTCACCTATGGATAAAGCTGGAGCTTATGGAATTCAAGATGATTTTGGGGCAGTTTTTGTAAGTCATATAAATGGATGTTATTATAACATAGTAGGACTTCCTTTAGAATTATTTTATTCAACATTAAAAGAATTTGAACGAAATGAATTTTAAAACAAAATTGCAGCTCAATACTTTTTCTTTGTTATTACCTTGGGTGATAACATTTTTACTTTTTTGGCTTTATCCATTAATCTATTCATTATATCTAAGTTTTACAAAATACTATACTCTTACTAATGAAGCTGAATTTATAGGATTTGATAATTATACACAATTATTCTCTGACCCTATTTTTTATAAAGCATTATCAAATACTGCTTTTTTTACATTTGGTACTGTACCTTTTACAGTTTCAATTTCAATATTTCTTGCTGTAATTTTGAATAGTCGTATCGTTAGATGGAAGAATTTCTTTCGTTCGGCATATTTTCTGCCATCAGTAACATCAATGGTTGTTATTGCTTTAATTTTCACAAATCTATATACAAAAGATGGTTATATCAATATGCTTTTTTCAATGCTTGGAATTACCCATCCTGAAAATGGTTGGTTACTTGAGCCATCTACTGCAATGTTATCAATAATGTTTATGGATGTATGGATTTCTGTTGGTTATTATATGGTATTATTTCTTGCAGCCATGCAAACAATTTCAGAAGATTTGTATGAATCTGCAAGATTAGTCGGAGCAAACGCTTGGCAACAATTTTTTAGAATCACATTACCATTACTTAAGCCAACATTGCTTTTTGTACTTGTAATCAACACAATTAAATCATTTCAAATATTCATTGAGATTTTTGTTATGACTAAAGGCGGTCCCTTAAATTCAACTACAACTCTTGTTTACCTTGTATTTTCAAATGCGTTTGAAAAATCTGATTCAATGGGATATGCCTCTGCTTTGGCTTATGTGATTTTTATAATTCTTTTAATTTTTTCGTTTATTCAAATGAAATTGTTAAAAACAAAATGGTGAAATTATGCTAACAATTGAAAATATAATCATTTTAATTTTATCATACCTACTGGGATGCATACCTTTTGGGTTATTAATTGTAAAAAAGTATTCTGGAAAGGATATTAGAAATGAGGGTAGTGGTAATGTAGGAGCAATGAATAGCTTTGCAGTTACAGGTAATAAATATGCTGGAATAATTGTATTTATTTTAGATGCTTTAAAAGGAATGACTGCTGTATGGATAGCATCTTTTATTTCAAATGGCGTATTTCAATCAATTGCAATAGCTGCTGTATGGGTAGTTATAGGGCATAATTATAATTTCTTTCTTAAGTTTAAAGGTGGGAAAGGTCTTTCAACTGCCACTGGTGCGTTGTTATTAATCAATCCACTTGCAATTATTTTATGGGGTTTGATGTGGGTTACTGGTTTTTATATAATAAAAAAAGATATAGATGTTGGAAGTATAACTGCCTCAATTATGGCTCCCATTATGCTTTTTAGTTCACCTAAAATGTTAATTGAAATATTTAATATGACATACATACCAGATATTTTTCAATTAAAAATACTCGCAGTAGCTGTATGTATAGTTATTTTGCTTAAACATAGAGATGCTTTTAAACAATTAGTAACTAATAAATCGGAATAATAATTATGAATAATAGCAAACTTATTGCATATTTTTCTCCGGAATTTGCGTTGGAAGAAAATATTCCCATTTATGCTGGTGGATTAGGTGTTTTGGCGGGTGACCATTTACGAAGTGCTAATCAAGCAGATTTGAATTTAGTTGCAATAGGATTATTTTATAAAAATGGTTATTTCAAACAGAAAATTACAAAAAATGGAACACAGTTAGCTGAATATTATAATTTAATCCCTGAAAAATTAAATCTAACTCAACTTACTGATTATAATCTTAATAAAATAATATTGTCAATTGATTTTCCAGATGGAAAATTATTTTATCAAACTTTTATTTATAAAATTGGGAACATTCATTTATATTTATTAGATACAAATCTTGATGAAAATTTACCACAATACCGAAATATAACAGATAAATTATATGGTGGAGATAGGGAACATAGGTTGCAACAAGAGATTCTTTTAGGAATTGGTGGAGTTAAGTTGTTAAATTATATTGGATTAAATCCTGATTTTATTCACATAAATGAAGGTCATGCTGCTTTCGCTTTACTTGAATGGCAAATAACGTATGCTCAAAATAACCATATCAGTTATTATGATGCTCTTAATATTTTGAGAAATCAAGCGCTTTTTACTACTCATACACCCGTAATTCATGGTAATGAAGTTTTCTTAAATGAATTAATTGTCAAGTATTTCAATATAATTCTTGAAAATTCAAATTTAACTATTGATGAATTTATAAAATTTGGAAATGTTGAAAGTAGTAAAGAAAATTCTGATGAATCACATTCTTTAATTGCTAAGAATTCAATGGCTGAAGAAGAATTTTCTATGACAATTCTTGCATTTAAACTTTGCAATAATTTCAATGCAGTTAGTAAATTACATTGCGTTACATCAAGAAATCTTTGGAAAAGTGCTTTTGATGTAGATAATTCAAATGATGTTCCTATTAATTACATTACGAATGGTGTTGATTTGAATTATTGGCTTGCAGATGAAACAAAAGATTTAATTGAACAATATATTGGAAATAATCATTTTGAATATAACAATAATGAATCAATAATAGATGCTTTTCACCAAATATCTGATGATAAATTAATTTTATTGAGAAATATATTACGCAATAAGCTGATTAATTTTATTAGAAATTCTTATAAAATTGATAAACCCGACTTTATAAAAAGAGATAAATTTAAATCAATTGATGAATTACTATCTGAAAATATTCTCACTATTGGATTTTCAAGAAGATTTGCACAATACAAGAGAGCAGATTTATTATTTTATGATATTGAAAGATTAAAGAAAATATTATTCAATTCCGATACTCCTGTTCAATTTATTTTTTCTGGAAAAGCACATCCATTAGATGTAGAAGGTAAGGATATGCTAAAAAGAGTAATTAAATCAATTACTGAAAATCATTTAGAGAAACGAATAGTCTTTTTGGAAAATTATGATTTAAAGGTAGCAAAGTACATTGTTCAAGGTTGTGATATTTGGCTTAATAATCCAATTAAACCACTTGAAGCGAGCGGAACAAGCGGAATGAAATCTGCATTAAATGGCGGTATCAATGTTAGCATTGATGATGGATGGTGGGCAGAAGCATATAATGTAAAGAATGGATTTGTTTTTAATGACGATATTTCAGAAACACAAGCGTCAGAGAATTTATACAATATTCTCGAAAACGAAGTAATTCCAATGTATTATAATAATCAAAGTCAATGGCTTGAGATAATAAAACAATCTATGTTTACGGCAATTACAAAATTCAGTTCTCTAAGGATGGTATTTGAATATAATGAAATGTATTATGAATAGGGGAGATAGGAGAAATACCACACTTCGACGAAAATTAAAAAGTGGTTTTCATTTTTGTTACTAAGAATTGTTTGGCTAATAAAGAAAATCTATCAAATCCATTATATTTAGCGTGACTACTCATCCAATTAACAATAAAATAGAATTTTAGTTATTTGTAATAAATTCTTTGAGATTCCCATAGGGAATGAATGTTTGTAATAAATGATATTCCCAGTTATACCAACAACACCGTAGGTGTTGAATGTGTATTTAATTATTCAATCCCGCTGGGATTGTTAGACTTACGCCAGTTCCTTCCCCTTGGGGAAGGTTAGGTTGGGGTTTACAAACATTTAATCCCTATTGGGATTTTCAAGGAATTCATTTTTTATTATTTTTTCAACTTGTTCCAAATATACTCTTATTCATTTAAATAACAAAGTAAATTGAAAATTATAAAACAGTAGAGTATCGCAAATTAGCTATGTATTATTAATCTATATTGCACATTTACAAAATTTTTTTACTTTGTTGATAACTAATTTTTTTTTAACCAAAAATTTATCTTTATTTTTGCTTTTCCATAGGAAAGAATAATTTAGATTATTGTTAATTTTAAAATAGAATTATGACTGATATTGTACAAAAAAAAGAAACACACTACATTTTCATTACAGGTGGAGTGTTGTCATCACTTGGTAAAGGCATTGCATCAGCTTCACTCGGATTATTACTTAAATTAAGGGGATATTCTGTTACAATAATGAAGTTAGACCCATATATTAATGTTGACCCGGGAACTATGAATCCTTTTCAACATGGAGAAGTATATGTAACCGATGATGGTGCTGAAACAGATTTGGATTTAGGGCATTATGAAAGATTTATTGATGAATCCTTGAATCATCATAATAGTACTTCAACTGGACAAGTTTATTTTGAAGTTATTACAAAGGAAAGAAAAGGACATTATCTTGGTAATACTGTTCAAGTAATTCCTCATATTACAGATGAAATCAAGAAAAGAATTAAATGGTTTGAAGGGAAATTCGACTTTGTATTGGTAGAAATTGGCGGTACAGTTGGCGATATTGAATCACTACCATTTCTTGAAACTCAACGTCAGATGAATCTTCAACTTGGTAGCAAAAGAGTAATGAATATCCATTTAACTTATGTTCCATATATCAAATCTGCTGGTGAAGTAAAAACAAAACCTTCTCAGCACTCGGTAAAAGCTTTAATGGAATATGGTATTAGACCACACATTCTATTATGCCGTTCTGAAAATAAACTAAGCAAAGATGTTAAACAAAAAATTGCATTATTTTGCTCAGTTGAAGAAGAAGCAGTATTTGATGTAGTTGATGTTGACCATACAATTTATGAAGTTCCATTATTTTTTGCAAAACGTGGATTAGCTGAAACTGTTCTCAAAAAAATGGATATGGATACTGGTGAATTAGATATTGAAACTTGGACAAAGTTTGTAAATAAAATTAAAGCACCAAAATATGAAGTCAAGATAGCTTTAGTTGGCAAATATACTAAATATCGCGATTCATATAAAAGTATTATCGAAGCATTTACTCATGCTGGTTCAATCAATAATGCAAAAGTTACTCTTGAACTTATCAATTCAGAATCAATTACCAAAGATAATGTTGCTGAATTATTGCAGAACGTAAACGGTGTACTTGTTGGACCTGGCTTTGGGTCGAGAGGAATTGAAGGTAAAATCGAAGCAATTAGATATGTACGTGAAAATAATATACCTTTCTTTGGAATTTGCTTGGGTATGCAATGCGCTGTTGTTGAATTTGCAAGAAATATTGCCGGTATGCCATTAGCACATTCTGCCGAATTTGAAAAAAATGATTTCAATGTAATTGATTTGATGGAAGAGCAGAAGAAAATCAAAGATAAAGGTGGTACAATGCGTTTGGGTGCATATCCTTGTACCATCAAAAAAGGTACAAAAGCAATTAAAGCCTATGAAAATGAAAATATTTCTGAAAGACATAGGCATCGTTATGAATTAAATAATCAATTCAAGCCAATTCTTGAAGACAATGGTTTGATAATGAGCGGACACTCTCCTGATGGTAATTTGGTTGAAATGGTAGAGTTGGAAAACCACCCATGGTTTGTTGGTGTTCAATTCCACCCTGAATTAAAATCAAGAGCAGTTACTGGTCATCCTTTGTTTATACATTTTATTAAAGCTGCTCTCAAACAAAAAGCATCTTTAATTCAAACAGAAGCATAATTTTTTAATAATAAATTTGGAGAATAATAATGGCAGACAAAAGTACTTACCTCAACCCTGAAAAATTAGTGGAACACATTGATATCAAAGCATATAATGTGGTTCCGATGGTTGATGCTATGGGTAAAATGGCATTTCAAGCTCGTAATCTACATCGTGCATCTACAATTTTTGATATGATGCTAAACGATAAAGAATGTGCTGTATATCTAACTCTTGCTGGTTCATTAATTAGTGCAGGATTAAAACAAGTTGTTGTGGATATGATTGAAAACAATATGTGCGATGTAATTGTTTCCACAGGTGCAAATATCGTTGACCAAGATTTCCTTGAAGCACTCGGATACAAACATTATCAGGGAACTCAATTTGTTGATGATAATGAACTGAGGGAATTAATGATTGATAGAATTTACGATACTTATATTGATGAAGAAAATTTACGTGATTGCGATATGACTGTTGCAGAAATTTGTAATCAATTGCCACCAAAACCATACTCATCACGTGAATTTATTCGTGAAATGGGAAAATGGCTTGTTGATAATAACAAAGGGGAAGGTTCAATTATTAGAACGGCTTATGAAAAAGGAGTGCCTATATTCTGTCCTGCATTTTCTGATTGTTCAGCAGGTTTTGGACTCGTTCATCATCAATACAATGCCAAAGGAGAAATGCTTACAATTGATTCAGCAAAAGATTTTCTTGAAATTACCAAAACAAAATTAGCGAACAAAGATTCAGCTGTATTTATGATTGGTGGTGGCGTTCCAAAGAATTTCACTCAAGACATCGTTGTTGCAGCAGAAGTATTGGGAATGGATGTTGAAATGCACAAATATGCAATTCAAATAACTGTTGCTGACGAAAGAGATGGTGCTTTATCCGGTTCCACCTTAAAAGAAGCAAGTTCTTGGGGTAAAGTAGAAACTACTTACGAACAAATGGTATTTGCCGAAGCTACAATTGCTTGGCCCCTTATTGCAGGTTACGGTTATCACAAAGGAAACTGGAAAAATCGTCCAGAACGAAATTTCAATGGAATATTAGATAAGTAAATATAATAATATTTTCATCAATTGATTGTAACTTATTCAATTTTATAAATGAAATATTTGCACATTAATATTGATAAATTTTTAAATCCTCTAGTTGCATCCCCCTTTTAAAAAAGGGGGATTTTGTGTTTATATCTATATTGAAGAATTTCATCGTATTAGTATTTGGGTTGATTAAATATTCAAAATATTACAAAAAGTTTAGTTGGAAGTAAACTAATATGAGTAATTATACGTTAACAGAATTTAAGACGGTTGAAAAGAAAGTAAATATCTACAAAATGATGGTAGATTATATTTGTCCGTTTGATGATTTTGAAGAAGATGTTATAAACAATCATGCTAATATGAAGAATAGTTTTAAAAAAATATTGTATGTTATTGACTTAATTTCAAGAGGATTAAAACCTAATCCAGCAAATTTTAAATTATTTAATGATTATGTGAATTACAAAATGTTCGAAATTAAGCATGAGAAATTAAGAGTATATGGAATAATTGAAAAAAGTAAAAACCACATAATAATCTCAGGCGGATATAAAACAAATCAAAAGAATGATGTATTAAATGCAAAAAAAATTATTAAAGATTACAGAATATCCTTGGAGTAAAGAAATGAAAACTAATGAGTTATTAAACGGACCAGAATATTGGATATTTGAAATCCAACATCAACTGTATGAGTTGATTAATAAATATCTTGAAAAAAATAACTTAACCCAAACTGAGTTTGCTTCAGAATTAGGTGTTGGGAAAAGTTATATATCACAAGTATTGAATGGGAACTTCGACCATAAATTATCAAAATTCGTTGAATTATCATTAGCAACAGGCAATGTTCCTTTAATAAATTTTGTTAGCTTTGAAACTGCTGTCAATAAATACAAAAGTGGTAATTTATTCGCTAATAATGTAAATAATACTAGCTTTGTTGATTTCCCAGCGAACATTAAGAATTCAAATGATTACAAAACTGATATTAATATCAATCATGTTAATTATAATTTTTTAAAAAATCAAGGAACCATTCAATATGAAAAAACAGATGAAGAAGGGGAATATTGTAAATATGCCTGATCCTTTAGAAACTAAAATTACTGTTGGTATAATAGGTTTTAGAATTAATAGATTTATCCTAATTGAACCTGGATATGATATTACAAACAGTTTCGAACTGGATAATTTTCAAATTGGTACTCAAGTACAATTTGCAGAGAATATTGAAGATGAAAGCTTACAAGTTGTTTTGACAATATTTTACCCATATAATTTAAATGGTCAAGTAATCAATTTAATTGATTTTTCTTTAGTAACAGATTTCAAATTAGTAAATTTGAAAGAAATAGCAAAATTAGATAACCAAGGTTTGCAAATCCCAAATTCTATACTTAAAAATTTAGTGGCTATTTCCTATTCGACTGCTCGAGGAATATTATTTGCTAAAACTCAAGGTAGCTTTTTAAATCGAATAATTTTACCTATTATTGATATTAATGAATTAGTTCAACATACAATCGATAATTTCCAACAGGATTAATCCAATGAAAATAATATTCTTATTATTCTTGCTTGCTCTGCCTCTATTTGCTCAAAGAAATCCAAATATTGAGTTAGGATCTGTTTCAACTATACTACCTTCAGACTTAGTAATTATTGAAAGAAGCCAGTATGTTGTTGCTTTTAGGACTTTTAATAATTCTACATTCTACCTTGCTTTCAATCTTAATAGTGATTGGCTTGGGAATGGAGAAAAGTATGCAGGGAATTTTATTACTGATACATCATACGAAGCAAAGTCCTACCCACAACCATCAGATTATGAAAATTCTGGTTATGAACTCGGGCAGATGGTTAATTCTGAAGAAAGAACTGATACTTTCGAAGATAATAAATCAACCTACTTGATGACAAATGTCTTACCACTAAGACCTGAACTATACCATTATCCTTGGAAATCCTTAGTGGATTATTGCAAGAAACTTTGTATTGAAGAAAACAAGGAACTATATATTTATACTGGACCAATATATTATAATCAATATAGTAATTTAATTAATGGTATAATCCCTATTCCTGGTGCTTGTTTCAAAATAATAGTTGTTATGGAAAGAGGTCAAGGTCATAAGGATGTTACAGAAAATACAAAAGTCATTTCTGTGATAATGCCTAACACTGCTGATGCTAAAAATCACGATTGGCAAGAATATATAACAACTCCTTTTGAGATAACAAAACTAACCTCGCTTAGTTTTTTTGATGGTTATAAATATTCAATCAGAGAAAAACTAAATATGGGGGTTTATAGTTCAGTTGAAAGTGCAAAAACAGTTTCATTTAGCATTAAACCAACAGTAACAAATGATTATATAGAAGTTGCCGGTATTTCGGAATTTAATGTTATAGATATTCTTGGAAATGTAGTATTGAAATCTACAACACCGATTGTATCTGTAAGCAATCTTTCATCTGGGATGTATTTTGTTCAGTATGATACTTCTATAGTTCCATTTTTTGTTTTGAAATAAATAATACGATGCAATAATAACTATGAATATCAGTGAGATGTAGAAATAATAACATAAATCAATCACATCAAGATTAAACCATCATGAATTGAAAAAAATGCACTTATTCTATTAAAATCCTTCCGAAGAATAGAAACTTTCGGAAGGTGTTAACAAAGTTAGTTTTTGTTTGCACGTGATTCTTTCATTTGGCGAGTGAGTAGTTACCTTTATTGTAATCTTGAAATTTTCTATTTACTTTCCACTTACATAATTTTCTACTCTTTCATAAGCAAGTTTTGAACTTATAACTGCCATAGGTAAGCCAGCACCGGGTACTGTTGAGGCACCAACATAGAATGTATTGGCAAATTCTTCATCAAAATTTGAAGGGCGGAAAGCTCCAATTTGGGTCATTTTATGAGATAAGCCAAGTCCGCTTCCTCTATGAAGGTTGAATCGTTTTTGCCATTCAATTGGAGTATAAATTGTTTTGCTTACAATGTTGTTTTTGATGTTTACTCCAACTCTTTTAGAAAAATCATCTAAAATTGAGCCCGCAATTTGCTCTTTATCATCCCAATTTGGTTTGTATCTCAAGTCTGGAACTGGGCATACAAAGAATATACTTTCCGAACCGTCAGGGGCACATTCTTTGTTGTGCTTGGAGAGAATATTTACATAATAATATGGCTTTTGTAGCGTTGTTGGGTTTTTATATACATCTTTGGCATACTCATCAAAGTTGTTACCAAGGTAATAATTATGATGATGAACGTTCGGAATCTTAATATTAACACCAATATACATCGTTAGATAACCCATAGTCCATTCCATTTTATCAAGATTTTCAATTGAATATTTTTTTCGCTTGAAAACCTTGCCCCTAAATACTGCGGCATCTGAATTTATCACAAATATGTCTGCTTTCCATTTACGATTTTGATTGTCTATTAGAGTAGATAATTTACCGTCAGTTGCTTCAAAATCAACAATCTCAGTATTATAATGAAATTGAACATTTTCTTTTTCTAATTCCCTAACTAAGCCATCTGTAATTTGATACATACCACCTTTAACGTTATGGTAGCCATCATGTTTGAATTCTGTATATGACAATAACGAATAAATTGCATTAGTATCGAAAGGTGTTCGCCCAAGAAAGAACGCAACGAGCGAAATAATCTGCTTTACTTGCTTATTTGTAAAGTATTGATTAACATGAGTATAAAAAGATTTAATCAAAACAGGCAGATGAACAGGATTAACCTGCATCAATGTCCAAATATAATGAAGAATTGAATTGAAATTCTGCTTGATAACAATATCAACCGTATCATCAAATAGTGCTTTCGACTTTGCAAGATATTTATTGAACTTTGCTTCGAAATCTGGCTCCATATCTTTGAATTGTTCCGATAACTTTTGAATATCTGTATAAAGATGAAATGGCTTTTGCTCCATACCAAAGTTTACTGTATATAGCGGGTCAAGTTTATAATATTCAAACGGCAATTTAATGTTGCAATCTTTAGCAAGTTGCTCAAATTCATACGACATACTAAAGAAACTTGGACCGGTATCAAATGTAAAACCATTATCTTTGATTTGATTAAGACGGCCCCCTGCTTGATTATTCATTTCAATAATCGTAACTTTATAACCTTTTTTTACTAATCTGAGTGCCGTTGACAATCCGCCAATTCCCGCTCCAACAACAAGAACATTTTTTGACATATATTTATTTCCTTTAGAATTTTTTTAATAATTTTGGATAAAGTTCATTTTTCACCCAAGTAAAGTTGGGCTCAATTTTCATTACTTTTTCATAAAATTTCTTTGCTTCAGTATAGTTTTCCATTTCTTCATAAGCTTGAGCAATAGTGGTTAGCAAACTCAAGTAATTCCAATTGTTATTTGTGAGTTGTGGTTGCTTTTCTATTAATTCCATTGCTTTAAGATATAGATTTATTGCATCAGATTTGCTACCACCAAATATTTTTGGCGAATAAAATTTAATATTCCCTAACTGCAAATAAACAAACCAGTTATTAGAATCATATTTCAAACCGGTATTTGCCGCTTTATCACTTTTAGGTCCAATAAATGGAGCTTTCCAATTGGAAATTCCTATTTTGAAACCATAAAATGCTGATTTATAAGCATAAACCATCGAAAGTGAATACTTCTTTTTCTCAAGAATTTCTAAGTTTTCGTCAGCAATATCTAAATAATCTTCCCCAATCGATTCTTTGTCGTTTCCTAAGCACCAAGCAATGTAACCGTATTGATAATTAATGAGTTCAAGCATTAACTCATCGCTTTTATTTGGTATTTTTTGCAAATCATCTATTACTTTTTTCCAATCATCCATTTTATTGAAAATGAAGGCGTTATATATAGTTTGCTTATTTTGTGAAATTAGATTCATTGTCATTGTTATTAAAATTATAAATATAAAACTTAAATATTTCTTCCTTTCCATTCGTAACTCTTATTTAATTTATTTTTTAGTGAATTAATTAGCATGATTAAGAACGAATATTGCTGAAAAATAGTTAGTTTTAAATTTTCTACCACACATTGTTTGCTAAGATGAGCTACAATTACCCTATTTATTGCAATTGATAGCAAATAAATCACCATCAAATCAAACCCAAAAGCAAAATAAACAAAAAGAAAACCAAATGTATTGATTGCCCAGAACAAAAAAGCAAAAATATATGAATTGCCGAAAAATTCAGCAATGTTTTTTGAAAATCCAGCTATTGCTTGATTATAATTTTCATACATTCGACATCTTAAATCCAAATCACCAAGGTGAGTTGAGACAGTTTTATTGTTCTTTTTGAAATATCTTGCAATTGCTATATCTTCAACACGATTATTTTTTGCAAATTCATGTGGCTTTAATTTTTTATAAATATCTGAATTAAAAAGCATAAACTGCCCATTTGCGGCTGAATGAGATTTGAATATCGATTTTCGTACAAATATCAAAGGCAAGAGCGATAAAAGTATAAAGTTCATATTTGGAATTGTAATTTTTTCGCCAAACGACAGCATTGTTTGCATTGGAAATATAGTCAATAAATCAATTGTTTTCATCAAAGAAAAATGAATGGCACGTGTAAGAATTGTTCCTCTTAATCTTACATCAGAATCCACAAATAAAAAATATTCGCCTTTTGCTTTTTTGGATAATTCGTTGCAAGCATAAGATTTTCCAATCCATCCTTGCGGCAAAACATTGGAATTTATTAAACTTATTCTATTGTCTTGCTTAATGAATTCCTTGACTATATTTGCAGTGTTGTCTTCGGAATTATCATCAAAAACAATAATTTCAATATTTTCATATTCCTGATTAATCAAGTCATTTAATATATTAGATATGTTGTTTTCTTCATTTCTTGCTGGAATCAAAACTGAAATTAGTGGTGTGTTGAACTTTATATTGACTTCTTTTAAAAAAATTGGAGTAATTGCATTCAAAATCACATTGAATAATTGAAATGAAAGTGCAATAAGCACTAAGTAGGCAAATATTTCGATTATTATCATACAAGTTCGCCAGATTTATGCAGTGCTGAGCACTCCGAAAAGAAAGAATTATATGTTGATTCAATTGCATTTACAGAAAAATCGTTAGAATTATAATCCTTCATATACATAAAAAGTGATGGCTTTTCGTGTGAATAGTAGTCTATCAAATTGGCAACCAGTATTATTTGAATTGGGTTATTAGTTCGCTTAAGAATTGCTTCTATACCTTTCTCGAACTGGAAGTTTTGCGTGTATATACTCTGAATTTTACCTTGTGGAAAAATCAATACCAAATTTGAGGGATTTTTTAGCAATTCAACAGTGTAATTTACAGTTTCTAAAATGCTTTTTGAAGCTTTATTTACCGAAAATCCGCCAGTTTTCAGCAAAAACATCCTCTTTCTTAACTGATCCTCCAACATCATAAAGTAAAATTTTCGATTGAATAATTTTGAATTGAGGTAGTTAATCCAAAAACCATCCCACCAACTGCAATGATTAGCAATTATCAGAATTGGCAATTGTTTGTCTTTGAAATTTTGGGAAATATTTACACTATGAAAACTTTTATTGGTTTTCCAAATAGAGTAATATTTGATAAAATTAGAGGTTAATTTGGTATGATTCGCCTTTAGCATTTTATTAATTCACCAAAATAAGAATAAGGAAAAAAGTAATATGACAAAGAATAATTACAAGAGAAAGCGGATTACGAGTGTTAATGTTTGCATATTTCATTGCTAACTGCATTATCAACCCAATAACAAACCATGCAAAGTAGTTTTGAATTGGAATTATTCCATCTTTCCAATCCCACATCTGAAGCGTACTTGCTACTTGTTCAATAACAATATCATAAGCCGTCATTCCAATTGCGGCAATTAATGCTTGAATAAGTTTGTGAGTTTTGATACTTTTTGTAAGTGTATCAAAAATATAAGAAAGAATAAGCCAATTAACTCCAATCATCAATGGCGTTTTAAATAGCATTGGTCCAAGTCCGTAATTATATGTATAACTTCCAAATATCAAACCCGTATTAACTCCAAGCAATTCGATCAGATATCCAAATAAGAAAATACTAATAAAAACCACAATTGTTTTAATATCATACTTTTCGGGATGATAAATAAGCAAAAGAAACAAAGTTATAAGCAATGCAAAAGGTGTTAAATGCGAAAAAAGATAAGATGTTTGAGGTATAAGAAATCCAATAGTGCCAACAAAGTAAAAGATAGCAAAGAATAATCTTACTTTATTGCCAAGTAAAGTTTTGATTTTATCTATAATCATCAACATTATATCAACTTTAATTTGAATGATAAATATGCCTTCAAAAACAAGAATGCTTTCCAAAAATTATTAACACGAATTCTAACTGAAAGAATTTTGTCAGAAGGTGTTTTGCGCAATTTATTAAGCAATGACAAATAATAATAATATGCTACCAAAACTGCAAGTTTAGATCGCCCTGGCAATTGCTTAATCCCCTGTAATGAAATTTTAAAATCGTTTTCAATATCTTTTATAATTTCATTTTTTGTATTTTCATCAAAATTATTTCTGTTAATCTTTGGGAAATAAGAACGGTTTAGTTCTTGAATATCGTTCTTTAGGTCGCGAAGAAAATTTACTTTCTGAAAAGCGGCACCTAATTTCATTGCTGGTTCTTTAAGTTTTTCATATTCTTCGACATTTCCATCTAAAAAAACGAATAAACACATCAAACCAACAACATCTGCAGAGCCATATATATAATTTTTTATTTCCTCTTCGCATAAATAATCAGATTTATGCAAATCCATCTTCATACTATTCATAAAAGATTGCACTAAATGGTCAGGAATAGAAAATTTATTAATAGTTTGTGCAAAAGAATTCAATACAGGATTCAAACTAACATTTTCTGATAAAGCATAATAGTAATCCTGCTCAAACCTTTCAATAAGTGCGGTTTTATCCGAATCATGAAAAGTATCAACAATCTCATCTGCAAATCGCACAAAACCATAAATAGCATAAATATGTTTTTTCTTGTCTGGCTCTAATAAATTTACAGCCGAAGAAAAAGAAGTACTATAAGTTTTGGTAATTAAGGCAGATATATTATAACTTAAATCACTATAAAATTTATACATATATCATTAAATTGTAATTTTAATATTAAAAAAATATTTTTAAATCAATTTCATAATACGAATTATAATATTTTAAATTGTTTTAGTTTGAGATAGAATATGTACTATAAAAGTAGCTTATTTTTGATTTTATTCAATATATTTTGAATTGAATTAATTATTTTGTAATTTTGCAATGTCAATTATTGAGAGGATTGTAGATAAATGAGTTTTGGTATAAATAAAATCTATTACCCATTTTATTAATAATAGTAAATTTTATTAATTCTATAATAAATATAATTTTATGAGTGATATAAATACTACTTTTAAAAAGTTAAATTTTAAATGGTTCCCAAAACATTTAAATCATATTGCTGAAAATATAGTTTTCAAAAAGAGAAATATTTCATTTTTAGCAATTAACGCATTATTTAGACAAAAAGAAGCAAATATTAATTCATCTGAAACGCCATTTACAAATAGTTATGTAATATCTGGAATTGTTCCAATTCAAGCAAATGATAAATTGAGAACAATATCGGATAAATTAACTGTAATTTTCAGAATTGACGAACAAAACAATATTATTCCAATTACTTCATTTAGCGAATCTGATGAAAATTAATAATTTAGATATTGAAACAATTGGTGAATTTGATGATTATATTCAATCATTAGATATCAATCAATTAAAACAAATTGAAACTGATAGTATTTTTCTATTTTCAAATGAACAATTTGAAAATAATTTTGTTGACCATCAAGATTATTTAGAAATAGATAATTATATTCAATCATTAGAAATTTCTGAATTACGGGAAATGGAAAAAAATAGCGAAATATTAAATGATATCAATAAATCATCAATTAAACATAAATCAAAAATTACAGGATTAGATGAAAGAATTATTTTAATAATTGAAACAAAAAAAGAAAAAGCAACCCTCGAACAATTGATGATATATTGTAATAAATTACATATTCCCTATCAAAAAATTGTTCCAGAATTTTTCAATCATTGATGATTGCAGCTTGAAATTCCGCAAATATTTACATATCACGTTCGTTAACTAAATTAACAATCAATATATTGTGAATTGAATTAATTATTTTGTAATTTTGCAATGTCATTTATTGATATGCTAAAAAGTGAATATGATAGAAACATAGAATCCTTACCTTTTGTATTGAAAGTAAAATAAATGCAATTACAAATACTAATATTTAATTTATATCAATTACTTTTGCCTTTTTAGTCCATACATCGTTACTACTTTAAATGGTGGTAAATAACGAGTGTATTTGATTTGAGAAATAACAGTATAATTATTTACTAAACCATCAACAACCATATATTCATCATCTTCCACCCACCACCAATTCTTATCGGGCTTTATAATATAGTTGTCAGAATATAAGTGCCAAGCATTAAAGCAAATTCCGCCATCAATTCTATTTGGTTCAATTTTATATATTGAATGAATATTGCTTGCTATTTGCCATCTTGCTCTTTCTTCAGCTAAAATATCGTGTGTTGTTGCAACAGAAAAATATAAAATTAGTACTGTTGCTAAAGTAGCGAATATTTTCTCGTATTTTGTATAATTATTGAATTCAAAAATATAATTTAAAGTGATAATCATAAATGGGAAAACAAAAATCAAATATTTCATATATATTCCTGCAAATATTAATGGGACCATATAAATTGAAATAGATGAAATACAAAAAATTAAAATAGCTCCATTTTTCCTTTCTTTGAATGTAGTATTAAAGTACTTATTGAACAACATTGCAAACACGATAATCAAAGCTGAAATTCCAAAAGCACCTAAAATAAGAGCAAAGATATTCCATTCGTAAGTTCTTACAATCAATGTTCTATCAACAATTTGATGTACATTACCCCAATACGTCATTCCAAATATATGATGAATCAATAATTCAGAAAATTTCTCTGCAACTTTTTGAGAATATAAACCTAAGCTGATAATTATCAAAAAAATTGATGAAGTTATAAAAAGAATAATTTTATTACTTTTTAAATAGCTTATGATTGATTTAAATTTTAGAATTATTAATGGACTCAGGAACACTCCAAAATAAGCAGCAAACCAAAGTGAATTTTTTGCTAAAGACAAGATTGAATGTACTATTCCAATTTCAAAAACTCTAAACATTCGTTCTCTGCCATCATTATAAAGAGCAGGTAAACCATCAATAGAAATCAAATAATTTTTCCATAGTAATATTGCACTAAAACCAAGAAAAACAGGAATTAAAGCAATGACAAGATTTCTTATATTTATCCCATTTCTAAAAATATATGAAATTGCAAATCCCATTGCTAATGCAATTCCAATATCACGCAAGAGTATTGAACTAATCAATATTATTAATGCTACAAAGTAATGTGTATTTTTTTCTTCATTTAAAAATTTAACAAAAAAGTAAGACGCCCAAATTACCAATGTGTAAAATGGCACATCTGTATTGAAAGAATACATGAAATTGAGAAAAACTGCTTGAATTAAAAAAATTAAACTAAACAAAAAAGTGCGATTTGAATCTTTTGTAATTTCCAAAAAGAAGAAATATGTACCGTATATTCCAATAAATCCACCTACAATAGTTGATATTCTTAAAGCAGTATAGGAGAAACCATCAAAAAGTGTAAATAAACTACCCCATAAAATCTGAGTAATTAGTGGCATTGAAGTCCAGTCAGAAAAATGAATTTTTCCAGTTTTAATAAAATGTTTCAAAGAATACGAAAATGACCAGTCATCATACAAGCAAAATTCACCTAATGGATGAACAATAAAAGTAACAAGCAATAAAATTGCTGTCAAAATACCAATCTTCTTGAAATCTTCTTTAGTCATTAATTACTCAAAAAAAATCCCCAAAGAATTTTCGATATTATTTGGGGATTAAATTAAATTACAAAAAAATTATTTAGTTTCTTCTTTTGGATTAATGTCAATTAATTCTACTTCAAAAACTAATGTGCTACCAGGACCAATTAATTCACCAGCTGGTTGATCTCCATAAGCTAAATCTGAATTTATCCAGAATGTATATTTTGAGCCAACGGTCATAAGTTGAACGCCTTCTGTCCAACCTGGAATAACTTGATTTAAAGCAAAAACTATAGGTTCGCCTCTTTGGATTGAGCTATCAAAAACTTGTCCAGTAAGTAATTTACCTTCATAATGAACTTTAACTTTATCAGTAGCTTTTGGTTTTGCACCTGTGCCTTCTTTATTTACCTTGTATTGTAAACCGCTTGGAGTAGTCATTACGCCTGGCTTTGTTTTGTTTTCACTTAGAAATTTTTCACCAACTAATTTATTGCCTTGTAATTCGGCTTGTTGAGCTTGGTTTGCTTTTGCTTGCATTTCTGCTTGGAATTCCTGCATAATTCTTTGCATGTTTTCCATATTAATTAATGATGTTTCGTTGTAAAGTGCATCAGCAACACCAGCTTTAAATAAATCGAGATTAATTTTAAGGTCATCTCTCTTTAAAGATGTGCCTATATTTTGTCCAATTACATAAGCAACTGAATCAAGTTTAGAAGTGAATTTTAGATTCTGGGCAGAAGTACTACCTGCAAAGACAAACATTGCAACAGCAACTACCAATAGCAATTTTTTGAGCATTTGAAAAAACTCCATTTAAAAATTATAAAATTATGAAATAACAAAAAAATATTGACGAATTAAAAACAAAAAAATTTAAACAACGTCTAAAATACGAAATTAACTAATTTTAGTTAATTAACCTTAACAAAATTATTCGTATTTTTGAATATTTTGTAAATGAAAATTAAGGAAATTTGTATGCCGAAGATAATAGAAGGAATATTTGACGCCAAAGGTAAGAAATTTGCAATAGTTGTTTCTCGTTGGAATCAATTCGTTGTGAGTAAATTGCTTGAAGGAGCATTAGATGCTCTTAAACGTAATCAAGCAAATGAAGATGATATTGTTGTAGCTTATTGTCCTGGTGCATTTGAAGTACCTCTTGTTGTTCAAAAATTTGCTCAATCAGGTAAGTATGATGCTGTGATTGCTCTTGGTGCTGTAATACGTGGCTCAACACCACATTTTGATTATATTTCGAGTGAAGTAACAAAAGGAATTGCTAAAGTTAATCTTGATACAGGTGTGCCTTGTATTTTGGGTGTGTTAACAACTGATTCGATTGAACAAGCAATTGAACGCTCTGGTGCAAAAGCTGGAAATAAAGGATTTGAAGCTGCAGTTTCTGCCATTGAAATGGCGTCATTGTTAAAAAGCTTTGAGTAATTTTTTGAAGTAATTTTAAGGTATAAATGCTACTTTCTACTTTTTGTTAAACATATTGAAAGAAAAAATATGAAATATCCTTTTTTGATGCCATTTATTATTTTGGTTAATTTATTTCTATATGGAAATAATTTATTAGCTGAAGAACAATTCAGGTTAGACAACTGGGAAGTTTTCACTTCTCATTATGATGTAACTGATATTGATTTTGATAAATCAGGCATTCTTTGGGCTGCAACAAATGGTGGAATTTTTAGTTATGACTTAAAAACAAATACCTACACAAATTATACTGATATTTTTAATATTTTGACAATCAATTTCAATTCTGTAGTTTGTGATGATAATTCAGGCGATATTTTATTTGGTGCTAATGACGGTACAATTGAAATTTTAACTAAAGAAAAAAAATGGATACATATTACAGATGTAAAAGTAGCTGGATTTTCTAATCCAACCATTTATGATATGATTATCAAAGATGATAGAATGTTTATTGCTGGTGGTTGGGGAATTGCTGTTTTTGATTTAAAAAATCGTGTTTTTATTGAAACTGTAAAGAAATTTGGTGATTTTGCAACTAATACTAAAACAAATATAATTCAATTTACTCCCAATTCAATAATTGTTGGTACAGATATGGGTATCGCTGAAGCTGATTTAAATTCAACTTTAGCTGATAATCGTTCTTGGAAAAATTATGTAGTAACTGATGGTATTACAACAACAAAGGTGAATGCAATAGTTGATAGGGGAGATACAACATTTGTAGCAGTGGATAAATATTTATGCTATTTAGATAGAGAATCAAAAAAAATTAGGTTTCATACTGATGTTGAATATTTCATCAATAATATTTTTATTGATGAAAATAAAAAACTGCATATTTCAACTCAATATAATTTGTTAACAATTAATCCTATTACTCAATTGATTTGGTCGTTTGATAATATTAAAACTTCATTTTATCATACTGACGAAATTACCATGAAATCATCAATTTTATTATCTATTACAGAAAAATGTATCGGTATTTTAAATGGTGATAATCTTGATTTTATAAATCCAAATACTCCAACTTCAAACAATATTGGTGATATTGTAATTAATAAAGACAATCATTTATATTTTACTAATCCACAAGGTTCAAAATATCCGGGCATTGTTTCTTTCGTTGATGGAAAATGGAAGACAACAAAAGTTTCTAATATGCCTATTAATAAATTATCACTTTCAGATGATTATAAATTAATTGGCAGTACTTGGGGTGGTGGTTTTAATATTTCTAACATTAATGATACTGGGTTTGTTGTTAATTCATATAATAACAAAAACTCTCCACTTACAGGAATTGCTCAAAATCCTGACTGGGTAGTAATTGGTGAAAGTGCTGATGATAATGATGGAACTATTTGGGTGGTGAATTATGGGGAATCATCAATGGGTCCCGTTCTTGTTGCATTGGATAAAAACGGACAGTTTTATGATTTTTCAAATACGATAAACCCTACTGATAGATATTTTGTTTCACTTGCTATTGACCATAATGGTACAAAGTGGATAGGTGCTTTTTCAAATGGTAGGGGTTTGCTTGCTATTAATGAGAACAAAACTTTGGGAGATAAAAGTGATGATAAAACAAAGTTTTTCTCAAATACTGCATATCCTAATCTTCAATCAAATTGGATTAGAAGTCTGAAAGTTGATAAACTTGGCTGGCTCTGGATAGGAACTGATGCCGGTTTGTCTGTAATTAGAAATACAAGTGGAATATTGACTGATTCTAAAATTGATATTTCGATACATAAAAAGTTGATAAGCCAATCGGTCAATACAATTATGATTGACGCACTTAATAATAAATGGATTGGAACTAATCAAGGGATTTGGATATTGAATTCTGATGGCAGCGAGGTTTTAAGTATTGTAAATACTCAAAATTCTCCATTACTTTCAGATGAAATTTTTTCAATTGCCAATAATCCAAACACAGGTGAAATATTTATTGGTACAAAAGACGGATTATTTAAGGCGTCTTCTTTATCTGTTAAACCAAGTGAAGATTTTTCAATGAAAGTATATCCACAACCGTTCAATATCAACAAAGATTATGAATTAGTTATTGAAGGTCTTGCAGCAGATACTGATATTAAAATAATCACTACATCTGGTGATTTCATAGCAAGTATAATTACTCAAGGTGGTAAAGCTGTTTGGAATGGTAAGGATAGTAATGGCAATACAGTAAATAGTGGAATTTATTTAATTTCTGCTTATTCAAATACGAATAAATCAAATGCAGTTTCAAAAATTGCAATTATAAATAAATAAAGATATAATGAAAATTAACAATAATGAACAAAAGAAAGTTAGTTCGATTAAGAATTTAACATTTACACAACTTGAAAAATTTATAACAACTCTGGGATTTCCTAAATACAGAGCTGAGCAAATTTTCAAGGGTTTATATACAGATAGAGTTGAATATTTCTCTGAAATAAAATCAATTCCCCAAGAATTGAGAGAGAAATTGAATGAAAATTTCTGTATTGATTCTCTTACAATTGATAAAGTTAGAACTTCTTCTGATGGTTCAATTAAATTTCTATTTCAATTAAATGACAAAGCTGGTTTTATTGAAGCGGTTTATATGCCATGGCTTGATGAAGAAACAAATGAAATTGAACGTATTTCACTATGTATTTCATCTATGGCTGGTTGCCCAGTTGAATGTAGTTTTTGTGCAACAGGAACTATGGGATTAATAAAGAATTTAGAAACAGCAGAGATAATTGACCAATTAATTCTTGTAGAAAGATATTTAGATAAAAAAGTATCAAATATTGTATTTATGGGAATGGGGGAGCCACTCTTGAATTATGCGAATGTTGAAAATGCTCTTGATATTTTCACTCATAATAAATCTGGTATTATCTCAAGAAAAAGAATTACTCTTTCTACAGTTGGTATTGCAAATAAAATCAATAAACTATCAGCATTTCATAGTCCTGTTAAACTTGCAATTTCTCTTCATGCAACAACAAATGGGTTTAGAAATCAGATTATTCCACTATCAAAAAATATTGACCTTACAACATTGTTAGACGCTGTAGAATATTACTACCGTAAAACCAAGATGCCAATAACTTACGAGTATATTCCATTTTTGGGCTTAAATGATACTGATTTAGATGCTAAAAGATTAGCAAAGATTTGCAAGAGAGTGCCTTCAAGAATCAATCTTATACCATTTAATGATATTTCATTTACTGGTGCAACTGGTTTTGTAGCTTCATTAATTCCAACTCCAAAGGAACAAGTTATTGAATTTGGCAGAAAAATTGTTGAAGCTGGTGGTAGAGTTACAATTAGAGATACGTTCGGCACAGATATTGAAGCGGCTTGTGGTCAATTAGCTTTATCTAAGGATTAATTTCTTCGTGAGGGTAAATTGAAAGTAATCATCATAATTATGTTTTTTCTATTAATTGGGTACGCCAATTCAATTGAAATAAATTTAGATGAATTAAAAATTGATAACGAAACAGTTTATATGGTTCGTTTGAAAAATGGTGATATTCTGACTGGTTTACTTGTAGATATAATTAATGATGAAAAGAAAGGGAATGCCCTAAAATTACAAACTATGATTGGTAATCCTATCATTTATTTGAATGAAATTTCTTATTTTGAAGAAAAAAGCAGTTACAACCGAAATAAACATAGAGCTTTCATTTTGCCAACTGCCGAACCAATTGGAGATGACCATTTTGTAGGAAATTATGAATTGCTTTTCTTTTATGCTGGATTTGGGATAATGGATTATTTTTCTGTTACTGCAGGACGGTCTGCTATTCCGGGTGCAATGAGTGGTGAGCAAGTTTCCGTTCTCAATCTTAAAGGAACTGTTTTAAATATGGATTGGGACAATTATCCAGGCGGTATGACCGTTGGATTAGGTGCTAATATTGCTTTTATCAATGATAGAAATAGAATTGTAAATTACTTCACAAATTTTACATTTCATATTGATAGAACATATTTAACTGCTGCAATTTATACCAAACAAGGTGGAGATGATTTTTATACAGCATACTTTCAGAATGAAAAAATTGATTTTATGTATCAAAATGGTGCGTTTGGTTTAGCTTTAGGATTGACAACAAAATTTTCAGAAAGACATGATTTGTATTTTGTTGGTGAATTATGGAATTCAGATTTTACAAAACTTACAAACACTGGAATACTTGGAGCATTAAGAATAGCAAATTCTACTTTTTCTGCAGATTTTGGGATGATTTTCTTTACTCAACCAATGATTTTACCTGTTGTAAATTTTGTTTGGACACCATTCTAATTTTTTTGTATTTTTGTTTTTTAATAATAAGTAGAGATGAAAATGGATATAAATGAAATTGTAAATAAAACCGCTTCACTTGCAAAGTTGAGCTTTAATGAAAATGAATTAGAATCATTTACACATAGTTTTAAAAATGTACTTGATTATGTTGTAGTAATAAATCAATTAGATTTAACTGGTATTGAGCCGCTGTCCCAAATAAATGATGATGATAATTGTTTTAGGGAAGATATTGCCTTGCCGAGCATCACTATTTCTGAAGCATTAAAAAATGCACCTAATAAAAATGATAATTTCTACAAAGTGCCGAAAGTGATAGAATAGAATTATGCTACTTAACCGTATTTTGATATAAAGAATTCTTCATTTAGATAGTATTGATAATATATTATTTTGATAGATGAATTTCACTTTTATTATGATTATATATTTTTTACAATCAAATTTGAATCAATTCTGATTCTTTGAGCAAATTCATAATAAAAGAATACTGCAGATTATTTTTCGGATGAATAAATTTGCTAATTTAAAGACTCTCCTCTTGATTATTGCAGCCAAGAGGAGAGTTTATATTATTATCTTGTAATATTTAATAATTTAATTATACTTGTATTGCCTATTTGAGTGCGAACAATATATTGACCGATTGCAAATTCAGTTAAATCAATAAATTCCTTATGATTCAAATCATTCACAATTCCTAAGTCTTTGAAATATAATATTCTACCATTAAAATCATATATTGATATAACTACTTTTGAATTTGCTAACAAATGCAATTCAAAATTTGCAAAGTTATTTGCTGGATTTGGAGTTATTGAAAAATCAGATATTTCGATTGTAATATCATTTACTCCTATTTTCAAAGTACTTATTTCGTAATTTGATTTTAGTGGTTCAATATTGCCCACACTATCAATTGCCTGACTAAAGAAATAATATGTACTATCAGCGTCTAATTGAACATAAAATGTTTCTTCATTAGTTGTGATTAAAGGAAAATAATTGCCATTATTAATTTTCGTATAAATCAATTTATGCCTTACTTTACTGCCTTCATCACTACTCGTTGAAGTTATGCGATAGAAATTTGGAGTTTTAGTGTAAAATATTTCAGTTAATTTACTTGTTGGAGCAACAATGTCAATTTTATTTGAATAAGTATTAGTAACTATTGGCTCATTCAAATCAAAATAGACTTTTGCAATGTTGTCAATTTTTTCGTTATTAGGCAAATTTGGCTTCAAATTTATAGAAAATTCTACATGTCCTTCACCTTCTGGTGAATTTTTGTTTGGAGGTAAAAAACCACCATCAGGGTCTTCAGTTAAATCCATTGTTAATGAATCAAGTGTAATCATTTGCCAATAAACTACACCTGTACTCTCGTCAAATTTAGCATTAATTCTCAATATATTTGGATTTTCTGGTTGCAAACTATAATCCAAAGTAAATTCCTTTAATCCTGGAAGGGGTGTGATTTGTTTATTTTGCCAAGTAACTTTACCAAATGAGAATGTAGAAAAATCGAATTTGGTTGGGTCAAGAGTATCAATAATTATTACTTCTTGAGCTGGAGCAGTAGCAGATTTTAGATTTTCAAAGTAAATTGTATATGGGTATGCCAAATTGTTAAGTGTATAATTTGCATCTGAAAATCCTGTTGGTCCAACAATTTCATTTGGGTCAAATGATGCAACAGCGGCAATTTTCTTATTCTCCTGCGATAAAGGTTTATATTTTTCTCTACATTCTTGTTCCATCAAATAGTTGCCTTTGATATTATTAATCAATACAGCAACCTGAACCGCAATACTATATGCTTTTAATGGAGCAACAAAATCTTTTGCACAATTAAATATCAAAACAGTCAAATCTAATGCAGAATTTCCCCAAGAGAAAATTGTTTCCTTCCATGATTTTTCTCTGCTTTTTTGACTTGGGTCAGCGTCTGGTGTAGCATATTCCCAAGCACGAGATTCAAGGTATTGATTCCAAAATCCATAAATACAACCAACCACAGGCATATTATTCAAACCTATATCAGCCAAACCATCTTTAAATGCTTTCATCATTGCAATTCTAATACAATCTTCAATCTTTTTATCAATTGGAGACATAAAGTATGGTTCAGTTACCCAAGCATACATTTCAATGTTTTTATCTGTTTTGAATCTGATTTGCATCGAATGATTTGAATTAGCAGCAATTACAGGTATATATAAAGCATAAACCATTCCGTTAAATGCTTCTCCAAATAAATTGTCTATTTTGAAATAATTTGGCAAATCTTTGAAATCATTATAATACTCATCGGCTTTTAAATGAACATTCTGATTAAGTACTAATTCTGGAAATTCAATATCAAATCCAGCCGTCTCAGAAAATATCAACATCAATGGTACACCAGTTGCATCTACGTTACCTTTATTTCCAAAATTCAATGTATATGTTTGCCATCTACCAAATAATATTCTATCACGTCCGGCAATATTCACATAAGGTTGTGGTCCCGTTCCATTCTCAATTGTAAAGGCATTATCAAGAGTATATTTTTTCCCGTTTAGTTCAACAACAACCGAATAAACTCCAACTTTTGCACCTCTTAAATCAAAATTAGCAGTTAAAGCATCTAATTTGTATAAAAATAAGCGTTGAGTGTTGATTTTATTGCCTTGAGCATCTTCTAAATAAACAACAGCATCATCAGTGAATCCACCACCATAAATGTTTAAAGTTGCATCACCGGTATTACCAGCTTTTGTAGAAACAACTTCTCTAACTCCAATAACTGTAACAGTTTTGCAGATTGTGTCTTTGCCTAAATTATTTTCGGCAATTAAACATACATCATAAACGCCTGGCTGCGGATATGTATAAGTAGGATGAACAGCAATTGAAGTACTTCCATTACCAAAATCCCAATTATATTTCACACCAAAGGCAGTATTATTCTTAAATGAAAAAGTATTGATTGTATTAAATACTTCAAATTCAGCTTCTGGAGTAAATGCTTTTGTATAAACTACACTCCATAATCCAGCTGTATCAAGAAATTGAATATGAACAGATTCAGCACTCTCATCTGGAATATCAATTACACTATTTAATTCATATAATTTAATTGGTTTATCAAGCCGTATAATTTTTGCTTGATTGTAATTTTCGTCTGTCCAATAACGATATTCAACAATTAAGTTCTCATCAGATTCACCATTTCCAGCTTTAAAGAAATGCTGTGATGTAACTCCACTCCAAAGTCCAGAATTATTCTTGAATCTAATATTAACAACATAAAATCCATTTAGAAGTTCGCTTACATCAAGTAATTCAGAAATATCATCACCATCTTTTACGGAGATACTTTTTTTATTCAAATAATTATCATCAATCCAATATTCAATTTCTGTGATATTATTAGATTGAGATTCAGATTTCCCTCCAAAAAAGAAAAATTTTGAATTTGTTACACTATAACGACCTTCACTATCTTTGAATCTTATGTTTAGTAAATTAAAACCAATTTTTGCATTTGGTAAATCAATATCAGTATCAAGGTCAAGTGTTGCAATTGGAGTTATGCTTTTAGTAACTTTAGACTGATAGGCATCATTGAGCCAATATTCATATTCAACAATTTTGTTTTGAGCAAAAACATCGCTACAATACAAAATCATCAAACCTAATAATATTAATTTGTATTTCATAACTTTATCTCCAAGTTACTTTGTTTGAGCTTCGACTTTGAAGTTGATTTTAAGTTGTCCTTTGGAGTTTGTCATAGTACTTATTTTACTTTCTTTAATAACTGGATTAACTGGAATTCCATAATCTTTGAATGGGGAATCAGTTCCATAAATTCCGACTTGTCCACCATCTGTGGCTTTAATCGCATCAATTGCTGCTTGTGTTAGGTGGTAATCATCATCAAAACTTAATACACCGCCTTTGTAATTAACAAAAATATTATTGAAATCAATTCTTACATTGCCTTCACTTTTGCTTACACCATAAGGATTTAGCCCTTCTGGATTAGTATAAAGATTATTGATATACTGATTATTAGTGAATGCATTAACATAGCCAAAATTCCCATTAGTTACTATGTTGTTTTGAAATATACAACCTTCAACTCCATTAAATGGATTATTGTCTATGGGTATAAATATATTATTTGAAAAAATTGAATTTTTAAAATGTGTAACTAATCTGGCAGTTAAATCAATTTGTCTGAAAACATTATTAGTTACTTTTACATTAGTTGAATATGCTCCATATATAGCACCTTCAACAATATTCTCGCTAATTAAAATATTATCATTGTTATTAAAACCATTCCAAGCATAACCCAATAAAAGTGTATTTAAGTAACATCTGCTAATTACATAATTACTCACATCTGCATTTTCTAAACTTGTACCAAACCGTATAGCACCACTAACAAAGACACCTTGTAAAGAGCCACCTGATGCACCAGTAACGATTGATATTGTTCCTGTTAAATATGTAACACCTTCTGCACCACGTACTTTTGAGTTGTAACCAGCTCCAATTATATGTAGTTTTTTGTTGACAACGATTGTATTTGCGTCAAATGAACCCGCTGGCAAATACATAATATCTCCATTTGTAGCACCTTCAATAGCAGAAGGAATTGAATTAAAAACTTTAGTTGTACCATCAGTTGATGACACAGTAACAGCAGTTTGTGCATATATACATGCAAAACTTACTGTAATCAAGAGTGTGTAAATAAAAACTTTCATTTTAAAATTCCTTTAAAAATTTTACTTTTAAGACATATTTAAATTAATTAAAGTATTTATTAATTGCAAGTAAAATATTATATATATCAATAAATTAATTTTAAATTCATTTGTTGTTAATAAAATAACAGAAATATATGTTGTAGTAATCAAAATTGAAAACTGTTATCAATAAAAATAACATTAGCTGCGGTATATGTATGTCGCTCATACGGAGCTTTTTACAAAGACAAAGTCATCATTTCTATTAATATTTAGCAACTACGTTGCTAAATTCAGAAATGTATTAGCAAAGATTCGTATTAAGTGCGGAAAGACACGGATATTCCTTTTTAAAATGATTTTGAATTTGTTCAAGATATTAGTTTTTTGTGACTACTCAGCAAACTAACCATAAATTTGTATTTTCGTTATCTTGTAAAATACTCATTGAAATTCCCATCGGGAATTAATGTTTGTAAGAAGAAACCCCACCTAACCTCCCCAAGGGGAGGAATAATATGTAAAGTCCTCCACTTGGGGAGGATTTAGGTGGGGTTTACAATTATTCAATCCCGCTGGGATTGTTGGACTTACGGGTATTCCTTCCCCTTGGGGAAGGTTAGGTTGGGGTTTACAAATATTTAACCCCTCTGGGATTTTCAAGGAATTTCATTTATTTATTTTTTTAACTTATTCCAAATATATTTTTATGAATTTAAATAACAAAGTAAATTGAAAATTATAAAACTGCTAAGTAATCACAATCAAAAAAATATTTGTAAAGGTATTCATATCGTTTTATTGTTTTTTTGACAGTAATTCAATAATAAAAAAAATAAATTTATTTTATTTCGTTTATAATGAAGTACAAATGTTTGTAAAATTTATTTGGGTTTATGATGAAAAAATTTTTTATACTTATTTCTGTAACAGCTTTAATTTTAGCAGCTTGTGGTGGAAGTAAAGAAGAGCCACAAGAAGGTACAGCAAAACTCTCCGCTCAAGATAATCAGGAATTAATGGCAAAAGCAAAAGGCGTATTTGTAGGTCCTTTAGCTGATAAAATGCCAGGCAGTGAAAACGATACTCCTGAACTTATTGAATTAGGAAAGAAATTATACAACGAAACAAAACTATCAAAAGGTGGAAATCAGTCTTGCAATACTTGCCACGACTTAAACAATGCTGGACAAGATAGCAAACAAGTTTCAGAAGGTTCATTACCAGGCAAAATTGGTAGAAGAAATTCCAATACTGTGCTTAACGCAGGTTTCCAATTTGCTCAATTCTGGGATTTCCGTGCAGCGGATTTAGTTGAACAAGCAAAAGGTCCAATTTTAAATCCTGATGAAATGGCAATGCCAAATGAAAAAGAAGTAGAGAAAGTTATTTCTGGTATTCCAGAATATACTGAAATGTTTGCAAAAGCATTTCCAAATGATAAAAAACCTGTTATTTTCCATAATATTGCTGTTGCAATTGCTGCATTTGAAAGAACATTGATTTCAAAATCGCGTTTTGATGATTATCTTGGTGGTAATTTGATGGCACTTAAAGAAGAAGAAAAAGCTGGTTTGAAATTATTCATTGAATCAGGTTGTATTACTTGCCATACAGGTTCTTTATTGGGTGGAAATATTCCAAATAAAATGGGTTTGGTAAAACCTTATGAAAACACAACTGACTTAGGAAGATTTGAAATTACAAAAAATGAAGCAGATAAATTTATGTTCAAAGTTGCGATGCTGAGAAATGTTGCTGCAACTGCACCATATTTTCATGACGGTGCAGTGAAAACATTAGATGAAGCGATTAATAAAATGGCTGACTTAAATTTAGGTAAACATTTTACTCCTGAAGAAGTTACATCTATCAAAACATTTCTTGGTGCATTAACTGACAAAAATATTGAGAAAAAGTAACAATTCCAATATTTTTACAATAAAAAAGAGGGCATTTAGCCCTCTTTTTTTTTGAATTCTATTAAAATTATTTATTATTTCTCACTATCCATTTATGATATTTTTACTTCTCATTGGATTGAAAATAAGGTCAGAATCAAATGTATGTTGTTTTGGAGTTGGAGATACATCTTTTCCAAAATTGACGAAATCTGGTTTATGGTCTTTCTGAATTTTTTCCTGAATTGTCATCAATGCACGAATTACAGATTCTGGACGGGGAGGGCAACCAGCAATATAAACATCAACAGGCAAAAATTGGTCTATTCCCTGAACTACTGAATAACTACGAAACATACCACCAGTTGAAGCACAAACCCCCATAGAAATAACCCATTTAGGATCAGGCATCTGGTCGTAAATCTTACGTACTACCCAAGCCATTTTATAAGTTACTGTACCTGCCACAAGTAATATATCTGATTGACGTGGTGTCATTCTAAAAACTTCAGACCCGAATCTTGAAACATCATAACGAGATGCAGCAAAAGCCATCATTTCAATACCACAGCAAGATATTCCAAGAGGCATGGGCCAAGCGGAATTTTTTTGAGCCCATTTAACAACTGCATCCATCGAAGTTGTTAAAAATCCTTGATTTTTCAATATTTCATTTAATCCCATTCGAAACCTCCTTTTTTCAATTCATAGAAGTATCCAATAAACAAAATAACCATAAATACTGTCATTGCCCAAAATGCTGTTAAGCCAAGTGCTCCAACCTGTACTGCCCATGGATACATAAATACAACTTCAATATCAAATACAATAAAACTCACTGCAACCATATAAAATTTAACTGAAAATCTGTCACGTGCAGTACCAAGAGGTTCCATACCTGATTCATAAGTTGTTTTTTTGCCGGGAGTTGTTCTTCTTGCACCGAGCCATTCAGCGAGATAGAGGAAAGCTACAGCTACAATAAAACCAACTACTAACATTATGATTAATGGCAAATATTCTTCTAACATATCATCTTCTTATATAAGTTATTAATCATTCTTAACTAAACTTCAAATTTATAGTTTTTTTTTATAATAACCAATAAATATTTTTTCATTTTAAAAAAATTCTAAATTATGTGAAATATCAAATTATATTAAATTTTTTGAAGATAGTTGCTAAATCCTATTTTTCTAAAATTATGCCATTTCCAAACTTGTTTCAGAATCTATTACAATCACATCATTTCGAATAAAGTGAGAAATCCAGAAAATATTAATAAGGTTAAAAATTGGAAGAATTATTTTTATCTACTAAGGTTTTCATTATATAAGGTATTGAAAACCTTATTTTCATTCATTAACTTTATTATAAAAACAATCAAATTAACACCACCAAAATACACAAAAACTTCCGAAGGCAAAAACTTCGGAAGTTTCATTCTCTGTTCCGTCTGCTGTAACAACTGACGCTGATTGAATGTCGGTTGTAACAACCAACAGAACTATAATTCATCAATTACGACCTCGAAGATGTCAAATGATTATAGCAGATGAATATGATTTTCTAATTCGACCTCGAAGAGGTCTTATCGGAGCAAACGCAAATTCTTTTCTATAAACATTTAATCTCTTTGAGATTAAAAAGATTGATTTAATAAAACGACTTAGAAGGGATAAAACTATTACAAAAGAAAATACTTCCGAAGGCAAAAACTTCGGAAATTTTAATATAACGAGAAATTCAATCTTGAATTATTTTCGTTCAGAACTTGTTTCAAAATCCATAATTATTTCCTGCTATCTTAACTATATTACTTCTTACTAAAACACTAAACCCCTTTTGCAAGGGGTTTAGTTAAATATACGAAATAACAACAAATAGATATTTTTTGAAATTAAAGATTTTTAAATCTTACATTCCGTATTTTTCGATAATTTGTTGTTTGGTTAGCCCAAGAATTTCAAATTTTTTGCCTACTTTTATGAATGCTTCTAATGCTTTTTCGAGATGATGCATTTCATGACCAGCAGAAACTTGAGTTCTGATACGTGCTTGACCATTTGGAACAACAGGGAAGAAGAATCCTATTGCATAAATTCCTTCAGCAAATAATTCTCTTGAAAAATCTTGTGAAAGTTTTGCATTGAAAAGCATAACAGGAACTATAGGAGTATCTCCTTCTTTCAAAACAAAACCAGCATCCAATAAACCTTTTCTCCAGAATTCAGTATTCTTTTCGAGTTTATCTCTGCGGTCAGTGCTTTCTGATAAAATATCAAGAACTTTCAATACACCAGAAACAACAACTGGTGCTATTGTATTTGAAAAGAGATAAGGGCGTGCTTTTTGACGACACATTTCTACAAGTTCTTTTCTACCAGACACACAGCCACCAGATGCACCACCAAGTGCTTTACCGAATGTTGTTGTTATCAAATCAATTTTACCAAATACCCCACATTTTTCATGTGTTCCTCTACCTGTCTTTCCAATAAAGCCAGAAGAATGTGACTCATCAACAAGTAAAATTGCATCATATTTTTCGCAAAGTTCAACCATTACATCGAGTTTTGCTGTATCACCATCCATTGAAAAAACACCGTCAGTTATTACCACTTTTATTCTTTTATCAGCGTGTAATTTAAGTTTTTCTTCAAGATGTTCCATATTTGAATGTTTGAAGGTATCGTGAATAGCACTACATAAACGAATACCATCAATAAGTGAAGCATGAACAAGACGGTCAGATATCATTACATCTTTGTCGGTAAGAATTGCTTCAAAGACACCAGCGTTAGCATCCATACAAGAAGGGAAAAGAATTGTATCTTCAGTTCCGAGGAACTTTGTAATTTTTTGTTCAAGTTCGCGATGAATATCTTGAGTTCCACAAATAAAACGAACAGATGACATTCCATATCCACGAGTGTCAAGACCTTCATGAGCTGCTTTAATAATATCTGGATGGCTTGATAGCCCAAGATAATTATTTGCACACATGTTAATAACTTTTTTTACTTCATTTCCAGCTGGAAACTCAACTTCAATATCAGCAGCTTGAGTAGAATGGATGAATCTTTCTTGTTTGAATAGACCAGCATCTTTTAAGCCCTGAATCTGAGATTGATACATTTCTCTTAGTTTATCACTATAACCCATAATTAAGTTCCTATTTGTTACCAACGAATTCAATGACTAAATCAGTAATTATTTCAACTGAATCAAATGCTTCAGGTGAGGCTTTTTCATCAGGAATTGAAATTTGATATTTATTCTCAAGAAATCTTTTTAAAGAAACCATTGAGAATGAATCTACAATACCGCCTGAAATAAGTGGCGTGTTATAAGTAATTTCATCACTTTCGTCTTCAACATACTCAGCAATTACATAATCTAATACGATTTTTCTAATTTCATCTCTGTTAACCATTTTTAAAACTCCTTTAATATAAAAAATTGAATTATAAATTAATCATTTTCAAGTGTGGAAATATCACCAATTTCTAAGCCCCATTCTTTTGCATGTAATACTCTTCTCATTATTTTTCCGCTTCTTGTTTTTGGAAGACTATCAACAAACTCAATTTCTTGAGGCATTGCAAGTGGTGAAAGTTTTTTGCGAATAAAGTTCATGATATTCAAATCCAAGTCAGCACTTGGAGTAAATCCAGGTTTTAGATTTACAAATGCTTTTACAACTTCAAGATTAATATCGTCTGGCTTTGATACAACAGCAGATTCTGCAACTGCTTCGTGCTCAAGTAGTGCAGATTCTACTTCGAAAGGACTAACAAGATGACCGCCTGTATTAATTACATCATCATCTCTACCAATAAACCAGAAATATCCGTCCATATCAAGGGTTGAACGGTCACCCGGCAAATACCATCCATTAACGAATTTCTTTTTATATGCATCTTCGTTATTCCAGAAACCTCTCATCATAGATGGCCATCCTGGTCTAAATGCAATTAATCCTGCTTTATTTGGTTGTGTAATTTCTTCGAAAGTATCAGGGTCTAATAAAGTTGCTGTAATTCCTGGGAAAGGTCTGCCCATTGAGCCGGGTTTAATTTTCATACCAGGATAATTTGTTATCATAATAGAACCAGTTTCAGTTTGCCAGTAACTATCATGGAATTGTAATCCAAAAACTTTGTGTGACCAATTAACAGCTTCTGCATTTAAAGGTTCACCAACACTAATAAGATGACGTAAAGAAGACATATCGAAATTTTTGATAATATCATCACCAGCTTTCATCAAAGAACGAATTGCAGTTGGTGCTGAATACCAAACAGTTATTTTGTATTTTTCTATGAATTTGTACCATGCCTCTGCGGAAAAACCAGAATCAAGCACGCATTGAGTAGCACCGCAAGCAAAAGCGCCAATTATACCATAAGAAGTTCCAGTAACCCAGCCCGGATCGGCAGTACACCAATAAATATCATTTTCTTGAATATCTAAAACCCATCTTGCAGTCAGATATTGTGAAATCAAAGAATAATGAACATGTTTTACTCCCTTTGGCTGTCCGGTTGTTCCTGAAGTGTAATGCAAAACAGATGGAGATTCTGCTTTAGTTGGGTAAATTTCATAGTGTTCAACAGGTGTAGCTTCTTCAAGGGAAAATGATACTTCTCTTTCTCTTAAAGGATGCTTTCCATCATAATCTACAACAATTATATGTTGCAAATAAGGCATTTTGTCAATAATCTTTCTTACCTTTGCAATATGTTTTCTTTGAGTGATAATTGCAGTTGCTTCAGCATTATTCAATCTCACAAATAAAGAATCATCGCCAAATGCTGAAAATAAAGGCAAAGCGATGGCACCTGTTTTCAAAATTCCAATCATACCGATATAAAGTTCAGGTATTTTGTCCATAAACAGACAAACTCTGTCTTCATTTTTTATGCCAAGACCTGTTAAAAAATCAGCAATTGTATTACTTGCGAGGCGAAGTTCGTTATAAGTATATTTTTTTTGAACTCCTCCCATTCCTTCCCATAAAAGAGCATCTTTATCGCCCTTTCCTAATTCACAAATTCTGTCTGAACAATACCAACCGATGTTGATGATGTCTCCATCTTTGTAGCCAAGTTCTTTTTCTGAAATTGACCAATCAAAATTTAAAATTCTTTCTTCATAAGAACCAATGTTGGACATTAAACCTCCCTAATCACTTTTCTAATATAACAATCGAGTTAACTATCTGCTTTGTATGAGATAAAGATACAAAAGTGTTTGCAATTTCAAATTTTTCAAGAAATTCTTTGGATTTGCCTTGAATAATTAATTCAGGTTTACCAAGTTGATTATTCGATACTTCCACGTCAGTGAATTTCATCCCAAATCTCATTCCTGTGCCTAATGCTTTAAAAAACGCTTCCTTTGCCGCAAATCTAACAGCATAATGAACATACTTGCTTTTTTTTGATTCACAATACTCAATTTCTTTATCAGTAAAAAGATCTTCTTTTAAACCCTTTAGTTTTGAAATTTTATTTTCAATTCTCTTAGGTTCGAAAACATCTATGCCAATGCCAAAAATCATTTTAATCCATTAAAATACCCAAAAACAATATATCATTTATAAGTTTAAAATGTTCAAACTTAAGTTACAAATATAACAATAAATCTCAATAATTAAAAAATTTCAATTTAATTAAATTAAAGAAAATTTGTAAAAATTGTAAATTGTAAGAACAAGTTATTATGAAAATAATATATAGATTTAATTATTTTGTTTGTAATACATTATGATTAGTAAATTCATTAAAATAATATTACATTATCAAAACTTGAAAATTTTGCAAGTTCGGATGAGTAGTTAACTTAACTGTTGTTTAAAATTAACTTCTTATGTATAAACTACTCCTGAAATTGTGGTTTAAATAACAATTTTGAACAAATATTTCTCAAAAAAATAATTAAATGTTTATTGCGTTCTATTAATTAAATTTGTAATTTTAAGTTAACTATTTTTTTAAATTTTATATTCCAAAATTAAGATGATAATAAATGCAAAAAAAATTGAAGAATTTGAGCTCGAATTGGAAAAAAATAATCCAAAAACATTTTTGGAAAAATTATCTATCTTTGAAGATATGGCGAGAACTGTAAATTTAATAAACAAAAAAAAGAATTTGCTAAATGGTTTAGATGAAAAAATTAAGATAATCAAGAGGTTACATCTTGCTAAGTGAAATTTACCAAACATTATCTTATATTCTATCAAAAAATAATATTCCATACTTAATAATAGGAGGTCAAGCTACATTATTATATATGGAGCCAAGATTTACTTACGATATTGATATTACGATTGATATTGATATCAAAGAATGTAATAAAATATTTGAAATATGCAAAGAATCAGGTTGGAAAATCTTGGTTGAGTCTCCTTATGATTTTATATTGGAAACAATGGTTTTACCCGTTTTGATTGAACCTGAAAGTATTAGAATTGATTTTATTTTTTCAAATACAAAATTTGAAAGGGAGGCAATAAATCATCCAAATATTATTGAAATAAACGGTGTGAAAGTCAATTTCTGCTCATTAGAGTATCTTATAGTGTTCAAAATTTTTTCAGGCAGACAAAGAGATTTAGATGATGTGAATAGTATGCTTCGAAATAATAGAAATTTTAATGTTCAATTAATTGAAAAGCATTTATTGGAACTTGGAAGTATGATAGATGTAGATTTACTGAAAATATACAACAATCTCAAAGTCAGTAAAGAATAAATTTGGAGATATTGAATACTTTCAAGTTACTTGGGAAGTAACAAATCCAGAAACAGCTAAAAGAGAATTTTCCGTTTTAGAATCAATTAAAGATAATTATCCAAAATATTTGCTTTCAACGGAGTCATTTCCACAAAGTAAATCTGGGATTATTCATATTAATGTTTTTTATTGGTTGCTAAATCAGACTTGAAATCTTCAAAATATTTAGTGTGTTTAGCAGAAAATTGTTATTATTATGTTTATGAATTTTAATTTTGAATAACGTTCAAGAAAAATTTTAAGACTAATCTATATATTTTCGAAGCATAGTATTTTATTATCAATGAACAAATAAGTTAAAATTAGCCAATTATCGAATTATCAGAATTCATATACAAATTCTAATTTTCGAGACAGATTATTTGCTTTATCATAAAAAATTACTTCTATAAGTGAATTTGATTCATCTAATTTATTTTGGCTTCGATGAATAACTTTATTCTTTTTAATAAATGATGTTTCAATTATATTTCCTTTTGCATCAAAAATTTGATGAGTTTTGGTTTCAATACTTCCATCTAAATCATATCCAATATTTTCAAGCATGTTATCTTTATAATCAAGTTTTTGTTTGGTACTCAAATGTTCTAAATTGTCCAAATAAGCATAATATTCTTGCACATAAAATTCGTCGAAATAAAAGTATAGTTGTTTGTTTATAGGTTGATTTTTATAATTTAGACTAATAGTTGAATGAATTTTTCCATTTGTATCATATTCAGTTAATTCGGTTGTTGTCTTATTTTTATCATAATGTAAAACAGTTTTTGATAATTTGTTATTTTCATAAAAATATTCGGAAATAGATGTATCGTTTTGTGAATAATCTATCAATTTTGTCAATAAATCATTTGAATCATAAATATATTTTTTTATTGACACTTGGATTGAAATTTCATCACCGAATTTATTTTTTGTTTCCAACATTTCATAAGTAATATTTTTTTTATTGTATTCAATTAAGTGCTTTTCCTCTGAAATATCGGCAAATATAAAATGTTTTAAAATCAAATTACCCAAACTATCATAAGTGTTTTTTAAAGTCTGAATCACATTTTCCTCATTATCAAAGTAAATTTCTTCTATCAAATTTGAATTCAAATCATATTTCCAAATTTTTCTTGTCGATTCAGTAGAACCAAATTCATATTCAATTTCTTCAATAATCTTTCCATGTTCATTGCATTTAATTTTTTTATGAAGCCATTTTGAGTCCTCTAATAATTGTCCATTATTATAATTATATGAATATATCTGAACACCTTTTGCTCCATTATGAATATCAAAACTTGGCTCTAAACAAGTTGTTTCAAAAATAGTTGTAAGAAATATCAAAGTTAATATTGTTAATTTCATTATTTTATTCCTTATTTGAAAAATACTACAGGTTTGCAAAATTCCTTATTGAAAATCTGTAGTATTTATATTAAAATAAATTATTAATTTAAATTTACTTTATAATCCCAAATTCTTTACCTACTTTTATAAAAGCATTAATAGCAATATCAATTTGTTCAGTTTCGTGAGCAGCAGAGATTTGCACTCTAATTCTATCATTGCCACGTGGAACAACTGGGAATGAAAAAGCAATAACAAATATACCTTCTTCAAGCATCCTATTGGCAAAGTCCACAGCTAATTGTGAACAATTTTCGTATTTTCCAAATTTAATAGGAACAATTGGGTGTTCACCAGGAATTATATCAAAACCCGCTTCAGTCATTTCCTTTCTGAATTTCTTTGTATTTACTTCAAGTTTATCTCTTAAATATGTTGACTCAGATAATATTTCTAAGCATTTTATTGTAGCACCAACAACTGCTGGAGCTAAAGTATTTGAAAAGAGATAAGGTCTTCCTTTATTTCGCATCCAGTCAATAATTTCTTGTTTAGCAACAATTGCTCCACCGCTTGCACCTCCAAGTGCTTTGCCGAATGTAGTAGTAATAATATCAATTCTATTCATTACATCTCTGTATTCGTGAGTTCCTCTACCGGTTTTGCCGATAAATCCAGTTGAATGACTATCGTCAACCATAACTAACGCTTCATATTTATCTGCCAAATCGCAAATTTCTTTTAGATTCGCAATAGCTCCATCCATACTAAAAACGCCATCTGTAGCAATAACTTTAAATCTGCATTTTTTTTCATTTGCTTCGATTAAGCATTTTTCCAAACCTTTAAGCATTTTTCCACTTTCAGGGTCTCTTTCTTCAATGTTAGCCATATTGCCATGATTGTAAACCCAACGTTGAGCTTTTGATAAGCGAACACCATCAATAATTGAAGCATGATTTAAAGCATCTGAAATTATTGCATCTTCGGCACCAAATAATGGCTCAAAAACAGCTCCATTAGCATCAAATGCGGAACAAAACAAAATTGAATCGTCCATTCCAAGAAAATCAGCAAGTTTTCTTTCAAGGATTTTATGAATATCTTGAGTTCCACAAATAAATCTTACTGATGATAGACCAAAACCACGTTTATCTATCATTTCATGTGCCGCTTGAATTAATTCTGGATGTGATGACATTCCAAGATAGTTATTCGCACAAAAATTAAGTACTTTTTTCCCATTAACGGATATTTCGGCTGCTTGGGGAGATTCTATAATTCTTTCATGTTTGTAAAGTTTATGATCTTTTAAAATTTCTAATTCATTTTTTAAAAAATCTTTCATTTTGGCGTACATTTATATTACCTTTTTTAAAATACAATTAATTTAAAGTACAAAATTAACAAATTTTAATTTCATTATCTAAGAAATTGAAATAATAATATTATTTTCAATATTTCTAAACTACTGCTTATTGGTAAAGCAATAGTCTTTTTTATAATATCCCAGCTTAATTATTAATATTTTCTAATTAGCGAATTTATTGTATTTCTTAACTTTTTCTTATCTCCTTTAGTGTAGCACATAATTCTCTTTGGGTGTCTTCAAGTGAAACAGAAACTACTTTTGTATCAGAAATTGTTGACGTAAAACTTGTATCTCCATTCCATCTTGGAATAACATGAAAATGTAAGTGTTCGGGTACTCCAGCACCAGCAGCTCTACCGAGATTAGCTCCTACATTGAAACCATGAGGTTTGTAAATGATATCCAAAGCTTTTGTTACTAATTTTATGCCATTCATTATATCAAACATTTCATTTTCATTCAATTCCTCCATAGTTCCAATATGTCTTTTGGGTGCAATCAATGTATGTCCATTATTATATGGGAATTTATTTAGCATTGCTATAACAAAATCAAATCTTGCTACGACTAACAAATTTTTGTCATCATCTTTTTTTTCTATCGCATTGCAAAAAAAACATCCATTATGACCAAAAGATTCATCTTTGAAAGAACCGATATATTTTGAACGCCAAGGTGACCATAATATTTCCATAATAAAACTATTCCTGATTATTTTATGTAATAGATAAATTCAATAATTTGCCAAGAAGTAACTTTTCAAAAATTTTTAAATTGAATCATTTTTAATGTTTATAAAAAATGATTAAAATCAAAAATAAGCATATTTACTGAAATATTGAAGTAATTATAAAAAAAGACTTGAAAATTTCTTACATTTTTGAGTGTTAAATTCAATAAATATCAGTTAAATACTAATTAAATATTGCAATATACATAAAAATTTCTTATATTGTAACTCAATGTAGTTTGCAATTTGTAAATTATTTTTTCTTAAAAGGAGCTGCATTTATATGCAAACATAGAATTTAATAATAAATAAGGAGGTGTTTTATGCTTAAGCAGATAACAAGCCATAATATGAATTTTGTAGATGAAGTAACAGAACATTCATCAGGAGGAGATACAAAATTAAAGTATTACAATCATAATACGCTAAAAAATATTCCTCAAATTAAGAGAATTTTCTCTGAAAAAGAAATTTTCGATATGGAAGTAGTAGCATCAGTTTTGCCATTTAAGGTAAATAATTATGTGATAAATGAATTGATAAATTGGGATAATCCAGTTGATGATTCAATATTCCGCCTTACTTTCCCACAAAAAGAAATGTTGCAAAATCATCATTTCGAATTAATGGCAGATTTGTTAAAAAAAGATGCAAACAAGCAGGAAATTATGGTTCAAGCTAATAAAATACGAATTGAACTCAATCCACATCCAGCAGGTCAAACAAATCACAATGTTCCTATATTTAATGGAGTCCAATTAAATGGTATGCAACACAAATACGAGCAGACTGTTTTATTTTTTCCAGCACAAGGGCAAACTTGTCACAGTTATTGTACTTTTTGTTTTAGATGGCCCCAATTTGTGAATATGGATGATTTAAAATTCGCAACACTTGATATAGATAATATTTTAGAATATATTAGAGCACATCAAGAAGTTACAGATATTTTGTTTACTGGTGGCGACCCAATGGTAATGAATCCAAAATTGATTGCTAATTATATTGGCAAAATTGTAGATGCAAAAATTCCTCATCTACGCAATATTAGAATTGGAACGAAATCTTTGTCTTATTACCCTTATCTATATCTAAATAAGCCAGGTGGAGATATTATAATCAATTCATTCAAAAAAGCTATCAAAAGTGGTTTGCATATTTCAATGATGGCACACTTCAATCATTATCAAGAACTAAAAACTGATGCTGTTAAATTAGCTATTGAAAAAATTCTTGAATCTGGCGTTAGAATCCGAACTCAATCTCCAGTTTTTAATCATATCAATAATTCTGCTGAAGTGTGGGCTAAAATGCTGAATTTACAAGTGAACCTTGGCTGTGTTCCTTATTATATGTTTATTGCTCGTGATACAGGTGCCCAACATTATTTCAAAATTCCTCTTGTAGAAGCATGGAATATTTTTAGAACTGCATATAGTAAATTGAGTGGATTAGCAAGAACAGTTAGAGGTCCATCAATGTCTTGCGGACCAGGCAAAATTCAAGTATTGGGAGTTTCGGAATTTAATAATGAAAAAGTATTTGTATTAAGATTTTTGCAGGGTAGAAAAAGCGATTGGGTTCATCGTCCATTTTTTGCAAAATACGATGAAAAAGCATATTGGATTAGCGACTTAAAGCCAGCATTTAATGAAGATAAATTTTTCTACGAAGATGAATTACAATCAATATATAAAAATATGTCTATGACAGATGATGTTGAAATGGATTAATATTTTATTCCAGTTTTTTGATTATGTGAAATTCGAACTTTCTGAATTGGAAAGGATTTGCAAAGGTATTTCTTTAATATTTTTCTACCAAGGTTAATAATTGGAAATAATAAGTAATTAATTAGAATAATAAAAAACCTTCCGAAGGTTTTAGAACCTTCGGAAAGTTAACTTTTTTACATCAAAATATTATTTTTCAACAATTATTTTTTATCGTCATCAACAACTGTATATTCGGCTTCTTCTACTCCACCACCAGCATTTTGAGCATCAGCAGGGTTTGCATTTGGTGCAGCTCCTGCAGTATTACTTGCATTTTGGTAGATTTCAGTAGAAACAGCACTCCAAATTTTGTTTAAATCATCAACAGCTGGTCTGATATCAGCTGAATTTTCTTTCATTGCTTTGGCAAGACGTTCTTTTGCATCTTCGATTTTCTTCTTGTTTTCTGGTGAAATTTTATCACCAAGTTCTTGAATTTGTTTATCAGTCGAATAAATCAAAGAATCAGCTTGATTTCTGATGTCAATTTCTTCTTTACGTTTTTTATCTTCATCAGAATTTTTCAAAGCATCATTTTTCATTTTTTCGATTTCATCTTTTGATAAACCACTCGAAGATTCAATACGTATATTCTGCTCTTTGTTTGTTGCTCTATCTTTGGCAGTAACAGCCAAAATACCATTAGCATCAATATCAAATGTAACTTCTACCTGTGGAATTCCACGTGGAGCTGGTGGAATACCATCAAGATGGAAACGACCAAGTGAACGATTATCACGTGCCATAGGTCTTTCACCTTGTAATACGTGAACTTCTACAGAAGTCTGACTATCAGTTGCCGTTGAGAAAATCTCTGATTTTCTTGTTGGAATTGTTGTATTTGCCGGAATCATAGGAGTAGTAACTCCACCCAAAGTTTCAATACCAAGAGTTAATGGAGTAACATCAAGCAATAAAATATCATTTACATCACCAGATAACACACCACCTTGAATAGACGCACCTACTGCAACCACTTCATCAGGGTTTACACCTCTTGATGGCTCTTTTCCAAAGAATGAGCGGACTAATTCTTGAATTTTTGGAATACGAGTAGAACCACCAACAAGAATAACTTCGTTGATTTGATTAGGAACTAATTTTGCATCTTTTAATGCTTGCTCACAAGGACCTAAAGATTTTTGGAATAAATCTTCGCAAAGATTTTCAAATTTTGCACGTGTAATATTAACATTAAAGTGCTTTGGACCATCTTGAGTTGCAGTAATAAATGGTAAATTCACATCTGTCTGAAGCATTTGAGATAGCTCAATCTTTGCTTTTTCAGCTGCTTCACGCAACCTTTGCAATGCCATTGGGTCTTTTCTTAAATCAATATTTTCTTGACGTTTAAATTCATCAGCAAGGAAGTCAATCAATCTTTGGTCGAAGTTATCACCACCAAGATGTGTATCGCCATTTGTTGATTTTACTTCAAATACGCCATCGCCAATTTCAAGAATTGAAATATCGAATGTACCACCACCAAGGTCATAAACGGCAACTGTTTGGTTTTGTCCTTTTTTATCCAAACCAAATGCAAGTGCAGCAGCAGTAGGTTCATTAATAATTCTACGAACAGTTAAGCCCGCAATTTCACCAGCATCTTTAGTAGCTTGACGTTGAGCGTCATTGAAGTATGCAGGAACAGTAATTACAGCTTCAGTAACTTTTTGACCTAAATAATCTTCGGCAGTTTGTTTCATTTTTTGCAAAATCATAGCAGAAATTTCAGGAGGTGAGAATTTCTTTCCATCAATATCCACTCTGACTGTATTACCATCATCAGATGGAACAATTTTGAATGGAACCATTTTAGATTCTTCAGCAACTTCGTCAATACGTCTGCCCATAAATCTTTTAATAGAATAAACTGTATTCTGTGGATTGGTTACTGCTTGACGTTTTGCAGCTTGACCAATAATACGTTCTCCACTTTTAGCAAAACCAATAATAGAAGGAGTTGTTCTTCCGCCTTCACTATTTGCAATCACCACAGGTGAACTGCCTTCCATAACTGCAACAACTGAGTTGGTAGTACCCAAGTCAATTCCAATTATTTTACCCATTTTATAAATCCTTTTTAATTAATAATAATATATCAACAATAATTTTTTAATTTAAATATGCCATTTTGTCATTTTTGAAAGTTTGATGACATTTTGTCGTATCAAACTGCCATAAATTCAGATTTTGTTCATTCAAATAACACATATATAGTTATTACACAATCTATGCCAAAAATATTTTCAATTAAAATGTAACTATTTTGAGAGATAACTGTCTTTATAGTGTTGTTATATTACAAATTTGGAAAAAGTTATGAAAAAAATTATTATCGTATTACTAATAATCATTACTGCGGGATTTAATGCATATTCTCAAGGGAAAATCTATAGTGCTGAAGAAATAAAATCTCTGAAAGTATATAGAAGTTTTAATGAAGCTATCAAAGATTTTGAAAATGTTGTTGTGTTAGATATTGAAGGTGGTTTCAACTCTTCTTTGCCACCTGGATTTGAAAAAATTAAAAATTTACAATGGGTCAGAATTGCTGATGCTGAACTGTATGAAATACCTGAATATTTTTGGGAAAATAAAAATATACAATATTTAGATTTATCGGGTAATAGATTGAAAAAATTTCCTACTAATGTATTTAAACTCCAAAATCTTAAAACATTAAAATATTCATTTAATGGTTTAAAATCGATTCCAGATTTTATTTGGACTATGCCAAATCTTGAAGTGCTTGATTTATCCGAAAATAATTTGTCAAATTTTAAAGTAAATATCAAAAATTATACTAAACTCAAATCATTGAATTTATCAAATAATAATATTTTTGAGATTCCTGATATTATTTGTGATATGACAAATTTGGAAATACTTGATTTTAGTCATAATCGAATTGAAGTAATTCCTGATAGTATTACAAAACTCAACAAATTGACATATTTAAATATCGGTGATAATAGATTAACAACCTTGCCCGAAGATTTTGGTAATTTTCCCAAATTAAATGAACTTTATATTTTTCAAAATAAATTAAGAAAGTTTCCTGCAGGAATTACGAAAGCTAAAGAATTACAAGTATTAGATGCTCAAAAAAATAATTTAGTAGAAATTCCAGAAGATTTATACAATCTTAAAAATTTGTACAAAGTTGTACTTAATAATAATTATCTAAAAAAATTAACTGATGGTTTAAGTAAATGGAAGAATTTAAAAGAGTTTAATATTAAATTCAATGATTTTGATAAAGCAGAAATTGAGAAAATTAAAGCAATAATACCAATTACTGAAGCGGATAGAAAAAATAAATAAAATAAATGGAAGAATTTGGAATAAAAATTGTTGTTTGTATTTTTTTAATTAGTGGAGTTATAAATGAGTCCCGAAAATACAATCATCAATTTTTTAGATTATATTAAAGTACAAAAAAATTATTCACCACATACAATTGAAAGTTATCGAACAGCTTTAGACCAGTTTCTTGAGTTTCTTAAAGATGAGTTTGATGACAAAGTAGATATAAGATTACTTGATAGTGAAGATATTGCACCGTTTTTAGGATGGATGCACGATAAAGGATTCAAACGAAATTCATTAAGACAGAAAATTTCTGCTGTAAAATCTTTTTTTAAATATTGTGTGCGGAAAGGACTTTTGGAAATGAATATTGCTGATGCAGTTTCTACTCCAAAACGTGAGAAAAAACTCCCATCATATATGATGAAAGGTGAAGTTGAAAATCTAATGAATAATTTTGATGAAGATGATATAGTTCAATTACGAAACAAAGCACTTACAGAATTACTTTATAGTTCAGGTCTTAGAATTAATGAAGCTTTAAGTTTGAATATAAATGAAATTGATTTATCACAAAAAGTCATAAGAGTGATGGGGAAGGGTAGAAAAGAGAGGATTGTTCCAGTAGGAAATCAAGCAATAATGGCTTTGAATAAATATATTGCAAGAAGAAGTGAACTTTTGAGAGATTCATCTGAAAAAGCGTTGTTCCTAACAGAAAAAGGGAAAAGATTGTATCAAGTTGCAGCGTACAGATTCCTTAATAAATCGATGCGTGAAGTTACAGAATCGAAACAAAAATCACCACATATACTAAGACATTCTTTTGCAACACATTTATTGGATAATGGGGCAGATATTAGGTCAGTAGGGGATATGTTGGGACATAGTTCATTATCAACAACACAAATTTATACACATTTATCTATAGAAAGATTAAAAGATGTTTATAGAATGGCACATCCAAAGGGTAGTTAAATCGGAAATATTATGAAAAATAAACTAAATGTTAGTGTTATCGGAATTGGTCATCTTGGAAATATTCATTCAAAAGTACTTGCAATGAATGAGGATATTAATTTTGTTGGTGTATATGATATTATTTCCGAAAAAACACAAAAAGGTTCAATAGATTACAATTGCAGGGCGTTTGATTCATTAAAAGAATGTATTTCCAATAGTGATGCTTTAATAATCGCAGTGCCTACATCAGTACATTTTGAAGTTGCTAAGGAATGTATCGAAAATAAAAAACATTGTTTTATTGAAAAGCCAATTACTGATTCAGTTGATGCCGCAAATGAATTGATTAAATTAGCCAAACAGAATAATGTAAAAATTCAAGTTGGACATATCGAAAGATTCAATCCAGCATTAGTTTCACTTAATGAATTTGAATTAAAACCTCTATTTATTGAAGCACATAGATTGGGTCAATTCAAACCAAGAGCGAGAGATGTATCTGTTATTCACGATTTAATGATTCACGATATTGATATTGTGTTGCAATTAGTAAAGTCTAAAATTAATAAAATTGATGCAAATGGAGTAAATGTATTATCAGAAACAACTGATATTGCAAACGCCAGACTTACATTTGAAAATGGAACTGTAGCAAATCTGACTGCATCAAGAATTTCAGCAAATCAAATGAGAAAAATGAGATTTTTCCAAAAAGACGCATATATTTCAATTGATTTTGCTGAGCATACTTCTGAAATATTTAATATTATGGATTCGGAGCATACAAATACTGCAAAACTTGCTACAATGCTTGGCTCAATAGAAACAGGTACAACAAACAGAAATATCTATTATATTAAACCTGAAATCAAGAAAATTAACGCAATCGAAGAAGAACAAAAATCATTCTTCAAAGCAATAATTGAAGATTCTGAAGTAGTTGTAGATGCTGAATCAGCAACAGAAGCGTTGAGAATTGCAGAGATTATTTTAGAAGAAATCGAGAAAAATAAAATAAAATTCTGAAATAAGTTCAGAATGAAATAACTGTTTTCAGTATCATTCCTTACTTGATGCGGAATCAAATATTCCACAGATGTCCTACACTTTTGAAGTGTGGCACATCTTGTATCGAAAATGACATAAATGGTAATTGGATTCTGAAACTACTGTTATGTTAATCATTAAATGACGGATATAATTTTTTCAACTTGATTCTGGCCTCTTCATTTTTAAACTGCCAGTCAATTTTAGAGTTTTTATTGTTCCTATGTTTTTCCCAACATTCAACTTGTCTTTTAATCTCTTCTATTGTAGAAATGTGCCGGTTTAAGCATTGTCCATTTAGTACGTGCAACTCAATTTCTGCCATATTCAACCAACTACCATGCTTGGGAGTAAAAATAAACTCAAATCTATCCCAAATTCTTTTGGCTTCTTCTGGAAAAAACGTTTCATATAAGGCTGATGCATCGTGCGTTTTGAAATTATCCATTACAAGTCTTATCTTCTTAGCATTCGGATACATTTCATCTGCTATTTTTTTTACAAACATCGCCCAATCTTTTTTGGTTTTTCTTTCTGTTATTTCAACATATCTTTTACCTTTCAAAGGTTCATTTGCCATGAAAATATTGACCATTCCATGTCTGATATATTCATAATCTACTCTGGCTTCCTGACCTTTTCGCATTGCCGTTGAGGCAACATCTTCAATCAATTGCTTAGGTGATTCATCCATACAAACTACAGGAATATCTTCATCGTAAGGAAGTTTATATATGTCTAATATTCGTTCCATATTGGATACAAACTCGCTGCTTTGGACCTGAGGAATTATCCAACCTTTTGTTTTCCAAGGCTTAAGTTCGTTTTTTTTAAAACCTTACTTATTGTTACATGCGAAATGTAATCAATATACTGTAATTCCACAATTTTATCTGCCAATAATCGCAATGACCACTTGGCAAATCCATCGGGTGGTTTGCTGCAACAGAGATGTGCAATTTTGGCTTCTAAATCTCCATCTACTTTTTTGACATAGTTTTGGGACGATGGGCGTCTTTCCAATACTGAATCAAATCCTTCTTCTATGAACTTCTTTTTTACCCTATCTATTGTACGGTCGCCAATTCTGAGTATTTTACTAATTTCAGCATTTGTTATTTTAGTATCCTTTGAAAAATCACCCTTGTCGCAATTCAATAGAATATATGCCGCTCGAAATGCTTGCGTAGTGTGACTGCCTTTGCTGATTATTTGATTGAGTTCGGCTACTTCATCTTGACTTAGTTTGATTGTATAGAGTATCATATTTTAAATCCTTATAATCGTTTTATAAAAATTCAAAAATACAATATATCTGCGTCATATCCAAATTAACATAACACTACATCAGAATGATAAAATTGAAATTTTAGTAATTCAACCCTACGGATAACCGTAGGGTTGACAAAACAAATGGATTCTGAAACAAGTTCAGAATGACGAAAAATAGATTCTGAAACAAGTTCAGAATGACGAAAAATAGATTCTGAAACAAGTTCAGAATGACGAAAAATAGATTCTGAAACAAGTTCAGAATGACACAAATATTACACTCCCATTTTTCTACGCTTAACCAAATAATCTTTTAATGCTTTATCGAATGGTTGAGAAGTATCTATTAAATTATAATCAATGTGATGACTAAAACATTCTTTTCTAATTTCTTCAATATAATTGGTCATAGTTTTTGAATAACTGTTATGCAAATGATAGGGCTGTGTTACAATTTCTTCACCAGTTTCCATATCTTTGAAATTGGCAGCATTACCAAGTTTGAAATCAATTTCTCTTGGGTCAAGAATATGAAAAGCTAATACTTCGTGGTCGCGATGACGAAAATGCTTTAATGCTTTCAACACAGATTCCTTATCATCAAAAAAATCACTGAAAATAATAACTAATCCGCGTCTTTTTATTCTTTCAGCCAACATATCCAAAGCTTTTGCTGTTTCTGTTTCGTTTGATGGTTTATAAGCTGCAAGAGTTTTGAGAATTTCTGTAATAAATGATGGTTTTGAATTAGGTAACATCAGTTTTTGGATTTCCTTATCAAATAATGCAAGTCCAACAGCATCTCTTTGATTAATCATAAGCATTGCAAGAGCAGCTGCGAGATAAATTGCATAGTCAAATTTAGAAATATTTCCTTTTGAAGCATAAGCCATAGACGCTGAACCATCGATAGCAAGCATAGCTCTTAAATTTGTTTCTTCTTCAAATTGTTTAACATAATATCTATTACTTCTGGCAAAAACTTTCCAGTCAATATGTTTTACTTCATCACCTGGTCTATATTGCCTATATTCGGCAAATTCAACACTAAATCCATGATAAGGTGAACGATGAAGCCCTGTAATAAAACCTTCAACTACCATTCTTGCAATTAATTCTATATTTCCTAATTGAGCAACCGTTTCTGGTTTGAGATATTTTCTATAATCTGTCATTAATTCATTTCAAATTTTGATAAAAGAACAAGAATATATACGGAATTTCAATATTAAAATTTTATTTTGAATTTATATTTAAAGAAATAAATTGAAATTCGTAATTTTGTTGTTTATTAAATTTGCAAATTTGAAAAAATGCTTCAAGTTGTACAACATCAAAAAAGCGGTGAAATTTTAATTGAAGATTTCCCGATACCAAAATGCCCTGAAAATGGTATTTTGGTCAAGACTTCGTATTCATTAATTTCTGCAGGAACTGAAAAAACTTCAGTTTCAAATGCCAAATCTTCTTTATTGCAAAGAGCAAGAAAACAACCTGAAGATGTAAAATTAGTTCTTCAATTTATCAAGAAAGAAGGTATATGCTCTACATTTCGTAGGGTAACTGGAAAATTAAATTCGTTTAAGCAATTAGGGTATAGTGCCTCTGGTACTGTTGTTGAGTCGCAATGCAGTGAATTTAAGATTGGTGATAGAGTTGCTTGTGGAGGAGCTGGAATTGCCAATCATAGCGAATTTATCGCTATTCCAAAAAATCTTGCTGTAAAATTGCCTCCATCTGTATCTCTCCAATCAGCATGTTACACAACTGTTGGGTCTATTGCTATGCAAGGAGTAAGACAAGCCGATTTAAGAATAGGTGAAACTGTTGCCATAATTGGACTTGGTTTAATTGGTCAAATAACCGCACAATTACTTAAAGCGTCTGGATGTAAAGTAATTGGTATTGATATAAATCCAGCTTTGTTTCCTAAAGCAATTGAATGTGGTTGTAGTGAAGTGTTTTCGAGTAAATTTGAAAATATTTCTTCAATCAAAGCATTTACTCGTGGTTTAGGGTGTGATGCTGTGATTATAACTGCTGGAACTTCTTCAAATCAACCTGTCGAATTAGCAATGGAAATCTGCAGAAAGAGAGGTAAGGTAATAGTTGTTGGTGCAGTAGGGATGAATATTGCAAGAAATCCTTTTTATCAAAAAGAAATTGATTTTAAAATATCTTGTAGTTATGGTCCTGGTAGATATGACCCCGATTACGAAGAAAAAGGTATTGATTATCCTGCTCCGTTCGTAAGATGGACTGAAAACAGAAATATGCAATCTTTTGTGGATTTATTAGAATTAGAAAGAATTAATGTTGATATTTTAACAAGTCATGTTTATGATATTAATAAAGCTGGTGAAGCATATAATTTAATTACAGGAAAAGAAAAAACTGACTTTCTCGGTATTTTATTAAAATATAATGAAGAATATAAGCCAATCAGCAGAGTTAATTATTTGACTTCAACAAAATCTTCAAATAAAGTAAAAATTGGTTTTGTCGGCTTGGGTTCTTTTGCACAAAACTATCTTATTCCGGCACTAAAAGATTGTGATGTTTCTTTTGGAGGAGTTGCTACTACTTCACCAGTTAATGTAAAAACTGCTGCCAAACAGAATAATTTTGAATTTTGCTCAACTGATGGAATTGAAGTAATAAATAATAGAGATGTAAATACCATATTCATTGCATCAAGGCATAATTCACATTCAGAGTATGTAATTGCAGCATTGAAAGCTAATAAACCAGTATTTGTTGAAAAACCATTAGCTATAAACATAAATGAATTGAATGAAATAGTAGATGTTTATAATAATTCAAAAACTCCAATGTTGATGGTAGGATTTAATCGTAGATTTTCAAAATCATTTAAAACCATTGATAAGTTTTTTGAAAATAGAACGGAACCATTGATTATGCTTTACAGAGTCAATGCCGGATTTATTCCAAAAACACATTGGGTGCAGTTTCCTGAACAAGGTGGTAGAATAATTGGGGAAATTTGTCATTTCATTGATTGTATGGTATTTCTAACAAAATCAAAACCAATCAGAGTATTTGCAGATTGTGCAAGTGGCAATAGCTCAGAATTTATAAATGAAGACAATATTAATATAACTATAAAGTTTGCAGATGGTTCTTCGGGTGTAATTAATTACTTTGCAAATGGTGATTCTTCTGTTCCAAAGGAATATTGTGAAGTTTACTGTGAAAGAGCAACTGCTATTATGAATAATTTTGAAAATGTAAAATTATTTAGAAAGTCGAAAGAAAAAATTATAAATACAGGTGGTAAAAAAGGTATAGAAGAAGAAGTTAAAGCCACTATCGTTTCTATAAAAAATAAAACTGAAATGCCCATCAGTTTTGGAGAAATTGTTTTAGTTACAAAAACAACTTTTGCGATATTAGATTCTTTAAAAACTGGTAATTGTGTACAAATAAGCTAATTAATTTTAATGGTGATATATGAATTTTAAAAATTTGACTAAGTATTTTGTATTAATAATTTTTCTTTCTTTAAGTTTGCTTGGTAAATCATTTACAAAGTTAACAAATGAACAGATAAAAAAAATTATTCCATCTGATACAAGATTTGTGTTTGATTTAAGTGGTAAATGGCAAAAATCTTATGACAATCAGGAATGGGAAACAGCTGAACTTCCTTTTTCTGAATCAAAAGAAAGTCGGGTTATCTATCAAAGAACAGTAAAAATTGAATCGGAAATGGCGTTAAAATATGTGTGGAGCTTATATTTTCTTGGTGCTGACCATCATGTTGAAGTCTATTGGAATGAGCAATTTATTGGTAGATTTCTTGCATCAATGGTACCTTTAAATATTCGAATACCTGACAGAGTAATTTTAAAGGGTACTAATACAATTAAAATAGCATTTTCCACTGCCGAAAGTGCTTCACAACAAATAAAATCGCAAAATTTATTTGCTAAGAAAATATATACAGGTAGTGCAAGAGAAATATTTCTCGTTGGGTCGCCACATATTTGGGTTAGTGATGTTAAATGTTCAAATAAATTCAATAGCGATTTGACAACAAGTGATATTAATTGTTCAATTAATATTTCTTCAGGAAAAATTGATAATTTAAACAAATATCAGAGTACAATTGATACCAACAGAAATTATTCTGGTTCTGCAGCTTCATTCAAGACTGAGGTTGTACTTAAGAAAAAAAGTACTGGTGAAACTGTGGCAACTTCTAATCCTAAAGATTTAAAAATTGAGAGTGATAGAACGATAACAGAAAATTTCTATATGAATATTTCAAATTTTGATTTATGGAGTCCTGACCAACCTAATCTTTATGAATTGATTGTCAAAATAACTAAGAATAATATTTTAATTGATGAAATCAAATCCAATTTTGCTTTTAGACTATTCACTGTAAATAAACAAAATGGAAAGAGTGTTTTACTTTTGAATAATAATCCTTTTGAGATAAAAGCTGTTTCGTATATTGATGATTATAATTATGTGAATCAAACTTTGTCTGCATCAAGGCAAGAAGATGATTTGAATTTAATCAAAACGCTCGGTGCTAATACTATCAGGATGAAATATAATCCACCTCATCCTTATTTTGCAAATTTGTGTGATGAAAAAGGTATGGCACTATTTCTTGAACTTCCAATTTATGATGTACCGGCTTCTGTTATCAATACAAATGAAATCAAAGTATATATGCAGAATTTAGCAAGGCAAATAATTTTGAATTACGAAAATCATCCTTCAGTTTTTGCTTATGGAATATCAGATGGTATAATTGAAGGAACTGTTGAATCTTCAAAGTTTTTTGATTTATTGACTAATTTATTCAAGAATCAGTCAGATAAATTATTATACAAAATAATTCCATTTGGAGTTGATAAAGTTGACTTGAAGAATTTCGATTTTATTGGTTTACGCAATATTCGTCAAAAAGTTGATATGAAGCAAATCGAAGAAGAATTTTCAAGAGTAAAAAGTTTAATTAATGAAAAACCATTATTTATGTCTTATGGTGCTACAATTCAACCGAAGAATCATAATGGATATGCCGACCCTCTATCTATTGAATTTCAAGCATATATTATTTCAAATATTTATAAAATTGTTAATGACTTAGATGGCTGTGGAAGTATAATAAATACTTTCAATGATTACAATCTAAACAATCCCATTTTAATTACTGACAATCAAGATATATATCTTGCAACTTCTGGCTTAATGGATAGGAAACGCAGACAGCGACTATCTTATTCAACTGTTCAAGCATTGTTTAATGGTGAAAAGGAACCCTTATTGAATGCTGGAAATTATAGCGAAAAGACTCCATTTTCATTTATTTTAAGTGGTTTTGCACTTGGTATAGCAGTTATATTACTTATAAACAGATTCAAAAGATTCAGAGAATATATGTTTCGTTCTGTTTTAAGACCTTATAATTTCTATGCTGACATTAGAGACCAAAGAATTATGTCGTCCTTTCAAACAATATTTCTCGGAGCAATAACTGCATTTACAATAGGACTATATCTTGCATCTATTTTATACTATTATCGTTCGAGTTTCATTGCACAATATATTTTTATGCTTGGTACTCCACTTAATTCATTACAAGAATTATTATTCAGAATTATCTGGATGCCAGAATTATCAGCACTTATAATTGCTTTGATTAGCTTTGCATTTGCTATGTTTGTGGCTTTTATTATAAACTCTTTCGCCTTCATGTCAAGAGCAAGAATTTACTATGCTGATAGTTTGGTTTTATCTGTTTGGTCTGGGGTTCCGATTCTAATTTTATTACCTATCTCAATTATTTTGATACGAATTCTGGTCTTATCACCTATTACTATTTGGCTGTTTTTGGTGCTTTATCTTGGTATATTGATTTGGACAATAGCAAGAATTTTCCGTTCCTCAGGTGTGGTTTTTGATGTACCGTTTTCAAGGGTTTGTATTATTGGTGGTATTTTCTTTTTGTTGTTTATTGTAGTTCCTCTTGGGTTTTATCAAATAAAATATTCATTATTTGATTATACAAAATATTTTTCTGAAATCTTTCTTGGAATTTAATTAGGTGTATTAAAATGAAAAAAATTGTGTTTGAAACGAATTTAAATGAATTGAAAATTTTCCGCAAAGGCAAAGTCAGGGAAGTGTATGAAGTTGATAATTTGTTGCTTGTAATTGCAAGTGATAGAATATCTGCATTTGATGTTATTATGAATGAACCAGTTCCTGAAAAAGGAAAAATTTTATCACAGATTTCAAAGTTCTGGTTTGAAAATACTAAGCATATTATTAGCAATCATTATATTAGTTCTAAGATTGGAGAATATCCAGAAATTTGCCAGCAATATAGTGATGTACTTGATGGTAGGTCTATGATTGTAAAAAAATGCAATCCGCTTCCAATTGAATTTGTTGTCAGGGGGTATCTTGCTGGCTCAGGTTGGAAAGAATATAAAACTTTTGGTACTGTTTGTGGAATTAAACTTGATTCTGGTTTGCAAGAAAATCAAAAATTACCTTATCCAATTTTTACTCCAGCAACAAAAGCAGAAACAGGGCATGATGAAAATATAAATTTTGAAGAAATGTCAAAAATAATTGGAATTGAATTATCTAATAAACTAAAAGATATTTCGATAGAACTTTATAATTTTGGTGCCGAATTTTTGGATAAAAATGGTATTATTCTCGCTGATACAAAATTTGAATTTGGAATAGATGAAAATGGTGAAGCTATTTTGATTGATGAAGCACTGACACCTGACTCCTCAAGATTTTGGCTCAAAGAAAATTATCAAATTGGAAAATCGCAAATGAATTTTGATAAGCAAGTTTTAAGAGATTATTTGGAAAGTATTAACTGGAATAAAATGCCACCACCACCAACTTTACCAGAAGAAATAATCAATAAAACATTGGAAAAATATAAAGCGGCATATAGAGCAATTACTTCTGAGAATTGGGATTGAAAATTTTCTATTCCAATTAAATAATAAACTTTAAAAAAATCCTCTCTTTTGAGAGGATTTTTAAAGTAAAATTATATAACAAATTCATAAACGAGTAGTATAGAAATGAGTAAATTACAGCCAATATCATTAGAAAGAGACACAAGTATTTTTTTCGATTTTAAAACTTTATCACTGATAATAAGTTTATTAGTAATAGGTTTAATGTCTGTATATAGTGCAACAAATGAAACAAATATAGCTGCATTCTACAGGCAATTATTATCTGCTGGAATTGGAGTGTCTGCAATGATTATAATTGCATTTTTGCCGAAAGAAATCATTAAAAATAGTGCAATTTTTGTTTATGGCTCATCTGTTCTACTTTTGATTGCTGTATATATTTTTGGGACATCAGTTTATGGCACTATGGGTTGGATAAGGATAGGAGGTCTTTCTATTCAACCAGCTGAATTTGCAAAACTTGGAGTACTTTTAATGTTGGCATTTCACCTTTCTACAAAAGGTGTCGATATAAGAACAATTCGTGATTTTTTCACTACTTCATTATATGTTTTTATTCCAACTTTACTAATTTTTTTCCAACCTGACCATGGTTCGTCTTCTGTTTTTGTGGCATTATTCATTGGAATATTATTTTGGTCTGGATTTAGTGCATTTGCCTTATATCAAATTGTTGCAATTCCATTTATGGTAATCTTGGGATTGAAAGGTATGTGGTATTATGCAATTGGTTTAGTTGGTTTTGGTGGTGCAGCGTTGTTCTTTCGTAATAGTTTGGTTTGGAAAATTACAGCAATAGCTATTTTTGCGTTATTTGGATATATTAGTCCCTTGATTTACAATAATTTAATGGACCATCAAAAAGCGAGAATCGAAACATTTCTTAATCCTGAATTTGACCCAAAGGGTAGTGGCTATAATGTTATTCAATCTATTTATGCAGTAGGAAGTGGGGGAGTTACTGGTAAAGGTTACTTACAAGGTACACAGACTCAATTAAGATATGTACCAATGCAATGGACAGATTTTATTTTTTCAGTTCCTACTGAAGAATTTGGATTTATTGGGGGAGTGGTAGTAATTCTGCTTTTTGCTGGGTTGATTTATCGGTCAATAATAATTGCAGGTGAAACTGAAGACAAATTTTTTTCTATCACTTCAATAGGAGCAGGAATAATATTTTTATATCACATATTAATTAACATAGGTATGGTTATTGGAATTATGCCAGTTATGGGAATACCATTACCATTACTCAGTTATGGTGGCACATCACTAATAATAAATCTTTCATTAGCTGGATTACTACTAAATAGCTATAGAAATCATAGAGTAAAGCGAATTTATTAAGAAAAATAATTTGCAAATAATAATTAAATTAAAATGGTTTTTACATTTCGTGGGATTTGTTGCTTGTAACAGCATACATATATGATGTAAAATTCTCCCTTCTGGCATTGTGCTTAATGAAATGCGGAGTATTTAGACTTTTCACTCTTATCTAATTTGGCAATCAAACATAGGGCTGTCTCAAAAGATGTCATTGGTAACTTGTTTCAGAATCCATACTCGTATTCTGTCTTCTATAAATAGTTGTCCTACACTTTCAAAGTGCAGGACAACTAAAAAATTTATTTTTGTTTTATTGTTCTAATTTACAATATTCAATAATTTGATATGATTATATCCATTCATTTCTATTACAAGCCAATAAGCACCTGAACTTAATTTTGGTAATTGAAATTTCATTTTCAATATTCCTTCTTCAACAAAACCTGTATAAAATTCTGCTAATTGCCTTGAACCTGTGTCGGTTAAATAAATTTTGCAATCACCTGATTTTATTGCATAAAATTCTAAATTGACTTCATCAGCTGAATATAATGGATTAGGATAGAGATTGAAATTCTTTATTGATGGCTCTGATACTGATCCTGAAATTTTTTCATACTTTACTATTTTTTTTGTTAATGAACCTGTGTAATATACCACATTTTCAGATGGAATTTGCAAATTTGCAGTATAATAAGTCGTATCTTGATAATATAAGTCCTTTTTGGGATAAAACCAAGTTTCACCTTGGTCTGTAGTTTTGATAAAAAGAGATTTTCTTCCGATTGCATAACCTAAACTATCTCCAAAGAATTCAAGATTTTGAATAAATGTATGTATCCAATTAGTCTTGAATTTTAATTCCCAATTTTTTCCACCATCATAAGATTTATATATATAACCACTATCAATATTACCATCATTCCAATTATATCCATATCCGAATAAAATATTATCATTTATTACCTTGAATCTATTTATATGCTTAGGTATTAACATCTGTTTCCAATTATTACCATCTAAATCGCATGTATATAGTAAATTGAAATTAATATGGTCGTTGATTGTTGTATCAGTAATGCCTTTTGTAAATATCAATGTATTTTTATTAAACAAATCAACTCTATATAATCCATATAAATCTTTAATTGAATCCGGAACAGGAAATATTTTCCAAGACTCACCACCATCTTTGGAATAATATGCTATCTCCATATTTTGAGTTCCATTCATACTTACAACATAAATCAAATTTCTATCATAAATTAACTCATAATCTTGGTCGAATGCATCAGCAATTTTATATTGTTTCCAACTTTTTCCATAGTCAACAGATTTTAAAACTATACTCTTTTGGGTACTATTTCGAGTAAGTACAATTATAGTTCCATCTTCATAATATTTAACATAGCCAGCTATATATCTTGGTACATACCAAGGTTCGGTTCTTGTATCTGAAGTATCGGTATATAATTCTTCCCAACTTATTCCGCCATTTGTTGTTTTGAAAATTCTTGCTCCAACTTTGCTTTGAGCTGAAGAACAAATACAATTTAATTCATCATAACAACTCAATCCCTGAAAATATATACTTAAATTAATTTTAGGAATCTGTGTATCATAACTAAATTTCCAGCCAGGTTCTTGAGAGTATATTGCAATTCCGAAAAATAGAAATACTATTAAATTTACAATTATCTTCATAATTGCACCTGAATAAATATTAATAAAATGAGTTTGAAAATAAATTAATAAAAAATGCTAAAAAAACATATCTTGTTTAAAACCATTTATTTGATTAATTTTGCAGTCGCTTAAGGCTACAAAATTGCAATTGATGGTTTTAAACAGCCAACATTGTAATGACGTGATCCAATAAGCCTGAGATCACGAGTCTTGGGCTTTTATAACGCAATCATATATTTTTTACTCCTCTGATATAATTAGTAAAAGAGTTAAGAGTTAAGAGTTAAGAGTTAAGAGTTAAGAGTTAAGAGTTAAGAGTTAAGAGTTAAGAGTTTTCACACCGTCTTTCTATTTTACTATGTACTCTTTAGAACTTCTTTGATTTCTCTATTTAATCTTATCTCATTTCAAAATTACAAATATTTTTTTAAACAAACAAACGATTTTTAAACATTTTTTTATTTTTTTTTAAAATATTTTTTATTAATGTTTCAAATAATTTATTCACATCACTTATTTCATATTTATAACAAAAAAAAATATAAGTCAATTTAAAAGTTATTCACATGAATTATATAATTTTTTATCATTAAATATTTTTTTTGGGAGATGATAACTAATAACAGAGTTCTGAACTCCCTATACTTTGACTTAGTGGTTTGCAAGGTATTTAGATACTCTAATTCAATAATACAATGGCAAGAGTAAATTTACATATTCTTAACTAATTTTATTTCAAAAATATAATCCCTGGGAATTTCATAGAATTTATTATTATGTAACTACTCACCCGTATTAAAATAATATTGAATTCTTGTTTTATTTATAAAAATTCCTTGAAATTCCCATCGGGAATTAATGTTTGTAACTGATGAAGTTCCCTCGACTTCCAACAACGCCGTAGGTGTTGAATATGTATTTGAACTATTCAATCCCGCTGGGATTGTTGGACTTAGGGGAAATTTCTTTATTACAAACAGGTAATCCCTAACGGGATTTTCAAGGAATTTCTTTTTTATTATTAATTTTCCACTTGTTCCAAATATACTTAAATTTTCATTCAAATTACAAAGCACAATTAAAATTATAAACCGGGTGAGTAGTTACATTATTATTAATCACTTATGATAGCGATCTGATATCAATAATTATTCAAAGAGTAAATTCACATATAAATTTAGATTAAATTGAAACTGTTGATAGTTATATCTTAGGAATTATGATTTTTTATTAAACTGATAGCAAAACAAAATTTCAGAATTTAAATAACGTCTATATTAAAGTGTTTAGCTTGATAGATTTTGAATTACTTTTTTTGAATTATTGAATACTATGAACCAAGATATTAGAACACAATTAGCAAATTGCAGAATAGCTGGGATTGATTTTGGATTAAAAAGAGTAGGAATAGCTGTATGTGATGAATTACATATTAGTATTTCTCCAAAAGCAGTTCTTGATTATACTCAATCTACGTTTTGGGAACAATGTTTTGATGTATTAAATAAAGAAAGAGTAAATGCAATAGTTGTAGGTAATCCAATTAGAAAAGGTAATATTGAAAGTAAAATTACAGAAAGTATTACTGAGTTTATAAGTATTTTGAATGCTGATAATAAATTCATTATCTTTAGACAAGATGAATCAATGAGTTCAATTAATGCAATGGATACTATGTTGATTAATGGAACTAAGAAAAAAGCAAGACGTGAAAAAGGCAATATTGATAAAGTTGCCGCTGCAATTATATTAAAAGATTTTTTAAACGAAAATTTATGGTAACTATATGTATAAATTATATTTAACAGTAATTTTAGTAATTTTATTAAATTCAATTACTTTTAGCCAAATGCCTGATAGAACTGCATATTACTCTTATGGAACTCAATTGTATGCGGAATCTCATTTATTACCAACAAACATAAATGATTCCGCTGATGTGTTGGTTATTTTCAGAATTATGTATGATGCACTTACTTTCACGCAAATTAATCCATTGCAAAATAAGGGTTCATTTGTTGCAGTTGGCAATTTTGAAGCAATATTCAGAGATTCTGATGGCATTATTCGCAAACGAGCAACATTTTCAGATACTGTTTATGTAGATAAATTTGAAGAAACAAATTCAAAAAACCGCTATTTGTTAGGACAGCTATTTGTTACACTGCCTTTGTCAAAATATAAAATTATAGTGCAGATGAATGATAAAATGCTAAAAACTGATTTCAAGCAAGAACTTGAAATTAATGCCACTAAAAATTTTAAATCAAAAGAATCTTTTGGGAGTATTTTATTTGGTTATTCACCAAATAAAGATGATAAATCAATTTTTTCCCCTTCAGTATTAGGTAATAATCTTTCATTTACGTCATCAAATAGTAGAATTTTAATTCCAGTTTCATACAAAAGTGGTTACGAATCGTTTAATTATACCATAAAAAAATTAGATTCTGAAAATAGTAAATATTGGGATGAACCTGTAAGTTTATCTGGGAAAGCTGGTTTTATTAGTAATTCGATATTAGATTTTGATTATAAATCTACAAGAAATGAATTTATTTACAAAATTTCTAATAGAGAAAACAGTAATTCGGAAATTAAGTCTGGAATTATTGATATTGAAATCCCTGCAAATGTATTTGTACCCGGAAAATATGAATTAAGTGTGTTCAACGAAAGCAATAGAGACTCTATGTCAAATAAATTTGAAGTGATTTGGGATGACATGCCGCTTTCTTTCAAAACTGTTGATTATGCTATTAGGTCAATGTATCATATACTTACAGATGAAGAATTTGATAATATAGATTCAGGAAGTGAAATTAACAAATTCAAAAAAATACTAAATTACTGGAAACTTAAAGACCCTACTCCAAATACTCCTTACAATGAAGCTATGACTGAGTATTTTAGAAGAGTAGATTATGCTTATTTCAATTTTCAAACTATCCGAGAAAAAGATGGCTCTAAAACAGAAAGAGGCAAGGTATATATACTGTATGGACAAGCCGATGATATTTCAAGTAATTTGAAAGATGGTACAACTACAGAAATATGGCATTACAAGAAATTAAATAAAACATTTACATTTTCTATAGTATCAAATGGTATTTACAAATTGATTGATATGAAATAAGTAAAGTATTAGTGTGATTTTGGAATAATATAAAATCATTCAAACCATCTGAATTTAGATGGCTCATAGGTAATTATTTTGTTGTAAACATTTAATCCTTATCTGGATACAAATATTATTTCATTTTATTATTTGTTTTAATCAATTCAAATTATTTGTTTTACACTTTCAAATATCTAAACAATAAAACGTCTGATAATCCAAAAATCTAAAAGCTACACCAAAATTATAAATGTGATGGATGTTATTATAACTTAAATCAACTTTTTATTCGTCTATAATTAACTTTTTATGAACATAATAATTGATAATATGCAAATAAGTATCTTGACAATTGGTGATGAAATATTAATTGGACAAATAACAAATACAAATGCTACGTGGTTATCGTCTAAATTAACAGAATTAGGTTTACGTATAAAAGCACATTCTACTGTTGGTGATGATAAAGAATCTATTGTTTCTGAAATTAATAGACTTTTTGAGATTTCTGATTTAATTATTACAACAGGGGGTTAGGACCTACTCATGATGATATTACAAAATCTGTTCTAACTGAATATTTTGGTGATAGCTTGGTTTATGATGATTATACTTTGAATAAATTAGAGAATTTTTTCAAAATTAGAAACAGAAAAATTACTCCTAAAGTTAAAGAACAAGCGTTGTTGCCTTCTAAATGTAAAATTTTAGAAAACAATACTGGCTCCGCTCCCGGAATGTTATTTGAGTATAACGGAAAATATTTGATTTCATTACCAGGTGTCCCTGAAGAAATGAAAGATATTACAATCAATCAAGTATTTCCTTTTATTGAGTCAATTTCTCATAAATTTGATAAAAATGTAGTTTTGTATAAAACTTTGAAAACGTTCAATATCCCTGAATCTCCATTGGCTGATTTAATTGGACCACCTGAAGATTTTTTAAATGGAGCAACACTTGCATTTTTGCCATCAGCTAATGGTGTTAAATTGAGAATTGGTGCTGATGCGAAAGATTTCGAAACAGCTAAAGAAATAATCAAAAGAGTTGAGTCATTTATTAGAAGCAAAGCAGGAAAATATATTTTTGGAACTGATACTGAAACAATACCACAATTATTACATAAAATGCTAATTGATAAAAAATTAACTGTTTCTGTAGCTGAATCTTGTACAGGTGGATTGCTTGGTGGTGAATTTACAGAATTATCAGGCAGTTCGGCATATTTTGTTGGCGGAATAAGTTCATATTCAAATTATATTAAATCTGAAATTCTAAAAGTTAAAACTGATACTCTTGAAAAATTTGGAGCAGTTAGCAATGAAACTGTTTATGAAATGGCAGAAAATGTGAGAAAACAATTTAATACTGATTTTGGAATTAGTATAAGTGGAATTGCAGGACCAGATGGTGGAAGTAATGAAAAACCGGTTGGAACTATACATATTGGATTAGCGACAAGAGAGAAAACTATAACTGAAAAATTTATATTTTCATCAAATAGAAATCTAAACAGACAAAGAGCAATTGCTTCAGCTATGTTTATGCTATATGAATATTTAAAGGGGAATGAATGAAAATCCTTGCAATCGAATCTTCTTGTGATGAAACCTCGGCAGCAGTAATCAATAATACTACTGTATTGAGCAATATAATTTCATCACAACATTTTCATAGTAAATATGGTGGTGTAGTACCAGAATTAGCTTCAAGAGCGCATATAAAATCTATTTCTGAAATTGTACATCAAGCATTGGCTGAATCAAACACAAATTTATCAGATTTAAATGCAATTGCAGTTACAACCGAACCGGGATTAGCTGGTTCACTAATAGTTGGCTCTGGATTTGCGAAAGGATTATCCCTGAAATTGAATATTCCAATTATACCCATAAACCATATAGAAGGACACTTATATTCAGGTTGTTTGGAAGACTCAACTGTTGAATTTCCATTTATTTCTTTAGTAGTTAGTGGTGGGCATACTGCAATTTTTTATGTTAAATCATATTCCGAATATGAAATTGTTGGTTTAACAAAAGATGATGCAGCTGGTGAAGCATTTGATAAAATTGCCAAATTAATTGGATTAGAATATCCGGGTGGTCCTTTAATTGATAAATTTGCAAAAAATGGTGATAAGAATAAATATTCATTTCCAAGACCGATGATTTATGAAAATAATTTCAATTTCAGTTTTAGCGGTCTTAAAACCAGTGTAAGATATTTTATAAGCAAAAATTTTCCAAATGGATTATCTGAACAAGATATTGCTGATATTTCGGCATCTGTTCAATCTGCTATTGTTGACGTACTCGTTCACAAATCAATTAAAGCTGCTTTAGAATTTAAAGTAAAAACAATTACTGTTGCAGGTGGAGTTTCAGCGAATAGTTACTTGAGAAGTAAATTAGCAGAAGAATCAGCAAAAAAGAAAATAAAATCAATTGCACCTAAAATGACTTATTGCGTTGATAATGCAGCTATGATTGGATTTATTGCAGAAAAAAAGTTGATGCACTCTGAAGCCAAAAATTTTTATGATTATTGTTTTACCGTTAATTCAAACGCATTGAGAGCAAAAAGATAGAAGTTAGGAAAGTTGAATTATTACTTCGAAATAAAATTTAATACGGCTTTAAAATTAAAAAAGATTTCTACTATTAAGGTAGAAATCTTTTCTCTTGGCGGAGAGGGAGGGATTCGAACCCTCGGTAAGGATTGTATCCCTACGTCGGTTTAGCAAACCGGTGCTTTCAGCCGCTCAGCCACCTCTCCGTAATCATTTCTGATTGAATTACAAAATTAAGAAAAATTTTGAATATGACAAAGATTTTTTTTGAAATTATTAATATTTTTTTTGAAATATTGATTATTGGAACAAAAATTAAATAAATAATAATTTTGTTACTATTAAGGACATAAATGAAAAAATAACGTGCAGACTTCAGCTAACTATTTTCCAGACCATTCGATTTTTCCAAAACATCGGATGTTTGACTGCTAAGTTAGCTATGAGAAAATACAATTACAGAATTATTGTTCTGAAAATAGTTTAGAATTACAAGTTTGGAAAGAATTTTTGTAGTATAAATTTTTTACTTAATACCTTTTCGCTTTATATTTTTTGGAACTTCATAATAATTAGGTACTTTTTTTATAGTAGAGTCATATTGCAAAATAATATCCTTTGTATTATTGCTATCTTCAAAATACTCCTTTTTATTTGGTTGAATTGTTGATATTGGCATTTCATTTATTGTATTAATTTTTTTTGGGATGATATTTTTTGTAATAACAACATTATCATCTTTATAATAAAAATCCATTTGATTTAGTCCTTTCATTACATCTAAGAATGAAAAAATTGGAATTAGAACTTTATTATTTTTAATTAATGTTGGTAATGTCATCTGTCCCACTCTTAATGAATCACTATTACTATATACAATATAGAATGAATTTGGTGCGGTTTTCAAAGTAAAATCATCTGTATAAATAACACCATTACTTACTTCACAATGATATGTTGGACTTATTATTTGAGGTATGTCTTCTAAATAAATATAAATAGTATTATTGATTAGTTGATGAGTTACATTTATTTGTTTATTATCAGCAATAAACGTAATTTGTAAATTAAGTAATAAAATAAAAATATAATATAGAATCATATCAATTTATTCTTTGGTTGAAAATCGCATATTATCAAAACAATCCTTGCTTCATCAAGCAAGGATTGTTTGTAATTGTCAGAATTAATTACCTTGTGGTCTTGGTCTTCCAGCACCTGGAGGCATATTTTGTTGTTGCTGTTGTTGCATCAATTTTTGCATTTCTTCTCTAAATGTAGCTTCATCAACTATATCAAGTAATTCAATAGTACTTTGCAATACTGCATTTGGAGGAATCATTGAACCAGCACCATTTTCACCAAATGCGATACTTGGTGGTAGTACAACTTCATATTTACTTCCTACGTTCATCAATAAAAATGCTTCTACCCAACCTGGAATTACTTTGCCGACTGGCGCAACAATTGGTTGTCCTTTCTGATATGTATCATCAACCACTGTACCATCTACAAGTTTAGTTACAATATGGAATCTAATAAATTGGTCTTGAGTTGGCTTTTTGCCTTTACCTTGTGTAATTACTTTATACTGCAAACCTGTTGGAGTAACGGTTACGCCAGGTTTTGATTTATTATCTTCAAGAAATTTAGGTCCCAAAGCGGCATTGTTTTCCCCTCTTTTTTTCATTTCAGCTTGTTGTAATTCTTGTCGAGCAACTTCTTTTTTTGCCATTTCTTGTTGAAATCTCATATCAACAGTATCAAAATATTTGTATTCAACTAAAGTATAGTTAGAATCTAAACCATCTCTAATACCTTTAAAATAATAGTCGAGGTCAACTTTGATTGTGTCCCGTAATTTTGCAACCCTCATATTTGCACCATTGATAAAGCCCTGAACATAAGCAACTGAATCAAACAAATCTTTGGGCTTGCTAAGATTTTTATCACCAAGAGAATCTCCTGAACCACAGGACACTAAAAATGCACTTAAAACAAATGCAAAAAATAATTTAATATACATTAAAAAAACTCCATAAAAAGATTTATAAATAATTTATTTTAAAATTTCAATATTTTCAAATTTTTTTCTTAAAATGTCCACCTGCTCATCATTTAAATTACATTCTGTAATATAAATTTTCTTGATACTTTTTGGCAGTCTATCGAATAAGTGAAATGGCAATTGATTGTATGAAATATCCAATACTTCTAATGAAGTAAGATTTTGAATTATAAGAAAAATATTTTCCCAATCTGGATTTTCCATTGATGAAATGTTTAAACTTTTAAGATTTTTTAAGTTTGTCATTGAAGTGGGAAATCTTACTATTTTGTTTCCAGATAAATTTAATTCAGTTAAATTTAATAAGTTCCCAAATTTCTCTGGCAAAGTTGAAATTTCATTTTGCGAAATATTCAAATCTTGCAATAAAGACAATTGATTTATATCCTCATTCAATTCAACTATACTTTGCCCACCAAGGCAAAGTCTATAACATTTATTTTTATTTTCGAGAGCTTTTTCAATAGAAAAAAATAGTTCTTTTTTCGATAAATCATTATCATTCAATAATTTATCTGAAAAAGAGAATATATTTATATTTATAAGCAAAAATAAAGTTAATTTTAAAAACATTTTCAACTTTTGGCAAATTTCAAACTTCCAAATTACCATATTACTCATTATTAACAAAACAATAGTTATAAAACTACAAAAAATGTTTTTTGTTACAATTTATTTTTATTTTGGCACAAACATTGATTGTAAATTAATGATTTTATTAATTTTATGGGTATTAGAATGAAAAAATTTTTGATACTACTAATGATTACAATTACATTTGGCGTAAATATACTTTTGTCGCAAAATGAAAAAGTAAAACCGGTTATCGAATATAACACCAAATTAGCTGATTTGGAATCAATGAAAAGAAAAGAATTGCAGAAAGAATTAATCAACCTATATTCTAAAGCAATTGCATTGCATAGCCAACTTATTTCAATTAATGAAATTCCACTTGAAAGTGTACCTTCATTACCCGACCCAATTCCAACAAAATCCAAAGTATTGAGAAGTGAAGTAGCAAAATACTTTGAAATTGGAAAAAAATTATATTCTCAAATTTTACTGCTTGAAAATACAGGAAATGCAGACTTGAGGAATAAAATCAGAGAATTGCAAAAAGAAAAAGATATTGCTGAAAAGGAATTGTTTATTAAGGAAATTTCTGTAAAAGCATCAAGCGATTCTATGAATAACATTTATTTGAAAAAAATGAATGCGATGTATTTGAATAACTTCAGAAATAGTGTTCCCATAATGTCAGTATCTGTTCTTGGCAATCAGTTTTTTTGGAAAAATGACTTTTCAGAAACTGACCCATCATTAGGAGTGAGAGTAGATTTTAATTCATTACCACTGCTCGGTTCATCTGATATATTTGAATTATATGGCGAGTATTTATCGCCTCGTTTTTCAACTATATCTTATGATAAAATGAAGAATGAAATTAGGACAAGTTGGAGAAGCAATATTTATTCTGTTGGTGCAAGTATAAATTTTCCAGCACGTTTTGATTTCGATGGCTTTAGTGCAGGTATTAAGTTAGGAGGAGGATATTTTTGGGGAAGCGGTAGAATTTACAACGCAGAACAAATTAGAAGCGATTGGAAAGGCGGAAATTTAAGATTTGAATTGAACCTCCGCAAATATACAAAATTCTATCCATTAGAAGCATATATTGCATATTCTGTATATTTCCCTAATAATTCTTTCGGATTTAATACTCCAAATAACAAATCAATAGTCGCTGAAAATAGTCTTTCTGCACTTAGTTTAGGTTTAAGAATGTGTTTTTGGTGGATTCCAATTCAATAATCAAAGGTTAGAACAATGAAAAAATTATTATTTATTATATTGATGTTAGCTTTTCTATTCCCTGTATATAGTCAAAAAGATAATCTTGAATTGGGAATAAGATATTTGAAATTAGGTAACACTTATAGAGAAGCAAAGTTATTCGATAAAGCTGGTCATTATATAAATGAAGGCAAAAAAATTGCAGTCAAGAATAATTCTATATATTGGCAAGCTGTTTCGAATGAATATCTTGGATATTTTTATCGTGATATTTCAATGAAAGCTGAAGCAATGAAAAATTTCCTTGATGCTTTGGAATTATTTGCAAAATCTGTCAATCAAAAAGATGGAAGTCCAGCTGCAATTAAATCTGTAATTGAAAAAATTAGCAATGAAATGAATGAAATTCAAAAAGATGCCGTTTCAGCTGTGGCAGGGTTAGATTTGACTGATTCAAACAATTTCAAAGATACCGAAAAGCAGTTCAAAAACTTTGTTTATAATAATCTCCGTGATGCAAATGCCAATCCAGACAATGTTTATGTACTTGATTTAGACGACCAAGATTTAACCACACTTCCTTCTTCAATTGGCAATTTCAGAAATTTGGAAGTATTGATTCTTTCAAACAACGAACTATCACAACTTCCAGAAGATATTTGTATGCTGAAAAATCTTACTGTGCTTGAATTACAAAATAATTCATTTACAAAACTTCCTGAATGTATTTATAAAATGAAATCTCTTGAATTATTAAATCTTAAAGGTAACGAGTTTTCTATTAAACAACTTGTTGATATGTATAGATTGATGCCTGCTAAGAAAATAATTATAGATGACGATAGCGAGGATTAGTTTTAACAAAAAATAGTATTATCCTCATCACAAGGTTGTAATCGAAAGATTACAGCCTTTATTTTTTTCTGGGAGAAGATACCCTTCCGAAAGTTTGGAACTTTCGGAAGGGTTTAGTGATTTTTTTGAATTGAATGCTTTGAATATTGCAAAACTAAATTAATATTTGGTACTTAGAATAGTTGAATATTTGAACCATAACTCAATAATACACTTAGGAATTATAAAGTAAGAATCAATAGTTATTACTATTGAACTCAATTTCAACATCCTAATGCAAAAGTAATTTTATTGAGTACTTTTCACTCACTCCAAATCGTCTGTTCTTCTATTTCTAATGAATAATATAATAATTAATGTTGCAATTAAACTTACAATAAAAATAAATATTCCCATGAAAATGAAATTAGTCGAAGTAAAAAAGGATTCATTGTGAACTTCGGTAGTATGGTGTTCGTCTTTTGCGGATTTAGCAAGAATCATTTCATCGGGATGCGCCCCAAGCCAATCAACAATACCTGATTCAATATTATAAATTGCACCAACTATTTTTAATTTACCTTCTAAAACTAACTTACTAACAATTGGGCTTTTTGTTAAAATATCTGATATTGCTTGGTAAGTATTAGCTTTAATTGTAGCATCTACTAAATCTTTATCATGCTTGTCAGGATTTTCATTCTTTGCTTTTTCAAGTGCAGGTTGAATATTATCTACGAGTTTGGGTAAATGTCCGTGTAATTCAGCATTTGTTGCTACTGCAGTTACTGCACCACATTTTGAATGTCCAAGAACAACAAGAATTGGAGTAAATAAGTGATTTGTACCATATTCAATAGTGGCAATTTCATCAACATCAGCAACATTACCTGCAACTTTTATTACAAATAAATCACCTACTCCTTGGTCAAATAGTATTTCGACAGGTGAACGCGAATCAGAACAAGCCAAAATAGTAGCAAAAGGTGTTTGTCCTTCCGATGCAGTATATTTAAGCCGTTCTTGATTTATATTTGGGTGAAGTGATTGACCTGAAACAAATCTTGCATTTCCATCTTTAAGTTTTTGGAGAGCTACCTCTGGACTAATCGAGTACAATTCAGATAACGAATACATTAGTAATAATGTTGCTAATAACAGTTTCATATTTTCTCCATTTTTTAATTTACAATCTTGTAAAATTACAAAATTATTTCATATTGATATAATGAATTTATATTTTTTTTGGAATATTTACTTTGCTTTTATGCAATACGTAATTATTGAAAATGAATTTAAATTCTTACTGTTAGTTTAATAATTATATTTCAAAAAAATTTATTAAGTTTGAATTTAAAAAAAAAGCAATTATAACAATGAATTACGGTTGGAAAATTTGAAAACACTAACAAGAGATTTATCTAAATTATTAAATAAGTTAAAATATGTAAATAATATAAAAGATTTACTTTCTACTTCAAGCAAAGTTTCTATCAAATATTTAGCTGGTTCATTAAAATCTTTGACTGTAGCGAAATTATTTCAGGAATTGCCAAATCCTTATTTGATAATTACAAAAGATTTCGATGCTTCTGAAGAGTGGTACCACGATTTAAAGCTTTTAATTGATGAAAATCTAATTTCTTTACTCGTAAAGCCACAGAAAACATTGAAAGTGTCTTTGGATAATTCGGAAGACCATCTTGGCTGGCTGTTAGATGGACTTGGTAAAAGTTTGAATCATAATAATGGCATTGCTATTGTAACACCAGATATATTCAAAATGGAAATGCCACAACCTGCAACATTAAATAGCAATAATAAAACAGTAAAAATAGGCGAAGTTTATAATTTCGAGCAATTTACAACTGAATTAATGTTAAATGGGTTTGACAGAAGAGAATATGTTTTTTCACAGGGAGATATTGCAATTCGTGGTGGTATTGTGGATATTTTCCCGATTGGTTGGGATAATCCTCTTAGAATTGAGTTTTGGGGCGATGAAATTGAATCTATCAGAGAATTCGACCCGTTATCTCAACGCAGTATTCGTGAGCATAAAGATGTGAATTTTATCGCCAACTTATTTGATTCATCTGCAAATAAATTAGAATCTGATATTTTTGATTATTTAAATGCGAATTGTATTTGTATAACTGATACTCCCGAAACACTTGAATTAGATAATTATTTCATTGAAAAATTAGATGAATATAAATCATTAGTAATTAATCCATTGACCAAATCTGATATTTCTATTCATTCCGCTTCTCAACCTGTATTTAATGCTTCTGTAAAAAGTTTTATTTATGAAATAAGTAAACTTGCCTTTCAAAATTATAGTTTATATCTCGGAGCAGATGGTAAAATTCATTCTAACAGATTAAAAGAAATAATTGAAACTTCACAAGAAATTGAAAATAATGAAATTACTGAAACGAGTATTGTTATTGCAGATAAACAGACATTATTAAAATCAGTTAAGTTTTTAGAGGAAACACTTTCATCAGGATTTGTTTCAGATGAATTGAATTTTGCATATTTTACTGAACATCAAATTTTTGAGCATAGGCGTTCGAGAGATTCTAAAAAAAGTGTAAAAGCTGCATCTATTACAATTAATGAATTAAAAGAATTGAAAATTGGTGATTATGTTGTTCATGAAGATAAAGGAATAGGCAAATTTGATGGTTTTCAAACGGTAACAATGGGAGGTAGTCAGCAAGATTGTGTGAGAATTTTGTTTGCTGGCAACGATTTGCTTTATGTTTCTTTAAATTATATTCAAAAGATTACCAAATATTCGGCAAATGAAAATTCAGCACCAGTTCTTAGCAAACTTGGAACTACTGATTGGAGTCGCAGGAAAGAAAAAACAAAGAAGAAACTTAAAGATATTGCAAGAGAATTAATTACTCTTTATGCTCAAAGAAAGACATTGAAAGGTTTCGCTTATTCTGCAGATACACTTTGGCAAAAAGAATTTGAAGCCGCTTTTCCTTATGAAGATACTCCCGACCAATCTCGTACAACTTACGAAATAAAAAAAGATATGGAGTCTTCTTCGCCTATGGATAGATTAGTATGTGGTGATGTTGGATTTGGGAAGACAGAAGTTGCTATAAGAGCCGCATTTAAGGCAGTTCAATCAGGGAAACAAGTTGCTGTTCTTGTTCCGACAACTATACTTTCACAACAACATTATATGTCATTTAAAGATAGATTAAGCAAATATCCTGTACTTATAAACGCAATTTCAAGATTTAGAACTCCTGCTCAACAAACAGAAATACTTTCTCATTTAAAGCAGGGTTCGTTGGATATTTTGATTGGAACACATAGATTGCTATCCAAAGATGTTGAATTTAAAAATTTGGGTTTATTGATTATTGATGAAGAACATAGATTTGGTGTCGGAGCTAAAGAGAAGTTAAGACAATTACGTTCAACAGTTGATACATTAACATTAACGGCAACTCCAATACCAAGAACACTTAATTTTTCTTTGCTTGGAGCGAGAGATTTAAGTTTAATCGAAACACCACCAAAGAATAGATTACCTGTTTATACTGAAATTATTGAATGGAATAACGATACAATTGTGAATGCTATCAACAAAGAAGTCGAAAGGGGAGGTCAGGTATTTTTTGTAAGTGATAAAATTGATGATTTAGATAAAATCGCTATGAATCTTCAAACATTGCTACCAACATTGAGGTTTGTAATTGCACATGGACAAATGAAACCAAGCACACTTGAAACAATTATGGAGAAATTCACTGCTGGAAAATTTGATGTTTTGCTATCCACCAAAATAATTGAGTCAGGAATTGATATACCAAATGCAAATACTATGATGATAAACCGTGCAAATAATTTTGGTTTGGCTGAACTGTATCAACTGAGAGGCAGAGTTGGAAGAAGTAATACACAAGCATATTGCTATTTAATAGTATCTCCAGATAAAAAGCTCAATCAAAAAGCAGTTCAAAGATTACAAGCATTAGAAGAATTTATCGACCTTGGTAGCGGATTCAAACTTGCCATGAAAGATATGGAAATACGAGGAGCAGGAAATCTACTCGGTGCCGAACAGAGTGGATTTATTATTGATATTGGATTTGAATTATATCAGAAAATTTTAGAAGAAGCTGTTATAGAATTGAAATCAGAAGAATTTTCAGATGTATTCGCAGACGGACAAGAGAACAAGCCACTGTTTATTAAAAATGATGATGTTTCAATCGAACTTGATACTGATGCACTATTCCCAAGTGATTATATCAAAAATAATACAGACAGATTTATGTATTATAAGAAATTATATCAAGTGAAGACAAATGATGAACTTGAAATTTTGTTGTCCGAAATAAAAGATAGATTTGGAAAAATGCCAAAACAAGCCAAAGATTTGATTTTTGCAGTAAAATTACGTATTGCTTCATTAGAAACAGGTATTACCAGAATAATTTTAAAACCTAATTTATTAGTATGTGAACTTCCAAATGAAAGTAATAAAGAGTTTTACGAGAAAGCATTCCCACTTATTGTTGATTTTATAAATGAAATTGAAATTGCAAAATTAAGACAAACAAAAACAAAATTATTGCTTGAAGTATATATTGAAAATAGAGACCAAGCGGTTGAATTACTTTGGAGAATAAAGAAAACTATTGAATATATTTGATATTTATAAAAGTAACTGCTCAGCTGAATTGATATTTTTAAAATTGCTTCGTTATTTGAATGAAAAAAATGCATATTTGTAACAATTAGAAAATAAAAAAAAAGAAATTCTTTGAAAATCCCGATAGGGATTACATGATTGTAATAAAGAAAATGCCCGTAAGTCCAGCAATTCCATCGGGATTGAATAATTGAAAACCCCACCTAAATCCTCCCCAAAGGGAGGACTTTACATATTTTATTTGTTATTGTTACAAACATTTAATCCCGTTGGGATTTTCAATGATTTATATCTTTAATCTTTGAACGCAACTTAGTATTAAAAGGCAAAAATATTAAGAATTTCATATTTAAACTTGCTAATTCAATTAGCAAATAAATAAAAACAATTTACGTTACTACACTTTATTTGACTTTAAAATATATTATTCAAATCGGTGAAATATGACTTATATATATGATATTCTATATGAAATATTTAAGATGTTTATTGAAATGTCGCCCTATTTATTATTAGGACTTGCATTTGTAGCATTATTAAATATTTTTGTAAATAAAGATTTGATTTCTAAGCAAATAGGCGATAAAAGTATTTTATCCATTCTAAAAGCAGCTTTGTTTGGAATTCCATTGCCACTTTGCTCCTGCGGTGTCGTTCCAACTACTGTATATTTGCACCGTAACGGTGCTTCAAAAGCTTCAACTTTATCGTTTCTGATTTCAACTCCACAAACTGGTATAGATTCAATAATTGCAACTTACGGATTGATGGGACCAATTTTTGCAATTTTCAGACCAATTGCTGCTTTGATAATGGGAATTATTGGAGGATTAGTTGCCAATATCTTTGAAAAGAATGAGAATGAAGAAATTAAACCAAAAGCTAAAGTAAATCCTAAGCAAATAAATTTCAATATTATCGAACAAACATCAATTAAAAAAGATACTGTTTGTGATGATAATTGTGGTGAAAAGAATGATGAAATCGCAAATCTACCATTAAAAAATAGAATTATTCCATCTCTGAAATATGCTTTTATTGACTTCGTAGATGATATCTCAAATCAGTTCATTGTTGGAGTAATTATTTCTGGTTTAATTGCTTTTTTTATTCCTGAAAGTTTCTTTTCTGATTTGGGTATTGGCAGTGGTATTTTAGGAATGTTGATTATGGTGGCTATTGGAATTCCAATGTATGTTTGTGCAACAGCTTCTATTCCAATTGCATTGATATTAATTGCTAAAGGATTTAGTCCTGGTGTTGCATTTGTATTTCTGGCAACTGGACCCGCAACAAATGCTGCAAGTATTGCAATTATTGGCAAAACCCTCGGAAAAAAGATTACTTTAATATATTTACTTACGATAATTGTTTCTTCAATAATAATGGGTACTTTGCTTGATTTAATATTTAACTATACCGGAACAATTGAAACTTACAGAGAATCATTAGCTTGTCATACAGATATTATTGAAGGATTTGATTTAAAGTTAGTATTCGGAATTATTTTCGCTTCTTTGCTAATTTATAATTACATTAGAAAATTTCATCAGAAATATTCAAACAAGAAGAGCAATAACAAGAATATTCATAGTATTAAAATTGAAGGTATGACTTGTAATCATTGTGTAAATAATGTTCAAAAGGCATTAACTGAAATTGAAGGAATAACAAATGTTAATGTATCGTTGGTAGATAATTGTGTTTACTACGAAGGTAATATTGATAAAAAACTAATAATTGATAAAATTAATTCAATTGGATACAAAGCTTTTGAATAATAAAAGAGATTGTGTTAAAAATATTTAATTTTTTTTCGTAATTATAAAGAAAACATTTTGTTTTTTTGAGAAATTTGCAATAAGTTTGTATTTTAATATTATTGTAACTAATTAAAAACAATTTAAAGGGAATATTTGAAGTCGTTACCATTTTCACACTCTCCTCATAGAGGAGTAATAAAGGATACTCAGAGAGCTCATAAAATTAATCATGAGATAAAAGCTCTTGAAATACGTTTGATTGATTCTGAGGGAAAAATGCTTGGAGTTGTCAAGAGAGCAGATGCTGTTCGTATGGCTGAAGAAAAAGAACTTGATTTAGTTGAAATTGCACCACAGGCAGTTCCGCCTGTTTGTAAAATCATTGACTATGGCAAGTTTATATACGAACATCAGAAAAAGGAAAAAATACAAAAGAAAAACCAACTTCAACAGCAAATGAAAGAAGTTAGGTTTAAATGGCGTACTGATACTCATGATTTTAATTTCAAAGTTAGGCATGCAAGAGATTTTATTGAGGAAGGAAATAAAGTAAAGGCATCTGTAATGTTTCGTGGTAGAGAAATTACTCATCAAGAAATAGGCAGAGAATTACTGACCCGATTTATTCAGGAAATGCAAGATATTGCTAAAGTTGACTCTGATTTAAGATTCGAAGGCAAAAATCTTTCAGTGATAATGACTCCTGATAAGACAAAAAAGAAATAAATTGATGTGATTTTATAATTTTTTTAAAAATCACATTTTATAATAAATTTTGATTTAGATGGGGCTGTCTCAAAAGGTATTATTCTGAACTTGTTTCAGAATCCATTTCATACTAAGTTGTTGAAATATATATAAATTTCTCACAACTTTCAAAATGGAAAATAACTAAATAACCTTTTGAGCCAGTCCCATATTGGTTTAGAATTGAAATTGTTCTAAAAATATCTTATATCAATTTGATATTTTTAAAATTTTCGTATAGAGTTAACTTTGAAAAATAATATTGACAGTAATAAAACAAAAAAATTAATAAATTTTTTTGTCATTTTAATTTGTATAATAGGTACTTATTATGCAATAATATTATTTTTTAACAAAGAAATATTCGAACCTTATCTGAGATTCAATGCTTATCTTTCTGGTTTATTGATTAAATTGTTTGATAATAATGTAGTTGTAGAGAACACTACAATTATTACCCAAAAAATAAGTATGATATTATCTTTCGGGTGTGAAGGAAGCGAAGCACTTGTAATTTTTCTGGCTGGAGTAATAGCATTTCCTGCAGATTTGAAATATAAGTTAAAAGGCGTGCTAATCGGTGGCTCGTTATTATATTTTTTAAATCTGCTTAGAGTGTTAATACTTTATCTTGTTGCCTCAATTGATGTCTCTCTTTTTGACATATTTCATAACGAAATCTTACCGATATTATACATTGTTATATCAGTTATTGCATGGTATTTTTGGCTTAAATATATACCGGTGAAATAATGGATTTTACATTTAAAAATAATTCAATCAAAAACAGCATAATTCTATTTTTTTTGATTTTTACTTCCCTTTATTCCATTTCATTTTTAATTGATGATATTTATGTAAAATCATTTAGATATTTAGGGCAAACTTATTTTGATTCAAATATTAATAATGACAATGCTATTCAAAAATATATCAAATTGATTACACTGCCGAATAAACCAACAATTATTGAAGTAAAAATTACATATTATCAAAAGAAAGATGCTGATGGAAATTTTATTGTCAAAACTATTGGCTCTGATTTGCGGCTCGAAGCACTAATTGGAACAATATTATTTACATCATTAATTTTTTCTTTTCCAATCGAATTTAAAAAGAATTTACTAAAATTCTTGATTGGTATAGTAATTTTATATGCTTTTATTTTTGTTAAACTATATCTATTTGTATTTGATAATTATAATTATCCTGAATATGCAATTCAAGAATTACCTGCCTTGACCTCATTTGTCGTATATTGGGGTTCGTATTTTTTTAATGTAACAGGAACAAGTACAAATGTGATTTTACCTGTATTATTATGGTTATCATTAAATATCAAATTTTTAATTTCAAATATCAATTCCAGCTTAACCACTTAGTAGATTTAAAATTCTTTTTTTCAATTATTTGCAACCTTATAAAACGGTTTTGTAGTTACAAATAAATAAAAAATAAAAAATTCTTTTTTATCATTATAAAAAATTTTCGTAAATTGCATAGCTAATTTTAGCAAAAATTAAAATTTTAATGGTAGATGTTTTAATACATCATTTTTATTAACTATATCAAAATATTTTTTTTCGGAGGAATTTTAATGTCGGATAATGCTAATAACGTAGATATTACTACAACTGACACAGTACACCCATTAAGTGGTCTAAACAAGACTCTTTATGCGGCAGACAATCCTGACAGAATTGTACAATTAATTGACAGCGGTTTTCCAAATCTTGAACTCGATGACGATTCATTTTCTAAAATTTTCGAAAATGCAATCAAACTTGTAAAAGAAGATGAACTCGTTCATGGTAAAATCGTAAGCTTAACAAAAGATGAAGTGCTTGTTGATATTGGATTCAAATCACTTGGCGTGGTTCCACGTGCAGAGCTTTTGAATGCAGAAACATATCAAATCGGCGATGAAATTGATGTCTTCATTGATAAAATGGAAGACTCAAACGGTAAACTCATACTTTCACGCCGCAGAGCAGACTTTATGAGAATTTGGGAAGATATTTTAGCATTACACGACAAACAAGAGATTACTCGCGTTAAAATCCTCCGCAGAATTAAAGGCGGTATGGTTGTTGACCTTCTTGGAATCGAAGCATTTTTGCCTGGTTCACAAATTGATGTTCGTCCTGTTCGTGATTTTGATGCATGGGTTGCTAAAACTATTGACGTTCGTGTAGTGAAAGTAAATCACCCAAGCGAAAATGTTGTTGTATCTCACAAAGTTCTTCTTGAAGAACAACTTTCTGAACAAAGAACAGCCATTATGGCTAAACTTGAAAAAGGTCTCGTACTCGAAGGTACTGTTAAAGCTATTTCAGACTTCGGTGTATTCGTTGACCTTGGCGGTGTGGACGGTCTTGTTCACATTACTGATTTATCATGGGGTAGAGTTACTCATCCATCAGAAATCGTTCAGCTTGACCAAGTTTGCAAAGTTGTTGTTCTTGATTTCGACGAAGATAAAAAACGTATTTCACTTGGTATGAAACAACTTACTCCACATCCTTGGGATACTATCGGTGAAAAATACGAAAAAGGCACTAAAGTTAGTGGTAAAGTTGTTAGCTTGACTGATTACGGTGCATTTATCGAAATCGAAAAAGGAATTGAAGGTCTTATTCACATTAGTGAAATGTCTTGGACTCAACACGTTAAACACCCATCACAAATTGTGTCTATGGGACAAATTGTTGATGCTATCGTTCTTAATATTGATAAAGACAACAAGAAACTTGCTCTTGGTATGAAACAACTTGAACCAGATCCATGGCAAGACTTAATGAAAAAATACCCAGTTGATTCTAAACATTCAGGTATTGTTCGTAATCTTACTAACTTCGGCGTGTTTGTTGAACTCGAACCGGGTGTTGATGGACTTGTTCATATTAGCGACTTAAGTTGGACTAAGAAAATCCGTCATCCAGGCGAATTTGTTAAGAAAGGAGATAAACTTGATGTAATGGTATTGAGTATTGACCCTGACCAACGCAGAATAGCACTTGGACACAAACAAATCAATGATAATCCTTGGGATTACTTCCAAGATAAATATGGTGTAACTGCCGAAACTGAAGCAAGAATCGAAAGAATCATCGAAAAAGGCGTAATTGTAGAATTACCTGATGGAGTTGATGGTTTTGTTCCAGTTTCACAATTGTCTTTCGCACCAGTTAAAAACATTGGCGAATACTTCAAAATTGGTGATGTATTACCATTGAAAGTAGTTGAATTTGATAAAGAGTCAAAGAAAATTGTACTATCAGCAGTTGAAGCTTTACGTAACAAAGAGCAATCAATCATTGATACATATAATACTGCTCATCCAGTTCCAAATGCTGATTCTGGAATTATCGAAATTCCTTATGACAGTTCAATGGCAGCTGATTTGCCTGAAGAATTTGAACTTGCAAAAGTTGATACAAAAGCTTTGAAGCCAGAAGAAATTGCTGCAGTTGTTGGTGAACCAATTGATGATGATGTAATAGTTCCTACTCCGGTTGTAGAAGCTACTCCTGAAACTAAAATTGAAAATACAGATAACTAATAAGATAAGAAGTAAATTAAAATTAATAGGGCTGAATTTATAATTCAGCCCTTTTTTTATAGTATTTACTGTGATACAAATGAATTTTGAAACATCTCTAACTACACATTGAATTCAAATTAAAAAATTCAATTATTTATACCGGAAATTGCATTGACTTTCTATCGGAAGTTACTACTGAAATAAATAATAAAATTTGTTTAAGTGTTTGAAATATACATGGCTATGTCAAAATCTGCAATATTTTGTGGCAAATAAAGAGCAGGCCTATTTATGGTAAATCCATATTGCTACAAAGGTCATTAATTGATATGGTTTTATGCACTTTTCTGTAACTTAAATTATGGTAACTATTTTGCCGGTTCATTTTTTTGATATTTCAAAAAAGAAAAGTTTAGTTTGAACTAAAATCAAATATTAATATAATGATTGACTAAATAACTCATTTTTAATTGGTAAAAATTGACATGTGCAATTTCAGTTTTATAGCATTATAAATTTTATAAATATTTTACTAATACTCGCAAATTATACCAATTTACAAGCAAATTATTATACAAAAAATGTAGTATTTGTTATTTATGAATTATACATAATTTCAATCAAATCTGAATATTTATGATGAACAATATGTCTTTTAATACTCATTTTAGGACTTAATTCTCCTCCATCAACTGTGAATGGTTTGGATAAAAGTTGAAATCTTCTAACTTTTTCAAATTTTGATAAGTCTTTTTGCAAATAGTCTATATCTTTTTGAATTTGTTTGATAATTAATTGATTAGCTATTAGCTCATCTTCGACTTTATATTCAATTTTAAAATCTTCAGCAAGACCTTTTAATTGTTCAAAATTTGGAGTAAGTAATGCAGTTATATACTCTCGATTATCACCAATCAAAACACAATGTTCAATATATCTACTTTGACAAAGCAGATTTTCAATTGGTTGAGGGGCAATATTTTTCCCACCCGATGAAACAAATATATTTTTCTTTCTATCTGTTATTTTAAGATGTCCTTTTGCAGTAAATTGTCCAACATCACCAGTATTAAGCCAACCATCTTCATCAATTGCTTCTTTGGTTGCATTAATATCATTCCAGTATCCTTTCATTACGCTTGGACCTTTAACTAATATTTCACCATCTTCAGCAATTTTCACTTCTAAATTTGGTAAGACTCTTCCAATAGTTCCAATTTCATTATCTTCAAAACCATTTACCGCAACGACAGGTGAATTTTCTGTTAAGCCATATCCTTGTAAAACTGGTGCGCCAATAGCAATGAAAAATTCGCAAACATCATCTGGTAGTGCCGCACCACCGCAGAGAAACGCTCTGATATTTCCACCAAGTTTTTCTCTAATTTTGCCAAAAACCAATTTGTCAGCTAATTTAAATTGAGTTGAATTAATTAATGAAAATTTATCTGATTGTTGTAATCGTACTTGCTTAATACCAGTATTTATTGCCCAATTAAATATTTTCTTCTTTGCTGGTTTTTCTCTTTCCATACTTGCAAAGATTTTTTTCTTGATTGTTTCAAGCAATTTTGGGACTGTAGTCATAATTGAAGGTTTTATTTCTTGAATGTTGGAAGAAATTGTTTCAATTGATTCAGCTAGTGCAATTGTACAACCTGAATAAAAAAGAGTGTAAAATCCAGCCATTCTTTCGTAAGTATGGCATAATGGAAGATATAATAATGAAGTATCTTTCTCAAAACTACCTAAAACATCTAATGAACCTTTGATATTAGCAAGTAAATTTCTATGTGTGAGCATCACACCTTTTGGATTACCCGTAGTTCCACTTGTGTAAATTATCGTCAATAAATCATCAGCTTTAATTTTATTGATACCATCAAAAAAAATGTTTTTTCTTTCTTCATCTGTTTTCAATTCATTTGCTCTTGATATTAAACCATGAAATGATTTGATGTAAACATCTTTAGAATCAAATTCATCATTCATTACGATAATCTGTCTTAATGATGATAAATTATCCTTGAATTGCAACACTTTATTTAACTGAAAATTATTAGAAACAATGATTGCTGATGCTTGACAATCTGTATAAATATATTCTGCTTGTTTTGATGTAAGTATTGGAAATATTGGAACATCAATTGCACCAATAGAATTAATTGCTAAAGATGAAATTATCCATTCAATTCTATTTTCAGACATAATTCCAACTCTATCCCCTTTATGAATACCAAGTTCCATCAAACCCAAAGCTACTTTTTCGATAAGTTCACAAAGTTCACTATGATTAATATCGGTATATTTTCCCTTTTTTTTAAATTTAATAGCAGTTTTTGAGTTGCCATATCTATTGCAAACATCTGTAAACATAGCAGGAATTGATGTATAATTCATAAGTTCTCCAATAAATAATCAATTTTAGCATAATTCTAAATCACAAATTAAAAATTTTTTTCAATATATAAAAATTAAGTTTATTTATTGAAAAAAATTTCATAATTTTTAATTTATTTTTAATGAAAATTTTATAATTGTTTTTTAAGGTTTAATATGGATTCTTTTAGAATATTCAAATACTTAATGCTTATAATAGTATTTCTATCATTGATAACTCCTTCTATTTCAAAAAATGGAGATACCACAAATTTAAGGACAATCGAATATACTACTCCACGCGAAGGTTGGTTTGATTTTCCAAGTAATGATAATAAATATCATAGAATCGTAGCAAATTACAAATTAATTTGTCCACAAGGCAAGCCGTGTGGTGAATGGGATTATATTGCAAACTTATTTGTTGTGCATTTCTTTGCACCAAATTATAGGTATAAATCAAAATCACCAGAAACTGCAAGTTTTGTTTTAGATACAGCTTTTACTTATAAATCTGAAAAAATAGATGGTAATTGGACAATTGTAAAAACACCAATTGCTCCAGTTACAATTTATTTTTATAATATTGACGATTCTCAAAATCCAACAAAACCAATTGATTCGTTGCAAGCATGGGAATTATATTATACTGATTATAAAATTGACGAAAATGGAAAATTTACCGATTCTACATTAGTAAATGCAGACACAACATTTACTCTAAACAAAAAGCGAGTATATTTTCGTGATAATGTAACTGTTCAAATTCAACACGAGATTTTTAGATACATTACACCTTATGGCAATAATCTAAAATTAAATGACGGCTGGATGTTTAGATATGATGTTACTGATTTGCAGGAATTACTTTCAGGTAAAGTATTTTTATATGCTCCTTGTGGAGGTTGGGGAGACCAAACTCGACAAGATGTGATGGAATCTTTGGAATTGACATTTGATTTTATCGAAGGTACACCTGTAAGAGATATAAAAAGTTTAACTAAATTATGGCAAAATGGTGGTGCTGTTTATGATGCAAAATTTGACAGCAGAATACCTGAATACAAAATCTCACTTATTAATGATGAGAAAACTGCACGTTTGAAAATGATTAATACAGGGCATGGCTTTGGTGGAAATTCAGATAATTGTTCAGAATTTTGCAAGAAAAAATCATATATTGCTTTAAATAATACTAATATTTACGAGAAATATATTTGGCGTGAATGTGGCGATATTCCAATGTATCCACAGGGTGGAACATGGCTTGCTGATAGAACTAATTGGTGTCCTGGTATGGAAGTTCCTTTCCATGATTTTGAACTTACAGAACATCTAATTGCTGGCGAAAATTTATTAGATTATGATATGGAATATTACGATAAACCATATTCAGGTAGTGGAAATGTTACACCATTTTGGGTAATTACTGGTTATTTGATTAAATATAGTGATTATAATTTTCAAAACGATGCAGGAATTATTGAAATAATTACACCTTCAAATGATTCGATACAAAAAAGATTCAATCCATCTTCATTTAATTCAATAATTACATTTAGAAATACTGGCAAAAATATTATTAAATCAATCAAATTTGAATATGGTTTTGTAGGAATGGACAAGCATAGTTATGTTTGGGAAGGTGATTTGATTTCTTCAAAAGATACAACAATTACATTACCATTTGATGATTATAAATTGATGGATAGCGATAATGAATTCAACATAAATATTGTTGAAGTTAATGGCAAAACTGATGATTATCAGGAAAATAATTTTGGAAAATCAATTGCAAAATTTCCAAAGAAATTTCATAAAGGAATTATTATCAATTTATCTACTAATAATTATAATGACTTAAATGCTGCAAGTCCATACCAATTATATTTAGTAAATAGCAAAAATGAAGTTGTTTTCAAAAGAGAAACTACTCAAAATAATACAAATTATAAAGATTCTATTAATCTCGAGAGTGGTGCTTATACATTAATTTTGTATAATCCCTATGGATATGGCTTGGGTTATTGGGTATTAGGTCAGAATTATGGATTAAGAAATGGTAGTTTGAGTTTGTATTCTGGTGATAAATTAATGCAAAATTTCAATCCTGATTTTGGTAATTCAATTAACTATAATTTTGTTGTTAGCGAAATGCCGGTTGTTAAAACAAATTTAATTGATAATAAATATGATTTTGGCGATGTTGCTTTGGATAGTTCTAAGACATTTACAATAGAATTATCGCCAGATAATGCCAATCCAATAAATATTAAATCAATTCAATTGAAAGATGGTGATAACAAAAAATTTGAAATTCTTTCAATTAAACCTACAGCAACTAACAATGAATGGACTTTAAATCAAGGCGAAAAAATCGAAATTGAAGTAAAATATACTGCATTATTAAAAGGAAAAAGATTTGCAAATATTGATGTTGTTTCAAATGATTTTTATCTTCCTACTCGCCAAATTCGTTTAGAAGGTCGTGGTTTTGACCCTGCGAGTGCTGAAGATAACTTCATTCATTTTGATGCAAAATTAATTGCAGATGTTAATTTTAATAACGCAACTTTAGTAATAAATTCTGAAAATACATTCTCATCTAATTACGAAGTGAGCATTTTCAATTCTATTGGTCAAAAAGTAGCTACCGTTTATAATGGATTGATAGATAATAACAAACAAATTGATTTTGATATAAGCTATTTAAAATCAGGTATTTATTTTATCAATACAATTTCAAATAATAGAAGTTCAAATCAATCATTAATAATTGTAAGATAATACTGAAAGATTTATGTCGAAAATTAAAATTCATGATGTAGGAATGAGAGATGGTTTGCAAAATGAATCCAAACTCGTTCCTACAGATATTAAAAAAGAATGGATTCAAAAATTAATTGATTCAAATATTGATATTATTCAAATTGGCTCGTTTGTGCATCCAACAAAAGTTCCTCAAATGGCTGACACAGATGAACTGTTTAAGTATTTTTCCACAATACCACATAATTCAATTTTGTCTGGTTTGTTGTTGAATGAAAAAGGAATGGATAGAGCTATTGATTGTGGTGTTGAAATGTTTTGTATGGGAGTGTCAGCATCAGATACTCATAGCAAAAAAAATACGGGAATGGATACAAATGAAGCATTATCAAGGATAATTAGTATTGCAAATCAACTACAAAATGAAGGCAGAAGAGTTCAAGTATCTGTTCAATCAGCATTCGGCTGTGGATTTGAAGGGAATATTTCAGAAGAAAAAGTATTTGATATTGTTCGTAAATATATAGATGCTGGTATATTAAATATAAGTTTAGCAGATACAGCAGGTCATGCTTATCCCGAGAAAGTAACAAGAATGTTTAGTAAAATTAAATCAATGAATGAAAATGTTGTATTAACATCACATTTCCATAATACCTACGGTCTTGGAATGGCAAACTGTTATGCTGCAATGAAAGAAGGTGCAGAATATTTTGAAACAGCATTTGGAGGACTTGGCGGTTGCCCATTTACAAAAGTTGCAGCCGGAAATGTTTGTACAGAAGATTTTATACATTCATTGAACAGAAACAATATTGCAACTGAAATTAACATTGAGAATTTAATTCAGATTTCAAAACAGGCATCAGAATTTTTTGGAAAGACACTTGAGGGTTATGTATATAGGGCAGGAATAATTAAATATTAATGTTCACTCTTGTTTCTTCTTTTCATTCTGAAACGAGTTCAGAATTATACTTATGCAGATGTCCAACACTTTCAAAGTGTTGGACATCCTTTTTTGAAAATGACAAGGAGATTGATTCTGAAACGAGTTCAGAATGACAATTGTGGAAAATTACTATCATTCCGAACACCGTGAGGAATCCATATTCTATTGAGATAAAGCTTCCATTGAGTAATCTATACAAATTGGTTTCTGAATTTAGCAATGTTGTTTCGATAAATTAATATAATGGATATGTATTGACTTTTTAAAGCTCTGTAGGAGCGATATAGATGCATTGCTAAGCCACTGGATTCCTCACGTTGTTTTCGGAATGACGAAATCTAAGGAATGGATTCTGAAACGAGTTTAGAATGACAATTTTTTAACTGCCTCTTTGTCTATATGGACTAAAATATGGTAAGGGCTTTATTTATTCAATTTATCTTCAGCATTTAAATCATTCTTATTTACTATTCCAAATCCAACTGAAATTTTTCTACCAGATTCAGGTCTGTTTTTAGCCATTACATTTTGATGATTCACAACCATCAAACTTGAACCACCTCCATCTAAATTCATTGCGTTCCAACAGCCGATTTGTTTCATTATATTAGCCATTTCTTGTAAATTTGCAGCTTTATTTCCATTTGATGATGATTCAACTGTAACAAGATATATTTGTGATTTTGTTTTGTCGAAACCAATTGCTGTTCTTGGTAATGCTTTATTAATAAATCTTCTACCTTTTGACCCCTCTTGAAATGCTTCATGCTTAGCAATTCCATTTCTAACAAGGCGTGGAGTTCCGCAGATTGAATTAGAAAATTCAGTAAATGGATAATGATTAGTTTTTACATTCATTGTAATAATTGAATTAACTTTTGGATAATAATGAAAAGGAATATCTTTGCCAAATGATATTATCATGCCATTTTCTGGAATTGAAACTGTGCCAGTATCTAAACTCAATATTTTAATTCGAAATGATTTATTTACAGTTGGTTTATCCAAATAAACTGCTACGGCTTTGTAAAGTGAATGCTCATTTGAATTAGCTCTCTGCTCTGCAATTAATTTATCTCTATACTCCTGAAAATCAAAATATTCAGTGGAGTCATTGTATAATGAATCATTAACAAATTCTAACATTTCCAAAGTAGCTTGTTCAGTCAATTTATCTAAGGAACTATTGTTTACCAATGGAACCATCAGTCCAGCAAATTTATTGTAAACAACAATGCCGTTTGTATCTTTTCTTCTATTCATACTTGATATATTAATTTCAGAATGACCGGTATTAATAGAAGCAGAGGTTTTGAAATTTTCTATGAATGGTTTACCAGAAACATCAATAAAACAACTTGTCCATTCCTTGTAAGGATTTAATTCTACTACCTCACCATTGACAATAGTTGGACCGATAGGGTTATTAGTATATGCCTTCCAAAAATTTGCGTTAATAGCCGCTACAACTTTATTATATGAAAAATGGTCATAAGTTCTGGTCATCTCTTGTAGTTTCGCCAAATCAGATGCTATATTATTAGCTTTTAGAACAGTTAACCCAACTTTGTCATTGTTTAAATCCGCACTTATTATATGAACAGAATGTTTGTTTCTGCCTTTACCCATCAACATATTAGTATATTGAACGCCATCTGCAATTGAAGTATCTGTTAAAATGATTTTAGTAGTAACAGTCGGTGATTTTGATTTCTTTGATTTAAGACTTACATGCTTCTTCTTTTTTAATTTTTGATGCGATTTTGATTTTTTAATAACGCGACTATTTGTTTTCTTTGATGAATTTACTTTTGAAAATAGTAAAGAATTTGAATTTATTCCAATTGAAAGTAAAATAATAATTATTATAGCATAACTTTTTTTCATTTTTATCATTAATTAATTCAACAAAAAACAAATTTAATTGTAATTAAATCGTTAAGAAAACTTTAAATTATCAATTTTTGGGGATTTCTTATGAATTATGAAACAATTTTGTTTGAAAAAAAATCAAACTATGCCATTATCACATTAAACCGACCAGATAAGTTAAACGCATTAAATAAACAATTATTTGATGAATTGAATGATGCAATACAAAAAATTGAACTTGATAGTGAAATTTATGCTTTAATTCTAACAGGTACAGGTGAAAAAGCATTTGCAGCAGGAGCAGATATCAAAGAATTAAACGAAAGTGATGGATTGTCAGGAAAAATATTTTCGGAATATGGTTCAAAGGTTATGGCTAGATTAGAGTATTTAAATATTCCAGTAATTGCAGCTGTTAATGGGTTTGCTCTTGGCGGTGGTTGTGAATTATCGCTTGCATGTCATATTAGATTCTGCTCAGAAAATGCAAAATTTGGACAGCCAGAAGTTAATCTGGGAATTATACCCGGTTATGGTGGAACTCAAAGATTAACAAGAATTATCGGAAAAGCAAAATCAATGGAATTAATTATATCAGGTAATATTATTAATGCTCAAGAAGCATATAGAATTGGTTTGGTTAATGCAGTTTATCCATTGAATGAACTACTGGCTAAAACAGAAGAATTTGTACAATTAGTCCTTTCAAAAGGATTGATTGCTGTAAAAGGTGCTGTTGAATGTATTAATGCATCTGAATATCTTAGTCCACTTGAAGGACTTGCTTATGAATCAAAGAAATTTGGTGAAATATGTGGGACTGCTGATTTTAAAGAAGGAACTTCTGCATTTTTAGAAAAAAGAAAAGCAGAATTTAAAGGGCATTAAAATTTATAAACATAAAAAAACCTCCCCGATAGAAAAAATTTTCAATAAGGGGAGGGTTATTTTTTTATATTTCAAAAAATTACTTCAGAAACTCTAATTAACCATAATAATTATGAATCACAACAAACTCGTTCCAGAATCAATTTGCTTTATATATATTTTATAATAATCAATTAAACTAATGAATTAGCAAGATTATAATAAACACATTCTTCTCTTCCACAAGATTTATTTCTCAATGAAAATGTGCATTTTGCTTCAGAAACTGGTAATTCAATTGAAAAACTATCCTTAAGAAATTCTACCGTGGCTTTGATAGAGAAATAAGTATCGCGTTTGCAACAACGAGGTCCACCATGCTCTGCAATTAACTTTAAACAATTAGAGGTAAGTATTTTTGAAGGAGACCACTCATCTTCTGAATTTAAATCTCTATCTAAAAACATACTTAGAAATACAGTTGCTCCTTGGGCAGCACCACAAGTCCCTTGACTATATTCACATTGACTTGGAGTTTCTGCAAAAACTCTTTCTAAAGTTGTATCTAATTTTTCTTCCAATAATTCAGTTTTGCCTTGTAAATTCATAGTACAAGTAAGCATCACTGCTGGAACGATAAAATGATGAACAGAACCATGCATTGGAATAACAGGTGAATTCATTAACTCAACAGCAAGTGCATTTGGGTCAATTCCTTTATGTTTCAAGCAAACAGTTTTCACAAATTCTTCAGGAGTAATCTTCAAACAATTATCACAGATGCTATGTTCATTATTGCAAAAATATGAAATTACTTCAGTTTTGCCACAAAAATCACAGTGCATTTCAACTTGCTTATCAAGTTTATGCAAATCTTCACCACATAAAATGCAACCAACATCATTTATTGATTGATAAGTTTCTAAATTTTTCATATTAATATCTCAAATTAATTATTATATTTTTTAATTTCATTAATTCAAAATTAACAATTTGATAACTCAAAACAAAATTATTAAGTCAACAATTCAATTTCTTGTCTGTTAATTATCAATCTCAGCCAGTTGTAAGTAATCCATTTGGTTGTATCATTGGATAATCTGGTATAATTTCACCTTTTTGCAATCTTCTTAGCTTACTTTTTATTAAAGTTCTTCTTAAAGCAGAGATTTTATCAAAAATTAAATATCCATCTAAATGGTCAACCTCATGCTGGATAACTCGAGCAATAAATCCGTCAAATTCTTTAATGTGTTCTTTCATATTCAAATCAAAGTACTTCAGTTGTAATGCCTTAGGTCTGATTACTTTTTCCGAAATATCGGGAATAGAAAGGCATCCTTCAAAATCTTCATCTAATTCATCTGAAAATGATTCAATTACAGGATTGATAAGAGTAAGTGGCTTAGTTTTTGGGTTATCACTGCCAACACTTGTATCAATAATTATTACAGATTTTTGCTCCCCGACTTGATTACCAGCTAAACCTACACCGTTACCTACATTATACATAGTATCATACATATTTTTAACCAAATCTGATAAAGATTGGTCAAATTCAGTGATTTCATTAGTTTTCTTTCTTAAAACTGGGTGAAAACAATTATATATTGGAATTATTGCCATTTTTTATAAACAATTGAAATTTAACAATTACAAAAACATTTAAATTAAAAAAAAATTATTATTCACACAAACAAAATCTAATTATAATTTATTAATTTTGTTATTTTTAAATGTTAGTGATTAAAAAACTTCTTGAAATTAATTTTTTATCAGGTATATAAATGAATATTACTGTCATAGGTGCGGCTAAAAGTGGAATGGCTGCTGCATTATTAGCTAATCAGCAAAATAATAAAGTATTTGTAAGTGAATCAAAAAAAATTGAAAGTTATCTTGAAAATATCTCAATTTTAGAAAAGAACAATATTGAATATGAATTTGGTGGTAATTCCGAAAAAGCAATAAAAAATTGCGATTTAATTATTACTTCACCGGGAGTGCCACCTTCAGCATCTATTATGCTTGAAGCTGAAAATAAAGGGATTCCAATTATAAGTGAATTAGAATACGCAAGTAGATTTCTAAAAAATCCAATAATAGCAATTACTGGAACTAACGGAAAAACGACAACAACGTCTCTTACTAATTATTTATTTAACAAAAGCGGTGTAAAATCTGTTGCTGCTGGTAATATTGGCACACCGTTATCATCATTAGTTAATAACATTGATGATAAAACTGTAATTGTAGCTGAAGTAAGCAGTTATCAATTAGATAGAATTACATCATTCAAACCAGATGTTGCTGTTATATTGAATATAACACCTGACCATTTGGGGTATCACGGTAGTTATCAACAATATATTTTTACAAAGTGGAAAATTTCTTCTTACCAGAATGAAAAAAATTTGTTAATTTTAAATTCTGATGATGACACAATTTCTCAGGGGAATTACAAAAGTAATGCAGAAGTTGTGAAAATCTCAATGTCGGCTGTAAATAGGGGAATTTACTGCAAGAACGACAAAATTTATATAAAAATGCATAAAGAAGAAGAGGAATTAATGAAATTATCCGAATTAAATCTACCCGGTATTCATAACGCATATAATTCAATGGCGGCTGCAATATCAGCAAGAGCTTTTGAAATTAGCAATGAAAATATTCGTGATGCTTTAATGACTTTTAATGGTGTAGAACATCGTTTAGAGTTTGTGAGGTCAATAAATGGCATTGAGTTTATCAATGATTCTAAAGCCACTAATATTAACGCAACATGGTATGCACTATCAAGTTACCAGAAACCGTTAATATGGATTGCAGGTGGTAGGGGAGACGGCAACGATTATACTGCATTGAATGAGTTGGTGAATCGTGGTGTGAAAGCAATTATTGCTATTGGAGAAGAAGCAGATGCAATATTCAATCATTTTTGTTCAAAAATAAGTGTTTTCAAAGTCAACACAATGGAAGACGCAGTAATTAAATCATATATGATAGCTGAATCAGGTGAGGTTGTTTTATTTTCTCCAGCTTGTAAATCGTTTGATATGTTTTTAAATTACGAACATCGTGGTGAAGTTTTTAAAGAAATAGTTAATAACATATAACAATTATGGACAAAAAATTCGGTCATATAGATTGGTTGATTTTTCTTCCAATTGTTGGATTAATGCTGTTTAGTATAGCATTTGTTTATAGTGCAAGTGCTACAATGGCAGAGCATACTTTTGGTTCTTCTGATAAATTATTTTGGAGCCATACAGTAAGAATATTAGCTGGTATTGTAATAATGATAATATTTTCGAGGATAGATTATCATTTTTGGATGAAACATTCTAAAAAATTAATGATTCTTGCTGTGTTCTTTTTAATAATAGTCCTGTTTGTTGGAACTTCATTAAAAGGTGCTTCAAGATGGTTAAATCTGGGAATTGTAAGTTTTCAGCCATCAGAATTGGCTAAGTTTGCATTATTAATCCATTTTGCAGCATTACTTGCAATTAAGCAACAGGTAATAAAAAATTTCGAACGTGGATTTTTGCCATTTTTATTCTGGACAGGTCTAATTTGTTTGTTAATAGCATTACAACCAAATTTTTCTACAATGATTGTTATCTTTCTTATTGCAATAGCAATGATGTTTATAGGTAATACTAATTTATTACACATTTTTTATACTTTTGCTTTTGGTATGGTTTCAGGATTAATTTATGCTGTTAGTGCAGAATATAGACTAAATAGAATAAAATCTTTTCTCGGAATGGGCGAGGAAAGCATCGGCTCTGAAGTAAGTTATCAATTAAATCAAGCATTAATTGCTTTGGGTAATGGTGGATTATGGGGAGTAGGTGCAGGTCAAAACAGACAAAGTCACATGTTTTTGCCAGAATCTTATGGTGATTTTATTTTTTCAATTATTGGTGAAGAATTTGGATTTTTGGGTCTATTTTTCATTATACTTGCATTTGCAGTTGTATTTTGGCGAGGTATGTTAATTGCAAAAAAAGCACCAGATAATTTCGGATATTTTTTGGCAATTGGTATTTTAGTTACTTTCGCTATCTATGTTTTTGTTAATGCCGGGGTGAATACTGGAGTATTACCAACAACTGGTGTGCCAATGCCATTTATTAGTTATGGTGGTACGGCTGTTTTCTTTTATGCTGCAGAAATTGGTATATTATTAAATATTTCAGCACAATCAGGAATATATCCAAAACCTGAACCGCTCATAATTCATAATCCAGAATCTGAAGAGTTCATAGAAGAAGAATAATCATCATTTGTTTAGTAAATGATGATATTTCTATTAAAATTACATCTAAATATTTATAAAATATCGGATGTTTGACTGCAAAGTTAGAAAAGATTTTTTTCTAATCAATAAATCTGTAAGTGCATATTCAGATTTATTAATAATTGAAAATCATCCAAAATATATAGTATAATCGAAAATCACATTGGTATTAGAATTTTTTAAATTTTTTTAAGTAGGGACAGGTCGCGACCTGTCTCTACTTAAATGCTATCCCTACCAAAGACCATTCCCAACTAAATTATGAATATTGTTACAAGAAATCCAGCAAAGACCTACAAGGATTTATTATATTTGAAAGATTTCTAAAAAATATTGAAATTTTAATAATATAATTGAAGTAACGTATTTTTATTTCAATATGGCTATTAATTTACTTTAATTCAATTTTTATACAGAATAAAAAATAATTTGCAACTTTTTGAGGTTTCTTGTGTAATTTGCAATTGAAAGGGTGAAAATTAACGAAAATGTTTTAGTGAATGGGTAACACATACAATAAATACAGTGACGTAGAATTAGTGGACATACTAAGGAAGGACAAACAAAAAGCAAATGGAGCTTTTGGGGAACTTTATAATCGACATTCATCTATGCTTCACGCTTATTGCTATAGAATTATCGGTAATGAAGAAGCGGCTGAGGACATTTTTCAAGAAGCATTTATTAAATTCTATCAAAATGTCAGCAATGAAATGCCGAACTCAAATATTCCCGGCTTCCTTGTGAAAATTGCCAGAAATTTATGTCTTAATTACAAACGTGATAAACGACCAACTGTTCCTATCGAAGATTTGGATTTTCTGTTACAAGAAAATCAAAATTACGAACAAAAGGAATTGCTTGATTTAATAACACGTTCTTTAGAATTGATAGATGATGATTTTAGAGAAGCATTCGTGTTAAGAGAATACAGTGGATTAAGTTACGAAGAAATCGCTGAAACTTGCAATATTTCATTATCAAATGCAAAATCAAGAGTTTTCAGGGCGAAACAAAAACTGAAATCTATTTTACAACCATATTTAAAAGAGCTAAGAGCTTAATTTGGGATTTGAGAAAAATTAAAATGAGAATATATTATGGATTACGATAAGTTAATACACGAGTATGTCGATGGTTCAATTGAGGCAGGAAAAGAATTTGAATTATTTTCTATTCTTGCACAAAATGATGAACTTAGACAGGAATTCAGAAACCATATTGCAATTAAAAATGCAATTCATTCTGATATTAAAGCTTTTACTCCAAAAGCTGAATCTACTATGAAGATATTTTCTACTCTTGGATTTGATGCACCTATACCTGTGTCAATACCAACTCCAGCTCCAACCCCACTAACTCCTATTGCAACAGGTTTTTGGGCTAATTTAGGATTATCTTCAAGCAAAATAATTCCAATTGTTTCAGGTAGTTTGATTTCTGCTGGTCTAACTGCTGCTATATTATTATTATTCCTTAAACCAGATATTTTTGGAATATTCAATTCAAGTAATAATTCTGAAAATGTGGGAAATTCAAATATTGCTGTAGTAGAAAGCTATTCATTAGATAACCCCGAAAATAATTATTTGAAATATTTTATTTCTGATAAGAATGGACTAGCAAAAGCTGAAAAATTATCCCCAAGAGTGGTTTATAAATATATATTAGTTGAAAGAAATGATAAAAATGAAAGTGGAATTAATAACACAGTAGAAGAAGGTGAAATTCAAAAAACTTCAACAGGTAATTATAATTTAGTTACAGAATCTGGAATTGTTCCTGTTAAATTAATCGCTCCACATGAATTCGACAGTAATAATATCAATCCTACAACTATTTCCTCACCATTTAACTTTGAGGATTTAACAAAGTATTTTGCTTTAAATTCTGAATTGGGTATTGGGATTGAAGTAAGAGGAAACGAAGCTTTCTATTCAAATAAAGAGAGAATTTCTCCTTCTGAAAAACAGCAATTTAATAATTCTGCAATAGCAGTTTATTATAAGCCATTGAGTGAGGTTTCATTTGGTGTTGAATATAGGCGTGAAAATTTCTATCAAGTATTTAAAGGATACGAACAGAACAGATTATTTACTTATGAACAACAGCCAAATTTTGAAACTTTTAATTTTGCAATGAGGTATATTCCTGAATTTGCAAAATATATTTTCTTGCAACCATTTGCACAAATAAGCTACGGTATTTCTGAAAAATCAAATAATATTGGTAGAGTAATGGTAGGTACTGAAATATCCCCAAATCCCGGTTGGACATTTATGTTCGGTGGTGAATACAGTTATATGGGATATAATTATCAATCAAATTCATTCTATTCGGATAAATTTGGATTAAACATTGGCATAGCATTAAAGTTTTAATTACGGAAAATTTAATATGAATAAAGGTATAAATATTATAATATTATTGTTAACATTATTAATTGTTGTATCTTGTGATAATAATGTAGGATTGGAAGAAAATGTAATAAGAAATCCTTTTGAAAGAGATACATTATCAATTGATACTACAATTGTTGATTATAAAAAAATAGTTATTACTACTATTGTAGTAAAGAAAGATACAATTAGAGATACTGTTATAATAGTAGATACTCCAAGAGAAGAAATTTCTAAAGGAAAGATTGTTGGCTTTGATTTTAGGGAAATTCATGACCTAAAAAATAACAGAGATTTTATTAATTGGCAACCAGTTACTATGGAAAAAATCACATCAAAAATTATTTATTCAATGGGAATTACTTATCTTCAATTTGATTGTGATATTTCTGCAAAAGAAATTGACTTTAATGTTGGATTCTTAAGATTTGATGCTGTAAAAAACTTCAAAATCAAAATAAATATAAATGTATATGATTTACTTAATTCACCACTGTATGTTTCAGATTTTGCATCTAACTCTGAGATAAATGCTGAAGTAACTATCATGACAAAAGATAGTACAATAATAGAAAATCCTTATGGAATGGATTTAGTTGTAGGTTCGTCTAAAGTGTCATTTTCAGGTTATAAAATTACAGAATTAGGTATATATTTTGGACTTATTATTCCAAGTACTAATCAAAAAGACCCCAAAAACCCATATTTTGGTTTTGAAGGTGAAATATTATTTGATTATTAATCTTTAATTTAAGTGTTGTCATTCCGCACTTGATGCGGAATATAATATATTCAGATGTCCAACACTTTCAAAGTGTTGGACATCTTGTTTCGAAAATGATATAAATAGTAGATGGATTCTGAACCAAGTTCAGAATGACAGTTTGTTTTTCGTGGCATTCCGTACTTGATGCGGAATATAATATATGCAGATGTCCAACACTTTCAAAGTGTTGGACATCTTGTTTCGAAAATGATATAAATAGTATATGGATTCTGAACCAGGTTCAGAATGACAGTTTGTTTTTCGTGGCATTCCATACTTGATGCGGAATATAATATATGCAGATGTCCAACACTTTCAAAGTGTTGGACATCTTGTGTTAATAATACAAACATACAATGACGGTTATTATGGTGTCATTCCGCACTTGTTGGGTTATTTAGTATTTACAGATGTCCAACACTTTGAAAGTGTTGGACATCTTGTGTAAATAATACAAACAAGTGAATATGAATATAACTTTTTTGATTTGTATTTGCATATATATTAATATTAATGTATATTTAAATTTTATGATTATTTACTTTTTGAAATTGTTATTTGAATAAGTATAAATTAAATAAAATTTAAGTTGATTATGGTAAGTATTTTAAAAAAGTTAAATTTAGATGATAAGAAACTCTTAGAACTCGAATTATTCAAATCGGGACCTATTTCATTTTTTATTTGGAGAAGTGATGGGAGTTGGTCTGTTGAGTATGTTTCTGATAATATATTCAAATTGATTGGAATTAAACCTGAATCATTTTATTCTAATGAAATTAATTATTTCAATTTAATTAATGACTTGGATATTACAAGAGTGGTTGATGAAGTCAAAAGTAGCTCTGAATCACAAGAAGCTGTGATTGACCACCAACCATATAGATTGAGAACAGCTGATAACAAATTTATTTGGGTTCGTGACTTTACAAATATTATACGTGATGAATCTGGTAATATAACCAGATTTATTGGGTTTGTATTTGACATTTCTCAAGACAAAGAAAATGAAGAAAAATTAGTTAATATGCTCAATGATTTTGAATGGAAAAATTGGGAATTAGAAACATTACAAAGAGAATTAAAAGATAGTGAAGAAAGGTTTAAAACTGTTGCTGATTATACGTATGATTGGGAGTATTGGTTAAGTCCAGAAAATGAATTTAAATATATATCACCTTCTTGTGAAAGAATTACTGGTTATTCTCCACAAGAATTTTATCAAAATCCAGATTTGTTATTTGCAATCTTACACCCACAATGCGAAGCAAAATTTCGGCTCCATGTAACTGAAAATCATCTAATTCAGAGTAGTAATACATGTGAGTTGGAATTTAGAATTATCACTAAGAATGAACAAGTTAAATACATTCAACATATTTGCAGACCTATTTTTGATTCTGACGGAAGCTACCATGGTAGAAGGGTTAGCAATAGAGATATTACAGAAAGAAAATTAGATGAAGAAAAAATTCATATTTTATCCCAGTCAATTGAGCAAAGTACATCATCGGTAGTGATTACAGATACAAAAGGTAATATTCAATATGTAAATAAAAAATTCTCGGAACTTACTGGTTATACTTATGATGAAGTTATCGGCAAAAATCCAAATGTCTTAAAATCGGGTCATCAAACTGGAGATTTCTATAAAGGAATTTGGGAAACAATTAGTAAAGGTAAAGAGTGGAGAGGAAATTTTCTAAATAAAAAGAAAAATGGTGAAATTTATTGGGAATTAGCTTCAATATCTCCAATTTTTAATAGTGAAGGTGAAATCACACAATATCTTGCAATTAAAGATGATGTAACAGACCAGAAGTATATGGAAGAATCACGTGAACAATTAATTTTAGAGCTACAAGAATCTCAAGAAATTATTGAAAATAGTCTATTTCAAAAGAATCAACTAATTGAAGAATTAACTCAAATTAAAGAAAAATTAGAAAATGCAAATTCTGAAAAAGACAAATTCTTCTCGATAATTGCACACGATTTAAAATCGCCATTTTCGGGTTTTCTAAATTTAACAAAAATGATGGCAGATGATGTCATGGACTTTACAATGAGGGACTTAGTTGATTTCACAAGAAGTTTGCAAGAGTCTGCTGATGGTTTGTATAAATTACTCGAAAATCTACTTGAATGGTCGAGAATCAAAAGAGGGGTTACAAGTTTTGACCCAGAAATAAATAATCTTAATATGCTTGTGCAAAGCAATTTTTATATTATTCAACAAACTGCGAATCAAAAAGATATCAAGCTAATTAATAATGTAAATGAAGAATTAGAAATTTTTGCTGATATTCCTATGATAAATACTGTATTTCGTAATTTGATTTCAAATGCAGTTAAATTTACTCCTAAAAAAGGTAGTATTACTATTTTTGCAGAAAAAACAGTTGGTGAACTTTGCATTACAATACAAGATACAGGTATTGGAATGAGTGAAGATATACTTGGTAAATTATTTAAAGTTGACCAAAAAGTTTCCCGTCCCGGAACAGAAGGAGAGTCATCAACTGGTTTAGGTTTGCTTTTATGTAAAGAATTTATTGAAAAACATGGTGGTAGAATTTGGGTAGAGAGTGAGGTAGGCAATGGAAGTAAATTCAAATTTACTATTCCTTATGCAAATTAAATTTTATTTATATATATTGAGGTTTAAATGAAAAGAGTTTTTCTAATATTATTTGTGCTTTCTTCAACTATTATTATTGCTCAGCCAAATATAAAATTTGGTGGCTTTATTAAAACAGATGTAATGTATGACACTCGACAAACAGTCAACGCAAGAGAAGGGCATTTTTTACTTTATCCTGACAGAGAAATACTTGATGCTAACAAAGAAGATATAAACGCTACACCAAATTTTAATATTTTATCAATTCAAACAAGGGTTAATGCTAAAATTGATGGCGTGGAATTACTCGGTGGTAAAGTAACTGGATTTATTGAGGCAGAATTTTTTGGCTCTACTAATGATGTTACTAATGGTGTTAGAATGAGACATGCTTTCATCGATTACAATTTTGATGATTCTCAAGTATTAGTTGGACAAACATGGCATCCATTTTTTCAGACTGAATCATTTCCTGATGTAATTTCATTTAATACAGGTGTTCCATTTCAACCATTCGCAAGGAGCCCTCAAATCAAATTTACTCAAAAATTTGATATTTTGAAATTATCTATTGGAATTAATACTCAACGTGATTTTTCAAATTATGGACCAAACAATGTAATTTCCTCAAATTATTTAAGAAATTCTGGCTTACCTGAAGCAACTTTAGGTTTGCAAATTAAAACAGATAATTTCTTATTGGGAGCTGTTGGTAGCTATAAAACTATAAGACCACAACTCATTAATCCTTTATCAAAAACAAAATCAGAGGATAATTTATCAACATTTGGTGCTACTGGCTATTTGAAATTGACAATGGATAAATTCCAGTTCAAAGTTCAGGGAACTTATGGTGGTAATATGAATGACCTAATGTTCATAGGTGGCTATGCTGATAAATATATTGATTCAAATACAATTGAATATACACCTGAAAAAGTACTTGCTGCTTGGACTGAATTAATGTACAAGAGTGATTTTGAATATGCAATTTTTGCAGGATATTCACAAAATTTAGGAACTGATGATAATCCACTTACAAATGTAGTTTATGGTAGGGGAACTAACATTAATCAAATTCTAAGAATTTCACCAAGAATAGCATATAATTATGGAAAAACTAAAACAGCATTTGAAGTTGAATATACTCAAGCTTGCTTTGGTAATATAGATAAAGATGACAAAGCGTTGGTTAAAGATGCTGTAACAGTATCCAATATTAGACTTTTATTAGCTTTTTACTTGTTCTTGTAAATTTGATTTTATGGGCAAATTCATAAATTTTTTTTCATTATCAATGTAATTTAGAATTTATAAATTTGGGCTTTAGCCAAAAAACTCATATTTACTTGAAAAATTTTCATTAATTGATGTTTAATTTAAAGTAAACAGCTGAGTTATATTATTATTAAAGAGTTGATTTTCTTGCATTTTAAAATCCATATCAACATTGATACAAAATAATGTTGATATGGATTAAATATGAATCACTAATCCGGATAAGTTAATGTAGTTGAACCGGTTAAGTATATTTGGTATCCTTGCCCGGGCTTCATTAAATTAATTGTATTGATATAATTAGGGGTGGTCATATAAATTTGACCGCTAACATTTTTTGTAATTACCATTTTTTCATTTTCTGTTACATCAGTTAAAGCTGTAACAATTGATAAATCACTATCCCGTAAATAAGAAATATAGTGCCATCCAGAACGTGAAAAAGTTATTGGGGTATTTGATGGTCTTACTTTTACTCCCACAATAGACAAAGTACATAATTCTTGAGCATATACCTGATAACCTTCTGTTATAGCCCAATTTCCAATCTGATTATAATCTGTTGAGGCAAGATAGATTTTTCCTGATATATTTTTCACAATAATAATTTTGTCCTTGACATTTTTGAATATCTCCTTAATATCGGGGTCAGTTGGCTCTACGTAAGTAGAAATAAGATTCCAACCTTTTAGTAATGTAATATTATGTGTAGTGATTGCTGGTCCATCAAAATTATACCAAAAGCCACTTTTTAATTTGTTGGTATTGCTCTCAAATACGCCGATTGCTGGTTGACCGACTGTGCTTCGAAATGTGTATTGGTCGTTTGAAACAGTTGTTGCTGTCGAGCCAATCACATAAGATTTCAAAGTGTATTCTTGAGAAATTAGAGTAAATACACTAAAAATCACGATTAGTAAAATAGTTTTTTTCATTTTTTAACCTATTTATTATTTTTTAAATATTCAATTCTATTTAATGCTTTTTTATCCTTCAGTTTAACTGGTTCAAAAGGATTCTCCTGCATATATTTATCATTTCGTTTCGCTGTAATCAACCAACTAACTTTAACATTTGGCTTGTCTGTCTGGATTACAAATTTATTGTTGTTAATTTCCTTAGAAATTATAGCTTGTGCAAATTGTCCTATAACAGTAAGTTGATAGCGAAAATCAACATTGATTTTTTGTACATAATCTGCTAAAGTAACTGTTGCAAATCCATTTTCATCTGTAATAGTATTTCCTGTATATTGATTTAATACTTCATCGGACTCAATTGAGGCATGACTCAAATATTTATTGTAAGGATCATCTGGATGGTCAATTAGAAATTGCTTATTTCCATTTACTTGTAAATTACCTTTTATTAGTGAATTTCCATTAACAGTTTCACTGCCATTTAATTGCAAATTACCCTTGATGGTTGCATCAAAATTTGTAGTAAATGGTGCATTTATTGTTGTATATCCATTAAAAAAAGAATTGCTATATGTAGAAAGAATACCATTAATCTGACTATTCCCACCAACCATTTGGTTGCCTGTAACTGTAGAGTTTCCATTTGTAACAACGTAAGAATCTGTATTTGATTTTAATCTTAAATTACCAAATTGGTCAAATTCAATGTATGCAGAATTTGTTGTACCATCACCTACTCCAATTTGGTAATAATTAGAACTTTTAGTTATTGTCACCTTCTTATCATCATCAATCTTACCAAAAGAAACACCCGTTGAAGTTAGTTCCTGATAATACTGATATAGTCCATCTGGGCTTGTTACTACTTTTTTTCCTTTGTAATCAGAAGAAGAAAATTTAAGTACACCATTTTCGTAGATATTTTCAATTACTTCACCATTACGATTTGTAATAATTTCCTTAATTAAAACTCCATCTACAAAATATTGTTCTTCAGTTATAGCAGTAAGACTTGACTTATTTGTTCTTATCACTTCCTTCAGAACCTCAAGCCCATCTTTAAAGAATGTAACTGTAGTAACATTTTCTGTGTCATCACCTTCTTCTATTATTTGTTTTTGAAGATTACCATTGTCAAAAGTATTTTCAGTTCGAATTCCGTTTTGGGTCAATGTAATTTCTTTATCAAGAACCCCGTTGGAATAATAACTACTTTGTTTTAAATATACAGGATCTTCAACATATACATTATGAATTTCTTCAGTAATTGGAATACCATTACTAAAATTTGTAATTGATAAACTTGAAGAATTTAAATCAGCTTCATAAGTGGATTTTTGGGTTAAATTTCCATTATTATAGTATTTTTCGTCAAAGATTGTTTTGTTTTCATCACTAATCCCAGTACTTTTAATAATTCTTTCAAAAATAAGTTCTGAATTACTATTGTATTGTTTAACGCCTTCTGGTGTTCTAATAGTTTTAGAGCCATCTGGCATATATTCAATGCTTTCAGGTGGTGAATTCACACTCATCTCATACCAAACAATATCATTATTCATCATTTTGAATGTGCCAGTATTTGGATTCATTACAATTCTTGTAACTCCTTGTGCATCCTTCAATACTAATGAATCATTCTGAATTACTCCAGATGATTTGGCTGAATAAAATGAATAGGGAACAGTTGTAAGAGCAATTCTCGGCATTGGTGTTCCGTTTCCAACAGTAATTTCAAGCCAGTATTGCTTATCGAAATTGAGATTGAATGGAGTAACACTACCAAGCGATAAATTAGCTAAACCATTTGATATAGAAACAGAATTATGTGTTTCTGTCCATAATGCTGAACCGTTACTTGCCGCATCATATAATTTTACTGTTAAATTATATGTGCCATTCAGATTATTTCCATTAGCATCTTGCAAAATTCCCTGCCAAGAAATAGTATTGGGAATTTGAGCATAAATTGTGCAATTAATTAAAATTGCTAAAAAAAGGAAAATAAACTTCTTCATTTTTTAACCTTTATTCATTTTTAATGCTTTTAATTAATAATTCCAGTTTCTTTTCAAGTTCCTCAATTTTTTGATTTTGAATTTGAATAAGCATATCTTGACTATCATTCTTTTTCTTTTGATTATCAATAATTTGTTGTTGTTCTTGAATAGCTTTAACTAAAATAGGAGTCAATTTTTCATAAGACATACTCCAGAGATCCAAATACTCATTATTTGGAACTGAAACTATTTCAGGAATAACCTTATATACATCTTGAGCAATAAAGCCAATATCATAAGAGCCATCTTCATTAATTTGTATTTTGCCATCTTTAATAATTGAATTATGTTTATAGTAATAAAGAGGATTGAGCATCATTATTTCTCTTAACCCATAAATAATTGATTTGCGTTTACTTTTAATTCTACCATCAGAATAAGTTGACCAAGCATTTGCTCTGCCTTTGCCAATCCCATCAGTAGCACTATTTGGTAATTCGAGAGCAAATGTAGGATTAGTTACAGTTTGCAATCCAACTCTACCATTTTTTAGTATTGTCAATGCATTACTTCTCGTGGCAGATGCAGTACCATTTCCAACAACAAATATGCGGTCTGCAGAATTCCAATTTGTTGTGGAATTTGGAGTATAATCAGCATTCCATCTTCCTATAACTGTCTCATAAGCTGACTTTGAATTAACGTTCTCGCCAATCGACATAGAATAATCACCAGATGCAACTGTATTTTTGCCTACTGCTGTACTATAATATCCAGATGCTAAAGTATATGCTCCCATGGCAGTTGATTTATCTCCTGATGCTTCGGTTATATATCCAAAAGCTATTGAGTGAAACCCAGATGATTCTGTCCTTTCGCCCATTGCAATTGAAGCGTATCCCGATGATATGCAAGAATAACCTATTGCTGCTGACATAGAACCTGATGCAGTATTACCGTATCCAAAAGCTGTTGAATATTGTCCCGATGCTGTCGAATGATAACCCATAGCTACGGAAGCAAGACCAGAGGATGTCAAAGAATTTCCCAAAGCAATTGAAGTAACACCAGTAGCTTCATTTTCAGCCCCCATCGATATAGAATATTGCCCCGATGCTATATTATTATGTCCTATTGATGTGGAAAATACACCAATGTTTGCTGTATTCCATTGACTACCATCAACCGTTCCAGCTCTAAACGCAGATTTGTCAGGGTACCACATCATGCGTGTTCCTGCTCCAGAATCGGGAGCTAATCCTGGATTAACTGACTTATAAGAACCTGTAAATAATACATTTCCTTCACCAGTCCCTACACCTTTAGCATGAAGTAAGCCATAAGGTAAATCAGTTCCAATTCCAACTTTGCCATTTTTTAAAATAGTCAGTGCATTACTTCTTGTATTTGAAGCAGTTCCATTTCCAATTACAAACAATCTATCAATACTATTCCAAGTTGTTGTTGAATTTGGTGTATAGTCGCTATTCCATCTACCTAACACAGTTTCATAAGAAGATTCAGCAAAAGTATTTTCTCCAGTTGCTATAGAATACGAACCCGATGCTGTTGTTGAATAACCCATTGCCACAGAATAATTTCCAATATTTCCGGTATTCCATTGATTACCATCAATTGTTCCAGTTCTAAACGCAGATTTGTCAGGGTACCACATCATGCGTGTTCCTGCGTTAGAATCGGGAGCTAATCCTGGATTAGCTGACTTATAAGTTCCAGTAAATAATACATTCCCTTCACCAGTCCCTAATCCTTTAGTATGAAGCAAGCTATAAGGTAAATCAGTTCCAATTCCAACTTTGCCATTTTTTAAAATAGTCATTGCATTGCTTCTTGCATTTGAAGCAGTACCATTTCCAACCACAAACAAACGGTCAAAACTGCTCCAGCCTGTTGTATTGGTTGGCGAGTAATCAGAATTCCATCTACCTAACACAGTTTCATAAGCAGATTCAGCAACAGTATTTTCACCAATAGTAGTTGAATAGTGGCCAGAAGCTGTGGTACTTTTTCCAAATGAAGTAGAATTTAAACCAGATGCAACTGTAATATTTCCAAAAGCAGTAGAATAAGAACCTGATGCTATATTAGATTCTCCAGCAACTATAGAATATGAGCCTGATGCTGTAGTTCCAAAGCCCAATGCAGTAGAATAAGAACCTGATGCTACAGTATTGACCCCAAAAAGCAGTTGAATAATATCCAATATTACTACTGTTCCATTGGTCATTTTCTACAAATCCAGCCCTAAATGCTGCTCTATCTGGATACCACATCATCCTTGTTCCCATTCCTGAATCGGGTACTGGTCCAGGATCTGATAATTTATATGTACCTGTAAAAAGGACATTCCCACCATCAGATTCAGTTTCGTTAATATGCAAAAGTGCTTTAGGAGTAGATATTCCTAGAGCGACTTTACCAAACCTATAAATAATTCCATCTGTATCTAAAGAGCCACCCCATGACGGGTCAGTTTCAGTTGATGAAGTCAAATATCCTTGAGTAGCATGATTGCCCCAGCCATAAGCAGTGTTCCAATTTGCAATATTTGTTAAAGTGATACTTGAAGAAGGACTTGTATTGAAAATAGGGTCATTTTCTGTAATTGAAGTCAAATATCCTTGAGTAGCATGGTTCCCCCAAAAATATGCAGTATTCCAATTTGCTATATAAGTATTTGTGATATTTGCTGACGCACTAACTAAAAAAACTGGGTCGGTTTCTGTAAATGATGTCAAATATCCTTGATTAGCATGATTACCCCAAGAGTATGCAGTATTCCAATTATTAATATTTACATTATTAATTATTGCTGCAGGACTTACATTAAAAACTGGGTCAGTTTCAGTAAATGAAGTCAAATATCCTTGAGTTGCATGATTTCCCCAATTATAAGCCGCATTCCAATTAGTAACATTTTCATTTGTAATATTTGCTGCAACACTTGCTAAATATATTGGGTCGGTTTCATTATAAGAAGTTAAATATCCTTGATTTGCATGATTCCCCCAAAGATAGGCATTATTCCAATTTGCTATATTTGTATTTGTTATTCCTGATGAAGCACTTGCCATATATATTAGATCACTTTCTGTAAATGAAGTCAAATATCCTTCATTAGCATGATTACCCCAACTATAAACAGTATTCCAATTAGTAACATTTTCATTTGTAATATTTGCTGCAACACTTGCAAAATATATTGGGTCGGTTTCATTATAAGAAGTTAAATATCCTTGATTTGCATGATTTCCCCAAAAAAAAGCATTATTCCAATTTGCTATATTTGTATTTGTTATTCCTGATGAAGCACTTGCCATATATATTGGATCACTTTCTGTAAATGTAGTCAAATATCCTTCATTAGCATGATTACCCCAACTATAAACAGTATTCCAATTAGTAACATTTTCATTTGTAATATTTGCTGCAACACTTGCAAAATATATTGGATCGGTTTCATTATAAGAAGTTAAATATCCTTGATTTGCATGATTTCCCCAATTGTAAGCCGTATTCCAATTATTAATATTTACATTATTAATTTCAGCCGCAGGACTTACATTAAAAACTGGGTCAGTTTCATTCATTGAAGTCAAGTAACCTTGAGTAGCATGATTTCCCCAAGAAAAAGCCGTATTCCAATTTGTGATATTTGCATTATTAATAGCAAATGAAGGACTTGCAATAAAAACTGGGTCAATTTCATTCATTGATGTCAAATATCCTTGAGTAGCATGATTTCCCCAAGAAAAAGCCGTATTCCAATTTGTAATATTTGCATTATTAATAGCAAATGAAGGACTTGCAATAAAAACTGGGTCAGTTTCACTCAACGAAGTCAAATATCCTTGATTAGCATGATTACCCCAAGAGTATGCTGTATTCCAATTATTAATATTTGTATTATTAATAGCAAATGAAGGACTTGCAATAAAAACTGGGTCAGTCTCATTAATTCCTCCAGCTAATGAATTTGCAATATTGGAATGAAATGAATATGGCACAGTTGTTAATTTTATCCTTGTCAACGGTATTCCATTGCCTACTGTAATTTCAAGCCAATATTGCTTATCGAAATTGAGATTGAATGGAGTGACGCTACCAAGCGATAAATTAGCTAAACCATTTGATATAGAAACAGAATTATGTGTTTCTGTCCATAATGCTGTTCCACCACTCGAAATATTATATAATTTAATAGTCAAATTATATGAACCATGTAAATTATTGCCGTTGGCATCTTGCAAAATTCCCTGCCAAGAAATAGTATTGGGAATTTGAGCATAAATTGTGCAATTAATTAAAATTGCTAAAAAAAGGAAGATAAACTTCTTCATTTTTTAACCTTTAATCATTTTTAATGCTTTTAATTATTAATTCAAGTTTCTTTTCAAGTTCTTCAATTTTCTTGTTTTGCATTTCAATAATACTTTGCTGTTCTTGAACTGCTTTTACTAATGGAACAACAAATTCCGCATATCGCAAACCATAGAAATCTTTGTCATTTTTTGGTTTATCAACACCGCTAAAGTCAAATCCGATTTGCTTTGCCGCTTCTTCCACTTCTTGAGCAATAAAGCCCGTTTGAAGTAAATTTGCTTTTGCAGATTCATTTTGTAGGTTTCTTAAACTATCTGGTATATTCAAATAGGAATTCAAAAGACTAATATTTAGTTTGTAAGTAACAGGATTTAATTTCAAAATAAAATCTAATCCCGGTACATTATTACTCACATTATTTTTAAATTTTGCATCTGAAAGATTTGTCCAATTAGTATATCCACCAATTGTAGTTACAGACGAATTACCTATTCTTACTTGATTATCTGATGAAATTCTTGAAGTATGACCAATTGCAGTACTATTTGTGTAGGAATTAACATTATTATCTGCATCAAAACCTATGTATGTATTCGAAGAGTTAGTTTCTCCAATACTACCCGCACTTCTACCAAGAGCAACATTTTCACCACCACTTGTGTTTGCATTTAATGATTGATAACCAATTGAAGTATTATCACTACCCGTAGTATTATTGTATAATGCTGAATACCCCAAACCTGTGTTGTTATGTCCCATTGTATTAGAATACAAAACTTCGTTTGCTATTGCCGTATTATAATTTCCTGTGGTGTTTGAAGCGAGTGCTGAATGACCTAATGCTGAATTGTGATGTCCGGTTGTGTTAGATAATTGAGCGTCACTACCAATTGCTACATTTCGGCTGGCTGTTGTATTTGAATATAAAGCATTACTTCCAAATGCTGTATTTTCTTCGCCAGTTTTATTTGACGTTAATGCTTCTGACCCAACACCTGTATTAAAATTGCCAGTTGTATTACTATAAACTGTTCTATAACCAAGAGCAACATTATTTATACCTGATGTATTTTTATTAAGCGATAGATAGCCAAGAGCAGAGTTGTTATTGCCAATAGTGTTGAATTCGAGTGCCTTAGTACCAGTTGCTGTATTATTTGAACCCGTTGAATTATCAAATAATGAATTGTCCCCTATTGATATATTATTATTGCCTATTGTATTACTGTATAAGGAGCTTGTACCTAATGCAGTATTATTTGAACCAATTGTGTTTGCCATCATTGATAAAACCCCCAAAGCAACATTTGAGTTTCCTTCGGTATTATTTAGAAGTGAAGATGAACCTAATGCAGTATTATAAGAGCCAATTGTAGTGTGGTTCATTGATAAATCACCTATTGCTACATTTGAATTGCCTTCTGTATTCATTTCTAATGAATTTGAACCAACAGCTGTGTTGTACCTTCCAGATGTATTAGAAGTAAGAGCCATATTACCAAGAGCAGTATTATTGAGGCCAAATTCATTATTCATCATTGCTTTGAACCCAATAGCAGTATTATATTTGCCATTATTTTTACTTGGAGTTGTTGAGCCTCTTAGTGCGAATGTTCCAACAGCAGTATTTTGGGTTGCACTTAAAGTTGGGTAGTCCGAAGCATAATACATAGCACCAAAACCAATAGCGACAATTGAATCTCCGCTAACATTGGAATATAAAGAACCATTGCCTATAGCAACATTTTTACTGCCGGTGGTATTCAACAATGCAGCACTATCTCCAATCGCAATATTATCACTCCCTGTTTCATTATTTAACAGAGACATATTTCCAATTGCTGTGTTATTTGAACCACTTGAATTGCTCATTAATGATTGAAAGCCAATTGCAGTATTTTCTACTCCGGTATTATTTGGAGTAGTGGTAGAACCTCTTAATGCCATTGTCCCAATTGCAGTGTTTTTCGTTGAATACAAGCTATTGCTGTTATTAGCATAGTACATAGAAAGGAATCCTATTGCTACAATTGAATCCCCACTAACATTTGAAATTAATGCGTCCTTTCCAATCGCAACATTAGCATTTCCGGTTGAATTCATAAACATTGCTCTGGTTCCGATACTTATGTTGTCCGAACCTAAAGTATTCGAAGATAATGAATAACTTCCCAAAGCACTATTGCTGTTTCCTTCAGTATTTGAATAAATTGCATTTGTACCAAATCCAGAATTGTAAGTCCCTACTGCATTTTTGTATAATGATTTAGACCCAACAGCGGTATTTGCGTCTCCACTTGAATTATTTGATAGTGTTTTAAAACCAATTGCAGTATTTTCAGTTCCTGTATTATTGTTGGATGGTGTAGAACCCCTTAATGCCTCAGTACCGACAGCAGTATTAAATGATGAAAATTTATTTTCGGAACTATTTGAATACTGCATAGCATTGAGACCTATTGCAACTAAAGAATCGCCTGAAATATTAGTGTATAGTGCTTTACTGCCAATTGCTACCGACCCAATACCGGAAACATTATTAAATAAAGCATCTTGACCTAAAGCTGAATTTTCAGACCCAATAGTATTCAAAGTTAATGAATTAGTTCCAACTGCAGTATTATAACTTGCTTTATTTTCCTGTAAAGCACCTGAACCAACTGCAACATTATAACTGCCGGAAATATTTTTTCTTAATGAAGAAGAACCAAGTCCGGTATTGGCAGCTCCAATTGTATTATCAGTTAATGAATAACCACCTAATCCTATGTTGTGTGTGCCATTGGTATTCAATGTACCACTTTTATATCCAACAAAAATATTCCCGTTATTAACTAAATCATCACTTGCACCTGCACCTTCACCAATAAAAATTGAATTTCCTGTATTATGGAACTCAAGCTGACCTTTTGTTGTCAATCTAAGATTCAAAATATTGTTTGTTCGAAAATCCAAATTATTGCTATCTATTGTTCCAATAAAATTAGTATCACTTTGAGTGCCTGAATTTCCTGTTAAACTCCAACCCGGGTCTGGGACATTTAATGCGTAATTTGCATAAGGAACAGAAGTCATTTTTATTCTGCTTAAAGGATTTCCGCCATTAACAGAAAATTCTAGCCAATAAGTTTCCGTGAAATCTAAATCAAATGGATTAACACTTCCTAAAATTAAATTTACATAGCCATTCTCAATGTTTTTGTTAAAATGAGTTTCTTGCCAAAGTACTCCACCATCAAACTGTACACGAAAAATTTTAACATTAATGTTGTATGTGCCATTAAGATTATTGCCTTGAGCATCTTGTAGAATTCCTTGCCAACTAATCTGATTGCTGACTTGCGAAATTAGATTTATACTAAGTATAAACATAAAAAGGGTAAAGATTTTTTTCATAATTTCCTATTTATTTTGGTTTGAAATAATATTCATTAATTGTTGATATTTATTTTCTAAATCTTGAATTTGACTTTGTTGATTATTTATTTTTTCATTCTGTAATTCAATTTTCTTGTTTTGCATTTCAATAATACTTTGTTGCTCTTGTACTGCTTTTACTAATGGAACAACAAATTCAGCATAACGCAAGCCATAGAAACCTTTTTCATTTTTTGGTTTATCAACACCGCTGAAGTCAAATCCGATTTGTTTTGCAGCTTCTTCCACTTCTTGTGCAATAAATCCCGTTTGTAATATTTTTGATTTATTTGGATTGTTATATAGATATTTTAATGAATCAGGCAAATTTAGTGCTTTCTTAATTGATTCAGTATCTAAATTGTAAGTAATGGTTCTCAATTTTTTTATGAAACTTAATCCAGGAACATTTTCATTTATGTTCTTCTTGAATCTTCCATCTGAAAGATTTGTCCAATTAGTATAACCACCTATACTTTCAACATCCCAATTTCCAATTCTTATCTGGTTGCTATCAAAAACAGAAGCATAAAAACCTAAAGCAGAACTATTAGCAATAGAATCAGCAACCCTTATATTGTTTCCTATCAAAGTACAACCATCAAAAATGGCTGGTGCAAAACCCAATAATCCCTTACTACCAGATTCATGTCCAATTACAATGTTCTTACTACCAATTTTTGCCCCAGAATAAGCTCCCATAGAAATATTCTCAAACCCTTCTTCATTAACGTAAAGAGAATGTTCTCCAATGGCTATATTATATTCTCCAATTGTATTTGAACGAAGTGAGTTTGTGCCAATTGCAATATTATTGGCACCATTGTTATCTAATAATGAATTGAATCCAATAGCAATAGATGAATAAGCTGAATCTGAATTTAACATTGCGTCTAATCCAATTGCAATATTGTAAAAACCATTTTTTAAGTTGCTCAAAGAAAAAGAACCTATTGCAATATTTCCTTCAGCTCCATAAAAATCAAGTTTTTTTAAAGATTTAAAACCAATTGCAATATTATTATCAATGAGTATATCAGATTGTAATCCCAATGTGTAGAGAGATGAATCACCTATAGCGATATTACGTTTGCCCGATTTATTATTGAATAAAGATAAATTACCTATTGATAAGTTATAAGATGAAGTATCGTTGGAATACTGGGAAAGCAAACCAATTGCAATATTGTTGTTGCCCGAAGAATTTGTATTTAAGGATGATGAGCCGATGGCTGTATTGTTCCTACCTGTAGTGTTTGAAATTAAACTACTTTTTCCAAATGCTGAGTTATTATCACCTAAACTATTGTTTTTGAGAGAATTATAACCAAATGCAGAGTTACTATGTCCTGTAGTATTATTTTTTAATGCTTCAAAGCCAATTGCTGAATTTCTATACCCTGTTGTATTTGAAAATAATGTATAAACCCCTAATGCAGAGTTTTGATAACCAGAAGTGTTGCTTATCATAGATTTAAATCCAACAACTGTATTTCCGGTACCGGTATTATTTGATGCAATTACAGAACCTCTCAAGGCTTCTGTACCAATTGCTGTATTTTCAGTTGATGTTAGATTTTCAGAATTATTTGCATAAAACATTGCTCTAAAACCAATTGCAATGATTGAATCGGCACTATTATTATATGTAAGTGCATCATTTCCAATTGCTATATTAGAATTACCTGTTAGATTAAATAGCATTGTTCCAGAACCTATTGCAGTATTATTATCTCCAGACTTGTTAGATATTAATGCTCTACCACCAAATGCACTATTATTATTCCCTACTGTATTTGCATTTAGAGCATAAGTTCCAAATCCAGCATTTATATCACCTGTTGTATTATCTATCAAAACTTTTGTTCCTACACCTGTATTGCCAAAACCAGAACTATTATTCAAAAGTGTTTTAAAGCCAATTGCTGTATTTTCAATACCAGTATTATTCAAAGGAGTTGACGAACCTCTCAATGCTTCAGTTCCAATTGCAGTACTATAACTTGTAAATGCAGTATTTTGATTATAGATATAAAACATTGCTCTAAAACCAATTGCTACGGTAGAATCTCCTTTGTTATTAGAATATAATGCATCTTTTCCTATTGCTACATTATAGGAACCAGTTGAATTATTTAATAGTGAAACTGCACCAATAGAAGTATTTCCTGAACCCGATGTAGAAAATACTAATGAAGATGCACCAAATGCAGTATTGAAATTTCCTGACACATTTGATTGTAAGGAAGATTCGCCGAAAGCTGAATTATTAGACCCATCAATATTATTTCTTAATGCACTAAAACCAAATGCATTATTGCTTGTTCCAGAAATATTATCATTAAGCGATAAAGCACCAAATGCATTATTATGATAACCATCAGTGTTTGATTTTCCTGATTGGAAGCCAACAAATGAATTATAATTATCACTTAAATCATCATTATCTCCAGCACCTTCACCAATAAATATTGAGTTGCCAGTGTTATGAAATTCAAGTTGTCCTTGGGTAGTTAAACGAAGATTTAATTTATAGAAAGTTCGAAAGTCTAATCCTTGATTATCTGTTGTTCCAATGAAATTTATATTTGTCTCTGTTCCATCATTACCAGTTAAACCCCAACCGGTATTGCCTGAATTCAGTGCATAATTAGCATAAGGTACTGATGACATTTTTATTCTATTCAGTGGTGTACCTTCATTAATAGTAAATTCAAGCCAATAGTTTTCTTTGAAATTTAGAGTGAATGGATAAACACTACCCAATTGTAAGTTGACAAAACCATTTTCAATATTTTTATTGAGATGGGTCTCTTGCCACATTGTCATTCCGCCAAACTCTGAGTTGAAAACTTTAACATTAATATTAAATGTTCCATTAAGATTATTGCCCTGGGCATCTTGAAGAATACCTTGCCAGCTGATTTGATTGCTGACTTGTGAGAATAATGAAATTGCAATAAAGAATGATACTAAGTAAATTGAATTTTTGAACATAATTTTTCACCAAATAGTTATTAAAAGAACACTGAGGCATTATTCAAACATATAAAAAATATTTAATTTTTCTAATTAATTTTTGTTAATAAATGACAAATAGGGTTTGTTTTATTAGATATTTGAATAATTGTTATATGAATATTTGAAAACCTGTAAATGTATAATCTTTTAATGGCTATTGGAATAAAATATCCCAAAAATTTTGTAAAAATATTAAAAACAAAAAAAATATTTTTTTTAAATAAGAAAAAATAGTTAAATTAGTAGTGTTGCGATATTCATTTGAGTAAAGCAATATTCAGTTATTTTAAACGGATATTTTAATACTAATTTATAATTGTATGAAATAGAATAATTAAGTTAATAGCAAATTTCATCAACTACTTCAAAATACTCCTTATTAGCTATCAGACCGATTTATTCTTATATTGAAATTGAAAATTATTAATTTATTAACTAATAAATGTGTTTTATGGAAGAAAACTCTACTAAAAACGACGGGAAAGTTACAACCCCAATGCCAGTTGCCCCTGCTCCTCTTGTTCAAGCTTCAGTCATTGATATCAATGTACTTAAGTCGAAGAAAATTGCCGAGCTTACTACTATCGCAAAGAATTTAGGCATCTCTAATTTTTCCGATCTAAGAAAACAAGAACTTATTATGAAGATTGTCGAAATGCAATCGACATCAACCCAAAAGGAACAACAACTTGAAGGCATCATTATGAGTGGTGGTGTACTTGAAGTCTTACCCGATGGATATGGATTTTTGAGGTCTCCTGATTATAATTATTTATCATCACCAGATGATATTTATGTTTCCCCTTCTCAAATTAAAAAATTTGTACTAAAAACAGGCGATGTTATCAAAGGTGCTGTAAGACCACCCAAAGAAGGTGAAAGATTTTACGCTATGCTCAAAGTTGAATCTGTAAATTATACGGACCCAGAGAAACTCCGTGAGCGTGTTCATTTTGATAATCTTACTCCTTTATATCCAAATGAAAGATTAAGACTTGAGAAAGCTCCAAGTGAGTATTCGATGAGAGTAGTGGACTTGTTAAGTCCTATTGGTAAAGGACAGAGAGGTTTGATTGTTTCGCCACCAAAATCAGGTAAAACAATTCTACTTCAACAAATTGCAAATAGTATCACTCATAATCACCCCGAAGTTGTTTTAATTGTATTACTAATTGACGAACGCCCTGAAGAAGTTACAGATATGGAAAGGTCGGTAAGAGCAGAAGTTGTATCTTCTACTTTTGACGAGCCACCTGAAAGACACGTTCAAGTTGCTGATATGGTTTTGGAAAAAGCCAAACGCTTAGTAGAAGCTAAACTTGATGTTGTTATATTGCTTGACTCTATTACAAGATTAGCAAGAGCGCATAATACAGTTGTACCTCACTCAGGCAAGATTTTATCAGGTGGTGTTGACGCCAATGCTTTACATAAACCTAAGAGATTCTTTGGAGCGGCAAGAAATATTGAAGAAGGTGGTTCATTAACTATTATTGCAACTGCACTTGTTGAAACAGGTAGCCGTATGGATGAAGTAATTTTTGAAGAATTCAAAGGTACTGGTAATATGGAACTTGTTCTTGATAGAAAACTTTCTGAACGTAGAATATTTCCAGCTATTGATGTTAATCGTTCTGGTACAAGAAAAGAAGAAATGCTTTATGATTATGATGAATTGAACAGAGTTTGGATTTTAAGAAAAGTTCTCTCTGAAATGTCGTCTGTTGAAGCTATGGAATTCTTGTTAGATAGATTAAAAACTAAACGTCAAAACAGAGATTTTTTAACTCAGATGAATAGTTAAAACTAATAAACAAAAAAAATCCTCTATTTAGAGGATTTTTTTTGCACATTTATGATTATTACTTTTAATCCAATTTGATATTTGTGAAAAATTAACTCGAAAAAAATAATAAAGATATTAAAAAAATCCAATCATTCAATTCTGAACTTCTTAAATCCCATAAATTTAGATGAATGTAAATTCCTTCAAATTTGAAATTAGTATTGAATTAGCACCAATCTTTCACTAATAATTTTTATTCTTTGACAAATTCTATCATGATTAATTTGTTCGATTGAAAAGTAAAATTGAATTCAATAAGTGAATTATATAACTTATTTCCCCTGAATTGTAACACTTCCTATACCAAATTAGCATAACTTTGCTTTGTTAAATTAATAGCAGAAATTTGAATGAATTCAATATTCAAGTAAATTTCTTGAGTTAATTTTAAAATTGAATAACAATACTGATTGTGTCATTATTGTAGAATATTCAAGAATTTGATTTGAAATAATTAATTTTTGTAAAATAGTAAAGTTTTAAATAATTATCATAGGAGATTTAAAATGAAAAAATTTAGTATTTTTTTCTGGTTAATAGCAATAATATTTTCAATAGTTACAATGAAAAGCAATTCTCAAAGCACACTATTAAAGAAATCGGTTTTTGGAAATGGAGGTATGGTTGGTATATCAAATTCAAAGGATATTAAAATAAACATTTTAGCTGGTCAATTTGTTATTGGATATGTAATAAATTTAGTTCCAGGTTCAACAAATTACAATTTAAACCAGGGCTTTTGGGTACCAGAGCCAAAGAAAGAATCAAGTGTTGAAAGTCAAACATTAATCAACAAAAGAGATTTATTTAACTATCCAAATCCAGTAAATTTTTCAACTACAATAGAATATAACATCAAGAATGGAGGCAATGTAACTCTCAAGATTTATGATATGTTAGGAAATGAAGTAAAAACACTCGTTAATACTTATAATTCAGTTGGGAAATATTCTGTAATCTGGGATACAAAAAACGATAATGGTATTCAGGTAGGTTCTGGTGCCTATATGTACGAAATGCAAGTGAATCATGGCGACTTGTCTGGTTCAAATGCTTCAAACAACTATATTTTGCATAATATCATGGTAATTGCAAAATAAAGTTATTTCAATTTATAAAAATAAAATTAAAAAATTTTGTAAAATTAATTATTAGGAGTATCCTAAATGAAAAGATTGTTTCTAATCAGTTTCTTATTACTTAGCATAATTGCTGGTGGTTTGAATGCTCAAAATAGAGTAACCAATTATCAGGGTAACTTGATTGACGCTTTAACAAATAATCCTATGCAGGGTCCAGTTCAAATGACATTTGAACTTTATACTGCACAAACATCTGGCTCACAATTGTGGAGCGAAATTCAAAATGTGCCATTGGATAACGGTTATTTTAATGTTTATCTTGGTTCAATTAATCCCTTTCCAACAACTTTAGACTTTAGCAAATCTATGTGGTTGCAAATCACACTCGGTAATGGTTCTTCATATCCAAGAACACTACTAACTCCATCATTCACTTCTTTGTATGCAGAAAAAGCAGCAATTGCTGGTATATCAGAAGATGTAAAAGATGGAATAATTACTTTAGAAAAGTTAGCTGATGTCGTGAAAAATATGGGTGGTGACCTTACTGGTACTCTACCAAATCCAAGAATCAGAAAAGGTGCATTCCTTGAAGCAATTGAAGCTGGCTCGATTACGCAAGAAATGCTGTCTCCAAATGTATCTACCCGTCCAAGTGGTATTGCTTCAGGTGATTTAACTGGTTGGTATCCCGATCCGTTGATTGCTCCTTTAGCAGTCAAAACTGACAGAATTGCTGATAAAGCTGTTACTTATGAGAAAATTCAAGATGCATTTGGTCCTACAGGAACAACAATAGTATGGGATGGTTCAAAATGGATTGAAACTCCTTTTTATGATTGGGAATATGGAAAAGTATATGATTTAGTTGAAGGCACAGGAATTATAATTGAAAAAGTATATGATGCAAATGGTTTTTTAACAGCAACTATTGGCATAGACCCTAATGGTAATTTTTCAGCAGGTACAATAACTGCAAATTTAATTGGTAATGCAACTACTGCTACAACAGCTTTAAATTTCAGTGGAAATTTAGCTGGTGATGTAACAGGTCCGATGAATGCCACTGTAATCGGAGTTAATAAAGTAACATCATCAATGATATTAAACAATACAATACTTCCAATAGATATGTCGGCTGGAGATTACTCATCGAAAATCAATACTGGAATATATTCTATTGATATAACTGGAAATGCAGCAACAGCAACAACAGCATTAAACGCATCAAGTTTTACTGGAAATTTAGCTGGTGATGTAACAGGTCCGATGAGTGCCACTGTAATCGGAGTAGATAAAGTAACTTCATTAATGATATTAGACAATACAATACTTCCAATAGATATGTCTGTTGGAAATTATTCTTCAAAAATCACATCAGGAAATTATTCAATTGACATAACAGGTAATGCAGCGACTGCCACAAATGCAACAAATTTTACTGGAAATTTAGCTGGTGATGTAACTGGTCCTATGAATGCTACTGTAATCGGAGTTAATAAAGTAACTTCTGGAATGATTTTAGACAATACAATACTTCCAATAGATATGTCAATTGGAAATTATTCATCGAAAATCACATCAGGAACTTATTCTGTTGATATAACTGGAAATGCAGCAACTGCCACAAATGCAACAAGTTTTACTGGCAATTTAGCAGGTGATGTAACTGGTCCTATGAATGCTACTGTAATCGGAGTTAATAAAGTAACTTCTGGAATGATTTTAGACAATACAATACTTCCAATAGATATGTCAATTGGAAATTATTCATCGAAAATCACATCAGGAACTTATTCTGTTGATATAACTGGAAATGCAGCAACTGCCACAAATGCAACAAGTTTTACTGGCAATTTAGCAGGTGATGTAACTGGTCCTATGAATGCTACTGTAATCGGAGTTAATAAAGTAACTTCTGGAATGATTTTAGACAATACAATACTTCCAATAGATATGTCAATTGGAAATTATTCATCGAAAATCACATCAGGAACTTATTCTGTTGATATTTCTGGAAATGCAGCAACGGCAACAACAGCTACAACAGCTACAACAGCTACAACAGCAATAAATACTACCAATTTCACTGGAGATTTAGCTGGTGATGTAACTGGTCCTATGAATGCTACTGTAATCGGAGTTAATAAAGTAACTTCTGGAATGATTTTAGACAATACAATACTTCCAATAGATATGTCAATTGGAAATTATTCATCGAAAATCACATCAGGAACTTATTCTGTTGATATTTCTGGAAATGCAGCAACAGCTACAACAGCTACGACAGCAATAAATACTACAAATTTTACTGGAAATTTAGCTGGTGATGTAACAGGTCCGATGAGTGCCACTGTAATCGGAGTAGATAAAGTAACTTCATTAATGATATTAGACAATACAATACTTCCAATAGATATGTCAATTGGAAATTATTCATCGAAAATCACATCAGGAACTTATTCTGTTGATATTTCTGGAAATGCAGCAACAGCTACAACAGCTACGACAGCAATAAATACTACAAATTTTACTGGAAATTTAGCTGGTGATGTAACAGGTCCGATGAGTGCCACTGTAATCGGAGTAGATAAAGTAACTACTGGAATGATATTAGACGGAACAATTCTTCCAATAGATATGTCTGTTGGAAATTATTCATCAAAAATCAATACTGGAACATATTCAATTGATATAACTGGAAATGCAGCAACGGCAACAACAGCTACAACAGCAATAAATACTACAAATTTCACTGGAGATTTAGCTGGTGATGTAACTGGTCCTATGATTGCTACTGTAATCGGAGTTAATAAAGTAACTTCTGGAATGATTTTAGACAATACAATTCTTCCAATAGATATGTCAGCTGGTGATTATTCCTCAAAAATCAATACTGGAATATATTCTATTGATATATCAGGTAATGCGGCAACAGCAACAACAGCTTTGAATGCTTCAAGTTTTACTGGTAATTTAGCTGGTGATGTAACTGGTCCGATGAATGTGACTGTTATCGGAGTTAATAAAGTAACATCATCAATGATATTAGACAATACAATACTTCCAATAGATATTTCAGCTGGTGATTATTCCTCAAAAATCAATACTGGAATATATTCTATTGATATATCAGGTAATGCGGCAACAGCAACAACAGCTTTGAATGCTTCAAGTTTTACTGGTAATTTAGCTGGTGATGTAACTGGTCCAATGAATGCGACAGTAATCGGAGTTAATAAAGTAACATCATCAATGATATTAGACAATACAATACTTCCAATAGATATGTCAGCTGGAGATTATTCCTCAAAAATCAATACTGGAACATATTCAATTGATATATCAGGTAATGCGTCTACTGCTACAAATGCTACAAATGCAACTAATGCGACTAATTTCACTGGAAATTTAGCTGGTGATGTAACTGGTCCAATGAGTGCCACTGTTATCGGAGTTAATAAAGTAACTTCATCAATGATATTAGACAATACAATACTTCCAATAGATATGACTACTGGGGATTACTCATCAAAAATCAATACTGGAATATATTCAATTGATATATCAGGTAATGCGGCAACTGCAACAACTGCTTTGAATGCCTCAAGTTTTACTGGAAATTTAGCTGGCGATGTAACTGGTCCGATGAGTGCCACTGTTATCGGAGTTGATAAAGTAACAACATCAATGATATTAGACAATACAATTCTTCCAATAGATATGTCAGCTGGAGATTATTCCTCAAAAATCAATACAGGAATATATTCAATTGATATAACTGGAAATGCAGCAACAGCAACAACAGCATTGAATGCATCAAGTTTTACTGGAAATTTAGCTGGTGATGTAACTGGTCCGATGAGTGCAACAGTAATCGGAGTTAATAAAGTAATATCATCAATGATATTAGACAATACAATACTTCCAATAGATATGTCGGCTGGAGATTATTCCTCAAAAATCAATACAGGAATATATTCAATTGATATATCAGGTAATGCCGCTACTGCAACAACAGCTTTGAATGCTTCAAGTTTCACTGGAAATTTAGCTGGAGATGTAACTGGTCCGATGAGTGCCACAGTAATCGGAGTTAATAAAGTAACATCATCAATGATATTAGACAATACAATTCTTCCAATTGATATGTCTGCTGGAGATTATTCCTCAAAAATCAATACAGGAATATATTCAATTGATATATCAGGTAATGCCGCTACTGCAACAACAGCATTAAACGCATCAAGTTTTACTGGCAATTTAGCTGGTGATGTAACTGGTCCGATGAGTGCCACTGTTATCGGAGTTAATAAAGTAACTACTGATATGATATTAGACAATACAATACTTCCAATAGATATGACCGCTGGGGATTATTCCTCAAAAATCAATACTGGAACATATTCAATTGATATATCAGGTAATGCGGCAACAGCAACAACAGCTTTGAATGCCTCAAGTTTTACTGGTAATTTAGCAGGTGATGTAACTGGTCCGATGAGTGCCACAGTAATCGGAGTTGATAAAGTAACAACTGGAATGATATTAGATAATACAATACTTCCAATAGATATGACCGCTGGAGATTATTCCTCAAAAATCAATACTGGAACATATTCAATTGATATAACTGGAAATGCAGCAACTGCTACAACAGCTTTGAATGCTTCAAGTTTTACTGGTAATTTAGCTGGTGATGTAACTGGTCCGATGAGTGCCACTGTAATCGGAGTTAATAAAGTAACATCATCAATGATATTAGACAATACAATACTTCCAATAGATATGTCAGCTGGAGATTATTCCTCAAAAATCAATACTGGAACATATTCAATTGATATAACTGGAAATGCAGCAACTGCTACAACAGCTTTGAATGCTTCAAGTTTTACTGGTAATTTAGCAGGTGATGTAACTGGTCCGATGAGTGCCACAGTAATCGGAGTTGATAAAGTAACATCATCAATGATATTAGACAATACAATACTTCCAATAGATATGTCAGCTGGTGATTATTCCTCAAAAATCAATACTGGAATATATTCAATTGATATATCAGGTAATGCGGCAACAGCAACAACAGCTTTGAATGCCTCAAGTTTTACTGGCAATTTAGCTGGCGATGTAACAGGTCCGATGAGTGCCACAGTAATCGGAGTTAATAAAGTAACATCATCAATGATATTAGACAATACAATACTTCCAATAGATATGTCGGTTGGAGATTACTCATCGAAAATCAATACTGGAACATATTCTATTGATATAACTGGAAATGCAGCAACAGCAACAACAGCTTTGAATGCTTCAAGTTTTACTGGTAATTTAGCAGGTGATGTAACTGGTCCGATGAGTGCCACAGTAATCGGAGTTGATAAAGTAACATCATCAATGATATTAGACAATACAATACTTCCAATAGATATGTCAGCTGGTGATTATTCCTCAAAAATCAATACTGGAATATATTCAATTGATATATCAGGTAATGCGGCAACAGCAACAACAGCTTTGAATGCCTCAAGTTTTACTGGCAATTTAGCTGGAGATGTAACTGGTCCGATGAGTGCCACAGTAATTGGAGTAAATAAAGTAACTTCTGGAATGATATTAGACAATACAATACTTCCAATAGATATGTCAGCTGGTGATTATTCCTCAAAAATCAATACTGGAATATATTCAATTGATATATCAGGTAATGCGGCAACAGCAACAACAGCTTTGAATGCCTCAAGTTTTACTGGCAATTTAGCTGGAGATGTAACTGGTCCGATGAGTGCCACAGTAATTGGAGTAAATAACGTAACTTCTGGAATGATATTAGACAATACAATACTTCCAATAGATATGTCAGCTGGTGATTATTCCTCAAAAATCAATACTGGAATATATTCAATTGATATATCAGGTAATGCGGCAACAGCAACAACAGCTTTGAATGCCTCAAGTTTTACTGGCAATTTAGCTGGTGATGTAACTGGTCCGATGAGTGCCACAGTAATTGGAGTAAATAACGTAACTTCTGGAATGATATTAGACAATACAATACTTCCAATAGATATGTCAGCTGGGGATTATTCCTCAAAAATCAATACTGGAACATATTCAATTGATATATCAGGTAATGCGGCAACAGCTACAACAGCATTAAACGCATCAAGTTTTACTGGCAATTTAGCTGGTGATGTAACTGGTCCGATGAGTGCCACAGTAATTGGAGTAAATAACGTAACTTCTGGAATGATATTAGACAATACAATACTTCCAATAGATATGTCAGCTGGGGATTATTCCTCAAAAATCAATACTGGAACATATTCAATTGATATATCAGGTAATGCGGCAACAGCTACAACAGCATTAAACGCATCAAGTTTTACTGGCAATTTAGCTGGTGATGTAACTGGTCCGATGAGTGCAACAGTAATTGGAGTAAATAAAGTAACTTCTGGAATGATATTAGACAATACAATACTTCCAATAGATATGACTACTGGTGATTATTCCTCAAAAATCAATACTGGAATATATTCAATTGATATAACTGGAAATGCGGCAACAGCAACAACAGCATTGAATGCCTCAAGTTTTACTGGTAATTTAGCTGGAGATGTAACAGGTCTGATGAGTGCCACTGTTATCGGAGTTAATAAAGTAACATCATCAATGATATTAGACAATACAATACTTCCAATAGATATGACTACTGGAGATTATTCCTCAAAAATCAATACTGGAATATATTCAATTGATATAACTGGAAATGCGGCAACAGCAACAACAGCATTGAATGCCTCAAGTTTTACTGGTAATTTAGCTGGAGATGTAACAGGTCTGATGAGTGCCACTGTTATCGGAGTTAATAAAGTAACATCATCAATGATATTAGACAATACAATACTTCCAATAGATATGACTACTGGAGATTATTCCTCAAAAATCAATACTGGAATATATTCAATTGATATAACTGGAAATGCGGCAACAGCAACAACAGCTTTGAATGCTTCAAGTTTTACTGGTAATTTAGCTGGAGATGTAACTGGTCCGATGAGTGCCACTGTTATCGGAGTCGATAAAATAACATCATCAATGATATTAGACAATACAATTCTTCCAATAGATATGACCGCTGGAGATTATTCTTCAAAAATCACGTCAGGAACTTATTCTGTAAATATATCCGGTAATGCGGTTACAGCGACAAGTGCAACAACTGCAACAAGTGCAACAACTTTCACTGGCAATTTAGCAGGTGATGTAACAGGTCCAATGAGTGCAACAGTAATTGGAGCAAATAAAGTTTTAACTGGCATGATTTCAAATGGAACAATTTTACCTGAAGATATTAATTATGCTTCAGGTGGTAACTTCAATTTTGCAACAGGTACTTTGCTTGTTAATGGTAATCCAGTTTTGACTTCAGCTGGAAGTAGTGCTTTCAATACTATTACCACAGGAACAAATACTTCTGCAACAATGACAGTAGGTACTGGTAGTTCAATAGTTGCTTCAGGAACTGGAACTATAACAGCAACAAATTTAATTGGTGATGCAAATACACCAAAGGTCATAATGACTGGGAGTTTAACAACAAGTAGTCTTGATTTAACTGGGGTTACTTCGAGTATTATAATTCATAATGGGGTTGGTGGAGCTTTTACAAATATCCCAACAGGTGTTGCTGGTCAATTGTTTTATATAGTTCATGCTGGTTCAACTGCATCACTTAGTTTTACTTCTGGTGGTTTTGCAAATACAATTATTATCGGCAAAATGAAAGTATTTATTAGTGATGGTACTGTTTGGTATGGTGTACCTGATTAATTTAAAATTTCATAATTAAATAGAAAAAAATGAGAAACAGAGATTATTTACGTGGCTTTTTATTTGGTACTTAAATAGATAGAGTTGTAGGAACAGTTAATAGGTTGAAGTTTTATAATAAACAATTTTTTTCATGATTTCCCATATAATCAATATAATTGGGTTGTACAAAAAAATACAACCCAATTTTAAAATCATCAAAACCAATCAAAAAAAGCAAATTATTATATAAAGTCTATTAACTATAAGCAACTTAAATTAAATATTTGCTTTGTTAAATTTGACATGAGTTATTCAATTCCATATTTATCTGGGTAATAGATTTTCTCAAGTACTAAACCTTTTGCATCTGCAAGAGGGGAATTTAAATTCCTATCTTTTTTTTCCAAAAAACTCTTAACTTGTTCTATAGTGATTTTATTTCTTGCAATGTCAATCATTGCACCTACTATAGACCGAACCATTCCATATAAAAAGTGATTTGATTTAATTCTCAATTCAAAAAGAAATTCCTCTTGTTGTTTCCACTCGCAAAGTTGAACATCACAAATTGGATTAATTAAATCTGGGTTAATTTTCGAATAAGTAGTGAAATCAGCTTTTTTTTGAAATATTTCTGCAGATTTAATAAGTAAATTAATATCTAAATGATATTTGCAAAAAGATGTAAAATTTCTATGAAATACAGAATCTTTTGTTGTTAATGAATATGAATATTCTCTAAACATTGCTGAAAATCTTGAATGAAATTCCTCATCAACTGCAACAATATCATTTATTCTAATATCTTTTGGTAAATAATGATTTAGTGCTTTTAATAATTTTACTTCACCTATTTTAAGTTCTGTTTCTGTACGAAAATTAGCAATTTGGGCTCTAGCGTGAACACCCGAATCAGTTCTACCTGACCCAATAATCTTTAAATTTTGTCCTGTAATTTTTAATAAAGTTTCTTCAATTCTTTGTTGAACAGTCATTGCATTGGGTTGATACTGCCAACCTGCATAATTAGTACCATTATACTGAATGCTCATAGCAAAATTAAACATTATACAATATCTCTCAAAATATTCACTCTCTCAATTTCTCCAGCTAATACAAGAATATCATTTATTTCAAATTTATAATCAGCTGAAGGAATAGCTTTGATATCTTCACCCTCATCAGATGATTTTATAATAGATAAAATATCAACTCCATATTTTTTGCGAATATCAAGTTGTAAAATAGTTTTACCAATGAATGATTCAGGAACTAAAATTTCAGTAACAATATGCCCTTCAGCAAATTGAACATCTTTTTGTTGATTTCTTTTGGAAATTTTTTCGGCAAATGAAGCAGTAAGTTCTTCACGTTCCAATTCTTTATGAAATGCTTCATCTATATCTTTTCTCCAAATCACACCTATTTGAATTTTAGGATTTAATTCATCAAAAACTGGTAAAATATCATACTCTCTATGGTTTAATTCATTCAAAACACTAAAACAATCGGTAGAGATATTTATAAATGGAACATTTTTATCTGCTATATCACCAGCAATAAGTACATTTTTTAAGTCATCTTTTTCAAAAAGTAAATCTTTAATACTATTCAAAGAAATTACACCCATAAAATCTCCATTCAAGCTATGAACAGATATTTCTGGTACATTTTTTGAAATTATGAATTTCACTAATTCTTGAAAATTTGCATTTTCTTTAATATACTCAAATTCATTGTCATATAATTCTTCTATTAGAATTGATTTAAGTACATTATCTTGAGTATGACCTTTTATTTTTACTTGATTTTGCACAAGTTTTAAAGTATAAATTGATTCTCGTGATAATTTACTTGAAATCAATAAACTGATAATTGAAGTAACCATCAAAGGCATTAATAAATCATAGTGTTGCGTCATTTCAAAAACTATAATTATCGCTGTCATTGGGGCTCTAATTGTTCCCGCAATCATTCCGCCCATTGCAATAAGTGCATAAATGCCAGGGTCTGCTGTTGAAAAAGGAAACACATCATGAATAACATTACCATAAAAAGCCCCAAGCATTGCACCAATAAACAATGATGGAGCAAAAACTCCACCTGAACCACCACTACCCAATGTAAATGATGTACTTATGATTTTCAATCCTGCAAGCATTAACATAATATACCAAATTGTTGGAGAATTGATTGATAAATTCATTGTATCATTACCAACACCAAGAATATTTGGAGCAAATACGCCAATAATACCTATTAACAATCCGCCTACTGCAGGTTTTATAACTTTTGGAATTTTTATTTTCTTTTCAAAATAATGCTCAGTAAAATATAAATGTTTAATGAATATGTATGAAACTAATCCACAAATTGCTCCAAGTAAAAACCACAGAAAAACTTCCCAAGTGCTTACCATTACTACAGATGGAACATTAAATTCAACGAAATTGCCAGTAAGAAAATGTGAAATTACAGTTGCGATTACTGAAGAAATAATAATTGGTGCAATTTTCGATATTCCAAAATCCATTAATAATATTTCTAACGCAAATATTGCACCAGCTACTGGTACATTAAATGCCGCTGCTAAACCTGCTGCTGCTCCACATCCAGCAAGAATTTTTAAGCGTTTAGACGATACTCGAAAAAATTGTCCAACTGTAGAACCAATACTTGCTCCAATTTGAACTATAGGTCCTTCATATCCAACTGAACCCCCTGTTCCTATAGTGATAGCCGAAGTAAATGATTTTATAATTGCAACTACTGGTTTAATCTTTCCACCACGATTCATAATTGCTTGAATTACTTCAGGTACACCATGACCTTGTGCTTCTTTTGAAGTATATTTTGATACAATTCCAACAAGTAAACCACCTAAAGCGGGAACTGCAATAATCCAATAATATGGTAAATGTTGAATTCTTTGAAGTAGATTTCCATTGCCAGGGAATAAAATAATGGATATTTCTTCAATGAGAAATTTAATAATTACAGAACCTAAACCTGATAGAATTCCAATGATTATAGCGAGAACTAATAAAAAAAAATGTTCAGTCATTTTTACACGTTCGTGCATATTTACTGCTGAACGTGAAAGATTTCTATAAAAAGCTCTTAGCCAAATAATTGCTTTATCTGCTCTTGTTCTCAATATTTCACTCTTCATTTTGATTAAAATGTCATTTTTTAATTGCTATTTTTTTTAATTCTTATCCATTTTGATTTATGAAAAACTTTATGTAGCAATTTCAAGAGTACAAAATTACTAAATTTAATATATTTAATCTTCAAATTCAGATAAAAATTTATTTTTTCGTAAATACTCATTCGTTTTATGATTTTCAATAAGCAATGTTTTTGAATGGGAAAATAGTACAATTGGAAAAGTTGAAAATAATAATAAAGAAATTCTGTGAAAATCTCGATAGGGATTAATTTTGTAAATCCCAACCTAACCTTCCCCAAGGGGAAATAACTGGCGTAATTCCAGCAATCCCAGAGGGATTGATAGATGTATAGCTATACTATTGATATATAAGGAATTACAACTGTGTGTAATATTATTCCAATATATTTCCAACACTTTTCGGATTTTGCTATACTATTTTTTTTGTGGGTTCAGATTGAAGTAAATTGATAAATTGAATTGATATAAATGAAATTCTCATTAAAATCATTAGTTTTCTTATAGAAATTATGGATTGGCAAGTACTTTGTTAATGACTCTATTATCCATTTATTAAATTTAGAATTAAAGTAAATGTTCTCTCCCATTGAAAATTGACCATAAATTACTCATTTATTAAAGATGGACTTTACCTTGAAGTGAAGTCCATCTATAAATGTAATGAATTTCAAATTAATTCCAAGCCGTTAACTACTTTCATAAACTTTCAAGATAATATTTATAATTACTTCTTGAAATTTGGAACGACCTTTCACCGAGTTCATTTTGTAATATTGCCACCCAATAACCTTTTACAGGTTTATTTCCTTCACGACTTGCTTTTAAGTCATTGTAAAGTGTGCCTCTTGCAAAACCTGAATTTGCAATAATAGTTTTCTGTTGTAACCTCATATCATCTAAAATAAATTCAAATTCATCTGCGGTTACTGTTGTTAAATCCAATTCTGAATTTCCATTTTTTTGTGATTTTTTCATCTTTAAACCTTTTTAATTAATTAATAATATGTAATTTAAAAATTAAACAATTTTATTGGTAGCTAATAATTTCGGAAGATGATTTTAAATTATATTTTTGTTTAAATGCAAATATCCAATTTTCAACATTTTCTAATATTGACTGTGCTTTTACAACTATTTCTTCAACGTCAAGTTCTTTGGTTGTAATTGAAGTTACTATTGGTATCATTGAATTTTTATAAAACTCGTCCATCGAATCAAAGAACGTAAATATTTGTGCATACTGGTCAATTCTATTACTTGCTGGTGATTGTCTTAAATACAAATCGGTTAATTTTTCATATTTATATTCAATTTCTTGTTCTTTAGCTTTTAATTCAGATAAATCTTTATTTTCTAATTTCAATTTTTCCAATTCTGCTTTTAATTGCTGTTCTTTTTTGTAATTAAGTTTTTCAATTGCTTTTAATTCCTTTAATTGCTCCTTTGCTTGTTTCAATTCTCTTTGTACTGTTTCAGGAATAACTTCTTTTTCTACAATCTTTTCTACGACTACCTCTTTGATTTCTGTTTTAGCTACATTCAATTCATACTTTAATTTATCATTTTCATTTTGAATCTGTCGGGAGTGATTTAAAATTTCTTGTTTCTCTAACTCTGATTTTGAAACTATATCAGGCAAACCTGCAAGTTTATTAACTTTATTTTCAAGCATTTCTTTTTCTTTTAGCATGTTTTCATGCATTGCTTTCAATTCCGCATACTTAGTTACTTCACCACTCAACGCCAATTCTTTTACTTCAGGTAAAGTATTTGGATTTGAAACTAATAATTGAGCTTTATACCCTAAATTCTCAAAGTTTTCTTTTGAGTTTGAAACCAGTTTCAAACTGTCAGAGTAATTCCCAATTCTCAACAAATTATTTGCGTGTTGTGGACTAATCCCAATTTCAGATTTAACCCAGTGTCCAAAACTACCTTTGTGATGATTTGCTAACAACTTATGACCTTCAAACAAAGTTTCTCTTAATTCCATAGTTTTGATTTCAATATTCTTCATAATCATTCTTGCTTTCTTTGCTTTTTGTTGTAATTCTAAAGCAATTTTTGAATCCAATTCAGAATAATCAAAAGCTACATATTGCTCGATTTTATTCTCTTGAAATAATTCCAATCCATTATTTGTATTTTTCATTTATAAGCCTTTCCATAATTTAATAAATATAATTTTTTACAATTAAACCATAAACTTGCACTTTTTTCAAATATTCAACCTTTGTATTATTTTCATATACTTGAATTAAGTTCTTTATTTTTCAATGTTTTTTGAAAGCTATGTACTGATTTCAAATTGTATTTGGGTGATTTTTCTATAACTTCATCAATATTAAAGTACACACGTCTTGATATTTTTCGGAATGGAATTTTGCCCTGTTTCATCCAAGAATTGATAGTTACACGGCTGACTTTGAATAGTTTGCACATTTCTTCAATGGAAAGAAAGTTTGGCAAGCCCATACTTGCTTTTGGAGCTGACTTTTCACTATTTGTGGTAGTTGAAATTGCTGAAATATCTTGTTGTTTTAGAACAAAATGCTGTAAAATTTCTTCGATTTGATTATTATCGAAACTGATGGTTAAGTTTGTACTCATTACATCTCCTTAAATATGATTAAAAATAATTTACTTTAAAGATTGTAATATCGTAATAAAATCACAGTTATTTAAGCGGGTTGTTAGCGTTTGGGATGAAATTTACACGCTGAATAGATGTAGCTTTTCAGGGTTTGGAGTTTCTATACTATATCATTTGAACGAGTGGGAGAGACGATACGAAGCCCATTAAGAGTATGGAGATTAAATATTACATCAATCGAACTCAAACCCAAAAATTGACATTGCTTCTCTTAATTTTGAATTTATTCTATTATAAGGTTTACTTCCTATATATTCACTTTCTAATAATATTCTTTTTTTAACTTTACCTCTTTTATCTTTGATTGCTATAAATTTGCCTCCTATATATTTGCTTTTATTGTCATTAAATATTTTCATGTCTATTGGAGATTGAATTATTTTTTTATATCTGCCATTAATCCCAAAGATTTGAACATTTTCAATCAGCTTATTTAATGTTTGTTCAGTTATGAATCGCTTTTCATTAAGTTTGTAAAATAAAATTGAGGTATTAAACAGATTTAGATTGAAATTCAAACTAGACCTGAATGAAAAAAATTGTCTGAATCTGAGTAAGTCACAGTTAACAAATTCATATTTATTAAGTATCTGATGAAATTCTATAAATTTGCTATAACCACCAATCCACTTAATTTCTCCAAATTTTAACTTGAACTGTTCAATTTCTTCGTATCTATTTTTTAAAATCTTAAGAAATTCAATATAACTCGCTAGTGCAATTTCATTTTCCTTCTTCATTCCAAAATACATGTTTGATGAAAACAAATCTCCATTTTGGTATGTTTCAAATATGTCAGGTGCAATAGATTTTAATTCTTCTGTTAATTTAATTATGTCGCTATTGATTAAATTTAGACGATATTCTTCATTCATTTGAGCCAAAAATTCCAAAAATTGCTTTCTCTTATCAATATAATATTCATTAATTTTAAATCCTTTAGAGGTATTTTCACCATAATGATGATTTAAATATTTCACAGCCATAATAAATTCAATAAAATTTTAAAAAATTCAACAAATAATGAAACGAAGGTCATTTGAATTTATTATCATTTCAATTAAATATAATTTTACAAGCAAATAAGAGCATTTCTATTGTTGATTTTTTATAAATTCTCTACTTCAGAGTTCATTTGACCCAAAAATCAGAAAATACAAATCACTTTTTCAGAAAAATAGAAATTTTCATTGAATATTTCCAATAATTTCTGCTATTTTCCCCAAGAATCAGTAGATTTTCGCCATTTTTTCTGAGAAAAACCAATTATGCTGTACCAACGTGAACAAGCGTCAACAATCGTGAACAAGCGTCAACAATCGTGAACAATCGTGGACAACGTCCAGACAATTCGGGACAAGGTTCAGACAAAATTAAGTGCAAAAATGCCGTTTTGCTATACAAACCTAAGACAAATCTTGGACTAACATTAGAATTTGAAATCGATTTTTTGGACTTTCGTTGTACTTACCGTATACATTAGACCAGAGAATTTTTCTGAAATCTAACCGAAATCCTTTCGATTCTATATTTTTTTTAATTCTTACGATTCCGCAGACCTCCTTACTTCAACGCTGAATGCCACATCTTATACTTCGGGTTAATTTAAGGGTTTGAAACTAAAAGTTGTGCTTTATAGCATTAGTTTTCTAATATCTCATTTTGATTAGGAAACAACTCCCAATCACTTGATAATTTTTTAATTTGCAATAAGCTAATTGCATGTCTTGGACTAATTCCGATTCCAGATTTAACCCAACTTTGAAAATTTCTATCATTATTGTTTGTTAATATAGGATGTTCCTTTTTTTAGAAGAAATCGTGGTTAAGTGTCATATTTATAATATGTATAGGTTAGATTTGAATATCGAATTATAACAGCTACAACAGAATTATTCCAAGTCAGTCAATTATAACTTGCTGATGCACTTATGATTATATGAGTATGAAAGAAAAATACTCTTCAATCAATTTCATACATTAATAAAATATTTTTTCACTGTTTCAATAAATTCAATATATTTGCAATAGTTAAATTAGAAAAAATTGATTTTGATATGAGCAAACAAAATGCAAAAGAATTAATTGAAAGATTAGTTGTTCAGTTTGCAGGAAAATATGAAGAATTATTGTGTTGTGATATATAATTTTTTTTGAGGTTTTCTATGAAAAAGTATTTGCTGATTTTTGGGATTATAAGTCTTATTATTTTAGGTTGTGATAATGAACCAAAAACTGAATATCTTATTAAAATTGATTCAGTTAATAAAGAAGGGTGTGAAATTATCAAACTTAAACATGATCCATATTTCGGATTTAAGGATTCGTTAATTGTAATTATGGGTAGTGATAAAGAATATAAATATTCTCTTAATGATGCTCAGAAGGAATTTAACGCATTATTAAAAGTGAACCCAGGTTTGAAATATGAGTTAATCAATATTTCAACAACGATAGACAACAGAGTATTTTATACGGTTTTTTTCGTTAAAACAAGGAAATTATCTGATGAAAATTAAACATTTAACAATATTTATCTTCTTATTGATTGTGACTAACATTTTCTGTTCGGATCAAAAGCCTTTGTTCTTGACTATTTATGAAGTCAAAGATAATTCCAATGATACAATCAATAAATTTCCGATTGACAGAAATTCAAGCGGCAAAGATTTAATAATTGATGGATTTAATAATATAAAAATCCATATCGAAAACTCCGAACGAAGTGAATTAAGTTCAAAGCGTTACATTAAAAAATACTCTTTGCTACTTTATGAATCAAGAAATTCTAATTTGTTTCCTGCTTTAATAAAAAGTACAATTGTCGATACCATCAAAGATGATTCTGATATTTTCATACAACTTGATACTTTAGCTATGGAACAATATGTTTTTCAGTTAATTATTGAATACCACGAAGATAAGGTGAATAGATTAACTGATACTATTACAATAAAAAAGAAATTTGAAAGGATTAGAGTATTATTTAATGTTCCCAGTTCTATTCCAAATTCGGAAAGTTTTTGGGATGGTTTACTTCAGACAGGTTCAAAGACTCAATTAAATATTTCTTGGATGAATAATGATGAATACCGTTCAAAATTTACATCAATTTTTCATATACCAGCAATTAGATATGAATCAAGAGGATTATTAAATGAATTTGAATTAGGTTTTGCACTACCAGTAAATTTAACAGATGACTCTAAAGAAACTATTTTAGGTTATGGTTTAAGTTTAGGATTTTGGCGAACTGAAGAGGATAGAACATTAATTCAATTTGGTTTATTTAGCCATAAACCTGAACCTATATTCTTTATTGGCATTGAAATACCAACTTTAATCCAAAAAATAAGTGAATGGGCAAAAGCACATTCATAGTTATTATAAAACTAAATTCAATTAAAATTATTTATTTATGAAAGAACTTTATTTTGGCGATAATTTAGATGTAGTGAAGAAATTACTTACCGTGGGTAGCGGCTGCAGTTGGTGGTATGGTGTTATTGTATTTGATACAGAAATAAAAAATCCAAAATAAAAAAATATGCCGGTTAGATTTTCGATTATCTAATTGGCTATTATTTTTTTTGGGAATAATTGAAATTCTAAATGACAGTAATTGAATATAAAGAAATCAACGATTTATCAAAAAAAATTGATAGCAATACAGCAACTTTAGATGATTACAAAAGATATGAATTGCTATTGTTAAGTGGTGGGATTAGCAAAGATTATATTTACAATTATTTAAGTAAAGCGGGTTTTAATTCTTGGGATGAATTTGTTAAAGCAAGGCAAAACAAAGAAACTGAGCGTAACAATGCGATTATTGTCGGCTCTCTTGTTGGTATAGGAATTGGTTTATTTTTATTGACGTTAATTGACAAGAAATATCACAACAAAAAGACCGTCTTAGGACGGTTTTGCAATATTTTCCTTGTTTAATATTTTATAATTCTTTAATTTAGTGGTTATTTTCGAGGTGCGAGAATGCTATCAAAAGTAGAAACAAAATCAAATAAAGTTCATACAAATGGACACGCAATAAAACAAAAAAGTGGAGATGAAATTTGGGATGAATTATTGGAAAGTCCTGAATCTATCAATTTTCTTAGAAAAATGAAGGAAAAAGTTAGGAAAGACATTGCTAACGGAGATGTTGAAGAGGGTGGATTTGGTTATTAATGAAATCAATAAGATATAAACATTTTAAGCTATTATTTGCAAAGTTACCTAAGCAAGTTCAAATGTTAGCGAATAAAAATTATAGAATTTGAAAACAAAACCATCTGCACCCTTCCCTACATTACAAATCTATTGATAACGATTTCTGCTCTATCCGGATTGGCGACCACTACAGAGCATTGGCATTAATGGAAAACGCTACAATAACGTGGTTTTGGATAGGAACACACGAAGAATATAGCAAAATAATAAAAGGTTATTCATAACACAAAAAAAACGTCCTAAAACGGTTTTTTTATATTTTTAATTATTGTTTCATTATTCCGTGGTAGTTTTTGGCTTACTTTCTTTGCTTTTTAAAGCGTCCATATAAGTAGTAAAATGATACACCTGGCTGAAATTGAATATATTTTTAATTAAATCAATCAACACAGTTACTGACCAAATCAACATAAAAGATAGGATGAAAACTAATTGAATATCGTAACAACAATTCAATATGCCTTCTCCGGTTATCGCAATTATTAGCTTTAAAAACAATGCCGCTAACAAAGAGAATGCTTGAAGGATTAAAGTAAATGCAAATATTGAGCTGGTTATCTGGTAAAGTGTATTTGAAGGGTTTTCTAATTGGTTAGTTATCAATCGTGATAAAAAAATACTGCTAAAGCTAATCAATATAGCAAATCCACCTAAACCAAATCCAAGTAAATTCGGAAGAATAGTAACCATCAAATCGATCAGTTGAGTAATAAATTTAGGGTTATTGCTTAAAAACGCATAAGTTGTAGTAACGAATATAGCTGATACAATACTCAAAAAGAATGGAACGCTTGTTATCCATTTCTTAAGTGGGTAGCCTTTGCAAATTCCGCTCAATCCTAATTCGTGCAAATCCTTAATCGTTTTCATTTCGCCTAAAATAATCCATAAGTATCGACAATATTTCAAATTTCAAATTATCAACCTCTAAGGATTGGACGTTAAATTCCTTCGGATATTGTGAAGTATCAACTACCTGCCTTTTATCTTCTGCATCTCTAATCGTGGCCTTTGCTCTGCCATTGCTTTGACACAATTCCAATATACCCATAAAAAAATTACTTTTTTCTATATCAATATTTCCCTTTAGATCGGGTTTAGCGACTATCGAAATATCATTAACATTACTGTTTTTAAGTTCGTCATCAATCGCTTTAGCAGCATAGTCGTAATTATCAGAATTGCTATAAGAAATGGCTATTTCCAATCGTTCTATTTTTTTTGCATTAATTATTTTTTCTATAAAATCATTTGATGTTTCAATGGCTATTTCAGCCATTTCGTCATATTCTACAACTTTGTTAATTGCGTTTTTGAAAAAATTATACGCAGTATTGATACTAATTTTTCTGTTTGCCAAAATAGCTATTCTATGAATAGATGGAAAGAAAAAATAATCAGTTTCTGTAAAATTTGGATAAGTACCTTCAGGCAAGTCAATTGTTTCTGTTTCCATATTTTTTAAATTTAGCCAATCGTTACCTTCAATCTTTGTATATTTTGATAATTTACCATACAAAACAATATCGCCATTAACCGTATTTGATTGAAAACAAGTTCGTACTACAGTGTGATTATCTCCAATAATTTTTATGGATATTTTTTCGCTGTGTATTTTTTTGAATAATTCAATATATCCGTTTTCTTTGTCATCTTCAGATGTTCTCATTTTGATATTCAAAACATTAAAACGATATTTTTTCAACTTTGATTCCATTGCTATTCCCTTTTTGCAATTTTTATTTACTAAAAAAGTATACTTATAAGCAATCGATATGCCAATACATTAATATATTCTTCCCCGATGAGAAATAAACATAAATATTGGAAAATTATATGAATAAAAAAAATTTACAGAGCAGCAGATTTCAAAAAAGAATGTAGCAAACAAGTTTATTTATTCATGACTTGCATTCTTCAATTTGCTAACTAGTCTCTGAAAGAAAACCCCCAAGTATTTCAAAATGGCAGAAAAAATAGGTTGGGATTTTTGAAATTTATTGAACAGATAATTATACTTATGTAGTTATTGTTGTTTATAATAGAAAATCCGGTGAGATTTTAGAAAAATTGATGACTTTGTAAAGAGATAAGGAGGGTTGGGACATAGTAATCCCTTGTATTATATATATTTACATATATTTATTGTGATTTAAGCTGCTTGTTTGTGACGTTTTCGTCTTCGTTGCTTTTCTTGTTTCTCAAGTAAAATTACTCCAAGTGTATGGATATTTCTTGCTAATATTGATAAAGAAACACAACGTTTAAATCCGTGAATTCCATGGTCGTAACATTTGGACAAACCGGTGTGATCCAAGCCGTTGATGGAGGATTCCACTGCCGAATGTTTTTTACGTAAAGTTTTGAATTCCTTTGTACTATGTTCTTTTTCCTCTTCCTTGTTCAACCTACCTTTTTTGGGCATTATTACTTTGGGAACTAATTTTCCGATTCCTTCACGATTTGACTTTGACCAAAAACCCTTGTCAAAACTTTCTGATATTATTGTTGGATATTGGTTTGTTAATTGCTCTGTTAGTGGAACTGCAACATCTACATCACTTTCTGTTTCCATTATTTTATAACCCAAAATAAAGCCATGTTGATCTTTGGCTATCGTTACTGGAAGACCTAATTCTACCATAACGCCAGCTTTACCTTTCGATATCCAGCGGGTGTGGGGTTCAAATATTGAATGTACTTTTTCTGAATGTGGGATTACTTCGTCGTTTAATACTCTACGTTCTACTAACGATTTTTGATGACTTACCCAGTGCATATAACGGTCGATTTCCAATATTCTTGCTAATAGAATTGGGCTTGGAGCTACTTTTTCAAGAATTATCTTTATTACTTCATTTACCTTTGTTTCTGCTTTTTGTACTTCTGTAAGATAATCTTTATGTGTTGATTTTTTGCGTTCTTCTTTATTAGGACTGTTTGATTGATTTGCTTTTTGTGCTTTTCTAAATAACGTTTTTATTTTGCGTAGTTGATAATTGCTTTGACGCATTTCACTCAGATTGTAGTCGGTGCAAAGATTAGCGGTTAGTTGGATTGATTTGCGAATAGCGTCAAAAAGTAAACTGATGTCGGTGGGGTAATGTACATCTGTTTTTATTACAAATGAATCTATGCTCACATGTAATTCATCTTTTTTTTTACCACCCAATAAATTGTGTCCGCAATCTACTACGATTTTGTTGATTTTATCAATCAATTCAGGAGTCAATAACTTCACATTATCTTTGATGGTTTGTAGCTCATATTTACTGGTGTCACCCCATTCCCAAGAATCATGTCCAAGAAATGCTCTGATTGTTCTATGCTCATTTGATAAATTGTGCAATTTATCATAATCCAAATCGGAAACTTGACGAATTAGTCCCAAGACTAATATCTTCCACAAATCCATGCCTTGTCTGCCATTATTCTTTGATACCTTAGGAAGTAATTCTTCATCTAATAATTTTAAAATTTCTGCTCGAATTTCTGTGTTAGTGAATAAATATTGAAGACCACGAAGAGTTTTATCAATTTCATCTCGGGATTTTGGATTAATTTGAATTTCAGAAATATCCACATTGCCAAATCTGTTTGTAATATCAATTATTTTACGCATAATTTTTTTCCGAAGATTTTAATAATTTTTCAAATTGCAACCAACTTACAATACAAAAATAACGCTTTTGCCGCACCTAATCAAGCTTTTTAATGTTTATTTATGAAAACTTATCCACATTCTCACTTTTTTTCATCTTATATTTTCCAAGCTAAACTATTGATATTATTTACTTTGATGAGTTTATTTCCAGAGACTAACTAATGCTTCACCATCAATCTCCCATTTTTCAGCAAGATTTTCGTATTTAATACCATCTTCAACATTTGCATAAATCAAACGAATTGAGAGTTATCAAGCATTGTTCCATTTGTTGAATCAATAATAACCAAAACTTCATTTTATCTGAAAGTTCTACTTCCCTTATTACATATTTAAGAATATTTTAATATCTAATCAAATCCGATTTTTTGGACTTTCTCAAAACATTCCAAAAACATTAGTCCAGTGATGTTTTCTGAAATCTATACATTTCGTATAAATCTTATTTATCATTGTTATCTCTATTGCAAATGTTTAGGTTTTAATTTTTGTTCAGCACGTTCTACAATTTCAGTTATTCTTTTTTGTCTTGTTTCTGCTGTCTTGGCAAGTACAAGCCATTGCAAGATAGCTTTTCTAACCGATTTACTTAAACCTAAAAAGAAGTCTTTGGAATTTGGTTTGTTTGCGAATTCTGATTCTAAATCATTTGGAATAATTAGCTCTTCAACTTCGTCCAAAATTGTCCAAGAGCCATTTTGCTTTGCAATTTCTATGCTTTTGTAACCAGCTTCTGTCATTAATCCATTTTCTATAAGTATTTGAATTTTTTGTTTATTGATTTTTGACCAAGTGCTTTTTGGTTTACGTTTGCTAAAAAATTGGTGCGAAGTTTCTTTATCTATTTTGATTTGCTTACTGTCTATCCAACCAAAACACAAAGCTACATCAACTGCTTCACTCCAAGTGATAGTTTTTTTACCCGAACTTTTATTGTGATAAACAAGCCAAACAGATTGCTTCGAAATATGATTATTTTCTAACCATTTTCGCCACTCTGTAATGTTTGTAGGGTCAAATATTTCTATTTCGGTTTTCTGCATTTTACTTTACTTGTGGTGCTTTAAATTCTACTACCAGTGGTACAAATAAATTCCCTTAGCTTCGAGTAGTTTGGTTGCGTTGAATTCTATGTTTTTAAAAGAATGGTACATAACAATCCTTTCATTATTTATAACGCTTGTGTTGAAGTATTATCATTTGCTAACAAAATACTCGTCAATTTCAGGTCTATGGTAATTTACTATCCATTCGTTTCGCTTGTCATATAGATACTTTATTTTCTCAGCTTTGTCACTCCAAACGTAACAACCCCTATCGTCATACATAAACATTCCACGGTCTGTAATTGGGTCCAAAAAGTAAATTTCTTGACAAATTTTTGGTTCAAATCCCATTTCATTGTTGGCAATTCCATTAAAAATTTTCTCCGCTTCAATATCCATCACTTTTATTTTCCCTAAAATTACTCTCGCTTCTGTTTTATCGCAAATAAAAGTCCCGTCTTCTTGTTCAGTTAACATTCGAGTATCTATTTGTTCTTTTTTGTCGTAGAATTTTGCAAATGACTTTGGATGAAACTGTTGAAAGACAAAGTCGGTAATGTGATTAAAAAGTCCACTAGAATATTCATAAATTAAAATCCAAATTTCGGTATCTAAGTTATCAAATGTTTCATAAAAAATTGTTGTTGCTCTTGATGTGGCTTGAATAACTCTTTTTAATACATGAGCTTCTTGGTTTAATTTGTCAACTTTTGTCATTCTTCTTCTGTCTTTCCACCATTCAATTTCAACTCCATCCCTGAAAACTTTAAACATTTCGTCTCCACCAAGTTCAAACCGAATATGCACGCTACCACCTATTGAATGAGGTGTACTAATCTGTGAATCAGGATAAACTCTATCTAAATAGTTTTGTAATTCTTCTCTCATTTCTATATCAGTTAAAAAATTGTACCATTGGTAGTTATCGCCTAGCCAATCACTCTTTTCTTCTATAAATTAGACAAATTTTATAAGATTATCATCTAATTTCTTCGACTTCCCTACATCTTTTCGGAAAGTGATAATACAAAATTAAGAATAATTCTTTAAATTATTACATTGAGATTCGTCTTTAAAGAATATATTTTTTCTACAATTTATAATTTTGGAAATCATAATCTGATTCAATTTTTGCAATTCTGGTTTTGAATGAACTATACCAAATATCTCGTCCTTTTTCCTGAGCAATCAAATGTTCAGAATTATTCTTCCATTTTTTTATAGATTCTAAATCCTTCCAATATGAAACAGTAATTCCAAGTTCATTTCTCGCACTTTCAATTCCAAGAAATCCTTCTTGTTGTTTTGCTAATTCTACCATTTTATCAGCCATTTCAGAATAGTCGTCAGCAACTGCACTTCTTATTGAACTAAAAATCACTGCATAATATGGTGGTTTTGGTGTATTTGCTATCATGTTCGTTCCTTTTTTATGACATATAATGTTTGGCAGTATAGAAAGCTGCCGTTTGCATGCGGTTTCTTGGCAAGCCACCCAAAAGTTTGAGCTTGAACCATACGCATATCAGAGAAACCCTTATTGGTTTAGCGTGTGTTAGGTGCAGTATTTATTCTACAAAAATCTTTCGTTTATAACTACCTAAATCATACTTTGATTCCGCATGTGTTATTATCTTCAACTCATCAATGCGATATCTAACTGCAATCTTACTAATATTAAATGTACTTGCTAAATAATCAACTGTTTTTTTATAGTCCTCTTGATTTATTCGTTGATCATCAAGGTAAATATGACGATAATTACTAATTCCTATAAATTTTCTAAATGCAAATAAATGTCCTAAAAATAAGTCCTTTGGAAGAAATAATGAAATAGCAAATCTATTTGCTTGCCATTCTAACCAGTTCTTATCATTTCTAAGCAAGTGCTTATCAAGTAAGAAATTATACTCAGAATCTTCAAAATTATTATATTTCTCTTGATTTAATTTCAATTCATTATGTAAAAAATAATGCCCTAATTCATGGCCTAATACAAATCCTAACCGACTTGTAGAAACAATTGAATTATCAATATGTATAGTATTATCAATATTTGAGAAATATCCTAATATTTTTTTACCATTTACCGTCTCCAAATTTGATTCTATACTAAAATTTAACAAATACTTTTCTGATAAACGTATCATAAAATCCTCAAAAACAATTGGTTTCGACAACTGCTTACACTCACTTAACACTCTATAAGCAATAAGTTCAATCTCGTCAGTTGAAAGTTTCTTTAATCCTATAATTTTTTGTAAACCAAGTGTCTTATGAATGAATGACTCAAAAATATTATCTATATCTGTTTCTATATCTGAAATCGCATTTTGTGTTTTTTCTGTTTTGTGCAAAATAATATCATGTTCTCCACTACTATCAACTTCTATTAGCATCATACCTTTATTTTTAGCAAAAGTAATGCCCCCTTCTTGAAAAGAATTATCAGAAATCATAACTCCTTTCACATTTAAACCAGAAACCTGAATCACTTTAGCATAAAACTCTTCGACATCATCAACAGGCACACGCTTAACAGTAGAACTTTTACATTCTATTAAGTACAACAATGTATATCTATCTGCATTCTTTGGCCATATTTCAATTGATAAATCAAAAAAAATATCCTTTTCTCTATCACGAGAGTAATATCCTTTTTTCTGAAATAATTTTGCTGAAGACTCAGATATACCTAACTCATCATTTTTAATCGCTTTAACAATTAAATCATATGACTTTTTTTCAAACTCATCACCTACTTTAACCGTATTCATCTAAACAAATCCTATTGTCATTAAATATTATATTTTTATGAATATAACGTCAATCTTTGGGGTTAATGCACCTAACCTTGGCGGTATGGCTAGAAAGGGATTGCGGGCTTCAAACTTATCAAACCGCAAGCTGTTTAAAAGTGCTACAACCATTGAATTTACTACAATCTCGCCTATTATTTTTATACATTGTTGTGGGTATGTGCTTTATCTAACTCTATCAAGTAGGCTAAATATTCTCTAGCCTTTTTACAATCAGGTTCAATTGAGATTACATAGTTAAGCTTACCAATCAAACTGTTTATATAATATGGATTTCTAATCTTCCTTTTTGACATGTGAGAATTTAATCCAAATTGCTTAACGTAGTGTAATTCTTGAAACAAATTTCTTTTATATGACTTAGGTGCTTTTAATTTGTTGGAGCTAATCGAAACTCCCGTAAGTATTCTTTTACCTGTATTCTTATATAAATTGGTTTTTTCTTCATTTACAATAAATCCTTCTGCTTTAATTATATTATCCACATAATCAATAAACTTTGCGGGGATTAATTCTCCAGAAAAAGCAAGGTCATCCGCATACCTAGTGTATTTAAAATCAAATTTCTTTGCTAATGCAAACAATCGCTTGTCTAACATTTGGGAAACGATGTTACTAATAGCAGGACTTGTTGGTGCTCCTTGTGGTAAACAGTCATCCAAGCAACAAAGCGAACCAAGATTAAATGAAATATCTGTTGGATAGCCCAACCTATGAAACATCGCAATCACACGATGTTTTGTGATGGAAGGAAAATAATCTTTAATATCAATTTTCAACAATTCCTTTTGTCCTACATGGATTTTGGCATTTGTTATAATTGATTTTTTCTTAGCAAAACCATGAGCACAGTAACTAATTTTAACATTGGACAAGATATTGTCATAAATCCAGTATTGACATTCAAGTAGTGCAGGATAAGGAACCGAAATTTCTCTAAAACCACCTTTCCTTTTTTTTAATTTAAAATATCTGTAATGTGAAGCAGGAGAATAAACGGCTGAATTTATGTAAAGATTAGTTCTTCCAAGAAGTTTGGATAAATGTTCAGTCTCAAATATAATTGGTAGATTTTTAGGAATAAGAGACCCAACATAGAGCATGTATTTATCTTGAAATTCTGCACTAAGTCCCTTTTGTTCAAAAAAGGTTTTCCAATTTTGTATTATTTCTTCATGCTTCATAATAATTAAAAATGGTGATGGCAAACATCTTTCTTTCCTTCAGCGACTCACTTAATAATAAAGTTAAGTGGTGAACTCGCCACTTAACTTTATTATTAAGTGGTGAGTCTCAGCTCTGCTGAGCGAACTGGATGAAATTAAATATCTTCGATTTTAATTTCATCCTCGGCTAAATGTAGCCTGACTAACGAAGGCGACTACACCTTCTAAATGCATGTTTCTTAGCCATCACCAATATTTTGTAAATTTAAAATTTCATTAGATAATATTGTAATATTCGGAATATATGGTTCATTTACTCCCAATTTTGGTAATTTAAAATCATCTGGAATTCTCGCAAATTTCTCACTATCAAATTCAAATCTGCTTTTTTCAACAAACGTCCTTCCTTTTTCCGTTATAAATATCTTTTCTTCTTGCGTTTTTAAATAATCTTTTTTCTCAAACTTTGAGACAGTTTTATAAACTGTTGCAGCACTGAATTTATATCTTTGATAGAAAGTATAAGGAGTAAGTCCATCAATGGATTTATACAAACCAATCAAAATCTTTATTTCAATTTTAGATATTTTCATAATCCTAAACCTTCCTCATTTCTAGTTAATAAAGTATTCCTAAATATTTCCTTTTTGTCATATGGCCACCAAAATATTGGGAATACAGAATTTGGGGCATTTCCGAACGATGAATATAACGATTCTGTTTGATTATAACCTAAATGATACTTACTCAATTTTTTATCGTTTACTTGTTGCATTAATTCCGCTTCTAATTCTGACATATTTCTTAGTTCCGTAATTAATTCTTCACCTACATACTTATCGGATATTCCTTTCTTTAGTGGTAAAAAACATGTAAAATCAGCGAAATTGCTTTTAATCTTATCAATTCCTTCCTCCATTCCAGCAATAAAACAAGCTTTAATTTCAAATTCAACCTTTGATTCTCGTTTTATGTAATCAATTCTGCCTTGTACAGATTGTCCAGAACCTACAAATTCATCAATTAGTATTATTTGATTCTTTCCTTCTTTATTAAGACTCCGAACTCCTCTAGTAAAGTTTGCAACAATTTTCACATTATTCCAGCCTCTTCTTGTTAATATTGGTTTCAATTGTTGAAGAATCCATTGACTACTATCTGGAGTTGAGTCCATTGCCATGCCAACAATTTGAGTCCTATCAATTTCAAATCCAGAATCATTTATTATATAGTCAGCTATTAGATTTAAATAAGTCTTAAACAAAGCATCATTAATAAAGCTGAATTCTTCAAGAAGTTCGAAAAGTAAATTTTTATGCTCCTGTTTTTTACAACTTAAAAGCAATTCTTTTAGTTCTTCTTCTTTTTCTGCCAACCAATTTTGTTTTGGTAAAATCTTATAATATCTATTATAATCAGCTTTTTTCATTTATTGCAGTATCATTCTTTGCATTACCCACAACTCATTTATTTACGTAACTGCCCTTTTTAGTAGATTTTTATTCGCTTTCCTATCTTTTCTTGTGGGTTAAACGAATGTTTTCATCTATTTCGTATATCTACTCAAATAAAGCATTTTTGCGTAATAACAAGTTTTTATCACTTACCTACATCTTCTCAGAAAGTGATAATACAAACTTACTAATTTATTTACAAATTTAAAAAATATTCCACAACAAAAATTTCAAAATAATAATAATAAATATGTTTTTCATTTCAAATAATTAAATTGGGTAACTCATTGATAAATTGTATATATTTCATCGAGTCTTTTTTAATTCTGATTATGTATTTCTAAAAATAGAAATTACTTTCTATCAAACAAATTCAGGAATAGAGCCATTATAAGAAATCAACATTGGATTTGCTCATTTTTGATTGTAAAAATTTTATTGAAGTGAATTGATAATAAAATTTAATGACCTTCGTTTCAATATTTGTTGATTTTTAAAAATTTATTGAATTTATTATGGCTTTGAAATATATAAATCATTATACCGGCGAAAATGGCACTAAAGGATATAGTATTGAGGAATCTTATAGAGACGAGAGAAAGCAATTTTTGGAATTTTTAGCTCAAATGAATGAAGATTATCGTCTAAATGTAATTGATATATACATAACTAATTTATCTCAAGAATTAGAATCTATCGCACCTGACATATTTGAATCATATCAAAATGGTGATTTGTTTACAAAAAACAAGTATTTTGGAATGAATAGGAAAGATAAGATTGAAATGGCGAGTTTTATTGAATTTCTTAAGATTTTAAAAAACAGATACGATGAGCTTCAACTGATAAAATCTGGAGAAATTAAATGGATTGGAAATTATAACAAGTTTATAGAACTTTACCAATTGCTTTTTCAATATAATTTTATTGATTGTGATTTGCAAAAGTTCAAAAAATTTTTTTCATTAACGGATAATTTGAATTTTAATCATATTTTATCAGACACTACAATTTTATTGTATGAACTTATTGAACATAGATATATAACAGAATTAACATTAAATTGTATGATAAAAAACTCCTTAATCTTTGCAGTTCATGGAAAAAATAAAAATATAACTCCATTCAATTTGGATATATTCACTGACAATAAAAGTAAATATAAATTAGGAAAATTGAACAATATTGGTATAGATTTTGAAGAAGCTATGTCGAAGTTTGGAATTTTTGAATAAATAAATTCGAGTAGAAACTCCAAACCCTGAAAAGCTTTATCTATTCAGCGTGTCTAATTCATTACAAACGATTACTAACCTCTTAAATAACTGTAATTTTAATACGATATTACTATCTTTAAAGTAAATTATTTTTAATCAGATTTAAGGAGATGTAATGAGTACAAACTTAACCATCAGTTTCGATAATAATCAAATCGAAGAAATTTTACAGCATTTTGTTCTAAAACAACAAGATATTCCAGCAATTTCAACTACCACAAATAGTGAAAATCCAGCTCTAAAAACAAATATGGATATGCCAAAACTACTTTCCATAGAAGAAATGTGCAAACTATTCAAAGTCAGCCGAGTAACCATCAACACTTGGATGAAACAGGGCAAGATTCCATTCATCAAAATGTCAAGAAGGGTTTATTTTGTTTTTGAAGATGTTATGAACGCAATACCAAATTATGCTTTATCAACTGTAGATGTTCAACTATCAAGGAGAAAAGCAGAGTGAAAAAAATTTGACAGTCAAATTTAATGAAGGGCAATTTTGGTTGATGTTAAAAAAATGTTAGCAAAGAATGGATATGGTAGTTTTCAAAATTGGGTCAAGTCTGAACTATGAATTAGTCCAAGACATGCAAACAATTTATTACAAATAGAAAAATATTCTTCAAATTGGGAAACGTTTCCTAATATAAAAGAAAAATTTGAAAGTTTGAGTGTTCGTTCTCAATTATTAGTTTCAAGCCCTAAAATTAACTTGAAGTACAAGATATGGCGTTAAGTGGTGAAGTAACGAGATTTGCGTAGTTAATAGAACTAAAAAAAATACAAATTTGTCAGGATTTCAGATAGATTTCAGAAAAATTCTCTGGACTTTTGTTTGCGGTAAGTACAAGGAAAGTCCAAAAAATCGCTTTCAAATTCTAATGTAAGTCCAAGATTTGTCTTAGGATTGTATAGAAAAACGGCATTTTTACCCGTAATTTTGTCTGCACCTTGTCCCGAATTGTCTAGATGTTGTCCACGATTGTTGACACTTGTTCACGATTGTTGACGTTTGTTCACGATTGTTGATGCTTGTTCACAATGGTACAGCAAATTGAATTTGCTCAGAAATAAAGGGAAAAATCTTTTGATTCATGAGGAAAATAGAAGAAAGAATGGGAAAATTAGTAAGAATTTTTATTTTTTTGCAAAAACGATTTTTATTCTCTGATTTTTTATTCAACAGTAACTTCAATTTCTCTTTTCATAATTTTTTTGGGATTTGAAAGCATTATAAATATTCATTTTTAATAGATCAAAAAATATCCATAGATTTTGAAATTTTTCCAAAAATATTTTTATTCTTTTAAGTTGTTTTATTGCATAGTATTAGCTGATAATCAGGAGAAATTTCATAAAAAAAAGTGAAAAAAGTTTGTCCCCAAAAAGCGTTGAGCGGCGTTATTACCTATGGGGATGGACAAATTTTAAAAAAGTTTTTTTTAATTTGTAATTTTGTGAGAAATGTTGATGACTTATGTGTTATTATAGAAGTGGGAATGCAAATTTGAAAAAGTTTTTGAAATTATTTTGGAACGACTTTGCACTTTGAATTGTAAATTTATTTATTTAATTTTGAAAACCAAAGATTAAGAAAAAAATATGCGAAAGCTGAATATAGATTATAGATTAAAATGGAAGCACAATGGGCTTGCCCTTGTGTGTGATGTTCATCTCATTGGGGCAAGCCCCAATGCTTCCACAAGAAAAATTGCAGGCATGGTGTCTGTAAATATAAATGATTTATTAATTTTTTTAGGAGTATCGTTATGATACGCAAACAAAAAACAAGAGCTTGGCTCTTATCACTTGCAGCTATGGTGCTGCTTTTGTCTAATTATTTTGTGGGATGGGCAGAGGAACCAGACCCAAGAATATTATGGGTAAATAAAGAATTAAATCAAATCGAAGGATTTGCGGTACATCCGAATGGTAATGTTTTTGCTTACAAAAGTAATATGATTTATGAAATTGATGGCAAAGATGGAAAACAAATTTCTTCATTTAAAAGTCCTATTGAGATTGTAACATTTAATATAACAGATGATGGGAAGTATTTAGTAACTGGTGGTGCTGAAATTGTAAAAACAGATTTAGAGACTAAGGAATCACAAAAAATCAGCAAAGGAGATATAGTGTGTTGTAAGCCGAACTCACATGAAATAGCTTACAAGTCTTGGGGAAATTCCGATTCATCAATAGTTATATACGATATGGACACTCAAGCAAGACTATATATAAAAACCGAAGAAGCAATAAGAAATATCGCTTTCTCCCCAGATGGAAAATATTTTGCTACTGCTGGAGTAATAGAAAAATTAAATGGGGATTTTATTACTACATTAAAACTCTGGGATGCTCAATCTTTGAAGTTGATAAAGGAATTAGAGAGATTTGATGATGAACATTATCAGATAGTGGAATGTAAATTTGATTCCAAAAGTCAAATATTAGGATTTTTAGGTGATATGGGTTTAAGTTTGTATAGTGTTTCAACTCAAAAGAAAATTATAAATTATCCTTTCAATTACGAAGATATAATAACATCATTTGAATTTTTTACAAGTGATTCATTATTTGTTCAATCAAAGAATACAACAATACTTGATATATCTGACAACACAAAAAAATTATTATTTGAGTTTCCAAGAAGGGCTAAAATTTTATTATCAAAACAAAAGGATAAATTGATAGTAAATAGTTATATATTTGTAAATGAAATTGGTCCTATGACTGCATTAAATGTAACAAAAATCATCTCAAGTGTAACCAATGGATTGTCACATTTTCAAATTATAGCTGAATATTCTAATAAAATACTAGAAGTAAAGAATATCCAAAACACTGAAAACAAATTAAACTTTCAAATATTCGATATTAACGGTAAATTAGTTCATCAACTTAATGCTGAACCAAATGGAACTGAACTTAGAATTCCGATAGTATTAGCTAAAGGTACGTACTTACTAAATTTGACTGATGGCAACAAAAAGTATTCTTCAAAATTTTTAGTAACCGAATAGGGAGAATCAAAATATGAAAAAATTAATAATTTTCTTGCTTGCGGTTACATTTGTATTTTCACAGAATGTAGAACCAACACAACGTACTTTCAATTATAAAAACTTGAACGGTACATCCATCAATGGATACCTAAATGGAGATTTGGATTATTTCAATATAAATAATTTTATAATCGGTTGGCATTGGGGAGGAGAAAGAAAAATATCTCAAGTTATGAGAGTAAATCAAGCGGATATATCAACTTCAGAATCTAACCCGAACCAATATGAAAATAATACAAACTTATTCGTGAGAGGGAAGCATAATTCTATTGATTTTTATACACATTGTAAAGAAGATAATTCGATTGTTCATACAAAATCTCTACTATATTCTGCAGTATTAAAAATTGATACTGTGGACAATTATAAATTAGTAAAATTACCAAACGACCCTGAAAATCATGTTTTTGGTTTTAAAACCAAATCATCAACTTGTATAGATTCTCAATTTACAGATGATAACAAATGGCGATTAGTAGTTAATAATAGTGTTCTTTCAAATACAGTTATACTTCTTGAGCCATGGATAGCGTATATTAAATGAAAGTTTCTTTGAAATAGAAAATAACTACTTTCATCATAGTAAATCATGGTTTATTATGATGAGTGTAGAATGGTTCTATACTCAATTTTATTAATTTTTTTAGGAGTATCGTTATGATACGCAAACAAAAAACAAGAGCTTGGCTCTTATCGCTTGCAGCTTTGGTGCTGCTTATGTCTAATTATTTTGTGGGATGGGCTGAAGAACCAGACCCAAGAATATTATGGGTAAATAAGGAATTATATAAAATAGGTGGATTTGTTGTTCATCCAAATGGAAATGTAATTGCTTATGGTTTGGCTTCTATTTATGATAAAGCAACAGGTATTTTTGAAATTGATGGCAAAGATGGCAAACTTATTAAAGTTTTACCAAATACCCAAGATATTTCAAATTTTGAACAAATGGATATATCTTATGATGGCAGATATATTGTTACCCCAGGTGTTAATCTATATGATTTGCAAAAAAATACACTGGAAAAACTTGAGATTAATAGCGGAAATTTTGTAACGTTTTTACCAAACCAACATAAAATAGCAAACGTGAGTGGCGGTACTGTTGGCAATAATTCATCAATAATCATTTATGATATTGATACTAAAAACAAAGTAAACATAAAGACCGAAGAAGCAATAAGAAATATCGCTTTCTCCCCAGATGGAAAATATTTTGCGACTGCTGGAGTGAAAGAAGATTTTGGTGGAAAGTTCAATACAACATTAAAACTCTGGGACGCGCAATCTTTGAAGTTAATTAAGGAGTTGGAGAGATATAAAAATACTAATTATCAAATAGGTGAAATAAAATTTTCACAAAATGGTCAACTTGTGGGATTCAAAGGAGGTATGGGCTTAATAATATATAATACAAAATCGTTTGAAAAGCATAAATTATACAGTAATGATATCGTTTTTGATTATATGGTTTCTTTTGAATTTTATGATGTAAACAAAATTGTTGCACAATCAAAGCATACAGTATTAATAAATATGGATTTTGATAGCTTTAAAACTGTATTTGAAATTGAAAACCGTTCAAATATTAAACTAAATCAAGATAAAACAAAACTTTATGTTTGCAGTTTTGATAAAAATCAATATGGTCCTTTAATGGCATTAAATATGAATAATTTAATAACAACCGTGAATGAAACCCCATTAAATAACGATCTAAAATCAGAATATCAAAATGGAAACTTATTAATATCTGGAATCGAATTAATTAATAATTCAATCCAGCTTGAAATATTCGATATCAGCGGTAAACTAATCAGACAACTTAATATTGAATCAAATGGAACAGAACTTAGAATTCCAATCGTATTAGCAAAAGGTACATACTTATTTAATTTGACTGATGGTAGTAAAAAGTATTCTTCAAAATTTATTGTAACTGAGTAGGGAAATATACAAATGAAAACAATAATAATTTTCTTGCTTGCTGTGATGGTAGTTTTATCTCAAAACGGAGAACCATCAACAAGAACATTTACTTGGAATACAATTAATGGCTCAATTACTGATACATTAAATACAAATAATGATTATTTCAAATTAAATAGCTTTATAATCGGTTGGATGTGGGGCGGAGAAAGAAAAATATCGCAAGTTATGAAAGTAAATCAAGCAGATACAGAGCCAGGTAATCCAATTTATTTGGATGCAAACCGTTACAACGATAATACCAATTTGTTCATTCGTGCAAAACACAATTCTAATAATTTCTATACTCATTGTAAAGAAGATAATTCAGTAGTTCACACAAAATCATTATTATATTCTGTAGTATTAAAAATTGATACTGTGGATAATTACAAATTAGTAAAATTACCAAACGACCCTGAAAATCATGTTTTTGGTTTTAAAACCAAATCATCAACTTGTATAGATTCTCAATTTACAGATGATAACAAATGGCGATTAATAGTTAATGATAGTGTTCCAGAAAATACAGTTATACTTCAAGACCCTATGCCGAATAATCTTTTACATTTTCATCAAACAAATGAAGCTGATGGAAGAGATACAAGTTTCACAGGTCGTGCCTATTATCTTAGTATAAACCTGAGGCGATTAGACAATAATGATGGTTATGGTAGCGATACTGTTCTAATACTCGAAGTACCTTATTTGTATAACAACAAGACTACATTGTTGCCTGGAATAGCCACTTTCTCAAAATTACCAAAAGATAGTATAAATGCATTCTTGGATAAAAGTGTATTAAACTATCAATATGGTAATTTATGGGCAACTCAAGATGAATCATCAACAAAAATGGTAATAACAAAGAATATGCTCCCTATGATTACAGATAGTAGCAAGGGTGATATTACTATTTCAGGTTATATTGATTTTAATGGAATTGATATTGCACCTTATAAAAATCACAGACTTAAGGAGCATAGTTTATATGCCGATAGTCTTCAAATTGACAAATTAAACTTAAAAGTAACCTACAAAGGCGGTTGCAAAATAGCAATTGGCTGGTTAAAATATGAGTCACCTAATACAAGAAAATTGGTCAATGGAGTATATGATGACATAATATATAACGGTATTCAAGCAAATTTTAATGCATTTACAGATAACTCATTTAGTAGTAGAAATATTAATCTAAAAAGATTAACAATAAATGTAGAAGGTTCGCCAATTAATTGGGCTGTAGAAAGACATATCAGTAAGTTATTAGGAGACATAATAACAGGTTCAAATGGGATTAGTTTACCTCTTCATTATGACTATTATATTAATTCAGCCGACAAATGGATTAGTTTTAGCAACATACACTCCTATATATCAAATCCATTTAATGGATATAATGACTTTAATTATCAGACAGGTACAAACGAATGGAAAACAAGTGGCTTAGCGTCAGGTTATAAAATTAAAGCAATGTCAAAAACACCTGCAAATTTATTTGAATCTGAATGGGAAACATATTTGAGATATGATAATACAAAAACTACATCACGATTAGTTGAAGAAATGAGGGGTGCTCCACTTGATGTTTATACTGATAGTGAAAAACTTTCTTATGCAGGGGGTCCTATGTCAATCCAAGCATATTGGGAACATAAGCAATACACCCGTCTGGTAGATAAATTTATGACAGGTTTTCAATATTCAGACAAGCCTTGGTTTGCCCAATCATTTGTTGAGAACTTTGTTTATAAGGCTCCTGTGGATACTGTACATGTTAGTTATTCAATAGTTACACCAGATGGTTTCAGAATAATAACTCCAGAAGAATTTAAATTAATGAATTGGAACGCTCTTATTTTAGGAGCAAAGGGATTAATTTATGATGGAGATGCAGATGCAGTAGAAAGCATGGATTCAACATTTAATCCACCTAAACCAACTAACAATCCTAATCTTAGATTATTACCATCAGAAAGTGTTTTAATGAATAGGATGAATATAGATTGGGCAACATTACTCAGTATGGATGATGACGAGTTTATTAACCATCCTCAATCCACTTCTGATTTTTTAGATCATACTTATGACCACTTAAATCTTTATAATGGAAATCATAATTTAGATATAGTGGCAGCAACAATGGATGTGCCAAAAAACAGAATTTTTGTGGGAAAAAGGTCCATAAGAAGAGAAATGAAACGGCTTCATAATTGGGTACGTACTAATGAAAGTACATTAATGGATTTAAGATTGCAAGCATGGTATGGAAAGGGATATAAAATATGGTATAACCAACATCCAAAATGGGATACAAGTTCAAAAAAAATCCAAGAATTTATTAATGTAGATAGTATAAAAACAGTAAAACTATATAAAGTTGATTCAACCGGCTATACAAATGAAAAAGTTGTTGAGTCCACTTATGAATCGTTTTTAGATTTAACACTACTCGCTAATAAAAATGATGAAAATATGACAGAAACATTCTATGTTGGCGTACAAAATAGGCGTACGGACCCATTTGTATATACTAAAGATACATTAAATATGACCTATTTCGATGAAGAAGGGAGTTTCACAAAATTACAATATATTTATTCAGATATGAAATTTTACACAACTGCAGAATTTGAAAAAAATTGTCTTGATAGTGGAAAAGTTATCAAACCAGACACTTTATTTGATGAATATGGAGGTTATTATGCTTATTATGATACAATTAGACCGCCTTGGTATTGGCGTGATTTATATTGGAAACGCTTGGGCTGCCGTGAAATCTCTATACCTTTCAAAATTGGAGATTCAAGTTATAAGAAGTTGAGAGTAATTGAATTGACAGATACAAGTGATATTTTCAAGAAGCCACCATATTACACTGCAATAGATACTGTTATACCAAAAAATGGCTCCATAAGCGTACGTTTTCTCCCTGGGGAAGGAAAATTTTTCAAGGTAAGTAACTTTGAAGAAGATGAAGTACCATTCAAAGGTGAACTTGCATTTTCAAATCAACATAAATTGGTGGTTTATCCTACCAGACAAACTTCAAACATTGATTTTAATGGTAAAGATACAATGGTTTATTATCATGCAGTTTATCACAAACGTGATTCCTTGACTAACAAAAATAGCGTATATTATCGTAGAAGTTTGCCGTATAATGCAAGTGGATTTGACCAAATTCATTGGGAACAAGGGGAAAAATTAATATCAAGAAATTTAGTAATCAAACAAGAAATCGAACCAAATCTAAATGTTGACTCGTTAATAGTAGATACTTGTAATTGCAAATATCCATCAATAGTAGTTCGTTACGATGCAATTGACAGTACACAAAAAGCATATATTGTATATAATTGTGCACCAATTCAACTTTCCGATACCCCAAAAGTATATGTAGTTGAATCAGTGATAGATTGCGATGAACCATACCAAGCAATAATGCCTGCACAATTAATTTATCCAATTGGCTTTGCTTATGCAAATCAAGGTAACGAATTTGCAATGAATACATGGGGTGTACCAGTCGTCAATGCGAGTGCTGATGGCCAATTTTATACTTGGGCTGATTCGATTTATGGCATAGTTGCTGGTTATAAAACTCCTAATGATAAAGGATATATGTCAAATAAAATATTTATCAAATACTATAACACCCCAAATACAAATTCAATTCAACCCTCTTTGAATATATATTCTCGAATTGCAAACGGTGAGAATGATTGTGCTTTGGTTTGGGTAGAAAAACAACAATTAGGTCTTAATTCTCTATTTTCAACACATTACACAATGCTTAAACTTGACGTCAATGGAAATATAATTAATTCAGTCCCAAATGGAATGCTGGATTCAAGTCAGCCAAGATTTGCATCAATTCAATATAATGGAAATGGTAGTGCTCAATTAAATAATTCGTCAATATTTAAATGTTATTATCCCACAATATACAGACCAATTCAATATTTTCTAAGACCCAATTATGTATTTGATGATTCAGTTCATTATGCTTCTGCAACTTGGGATAGAGTATATTGGAATTTAAAATCTTATTCGAATTCAGATTATGTTGTACACCACAAAATGCTTGATATAGATAAGAATTTAAATAAATGGAATTGTCTTGCACCATTTTCCATATTTGCATATCAAAAATCATTATTAAATCCAAATGTAATGCAAGGCACAATCAGACCTTATAATAATGGTGATTCATTTTATGATATTATTGGTCAGGACAGTTCAATCATCCTTGGAATTGCATCACAAACAGGATCAAATAATATCGATACACTTCATAGTGAAATCTGGCTTTTCCCTCATGGTTTTTGGAATCTATTCTATTATTATCCAGGTGATGAATGGGGTAACCCATTTATTGAAATTGAACCAAATAATTTTAATAATGCATTTGCAATTAATCGCGGGAAAGGCATTTATCCACAATTAGCAAAATCTCCAATTGTGAATAAAACAACAGATTGGAAAATAAATTCACAAATTTTCCAAGCAGTCGGGAATGATATTTATGTAACAAAACAGTATTTTTATCGCAAAAATACTGAAGATGAACCTATGAAAATACATCCGATAATGAGTTATGTTGGCTCTGATGGTGTTGATGAAAGCGGAATTTCATTCTTTGAATTAAATAATTTCAAGAAGCCAAACATAAAATATATGGGCAGAAAAAATGATAAGTACGATTATCTTGATACAATTCAAACTGAATGGTTTAGGATAGAAAATATTGAAGAATTGAGTTTTATCAGCCAAAATACAAAGAATTCAACGGCAAAAATATTGATAGAACGCAGAAAAGACGGTAAAATTTTTGAATTGAATCAAAAAATCTTCTCAGAAGCACAGACTACAAAAAATCGTGTTCATTTGATAAACGGAAAAAATGAACAATATAGAATCTTATTTGCAAAGAAAGATACGATTTATCAATTAAATTTCAGCTTTATGCTTGCAAAAGATAGTGAATTGAATCCAAATGATGATTTAATAGATGCCGACCGAGTGGGCAAATCATCAATCACAGAATTTGAAAGCTACGTAGATTTGAATAATGAAAGTTATGATGGAGATATAGAATCAGGTATTCAAATCAATATTTATCCAAATCCCGCAGACGAGAAAATATACGTAAGTGCATATCTCCCAATAGAATATATAAAATCCAACAACCTCGAAAATAACCAGCTAACCCTGTCAATAGTTAATTCAATCGGTGGTGAAATTTACAATAGTGAAATCACAGCCGGCGAAACAAAAGCAATAGAAACTAACACTTATTCAAACGGCATTTACTTTGTAAAAATCACAAAATCAGGCACAGAGTTTACAAATCAAACAAAAATGTTTGTTATTAAAAGATAATTTGTGAGAATAAATGTAAAATTTCTTCTGAATGAAATATATTTGGGAGAAATTTTACAAATTAAAATTTGAAAATTTCAAATCAAAAATGATAGATTAATTCAATTCAAATTATTATAAATCCAGAAAAATGTAGTTTGTACAGTTTGCTATAAATCATTATATTTCAATTACTTGTATTGTGGATTGCTTGTTTTGGTTATCAAACAGTAACAAAGAATAAATGTTCAATTAAATACTCAGATAATATATTTCTACTTCAAAGGAATTTTCGGAGAGACTCCTTTTGAAATTCCATCAAAGGATTTATTCTCGCAAATAGTTAGAACCATGCCAATTCTTGTTAACATCAAACCTAATCTCTTTATTGATGTTCCCAAGTTGCCCTTTTCATCAAAAATTGAGTAAAAATTGAAAAATAATTCAATAAATTAATTTAAATTTTTCAGATTGGTTACCTAAACGACACACTAAAACATATCTGATATTATATTTGTATTTGTGTAAAAAGCAAATTGAAAATTTTAATACTGTTGTTTTTAAAATTTTTGTTAGTTTTGTAATATTGAAAATTTGATATAAAGTATTTAAAAAAGATATTTAATTAAGAGAATTAGTAAGAGAATTAGTATGAATGAAATTAAAGATCCTATTCTAAATAATCCATTTGAAGAGCCAACAAGATATTATGAAACTTTATCTGATGGTAGTTTAGATTATGAGAATATTGTTAATGGTAGAAGACCTTTTTATTCGGAAAATTTACCTATGCCTGTAAGACCAAATCCACAAAAGGTTATGTTCAATGCAAATGATTTAATTGATAATATACAAGATTTGTTGATTAATAAGATTAGAAAAGAAGTAAAGCAATGGCGTAATGATAATTATCCCAACATAACAAAAGTTTCCACTGTACTTTTGAAACATTGGTTTGATTCAACAAGAACAAATAAATTATTCTTTGCTCAGAGAGAAGCAATTGAAACTGCAATTTGGTTAAATGAAGTTGCTACAAAATCAAATGCAGGTAATTTTATCTTAGAAGAAATTTCATCTGGGCAGAAATTTGGAATGGATGGGAACTTGGCATTACCAAGAATAGCATTTAAAATGGCAACTGGAACAGGTAAAACAACAGTTATTGCTATGTTGATTGTATATCATTTTTACAATAGAAAAAACTACAAAAATGATAATCGTTTTGCAGATTATTTTCTTTTATTAACGCCAGGAGTTACAATCAGAGATAGACATAGTGTTCTTATTGCCAATGAGCATAAAACTAACAATTTTGATAGGGTTGATTACTACAGAAAATTTGACTTGGTTCCGCAGAATTTTCTACAGCAATTGCCAGAAATAAATACTAAATTAATTATTACAAATAGACATAATCTTGAAAAAAGAACTTTAAAAAAGAATAAAAAAACTCCTTTTGATGGAAAATTTGGCAATGATAGAAATAATGATTTAGAAAATTTCGATATTGTTATTAATAGAGTATTATCTAAATTCAAAAAAAATAGAAGATTAGTTGTAATTAATGATGAAGCTCACCATTGTTATTTGCCGAAAGCTAAAGGTAATAGAAATGAAGATAATTCCGAAGAAGAAAATAAACGTGCTGCTATATGGTATAATGGTATTTTAGAGATTTCAAAAAGATTCAAGGTTTCAAATGTTTATGATTTAAGCGCTACCCCTTATTATTTGAATGGTTCAGGTTACGAATCTGGTTCATTTTTTCCATGGTTAGTTTCAGATTTTGGCTTAGTTGAAGCTATGGAATCTGGTCTTGTGAAAATTCCTTTTATTCCTCAATCTGATGACACTCATAATATTGAGGAGCCTGTTCTAAGAAATTTATATGAGCATGTTAGGGATGATTTGCCCAAAATGGGTAGGAATAAAGAACAGTTTACTGGACCACCACAGTTACCAACACTTGTCAAAAATGCACTCGACCAGTTCTATTCCCATTATAAAAAAGAATATGAAAATTATCGTGGTATCTTTGATAGTCCACCTGTGTTTATTATCGTTTGCAACAATACTAATGTTTCTTCTGAAGTATTCAAGTATGTCGCTGGATATGAGTTAAATTATGTAGATGAAAAAAAACAAATTGTTAATGGTGTTTTTGAATTATTTGATAATTTTGAAAGAAATGTAACAGCACCTAAACTATTAAAGAAACCACCAACTTTGTTAATTGATTCTGATGCTCTTGAAAATTCAGAACAAATATCTGTTGAATTTAAAAATGTATTTAAACTTGAAATTTCAGAATTTAAAAGAGAATATAGAATTGTACATCCTGAAAAATCTGTAGATAATATTACTGATGCTGAAATTTTAAGAGAAGTTGTAAATACAGTTGGTAAGCCAGGAAAACTTGGAGCACATATAAGATGTATTGTGTCTGTTTCTATGCTAACAGAAGGATGGGATGCGAATACAGTTACTCATATTATGGGATTACGTGCTTTCGGTTCGCCTTTACTTTGTGAGCAAGTTGTTGGACGTGCTTTGAGAAGAGTAAATTATTATACTGATAACAAATCAAAAAAATTCCCTCCTGAATATGCTCATGTTATTGGTGTTCCTTTTAGTATGTTCAAAGGTGGTTCAACTTTACCGCCAAATCCACCACAAGAAGTTAAGATAATTAAAGCTATTCCTGAACGTAAAGAACAATACGAAATTACATTTCCTAATGTTGTTGGGTATAGAATTGAAAATCAAAATAATATTATTAAAGCAGATTTTTCCAAAATTAATGATTTTGAACTTGATGCTACAGTTTTTCCAACAAAAACAGAAATGGGTAATGCTATCGCTAATAATGATTATATGATAAGTTTAGAACAAGTAAGAGAAAAACGTGAGCAAGAACTTATTTATCATATTACCAAGCAACTTATTTCACTTCATTTTAAAGATATTGAAGGAACGCCTTTATTTTATCATTTTTCAGAATTGAAAAAGATTGTTGTAGAATGGCTTAATTCTAAAGTAGTATGTAGAGGAAATGCTTTTAATAATATGTTGTTCTTATGGGATGAAAGAAGTTATTGTCATCACATTATGTTGGGTATTAATTCTGAAAATAATAAATATCAAATTGTACTGCCAATCTTGAATCATTATAATAAAACAGGTTCAACTAATTATGTTTTTGGAAAAACAACAAAAGAAGTTTATGCTACTAAAAAAAGCCATATTAATTATGTTGTTGCTGATACTAAAAAATGGGAACAGATTGCAGCAAAACATTTTGAAGAAATGCCTGAGGTCATTAGTTATGTAAAAAATCATTTTTTAAATTTTTCAATTCCTTATGTCAAAAAAGATTCTGAAGATGCTAATTATTTTCCTGATTATATTTTGAAAATTAAAACTGCAAATGGTAAAATAATTAATCTGATTGTAGAAATATCAGGTTTTAGTAATGATAAAGATGATAAAAAATGGTATGTACTAAATCGTTGGATTCCTGCTGTAAATAATATCAGAGAATTATATGAATTTGAAGAATGGCAATTTGTTGAAATTGCTGATGAAAATTCTTTAAAAGATATTGAAAAAATAATAAAAGAACAAATAAATAAGTCAAGGAGTTAATTTATGTCAATAGAGTCAATCAAACATAAAAATGATAAAAGAACTTTTATTCCAAGCATAGAAGAAGCTGGTTATGAAAAAGCTAATCAAACGGCTATTTCTGTTACACATAAAGAATTTCCGAAAAATCCTATTGTTAATCGAGGGCAAGATCCAGAATTATTTTGGATGAATAAATATGGTAATGATGATACAGAAGATAATTTCAAAATTGATATACGTTCTCTTTATAGACATGAACATATTTCACCTGAAATTTTGATTAAGAATTTTTATAAAATTAAAGATAATCCTACAGAACAGCTGTCTTTGTCTGAAATGTTTGGTAATACTATGGATATGGATGACCTTGAAAAAGTGGCTGAGTATTATAGTCATCAAGATGATTGGTCAAATCGTATGATTCTTGGTGATTCTTTACTTGTGATGGGTTCTTTACTTGAAAGAGAAGGTATGGCTGGTAAGGTTCAAACTATTTATATGGATCCACCTTATGGCATTAAATACGGTTCTAACTGGCAAATCAAGTTAAATAATAGAGACGTAAAAGATGGTAATGATGAACATTTAACTGGAGAGCCAGAACAAATTAAAGCATACAGAGATACTTGGGAACTTGGAATTCATAGTTATCTTGGATATTTGAGAGATAGATTGGTGGTAGTAAAAGAACTTTTAACTGAATCTGGCTCTTGCTTTGTTCAGATTTCCGATGAAAATGTTCACCTTGTTCGTTGCATAATGGATGAAGTTTTTGGAAGTGAGAATTTTTTCGCTATGATTAATTACAGAAGTATGAGTCCGCTTGGACAAAACGGTTTAGCAAGTGTTTACGATTATATTCTTTGGTATGCTAAAAATAAAGATTCGATTAAATTTAGACCTTTATTTAAAGACCAAGATTTGATTGAAGAAAAAGAATTTAGTTTTTTTGATACAGGAAAAGGTGAATTTAAAAAAATAAATACAGCAGAAATTTTGGAAATGTCAAAGGTTGATTTCAAAAAAATTTTCAAAAGATCTGTTTTAACATCTTCAGGTTATACCCCATCCTGTACTTATACATTTAATTTTAACGGAATTGAATATAAACCACTAAGCGGTAAAAGTTGGAGAACTCATAATGATGGAATGAAGAAGTTGATTGAAAAAAATAGATTAATTCTATTAGGTAAAAATCCTTATTTTAGACAATATTATACTGACTTTCCATTTATTCAATTAGAAAATAGTTGGCATGATACTGCTGCTGGTTTTAGTGAAGGTAAAAAATATGTAGTTCAAACTAACCAGAAAATCATTTCAAGGTGTCTTCTAATGACCACCGACCCTGGCGATTTAGTTCTTGACCCAACTTGTGGTAGTGGCACAACAGCAACAGTTGCAGAGCAATGGGGACGTAGATGGATAACTATAGACACAAGCAGAATCGCACTCAATATTGCTAAGACAAGAGTTATGACAGCTTTATACCCTTATTACAATCTTTATGATGAATCAGGAAAAGATATAAGACAAGGATTTATTTATAAAAAAGTACCTCATATTACTTTGAAATCACTTGCCAACGATGAACCCGCAGATGAAGAAACACTCTACGACCAGCCAACCCCCGACAATAAGAAAATACGAGTTGCAGGTCCATTTACTGTTGAAACTCTACAAAGTCTTGATATTTTGCCACCAGAAGCAATAAATCAAGAACCAACAATTGATGACAAATTTGAAGAAAGAATTTTTAGTTTGTTGCAATCTGCAGGGATCAAAAATGGTATTAAAAATGAGCATGCCATTTTTACAAGAATTGATTTGATTCATAGCACATACTTGCATGCAGAAGGATTTTATCAATCTGGAACAGGTGAGAAAAAAGCATATTTCTTTATTGGACCAAAATATTCAACTGTTAGCAAAGACAGTGTAAACCAAGCAATCAAAGAATGTAGAACAAGAGGCGATGCCGACTGGCTTGTAATTTTAGGATTTTCATTTGAAAGTGAAATATCAAATCAGTCTGTTACTGCAAGTTTAGGTACATTTGAAGTTACAAAAGTAAGAATGAATGATGATTTGCTACAATTTGGATTACTAAAAAAAGATAAAAAAGCCGCATCTTTTGTTACAATAGGCGAACCTGATATAACTTATGAATTTGCTTGTAATAGTAAAGATAAGATAATAGTGGAAATAAAAGGGATTGATATTTATGACCCAATTAAGGATATTGTAAAACCAAGAGATATACACGACATAAGTTATTGGATGTTGGATGATAATTATGACGGAAGTAACTTCATTGTTAAACAAATATTTTTCTGTGGTGGCGATAAAGATGAATTTAAAAATTGGAAAAAAGGACTTAGCACAATATCTTCATCTAAAACAAAAAAGAAATTAGAAAATACTTTAAAAATAGAAATTGATGATGAAGCATTTGAAAGTGTTTATGGTCATAAATCAATGCCAATTAATTTGGTAAAAAAACACCAAAAAGTTGCAGTAAAAGTAATATCACAATTTGGTGAAGAAGCAATGAAGGTAATAAGTATATGATTTATATGAATTGATTTATGATAAAGTAAAGGTATTGGAGCCAGACTTTGTTATGAGCAGAGAGGAATATGAGGGCTGAAAGGAAGTATTTATATTTATACTATTTTTTAATTTTTGAGGAGCAATTTTGAATAAATTTTATGATAAAATGCAAGAGCATACAAAAGTAAAGATTGAATTTTACAAGAGGTATCTTGATAGATATTTATCTATACTTGTTAATTCAGGTAAAATTGATGAAATCAATATATATGACCTGTTTTGTGGTACAGGTATATATGAGGATAATCAATTTGGCAGTCCAATTGTTGCCAGAGATGCAATACAATCTGTTAAGGAAAGATTTAATTCATCGGTCGTTAAAATTAATTTATTTGTAAATGATATGGACAAAATCAGTATTGATAAATTAACAAACTTAATACAATCTGATAGTTATAATTTTAACATTTCAATCAACAACAAAAATGTCAATGAATTATATGAAGTGATTTCAAATTCTATTAGAAGTCAAAATAGATTTAAAATTAAAAATTTAATTTTTTTAGACCCATTTGGTTATAGCGATATTAACATAGAATTTGTTAGGGATATTATATTACATGGTAATTCGGAATTTATTATTTTTTTGCCGATAACTCATATTTACAGATTTATCTCAATCAGGGAAAAAGTTGAAAACTTGGATAATTTTCTAAATTCTTTAAATATTTTCAATGAAAGCTTTGAAGATATCTTTGGATTAATTGAATTTATTAAACTTTCCATGAAGTTTGATAGCAATATCTTTTCATCTGCATACTATCTTCAAAAAGATCAAAGTAATATTCATGCATTATTTTTTATCAGTTCAAATATACTTGGATATGAAAGAATAATTGATTTGAAGTGGAAATTAAATGAAGAAGATGGCAAAGGTTTTAATCTTCCTGAAAAGAATGAAAGTCTATTTGCAGAATTTGACAAAGTAGAAAAAATTAAAAATTCATTTAATAATTTATATGAATTAACTAAAGACTTTATTAAAGTCGAAAGAAATAACCTTGAATTATATGAATTTTGTCTCTTGAAGGAGTACCGCATTACACATATCAATGAAGTTTTACGTCAATTACAAAATGAAGAAAAAATTGAAGTGAAAAACTCCCAGATAGAAGATAAAATCAAGAAGGGAGCATTTTATATAAATTACGATAATTATAAAAGTAAGACTTCAAAAGTGATTATTAAATTAAAATAAATTATTTTGGGGGAATTTAAAATGAAAACAACAAAAATAGAATGGACAGATGCAACTTGGAATCCATCTGTTGGATGCAACAAAGTTTCCAAAGGATGTAGATTTTGCTATGCAGAAGTGATGGCAAAACGTCTTAAAGCAATGGGAATGAAAGAATATGAAAATGGATTTTCATTTTCGATACATCCTGATAGATTAAAAATACCATTGAAAAATAAAAAACCAACAAAGTATTTTGTTAACTCAATGAGTGATTTATTTCATGAGAAAATGCCATTTGATTATCTTGATGATATATTTGATGTAATAGAAAAAACTCCACAGCATATTTATCAAATATTAACAAAAAGAGATAAAATAATGGTCGAGTATTTGACAAATAAACAAATATCGTCTAATGTATGGATGGGAGTTACAGTTGATGTTAAAAGTAGTAAAAAACGTATTGAAAATTTAAGAAAAATCGAATCTTCTATAAGATTTATATCATTTGAACCACTTTTAGAAGATTTAGGTGAATTGGATTTATCTGCAATACATTGGGCAATTGTTGGAGGAGAAAGTGGTGTTCAAGCAAGACCTATGAAAGCAGAATGGGCTTTATCAATACAAAAACAATGTAAAGAACAAAATGTTTCATTTTTCTTCAAACAATGGGGAACTTGGGGTGCTGATGGAGTTAAGAGAAACAAAAAAGCTAATGGCAGATTATTAGAAAATCAAATATGGGATGAATCCCCAGCAATTGCAGTATAATGTATTGGTATTGTAATCTGATATTTTATTGCAATTTTTTTTAAAATGCAAATCTAAACATATAGTCATAAAATGACCTCCATAAATCGCTTATAAGCAACGTTTGGAGGTCAAGCTAAGGTTTGTGTAGGTTATTTTTCCAGAATTTCCTTGTAAATATTTGCATAATTCATTCTAACTATATGTAATTATAGATACTTAGATTATTTTTTTACAATGATTCATCAGTCAAATCAGCTCCAATAATATTTCCTAATCCAAACAAAAATTTTTTGCGGGATGGCAATCATTTTTTTTCTTTAATTCCACGCTTTCATCATTTCTTGATGCTTAACTTTATCTGTAATTTCAATATATCGTTTGAATGTTTTGTAGTCTTTATGACCAGTGATTTTCATCACAATTTCAGGTCTCATACCTTTTTCAAGCGAAAGAGTTACAAAAGTACGGCGACCCATGTGCGAGGTTACAAGTTCAAATTTTGGCTTAATAGATTCATATCTAACTGCTCCCTTGTATTCAACAATCGTAATAGGTTCATTTAATCCAGCCATTTTTGCAATATTTTTCAACTCAATATTATACTTATTTTTGTCAATTTTCGGAAAATTTTGATTTGCATTTTTATATTTTTCAATAATAACTAAAGCATTTGCAATCAATGGTATTTCAATTATATCTTTTGTTTTTTTGGTTCGCAAATGCCATGTATTATTAGTTATATCTTCAAATTTCAAATTCATTATATCGGAATATCTCGCACCAGTGAAGCAACTCAAACAAAATAAATTTCGGATATGATATTGAATTGTGGTTTCGTCTAAATCAAGATTATTTAATTGCATCAATTCGTTAAATGTTAATGTAACAATATCAATTGTCTCAGATTTTGCTTTGAATTGTTTGTATTGATTGTTTTTATGATAGTTTCTCTGCTCTGCCCAATTTAAAAATGCAGCTAAACGCTTCTTTTTACCTTGAATAGTATTGTTTTTAAATTCTTTGATTTGAATACAAAAACGAACAAACTTATCAAAGAAATTCAAATCAATATTTTCGAAAGTGATGATGGTTTTGCTTGTAACTTGGAATTCAAGTAAATTTTTCTTCAGACTTACAATATTGGATATGTAGCCCTGCGTAAATTCACTACTCTTACTTTCAATATATTTGTCCAAAACTTCAAAAAAATCAAATTTATGTTGTTCAGGCGAATTAAATATTCGGTCTTTGATAAATGCTTTAATGATGTTAGTTTCAAGTTGGAAATTTTTCTTAGTAAATTCAATATAAGCTGAACTAACCCCATTTTTAAACTTATCCAAATATGAGTTCCATTGAGCATAATCAGGATGAGACCTTCTGACATTTTGATTTTTAGGATTCCAATGTTCAGGAGAAATTTTCAACTGTGTATTAATATTGATAGTTTTACAGTTTTTAATACCTCTAATAAAGCAAATAATAGATTTTTCATTACTGCGTAGAAGTTTGCTATCCAAATAAAAATTTATAGTCATTAAAGCACCAAAATATTGAAAAAACAACATACAAAATTACGATAATTCCAACAATAATCCAACACTTTTTCTTTATTTGATGACGATTGAACTTTATTTGTCTTTACAATATAAATAACGTAATCTATTGCAAAATAGTAATTTATAGTAATTAATGCAAACTAATGATAAGTAATGTAAAGGTGGCATACAATCCCATGGGTATTGAATATATTGTTAACCCCACCTAAATCCTCCCCAATGGCAGGTCTTGGATGTATTTCTCCCTTTTGGGAGGTTAGGTGGGGTTTCATCTTGCAAACAGTAGTTCCCGTTGGGATTTTCAAGAAATTTCGTTTTTCATCATCCATTATACCTATAAATTTGAAAATGTCTCTCTTCTCTAACTAAACAATCAAATATATGATGACTTCAAGTAATCGAATGAATTGCAATATTTGAATATTGAAGTTTAAATAATTCATTGTTTTAAAAAAATGCAACTTATTTTTTCAATATTAGTTGTAATTTTGTATTAGTGTATTTTTTGAAAATGGGAAATTGTTTATGTTTAAGAATTTATTTTTAGTAATATTAGTTGTAATTATTTCCTTTTTGTGTAGTAATTGTAGCAATACCGTTGAACCAAATTACGATAGTTTATATGAATTAGTAAATTTGGGAGATGCCATTTCAAATATTAGTATTTCGAATGATTGGCATTATACATACCCTCGAATTGAATCACACATTACTCAACGGGAAGTAATTATCAAATTTCCAGATGGAAGAATCGTTAGTAAATCACTCCCTGATTCCTTGTTTTATCTTGCAATAGCTCCCTATATTAATTATACTCATTTATGTGATTTACACTATACATCAAGTTGTGAAGGTGAATTAGCAAATAAACAAATTACATTGGATGTTGAAGGATATAGTGATTATAAATATAAAAATGAACAAATAACTACAATGAAAAATGGCTTTTTTGAAATATGGTTGCCAAGAAATAAAACTTACAACGTTAAAATTAGTTACGAAGGCAAATCAGGGCAAGAATTGATTTCGACAAATATTACTGATAGAACCTGCATAACTTCAATTAAGTTGCAATAAATCACTGCAATTTATTTTCAAACAGTATTAATTTTTAGAAGGCCAAATAGAAGTATTATTCAACCGATGACTTCAAGTAATCGGTTGAATTAGTTGATTTTTAATGGCATTTAAAATATTCAAAGTTTTGATTGCAACTGTTACAAAAATAATATGATTTGCAAGCGGTAGAGCCAAATTCACTTTTTAATTCAGTTTTTTCAGAATCACAAAATGGACATAATATTTTTGACATTATTGGAAATAAATCCATTCTAATATCTTTAGAATTACCGACTGGTGGAGCTATTCCGTATTGTTTTAGCTTAAATTTAGTATTATCGGACATTAAATCAGTAGTCCAAGGAGGGCTTAATTTAGTTTGAACAACTGAATTTTCAAATCCATTTTCTAACAATGACTGTTGAATATCACTCTCTATTTGGTGCATTGCAGGACATCCTGAATATGTTGGAGTGATGGTTACAATCACCAAATCATTTCTAATTTCTACACCTCGAACCATTCCCATTTCGATAATAGAAACTACAGGGATTTCCGGGTCGGATATCCCTGATAGCAATTTCATTATATCGCTTTCAATGTGAGAGTTTACCATTTGGCACCGGGGTAAGTTCTTGGTAAAATTTGCATTTCACTTAATAAATGCCCGAGATATTCTGTATGAATTCCCTTTCTTCCACCTACAATCATAAATGTATCTTCAGATGGTATTTCAAGGGTTGCTTTAGATAGAATTTCTGATACTTTTGAAGTCCATAAAGTTTTAACTTTAGATAAATCAACTCCAATCCCTTCATTTAGCAAATATTCATCAACTGAATCCATTTCAAACATTTCACCTGTAAAAGACCAAAGGTGATTGACTGCATTTTGAACTTTGCTATGGCTTTCGTCTGTACCATCACCAAGACGAAGCATCCATTCAGATGAATGTCTTAAATGGTAGATTGTTTCTTTAACAGATTTTGCTGCAATTGCTGCAAGAGTTTCATTCTTTGAGTTTGCTAATTCAGAATAAAAATAATATTCATAACAATCATAGAAAAACTGTTTTGCAATTGTAAAAGCAAAATCGTTGTTAGGTTGTTCAACCAATAAAAGATTTTTGTATTGCCTTTCATTTCTGAAAAATGCAAGTTTATCCTCATCATTACCTTTGCCTTCAAGTTCGGCAGCATATTTTAGAAACAAAATAGCTTGACCGAATAAATCTAAAGAAATATTGGCAAGAGCAAGGTCTTCTTCAATAATTGGTGCTTTACCGCACCATTCAGCCATTCTTTGTCCTAAAACAACTCTATCATCTCCGAGTCGCAAACAATATTCAAATAATGAATCATTCAAATTATTCGACATCTAAACTTACTCCTTTGGGTATTTTGTAGAATAATGGATGCCTATAAACTTTATCGTCAGCAGGGTCATAAAATGAATCTGAATCTGACGCATTACTTGCTACTATACAATTTGAAGGTACTACCCACATCCCCGAAAGTCTTTCTCTTCTTGCATATAGGTCACGAGCATTCTGAAGTGCAAGTTCAGAATCTGGTGCATGAACATTTCCTACGTGTTCGTAAGGTTTGCCGGATTTGTATTGAACAAATACTTCCCATAAATTCCATTGAGTATCTTTTTCCATTTTTTTACCTATTTATTATTATTTGAATGTTTCTCTGAATATGCTTCTGCTGCAAGTCGAACCCAATTACCTTCCTCATGAGCTTTTCTTCGTGCATTTAAACGTTCTCTATTCATAAATCCGTTCCCTTTAATCACATTGAAAAATTCCTCCCAATTGATTCTGCTATAATCATATTTTTTAGTTTCTGGATTATATTTCAAGTTAGGGTCTGGTAATTTTAATCCTCTTGCTTCAATTTGCGGAACAGTCATTGCTATAAATCTTTGCCTTAATTCTTCATTTCCTTCAATTTTGATTTTCCATTTCATTGATTGAACAGAATGAGTAGAATCTTTATCTTCTGGTCCAAACATCATAAGTGATGGTTCCCACCATCTGTTTAATGCGTCTTGAGCCATTTGTTTCTGTTCTTCAGTACCATTGCATAAAGTTGCAATAATTTCATAACCCTGACGGTTGTGAAATGCTTCTTCTTTGCATATTCTAACCATTGAACGTGAATATGGTCCGTAAGAAGTGCGAATCAAGCTAACTTGATTTGTCATAGCCGCCCCATCAACCAACCATCCAATTGCACCCATATCCGCCCAAGTTAATGAAGGATAATTGAATATACTTGCATATTTTGCCTTGCCGCTATGAAGAGCTTCAATCATATCTTCGCGAGTTGCTCCCAAAGTTTCGGCAGTATTATATAAATATAAACCATGCCCGCCTTCATCTTGGACTTTTGCAATTAAAATTAGCTTTCTTCTCAAACTTGGAGCGCGAGAAATCCAATTACCTTCTGGTAACATACCTACAATTTCCGAATGAGCATGTTGCGAAATCATTCGTATTAAATTCTTTCTGTACTCATCGGGCATCCAGTCCTTTGGTTCAATTTTCTCACCTTGCTGAATTTTTTCCTCAAAGTTTTTTAGCAAATCAACGTGTTCCATAATTCCACCAAATAAAATATATATATTAAAATGTTTTTGTTATAACTCCAGTATTCCCATCATACACAGCAGTTTTTACCCAATTTAATTTGTTGTCTATCATTTCAATTTCATAAAACCAATAATCCCCAATTGCTTTATCACCATTAACGTCAAGTAAAGCTCTGCCTGTTGCACCAAAATGTTGTGAAGCATGGTATTTGAAATTATTCTTTAAATTTTCGATATTTGATGTTCCTGAATTTAAAATTGCTTTTACTGCTACCCAAACTGCATCATAAACTGCCACAGAATAAGGGTTGTAGGTAGAATTTCCTGTACGTTGTTTGATGGAAGAAGTTAAAGGTTGCCATATAAGTTTTGCTGATTCTGATAAGCCAAGATTAGGACAAGACAAATGAACTTTTGATGCAAATTTCGCAGCTTTCTCATCATCTAATAGCTGTAAATTTAATGCAATACCATCACTTCCATACCAATTTATTTCTGAAAGTATATCATTTTCTGAAATTTGGTCAAATAAATGAATGATTTCATCAAATGAAGCAACATAAATGCAAATTTTATCCTTTGGAACAGTCTTTAATAATTCTTCTACCTGTTGTTTTATTCTACTTATTACAACAGAAAAATCTGTAGTTTCTGCAGAATATTTATATCCTTCAGAAACATTTACAGAATATAAATCTTTATTTGCAATTACTGATTGAACTAAGCCATCATTACCTGCATCTTCACGCCATAAAGGAACTATATGGGTTTTCCCATCTAATTTTGCCAATTTTAAAACTGCTGGAGCTTGAATTTTATCAGTTGGACAAAATCTAAAAACATTATCACCTGGTAATGCTAAACTTCCTGCTGTAGAATAATGACTTATTACTAATGCATTCTTTGAATCGGCAAGTGGCTTAACAGCAGAAACTTCAGAGCTTGCTGAAGGACCAATAAAAACTCTAATACCATCTTTGTACAATTTGTCAAATTTTTCTTTTGCAACAGCAGGTTTTAATTCTGTATCTTCATAAGAACCTGTAACTGTAACATCAATATTACTTTCTTTCAGATATTTGTTGATATCTTCAATTGCAATTTCCATAGCAGCTTTACTATCTTTGCCTAATGATTCTAAATTGCCACTTAAAGTAAATAAACCACCAATTTCAATATCAGAATTTGTTGGATTTGTAGTATTGTCATCTGAACTACAAGAAATTAATACTGTAATCATTAAAACAAGTATCAGTTTTAATAAGTATTTCATCATATCATCTTTATAAAATTAATAATAAATTAGTTTCAATTAAATTTAATTTTTGCTAAGTTAAAATTACGAAAAAATTTCAAAATACTAAATATATTTTTTCTAAAATTACAAATTTTTTTAACTAACAGTCAGTTGCTCAAATAATATTGAAATGTTATTGGACTTGGCTTAACCACTTGTTGCTTACTAAATCAGCAACTCGTGGCATTTGCCACGTGAAGGATGATTAAATTTATCTTGAGCAACATGCTAATAATATTGTCTTATCAATGTTAGAGTAAATGAACTCTGCTTTGGTGTTACTATTTTTTTATGATATTTGATTAAATTAATTTAATTTTGTAATATCAAATTGTAACTTTTTGCATATTTGATGTGTCTATATATTTGGGATATGTGTTTTTTTTATTTTTGTTGAGTTATAAAATGTTATTTTCAAGTTCTATTCATAAAAACTTCAATAGAATTACATTCTTTGTATTTTTTCTCGTTTACGGTGTTTTATTTTCACAAAAAACTTTCAATCCAATGATTGTCGGAGAAAAAATTAATTTTCTTGAAATCCAAAAAATTAAAGATAGTGAATATAAAGATGTTCCTGATTCCCTTAGAAGAGGATGGAAGCAATATAAAAGATGGGAATATTTTTGGGAACAAAGAACATTTCCAACAGGTGAGTTTCCAAATGGCATTTCAATTTATAAAGAATTTAAAAATTCATTAGATTCATATAATGCGATAAAAGAATCAGAGCAATTACAAAGCAATGCTCAATGGACATCTGTAGGTCCTTTCAAAGAATCAATTGATAATAATTTGCAATCAGGCGTTGGCAGATTGAATATTGTAAGATTTCACCCTACAAATCCTAATGAATTATGGGTAGGTGCTGCATCTGGTGGTGTATGGCGTTCAAAAGATGATGGTGCTACTTGGGAAACATTCCCATTTACACAATTTTTATCTCTTGGAGTTAATGATATTGCAATATCACCATCAAATCCAAATATAATTTATGTTGGTACGGGTGATGCTTTTGGTTCTGCCGGGACAAGAGATTTCTATTCTATTGGCGTCATTAAAACAACTGATGCTGGTCAGACTTGGGAGGTAACTAGTTTATCAAAAAATCTTCATGATAAAAGATTGATTGGTAGGGTGTTAGTTCATCCAACTAATCCTAATATTGTATTAGCTGCAACAAATGATGGCATTTATAAAACTACTGACGGTGGCAAGAGTTGGGAAATAAAAGACAAAACAGCATATTTTATTGATATGGAATTTCATCCACTCGACCCTGAAATTATTTATGCTTCTACATTTAATTGGGGTAGTAATAATGGTATTTATGTATCAAATGACGGTGGCGAGACTTGGGTTCGTAAAACTCAAATTTCTGGTTCAGTAAGAATTGCAATTGAAGTAACTCCAGCTGCTCCAGATATGGTTTATGCACTTGTAGCAAGAAGTAATTTTACTTTCTTATCCTTTAATGTTTCAGAAGATAAAGGAGAAAATTGGTTAGAAATAGCAGATTATAATAAAGTAGGCAACATTTTAGGTAGAAGTTTAGGTAATTTGAATACAGATAATGAAGGTCAAGGGCAATATGATTTGTGTCTTGCTGTATCACCAAAAGACCCAAATTTAGTATTTATCGGTGGTATAAATATTTGGAAGACAACTGATTTAGGTGCTTCTTTTCAATTAGTTACCCATTGGTATGGTGGTTATCAGAAACCTTATGTTCATGCTGATATTCACGATTTGAAATTTAAAAGTGATGGAAATACTATTTACACTACTAATGATGGTGGTATAAACAGAACTACAAACCAAGGAAATACTTGGAAAGCATTGAATGATGGACTCAATATTACACAATTCTACAAAATTAGTGTTTTCCAAAGTAATATTCCTGTCATTATAGGTGGAACTCAAGATAACGGTTCTAAACTGTATCAGAACAATACTTGGTACAAAGTTCAGGGTGGTGATGGTATGGAATGTATAATTGACCCTACAAATAAAAATAGAATGTATGCATCTTTTTATAATGGCTCATTTACACGAAGTACAGATGGAGGAACGAATTTCAGTACAATGCTTAATATGAATAAAACTGGTGAATATGGTGGCTGGGTTGCACCTCTTGCGATGGATCCACAAAGAACAAATGTTTTATATGCTGGTTATGAAAATGTTTGGAAAAACATTAATTATGGTTCTTACAATGGATGGACTAAAATTTCATCTTGGGGACAGAAAAATGTGGCTTTAAGATGTATTGCGGTAGCACCATCAGATACAAATGTTATTTATGCTTCTAATATGAGTACTATATATGCTACTTTTGATGGCGGTACTACCTGGAATGTTGTATATGGTTCTTCTGAAGCCGCAGTTTCTAATATTATTGTTGATTATACAAATCCTAAAAGAATTTGGGTAACACATTCTGGATATGTGAGCAAATTAAAGATTGTAGAAGTAAACACTGATACAAAAGCCATTTTAAATATTACAGGCAATTTGCCGAATGTTCCAGTTAATGCTTTAATTTTACAAAAAAATTCTCCAGATAGAATGTATATTGGTACTGATATAGGAATGTTTTACTCTGATTATAGTTCTGCTAATTGGTTAAGTTATGGTACTGGTTTGCCAAATGTAATTATAAATGACCTTGAAATAAATGAGAAGTCAAATGAATTAATTGCAGGTACTTATGGAAGAGGTATCTGGAAAGCTCCATTGCTTAATTGTAATGAAGAAATGGTCGAAATTGAAGCAAAGGGCAATACTAAATTTTGTCATAATGAATCTGTCGAATTAACAGCAAAAGAAGACTATCCAACTTATTTATGGTCGAACGGAGCAACAACTAAAACAATTTCTGTTTCGGATGCAGGTGCTTATTCATTGATGGTAAAAGGTAGCGGAGATTGCGATAGAAAATCAAAAGCAATTATTGTAGAAAAGTATCCTTTTGACACAATTCAAATTCAAAGAATTCATGATTTTATTTGTGTAGATGGTACAAAAGAATTAGTTGCTACTATAGGTTTTGAAAAATATATTTGGAATACTGGAGATACAACAAGAACAATTTACATTGATAAACCTGGTATTTATACTGTTAAGGGATTCACTAAAGAAGGTTGTGAACTTGAATCTGCTGAGCTATTGATTCAAGAAAAGGCACCTCCAGCCAAACCTGTAATTTCACAACATCAATCGTCTTTAATTTCATCAGAAGCAATGGGTTATCAATGGTATCAGAATGGGAAAAAGTTACCAGGAAAAAATCAAAGAACTATTGTTTTGGACGATACTAGGTATGGAAAATATACAGTAATGATTACTGATGAATACGGCTGTACTTCAATTTCTGATGAATTTGATTTTAATTCTGCTGATGTTAATTATGATGTTGCGGATAATGTAAGAATTTTGCCAAATCCTTCGAATGGTATATTTACATTAAGTATGAATTTAATAAATAATTCTTCTTATCTATTCGATATTTCTGATTTGAGTGGCAAAGTGTTATATTCATTTCCATTAACATATAAAATTGGGAGCATCAACCAACAAATAGATATTACAAATTTTGCTAATGGAACATATTTGTTGAATCTAAATGTGAATGGTAATCCTGTAATTTATAAATTAATTAAGCAATAATTAGGATATAAAAAAAATAAAACACATTTTAAGTTTTTTTCTTTTTTGAACTTGACAAGCCATTGTGGCTTGTCAAGTTTTTTTTGATGAGATTTACTTATTTTTCTGTAACTAAATTTGTCAAATAAGTAAGTTGGATTTATCCTATCTATATCTGATTATTGGCATAATATTTGATTGGTTGAAAGTTGAGTTTATGTTGTATTATTTGATAAAAAATCATGTTGAAAATGTTTCAAACAAAGCAATTTAATTATATTACGATTGTTATTCTATCTGTTCTTGTTTTTTTGATGTTATCTTCATTTATTTCAAGAATGGTGATAGAGCCACCTGTGGATTCAAGTTTAGACCCAAATATTGTAAAAAGTACTGCTCAAGAAGTTATTCAAGTGAATGTTTTAAATGCTTGTGGTGAAACTGGTTTGGCTGGAAAAGTCAGAAACTTTCTCCGTTCGAGGGGTTATGATGTAGTGGAAATAGGAAATTATGAACCTACTTTAGAAAAATCAATGGTAATTGACCGACTTGGAGACCCAAATTCTTCAATGAAAGTAGCTTACGCACTTGGAATAAATGATTCTTTAGTGTATTCTGAAATTGATTCAAATATGTTTTTAAGGTCAAGTGTAGTAATAGGCAGAGATTTTCCAGACCTAAAGCCATTCAAATAGATTAATTTATTCAATCATTAGTAACTTTTCAGATTTACTAATTTATAGATATTATTTAATAGTTATCTAAATATGATTTGTGTATTATAACATAGAATTATATTTAGATTTTCCTTTATAATTCTTTGAAAAAATAATTAAATTATATATTTTTGAATATTAGGAACTTGTATTAAAAAATTAAATAACATTTAATTAAATATGCATATAAATATTAAAACTATTGAAAAAACTTTGAGTTTGGCACAATTAAAACAGAATATAAATGATAATGTTTTAACGAATTTTCATACAAATTTAAATAAAATGTTAAATGGATACAATGAAAATGAAACTGAGGAACATAATAAGAGTATTCTTTCTGATTTTTTGAAGGATTCTTTCTACAAAGAAAAATACGTAGTTAATACAAAAGAAAAAATTGACTTAGCAATATATAAAGGAATGTCGTCAAGTGATAATGTGTCAGTAATCATTGAAGTTAAAAGCCCGAAAGCATCTGATATGATTACTAAAGACAAGTATAATAAGAAGTCATTGCACGAGTTGATTTTATATTTTATGCGGGAATCATTAAAGCATAAAAATACTTCAATAACACATTTAATTGCTACAAATTTGAAATCATGGTTTATCTTTGAAGCAAAAGATTTTTATAATCAATTCTATACAAATAACGAATTTAGAAAGATATTCAAAGAATGGGAGGGTGAAAGTGGTTTATTTGATTATGACATCAACAATGATTATCGGTATAAAAAGATAAAAGAATTTCTTGACGAGCATCCAATTCATTTTGATTGCTGTTATTTTGATATTTTTGATTTCAAGAATTTAGAGCAGGGCGACAATAAACTAATTAATTTGGCAAAAATTATATCCCCTGAACATTTGCTGAAAAAAAGTTTTACAAATGATAGTAATTCTTTGAATAATGATTTTTATAATGAATTGCTCTATATTTTGGGTTTAGAAGAAACTGCAAGCAAAAAGATAGAACGAAGAAAAGAAAATGATAGAAACTCTGGTTCTGTGATTGAAAATACAATTTCTGTGCTGAAAAATAAAAATAAGCATGGAGATTTGAAAATAAATCCTGAAGGCAACAATATTTCTGAAGAAGATTTGTTTAGTTGGTCATTGGAATTATGTATTATTTGGCTAAATCGCATTTTATTTTTGAAATTACTCGAAGGTCAATTAATTATTTATCACAATGGAAAAAGAGAGTATTCTTTTTTAAACAATGAAAAAATTAATGATTATGATGAACTACACGAATTATTTTTTGAAGTTTTATCTGAAAAAGAGCATGATAGAATTGATGATATCAAAATCAAGTATCCTAATATTCCATATCTCAATAGTTCCTTGTTTGATAAAAGTATAATAGAAAGACAAACTTTTACCATTGAATCTTTAAAAGATAGGTATGAAATTCCTCTTTATTCAAATACTGTTCTGAAAAATTCACAAGGTAAGAAAGAAACAAAGCCATTGAAAACACTTGATTATCTGTTTAGATTTTTGGATTCATATAATTTTGCGAGCGATTCGGCAGGAATTGTGCAAAAGGATAACAAGCAAATAATCAATGCAGCTGTACTTGGGCTAATCTTTGAAAAAATTAATGGTTACCAAGATGGCTCACATTTTACACCAAGTTTCATTACAATGTATATGTGTCGTGATTCAATCCGAAAAGCTGTAGTGAATAAATTTAATACAGAGATGAATTGGAAATGTAAGGATTTTGATATTTTAAAGGAGTATATCGAATATAAAGACCCTGAAATTAGAATTAAAAGCAATAAAATCATCAATTCATTAAAAATTTGCGACCCAGCAGTTGGGTCAGGGCATTTTTTGGTATCTGCTTTGAATGAAATTATTTCTATTAAGCACGATTTGAAAATTCTGAATTATCTTGATGGTAGTAGAATCAGGGATTATTCGATTTTAATAGAAAATGATGAATTAATAATTGTGGAAGATGAAACTGATGAAATTTTTAGCTATAAAATGAATCAAAATGGAAAACCAATCGAACAACTACAAAAACTTCAAATGGCTCTTTTCCATGAAAAATTAACGATTATTGAGAATTGCTTGTTTGGTGTTGATATTAATCAAAAATCTGTAATGATTTGTCAACTAAGACTTTGGATTGAATTATTAAAAAATGCTTATTATAAAGCTCCTGACTATACCGAACTTGAAACTTTGCCAAATATTGACATTAATATCAAGTGTGGTAACAGTTTAATTAATAGATTTTCTCTTGATAATCAATCATCTAAATCAATTGCTGATGCTAAGATTATTCCGTTTTATAAAGATTCAGTTGCCAAATATAAAAATATTGATAATTCAAAAGAAAAAAACAAACTCAAAATCATAATTGAAAATTATCGAATGCAATTGAAAGGATTGATGTTATCCAGGTCATCGAATGAACAGCAACTTATTGATAATAAAGAAAAATTAAGAGAATTATTGACTCAAGGAGAAATTTTTGAGGCACAAAAATCAAATGCAGCCCAAAAAGAATACTCAAAAAAAGTAGAATATTTAACTACTCAAATCAATATTCTTGAAGCAGAGATTGAAAATATGAAAAGCAATCCAATTTATAAAAATGCAATTGAGTGGCTCTATGATTTTCCAGAAGTGCTTGACGATGAAGGCAACTTCCTTGGCTTTGACATAGTAATTGGAAATCCACCGTATTTTAGTATTTCAACTTTGAATAATGAAATCAAAGAGTTATACGAAAAACAGAACTATCAAGTATTTTCAAAAACCACAGACATTTATTCTTTATTTATAGAAAAAGGTTTAAGTATCATAACGAAAACTGGTTATCTCTCTTTTATTACTTCTAATAAATGGATGCGGGCTGGGTATGGTGAATTGCTGCGTGAGTATTTATCTAATAAAATAACTCCATTAAAATTAATTGATTTTAGTGGACTAAAAGTATTTGATTCTTCAACTGTGGATACAAATATTTTATTTTGCACTCATTATCAAACAGCTGATGTACCCTTTTATGCTTGTACAATTTATAAAGATTTCAAAAAAAATAGTTCTATCGAAGATTACTTTGAAAAACATAAATTATTAATGCCTAAAATAAGCAAAGAATCTTGGCTTATTTCATCCGAAATTGAGAATAAAATCAAAGAAAAAATTGAAAGAATTGGAACTCCACTCAAAGAATGGGATATTAAAATTTATCGCGGTATTTTGACTGGATTTAATGAAGCATTTATAATTGACAACAAGAAGAGAGATGAGTTAATTAAACAAGACCCTAAAAATGAAGAAATAATCAAACAATTCATTAGAGGTAGAGATATAAATAACTCTAAGTTCAACTATAACAGTTCTTTTCTAATTAATTCACATAATGGTATTAAAGAACAAAACATACCAAGAATCAATGTGCCACAAGATTATCCAGCTATATATAAACATTTGCACCAGTATGAAAATGAATTAATTAATAGACAGGATAAAGGAGACCATTGGACAAATTTAAGAAACTGTGCATATTTAGATGAATTTGAAAAAGATAAAATTGCATTTCCAGTTATTAACCGTAAATGGAGTTTTATATATATTGAACCGGGTATTCAAGTACTTGCTCCTATGAGATTTATAACAGCGAATACAAAATCTGAGTTGTTTTATATTAAATCAGTATTTGGAGGAACATTGATTAAATGGTATTGGAAAAGAGTTGGCAATATGCAAGATGATACAGGGTACCAAATGGATAGTTATATTGTTGAACAAATACCAATTCCAAAAATATCTCTTGAAAAACAACAGCCATTTATCGATTTAGTTGATATAATTCTTGCAAAAAAAGAAATTGGGGAAGATACCACAGCTGAAGAAAGAAAAATAGATATGTTGGTGTATGAATTGTATGAATTGACAGATGAAGAGATAAGGGTAGTTGATGGGAACTGAAATAAAGTAAAAATGCTATCATTAGAAACAAAGTGAAGAATTCATTAAATTTTTAGATTTAATGAATTCTTCACTTTTTCTATAAAAATTCCATATCCAACATAAACAAATGTTATAATTAACGTGTAATTAGCAAATATTATGATTTCCCGTCCATTATCATAGATATGATTTTTTCAGGTGAAATATTATCAGCTTCAGCATTAAAATTTGAAACTATTCTATGTCTTAATACAGGTAAAGCTACAGCTTTAATATCCTCAATATCAGGAGTGAATTTTCCTTTCAATGCTGCTCTTGATTTAGCACCAAGAATTAAATATTGTGATGCACGAGGTCCAGCTCCATAGCTAATATAATTCTTTACAAATTCCAAACTTGTGGTTTCAGGTCTTGTATTTCTAACCAATTTTACAGCAAAATCAATTACATTATCACTAACTGGTACTCTACGTACTAAATTCTGAAAGTCAATTATTTGTTCTGCATTTATAATTTTGTTGATTTGGGGAGTTAATTGTACAGTTGTAGATTTAACAATATTTATTTCTTCTTGAGCAGAAGGATATCCAAGCCAAATATTGAACATAAATCTATCCAATTGAGCTTCTGGTAAAGGATAAGTTCCTTCTTGTTCTATAGGATTTTGGGTAGCAAGCACAAAAAATGGCTCATCAAGTTTATAAGTTTGACCAGCTGCCGTAACACTATGTTCTTCCATTGCTTCAAGTAATGCTGCTTGAGTTTTGGGAGGAGTACGATTGATTTCATCAGCAAGAACGATATTGGAGAAAATTGGACCCTTAACAAATCTAAAGTGCTTGTGTCCAGTTGATATATCATCTTCAATTATTTCTGTACCACTAATATCACCGGGCATAAGATCAGGTGTGAACTGAATTCTATTAAACTTCAAATCTAATGCACGAGCAAGAGTACGAATTAATAAGGTTTTAGCAAGACCCGGTACTCCAATCAACAATGTATGTCCTTTGGCAAAAAGAGATACGATTAATTGTTCAACAATATCATCTTGCCCTATAATTACCTTCGCAATTTCTGTTCTTACGGTTTTTATTGTGTCAGCAAGTTGCTGAATTTTTTGAGTATCACTCTGATTACTTGTCATTTTTTTAATTTGGATTTATTATAAAAGAATATAGACGCAGAAAGTGAATTCAAATTTTTTTTGATTTAAATGTTTTTACGAATTAGCAATTTATTATATAAAGTAAGTAAAAAAAATATTGATTAAGGTGTAATTTATATCAAGTTGTGTTCAAAGATAAAAGAGAAAATACTTGAAAATTCCAGAATTATTGTCAAGGATTTTAAAATTTGATATGGTTTTTTGTCAATTCTTATAAAAGATGAATTGCTTTTGCAATTCATCTTTTATAATGTTGAGTACTTACCAAATAATTCATATTATTATTCGACTATATTTTTTTTAAATTTCTATTTAAGGTTAAATGATTTATTTCGTCTCTGATGTCCATTTAGGATTTGATATAAGAGAAACTGATAAAATTCGGGAGCAGAATTTTCTAAATTTTCTTGATTCAATTAAAAAAGATTGTGAAATTTTGTATTTAGTAGGGGATATATTCGACTATTGGTTTGAATATAAAACCGTGATTCCAAAGTATTTTTACAAAACCCTATCAAAATTTGCTGAATTAAGAGATTTAGGAATAAAAATTGAATTTGTTATGGGTAATCACGATTTCGGTTTACGTGATTTCTTTGAAGAAGAATTTGGAATTGTAGTTTATAAATCTGACATTGAAAGAATTCATAATGGAAAGAAATTCTATATTTCTCATGGTGATGGTAAAGCTAACAACGATACTGGGTATAGAATATTAAAAAAAATAATGCGTGCTGAAATATCAATGAAATTATTTCTAATGTTACATCCCAATATTGGAATTGGAATGGCATCTGGAAGTTCTCATAAAAGTAGAAAACATACTGATAAAAAGCACTACGGAAATGATGACGGTATGATTTCCTTTGCAAAAGATAGGATTGATAATGGCTTTGATTATGTAGTTATGGGACATCGTCATAAAGCTATGGTTATTAATCATAATGAAGGGTTTTATATCAATCTTGGTGAATGGATTAAAAAACCACATTTCGCATCTTTTGATGGAGAAAACTTAAAATTGATTGAATGGACAAATCCTATTCAACCAATCTTAAATCAATAGTTCTTTTATTAATATTCACTTTGATAATTTTTACTCGAATTTTCTTTCCAAAATGGAAAATTCGCTTGTTTCTTCTGCCGATTAATCTAAATTTGTTTTCTTCATAAATATAGTAATCATCGGTCATATCTTTAATATGCAATAATCCTTCTCCAAAAAATCCATCTAATACAGCAAAAACTCCATAACTTTGTACACCAGAAATAGTTGCATCGAATTCATCACCAACAAGATTTGATGCCATAACAGTTTGTGTCAATTTGATAGATGCTCTTTCTGCATCCATTGCAAGACGTTCAGTGTTTGAAGTATGATTTGCCGCATCTTTTACAAAAATTTTCAGATAACTAAGTCTATCTCTTTCGGGCATACCCTTTGAATATTCTTTTAAAAGGCGATGAACTACAAGGTCAGGATATCTTCTAATCGGCGAAGTAAAATGAGAATATTCTTTAAATCCAAGTCCATAATGTCCGATATTTCCTGCAGAATATACTGCTTTTGCCATTGCTCTAATCAAAATCTGATGGATAATATTTTTTTCGGGTAGTTTATTTGCTTGATTTAATAATGCGTTGATTTCTTTAGAACTTAAATTTTTCTTTTGTGATTTAACACCCAATTCAGAAAGAAATTCTAAAGCTTCAGAAATTTTCTTTTTATCAGGTTCATCGTGAATTCTAAATAAAAATGGTAAATCGGTTGGAGCTTTTAATTCTTTTGAAATCTTTTTTAATTGCATCGCTACAGCTTGATTTGCCATAAGCATACATTCCTCAACCAAAGAAGTTGAATCTGTTGTAGTTTTCTGCATTATTTCAATAGGAAATTTATTCTCATCAAGTTTAAATTTAATTTCAGAAGTTTCAAACTCTATACCACCTTGAGAATATCGTTTTTTCTTTAAAATTTTGGCAAGAATATGTAATTTTTGAATTAATTCAGAATAATCACCAACACCAGTATGAATAATATCAAGTACTTCTTCATAAGTAAATCTGCGTTTGCTCTTAATAATTGTTTCTGCAAGTGAATATTCTTTTAAAATTCCACGAGGAGTAATTTCCATAAATACAGAGAATGCAAGACGTGGTTCATTTGGTTGAAGTGAACAAATTACATTTGATAATTCTTCAGGCAACATAGGAATTACACGGTCAACCAAATATATACTATTTCCTCTAAACCTTGCTTCTATATCTAATTCAGAATTTTCAGCAACATAATGACTAACATCAGCAATGTGTACACCGAGTTGATAATTTCCACTTTCAAGAATTTTTAATGATAGTGCGTCATCAAAATCTCGCGCATCCACTGGGTCAATAGTAATAATGTCTTCATTTCGTAAATCCAGTCTTCCAGCTGGTTTGCGATTTTGTGGCTTTTTAAATTTTAATGCTTCATCAATTACAATTTGAGGAAATTCAAATGGTAAATCAAATTCGTGAAGTACGGAATCATATTCAACATTTGGAATACCAGATTTCCCGATAATTGATAGCACTTCGGCTGATGGACTTGTTTGTGGGTCTGTCCAAGAAATAAATCTTGCTGAAACCTTATCTCCTGCTTTAGCACTACCAAGTTTGTTTTCAGGAATTAAAAAATCAACATAATAATTTAAATCTTCGGGGACGAGATACCAAAAATAATCAGTTTTCTCTAATTTGCCTACTATTTCACGATTATTCCTTTTGACAACTTCTGTAACAACGCCTTTAGTTTTCTTTCCTTTTTTTTGAGCAAGTAATTGAACTTTAACAATGTCGCCATCAAAAGCTGTTCCTAAATCTTTTTGCTTGATTATTATTTTTGTAATATTTGGGAGTTTTGTTTCAACAATACCACGATTATTATCAATTCTCAATTTACCTTCAACTTCAGAAAATTTATCTGTTATCGGCAATGAATATCTTCTACGAGCATGCTTTTGAATGATTTTATTATCACATAGTTCAAACAAAACATCTCTAAATAAAAAATATTCATCTGAGTCAGATTTAAGCATTAAAATTTTAGAAATCTGGTTCAAATTTAGGGGTTCTGAAGTTTCACTCAATACTTGAATGATTCTTTTAGTTAGTTTTTCTTTTTTCATTACATCAATATAAATTTCAAATTCAAGTTAGATTGACGTTCTATTCACTAAAATCGTTTACAATCAGAAATGTAGAATAATTCTCATCTATTTATGAAATACTCTTTAAATAATTCCAATTCTTTCAATTCATTTTCTACAAATTTTTCAAATATTTTATCTCCAACCTGACTTTTTAATGCTGAAATCCCAACATCAATCAACCTAAGTCCTTTATTTGTCAGTAAAATATTATCATAAGCAAAACCGCTAATGTTTGAAGGTCTTTTCAAATCTCTATGCACAAAACCATATTGATGAAGTTGTTTTAATTCAAATTCAAACACTTCAAGCCACAGTTCACGAACCTCAATTTCAAAAGACCTGAAATCTAAAGGATAAATACGCTCCATTACAAGCATTTCTGCTTGAATTTCTTCACTAAAATCTAATCTAATAAACTTTGCTACTAAACCATTCACAGAATTAGCAAATTGCATTTTAAACGCCTCACTGCCAATTTCAGAACGTGTATCACCTACAAAGAGTTTTGCTACTTCGGTATCACTTAATACTATAACAGTATTATTTTCACCTGAGGATAATTTTCGTGGATATTTCATAATTTATCACTTTGAAAAATTAATACAATTTTCAAATTAATTTTCATAAACGTAATTCTAAGTTATTGATTATAAATGTAAAATAAAAATCAAATTAAAAAAATTCAAGTATTTTCTCTACAATTCTATTGGTAAAGTATTTATCAACAAGCAATCGAAAATTTAAATCGTTATTGATGATATTATTAATAGAATATATTTGTTGATTGAATTCTTCTAATTGTGATTGAAATTTAGGATAATTTTCAGCAAATAATACTTTTATTAAATCAAAATTATTGAAAATTTCAATATTTTGAATATCAAAGTTGCTTTCATCAAATTCTCCGTTTACAACAATTTGAATATAATCTTCCATGAAATTGGAAAAAATTATATTTGCACGAATTTTTTCATAATTTAAAATATCGTCAATTACAGACCTTCGTTCTGAATATGAATTGAAATTGATTTTTAAGTTTGAAATATTGTTTTGTACAATTATCATTGGAGATTGGGTATTTTGCTGATTGTCAATTATTGTTCTAAAATTTTCATTTTTAACACCAGATTCATAAAATATCTTGATATTTTTTTGTTCAGCAATATTAATCATATCTGCATAAATTAACTTTAGACCATTCATTGCTGCTTTTTTTGCGTCATTATAACTAAGTTGCGAAATAATTTTTGTGTTTGAATATTGCTTTGGGTCAGCATTAAAAATACCTGTAACATTTGTTCTGATATGCAATTCATTTGCATTTAACAAATCTGCCAATAATGTTGCTGTTAAATTGGAGCTTTCAATACCCATAGTTGAAACAAATCCATCAATCGTTTTTCCAGAAAAACCTTGCGTGATAATAATTTTGTTCGATTCAAGTAATGGTTTGATTTTAGTATTGATTTTCATATCACATTGTTCAATTATAGGAACTGCTTCACCAAAATTGGAGTTAGTAATAATAATTTCACCAGAATCAATAGTTTCAATTGTATGATTATTATTAAATAATGCTTTTATTAATTCAAGTGCCAGAATCTCACCGAATGATAAGATAGAATCCAATGTTTTATTTGACAAAAAACCTGTTAGATAAACTCCCTGAAACAATCTTATTAGCTTATCCTTAACAGATACAATATTATTTTGAAATAATATCAATGAATTTGACTGAAGAACTGAATATGCAAATTCATTATGAAAATCGAATATTTTATTTAAAATGGAATTCGCTTTCTCAATTTCTTTAATTTCAGCATATTTTGCAGCATTTTTTAATTCGCGTGTTGTTAAATTCAAAGCAGAAATTACAACAACCGATGGCTCACCTATAGAATTTATTAAAGATACAAAATTGTTCCATCCATCTATATTTCCAAGTGCTGCCCCACCAACCTTAAATATTTTTAAATTATTCATAAACTTTCTAATTATGATTATAAAATTAATTCTAAATACAAAAATAATATTTTTTTGTCAATAATTTTTAAAATCAGTTATTTGATATGCATCTTCAATTTCCAACATAGCATTAATTATCTTTACAAATTGGAATTTGTGTAAATCAGTTTGTTTTATTGACTTTTCTGAAATTTTCCCTTCATTTAAGAGTTTCTGCCTTTTGGTGCCTGCTAAAAGTGGGTGAGCAGGAGTAAATAGTGATTTTCCATCGCAAAAAACAAGATTACCATACGAACAATCTGTTACAAAACCATTTTTAATTATAATAATATCATCGAAATTTTCTTTTTGCTTTAGCAAATCATCCATTAGATTTCTATCCAAGAATTTATATTGGTAATTAATGCTATCGCTATATACACATTTCAATGAATGTATTGGACGCCTTTTATACTCAGAAAACTGAAATTCATAATACACATCTGAATATACAAATTTGCATTTGTAAATATCATTTGAATTAATGACGGGAACAATCAATTCTTGAAGTGAGAATGGATTTAATTTATGAAAGTAATTTTTAAAAACATCATCAACTCTTGACTGATGGTAAGTTAAGTTTTTTAAAACTCCATTTTCAACTTTGATTGTCTCAAAAAGTAACATAAATTTTATCCGATAATTCTTGATATTCTGATTCACAATTACTATTAACTGTAATACCACCACCACTTTTAAAGAAATATTTATCTTGTTGTTTCTCAATAAATCTAATCAAAACACAACTGTCTAAATTTTTACCATCAAAATATCCAGCTATTCCAGTATAATATTTTCTATCATATTGTTCTGCTTGCTTTATTATCTCAACTGTTTTTACTTTGGGCGCCCCGGTAATTGAACCAGCAGGTAATAGTGCAAAAATAATATCACCAATTTTAGTAGTATAATTATCCGGTAAAACCCCACAAATTTCTGAACTTATTTGATAAAGTCTCTTAGTATTTGTAATCAATAAATCCGCATATCGAAATTTATTTACTCGTACTTTTTTTGAAACAATACTCAAATCATTACGAATCAAATCAACAATAGTATAATGTTCGGCTGTTTCTTTTGGGTCATTAAGAATTATTTCAAGTGCATTTGGAATATCTGCATCAATAGTACCTTTCATAGGGTAGGAATAAATTTTTCCATCAGAAATTTTTATAAAAGTTTCTGGGGAAAAACAAACAAAATTGTCTTTAAGTAATACTTTGTACTTTGCTTTTGATTTTTCAAATATTTCTTCTAATGTAAAATCTGTTTCAATTTCAGAAGGGAAAGTTAAATTGAGTAAATATGAATTACCAAACTTCAGATTTTCCAAGCAATAATTAAATGCAATAGAATATATATTATAATCAATAGGTATTTTTTTGAATTTTATTGATTTTGAATTTGTCATATCCAAATTATTCTTCTCAATAACAAATTTAAATTGACTTTTTTCATAATTTTCAACATTATAGATGAAATTGTTGTTACAATCAAAATCAATTAAAAAGTAGAATGGCTTGTTAAGGGAGCCATATTCATTCATAATCTGTATTGTAAAATCTTTATTCAAAAAAAGTCCTGCAATAAAAAATACAAAAATACGATTGTTACACTTTAATATTAGTAAAATTTATTATTTCTGTTGGGAAAAATGCAAATTTCTAAAGATACATTATCGGTGGTCAATTATCTTGATGAATATTCAAATGGCAGCTTACGTAAGAAAAACGACATAGCTACAATACTTGAATTAGGAGCATCAAGTAATTCTGCTCAATTATTAAATAAATTAATATTTTCAGCAAAAAGTTGTTGGAATTTGTTTAACAAAATAAAAAAAATTGATTCTGGAACAGATGGTTTTGTATTGATTGAAAAAGAATTTAACAAAACTATGATAGAAATTGAAAACCACTTAAATGAATTGCTTGAGTATGCTGATGACGAAATAATTGAAAGATTTGAGAAAATTTATCTTGCTAATACTCAAGGTTCTGCTAAGAATATTGTTGATTTATCCTATGATTTATCAGTATTAAAAAACCTACAATCAGAAATGAAAGCAAACAATTGAAGAAATAATTCAATATTAAATTAAATTATTAACATTAAATTAAATTATTAACATTAAATTAAAAATTAACATTAACTATTAACGTCTAAACTTAAATTATAAATTTAAGATGAAATTTTGTTTGGAGTATATATATAAATGAGTGATTCTCAAAAAAATGATAATAAGAACCCATTTAATGAATTTAAAAAAATGGGTAACGATAATCAAAATAACATAATGCGAAATATGATGATATGGCTTGTCCTTGCTGCAGGTATCTTTATGGTTTATATTTTTATGCAAGGGGCACAAACACAGAATGAAAGTATTGAATATACTGATTACTTGAATTTTCTGAATCAAGATTTAATAAAAACAGCGACCGTTTATAAATCACAACTTAATGATTATGATTTTAATGGTGAATTGGTTAAGCCCGTTACAATTACGATTGAAGGCAAACCAAGAACTATAACTAAATTTACTACAAAATTAGGCGTATTGGATTCTGAAACAGAACGAATTTGGTCAGAGAAAGGGATTATTTGGAAATATAAAGAATCATCTACATTTTCACAATACTTGCTCGGATTATTACCTTGGCTTGTTCTACTCGGATTTTTTATCTTCTTTATGAGAAGAATGCAAAATGGGGGAGGAGCTAAAGGAATTTTTTCATTTGGAAAATCAAAAGCTAAGTTATTAAATGAAAATTCACCTAAAATAACTTTTAATGATGTTGCAGGAGCAGATGAAGCCAAGTTTGAACTTGAAGAAATTATTGAATTTTTGAAAGAACCTGCAAAGTTTCAAAGATTGGGTGGTAAAATACCAAAGGGCGTACTTTTGTTAGGTCCTCCAGGTACAGGTAAAACTTTGCTTGCAAGAGCTGTTTCTGGCGAAGCAAATGTTCCATTCTTTTCAATTTCTGGTGCAGATTTCGTTGAAATGTTTGTTGGTGTTGGTGCAAGTCGTGTGAGAGATTTGTTTGAACAAGCCAAAAGAAATTCACCTTGTATTGTATTTATTGATGAAATTGATGCAGTCGGAAGACATCGTGGTGCAGGTCTCGGTGGTGGACACGATGAAAGAGAACAAACTTTAAATCAGCTACTCGTTGAAATGGATGGTTTTGAACAAAATGGCGGTGTAATTATTATTGCAGCTACCAATAGACCTGACGTTTTAGACCCTGCTTTACTTAGACCTGGGAGATTCGATAGACAAGTTGTTGTTGATAGACCTGATGTTAAAGGTAGGGAAGGTATTTTTAAAGTACATACAAGTAAAATTCCATTAGGAAGTGATGTTGATTTAGCAGTGCTTGCAAAGGGAACACCCGGTTTGTCTGGTGCTGATATAGCCAATATTGTAAATGAATCTGCATTACTTGCCGCTCGTAGAAATAGCGATAAAGTTACTATGTATGATTTTGAAAATGCAAAAGATAAAGTATTGATGGGTGTTGAAAGAAAAAGTCTTGTGATTTCTGATAAAGAAAAAGAACTTACTGCCTATCACGAAATGGGACATGCTTTAGCTGGTATGATGTTGCCTAATTCTGACCCAGTACATAAAGTAACAATCATTCCGAGAGGAAGAGCTTTAGGACTAACTTGGAGTATGCCGAATGAAGAGTATCATTCAAAATCAAAAGATTATTTCAAAGATGCACTTATTGTATTATTATCGGGTAGAGCAGCTGAAAAAATAATTTTTTCAATTCAATCTACAGGTGCTTCTAATGACTTACAACGTGCAACATATATTGCAAGAAAAATGGTTTGCGAATGGGGTATGTCTGATGTAATTGGTCCAGTTACATTCCACAAGGAAAATGACGAAGTATTTTTAGGAAAAGATTTTGCTCATCACAGGGATTTTAGTGAAGAAACTTCAAGGGTGATTGACAATGAAGTAAGAAAACTCTTAATTGATGCTCAAAACAAAGCCGAAGAATTGCTTTCTGGAAATATTGAAATATTGCATAAAACTTCTAAAATATTACTCGAAAGAGAGATTTTGGATTTTGAAGAATTAGATATGATTATTAAAGGTGATGAACTTCCACCGATTTCAAGACAAGCTTTAAATGCTATTAGAAGTATGAATTTAAATAACGAAAATACTGTAATTAATTCAGTTCAAAATAATTAATTTTTTTTACTAAACACTATAATTACTTTTTTACGGTAGGTGCAAAGTGTCAAACGAATTAACAACTAACGGGAATGATGTAATGACATCAGAAACAACACAACAAACATCAACAGAAGTCGAAGTTGTTGTCAATAATACTGTTGAAGCAAATACTTCAACAACAAATGCTATTGAAACAACAGCAGTTACGGCTCAAAATCAAGGCGTTATTGAGCCAGAAAGCGGTCAAGTGCTTTCAAAATACAATAGTGAAGCTGATTATACTTTAGCTTTAAATTCAGTTGTAACTGAAATTGAATCAGCAATTAAGTTTGCTGATGAATCAAATGATTGGAAAGATATCAGAACTAAGCTTACAAATGCAAAAGATAAGCTTATTGCTTTGTTCCTTCGTGATGAAGACAACAGCAGATTAATGGAAATGATTAACGAATCTTATGAAAAAGTTAATCAAAGACAATCTTTGGCAAGAGAAGAGTTCGAGAAAGAAAGCCACGAAAACTACCTTGTAGTTAAGGTAAAAGTAGAAACGGCTGTAAAAGAATCTCTCGAATCAACTGAATTTAAACATTCAAGAGAATTACTTTTGAATGCTCAAAATGAATTTAAAAATTTGAAATTGAAACGTTCACATCGCGATGAGCTTTATGATATGATAAATAAAGCTTTCGAAGAGATAAGCCGTAAACAAATGGAAGAACGTGAAAATTTCGAAATGGAATGTATTGAAAATTATCATAATATAAAATCAAAAATTGATGGTTTGGTTGAAAAATCAAATACAACTACAGACTTCAATGTTACACGCGATGAATTAATTGATATTCAAAAGCAAATTAAAGAACTCAAATTAAAAAGAGACCAAAGGGAAGAATTATTCCAAACTATTAGAGATTGCTTTGAAGTATTAAACAAGCGTCAAAGAGAAGAACGTTTAAGTATGGATACCGAAGTTACTACAAATTATGCCAAAATGAAAAAAATTGTTGATGATGCAATAGCATTTACTACCGATAATGAAAATTATCAAGATGCAAGAGATATGCTTATCAATGCTCAAGCGGCTATAAAAGGTGTAAAATTACGTAAAGAAATGCGTGATGAACTTTATCAAATGATTAGAGAAGTGTTTAGCGAATTGAATAGCAAACAATCTCAAGAACGTGAATCATTCGATTCTGAATGTGCTGAGAATTATTCAAAACTTACTGCTAAAGTTAATGACTGTTTCAATTTAGTACATGGTGTTACAGAGTTTAAACTCATTAGAGAATCTTTAATTACTGTACAAAGTGAAGTAAAAATAGTCAAACTCAAAAAAGAGCAAAGAAACGAATTATTCTCAAGAATCAGAGAAGCATTCAACATTTTCGACAAAAAGAAAAAAGAATACTTTGATAAAATTAACGAAGAGAAAAGAAGCAAACTTATAGCTATTAAAGATAACCTTGATACTAAAATCAGAAGATTAGAAGAAACTTTAATTAGCGATAAACAAGCTCTTGAAACTGCAAAAGATAAAGTTGATGCTGAAGTTTCAGAAGAAGAAAAAGCTAACAAAATTCGTTTGATTGAAGAAAGAATCAAAGAAAAAGAAGGCAGAATTGCAGAATCTAAAACTCGTATTGAAGATATAGAAAAAGAAATTGAAGCAATAAAGTAATGCTTATGTTTATTTGAATTATTCCTCTGTTGATTTAGTAATTAGCAGAGGATTTTTTGTTCTTTTATGATGATGGATTTACGTTATCCTTAACTCATTTCAGAATCCAGTTGCTTTGTTTTTTGGAATTTCATTATTATTACTGGATTCCTCTCTACGTTCGGGATGACGAATCCTATTGCTACTGCCCTTGGGGAGGATTTAGGCAGGGTTTCAAATTGTCATTCAGAACAAAGTGAAGAATCCATTTTCTATTGAGATTCAGCATCAATTACTGATTGACAGAGTACAGATTTATGTCCATCTGAACTCGATTCAGAACTACTTACTTTATTAACACAAATATTATGCAAAATATAGGTATGTACGGCGGAACTTTTAATCCAATTCATTTGGGGCATCAGTTATTTGCGGAACAATTTATGAATCAGCTTAATTTAGTAAAATTACATATTATTCCCACTTTTATTTCTCCATTTAAGCAAAATAATTATACTTCATCTGTAATGAATTTTCATAGAATGCAAATGCTGAAAATAACTTTCAAGGAAAATGTAAATATTATTATTGATGAATTTGAATTAAATAAACAAGTTGTTTCTTATACAATTGACACAATAAAATATCTTAAAAATATTTATCCAGATAATGATTTGTACATGTTAATCGGTGAAGATAATGCAATTCATTTAGATAAATGGAAAAATTATGAAGAAATTCTCGAATTAGTAAAACTTGTTGTTATTCTTAGAGATAAAAATGATGGACATAGTAGAGAAAGAATGAATAACTTAAATCATTTTAAAAATATTAAATTAAATTATTTAGATACTCCAATAATATCAATATCATCTACATTAATAAGGGATAATTTCAAAAATAAGCTAAATAATATTGAATATCTAAATTCAAAAATTTTTGATTATATAAATTTAAATAATTTATATCAATAAATATGCTGGTCAAATTTAAATTCTCAAAATTTTATCCATTAGTTTACCCTTTGCCAATTCATCAATAAGTTTATCAAGATAACGAATTTGTTGCATTAGTTTATCTTTTATATCTTCAACACGATAACCACAAATTACTCCTTTGATTTTGGAAACATTTGGATTGATTTGTGGCGATTGTGAAAAAAAACCTTGAAAACTTACCTGAGAATCAATTTGTTCTTGCAATGATTCTTGATTATAACCAGTTAACCAGATAATTATTGTATCAACTTCTTGCTTAGTCCTTCCTTTTTTCTCAGCTTTTTGAATATATAGAGGATAAACACTTGCAAAAGACATGTTGAATATTTTTGAATTGTCCATATATTTTCCAATTTTAATTATACAAAACATTTTTAATTAATTCATCTTATTTGCTAATTTGAATTATTTTGAATGTATAACTCAAATATCAAATACAAATATAATATATTTTGATTTTTCTTTGTAATTGAAAAAAAAAATTTAACATTTCAATTATTTTTCTTATTTTTACATTTTGATAATTATCTAAATGAAAAAAGTTTTATGAGAGAAATTACAGATATATTTAAGGCAATCTCTGAACCGAATAGAGTGCGGATTCTGCTTATGTTGTTGCATAAATCATTATGTGTTTGCGAAATTAAAAGCATTTTGAATATCAGCACTCCCACCGTATCATCACATTTGAATATCCTCCGAAAAGCCGGATTTATCGAAGATACAAAAGACGGGAAATGGATAAATTATCGAATTAAGCAAAATATAACAAGTACTGTTATCAAAGATTTATTAGATTCATTGGTAAAATGGTATGCAAATACTGAGATTATGCAAAATGATTTGGCTCAAATTGAGCATGTAGATAGAATTCAATTAACTTGTAATAATTAATAGGTGAATTATGAAACAATTTCTTTTTCTTCTGGCAATTTTTATTGCCTCAATTACTTTTGTGTATTCTCAGAATAAATCAGAAGTAATTGAAGTGCTTTATTTTCATGCAACAATGCGTTGTCAAGGTTGTATGACAATAGAAGATTTTACTCAAAAGAGTCTAAATGCAAAATTTCAAAATGAAATGAAAAACAGCAAGATTATTTTGAAATCAATTGATTTTCAACAGACAGAAAATGAACATTTTGCTGAGCAGTACAAATTTGAATCTCAAGAATTAATACTGAGCAAAAAAGTAGATGGAAAGGAAGTAAAATGGAAAAAACTTGATAAAATCTGGGATTTTTCCTCAAATTATGCAAAATATGAAAAATATATTAAAAAAGAAATTGACAAATTTTCAAAGAAATAAGGAAACTATAAGATGAAAATTAAAGTATTAGGAACAGGCTGTGCAAAATGTATTGCACTCGAAAAGAAAATTCGTGAATTAGTTAGCCAAAATTCTATAGAAGCAGAAGTAGAGAAAGTAACTGATTTGCAACAAATTATGGCTTATGGTATTATGATGACTCCGGGAATTGTAATAGATGAAAAAGTTGTGAGTTTTGGCAAAATACCAAGAGATACTGAAATTATGGCTTGGATAAACGGAGCAAAGTAATGAAAAAGTTATTGCTTTTATTCTCATTTTTCTCAATTCTTTTGATTTTTTCTTGTTCAAGCGACAAGAAAGCAGAAGTTATTGAGCAAAGTAATGAAAAAGAAAAAGTTCAAAATGTCCAACAAGCCAACAACAAAGCGATTGTTACATTTGTTGAACTTGGCTCTGTGAATTGCGTTCCATGTAAGCAAATGCAACCAATCATGTCTTCTCTTGAAAAAAAGTATGGCGAACAATTGGAAGTAATTTTTTATGATGTTGTGAAAAAAGAATTTAAAGACAAAAGTAAAGAATTTGGTGTTAGACTTATCCCAACTCAAGTATTTCTTGATAAAAATGGAAAAGAAATTCACCGCCACGAGGGCTTTTATCCTGAAGCAGATATTGAAAAGTTTTTGCAGGAAAATGGATTGACACCAATATTATGAGTAGCACAAAATGATAGAACAAATTTTTAATTCGCTGGTTGAATTGCTTTATGGGAATTTTTGGCTTGCAACATTTTCTTCTTTTATATGGGGAATTTTGAGCATTATTCTTAGTCCATGCCATTTATCGAGCATACCTTTAATCGTTGGTTTTTTGAGTTCGCAAGGAACAATCTCTACTAAGAAAACTTTTTATCTCTCATCTGTTTTCTCCATTGGCATTTTAGTAACTATTGCTTTAATCGGTGGTATTACTTTCGCAATGGGCAGATTGATGGGCGATATTGGAACTATTGGTAATTATCTTGTTGCAGTAGTATTTTTTGTAGTTGGCTTGTATTTGATGGATTTAATCAAATTGCCATGGGATGGTGCCAATATGTCTGGCACAAGGTACAAAGGTTATATGGCAGCATTTGTATTAGGCTTAATTTTTGGTGTAGGGCTTGGACCATGTGCATTTGCATTTATGGCCCCTGTTATGGGAGTTGTTTTTCAAGTTTCTTCAACTGATACGGTTTTAGCAGTTGGATTACTGGTTGCATTTTCGATTGGTCATTGCTTTGTGATTATTCTTGCGGGAACATTAACAAATGTAGTTCAGAAATATCTTAATTGGTCTGAGGGCTCAAAAGTTACAGTTTGGTTTAAGAAAATCTGCGGAATCCTTGTTATCCTTGGCGGTGTTTACATGATTTGGGCAACAATTTAGATAATTTTATGAAATTAAAATTAATAATTTTTCTTTTTGTGAGCATTTTTCTTAATTTTAATAATGCTTTCAGTCAATGCAGTTGTATGGGTGGTGCTTCAGTTGGTGGCTTATCTCCAGTTGCCGGCACTACCAATACTGGCATTACAACCAAGGGAAATTTGGATGCATTGGCATTTTATAAATATAGTTTTGGTAGTGAATATTATAGAAATGATTCCAAAGCAGAATTGGGCAATGTAGCAAGTTTCAGATCGCAATATTTGGGCTTGTATTTGAATTATGGTGTATTTGATGAATTATCCATTGATGCTGAATTAGGATATTTCGTTGAGAAAACGCAAGATTTCCAATTATACGAACTCACCGGCAAAGGATTTTCACATATAAATTTAAATAGCAAATACAAAATATTCAGCGACAAGGAAAATGAAATTGAACTTACTGCTGGTGCTGGTGTGAAATTACCATTTAATTTACAAAAATTGAATTTACCAATTCACATACAACCTTCTCAAAATTCTTATGGAATAATCAGTTATTTGTTTTTTCATAAAGGATACTTTCTTGATGATGTCCACTTATTTTTTGTAAATAGAAATGAATATTTATTTGAAAATAGAGATGGTTTTCAATATGGAACTGCTTTTGTGAGTTCTGTTTTTGGCTCTTATCAATTCATTGATGATATGAATTTTGTTTTTGAATTAAGAAATGAAATCAAAGAAAAAGATTTGTATCTGGGAATTGAAAATCTTGATTCAGGATATTTGTCATTGATTGCCGCACCACAAATAAGTTATCGTATTGATTCATATTTGCTTAGTTTTATGTTTGAAATGCCATTATATAAATATTATAATGGATATCAACTTACAAATGATTATAACTTTGGCTTTTTTATTTCCAAAACAGGAATATTCTAAATGTATAAGTTTTTAATATATGCTGTAATTTCAATTTGTACAATTATTATCATTGGTTGCACACAAGAAATTTCCTTCGAGCCGCCAATAATAAAAAATGATACAGCATTGGTTACATTGGTTGAAATAGGTGCTTCTAATTGTGATGGTTGCATTAGAATGAAGCCAATTTTGGAGTCGTTAGCAAATAAATACAAACATCAAATTGTTGTTGTTAATTTAGATGTTTTTAAAGAATATCAAAAAACTGTACCATACAAAATCAGAGTTATGCCAACCCAAGTATTTCATAATAGCGAAGGAATTGAGTTTTTTAGGCATGAAGGATTCTATGCAGAAGATAGCATAGATATTTTTTTGCAGACACAAGGTTTGAAAATAATTAAATGAAAAAGGAATATAAAATGCTAAAGAATTTGTATGAAAAGAATAAAATATTAATTGTGATAATTATACTTCCTATTTGGTTTTTAATTTATCATTTTCTGGAACCTACTGTCAATTGGTTTATATATGATCTGTTTGGAATGGAGAAATCTTCTCATTTAACCGAATCAATAAGGTTCTTTATCTTTGAGGTTCCAAAAGTTCTTTTGCTCCTGATTTTAATAGTTTTTGTTGTGGGAATAATAAGAAGTTACTTTTCACCTGAAAAAACAAGAAAGGCATTAGAAGGCAAACCATTATTCGCTGGAAATGTTATGGCAAGTTTGCTTGGAATTATTACACCATTTTGCTCTTGCTCGGCGATTCCTTTATTCTTAGGATTTGTAGAGTCTGGTATTCCACTTGGAGTAACATTTTCTTTTTTAATAGCCGCACCAATGATAAATGAAGTTGCTCTTGTGCTATTATTTGGACTTTTCGGTTGGGAGACTGCTTTAATTTACGTTACAACTGGATTATCAATTTCAATTTTTTCCGGCTGGGTTATTGGAAGATTAAAATTAGAAAAATGGGTTGAGAATTGGGTTTATGAAGTTAAAGCTGGCAAAATGGATATGATTGAAGAGAAACTTACATTCAACCATAGAATTGATGAAGGATTCACCGCTGTTAGAGAAATAGTTTCTAAAGTATGGATATACATTATTGCAGGAATTGCAATTGGAGCAGGAGTGCATGGTTATGTACCTGCTGATTTCATGGCTTCATTTATGGGTAAAGATGCTTGGTATTCGGTTCCGCTTGCAGTTTTGATTGGTATTCCAATGTATGGAAATGCCGCAGGAATTATACCAATAGTCCAAGTATTACTTGAAAAAGGTGCTTCTTTGGGCACGTCTTTGGCATTTATGATGGCAGTAATTGGATTGAGTTTGCCAGAAGGAATTATATTGAAAAAAGTCCTGAAGTATCCATTACTATTCACATTTTTTGGAATTACAGGTTTAGGTATTATGATAGTTGGGTTCCTATTTAATTTCTTATTCTAAATTTCTTATAATAAAAATTAATGTTGAATCAATTTTGAATATTTTTTAAGCTATGATGTTTCATTACTTATTTTTGGGTAAAATTGAATGATGGAACTATGGGGATTATTATATTCATAATTATGACTGATTCGAAATGAGATTGTTCAATTCTTTTCTGACAATCTCATTTCTTTGATGATTCTTCATTTTCATTGACTAAATTGAAAATAATTTGTTTCATTTTTTCAAATTCTATTTTGTCGAAAAGCCGTGTCATAAAAACAATTTCACCGTTTGCATTGATTACAACATTGCGAGTTACTCCTGAATCTTTATTTGCATATAAACCAAAAATTTCAGCACCTTTATCAAGTAGTAAAGGATAAGTTACTTTTGTAGCTTTTGCAAATTTTATTACTGTTTCTAAGGGTTCATCTCTATCAATTCCAACCAATACAAAGTTTCTGTTTTTTAATGGCTGCCAAATTTCTTTTTCCAGATGAGGCATTTCCTTAATACAAACACTGCACCAACTTGCTGTAAATTGCAATACTACAATTTTTCCTAAATTATCAGCCAAATTAAAAGTACTTCCATCTATCGTTTTTGTTGAAAATTCAGGTGCTTTTTGTCCTATTTTCACCAAAAAACCACGTTCATCTTCCTGTGAAAATAAAGAAATATTTATAGTGACAATTATAATTAAAATAATGAAATTAATATTTTTCAATAAGTTCATGGTGAATATCCATTATCAATTCTAAAAAATAAATTTAAAGTGAAATTTACAATAGAAGTTCCATAATTAATAAGTTTGATTTATTAGATTAGTTTCTATTCAAACGAACCAATCTGATTAATTGTATCTAATTGCCAACGGACATATAATGACCAACTACCATCTGGACGTGCAAATTTTGCAAGTTCTTTCATAAGTTTGTCTTCGTTTTTGTCTTTTCCATATTGTTCAAATAAAATGTCAATTTCTGCCATTTCTTGTTTTGTTAATTCCATTTTACATCTACAAAATTAATATAATTTTAAAAATCAACAACGTAGATAATACGAGCAAAATCAAATTAGCAACATAATAACTCAACTACTATGTGAGTAGAATTTATCAAATAATAATGAAAATCAATGCGTGGATTTGCTGAGCAACATAAAATAATTTTTTGATTTGATTAGATTTCTGGCATTATTAACAACATCATCTAAATTAACAAATTCTGAAAATATTTCAACTTCCTTCAAAAATCTTGATTTTATTTCAATACTTAACAATTCTCTAAGTTTTGTATTTGAATTAATTTTTTGAGCTGAATACTCTTCAGAAATAATTTTTTTTAATTCATTTAAGGTTGTTTTAATTTTGTCATTATATTGATTAGTCTTAGATAATTCTTCAATTTTTTCTAAAAACATATTTTCAGTTGATTGAAAATCTGTACTATTTGTACTGAAATATTTTTGAAATTCATTATAAGTATTGTCTGAAATTTGATAATTTTTGGACAATTCTTTATGTTTCGATGCTTCAAGATTTGCAAATTCAAAAAATTCCTTACTCCCAGCTACACTTTTAATAAAATCAGTTTCAGTATCTTCTATGGTTGAATCGGGAATTATACCAGTTGATTCATAAACAGGTCTTCCATTTTTTGTATAAAAAACTGTAGTGTCTGGATTTGCAACAACTCCATTATTTTCATATCCTTCGCCAAATTTAATTCTCTGAATACATCTGCCAGAAGGTGTGTAATACTTTGCTGTCGTTAGCTTTAAAGCATTATTATATGGTAAATCAAGGATATTTTGTACTAATCCTTTGCCATAAGATTTTTTTCCTATTACAATTCCTCTATCTAAATCTTGAATTGCACCTGCAACAACTTCTGCGGCACTTGCAGAGTTTTCATTTATTAAAACCACAAGTGGCAAATCAGGTACTAATGGGTCGACATTAGACTTATACTCAGTAACATTTTTGTTTCTTCTTGATTTTGTAGTAACTATCAAACTTGATTTCTGAACAAATATTTCAGAAACACCAACAGCTGATTCGAGTAAACCTCCAGGATTATCTCTTAAATCAAGTATTAAACCCTTTAAATATGACTGATTTTGTAGTTCTCTAATTGCATTTTTTAACTCACTAACAGTTGTTTTTGTAAATTTATCAATGTTAATATAACCGATACTGTCGTTAAATGCTAATTTAAATCTTACACTTTTTAGTGGAATAACTTCTCTTGTTAATGTAAAATCAATTGTATCTTTCAGGTTATTTCGCAAAACTGTAATATTCACAATTGTACCTGCGTTACCTTCAGTAAACTGTTTGATATCTTCAGTTTTTTTGAGTAAAACAATATTATCATCAATGCTGTAAATTTTATCACCACGTCTGATTCCGGCTTTCTGGGCAGGGGAGTCATCAAATAAACCGGAAATGGTTATCATACTATCCATTGAAAATATTGAAAAACCTAATCCTGCATAACTTTCTTGCAAAAAATAGTCTTTATCATCAATATTTGCTTCATCGTAAAATTCTGAATAGGGGTCTAATGAACTCAACATTCCATAAATACCATTTTTCATTAATAATTCGGGGTCGATATCAATTACATAATTATCTAAAATTTTATAATATGTATCACCAAATACATCAAATGATTTGTTGATTTTATAATAGTCATCATTTTGTAATGAAAATAGTTTCATTACAAAACAAAATGATAAAATCATATAAGTTACTTTATTTCTGTACATTTTCGACCCCTTTTATTATTATGATATTTTATCTCTCAAATATTGTTGAATGTTATCTGCGTTAATTCTATCCTGAATCATTGAGTCTCTTTCACGTATTGTAATAGTATTATCAACGAGTGTTTGCCCATCAACAGTTATACAATATGGAGTTCCGATTTCATCTTGTCTGCGATAGCGTCTGCCAATAGCTCCAGAAGTATCATATTGAACTTTGTAATTCTTTTGTAATTCTTTGTAGATTAAATGTGCTTTTTCAGGCATTCCATCTTTGTTTACAAGTGGGAAAACAGCTACTGTTACAGGAGCTAATTTTGGATGAAAACGAAGCACAGAACGCACTTCTGATTTTCCATCATCACCTTTTATTTCTTCTTCATCATAGGCATTACATAAAAATGCCATAACTCCACGAGAAACCCCACCAGATGTTTCAATTACATAAGGTACAAATCTATCGCCATTCACAGTATCAACATATTCCATTTTCTTGCCAGAATATTCCTGATGTGCTTTCAAATCAAAGTCAGTTCTTGAATGGATACCTTCAATTTCTCCAAATCCAAACGGAAATTCAAATTCAATATCAACCGCATAATTTGCATAATGAGCTAATTTATCGTGTATTTTCCATTTCATTTTAGATTCTTTCATGCCAAGATTTTTCCACCAATTCCATCTCTGGTCTTTCCAATATTCAAACCAATCTTTTTCTGAACCGGGTTTAATAAAAAATTGCATTTCCATTTGCTCAAATTCTCTTGTCCTGAATAGAAAATTCTTTGTATTGATTTCATTTCTAAATGCTTTTCCGACTTGTGCGATTCCAAATGGTACTTTTAATCTTGCTGTTTCCATTACATTTTTGAAATTCACAAATATACCCTGTGCTGATTCTGGACGTAAATATACAACAGAGTTAGCATCTTCTAAAGGTCCCACAAAAGTTTTAAACATCAAATTAAAATTACGTACCTCAGTCCAGTCCATCGTTCCTGAAATTGGGTCTTTTATTTCATGTTCCATTATTATTTTATGATAATCTTCATTTGTTTCGACACTTTCTAATTTCTTTGTAATAATTTCAGCTTCTTCTTTTTTTTTCTTTTTCACAAGTTTATCAATAAACTCTTCAATTAGATTATCTGCTCTGTGTCTTGATTTACTTGTTTTATTATCAATCATCGGGTCAGAAAATTGCTTGGTATGACCACTTGCATCCCAAGTGCGAGGGTGCATAAGAATAGCCGCATCTACACCTTCAATATTGTCCCGATAAGTCATTTCTCTCCACCATTGCTCTTTCAAATTCTTTAGAAGTTCGACTCCGAGTGGACCGTAATCCCAACAACCGTTTAGTCCACCATATATTTCTGAAGATTGAAAAACAAAACCTCTACGTTTTGCTAATGAAATTATAGTATCAAGTTTAATCATTATTAATTTCCTGATTTATTTTTTAATTATTATTTTCGATTTTCTGTTTAATTAATTTAATATCTTTTGCTAATTCTGGCAATTGGTGAATGACAGCTTCTATTCTGAATGCTTGCATTCTTTCTCTTACGGGCGAACCAAAGTAAACACCACTTTTTTCAATAGATTTAGCAACACCAGATTTTGCCATCAATGTTACATTATCTGTTATTTCTAAATGACCTGATATACCTGTTTGTCCTCCAAATCTGTTCCTTTTACCGACTTTAACGCTACCCGAAACACCAACTTGAGCAGCCATAGCAGTATTTTCACCAATTTCGCAATTATGTGCTATTTGAATTTGATTATCCAATTTTACACCTTTTCGTAAAATTGTACTTCCAACCATCGCCCTATCAATAGTAGTATTTGAACCAACTTCTACGTCATCTTCCAAAATAACATTTCCAAGTTGAGGGACTTTTGTATAGGAGCCATCATCAGGATTCTCAATATAACCAAATCCATCTGAACCAAGTACAACACCAGAATGAATTACACAATTATCGCCAATTATTGTATCTTCATAAACTACAGCGTTAGCGTTTATAATTGTATTATTACCAATTTTCACGTTATCATAAATACTAATATTGCTATGCAAATATGAATTTTTTCCAATAATACAATTATCACCGATAACGCAACAAGCACCAATATATGCAGTTTCATCAATAATACAATTATCACCGATATATGCAGACCTATGAATGTAACTTGACTTTCTGACTTTTTTACTGTTAATCCATTGTAAAATTTTCACAAAAGAATTGTATGGATTCTCAACCAATAAAAGTGCCTGATTTTCTTCAGGCACTTTTTGAATAGATTTAGAAAGAATAATTACAGATGCTTTTGTAACAGCAAGATATTTAGCGTATTTGTCGTTATAATAAAAGGTTAAATCTCCTTCTTTTCCATTTTCTAATCCACTTAGGCCGGTTATTAGAATATTGGAATTGCCAACAATTTCTGCATCAATTAAATTAGCTATTTCTTGAACTTTAAGTTTTAACATAAATTTTTCTTATCTTCTTTTAATTTCTCTTTCTTTAACTTTTTGAGGGTCAATTGGTTTATTTGCGTCTTCTGGCTTTACATCTGGCTGTTCAAAATCACGAAGTGGCTCAGAATCAGTGGTTTTGCCTGTCCTTTTTCTTGGAGTTTTTGATTCTACTTTTTTATTACGTGGGTCTTTGTCGATTTTCTCTTGCAATTCCTTATCAAATTCATCTGTATCAACCCCAAGCAATTTTAATACTTTCAATGTAAGGTCAAACTTATAATTACCATAAGCCATTGGTTGAACAGCTTGGTCAAGAACAATGTCAAATCCTTGGTCTGATGCAACTTGTTGTACAGCAGCATAAATTTTCTCTTCAACTGGAGTAGTTACAGTATTTACTGCATTATCATATTTTCCGTTTGGTTCAAAAGTAGATTTAGCAAAATCTTCTCTTGCTTTTTTAGCAGTAACAAGTTCTTTCTCTTTCTCAGCTTTTTCTTGGTCTGTCCAAACAAGTCTATTTTTTTTGATTTCAAATTCAAGACTTTCAATTCTTGAAGTCATTGCTGCAAGTTCCCTTTTCCATTCATCTGTCATTGATTGAATTCTTTGTTCAGCTTGTTGTGCTTCTGGAAATTTTTCTCTTATCATTTTAGAATTGATAAACCCTACCTTTTGAGAATAAGAATCAAAGGTAACAAACAAAAAAATTGCTACCAAAATCGAAGCAAAAAGATTTTTTTTCATAATACAAACTCAATAAAAAATTATAAAATTCAAAAAGTAGAAACTTCCATTTTAACCTAAAAATATTTTCGTTAAAATGTATAATCTACTTATCAATTTGACAAGTAGATTATACTAATTAGAACTTAAATCAAAATAATCAATTGCAGTAAATTAATTACCGCCTCTTTTAATTTTATCTAATACTTTAAATGTAATATCAATTTTTGCATCGCTATAAACAGCAGTTAATTTATCTACAACAAGTGTAATTTTTTCTTCTTTGGCAACTTCTTCAATTGCTTTTCTTGCTTTTTCACGAATTGGTTCAAGTAATTTCATTCTCATTTTGTCCAATTCACCATTTTGACCAAATTTTTCTTCTTGGAATTGCATCATTTGCATATTCATAGCTTGAAGAGATTCTTCTTCTTTTTGCTTTTGGTCTGCTGCCATCATTGAAGATTGCTTTTGATATGCTTCAAATTTCTTTTTTAAATCTTCTCGTAAAATTTGTAATGTATCTGACCATTTTTGTCCAATTTCACGAACTTTTTTGTCAGCTTCTTGAAATTCAGGCATTTCTTTTAAAATAGTTTCAGCATCAACAATACCAAGTTTAACAGGATTTTGTTGTGAAAATAGTGTGTTTGCAAACAAAAATGTCGCCAATACCATCACTCCATAAATCAAATTTTTTTTCATATTAACCCTTAAATTTATAAAATTAAAAAAATATCTAACTAAAATTGTCCCAAATGGAACAAAAATCTCCAATCTGACGGCTCTGAACCACTATCGCGGTAAGTATCAAGTCCATATCCGTAACCCCATCAATTGATACAAAAATAATTAATAAGAAATCTTAACACCTAAACCAGCAAAACTTTTAAGTACAAATTAACTTGTTTCTTTTAGACAGACAAAATTTTAAACAATTTCAGCAAATATATAAAAGAAATTGACATTGGTTCTAATCCATTTGCAAAAAGTAATTCATTTTAATTTTTTCACTAATTGGTTCAAGTAATTTCATTCTCATTTTGTCCAATTCACCATTTAGACCAAATTTTTCTTCCTGAAATTGCATAATTTGTATCTTCAAAGTTTGAAGTGATTCTACTTCTATTTGCTTCTGGTCAGCAGTCATCTTTGAAGATTGCTTTTGATATGCATCTAATTTTTTGTTTAAATCTGCTCTAAAAATTTGTAATGTATCTGACCATTTTTGTCCAATTTCCCGAACTTTTTTATCAATTTCTTGAAATTCTGGAAATTCCTTTAAAATAGTTTCAGCATCAATAAAATTGAGTTTAACTGAATTTTGTTGAGAATAGAGTATGTTTGCAAACAAAATTGTTACCAAAATTAACCCTCCAAAAATCAAATTATTTTTCATATTAAACCTAATATTTATAAAATAATAATCTATTCAATTAAAATTGTCCCAAATGGAACAAAAATCTCCAACCTGATGGTTCTGAACCACTATCACGGTAAGTATCAAATCCATATCCGTAACTAAATCCAATAATACCAATAGGATTAATAAACATCTGAACACCTAAACCAGCTGAACGTTTAAGTTCAAACGGATTAGTTGCTTTTAAATTAGTCCAAATATTACCTGCTTCTGCAAATACATAAAAGAATATAGGCATTGGTTCTAATGCAATTGCAAATCGTAATTCTGCTGTATATTTTGCCATTACCTTTGAAGGACCATCTCCAATTTTATCATCTGGATAACCACGCATTGGAGTTACACCGTAACCACTCAATCCATTTCCACCCATTCTGTATAATTCTATCGGTGAAATAGTTGTATCATTTGTAAATCCGTTGATGTAACCTAATTTTGCTGATAACATAAAGACTAATCTATCCATTCCTTCAATACCAAGCAACGGATTATACATTTCATAACTTATTTCATTTTTTATGTAATCAGTTTGTCCTATTCCGATTGAACCAAGTGCAACGTTTGTTGATAGACTAAACTTTGAGCCAACAGAAGGGAAAAACATATTATTCACACTTGTTCTTGAAATTCTTTGATTAACAGCTATTTCACTATAACTGCCTGCACGATAATAATATGATTCTTTCGCATTTTTATTGAATTGAACACGGAATCCCCAGTCAGCTCTCCAATAATCATCGGGCCAACGAAATCTTCTGCCAATATTTATGCCTACACCAGTTCTTGATTGTTCAATATCTGCATAATTATAATATGTATCATAAATATTAAATCCAAGTGTAGTTGGAGTATCAAAAAGCCATGGTTCAGTCAATCCGATTGAAAATGTATTGTACCTATTACCGTAACCTTGTTCGTAGTTGAAATTAAAAACTTGACCACCACCACCTTTTAACGGTTCAAGAATTGAAAAATTATTGAACGTCATACCAGCTGATATAGTTAAACCATAACTACCTGCAAAACCAATTGATGCGTTGAAAGTATCAGTTGAATTTTCTTCAACTTTGTAAACAATATCAACGGCAGTATTATCGGTTTCTGATGCTTTAGGGTCAGGTTTGAGTGATTCTGGTTTAAAATATTGTGTTGCTTGTAAAGCTCTCAAACTACGAATAATCGCTGAACGGTCGAAGTAATCGCCTGGTCTTGTGTATAATTCTCTACGAATGACTTTGTCTTTAGTTTTAATGTTACCAACAATTTCAACTCTTCCAATTCTATAGCGGTCTTTTTCAAATACTCTTATTTCAATATCAACAGAATCATTTCCAATTCGTTTAACATCTGGATTAAAACTCGCTTGCAAATAGCCATTATCCAAATACATAGAATAAGCATCAGTTTGATTTTCATTTCCCATTAGATTTTTTTGGAATCTGTCAAGGTCATAAACTTCACCTTTTTTAAATTCAAGCCGTCTAATTAATACATCTGAAGGATAAACTGTATTACCGTTAAATATAATATCGCGTACATAGAATTTGTTGCCTTCTTCAATGCTAATATCAATATAAACAGCTTCATTTGTTTCATCATATATAATTGTATCTTTTACAATTCTAACGTCAATGAAGCCATTTTTTTTGTAATGATTTACCAATAAATCTTTATCAAGTATATATTTTTCTTTGTCAAATTTGGCAGTTCGCCATAATTGCCACCATTTTTTGATTTTTGTTTCATCAAAAGTACTATATAATTCATCATCATCAAAATTGCTATTACCTGAAAAAGTAATTTTTTTAACTCTGAAATCAATTCCTTCATCAATTTCTATATGAAGACGTGAATATGAAGCTGTATCTGTTTTTTCAATTTCAACTTTTGCTTTGGCAAAGCCAAAACCCTCTTTTACATAGAGCTGCTGAACATTATTTTTTGCCAAATACTTATCGTAATTTGTAATAATATCACCACGCGTTTTGCCTACAGCTTTAGTAATATCATAATAATCAATTTCTTTATTATTTTCAATTTCGATATAGCTTAATCTGGGAAATTCTTGAACTTTAATTTCAAGGAAAATTCCCATTTCTGTAACTTTATCTACAAGAATTTCAACTGAAGAAAATTGTTTTCTGTTCCATAGATTTTTTATTGCAGTTTGAATTTTCTTTTCAAATGGTAAAGTAATCTGGTCTCCAACTTTCAAGCCAGACAAAGAGATTATTGTTTCAGGGTCAGCAAATTCTGCTCCCGTAACAAAAACCGAAGCAATAGTATAGTTCTTTGTTTGCTGAGTAGGTGCAAATTGAGAGAATACACTGCAATATACGATAAAAAATGCAAAAACAAATGCCGTTTTAAGATTTTTTGAATACATTCACAACCCGTTGCAAATATGAATTTTTTTCTTTAATATCTGGTGAATTAATTTGAGAAGAAGTCATTCCAAATCTTCTTTCTCTGTTTGCGAAACTGTATAATGCCTCATAAAGGTCTTCTCTTCGGAATTGGGGCCAATACTTATTTGAAATATAGATTTCTCCATAAGCCATTTCCCACAACAAAAAATTACTCAATCTCATTTCGCCACTTGTTCTGATTAGATAATCAGGATTGGGCAGACTATTTGTCTGAAGATAAGAAGAAAATAATGGTTCGTTTATATCTTCAGGTGAAATTTTTCCTCTTCTCACATCAAGTCCAATCATTTGAACTGCTCTCACTATATCCCATCTGCCACTATAACTCAATGCAAGAGTGAGCGTTAAACCGGTATTACTATTTGTTTTTTCCATAGAATCATTCAAAAGTCTTTGAATTTCCTTTGGCAAAGAACTAAGTTTACCAATTGTATTGATTTTGACGTTATTGTTGTGTAATTCGTTTATTTCAGCTTTAAGATAATGCTCCAACAACTTCATAAGTCCTGTAACTTCAGTTATTGGTCTTTTCCAATTTTCAATTGAAAATGCATATAGAGTAAGAAATTTTATACCTAATTGGGAACTTGCTTTTACTATATCACGAACACTTTCGATTCCTTCTTTATGACCTGCTATTCGAGGTAAGTTCTTTTCGACAGCCCACCTTCCATTACCATCCATTATAATAGCAAGATGGACAGGTAAATCCCCTGACTGTAAAAGATCGGATTGAAGTTGCTTATCTTCATTCCCAATGTCTTTAATCCAATCCAAATTGCTCCTCTTTTAATCTCTTTACTTCTATGCAAAATACAAAATTACTTTTTAATTTGCTAAAAATCAAAAAATATGAAAACAAATATAAATTAATTTTCAAACTGTCCGCTTAAATAGAAAACAATCAAAAAAAAATTTAGTAAATCAGCAAAATTAACGTTCTTAAAATTCAATTATTTTAAATTCTTTGTAACAAAAAACCAATTGTAACTACCAGCCGCAATAAATTTAGATGTATATGGCTGTATAATTTCAAAAATGAAATTATCCCATAGTAATTATATTATGGTAACAAGAATATTAAAAGAGAAATATTTATCACGTAGTGATTAAATTATAAGATTATAATCACTATGTGATAATTAGATACTTCAAGAAGTGATTTATTACCATAATACAATCTCTATCAGATAATGAAAATACGATATCTCATAATTATATTTCCTTGAAAATCCCAGAGGAATGAATATTGGTTAATACACATTCAACTCCTTCTGAGTTGTTGGACTTCCGTGTGATTCTTGTGTTACAAACATTTAATCCCTCTGTGATTTTTTAAGAATTGTATATAATATTTTTGAACGGAACTAAGTATGAAAAGATAATTTGTTTTAGATTATCAAGTCTTGAAGACTTGGGAAGTCTAAGGTTTAAAAGATGTGCCACATCTTCGAGATGTGGCACATCTGAAAAATTATATTTTCTTTTCCATTATGTAAACGACAGAATAGATTATCCTGTAATTTATATTTGTATTTTGTTTCTTTGAAAAAATATTTTAAATAAAATTAAGTCGCAACTACAAGCCAAAATACCCTTTTTACACAGTAAAATACCGTATTCACACAATTTCTATAATTTATTTAGAAAAAAATTTGTAACTTGCGAAAAACAGGTTTGGAAATGGTTACAAGTGAGAAAATTATTTGGTAGAAATAAAAAATATTTATAATTTAGGAATGTTCGTAGGAATAATAAAAAAATACACAAAAAAATAGTGAATATATTATTGAAAATTTAAGTTTGTTTTATTTATTTAATTAAGGGCGTGTTATGAAAAAATGCTTGTTTATTTTTGTTGTTTTATTTACTTATGTTGGTTTGTTCTCCCAGACCTGCCAATGGGCAAAGAAAATTGCTGGTACTTTCAATGACCAAGGAAACAGTATTGCTCTACTTCTATCGTCATACTGAAGAGAAAAGACGTTTTTGTTATTCGTTATATTTTGCTTATTGTTTTGAGCTGATAATAGATTTGGAAATAAAATACAATTTAATATTATCAATAAATATACTATTGCATTTATATTTTTCAACTTTTTTCTATTTGTTGTTTTCAATCAATTTCCTTTTGTTTAAAATAATTAGCAAAACTAACTATAATAATTAGTCTCTGGAAATAAACTCATCAAAGTAAATAATATCCATAGTTTAGCTTGGAAAATATAAGATGAAAAAAAGTGAGAATGTGGATAAGTTTTCATAAATAAACATTAAAAAGCTTGATTAGGTGCGGCAAAAGCGTTATTTTTGTATTGTAAGTTGGTTGCAATTTGAAAAATTATTAAAATCTTCGGAAAAAAATTATGCGTAAAATAATTGATATTACAAACAGATTTGGCAATGTGGATATTTCTGAAATTCAAATTAATCCAAAATCTCGAGATGAAATTGATAAAACTCTTCGTGGTCTTCAATATTTATTCACTAACACAGAAATTCGAGCAGAAATTTTAAAATTATTAGATGAAGAATTACTTCCCAAGGTATCAAAGAATAATGGCAGACCAGGCATGGATTTGTGGAAGATATTAGTATTGGGACTAATTCGTCAAGTTTCCGATTTGGATTATGATAAATTGCACAATTTATCAAATGAGCATAGAACAATCAGAGCATTTCTTGGACATGATTCTTGGGAATGGGGTGACACCAGTAAATATGAGCTACAAACCATCAAAGATAATGTGAAGTTATTGACTCCTGAATTGATTGATAAAATCAACAAAATCGTAGTAGATTGCGGACACAATTTATTGGGTGGTAAAAAAAAAGATGAATTACATGTGAGCATAGATTCATTTGTAATAAAAACAGATGTACATTACCCCACCGACATCAGTTTACTTTTTGACGCTATTCGCAAATCAATCCAACTAACCGCTAATCTTTGCGCCGACTACAATCTGAGTGAAATGCGTCAAAGCAATTATCAACTACGCAAAATAAAAACGTTATTTAGAAAAGCACAGAAAGCAAATCAATCAAACAGTCCTAATAAAGAAGAACGCAAAAAATCAACACATAAAGATTATCTTACAGAAGTACAAAAAGCAGAAACAAAGGTAAATGAAGTAATAAAGATAATTCTTGAAAAAGTAGCTCCAAGCCCAATTCTATTAGCAAGAATATTGGAAATCGACCGTTATATGCACTGGGTAAGTCATCAAAAATCGTTAGTCGAACGTAGAGTATTAAACGACGAAGTAATCCCACATTTAGAAAAAGTACATTCAATATTTGAACCACACACCCGCTGGATATCGAAAGGTAAAGCTGGCGTTAAGGTAGAATTAGGTCTTCCTGTAACGATAGCCAAAGATCAACATGGCTTTATTTTGGGTTATAAAATAATGGAAACAGAAAGTGATGTAGATGTAGCAGTGCCACTTACAGAGCAATTAACAAAACAATATCCAACAATAGTATCAGAAAGTTTTGACAAGGGTTTTTGGTCAAAGTCAAATCGTGAAGCAATCGGAAAATTAGTTCCCAAAGTAATAATGCCCAAAAAAGGCAGGCTGAACAAGGAAGAGGAAAAAGAACATAGTACAGAGGAATTCAAAACTTTACGTAAAAAACATTCGGCAGTGGAATCCTCCATCAACGGCTTGGATCACACGGGTTTGTCCAAATGTTACGACCATGGAATTCACGGATTTAAACGTTGTGTTTCACTATCAATATTAGGAAGAAATATCCATACACTTGGAGTAATTTTACTTAAGAAACAAGAAAAGCAACGAAGACGAAAACGTCACAAACAAGCAGCTTAAATCACAATAAATATATGTAAATATATATAATACAAGGGATTACTATGTCCCAACCCTCCTTATTTCTTGACAAAATCATCAATTTTTCTAAAATATCACCGGATTTTATATTACAAACAACAATAACTACATAAATATAATTATCTGTTCAATAAATTTCAAAAATCCCAACCTATTTTTTTTGCCATTTTGAAATACTTGGGGGTTTTCTTTCAGAGACTAATTAGAGAAATTAAAAAATCATCAAATGAATTTATACATTCAGGTAAATTCACACAGTATAAATTTAGTTGGCAAGGTGGATTTGGAGCATTTTCATATAGTCATTCTGCATTTGATAATGTAGTGTCATATATTAATCGCCAAAAAGAACATCATAAGAAACAAACATTTCATGATGAATACAAAGAATTTTTGACCAGATATAAAATTGATTATAAATACGAATATATATTTGAATGGATAAAATAAAGTGAGTGGCAATTTCCAGATGTCCAACACTTGATTTTGAAAATTGCGAAGAAAAGAGCGGATTATAGATTAAGTGTGGGACATCTATAACAAAAACCCGAAACCCAATTCTGGCTTCCTCACGAATTTGGTATGACAGTAAGCGTAAAGAGACCCTTCCGAAGGTTCCCAAACCTTCGGAAGGGTCATTACTACTCTCTACCTCACCACTACCACTTTCTCAACTACGCTCTTTCCACAACTTTTCAAAATTAAGTTGTATGTTCCAGAAGAAAGATTTTCGGAGTTGATTGTGAGTTTGTGAGTTCCTTTTGTTTGCTTGCCATTTGCAATTTCGAGTACTTTCATACCGCCGAGATTGTATAGCGAAAGTTCGATTTCGCAATCATTTGCTAATTCATAAACCACTTCTGTTGAATTTGAGAATGGATTTGGATTAACTTTTAATGAAATTGGTTGAGTTAATTCCTTTCCAATCAATACAGCATCTTTGTTGTAAGTTAGTTTGTTGCATTTTGTGCCAGTGATAATATCAGACAAATCAAGATTATTGATTTCAATACATTTACAATTCTCAGCATCGTAATTCATAATTCTTAATTCGTTATTTTCAATTGAGCCATCAATAGTATTTGTTGATTCATCATCTCCCCAAATTACAATTGTAGTTCTGCCATCTACTACTCTTCCAGCTCCAACAATTTTATTGTCTTTATTCATCACAGCAAGTTCTGAATTACCAGGTAAATCAATATTCAATATCAAAGAAGCATTATTTCCAGTATTTGCAAAGTCTGTCTTGAGAATCCTTGCATCAAAATCCTGAATTTCATTTGAAGAATTAGTTCTACCAACAGCATTTGGAGGATAAATCAATGTATCTTTTGCATTGAGGTATGCTTGGTAACCCTCGCCAGGTAACTGAGTTCCAATTTGATTAATTGAACCCGGCATATAAATTTTACCATCTGCACGTTTTACAATTACCAATCTTCCTGCATCTGTAATCGAAGCAAGTGCGGTTTCTATGCTCATTGCAGAATTTCTTAAGTACGGTATAATCGACCAGCCATTATTTAAATATACTGGTGTATTTTCGGGAACAACCTCTGTTCCGATAATACCAAGTGTATCTGCTTTTATCATATATGCCTGATAACCAAGTTTAACTTCCCAAATACCAATTTGATTCAATCCACTTGGCATGAAAATCTTTCCAGCCGCATTCTTCATAATTACAAGATTTGGATTTAAATCAGTAGTTACGTATTGAAGTGAGTCGGGAACTTCTGGAGCAACATAAGATGAGACGATGTTCCAGCCGGATTTGAAAGAAACTTGCTGACCATCACCGCAATAATCAAATATTAAGTCGCTGCCATTATCGCTACCAGTTGTAACTGGGCTACTCGAAACAACTCGTACTCGATATTTACTTGATATCGGAATACTCCTTGGAATTATACAGGTAAACTCATCTGAATTTTGAGACTTTAAAGTATCTATTGGTGTAGGATTTGCAAAGCTGCCATTTTTATCAGACAACTGCAAAGTAAATTTATTATCATTATAAAATACTTTATCAGTTGTGAATGGTACGGTTATTGTATCTCCTATACACCAAACAGCTTTTGCAAGAGTATCTGTTGTAATTACAGGATTTTCAATTTTTACCGTCAAATAACTCAAATTGGTATTGTCTTCAATATTGCCTGCATAATCTATTGCTATTGAGCTAAATTTGTAAGTAGTATCATATTTACAAGTAAAACTTGAAGAAGTTGTGTCGATATTCTGCAGCCATATATTATTGGCTCTGTTATTGATACTCACATAAATGTTATAATTTAAAACTTCTCCAACATCGTCATTTGAAGACCATTTGAGAACAATATTTGTATCCAAAAAATTTGTAGTTGCTAATGTTACCATGCTTTGTGGTTTAACATTGTCAATTTTTACTTTCCATTCATTTGTTAGAATCGGCTCATTTGCATCAAAAATTATTTGAGCTTTATTGCGTATTTCTACATCATTATTAATGCTATCCTTGGGGTGAATTGTGTAAGTAACTTTTCCTTCTCCCTCTGGAGACGTTAAATTTGGATTTAAAAAACCAAGTATTGGATCTTCAGTTAAGCTCATAGTTTGTGGGTCTAATGATATATATTCCCATCTTGCAATTCCTGTAACTGTGTCTAATTTCCCATTAATTCTAAGAATCAAATCTTTATCCGGACGCAAATCTATGTCCGTAGAATATTCTTTCAAACCACTTGGAACATATCTTGTTACATTTGCACATTCAAAAGTTCTAAGCTGAAATGTACTCAAATCCAAATATTCTTTAGACAAAGTATCATATATTATTACAACTTGTGCAGCTGCAGTTGCAGTGGATTTGTTTTCATAAAGAACGGAATAACTTAGCTCTTTATCGCTTCTAATCCATTTTGCAATTATACCACTACCAGGACCGCATTTTTCATTTGGGTCAAATGAATTTACAACTTCAATCGTAGGTAGTACTTGTATAGCTAATCTTGTAAAAGCAGATGCACATTCAGCAAAATTCTCGCCTGCCTCAAAAGCTTCTTGGACTTCTGTAGCAAATTCAACTGTTTTCTTTACAAAATCTGTAATTTTTTTATATTTACCTGCAGGAACAAAATCAGCAATGCAGTCCGCTGTAATTTTTGATATATTCCATAATAAATTTCCAAATATGCCTAATGGTTTATCCATTATATAATTTTCTGTATTGTAATTATATATATCTTTCCAACTTTCAATATATGTATTAGCACAAGAATAACCGGGCAATACTTCAAATGCTTCATCTATGTAATTATTTGCTTCATCCATTGCATAATTAATTATACAAGTTGCAACGTCAGAACCAGCACTGCCTTGAAGTTCGTCTTCTTTTTTGTAAGCTATCTGGCTTAAGTTTTCACTGAACATTGGAGGATTTGCCCAACCGCTAATTTCAACATTACTATTGGTTTTGACCTTCATTTTGACTGAAAAGTTTGAATTTGCTTGAATCAATGGTATATAAATTGGATAAACTCGACCTTCAAATGGATTTCCATTTAATTTAGATGGAGTAAAATATTTAGGTAAAGAGTCGTAATTTAATTTAGTATCTGGCATTGCAAATTCAAAGTCAAAACTAACATCTAAGGTAGTATCACCTTTTAGTGCAATAAAGAAAACAGTACCGGATGCATCAATATTTGCTCGATTTCCAAAGGTAACATTATAAGTTTGAGCAACACCCCTTCTTATAAGGCTATTTCCAATAATATCTATATATGGATCTGGTTTTTCACCTAATTCAATAGTAAATGCTTTTGATTTACGGTATTGTTTAGTGTTTCTGTCATTTAATTTATCCAAAAATAAATCCCAAACTCCTAATGGTTTATTATTTAAATTAAACACTGCTTTGATAATATTAGGTTGAGATGAATACCAATACAGTGTATCAGGTTCAATTTCTTTTACCATTGATTGTGTAGAATCAAGCAATTTCACAACAGTAGAATCTGTAAATCCTACCCCGTACAAAATTATGGTTACTTTCCCTGAATTACCTCCTTTATTTGGGCTATAAGTTTGAAGACCAGCTATCGAAATCTGCGAACTTATACTGTCTATTCCGCATTGATTGGAAACTTTCAACTTGACGGTTATCAGACCTACTGAATCATAAATATGTTTTGGACTTGAAATAGAATCTTTATTATTATCTCCAAAATCCCAAATCCATTTTGTTGCATTCCTTGATGTATCAATAAATGTTATTTCGTTTCCAAAACTAATATAATCAAATCCTGCTTCTGGTCCATCTACTTCACAGACAGCAATACTTTTTGTCTGTGAATATCCCCATACTCCCAAACTATCTTTAAATCTTACATTTAATTTGTTTGGTCCAATTGGAAGATTATTCACAGGATTCCAAACAAATTTTGTCAATGTATCACTTTTTAATGTGGTAAAACTGTTCCCATTTCCAATACCAGGGTCAGATTTACCGATAAAATATTCACCTGACACAATTGGTACACTTTTGAGTTGATTTGAAGATGAATCACTATAGACATAAAATGGTACGCTCCTCAAGAAACCTGTAAATCCTGTACTGTCAATCAATCGAATATTCAAAGTATGATAACCAAATTCTAAATCTTGATTGATTATTGAATCTAATAGATTAAAAGAATCTGAGTTTGACAAAGTAAGTTTTGTACCTATACCAATACCATTATCTTTGTCAATGAAATATTCGATGGATTGAATTGGATTTTCGTCAAGTAAAACTACAATACCATCTCCAAAAACATAAAATGGTACGCTACTCAAAAAACCTGTATTTCCTGTACTGTCAATCAATCGAATATTCAAAGTATGATAACCAAATTCTAAATCTTGATTGATTAATGAATCTAATAGATTAAAAGAATCTGATTTTGACAGAGTAAGTTTAACGCCTGTACCAATACCATTATCTTTGTCAATGAAATATTCGAGGGATTGAATTGGATTTTCGTCAAGTACTATAACAGTTCCATCTCCAAAAATGTAGAATGGTATTGATTTTATAAATCCCCAATTTCCTACACTATCCTTTATTCTGAAGTTATAAGTATGAAATCCATAATTCAAATTTGGAGCATTTAACGAATCAATTAAATTAATCACTACCCCTGCTGTTATTGTGAATTGAGTTCCTAAACCTACTCCGGGTTCAGTATCATAAAAATATTCAGCTTTTTGAATAAGCTGAGCATTCAGCAAAATAGGGAGTAAAAATAAAACTAACAATATAATTTTTGTTTTCATTTTTTTTCCAGTAAAAAAAAATATTAATTCTACTTAACCGCTTCGCCAATAACCTGAAATTTTATTTTTCCATTTTTCCCTACAACTGTATTTAGAATTTTCAACTCCCTTATAGTTGGAATGTCTGCTTCCACTATTTTACTAGAATTATCTAAATATTCAGGCCATGGATATTGTCCACCATATATTCCTAAGTCCTTGCCATCTGTACCTGCATTTTTCCCAGGTGAATCGCTTTTGAGTTTAAAACCTTTTTTTTGAATTTCTATTGATTCTCCGTTAAAATCATTATCAGCATCCCAATCCATGAATTTTGGATTTTTACCAATTATATTATCAGCCCCATAATTATATCCATAAGGTATTGTATCATTATCTAACTTATATGTTAAGTTGTTATTAAATTGGCAATTAATAATATCTCCACTTGAACCTCTACCAATACCAAAGATAATATTGTTGGAAAAAACAGCATAAGAAATATTTTGAATCATACGGTATTCTTTGTAAAAAGAAAAAATATTATTGGATATCATAACAGTGCTTTTACTTGAATTAACAATATGCCCACTAATTATATTATTACTCACAATTATATTTGCAAAACTATTTATGTTCAAATATGTAATATAGTTGTTTGTAATTGTAACGTTATTTCCCCCTATTGAAATCGTGTTAATTAGATTTCTTTTAATATTTAGATTATCAGCTGTTTTATTAGAAGAGGTTAAAATCCCATAAATATTACAAGCTATTATATTTACTTCTGATGCATCAACATAAACATAATTAAACTTTGTAACATTGCTAACTTTATTAAATAAATATGCACCTGCACCAATTATTGTAAGTGGTCTTGTTATGTAGATATTATCGTAACTTTTTGTCTGTATTGGTGTAGTTGTTCCTGAAACCAAAATGGTATCACCATCAGAGGCAATATTATCAATTACATTTTGTAAATTGTAATACTGAGCTGGGAAATTTATGGAATCGTTGGACACAGTCCAAACTTTCGCATTAGCACTGCTAACCCAGCAGAAAGCTAATGAAACAAATACCAAAATTAAATTTTTCATAAAAAACTCCTAAATTTATTATAACAATCTTGATACAATTATAGTATCAACAAAAAGAATCCAATTCCAAAAATCCCGTGAAGTAGTTGCTACATATCGTTATAACCCACTTATAAAAATAATTAATTAGTTTTACCGCCACTCCACAGAATAAATTCTTAACCACTTTCGACTTCAGAAATCTAAAAACCATTTCCATTCCTTAGACTTCCAAGTCTTCAAGACTTGGTAAGTCTAAAACCCGTTTCTTTTCACTTTTAAGCAAAAAAATCCCTCTCATCAAAAAATATTCTGATGATTTTTCAATTCTTTCTAATTTTTTTTATAGGATTTATTCAAAAATTCATTGTTTTTTTGAATTCGTTATTCAATTTTCGAATATTTCCTTAAGTTATTCCAGTTTTTTCCTAAAATAAGTTGAAAATTTTTGATTCAAACTACATGATTCTAAATGTTATTTATCTTTCACCAAAAAATTCTCAAATTTTATAGGCAAATTTACATCATTTATCTACATTAAAAGAAATTTATCTGCAAATTAGCCATTAGCATAAAATATTTTACAAGAACAAAGTTTGTGCAGTTAAAATGGGCTTATATTTCCCACAATAATATCAAAGAGTATCCCAACATCACACCTAAATTAACAATAAAAATTCTTTTTTTTAATAATGTTATTTAGTAGTCAAATTTATTTGCAATTGCAAATAAATACTTAATTATATATAATTAAGTACAACAAAATTAATTTGTTTTTACAATAAATACAAATTAATTTTTGTTAATAATTATACAGTTTAACTCATGTTTAAAACTTTGAAAATTGCAAATTGTAATAACAATACAAGTAAAACTCTAATTGTTTACAGTTTTGAAATTACATATTAAAAAGCCATATAGTTTTATATGGCTTTTTTGATTCTAAATAACTGTTGTTTTCCAATTAGCTAATTAACAATTTTTTGATAAAGTCAAAATTTAATTATATTTCACATGGTATAAACCACATTAAATATAATTGCAATATTACTTAATCAGCAGAATGCTATTCTTTGATTAATCTTTATCTTTAATTTTCACACTATTTAATTTCCAAATCTCTTCAGCATATTGTCTGATAGTTCTATCACTTGAAAACTTTCCACTTCTTGCAGTATTTAAAATTGACTTTTTTGTCCATGCAATTTTATCCAAATATAATTTTGATACTTCCTCTTGAGTTTTGACATATTCAGCAAAATCAGCAAGCAAACAATATTTATCACCATTATGAAGCAATCCATTAACTAAATCATCAAAAATTCCTGGCTCTAAAGAATTAAAATAATTAGAAGTTATCAAATCTAACACATTTTTTACATCTACATTTGTATGATAAATATGTAAAGGATTGTAGCCATTATGATGAATTTGAGCAACTTGTTCAGCATTCAGACCAAAAATGAACATATTTTCAGCTCCCATTTCTTCCATCATCTCAATATTTGCACCATCTAATGTACCAATAGTTAAAGCACCATTTAGCATAAACTTCATGTTACCAGTTCCAGATGCCTCATAACCAGCTGTTGAAATTTGTTCGGATAAATCAGTAGCAGGTACAATTATTTCGGCTAATGATACAGAATAATTTTTAAGGAAAACTACTTTTAATTTATCTTTTATTTCAGGGTCTGTATTTACAAAATTTGCTACGGAATTTACTAATTTGATAATTTTCTTTGCAGAAAAATAGCCAGGAGCTGCCTTTCCAGCAAAAATAAATGTCCTTGGAGTAATCTCTAAATTTGGATTATCTTTCAGTTTGATGTATAAATGAATTATATGCAAAATATTAAGCAATTGTCTTTTATATTCATGAATTCTTTTTACTTGAACATCAAAAATTGAATTTGGGTCTATCACAACATGATGTTCATTTTCAATGTACTTAATAAGATTCTTTTTATTTAAACTTTTTGCTTCATACCACAAATCAAGAAAAGTTGGGTCATCGATAAATTGTTCAAGATTTTTAAGTTGGTAAAGGTCAGTAACCCATTCTTCACCAATTTTATCGGTAATAATTTGAGATAAATAAGGATTTGCATTTTTGAGCCATCTTCTTGGTGTTATACCGTTTGTTTTGTTGTTGAATTTTTCTGGTTCAAAATTGTAAAACAATCTAAATACTTTATCTTTAAGTATTTGAGTATGCAATTCAGCAACACCATTGACTGAAAAACTACCAACTATAGCAAGATGTGCCATTCTAATTTTCTTTTCATCAGATTCTTCGATAATAGACATTTGTTTAATCGCATCGCCATCATTATGAAATTTCATACGAACTTTGTCAAGAAATCTGTAATTAATTTCATAAATTATCTGCAAATGTCTTGGCAAAATCTTTTCGAATAATGACACAGACCATTTTTCTAATGCTTCACTCAATACTGTATGATTAGTGTATGCAAAGGTATGAGTTGTCAAATTCCATGCTTCATCCCAAGGTAAATTATCTTCATCAAGAAATATTCTCATTAATTCAACAATTGCAATCGCAGGATGAGTATCATTAAGTTGAATACAATTTTTTTCAGAAAATCTTAACACTCCATTGTGATTATTTTTGTATCTTCTAATTATATCTTGAAGTGATGCAGATACAAAGAAATATTGTTGTTTTAGTCTTAATTCTTTACCAGCTACTGTATTATCGTTTGGATATAGTACTTTTGAAATATTCTCAGTCTCATTTTTTTGCTCCACTGCTTTAATATAATCACCTTGATTAAAAGATGAAAAATCAAAATCGTGAGTAGCTTTAGCTTCCCAAAGTCGTAAATTATTAACTGTATTATTTTTATATCCTGGTACAGGTATGTCATAAGCAATTGCCAATACTTCATGAGTGTCAATCCATAAACTCGTAAGATTTCCATTTTTGTCAGTAATTTGTTCAACTTTCCCATAAAACTTAATCTTATATTTATATTCTGCTCGAATAATTTCCCAAGGACTTCCAAAATGTAACCAATTATCAGGTCTTTCAAATTGATAACCATTAATAATATCTTGCTCAAAAATACCATATTCATAACGGATACCATAACCAAAAGCTGGTAATTCCAACGTTGCCATTGAATCAAGGAAGCAAGCAGCAAGTCTGCCCAAACCACCATTACCGAGTCCCATATCGTGTTCTATTTCCCTGATTTTTTCTAAATTGTAACCCAAATCTTTTAAAATTTCATAACATTCATCATAAAAATTTAAATTTGTAAGTGCATTACCTAATAATCTTCCCATAAGAAATTCCATAGAAAGATAATAAACTCTTTTTGTATCTTGTTGATAATACTGATGTTGGGTTCGTAACCATTTTCTAATTAATCTGTCACGAATGGATAATGAAAGTGCTTTGTATGTATCTTCTGATGTAGCAGTAATTTTATCCTTTACAAGCCGAAATTCTAAATGTTCAGCAATTTGATTCTTTAGTGAATAGGTATTGGGATCCTGTGAATCTGTAAAAAATATTGAATCTGATTTAAGACCTTCTTTCATTTTTACCTCAAATAATTTTTTTGCAATATATAATCAATACAATATACTTAAATTTTAAAATATGATAAAATTTAATAACACTTTTTTAATAATTTATTATAATTTTTTATTTTAAAAAGAAAAATGATATTAATACTATTCAATACACAAATTCAAATTAATGAATTGCAGAGTGTTTATATTATTTGATTTCGCGTAACTACTTGCTCACATTTTAATAGTATTGAATTTTTGTTTTTTTTATAAAAAATCCTTGAAATTCCCATCGGGAATTAATGTTTGTAAAAAAAAACTCAAAATTTCCCCTCTAACAAGAGGGGATTAAGGGGTGTGTATTGATGGATGCGGATTTTGGGCGATTATGCTACCAATATTCAACTCCTACGGAGTTGGCGACACGTTGGGTTTACTTATATTACAAATATTTAATCCCTCTGGGATTTTCAAGGAATTTCTTTTTTTTATTTTTTTAACTTGTTCCAAAAATACTCTTATTCATTTAAATAACAAAGCACATTTAAAATTATAAAACGGCTATTGTTACATTTTCGCATACATTATGCATAAAATTAAATATATTTTCAAAATATTAACAATATTATTACAAAAATTGATAAATTTTCTTTAATTTTATATTTGTTATTAATTCATTTTTATAAAAAAGATGATAAATTTATATATTTGTTATATTTGTGCTATAATGTTAGTTTTGACAATTGTTTCTTGCAATGAAGAAACAGTTGTTTCACCTATTGGCTCACCATTAATTACGAAAATAAGTTCCGATACTGTTGCAATTGGCGATACTGTTACTATTACTGGTCAATTTTTTATTGGTAATGAATCAAGGTATAGAGTTTATATAGATACATTTGCATATATTAATCGTGAAGAATGTTTGATTTGGCAAAATAATCAGATTAAATTCGTAGTGCCTGATTCTGCAATAACAGGATTGATTAAAGTAAAACGTGATGACATATTTTCTGAAGGAAAATTACTTAAAATTGGTAAAATACCAACATTTGATGTTGTTGAAATTCCGTCAGGAAAATTTAAAATGGGTTCAGAAACGGGCTTTTCAAATGAATTACCTGTTAGAGAAGTTGTAATTTCAAAATCATTTTTAATGTCAAAATTTGAAGTTTCGCAACGGCTATTTAAAGCTGTGATGAAGTATAATCCTTCAATTGAAAAAAATATATCTTATCCGGTTGATTCTATAAATTGGCTAACTGCTGTTACATTTTGTAATGAACTATCTAAAATGTCAGGTTTGGATACTTGCTATAAAATATCAGGCAGTGGAGTAGTTCTAAATCAGAATGCAAATGGATGGCGGCTTCCAACTGAAGCTGAATGGGAATATGCAGCTCGTGATACTACTATAGGTGATTATGGTGGTAATGGGTATCTTGAAAATATGGGTTGGTTTAACGAAAACTCTGGTATGAAGGTCCATCCTTCAGGTTTTAAATATGCTAATCTTTATGGTTTATATGATATGCATGGTAACGTTTGGGAGCATTGCTGGGATTGGTATCAATTTGATTATTATATCAAAGGAAGTGTTCTGGACCCAACTGGTCCTTTAGAGGGAGATAGAAGGGTTATGAGGGGTGGTTCTTGGTCATCTGGTAGAGGATATGCAAGGTCATCAAACAGAAACATACCTGAAATTCCAGTTAATAATATTGGTATTAGATTGGTTAGGACAAAAATTTGATAAATTCTTACCATAATTTCATTAAAAATTTAACTTTATTCTTTATTGGAATAATTTTTATATCATGTACGCCTGACCAAGCATTATTGCCAATTCAACAAAATGCAAATTCGGCAAGAACTAATTCTTACGAACATATCGAATTTTTCAATAATGCAAGACACTATACTAATAAAGTAAGAATTGATGATTCAACTGGGGTTATTCAACTTCCATTGGCTCTTCCTGATGGCAGATTTGTTGTTGCAACCAAAAATTATGGTATAAATTTAATTTCATCAACTGAAAGTGTTTGGACAGTATTTCCTGATACAAATTATGCGATAGCTTCAGCAATGGCTATTGATAAAGATGAAAATATATATGTATTACTTAGTAATGGTGCTTTATATTCATACTCAATTGAAGGAACCCTTGTGTTAATTCTCCAGCCAAGCAAACCTGTACAAGAATTTGAAACTTTTTCGGACTTACTTTTGCAAGATGACGGAATTGTGATTGGTTCAAATAAGGGACTATTAAAGAAATATAATTTTAATGGAGATCTTGTATGGTCAAATACTGATAATTTGAATATTCCGAAAACCTTTTGTAGTGATGAACACAATAATCTTTATATGATAATTAATTCTGATGATGGCTCTGAAGGCGATTCTCTGATTTCAATTGGAAAGAATGGAAAAATAAAATGGGCAGTTATGATGCCACAAATGTTAGGTTCAAAATCAGTTGTTTACAAAAACAACAAAATATATTGCTCATTTTATAGAAATACTAATATGGGAAGTGTTTCCGAAGTATTTTGTTTTGATAATAAAGGAAATAAAAAATGGTCTAAGCAATTACCTGTCCCAATTAGAAATATATCAATTGACAATAAAGAAAATGTAATTGTTAGTGGGTATAATGCTGGAACTGGAGAAGGAATTAGTGGAATATTTTCATTGAAACAAGGCGGGGAAGTTAATTGGTCGCTTTATTTGAAAGCATCAATTAATGCTCCGTTATTGTTAAGCAATACAGATGTTGCAATTTCAGCAATATCTCCCGAAGGTGCAGCTGCATTCTTTCTTGATAAAGAAACCGGAAAATTGAAAAGATATGTTTCGATGCACGATGCACCAATTCTTTATTTGAACCCTTGTATATCAAGTGAGGGAAATTTAACGTATTTTGGAGCAGATAAACTAAAAATAACAACTATTGTTTCATCATCAGTTTTGTAAATTAAAATGAAATTAGAAAGTGGAAATAACGCAAGTATTATAACATTTAAAGATTGGACACCTAAAATTCACCCTTCAGCTTTTTTGTGTGAAGGTGTGAGAATAATTGGAGATGTAGAAATTGGCGAGAATGTGTCCGTTTGGTATAATACTGTTATTCGTGGAGATGTAAATTATATCAGAATTGGAAATAATTGTAACATTCAGGATTTGAGTATGCTTCATGTTACAAATAAGACTTTTCCTTTAATTCTGGAAGATAATGTTTCAATTGGACATAGTGTTACTTTGCACGGTTGCACTCTCAAGAGGGGTTGTCTAATTGGTATGGGAGCATCAGTTTTAGATGGTGCTATCGTAGGTGAAAATAGTCTTATCGGAGCTGGAGCTGTGGTTCGTGAAGGATTTGAAGTACCTCCTTACAGTTTGGTGGTAGGGATCCCGGGAAAAGTGATTAGACCATTAACAGATGCAGAAATTGAAAGAGTTTCCGGTACTCCCGGTAATTATATCAACTATGTTAAAGAATATAGAGAACAATATTCAAAATATACTAAATAAATTTTATAAAAATTTTAATCGGGTTATATATGATTAAAAGTATGACAGGATATAGTAAAACCGAAATTAATGAAAATGGTATTGCTGTAACTGTGGAAATAAAAAGTTTGAACGGCAGATTTCTTGAAATTTCATGCCGTATGCCTAAGCAACTTCAACACAAAGAAATTGAAGTAAGGGAATTGATTAAATCTCAACTTATTCGTGGTTCAATAACCATAAATATCAATATAGAACAGCAGGAAGCTGAGCAATCATTCAATTTAAATTTTGATGCAGCTGAAGCTTGTTACAATACTTTGAATGAATTAAGAAAGCGTCTTAAAATCAAAAGTGTTGTTGATATGAAAGATGTGCTGGTTTTTGCTGATAAGTTTCAAAAAATCAATAATGAAGTTGATGAAGACTTACAATCTAAGCTCATTATGAAAGGTGTAAGAGAAGCAATTAAAGCACTCGATAATATGAGAAGACGTGAAGGCACTCAAATTTCAAAAGATATTTTCACAAGAATGAAAAAAATTCAAGATACCGTTAAGAAAATTGAAGTTAGCGGTGCAGAGCGTATTCCTCAAGAGCGTGAAAAATTACGTCAAAGAGTTGCTCAATTATTTGAAAGTGATGAATATGATGAACAACGCATCCAAATGGAAATGGTACTACTTGCTGATAAACTTGACATTTCAGAGGAATGTGTTAGATTGAATTCTCACTTCAAATTCTTCCATGAATCATTAAAAGGACCAGAATCACCAGGGAGAAAAATTAATTTCTTATTGCAAGAAATGAATCGTGAAATTAATACTATCGGTTCTAAGATTAATGATGCCAATATTTCTCAATTAGTTGTGATTGTTAAAGAAGAATTAGAAAGAGTAAGAGAACAATTCCAGAATATTGAATAGTATTAATACTGTTACAATAATTTTGAAAATTAAACATACTAAAATCCTCCTTAAATGGAGGATTTTCGTATAAGTTTGAATTCAATTATTGGAAATTTTTCTTGATAACTGTGAATAATATAATTTCAAATTTAGTAATGGGAAGGGGTTACTTTCATGGTTTTTAATGAAGTTTTGTAATTGAACAGTTTTATACCAAGTTGAGTTCAAAGATATTATATATTATTCTTTGAAAATCCCATCGGGATTACATATTTGTAACTTGTGAATTTTACTTAAGTTTAACAATCCCATAGGGATTGAATATTGTTTAACATACATTCAACTCCTACGGAGTTGTTGGACTTCTGGGTGATTCCTCTATTACAAACATTTAATCCCTCTGGGATTATCAAGGATTTATATCTTTAATCTTTGAAAGCAACTTAATATTAGATAACTATCAGAACTATCGTCATAATTAATAATTTCAAATAAGTGCTTTTGGATTTTTAAATAAATAATAAAGAAATACATGACAATGAATACAAATAGAACAAAAAAATTAAATCAACATGAATTTCATGGTGATTCAGTTGTTTATCTTATGAGCCGTGACCAACGTATTGAGGATAATTGGGCGTTAATTTTTGCACAAGAATTAGCAAATCAACACAATGCAAAACTGATTATCGTATTTAATTTATTAGAAGAATTTCTAAATGCTCAAAGTGTTCATTTTAATTTTTTGATGAATGGCTTGATTCAAACTGCTGAATCATCACTCAAATACAATATTCCATTTTATTTGACAAAAAGTAGAAATCTGAATAATTTGTCAAAATTTTTAATTGAAATGAATGTAGGTGCTTTGGTTTTAGATTTTGACCCTTTAAAAATCAAGCAAAATATTAAAAATGATTTATTGAAATTATTGAACATTCAAATTTATGAAGTTGATGCTCACAATATTGTACCGGTATGGATTGCGTCATCTAAACAGGAGTTTGGAGCTTATACTATACGTCCCAAAATAAATAAATTACTACCTGAATATCTATGTGAATTTCCCAAAATTGAATTTCATAAACAAAATGTAATTATTGATACTGAATCGATAATTAATAATATTAGAATTGAAGCTGATAAGTTTTCAAATTCTAATAAGTTTTTCAAAACAGGTACAAAATCTGCTATCGAAAAATTAAATAGTTTTATTGGTTTTGAGTTGGATGATTATAATGAATTAAGAAATTTTCCTGAATTGGACAAACAATCTGGTCTATCTCCATATTTGCATTTTGGACAAATTTCTGCTCAGAGAATTGCAATTGAAGTCCAAAAATCTATTGCCAGAAATGAATCAAAAGAAGCATTTCTTGAAGAATTGATTGTTAGAAAAGAATTGGCTGATAATTTTTGCTATTATAATCAAAATTATGATAATTTTGATGGTTTTCCTGATTGGGCAAAAAAAACAATAGATATTCATCGTAACGATAAAAGAGAATATGTTTATTCAACAGAGGCATTTGAAAATGGAGAAACACACGATAAATATTGGAATGCCGCACAATTTCAAATGCTAAATACAGGCAAAATGCACGGCTATATGAGAATGTATTGGGCAAAGAAAATATTGGAATGGACAGAATCCCCCGAGAAAGCAATGGAAGTTGCAATATATCTAAATGACAAATACCAGCTTGATGGCAGAGATTCAAATGGTTATACAGGTATCGCTTGGTCTATTGGTGGAGTTCATGACAGAGCATGGACAGAAAGACCAATATTTGGCAAAATCCGTTATATGAATGAAGGTGGATTAAAAAGAAAATTTGATATTGAAAAATATGTCAAATTGAATCAATATAAAAATCACCTTTTTGCCTAAGAACTGTCTCAATTAATGAATAGTCCGATAGAATGTTTGGTTTCCCATCAATAATAGCAACATTATGTTCGTAATGACAAGATGGTAAACCATCTTTTGTGATATATGTCCAGCCGTCATCTAATAAAACAACATCAGCTTTACCCATATTTATCATTGGTTCAATTGCAAGTACTACTCCACTTTTCAACAAATCACCACGTCTCTTTTTACCATAATTTGGTACGGAAGGGCTTTCGTGCATATCTCTACCTATTCCATGCCCAGTAAGTTCAGTTACGACAGAATACCCATAAGATTCAACATGATTTTGTATAGCGTAACCAATATCCCCAACTCTATTAAGAGATTTTGTTTGCTCAATTCCTTTATATAAAGATTCTTTCGTTACTTTCATCAATCTTTTTGTCTTAGTATCAGGTTCGCCTATTGCAAAAGTATAAGCATGGTCTCCACACCATCCATTAAGAATTACACCGACATCAACCGATACAATATCTCCATTTTGCAAAGGTCGGCTATTTGGCATTCCGTGAATTACTTGTTCATTTACTGAAGTTAAAATTGTATAAGGATAATCATATAAACCTTTAAATCCCGGCTTAGCTCCATTTTTTAAAATAAAATCTTCTGCTAATTTATCTAATGCTAATGTTGTAGTTCCTTCATTTACAAATTCAGTAAGATAAGCAAGAGTTTTTGATACAAGCAAAGCAGAAAGTCTTATCTGCTCCACTTCTTGACGACTTTTGAAGTGAATCATTCCTAATAATCTTCTTAAATAATTGAATAACATTAAAAAATAAGCTATGACGATTTTTAAATTAATTATTTTGAATTAAACAAAATTAAATCGTAACAAATCAGTACCAAAATGAAAAAATCACAGGCAAATTACATCTAACTATTTTATAAAACATCCGATATTTCAAAAAACATCGGATGTTTGACTGCTAAGTTAGATAAAAGCCGAATTGAAATTTTCAAATTGATTTGTTATTTGAATGAAAATTATGTATATTTTGAACTATTTTGCAAATAATCATAAAATGAAATTCTTTGAAAAATCCCGTTCGGGATTACATATTTTAAACTCCAGCCAGTTCCTTCCCCAAGGGGAAGGAACTGGCGTAAGTCCAACAATCCAATAGGGATTGAATGTGGTTAACCCCACCTAAATCCTCCCCAAGGGGAGGACTTTACATATTTTATTTGTCATTATTACAAACATTAATTCCTTAAGGGAATTTCTTATAAAATAACGAAAATAGAAATTTATGGTTAGTCTGCTGAGAAGTCACCAATTTTGTTTATGAAACATTACAATAAAATTTTCGTTAATACAACTTTATATATTTAATTTATTATTATGGAGTTTTTATGAAAAAAATATTTCTGTTTGTTTTTTCAATATCATTATTTGCTTTTGTGAATGTTCATGCACAGTTATTTGAGAAGTTCAAAGCAAAAGAAGCTTACGAAACTGCATTGAAAAATGTAAAATATACTAATCCTCAATTACTTTTTGTGGGCAGTGTTAATGGAGAGTTTGAAGCTGGTATTGTTAAAATAGCATCTGTGTTTGATTTTAATAGTGGCAAAACAGAATTATGGGTTGTAATGTTTAACGATAAAAATGAACCTGATTCGACTCAAACATTTGCTGTGGTTAAATCATTGATGGGAGTAATGGCATTAGATATATCTGAAAGTGATATGTTAGATTTTGAATTGGATTTGACTAATCCAATTACTGATGCAAATTGGATTGATAGTGATGTAATGGCTTCAGAATTAATGAAAAATGGTAAATTCAAAGAATTTGTTGATAAATATCCAAAACCAGAAGTTGCAGTTATTGGTTTGTTTCGTAATACAATTTATGAATATTTAGATTTAGGAAAGGTTTTTTGGGGTGTACAATTAATCCAAGGTGAAGAAATTCAAGCTTGTGGAATTGAAATTGAAACCAAACAAGTCATTTGTGCTGATTATGGCTCTATTGATGACTTCAAAAATGGAAATATTAGTGTTTATCCAAATCCTGCGGTTGAGCATCTCAATATTAATTACAATAACAATGTAAATGTTCAAAACATCGAATTATATGATTTAAATGGAAACATCATATATATTTCTGATTACGATAGTATTTTGTCGGGTAAAATTAAAATTAATGTAGAAAGTTTGCCAATAGGAACTTATATGCTTAATATGCAGGTAGATAATAGATGGGGAACTATTCCAATCAAAGTAGTAAAGTAGTAAATCGAAATATTTTTAACAATACAATTAATTCGAACTGAATATATATCTATAATCTTGTTTATGTAATTTCCATGCTTAGTTTTTTTAATCCACTTAACCCCCTTCAATAAAGGGGGTTCGTGGCATTTAATATCTTGAACATTCTTCAATAAACAAGGAAACATATTTTCAAATAGAAAATATTCAAATTTTTTATGCTTCAATTTTATTATGCAATGGAAATACTGAAGTAAATCTTGTTACTTCTTCTTTAACCTCAGCATAAACTTTTTCATTTCCATGATTAGTAATAACTGTATCAATCAATTCTGCAATATGAATCATATCATTTTCTTTCATTCCACGTGTTGTCATTGCTGCTGTACCAAGTCGAATGCCTGATGTTACTAATGGAGATTGGTCATCATTTGGTACTGTATTTTTGTTACAAGTGATACCTGCTTCATCAAGAGATAATTGAGCAGCTTTACCAGTTAAACCTTTGTTGCGTAAGTCCACAAGCATTAAATGATTATCTGTTCCACCTGAAACAAGATTATAACCCTTTGAAACAAGTGTTGTTGCAAGAGTATTTGCATTTTTGATAACTTGAGTAGTATATCTATCAAATTCATCTGATAAACATTCGCCAAAAGCAACAGCTTTTCCAGCAATTACATGCATTAAAGGACCACCTTGAACACCCGGCATTACCCAAGAATCAATAATTTCGCCTACTTTCTTTACTCTTCCTGATTTAGGAGCAACAATTCCCCATTTATTTTCAACATTTTTTCCTACAAGTATTAGTCCACCACGTGGTCCACGCATTGTTTTATGAGTTGTACTTGCAACTACATCACAATATGGAACTGGATTGGATAGTTTTCCTTTTGCAATTAAACCAGCTGGATGAGCAATATCAGCAAACAAAAATGCCCCAACAGAATCAGCAATTTCTCTGAATTTAGCAAAATCAATATCACGAGGATAAGCTGACGCACCAACCGTAATAAGTTTTGGTTTGTGCAATTTAGCTAATTCAGCAGCTTTGTCATAATCAATTCTACCAGTAGCGGGGTCTAATTCATAAGGGATAAAGTTATAAAATTTACCTGAAAAATTAACTGGAGAACCATGAGTCAAGTGACCGCCGTGAGCCAAACTCAAGCCCATCACAGTATCGCCATGATTGATAAATGTAAAATATACCGCCATATTTGCAGTGCTTCCACTATGTGGTTGAACGTTGGCATATTCAGCACCAAATAATTTTTTTACTCTATCTCTTGCCAAATCTTCAACAACATCAACCCATTCACAGCCACCATAATAGCGATTACCCGGATATCCTTCAGCATATTTATTTGTTAAAACAGAACCTTGAGCATCCATTACAGCTGGAGAAGTAAAATTTTCACTTGCGATTAATTCGATTTTTTCAATTTGTCTCTTGTATTCATTTGAAACAGCATCAAAAACTTCAGAATCAAATTGTTTTAAAATATCATACATAATTATAAATCCAAATTATATTTAGAAAAATCAATAAAAAAACATACTAAATTATCAAAAATTCATCAATATTCAATAATAAATTAAATTTTTCTTGATACTATTGTCGCAGTTGCTTGTGCTGTTGGTGTTACTACAATATCCTGAATCATCACATGCTCTGGTCGTGTCGCAACAAATAATGCAATTTCAGCAATATCTTTTCCATATAGTGGAACTAAACCATTATATACATTCTTTGCTTTTTCTGCATCGCCTCTAAATCTTACTAAAGCAAATTCAGTTTCAGCAAGACCTGGGTCAATATTGCAAACTCTTATATTTTTACCATTTAAATCAATTGCAATGCTTTGAGAAATAATTTTCGCTGCTGCTTTTGAAGCACAATAAACATTTCCTTTAGGATATGATTCCTTTCCTGCTATTGAAGAGATATTAATTACCATACCAGAATTTCTTTCTACCATATCAGGTAAAACAGTACGAGTTACATACAATAATCCTTTAACATTAGTATCTATCATTTCATCCCAATTTTCAATATTTCCTTGGTCAATTGTATCAAAGCCCCTTGCAAGTCCTGCATTATTTACAAGGATGTCAATTTTCTTGAACTGTTCTGGAATATTATTATAGAACTCGACAACATCTTCATAATTTCTAACATCTAATTGATTTACATAGACAGAAATATTGAATTCTTTTTCTAAATAGATAGCTAATTCTTTCAATTTTTCCAATCTTCTTGCAGTTAATATAAGTGTTGCACCTTCTCGTGCATATTCTTCTGCAATTGCATAACCAAAACCTGAAGATGCACCGGTAATTAATGCTGTTTTTCCATCTAATCTCATAAGAAATTCTCTCTAATTAATTTTAATAAAAAATAATAAAGTAAAGTAACAAAACTGCAAATTTATACTAATTTATGATTGTATGCAAATTGATTGCAAATTTTCGTACTAAATAGCCGATTTAAAATTTTATGTTACTTTAATGAAATATATTCATTAAAATTTCCGATGGGAATTTCAAGGAATTATTTACAAAATTAAAAATTTACAAATTTGTGCTTAGTATGCTGAGTAGTCACCAACAGCTCATATACAATTTCTTATGCAATTTAAAAAATATTTTTACCTTAATGAATATTTTTTGCATACGGATTAAAAATTTGCAAATCTTTAATTGTTTCAAAATCTTTAGTATTTCTCGTAATTAAAATCAAATCATCAACTAAACAAGTTGCGGCTATGATTGAGTCTGCAATTTGCATTGTATGTTTTTGCTTGATTTCAATTGTTTTTTGTTCTATTGATTGGTTTATATAAATCACTTCAGCATAACTTAAAAAGTTTTGAATTTTATTGCTAACCTCTATTGTAATTTTATTCCAACCAAGAAGTTCAATTTTTGTAATTGTAGAAATCTTGAATGAATTTTTGAAAATTGTTTCAATGAAATCAAGTTGCTCCAATGGAATATTGTTATCCAAATAATAGATAATTATATTAGTATCAATTAAATATCTCTTGTCCATTCTTTCCTCAACAAAGAGATTTCTAATTCAGTGTCAAGATTTGATTGACATAGTATTCCTTTGAAATCACTCGGATTGAATTGAACTTGAGTTTGTTTGTTTTCAACAACATGCTCATTATTTAAATATTCATTTAGTTTTTGCCAAATCATAATAGGTACAACAGCATATTCCGCTTGTCCTTTATTGTCGTATATCATACTAACATTCATTCTTCAACCCAATAATTTAAATTTAATTTATTTCAAATTTTAAATTATAATTATACATTCAATTATTTATCATTTTTTTATACGTATTTTATGTTTAATTATTTTAATATCTCATCATTCTAAAAAAAACAAATCTTTACTTCTAAAAGATAGCAAACTAAATATGAATTTAAATTCAGTGTTAATACCAAACCAAAGTGTTTATTTTTCCAATAATTGCTCATAAATATCATCCTCTTTATTATCCCAAATTTTGTTTAATGATGATTCAATTGCATTTTCGATTTCTTTATTCAATTCAATACCTATAAAGAAATTCATCATAACTCTAAACAAACCACCTTAATTTTAACGAAATTCATCTATTTTTAGTATATTAATAATCTTGGTCTATTGGTATTCTAATACTAATTTCAGTACCTTCTCCAACTTTGCTAAAGGCATAAATTTTGCCATAATGAGATTTAACAATCCAATCTACAATTGATAAACCCAAACCTGAACCTGCAATTGTACTTGCTCTTGATTTATCAACTCTATAGAATCTGTCAAATATTTTTGGAAGTTCATTTTCAGGAATTCCATGACCAGTGTCCCTAACAATAATATCTGCAAAACCTTTATCCGCTCTTAATTCCAGCCAAATATGTCCACCTATATCGGTATATTTAATAGCGTTATCAATTACGTTTAATATTGCTTGGTGCATTCTAACATTATCAATATGTGCTTCGATATTTGGTTCAATATTAAAATCAACTTTAATATCTTTGTGGTCAGCCAGAATTTCACAATCCTCAGCAATATCTATCATTAATTTCGATAAACTTTTTTTGGAAAAATTCATTTTAACTCTACCTAAATCAGCTCTTGATAATTCAAGCAGCGTTTCAACAACATTTGATAAACGGATTACTTCATCTAAAGCAGATGCAATTGTCTTGAGATAATCATTTTCTGACTTATTGGCAACAAGTGATAATTCAAGTTCTCCTCTTAAAATTGTTAATGGGGTTTTAAGTTCGTGAGAAGCATCAAATGTAAATTGTCTAATTTGATTGAATGAACTTTCTAATCTCTCAAACATAAGATTCAATGTATTTGCTAAACGACCAACTTCATCATCCATTCCAGAGTAAGGTAGTCTTAAAGAGAGATTCTTGACGGAAATTCCATTTGCTGTTTCAATTAATTTATCAATTGGCTTTAATGATATTGCCGATAAAAACCATCCACCGAGTGCTGAAAAAAGTAAAATTATTGGGAGTGAGATAAACAAAATTTTCAAAATGAAATCCGAAACGATAGTAACATCAGTTAAATGATAACCAATTGTTATTTGAGCATGTTGAGTTTTCATCAAAAAAATCTGTGATGGAGTGTGATTGATTAATACTGTAGCAAAAGCGGTATCGCCTGGTTTATAATCAATATGTGATTTAAAAATATATTTTGGGAGATAATTGTAATCCCCAGTTATATTTTCAAGTGAATCTTTTGTTACTCTTTTACGATGACGCATCGTTGGAAACATTGGTAAATTACTATTTATGTTACGAGTTTTCCAAAGAACATTATTTGATGTATCTGCTATTTGAATATAATAATTTTTTGTGTTGAATAACGGGTTGTTTCTGATTAAAGCCCTCAGTCTGCTCAAAAAAGCTTTTGAATTAATCGAATAATGCACAGTATCAGTGTGTGGAAATTCTCTTTTCTCTACCACTTCGTCTGTTTGAAGGTCTTCAAGATTAGAATCAGGTTTAATTTCATTGTTTGTTGAAATATGTTGTTCAATGATACTTTCTTCAATAAATAACGACAACGATTTAGTTACTTCCACTAATGAATTTTTAATGTTTTCGTGTAATAAACTCGAAACCGAAATATAAATATATAATCCAAAAAAACCTAACGATATAGCTACTATTAAGCTATACCAAAAAATAATCCTTGTTCTTAAAGTTGTCTTTTTTGTCATTTTCAATCCCACATTTTTTGAATTACAAAGATAATACATTTTTTTTTAATCAACTAATAATTGATACTTTTTCGTCTATGATTTATTGAAATAAAAATTATTTTTTTGTGTGGATGAATTGGATAATATAACTGAAAATAAAGTAATAATAGAAAATGAAATTGGAAAGAAAAAGGGTGGTAAAATTTTTCGGTGGGTGAGAAATATATTTATTTTAATTATTTTATTTATTTTTATAACTACTGTTTCATTATACTTTTTAGCTCAAACTCATACTTTTAGAAAATTTGTACTTGATTTTGCAACTGATATTATCAATAATGAGTTAATTGCAAAAGTTGAAATTGGAGATTTAAGATTTTCTTTGACTAAAGGTATAAGATTATCAAATGTAAAACTTATTACCGCTGGCGATACTCTTGCAAATATACCTGAATTATCCCTTCAGATTGATTACGAAGCTTTATTCAATTCAAAAGTTTTAGTAAGAAATGTAATTCTGACTAATCCACATATTAAATTATTAAGAAATTCAGTTGATAGCGTGTGGAATTATGATTTAATTGCCAAACCTACTGAAAGCGATTCCACCAAATCGAATACAATTTTTGATATTAGCAAATTAGTGATGATTGATGCAAATTTTATTATGTATGATTCAACAATAAAACATACTCCATCTAAACTAATTGATTATGACCATTTAAATTTAAAGAAATTAAATATGAATATTTCGGCATTAATTAAGCCGAGTATAAATGATTTTAATTTGAAAATTAATGATATGAGTTTCATTGAAACTTTTTCAAAATTCAAAGTAAATAAATTTCAAGGAAATATCAATTTAAACGAAAAAATTATTTCTGTTTCTGATTTAGTAATCAATACAGATGATATTGAACTTGATGCTAATTTAAAAATGACTAACTTCAATGTTTTTGGTGAAGAAAATGAACAAATTATTGATAATGCAATGTTTGATATTGAAATTGATTCTGATTTAGAATCAACAAAATTCATTGATTATTTTACCGATTTATCATTTAGAATAGAGAATATCCAATATTTGAAATTAAATGGGGTAGGTACATTAAACAAAATGGATATTAATGAACTTGTTATCAATTCAGGTTCGACAGAACTATTCGTAAATGGTGCAGTATTAAATATGCTGAAACCAGAGGATTTTGCATATTCACTAACCCTCGATAATTCATTTTTTGATAAAAGCGACATTCTGAAAGTACTACCAGATATGGAATTGCAAAAAATATTGCCCGTATTTAGAAATATGAAATTTGAAAATATGTTTGTATATGGAACTGTAGATACTGTTTATTCAAAGTTTTATTCTTTAAGTGATTTGGGTTCATTAAAAGGAGTAGCTGGGGTTGGATTTAAAAATGATGTAAATTACACCGCAAATATTCGAACACAAAATTTTGATTTAGCAAAAGTATTGAAAAATACAGATTATTCAAGTAGAATCAATGCCGAAATTGTAGCAAATGGATCAGGTACTGATTTGTTAAAAATGAACTCAAATATTGTTTTGAAAGTTGAAAAATCTAATTTTAACCAATATTCCATTAGTTCAGCGTATTTAAAAGCCAATCTTACAAAAGGAGGTCTGCTTCAAATTGATTCCCTCTATGCACTTCAAGAATTATTTAACAATAAAAATGAAATCGATATTTATAAATCTTCCGTTTTTGATGAAGAATATTCTACAATAATATCTAAAGGATTTATAAATTTTGCTGATTTAGAGCATCCGATTTATGATATAAATGTAGAACTTTCTGCTGTAAATATTGCAAGATTTACTCATAATACTGGTTTGCCAAGACATTTATCAGGCAGTATTAGCATAGAAGGAAGTGGATTTCATCCTGATTCTATACAGGCAAATATGGTTAGTAGTTTTGATGAAATTCTATTTGAAGATAGAGCATTATTTCCATTTGAAATAAGTGCTAATTTCAGTAGAATTGATAGCATTAATAGAAAAGTAGAATTACATTCAGACTTTGTAAATGCTAATCTTGAAGGAAAATTTATTTTTTCTGAATTAATATCAACTGTTACTAATCAAGGATTATTCATATCAAATTTTATAGCTGATAAAATCAATGCTTTAAATCCAAATAGAAACCTTAATGATAGTTCATTTTCAAATAAAATGGGAGATTTCCCTTTTATTGATGGGACTTTTAGAGGCGAAATAATTGACTTTTCACCGGTTAATTCATTACTTGATTCATTAGATTTGTACGGAAAAATATATTTTGATGTTTTAATTCAGACTGATTCAAGCAAAAGTCTTTTCATTATTGATAGCTTAAAAATTGATGAATTTAATCTTACTCAGAATGATTTAGTATTGAAAATTAAAAATTTGGGCTTTTCAGGTAATATGATAATGACTATGGTTGATTCATTAGCAAAATTTGACCATTTTGATTTGAAAATGTTTAAAACGGGTAGTATTGTATTTAATGATGTTAAAATTGATGAACCTCAACTCAATTTAGATTTTGATGGTCAGCTATTGAAAATGTATTCAAAAGTTTTACTAAATGATAATATTAATATTTTTGTAAATGGAATTGCAGAAATAAAAAGCCCGAATATTCATATAAATCTTGATACTGTGCAAATTAAAATTAATGAGAAATATGAATGGAAAAATAAAGAAACAATTAGTTTCTTATCAACACCACGTGGACTTGAGCTCAAAAATGTTTCATTTTTTCGCGATAAGTTTGAGTATTTTACTTTAACTGGAAATTTTATTGATAATAAAGCTGAAAATATAATTTTAAAATTGTTTGATTTTCAAATTGAAGAAGCTAAAGCATTTTTCCCCGAAACTTATAAAAAAATGTTTGAGACATTGAAAGGAAATTTAGGTGAACTAACTATTAATGCAAATGGTGAACTTGATAGCCCTCAAATCAAATTAAATGCGAGAATAGACAGTATGTTTTTTAATGAGTATTATTTAGATAAAATGTTTTTTGATTTAGATTATTCAAATAAAAATATATTTGGTAAAGCCAAGATTTCAAAAAATAATACTGATTTGATAACAATTGATATAAATAAATTACCAATTTATTTAGGTATGAAAGATTCTACTGATTTCTTTGTTAAAGGAGAGCAAACCGATATAAAAGTGAATACAGAGTATATTAATGCTCAAATAGCTGGACCTTTTATTCCTAATGTAAGCAATGTGAGAGGACAAGCAAAATTAATGCTTGAAATCTTTGGTGAACTTCCAGATAATGGCGATTATAAGGGTTATGTTGATATTAAAACAGCGTCATTTCGTTTAGATAATACTAATATTCATTATCTTGCATCGGGTTATTTAAGTTTTGAAACTGGAAAAGTAAATATAAAAGAATTAAATCTATTAAATGTTAAAGATGATAATAGAGGAAGCCAAGGTAAAGCTACAATTACAGGAAATGTTGAACTACAAAAATCAGACATATCTTATATGGATTTGAACATTAAAGCTGATAGATTGTTAGTACTTTCTGACGCTTCGTTTTCAGCTATGCCTGACTTATATGGAGATTTTGTTATTTCTTCAGAGGGGCAACATCTTCATTTTTATGGTACTTTTAAAGAGCCAAATCTTGATGGTGATGTTAATGTTATGGTTGGTGAAATTAAAATGCCTCTTGAAGACTATAAACAAAAATATCAAACAAGATTTAAATATGAATTTTTTGATGATAAAGTTAGAATTACAACCGAAAAAATTGAAGATTCGACTGTTGTTCCTGAAGTGATTTTAACAAGTCGATTAGATGAAATACCTGCTGAAACGAGTATTGCAGATTTGATGAATTACAATTTAAATATCAAAATTCTTGGTTCTCTTGCTGTAACTATGGATATGGGAAGTCTTGGTACTATGTATGTGGTAATTGGCACAAGAGTAAGAAATGAAGGTTTTAGATACATCAAAAAGCGAGATAACCCACAAGCTAATATTTTTGGTGAGTTAGTATTAAAAGAGCAATCATCGTTAAAATCTTTCAAAATGTTTAATACATCAGGTACAATTTCTTTCCCAACAGGTTCAATTGATAATCCTACTTTGGATATTATTGCTACTTACAATGGAATATTGACTGAAAATAATACAACAAAGAGATACGAAGTAAAAATGTTTATCAAAGGTCCAAAGAAAGACCCACAAGTTAGGTTTAGTTATGCAATTGATGGTACAGAAGCAACTGGGGATCAGGAACGAATCAATGAAGATGCAATTTATTTGTTAATTTCAGGTAAATTAAAGGGTGGACAAAGTAATATATCTTCAGACTTAGTTTCAGAATCAGGTTTGTCTTTTGCATCAGGACTGACTTCTCAAGCATTAACAAAAGTGTTGATGAAATTTGGTTTTATTCAAAATGCTGATATAAACTTTAAAGGTAATGCCATTGATGAAGCTACTTTCAAATTATCAGGTCAAGTTGCAGGTGGTGTTACTTGGACTATTGGAGGTAAATTAAGCGATTTCAATTTTGCCAATAATGATTTAACTGTTGATGTGCCAATGTCTGTATTTTTTGAAAATCCATTTTGGAATAATTTTATTTTGCAGGGTACAAGAGCTATGAATGTAAATACAACTACTACAAATAGAAATGCAAAACTCTGGGAAGTAAAATTGAAAGTAGGTGGTAGTTTTTAAATTATTTAACTGGTTTAAACATAAAAGCTCTTATCTAACTTGGCAGTCAAACATCCGATGTTTTGAAATAATCGGTTGTTTTATAAAATTATTAGCTGTAATTTGCATGTGATTTTTTCATTTGACCATTGAGTAGTTAATTCTTTTTGAAAATGAAATAGCTTATCAATTATCATTAATAGATTTAAATGAAAGAGTTAAAATCAATTTTAATGATTATTTAGACATACACAAATGGAGTTAAGTGTGCTGCTTCTGTTAGATGAATAAGTACATTATCTTCAACTAATTGTGCAACTGCTTTTTTTACTCTTTCTATTTCGAAATTATATTTGTACGCAAAATGCCAAATATCTGTTTCAGTAAAAGAAATTGTTAGAGCAAGAAGTTGAGCTACTGTTAATGATTCTTTGTTTAGATATCTTTCTTTGGAGGATTCAACCATAATTTTTGATTCTTCATCTACCATCAATTTTGGTGTGAAATAATAATTCTCATTATTTAGCAAATCACAAATCAAAAATCCTTTAAATTCACTATAAACAAGTGCTGGTAAAAAAGTGATACTTACATAATATGGCTCGTTGATTTCATCTAACCATAAGTCATGCCACACTTTTTCATCATTTATTTTTAGCCATTCAAAAAATTCAATTTCCTTTTGAGGCAATTTAATTAATTTGTCATTATTGAAATATTCGGCAATTTCAATCGCTTGTTCTTTTGAAAGAGATTGATACAATTCTTCTGGTATATCAAGAATTCCATCTACGTGAAAGAGTTTTTCGCATAAATCAGGGATATTTAAATCAAGCATATTTCAATCAAATTTTGTTTCAAAAAAGTTATAATTTTGTTTATAATATATCCGTATAAATTAGGACATTATTTTATTTTGGCTGTAATTTTATTTAAGAATAGTAATCAAATAAATCAGCTAAATATCTTATAATTAATCAATTTATACTGTTCTATTGACACTATTCAGGAATTAGTTTCATCATATAATCCGCAGTTTCTCTGATACGTATAAGTTTTGATTCATTGCCATCAATAAGCACTTCGGCTGGTCTTGGACGATTATTATAATTAGATGACATTACATAGCCATAAGCACCTGCATCACGAAATACAAGTAGATCGTTTTCTTCAACTTCGGGCAGGAACGTATTTTTAGCAAAAATATCAGAATTTTCACAAATTTGACCACAAATATTTACATTTTGATGTAATGTATCTTTGCCATAAATATAGGACCTATGTTTTGCACCATAAAGTGCTGGTCTGATAAGAGTACTCATACCTGAATCAATACCAACAAATGTTTTGTAACTATTTTTAATTCCAACGACTTTGGAAATTAATATACCTGCATCAGCTACAAGAAATCTCCCGGGTTCGAGCAATAATTCAGGTGTACCAAAATTATATTTAGCAGATTTTTCAATAAATACCTCACTAATTAATTTTGCAGTCAAATCTATATTCAATGGGTCTTCATCATCTTCATAGGGAATTCCAAATCCACCGCCAATGTCAATATATTCTGGTATTATTTCCAATTTATTGAATAAAGAACCTGCTATCATCATTAATTTTTCTACTATTTCAGCAAAATAATATGGCTCTAAATTGTTTGAACCTGTCATAATGTGAATACCGAATCTCTTAATACCAGCATCAATAGCTTTTTGATATGCAATATTTGCTTTTTCGTAAGGAACACCAAATTTTGCATCTGAACCAGCGGTAGTTATCCCTTCAAATCCCCCTCTACCTATGCCAGGATTTAATCTGAAGGAAATAATTTCAGGTTTTCCAATTTGAATTAGTCTATCGAATGAATGAATATCATCAAGATTAATTCTTCCAGCATTATTTAAAGCAAAGGTTAAATCTTCATAGCTTTCATAATTACCAGTATATAAAATTTGTTCTTTTGAAAATCCAGATTTTTGTGATAGTAAAACTTCAATTGGTGAAGAGCAATCAGTACCACTGCCAAGTTCATTGAAAATTTTCAAAATATGTGGATTACTATTAGCTTTAACAGAATAATGTATTTTAGTTTTTGGATAATACTTGTTAAATGTATCGTGTAAGTTTTTGTAATTAAAGATAATTCTATCTTTGTCGTAAACATATAGCGGAGTACCGTATTTCTCAGCTAATTCTTTAATATCTATATTTCCGATTGTTTTCATTTTTTTAATTCCGCAAAAATTGAATAGTCAAGTTCGTTTGTAAAAAATTCATTATGTAATAATTCAACAGCTTTCTTAAGGTTGATTTCATCAACGACAATACTTAAATTTATTTCTGAAGCACCGACCGAAACCATTGAAATATTTATATCTTTCAATACTCCAAAAAACCTTGCCGCTATACCCGAAGTATTTCTTATACTTTCTCCAATAACCGATATAATTGATTTATTATCAAACACTTCAATAGATGAAAAGGCGGATAATTCATCAATTATTTTCTCAACATTAAATCTATTATCAATTGTTAGAGATACACTTACTTCTGAAGTAGAAACTAAATCAACTGAAGTTTCATTTTTCTTGAAAATTTCAAAAACTTTACTTAAAAATCCGTAAGCTCCCAGCATACGATTTGAAGTAATATTTATAACTGTAATACCTTTTCTAAATGCAATTGCTTTCAAAGCATTTTGGTTGGTTTTTATACCGATTATACGAGTTCCTTCGCAATTCGTATTAAATGTATTCAGCACTCTTACTTCAATATTTTTCTTAACTGCCGGAAATATTGTTTTAGGATGCAATACTTTTGCACCAAAATAAGCTAATTCAGCTGCCTCAATATAAGACAATTTCTTAATTAATTTGGCTTCTGGAATAATATTAGGGTCTGTTGTCAAAATACCATCAACATCTGTATAAATATCAAGCAGTTCAGCATTTACTGAAGCGGCGATAATACCTGCGGAATAATCAGAACCACCACGTCCAAGAGTGGTGATGTTACCTTCCTTAGTACCACCAATAAATCCACCACAAAAAACAGTATCATATTTGTCAAGAAGTGGAATTAATTTATTATTAATTTGAATATCTGTTTCAATAAAGTCAACTTCGGCTTCTGTATAATTATCATCTGTGATAATTATTTCAGATGAATTAATATGAGTGCAATTGACACCAATTTTTTTTGCAAATTCACTAATTATCAATGATGATAATCTTTCTCCATAACTATAAATAAAATCCTTTGATTTATTACTTACTTCTCCAATAATATCTACTGCTACTGCAAACATTTTTAATTTATCAAATTCATATTCGAGAAAATCTCTAACCGAATCATATACACCCAAATCTGAAGATACTTTTTGATGTAGTGATTTTAGTTGAGATATTTCGTTAATTACAGCTTCTAAATCTTTTGATTTAATTAAGTTAATAATTTTAACCAGAGAATTTGTAACAGTTGCAAAGGCAGAAACTACAACGATTGACTTAGTATTTCGTAAAGATATTATATTTAAAACTGTATTTATAGATTCAGCATTTTTGACGGAGGTACCGCCAAATTTCATAACAATCATATATTTCACCCAAAAAAACAATACTTTAAAACGTTATTGCGTCTTGAATATTTTAAATGGGGAAAAATATGCATATTGAAATATTTGGATATCTGGCAGCTATGTGTACTACATTATCATTTGTACCACAGGTAATAAAAATTTTCAAAGAGAAAAAAGCAGATGACATATCATTATCTATGTATATTATTTTTATTTTAGGCATTACTTTCTGGTTAGTTTACGGTTTAATGTTAATGGCTTATCCAATAATTATTGCAAATACATTAACTTTAATTCTCTCAGGTTCTATATTAATTATGAAGCTTAAATATGATTAGTTCTAATGATTTAACTGGAATTTACGGGAAAATATTTAATCCAATAGAAATTGATAAAACTGATTATTTTGAAAATGGTTTGTTAATTTTTAATGATTATGGTAGAATAGTTTATTGTGGAGATGCTAAATCATGTAATATAAATGAAGAAAATTTTCTAACAGTTGATTTGAAAGGTTCTATAATTTTACCCGGATTTGTAGATGCTCATACACATTTACCACAATATCCTGTAGCTGGAATTGGTACTGGTCAGCTATTAGATTGGTTGGAAAATTACATTTTTCCAATTGAAAAAAAGTTTAATAACAATGAATTTGCATTTAGTCAATCAGAGAAGTTTTTTGATGATATTTTATTAGCTGGTACTACTACTGCGTCAATTTATACCTCTTTGCACGATTCAGCTGCTGAAATTGCTTTTGATGTAGCTAAAATTAAAAAAATTAGAGCATATATTGGTCCAGTTTTGATGGATTTACCTAACAATAATGATTATTATGAATCTGATATAGCAAATCTCCACAAAATTATGAATTTAGTTAACTTGAAGCATAACGAACATAGCAAACTTCAATTTGTATTAACTCCGAGATATGCTGGGAGTTGCAGCTTAAATTTAATGCATCAATGCTCTGTTATTGCAAATGAATACAATTTAAATATTCAAACCCATTTAGCTGAAAATCTTTCAGAATTATCTTATATAAATACTCTTTATCCTCAATTTAATAATTATACAGAAGTCTATGAAAAATCTGGACTTATAACTGAAAAAACTATTCTTGCTCATTGTATTTTTAATAATTCTGATGAAATTGAAATTATAAAAAAATCAGGTGCATCAATTTGCCATTGTCCTACTTCTAACCGATTTCTTTCGAGTGGAGTAATGCCGTTAATGTCCTATTTAAAAAAAGGTCTTAATGTTTGTCTTGGAACAGATGTGGCAGGAGGATATAGTTGTTCAATGATTAACGAAATGAAGGAAGCAATTGAAACTACAAAGACTTATAATATTATAAATAATACATCAAAAGTACTAAAGCCAGAATCTGCACTTTATATGGCTACTCTCGCTGGAGCAAAAGCATTAAAAAATAATGATATTGGAAATTTTGAAATAAGAAAATTTGCCGATTTTGTTGTTATAAAGCCAGATTTTGACTACAATGATTTAAATTCAACTGAAATTTTAAGTAAATTAATATATTCCAATAGTTTATATACAGTTAATCAAGTGTATATTGAAGGAGAAAGGATAATTTGATAGATTGATACTTATTGTTAATTATATAGCGTAATCTATCTATGAATATAATAGTTAAATATTATAATCAATTTGTAGTAAAAAATATACTAATACTAAGTATGTTAGTTTCTACTTTCAATTTTTCAATATTATTAGCTCAAAACAATGATTCTACAAAAGCTAAATCTATAGAAGAATTTTCAAAAATTGATAATTTTATCAGAAAATATGCCCCATCAGATTCTGCATTGCAGAAAATTCAAAATTTAGCTACAAGACATCACATTAACGGTCGCTCTGCAGTTGCAAGAGAGCTATATAACTTTTATAAACATTTGTTTCCAAATAAAGATTCTGCATTAAGTAAAGTAATTAACGACTTGGAAATTATAATGCTTACGCAAACTCCACAAAGTGATGTTAGACCTATTTACGAAAGTTTTATCGAACAAAAAAAAGGCACGATTAATGGATTTCTTTCTTTGCAAAGATTAACTGATGATTTTATTAATAGAAAACAATGGGATTCTGCAATTTTTATTTATGAAAAATATTATAATTTATTTCCTGAGAGAAGAAATACTTTTGATAAAATATTAGAAATATTAAAAGCACCTACTGAGAATCTAATAATTCACAACTTAGGAAGTCAAATTAATACAACTCAAAATGAATGGGACCCAAATCCAACACCTGATGGCAGGTATTTGTACTTTTCATCAAATCATAGAAATGGTGGTAATGGAAATGATGATGTATGGTATTGCGAAATGGAAAATGGAGTTTGGAGTAAGCCAAAGAATCCGGGTTCAAGAATTAACGGAAAAAATGATGAAACCATTGATAATGTTACAATTGACGGAACAGGTCTATTGTTATCTGGAACTTTTCAAGGTACTTTTGGCAAGTTTGATATTTATATGATTGAAAAAGACAGCATTGGTTGGAGTGAATTATATCATTTTCCTTATCCAATAAATACCATTCATACTGATGAATCAGGATACATTACAAGTGATGGCAATGCTTTAATATTTACTTCAGATAGACCCGGTGGAATTGGACCACATATTCCATTTGGTTGGATTTATAATGGTGGTTCCAATGGCAATATGGATATTTATATAAGTATGAAAACTGATACTGGCTGGAGTCAGCCAATAAATCTTGGACCAACTATAAATACTCCTTACGCTGAACGTTCCGCATATTTACATCCAGATGGAAAAACTCTTTACTTCTCTTCTGACGGGCATCTAGGACTTGGACGGCTTGATGTATTCAAATCTGTCCGACTAAATGAAAATAGTTGGACTGAGTGGTCTGTTCCGATTAATTTGGGCAAGGAAATTAATTCAGCTAATGATGATTGGGGATATAAAATTGGAATTACTGGAGACAGTGCATTTTTTTCTGCTTTAAATAGAATTGATGGTTACGGAGGTTGGGATTTATATTCGATATCGCTTCCAAAATCAGCTAAACCAGAAAAAGTTGTTACCATTAAAGGTAGAGTTCTTGATAGCAAAGGAAAACCACTTTCTGCTGTAATTAAATGGGAAAATCTTGAAACAAGTAAGCAAATTGGAATTTTAAAATCGGACCCAAGAGATGGCTACTATTTTATAGCACTCCCATTAGGTGTAAATTACGGTTATTATGCTGAAAAATCTGGATATTATCCAATTTCAAACAATATTAATTTAAATAAAATCAATAATTTAACCGAAATCACCGAAGACATTATATTAACATCAATTAAGGAGATGAAAAATGAAAATGCAAAAATTAGAATCAACAATATTTTCTTTGATTTTGATAAATCAGAATTAAAACGAGAATCATTTCCTGAGTTAGACCGATTAGTAGATTTTATATTAAAGAATAAACCTAAGAAGGTAAAAATTGAAGGACATACAGATAATAGTGGTTCAATTGAATATAATAACAAATTATCATATCAAAGAGCAGAAGCAGTATTTAAATACTTGATTTCAAAAGGTATTGATGAAAATATATTGAGTTTTGAAGGGTTTGGAATGAGCAAACCAATTGTTGAGAATAAAGATGAATTAAGTCGTGCAAAAAATAGACGTGTTGAAATTTGGTTTGATAATAATGAGTAGAATAAAAAGTTGAATTATGGTGAAATAAAATTATTTCTTCGTCAATTTATTAATCAAAAAATGAATTGAAACTGCGGCAAATGGTATTATTGCGATTTTCATCATTGTTTGATAACGCGGAAGGGCAAAAAATATCATTGCCGTTATTGTAGAATACAGCAAAAATATCAGCAATAAATCAACTTGTTTTAATTTAATCAATTTGAAACTAAAGAGAAATGCTGATAACAAGACTATCCATGGAATTAGATAAATTAATCTTGTAGTACGTTCATCAATTGAATTGAAAATCCATAAGTGATATAATTTAACAATAGAATTTTTGAACACGTGCAATTTGTTATTTTTTATATAAATTATTGATTTTTCAGTATAAAATTCATTCAATTTAATTTCATAGTTTTTATCGTTTCTTAAGCTATGTCGGTATTGGAATATCTCATCGTTTCCCCAATTTCCTATATGCTCCGGATTATTGCCTCGATATAGATTTAATCCGGCTGATGTTGTCATTGGTATAAATTTATCAAAAACTATATAATTCCTAACTTGAAAAGGTATTAACATTGTAAATGGAATTGCAATTAAAACTATTATATGGAAAAAATTTTTGAATTTCATCAAGTATATTGCAACAATAATTAAAAATATAACTGGTTCAGAACGAAAAAGTAAGAAAAAACCGAAAGAAAAAGCTATTAAAATTAAATTTTTCAAACTTTGTTTTTGAATATATTCAAATAAAAGATTTAAGATTAATAGAATAAAAAAATGATAAACAGAAGTAGTACTTGTTAATGTAGAAGAATAGATAAATTCAGGTATGATTGCAAAAATTATTATGGAAATAATTGCAATATTTTTGTTGAAAATTTGTTTTGTAAATCTATACAACAAAATAATTGATAAAATATCAAAAAAAATATTCAAAAATAAGATATAACTATTTGAAATTACAGAATTTGAAAATAGAAATGCTGGTGAAATTAAAATTGGATATCCAAATGGCATATAAGCAGAAGGAAATGGTATTGAATTTTCAGAATAGTGATGCGTTAAATTATCACCTTCAAAATGAAAAAGGGAATATCCTTTTCCGTTGCGCATATTTTCTGCTAAACTTCCGTATTCGTAGTGTTCTTGTTCAAAAATATTATTTGTATAAATTGAAGCAGAAATTCTTAAAATTACAGCCAGAATACTTACAATTAGAATTATTTTATTTTCCGTCAAAATCATTTAAAACAATGTAATAATGATTGATTTTATTATTTTTATATTTTGCTAAAATGCAAAAACGTTAAATTAATAAATTATTCTTATATGAAACAGAAAATTATTTATGAATGTCAGCAATGTGGAGCAAAATCTTCTAAATGGATTGGCAAATGTTCGGTTTGTGATGCTTGGAATTCTTTGATAGAAATTCAAGTTGATGCAAAAACAACTTCACATAAATCAAGTAAATCATTGGAATCTAAAGTTATTCGTCTTGGTGATGTTAGTGCTGAAGAAGATTATCGAATTTGCACGGGAATTGGTGAGTTAGATCGAGTTTTGGGCGGTGGTATAATTCCGGGAAGTTTTATTTTAGTAGGTGGCGACCCCGGTATAGGAAAATCAACGTTGATGTTGCAAATGTGTGCGGGGATTATCCAATACAAACCATTGTATATAACTGGCGAAGAATCACTTAAACAAATAAAATACCGTTCTGCAAGATTTGAAAATATTCCTGATGATTTACAGTTGATGAGCGAAACAAATATTGAAACAATTTTACAAGTGATTTCAAATTCGGATTGTGGAATTATAGTTGTCGATTCAATTCAATCTGTTTATTCAGAACAAATTGATGCTACTCCTGGCAGTATGGCGCAAGTCCGAGAATGTGCGTCATTATTGATGCAAAAAGCAAAACAAACAAATAAGCCACTTTTCATTATCGGACACGTTACCAAGGACGGAGTTATTGCAGGACCAAAAATTTTAGAGCATACAGTTGATACTGTCATTCAGTTTGAAGGCGAAAAGACATATTCTTTTAGAATACTCAGAGCATTGAAAAATCGTTTTGGCTCAACGAATGAAATAGGTATTTTCGAAATGGTGGAAACAGGTTTAAAAGAAGTATTAAACCCTTCAGAAATTTTTCTTGCAAGACGTAATGATTCGGATACAGGAACTGCAGTTGTAGCAACTATGGAAGGCAGCAGACCTCTTTTGCTTGAAGTTCAAGCATTGGTAGCACCTTCAGGTTATAGTGTCCCCCAACGCACTTCTAACGGATTTGATAATAGACGTCTTCAAATGATTTTGGCTGTGTTAGAAAAAAGAATTGGTGTACAATTTCGACAAAATGATATTTTTGTAAATGTTGCTGGTGGAGTATATTTGAATGACCCGTCAGTTGATTTGGGAATTGCAGCCGCAATTGTAAGTTCATTCAAAGACTTGCCTGTTAAACACAAAATGGTTGTTATGGGTGAAATTGGTCTTACTGGTGAAGTTCGTTCAATTTCCAACATTGAACAAAGAATTTCAGAAGCTGAAAAATTAGGATTTGAAACTGTAATATTGCCAAAACTTAGTTACGATAAAATTATAAAGAAATTTAATATTAAATTAATTCCAGTTGAGAGAATATCTCTCGCTTTAACAGAAATATTTTAGGAGATGTAAATTAAATGATAGATTTTATATCAGAAGCAAGAATTTTTTTCCCGAAAATAGTTGAATTTAGAAGAAACATTCATCAAAATCCAGAATTGTCATTCAAAGAATTTAAGACAACTGAATTTATATGTAAGATTTTATCTCAAAATCACATTAATTTTGAAAGAGTAACTGAAACTGGCGTTGTTGCAACAATTGGACTTAAAAAGAATTGTGTTGCTTTAAGAGCTGATATTGATGCACTTCCAATTCAAGAAGAAACTGGTCTTCCATTTTCTTCTCATTTTGATGGTGTAATGCATGCTTGTGGGCATGATTTACATACTTCAATGCTTCTTGGAGCTGCTGTTATTCTAAAGAAATACGAAGAACAAATAAATGGCACTATAAAACTGATATTCCAGCCAGGTGAAGAAAAACTTCCCGGTGGAGCAAAAATATATATTGAAAATGGCGTTTTGGAAAATCCTAAACCTTTAGCGATTTTTGGACAACATATAAATCCTCAGGATGATTTTGGAAATATTTCTGTTTCAGGTGGTGCAATTATGGCTTCAACAGATGAAATTTATATTACCATCAAAGGAGTTGGAGTTCATGCAGCACAACCACATCTCGGTAATGATATTATTTTAGTAGGTTCACAATTAATTAATCAATTTCAAACAATTATATCCAAATTTCGCAATCCATTTACTCCTGCCGTGTTGTCAATAACTGCTTTCAATGGTGGCAATACAACTAATATTTTTCCTGAAGAAGTTAAATTAATGGGAACAATGCGTACTTTTTCTCCTGAGGTGCGTGATATTATCAAGAAAATGATTCATTCAATATCAGACAGTTATGCAAAAATGAATAATTGTGAAATAATTGTTGATATTGTTGAAGGATACCCAACTCTAATTAACGATGTTACAAATGCGGAATTTGTGTTCAAAACAGCTAAAGAACTACTGCCCAATAACCAAGTTACTCCTTTTGAACCAAAAATGTGGGCAGAGGATTTTGCGTATTTTGCTGAAAATATTCCAGGTGTATTTTGGTTTATCGGTGCTAAACCAACCGAATTGGATGTTATGCCCACTTTGCATAATCCAAAATTGAATCCTGTTGAAGAAACAATGATAAATGGAACTGCCTTATTAATGAAGGTTGCAACTGATTTCTTAGATAATTTAGTGAAAGATGGTAAGTAATAAAAATCGTTTTTTATAAAAGTAAAGAATGACGTAAATAATTATTATAGCATTCCGCACTCGGTGTTGTATTTCTCTTACAAGATTCTTGTATTCAGCAACGTAGATGCGGTATCTTAGTAGAATAGTTTTTTTTGTTAAATCTCGATAGGTGGGATTTAGATATATCGCAACTACGCAGCATGCAACAGAATGGTTAAAGATTTTCTATGAAAATCCCGTTAGAGATTAAATGTTTTTAAACCCCACACTTCAACAAGCTCAGTGCAACGCCTAACCTTCCCCAAGGGGAAGGAACTGGCGCAAGTCCAACAATCCCATGGTGATTGAATATGGTTTACCCCACAATTCGTCAAGTTCAGTGCAACGTCTAAATCCTAACATAAGGGATGATTCTACGTAAATTCATCATATCCACTTAATTGAGCAATTCTAATACACCATCAACACATCCGCTGTTGCTGGTGGTCAAGTGATATAAGTATTACAAATATGAAACTCAATAGGATTTTCAAGGAATTATTTTTAAATCTCAAAAATTCATTATTAGTTGAATCCGACTAAATAGTTACTTAAAATATAATAGTAATTCAATATGTAAAATGTATAAACAATTTGTTATGTTGTGTAACTTTAACCATTGAAAATACCATACTTTTGCATTGTAATAATAGTGTCATTCAGCAGGAGGTAAATGCGATGTCATCAAAACTATCAAAACAAGTAAACAGTTCAACAATCAACAAAGAGAACTGGCAGGATAAGAAGAAGAAGCTTAAAATCCAATTTCCACATTTATCAGATGCTGATTTGTCATTTCACGAAGACAAGATTGCTGATATGATAAACTTGCTTCACTCGAAAATTGGTAAAACTATAGGAAAGACTAAAGAAGGTCTGCACAAATTTATTGAAGCACTGTAACTAAACTAACAAATTTCAAATAATTTAAGAAAAACTATAATGAAAACTAATGAAATGACCAAAGGCGAGCCGCTCATACTATTAGAAATTATTGAATATGAGGAGAATTCTGTTATCATAAAGACAATCATAAAAAAAACTACCGGCAATGTTAGTGTATTGTCGTTAGATGTTGGCGAAGGGTTAATTGAGAGAATTTCTCCCTTCGATTCTTTTGCCCAAATAATTGATGGTAGAGCAGAAATCACAATTGATGGTAAATCTATTCTTTTAGAGACTGGACAAGGTATCATCATTCCCGCTCATAGACCAAACAAAATAATAGCAAATGAAAGGTTTAAAATGATTCTTACTGTTATCAAAAGCGGATATGAATAACTCCGTTTTTTAAACAAAATAAGTTTTAATGTGAAAATTACCGAACAAATTTTCACTAATTGCAAGATTAAAAAATAAATAAATTTTATAAAAATATTTCAAGAGGTTTAACAATGAAAATTATATCAAATAAGTTTTCAGTTAGTATTTTACTTTCATTGATTTCATTATTAATGTTGAGTTCAACATTGATTTCACAAGAATCGAAATTTCGTCAACAAGCTTGGCGTTACGGCGTAAATTTAGGCGTTCAAACCAATTCAGCTTCTCTCGGGTGGCAGGTTTTGTATGGTGGAATTCCAAGTTTCCAATCTCCAGATAGCGATATTAATTATGTAGATGGAACAGGTCTTGGACTTTATGGCGGAATTTTTGGTGAATATCTTTCAGAAAGCTGGTGGGGATTGCAATTGCGACTTTCTTATGATGCAAGGGATGCAATTGTAAAAGATTTAACAAAAACACCTAATTCTGAGTTTGATACAAAAATGCGTTATTTAACTTTAGAACCGTTATTTAGAGTGGACCAAAATTTTATTCCGAATCTTAATTTCTATGCAGGTCCTTTCTTAGCTATGAATCTTAACGCTTCTTTCTTGTACAAAAAGGACGTTGACCAAGCTGAACCAGATGCAGAATTTGATATTATAAATATTAATTCAGTAACTTATGGTGTTCAAGGTGGATTGGCTTATGATTTTAGAATTACCGATTTTGACGATAACACTTCTCTTTATATCTCTCCTTTTGCCGAAGCATCTTGGTTAATTAATCAAAAGAAAGGCATAAACGAGCCAACTCAAAATGCAATTACAGATGTTTGGTCAACAGGTAGTTATAGACTTGGTATTAGAGTATCATTTGAAAGTAGGGACCCATTAGATGTTGTAGAACAGCAGAAGATAACTGATTCAAAGCCATTACCACTCGTTCCAAAAGTTATAATGGAAATGCCTGAAGATAATGCTATTCTAACAAAAAATGTAAGAGGATACTTCCCAATTCATCCTTATGTTTTCTTTGCAAAAGGAAGTCAGGAAATACCTGCTCGTTATATTATGCTTACACAAGCAGATGCAAGAAACTTCAAAGAAGCTGATTTAGAAAACTTCGTTAAAGGAGACCTTACTGCAAAGGAAACAAATGTTGACCAATTGATGGTAAGTTATTACAACTTGATGAACATTTATGGCGATAGAATGAGAAATAATCCAAGTGAAAATCTTGTTTTAAGAGCAAGTGACCCTGAAAATATTGATGCTTCATTAGCAGCAAACAAAATCAAAGATTATCTTGTTAATATCTTTGGAATTAACCCAGATAGAATCAAAATAGAAGTTGCACCACCTCTCAAGCCATCTGGAAGTATTTATACTGAAGAAGTTTCTTCAGGATTAATTGCAGATGAAAATAGAAGAGTAGAATTTGTGTTCAATAATCCGAAAATGACACAACCTTTGAATTACACAATTCGTGATGAATCATCAATTGATAACGATATGATATTCTCAATTAATTCAAATACTCCTTATAAAAGCTGGGATATTACAATTACAGGTGAAGGTAAGACTTTGTACTTCGGTCCTTATGCTTATAGATATGCAAGAATTAATCCTGCTGAACTTATGAGATTCCTTGAAAGTGGAAAATATAATGCTAATGTTGTAATCACAGATAAAAATGGTAAAAAAACAGAAGAAAATTATGCTTTTAAACTTTCCAAATTAAGAGAAATGAAAAATGCTTCCAGATTCTTGATGTTGTTTAACTATAATGATGCTGATGCTGTGAAATCGTATGAAAAAATTATTGTAAATGAAATTGTACCAGGTATTGAAACAGGTAATAAAGTAATTATTCACGGACATACAGATAATATTGGTACTGAAGATGGTAATCAACTTCTATCACAAAAAAGAGCCGATGAAGCCAAAACCATTATTGTTAGAGAATTGAACAAAGAAAACAAAACAAACAATATTAGAACTGCAGGTGTTGGTCAAAGTATCACTCAGTACAGCTTTAATAATAGGTATCCTGAAGGCAGAATGTATAATAGAAATATATTTGTCGAAGTTACCAAATAATAAATTAAAAATATCGCCCACTTATAAAGTGGGTGATAGACTAAGTTTTTTCAATTGAACATAAGGAAATGATATGTTATATTTCATCGCTGTCGCACTTATAATATTATGGCTATTAGGAATGGTTAGTGCTTATACTATGAGTGGTTTTATACATATTCTCCTTGTAATAGCTATAGTAGTTATTTTAGTGAGAGTTATTCAGGGTCGTAGGTTGCTTTAATTTAAGCAATTAGTATTTAAAAAATATAGTAATAAAGTTAATATCTAATATTTTATGATTACAAATTACTATCATTAGCACAAATATTATTTTAAAATGGAATAAAATGAAAAAGATAATTTATATAATAACAATTACATCATTGATTATGTCAAATATTTTGATGGCACAAACTGATGATTTTAGAGAAAAAGTAACATTTGGAGTTAAAGCAGGATTTAATTACTCTAATGTTTGGGACTCAGAAGGTGAAGAATTTACTTCAGAGTCAAAAGTTGGATTTGCTGCGGGTGCATTTTTCCAGATTCCAATTATGAAATATTTTGGATTTCAACCTGGAATAATGTTCTCACAAAAAGGTTTCCAAGGAAAAGGTAAAATATTGGGTGGTAATTATGAATTTACGCGTACTACTAATTTTCTTGATATTCCTTTGCTATTCACTTATAAGCCAATGGAAATGATTACATTTGTGGGTGGACCTCAATATTCATATTTGATGAAACAAACTGATGTATTCGCAAATGCAGTTACTACAATTGAGCAGGAACAAGAATTTGCTAATGAGGATATTAGAAACAATACTCTTTGTTTTACAACTGGATTTGATGTTAATTTTGAACAGCTAATTTTTTCAACAAGATTAGGTTGGGATTTTTTGAATAATAACAGCGATGGTTCATCATCAACACCCCGTTATAAAAATACTTGGTGGCAATTTACAATAGGATACAGATTTGATTAATTATTTGAGACCTTGCATAACTCTGTCAGGAAAGAACTGTCATTCTGTAGTTTTTACAGAATCAATTGATACTAAATGACTTAATAATTTTGATAATTCCGGATCAATCCCGGAATGACAGAGTTTTGCAACGGTCTTTATATATAATACTTAAATCAAATTTAGTATAATAATTTAAAACATTTTTTGAAATTAAATAGAGATAATAATGAAAATCTTAAAAAACGTCTTTTTTGCTTTACTTTTAATAGTAATGTTCGTTTCAACTTTAAAATCATTCTCGCCAATGGGAAGAGATTTTGGATTGGGTTTGATGATTGGAGAGCCAACGGGCTTAACAGCTAAAATTTGGACACATCAAAGCACAGCTTTTGCTTTAAGTATTGGAAATTCCTATATGGGTAATTTGCGAATTGGTGCTGATTATTTATGGCATTTCAACGCCTTTAATTCAAATGTAATTAATATGTATGTTGGACCTGGAATCGCAATAGGTATTGGTGAAAGTGGGGGATGGTGGTATAAAAATGACAATAAATACTGGTACAAGCAAAATGATGAAATAGGTGTTGGTTTACGTGGCTTGCTTGGATTTAATATTGTACCACGAAATACTCCATTAGAATTTTTCGGAGAACTTGGATTGATGTTTGGATTTGTTCCAGCATCTCAAAGTAAATTAGAAGGTGCTGTTGGGTTCAGATATTATTTCTAAACTATCAACATTTAACAATTTATAGAATCAATTGTTAAATACAAAAAATTATGCAAACTATTCAGGAGTTAATATAAAAAACTCCTGAATTATATTTGAAATTTAAATAATTATATTTATGTATATATTTAATAAAATAAAATACTTATAGTTTCGTCTGTTAATATATTGATAAAAAATGCAAATCAAGTAAAATTTATTCACATTGTATTGTCGATAGTATAAATATAAGATTTAATCATTTTTTTCAGGTTAATATGAAGATTTTTATAAAATATATGGTGTGTATTAGATGTAAATTAGTTGTTGCATCAGAACTCGAAAAGTTAGATTTAAAATATTCAAAACTTGAAATAGGGGAGGTTGAACTCGCTGAATGTATTAATGATGAACAAAAGGAACTCCTTGACCTTGGCTTAAAAAAATTCGGTTTAGAATTAATCGGCGATAAAAAAAGTCAAATCATTGAAAAAATTAAAAATATTATAGTAGAACTTATCCATTACTCCGATGAAGAATTGCTAATTAATTTTTCTGATTATTTAAGTGAAAAATTAGATTTAGATTATACGTATTTATCGAATTTATTCTCATTAGTAACAGGTACAACAATACAGCAATTCATTATTAAACATAAAATTGAAAGAGCCAAAGAATTACTTGTTTATAATGAACTTACACTAAGTGAAATTGCTTGGAAACTTCATTATAGTAGCGTTCAGCATTTATCAAATCAATTCAAAAAAATCACAGGACTTTCACCTTCCCACTTTAAACAACTCAAAAATAAGCGACTTGGAACCTTAGATAAAATCAAATAATATATTTATTTAATTAATTTGTTCGAAAATATACTTTCTATATATTTGCAATAATTACTTGAAAATCCCATCAGGATTATCAGATTGTAACAAATCATTTCGACACTTCGACACTTCGACAAGCTCAGTGCAACGCAAGCTCAATGCAACGCAAGCCCAATGACCAGTTTGTTATGTGCAAATTCAGTACCTAAATGAAAATTTCACGTGCAAATTACAGCTAACAATTTTTAAAAAACATCGGATGTTTCCAATACATCAGATGTTTGACTGCTAACGGTCGGTTGATTAAGCAATAGGTGGGATTTTCCACGTGCGATAACATATCAATATTACTTGAGCAACAGACTGATTGTTTAAAAAAATTTCTTTTTACATAAATTATTTTTCAATATCTTTGCAATTGGCAAATAATACTTATAGATTATTTTGGTATGGATATGAAAAAATATATTCTATTTTGTATTGCAATACTTTTTGCAATTACACTTTATGCACAACCTTCTAAAATTACATATCAAGGTGTACTTTCAGATGATTCTGGCAATTTAATAAATGGGACAAGAAATCTTATATTTAAAATTTATAATCACATTAATGCTGGTGATTTATTAAAAACAGTTACTCATAATAATGTTACTATTACAAATGGTCTTTTTACTGTAGAATTAGATGTTTCTTTAGTAAATTTTGCTCAAGAACTCTGGCTCGAAATTGTAGTAGGTACAACAACATTAACTCCAAGAATAGCATTTAATGCAACTGGATACGCCTTAGCGAGTAGTGGAACATCAGGAAGTATTTCAAGTGGTGGAAATTCTTTAGGAACTGATATGATTCTTGGCACAAATGATAATTATGGATTAATTCTCGAAACAAACAATACAAATAGAATACAAATTAGCAATGCTGGTACAGTTTCAATTCCATCATTATCAACAGCAGGTGTAGTTCATAATAATGTAAATGGAGCATTAAGCACTTCTTTGATTGTTAATGCTGATGTTGACGCCAATGCAGGAATTTCGGATTCAAAACTTTCAACAATTTCAACAGCTGGAAAAGTTGCAAATTCTGCTACTACTGCTACTTCGGCAAATGATGCAAGTACGATTGTGTTGCGAGATGCTTCTGGCAATTTCACGGCTGGTACTATAACTGCTACTTTGAATGGTAATGCTTCTTCAGCAACAACTACCACTAATTTTAGTGGTTCATTGTCTGGAGATATTTCTGGGACGCAAAGTGCAACTGCTATCGGTGCTGGCAAAGTAACAAACACTATGCTTGCGGGTTCAATTGATGATACAAAATTAAATACAATTGCTTCTGCAGGTAAAGTCTCAAATTCAGCAACTACAGCCACTTCTACCAGTTCAGCAAATACTATTGTAGCTCGTGATGCATCAAATAATTTTGCTGTAAATATGATTACAATTAATGGAACAATAACAAATTCAACGGATGCTGTAACTAAAGCATATTTGGATCAACAAGTTCTTCTTGGAATTGTTTTGAAGAATCCAGCTAACGTTATATCGTTCTCAAATATTACTTTAAGTGGATTACCTACTATTGATGGAGTTACACTTACTGCCAATGATATCGTCTTATTAATTGGACAAACCGATAAAAAGGAAAATGGTTTGTGGGTTGCAAGTAGTGGAGCTTGGAGTAGAACCTCTGATTTTTCAAGTGGAGTAGCAAATAAAGCTTATGTTTTAGTACTTAATGGAACGGATAATAAAGGGTCAAGTTGGATTTGTAACACTCCTACAGCAACAATTGGCACTGATGAAATTACATTTGCTCAATTTTCACTACCTGGGCAAACATCAGCATCTAATGTAGGTACTGGTGAAGGGCACATTTTTAAAGATAAGTCTGGTATCAATCTTAATTTAAAAACAATAAAAGCTGGTAGCTATATAACAGTAACCAATAATACAAATGATATTACAATTTCAACTGATGCAGTAAGTACAAATACAGCAAGCAAAATTGTTTCTCGTGATGCTTCAGGTAATTTTTCAGCTGGAACAATTACAGCAAATTTAGCTGGAAATGCAAGTACCGCAACTTCAACGGCAAATTTCTCAGGTAATTTAGTTGGTGATGTAACTGGAAATCAGACTGCAACAGTTGTAAGTACTGTTGGAGGTCAAACTGCTGCAAATGTTGCAGCAGCTACAGTTCTCATAAATAATGCAACAAGCAACAACACACCATCAACATTAGTTGAAAGAGATGCCTCAGGAAATTTTGCTACAAATAGCATTTCTTCAAATACTTTGGCAATTGGTACAGCAACTCCCTCAAACAGTGCCGCTTTGGAAATTTCAAGCACAACAAAAGGTTTTTTACTTCCAAGAATGACTCAAGACCAAAGAAACGCTATAACTGCAGTAGAAGGATTAGTTGTATTCAATACCGTAACAAAAAAGCCAAATTATTACAATGGTACAGAATGGATGAATTTTGATGGAACTTCTGCAACAATTGTTTCTGTTGGAGACACATATCGCGGTGGTAAAGTTGCTTATATTTTGCAAGAAGGTGACGCTGGGTATGACCCAAATGTACAACATGGATTTATAGCATCTCTAAGCGATAATGGTGGGATTAATATCAAGTGGGGCTGTAACAATTCATCTATCTCTGGAGCTGATGGCACAGCCATTAGTACAGGTAATCAAAATACGATTGACATTGAAGCTGGATGTCCAGACGCTGGTATTGCTGCCGATGTATGCGCTAATTTGGTTTCAGGCGGTTATGATGATTGGTATCTGCCAAGTAGAGATGAGCTAAATAAGTTATACCTAAATAGAGCAATTATAGGCAATTTTACAACAAATATTTATTGGAGTTCTTCTGAGAATACTGCTAATAATGCTTATGGTCAAAATTTTAATGATGGTACTATTAGTACTCTTAATAAAAATAATAATAACTATGTTAGAGCAATTCGTTCTTTTTAAAAAAAGCAGTAATGATATTCTATTTCAATAAAAACTCAAAAAAAATGCTACATATTAATATGTAGCATTTTTTATTAAATTTTGATTGAAAATTAATCAATATCATGCTCTGATGTATCGTGATAACGTTTGAACACTCCAATAAGCTCCATAGCTTGAGTAATTGTAGTTTTAACGTGGTCTGCTGAAGTCTTAAACAGATACATTTCATCATCGGTTAATTTCAATTCAACTACTTCTTTAATGCCATCTTTGCCAATAATGACAGGCACACCAATACATACATCGTGGCAACCATATTCGCCATCAAGAAGAACTGTACAAGGAAGTATTCTATTTTGGTCTTTAACAATAGATTCAACTATTTCAGCAGCAGCAGTACCTGGTGCATAATAAGCTGAGCCAGTTTGAAGATAATTTACGATTTCGATACCACCTTTGGCAGCACGGTCAACAATTGCATGGATTTTTTCTTCAGAAAGTAATTCAGTTATTGGGATACCTGCAACTGTTGTGTATCTTGGAAGTGGAACCATTGTATCGCCATGTCCACCAAGAACCAAAGCATTAATATCCTTTACAGAAATACCTAATTCCATAGAGATAAATGAACGGTAGCGTGCGGTATCTAAAATGCCAGCCATACCAATAACCTTATGTTTTGGTAAATCAGTTTTCTTTAATGCTACATAAGTCATTACATCTAAAGGATTTGAAACGATTATGAATATTGCATTTGGCGAATATTTATAAGCATTTTCTGCACATTCAGATACAATTGTTGCATTTTTGATTAATAAATCATCTCTTGTCATTCCAGGACGACGAGCAAGACCTGCTGTAATGACAACAATATCAGAATCTGCTGTAGGAGCATAATCAGAACTACCAAAAACTTTGGAACTTGAAGAAAAAATTGGCATTGATTCATACATATCTAACGCTTTGCCTTTAGCAACACCTTCTGCAATATCTACCAACCAAATCTCGTTTGCTAATTCTCTGTTAGCTAAAACTTGCGCAACAGTTGCACCAACGTTTCCTGCACCAACTACTGTAATTTTCATTTAAACCTCAATTTTATTAATACTGTTTTAAAAATAATTTACACATTGAAAAATCATAAACGAAATTTTTATTAAATTGTTTTTAAAAATATAATAAAATTTATATTTTTTTATTGTTATTAAACTCTTTTATTATAATAATTTATGGGAATAAATTCTTTGAAATTCTTTAAATTTTGCCTTATTTTAAGCAACAATTTATACTATAAAGTGATTGAATTATTGTTTAATTTGTAACTAAATAGTAGCATTGAAATTTTCAATTTGCTATGTTATTTGGATGAATAACAAGTAAAATTGGAACAATTTGAAAATAATCATAAAATGAAATTCTTCGAAAATCCCGATAGGGATTACATCTTTGTAAACCCCAACCTAACCTTCCCCAAGGGGAAGGAACTCCCGTAAGTCCAGCAATCCCATTGGGATTGAATAATTTAATTCACATTCAACACCTACGGTGTTGCAGGTAATGATAGGTGATTCTTCTGTTACAAACATTAATTCCCGATGGGAATTTCAAGGAATTTTAAAAAATGAACAAAAATTCTAAATTACCTATAAGCGACTGAGTGGTTACTTTAATTTTAATGTCAATTAAAATTTCAAAAATCTACTAATTTTGATTAAGAACGATTTTGTTTTATGTTATCAATATTTATTTGTATTTTTATTTTTTTGGAGTTGAATGTTTAGAAAAATAATTAATTAAATTGATATAATAATTAACCAACGAAGGATAGAAATTGTAATGAAAAGTAAAATTTTTGATTTCATAGATTTGCATAATGGTGAGGAAGATAAGCAAAAAGTTTTAGAAAATGTAACATCGAGTATATCGTTTCGTGGTTCTAATTTGTGGATACTTGCTTGTGCAATTGTAGTAGCTTCAGTTGGGCTTAACGTTAATTCAACAGCGGTAATCATTGGTGCAATGCTAATTTCTCCACTAATGGGACCAATTGTAGGTGCTGGATTTGCCTTAGGTACTTATAATTTTGAACTTCTAAAAAAATCAATTAAGAACTTGCTAATAGCAACATTAGTTAGTTTGCTTGTATCTACGATTTATTTCTTTATCAGTCCTTTTAAAGAAACTCAATCAGAACTATTTGCCAGAATATCTCCAAATATTTATGATGTTTTAATAGCTTTTTTTGGTGGATTGGTTGGAGTAATTGCAATAACAAGAGTAGAAAAGGGTAATCCAATTCCTGGAGTAGCAATTGCAACCGCATTAATGCCACCTTTGTGTACAGCTGGCTATGGTTTGGCAATAGGTAATTTACAATATTTTCTTGGAGCATTTTATCTTTATGTAATTAATTGTTTTTTTATTTGCATTGCAACATTTTTTATTATCAAGTACCTTAAATACAAACCAATTCATCCAGTATATTCTAAGCATGAAAAGCAAATTCGATATGGAATTACTATACTTGTATTAGTTATGATTATTCCAAGTTTTTATTTAGCATATAATCTTTTTAAAGAAAAACAATTCACTCAAAATGTCGAAAAATTTATTACTAATGAAATTACAAATAACAGTTTCACAATTATTTATAAGAGAACCCAATTCAATTCAAATCCCAAAAAAATTGAATTAGCACTATTAGAAAGAAAACTTGATAGTAATGAAATTGCTGTCCTAAATAATAAATTATCTAATTATTATTTAGAAAATACAATACTGCAATTTAAACAAGAAGCAACAGATTTAAAAAGTGAGATACTTAATGAAATCGGAAATCAAAGTAGAAAAATATCCGAAAAAGATATTGTGATAAATAATTTAAAAAATGAATTAAATGCATATAAGTTCAATAATTTTAATGTCTTATCTGAAATTGCAATCCTTTTTCCTTATATGAGTGATATATCAATTGGAAAGCACATTCTCAACGCCAATACAGACAGTGCAAATTTGACTAATGTATTGATTTACAAAACTACTATGAAAAATATGAAAGAAGATGAATTAAAGCTAAAACAATGGCTTCAGCAAAAATTTGGTTCAGAACAAGTTGAGGTATTAAGGAAAGATTAGAAAATACCTTCTTAACTTAACCTGCTCGCTTTTTTTTAGTATAAGTCCAAATAAATTCAGTTGCAATTCTATTATTGGAATCATACTCCATAATGCTGATGTAAACCTCAATCTTAAATTTAATTCATCCGAGGACTCTAAGTCATCGGATGAATGATGGATTATTTAAATTTGATTCTTACCTATTAATAACTAATTTTTTTGTTGTTACAATTGTACCAGATTCAATTTTTACAAAATATATTCCATGAATTAATATTTTTAAAAGTTAATCATCATTTTGATTAAGCAAAAATTCATATTGAATTCAGATATAAATCTATAAATTTTTGTCAAAACTAAACTCACACTTCGATATACTAAATGACTGATGGATATAAACAAATAGAGCCCGTCTAATAAGTAGCAATTATTCCGAACATAATTTTGCTAAGAATTATGCGGCAGACTGAAATTTATTAATAGGAAATTCAAATAAAATGAGTTTCCTGTTTTTATGGGAAGGATATAACATAATAAGCCGCAGATTTTGAATATTTTGAAATAAAATAAATAAATTGGACATTTTTCGTGTTATATGCTTGTGTAATATCTTTAAATTGTGTACTGTGGACAATAAACCAATTTCGAGGTTCGCTTTTTCGAGCCCCGTCATTCTAAATCTGTGAAATCGTCTGTTAAATTTGATGTCTCCGAATACTGGTTCAACATCATAACTTCGTCGCTTTCGTAATTCTTTTCCTAATTCACTGTTCAAATTCTCTCGGGCTGTTTTCTTGTGTTCTTTCATTTTGCTGTTGTAATCAATCTTGCGGTTTGTTTTTGATTTGTGGCAAGCTCCACGCAAAGGACAACCATTGCAGTTTTGGGCAACATACATTGATACTTCATATTCATATTTGTTTTTTGTGACTACTGTTTTCGTTCCGGCATTTGTCATACGTTGACCCATCGAACAGACAAAATAGTCCTCTTGCTTATTGTAATATAAATTCTCAGCTTTTGAAATATCATATTTGTAACTGTCTTTTGATTCCTGATGAAATGTATTATATTTCAAGTAGTTATCAATATCGTTATTTGCACAGTATTCCCAGTTTTCCATACTACCATAAGCTCCATCGGCCACTGTCTTTGCCGGACTACAATCATGAAGCTCTTTGAATTTTTCCATGTGTGGTACAAATGTTCCTGTATCTGCGGCTGTTTGATGGATACTATAATTTAATACACATTGATTTTCGGTGGAGATTTGAACATTGTATGCCGGTCTTAAATTGCCATCCTTCAATCGCAAAAATGTTGCATCTGTATCGGTTTTCGAGTAACTGTTTCTATCTCCTAAAATTTTTGATTTTTCTTCGTAATCCTTAAGTTTTTCTACGTTTTTCTGTAGCTTTACCACAGTACTTTCTACTTTCTTTATTGCTTTTTTTCCGGTTTTATTGGCAAGTTCTTTTTTCTCTTTTATTGCCTGATTAATCTTTTCTATTGACTTTTCAAGATTTTCAGAATTTATTTCGCAGCTTGATTCTGTTAAGTCTATGGTTTTATTGTCTTGATTGATGCTTTCTGTTATTTCTTCAAGTACTACTTTTATTTTTTCTTTTAAATTATTTTCATTCTTTTCAACTGATTTTTTCCATACAAAAGAATAACGACCGGCAACAGACTCAACTTTTGTTCCATCAACAAATACTGTATCGAGAGAAACCAAATGATTTTCTATAAGTAGATTTGTTACTTGTTTGAAAATATTATCAATTGTATCCTTCAACTTGCCACCTCTGAAAGCATTGATGGTTCTATAATCCGGCTTCTGACCAGCGGCAAGCCACATACAAGGCACACTTTCAACAACATTTTGAGCTATTCCGCGACAAGAATATACATTATTATAATATGAAAAGAAAATTACCTTCAATAACATTTTTGGAGAATATCTGCTTGCACCACCGGAATAAGAGTTAATAATTTCAGAAATATCAATTTGGTCGATAATTTTAGAAATAAGCCTTGCCGGATGCTTTTCAGGAACTAAATCTTGAAGCGAATATGCAAACAGAACATCTTGATCTTGATTATAAGGTTTGAAAACCAATTTACTTGAACGACCTTTTGGCATAATCTTCAAAAAATAAATCATTTTAAAAAACAGCTACAATAATTATTCTTATAAACGTCAATAGCCCATTTATATTGCAAATATTTATAATGTTATCTGCTATTTATAGCCTAAAGTTTTCCACAATTAATCGAGGATACCACTCAAAAAAAGCTCATACTTATTAGACAGACTGTTAGTAATTGTTTTAATGAATTTTTAAAATTATTTTACAAATTTCAATGCTTCTTCGGTTGCATTAATAACTGGTACTGTTGATAAAGGAGCGCCAACTGCTTCCATCATCCAAGCATTTGGAGTAATTCTACCTTTTATTAATACTGATTCAAGAACATTTGCCAAATTTTTACCTTCTGCAAATTGCTCAACTTGAAATTCAATTAAATGTCCAATAGGATATGCAGATAAATATAAAGGATTTGTAATAGTATGAGAATAAATTGCTAATATTGGTTGGTCTTTTTGTCCGAAAATAGGTGCGTAATAACTATTCCAAACATCTTTGGCAACTCTAATTACTTCATTTTTCAAATCTTCGGCAGTTGCATTTGGATTAGCATAAAGCCATTTCCAAACTCTCATATCCATAATTGCTACACCCATAATTTCATAGCAAGACCAGAAATTATCTAACGAATGTAGATATTTAGCATTCACATCTGTATTTGTTTTGCCAAGAAGCATCAAATCACGTTGTTGAAAAATAAAAGCCATAGCTTCAGTAAAGGCAGTATTTGGTACTCCATAAAGCATATAATAATCAACATCATAAAGAGTTAAAGTTTGCTCTACATTATGACCAAATTCATGAATAGCGATATTGTAACCCTTATAATCCATTCCATCTTTGCTGATTCTTGAGCGTAATCGTGCTTTGTCAGATTTCATAGCGGCACCCCAAGCATGACCTGCACCTCTTGAACCATCAACTGCAATTTTTTCAGCAATATACTTTGCTTTATCAGCAGTAAAACCCAAATTCATAAGCATATTTGGCATATCATTTTCAAATGCCATTGGATTTGGATATTTATTTCTTGTAATATTTGTCAATTCGTCTTGATTCATTGTACTACGTGCTTTAAATCCATCATACCAAATATCATAAGGTTCTAAATCACGACCTAATCTACTTTTAATTAATTCAGCTACCTTCTTAACAGTAGGTGATGAAACTAAATCAACAAATAATTTTTCAACATCTTCCTGAGGCATTTCCATTTCTTGGTCAAATTTACGTGAAATATAAGTTGGATAATTTGGACAATATGGATCCATTTCTTTTAATACTTTAAACGTATTTAGCCAATGTTGATAACGAGTATTTGGTTCCGAGTTAAATTCAACATTTTTACCGTTGCTAAGTACTTTATTAGAAAATGGATTCCATTGATATGTTGTATCATTGATTACATTTTTTGGAATTTCTTGTGTAATAATTCGTTTCATTACTTCATAAATCATTTTTTGTTTAGGGAGACCGTCAGGTTGTCCATATTGAGATTTAATTTCATCTCTTAAATTCCAATGGGAAATCAATTTTTTATCTTTATCGAAATATGTTTTTCCTTGGTCATCAACCAAATACCCCATCATAATATTGTACTCTGCTATGTATTGGTCAGCATCAGTAGATATTATTGAGAATTTTTGCATTAAATCAGCAGGAATTCTTGAATTATACAAATCTCCTACTCTTGCATAAGCCCATTGTCTTCTACCCCAAAATTCTCCTTTTTCAATTTTATCTTTGAGAGAATAGAATGGAAAATTTAATGCAGTAACAAAAGCAATTTTACTTTTAAACATATCCTCATATAGATGTGATGAAGGGTCAAAACCTCCATAAATCATATCAAGATCATTCAAAGCTTTTCCATCATCAACATGTAGTGGAAATTTAAGAGAAACATTCATTTTATTAAAGTTTCCAACCAACACTTCCTGATTTCTCTGAATTGTTTCAAATAATTCGGATAATTGTACTGGGTCTGCAACAAAATTTTCCAAGCAAAATTTAGTAAATTCATCTTCTGAACCATCATCACCATTCCAAAAAGCTGCAACTTGTGCGACTCCTTTTGTAATTCTAAACTCTAAGTCTTTACCGTGCTTCTTTGTTAGTTGTTCTGTAACATTCTTAATTGTTGATTCACTAATAAAACTCATTTTTGAACCTTTAACATTATTTTGTTGTAATTTATTACAAGAAAAAGTAGTTAAGATAATGATAATTGTAAGAATCAGTAATTTATTCATGATTTTTCCATTTGTTGTTTAAAAAAAATTTAATTTAACAATAATTGAATTAATGACAAAATAGTAACTTTTATCAAAATTACTTATTAACAAAAAATTTACGAACCAAATTTATATTTTTTGCTTTTAACTCAATAAAATACATTCCAGATAACAAATTAGTTTCAAGTAAAATACAATTCTCGCCACTAATTATGTCAATATTTTTATTGAAAACAACTCGACCACTAATATCAACAATATTCACATTAGCAGTATTGGAAAGAATCTCGTATTTATTATCATTTATTTTAGTATCAAATTTTAATGTAATATGATTTATAGTAGGATTAGGAAACAATTCAATTTCAAAATTATCTACAAAATTACTTTTTACTGAAGATGATATTGTTGCCGTTTTCCAAATTCCTCGCCCATAAGTTGCAGCATATAATTCATTTGTTACATTGCTAATTTCTAATTCATTTACTTTTACATTTGGAAGATTTTCCATATATGGAACCCACTCATCGAGGGAATCATCTGTAAAATAGACTCCCTTATTTGTTCCTGCATAAATGATATTGTTTGTGGAAAATGGATCCTTTACAATACTTAATATATATAAACCATAAGGCAATTTTCTTGAAACATTCGTCCAACTTTGACCGAAATTATCAGAATAAAATAAATTAAGATTTGAATAAAAAGAAAAAATTGATAGCCAAATTTTTTCTGGATTCAAATTATCAAATTCAATACTGCTAATACTCATCGAATCAAGCGGTAAAATATCTTTTGACTTGAACCAATTTTCTCCTGAATTTTTAGTCAGCCATAATTCTCCAGAAACAGATTGGTTTGGTCTATCCTTGAATATTGCCAAATGTTCTGCTGAGTTATAAGCTGTTTTTATTAATGAAATTGAATTTTTATTTACAGTATCAAAAAGCTGTGAATCAAAATCAAGTATCTTGTTCCAGTCTGTCCCGTAATTGGTTGATTTCCATACATTTCTGTATCCTGCGTAAATTATTTCTGGATTTATTGGATTCATTGCAATTGGAGTTACCCATAAGCCATATTCACCATTCCCTTTAATTGAATTAGCAAGTCCAGTTAATATTGTTTTGCCTCCATCATCAGAGCGACACAGTCCACCATTTTGCCAAGCTCCATAAATAATCTGCGGATTTTTATGGTCAATCATTGTTTCCATACCATCCCAATTAGCAATGTAATTAATCCACTGTTCTGTATTATTATAAAAACAGGAATTATCTTGTGTACCACCAGTAATATAGTTTGCAGCAGTTTTGGAAACATTCAATCTGTAAAATTCGGAAATATTAAGTCCTGATGATAAATTTTCCCATACCGTTGGAAATTTTAATGTATCTGGTGCGTCAGGTTTAATATTTTCAGCTACTCTATCAATGTAATCAGTAATCCATTGTTTAGAACCAGCTTTAATATTTTTTGTTCGGTAAATTCCACCATCATTACAAAAGTAAAAATAATTATTAACAGGATTAAACGTTGAATAATGATGGTCTGCATGGATACTTTTTCCAAACACATATATCCATAAACTTGCAATATCAAATGATTTTCCTTCATCTTCAGACACCCAAATATTGATTCCTCCAGTATAGATTTTACTTTTGTTCACAGGGTCAACCAAAAGAGTTAAATCATACGTGCCTTGTCCATAAGTATCATCTTTATCGCCGTTATACGCACCTAAAATATTCGGTGCTGTTGTTCTGTCAGCACTTATTTTCCAAGTATCGCCCCCATCTGTAGAAATGTACAGACTATGAAAACTACTGCTATAATTACGTACATTTAAAACATAGATAAAATTAGGGTCAGATGGAGCTATAGCAATTTCCATTCTTGAAATTGAATTTTTAGGTGGAATTCCTGTATTGAGTTCTGTCCAACTTTTTCCAAAATCTGTAGATTTTAAAACTCCTGCTGAACCAAAAAAACCCCATTTAGTGCCCATTGCCGCATAAAGAATATTTGGATTAGCAGGTGAAACTTCGATATCTGATATTAATGAATCATTAACAAAATTCCAAGATTCACCAGCATCGTCAGAAGTCCAGATACCTAATGTACCAGCTGTAATTAACTTATTTGTACTATCTGCATTTATTATAATCTTGCGTAACATTGAACCTTTGAAGTTAGAATCCTTGTATAATTGTGTTTTAACCCAATTATCGCCACCATCTGATGATTTATACACACCATAAGACGAGGATGAGTACATACCACCTGTATCATAATCACCAGTGCAAATATATACAATATCAGGATTTTTTGGGTCAACAGCAATGTAACTTATTGCAAGTGTCGGCAAAAAATCTGTTAATGGTATCCAACTTTTACCCGAATTATAAGATTTCCAAACACCACCACCCGGTGTGCCTATCCATAAAATATCAGGGTCATTAGGATGAAAAGCAACACAATTAACTCTTCCTAAACCATGTCCTGAACGACTTTCGTAAGTAGGTGCCATTTCTTTAGGACCTATTGGAATCCAATTAGCTTCAGATTGTAGCTTTGCATTATCAAATTTTACAAATTTCTTGACATCTTCAAATTGTGGAGTTAATTTTTCAATTCCATTAGGTTGAATTGCAAATCTATTATCCCATAACCACCTTTGAAACCATTTATTGCCCTTTTTTCTATCAGGATTTAAGGATTTGAATGTATTTTCGTAGTTTAATTTAATTTCATTATAATTTAATTCTTTACTTGTCTGTGAAAAAGAAATATTTGAAGAAAACGAAAAAAATACAAACACAATCATCAATTTAATTATTATTTCATTTGCCATTGAAATATTTTCCAATAATTAATCAATACTTTTGACAATACAAAAATAATGATAAAAATAGACTAATACAAAAATATTACAAATTAAATAATTTAAAATCTATATAATGAATCAAATAATGTTCAGCAATTTTCTTTGCAACAAGAAATTACTAATCGAAAGAATATAGATTTTACTTTTTCATTACTTGTTCATCACAAAATCTGCAATATTGCAAATATTACCTGCACCCAAAGTGATAAATAAATCTCCATCTTTTAATATAGAGGGCAGTATTTCTTTAAGTTTATCAAGTGTTTTTACATAGATAATATTTTTATGACCATATCTTTGAGCAGCTTCTGCAATTAATTCACCAGTAACGCCCTCAATTGGAATTTCTCTCGCTGGATAAACATCAGTTATCAAAACTACATCTGCATCATCAAAAGAACGTGCAAAATCTTTATAAAGTGCTTGTGTTCTCGTGTATGTATGTGGCTGAAAAGCGGCGACAACTCTTCTTTTGAAACCATCTCGTGCGGCTTTTAATGTTGCAGTTACTTCAGATGGATGGTGGGCATAATCATCAATAACAAGGATATTATTAATTTCACCCTTAATATCAAATCTTCTATAAACACCTTTAAATTCTGAAAGAGATTTTTTTATAACTTCAAAATCAATATTCAATTGCAATGCCACAGTAATTGCAGCAAGTGCATTTTTAAGATTATGAGCCCCTGGGATATTTAATTCAGCTTTGCCAAGTTCAATTCCATTTGAATAAACATTAAAACAAGTATTCATACCGTTATAAATTATATTATCTGCTCTAACATCACAATGTCTTGATAATCCGTAAGTTATCACTTTTCTTTTTATGTTTGCAAGTATTTCTCTATTGCCATTGTCATCAAATCCTAAAGCAATAAATCCATAAAATGGAACTTTATTTGCAAATTCAGTAAATGTATTTTTTATGTCATCAAAATCTTTATATATATCAAGATGCTCTGGTTCTATATTATTTACAACTGCAATTGTAGGGCTTAATTGAAGAAATGACCTATCAAATTCATCAGCTTCCAAAACTGTCCATTCTCCTTTCCCTAATCTTGCATTAGTGCCACCAAAATCAGCTAATCTACCCCCGACAATAACTGTAGGGTCTATTCCTGCATTAATCAGAATTAATCCAATTATTGAAGTAGTGGTAGTTTTGCCGTGAGTACCAGCAATTGCAAGACAGTAATTTAATCTTGCTACTTCTGCAAGCATTTCAGCACGTCTAATGACAGGTATATTCTTTTCCATTGCGGCTTTAGTTTCAGGATTATCATCAAGATGAACAGCACTTGAATAAACAACAACTTCAGCATCTTTGATATTTGATTCATTATGACCAATATATACAGTAGCACCGAGATTTTCCAAATATTCAGTATTTTGTGAAACGGCAATATCAGAACCACTAATGATAAAACCTTGATTTAATAAAATTTCGGCAATACCACTCATTCCAATACCGCCAATACCTACAAAATGTATATTTTTAACTGTTGAAAACATATTATTTTTTTGTTTTAAATTAAATGTAAAAATTAAAAAACAAAAATAATTAATATTATCATCATAAACCAAAGATTTTTAAAAAGTCGTTGAGTAATTAATACTTATTACTTTCCACCACTTCGCTACTGTCATTAATTACTAATATAATTATTGCTAAATTTCTAATGATTTATATATTTCTTTTCGATGACCAATTCTATGTAATAATACTGAAGTTTCGTCAAAACTATATATCATTCTGAAATCTGTAAATACTATTATCCGAAATATTTTTTTAAAGCCAGTTAAATATTTTATATTTAATGATTTATCTAAAGGATTCTCTGTTAGTTTTAAAGAAATTTCAAAAGCATCTTTTTGTACTTCGTAAGGCAATTTTTTAATATCTCTCGAAAATCTACTTGTTTTGAAAAGTTCTCTCATCTTAATTTATAAAATCCTCAAAATTATTAACTTTTGTTATTTCATTTTGATTTTTGGATATGATTTCCATTGACTTTAGAAAATCTTCGGTATAAATATCTTGAATAGAATAGTGTTTTTCAATAAAATTTGTCAAAATTTGATATGCTTTGATTACCTCATACATTTCATCTTTTGTTACAGTTATTAATTCAGTATTCATTTGCTTCCCCTTTAATAAGAAAATAATTTTATTGACAATTTCATTAAAAATTTATTTTATATTCCCTGCATACTGATAAGGCGTATAGCTTATATACTTCTCCCACATAGCATCTGGGCAGAGGAAACGACCTAAATCTGAATCGTATTTTCTTACACCATGGTCTCCCAGATTGCTCTCAGTGTCTTTCTCTTTTCCGATGTTGCCGGTGGCTTGAAATAAATAACGCATTTTCTTATGTTAATTAATTTATAAATTTTCTATTTTCAAAAGATTATTTATCTTTCTTATCAATCGGTATTTCTTCAATTGAAATCACATTCAAATCTTCATCCAAAGTATAGCAATAATCTTTTCTGGAATTATAATCAATTCCCCATTTATCAGGTGCACCTCTTGGTGCCCACCAAAAGAATAGCCATGTCCAATTAAATTCTAAAGAATAAGATTCTATATAAACCTTTAATAATCCATTTTTAATTTTTATCAATGATTTCCACTTGTAATCTAAAATATATGTTATATCTTGTTGTTGTAATTTGTACTTTTTGCAAAAATTAATATTGTCTTTATCAATTTTAAAAATATATGAATAAAATTGCTTCGAATTATCTCTTATTACAGTTAATAAGTACAAGTTATCTTTGTATGTAAAATACTCAAAAAAGGGACCTTCGTTATAACAACTATCACTATCATAAATCTTAAATTCCAATAAGGTTGTATCAAAATAACAAAAATAGAAATTCTCATCTTTTAATTTTAAAATTGTAAAATATTTATCTAATGCCATAAAAAATAAATATTTTCACCTTGTCTAATTTCATATTTCAAAATTGAATCACGAATATTAGCTGGCAAAGTTGATTGTTTAAGATATTCTTTTGAGTAACGCCAATTCTTGATTTGAATATCTTGTGATAAACACTCTGTAAAAACAATTAAAGTTAATAGTATGCAAATATTAATTGATTTCATCTTGTACCTTCTCTTTCAATGATCTAATATAAACATCCTTGGCATTTATGTGAAGACTTTTCAATTTTGGGTCTTCACTTTTATCATCATCCTTTGCACCAAAATTTTCAATTATAACACCATTCTTTCCAACTTGATTTCCTTTGCCCTCTTGTTCATATCCTTTATTATGTCCATAAGGGTCATTTTCTTTGTCTGGATAATTTGTTGTTCTCAAATTATTTTCTAAAGCTTTTTGGAATTCGGGAATTGACGATGCATTATTAAATGTAGGTATCTCACCAGATACAGTTCCATCGCTTGAAAGTTGTTGCCAAATATCAACATAATTTGAGTGGGAATAAAAATCTCCTATTGTATGGTCATTAAGATTATTAAAACCACCAGCATTATTGACAACTTTCATTACTTGGTTATAATTTTGTTTATTATCAAAGTGCAAATCACTATTAGTAAAATAAAATATATCATTGATTATCCAATTAAAAATTGCCCAACCAACGTTGCCTCTACCAGAAGTTACAATTGCTTCTGTATGTACTTTTTCACTAAACTTCCCATTAAAATCAATTGCATTTATAGGATTATTCCTACAGTAATGATACGGCGTATAAGCCAAATACTTCTCCCACATAGCATCTGGGCAGAGAAAGCGACCCAAATCCGAATCATACTTTCTTACTCCGTGGTCTCCCAAATTGCTCTCTCTATCTTTCTCTTTTCCGATGTAGCCAGTTGCTTGGGGACGCTCTTTATACGCATAATCCTTTACACCGAATGCTTTATATTTATTATTATTAATTATCATCAATTATCATCAATTATCATCAATTATTGAACTTAAATACACTGTATCAGGAGCCAAGTCTAAATCATTATACCAAGTTATAACTCCATCATCAACTATAAATCTCCTATAATTATTATTTATTGATAATTCATGAAATTTTCCAATATTAAGAAAAGGTTTCAAGTCAAAAATACCTTTCTCGCCATTTTCAAAAAATACTAAAAATGTAAAATTTTCTTTGGCAAAAGCGTTATTTATTCTTGGTAACATAAATATTTCCTATTTTAATGGTTCTATTTTATAGGGAGTTTCACCATTAACAGCCAAATCCCAATTAGCCATTAATTCGTCTTCATGTATAGATATCCATGCTTTTACTAAGTTCAACTTTTTGGAATCAAGATTTCCAGCCAACAATTCACCATCTGGAATACTAACAACGCAATATTGACCTTGATATTTGATATGTAAATGAGGTTGCTTGTGTTGTTTGTCATCCAAATTATATAAATAAACTACTAATCCGTAAAACATTGATATACTTGGCATAAAGAATCCTAATTTAATAAAAGATAATTGACAAATTTGAAATACTTTTATTTTACATTTTCCAATTAGCATCAGGACACAAAAACCTACCTAAATCGCTGTCGTATTTACGGACACCATGGTCTGCCAAATTGCTCTCTGTGTCCTTCTCTTTTCCGATGTAGCCATTAGCTTGGGCAGAACTATGCAAAAACAAGTTTCCCTTTTGGCTCTGGAATTTCTCTACCCATCAATTTTGCTGTTTCTAACCATTCTGATATAATTATATCAACATTTGATAGAGCTTTAAAATAAGTTTCACCATCAGCCATACAACCTGCTAATTCTGGAACACTGGCAATAAACGCATTATCTTCATCACTCCAATAAATGATTATCTCATATTTATACATTCCGTCCCTCATTTAATTTATATTTAATAATAACATTTCTTATTTGTTTCACTTGATAAGCTTTTGCTTTACTTCCATTTGGTTGTATGTTTAAAATTTCATTTACATACTCCGCATAAAATATATAATGATCACCTTTAATTCTTTTATTAAATCCAAGAGATTCTAATAATTGAACTATATCATTAAATCTAAAATTATTATCTGATTTTCCCAGCAACAACTTTTCTATTAATTTTTCGATCTGACTCATTTACAAACAAATTTTATATTACAACAAATTTTATTGACGAAAATTATACATTTTATTTTACTTCTCCCACATAGCATCTGGACACAAGAAGCGACCCAAATCTGAATCATATTTTCTCACGCCATGGTCTCCCAGATTGCTCTCTATGTCTTTCTCTTTTCCGATGTAGCCCGTAGCTTTGAGACGTTCTTGGTACGTATAATTATAATTGTAAAGAAAATGTACTTTTTTGATATAAAGTTTCTGGGCATAAATCAGCACCGTTTGACCAATTTATTGTGTCATAGAATATCTTAACTTCTTCAAATATTTTTTTTTCTTTCAATTCGCTAAAAATTCCATGTTCTAAATATGATTTCATATCAAAATATTTTATTTCAGAATTATCAAATTCTAATTGTAAGATATAATTATCTAATGGTTTTACATCAACTACAGATATCATAATTTACCTCAATGGTTCAATTCTAAATGGTAATTCACCTTTTTGTGCAATTTCCCAATCTGCGAGAAGTTCTTCTTTATGTAGTTCAATCCAAGCATGTACTAATTTTAATTGTCTTGAAGGGATATTTCCTTCAATTAAATTATTGGAATTAATATCAAATGTGGAATTATTGCCTTGATATTCAACATGAATATGAGGAGGATTGTGTTCGAACTTCCCTAAATACATTCTTATCAAAATTCCATAAAACATAGAAATTGTTGGCATAGTTTATCCTTTAATAAAATTTTATTGACATCCTTTAAGAATTTTTATTTTACTTCTCCCAAATTGCATCTGGACAGAGAAAGCGACCCAAGTCAGAATCATACTTCCTTACGCCGTGGTCTGCAAGATTGCTCTCAGTGTCTTTCTCTTTTCCGATGTAGCCGGTAGCTTGGGGACGCTCTTTGAACGCATAATCCCTCACGCCAAATGCCATATATTGATAAATATTCTTATAACTATAAAGAATTAAATTCATTAATAGTTAAACCTACTTCTCTAATAATACTGCGTAAAGTTCCTTTTGCAATAACTTTATGATTGGGAACAGTTACTCTTCTAAATGGATATTTTTCATTTCTTAAAATCAAATGGCTACCAGTTTGATGGTCTAATTCGTAACCAATTTTTCTCAATAACCTTACAAGTTCAACTCCAGATAAAACTTTTAATTTACCCAAAACTAACCTCTAAAATTTCTTCATAAATTGAAGGTGGTATTGGTTCGTTATGTTTTTTAAGACTTGATAAATAACCTTCAATTGCATCTTTAATATTTAGGATAGCTTCATTTCTGCTAATGCCTTGTGAAATACATCCAGGTAAAGAAGGACATTCGGCTACAAAAATACCGTCTTCATCTTGTTCAATTAATATTCTATATCTCATAATTGTTCCATATTTTTAAAAAATAATAGACAATTAATATTTGTAATTATTTTACTTCTTCCACATAGCATCAGGGCAGACAGAGTGACTTAAATCTGGATAGTATTTACGGACAATCGGGAATATGAATGTCATTCCTTGCTTTTGTCAATCTTGACATTTTCGAATATTTTTATCCTTCGAATTTTTGAAATTTCTTACATCACAAATAAAACTCGTTTTTACATTTCCCAATTCATTAATTACCAAACTCTGAAATTTATTGATTTGAACTTTAGATAATTTTAAACTTTCATAAATTATGAAATCCATTTTATTTGTTGAAATTTCCAAAATATTTCTGTTTTGTAAAAAATCATCTTTACGATTTTCTAATGAAATTAGATTTAAAATTTTTAAAAACTTTTCTTCCTTAATTAATGAAATATATAAAAGAGCTTCATATTGAACTGTATCAATTAACCTCATTCTTCTTGTATTGCTATTTACATAATCATCAGGAAATGAAAATATCATAGAAAAGGTCTTTCGTGGTTCAATTTTAATAAAAAATGGCATTGTATTCAAATGATTTTCTCCATTTATATGGCTGATACTTGATATGTCGGCATTTTTGGGATATAAAGTTATTGTATTATATAAATATGGCCTATCAAAATAAGTATTTGGCAAATAAAAAAGTTCAGCACCTCCACCAATACTACTTTGAAAACTAAATGATGAAATTGGAATATAGATACTTTTACTTTCATTATTTGTTACTGAAAATTCAAGTTTTATTTTATTCTCAATCACTTGACCAATAAAATCATATTGGGTTCTCACTAAGGTATCTTTATAAATAATGTCTATTATTTCATTCTTATAGTCTGTACATGATGATACAATGAAATATACTATCATTACGGTTAAAACAAATAGTAACTTATTGACCATTTTTATCTTTTTTTTCTCCAAAATATCAAAACTCAACTTTTCAATAGATCCTTTCAAGACTTTATCAGTGTTACTATTCTTTATATTGATTACTTACCACCACTCTGCCACAAACATTAATTACCATCGCAACAGACCCTAATTTACAATATTAATTTTCCTTCTACTTTCTAATCCTTCAGAAATGAAAATCTTCAATAGAGATTGATAGGGTATATCCAATTTATGGGCTTCTTGCTTTATGTTATATAACATTGTTTCAGGCAATCTTAAAGAAATACTTTTGGCAGTTGGTTTTAACTGATGGAAACTAACTTTATTAGCTTTTGACCAATCAATAAATTCACTTGAGTCATTGTTAGCCCAAAATTCATTCTCTTCTGCTTCATTTTTAAATTTAGGAATTTTCTTCATAATTCATTAACTCCTTTTTATTCATATCTCTTGCTGAAATTATTCTAATTTTATCATTTCTGATAGTAAATACTATAAATAAATGTCTAAAATTATCTGTTTTACCCAAAACATAAAATCTCTTTTCATAATCTGAATGTTTGATATCAGGATATAAAAGCAATGGCTGGTTAAAGAAAATTTCTTCACACTCAGCCCAATGAACTTTATGCTTTAACAAATTTTTATTTTGATTAAATTCATCCCAATCAAAGCCAATTATGTTTTTAAAATCCATCATTTGTATATTACGATTATATACTAAATATTATTTTATCAAATACTTTATTATTGTTTTAATCATATTATTTTACTTCTCCCATATTGCATCGGGACATAGTAACGATCTAAATCTGGAACATATTAACCAGCCAGCCGCAAGTGGGTCATACTTATAAGTCATAACAGGATTCCTAGCATTAGCAAATACATTATATTCCGCCTGTTCAACTTATATTTAGTTAAATGAAATTTACTCTTGCAAAAATTCTGGGAATTTATAAATAATTATTCCGTTAGAATTTACATCAGTAGTTGCAATTCCCCTTAACACAAAACTATTAAGCAAATTTGTTGATTCATCAAGATTTAAATTTAACACTTCTACTAATTCTGTTGCAGTTATTGTGCCATTTCTGGATTTTGCTGTTGATAATAATACTTTTTCGTTAAAGTCATCAATTTCCTTTTTAATTTTCTTATTTGTTCGGTTTAAAAATAATACACCAGCAATCATTGGAAGAACTCCAATTAAAATACCACTAATTATTAATACAGGAATATTTTTTTGCGGTTCATTCATAACTGTAGGTATCAATACAGCTGTAAAAAATGCTCCCAATGTAATGGTTGCATAACTCATTAATTTTTGAAATCTTAGAAGAACTGATTTTGTTTTTTGTAACATAATAATATATATTTTAAATTTTAAACATAAATACAATTATAAAATTAAATAAACTTTTTTAAATTAAAAACATTTTATTAAGTTTGAATCGGGAAAATGTGATTTTTTCCAAATTTTATGATTTTTTTTTAATTTAAATTTAGAATATAATTTTTTGAGGTTTAATTATGACAAATAATGGCTCTTTTGCACTCGCAGACCCTATATGTTTGATAACGGGTAAAGACAAAAATTCTCTAACAAGAGAAGACTTAATTAAAGTGATGATTGAAAAGCAGATTGAAAGAATTACTTTTCATTATACTGGTATTGATGGAAAAATTAAAGAGTTACGTATACCAATTTCAAACAGAAAACAAGCAGAATTAATTCTTGCTGAAGGTGAGAGATGTGACGGTTCATCAATATTTAAAGGAATGGTTGATGTAGGGAAGTCTGATTTATACGTAGTTCCAGTTTATAAATCTGCATTTATCAATCCATTTGACCCTAAAAGTTTAGATTTAACTTGTAGATTTTTGGATAGAAATGGAAATCTTGCTGAATTTGCACCAGATAATATTCTTGCAAAAGCACATAATAATTTCAAGAAAAAAACAGGTTTGGAAATTTACTCATTGGGTGAATTAGAGTTTTATTTAATTGGAAATATTGAGAATCAAACTTATCCTATGCCTAAACAAAGAGGATATCATCAAAGTTCTCCTTTTGTTAAAACGGGCGATATTGTTAATGAAATGCTTAGATATATGTCCCAAATTACAGGTAATATCAAATACGCACATAATGAAGTAGGTTATATTCAAAAAGTTGAAAGTGATTTTGATGAATTAAAAGGAAAAAGTGCGGAACAAGTAGAAATAGAATTTTTGCTTACTCCTATTGAAGAAACTGCAGATATTATGGTTCTTGCAAGCTGGCTTGTTAGAAATGTAGCATATAAGCATGGTTTTGTTGCAACATTCTTTCCAAAAATTGATATTGACCATGCAGGTAACGGTTTACATTTCCATAATGCACTTTATAAAGACGGCAAAAATGTAACTACAAATCCAGATGGTTCACTTGCTGACGAAGCAATACAATTTATCGGTGGATTATGTCAATATGCTCCTTCATTAACTGCTTTTGGTAATATGGTTTCGTCTTCTTATTTAAGATTAGTACCAAATCACGAAGCACCAACAAAAGTTTGCTGGAGTGAGAGTAATAGAAGTTCTCTTATCCGTGTTCCTCTTGCGTGGACAAGTAAAAAAGATTTAGCTATGCAAGTTAATCCACAACAACCTGATGCATTTAATTACAATGAAAGTCGCCAGACTGTAGAACTAAGAAGTCCAGATGGTAGTGCAAATGTACATCTATTACTTGCTGGAATTACGATGGCTGCAGATTGGGGATTATCAAATAAAATTGAATCTACTGAACTTGCAAAAAATAGTTATGTAAAAGATAATATTCATTCAAATCCAGCATATAATGAATTAGGAGATTTAGCAACAAGTTGCGTTGAGTCGGGTGAAATGTTATTATCTAATAAAGATTTATATGAAAGAGATAGTATTTTCCCACATAGAGTTGTAGAATATGTAGCCAACACCCTTCAAAATGAAAATGATAGAAATCTTAATAAGAGATTGATGGCATTACCAATTGAAGAGCAAGAATACGAATCAAGAAGAATAATGCATAGAAATTTGCATAAACATTAATATTTTGTAATTCAATATTATTAACCAAAATGTCCAACACTTTGAAAGTGTTGGACATTTATTCAATATTTTACCCTTCCGAAGGTTCGTAACCTTCGGAAGGGTTTGCTTTATCATTCATTCGATGACTTTGAGTTATCGGATGAATTGTAATATTTAAAACCAAGTTGCATTCTATTGTTTGTAAGTCCATTTAAAATCAATTATGACAATTTTTAATGGATAACTACATATTTTTTGGGTTGTGAAGGGCATCTTGTAATCTTTACTGTCCAGTATATTTTCATAACCTACTGATTAGTCTTGAGTAATTTCTAATGATTGCCTTTCGCGGGGTAAAAAAATCCTTGTTGCAAAAATTGTTGCATAAATGTTAGAAATCCATATTAAAGATATATTCACGCATAATGTGAAAGATTTTGAATGGTATGATGAAATAATTAACATTAAACATTTGGTAGTAGAAATTGAATAAATCTAATGGTGTGAAATATCAAAATCATATTCAATTTATAATTTCAATTCTCCAAGTATTCATTCTTTAATGCTACTGAGTATATAATAAAAATGATGACATAATATTTGTTTTTACTTATTAATGAAAAGAAATTCCATAAATTAAAATATGGAATTTCTTGTTTTTTTACCAAAATTATAGTTAATCCAAAAATTCCCCCCAAGTAGCTTCTTCGTTATCATAAGGTCTGTATTTGTAAATGACACTTGTTTTTTTGTCTTTCACTTGAAATATAGTTATTTCAAGGTCTATATCATTATCAATTAGTTCGGCTTCTCTGGATTCTTCAATTTCAATTCCAGTATAACGGTATTTTTCAATAATACCAAAATTGATTCTACCATAGTTTTCATCTTGGACAACATCACCTAATTTGAATAAAACCACATCCACTGAAAGTTTATCAACGTTAAATGGCTTACTGTCAGCTGGTATAAAGCTAAATTCAAGTGAATACTTGCTTAAATATGCTGCCAAAATGTAAAATCCATCTTCTTGGGGTACATTTATTTCTTCTATAACATCAATGTTATAATACTCCCAATCATCAGAACTTATACCAGTACAATGTGCAATAGTTTTAGAATTTGTCGGACTTTCAACTAATTCAGATTCATTAAACTCAGCAGTTTTATACAATGATTTTAATATTTCAACTTTTCTTTCATCAAGTTTACCAAAAAATATCTCGCCAGATGGTTCACTCTTCAGATAAATTGTTTCTTCAACAACATCTTCATCTGTAAATGGTTTCACGTCTAACAAATCTATTTCTTTAGCTCTTTTTTTTTAAAATATTCGCAATTAGCAGTTAATTGACAAATTTCGCATTTTGGAGTATCAAGACAAATACCAAAGTCTGTAACTTGACCATACATTACAAAAATCATATCAATGTATCTAATTGGATGACCAGTTTCTCTTGCAAATGCTCTTGCATAATTAATCAATTCCCAATATTGTTTTTCATTTTCAATCAAACCGAGACGTTCAAAAATTCTTGCTAACACTCTATCAGGTTTTACTACATCTAATCCAATTTCGAGCATAAAGTGAAATGCAGTAATTTCTCCAAGATAAGCAAATTTCTTTTTAATTGTATTATAGAATTTCTTCAAATCTTTTTCTGGATTAAGTGATACCAAATAGTTATGTATTGAACCAAATTCTTTAATAATTTCTATAAAGATATTGGCATTTTTGATAGTTCCTTCAATTTTTCCGAGATGACTAATCATTTCTTTATCATCCATCATTTTTTTGATTTCATTCTTGCCATACTTTGCTACTGTCTGATAATCAGGAAAGTATTTGTTAATAATATCTGTTTTTTTAGTTACAGTATCTGCTTTAAATCCAGAGTAAAATGCGATAAATTTCAAGGTATCAAAATACCAGTCATCGCTTTTTTCACTAAATGTTAATTCTTTGGTTTCAACAAATTTTTTGTCAAATTCCTTACGGCTAAGTCCCATACTTGCCATTAAGCCATTTTCAAGTTTTGTAAATACTTGTTTGTAGTTTATCATAAAAAACCTCTTTTAAAAAAATAATTTATAAATTCGGAAAATTCCGTAGAAATATTATTCTAAATTTTTTACAATTGGAATATTTTTTATTCCAATATCATTTATTAAACATGTAAAAGAACATTTACTAATATCTATGAAAAATAAATCAATTCTGAATTACTCAACCATTTTGAAAAATTCTTCTACTGTAAGAGTTTTAGTTCCAAGTCTGTTTGCTCTCCATACATGACTTCCACCCCAATCGGGATCTCCAAGAACAAGAAAATTTGTAGTTTTATATACATAATTATGTATTCTACCACCATACTCATAAATTTTATCATCAATCAATTTCTTAGTAGGTCCTGCTTCAATCACTTTGAATGTTTTCCCTTCTAATCTATTATCTATCAAGTTTATAGTGGTTAATAGTTTAGGAAGGTAATTGATTATATTCTCAACATACTTCTCGTTAAGTTTATTTACATTATCATGGTTATTGTAGAATATTTCATTCAAACAAAAAACGTTATCTTCTTTGAATCTTAAATTTAAGCATTTTGCTTTGATTAAATTAATATTAAACTTGCCGTTAACCTTAAATTTAATTTCTGTATGCATATATTTCTTTTTGGAAATTAATAGTATTTTTTGGTTTGCTTCTTGATGATTGAATTCTTTGGAATCTAATTTTTTAAGTTTAATTAAATCATTTAGTGTTCCAACAAAAACAACTTCTCCGTAAGGGTCTGTTATTGTAGCAATATAATTTTTTAATTGATTACGAAATTTACTTGCATTGGTTTGTATTATCATGGTAGATTGGTTTTCATAAAGGTAATCAATATCAAAATTTTCAATATCTTCATAAAAATTACTAATAATACCTTCTTTTGTATAATTATCATTAACATATTTAGCAAATGGATCTGCATTTTTGTATGATTTTTCAAAACTATCAAAAGAATTTATAATATCTGGATATTTATTGATATCAATCAATCCAATTGAATGAAAAATTCCTTTAATGCTTAAAGTGTAAAACTGTACATTATCAATTAAATCAGGTTTAATTTCGACTTTGATTTCATTTGTATTATGAGCAGATTCAGTAACTTGAGATAAAATTTTATTTTCCCTCCAGACATAATCTTCGATGTCATAATCTTCATCACCATGACAATCATACTTCGGCTTCTTTTCCATACTACTTGGATAAATCCTAATATTGCCCATCCCATCGACATATAATCCTCTTGATATTGCTCTTTTTAAAATTGTTTCTACAACTACCTCGTCAAAATACCCTTCATTGTCATTGTTTGAAGATGCAGGAATATCTTCTTTGATGGTTTCTGTTTCTAATTTATCTTCCATTTTAATTTCAGAATTATCAGTATTTGAAGAAATTGGAATTTCATCTTTTGATGTTTCTATTTCAGGAACTTCTTCTAAATATGTAGTATATACCTCTTTAAGAGTTCCAAAATATTTGAAACTATCATTTAATTCATCTCCGTAGAAATTGTCATATCTACTTAATAAATCATAATCACCGATATATTCATTCACCGCCTCCTCTAAAATATCTAAATGCTCAACGGAAGAAAAATTGATATTAAATTTTGTATCATCATAACTCAAATTTTCCGTAATAACATTGCCTTTGAATAAAAATTTTTTCGTATCTATAGCTTTAATCAAACCCTCGTTTTCTTCAGTTTTTGGACCATTCAATTTCTCTTTAATCATATCCTCTATGATTATATTCTTTCTTTTATTTAAAGGTTTATCTTGATTATATTCTTCATCAAAGTATTCTTCTAATGTTTTTTCTTCTTCAAAAATCAACTTGAAAAATTTTAATGCGAATGGTGAGTATATATAAAAGGCAGTTAAATTCCTAATTGGACTACCCCAATCGAATTCAAAGTTATCATTAGTTACAATTTCCCAGTCTGCATTTGCGAACTCAACAACAAAATAAATTTTACCATTCAATTCTAAATCTTCATAAATCCAATTTAATTCAATTTCAACGGGTAATTTTTGGTCAAGTCCTGATATAGTTTCACCAGTAAATGGGCAAATAATTGCATCTTTCCTTCCAATTCTAAAGTATATCTCCTCTCCCATAGAAGAATATTCTGGAATATATTTATTCTCTAATCTCTTTTTCAACAAAATCTTCAATCCAAAATATTTGTTTATTCTGCCATAGAAATTGCTTACCAATTCATCATTGGAGATTTCGATTGTTGTTTCTTCAAACCGATTGCCACCATTAATTTCATAAATTAAAGAATCATCTGTTGCGATTTCATCATTAAAATAAACTTCTAAATTCAAATATGTAGCATCTTTTACTACTTTTTTAAATTCCTGTATAGACATACTGGAATTAATTACAAATTCTACCATTTTAAATATCCTTATGATTTACAATTTAATTAAATTAATAATCAAGAAAAAATCTTGGCAACTCATCATCTAAAAATCTTTTTGCTAAAGTAAGTGAATCATACCATTCTTGAATATTAATTTTTTCATCAATAAAATGCTCATTATAATAACCAATACTAAAATTAACACCGCAAATATCTCTACACAAAATCGATATATCTGTGCTATTGCTCATACAAATTTTAGTGTACCCTGTTACTTGACTTATGAAACTAACAAATTCGTCAGTACCTACACTATAACATTTAAATTCATTCATTCCCCGCTTGTCGAATTGAACCATAAACTGATGAGCATTAATCTTGTCAGCAATATCATGATTCATTTCCATTAACCATTCACTACCTTTGTTTCCAATTTCTTCACCATCAGTGATTAATAATGAATGTCCGCTATCTTTAAGTAACCACAAAATCGCACATCCTGCTCTATCATCTGCACCTATTCCAACTTTTGAACCCTTCGCACTCTGAATAAATCCATCTTTGAAAACAAGATTATGTTTTTCAAAATAATCTACAAAAACTGTATCTGCATGAGCTACCAATACTACTTTCTTTTCTTTGTTGCCTTCAAAAAAAAGAAATCTTTTTGCCTTGTTGCTTCTATGTCTTCTATAAACTGAATTTGGTAATTTTCTAAATTTTTCAAAAACCATATCAGATGACCATAGTGGCATTTTAAGAAATTCGATTAATATTTCTTGTTCAAAGTTGATAATCACACCAAAAAAATAATTAAAACTAAATCTAATTTGCAAATTACTAACTAATAAAAGTTGCGTTCAAATATGCTAAATATTCCAAAAAATCCAGCATGTATTTTTTTATTGTGTCCTTAGCACGCACCATTTATTTCCTAATAGGAATTAAAAGAACAATTTTTACTATTTTGAACCTTTGAAAACAACTTGATATTAATCCTCCTCTTTCGAAGAGGATTATAGTTTACCATTTAGGAAATCAATTTCATAAAAATCTTCTTCGTTAAGAATTGTAATTCCAAGAGTTTGAGCTTTTCCTAATTTGCTACCTGGCTTTTCGCCAACTACAAGATAACTTGTTGATTTGTTCACAGTTTTTGATTCTTTGCCGCCGTGTTGCTCAATTTTGGCAACGACTTCATTTCTTGTGAAATTTGTTAATTCGCCTGTGAATACAAATGTTTTACCTTCTAATTTTTGTTCTGCTGACATTGTAATATCTCCTGAAAATATTTTAAAACTACTTTAATCAATTAAACTGCTTTTTTTAATTTCTCTTTCAGATCTGCTAATTGTTTTTTTAATTTTTCTATTTTTTCTTTTTCATGATCAATTAAATTAGGTAAATTGGTTGAGCCAAAGTTTGATGGATTTTTCTTTTTTGCTTCCTTCCATTTTGCATATTTATCCTTCAAACTATCAATTTCTTTTTTACTTTTTTCGATATCTTTCATTTTTGATTCGATATCTTTTTTGATACTTTCCTTACTGGAACTAAATAAACCCATATCAAAATCTCCTTTTTTATAAAACAATAAATTACAAATAACAAATTCCACATTTCTAATTTAAGGTAACTTCTCAAAAGAAAAAAACACTTTTACATAGTTACGGTATTTGACTGTGTAAATAGGGTATTTTCGCATGTGGTTGCGACATCACTTTTTCATTGCACAAATTTTCATTTCATCTAAAATGTATATTGTCAAATAACAAAGTACAAAATTAAGGTCAAATGGTAGGTATTTTGTCGTTAGAAGGGGAGGGAACAAATATTATTAAAATATTTTTTAAAGCAGCAGTTTTCTTCAAAAAATTTTCATTGATTTTTGGCTAACTGATAGAAAGAAGTACTTTAAAGCAAGTTGTTCTGAGATAAATAAAGAAACAAAATTAAATAAAGTAAAAACTTTAAGTTGATGATAATCTATAATTTTTATGCAAATGGATTAAAAAATTTCGTAACTACAAATGAAATTCTTTGAAAATCCCTTTTGGGATTACCTGTTTGTAACAAACGAATTCCCCCAAGTCCAGCAATCCATGGGATTGAATAATTAAATACACATTCAACACCTACGGTGTTGCTGGTGAACGATGGGAGATTTTTCTGTTACAAACATTAATTCCCTATGGGAATATCAAGGAATTTTTTCAAAAGAATATTAGTATCAATTAAATATCTCTTGTCTATTCTTCTTTCCTCAACAAAGAGATTTCTAATTCAGTATCAAGATTTGATTGACATAATATACCTTTGAAATCACTCGGATTAAATTGAACATGAGTTTGTTTGCTTTCAACAACATGCTCATTTTTTAAATATTCATTTAGTTTTTGCCAAATCATAATAGGTACAACAGTATATTCCGCTTGTCCGCTATTGTCGTATATCATACTAATATTCATAATTCAAACCCAAAATAATTTAAACTTTTATGGAGAACTGTAGTCGAAACCTTGTCAACAGTTCTTCCTTAGTAACTTCCAGTCGAATACATTTTATCCACAAATATCAATATTTTAACGTATTGTTAATCTTAATTATTTTATATGTCATATATTCAAATCACTTGTAATTACTTAACCGTATTATTATAATTTAATGTCCAAGAGCAAGTATTTTCAAGTAAATTATAATTATGCGATATTGTCTTTTTTTTTATCTCGTAGAGATTGTATTATGGTAATAAATCACTCCTTGAATTAATCCTCTATCACGTAGTGATTATATTCTAATAATTTAATCACTACGTGATAAATTTTTTCTCTTCTATTATTTTTGTTACCATAATTTAATCGCTATGCGATATTTTCTATTTGAAATTGCTTTGCTTACACTTCTAAATTTAATATGACCGAGTAGTTACATTTTTTAAAAACTCAAACAATTTCCTATGGTAATAAATTGCAAAAATTTATACTAAAATATAATTTTATGGATTTTTTTTCATAAATTTGTAGTCTTGATTAGTACAAAAATTATATTTTATTTTTATAACATTTTGGGGTTCCCAATGGGAAAAGACAAAGAAAAAAAAGTTAAAAAAACTGAAAGAATGAAATACGTATATTTCTTTGGTGGCAATGAGTCCGAAGGCAGTGCGGATATGAAGAATTTGCTCGGTGGCAAAGGTGCAAATCTTGCTGAAATGTGCAATATTGGTTTGCCAGTTCCAGCAGGTTTTACTATCACTACTGAAGTTTGTACATATTTCTATGCAAATGGACAAAAATATCCTGAAGTTTTGAAAGCTCAGGTTAATGATGCTATCAAAAAATTAGAAAAAGAAATGGGCTTGAAATTTGGCGATAATAATAATCCATTATTATTGTCTGTTCGTTCTGGTTCAAGAGCATCAATGCCAGGTATGATGGATACAATTTTGAACTTAGGTTTGAATGATGCCGCAGTTGAAGGTTTAGCAAAGAAATCTGGAAACGCAAGATTTGCTTATGATTCATACCGCAGATTCGTTTCTATGTATGGTGATGTTGTTCTTGGTTTGAAACCACAAACTAAAGATGATATCGACCCATTTGAAGAAATTCTCGAAGCAAAAAAACATGCTCGTGGCGTTACTCTCGATATAGATTTAACTGCTGAAGATTTGAAAGAATTAGTGGCAGAATACAAAGCCGCAATCAAAAAAATTACTGGTAATGATTTCCCTGAAGATCCACACGAACAATTATGGGGCTCAGTTGGTGCAGTATTCCAATCTTGGATGAACGAAAGAGCAATCATCTATCGTAAATTGAACAATATTCCTGAAGAATGGGGAACTGCTGTTAATATTCAAGCGATGGTTTTTGGTAATCTTGGCGAAACATCTGGAACAGGCGTTGCATTTACAAGAGATGCCGCTACTGGCGAAAACTACTTCTATGGCGAATTCTTAATGAATGCTCAAGGTGAAGACGTTGTTGCTGGTACTCGTACTCCTGAATTAATCGAAAAATTAGCAGATATTGATAAACCTGCTTATGATGGTTTGATAAAAATTCGTGAAATTCTTGAAAAACATTATCGCGATATGCTTGATGTTGAATTCACAATTCAAGAAAAACGTTTATGGATGCTTCAATGCCGCGTTGGTAAACGTACTGCTATGGCATCTATGAAAATTGCTGTTGATATGGTTAACGAAGGTCTAATCGAACCAAAAGAAGCATTGATGAGAATTGACCCAGACCAATTGAACCAATTATTGCGTCCAGTATTCGATTTGAATGCAAAAGCAGAAGCATTGAAAAATGGTGCTGTTCTTGCAAAAGGTTTGAATGCAGGTCCTGGTGCGGCAACTGGTAAAGTTGTATTTAATGCTGAAGATGCTGTTGCATACAAAGCAAAAGGCGAAAAAGTTATTCTTGTTCGTATCGAAACTTCACCTGAAGATATTGCAGGTATGGACGCTTCCGAAGGTATCTTGACTGCACGTGGCGGTATGACTTCTCATGCGGCACTTGTTGCTCGCCAAATGGGTAAAGTTTGCGTTGCTGGATGTGGCGTTTTGAATATTGATTATAAAGCACGCACTTTCAAAGTTGATGGCAAAGATTTCGTTATCAAAGAAGGCGATTTTATTTCAATCGATGGCTCAACAGGCGAAGTTATTGTTGGCAACATCCCAACTAAACCAAGTGAAGTTATTGAAGTTTTGATTTCAAAAACACTTGCTCCAGAAAATGCTCCTACTTTCCAAATTTACAAACAAATTATGGATTGGGCAGATCAATATAGAGTGCTTAGAGTTCGTACAAATGCTGATCAACCTGATCAAAGTAGCAATGCAGTTGCATTTGGTGCAGAAGGTATCGGTCTTTGCCGTACTGAACACATGTTCTTTGGTGATGGCAAAATTGGTCCAATGCGCGAAATGATTCTTGCTGAAACAGTTGAAGCAAGAAAAGCCGCACTCGCAAAATTATTGCCACTTCAAAGAGAAGATTTCGAAGGTATCTTCAGAGCAATGGACGGTCGCCCTGTTACAATTCGTACAATTGATCCGCCACTTCATGAATTCTTACCACATGATGACGCAGGACAAAAAGAAGTTGCAAAAGAACTTGGCATTACAGCAAAAGCAGTTAAAGAAAGAGTTGAAGCATTGCATGAATTCAATCCTATGCTTGGCTTCCGTGGATGCCGTCTTGGCTTAATGTATCCAGAAATTACTGAAATGCAAGCACTTGCAATCTTCCAAGCAACAGTCAATGTTATCAAAGAAGGCAAGAAAGTATTACCTGAAGTGATGATTCCATTGGTTGGTAATGTTAAAGAATTGAAAAATCAAGAAGTAATTGTTCGTAATGCCGCTCAGCAAGTTATGAACGAAACTGGCGTGAAATTCGATTATCTCGTTGGAACAATGATTGAAGTTCCTCGTGGTGCGATTACTGCTGGTGAAATTGCTACTGTTGCTGAATTTTTCTCATTTGGAACAAATGACTTAACTCAAACAACAATGGGCTTGAGCCGTGATGACGCTGGTAAATTCTTGCCAGAATACGTAAAAAGAGAAATCTACAACGTTGACCCATTTGTTGCTATCGACCAAAGTGGCGTTGGCTTCTTGATGAAACACGCTGTTTCCGAAGGTAGAAAAGTAAAAGAAAATCTCAAACTTGGTATTTGTGGCGAACATGGTGGCGAGCCATCATCAGTTGAATTCTGCCATACACTTGGTTTGAATTATGTTTCTTGCTCACCATTCAGAGTTCCTATTGCTCGTCTTGCCGCCGCTCGTGCCGCAGTTCGTGATTTACAAAAAGCGGCTGTTGTTACTCTTGCAGAAGCAAAAAGCGACAAAAAAGAAAAGAAAGTGAAAAAAGAAGACAAGAAAGATAAAAAGAAATCTGATAAAAAAGATAAGAAAGACAAAAAGAAAGACAAGAAATCAAAGAAGAAATAATTTCTTTTGATGATTGAAATAATGTAATAGAAACATCCGATGTGTAAAAGCATCGGATGTTTTTTTTTGAGGTAGAAGTAATATCCGATACATAACAACAAACAACCCGAAATGTTATATTTTTGTTATTATAATCACAAATTTATTTTGGAATTAAGAACATTTATTTGTAGTTTGCATTGTGTTTTACACAATAAATAAATTAAAAATTATGTTGGAAATGACAATGAAGAAGATTTTCAAAATTATTACTCTTGGTATTCTCTTTTTAATGGTTGAATTCAATTTTGCAAATGCTCAATGGGAGCAAATCGGTCCTTATGGAGGGTATATACCTAATTTAGCAATAAATCAAAATACTGGAGAACTTTATGCTTGTTCATTAGAGGGTGGTTTCTTTAAAAGTACTAATCAAGGAGAGGATTGGACATTAGTAAATTATGAACTTGGAAATCGAATTTCGAGTGAAATTCGCTCATTAGTTGTAGTAGATGATAATATATTAGCCGGCTCAACTGGAGGCGGTGTATTATTAAGCAGAAATAATGGATTGACTTGGGATCCGGCAAATTATGGACTACACAATTCAATTACTACATTGGTTGTAAGTGGCAAAAATGTTTTTGCTGGAACTTATTGCGGTGGTGTATTTATGAGTACAAATGGTGGGTGGAATTGGTTATCTAAAAATAATGGAATACCTGATAAATGTATTAATTGCTTAGCTATAAGTGATTCTAATATTGTAGTTGGAACTGACAATAAACTATTTATTAGTACGGATATGGGAGACAATTGGAAATCAATCAATGATGGATTGAAAGGCTTTAATATACTATCTATAGCAATTAAAGGAGATACAATATATGCAGGTACTGATCATGATGGCTTGTATATAAGTACTAATAAAGGTTTAGAATGGAATCATTCTATCGAGGGCTTTGATCATGACTTTCCAATAGAAAGTATAACTATTGTAGGAACAAAAATTTACATCAACAATGCCGGTAATTTATATCTAAGTACTAACAATGGACTAAATTGGTCTAAAATGAATGTCGAAGGGTATGTAAAATCAATTTTATTTAATGATGGAATTTTTTATGTCGGTACATTAAATGGTATATATAAAAGTAATGATTTTGGAATTTCTTGGAAGGCAATTTATAATGGATTATCAAACCTTAAAGTTAGATCTTTATATAAAAATAAAGATAATCTAATTGTCGGTACTTATGGAAACGGTCTGTTTTCAAGTACAAATAATGGAGATAGTTGGGCAGAAATAAAAGAAGGAATAAATGCAAATTATATTTATTCTTCATTTGCAAGTAATGGTAACGATGTATTTGTTGGAACTGATGGAGAAGGAATTTTATATAGTTCAAATAATGGAAATAGTTGGAATCTTGCAAATAAAGGATTAAAAGGTTTTAATATTAATTCAATATTTACAAATGGTAAATATATGTTTGCATCTTCATCAGACCAAATTTATAGAAGTTATGATAATGGGAAAGAGTGGCGTTTAATGATTTATGAAGACTTAGACATCCAAGTAACTTCATTTTTAGAAATGGATTCAAGTCTTTACAAAAGGGCTCTATATGCAGGTACTTGGGAAGGAGTATATCTAACCACCGATTTAGGTGAGAATTGGATACCTATGAATAACGGTTTAAATAAAAATTCAGTATTATCTTTAGCTCGAATTGACTCAAATTTATATGCAGGCACTTATGAGGGTGGAATCTATCTGAGTACTAATAAAGGTGAAAATTGGACTGCCATTAATAATGGACTTAACCTTAAAAAATCGAATAGAATTAATAGTATTGCTGTTTATGGTAAGAATATCTTGATAGGTACTAATGATGGAGCGTATCTATCTACTAATTATGGCTTTAATTGGGTACCAATTCTTATTGGATTTGAAAGTACATTTATCAAGACATTAGTAATTCCTGATAATTATATTTATGCTACTGTAAATGGAAGTTCTGTATTCCGAGCAAAACTAAGCGATATAATTTCTTCTGTTGATGATAACAATTATAATGAAATAACAAAAATGAATATTTTTCCAAATCCAGCTACCGATTACTTAAATATATCTTTTAATAGCCCAAAAGAAGGTCTTGGTACTATTGAAATAATTGATTTACTTGGCAAAAAAGCATGTTCATTCGAAAACTACATAACGTCCGGCAACAACAGCATCAAATACTCAGAATTAGACAATCTCCAAACTGCATCCTACACCGTAAAAGTAACCATCAACAACCAAATTGTAAGCATCGGAAAGTTTATAAAGAGATAAAAATCATACTGGATTCCTCTCTGCGTTCGGAATGACTTTGTGGAATTTATGAAACATCCGATGTTAAGGAAAATATCGGATGTTTTTTTAGCAACGTAGTTGCGACCTGTTTGTAGAAAAGTAGAATGAGGAACAAATTTAGCTCCCTTGGAGCGGATATTATTTTAATATGAAATACATAATCGAAAAAATCCACTCCTACGGAGCTAATTCAATCAACTTTTAATATATTGCTACCAACAGAAAACTCCTACGGAGTTGAAGAATAAACAATTTCCCTGCTCCATAAAAGTGGGGATTTTCATTTTATTTCCATCCCAAATCTCAAAGAGATTCAATGATTATAGAAAAATTGACATTTGTTTCGATACGACCTCGAAGAGGTCGAATACTTTTATAAATTATCTATTCTATAAACATTTGACCTCTTCGAGGTCGTGATTTTATTTCAATTTTCTTTAATTTTCACAATCATAAATAAAAAATATATCTCGTAGAGATTTTATTATGGTAATAAAAGCATTCAAATTGTCCTCAATATCTCGTAAAGATTATATTATAAAATTTAATCACTACGTGATAAGAACAAAAAAATAAATTGTCATGTTACCATAATTCAATCGCTATGCGATAGTTTTGCAATTTATTAGTTGGACTTTAGCCATTATTCAATTTTGATTTTATTTGAATAATTGTTCTTTTACGAGGTGGAGTCCATCTGAATACGAATTACCATTAAATCTTTTATTCTTAATTCCTTCCCCAAATCTCAAAGAGATTCAATGATTATCACAGATTTTCACGGTAATAATTGTAGTAGTTGAAACATCAAACTAAATATCAAATGACTTTATAATTCTCTTAATATCAATGATTTATAGAAATATCATCAGAGTTGAAATATAGCATATTACGTATTATATATGCTATTGTAGAAGTTTTAAAAATTCATTAATCCTGTAATTGAAAAATCTAAATCCTTGTAAAAGCCAGTAAATACACATTTATTGGCTTTTTTGCATTTTTTTCTTGGTTGTTTAATGATTTTTTATTAGTTTTGTCATGGTAATAATTACACGTATTTGAAAAGGTTTTTTTATGAAGGACAAAGAGTATTTCTTAAACCCGACTTCGATTTCTCAAAAGAAATATGAAGCTCTTAGAATGTATTTTGTTGATGATGTTCCAGCTGCCGAAGTTGCCAAAAAGTTCGGTTATACCTATCGTGGATTTACCACATTAGTTACCTGGTTCAGAAAGGAAAGAAAAAATAGCAATTCTGACATCTTTTTTCTTGAAAAAAAACCAGGTAGGAAAAGACCTGTCAATATTGAATCTGCCGAAAATTTGATTATACAACTTCGGCTTACAAATCATTCTATTCCTGAAATTAAAACAATTCTTGATAGCAAAGGGTATAATTGTTCTGAAAAGACCATCTATAATATTCAGCACGAAGCCGGCTTCAAAAGATTCCCAAGAAGAAGCAAAGAAGAGAAACAACAATTAGTTTTTCCAAAGATTGCAGCTGAAAAAAGTACTGAGGTTGATATTCAAAAAATGGACGAATTTAAAAGTGATGCAGCTGGAATTTTATGTTTACTTCCTTACATCGAATCGTCCGGTATTCGACGAATCATTGAAGAATCAAATTATCCTGAAACGAAACAAATTAATAGATTAAGTTCAATATTATCATTTGTAGCATTAAAAGCATCAGATGTCAGGCGTTATACTGCTGACAATATTTGGTGTATGGACAAGGGTTCGGGTCTCTTTGCCGGATTGAATGTATTGCCTAAGGCGGCTTGGTTAACTTCATATTCGGATAGAGTTACGTCGGATATGAACAAAGATTTTCTCATAAAATTGAGCAAGAAATGGATTGAATTAGGTTTAATCAAAGAGACCTTTAATCTTGATTTCACGACTATTCCTTACTGGGGAGATTCAGAACATTTGGAGAATAATTGGTCTGGCAAACGTAACAAAGCACTTCCAAGTATGCTGGCGGTTCTGGCACAGGATCAAGAAAGTGGGATAATTGATTATGGAGACACGAATATAATGCATAAAGATGAAAGTGCAGTTATTTTGGAATTTATTGATTTTTATAAAGCAGGTTCTGACGGTAAAATGGATTTAAAATATTTAGTTTTTGATAGTAAATTTACAAATTATGAAAATCTAAACCGCCTAAATAACGATGGAATAAAGTTTTTAACGATTCGCAGACGAGGCAAAAATATAGTTGAGGAGATTGAAAATCTGCCAAAATCGATATGGAAAATAATAAGAATTGATGGCTCATCAAATAAAAAAAGAACATTAAAAGTTTGTGACCAAAAGGTGAAACTTAGAGGATACGAGGGCGAGGTCAGGCAAATAGTGATTACAGGAAACGGTAAGATAAAACCTGCAATTATAATTACAAATGATTTTGATTCATCAGTTGAAAGTTTAGTTAGAAAATATGCGAGAAGATGTTTAGTTGAAAAAGAAATTTCAGAACAAATTTCATTTTTTCATCTTAATAATGTTTCCTCTTCAATGGTTATAAAAGTTGATTTTGATTTGACAATGTCAATTCTTACGCATAATATATACAGATTATTTGCAAATGATTTGCCGAGATATGAAAAATTATCAGTTCAAAGTTTGTACGAAAAGTTTTTGCTCAATAGTGCTGATATTCAAATTGAAAATGAAAGTATTATTGTTAATCTGAAAAAGAAAAGAAATCTACCACTTTTACTCGAATCAATGAACCAATTTAACGATTTGAAATACCAATCCTTAGGTTACAAAAAAATGATTTTCAAAGGGGCTACCTATTCGTAAACTACGTATCTCTTTTTTCCGTGAAAATCTGTGATTAATAAAGATTTGAAACCAATTTTAATTAATCATATTATTGAAAATGCAAAACTAAAAAAAATTTATATTGATTCAATTAATGGAGATATTGAACATATCCATATCTTGCTATCTCCCAATATTGAACATTCAATTTCAAAAACCGTTCAACTTATCAAAGGGGAATCTTCATTTTGGATTAATAAAAATAAATTAAGCAAAGTGAAATTTGAATGGCAAGATGACTATTTTGCTCTTTCTGTAAGTGAATCTATGGTTCCGAAAGTCAGAGAATATATAAAGAATCAAGAAGAACATCATAGAAGAAAGTCTTTTAATGAAGAATATTAATTATTTTTAGAAAATTTTGAAAATTTGGCTAAGCCAACAATCAAGTAGAACAATCCTACTCCGCCCTAAAGAACGGAGTTATTGAAGAGAAAGAGAAGGGTTTTGCCATTTTTGGCTAAAAGAAAAATTATCTTAAAGCCTTCCGAAGGTTTGAAACCTTCGGAAGGGTTTGATAATTTGCATTTACTTTTCTATCTTAATTTGAAAGAGTTATCAAATTGATATTTTATGTATTGTTTTATTACCATTAATTAATACTTCAATTAAATATACTGCATTTGGTAGATCGGATATATCAATATTTATGCTACTGGAATTTAATTCTAATTGTTTCAAAGTAGAACCATTTATATCAATTATACGAATCGATTCAATATTGCTAAATGAATTAATATTTAGTATTTTCCCAGTTTGAGTTATTTTGATACTGTTTTCATCACTTTTTGATGTGATACTTGTTTCTTCATATCCAATACCTGATAAATGTAGAATTGCATCTTCATCTGCATCAGTTACAAATTCAATTTCACCGATATATTCTTTAGCTTCTTTTGGAGTAAACTCAATTGTTAAGTTGATGGATTCATTTGCCTTCAATAGAATTGGGAATGTTACATTTACTAATTTGAAAACTGTACTATTGTATGGCTTGAAATTATTAAATTTTATAGAAAATGGGCTTAAATTTTTGAGTTGTACTTTGCCTGTAGCTGTATGTAAAATATCGATATTTCCAAAGTTTAAATCTGAGAAAGTGTATTTTACTTTAATAACATTTGCATTTAAAATTGTTCCAATTTTTATTTGACCATCTTCGTATTTCACCATCAAAGTATCAGTATATTGTCCTTCAATTTCAGATGAGAATGAAAAACTAATTTTTTGACTTTGCTTACCATTCAAAACTAAATCTTTTATTTCATTATCTAAAGTGAATCCACTTTTTGAACTTGAAGTGAAATAAACTTCAGTTATTTTGTAGGTTTTATAACTTGATGAATTTGTTAATGAAACAGAATCTGAATATTGTTGTTTTAATCTCAAAGTTGGATTTTGTAATTGATTTGTAACAGTTGCATATACAAAGCTTTCTTTTCCTTCTAATTCCACTTTGATTGTTCTATTATTTCCATTTCTATCAGAAGCAAATATCAAAGCTGTTCCGGGTAAATTTTGGTCAACTAATTTAACTGACCAATTTGTTGTTGCTGTTTTGCCTGATACAAATTTATCATATACAAATTCAACATTCTCACTGTAGCTTTTTAGTAAAGTAACTAAACCTAAGTTTGATGAAAATACATCAGTTGTGCTATTTAAGCCAGATTTACTGTCATCAATGCTTCCAAATGCATCAGTTTCTGTTTTGTTGGACATGACAATTACTGGTTTAGTAGTATCAGCTCTTGATGCTTCATCTACAAGAACTGCGCCTGCTGGAAATCCATAAGAATCCCATTCAGAAAATCCATAGGCATAACACATTATTGGCTGGGAATGTCTGGCTTTGTAAACACCATCACTATTTAATTTAATAATTGAGTGTCCATAATATGTATTACCCGATTGAATATAGACAGCAGAATCTACTTTTTGCCAATTCAGTTCTCCATTAGTAACTTGACACCATTCGAGGTCATTAGGTATAGATGGATTATCATTTGTAAAAATAATACATAAATAATTCTTTTTAAAGCCAAATCCACCTTTTATGCCAGGTGTATTAAACATCATTTCTTTATAAAACAAAGATAGTGGAAAAAGTTGCATTTGAAATGGATCTGATTCAACTTGATCTTCTGACATACCAGGGTTATATAGGACTACATTAATAGGTTTATCTCCACTAATAAGTACTGTTCTTTTGGGATTCACATCTGAACGTATTTCAAGAAAACCAGTACCAGCTAATCCACCTGCAGTTTGGATAGTGCCGATAAGATTTCCTTCTCTGTAGATATTTGTTTCTGGTTCTTTTGCAAATATTTTAATAATTGGATTATTTTTTCTTTCAACTATAAATGGAACAACTATTTCTTTACCCCAATAGTTTTGTGGTATTTCTTGTTCAATTGTAAAATCGCAAGCAGAGTTCCAAGTAGGTACATAAGTACAGAAATTTCCAGATATAACCGCAACAGGTTTATCTGCATTAATAGTACTACCTGTCAAATCATTATTAGCACCAATACCTGCTACCAATAAAACATCGCCACTATTCAATGAATACTCTCTTGTTTGTCCAAATCTTAAAGTATCGGAAGGAAAAAGTGCTTTTGAGTCATTAGTTCCTCCAAGTTTAAATGTTACTTTTGTATTATCATAAACTCCAATAATACTTGTATAACTTGGTAAAAATTGACTTGTATTATTTGTTGGATCAGCATAAGATGCTACTTGATAATCAGTACCAAGTAAATGTACAGGGAGTGCCAGAAAACCATCAGAAGTATAACGGAATCGAGTTACCCCATATACAACAATTGGGTCTTCAGAATGTATTTTTATAGCTCTTTTCTGCCATACTTGTGATGGTTGTGGTGGAGTTGCTACAGAACCACTACCTTTTGAATACATCTGTCCTTCTTGTGGTTTCAAGTTAAATTCAATAACTTCATTTGGTATTGTCGTTTGTGTTCTACTAATACCTAAACCTTCAATGTCCAATGTTACTTTTGTGGCAACTGTAGAAGATACATAGATTTTCAGAGCATTATTTGGACCTGGGTCTTCCCAACAAGGATGAAAAGTTACATAAAACTCAGTGCCAGCATTACTTGTTCCAAGAAGTGCAGGTAAATTCTCTGGATTAAACTCTTCAGAATAGAGTTTTAGGGAAAACATTGATGTGAACACCAATATTAGAACAAATTTGAATAAATGATTCATAAATATACCTATAAAAAATAAACTACGAATAATAAAAAAGTTCTCAATTGTTTTAATGCCTATTACAAATATATATAAAAAATTAGTTTAAATAAATAATCTTAGCAATTTTCACAGATAAAATATTATTTTCAAACTCTTTAGATGAATTTATATCAAAATAAATATCGCAAGAATTTTCACTTGTACCTATAGAAGCAAATAATTCTTCAATTGCCTGTTTTCTTGATTCAAGTACTTGTTGAATTAATTGCTCTTTTGTAGTAACAGTAACAAGTTCAGTTTTAGTTTTTTTTCCAACGTTGATTTTCTTTTTTCTTTTATATCTTTGAAACTAAAATTTTTAGAATTAGAACGTACACAATTCTTGTTGCCTGAATCATCTACAAAACAAATTTTTGTTGCATCTGGCAAATTATTAGCTTCTTTCAAATTACCTGAAATGAGAGTTACATTGCCACTTTGGCAAAAAACATTAACTGTCAATGCAGTAAAAGCGATAATTAGTACTTTAAATCTCATAAAAAAACTCCTCATAAAAAAACTGTTTCACACTCATTTGGCTATACAAACCAATTCAATTTTTATCCAAATATTTTTTTTATATTTTTATTTTTTTTTGAATTAATTTCAAATACAAAACTATTTGAGGATTTACAGCAATTTGGTGTTTATAAATCTTGGTGATAAATATTGCATATAATTTTTCTTTTAGATTAATTCATTAAATTATATATTTGCAATTCAATGAATTTAATATAAGTGAAAATATGAAAAAAATTTTTGTTTTAATCAGTTTATTTTTATTGTTATGTGAAACAAATGCTCAAAAAATCAAAGTAATTAATCTTGGTTGTGAAGTAAATTCAAATGATTTGGAATATGCTCCAATTGTAAGTCCTGATGGGTTAACCCTATATTTTGTAAGCGTAAGACCCGGTTCTAAATTGAAAGATGTTGGTAAGCCAAGCCATGATTTTTGGGCTGTTCAGAAAATTAATAAATATGACTCTACTTATTTAACTCCCTATAATTTGGACACTGCAGTTGGAAATAATGGAATAAATACAAAATTTAATGAAGGTGTTGCAACATTTTCGCCAGATGGAAAAACATTTTATTTCACGGCATGCGATAGAATAAATGGATTTGGTAGTTGTGATATTTTCTGGTCAAAATTAACTGATGATGGATGGACAGATCCCGTAAATCTGGGTTCAGGTGTAAATACAAATGGATGGGAGTCTCAACCATCAATTTCACCAGATGGGAAAAAATTATTCTTTATTTCTGATAGAGAAGGTCCAAATGGCAACCGAAATTTTGATATTTGGTATTCAGATTATGATGAAGATTTTGAGGAGTGGGGCAAGGCAAAAAATTTAGAAGAAATAAACACAAAAGGAAAAGAAGTTTCACCTTTTATAGCGGCAGATAATTTAACTTTGTTTTTTTCATCAGATGGATATAAACCAAATATTGGTGGCTTAGATTTTTATGTAACAAAATATCATCCAGATAAGTCAATGTGGAGAAAACCAGCTCATTTAGATTATCCATTAAGTACCGAATTTGATGACCAATATCTATCACTTCCTGCAACTGGCGATGTTATTTACTTTGCTTCAAATCGAACCGATTTAGGAACATCTTGCGGTAATTCTGATTTGTATATGGCATTGGTACCTTCATTTTTCAGGGCAATGATTTTAAAAATAGCAGTTGATGATGTTCATAGTGGGAATGCACTTTTTTCTGATATTACAATCAAAAATACTACTACAGGCAGAAATGTAAAAGATAAAACAACTGCATCAAAAAAAGAAGTTGAAATGATAATATCAACAACTGATTTTGGCAATCCTAAAGACTCAGTCAATTTTGTTGATTTTGAAATTACTGCTGAGAATAAAGAAAATGGCACAACCAAGAAAATTTTACGTGTAAAAAATCCTACAAAAGATGATTTTGATGATTTGAGAGAATTTACAGACAAAATTGGAGTTACATTAGAATTTGCTGATTCCAAAGAAGCAACTAAAGATCCACGTAAAAATTCTGAATTTGCTATCATTTCTGCAAATACTAATATTTGGGGGGTAAATGGAAATTTAGAAAATCCTTTAGATACAATTACTATTGAAGAATCTGCATCTACATATATGCGACCATTATTGAACTATATTTTCTTTGACAATAATTCTTTTGAATTAGCTGAAAGATATATAAGACTGAAGGAACAGTTCTCAAGTGAATTTGATTTGAAAGTTTTGCATAATCGGGATTTGATGTTTATTTACCATAATGTATTAAATATAATTGGTAGAAGAATGACAGACAATCCAAATTCAAAAATCACGTTAACTGGATGTAATTCTAATTTGAATGAAGAAAAAAATAATACCGTTTTATCTGAAAATCGAGCCAATACAGTAAAAAATTATCTCACTAAAATTTGGAAAATCGATACAGAAAGAATTTCAATAAAGAGTAAAAACTTACCAGAAAAAGCATCAAATTCAGATAATGAAGATGGAATTGCAGAAAATCGAAGAGTAGAAATAACTTGTGATAATCCTTTAATTTTAGCTCCAATCATTTCTTTTGACACTATTATTAGCACACAGCCACAAATTGTGAGATTCAAAGATGCTGCAACTGTTAAATTTGGAGAATCATTTTGGAATATAAAACTTTTTCAAAATAATGAGTTGTTAAAAGAATTTGTTGGTGAAGGTAATTCCGCAAAAAATATTGATTGGATAATTGGACAGGAAAAATCTTTCCCTTCAAAAAAAGACCCTATAATTTGTGAAATCGAAGTAAATGACAAAGCTGTAAGAAGTACAATTGTGAATCACGATACCATTCCAGTCAAATTCATTACTTTGAAAGAGAAAGAAGAAGCAAAGAAATTTTCCAAAAATATCGAAAAATTTAGTTTGATTTTATTTGACTTTGGCTCTAATAAATTAGGTAAGCAAAATCAAGAAATAGTGAATATTATTAAAACCAAAATTAAACCTAATTCTAATATTTCTATCATTGGATATACCGATAGAGTAGGTAACGATGTTTTTAATATGAAATTATCACAAAGTAGAGCAAAAGCAGTGCATTCAGAAATTAAAAATATTAATTCGAATGTATATGGATTAGGAGAATCTAATCTTCTTTATGAAAATGATTATCCAGAAGGAAGATTTTATTGCAGAACAGTTGAAATTACAGTTGAGAATTTGGTTGAGTAAATCAATAATATCTTTCAATCAAATTTTTCATGAATAAGTAGAAATCATTTTCAATAGTATTCTCTTTAAAATAATCTCTACTTAGAGGTAGTTTTCTATCAATATTACGATTTATCAATTTTAACTTTATAATATTATCTTTGTCTGACTGATTTATTTCAAATATATATTGAAAATCAATAATAGTATCTTGTTGATAAGAGTAATTCTTTCTGATTTGTGTTGAAATAAAGGCTTTTTTTCTATCAGTTTCTAAAGATGAAATCTTGAAATTGTTTTCTGAAAGTACTTCACGGATTTTTCTTGTTACATCAAAAATATCATTTCTTTCTATATCAACTTTAATAGTAAATTCCAACATTAAAGAATCTGAATAGTTTAATGATTCTTTTTTATACTTAATGTTTTTTGCTGTTGAGTTCTAATATTCTTTCTTTCTCAATTTGCGAATTTGAAATATGAGTACTTTCGATTTGGATATTTGATTTATTTAACTCTTCATTAATATCCATTATTGCTACATTTGGCTGTAATTGTTGAGTGATATTATTGGAAAAAAGATAGAAATAAATTGCAATTGTAACAATAATTCCCAATGAAACAAAAAGTCCGGTTTTTAAAAATGGGAAACCTTTTTTTACATTGGCATTCTGCACTAAGTTATAAATTTCAACAGCATCTTGATTACTGTCTATTAAATTCATAATTTTTTTCTCAAATTCAATATCGTACTTATTATCATTCATATATATATATCAAACCTTTCAATTCTGTTTTAATTGCTTTTAAAATAACATTCATTCTGTAATGCAAAGTAGAAGTTGATTTTCCTGTTATCCTGCTAATTTCTTCAAAAGATAGTCTATTGATTAATCTTTCTTTTGCCAAAATAATATCATTTTTGTCGTCAAGATTATCAATTACCTTTAAAATCATATATACCATATCTTTTTCATATAGTTTTTCATCAATACTTAAATCATTATCAGGTATTTCAAATTCTACTTCACTCTCATTATGCTTTACAATCGAATTTGATTTTTTTCCAAACTTTTTTTCATCATTGTTTATTTTATTTAATAAATTTATTGCGTAATTTTTACAAATCGTATAAATCCAATTATAAACATTATTTCCTTCTTGAAAGTTATCCCTTTTTTCAAGTACTTTTCTCCAGCCATCTTGCATAATATCCTGTATATCATCATCTTTTAGAGGAGGAATATAATTTTTTCTTAATTGCCCATAAAGTGGTGGTGATATACTTTTATATAGCAAATTAAATGGTTTTGATAGTTTTTTGGTATCAGTGCAATTACTAATTTCAATCATCAGATTGTATTCATCTGTTGAATTCAGTTGCTTATTAGTATTTTTATTAAATAAACCCATTTAAATTAGATAATTGAAAAAAATTAATTTACAAATTTAAGAAAAAATAGTTGTTTTTTTCTTAAATCTATCCGAAATCCTGCCGATTTTGTATTTTTTTTAGTTATTTCAATTCCGCATACTTAGATACTTCACCACTAAAGGAGCGTACAACTAAAAATAAACTCACTCATGGACACTTCTACATTTAGATACTTCGACAGGCACAATGATACGCAAGCTCAATTACCAGAGAGGACTTTAGATATAAACCTTCCACTTTGGGGAAGGTTTATGGGTTACTGAAACAAATTTCCCAAAATATTTTTTTTTGGGTTCATTTTACATTTTTTTTAATATATTTGTTTCGTTCTTCAGATAGATAGAATTTCAACAGTTTAATTAAATCAATTCTATAACTTGCTTAAGTTTCTCTCTAATATTTAAAGCAATATCTCCGAGTTGAGGATTATTAATTGCCATCATCGAAGCAATTGGGTCAACAGAAGAAATCTCAACTGTACCATCTAAATGCTCCTGAACAATTACATTGCAAGGAAGCATTGTTCCAATTTTATCTTCAACTGATAATGCTTTAAATGCTGATGGTGGATGACAAGCACCCAAAATTCTATAATTTCTAAAATCAACATCCAATTTTTTCTTTAATGTAGTTCTGACATCAATGTCAGTCATAACGCCAAAACCAAATTCAGATAAAACTTCTGTAACTCTTAAAATTGTGCTATCAAAATCGCTTTGCACTATTTTTGAAAAATAATATGAATTCATTATAATACCTAAAAATTACTATATAACTTATTAGCAATGTAACGTAATAAATAAAAAAAATTGTTAATTTATGAAAAAAAAAGTTCATTCTTACTTTTTCAATAAAATAAAAAACAATTTACCTATTTAATAGTCTTATAATTCTTAAATAAAAATAATTTTTAAAAAAGTAATTTTTGGTTAATAACGGTTAGAAAGATGGATAAAAGAGATTATTATGAAGTTCTTGGAGTAAGCAAAACGGCTTCTGCTGATGAAATAAAGTCAAACTATAGAAAATTAGCCCTTCAATTTCATCCTGATAGAAATCCAGATAATAAAGAATCTGAAGAAAAGTTCAAAGAAGCAGCCGAAGCTTATGAAGTACTTAGTGATGAAACAAAGCGAACAAGATATGACAGATATGGTCATCAGGGCTTAAGAGGCGGTCAAGATTTTCATAATTATTCAAACATTAATGATATATTCTCAAATTCAGTATTCGGTGATTTTTTCCGAGATGCTGGTATTTTTGATGACTTTTTTGGTGGCAGGGGAAGGCAAAGTCAGCGTCATCAAGGTGAACGTGGAAGCGATATTAAAATTAAATTACCATTGACATTAGAAGAGATTGCTGAGGGTTGCGAGAAAACTATAAAAATTAAAAAACTTGTTGGTTGCAATGTTTGTAATGGAACTGGAGCAAAAGCAGGTTCAGGCAAAGTAAAATGCCATACTTGTAATGGTAGTGGTGAGTTAAGACAAGTTTCACGTTCTATCTTCGGACAATTTGTAAATATTTCTGCTTGTCCTACTTGCAAGGGTAATGGACAAATTGTAAAAGAAAAGTGTGGGGAATGTAATGGTGATGGTAGAGTACAAGGTGAAGAAAAAGTTACGGTAACTATTCCAGCTGGTGTTGAAGAAGGTAATTATATTCCGATGCGTGGCAAAGGAAATGCAGGTCGTGATGGAGGTCCAACCGGTGATTTGATTGTAATTATGCAAGAAAAAACACATAATCACTTCATTAGAAATGGCAATGATATAATTTACAAACTAAACATTAGTTTTCCTGTTGCTGCATTAGGTGGTGAAATTGAAGTCCCTACACTTCATGGCGCCGAAACAATTAGAATAGAACCTGGAATTCAACCAGGGACTCAAAAAACACTAACAGATAAGGGAATTCCTTTTCTGAATGATTACAGGAAAGGAAATCAAATAGTTTTAGTTAATATTTATATTCCAACAAAATTGAATACTCGAGAAAGAGAATTAATAGAAGAACTCGTAGATAGCGAAAATATTACTCCTGATTCAAAACATATTAAAAAAGAAAAGGATTTTTTTGATAAAATTAAAGATGCTTTCTTTTAATTTTCAAAAATAAATTTTTCCTTTTCGATAATAGGAATTTTTCATATATTCAATAATAATGTTGATATTACGTTAATAGTTAATTAAAATATACACTATATATTATAAACAGGTTAGTATGGAAGGCATTTTTTCAAACAGAGTAAATGAAGTAATTAGATTAAGCAGAGAAGAAGCTCTAAGATTAGGTCATGATTATATTGGTACTGAACATCTTATTCTTGGAATAATTCGCGAAGGCGAAGGGCTTGCTATCAAAATACTTAAAAATCTCGGTATTGATTTATATAAATTAAAAAAAGGAATTGAAGATAGTGTTCGACAAGCCGGAAACACACTCACTATTGGCAATATTCCTTTAACAAAACAAGCAGAAAAAGTTCTGAAAATCACTTATCTTGAAGCAAAATTATACAAGTCCGATGTAATTGGTACAGAGCATTTATTGCTTTCATTATTAAGAGATGACGAAAATATTGCTGCTCAAATATTATCACAATTTTCAATTGTTTATGATACAGTTAGAAAAGAATTAGATAATATTTTAAGTGGAAATCCAAGTAATCCAAAATTCTCTCCATTAGCTTCAAAAACTAAGCAACAAAAAGAAAAAGTTAAAACACCGGTTTTAGATAATTTTGGTAGAGATTTAACTAAACTTGCCGTTGAAGGCAAACTTGACCCTGTTATTGGAAGAACAAAAGAAATTGAAAGAGTTTCTCAAATATTATCAAGAAGAAAAAAGAATAATCCTGTTTTAATTGGTGAGCCAGGTGTTGGCAAAACAGCAATTGTTGAAGGATTAGCATTAATGATTATTCAAAAGAAAGTTTCAAGAGCGTTATTTGATAAAAGAATTGTTACGCTTGACCTTGCTTCACTTGTTGCTGGTACAAAATATCGCGGTCAGTTTGAAGAACGAATGAAAGCTGTAATAAATGAACTTGAAAAAGCAAAAGATGTAATTCTTTTTATAGATGAAATCCATACGATTGTAGGTGCAGGTGGTGCTTCTGGCTCACTTGATGCTTCTAATATGTTTAAACCAGCTCTTGCAAGAGGTGATATACAGTGTATTGGAGCAACAACTTTAGATGAATATAGACAGAGTATAGAAAAAGATGGAGCTTTGGAACGCAGATTCCAAAAAATTCTTGTGGAACCACCAAGTGCAGAAGAAACTACCACAATTCTTCATTCAATAAAAGATAAATATGAAGAGCATCACAATGTAGTATTTTCAGATGATGCAATTGAATCTTGTGTTAGATTATCAGAAAGATATATTAGCGATAGAATGTTTCCTGATAAAGCAATTGATGTATTGGACGAAACTGGCTCAAGAGTTCATCTTGCAAATATTTCTGTTCCAAAAGAAATTATTGATATTGAAGAAAAAATAAATCAGATTAGAATTGAAAAAAATAACGTTGTTAAAGCTCAGAATTTTGAAGAAGCAGCTAAATTGCGTGATGTTGAAAAAACATTACAAATGGAACTTGAAGTTGCAAAATCTGACTGGAACAACAGAGCAAACGAGCAAGTATATCCAGTTACAGAAGATGATGTTTCGGATGTAGTTTCTATGATGACAGGTATTCCTGTAAATAAAATTGCTGAAAGTGAATCAAATAAATTACTCAAACTTGCTGATGAATTAAAAGAAATCGTTGTTGGGCAGGACGAAGCTATTGAATCTCTTTCAAAAGCAATTCGCAGAGCCAGAGCTGGTTTAAAAGACCCGAATCGTCCAATCGGGTCATTTATGTTTCTTGGTCCAACTGGTGTTGGTAAAACAGAATTAGCAAAAGCTCTTGCAAGAGTAATGTTTAATACTGAAGACGCACTTATTAGAATTGATATGAGTGAATATATGGAAAAATTTGCTGTATCAAGATTTGTTGGAGCTCCTCCGGGATATGTTGGATATGAAGAAGGTGGTCAGCTTACTGAAAAGGTTAGAAGAAAGCCATATTCAATAATTCTTTTGGATGAAATTGAAAAGGCACATCCTGATGTATTTAATATATTGCTTCAGGTTTTTGATGATGGCGTTTTGACTGATGGTCTTGGTAGAAAAATTGACTTCAAGAATACGATTATTATAATGACTTCCAATGTTGGTACAAGAGACGTTAAAGCCGGTGGAAGAATCGGTTTCAATATGGACCAACCTAAAGAAGATTATGACCATATTAAATCAACAATTGAAGATGCAATTAAGCATTTATTCAATCCAGAATTTATAAATAGAATTGATGATTTTATCATATTCCACAAACTTGAAAAGAAACATATTCACAATATTATTGATATTCAAATTCAAAGATTAGTTAAGAGAATGAAAGATAGAAAATTATCACTTACTCTTGATGAAAAATCTAAAGATTTTCTTGTTGAAAAGGGTTTTGATGATAAATTTGGTGCAAGACCTTTGCGTAGAGCATTACAAAAATATATTGAAGATGAACTTGCTGAAGATATGTTAAAAGGTGATATTGGAATTGGGGCTAAGATTTCTGGTGTTTATGATGAAGATAAGAAGAAAATTGTCTTTACATCAGTTGATGGAATTAAACAAATTGATGAAAAGAAGCTAAATCTGCCTATTATTCCAAAAGAAACTTCTTTAATTGAAGAAGTTGATATTGCTGATGAAATTAGTAGGAATTAAAGTACTTTTCATTATTTTGAACAAAACAGAAATTAAATAAAGCCCAACAATTAAAATTGTCGGGCTTTGTTTTTTAATTTCAATAATGTAAATTATTGCTTTATAAATTTTCCGATACTTATAATTTCGTTGTTTATTGTTACTATTATTTCCGTTATTTGTTATAACTGACATTTATTGGTTGTCGGCTGTAGCAACCACCAGAACAAAATTAAATCGACATCGATGAGGTCAAATGTTTATAGCATAGATAATTTATAAAAGTATTCGACCTCTTCGAGGTCGTATCGGTGCAATGGCAAATTCTTTTCTATAATCATTGAATCTCTTCGAGATTTATAAAAGAATGTTCACGAAATAAAGACCTCGAAGAGGTCAAATGCTTATAGCAAAGATAATCGCAATGTAAATTCGACCTCTTCGAGGTCGTATCGTAGCAAACACAAATTTATTTCTATAATCATTGAATCTCTTTGAGATTTATAAAAGAATATTCACGAAATAAAGACCTCGAAGAGGTCAAATGTTTATAGCATAGATAATCGCAATGTAAATTCGACCTCTACGAGGTATTATCGGAGCAAACACAAATTCTTATCTATAATCATTGAATCTCTTCGAGATTTATAAAAGAATATTCACGAAATCAAGACCTCGAAGAGGTCAAATGTTTATAGCATAGATAATTTACAAAAGTATTCGACCTCTTCGAGGTCGTATCGGTGCAAAGGCAAATTCTTTTCTATAATCACAGATTTTCACGGAAAAGAATGATACGTAGTTTACGAATAGGTAGCCCCTTTGAAAATCATTTTTTTGTAACCTAAGGATTGGTATTTCAAATCGTTAAATTGGTTCATTGATTCGAGTAAAAGTGGTAGATTTCTTTTCTTTTTCAGATTAACAATAATACTTTCATTTTCAATTTGAATATCAGCACTATTGAGCAAAAACTTTTCGTACAAACTTTGAACTGATAATTTTTCATATCTCGGCAAATCATTTGCAAATAATCTGTATATATTATGCGTAAGAATTGACATTGTCAAATCAAAATCAACTTTTATAACCATTGAAGAGGAAACATTATTAAGATGAAAAAATGAAATTTGTTCTGAAATTTCTTTTTCAACTAACCATCTTCTCGCATATTTTCTAACTAAACTTTCAACTGATGAATCAAAATCATTTGTAATTATAATTGCAGGTTTTATCTTACCGTTTCCTGTAATCACTATTTGCCTGACCTCGCCCTCGTATCCTCTAAGTTTCACCTTTTGGTCACAAACTTTTAATGTTCTTTTTTTATTTGATGAGCCATCAATTCTTATTATTTTCCATATCGATTTTGGCAGATTTTCAATCTCCTCAACTATATTTTTGCCTCGTCTGCGAATCGTTAAAAACTTTATTCCATCGTTATTTAGGCGGTTTAGATTTTCATAATTTGTAAATTTACTATCAAAAACTAAATATTTTAAATCCATTTTACCGTCAGAACCTGCTTTATAAAAATCAATAAATTCCAAAATAACTGCACTTTCATCTTTATGCATTATATTCGTGTCTCCATAATCAATTATCCCACTTTCTTGATCCTGTGCCAGAACCGCCAGCATACTTGGAAGTGCTTTGTTACGTTTGCCAGACCAATTATTCTCCAAATGTTCTGAATCTCCCCAGTAAGGAATAGTCGTGAAATCAAGATTAAAGGTCTCTTTGATTAAACCTAATTCAATCCATTTCTTGCTCAATTTTATGAGAAAATCTTTGTTCATATCCGACGTAACTCTATCCGAATATGAAGTTAACCAAGCCGCCTTAGGCAATACATTTAATCCGGCAAAGAGACCCGAACCCTTGTCCATACACCAAATATTGTCAGCAGTATAACGCCTGACATCTGATGCTTTTAATGCTACAAATGATAATATTGAACTTAATCTATTAATTTGTTTCGTTTCAGGATAATTTGATTCTTCAATGATTCGCCGAATACCCGGACGATTCGATGTAAGGAAGTAAACATAAAATTCCAGCTGCATCACTTTTAAATTCGTCCATTTTTTGAATATCAACCTCAGTACTTTTTTCAGCTGCAATCTTTGGAAAAACTAATTGTTGTTTCTCTTCTTTGCTTCTTCTTGGGAATCTTTTGAAGCCGGCTTCGTGCTGAATATTATAGATGGTCTTTTCAGAACAATTATACCCTTTGCTATCAAGAATTGTTTTAATTTCAGGAATAGAATGATTTGTAAGCCGAAGTTGTATAATCAAATTTTCGGCAGATTCAATATTGACAGGTCTTTTCCTACCTGGTTTTTTTTCAAGAAAAAAGATGTCAGAATTGCTATTTTTTCTTTCCTTTCTGAACCAGGTAACTAATGTGGTAAATCCACGATAGGTATAACCGAACTTTTTGGCAACTTCGGCAGCTGGAACATCATCAACAAAATACATTCTAAGAGCTTCATATTTCTTTTGAGAAATCGAAGTCGGGTTTAAGAAATACTCTTTGTCCTTCATAAAAAAACCTTTTCAAATACGTGTAATTATTACCATGACAAAACTAATAAAAAATCATTAAACAACCAAGAAAAAAATGCAAAAAAGCCAATAAATGTGTATTTACTGGCTTTTACAAGGATTTAGATTTTTCAATTACAGGATTAATGAATTTTTAAAACTTCTACAATAGCATATATAATACGTAATATGCTATATTTCAACTCTGATGATATTTCTATAAATCATTGATATTAAGAGAATTATAAAGTCATTTGATATTTAGTTTGATGTTTCAACTACTACAATTATTACCGTGAAAATCTGTGATGATGATTCTTTCTCGCCTTTTTATTGCGAAAATTAAATGTATCCATATTTTAATAAATGGCATCATAACTCCTTATTTGGCTAAAGCCGTATTTCTTAACTCTTTTTTATCCCCGACTTAAAAGTCGGGGCTATTCATCATTTTCTTCAATAGCTTCGTCCTTTAGGTTGGGGTCAAATTTCTTTTTTTGGCTAAAGACAATTTTAATTCCCATTTCTTTGTCCCCGACTTAAAAGTCGGGGCTATTCATCATTTTCTTCAATAGCTCCGTCCTTTAGGTTGGGGTCAAATTATTAGTTTGATCTTCGGCTTTAGCCAAATGTACATTACTACCTAAAAGTCTAAAATAGAACATGGATTAAGTCGTCTAAGTAATTGATTTTACAAGAATTAATTAACAAAAACGTAAACCCAAAAAGGTACTTAATCCATGCAAAACAAAAATACGAAAAAACCTGCAAATATCAAAACAAGTTTTGATTCAAAATCTTTGACCAACTTTAGTGGCATTAAAGTTATTTCTAAATTTATGCGTAAGATTGGCATAGAATCAATGTTCGATATGATTGATTTGAATTTGCATCACAATATTAAATTTACAAATTTCCAAATTTTATCAACAATAATTTTGGGAATATTTAGTGGTTTTAATCGTGTAAGCAAAATTGAATCATTTAGTCGCGACCCATTGATACAAAAATTGTTGTGCTTAGCTACAAATATTGATGCCGACACTATATTCAATAGAATCAAGCGTTTCGGAATGAATGAAAACAATCAAATCATGAACATAAATGGAAAATTATCGTCAAAAGTTCATGATTTATTGAAGACAAACAGGGATATATTAGATTTAGATTCAACCGTTCATACACTTTATGGTCATCAAGAAGGAGTTGCCAAAGGATTTAATTCAAGCAAAAAAGGAGCAAAAAGTTATCATCCAATTATGTGTTTCTTAAACAGCACTAAGGAATGTTTGTTGAGTTGGCTTCGTCCCGGCGATACTTATACAGCTAATAATTCGCACGGATTTATTGAGCAGGCATTTGGATTGCTCCCTTCCGGCATAAAAGAATTATTAGTACGAGCCGACAGTGGATTTTTCAACGGTATACTATTGCAAGTACTTGAATCACGTAAAAATACGCTATATTTAATCAAAGTAAAATTGAAAAACTTGAACAGTCTCTTATCAAGTCAGGATTGGGAAAGCATTCCCTTAATGCCAAATTGGCAAATGACAGAATTTATGTACAAGTGTGCCGACTGGGAAAAAGCAAGAAAGTTTGTTGCATTACGCAAGAAAGTGCTGATTCATACTGAAGATGGATTATTTAAAACCGATTACTATTATGACTATTTTTGTTATGTAACTAATATATATGACAGTCCCTTAGAGATTCATCGTTTGTATGGTGACAGAGGCGAGAGTGAAAATTGGATTGAACAAGTAAAACGACAAATGTTTGCCGGAAGCATGATAACGCAAGATTTTTGGGCGAATGAAACATTATGGCAAATGAGTGTCTTGGCATACAATTTAAGTTTATGGATGCGAAAATTGAGCGATGAAAAATCTTGGCGTGAAGAGCCAAACACTTTTCGTGCATGGTTTGTGCAGGTGGCTGGCAAGATTGTAATTAATGGACGAAACCTTTGGTTAAAAATGTACGAAGCATATCATTATAAAGACAGGTGGTTGAAAATTGAAAAAGCGGTTGATAATTTGGTTTTTGCATAAAAAAACAAATTACAAACAAAAATCAGATGCATATTTTGTTGTAGGAAAAATCCGAAAGGGAAATCTATGAACTAAACGTGCTTAAATATTAGAAATCATGAAATTTCAACAGTAAAATCTCCAGCAAAACTTGAAATTTCACCCCAATACTAAAAAATTCCAATTTTGATTAGCATAAAATGCTGTATTCTAAATTTATTTATCGTACTTTAGATTTTTAGGTACTATTATATTCTTTCATAAATGCAATGATTTTTTTTCTCTTTTCCTATCTAAATATTATCAATTTCTCTTTCTTGCTTACTGTTGGTGTTTGTAAATATATGAAATATAATCCGTTGCCGTAATTCTGGGTGTTGAGTTCAATATTGATATTGCCTATTATTGAAATTTCCCTCGAATCAATTAATTGTCCATTCAAGTCAAATATTTTGAGTGTAGTGTTGCCTTTTTCTACCAGATTGAGTTCGATATTCACATTGCCATCGCTTGGATTTGGCGATATTTTCATTAATTGTGTGATTTTTTCTGGATTGATTAAGCGTTTGCCACCTTCATCACAGATGCCGAGAAGTTTGAATGTGCCTGATTCTTTATCAAAATCATATTCTACTGGATTTCCAAAAATATCAAGTAATTTCATTTCAACTATATCTATGGCAGTTTCTTCTACATTACCAAGACCAGCAATTAATGGAATACTTGCCAATTCAAGACTATTGCCAATTTGACCTCTAATAGTTACATAAATTGAATCATTGATTATTTGCCAATCAAGATTATTTCTTGGTCCTAAGATTGTACGTTGGAAACGTATTTTTGCTTCAAAATTTGGTGCAATAGAAGCAAGTCCTTCTGGCTTAATGTTACCTAACATCAGTTTAATATTTCTTGTTTCTCCGGCAAAAGCAGAATCATTCGCAATGACAGCATTACCACCGATTCCCATTCCAAATAACTGTACAGTTGCAGGACTACCAGTGCCGTTATATTCAAATCCCAATTGTCCGGAAGTTCTGCCACCATATTTTGGTTTGAATTTTATTGTCATTTTATGCGGAATATCTTTAGTAAGTGTAAATGAACCACCGCCACTCACGATTTCGAATTGTTCTTTGTCAGGACCAAGTTGTAAAACATTGATAATATTGATCGGAGTATTTGTTAAATTTTTAATAATAACTGTATCAATGAGAGTGTTTTCATTTCCAATTTCTACTTTACCGAAATCGAGCCAATCGCTTATAATTTGAATTTTCTGCTCTTCACCTATTCCTATGATATTATATTCAAGAGTTTCCGCTTGAGTTACAATATGAATCTTTGCTGAGTGTAAGCCCTCAAATTTTGGAGTAAATCTAAATTCTGTTGCTTTATTCTCGCCAACATTCAATACATATTGGGGAATACCCGATACTAATTTGAAAGCATCTGCATCAGTTCCAGAGAAGTAAATGGAATCAACCCTAAATTTCCAAGAGCCAATATTTTGTACAAAATCAACCACTAAAGAATCTTTCATGCTCCCAACAAGGCATTTGCCCATATTGATGTTTTGAGAAGAAGAAAGTGGCATTACAACTTCCCAATAAGCATCTGAAGTGTCTGATTGAATTTGACTTAATGCGACTGATGACATTATCACAAATGCCAAAATATATGTTGAAACTTTTAACATAAAACTAATTCTTATAATTAATAATATTTTTTACAGTTAATGCTTTATTTTTTTGCTTTAAATAGCAAAGTTAATAGCTTTATAATCTCTAAAAAATTATGCAAACAACAAAACGTGCTAATAACTTCTTATAATTCTGAAACCTATATTATAGTTGATTGCTTCTGGGTAGAAATGAAGGCGATAACTACTTCTGCTCCTACTTGCTTCATTGCCCCAACTTCCTCCACGAACTGTTCGGAAGGTTCCTGATGATGGTCCTGTAGGGTCATTAGTTATTGACAAGTCATAATATTCATACCAATCCCAACACCATTCCCATACGTTTCCGCTCATATCATACAATCCAAAAGAATTGGGTTCTTTTTGTCCTACTTTATTTGTTTTATAGCCACTATTTCCACAATACCAACCAATCTTATCCAAATTTGCATCTTTTGGACTACAATCTGGATAAGATAAATTTCCATTGTAAAAGTCAGTATTAGTACCTGCTTTGCAAGCGTATTCCCATTCTGCTTCTGTTGGTAATCTATATCCATTTGCATTCCAATTGCATATCCCATATCCATAACCACTATAACATTTGTCCAACCCCTCTAAATCTGATAAAGCATTACAAAACTCTATTGCATCATACCAACTTACTTTCTCTACAGGTAGGTTCTCATCTTTTCTATAACTTGGATTTTTTTTCATCACCTCCTGATATTTCTGTTGTGTAATTTCGTATCTGCTCATCAAGAAATCTCTACTTATAGTTATAGTACGTACATTCTTTTCATTTTTTTCACCAAAAAAATATCCTGTGTTGCCCATTTGAAATGTTCCTGCTGGAATTAATACCATATCATTATCAAAACCTCGAACATCTGCTGATGCTGTTATACGAGTAAGATATTTTTTACTAACCACATTAGGAACTCTAATTTGTTGAATTAAACCTTTGGCTGAATCTTTTATTGTTATCCAAGGTTGATTGTCAGCTGTACGATATTGTATTTTTACATACTCATCAGGAGTAACACCTTCCCATGTTATTACTGTATCGCTACCTGCTACAAATACTTCACCGCCATTTGGATGTATTAGCTTAATCGTTCTGATTGTTGGCTGCTTGCCTTTCCATCCACCACTTACATAATAATTTATTAAGCAATTATTATTTTCTACTTCAAATTTGCAATAATTATAACCGCTATCAGCAGGGAAAAAACTAACTGTCAGCTCTATACTTTGCCCTGAATTTAATACAAAACTCTTTGGATTAATAACAAATGCGGCGTTATTACTCGTTATATTGGTTACTGTAAAATTCGCATTACGTGCTGATATTGTTACTTTTTGTTCAACTTTTACTCCTACTAGAGGATTTTCAAATGTAATGGAAGTTGGATTGAATTCCAATTTAGCAATTGATGAATTAGGTGTTTGGTAAATAATTACTGATTTTGCTCCATTTTGTAGTAGGTTGAGTTCTACATTTGTAATTCCTAATGGGCAGGCAGTGCCACTTTCCCATATAATATCGCATGGTTCTCCACCTTGTGCAGTTTGTTGCAGCTTTAAACTTATGTCTTGTGCAGCTTCAATTGTTGTTACTCCGTCATATAAAAACCCATTTGTAAAATTTGCTAATTCTTTCAAAGATTTTTTTATTCCATTAGGTTCTGCCTCAGGACTGGAGTAAATTACAGCATAAAATTGAATATTATATTTTGAACAAGTGTCTTTGCATTGTTGTAGTTCTTGTTGTGTAAGAGCATACCACAAAGCATCTGTATAAAGAACTGCTACTTTTTTATATTTACCGGTTTTGGCAATATTCAATAAACCAGTAAATTTGTTTAATAATTGTTTTTCAAAATCATTATCTCCACGTGGATAGATTGGTAGAATTGATGCTAAAATCTTTGATTTATTTGTTGTAAAATCTTGAACTATCAATGCTTCATGATCACAAGTTTGCAAGGCAAATTCTGATGGAGGCATAGCTACTAAATTGCATAATTCTCTCGCAGATGTTAAACCGAGTGCAATGGGGATATTACTCAAATTACTAAAATTACCAAAATTCATAGATGCAGAAACATCAATACTCATAGCTACAGATAATTTTTTCAGTGGCTTCGGTGTCGGACAACTCACTTTCGTTACATTTCTTGCTTGTCCATTCTCTTTTAATTCAAAATCAGATGGTGATAAATTTGTAATTTGATTCCCATCTTTATCAAAAGCATAGAATTTCGCTTTTATAATTGGAAAATTTGTTGTGTCAATATCAAATAGTGATAATGATTGGCTGTGAACATTAATATAAAATATGCATAAAACAATCGTTATTAATGATATTGCTTTCATAATTATTGCCCCTAAACTTTATTTTTACCCTTAACTTTCAGAATTAAAAATAAAATAAAATTTCATGTTATTTTTTTATAAATATTAAATATAATTTGTAGAATCCTTTAAAACATAAAAATTACAATAACGACTAATTGAAAAATATCAAATAGCAAAGTACAGTATTGCAAAATAACAAATATTATTTTAATAATAAAGAAGAAATACATTAAACGATTCATAAAAACAAAAATAACAAATTTTTGTTTAATCCTTAATTTATTTGTAACTGCTCACCCGTTTTATGATTTTCAATTTGTAATGTTTTTGGAATGGGGAAAAAGTACAATTGGAACAATCTGATAATAATAGTAAAGAAATTCTTTGAAAATCCCAATAGGGATTAAATGTTTGTAATTATAAAATTCCCGTAAGTCCAACAATCCCAACAGGATTAAATGTTTAAATACACATTCAACCCCTTGGGTGTTGCTGGAAGTCAAATGTGATTTTTCTGTTACCTACATTCAATCCCGATTGGATTTTCAAGGATTATTTATTGAAAACAAATTAAATATTAACTAAATGAGGTTGAGTAGTTACATTAAATATAAGAATAATTAATTTAAAATAACTTTTCTTTATTAAAATTCAATTGATTTTTGTTAAATAATAAATAATGCTGTAATTTTGTATTTTAAAATTTTAATTTATTGAAAATTATGACATCAGGAGTTTAGAATGTCTTTTGTCCCAAATACGTTTGACGAGCAAAAATTGATGCTTGAAAGAATTGGTGTTTCAAAATTTAGCGAATTGATTACAGGAGTTCCCGAAGATATTAGATTTCAGGGCTTACTCAACTTACCACCAACCTTATCAGAATACGAAGCTGTAAAATTATTAGATGAGTACTCGAATAAGAATAGAACTGCAAATACTCATATTTGCTATCAAGGTGGTGGAGCTTACGACCACTTCATTCCATCTATGGTTGGCTCTGTTTTGCAAAAACCAGAATTTAAAACTGCTTATACTCCATATCAAGCAGAAGTTTCACAAGGCACATTACAAGTTATGTATGAATTTCAATCTATGATTGCTGAACTTACCGGCATGGATGTTTCTAATGCATCGCTTTATGATGCAGGAAGTGCTTTAGCTGAAGCTTGCTTTATGTCAAATGCTCACAATAGAAAAACTGAGTTTCTTATTGCAGGAACAGTAAATCCTCTTTATATCAGAGTTATGAATACTATTACAGCTGGTAAAAACTATACTTTCAAAACTTTTGCTTTAGAAGATGGAACAGCTGATATTGAAGCATTGAAGAATTCAATTAATGATAAAACATCAGCGGTTATAGTACAACAACCTAACTTTTTCGGAAATCTTGAAGAAGTTATTGAATTAGAAAAAATTACACATTCCCAAAAAGCACTTTATGTAGTAATTGCAGCACCTGTTTCACTTGGATTGCTTGAAGCACCGGGCAAATATAATGCTGATATTGTATTAGGCGAAGGGCAGTCTTTAGGTATTCCACTTAGTTTTGGTGGTCCATACTTAGGTTTGTTTGCTTGTAAGCAAGAATTTGTACGCAAAATGCCAGGACGTCTGTGTGGTGTAACTGAAGACCAAGATGGAAAACGTAGTTTCGTTCTTACTCTTCAAACACGCGAGCAACAGATTAAACGCGAAAAAGCAACTTCAAATATTTGTACCAATCAAGGTTTGTTTATGCTTGCTGCAACTGTTTATATGGAAACTATGGGCAAGCAAGGTATTAAAGAAGTTGCTGAAAACTCATTCAAAAATGCTCACTATTTAAGTGAAAATATCACCAAACTTAATGGTTTTAAATTGAAAATTGACAAACCATTCTTTAATGAATTTATTATCGAAACTCCTGTTTCACCTGCTGAAATAATAGAAGAAGGCGAAAAAAATGGATTTCTTGTTGGTTTAGAAGTTGAAAAATTTGTACCAACAATGAATGGTTTGATGATTGCTGTTACTGAAAAAAGAACAAAGGAAGAATTAGACGCTTTTGTAAACTTTTTGAGTAAATTTGCAAAATAATGTTTAATTATATAATCAATATTTTTAAATCAACTAAACGCCGATTTACAATTATCGGCGTTTCTATAATACTTTTACTTGCAATGTTTGCAATTTTTTCTGATTATGGATTACTAAAAAGATTTAATTTAGAATATGAAAGAATTAAAGTTAGAAACCGAATAGAAGAAAAATTAAAATTGCAAGATTCACTTAAGAACGAAATTGCACTTAGATTATATGATACACTTACTATTGAACGGCTTGCCCGAGAAAAATATGGTATGTTGAAAAAGGGAGAACAGATATACTTCATTCCAAAATATAAGGAAAGGAAGTAGTTATGTATCTTGGAATCGACATTGGTGGAACAACTATAAAAGGTGGAATTTTAAATTCCAATTCTGAATTAGTACATTTGAAATCAGTATCTACTGATTCAAATTCTGACTCTAATTCAATTGAAAAAAATATTTTAGAATTCATAAGTTATTATTTACTTAATTTCAAAGAAATAAAATCCATTGGAATTGGAGTTCCGGGAGTAGTGAATTATGAAGGAATTATTGTTGTTTCGCCTAATATAGAAGAATTTGAAAATTTAAATTTAAGTAAAATTATCAAAAATGAATTGAATCTTCAAATTCCACTAATTATGGATAATGACGCCAATACTGCAGCTTTTGCAGAGTTACATAGTGGTGCTGGTGAAAGTTTAGAAAGTTTTATTTATGTTACATTAGGCACAGGTGTAGGTGGAGCAATAATTCACAATAGAAATATATTCAAAGGTATTTCTGGTGGTGCCGGTGAAATTGGTCATACTATAATTGATTCATCTGATTTAATATCAGGTCAATTTTCAGATTATCATTATTCTACTCTTGAGTCTTTGACAGGTCGATTTGCAATTATTAAATTGTACAATCAATTATTGTTAGAGTCAAATCTATCTATAATTGATAGTGTTCTTGATGTTAAAGATATTTATGAAAAAGCGGTTAACTGTGATAAAATTGCAATTGAGTGTTTTTCTATCATAGGCAAATATCTCGGAATTGGATTTTCCTCTGCAATGAATTTACTTGATATTCCTTACATTATTATTGGCGGTGGCGTTTCTTTAGCTTGGGATTATTTATATCCTTCATTAGTTGAAACAGTCAAAAGAAAATCATTGCCATCAATTGCTAATAATTTTCAAATTTTAAAAGCAAAATATTTAAAAGAAACTGGAATTTACGGAGCTGCTATGCTCGGTAAATCCATTTTATAATTTTTATTTGGAGAAATAAATGAAAGAACTTATTTTTACTGAAGAAGCCCCTGCACCAATCGGACCTTATTCACAAGCAGTTAAAGCTGGAAATTTACTTTTCATATCGGGACAAATCCCATTAACTAAAGATGGTGCTTTGGCTGGGGATGATATTCATTCTCAAACAAGACAATGTATTTTAAATATTATTTCAATTTTGAAATCTCAAAATGCTGATGTTAATAATGTTGTAAAAACAACTGTTTTGATGAAAGATTTGACTGATTTTCCTACAATGAATACTATTTATGCTGAATATTTTGGTGATAGCAAACCAGCACGTGCTGCTTATGAAGTTGCAAGATTACCAAAAGATGTGTTAATTGAAATAGAAGCTATTGCATATATTGATTAATAGAAAAAAAAAAGTATTGATTTAAATCCGGACTTGTTCCGGATTTTTTTTAATTGAATAATTACAGATTTTTTGTAGATTTTTATCAATAACATTCAATTTACAACGAGAATTTATAAACAAAAAATAAAAAAAACTAAGATGTCTGCCATTGTAAGGCAGACATCTTAAATAAGGTATTTCCTAATTAATAAGTATTTAAAATTTTCAATATCTTTACTCACTTGATTTGTTTATTAGTAGTTGAAGTTTTTTTTCAATAAGTTCGTATTTTGCTTTTAGAATTTCAGTGTCATTTTTAATTTTTGTAAAATCATTCAGTTGGTCGTTTAACTGTTTGATTTTAATTTCCAATGAACTAATTTTCTGATTCAGTGAATTAATATCTTTTTCCTGCTCTGAGTTTTGTATTATCAAATCCTTAACTGCCTGAATTGTAACTATTTGAACATTACTCAAATTAATTCGAAGTAATGGAATTGAATCGCCGTTCAGAAATTCATTGCTATGGAATACAGATTCTGGAAATACTTTTGCTAATTCCTGTGCAATAAAACTATATTGAATATCACTTGTTACTTCAGGGTGTAGTGACCTATATTCATGGTTATAAATATAAGTTACAGGATTTATACTTAGAATTTTTTCAAAAGAATTATCAATACCTTTAATATTGGTTTTTATTCTTGAATCCGAACTAATATCCCATTGCGAATTGTTACCGGATCTCCAAGCTGATGAACCATAAACAGTAAGATTATCATTTAAAGTAGTCTCTCCATCAACATCAAGAGTATTATAAAGAGTAGTATTACCCCATACATTTAGATCTGAATGAAGATAAGTATAACCATTAACAGTTAATTCTTGACTAATAAGAACACTTTCATTAAAATATCCAAAACCATAAACACTTAATATACCATTTGAGGTTCCAGTTCCAATTATAACTTTCGTAGGATAAGAACCTCCATGACCTGATTGAACGTCAGAGCCGTTAACTTGCCAGTCATAATCAACTATACTATTTGTAGGCATTTTAAAAACAACACCATTTGCATCAACAACAAGAATATCATTTTGGTTAACTTGAGTTAATCCTTGTAACCTCAATGGATTAGTACCAATAATATGAAGTTTGTTTGTTGGAGAATTCAAACCAATACCGACCATATCAGCTGATGCATCAGCAAATAAAAGGTTATCGGTTGTACCATCAATACGGAAATCAGCAAGAGTATTATTGGAAAAATTAAACCAGAATTTTGTATCAACTATATGGAATGTTTCATCTTGTCCACCAGTACCAGTAGCAAGTGATACATCAGTTAATGAGGAAGGATTACCACCTATACCACCTCTGTAACCAAAGCTTCTGTCCCCAATTTTCAAATAACTCCCTCCTGGAATAGATGAAAAATTGCCTATTATTGAATTTGACCGACCGCCACTTATTTGTGAATAGGATCCTGTAACTATATTTGATTGACCGCCAACTATAGATGAATAATTATTAATTGCCTGATTACTTGACCCGGCACCTATAAATGTATAATGACCTGTTGCTGAATTATTTGTACCAGCAACTATACCCGAATAATAGCTGGATACTGAATTGTATTCTCCTGATCCGATTAGAGATTTCTCACCTGTTATATTATTTCCATTTCCGCCTGCAATTGTTGAATAACTTCCAGAGTTAGAATTATTAACACCTCCAACTATGGATGATAATAAGGCGCTCGCTGAATTATAATTACCGCCTCCTACAAATGATTCAGAACCGCCTGCCGTATTATTTGCACCTCCTGTAACAACACCGTTTGAGTTACTGACAAGATTATTGTAACCACTGCCGATAAAAGCATTAGGACCATTAGCTGTATTTGAGAGACCACCACTAACTGTGGAATATTCACGTTTTGCTTTATTATTAGAACCGCCTCCAACAGTTGCACCTGCAAAATTCTGTCCAGATGTTCCTGTTTCAGAAGTTCCAAAACCTAAATTAATATGAGTATCAGCAAAATTGCCAAAAACAATGGCACCATTAGATATAATTCCACCTGCTTTTGCTTTCAGATGATTAGCCGGCGTACTCATCTGAGTCCAATCACCATCGTCACCAACTGGGAATGGAGATGAAGTAATGTCTCGATAAAATACAATTCCGTTATTATCAATAACAAGAACTTTATCCTCTGATGCAGGATTAAGAGTTTCTATTCTTAAAGGATTATTCTGAACATCATAAATATGAAGTTTGTTTGTAGGAGAATTCAAACCAATTCCGACCATATCGGCTGATGCGTCAGCAAATAAAAGATTATCGTTTGTACCATCAATACGGAAATCAGCAAGAGTATTATTTGAAAAATTAAACCAGAATTTAGTATCAACAATATGAAATGTTTCATCTTGTCCACCAGTACCAGTAGCAAGTGATACATCCAATAAAGTAGAAGGATTGGCTCCGATACCACCTCTGTAACCAAAACTTCTGGCCCCGACCTTTAAATATCGTCCACCAGGAATTACAGAATAATCTCCTGAAATTTCGTTGTAGGCACCACTCCCGATAAAACCCCATAACCCATTGTTTGTATTATTTGTACCTCCAGCTATTACAGCACCCCAGTTATCAGCAGTATTATTTTCACCGCCAGAAATAACGGTATAACTTTTCATCGCATCGTTGCGTTCTCCACCACCAATAAAAGCAAAGCTAAAGTTTGCACTATTGTTCAGACCACCTGATACCGTTGTTGCTGTATCACCTATGGCTTTATTATCTCCACCACCTCCAACTACATTATAAATTCCTGATGATAAATTATTTTCTCCACCAGATACAGTTGCATAATCAAAGGTTGCTTGATTGTGCCTACCACCACTAACTGTTGCATATCCAAAATGAAGACCACTGCTTGCACCAGTAACTGAGTTATCAAAGCCAAAGTTAATAAAAGTATTGGAAAATGTACTTAGAAGTATTGCATCATTGCTTGCAATCCCTCCGACTTTGGCTTTCAGATAATCTGCTGGAGTATTCATTTGAGTCCAGTCGCCATCATCACCGGCTGGGAATGGAAAAGAAGTAATATCACGATAAAATACAACTCCACTATTATCTATAACAAGAACTTTATCCTCTGATGCAGGATTAAGAGTTTCTATTCTTAAAGGATCATTCTGAACATCATAAATATGAAGCATATTAGTAGGAGTTATTGTACCTATTCCAACTTTCTTATCCTGAACAAACATTGTTGGCGTACTGCTAAAACCAATTATAAGTGAATTTCCGGTGTTATTGATTAACCTTGTCATTGAACTGCTTCCAAATCCGATCAGAATATTATTACTGTTACCTGTCTGGAGATTATCACCTATCATAACAGAATTATAGGAGGCACTCGATTTGTTGTATTTACCTATTACAGTAGTATAATCACTTATTATAGAGTTTCCATTGCCTAATACATTTCCACCATAGCCCGTAATTGTATTGTCACTACCGGTAACACTTGCAGAATCACCTAACAGAGTGTTATTGTTACCGAATATTATATTGACATGTCCTGTTAGATTATTTCTTGAACCGCTGGCACTTGATTTATCCCCGAATACATTATTTTGATCGCCACTTGCAATACTGTAATCACCTGTTACAACATTGCTATTTCCACCTGTAACAACGGAATAATCACCTGAAACAATATTATTTTTACCATTACCAATTATAGAATACTCGCCGCTAACATTGTTCCACATTCCATTCCCGATAAATGAATAATTAGAAGTTACATCATTATCATATCCACTTCCAATAAAACCATTTCCTGCGTTGATAGTAGCTATATTTGACATTCCACCAGCTATAACTGAGCCAGGACCGAATGCTCGGTTATTATCACCTCCAACTACAATTGCATAATTACTATTGGTTTTGTTATTACTGCCACCACCAATAAATGTAGTATTACTGTTTGTGTAATTTCCATATCCACCCACAATTACAGATTCAAATCCTCCTGATATTGTATTATCATAACCAGAACCAATAAAAGCATTCTGGCCACTTAAAGTGTTATCACTTCCAGAGCCAATAAATGCAGACAATCCATCATTTGTATTATTAAAACCACTGACTACTGCTGAACCATCAATACTGGCAACATTTAAACTTCCGGCGCCTATAAAAGATTCCCAACCACTTGCATTATTCGACGTTCCTCCTGAAACTACAGAACTCCAATTACTTGAAATATTTTGGTATCCTCCTCCAATAAATGAATTATCACCGCTTGCAGTATTTTTATAACCTCCGCTTACAGTTGAGTAATCTTTGGTTGCTTTATTATTGTATCCACCTCCAACAGTTGCATAGCTATAATTTAGATTAGTTGTTCCTGTTTCTGAAAGTGCAAAACCAAGATTAATATGAGTAATGGCATTTGTACCATGTAGAATAGCATCATCAGTTGCTATACCCCCGGCTTTTGCTTTCAGATAATCTGCAGGAGTATTCATTTGAGTCCAATCACCATCATCAAAACCTAAAGTGTTTGCATCCTTCCATTCTGTATATCCGTTCTGAGAAGTTAGTACATAATCAACTAAACCAGTAGAATTTGTACCATCATAAAATTCATGGTCTAAATGAATGTTATTGTGAAAATAACCCTCACCTTCAACAATAATATCGTTATAGAAATGCCCCAAACCGAAAACATTCAAATCCCATTGTATAATTGCATCACCCGCGACTTCGAGTTTTGCATAAGGAGTAGATGTTCCTATTCCTACATTACCGCTTGGATATGAGCCACCAAGTCCTGTAACAACATCATTACCAGTTACCTCCCAGTCAAAATCATTCACAATTAAAGATTGAGCATTATTCTTGTGTACAACACCAGAAGCATCAATAACTAATATATCCTGTATTGTTGCATCATTGACAAGCCCTTCAATTCTTAATGGGTCTGGATTTGATATTATGTGTAGTTTATTCGTTGGTTGATTATTTCCGGACATACCAATTCCAACTCTACCTGTTGATGGCTGACGGTTGAAAATTGTGTTCAAGTTTGAATTTCCAAATCCACTACTCGGATTAGCTCCATCTTGGATATATAAATGACCTCCTGTTTTGAACCAAGGTTTATCAGTCCAAATATTACTCTGAGACCATCCCATAAAACTATTAGAAACATAATTGGACGTATGAAAACTTGAATCCCCTACTTGTAACTCTCCTTTCACATGCAGTTTTCCATCAACGTACACTTTCCTTGGTTCAGTGTCTAAGCTGTCGATAATATAAACCATATTACCTAACTGATTGGCTTCATCTGCTTTTTTTGATTGTAAAGAATAAGGTACAGAATGGATTTGTATTCTTGGAGTTAGAATTGCATCTTTAAAAATTACTTCTAAAAAAACAGTCGAATCAGACATAAATGGTGTTTGTGGTAATTCTGTGTTGTAAATACCGTTGACTACGTCTAAAGATTGTGTAGTTTCAAATAATAACTCACCGTCCGTTAAAGAATTGTAAAACTTAAAAGTAAATTCGTAATTTCCATCAGCAACACTTTTTCCATCTTTTTCTACTACTATTCCTTGAAATGAAATAGTTTCAGGAATGCTTGCATTCATATTCAAAACTAAGAATATAAATAATATCGACAAAAAAAATAAATTGTAACGCATAAAGATACCTTAATCTATATAAAGAAAATACCAAGTTTCTTAATGAAATCAATTATCCAAGTTTCTTTGATGCAGCTATTAGTCTGAATTATTTTTGTGCTTTTTAATTCTTATTATTTCAAAAAAATTAACTACCAAACTTAAGTATTTTTTTTGATACAATAAAAATATTTTTTTTATTTTTTTTTGAAATGTAATTGATTTCAAATTTTTTTATAACCATAATTGTACAAAATCTTTACCCTAAAACTATTTTCAAATTGAAACGTATTATAGAAATTAATAGGTTTGTTTTATTAATTTTTTGAAATTAAAATGAAATTACTATTTATTATAATCATTTCAACTTTCTTTTTTAATTATTCCTATTCAGGCAATCTACAATTCAATACTGAAACTCCAATTGCTGAACAAAATTTAAAAATTAGATATACACCAACTGATTCAATTTATTCTAATTCTGTAAATTTAGTTGCATATTGTTTCAATAATTCTTCTACAATTCCTACTGCTTATGAAGTCGAATTAAAAAAAGATGTTTTCAACACTTTTATTGGTGAATTTATCGTACCCCAAGAAGCAATTTACTCAATTTTTAAAATAGAAAATATTGATAATAACTTTGGAAATTATTGGAATTTATTGGTTTATGATGTGAATAAAAAACCCGTAAAAAATTCACCACTTTACGCAGCTTTATCATTTATGGGGAATAATCCAGAAGGATATTCTATAAATACAAATTTTTCTAAAGCAATGGAATTACTTGAAATTGAATTAAAACACTATCCTAATGATATTCAATCACGAATTGCACTACTTGTTTTGAAATATGATACAAAGAAAATCACATACTCTGAATTTGAAAATAGCTTAATAAAAATTCTAAAAATCAATTATGAAATTTCAAGTGAAGGTATTGCTAAATCACTAAGTAGAGCTTATAGGGTATTGAACAATACAAAAGAGGCAACCAGAGTTGAATTTGAATTTGCAAGAAAATTTCCTCAAAGCGAGCTTGCACAAGAATCTTTATTAGTCGAGTTATCGGCAGCAACAGAATTTGAAAAATTTTCTCGATTAGCAATTGAATTTATTCAAAATTATCCAAATTCAAACAGTAAGAATCGAGTATTGTCTGCTTTAGTTAATGGTTATCTTCAAATGAATAAATTTGATGAACTTAGTAAAATTATTGACTCGTTAAATTTACATTATCCATCATTGTATTCTGCACTTGCATTGGAAATGAGACAAAATAAAAAAGTTCTATCAAAATTAAGTGATTCGATTAGAATTGAGGAATCAATTGCTATTATGGATAATGCTTTGCAAATTATTAATGATTCTTCTTTTTATTATAATAATAAACCAATTAATCAAACAAAAAAAGAATTTTATAACTTAAAAAAACTTGAAGCTGCAACTATTTATGAAACACTTTCAGAACTTTATAGAAGTAAAGACAAAACTAAAGCAATCGAATTCCTTGAAGAGTCGCTTATTAGATACTCTACTTCAGCAAGTAAGGATATTTATATCAAATTAATTGACTATTACAATGAAGACAAGCAGTATTCTAATATTCTTGCTCTTACTGAAAGTGCAATTCTAAATTCTTATACAGATAGTATTTTCTTGAAAACCCACAAAGAAACTTACTACAAACTAATGCCAAGTGAATCTGATTCTATTTACAATAGTATTATCAATAACCTTTTAAGAAAAGGTAAATTAGCATTAAAAGAAAGATTGAAATCAACAGAAGTAAAAGTTAACTCACCCTCAATTGTTCTAAATAATATTAATTCAGGATTTTTTGATTCAGATGATATTAAGAATAAAGTTACAGTTATCTTCTTTTGGTCTTCTTGGTGTGAACCTTGCAAAGCTGCTATGCCAGCTTATGAGGAGTTATCTGATTATTACGATAAAGCAGATAGTGTTCAAATTATTTCGGTTAATGTTTGGGAAAATTTCGAAAATAAACCTGATGGTATTTTAAAATTCGTTAATTCATTCGGTATGTATTTTGATGTTTTCTATGATATAAATGATTTAGCTGGTGCAAAATTCAATCTCACAGGATTGCCTGGATTTATTTTCATAGATAAAAACCGTCAAATTAGATTTTTCGATAAAGGTTTTACAAATGATGTTGATTTTATCGAAGATGCTTTAACTAAAATTGATTACTTACTTGAAAATTAACCCTTGTAAATATGAAATATGATTCTCCAATTAAGATTAATATATCTTATTTTTGAATGTTAATATTTTTTATTAAGAAATTATCTAAAAATTCGTTAATTTTATAATTGTGATTTTAGGAAATTTGTAAAATTATTTTTGAGATTAAGAAATGAAAACAAAATATATCATAGGAATAATTGCAGCTATCGTTTTTGTGTATCTTGCTGTAATGTCATTTAGCACAGCCGAAATTGAATATGCAGATTTTACTCGTGCTAAAGAAAAAGGAAAAATAGTACAAATTATTGGTTCTTGGGATAAAGAAGTGCCTTATCGCTATGATTCTGAAAACAATAAGTTTTATTTTAGTATGGTTGATGAGAAAGGAAATAAAGCTGATATTATTGCCAATGGAGGTAAACCCAATAATTTTGATATAGCTCCAATGGTAGTTATTAAAGGTCAATATGAAGGTGAAAAATTTGTTGCTAAAGAGATTCTGACTAAATGCCCTTCAAAATATGAAGGTCAAGCAGATGACTTGAAAGGCAAACAAATGTATAACTAACAAACATTTATTATTTAATTCTTATTGAAAAGTCATTCTTTTTAAAAGAAGAATGACTTTTTAATGAAAAGTAGTTATTATTTAACATTAAAAGTATCATTTGTCATTAATTAAAAATAATTTTTATTCATTATTATTAAAGTTAATATGATAGGAAAAATTCTAATTATCTCGGCTACAGTTTTTTCATTTTTATCAGCATTAATTTATTTGCTTGGTTTTTTTAAGAAAAATGAAAAAATGTCATTATTAGGCAGTTCTCTGTATGCTCTTTCTTCCGGTGCAATCATTGCAGCATCATTTTATTTGATGTTTAATATATTCAACTTCAACTTCCAATTCACTTATATTTGGGAATATGCTTCTCGTGAATTAGATGCTTACTTTTTGTTTGCTTCATTTTTTGCAGGACAACAAGGTTCGTTTCTGCTTTGGTTACTTATGCTTTCTGTTGTAGGTTTAATATTAATTCCAAGTTTGAGAAAATACGATTACGAGAATATCGCAATGCCTTTTTTCAACCTTATTTTAATGTTTATTCTAATGATTCTGATATTCAAAAGTCCATTTGATTATGTATGGGAAACATTTGCAAAAGACGGCGTAGAAGTTGGCTATCTGCCTCCAAACGGACGTGGAATGAATCCTATTTTACAAAATTACTGGATAACGATACATCCTCCGATACTATTCTTTGGCTATTCATTAATGGCAGTTCCATTCATACTTGCTCTATCAGGATTAGTTAAGAAAGACTATATCAAATGGCTTGAACCAGGTATAAAATGGACTATTATTGGTGGAGGAGTTCTTGGACTTGGCATTATGCTTGGTGGTTTTTGGGCTTATGAAACTCTCGGCTGGGGTGGTTTCTGGGGCTGGGATCCTGTTGAAAATTCATCTCTCTTACCTTGGCTGGTAGCTGTTGCATTATCACATACATTCTTAGTACAGAAACGAACTGGGGGCTTAATAAAAACAAATTTTGTACTTGCAATATTTGCATTTTTATTTGTATTGTATGCTACATTTCTTACAAGAAGTGGTATTCTGGGTGATACTTCTGTTCACTCATTTATCACTCCCGGCAAAACAGTCGAAACTTTACTTGTAGTATTTATGTTTTCATTTATCTTGTTTGGTTTGGGATTAGTAATTTTCCGATGGAGAGATGTTGCAAAATTTACAAGAAAATCAGACTTTAGTGTACAATCTAAAGAATTTGCATTGTCTATTGGTTCAATTCTTATTATTGCCTTTACACTAATTGTTTGGTATGGAACAAGCAAACCTGCACTTGCTGATATTTTTGGTGGACAAAAAGTTGCAGCAGAATTATCTTTTTATAATAATTGGGGATTAATTTTTGCAATATTGATATTAGTTTTAAATTCATTTACGATTTATTTGAGATGGAAATCTAAAACATTCGATAATTTTGCAAAGCAAATGATGATACCACTTGCTTTAACAGTTGTTGGTACAGTTGCAATATATTTTGGTGGAGTTACTGATATTAAATTTATTATACTTGGATTTGCTTCAATTTTTTCAATCATTACAAATCTTGATTTTATCTTTCGTAATACTAAAAAACAACCTAAACAACTCGGAGCATATATTGCTCATCTTGGAATCGCAGTTTTAGTTCTTGGAGTAGTTGCATCGGGAAGTAATTCAGTAAGTACCCAATTAAGATTTACCGAAAAATCCGAGAAGGAATTTCACGGATACAAATTTACATTTAGAGGGAAGGAAAGAATTGAAAAAGAAAAACAAGACAGAGAAAAGTTCAGATATACATTAGATATAACAAAAGGCGATAATAAGTGGGAAGTACATCCAATAGTTTATTGGAGTAGTTTCAACGAATGGCAAGCACCATTCTTTGAACCGGGCATTCAGACTAAATTTGAAAAAGATATTTATGTCGCACCAATTGCTGTTGAACTTGATTATAATGCTCCTAAATTATATCTTAAAAAAGATGAAGCAACCCCTGCACCAATTGATTCATCAATTACAGTAGCAATTGAAAAATTTGAAATGAATAGCAATATGCAACCACAAGAAAACAAAGTTTCGTTTGGTACTGTTGTCAAATATGATAGAGCAGGCGTTGTATCAACTGATACATTGTACTCACTCATTGATGTTGAGAATTGGGTTGGAACCCCTATTGAATGGAAAGATGTACCGCAAACAAATTACCAAATTGGTATGGTAGGTCTTATCAGAAATCAAATGTCAATTGGAAATTCACAAGCAGTATTTATTTTCAAAGAAAAGTCGTTGAAAGAACCACAATTAATGGAAGTATTTACAGCTGATGTTTCAATCAAACCATATATGAATTTAGTATGGCTTGGAACTATATTGATGGTAGCTGGTTTCTTTGTTTCATTACCAAAGTATAGCAAAAAGAACAGATTGAAACAGAGAACTGAAACTGAAGAACAGATTGATAATGTAGAAACCACAGAAGATAAGGTTTGATAGAAAAACCCCAACCTGCCCTCCACAAAGTGAAGGGTAAGAGAGAAGAAGAATTTAAGTCCTCCCCTTGGGGAGGATTTTGGTGGAGTTGAAAGAAACCCCACCCTGCCCTCCCCTTAGGGGAGGGTAAGAGGTAAGAAGAATTTAAGTCCTCCCCTTGGGGAGGATTTAGGTGGGGTGTTATGATACAATATTTTTTTTATTTGTTTAATTAAAAAATGAATTCGACAATAGACTTTAATGATAGCCATCCATATTATATTGAAAAAGAATATAAAATTCAAGTAGCAAAAGGACAAAACCCTGAGCGACTTGATGTTTATCTTACTTCTTTAATATTTAATGCAACAAGAGCAAGAGTTCAAAAAGCAATTGAAGCCGGAAAAGTTATTGTAAATGGCAAACCTGGTAAAAATAGTAGAAAAGTACAACCTAATGACAGTATTGTTTGTATTTTACTTAAAGCACCACCAATTGAATTATTACCGCAGAACATACCATTAGATATTTCTTATGAAGATAATGACCTAATTGTTGTAAATAAACCAGCAGGTATGGTTACACATCCGGGTTTTGGTAACAGATATAATACTTTAGTTAATGCAATTCTTTACCATTATGGTATGAGAAATCCAATTAGCATAGAATCTGACGTTGATGAGCCAGACGAAGATATTGATAGTGAAATAGATGAATCTGAAGCTGAAGGCGAGATTTTCAGTAAAGATGAAATACGTCCGGGTATAGTCCATCGCTTAGATAAAGATACATCAGGATTACTTGTTTTAGCTAAAAACCCACAAGCACATACATTTTTGGCAAGACAATTTGCAAATAGAACTACGGAGCGTGAATATAATGCAATAGTGTGGGGAAATTTAAAAGAAGATGCAGGTACAATTGAAGGTGATATTGGACGTTCACCGAGAGATAGAAAATTATTTGCTATTGTAAAAAAAGGTGGGAAATATGCAAAAACTGATTACAAAGTTATAGAAAGATTTGAATTTGCTACTCTTATTAAATTGAAACTTCATACTGGTAGAACACATCAAATTAGAGTGCATCTTGCAAGTATTCATCATCCTGTTTTTGGAGATAAAGCGTATGGTGGCTCGAATATACTTTATAGTGGTCAAATGCCACAACTAAGAAAGAAAGCAAATGAATGTATTGCAATAGCAAATAGACAATTGCTACATGCCAAAACGTTAGGATTCACTCATCCAGCAACACGAGAATTTATGACTTTTTCATCAGAATTACCTGAAGATTTTCAAGCAATTATTCAAAGATTAAAAACAGATTAAAATTAAAAATCAGTATTCTTTTAATTGAATTTCCAACAACATTAACAGAAAAAAAATAAAAGTCAAATTTTCTGGTATTTATCTCAATTTAGAAATATTTTCAAGTAAGTTGAAGTTTTTTTGGCTAAAGCCACAATAATCATATTCAAAATCAAACCCCGCCATAAATGGCGGGGCTATTGAACCCCGCCATAAATGGCGGGGCTATTGAAGATAAATAATAATAGCCCCGCCATAAATGGCGGGGCTATTGAAGAGAAATAATAATAGCCCCGCCATGAATGGCAGGGCTATTGAAGAGAAATAATAATAGCCCCGCCATGAATGGCAGGGCTATTGAAGAGAAATAATAATAGCCCCGCCATGAATGGCAGGGCTATTGAAGATAAATAATAATAGCCCTGCCATGAATGGCAGGGCTATTGAAGAGAAATAATAAAATCCCCGCCATGAATGGCAGGGCTATTGAAGATAAATAATAATAGCCCTGCCATGAATGGCAGGGCTATTGAAGAGAAATAATAAAATCCCCGCCATGAATGGCAGGGCTATTGAAGAGAAATAATAAAATCCCCGCCATGAATGGCAGGGATATTGAAGAGAAATAATAATAGCCCTGCCATTTATGGCGGGGAATTTTGAAAAGCAGTAATCATTGGCTTTAGCCAAAAAACATATCTACATTGAAGATATAAAGTAAAGTTTCAATTGATAATTCCTTGAAAATCAATATTTAATACTGCATATTAGATTAAAAACAGATTAATTCTCTGAATTTGTATTGTCTTGTTCCTGCTTTGCTTTTTCTTCTTGCTCCTTTCTTTTCCGAGCTTCTTTATTTCTACGAATTTTGTTAAAGTCCACTGATTGCGTTAAAGTAACATTTTGTCTTATAACCCCTCTTGCTCTAAGTGTGTCTTCTGCATACACATATCTATTTTTGTTTGGTAAACTATTTCTTACTACTTTAGGGATTTGGCTGATTGGAATTAGTGCTTCTTCGTATTCCATTGGTTTATCAGGTAATTCTATAAACAAATCTTTATTTGAAGTTAATTCTAACCAAGCACCAGAGCGTTTTCTCGAAAAATCAAATACATCAAGAATCAAAACTGGAGTTCCTGTCAAATGTAAAATTTGGTTTGATGTATCCTTTTTTCCTCTTTCTCCCCAATAAAATAACCACTTCGCATCATCTTTAAATTGTCTAACACAAGAATGAGAGGCAGCATAACCTGGCATTGTAAATTGGTGAAATGCACTACCAGCATATTTATGGAAATTGAATGTATAAGGCATTACCCAAGTAGAATCTAATGAAGAACGTCTTTCAAGTTGTTTCCAAACTAATGCATATCTACCTGGATATGTTGGAGTTTTCTCTTTACCAGTATTCGCAGCAGCAAATCTCACTAATTTACCATTCTCATAACAAGCATAACATTGGTATTTATTTGAAACAATTATGATTTTTGGAATATCTGCTGCACCTTGATAATAATTAGGAAATATTGAATATGCAAGTATATTGTCTGCAATAGAATCGGGTACAACGATTGTATCACCAACCCTCATAAATCTTCTTTCTTTCCGGTTCAGAGTACAAAATATTTTATTTTTTAATAAATTATCTTCTGTATCGCGATATTCATTCATTATTTTTTCACGATGTTCTTTATCTCTGATAACAATTCTACTATATGTGATTTTGGGAAAAATATCACTGTTATTTATTGTTAGATTGTTTGAATCAATTTCATGAATTTTGCTGTCAGATTTCTCAGCAGCGTCAGAATCGTAATCTATGCAAGATTTTAATAATAGAGTAAATATTAACGATACAATATAAAAAGCAAAATATTTTGTTTTCATTTATTATTTTTAAAATTTCAACAAACTAACTTGCAATTTATCTAATTGTTATTAAATTAACAAAATATATTTTAGATTTGTTTGATGAATAGCCATTTTTAAAATCTACAATTCAATAAGTGCATTTTCAGATTATATAAGTAACTAAATACAATGATTATTAAAACAACTTCATAGTTTATTCAAAGATTTGTTAAAATAATTAAAAAAATATTATTTGTAAAATTAATATTGTTTGATTAATTTGAAGTTTTTATTATTTTGAATTTCAAATACTTTTAAGAAAATTATGTTTAAGAAAATATTAATTGCCAACCGTGGCGAAATAGCAGTTAGAGTAATGCGTTCAGCGCGTGAAATGGGTATTGAAAATGTTGCTGTGTTTCATGAAGTTGATAGAGAAATGCCATTTGTACATTATGCTGATTATGCATATAAATTAAATGCTTCCTCACCAAAGCAAGCCTATTTAGATATTCAACAAATAATTGATATTGCCAAAAGAGCAGGTGCTGAAGCTATTCATCCTGGATATGGATTTCTTTCCGAAAGAGCAGAGTTTTCACTCGCTTGTCAAAATGCTGGTATCAAATTTATTGGACCACGTCCCGAATCTATCGAGATGATGGGAAGTAAAACCAAAGCACGTGAATTGATGGCAAAAGCAGGCGTACCAATAGTTCCCGGCACTAAGGAAAAAATTGTAGATACAGATTTAGCTATACAAATTGCTACAGAACTCGGTTATCCAGTTATTTTGAAAGCTGCTGCTGGTGGTGGCGGAAAAGGAATGAGAAAAGTATATGAATCTTCTGATTTAGTTCCTAATTTTGAAGCTGCACAAAGAGAAGCACTTAAATCTTTTGGTGATGATTCGATTTATATAGAAAAATTTATTGAAAATCCAAAGCATATCGAAATTCAAATTCTTGGAGATGAATATGGAAATTATATTCATCTCGGTGAAAGAGATTGTTCTATCCAACGCAGACATCAGAAATTAATTGAAGAAGCTCCATCAAGTGTTTTAAATGATGAACTAAGGCATCAGATGGGTGAAGTAGCAATTGCGGCTGCAAGGGCATGTAATTATGTGAATGCTGGTACAATTGAATTCTTGTTTGATAAAGATAGAAAATTTTATTTCTTAGAGATGAATACTCGTTTGCAAGTCGAACATCCAGTAACCGAAATGGTTACTGGAATAAATTTAGTTAAACAGCAAATTAAAATTGCTTATGGTGAACGATTAGAATATCAACAAAGTGATATTCAATGGCGCGGTCATTCGATTGAATGTAGAATTAATGCAGAAGACCCATTTAATGATTTTATGCCTGATACTGGGAAAATCACTTATTTAAGACAACCTGCTGGTTATGGTGTTAGAGTAGATAGTGGAATTGAAACTGGCTCTGAGATTAGTATTCATTTCGATTCTATGCTTGGCAAAATGATAACAGTTGGTTCTGATAGAATTGAAGCAATAAATAGAATGGAAATGGCATTACGTAACTTTAGAATTAAAGGTGTAAAAACTATAATTCCATTTTTATTAACAGTAATGAGGCATCCTGAATTTAGATATGGTCATTTTGACACTGGTTTTATTGAACATTCTTTCGACTTTGATTCATTAGAAAAGATGAAATCTGAAAATGAAGAAATTATTGCTGCAATTGCAGCATTCGGATATAGAATGACACAAAAAAATAAAACTCCGATTAAACCAAAACAACAAGTGAGTAAATGGAAAGAAAAACAATTATTGTTGAGAAGATTGATATAATAAGGAATTTATATATGAGTAAAACAAACAATAAAAAGAATGGTGAATTCGATTCATTCGAATATTATTTTAATAGAGAATTAAGCTTAATTGAATTTCAAAAAAGAGTATTATTTGAAGCAGAAAATGAGAGTAATCCTTTACTTGAGAGAATGAAATTTACTGCAATATTAAGTTCTAATCTTGATGAATTTTTTATGATTAGGGTAGCAGGGCTTAAAAGTCAAGTAGCGGGTGATGTGATTGAATTATCTTATGATGGAATGACACCTAAATCTCAATTAATAGAAATTCGCAGACAATTATTACCTATTTATAAGAAACAAGGTGAAGTTTTTAACAATTCAATTATTCCTGGGTTAGCAAATCTTGGTATTGTATTTCATAAACCAGAAAATCTTGATGAGAATGACATTGAAAAATTAAGAAGTCATTTTACAAATAATATTCTTCCTTTATTGACTCCATTAAGTCTGGGACCTGCCAATCCATTTCCACGACTTATAAATAGATCTTTAAATATTGCTTTTGTTCTATCTGATAAGAAGCATGGTATTCATGAAAAACACATTGCATTTATTCAAATTCCATCAGCATTGCAGAGAATTATTCCTTTAGAATGGCGTGAAGGTTATCACTATGTTTTAATAGAAGATATAATCAATGCTTATTCAAATGAACTATTTCCAGGTTTAGAAGTTGAATTATCAAGTTCTTTCAGGGTAACAAGAGATGCAGATATTGAAATTGCTGAAGATGAAGCAGACGATTTGCTTGAAGAAATTGCAGAACAAATCAAAGAACGAAGATGGGGGAGAGCTGCAGTAAGATTAGAAGTTGGTTCAAATATGCCTGAATTTCTTGCAAATCTATTGATGAATTCTTTAGAACTTGAACCGAATGATGTATATGTACACAATCGTCCATTAAATCTCGGTGATTTTATGGATATGTTAAAGCTGGATATTAGAAGTATCAAAGATATTCCTTTCGCAACAAGAAATTTACCTCAATTTACAAATGACGGTTCTACTGTTTTTGATGCAATCAAAAATGGTGATTTATTAGTTCATCATCCTTTTGATTCGTTTTCTACAAGTACTGTAAATTTTATTAATTCAGCAGCTGACGACCCTGATGTGCTTGCGATAAAAGTTACTTTGTATAGAACAGGTTTGAATTCGGATATTGTTGGTGGATTAAAAAGAGCAGCCGATAATGGCAAATATGTAACTGCTTTTGTTGAATTGAAAGCCAGATTCGATGAAGAAAAAAATATTATTTGGGCAAAGGAACTTGAAAAATCGGGCGCTCATGTTGTTTATGGAGTTCCCGGACTTAAAACCCATTGCAAAATTGCAATTGTTGTTCGTAGAGAATCAGGAAAATTAAAAACTTATATCCATCTTTCAACTGGAAACTATAACCAAATAACTGCAAGATTATATACTGATGTTGGATTTTTTACAGCAAATCCTGAATTTGCTGAAGATGCTTTATATCTTTTCAATTATCTTACTGCTTATTCATATCACACAGAATGGAATGCTTTTTCTGTTGGACCAATTAATTTAAGAGAAAAAATTATTGAATTAATTGATAGAGAGACTGAGTTGCATACTCCTGAAAATCCTGGCTTAATAATTGTAAAAATGAATTCATTGGCTCACAGAGAAGTTATTCCAGCACTCTACAGAGCTTCAAAAAAAGGAGTTAAAATTCAATTAATTATTAGAGGAATTTGTTGCTTAAAACCAAATATTCCTGATGTAAGTGAAAACATTGAAGTTCGTAGTATAATTGGTAGATTTCTGGAACATTCCAGAATTATTTACTTCAAAAATGGCGGCAAAGAAGAATTCTATTTATCGAGTGCTGATTGGATGTCGAGAAATCTTCATAAAAGAGTAGAATTAATGTGGCCAGTAAATGATAAAAGTTTGAAGAAACAATTGTGGGAAATTTTGGCAATTTATCTAAAAGATAACACAAAAGCTTGGGAATTGCATAATGATGGCTCTTATCAATTAATTTCACCTAAAAACGATGAGAAACCAATTTCAGCTCAACAATACTTTTTAGATAAGATAAAAAAGAAGGGGTAGGAAATTGTGTATTGTAATTTATTATAATTGATTGGAACATTGACTAATTCCAAATTAAATTTAGTGTATATTTTTATAGAATTAATTATCGAAAAGAGTTAGAAATAGTATATGAAACTGAATATTCGAGATATTGACAAAACATTGAGTACAGCACAATTAAAACAAAATATTAAAGATAGTGCAGTATTAAATTTTTATAACCAACTTAATATTTTATTTGATAGATTTAATGAAAATGAATCAGAAGAACATAACAAAAATATTCTTGCTGATTTTTTGAAAGATACTTTTTATAAAAATAAATATAAAATCAATACCAAAGACAGAATTGACCTTGCCATTTACAACGGAAATAAATCTGATGATTCAGTTGCTGTTTTAATTGAAGTAAAAAAAGCTACTAATACTAATGAAATGATTTCCCAAAATAGAATTAATGTAAAAGCATTTCATGAATTACTTTTATATTTTATGCGGGAAACTATTAATAATAATAATTTTTCTATAAAACATTTAGTAATAACTGATGTAAAGAATTGGTATATTTTTGATTCAAAAGATTTCTATAATTTTTTCTATACTGATAAAGATTTCATGAAAATTTTCACAGACCTATCTGATGAACAACAAATTCTAAATTTCACAGTTAATAATGATGTTTATTATATACGATTAAAAGAATATATTGAAAAAAAGGAAGGTTTAATCAATTGCTGTTACTTTAATTTATTTGAATATAAAAATTCAAAAATTACTGATGAATGTATATTAAATTTAACAAAAATTATTTCCCCACAACATTTATTAAAAAAAATATTCGTTAATGATAGCAATTCTTTGAATAATGAATTTTATAATGAGTTATTATACATTCTTGGTCTTGAGGAAACATCAAAAAAAACAATAGAGAGAATTAGACCAAAGTATAGAAATAGTGGTTCATTAATTGAAAATACAATTTCAATTTTGAAGCAAAAAAATAAATTAGGTCAGTTAAGAACAAAGAAAATGCCTCCTGATGTTTTAGAGGAATATACTTTTGGATGGGCGTTAGAATTATGTATTGTTTGGTTAAATCGTATATTATTTTTAAAATTGCTTGAGGGACAATTAGTTCTTTACAATAACAATAATCTTGATTATTCTTTTTTAAATAAAGATAAAATCAATGATTTTGATGAACTTAATGAACTTTTCTTTGACGTCTTGGCAGATAAAACAAATGAAAGAGAAGAGCATGTAAAAGAGAAGTATCACAATATACCTTACTTAAATAGTTCTTTGTTTGATATTACAGAAATTGAATTACAAACCATTACAATAGAATCTTTAAGAGATAGGTTTGAAATTCCAATATTTTCTCATACAGTGTTAAAAACTCCAGAAGGAAAAAAAGATAAAGGAAAAATAAGAACACTTGATTATTTATTTAGATTTTTAGATGCTTATAATTTTGCGAGTGATTCATCAAATATTGTTCAAAAAGATAATAAGCAAGTTATCAATGCTGCAGTTTTGGGGCTAATTTTTGAGAAAATTAATGGTTATCAAGATGGCTCACACTTTACCCCGAGCTTCATTACAATGTATATGTGTCGTGAAGTTATCCGTAAAGCAACCGTTGATAAATTTAATTCTGAAATGCATTGGAATTGTAAAGATTTTGAAGAATTGAAGGACCATATTTCTTTTGTAAATAAAGATGTTCGTTTAAAATGTAATGAAATTGTTAATTCATTGAAGATTTGCGATCCAGCAGTCGGTTCAGGTCATTTCTTAGTTTCAGCGTTGAATGAAATTATTTCAATTAAAAGTGATTTAAAGATTTTGAATTACTTAGATGGAAGCCGAATACAAGATTATTCAATTTTCTTAGATAATGATGAAATTGTTACAATTGACAATGAAACCGATGAAATATTTGGTTATAGATTAAATCAAAAAGGTAATCAAATAGAAAAATTACAAAAACTTCAAATGACTTTATTTAAAGAAAAAGTACATATTATTGAAAATTGCTTATTTGGAGTGGATATTAACCCAAAATCTGTTATGATTTGCAGATTAAGATTGTGGATTGAATTATTAAAAAATGCCTTCTACAAAGCCCCCAATTTTGATGAACTTGAAACTTTGCCAAACATTGATATTAATATAAAATGTGGCAATTCTCTTATAAGTAGATTTTCACTTAAAGATGATTCAATTACAAAATCAGATGCTAAAATTATACCTTTATACAAAGATGCTGTAAATAGGTATAAAAATGTAGTCAAAACAAATGAAAAAAATAAAATAAAAAGTGAATTAGAAAATTACAAAGCATTATTAAAAGGAACAGCTTTATCTAAATCAAATTTACAATTACAATTAGAGAAAACAAACCAATTATATAAAAAATTCCTGAATCAAGAAAAATTATTCGATTCACAAAAATCAAAGAAAGAGCAAAAAGAATTTTCAAATAAAGTAGATGCTTTTACTTCTGAAATTCATAAGATTGAAGCTGAAATTGAAGATATTAATAATAATCCGATATATCAAAGTGCTTTTGAGTGGAGATTTGAATTTCCAGAAGTTCTTGATGATAATGGTTATTTTTTAGGTTTTGACATAATAATTGGAAATCCACCGTATTTTAATTTATCTACATTAAATAACAAAATAAAAGAAGTAATAGAAAAACAGAGCTATACAGTATTTTCAAAAACTTCAGATATTTATTCACTTTTTATTGAAAAAGGTATAGATTTATTAAAAGAAAATGGAATGTTATCTTTTATTACTTCAAATAAATGGATGAGAGCTGGATACGGAGAATCTTTACGAAATTATCTTTCAACTAATACTCATCCAATTCAATTAATAAATTTTGGAGGTTTTAAGGTTTTTGGGTCTTCTGCGGTTGATTCAAATGTTATATTAACAAGAAAAATTTCAGGTCTAAATTTAATTAATGAAACCGAATTGATTGATGAGAATGATAAAACTGAAATACAATCAGTTAATCAAAATAATTATGATAATGAAGAATTTTATGGTTGCAATATTTATTCAGATTTCAATATAAAAACTTCATTATATAAATACTTCAATCAATACAAGCAGTTAATGCCGAAATTGAATAAAGATACTTGGGTAATTTCTTCAGATGCTGAACAGAATTTAAAAATTAAAATTTCTACAAAAGGAAAACTATTTATAGATTATGGATTGAATGTATTTTTCGGTATTAAAACCGGTTTTAATGAAGCATTTATTATAGATGAAGAAACCAAAAAAGAACTTATTTATAGAAATCCAAATTCTGCTGAAATAATAAAACCAATTATCAGAGGCAGAGATATAAAGAGATATAAATCAGAATTTAATAAAATCTGGATAATTAATTCTCATAATGGGATTAAAGAAAAACAAATTCCAAGTGTAGATGTTGTAAGTAATTATCCTGCTATTTATAACCATTTTAAAAAATTTAAAATGGAATTAGAAAAACGTCAAGATAAAGGAAATCATTGGACAAATTTAAGAAACTGTGCATATCTTGATGAATTTGACAAAGAAAAAATTGTTTGGGGAAATATTTCTTATCATTCAAATTTTAGTTTGATTGAACCTCATACTATGATATTGGCACCAGCAAATTTTATTACAAGTGATAGTGTAAATTTACGATATTTGATAGCAATTTTAAATTCAAAACTATTTGATTATGAATTTAGAAATCTCGGTATTGATTTAGGAGCTGCATTTGAATGGAAAAAACAATATGTTGAAAAAATTCACATATTGAATCTTACTTCAATAGATGAACAAAGACCATTTATTGAATTAGTTGACCAAATTTTAATAAAGAAAGAAAATCAAGAAGACTCTAAAGATTTAGAAAAAGAAATTGATAAACTTGTTTATCAATATTACGATTTAACTGACGATGAAATTAGAATAGTTGAAAGTGTGTAATTTTTCGATGGATTTTAGATTCATTTCCCATAATACAATTTTATAAATTTGTTTCATCTTCTTATCTTTAGTTTCATATTAATTTTATTTTATTTAATTTTGCTGTAACCTTTTAAGATTATTTTTTACATACTATTGAATATTAGATAGAGGGTTGTGGAGAGAAAAGATAGGTTTTTTGAGCTTTTAAACGAAGTTTATGGCAATCTCGAAAAATTTGCATTGAATATGTCAAGAAATAGAGATGTTGCCAGAGATTTAGTTAGTGAAACTGTAATCAGAGCTTATGATAATTTCGGAAAATTACGAAATGAACAGGCGTTTCTGAGTTATATTTTCTCAATATGCTCAAATACATATTATAGTCGAATGAAAAGGGTCAAAAGAGAAGTTTCATATAATTATCAGGAATTTGATGAATTATACGGTACTGAAGTTGGACCTGATAAAAAAGTTGATTATCAAATTCTGTATGAAGCAATTGATAAGTTGCCAACAGAAATGAAAGAGGCAATTATTTTATTTGAGTTAATTGGGCTCCCACAAAAGGAAATTGCTGATATTCAAAAAATCACAGTGCAAAATCTAAAAGTGAGATTGCACAGAGCAAGACATAAACTTGCGGAATTATTAGATGTTAAAAAATAGGATTGTTTATGATAAATCTTGACAACTTATTTAAAGAAATAAAAAATCAACCTGTTAATAAATCTCTTTTATCAAAAGAAGAGTTAGTTAATCTTGTTGATGCTATGCCAAAAGCCACTTTTAAATTGAATACTGCTTGGAAATTGTCATTTTTATCTGTGGCGGCATTAATCATTGCAACATTTTCTTTTCTTTATATAAATAAATTTGAAACAAAAATATCAATTTCTGACAAGGATTCAGCAAGTATTATAAATGATATTCCAAATGAAATTGTAAAAGAATCTAATTTAACTTCAACTAACGAAGTTATAAAAGCTGAAAAACCAAATGCAAGTGTGAAAAAAGAAAAAAATGTTAAATTTAATAATTTGTTGGCTAATAGTAGTAAATTAATAAGTGTTATTGATACAAATTCCATCTCAGGAATTAAAATGATTAATCTTAATAATGAAGAACTTAAATCATTAAATATTTTTGTAAATGGGAATTCAGTTAGATTTGAGGTCGAAGAAATAGTAACTAAAGCAAATTTCATTAATAATAAAAGATTTAAAGAAATATTGAAAATGCTTGATTACCCAGTTGATTCACCTGAATTTATTACTCAAACCAGTATTAATGTTTCCAATATTGAAAATAATAATAAATCGCATCTATGCAATTATGAAATTGAGCAATACACTGGAAAAAATATGCATAATTATAATTGCACTACACCTGTCAAATTTGAAATTCTTGGCTCTAATAACACAAAACAACTCAGAGTTTTTGAAAATTCTCCTGTTTTCAAATATATTGAAATGTTGAATGAAGTTGATGATTTTTCAAATGAGCATCAAAAAAATATAATGAACGATGTAAATAATTCTAATTTTTTGGTAAATTCAAAATTAATACCTGTTTTTGTAAAAACTAAAAACAAATCTGGAGATAATCAAGGTATAATTTTATGGTATGTGCCAACTGATGATTTCATTAATGCATTACCAGAAAAATATAAATCTGAATTGTTAAATGAAATGGATATAATAAGAAATGTAGAGAATAATTTCATAAGCCAAGAAACAGCATGTAAAGCTATTTCAGGGAATGATTCATTTTTTAATATCTGTAAAAGAAAATCTGGCTCGTTAGGTAAATTTTCAGTATTTCCTAATCCTGCTTATGGAGCTACTAATGGAAGATATTCATTAGCAGAACGAAGATATGTTAAAATCTCACTTCATAATATTGATGGTAAATTTATTAAAGATATACAAACTGAATGTCTTCAAGAACCTGGAAATTATGACTTTAAAATAGATTTAAATGGATTGAATTCTGGTAACTATCTTATTGCAATCACTTCTGATGAGTGTGAACAAGTAGTGCGTAGATTAGTTGTAAAATAAACTTATATTAATGACAATATCTGTATAAGTTGATGATTTATTAGATAATCGTAACTACTAAGTCATTTTCAAATCAGTAAATTCTTAAGTACATTTTCATGTTTTGTCAATAAATTAATAATTGCAAAATTATAATTTTAATTGATTTGATTTTAATCTCTTAATTGTTTATTTTAAAAATGAACTTACGGTACAATAGAATTGAAAGTAACAGATTAGCTGATGCTATGTATTATCAAAACAAAATAAAAACACTGAAAAATAGTCTTATATTCTAGGTTTAACAATAATTCAAAAACAAAAAATGAAGAAATATATTTTAATAATAATATTAAATTTAACGGTAACATTATCGTTATTCGGACAAAAAATAATTGTTCCCATGGATTTAGCTCAAACCGACCATTTGAAGTCTTATGGGATTGTTTATTGGTATCTTGCTCAAGGTGGAATTGCAGATTGGCTACTTAATTATCGTGGTGGTTCATTTATTATGGATTATAGTGATAAACTTGCCGCAGAATGTAGGATAAGAGGAGTATTCTTTGAGAATTTAAATGAATCCAAAGCTAAAGCAATTTTCGACCAAGTTCAAGCTGAAGATGTTAATATGGATGCTGTTAAATTAGAAAAAGCACCTAAAATTGCTGTTTATGCTCCTCCGGGAACTCAACCTTGGGATGATGCAGTTCGTTTAGTTTTGGAATATGCCGAAGTGAAGCACGATATAATATGGGATGAAGATGTAATGACTGGTAAATTGAAAGAATATGATTGGCTGCATTTGCATCATGAAGATTTTACTGGGCAATACGGAAAATTTTGGGCTAATTTTAGAAATCAACCTTGGTATATTCAACAAGTTGCGATTAATGAAGGAATTGCTAATAAACTTGGCTATTCTAAGGTAACCGAATTGAAAAAAGGAATAGCTCAAACAATTAGACAATATATTTCTGAAGGTGGTTTTTTATTTGCAATGTGTAGTGCAACTGATTCTTATGATATAGCTCTTGCAGCTATGGGAGTAGATATTACTGAAGAAATGTTTGACGGCGACCCTGCTCAACATAACTGCAATAATCATTTGAAATATGATGAGTGTCTTGCTTTTGAGAATTTCAAAGTAATTACTGATCCTTACGAGTATGAGTTTTCCGATATTGATGTTCCGCCAATTGGAATAGGAAATCCAGAAACAGATTATTTTACATTATTTGACTTTTCTGCTAAGCATGACCCAGTTCCCACTATGCTTACACAATGCCATGTGAATGTAGTTAAAGGTTTTCTTGGACAAACAACAGCTTTCAGACAGAAATTGATAAAAAAGGAAGTAACCCTTCTTGGACAAAAAGCTGGAACAGATGAAGTTAAATATATTTATGGTAATGTTGGCAGAGGATTTTTTACTTGGTATGGTGGTCATGACCCAGAAGATTATCGCCATAATGTTGGTGATGAACCAACAGATTTAAATCTTCATAAAACATCACCGGGTTATAGATTGATTTTAAATAACATATTATTCCCTTCAGCCAAAAAGAAGAAACAGAAAACATAATTTATTTATGTGATTTTGAACTTGATTCGGAATAATATATATGAAGATGTCCAACGCTTTCAAAGTGTTGGACATCTTGTTTCATAAAGACATAAATCGTGAATGGATGCTGAAACTTAAGATTTATATTCTTACTGGCATAATCAATATCAACAATTCATTTTTATCGTTAGTAGGAACTATTAATGATGGCTTGGTAGTATCAAGGAATGAAATCTTAATCATACCTGAATCAATATCATCATCTGTAACCGTATTTAATGCATCTTCAATATATTTATGGTTGAATGCAACAGTTAAACTATCTTCATTGAATTCGCAATTCACTACTTCAGTTCCTTTTGTTCCGTTATCTTCGTCTTCACCGCTAATCGTAACTTGATTTCTCTCAAATTGCAATTTGATTTGCTTGGAAAATGTATTTGAAAATAATGCAACTCTTTTTACTGAAGTCAAAAATGCCTTCTTTTCAATGTATGCTTCTAATGGATTGCTTGTAGGGATAACTGTTTCATAAGGTGGAAATTTTTCTTTAATAACTCTTGTAAGAAATGTAGTAGAACCAATTTCGAATTTTAAATGGGTCATTTTTCCGTACATTTCAATTACTGTCATTACTGCATCATTGTCAATTTTTCTTAAGTAGTCAATTGCCTTTGAAGGAATAATAACATCAAATTCTTGTGGAAATACTGGATTTTGAGAATGAATTGTTGCTTTTGCTAATCTGAAACTATCTGTTGAAACTGCATTTACATACGTTTCTCTAAATTGGAACAAAACTCCCATCATTGCAGGTCTTAATGTATCTATAGAAACAGCATAATGGGTTTTATCGCATAATTTTATCAAATCTTCTTTCTTAAATTCAGCTCTTGGCAAACCACTATCAATTGTTCCATCACTTTCATCAGGTAATATTGGGGTTTCTGATTCGAATAATTCAGGAATATCCAAAAATTCATCTGGGTCAATTCCTTTCATTGCATATTTGCCTTTACCCTTTCTAACAATTATATCATAAGTTTCATCATTAGAATCGAATTCAATTTCACCTTGATTATCAAGTGCTTTAATTATATCAACCAATTTACGAGCAGGTACAAGTACACTTCCTGGTTCTGTATCTACTACATACAAATTAGTCTGGATAATTATATCTTGGTCGGTTGCAATTATTCTTAAAGAATTATCATCAACAGTAAAATACAAATGTTCCAAAACAGGTACAGTAGATTTAGGTGGTACAGCAGGTAATGTTTTTTGGAGATGTTTTAGAAAATCTCCAATAGTTACTTTAAATTTCATAAAAAAAACCTCAATTTATTGATTAACAAAAATAATTTCATTATTTTGCATTTTTAAATTTTAAAATTACGAAAAAAATGTTTTTAAAAATAAACAAGTTTTCAACAAGTTATACAAGGTTTGAACTATGCTAACTAAATATGGTACTGATAACATAATTGTAATGCTCATTGGTGGTATTCTATTTATAATTGTAGGTTATTTTGTTTCAAAGCAATATATTTCTATACCCTTATATATTGTAGGTTTTATTCTAATATTATTCACACTTTGGTTTTTTAGAGACCCTGACAGACAAGTTCCAGATGAAGCAAAATCTGACGAGTCAATTTTAATTTCACCAGCTGATGGAAAAGTGGTTCAAATAATTGATGTTGAAGAATCATTATATCTCAGAAGTAATGCTAAGCAAATTAGTATTTTTCTTTCCCCAATTGATGTTCATGTCAATCGTTCTCCTGCAAGTGGTGTTGTAGAATTTTACACGTATAATCCTGGTGATTATTTGGTGGCATATCATCCAAAATCTTCAGAGCTTAACGAGCAATCAAAAATCGGTTTAAAAACCAAGTATGGCAAAATATTATTCAAGCAAATTGTAGGCATTTTGGCAAGAAGGTTGGTTTGTGAACTGAAAGTAGGAGATTCTATTAATACTGGCGATAAATTTGGAATGATGAAATTTGGTTCGAGAATGGATGTGATTATACCCACTGATACTGAAATATTAGTAAAAAAGGGTGATAGAGTGGTTGCTGGTGAAACTATAATTGCAAAATTGAATAAAAAATGATAGTTGTTAAGAACTAAAAATTTATTAATTTAGAATTGGGATGAATGTCCTGATTTAAAAATAATTTATTAATTGATGAAAAAAAGAATTACAAAATCGTTTATTCCAAATTTACTGACATTAGTTAATTTATTTTCAGGTTTTGCTGCTATTGTATATGCGACTGTTGGTAATTATGAGAAAGCTGCTTTATTTATACTTATTGCTGCTATATTCGATATGCTTGACGGTTTAGTTGCTCGATTAATAAATGCGGCAAGTGAATTTGGAGCTGAGTTAGATTCATTATGTGATGTTGTTTCTTTTGGTGTTGCACCTTCATTTATGCTGTATCAGATTTATTTCTATCAATTGAATGAAACTGGTATGCTGATTGCATCACTTCCAGCACTTACAGGAGCTTTAAGATTAGCAAGATTCAATGTACAAATGGTAAGTCTTGAGGATAAAAAATTCTTTAAAGGTTTGCCAATTCCTTCTGGTGCATTAACAATTGTATCCTACATTGTATTCTTTCATCTGGGAGGTTTTATACCAGAGCAATATAAATTCTGGTCAATTTTAGCCGTTACTTTAGTTACTGCTGGCTCTATGATTTCTACAATTAAATTTGATAATATTCCAAGACCAAGTAAAAAATCATTCAAGCAAAGACCTATTGTGTTCATAATATTTGTTATTGGAGTTGTGGCATCAATAATTACAAGTGGGAAAGCTATATTTCCATTTATGATGTTTTATATATTAGCAAGTTTCATTAGGCAAATATTTTTCTGGTATAAAGAAAATCTACAGCCTGATGATGAAATTGACGAAACTGAAGAAGCTGAACCAAATCCATTTGATTGACTTGATTAAAAATTTGATAAATGCAAGATTAATTTATAAAGGATTATATAATTTCTGAAAATTATTTTCATAAAATAAATTTTTTGTTAGTTCAACTTATCCAAATGTTAATAATGTACGTGATTACTCAGCCAATTTACAATAAAATAGAATTTTTGTTATTTTGTAAAAAATTCTTTGAAATTCCCATAGGGAATAAATGTTTGTAACTAATGATTTTCCCAGTTATACCAACAACACCGTAGGTGTTGAATGTGTATTTAATTATTCAATCCCGCTGGGATTGTTGGACTTAGGGGCTATTACTAAGTTACAAACATGTAATCCCTATTGGGATTTTCAAGGAATTTCATTTTTTATTATTTTTTCAACTTGTTCCAAATATACCCTTATTCATTTAAATAACAAAGTAAATTGAAAATTATAAAACTGATGAGTAGTCACGAATGTACTAATATTTCTAATTTAATTATTAAAATTAAATAAATATTTATCAATAATTAATTAATTATATTGTTTTGATGAAAAATTTGTTATATTTTTAATGTTTTGATTTATTGAAAATTTTTAAAAGTATTTTTTTTATTGAAAATTGATTATTTTTGTAAGTTTAACATATTAAAATTGTAATTTCATTCTTATATGGAGATAAAATTGGACTTATTTGAGAAATGTCATCAGTTTACAAGAGCAGATGAAGTAAAACAAGCCGGACTTTATCCTTATTTTCATCCAATTCAAGAAAATGAAGGACCTGTTGTTTACATTTATGGTAAAAAAATTGTTATGGCTGGATCTAATAATTACTTAGGTCTTACTGCCCATCCAAAAGTAAAAGAAGCGGCAATTAAAGCTATTGAAAAGTATGGAACAGGTTGTTCAGGTTCAAGATACTTGACTGGCACGCTTGATTTGCATATCGAACTCGAAGACCGGTTATCCAAGTTTTTTGGTACGGAATCAGTACTTTTATATAGTACTGGCTATCAAACTGCACTTGGAGTTGTATCAACATTGGTACAAAAAGGAGATTATGTAATTTCTGATAAAGAAAACCATGCATGTATTGTAAATGCTGCAATACTTGCAAAAGGTGCTTTTGCAGAATTTAAACGTTACAAACACAATGATATGGAAGATTTGGAAGAAGTTCTGAAAAAAATTCCAGATAAAGCTGGTAAGTTAGTTGTTACAGATGGTGTTTTTTCAGTTACTGGTGAAATTGTCAATCTTCCTGATTTAATTACAATCGCTCATAAATATGGAGCCAGAGTTCTTGTTGATGATGCCCATTCTGTTGGAGTAATTGGTGTTGGTGGTAGAGGTACTGCAAGTCACTTTAATAAAGTTGCCGAAACCGATTTAACAATGGGTACTTTTTCTAAAACATTTGCATCTTTAGGAGGTTTTGTTGCTGGTCCAGAAAGGGTAATCAATTATCTGAAGCATTTATCTCCTGCAATTATATTTTCAGCTTCACCAACTCCAGCATCTTGTGCGGCTACACTTGCTGCACTTGACATTTTAGAAGAGCATCCTGAAATGGTTAATCAGTTAATTGCTAATGCTGATTATCTGCGTAAAGGTTTTCATGACCTTGGGTTTAATACCTTAGAAGGGCAAACTGCAATCGTTCCTGTTATTGTAGGTGATGTTGAACTTGCATTTGTTACATGGAGAAAATTATTCGATAGGGGAGTATTTGTTAATGCGTTTATTCCACCGGGAGTTCCTCCAAATATGTCTATGATGCGTACAAGTGTTATGTCGGCACATCAGCAGGAGCATCTTGATTATATACTTGAACAATTTGCAGCTGTCGGTAAAGAACTTGGATTGATTTAATTCTATCTTTAAATTATTTATTGAATGAAATCTATAAATGATTTTCACTTGTAAAAAAAGGACTGCTCTAAATTGAACAGTCCTATTTTTTTGGGGAGCATAGTTGATTGATTTTTTGTTTTTCCAATTATTTTATTTGAATAGCACAATCATCATTCCAAACTTATAAAAGCATATTATCATGTAATGGAATTTAGAAATATTTATGAACTTAAAAATCAATATACGCAAAACTTATCTTCCAGAAATGGATTGATGAAACTAATTTAAGAGGGGTTACAGATAACACATTTTTCCTATTAGAATCAGTTAACTTTTTGCCTAATCCCCATATAATTGAGGTGTCCCTGTAAAATTCAACACTTACAAATATAAGGAAAAAGTCATAAGAAATTCAAGTATTATTCACCACTCAATAGCGATTTTAGTTCATTTTTAGCTTGAATTCAAGCATTTTAAAAAACGCTTTGTTATTTTTCAAGCACTTACAAATGGAAAATATATTCAAAAATCCCCAAAAAAGTTATTTTCGGGAAATTGAGTTGCAACTTGGTATTAGCCGTCAAACATAAGATGTTTCCAAAACAATTGAAATAAATAAAAAAAATCCTCGATTTAATCGAGGAAATTTGCATCTTCAATTAAAGAAAAAACAATATTTAAACTAAGCACTTGCTTTTGTCTGGCAACTACCATTCGAACAAGCACATGAAGTATTTGATGTAGAAGCAACAGGATCAGATTTACTTTTATTAGTATAATCAGTCAGATAAAATCCGCTCCCTTTAAAAACTAACCCAACATTTTTACTGAATACTCTTACTACATCGCCCTCTCCTTTGTGTTCGTTTTGACATAGTTCTATAGGACATTTCTCCAAGGGGCTTTCTGACATTTTTTGTTGATATTCAAAATCTTTTCCACAAGTTGTGCATTTGTAATCATAAGTTGGCATTACAAATTTCTCCAAAATTAAAATATAATAATTTTCACAAAATCGTTAATATAAACGAATCAATTAAACAATAATTTTATATTGCCAATCAGCAATGTAGTTTTTTTTATATATTTTTTCTGTAATAAGTTGACAGTACAAATTAGCCATATCAGATGAAAAAATTTCATTATTAGAAAATGGATTTGTAATAAAAAAATTTAATATCATTTTTTGAAAATGATAAAAAATTAAAAAAATCTTTCGTAACGCATTAAAATCAATAATGTTACAGAATAAATTGATTAAAAATTATTTATTTTCCAATTATGCTTTAAAAAAAAGTAAAAACTGTGAAAATATTTACACACTTTTTCTTGTTTTATACAAAAAAAAATGCTAACTTTGTAATAGTTGGAAATTAATTATGGCTTTATATTGAATTATAGGTGGAAATTTTTTAGTGAATATGATGTTGAAACTGTACAGAACTTAATTAGAGAGTTAAAAATACCCAAAAGTTTGGCTGTTGTTCTTGTTTCCAGAAAACTCAAGAACCCTGAAGAAGCTGATAAGTTTTTTAAGCCATCTTATGAAAATATTTATGATCCATTTCTCTTTGATGATATGGAGAAAGCAGTTGGAAGAATTCTTGATGCCATTGAAAATCAAGAATTAATTTGGGTACACGGGGACTATGATGTTGACGGTACAGCAAGTACATCAATGGTATGTCAATTTATAAAAGAAATTGGCGGAAGGGTTGATTATTACATTCCAGATAGATTTGAAGATGGATATGGTCTTTCAAGAAAAAGTATAGATTTAGCTAAAGAAAGAGGTGCTACAGTAATGCTTACAGTTGATGTGGGAATTACTTCTTATGAGCAACTATCTTATTCCGCAAAATTGGGTTTTGATAATATTATTTGCGACCATCATGAGCCAGGACCATCACTACCAATTTCTTATGCAATTTTAGACCCTCTAAAACCAGGTTGTAAATATCCTTTTAAAAGTCTTGCTGCATGCGGTGTAGCTTTTAAATTTATTCAAGCAATTGCAAGAAGATTGAATATAGAAGACAAGGCATTTGAATATCTTGATTATGTCGCTTTAGCTTCTGCTGCTGATATGGTTCCACTAATTGATGAAAATAGAGCATTAGTTCATTATGGACTTAAATTACTTAATTCTAACCCAAGAGCTGGACTTAAAGGTTTAATTCACTGTACTGGATTGAAACAAGGATTAATTACAGCACCAAATATTGTTTATGCAATTGCTCCATTAATTAATGCTGCTGGTCGGCTTGGTGATGCAAGACGTTCTGTTGAGATGATGATGCAAACAGATGAAAATGCTGCATTTAGAATAGCTCAAGTTTTAGAAGATGAAAATAGAAAACGTAGATTGTTTGACCTTAAAACATTTGAAGAAGCAATCCCAATTGCTGAAAATTATTTAAAGGAAACATTTAGACGCTCTTTAGTTATATATGGTGAAAAATGGCACGCTGGAGTAATAGGAATAGTTGCTTCAAGGTTAGTTGATAAATTTAATTTGCCATCTGTATTACTTACCAATATTGACGGGCATGCAAAAGGTTCTGCAAGAAGTATTAATGAATTTGATGTTCATTCTGCTTTAAAACAGTGCGATGATTTGTTACTCGAATATGGAGGACATAAGCATGCAGCTGGATTATCTTTGAGAGTTGATAAGATTGAAGAATTCAGAGAAAGATTTGATACACTTGCTAAAGAACATATCTCTCAAGATATGCTTATTCCTGAAATCAACATTGATGCTGAATTGCAATTTAATGAACTTTCACCTCATTTTTTTGCTACTTTAAATAAGTTTGCTCCATTTGGTTTTGCTAATCACAAACCAATGTTTTATGCTAAGGGTGTTCAATCGCAAAATGGTATAAAAATTATAGGTAATAATAACATTAGATTCAGGGCAATTCAAAACAATTTTGTTATAGATGCTATTGGAATAAATCTTGCACAAAAGATTCATCTTTGTACCAATGGGAAGAAGTTTTCTATTGTTTTTAATCTTGAAGCATCAAGTTATAATGGGCAGAAATCTCCTCAAATAACCATTAAGGATATTAGACCGGATGAAAATTCTTAAGCAAATTGATGCAGAGAGTTTTTATCAGTTATTATCGGAATCATTTTTAAATGATAAATTAACCGACAAACAAAAATTCTATAAATTTTACTCGATTATTAAATCTGTTTATAAACTCATATCTCAAAATGAAAAGCAAATATTTCTGTCATTTAGCAATATCAGCTTTTTTGTCAATTCTAAATATGAAATACCTGAAGAATTAATAAAAAAAATTAATTTAGTAAAAAAAATTGAATATAAGTTAAGACACAATAAAACTTTTGAAATTAATAGCGAGTATATTTCCTATTCATATCATACTGCATTAGATTTGATTAATTTCTTTTCTGATGAATCTCCTGACTATATAATTGCTGAATTGATTGAAAAAGTTGATGTAATTAATTTTGACAATAAGAAATTCAAATCCAAAATGTCAGATATTGAGTTTTTAAGAGTTGCAGTAGTTGATAAAGGTAATAGAATTATTGACAAAGGAAAAATTCTAAGTTCTGAATTAATTTGTTACAATGATGAAATTGGAGAAATTAAACTACATATTTATGGCTCGTTTGCTGAAATACACAAATTTGTTTGGAAAGGTTGTATTCTAAATTTGTTAAATATAAAATTAAAAAAAGAAAACGATTATTTTACTTCAATTGATTCTCTAATAATTCTTGAACCTGATTATTTACTTGATATTACTGAAATTGCAGAGTGTTTTTCTGAAAATATTAGCAATTACAAACTCTTTTTTCTTAAGAAATTCTCTGAAAAGAAAACAAGTTTTGCAATGGTATTGGGAAATTTAGTAAATTGCTTATTTGATGAATTAGTAAGAAATAATGAAATAAGCTTTGCAGATGCTTTTAAAACAGCATTGATTCAAAAACCTCTTCAACTATTTGTTTTGAAGAAAAATGATAATGATGTTGCTAAAATAATAAGAAATACTCTTGAAATTCAATTTGAAACATTAAAACAAGTTTTAAATGAAATTAAAGCGGACTATTATTCGATTGAGCCGAGTTTTATTTCACCGCTTTATGGTCTTCAAGGAAGATTAGATTTACTTCTGGAATATAAAGAAGACCATTTTTTGAAGGATATTGTAGAATTAAAATCTGGAAATCCTCCCTCGGTTAATTTTGGTTTTCAAACTGAAGACGGTAATTATATTCCAACAGGAGTTTGGGTTAATCATTTAATGCAAACAACCGGTTATAATTTACTACTTGATTCTGCTTTTGACAACAGAAGAGGAAGTTCGATGATTCTGTATTCAAAAGCAGAATTTATGCAATTAAGAAATACTCCCAATATTAATAGAAACAAACAATTATTCATTCAAACCAGAAACAGAATTATAGCTGAAGAAAAAAAATTAGAAAGCGGAAAATTTGGTATATTTAAACTTTTCAACAATGAAGAATTTGGAGTTAAAAGTGCTTTTCTACAAAAAGACTTAGTAGAATTCAGCAAAGTTTATACGAATTTTACTGAATTGGAATATGAGTATTTTACTGTTTACTACAAATTTATTTTGCGGGAATTATTAGCTGAGAAATTCGATATAAGTGATGAAATTTCTTCACGAGGAAATTCAACTTCGTATTGGTCTTTAACTCAAGAAGAGAAAGAAGAATCAATTTCAATTTTAAGAAATTTACAATTAATCAGAGAAGATTCTGATTTTGGTAATCTACACCTTAAATTCAAATGGCTAAATGAAGGTTTGGATACAACTACTTTGAGGAAAGGTGATTTAGTAATTTTGTATCCCGATGATAAAGATTTCAATCCTACAAAAAGGCAATTAATAAAATGCGTAATTAGAAGTTTTGAAAATGGTTCTATTCTAATAAGTATTAGAAATAAATTATTCAATATTGAAATTTTTGATATTGAAAGTAATTGGATAGTAGAATATGACCAAATGGACACAAATACAAAAAGACTATTTGGTTCTGTTTTTGAATTTCTCTCAACAGATTTAGTCAAAAAACAAATGCTTTTTGGATTAACACAACCAACATATAATGATACGATTTTAACTATTTATGATGAACTTGGTACATATAGAAATGAAATTATCAGTAAAGCAATAAATGCAGCTAATTATTATTTGATTCAAGGTCCTCCTGGAACTGGGAAAACTTCATACATTTTAAAATATTTGGTAAAATATTTAGCTGAAAATACTACAAATACAGTTTTGATATTAGCATATACAAATCGTGCTGTTGATGAAATTTGTAAAAGTATAAGTACAATAGGGGAGAGTTGCCAATTTTTAAGACTTGGAACTAAGGAAGCAACAGATGATACAAGTAATTTAATTGCTCATTTAGCTCAAAATTTACCTTTAAAAAATCTTGGTGAACTGATACAAAATACCAGATTTATTGTGTCCACAGTTTATTCGGCTTTATCAAATAGCGAAATATTTGAATTGAAAGATTTTGATTTAGCTATAATAGATGAAGCATCTCAAATTCTTGAACCGCAAATTATTGGTATTTTATCAAAAGTAGATAAGTTTATAATGATTGGTGATGAAAAGCAATTACCAGCTGTTGTAACTCAACGACCAAATTTACTTCAAACTGATTCTAATATTCTCCATAATATCGAATGTAAGAATCTGGGAATGTCATTATTTGAAAGATTGATAAGAATTTGCAATAAAAATGGCTGGACTGATTTTGTTGGTTTATTAAACAAACAAGCGAGAATGCATAAAGATATTCAGGGTTTGGTAAACCACCTTTTCTATAATCATAAATTAGAATTATTAGATGATGATTTATCAAAATTTGATTGTTTTAGTTTAAATAATGATTATGCAATTGATTCAGTGCTATCAAATTCAAGAATTATATTTATTAATACTTCGGCTGAAAAACAGCATAAAGTCAATTTTAAAGAAGCGGAATTAACCGCTATTTTAGCCGCAAAACTAAGTATGCTTTTTGGAAATAATTTTTCAGCAGATTCAATAGGAATTGCTTCACCTTTCAGGGCACAGTGTGCAGAAATTTCTAAAAGATTGCCTGCTAATTTGCAAAAATCAATCATTGTCGATACAATTGAAAGATTTCAAGGTTCAGAAAGAGATATAATTTTATATTCAGTTTGTGCAAATAATAAATATATGCTAAATAATATGTCTTCTGTTATTGAAATAGACAATCAGTTTGTTGATAGAAAGTTGAATGTTGCCATCACACGAGCAAAAAAGTATTTGTTCATATTAGGAAATGAAAAAATACTGCTAAATTCAATAATTTATAAAGAATTGATTACTTACATAAAAAACAACTGTTTTTTTATCGAAGCGGTAGATTTATTGAAAATGTTGTAATATTTCCCTTAACTGTAACTAAAACTTTTTCAAAAATGTCAATTTATTTAGTTATTATCAGTATTTATGATATTTTTTTTGTTATAAGTCAAAATTATTTATAAATTTGCTTTGATGAAAAAATGCAATGGCATTTTTAGTGGAATTATGTAGAAATTTAACAATTTTTAAATATAGAATATGAATAAATTTATAATAATAGCAGGTCCTTGTGTAATTGAATCCAAAGAATTACTTAAAATAACTTGTGAAAATCTTCTAAAATCATTAATTGACAAAAAAAATGTTGATTTTTATTTTAAATCGTCATACAAAAAGGCAAACCGTTCAAGTTTCAATGCTTTTCAAGGTGTTGGTGATGTAAAAGCTCTTGAATGGCTTAGTGAAATTAAAAAAGAATATAATGTTAAAGTATTAACTGATATACATAGCCCTACAGAAGCAGCTTTAGCGGCAAATTTTGTAGATGCTTTGCAAATACCAGCTTTTTTAAGCAGACAAACAGAATTGCTTGTTGCAGCAGCACAAACGGGGAAATTAGTTAATATCAAGAAAGCTCAGTTTATGGCACCAGCTGATATGCAAAAAGCAGCAAAAAAAGTAAGTGATTCTGGTAATGACAATATTATGCTCACAGAACGAGGCACTTTTTTTGGTTATCACGATTTAGTAGTTGATTTTAGATCTTTGGTAAGAATGCGTGAATATGGATACCCTGTGATTTATGATGCAACCCACTCACTCCAACAGCCAAGTTTGAATGAACAATCAGGAGGATATAGAGAATTAATTCCAGCATTAGCAAGAGCTGCAGTTGCAACTGGTATTGATGGTATTTTTTTTGAAACACATCCAGACCCGTCTAATGCGATGAGTGATTCGGCAACTCAATTAAATTTGAAAGATGCTGATAATTTTATACAAAATACACTTAAAATTAACGATTTAATTAAAGGTTTGCTATAATGAAAAAAATTATTTTTTTGCTCTTGTTTACAATAAATTTATTTTCAGGAGTGAAAATAACATCTGTTAATACAATAACTATGGAATCAGGTTCACAAACCGTAAATTCTATTTTATTTATTGATAACAACATGATGAAACTTGAAGAAACGGCAGGTACTAATAAAATATCAATAATTTTTGATAAGAAAAATGAAATTATGTATATGGTAAATCATTCAGCCAAAACATATATTTCAATTTCTAAATCAGATATGATTGAGCAATCAAAGCAAAAGAAAGAGCAGTTAAAAAAACTTGAATCTGAAATAAATAAAATGCCCAAAGAACAACAAGCATATTATAAAGATTTATTGAAAAAGCAGAAAGAATCACTTAACCCAGATAATTTTAAATTGAATTATTCTGCCTCGAAAAAAAATGTAAAAATTGAAAAATGGGACTGTAAGCATTATAAAGCAACTCATAAGAAGCAACTTGTAAAAGAATTATGGACTGCAAAATATGAAGATTTTGGTTTAACTGAAGCTGATTTTGCTATTATAAAAGAATTTGCAAAGTTTAATCAAATTGGTGCAAGTGATTTACAAAAACAAATGGGGTTTATGTCTAATCAATTAGATAAAAAAGAATATGAAGGATACCCAATAAAGCAAATTATTTATGTTAATGATAAGAAGATTGGTCAGACTTTGGTAAAGAGTGTAGATAATTTGAAATTTGATGATGCAATTTTCAAATTACCAAAAGATTACAAAAAACAAAATACACCGATTAGTAAATGAAATTTTTAATATACATAAATTTAATAGTTATTTTATTGATAGGATGTGATGACCCTAAAAAAAAGGTATTCAAAAAAACTGATTCTATTGATGTAAATATTACACCTGACCAAATTGCTTATAATGTAGAAGTTGCTTTTGTTGATTCAAGTTTTACTAAAGCAATATTGAATGCCGATAGGGGAAGAATATTTAATTCTAAATTTGAAACACTGCTTGATGGGGGCTTAGAAGTGCAATTTTTGTCTGAATATTCAGGAAAGAGAGTAAGTTTATTAACGGCTGATTCTGCCAAAATTGATGACCGCACTAAAAATATGCTTGCTACTGGAAATGTAATTGTAATTTCAGATAGCTCCAGAACAAAATTAGAAACTTCTTTACTTGAATGGAATAATTCAACGAGAAAATTATATTCTACTGCTTATGTTAAAATTACTACTCCAATGGAAATTATTGAAGGTTATGGTTTCGAAAGTGACCCTAATCTTACTCATTATAAAATATTAAAAGTTAGTGGTGTACAACAACCAAGGTGAAATATGAAGAAAATATTAATAGCAGGCAATTGGAAGATGAATACAAACTTAAATTCATCAACAGAATTATGCCTTAGTATTGCTAAAGCATTAGAAGATAAAGAACTTCTAAGTAATGTTTTAATTTGTCCTCCTTTTACAAATTTAGGAAATTGTTCAGTTGCAATAAAAGGTACTGCAATTGTTCTTGGTGCTCAAAATTGCTGGTACGAAGATAAAGGAGCATTTACTGGTGAAATTTCTTTAGAAATGCTGAAATCGGTTGGCTGCACGTATTGCATAACAGGTCATTCCGAAAGGAGAACAATTTTTGGTGAAACTGATGAAATTATCAATAAAAAAACACATAGCATCTTAAGAAATGGTTTGATTCCTATTGTTTGTATAGGTGAAACACTTGAAGAAAGAAATGCTGGAAAAACTTATGATGTATTATTTTATCAATTAGATAACAGTTTAAAAGATATTGCTGAAACAGATTGGCAAAAAGTTGTAATTGCTTATGAACCAGTTTGGGCAATCGGAACAGGAGTAACAGCCACACCCGAACAAGCTCAGGAAGCTCATTTTAATATACGTAATTATCTCAATGAAAAATTTGGTTCAAATGCTGCTAAATGTATGATTTTGTACGGTGGTAGTATGAACGAAAAAAATGCGTTAGAATTATTATCTTTACCAGATATTAATGGTGGATTAATTGGTGGAGCATCTTTAAAAGCTGAAAGTTTCGTTTCGATAATTAATTCTGCTGAAAAAGTATTAAGAAGTGAATAATGATTTATCATCTACCAAATATATTAAGTACATTAAGAGTTATTCTTGCTCCAGTTTTCTTCTATATGTTGATTTCTGGTTCGAGTGACCTGATAATTGCTTCTTGCATAATATATTTGGTAGCTGCACTAACAGATTATTTTGACGGATGGTTTGCCAGAAAATTCAAAGCAATGAGTACTTTGGGACGTTTTCTTGACCCATTAGCTGATAAAGTATTAACATCTTTGGCATTAATAGCTTTTGTAATTTTAAAAATTATTCCACTGTGGATGGTACTAATAATATTAATTAGAGATTTTGGTACAACAATTTTGAGAATCTACACTGATTCTCAAAATGTACCTATGATGACATCAAATTCAGCTAAATACAAAACATTTTTTCAGATGTTATTTATAGGATTTATATTAACTATAATTCTCATTTATAATTTGAATATTGGATTAGATTATAATCTATATCATTCATTGTTGTATAATATCTATATAGAAATAATGATGTTATTGCTTGTTATCTTTACAGTATGGACATTTATTGAATATTTAGTAAAAAATAAAATAATAAAAATATGGAAATAATGAAGAAATCCGAATATTTTTCAATATTTTATTTAAGTTGTTTTGGTTTAGGCAAAATAAAATTTGCACCTGGTACTTTTGGAAGTTTATTTGCATTAATAGTACTATTTATTAGTGAGAATTTACTTATGTGGTTAATTTTTCCATTGATAATTGTAAATATTTTTGTAAGTTTCGTATTTATAAATAGTTTCAAAGAAAAATATGGGAAAGATCCTAAATGGATAGTGCAAGACGAAGTAATAGGTATGTGGATTTCAATCTCAAGCTTTACAATACCACATAATTTGATTTGGATTACAATAGCATTTGTATTATTTAGGTTCTTTGATATTTTCAAACCATACCCAATAAATAAAATAGACCAAAAAAGTGGTGCAATTTACATTTTATTAGATGATGTAATTGCAGGTATTTTTTCTTTGATAACATTGCATTTTTTGTATTTTATGTATGAAATATTTCCATTTTTATTTATTTTTATATATAAATTATAAAAAAGTAAAGAAAAATGAATTTTTTTTTCAAATTTTTCTTGCATTGTAAAAAAAAAATTCATAATTTCAAATAAGTTTGAAAATGCTATTTAACATAAGTATTGAAGTATGAATATTATAAATAATAAATAAGTTTTTTATATTTTTTTTTGCATTAATTTTTTTTTCATCAAGGAGTGTTTACAGTTATGAACAAAACTGACATCATTAACGCAGTTGCCGAAGCAACCGGCTCAAAAAAAGTTGAAATCGAACATATTATCAAGGCAACTCTTGATACGATTTCAGGTGAACTTGAAAAAGGCGGAAACGTAACTTTAATCGGTTTCGGTACTTTTTCTGTTATTGACAAAAAAGCCCGTGTCGGAAAAAATCCACAAACAGGCGAACCATTAAATATAGCTGCTAAAAAAGTTGCTAAATTTAAACCAGGTAAAGAACTTGCAAGCAAAGTAAATCCCGCACCTGTTGTTGTTGAACCAGAGCCAGCACCTGCAAAACCTAAAAAAGCTGCAAAGAAGAAGTAAATTCATTCAAAATGTGGAAAAAAAAGCCGTTATTAAAAACGGCTTTTTTAGTATTTTTGTAAGATTAATTTTTTTGAATAAGAAATTAGTTGAATTTTTTGTTATTGAAACATTTTTGAAATAAATATATAAATAATTTATGAATTTAAATACTAAATTATCTGTTCCATATTTGCTTGAATCGGCTGATTTGAATAAAGAAGACATAAAAATAGTTTTCGACAAAGCCGATTTTTTTATGCAAAATTTCAAAAGAGGAGAGAAATTCTCTGATTTGAAGGGCATAACAGTTGCAATGGCTTTTTTTGAACCTTCCACCCGTACCAAGTTATCCTTTGAAATTGCAGCTAAGAGATTGAGTGCTGATACTATTTCATTTGCTACTTCAACTAGTAGTATAACAAAAGGTGAATCACTAATTGATACATTACACACTATTGAAGCAATGGGTGTGCAAATGTATGTAGTTCGTCATAAAAATTCAGGTACACCAAAATTTCTTCAAGAAAATACAAAAGGTGTTGTCTTAAATGCTGGAGATGGTAAACATGCACATCCTACTCAAGCACTTCTTGATTCTTTTACATTGCATAAACATTTTGGCAAAGTACAGGGCTTAAAAATATGTATAGTGGGCGATATTATGCATAGTAGGGTAGCTCGTTCTAATATCGATATGCTCAAAACTCTTGGTGCAGAAGTTAGTTTGTGCGGACCGGGTACTTTATTGCCTCGAAATATTGATATTTGGAATTGCAATATTATTGAAAATATAAATGATGCTATTGAATGGGCTGATGTTATGCTTGTTTTAAGATTGCAACGAGAAAGAATGGAGTCTGGTATTTTGCCTTCTATCGAAGAATTCAACAAATATTACGGTGTTTCACTTGAACAATTTCAAAGCAAAAAAGATTTATGCTTGATGCATCCAGGTCCAGTAAATTATGGTATTGAGCTTGATTATAGGATTAGCACTCATAAAAACTGTTTAATTCAAACTCAAGTTACTCATGGTGTATTTATTAGAATGGCTTTATTGTCATTGCTTGGTTCAGATTTATAATATTTTACGGATTTTTTGTTGATGAGTGTTCAGAGTCATAAAATTATTGATATTATCAATTTAAGTGTTGATTTTTTTACTAAGAAAAAAATCGACTCACCAAGATTAAATATTGAATTGATTTTAACAAAAGTTTTAGATTGTAAAAGAATAGACCTCTATACATCTTATGACAAACCGATTTCTGAAACTGAATTGACAGCTATTCGTGCTGCCCTAACAAGACGTGGAAACAATGAGCCACTTCAGTATTTATTAGGAGAAGCCACTTTTTTAGACAGTGTATTTGAAGTCAATAAAAATGTTTTAATCCCAAGACCAGAAACTGAACAATTAGCAAAAATAATAATTGAGAATTGGGCAAGCGAGTCTGATATAAATATTCTTGATATTGGTACAGGTAGTGGTTGCATAGCTATTTCTCTATCAAGAAAATTAAATGCAAATTTAGTTAAAGCTATTGATATTTCAATAGATAGTTTGAATCTTGCAATGGAAAATGCAAGCAAATATAATTGCACAGTAGATTTTGAGAAATTGGATATTTTAACAGAATTACCAAAAGGTAAGTTTGATATTATTGTTTCAAATCCACCATACATTAGTAAGGAAGAATATTCTATTCTTCCAATTGATGTTATGAATTATGAACCAAGAATTGCTTTATGTGATGAAAATGATGGTTTAAATTTTTATAGAAGGTTCAATGAATCATTTTATGATTTGCTTACCGATAAAGGCGAATTTTATTTAGAATTTGCTTATAATCAAATGGTTCAGATACAGACAATTTTCAATAAAATGTATAAAATTGAATTTTTTAAAGACTTTAATGGCATTTATAGGTTTTGCAAAGGGCAAAAATGTTGAATTTTTGTTAATTTGAAATTAATTTGTAACAAAATGACTGTTTGATGTGTCTTTATTATGATTTTTAGAATAAAAAATGAAAATAAAATTGTAAAAATCATTAAATTTGAATTTTGTATTTTGACTAAATAAGATATTTGTATTATTTTTAATATTTTTTTAAAGGTGATTTATGTCTCAAATAAGAATTGAAGAGCAAATTGGTGGAGCAATTCTCCATTTGAAAGGACAGTTTATAGGTGGTGAAGAAACTGACCAGCTAAAAGAAAATCTCAAAAATTTTGCTGAAAAACAGCAAAATAGTTTAATCATTGATCTCGAAAGCGTTACTTATTTAAATTCTACAGCGCTTGGCGTATTGATTTCAGCTCATGCAAATTTTATCAAACGAAATGGTAAGATTATTCTTTGCAACGTGAGTAAATCGTTAGAAAATATATTTGTCATCACAAAATTGACTTTAGTATTTACAATTGCTGAATCTTTAGACGATGCAATTAAATTACTTAATTAATAATTTGAATAACTTTTTTTTTCATTATAGAGGTTTATATGAAGAATTATTTTAATTTAATTGTCATCTTTTTGGCAATGGTAGTAGCATTTGCTTTTTATTATGGAGTTATGGGTAATCCAGGCAATTTCAATGACCCACAAACAAAACACGAACCAAAACCAGGTAATGTACTCGGCACTATTTACACAGGTGGTCCACTTGTAGCTGTTTTGTTAGCACTTGTAATTATTTCAGTTACTGTTATTTTTGAACGTTCATTTTCTATTGGTAAAGCAAAAGGAAAAGGTTCACCAACTGCATTTATTTCAAATGTAATTAAATTATTGCATACCGGAAAATTAAACGAAGCCCTCGCTGAATGCGACAAACAACGTGGTTCTGTTGCAAATGTTTTGAGAGCAGCAATTCAAAGATTTAAAGAAATCGAAGGTGATAAAGAATTCCCAGGCGAAAAGAAAATTGCTGAAGTTCAGAGAGCAATTGACGAATCAGTAAATCTTGAAACTCCATTATTAGAAAAGAATCTTGTAATTCTTTCTACTGTAGCTTCAATTTCTACGATGGTTGGTTTGCTTGGTACAACTCTTGGTATGATTCGTGCCTTCCAAGCATTGGCTTTATCAGGAACTGTTTCTGCAACACAACTTTCACTCGGTATTTCTGAAGCACTTTATAATACTGCTGGTGGTCTTGCAGGTGCAATTATTTCAATCGTTGCATTCAACTTCTTTACAACAAAAGTAGATAATTTCGTTTATATGATAGATGAAGCTATTTTGCAGATTACACAGATATTTACAATAAGAATTAAGAGCTAATTTGTTGAATAATAACAGAAGGAGCTTCTGTGAGCAAAGTTAAGAAAAAAAGAGTCGGTTTTGTTATAGATATGACTCCTCTCGTTGATATTACTTTTTTGCTGTTGACATTTTTTATGTTTACTGCAAAATTTAAATCAGATGCCGAGAGTGAACAAAAATTTGTGATTCAGAGACCGCAGGTATCTCCTGACACTTCGAAAGTACCTGAAAAAGATTTAGCAGTTGTTAAAATTGCTATTGATTCGGCTACTACAGATACAAGTTATTTCTATGAATTAACAAATGAAACTGATAGAAATCAGGTATGGGCTTCTACAAAAGGAATTCCTCCGGAATATATGGATAAAGCTCAGGTTAAAGTAGGTCTTGATATGTTAGCTGAATTGGTCAGAAACACAATAAGTGCAAATAATAAAACCAAATTTGCAATAGATGCTGATAAGAGACTAAGATTCCAATGGGTTTATGACGCAATGGATGTATTACGAAAGAATTACGCTACTCAGTTCAATTATGTAACTGATAAAAGACAATAGTTTGTAACTAATTTAAAATAATTTTGTCTTATATGTAAGATAAAAATATTTAGGAGATATTATGGCTGGTGGTGGTGGCGCACTATCTGTAGAACGTGCTAAACGCGGAAAAAAGAAACGCAAAAAAATGAAAAGAGTGGGTTTTGTTCTTGATATGACTCCACTTGTTGACATTACATTTTTGCTTTTAACGTTTTTTATGTTCACTACAACTATGGCTGCTCCGCAGGTAATGGAAATGTCTATGCCTCCGGAAGTGATTGTAGATGTTGATGTTAAAGCATCAGAACTTGTTACATTATTCGTCCGTGAAGATAATAGACTTTTTTATGCTGAAGGTACAGAAGACCCTCAACCTATAGAATTGAAAGATGTAAAAGCATTAGCTGAAAAACAACATCTTAAAAAAGACCCTTCAAATCCCGGTAAAATAATGGGCAATAAAATGATCATTGCATTAAAACCCGCTCAAAATGCGAATTATGGTATTGTTGTAAATATTCTTGACCAATTGAATGTTGCCGAAATTGCTATTTCTAATGAAGTTGCAAAAGAACTTGATGAAGCAGGTGAACCTTCAAAAAGAAAAAGAAGATTTACTATAGCACCTATTTCAGAAGAAGAAATTGCTAAAATTAAGGATTTACAATAATGAGTACAGCTGAAATGACCGTTGGTATTCCTCAGCGTAATCCTTATGGCGCTGTAGAATTAAAAGAATTTATTAGAAAATATACTTATTGGGCTTTTGGTATTACAATTTCAATGTTGTTACTTTTTTTGATTATCTATTATGCAGTAGAAAAAATTCAAGAAAGTGCAAATGCGGCTCCTAAAATGGTTCCTTTGATGAAATTATCATTGGAAAATTTACCGCCTGAAGAAACTGAAAATGCTGAAATGCCTCCTCCTCCAACAGAGACAATTATCAATACAGGTCCTGCTGCACGTGCAGGTAATCCTGTTCCTGTTCCTGATGCTGAAATTAAAGCAGACTTGCAAGAGTTTGCAACCGTTGACGTTATGTCAAGAGCATCGGCTGAGGGTGGTACTGGTGATGATTTAGGTGGATTTGCTCAAAATATTGATTTTAATAAACAAGATATTAAAATTGAGAAAAAAGAAGAAATTCCAGATGAAGATGCGTTTATTCCAGTTGAAAAACAACCTGATGTGGATTTAGCACGTCTTCAAAAATGTGTTGAATATCCTGAATTGGCACGTAAAGCAGGTGTTGAAGGTGAAGTATTAATTAATGTATTAGTTGGTGGTGATGGTAAAGTTCGTAAAACAAGTATCATCAAAACTGATAACGAGATTTTGAATAGTGCTGCATTAAAAGCTGTTAAAGAATGTGGTGTATTTACGCCAGCAATTCAAAATGGACAGCCAATTATGTGTTGGGTTGCTATTCCGATTAAATTTAAATTACGTTAATAATTTATAAAGTAGTCTAATTTGTTGAAACTTATTAGACTACTTTTTTTTAAAATTCTAAAGAACAAAAATCTTGGTACTGAGAATATTAAATTACGGTGTACGACTACTAATTGTAGTATTAGGGATAGCTATTTTGCTTGGCTATATACTACCTCCAAATGTTGAAAGTCAAATTAGATGGGTTTTTGGAATAATTTTTATATTATTCGGTATTTATAGATTATCTATGTATTGGACTCAAGAAAAAAGATATAAATTTATGGATGAAGATGATGAATAAGTCATTTAATTTCTTAGCAATTTTTTTATTGGTTGTGTTCTTGTTTTCTTGCGATGACAAGTATTCAGCTAAAGATTCAACTGTAGAAACAATGAATAGTGGAAAAATTTCTGTTTCTGTTGATGCTTCAATTTATAATGTATTAGATACAGCATTTAAATTGTATAATTTAGTCTATCCAAATGTGAAAATTGATTTGCAAGTTGTAGAATCAAGAAAAGCAATGTCTCTCCTTCTTTCAGGTAATTCAAGAGCTATTATTATAGCCAGAGATTATTTAAAAGATGAAGATTCTTTGATGAAAATCTATAAAGTAGAAAAGCACAAAAAAATTGAAGTTGCACAAGATGCTTTAGTTTTATTTGCAAATCCTGATTTTCCTTTAGATACTTTAACAGATGAACAATTAAGAAGTATTCTGACCAAAAAGGATGTTAAGTTCACTGACTATTTTAAAAATTTAGCTTCAGAACCACAAATTGTAACTAATACAGTCAATTCATCAGAGTGGGCTAATTTAAATTCTTTAGTTACAAAAGGAAATAAAATTTCAAAACCAATAGTTCAACTTTCAACTATAGATTCAATTAAAAATTTTGTTGTAAATAATAAGAATTCAATTGGAATTTCATATTTATCACAACTTGCTAAAGACCAAAACTTTAAAATTTTACGGATAAGTTTCGTAAATGAGAAAGGGAAGTACGAGCCACCTCAAATTGTACATCAAGCATTTGTGGTTCAAAAGCGTTACCCTTATATATTTTCCTATTGGGCATATTTGCTTGAAGATAGAATGAACTTGCCTTATTGGTTTGCTTCATTTGTTGGTAAAGAAGCAAAAATTCAACAATATTTTAAAGAAATTGGTATTGTTCCAGCGTTTGCAAAAATTATTATTATAAAAGAGGATTAATTTAAAATGAGAAGAGCAATTAAAATCTTGCTTTTGCTAACTGTATTTTATTCTGTAACTTTCAGTCAATCATTAACAGAAAAAATACGAACATATATTAACGAAAAAGACTATGAATCTGCTGTAACTTTAATTCCACAAGCAGAAAAAGAAAATATTGACAATGCGAACAACCTTGTGTTCTTTGGCGATATTTATTTTGAGATGGATAAATTTCCCGATGCTCTAAAATATTATAAATTGGCAAATGATGCCCAGAAGAAACAGCCATTTATTTTAAGAAAAATTGGAAAAACTTATGCTGAACTTGGCAAAATTGAAGAGTCATTAGAATATCTTAACGATGCTATCAAAAGAAATGATAAAGACCCTCAATCTCAATTAGAATTAGCAAATGCTTATATCAAATTTGATTCACTTCGTAAAGCTGAATTAATTATCACCCGTGCAAGAGAAATGGACAAGAAAAATCCTGATGCTTATATAGCACTTGGTAATTTATATTTCGCTCAAAAAGTTTATGAACTTGCTCGTTCAAATTATGAAGAAGCATTAAGTCTGAATGAGAATATTCTTGATGCAAGAATTAAACTTGCTACTTCATATTATTGGCTTGCAAATCGTGAAATGGATGAAGATTTATCGAATGAATATTTCACTCGTTCATTGCAAGAATGGGGCAAAGTAACTCAAGCTGACCCAAAGAATTTCAGAGCATTTTATGAACAAGGAAAAATTTTCTTTTTAGCAAAGAAATATCCAGAATCAGCTGCTTCATTTAATAGTTATGTTCAATTACGCCCGACTGGTTCACTTGGAAGATGGTATCTTGCTCAAGCACTCGAAAAAATCGGTAGATGTGATTCTGCAGCTCAACATCTTGATATCGTATCAAAAGAAATTGATTCAGTTAAAACAAAAGCAAAATTTTTGTTGGCAAGATGTTATTTTGATGTAGCAAATTATCCTAAAGCAATTGAGGGTTATACTACTATCAGCAAAGATACTACACTTGAAAATGTTGATTTACAAAAATTAGGACAAGCATATTTATTAAGTGGTGATACATTGAATGCAATTAACACTTGGGAAATTGCTATTAACCAAAGTCCAGAACAAACTTGCAGAATTATGCAATCACTTGGTGTGATGCTTCAAAAATATGTCAAGCCCGGTGATAGTATTCCAGATTATATGCGTTCTGTTAAAATTTTGGAAAAAAGAGCTACAACTTCTGGATGTGTAAATGAACAAAAGCATATTGTATATTATTATATCGGTAATGGGTATTTATTGGGTGGCAAAGCTCTTCAAGCAATTGAACCACTTTTATCTTCAATAAGTGCTGATACAACTTTTCTATTTGCAAGATTAGCTTTAGGAGATGCTTATGCAGCAACTAATGACATTGCTAAAGCAGAACAAACTTTCCAGAATGTAATTACCGTTGGAATGACAGATACAACAAAAAATAAATTTGCATTAAATCAATCATTTTCTAAAATTGCAAATATGTTTTTAGAAGGCAAAAAGTTTAACGATTTGGTGAAACATGCTAATCAATGGATTACAATTTTTCCAAATGAATCCAGAGCTCATTTATATCTTGCTGTAGCATATCATAGTTTATCACAAGGCAAACAAGCTTGTCAAGCATATAGAAAAGTATTGCAATTGGACCCTAAAAATCCTAATGCTACAAAAAATCTAAAACTATTGCAAGACAATAATCAATGTGAATAGTGATTTTTGATTTGTTAAAAAAAAACCTTATTTGAAATTTTCAAATAAGGTTTTTTTTTTTGAACTTTTCCCTATTCTCCCAAAACTCTCTTATAGACATCTTCGTACATAGATATAATTTTATGTGAATCAAATTTTTCTGCCGCTACTTTTATGCTCATATCTGAAAATGCTTGCCATTTTTTTTGATTATCTAATAATTCCTTCACGTATTTTGCCATTCTTTCAATATCGCCAAATTCCGCTATATAGCCAGTTTCACGATGAGATACTACTTCAGGTATTCCACCAATATTTGATGCAACCACAGGCACTCCACAAGCCATTGCTTCTAATGCAGATAAACCAAAGCTTTCAGATTGACTTGGCAAAAGAAATACATCAGAAGCAGATAATAATTCTACAAGAGCGTGCTGTTTGCCAAGAAATTTTACATTTTCCCATACTCCAAGTTCACGAGCTAATTTTTCTGATTCAGAACGTTCTGGACCATCTCCAATTAACAATAATTTTACATTGTGAGTCTTTGATACTTCTGCTAAAATTCTAATAGTGTCCGGAACTCTTTTCACTGGTCTAAAATTAGAAATATGAATCAAAATTTTCTCACCATTTGGAGCAATTTGTTTTCTTATATTTGGACAGGGAATTCTTTTATAAATTTCAGGGTCAATAAAATTTGGAATTACGTCAATTTTTCTATCTTGCTTGAAAGATTGTTCTGTTTTACTTTTTAAATAATCAGATACTGCCGTAACAGCATCGGATTTTTCAAGTGAATATTTAATTAATGGATGGAAAGCTGGTTCTAAACCCACAAGTGTTATATCTGTTCCATGAAGAGTTGTAACTAATTTAACTTGAGCATCATTCAAAACTTCACGCGATAAAATACCACTAATAGCGTGTGGAATTGCATAATGTGAGTGAACAATATCTAATTTTTCATACTTTATTACGTCAATTATCTTTCCTGCTAAGGCAAGAGTGTAAAGATTAAATTCAAAAAGTGGATAATGAGGAATTTCAACTTCATGAAAGAAAATATTATCAAGAAATTTATCCAGTCGCATAGGTGTTTCATAACTTATGAAATGCACTTGATGCCCTTTTGCAGCAAGTCCCATTCCGAGTTCAGTAGCTACAATGCCACTACCACCAAAAGTAGGGTAACATACTATACCAATTTTCACAACAATCTCCGGTTTATTTAATGGAAAAACCAATTAATATTGATTATTATCATACTGTTACTTGTTTTAAAAGACAAGAAATCAAAATTAAAGGTTCATCTTTTATAGCTTCAGTTTATAATACAAATTCTATAGACGAAGCAATGAAGGTTTTAAATATAGTGAGAGCAGAATTTTTTGATGCTACTCATAATTGTTGGGCTTATAGAATAGGGTGGAACGGTAAAGATTATAGATTTTCTGATGATGGTGAACCTTCTGGTTCGGCAGGTAAACCAATTCTATTTACAATAGGGAAATATGATTTATCAGATGTACTCGTTGTTGTTACTCGCTATTTTGGAGGAACAAAATTAGGAGTTGGTGGTTTAGTAAGGGCATATTCTGATGCCACTGAAGAAGTTCTGAAAATTTCAGAAAAGAAAGTTATAAATATCACAAAACCTGTTTTAGTAAATTGCACTTATAACGATATTTCATTAATAAAAAAATTAATTGATAATTATGCAATTTCTTATGAAGAAATTTATACTGATTCAGTAGAATATATAATTAATATACCAATTTCAAAAATTGAAGAATTTAAAGCAAAAGTATATAGTTTGTCTAACGGGAAATTGAATGGAGAAGACCTAAGTTAATCTAATGGTAAATGTTTACCCATTTATTTTGATTAGCATTGCATATTCAAATTATATAGTAATGGCAAAATTAAATTATGAATTCAATGATAATCCAAGCCGGATTAAAAGTTTGTAAGCCCCACAATTCTACACTCAGTCCAATGCCTAACCTTCTTCAAGTTGAAGGAACTTGAGCAAGACCAACAATCTCGCTAGGATTTGTATAGAATAGTATATAATTTATTTGAAATCCAATTAGTATTAATATACTCTTTCTGAACTTCAAAATAAAATATTTTCAGATAAGATTCCATCATTCACAAAAAAAACTCCTGCTATATCTGTTAGCAGGAGTTTTTAAAATGTACTCAGTAAATACTTGAAATATCAATTATTTTACAACTGTTAATCTTTGTGTAAGTTTGACAGTTCCTGTATTCATTACAATGTAATATACTCCATTTGGTAAATTACTTACATTGAATTTCAATGTATTTGTACCATTTGAAACTGTTTCATTTAATAATTCCATTACTTCTCTGCCACTAATGTCAGCAACTGAAATTTTCAATGAACCAGCATTTGGCATTGTATAACTGATTTCAGCTACATCCATTGATGGATTTGGATAAATAGCACCAAGTATATAACCATCAATCACCTTATCAGTTACACCAACAGTACCTGTAGTAACAACAACATTAACTTCTGTTGATTTTACATCACCGCAACTATTTGTAACAACACACCAATATTTTCCAGCGTCTTCAGGTTGTGTATTTGTTTTTGTATATGTTTTTTCTGTACTGATTGATTTTCCATTGAAGAACCATTCAAAAGTAACATCATTTTCATCATCTAATTCAATAGTTAAAGTAAAGTCTTTACTAACTTGAACTGTAACGTCAGTTGGTTGAGTAACAATTGATGGCAATTTATTAACTGTGAGTTTAACTTCAGCAGATTGCTCGAATAAAGCAGTATTTTCGAGAGTAACCATACAATAATAATCACCAGCATCATTTGCATCAATTTCATACAAGCGAAGTCTTGATGCTTTTGTACCTGAAATTTGAGCACCTTCTAATAAGATTTGTCCATCTTTGTACCATTGGTAATTAATATCATAAACACTTTGAGTAACTGCTTCTACTTTAAATTCAGCAGTTTCGCCTTCACAATGAGTTGAAGCAATTGGTTGTTCGGTAATGGTTAAATCAATAACTGCTTCTTTTAATTCTGCTTTAGATGTTGTTGCTGTTCCACATAATCCAGTAATAACAGCATAATATTGACCTTCATCTGCTACATTGTAATTAGTGATAGTCATTAAATTGCTCTTTGCACCAGCGATTCTTTTATCATCAACAATTGTAATATCGCCACCAGCTTTAACTTTATACCATTGAATAGAAATTTCATTCATTTTCAAAGCATCTTCAACTTTTCTACCATTAATATGTGCTGCAAATTGGAAAATTGCAGTTCCACCCATATTGATGTATTGTGATTTTGGTTCTTCTGTAATTTCTGTTGGAGTAAGCACATATACAGTAACACCTTCAGAATAAACGGCTTTAGTATCGCCAGGTCCTTTTAATAAGCAACGATAAACTCCATTGTCAGAAAGTTTTAAAGCAGCAAATGTAAGAATCTCTTTTGTTTGTCCAGCAATGACAACTCCATCTTTTTCCCATTGATATGTTGGAATTACACCATAAGACATAGTTGCTGAAACTGAAATATTAGTATTTAGAGTTCCAATACAATCTACTATTCCTTCGCTTTGGCGTTGAATTTTAATTTCAAGTTTAATTTCGTCACTACCGATAAAGAATGAAGCTCTTGGATGTCCTTCATAATCGAATTTTTGAACATCACTATTCATAGGTTCAGTCAATCCTGATAAAGCAGTACCTTTTAATAATTCAGGAATATATGTTTTTAATTTAAGATTATTCAATGCAACATCCTCAAAGAAGATTTCTTTGCTACTTGAATTTTTATCATAACCTAATGCTACAAAAGCAGGTAGCGTGTATGATACTCCATTAAATCTTAATAAATTTGTACCTTTTGTAAAGTAATTATTTTCATCATTAGTAATTGTTCCAGCAAAATCTGCAACCAAACCAGTTCCATAATTCTGGAAAATATTTCTCAAAATAGAACCTGAGCCAATTGTAGTATAAACACTTGGGTATGAAACGGAATTATTAACTACTGAATTATAAACAAAGTGAAAATTAGGGGAATTTGTTACTCTTAATCCAGTAATATTACCACCATTAATAACATTATTTCCAGCATAACCTACAGTGTTATCAACATTTACTAATGACATTGTACTTCCAACAGTCAAATTGCCATTTATTAAATTATTCAATAATTTAACTTTGCCATTTTCAGCAAGTACACCATTAGCATTTACAACATTGATAATTCTATTATTTGAAATATCAGTATAATCAGTTGGATTGCTTGTAGCACTTACATAAATACCAGATTCTTTTGTATCAGTACCAGTGCCAGTCAAACCATCAATAATATTATTCTTGATAGTTGTTCCATTAACAGATGCAATACCATAAGGTGGTTTTACTGTATTTGTATTGCGGATAACATTATTTGTGATAATTACATTATTATCTGGCATTGAGAAACTATTATTGATACCTTTCCAAGTGTAATCAGAAATAATATTATTATCAAAAGTAGATTTTGTTACTTTTGTTGTACCTTGATTAGTAATACCAATTGCACCATTTAAAATAATGCAATTTGTAATATTAGCCATATTGGTGTTGTTGAATGTCAAATTTGTATAAGCTGCATTTCTTGGAGCGGACGCAACACCATAGAAGTTACAATAATCAGCATTAATATTATTACCGTTATTAATAACTAAAATATTACCAGCAAGAGAAGTATTTGTAGCAGTATTACGGAATGATAAATTTTTCAAATAAATGTTTTTCATTCCATCAATTCTAAATAAGTAGTTATTCAGATTAGTTGGTGTTGCTTCAATCACAACATCTGATGCTCTTCCAGTCGATGAACGGAATTCAATTGTATTATTGTTTACTAAATTAGCATTAATAAGAACTTGTCCTTTGTATGTGCCAGGGCGAATTTCAAAATAAACAGCTCCAGTACCCATAACCCCACTTGCACTAAGATAAGATGAAGCATCAGTTAGTGTATTGAAATGAGCTCCATAACCACCAATGGTATAAATTCCAGGAACGAATGAAGGACCAATACCTCCGTTATACTCATCGTTTCCTTTTACTTCATCAACTACACCATTAGGAACTTCAGTCCAAGTTTTAACTGTGAATGGTCCCATAGGGGTTTTGTTGTAGAATGTGTAATTACCAATAACGATATCCTGATATCCAAGGTAAGGAATATTCAAACCAGTGGCTGTAAATGAAGGTTGTTCCACACCATCAATAGCCCATCTTATTCTAACTGAATTCAATGGTTTAGGTGCATAGTTCATTACTCTTGCTCTTACAGCAGTTACACCGGGACCAAAACCTTCTGGAGGTCCGAAGAAACCAATCACACCAGCATCATTTAATACAGGTGCAACGAGTACGCTCATCGCATCATTGCCATAATCTTTATCTGCACCATCACCATTCTGATTTGAAATGATTACTCTTATGTTAAATGCATTATAAGGTCCACCTGGAGGATATTGGAAATCATAATTTCCAAGTGATAATTGAATTTGTTCATCTTTTTTGATTGTACCTGTCCAATGATAAACACCTTGAAGAGTATTATTTACAAACCAAGAAAAATCACAACTTTCTAATTTGTTGTCATTTTTATTAGTAAATGTTGCAAGAATTTCATTGAAGCCCAAGCTAAATGGAGTTGTTGGATTATCAATTGAAACCATCGCAGCGTCTGGAGGAGGAGGAGCTATAAAAACATCATAATCTTCTGCTTCACCATATTGGTAATATGCACAAGAGTATGGAGGATAGCCACTATACATATAGTAGTATTCGCACATTACTCTCATTCGCGTATAGCCAAGACTTGCATTTGATGGGACGGTAAATGAACCACTAAATCCCGATGCAGACTGGTCAGAACCAGAATTCCAAGCCATTTCGCTTTTATCGTCAAAATAGCCATCTTGATTCCAGTCTATCCATATAGATAAACCCATATCATAAGAATTACCAAATGTTACCTCCAAATTAACTTTTTCGCCGGGTGCCATATTAGCTGTCATACCTTGATAATAGTTATATCCAGGAGAATATGGCCAATCAGTTGCATTTTCCAAATCGGCTATTTTTACATTATTAATACCCATATAATTACCTGCGTAATAAAAATATGGTTCGCAATATTGTGCTATTGATTTTGTACTGACAAACAAAAACATAGCCACAAAGATGGAAAGAAAAAGTATTTTATGGTTTTTCATAAAAACTCCAAAAAAATTGTAACAAAAATTAAAAAAATTAGTTATTTATATCTATTAATTTTACTCATAAACTATTTAACACTTTTCATTAACCAACAAAAAATAATCTATTAAAAATAGTAAAAAATTCACATAAAAAAAAACAATAATGAATTTATTTTTAATTTTTTTATTTTTTTGGTGAATTTTTTTAATTTATTATATACAACTATTACAATTATAGTTATTAATTAGCATGGTTGTCTATAAAGGAAATCAAATATTATTTCTTTATAATCTTTCGGGATTGAATGTTTGAAGCAAAACGATATTAGTATTAATTTTTATATCCATTTTTCAAACACAATTATATATATTTTTTTTTGATTGTAGTTTAAACTATTTTTGTAATCATGAAAGTATTAAAATTTTAATAAAATACTATCATCAATTTATTTTGAGAATTATTTTGGTTTAAATATGTTTATTAATACCCTTTCTATTCAAAATTTGCGTAATCATAATTTAACTGAGATTAAATTCGGAAACAAACTCAACATTATATATGGATTGAATGGCAGTGGAAAAACTACTTTGCTCGAAGCTATATCAATTGGTGCAATTTCTAAAAGTTTTCTACCTGTATCGGATTCTTCAGTAATTAATTTCGGAAATATAAATTATTCAGTATTGGTTAAAGGTACAAATGATTTAGCTATACCTTATTTTGTGGGAGTTAAATATTACAATGGAAAAAGAAAGCAAATCAATTCAACTTATGGAGATAATCTTACACCAAAAGATATTATAGGTGAGATACCTGTTATAATTCTTTCTCCGGATTTTAAAAATATTACATTTGGAACTCCACAAGACAGAAGACAATTTATAGACACAATTTTATCTCAATCTTCTAAGTCATATATGGAAGATTTGTTTGAATTAAAAAAGTGTTTGAAACAAAGAAATAATCTACTTACTAAAAATCTAAGAGAGGGGATATTCGATAAGATTCAATTCGAAATCTGGACAGATTTGCTAATTAAAACTTCAGCTAATATTATGTTTAAAAGAAACAAATTTATAAATGAGTTCATTCCATTTTTTGAGAAATCATATTTAGAAGTTAGTAGCGGAAACGAAAATGTTTCAATCACTTACCTACCATATAATATTGATAACGATGATGTAAATCCTGAGAAAGATTATTATATTTTAAAAAATCAGCAGATTTATGAAAAATTAAAATTTGTAGAGTTGAGACGTGGGGTTACAATGTTTGGACCACAAAAAGATGAAATTGCAATCAATATTAATCGTTCTGTTGCAAAAGAAACTGCTTCTCAAGGGCAGCATAAATCTTTATTGATAAGTCTTAAATTTGCTGAATTCGAATTTTTGAAAAAAATTAGAAATGAAACTCCAGTAATACTTTTTGACGATATTTTTTCTGAACTTGATTCTAATAGAAGCAACCATACATTAGAACAAATTTTAATCAAAGATGCCCAATCAATAATTACAATTACTGAAAATAGTTATATTAAGCAATTAATTCCAAAGCAATTAAATACAAATTATTTCCGAGTAGATAAAGGTATTGTTTATAATGAATAATCATATATTCATTTCTGAAGTGATATTGTAAGTTCTTGATTTTCTGCAGATATTTTTATCGCCAATAAATATTTTCCGAAATATGTCAATTGAATATGAAATTTAGTTCATATACATTTTTTTATATTAAGCAACAAGTACCGATTGATTTTGTTTTGTACACTATTAATAATTTTATTAATTTTTATTAAGAATTTTAGTTAATTTTGTATTTTAAAATTTTATTATTTGAAAATGAAATTAGGTTTGTTATGAAAAAAGAAATGAAGAAAATTCTTGTTACCGGTGCTAATGGGCAAATTGGTTCAGAGTTAACTCTTGTGTTAAGAAAAAAATATGGTGCTGAAAACGTAATCGCATCAGATGTTCGTCATAATCCTCCCAAAGCCATAGCCCAAAGCGGTCCTTATGAAGTAATTGATGTTACAAAAGCGGAATCAATACGTCAAGCTGTTATCAAATATGATATTGATACAATTTTTCACCTTGCTGCAATTTTATCTGCAGTTGGAGAACGCGACCCGCATTTATGCTGGAATGTCAATATGAATGGCACAATGAATGTATTGGATTTGGGTGTAAAATACGAAATGGCAAGAGTTATTATCCCAAGTTCAATAGCAGTTTGGGGAAAAGGAGTGCCAAGAGTGAATACTCCACAGGAAAGTGTTTTGAAACCATCTTCAATGTATGGCGTTACAAAAGTTGCAGGTGAGTTACTTTGTGACTATTATGTACAAAAATTCGGGCTTGATTGTCGTGGGTTACGTTATCCTGGTATAATTTCATCTGAAACATTGCCTGGGGGAGGAACTACAGATTATGCAGTTGAAATTTTCTATGAAGCTGTAAAGAAGAAATTCTATAATTGTTTTTTAAGAGAAGATACTACTATGCCTATGATGTATATGCCTGATTGTATTAAAGCAACAATTGACCTTGCAGAAGCGGATTTTTCTAATTTGAAACATCATAGCGATTTTAATGTAGCATCAATGAGTTTCGACCCTGCTACTTTAGCTAATGAAATTAAAAAGCATATACCTGAATTTGAAATTACTTATAATCCTGATTATCGTCAAGCAATTGCAGATTCTTGGCCCCAATCAATTGATGACTCATCAGCAAGAGAAGAGTGGAATTGGAATCCTGCTTTTAATTTAGAATCAATGACTAAAGATATGATTCAAAGATTGACTGAAAAGCACAATGCAGGTTTGATATAAATATTAATTGAAGTTTATCCGCTATTTAGATGCCACACTGTTCAAGTGTGGCATTTCTCAATTATGTAAAACAAAATGAATGGATTCTGAAAAAAGTTTAAAATGACAACTCATAAAAACAGCTCACGGATTGAAATTTCAAAAAAAATTGGCTGAATAATTTTATTCATACAAGCTACAAAAAAATGTCAGTTTTCTTTAAACCAATTTTATTAAGCACAAATAATATACTAACTCCAAGTACTCCTAAACCATATTGCATACTTCTTTTGAAATTAATTGATGATGCTTCTTTGAAATATTTCGTAGGACAAGTAATTTCAGCAATTTCATATCCTTTAAAGAAAATCTGAGCCAGCATTTGATTATCAAATACAAAATCATCAGAATTAGCTTCATAATTAACAGCATCGAGTACTTCTTTGGAAAATGCTCTATATCCAGTATGATATTCAGATAACTTCTGCCGAAGCATAATATTTTGGAATAAAGTTAAAAATCTGTTTGCTATATATTTATATATGGGCATTCCACCTTTTAAAGCACCTTTGCCAAGTATTCTTGAACCCAATACTACTGGATAAATACCTGATGCAATCATTGAAGACATTGCTGGAATCAACAAAGGTGTATATTGATAGTCAGGATGAAGCATTATTACAATATCAGCACCTGATTCTATTGCTTTTTTATAGCAAGTTTTTTGATTAGCACCATAACCTTTGTTTCTTTGATGTCGTATAATTTTTTCAATTCCTAAACTCTTTGCAAGTTCAACAGTTTTATCTTTACTGGCATCATCTACAAGGATTACTTCATCAACAATATCGTGTGGTATTTCATTGTATGTTTTTTCTAAAGTTAATTCGGCATTGTATGCCGGTAAAACTACAATTATTTTTTTGCCGTTCAGCATATAAAATTCACTAAAATCTAAAAAATCAATTACAAAATTAGTGTTATATTGACTAACTAAAAAAATATTTTTTTTAATATCAATAAATTTTGAAATAAATAATATATTCAATTCGTTTAAAATAACTTGTTAATTTACTAAATAAATAATTATGAGAATTTGTTTATATATTAATGTTTTCTTCTTAATATTTATTTTATCTTGCTCACAAGGTAATAATGAGGGTAAATTACAAATTGATAAGATTAAACTAAAGGATAAAGAAATGAATTTTCCGATTACAAAAACTGATGCTGAGTGGAAATCAATATTAAAGGATAGTGAATTTAGCGTTTTGAGAGAAAAAGCGACTGAAAGACCTGGTACTGGAGAGTATAATTTACATTTTGAAAAAGGTGAATATTTCTGTAAAGGATGTGGTGCAAAACTATTTGATTCTGATACAAAGTTTGAGTCACATTGTGGTTGGCCCTCATTTTATGATGCACATAATAATGATGCAATAACAGAAATTCCTGATTCAAGTTTTGGAATGATAAGAACAGAAGTTGTATGTAGTAATTGTGGAGGTCATCTTGGACATATTTTTGATGATGGTCCTCAACCTACAGGTTTGAGATATTGTATAAATTCCGTAAGTTTGGATTTTAAAAAAAAGTAAAAAGAGAAAAAATATGAATAAAAATGAAGAAATTAAAAAATTTGTGCATCGTATAATTGAAATGCAGTATGATATGGATGAAGGAAAAGAGGCATTAACTAACGCATTACAAAAGCTATTTCCTGGTTTTAATACTCATTCATTGAAAACAATGGATTTTAACCGAGTATTAGTTGAATTCGAAAATTGGTTAGTTTCTACCATTACACAGGATCCAATGCCAAGTCCAGCTAAATCTATTTGGTTTTGTCACGTTGATAATTCGATTACAGAAGGCATACCCGGACCAGTTCCAGAAATTCAATTAGTAATGACTGCCTCTAAATACTCACCAAATGACAAACCTAATGATTGGTTTATTAATAAATTATGGGAACCACAAGGCAAACAATCTGAATTGAAAGCGTATAAGACTTTATCTAATTCATTGAAGAGTTTTGATGGTGATATGAACGATTTGGTTGAATTATTATTCAATTCATTAACTACTCTTTTGATTATTAATGGTTTTGATATAATCAAACATGAATTTTTAATTTATCAAAATGAAATGACATTAGCTTGTGGAAGCGAATCAGATGGCTATTTCATTATTGGAAAACTCACCGAAGATGGAGTTGTACAAGCATACTCTTAAAAGTATTTTACAAATGCATCATTTTGAATTATCAAAATGATGCATTTGTTACAGTAAAAGAAAATTTTGGCGTTTCAAATTGAGAAAATCTGGCTGAAATATCTGCCCTTAAAAACAGAAGTATTCTATTCAACCCCAATCCAAATTCATAATAATATTTATCCATAGTACTTTCCGTTGATTGAGGAATAATTTTAATTCCATTTAAATCAGAAAATAAGGCATCTTCAGAGAATTCACTATATCCAATATTAGCATTCAGTATAAATTCAATTCCAAATTCAGCAATACCGGGTATTCTTAATATTCCGGGAATAACTTCTCCAAAATTATGTTCAAATGAAAATGCAAAAAATCTATTTCCGTAAAATTCTTTTGTGGACATACTTCTAAATGACGAGTTACCCGTTATAAATGATGATGATGATTCAAGGGAAAAGAATTTTTGTGCGGGCACTTTACCTTCAGCTAATCCTGCACTAAATCTAACATCAAGTTGCCATAGAGGTAGTGTTTTAGTTCGTAAATTCATCATAATTAGATATTTTGAAAAATTAAAATCAGATGGAATTATATTTGGGTCTGAAAATTCGCCTCCAAAATAAAAACCAAAATTTGACATCCTGCGTTCTCTATTAAAATTCCAATTTATATCAAATCCAATTGTATTCATTAATCCATCTGTTATTACAGGATTTTCTCTAAATTGACCACTTCTATTGAAAAATGAAAAATCTGCATTGCTTTTTGCATTACTTTGCTCCTCTCTTCGAGCATATATTTTAAACAAATAAGGTCTTTCAAATACATCTCTGCGAATAAATCTCAACTGTCCAAACCCAGCTGATAAGGATAATTCTTGTCCTTTTGCGTAGTAGTAATCCCCATAATCACTCTTATTTAATAATGCTGTCCATGTGATTGTAGGAACTCTAATAACATAAGGGTCATCACTTCTTTGCAAATTATCATAATAATTACTACTAAATTTGAATTGCTTTTTATCATCAAAATAGTAATTAATACCCAAATTGAAATTCAACTTTTCATCTGAAAAACTATATGCAATTTTTCCAAATGCTTCGATACTTTTAATTATTTCATCATTAACAGATATTCCAAGATTAAATCCCTGAACTCTATTATAAATGAACATATCTCCCAAACCAGTAAATGGTTTTTGATTTAGTTTTGCTACCTGCCTTGTAATGGGACTAAAATACTGCTCAAATATTGATGTACCTGCTGCTGAATCAGGAGTTTCACGAGCTAATCTGATAGCTTCATAAGACTGTTTTTCAATTTCAGTAAGTGGAATAATCATATTTTTATCCCAAAAAATAGTATCGAATTCATCAGCTTGTTCGCTTGCTTCTACTCTTCTGCTGTTGAATACATTTTTTTCAATTGGGATATTGATATTGAAATTATTAGCAACAGTAGTTAAACTTATGTCAAGTCGTGGATTAATTATACCAAAAATATTTGCATTAGAGCTTGTATTAATTGATAATTTATCTGGCATTACAAAATTATTATCTACAAGTTGAAATGATTGTTTAACAATTAGTTTGGTATTGAATGGAAGTCGAACCACACTATTAGGCACTAATTCAACAGATATTGGTATTAATTTTTCTGGGTCAATATTGATATAGCCAGTAAACAGTCTTCTTTGTTCTGACGCAGGATATACAATTATTCTACCACCAACTGGTAAATCGTCAGAATGAAAATTTGTATCGAGTATAAATTCGTAAAAATCAGGTGCTGATGGGTGAAATGGTGTATAAATTTCTTCACTTAAGAACTTGATAAAATCATCGTAAATATTTACATTTGTTCCAAAAACAAGGAAATTTGCTTGTGGAGGAATATTTACACTTTGTCTTCGTTGAAATATTTCATTATAATAATTATCTGGCTTTTCATAATAGCCATTGGAATATGATTCGAAAATTGAAACTATTGTTGTGTCAATCGGATTATCGGTTCTGCCAGCAGTTAATGTATCGGTTGATGCTACGAACTTGGTATAAAGAGTGTATTTATAAGTATTTATTGAATCATACTGCTTGATTTTTTTCTCAATTACTTTTCTCATCATTCTCATACCAGGGTCTTCCGCAATTACTTCCACACCATCAAGTAATGCACTATTAATTTTTAAATTAATAATTAAAAAAGTAGAATCTTTTTGCAAATCAACATCAACAATTTTTCTTTCCCTACCAACCATAGTTAGTATTAGTTGGTGAAAACCCTTTTCGATATTAATTGAAAATTCTCCATTTGAATTAGTTATCGCACCTTTGGGACTATCCGCAACTCTGATTGTAACGCTCCTTAACGGCTCATTATTCTCATCAGCAAATACAATTCCATTTAAATTGTAAATAGTATCTCTTTTTAATAGACTTTCGGCAGATAATGAATAAGTAAAACAGACCAATACAAAAAATATATATAATTTCATTTGTTTCAATAGATTTAAAATCACAATCATAATTATATGAAATGACGAAATAAAACAAAAATAATTAGGAACTAAACTTCCATTTTAAATAAAACCAACAACTTAAATATGATTAGTGTAATGCAATTTTAGATTTAATGAAATGAACATTGATGAATACTTATGAATTTTAAAAAATTCTAATTTCACTTTTATTAAATTACAATATTTGAACTGATATAAACAAAAACTTCAGATATAATTTATACTTAGCAACAAATCAAAAATTGTTTACTAATATTATTTCATTGATATTTCGTAATTTTGCATTTTGGAAATTGAAATTTTTATTTTGGGAATATGATGCAGGATTATTTTAGCAAATTTAGAAAAAACATATTAGGTATCGAGCAAGAATTTCTTTCACCTTTTGGTATAAAAAAAATTCAATATTTAGACTGGACAGCAAGCGGAAGATTATATAAGCCGATTGAAGAAAAAATGATTGAAACTTTTGGTTGCTTTGTGGCAAATACTCATACTGAAACGAATGCTACAGGCACAACAATGACTTATGCTTATCATAAGTCACAAAGTATTATCAAAGACCATCTAAATGCCTCTAAAGATGATGCAATCATCTTTTCTGGAACAGGTATGACTGGTGCATTAAGTAAATTTCAACGAATTCTTGGATTACGTGTACCTGAAAAAGTAATGCCATTTTTGGAGCTTAAAGATGAAGATAAGCCAGTTGTATTTATTACTCATTTAGAACATCATTCTAATCAAACGAGTTGGATGGAATCCATTGCCGAAGTAGTAGTTATTCCACCTAATAAAAATGGACTTGTCGATATAGAATTTTTAGAAAAAAAGATAAAACAATACGAACATAAAAAAGTTAAAATAGGTTCATTCTCTGCATGTTCAAATGTAACTGGAATTCAAACACAAATTTCTGAATTATCTGAAATAATGCATGCTTATAATGGATTTTGCTTTGCTGATTATGCTGCTTCTGCACCATACACAAAAATTGATATGCACCCAGAAAATTCAAATGCCAGATTAGATGCAGTCTTTTTCTCACCACACAAATTTCTTGGTGGACCTGGAACAAATGGAGTTATGGTGTTTAATAAACACTTGTATAATAATCGAGTTCCCGATAATCCCGGTGGTGGTACTGTAAATTGGACGAATCCATGGGGACAGCATAGTTTTATTGAAGATATTGAAGCACGAGAAGATGGAGGAACACCCGGATTTTTACAAGGTATCAGAGCTGCACTTGCAGTAAAATTAAAAGAAGAAATGGATGTTAAGAAAATCGAAAAACGAGAGAGTGAAATTAATCAAATTTTATTTGAAAATTTAAGAAAAATTCCTAAGCTACATATACTTGCTGATAATATTGAACATAGATTATCTATTTTCTCATTTTATTTTGATGATATACATTATAATTTAGCTGTGAGATTATTAAATGACTATTTTGGAATCCAAACAAGAGGAGGGTGCTCATGTGCTGGAACTTATGGACATTATCTACTTAATGTGAATTGGGAGCAATCACACTCAATAACTTGTAAAATAGATAGTGGCAATTTGGAAGATAAGCCAGGTTGGGTAAGAGCATCATTTCATCCAACAACGACTGATGATGAAATTTTTGCTTTTATTGATGCACTAAATTATATTGCAAAACACTCTGAAAAATTAGCAAAAGATTATTATTACGATATTCATAAAAATGAATTTATTCATAAAACATTCAATTGTGAGATTTCCAAGAATGTAGATGAATGGTTTAAATTGTAAAACATAAATTACATATATATTTATAAAAAAATAACCCCACGTTTAAAATGGGGTTATTTTTTACATGGTTATCAATTATTATTAATAATTAATTCCAATCAATTCTTGCATTAGACCACAAAGTTTTGATTTTTGTAATTTCAGTTTCAGAAAATTCATTTCTAAGAAGTGATACTTTTTTTAATTTAGTCATTTTTTCTATACTATCAGGCATTCTATCGAGCATATTCAAACCAATTTCAAATTCTTCAAGATTGACAAGATTTCCAAATGCTTCTGGTAGTGATTTCAACTCATTTTCATAAAGATAAAGTTTTTGCAACTTGGTAAGATTTACAAAGTTTTCAGGTAAATGTGTTAGAAGATTTTTGAATAATCTTAACTTTTCAAGATTTACTAAATTTCCGAAATTTTCTGGCAATTCAGCAATTTGGTTTTCGTATGCTTCAATTTTAACTAAGTTTGTTAAATTACAAATTGAGTTGGGCAAACTATTGAGATTATTACATTGCACTCTCAATTTTTCCAAATTAGTAAGATTTCCTATTGAATCTGGAAGTTCTGTCAATTCATTAGCTTCAAGAATAATTTCTTTCATTGAAGTTAAATTTCCGATTGATTCAGGTATTTCGCGTATTGTATTGTGGTTAAGTCCTAATTTCTTGAGATTTTTCAAATTTCCTATACTTGATGGAATTTCTCTAAGTTTATTCCAACTTATAACTAAAACTTCAAGATTTTCCAAATCACCAATAGTTGATGGTATGGTAACAAGTCTGTTGCCACTAAGGTCTAATTTTCTTAAATTCTTCAACTGACCAATCTTTTCTGGAATGTAAGAAATTCTGTTGTTCCACAATATTAATTCTTTTAGGTTAGTTAATTTGAAGATGTCTTCGGGAAATTCGTCTAAATCTTTGTAATGCAAATCTAAAGAAAGCACGTTCTCTGCATCTGCAAGTGCTTTCTCCAAAGAGTAATATGTTATTGTTTCTACTGACATTTAATCCTCCGATGTAATAATATTTAAAAAATCAATTTTTTTTCAACTAAAATTATAATTAAATTTAAATTTTGAAATTGTACAAATTTAAAATATGAAAATAATTTTTTTTTCACAATAATAAAAGCAAAATTATTAAAAATATAATTAATAAATAACTAAATATTCAAATTATTTTGAAAGGAATGAAAAAATGCTTAAATTTTCAAAAATTATTACTCTATTGCTTGTTATTTTTCTATCATTGTTAAAAATAAATGCTGAACCATCAACTGCTGATAGTTTGATTATTCAAAAATTTGATGTTGTTAAATATTTTGCTGATATTGATTTAACAAATGCTTTTAATAAAGAAATTTCAGGTTATTGCGATGCGACTGTTCATTGGCTTGAAAATACTGATGAATATTTTTTTCATTTAATTGATTTGAAAGTTGATTCTGTTTTAGTTGATGGTATTTTAACAGAGTTTAACAAAAACTATGAAACAAATATGTCAAAATTCTATTATAAAGTTCAGATTCCAGATAATGCAAGGAATGATACTTCAATCATTAGAGTATATTATAATGGATTAATGAGTTTGGAAAAATCTAATACAAATTGGGGTGGTGTCCATCAAGATAATGATATGGTGTTTGCAGTTGGTGTTGGAATGAGTAATAGCTATGTTTCAACTACCCGTCATTGGCTACCCTGCTATGACCATCCATCTGACAAAGCAGAATGTGAATTTAAATTTAAGGTGAAAAACAAATTCAAAGTTGCTTCAAATGGTTTGCTTAGTGTTGAACAAGCAGGAATTGATGAAGTTATTTATCATTGGAATCATCATTATCCCACTGCTACTTACTTGATGACTTTTGCAGTGAGTGAATTTGAAATAATCGAATCATATTACAATGAATTACCGATTATGATTTTTACAAGACAAAAGTATAAAGACGCTTCTCAATTTGCTTATTCAAAAGTACCAAAAATGTTAGAAGTTTTTGAAGAAAAGTATGGCAAATATCCTTTTGATAAAGTCGGCTATGTAAATACAAAAATTGGTGCTATGGAACATCAAACTATGGTAACAATGGATGAATCTTACATCAACAACTTATTTTCACAGAAAGTTGATGCAAATTTAATTGCTGCTCACGAATTATCGCATCAATGGTTTGGAAATATGGTTAGTCCTGCTACATTTAGAGATGCTTGGTTGAATGAAGGTTTTGCTACATTTAGTGAAGCGGTGTGGGCTGAAGGTTTTACCGGTGATTACAAGTATTTTTTATCAACCTTAAAAAGTAAACGTAATTCGTATTTTAATAATCCAGACAAACTATTTCCATTAGTGGGATTTTCGAGAGAAACAATCGGCAATTATCCTTCACTAATTTATGATAAAGGTGCATTGGTTGTAGGTATGCTTTGTGATTATATCGAAACTAACGGAGCTTATGATTCTTATGAAGTAATTCAAAATTATTTAAATGATTTTAAAAATCAAAGTATTACTTCTGATGACCTTCAGAAATCAATAGAAAACCATACCTCGCTTGATTTGGAATTCTTTTTTAATCAATGGATTTATGGTAATGGATATCCAATACTTGATATTGAAATTTTAGGCAATGAAGCTGAAAAGAAAGTAAGTGGTGTAAGAATTAAACAAGTGCAACCAAAGGATTGGGGAATTTTTGAATTTGTTCCTGTTGAAATTGTATTTAATTTACCAAATTCAAATAGAACCGTTTGGACCTTATTTTTGAATGAAGAAGTTCAAGAATTTGAATCCTTTGAAGGTGAATTCGAATATTCAAATTTTTATGCTAATAATTGTGAATTCAGATGCCCAATTGTACAAATTAATAGTATCAAAACAATTAGTAGTGTAGATGAAGAAAATGTATCTAACACAGAAATATTTTTCAATCAAAATAATAAAGTATTATCAATCGAAAATGGCAGTTATTATAAATTAGGTAGGATATTGATAACAGATATTTATGGTAAAGTCATTTATGATAATTCAATTGAAAATAACAACAAAGTTTTAATTGACTTCAATTCAAATAGCTCCGGTGTATATTTAATAAAAATCATAAATGGTAATAATATAAAACAAGATAAATTCATAATATTAAATTAATTAAGGAAAAAAAATGAAAATATATACAAAAACAGGTGATGATGGTACAACTGGTTTATTTAATGGGCAAAGAGTTCTCAAATCTTCTCTTAGAGTTGAGTGCTATGGTACAGTTGATGAGCTAAATAGTATAATAGGAATAGTAACAACCATTCCTGATTTACCTTTGAAAATTAAGGAAAGTATAACTGTAATTAACAATTTATTGTTTAATCTTGGTTCTGATTTAGCAACTCCATTAAATCCACCTCCAAAATTTGAAGTACCCAGAATAAACGAAGAAAATATTGAGTGGTTAGAGAATTTGATTGATGAATATGATACTATTCTACCACCATTAAAGAACTTTATTTTACCGGGTGGGACAATGAGTTCAGCATTTTTACAAAATGCCAGAACAGTATGTCGAAGAGCCGAAAGATTAGCAGTTTCTCTATCAACACAAGAAAATCTCGGTGATTATACTGTGAAATTTCTAAATAGACTTTCGGATTACTTATTTACAGCCGCAAGATATGCGAATTTCTTAAATGGAGTCAATGATATTAATTGGACTAAGTAATATTTAAAAGTGTTGAATAGTTTGTTTTTGAGTATTATGTCATTCTGAAGAATGGAACAAATATATTTAAAAATATGCAAAATGACACCATTATAAAAAATTGTAGTCATTGGTAGATTGTTTAAGAACCCTCAATGTAGAATTAATTCAAATCCCCCTTTCCCCCTTTATTAAAGGGGGATTAAGGAGGATTTCCTTCATCCGAAGTTAATTGGAACTGCCTCAAAAGTCGTTATGCTGAAGCAAGGAAAAAAGGTGTCATTGGTAACTTGTTTCAGAATCCATTTTCCTGTCATTCTGACCATTGTGAGGAATCCAGTAATTGTTCTTATATAAATTTTTACTGGATTTCTCGCAAAGCTCCTAATGATGGTATTTTATGTAAAAATTCTTCCTAAGATAGATTGTCAAGTTAGATATGAGCCGTTTTTATTGTTTTCAATGTACTATGCAATATTGATGGGAAAAGAATATTTGGAACACTTTGATAATAGAAATTAAAAGAAATACATTCAAAATCCCAGTGGGTTTACAAACATTTATTCCCGATTGGAATTTCATTGGATTTTGTACTAAATAACTTACATTCAATTTCAAGGTTAATTTGCTGTGAAGTCACGAAAAATTTAGAAATGATATTGTCCCAAAAAAATATTTTTTGGTTTATTTATATTTTCTAAAAAATTTGGAATGATTTTTTCTTATGATTTTATTGAGTTATTTAATAACTACGAAATAAATTTTTTTTTTAGGGTGTTTCATTGACAAAATTAACAAAATTATTGAGAATAAAGAACTTAATTAAGCCAAAAACTTATATTGAAGAGTTAGCTGAATTAGGTTTGCTTGAAATTTATGTCAATGATTATCTGAAAGAAAAATTTGAAACTGACCAAGAATTCAAAGAAAGGATTTACGAAGCATTACTTTTATACGAAAATGAAATGAATTCAGATGTAGAAGTACACTTTATGGAAAAGATGGTTGAGAGTTTAGGATATTTTTTGGAGTACACAAAAGAATGCAGGACACGCAATCTATTCGACCTGAAATAAAAGGGCTGTTTGACACTATAAGAGAACAGTCAATCAAGTATAATGAAGCATTCGAGCATCTCGAACGTCAGACTTATGCTTATCGTTTGTTTATGAATGAATTGAATGAACTTGCGGATAATGTTAAAACTACTTTAAATAATAAAATTAGAAATATTGATGTTAAAGTTGAAGACTCAATCAGAGTATTAAAACTTGAAACAGCCAAAACAATAAATAAATATACTGAATTAAAAGATTTAAAATATTTACAAGATTCATATCAGCATGCCATTGATGCAATCAATCAAATTAAGGAAACATTTGACAGACATATTGAAGTTAATAAACGTATAGTAAATGAATTTGAAAGAACATTGGCTGATTTTAAAAAGAAATCAAATAATGAACTTGAAATTTTTATAGTTGAAAGCCAGACAAAAATAAATACAATTGCTGCTAATGAATTTGCTAAATTAGAAGATAAAATTGCTATAAGACAAAGACAAATAGAGGGAAGATTAGTAGGTTTTGACCAAAATTTTTGGTCAAATACTGAAAGAGTAAATAATGAATTGAAGCAATTAGGAAAAGAATTTGATGGTATGAAAAGCATCATTTCAAGTATTAACCACATGGCTGATGAACAAGCGAAGAAATTGAAATTACAATTTGATGCAACCAATGAAAAAATGGAAACAAGAATTGAATTTTTAAATGAATTAATCAAAGACTTTGAATTCAAATTAGCAAATTTTGAAAAAAATTCATCTGACAAAAATAAAACAGGAACTCATTTTAATGTTGTCAAAACTGATTCGGAAAATCGCATTTATGCTCTTGAAAAAAGAGTAACTGAAATCTTAGCTGAATTTGATACTTCTCAAAAGAATGATTCTATGCCAAAGATAGTCAGTATTATTTCCCTATTTTTATCAATTTCTGCTATCGTAATTGCATTTTTTTTATAGAATTTTGTAAGAAATAATTTTTCAAAGTTTATAATTCGAATGTTTTTTCAACATTCAATTATTTTGAAAATGTCTCTTATCTAACTTAACAGTCAATCATCTGACTTTTTATTAAATAGTTATCTGTATTATGCTCCTGATATTTTTCATTTGAAAACTTAGTGATTACTATATATTAATTTTTCATTACTATTAGCTTGAAAATATAGAATTTGTTGTCTATCTTAATTTTCAAAATATTTAATCCATTTTGAAGATTATCAGTATTGAATGTAAGAACTGTTTCGTTACTTGCTGATACTATTTTTTCAATAATTGGTATTTCAATTCCTGTTAATCCAATTGAGTATATGCTAATTGAAGCATTTGCTGAAGAATTGATTGTAATATTTACTTTATCATTAACTGGATTTGGATAAATATTGATTTTATTTGATAGATGAGCATCAATTCCGGCAATTATTTTTACAATATCTGGATTATTATCAACAATTGAATCATCAATTTGAATAGATTTTTGATATTTTTTAACTTCCATTTTTTTAGACCAAACTTCACCGCAATCATCTTTGAAATGAAACTGATATACGCCATCACCAATAAAAAATTGATTATTAGAGAATGTCAAGATAATTGAAGTTTGATTTAAATTAGTTATTTGTTCAGTTATTGGATTTCCTGCTTTTTCATCATTAAAATACATTTGGTAAGTAATTGAAGATGATTTAGTATATACCACAAAATTTGTTTTTTGAATTGTTGAACCAAGATAAATAAGAGATTCAGGTAAATCTTTTTGCATATATGGCTTTGGAGCAACAAAAAGCCAAGCAACACCAATTAAAAAACTTTTTCCATTGTCATAATTTGTTCCATATAATTCATATTTACCATGGTCATCTTTTTCATTAACATCATTAATTATCAAAGTATTTTTCTTGGCACCAATGTATTTAGATGATTCTGTAATAATTTTAGTGCCTTTTTTCCAAGTATAGAAATATTTTGAAACATCATTAGTATCTTCAACAGATACTAATGCATCATTACCTTCGCAAATTTTTGTAGGTAATTGTCCATATACGCAAACCATTGTATCTGACCATACTTCACCACATATATTTTTGATATGCACAACATATTTTCCTGCATCAGAAGGTTTACCGTAGTAAGGAGGATTTTGTAATTTATGAGTAGATAAACCAGCCCTAACTTCCTTCTTTAATAATTTGCCGTCCTTATACCATGTAAATTCACAATTACTTTTATTATTCATTCTAATTTCAAGATTTAGTAACTCATAATAATAAGAGCTTGGGTCTAAAATTTGATAATATTTAGTTTGATAGCCAATTGATGGTTTGGTTTCGCTATCTAAAACAAATACTTCACAACGTTCCCAAATACTATATTCTTCTAAAGTTACAAGACAATAATAAGCAAAATTATCAGATTTCTGTACATTTTTCACAATCAGCATATCTGTTTTTGTTCCTGAATATTTTTCATTGTCATGCAATTCAATCAATCCTGTTTTAAACCATCTATAGGTAATAGTCCCTGGATAAAATTGGTCCACTTTAATTTTAAATTTTGCATTCTGCCCAGAACAATCAAAAAAATCGCCCGTAAGTTTTGTTATTTTAAAATGTGTATTATCGCCAATTGTAACATAATTGGAGAATACAGTGCCACATTTGCCTGTTATTTTGCAAATATAATTGACTCTATCTTCTGGGGCAACATTTTTTACTTTTAATCTGTCTGTGTGAGTACCTTCGTATTTTTCATTGTCAAACATTGCTGCTTGTTTATATATATGAAATTGCTTGAAATATTCTTTTGGGTGTTTTGGTGGATATTCATTTGGGTCGATACCTAATCTTTTGAAATTATCTAAAGTCGCTTGAGTGTCTAATGAATCACGAAACCATCTATATTGTGGCTGAATATTTCCATCAACAGCTGACTGATGTGCCTTTAATTGAAAAACTGCATCTTTACTTACATAAAATTGCAAAGACTTAGGTTGCTCTATAATTTGAGTTTCTGATAGAACATAAAGAGAAATATTAGGAGAATTTATTTTTTCGCAGAAATCATTGGAAATTTCACAAGTATATATACCAGAATGTTGAAATTGAAGTTCATCAAAGAATAATACTGATGCAATGGCATTTGGAATTAACGTTCCGTCTTTAAACCATTGATATTTTAAATTGACACCAATTGTTTCTACTTTGATTTGATAAGAAGTACCGAGACATACAATATCCGATGGAGAATAATATAAAATTTCTGGTTTTTCTGAGATTAAAATATTGATAGAATCAGTAATAATGCCATCAGTAATAATCAAAGTAATTGGCTTATTAAAATATTTTGTATCATCAATTTTCCAATAAAATTCATTATTCGAAACAGAAAAGTTTTTGATTATAGGAAATAATTCAGATTTATTTACTCTTGAAAAAATGGAAACTGAATCTAAAAATTCAGTTGACCATTTAATTTTAATTGGTTCAGTATAACAAATAATTTCATTATCAGAAGGACTAATAATAAATTCTGTGCTATAAGTTTTAATCAAGAACATCAAAAAAAGTAAAATTATTATCTTTTTCATAAACTTTTCCAAAATTTGTATTTCTTCAAAATTAATAGACAATTTAAAACGCAAATAATCACATACTTTATAGTTGCAAAACAAAATAATTTTCAAATAAAAAGGGGCATTAAGCCCCTAATTATAAAAAATTATATGTCTAACTACTTGATAACAATAAAAGTTTGAGTTAATCTAATATTATTAGAATTTATAGTAATGAAGTATGTTCCATTTGATAAATTCTTTGCATTAATATTCAATTGATTCCAACCTTCAGATAAATCTAAATTGAATGATTCAATTTCATAACCGCTAATATCATTAATTGTAATCTTTGAAATTGTAGAATTAGTTGCAAATAAATTAAATACAGTATTATTTACTACAGGATTTGGCTGAGCAGAAGATAATTTCCAGCCATTTTGTGTTACTTCTTTAACGCCAGAAATACCACCTACTGTAACAACAACAGAAATTTCAGCAGATAAAATCATACCACAATCATTTGTTACTTCGCAAGTATATTTACCAGCATCTTCAACTTGAACATTATCCTTAGTATAAGTATCAGCATTTGCACTTTCTATTGCAATGCCATCTTTAAACCATTGATAAGTTAAATTACCACCTTTTGCAACAACATTCAAAGTCAATGATTTAGTTGATTGAACTTCTTGGTCAGTTGATTGACTTTCGATAACAGGCATAGGATTAACAGTTACTTCTGCAAGGTCTGACAATGATAATTCTTGCTGATTCACTAAAGTTGCGGTTACATTATAAATACCTGCGTCTTTTGGTTTAATGTTACTTATAGTGAGTTCATTAGTAAAGACTCCTGAATGATTATTATCATTTGCTAATTTCACGCCATCTTTAAACCATTGATAAGTAAGTTCACCTTGAACAGAAGCAACAAAAATTGATTTAATTTTAACATTATCATTTTCACATACTATTTGGTCAACTGCTTCCTCTGCTATATCAAGTTTGACTTCTTTAACATTGAACATTGGAGTTGAAATAGTATCACCACAAACAGTCCAAATTTTAGCAAAATAAGCACCACCATCAACAACGGTAAACTTGTTAATTGAAAGAACATTAGAGTTTGCTCCAGCGTATCTATCATCATTTACGATTAATAAATCAGGTATGCCAGGTCCTTGTTGTTTGTACCATTTAATTATAATATTATAGTTATGAAGAGCAGATTCATCTGCAATTTGACCGCCAATATGTAATTGGAAATCTAAAAATACTTTAGATGTGAATTTATTAAATCCAATATCTGTATTTTTTGTAGGATAAGCTACTTTTGTTGTAGTTGCAACATATAAACTCATTGATTGTGATTGTACAGTTGAGCATACTGCATCACCACTTACAACTGCATAATAAGTACCAGAATTTGCTTGTGTAACTTTGTCAAAACGAAGCAATTCTGTATTAGTACCAATTACTCCATTACCATCTGTCATCATAGCACCATCTTTGTACCATTGATATTTCAGATTTGAACCATCGGCTTCAACTTGAAGAGAAGCTTTTGAATTAAGACACATTACTTTAGATTGAGATGTACCAAGTATAATTGGTGTATCGTAAACACCAAAACCAATAACTTCATCAGTTACATAATTATGCTCAGCACTAACAACTTTGATTTTCAGATTAGAATTTCTGAACAAACTTCTAATAATATTCCAAACATATTTGTTATTTCTAACATCTACATTTCCAGCTAATAGTTCATAAGCATTGTTATCTTTAGCTATATATATATGTGCTTTGGAAACACCTCTTGCATCGAACAATAAATCGAAACTTTTGTCGAAATTACATATTTTAGAACCAGCAGCAACATTGCTGAATTCAATATTTGGAGTAGCAAAATAAACCTGTCCAATTACTTCTCTTGGTGGTTCCATTGCATAATTACTACCTTCAGTATTGTAATCAGCCCAAATACCATCATCATCAGTAAATGATTTGATTGTATTTCCATTTATATCTAATTCTGAAATTTTTCTTACACCACCAACTAAATCGTTTGGTATTATTGTTGCCCATGCACCTTTAGAATTTTCATAATCAGCATAAAACCAAGGAGATTGATGTGCAAATCCAGGAGTTTGCAAAGTAGCACCGTCATCTTGAACAATTGCAGTAGTAATTACAGCATTATTCTGGTCGTACAATGCAACAATATTTGTTGGATTCATTGTACTTCTGCTTTCGTAAATACCAGAAGCTTGAGTTACCCCATAGCCAATTTGTAAAGTTTTTGAAGTTGAAGTAGTATAAAATCTATTGATTGAATTACCTGAGGCATTGCCTAATTCAACAAGCCAATAAACGTTGTATCCTGATGTTGCATCAGTTGTTGCATCTGGAATAACATTTACCCAAACTAAAGCTGAGCCACTTCCATCAGATTTGAATGATGAAAATTCAGCATAATTTGTCAAACTCTTTCCACTACTTAAAAATTGCCAATTCGATTCATTCCATTTTCTAACCATATTCCTACCAGCAGGATTACTCATATTATTTGGAATTGTTCTGGTAATACCAGTAGTATATCTATATTCTGCATTTGGATGCAAGCCATTGAATCTAACTAATGCTAATGAAGGTAGTCTTCCAGTACCGCCATTTTCAAGAAAAGCACCATCGCCTTTAATAAATTTAGGAACAATCACTTCAGTCATTGTTGGTTGGTTGATTACATTAACAGTATAATTAATGCTTGAACCAAGATATGGTGAAGATAATGAAACTGTATAAGTACCTAAAGTAGTAAATACAATATCACTGAAAATTACAGTACCATTTACGATTTTCTTTTTTGTTGTGCCTGTAAATGTAGAAGGATTGATTGTCAAAGTAACATCATATCCATTGTAATTATAGACAGGTTGATTGTTGCTACCTAAAGCAACTGCTTCAATTGGATGTGCACTTCCCAAATGTGCGTTTGAATATACATTTGCAGTTAAAACAGGTTTTGTAATTGTCATAAAATCTTGTTCGTAATCAGCAAGATATTGAGGTCCCGGTTTATTATTTGGAGATGAAACTTTGATTCTTAATCTATCATTTCCATTATATTGTAAATTAGGGAAAGAAATTTTAGTACTTCCAGCTTTTAAAATTGCAGTCATATTACCTGTTAATGTACCAGTTCCCACAATTTTCTTTAATTCAATTTTTGTATCAGTTGCTAATGGAGTTGGCAAACCATCTCTATCAATTGCTCTGATAATTAATTCAAATGGAACCCCTTGAACTGGTGTAGCAGGATTTGATTTGCTAATTACTAATTTTTCAGCTAAAGTACCTGTTTTAAAATCACCTGTTAAAAGCAATTCATCAAGATTCCACTCTGCAGCTGTACTTGAAACAGTTCCTGTTGAAGTATAATGGAAAGCAATGAATACATTTTTTTCAGCAAAAGCTGAAACATCATAAAATTGGTATGCCCAACCAGAAGCAGAAACTGTTCCTAATGTAGTCCAAGTAGCTAAAGTAGGGTCAGTGCCTGCAACATAGTCCGTTGAGATTTTAATATCTAAATTTGGACCTGTATTTCTTTTTTGATAACTAAAAGAAAATTTCAAATTTTGATACATTGATAAATCAAAATTTGGTGAAATTAACCAATCGTTACTTGCAACATCAGCACCAAAGCCATTCATTGAAGCAAATGTTTTATTGGAAAATGAAGAAGCAAACCAATTTCTATTAGATGTAACACTATATGGCACCCAATTGCCTAAAGTCATAGTTGAGAAATTTTCTTTATGCAATATTTCAAAAGGAGCTTCTGGAGTTAGTTTGCCCGGAGCAACACCAAAACCAGTTAAATCAGTACCAGGTCCTACATATTGGTATCTTAAACTTGGATTTGTCCAATTAACAAGACTACCTGATGTAATACCATCTTTTAATTCAATATTTTGATTAGCTGTAGAAACACCTGAACCAACCCATTCTGTACCAGGGTCATTTCCAATATTACCAAATATATCTGTAACAATACCACCAACTGTTATTTGTAAAGCATCATCACCATTAAATTGTGAATTGTGGAACATAAATTTGGCACTTATTCCATTCAAATCCATATATGTTTTGATTTCATTTGTACCAACTATATATACTTCACCTGGCTCTAAAGTTCCAGTTGAAATTGTAACAAGTGTTGTCAAATTTGTTGAGCCGTTAGTACCTTGCTTTACAATCAATGGTGTACTTGCAAAATTGACTGTAGTGGTAGATGGATTCCATAATTCAATACCTTTTGGAAACGAACCAGTCTCGGTTTCGGTATATTGACTTATGATAATCTGAGAAAAACTTTGAGAAACTGATACAATCGATAACAAAAGTATCATCAACAATAGTTTTCTAAAATTCATAGTTAAACCTCTAATATAAAAAAATAGTAAAATATGTTTCGAAATTTGGAAATTTATTAAAAATAAAATTAAATGTAGAATCATCAAAAAATGAATTAAATAAAATTATTAAATTACTAATCTGCATAATAAATAACAATATATTTTATTGATTATTCAAATTTTAATTTTGCATTTGAATAAAATTTAAAATTACCAAAAATTTTCTAATTATCAATAGAAATATTGGTTAATTAATTGTTAAGACATCTTAAAATTATTAATATTGATAAAAATAATTTCTATAATTATTTCCAACTAAAATGCTAATTAAGAATCCCGTCATTTTGAACTTTTTTCAGAATCCATTCACTATTCATGTTATTTTAAAATAAGATGTCCAACACTTTCGAAGTGTAGGACATCTGCGTATATTAGATTCCGCATCAAGTGCGGAATGACAAGGATAAAAAATTGTCATTTTGAACTTTTTTCAGAATCCATTTTTCAATGCTTAAAAGAAGAAACCCCACCTAACCTCCCCATGGAGAGGAATAATATGTAAAGTCCTCCCCTTGGGGAGGATTTAGGAGGGGTTTAAAAATATGTAATTTTGAACTTTTTTCAGAATTCATTCACTATTCATGTTATTTTCAAAAGAAGATGTCCTACACTTAGAAATTTTAGGACATCTGCATATATTAGATTCCGCATCAAGTGCGGAATGACAAGGATTTAAATATGTCATTTTGAACTTTTTTCAGAATCCATTTTTCAATGCTTAAAAGAAGAAACCCCACCTAACCTCCCCAAGGGGAGGAATAATATGTAAAGTCCTCCCCTTGGGGAGGATTTAGGAGGGGTTTAAAAATATGTCATTTTGAACTTTTTTCAGAATTCATTCACTATTCATGTTATTTTCAAAAGAAGATGTCCTACACTTAGAAATTTTAGGACATCTGCATATATTAGATTCCGCATCAAGTGCGGAATGACAAGGATTTAAATATGTCATTTTGAACTTTTTTCAGAATCCATTTTTCAATGCTTAAAAGAAGAAACCCCACCTAACCTCCCCAAGGGGAGGAATAATATGTAAAGTCCTCCCCTTGGGGAGGATTTAGGAGGGGTTTAAAAATATGTAATTTTGAACTTTTTTCAGAATCCATTATAAAATATGCTATAATATTTGATTGTTAGTTGCGTCAAACATATATTTTAGGATATATTTAATGAACAAACCTCATATCGTTGTGCTTGTCAATGGGATTATATTGATTTTGGTTGGCTTATTCAGTTATTTTGCTAATCCTGAACGTCCTTTTACAGCATTGATTGGTCCAATTGTGGGAATCATCATGGCATTATCTTACCCATACATGAAGAAATCAAATAAAACTGTAGCTCATGTTATTGCTGCTTTAACATTGATATTTGGATTGATGGCAGGGTATCTTGGTTTTAAATCTTTATCTATTGAAGATGTAGAAAAGAGAGCAAGAAGAATTGCAGTATTTTCTGTGATGTCGGTTACGAGCTTACTTGCAACTGGCTATTATACTACAAGATTCATTATGATTAAACAAGGCAAAGAAATTTAATGTCTTCCATTTTGACTTTTTTTTGATTTTGTTTAAAGGAAATTGCTTGAATAAAATCAATTTCTCATTTAATAAATAAATAATGAAGTAGCATCAATACTTCCTTTTTAATTTATTTGGTGAGATTCTGTCTTTTTGCTTTTGCTTTAATTTCATATCTTTTTCTACAAACATTTTTTCCATAGTAAATGGATTGATTCCAGTATAATACATAAGTGTAGAGTAAGTTGAAGGTGTTGGAGTAAATATTTGTGCTTGCTCGGGAAAAATTCCAATTTCTCTGCTTAGAAATTTTGATAAATCATTCATTTCATTCATATCACAACCAGGATGTGCTGCGATAAAATAATAAGTAAGAAATTGTTTTTTATTCTTTTTTCTATTCATCTCGTCAAACATATTTTTGAAAACTACTAAATATTTACTGTTTTTTCTCATGGCGGCAAGTACTTTTGGGCTATTATGCTCTGGAGCAACTTTCATCTGGCCTGAAATATTATTTTCCACTATTTGATTTAAATAGTTGACACCATTTTTTTTATCTTCGACTACCAAATCATAACGTACTCCGGAATTAACAAAAACTTTTTTTACACCGTCAATTTTTCCAATTTTTTTAAGTAAATTAATTTGAGAATTATGGTCAATATTCATTTGTTTGCAAACAGTGGGGAAGGTGCAGCTTTTTGTTGCACACATTGGCTTATCAAGATTGATTTTACATTCATTTTGATACATATTAGCTGTGGGTCCACCTAAATCGCTTATATACCCTTTGAATCCATCAAGTTTTGTAATTTGAATAGCTTCATTAATTATCGAATCTTCACTTCTACTTATAATTCTTCTGCCTTGGTGCATTGCAATACTACAAAAATTACATTCCCCATAACATCCTCTGTGTGTTGTTATGGAAAATCTTATTGTTTCAAGTGATTTTATATCGCCTTTTTGTTTATAATAAGGATGTGCGTCTCTTTCAAAATGAAGATTATGAAAATTGTCTAATTCTACTTGACTTGGCAATACTTGTGTAGGATTTTGAACAACTGAAATATCTCCATAATTTTGAATTAGTCCTTTTGCAGAAAATGGGTCACAATTTTTATAAAACGTATTAAACATCTCAATAAATTTATATTTATCTTCTACAACTTTTTTGAAATCTGGTAATTTTATATAGTTTTTAATATTATCATTTGTACTTTTATAACAAATCCCCCTTGTATTGTACCAATCTTCATTTTCCTTAATTTTGTTTGCAATTTCAAGTATTGTTTTCTCACCCATTCCATAAACTAAAGCGTCAGCACCAGAATCAATGAGTATCGAGGGTAAAACTTTGTCGCTCCAATAATCATAATGAGCGATTCTTCTCATACTTGCTTCAATACCACCTAATATTATTGGTGCTGGGTCTTTGTAATATTTTTTTATTAAATTTGTATATACTATAGAAGCTCTATCAGGTCTTATAGTGTTTTGTCCACCGGGAGTTAAGTCATCGCTATGTTTTCTTTTTTTCAATGCTGTAAAATTTGCTACCATTGAATCAACACAACCGGCAGTTACTCCCCAAAATAATTTTGGTGAACCTAACCTTGTAATATCAATCGAAGAATGAATATCAGGTTGAGCTATGATAGCTACTTTCCATCCAGCATTCATCAATACTTTTCCAATTACTGCGGCACCATCATTTGGACTGTCAATGTATGCATCACCCGATACAATGATAATATCAGGATGCCCCCATTTTAATTTTCTTAATTCTTCTTTAGTTGTTGGTATAAACATATATGAATTTTAAAATGAAAAAATAATATTTATTTATATTTAAATTAAATAATAAATAAAAATACCATTACAAAACTCTATATACGTAATAACATATTGTTTTATTTAGAATTCAATTCCACTTTGTCATTCTGAACTTGTTTCAGAATCCATTTCCTTTTAGCAACGTAGTTGCGAAATCATAATAGAAAAAAAATCATATTTCAACTACTCTCTAAAGAATCAACATATTCATATTCTTGTGCATTTAAACTATAAAAACACAAAATGATTATTGGGATAAGAAGATATTTCTTCATGTTTGTTCCTTTTTAGTTTATAATTTATTAATTATCTGTATATGCTTGATTCTTTAAATCAAACCTGCCATCAGTTATTATAACTGAATCACCACTCTTGTTTTTTAAAGTCATAGAAAATGTTCCGCTTACATAAGAATCCATTGTATATTGCCCCGCATATAAAACATTGAATTGGTCAACAAAAGCTGGTTTATAATCTCGGTGAATTTTTGATATAGATACATAATTTGAATTCAAATCTGCTCCTATTAAATTATATCTGATATTGTATTTTGTAATAAACTCTGCCTCTTTTATTTCATATTTTCCATCATAGATTATACTGTCAATTGAAAAATTGAAAAATTGATTATTATCCTCATTTCTGCCCCAAATTCTTATTTTAATCAGGTCATTAGTTTTATTCTTGCTTGAATCATACTCTATTACGAATTGCTCCATGCCATGAGAACTATATCCATAAGGGAAATTTGAGTGTGCAAATGGTCTCCACACTGCTCCATCAAGAAGGAAAGACAGAGTACCTTTACCATTTGTGGATGGTGCGGTAAGAGAATTTTCGTCATCATCCTTCCCACATCCGCTAATAATGAAAATACTTGTTAGAAGTATGGTTAACATATATTTTTTCATAATTGCCTCCTATTTGACAAAATGATATTTGCCAGCAAATACAACAAACTGGCTTTCGGAACCTAATTCAGATATTGTTGTTGGCAAATCAGCAATGATTTTATCTATACGATCTAAGTCAGCCCCTGAAGATTTGATTTCTAGTCCATTTGAACTTGAAAAAATTGTAAAAAAATGAAATTCAAGTGTATTGGAATTCTTCAAAATTGCTTCTTTTATATCAAATTTCATTGTTCCAAAATATCTTGTAACAACAACAGTATCACCAAGCATTTTATATGGATTTGTGTCGGTTGCACTATTATAATAAGAAATAAAATTATCACCATCGAACTTGTAACTTAATAATTTCAAACAATTAACCTGAGTTTGAAAATCATTATAAATTTCAATTGTGTTTTCATCCCACTGATTTTGGGGTATTTCTATACCATTCTCTCCATAAACTTTTATCAATTCAAATGGAGTAGATTTATACTTGAAGTCTTGGTTATCACTTGGTTTATTAGAATCACTACATCCCCAAATTAGAAAAGCAAGCATCATCAATATGCAAATATTTACTTTTTTCATATTTTCTTATTCCTTCTTTAATAATTTTTTAATTTCTTCATTTTCTTTTTTGAGTTGAATTAGATGTAGTGTAAGTTCTTCTATTTTTTGGAGTAATTTTGCTTGCATATCGCCAATTTCTACCCCATTATTAGCAACTTCAGATGCAGATGGTATGTTTGGTAAATGCTTATTTTTCTTTACAAAGCTTTCGATTTCCGATAAACTTTGATTCCATTGTGTTTGGGCATACATATTATATCCCATAAATAAGCTAAGTATATATATATATATATATATACTTACGTCGATTTGATGATTTTGATGTAATCATAAAAAATACTCCGAAAAATTAAAAAAAACTTTGAAATTAATTAATTGTGGAAACATCTTTATTAACCGTGCTGTTTCCAATTGTAATTTAAAAAGATTTTTTTTAATATCCAAGAACTTTCTATAATATTTTTATAATAATACTATTTCTTTGGGGGTAATGGGAATATTTTTCTTAAAATGGAATGTTGTTGTGAAATAACAGTATTGAAATTACATTTAAAAGCCACAAATGTAGCGTAACTGTGAAAAGTATTGTATGGCGCAAAACTATACTTTTTTCAGTTTTATAAATTTTTCTAAAAAAAAATAGTCATTAGTAATCAATATACTAATGACTATTTGCTCGTTAAATTCATATTGAAACTTAACTAAATAAGGTTTTTGTTTTAACTCAATTATCAGAACTTGCTACTCGTGTTCCGATAAATTTTTCATACAATAATAAACCAACAATACACAACACTCCTATCCCTGTAAATAAAAGCCAAAGTTCAGTAGGGTACGCATTCATTGAAACTTCTTCTTTAGTAATTCCAACTGAATTGGCAATTTTCATAGCTTCAGAAATTGTAACTTTTTCAGTAATTAGTCCAGATTGACCCATTTCCGCAAGTTTTAATTTTATAAATGAAATCATTGGGTTGTCAATCAATTTTACATACAGCCACGCACCGAGATATCCACCAATTAGTGAGCCAAAAAATCCATAAAGAAATCCAAAACCAAGATAAGTTGCTTTTTTATCTTTTGGTGCAATAGCACCAAGATATGAAATATATTTAGGATGAGCGGTCATTTCGCCAATTGAAAAAATGATTATTCCTGCTAAAAATACCCATATATTTGCACTGAAAGCTAATATTGCCATACCAATTGTTCCAAGTGATATACCTGTTACAAGAGTAGGTAGTGGCTTTGTATTTTTCACAAGATAGGAAACAACTAATTGTAATGCTATAATTGTAAAAGCATTCATTACCGTAACATGCTCCACATCGAATTTCCAATTTGTGCCGAATAATCCATTTACAAAATTGTTAAGCGGTGTAGCATCAACAAAATCTTTAACATACCACAACACAGTATCAAACATTTGGAAATACAATATCCAAAACATTGAATATATCAATATAAATAGTATAAATCTCCAATCCAGAAATACCATTATAATTTTTTCAAAAATTCCTTTTAATGTAGCAGAAAGTGGTTCTTTTATATGTTGGTCTTTGACTGGTTCTTTGAATAAAAAGATTGTTGGCAATAACATTGCACCAGTTGTTATACCAGCCATTAGTAATACAAGAGTCCAATCAATTGATTTCAAATAAGGTACGATAACCAAAGGAAAAATAAAAGCGCCTAAATTGATTGACCAATAGAAAATACCGAAACCCATAGTTGAATTTTCTGCGGTAGTTTCTCTTGCAATAGTTCCCGAAATTATTGGTTTAAATGTACCAGCACCAAATCCCATTACTACAAGTGCAATGAAAACAGCAGCGTAATCAGTTGTTTGACTTGCAAGTATATAGCCAAGTCCAAGAAATGAAAAAGCAACCATCAAAGTTTTTCGATAACCCATTCTATCAGCCACAGCACCAGATAGTATAGGTAAAAAATATAACAATGGTTGAATTGTACTTTTTATCAATCCAACGCTTGGCTTTGAAAAACCGAGAATATCTGTAAGATAAATTGATAGAATACTCATTACGCCATAATAAGCACCTCTTTCAAAAAATTCAAAAGCAATAACCATCCAATATGTAGATGAAAATGAACTTAGACTACCTTTTTTCTTTGGCTCCATATTTTTCCTTTAATTTATTTAATTAATTAATAATTTCTGTTGACCAGCTTACTTCGCAGCCAGATTTTTGAAACATGGCAGATGCACCACAATAAGTTGTTTGAGATAATTCTACTGCATGCTCTAAATCATTCAATTGTGCGTCAGGCGAGGTTAAAATAAACTTAAGATGTACTTTAGTGAATACCATTGGATGAGTTGTTGCTCTTTCGCCATCAATTTCTATTTTGAAATCAATTAGAGTTTTTCTTTTCTTTCTAAGAATTGAAATAACATCTATCATTGAGCAAGCAGCCATTGACTCAAGCAGTATTTCCATTGGAGTAGCAGCACTACCTTCGCCACCTCCTTTTATTGAAGCATCAAAAAAGGTTTGTAAATTATCAGCATTTGTACCGATTAATTTCATTCCGCTATCTAATTTTAATTGAACTTTCATTATGATTTAAGTTATTATAATTTAACAAATATAGAATTAGCAATATAATAAATTTTTTATTTTTTTGAAAGTAATTAATTTTGAAATGATAACTACGCAACCATTTTTATTTCTTAGAATGCTGTTGCTCAAATAATTTTGCAAACGCAGAAATTAGTGATTTTAATACTGTAAATTTTGGATTAATTCTGTTATTAGGATATGATTTAAGTTTAACCGATGGATATTACCTTTCATCAAGTATTGGGCTAAATCTACCTATTATAAGTATTTTAAGTGATTCAGATTGGAGAATATCTGGTACAAAATTAAAAATGTCTATTCTAAGAAAATTTTAATGAATTGGTAATTGTCCTTTTCATCTGAAATGACTATAAAGAATAATCCTTTGGGATTAATATCCAATTGAGCAAAATCAACTTTCCTGCCATTAATATCGTAAAGTGAATAAGTGAAACCGAAAGAATTTAGCTCTTTTTTCATACTTTCTAATGTTTCAATTTTAATATTTAATTTGCATTTACTTATTAATTCATCAATTATATTTTCAATGAAAATTTTGAAATCAAGCGTTTTTTCACGACCACATTCATCTATTATTACTAATTTATCAGTAATTATTCCTAAATTATTCGAATAAATGCAATATGGAAATAAGCTGTCTGAATTGCTTTTTAATTCAAATTCAAAATATGAAGGCGGAATACTGAAAGAAGTATTATTTTGGAAATATAGTTTATAATTTTTGTTGAATGAATTTCGATTTATTATCTGTAAAGTATCACAATGAAACTCAAATTGTTTTAAAGTATCTGTTATTGTTTTTTTGATTATATCGCTTGTGAAGCCCATAATTGATATAGTATCATGTATAAATTGACCCTTCAAATCTTGTATTTTATAAATTAACCAGCCATCTTCTAACTCGTTTATCAAATTAAAACTAAGTGAAACATTTTTTGCTCCAATTGCAAAATTTGGGATAGTTTCAATAATATTGTACTTATCAATTATTTCAATATCTTTAATACCTGTATCGAACTCGTTTAATTCTGTAACGCTGCTTTGCATATTGCAATGACCATTTTTTGCTACAACTGGTGGGTTATTATCCATAATTTGTTCAATTATTCGTTCTGTTTTCATCCCGCCTGTATAACCGTAACTATCCCAAGTGCCATAGCCATAAACTAAAATCCCGAAAGTACTGTCAGATGAAATAAAATGAGCCCCTTCTTTAATTCTGACACCTGCATAAAAATAATCTGTTGAACCAATTCGTTTGAATAGTGAATCAGGAATTTTTTCATTGTCGAGCAATAAAGATGGAATACCATTTTGATGAATAGAAATATTAACATAATGATATTCAAAATCTTCAAATGGGGCAGATATGAATTTATAAGATTTCAAATATTGCTCTTTTGAAGGTAGAAATGCCAGAAATGGGTCGCCAATTTGATTGGTTTTTTCATGTAATTGCGCCGATATACTATATTGGGCATACAATACTGGTTTATCTGAATATACATAAAAGGCGGTGTCTGTTATAATTTCCAGAAATGAAAATCTATTTATAATTGTGTCTCTGTCAGGTAATGAAATTTTTGTATTGTCAAAATAGGGTATAATCCTGAAAATATATGTTGGTTTGAACTTCTCAAGATATAATGGGGTAACAAGGGCTGTTGTACCGAGAATTGAAACGGGTGGAGTATGCTCTATCAATACATCTCTTGATGCATCATTATCTGGAATAGCAGCACGTTCATGACATGAAAATACTGAAATTGGGTTATTTGAATTTATTATTGAGCCAGTTAAATCGTAAAATTTTTTATAACTTGCTTGCATCATCTTTGTTTCACCCTTATTGATATTTATTGTAATTGGTCCTGATGTATCTGAATAATCATTATTTATAACTTTAGAACTTGTGTAAATTGTAATTAAAGTATTGTCATTAATACCTACAAAAGTAATATTTGAATATCTATTAGAAAAATTGTCAATTGAAGTTGATAGTAGATTATTAGCCCAACTTGCATTAGTATATAAATTATCACAAATCGAAACTGGATAAACCAAAAAAGCATCTGAAGTATATGAATTTTTTGATAATCCATAAACAACAATATCATTATCTGAATTTACAAAAATTGCTTTTTTCTGATTAACTTTATAATCACTAATTTCCAATTTTGATGGAATTTCTATATTAGCAATTTCATTTCCAATCACAGAATAGTTTTCGTTGATTTCAATATCATCTAATAAATATTTTACTGAAATGTTGCATTTACTTCCATCATTTGAGCTAATATACAAAGCCAAAAAAGTAGAATCTTGATTATTATTATCATTTTTTGGGAAACATAATATAAACTCCTTGCCAGCATTTGATTTAATTTCATTTTGGGCAAGGAGTTTTATATTTATAAGAAGTAAAAAAATAAATAGATATTTCATTTATCTTTCAATTATAAACTTTGAAGTATGATATCCTTTTGTGCTTTCTATTATAATGTTGTATATTCCATTGCCTAATGAATTTACAGGTATTGTTTGTAATTCTGATATTATATCAGTGCTATAAACACTTCTACCCAGAATGTCATAAATTGCAACATTTTTAATTTGAAATTCACTATTTCGTGTATCAATGTTTAAATAATCTGTCGCAGGGTTGGGATACAAATATAAAGAATTATTTGAATTTGTAAATTCTACAGAAACTATACCTGATGCTTCAGTAATAAAGTCATTTATTCTTACAATTTGCTCACCTGCTTTATTTGTAAAATAAAATCTGACAAAACCATCTATTCTACCTGTTTGATACGGAGAAAATTCGATAAAACCAATATATGCAAGTTCAGGATTTAAATCAAATGGAATTGAGAATTCATCAGATTTGAATTTTAATTCACCATCAATCCACTTTCCAAGAAAATTCACAGAATCCAACCTGACAGAATTTTCAGAACAAGCGTTTATATAAACATCACGACTTTTAATAATTTCTCCTTTTTGGGAATTCAAATAATGATCAACGTACATTTTACCTTCTGGCAGTTGTTTTATTCTAAAACTTGTACTATCTATAAGTAAAGTATCCTTATTTGAACTTTTAATTCTACAATGATATTTTACAACAGCCCTCATCAGTTCATAATTATCGAAATGAAAAGAGAATCCAGTAAAATTGAAGTATCCCGGTGGCAATTCATAGCTTTTATTCAAATCTTTTTCAACATAATCATCCCAATTTGTTGAAATCATATTGGAATACCACTCTATTGAAGGAGAATTCTTTAAATATTCAACAGAGTCAATAATTAATGTATCATCGCTATTATTAATTAAAACCACACATAACCCAGCAGAATTACCATTTTTCAAACCATTTGGGCAAGCTCTCATATCATAATAGAACTGCCCACTAGTAAAATATTCTTTTTTATTAACAGCATTGGCTCTGAATATAATTGTATCGTATTTTGTGGAAAATGGTTCATCAATATAATACCATTGTATTTCCATTAAAGTTGACGTTTCACAACTAATAAATTCCTTAATAATTTTATTAGAAATAAAAAAAGCGCTAACTGAAATTGTATCCACTGGATATAATTTCATTGGAGGAAAACCCCGCATTGTACCACCATACAATGTAAAACCATTTGCACTACATAATGTATCGCTATTAAAGCTTTGAATAGGGCGAAATTGATTTACAATTATTAATTTATTTGAATTATTAATTAAACTTAACCATTTATATCGTGTACCACCTGCTATTACATCTCCAAAATCAAGATACTTTGTAGAAAACTCTAATTGTGAATAAAGAGAGCAACTCAATAAGAAAAAGGCTATGATAATTAGATTTTTCATAGTATTTGTTATTTATTGATTATAATATTTGTAGTATAAATGATACTTCCTTTTTTAACGGAAATCATGTATTTGCCTGCGGGAATTTCATTGTTTAGTTCGATAAAGTTTTGCGAAATTAAACCTTGAAATACATTAGTTCCTTTTACATCAAAAATTAAAATTTCACTACCTATATAATTCTCTACATTTGTTATTTGTATTTTATTAGAGCTATTTGTAGGATTTGGATATACAACAAAATCTACAGTATTTTTTATTTGATAATTTATTGATAATGCTGGTATTTTAACTATTTCATGAAAAATACAATATGTATCATTTGTAAACCTCACTTCTATTTCAATTTCATATTCAGCACCGTCTGGGCAATCATTATTTGGTGAACAAATGATATAAGTTTTTTCAGTAGTATTCGTAAATGGTTGAACTGGAGTTTGAAAAATAACAGGAATAGGTTCATATAGAGTTAAATCTGCAGATGCAACATAAGTATTACAATTTGGACTGAAAACATGATAAATACCATTTAGACAATTAGGTTTTGGAAAATTAATTAAGAAACCAGCAATACCAACTTCTCTACAATTTGTAATCTTAAAATTTATGTTGAAACAATTAAGATTGTCACATATTAATTTCCCTCTTTCTATTTCAAAAGTATCACCATCTTTCTGCGCAGATTCAATTAAATCAAAACAATGACATGGTCCTTGCAATCTTGTCCATAAATTCATATTTTTGGAACAACTACTTCCATCACTAAACATAACTGTAACTTTTACAGTATACTCAAAATCAGTTGGACAAGAAATACTATTGTTAGGACAAATTTTAAATTTTCTATCAAAACCATTTCCATAATTGATTGGTGTTTCTAATGGAAAATCTAAATAATTGTTTGCATTAAGGTCATAAGAACTTGCTAATACACCTTGTCTAAAAATGTTCCCCGTTGGCTTTAAACAATCAGGTATACCGTTTTCAAATTCGATTCTGATTGAACTGATATATTTTGCAGCGCAAGGTGTAACACTTATTCTTAATTCATAACATCCGTTTGCATCAGGTATAAATTTCAGGTTTGTTTCAGTTAAAATATGCTCACAATCACAATAAATCGTTTGTTCATTAGGGTCTTGTGCAAAAAGCACATTACTATATATTGTACTTAAGAATACAATCAAAAACAAAATCAATTTACCAATTATGTTCTGTTCTGTTCTGTTCTGTTCTGTTCTGTTCTGTTCTGTCTAAGTTTTTCATAGCAAACTCCTAAAAAAAGTTGAAAAAATATATTATAACTTATGCGAAAAATCATTATATAATAAATCAATTTTCTAAAACATATCCAACTGTTATTTCAAATATACAAAAAAAAATAAATATTACAAAAAATATTATCACCAAATATTAAAATTCTTAACAACTCATTATTATTCATTTTTTTTATTGACTTTGCTACATTATTTCACTTATATTTTCGTATTAATTAATTAAATTTGTAGAGTTGAAAAAATTTCGGGGTAACTTAATGTTATTAGAAATAGAAGTTGGTGAAGAGAGCCAGAAAGTAATTGATTTCATCAATAAAAATGGAATAGGTGTAGAATATCTTGACGATGAAGAAGAAGATATAGTTCTTTGCAAACTCATAGATGAAGTAAGTACTGATGAATATGTTGATTTAGATGAATTTCTTGAGTATTTAAGAACATGAGAATAGAAATTAATAAATCTTTCAAAAATGATATTCAGGAATTTAAATTTGACAAAACAACGATGGAAAAAATTGCAGTAATTATTGAAGATATTAAAAATTACTCTAAAATATCCGAAATTACTAATTGCAAAAAAATGAAAAATTCCAAAAATTGTTACAGAATTAGAGTTGGTGACTATCGAATGGGTTTCAAATTCGAAAATGGAATTATAAAATTTATTGTTTTCAAGCATAGAAGCATTATTTACAAGTATTTTCCTTAAATTCATTAGACTTATTCTGTAAAACATTTTATTTATTTAATTGGACAAAAATTGAAAAAAAAATTCATTACTAATCAGCCGTATTCATTTTTTTTGAATCAGCACGTTGGATAATTATTGATTCCAAATTGCTTTCTTTGGTGATTATGGATTATAGATTATGGATTATTAATTCATTAAAAATCCCAGCGGGATTAAATGTTTGTAACAAAAGAATCACCCAGATGTCCTTCAACTCCGTAGGAGTTGAATATGTATTTGAACTATTCAATCCCTCTGGGATTTTTAAGGAAATAATTTATCAAAATTCATTAGAACATTTAATTTGATAATGTTTGAGTAGTTACACAAATTATAATAATCTGACTCTTCAATAAATCACACCAATATTGATACATTGTAAAATGTTATTAAATAACATTAACTCAATACAATATTTTTTTATAAATTTGTATGATTTTTATTTGGTATAATGAAAATAGATTTATTATTTACCGGAAAGTAAATGCTAAAAGAATTATTAAAACCGGAAATTCAGGAACTGATAAACGAACATAACTGGATTGATTTAAAAGATGTGTTAGCTTCGTGGCCCGCACCGGAAATTGTTGACCTTTTTCTTGATGTTGACAAGCAATATAGAGTACTCATATTCAGAGCATTACCAAGAGAACTATCCGCTGAAGTATTTTCATATCTTGACTTTGACCAACAGGAATCTTTTCTATTCGACTTAACTGACACAGAAACACGTCAACTTTTATCCGATTTGCCTCCAGATGATAGAACAGATTTGTTGGAAGAATTACCTGCAAAAGTTACAAGACGACTCTTAAATTTACTTAATCCTGACGATTTAAAAGAAGCAAGAAAATTACTCGGTTATCCTGAAGAGTCTGTCGGAAGGCAGATGACGCCAGATTACATAGCCGTGAGGTCGAATTGGACAATTAAAGAAGCGATAGAACATATTCGAAGATTTGGCAGGAAAAGTGAAACTTTTAACAGAATTTACGTAACTGATAAAGCTGGAAAATTACTTGACGATATTCTTTTGAGAAATCTAATCCTTGCTGAAGAAGATGAAATTATTGCAAATTTGATGGATTTTAATGCTATCTCACTTACTGCATTCGATGACCAAGAAAAAGCTGTTGAGATAATGGATAAATATGATATGACGGCTCTCCCTGTTGTTGACTCCCAAGGTATGCTTGTTGGTATCGTAACATTTGACGATATTATGGATATTCAGAAAGAAGAAGCAACTGAGGATATTCATAAAATTTCTGCGATTAATCCAGTCGAACAACCTTATATGAGTGCCACTGTGTGGAAGTTATGGATAAAACGTGTTCCTTGGCTTATTGCATTACTTTTTGCAAATTTTTTAACTGCAAGTGCGATTTCATATTATAGTGATGTTTTAATTCAAATTGTAGTTTTGGCTTCATTTCAGCCATTATTAATTGGTACTGCGGGTAATTCAGGCACTCAATCAGCTACCTTGATTATCAGAAGTATTGCAGTTGATGGTTTAAATTTCACAAGTTGGTTCAAAGTTTTGAGAAAAGAGTTAGTAGTTGGATTGCTTTTAGGGGTAGCTTTAGGCACAATTACTTTTTTGAGGGGTTTGTTTGAAGGCAACGAATTGAACTTTAAAATGGCAACTGTTATTAGTTTGTCTATGGTAATTATGGTTTTATGGGCGAACATTGTCGGAAGTTTGCTTCCACTATTATTATCAAAAATGAAATTCGACCCTGCAGTAATTTCCAGTCCATTTATGACAACATTTATTGATGTTACCGGCATTGTGATTTATTTCAACATTGCTATTATTGTTTATCAATTATAATTTTTATTCAGGTTTATTATGTCATTAACAAAACAACAAATCAAAGTATTAGATAATTCAAATATGTTTGATATATTGAAAAGTTTTCCAAAACAAATTACAACTGCTTTGAATATTATTGAAAATAACTACACTATCAAAACAATTAGTGATGTTCATAGTATTCTCATTCTTGGTATGGGTGGTTCTGCCATTGGTGGTGATTTACTACGTTCATTTTTGAATGTTACTCCCGGTGCAGAGAAAATTCGTATAGTCATCAACAGAAATTATGATATTCCCAAATATATTGATAGCAATACATTAGTTATTGCAAGTTCTTATTCAGGTGATACTGAAGAAACTATAAGTGGAGTAGAGCAGGCATTTGAGTTTACCAAAAATATTCTTTGCGTAACAACTGGTGGCAAATTAGAAAAATTTGCTAATAAACATCAATTTCCAGTTGTCAAATTACCTTCTGGTCTTCAACCAAGAGCAGCATTAGGTTATTCATTTTTTGCTTTACTTGGAATTTTTCTAAAAACTGGATTAATCAATATTGATTTAAAAGCTGATATAAATGAAACAATTCAAATGTTAGAGAAAAAAGCTGCAATATATTCTGAAGTCAATGACCAAAATGAAGCTTATACTTTGGCTAAATCAATTCATAACAAAGCTATTGTAATTTATTCTGCCACTGATAGAACTGATATTGTAAATCTTAGATGGAGAGGACAATTACACGAAAATGCAAAAACTATTGCTTTCGGTTCTTTTCTACCTGAAATGAATCATAATGAAATTAATTCGTTTTCATTTCCAGAAGTAATATTAGAAAATCTTTACGTAATTTTAATGACTGATGTTGATGACCACCCTCGTGTAAAAGTCAGATTTGAAGCCATAACAGAATTACTATCTCAACAAGAAATGCCATTAGTTGAATTATCAGGTGATGGAAACTCTGTATTAACAAGAATTTTTGATTTGATTTACCTTGGCGATTGGACAAGTTTTTATCTTGCTATGTTGAATGGAATTGACCCAACTCCAATACCATTAATTATGGAATTAAAAAAAATATTATCTGAAAAGTAAAAAAATGCAATTTATAGATTTAAAAAAACAATATTCATTAATCAATAATTTGGTAAATGAAAATATTCAAAAAGTATTAAATAGCGGACAATATATAATGGGTCCGGAAATAGCTGAACTTGAAGCTAAGTTAGCAAACTATGTTGGTGTTGATTATTGTGTAAGTTGTTCATCAGGGACTGATGCTTTAGTGATGCCACTAATGTCTTATGGAATTGGCAAAGGTGATGCTGTATTTGTACCAGCTTTTACTTTCTTTGCAACTGCTGAATCAGTAAGTTTGGTAGGTGCAACACCTGTTTTTATTGACATTGACAACACATTTAATATTGATATTTCAAAATTAGAAAATACAATTGAAGAAACGATTGAAAGAAATACGTTAAAACCTAAAGCTATTTTAGCCGTTGATTTATTCGGTTTAATTCCAGATTTTAGTAAAATTCAGCAAATTGCAGATAAGTATAATTTGATTTTAATCGAAGATGCAGCTCAAAGTTTTGGTGCATCAATTAATGGAAATAAAGCGGGTTCTTTTGGTAATTGTGGTGCTACATCATTTTTTCCTGCAAAGCCACTTGGTTGCTATGGAGATGGAGGAGCAATATTTACAAATGACAAAGATTTGTATGATAATCTTGTTTCAATAAGAGTTCACGGACAGAACAATGACAACAAATACGAAAATATTAAAATTGGCTTAAATGCCAGAATGGATACAATGCAAGCTGCGGTTTTACTTGCCAAATTAACAATTTTTGATGATGAACTTTCAAAAAGACAGAATGTTGCTGATTTGTATAATTATTATTTAAACGGGAAAGTAATAACTCCACAAATTCCTGAAAATCATATTTCAGCTTATGCCCAATATAGCGTTTTAGCTGAAAATAATGAACATAGAACTAAGATTATTAATAAATTAAAAGAAAATGGAATACCTACTGCAATATACTATCCTATCCCATTACATTTACAAAAAGTTTATGCTGAACTTGGTTATGAAAAAGGTAGTATGCCTATTTCAGAAGATTTCTCAAATAGAGTATTCAGTTTGCCATTTCACCCATACTTGACAGAAGAAAAAATTAAATTAATTTGCGGATTTATTGAATAATGACAATGAAAAATTTTGCTATAACAGGTGTTGCTGGATATATTGCACCAAGACATTTGAAAGCTATCAAAGATACAGGCAATACTCTGATTGCAGCTGTTGACCCACACGATTCTGTTGGAATTTTAGATAGATATTTTCCAGATGCTGCATTTTTTACTGAAATTGAGAGGTTCGACAGACATTTGGAAAAACTCAAAAGATATACTCCTGAAAATAAAATGGATTATATGAGTATATGTACACCAAATTATTTGCATGATTCTCATATCCGTCTTGCAATGCGACTTGGTGCAGATGCAATTTGCGAAAAACCAATTGTAATTAAACCGAGCAGTTTTGAAATGCTATTTGCTTTAGAAGAAGAAACAGGACAAAAAATAAATACTATTTTGCAATTACGTGTGCATCCTTCATTAGTTGCTCTAAGGGAAACTTTGCAAAATTCGGACAAGTCAAAGAAGAAAGATATAGTTTTAACATACATTACTTCGCGGGGAGCTTGGTACAGATACAGTTGGAAGCATGATAAATCTCGTTCGGGAGGAGTTGCCACTAATATTGGAATTCATTTTTTTGATATGCTAATTTGGTTATTTGGGGATATTCAAACAAATGAAGTGTATCTAAGAGAAAAAGACAGAATGAGTGGCTATATTGAACTTGAAAACGCAAATGTACGCTGGTTTTTATCAATTGATAGAAATGATTTGCCTGAACAATCCGTAAAAGAAAACAAGATGACCTATCGCTCAATTACAGTTGATGATGTTGAGATTGAATTTACAGAGGGCTTTACCGATTTACATACTGTTGTTTATCAAAAAACTCTTATGGGGGCGGGATTTGGTCTAAAGGATGCAAAACCATCAATTGATTTAGTTAATGATATTAACCATTTTAATTTAAACACAATTCAAAAATATCCGCATCCATTTATTATTCAATAAAAATTTATCTGAAATTGTCATATTTAATCAAAATGTAGGATAGATAAAGAACTATTTTTTAACAATTAAAAATGGATTTTCAATAAAAGAATATTGAAAATCCATTTTTCATTATTTAGTTATAATTTATTTATTACTTGCTTAATTGAATATAGGCATCTTGCAAAACGTGTTCCAATCTTAATGAATCCATTGATTGTTCACGCAAATTGAAGGTATCAGCAACCGAATAAACAGGTGCTCCATTTCTCATTAATATAAATGTAGGCAATTCTATAATTTTGAACATATCCATTTCTGGATAATTATTGAAAGTAGAAGTCATAGAATAGACTTTGTAATTTTCTTTTGGAACACCAATTTCAGACATGATTTTCATAAAAGCAGGGAATTGCTTATATGTACCAGTGCATGCACAAGATGGTTTAACATAAACTAAAAATTTATCTGTATTAGGATTAAATTTTGATTTAATTGCTGTAATTGAAGTATCAAATGGTACATAACTATTCAATTCAAATTCGTACCAAGAAAAACCGGGCAAATTTTTCAACTCTTCAGCATCCATAATTTCAGCATCTATCACAGGATTCTCTGAACAAGAATATATAATTGACATAACTATGAACAATAAAATCAGCAACAAATATTTTTTCATAAAAAACTCTTAATTAAATATTATTTTTAAAAAATGCAATTTCCGAAAATTTTACTTCATAATCAAAAAATAATTATCATTACTACTCAGCCGCAATCAAATAATATTGATTTTTTTTTCTTTTATTAAAAAACTAATTGAAATTCCCATCGGGAATTAATGTTTGTAACAGAAAATCCTCACAACTCCACACCAACTCAGTAGGAGTTGAATGTGTATTTTAACTATTCAATCGTGCATGGATTGAATGCCTTACGTAATGTAATCACATCAAAGAGCTTATCGAAATGGAGTTTATTTAGTTATTGCACTGAGTATAATAATTTTAAAAAATATTATAAATAATAAATTGTTATCTTAAGTCAATTTGTTCGGCATCTTTAGGAATACTGAATTCAAATTTATTATTGTCTAATTTAGGATTTATTTTTAAATTGCTTAAATTCCATATTTCAAAATCTCCACCTCTATCAATGCCAATTGAATTAATAATATAATTTTTGGGATTGAACCAGATTTTGACCTTATTTAAAACATTATCAGAAGCAGTGTTTTTCTGCAAAGTAACAACATAATTGCTTTGCTTCCCAGATGAAATCTCTTTTTTTGCTTCTAATATTTTATAGTCATTCATTAAATCAAACAGAATCTTTTCTACTGATACTTCATCACTCATTTCTTCAAATTTTGATATAACTACATTATTTTGTCTTATTGAATAATTCCATAAAGTACTACCATTGCAAGTTATAATTCTATTATCCATTTGCATAATATATTTGTTACCGGATTTAGCTAAAAATTTTCCTTTAACAACATTGTTATTCGATAATGAAAAATCTGCAGATATCGACTCAAGATTTCCATATTTTTCTTTCAAAGCTTTAAAAATATCTTCTTTTGAGTTTTGTGAGAACAATGATGTTGAAAACAAAATAATTAAAGCAATTGTTACCGATTTCATAATTATACCATTATACAAAATGTTAAAATAATAGTGTTTTAAACGAAAAATTTTAAGAATAATTGTAAAGATGACTACTCGGTAGTTTTATAATTTTCAATTTACATTGTTATTTAAATGAAAAAATGTATATTTAGACAAGTTTAAAGAATAAAAGTTAATTCCTTAAAAATCCCAGCGGGATTACCTGTTTGTAACAAGAATACATAACTTGAGATTTCCCCTCTAAAAAGAGGGGAGCAAGGGGTGTGTATTGATGGATGCGAGTTTTGGGCGAAATTGCAACCATTATTCAACACCTACGGCGTTGTTTGATGATGTGTGAATATCGTTAGTTACCAATATTAATTCCCGATGGGAATTTCAAGGAATTTATTACAAAATAACAAAATTTTTTTTTATTGATAATTGGCTGAGTAGGCACTTGTAAGGATATCTCCTCTAAATTCTTAAATATGCTTTAAATACATTTTCAAAATAAATAATTTCAATACTGACTTTTCCAACAAATTTAGTAATTTTGAAATTAGAAAAATGATAATTTTTTAATTTTTGTTGGTTAATTAATGAAAATGCTTGAAAAGATTCGTGTTTTAGACTTGACTAATGTATTATCTGGTCCATTTGCTACTTTACATCTTGCATTACTTGGTGCAGAAGTAATTAAAGTAGAAAATCCTATTGGCGGTGATTTAGCGAGAAATTTGGGTTGTGTAGCTGAATATAATCAAAAACTAATGGGAACTTCATTCCTTGCACAAAATGCAAATAAAAAATCAATTACATTGAATTTGAAAGAAGAAAAAGCAAAAGAAATTTTTTTGAAATTAGTTGAAACTGCTGATATCGTAGTTGAAAATTTCCGTCCGGGTGTTATGAATAGATTAGGTTTAGGTTATAATAAATTGAAGGAAATTAAAGAAAATATAATATATTGTGCAATTTCCGGTTTTGGACAAACTGGTCCTGATGCCTTCAAACCAGCTTACGACCAGATAATACAGGGTTTAAGCGGTGAAATGTCTATTAATGGAGATGAAAGATTAAATCCATTAAGAGCAGGTTTTCCTGTATGTGATACAGTTGGCGGTTTAAATGCGGCTTATGCAATTATGGCTGCATTATACCATCGTGAACATACCGGAGAAGGACAATTTATTGATATTGCATTACTTGATTCAATTATGCCACTACTTGGATGGGTTTCTGCTAATCTTATGATTGGAGGACAACAACCTCAAATGCTTGGTAATGAAAATATGACTTCAGCTCCATCAGGAACTTTCAAAACAAAAGATGGGCATATAAATATTGCTGCTAATAAGCAGGAACAATGGGAGATTCTCGCTGATTTACTTGAATTACAGCATTTAAAAGAAGATGAAAGATTTAAACTACGTGATAGTAGAAAAAAAAACAGATATGCTTTGAATGTTCTTGTAAATAGCAAACTTGTTAATAATACAACAGATTATTGGGTTGAATTGTTTAACAAAAAAGGAATTCCTTCAGGTGCAATTCTAACACTTGAAAAAGCACTAAATCAGCCGCAAATCGAGCATAGAAAAACATTTAATACAGTTAATGCTGATGGTATTGGTGAAATTAAATTATTCAACCTTACCGCAAAATTTGAAAAAACACCCGGTTTTGTTGAAACTCCGCCTCCAGTATTATCACAAGATACAAATGATATTTTAGAAAGTATAGGGTATTCAATAGAAGATATAAATAATTTCAAAAAAGATGGCATTATTTAAAAAAATAAATTTTTTTTGAAATAAAATTTGATTAATTTCGTTTTTTGAAATGTGTTAAATTTATAAAAAAAGTTTATTGATAATACTTATACCTTTTTTAAAATAATTTCGATATTAAATCGGAATAACAGTAAGCAAAAGCTGACTTTCAATAGTATTGATAGTTTTAAGAACTGTATGATAGGGGTAAGTATATATGAATAAACTTTTTTTATTAGCAAAATTTGGAATTTCATTTCTAATTTTACTTTTAATAAGTGATGAAGTCAAAGCATCTGACTTGAAAATTATCAAAAGTAATGATTCATTATTACAGTTTGAATTATATCCTGAAGTAATTGAGTTGAAAAAATTATTAACGAAAGATGGTTCAAATGTTATATTGCCTTCAATTAAAAATACTAAAATCAAACAAGGCATCCCTGGTTCTCCTCTTGAAATAGTAAGAAAAATCAATTTTGCAGTACCAGAGATTACTGGTTTTAGGATGGTTCATCAAGCAATTGATAAGATTTCATATATTGATGGTGTTATTGCTCCTTATCCATCAACTAACATTGATATTGATATTGCTGAAAATAATTATGAAAAAAATGAAGAACTGTATAAAAACCACCCTTTAACTGAGTGGATTTCTGTTCGATATGGAGGAATTGCTTCAGATGTGCATATTGGAGAATTAGATATTGTTGTTGCAAGATATAATCATCAAAATAAACAAATAGAAATACCTGAAAAAATCACCATTAGCATTAGTTTCAAACCTTCTTTAAATTCAAAGCAAACAACAAACAGACCAAATTATGAATTTTTAATCAATCCCCTTCAAGCACAAAAATGGGGTATTGATTCCGAAGTCCAATAAAAACAAATATAGAATCACTTCAAAGTGAAATGAACAATAAAATTTCAGATATTTCAAATGGTAAATGGCTGAAAATAACTGTCAATGAGACAGGAATTTATAAAATTACTGCAAGCCAGTTGGCAAGTAATGATATGAGTATCAATCCAAATGAAATAAATACGATCAAAATATTTAGCAAAGGTGGACTTCAATTAGACGAAACAGTTACTTCTGCTTTAACTAATTACTTAGATGAACAGGAAATAATAGTTAATACTAATTCTAATGGTTCTCTTGAGTCAATTGTTTTTATGGGCGTAGGTACTAAAGGTTTCAAAAGAACAAAAAAGGGTATAGAAAGTTATACAAACGAATACACCAATTCATCATACTATTTGTTAACTTATGGTGGTAAATCTGGATTGAGAAGTAATGCTATTCAAAATTCTACAGAAATTCCTGCTCAAATTCCTGAAACTTATACTCATAGAATATTTTTTGATGAAGATATTAATAATCCTTATGAAATGGGTGCAGGAAGACAATGGTTTGGACGTTCGTATTTTTCAGCCCCATTTGTAAATCAATTACATAATCTTGATAGAACTGGCAAAATATATTATAAAATTGCTGTAGCTCATCGTTCTTTTGCGATTTATAATGTAACAAATGGAGATGGTTGGTTTGAATTTTTTGATAATAATATTAAATTTGGTTCAATTGATTTAGATGGTATGTCGGGATATACAAATAGCAAATGGAGAGTTAATAATTTTAGTTTGTCTGCTCAAAGTATTTCTTCCGATAATAGAAGTATCTTAAAAGTTCAATATAATAATCCAAAGAATCCAAATGGAGCAATTCCATATTTAGATTTTTTTGAAATTCATTATCCACGCCAATTTCTTGCAATTAATAATGAAATTGAGTTTATTGCCGATACATTATTAAATGGATTGACTGAATTTAAAATTAATAACTTTTCTGGTGATATTCTCGGTTTTGATATTTCAGAACCAGCTAATCCAAAATTATTGACAAATCGTTCTAATACAGGTGGAATGTTCATTTTCAATACCGAACTAAATAAAGATGTATATAAAAGATACTATATTAGTTCTACAATCAAGTCACCGAAATTAGAAAAAGCTACATTTAAAGCTTTGAGAGAGAATTTTGCAAATACTGACGTAATTCTGATTACACATAAAGATTTGATGGCTTCAGCAGAAAAATTTAAAGCATATAGAGAAGCAAATTCTGATTTGAAAATTTCAATTTTCACAACTGATGAAATTTATAATGAATTTGGAATGGGAAGTCCTGATATTACAACTATTCGTGATTTTGTTGCTTATAGTGTTAAGTATTGGACTGTGAAACCACGATATTTAGTTTTATGGGGCGATGGACATTATGATTTTAAAAATGTTTCAACCACCAAAGTAAATTATGTTCCAGCATATCAAACTTCTGATTATGGTTTAGATTCATTTACGAGTACGTTTTATTCATTTTGTACTGATGATTATTTCGGAAGAGTAGTTGGTAATGATTATCGTATAGATATAGCGGTTGGCAGATTACCAGCGGATTCTCCCGAAAGTGGAGATTGGCTTGTTGATAAAATTTCGCATTATGAACATAATTCAAGTGAAGATAATTGGAGAGCAAATATCCTTCTGATTGCTGATGATGGTCCACAAGCAAATGGACAAAATGATGGCTCTGTACATACAGATGATTCAGAAAAATTGACATATATTATTTCTAATGATATACAAATTGAAAAATTGTATATGGTTGAATATCCAGCATTAAACACATCTAACGGATTAAAGAAACCAAAAGTTACACAAGATTTACTTTCTACAATTAATACAAGTGGTTCATTGATTGTAAATTATAATGGTCATGGGAATCCAAGAGTATGGGCTCACGAGGGTATTTTGGATAGAGAGACAACAATTCCTCAAATGAGAAATCTTGATAAATTGTTTTTATTAACTGCAGCCACTTGCGATTTTGGAAGATTTGACTTGACTGATGCTAAAAGTGGGTCTGAAGAAATGCTATATAGTAAAGTTGGTGGAGCAGTTGGAGTTCTTGCATTTACAAGAATAGTTTATATATCTGATAACGCTGCATTAAATTCAGTAATATATTCCAATTTATTCAAACGTGATAATACAAATGGAAAATACCTTCGACTTGGAGATGTAATTTATAATGTTAAACAGAATTATTTTGATATTGGTGACCAAAAATTAGTTGTTCTTGGTGACCCAACAATGCGACTTCTATTACCTGAAAATATTATCAGAATAGATTCAATTAATGGGCAAGATATGGCAACAATCACTTCTCCACTACAATTGAAAGGATTGAGCAAAATTAAAGTTAAAGCATCAGTTTTGAATCCATTTACAAAGGAAGTTGATAATAATTTTAATGGTTCTGCAATTATTACAATGAGAGATGGGGACCAATATTACGAAATAGTGGAAATTGACCCTCGTGCTACAAATATTCAAAATTTATTTATCTTCCATAAATATGGTGGTGCTTTGAATAAAAGTTCTGGAAATGTAACAAATGGTATAATCGAATCTGAATTTATTATTCCAAAAGATATAAGTTTTAGCGATTCTTTAGGCAGACTGTTTATTTACGCATTCAATGAAAATAAAACACAATTTGCAAAAGGAGCAAATAATAATTTTATAGTAAATGGTATTGATGTGAGTCAACAAAATGATAATAAAGGACCAGAAATATCTATTTTTCTTGATTCACGAAATTTCAAAAAGAATGATGTAGTAAGTGGTAGTCCTTTATTGATTGTTGATTTTTATGATGAAAATGGAATAAATACTACTGGTATAGGTATTGGTCATAGAATTGAAGCATGGATTGATGATAATCCTATTCCATTGGATTTAACCAATAAATTTAAATCATCAACAAAAGATGCAAGATATGGTTCAACTGAAGATGTACTTTACAATTTAGATGAGGGAAATCATACAATTAAAGTAAGAGCTTGGGATGTATTTAATAACTTTTCAATAAGTGAAACAACATTTAAAATTGCACCTTCAAATTCAGGTCCAATTATAAAGAATATATCTAATTATCCGAATCCTTACCGTGAAGAAACTACTGTAAGATTTAATCATAATATTACACCACCATTCGATGCTGAATTAAAAATATATAATTCACTCGGTACATTAATAAAAACTATCAAACAACGTCTTGGCACATTAAATCTGTCCGAAATTGTTTGGGATGGGTTAGATGCAAATGGAAATAAATGTCCAACTGGTGCATATTATTTTAGTGTAACTGCATCAAATAATAATAATTATTCAACAGAATTTGGCACAATTTCTGTATTGGTTAGATGATTTTACTCTAAATTATTAGAGTATTAAATTGAAAATAAATTTTTAAATTATATATAGAGAATTATTTTGAAAAGAAACTATAAAAGGAGTCTGGGGCAAATGAGAAACATAAGCAAAGTTGCCTTTTTGGCATTAATTGCATTTGCTACTTTAGGAAAAATTGAATTGAATGCTCAAGCAGGTGGTTCTGCGGTACCTTTCTTGCTAATTTCACCTGATGCACGTTCAAGTGGTAGGGGAGAAACAGGTACAGCAATTGCAGATGATATTAATGCTATATATTGGAATCCCGGTGGGCTTGGATTTTTGGATTATTTTGATAAAAGCAAAAATGCAATCGGTGATGAGGAAGGTTATATACCTTACAAACAAGTAGCTTTATCATTCTCCCCTTGGTTGCCTCAGTTCAATGCTGATTTGTTTTATAGCTATGGAACAATCGGACAATTCTTTGAATCATTAGATGGTACTGTTGCATTTAATTTCGTTTTTATGAATTTGGGTGAATTTACTAAAACGAATGAAAGAGGCGACCCAATGGGTAAATTTACTTCTAATGAATTCGCACTTGGAATATCTTATGGATTTATTGCCGCTCCTGATTTAGGAATTGGATTCCAATTGAAATATATTCAATCAAATCTTACTCCTACTTCTGCCACTACTGGTGGTGAAGCCGGAACTGGTTTGAGTGCTGCATTTGATTTAGGAATCTTATGGAAACCTCAGGATTTGGGAATTTTTGGGATAAAAGATGAAATTTCTCTTGGATTAAATTTGCAAAATGTTGGTCCTAAGATTACATATATTCAAGAATCTGACCCATTGCCAACTACTTTGAGAATTGGAACTGCAATCAATCTTGTTAAAGATGAATTTAACGAGCTAACACTTGCTGTTGATTTTGCAAAACTACTTGTTAAAAGAGATGCAAATGGTTCGGATGTATTACCAAATTCATTAGTTACAGCTTGGCAAAATCCCGGAGCTGAATGGGCATTTGGTATGGAATATTGGTATGAAAAAGTATTTGCTTTAAGAGGTGGATATTTCTTTGAACCAGCTGTACTTGGTAATCGCCAATTCTGGAATTTTGGTGTTGGTATCTTATATGACATTTTCCACTTAGATTTCAGTTATATTATGACTATTGAAGAGAATCACCCACTTGGAAATACAATGAGATTTTCATTTTTAATTGATTTGTAGAAATTTAATTAAGAAACTCCATCTTAATCTTAATCAAGTAGAGAATATTATAAATTATTCCACACTTGGTAAAATTAAGATGGGGTTATCTTACAAAGTTTGAAATCATATCAATATTTGTTGAAAAGAATTCATATTTCCCAAAAAACCCGCAAACGCTAAAATTTTAAATCTTTTAAAAATTCTTTTCTGTAATTAAAAATCCCTTCAAGTTGAGGTTTTACTATTAATGGATGAACCATTCTCCCTAAAATTCCAAAAGGTAATCCATAATGAACAATGTCTTCCATCTCAATACCACCTTTAACTTCTCTGAATATATGTTGATGATGCCAAAATTTATATGGTCCAAATCTCTGTTCATCAATAAAAAAATGGGGTTCATCAACATGAGTGATTTGAGTAACCCATTTCATTGGGATATTTAAAATTGGTTTTACTGTATATTCAATCAACATACCTGCATACATTTTTTCAGGTAGTTCCGATTTGATAATAAATCCCATTTTAGGTGGAGTAATTTTGCTTAAATTTTTTGGGTCTGAGAAGAAATCCCAAGCTTTATCTAATGATGAATTTATTATTTGTTTAGTATGTAACTTATATAATTTCATAACCTAACTACTGTATTTTTGAAATAAATATTAACGTTTTAATTGAATATAATTGCTAAGGAATAAAATTATTCTGAAAGAATTATTATTTTTATTTCATATTTGATTTTAATTGATTAAATTGGAATTTTTACAAATTGATGTTATTAATTTTTGAATTGGAAATTATCATGAATCTGATTTTTAAAAGAATGTTACTATTACTTTTAGTTTTAACTTTTATTTCCATAAGTTGCTTTAGTCAGAATATACAGATTCAATACGATTATGGCAAAGATAGAAATTATGTAACAACAACTCTTGAAATGTATAAACCTGACAAATTTGGTTCAACTTTTTGGTTTGTTGATTTCGATTCTCACAAAGAAGGTAATCCATCTATATCATTATCATATTTTGAAATAGCAAGATATATTAAAATATCTGGCTTCGACTATTTCCAACCAACAATTCAATATAATGATGGCTTGGCAAATTTTGGTCATCTTGGTCCAGCTTGGCTTTTGGGATTACAACATAGATTAAATATATTAAATTTCGGTTTAAATATTGATTTACTATATAGAGCAGATTATTTTTCGGATAACAAAGATGCTCAAATTACCTTATCTTGGTTTGAAGTTTATTGGAAAGATTTGGTTTTTACAGGTTTTCTTGATATATGGTCAAATGGAAAGGAAACAAAAAAAGTAGTTTTCTTGACTGAACCTCAAATATGGTACAATATTTGGGAGAATTTATTCTTAGGAATGGAAGTGGAAATAAGTAGTAATTTTGTATCAGAGGATTTAGAATTTATGCCAACGATAGGTTTAAAATGGGATTTTTCAAAGGAATGACAATGAAAAAATTTAAAGGAAAAAATATATTTATTCCTTTTTTGTTTGCAATAATCACTTTATCTTTATTGGTATTGTTAATAGTAAAATATTCTCAATTCAATATAAAATTAAATAAGAAAGATGAAAGAAGTAAATTAACTGACATATTGATATCAAAGAAATCACAAATTGAAAAGGCATTATATTCTCGAATTTACTATACAAAAGGTGTTGCAGCTTATGTCTCTTTAAATCCTGATATTTCAAATGAAGATTTTTATAAATTAGCTGATGAATTAATTAAACAGGATTCAGTCATTAATTCAATGGCATTATCCAAGGATTGTATTATCACTGATATTTATCCTCATAAAGGGCATGAAGCTGCTATTGGACTTGATTTATTGGCTCATCCCGCAAGAAGAAAAATTGTTGAAAGCACAATAAATACCAAAAATACTTTTGTAGCCGGTCCAGTAGAATTGATAGAAGGGGGCATTGCGTTTATTAGTTACACGCCAATATTTGCAAAAGTAGGAATTGATTCTTCATATTTTTGGGGAGTTAATGATATTGTTATTCTAAAAGATAAATTATTCAATGAAATTAAACTTGTAGAACAAGACGAAAATTACAAGTATGCTCTAAAAGGAATTGATGGTTACGGTGAGAATGGTGAACACTTTTGGGGTGATTCAACTATTTACAGTAAAAATCCAGTTTCAATTGATATATATTTACCAACTGGAAATTGGGTATTTTCTTCAATTCCTATTAATGGGTGGCAAACTAATTCAAATCAAAATGAACGTCTCACATTTTTTCTTCTCATTTCATCTGTTTTGATAAGTATATTGGTGTGGCTACTTACAAATGCAATAATAAAAATTAGAACAAATGAAAAAGAGTTGAAAGCACTTTTTGCTTCAATGCAAGATATTATTATTGAATTTAATAGGAAAGGAGATTATATTAAAATTGCTCCAACCAATTTAACTTTGTTAGTGAAACCACCGAATCAATTACTTGGCAAAAATTTATTTGAAGTTTTTGATAAGGATAATGCAGAGTTTTTCTTTAATGCAATTACTGAATGTTTTGAAACAAAAAAATTAGTTGTTATTGATTACCAATTAAATATTAATGATAAGTGTTATTGGTTTCACGCAAGAATTGCTTATATTTCAGAAAATGCAGTTTTATACGTTGCTCACGATAATACAAACAGAAAAATTGCTGAAGATGAATTAATTGTTTCTCGAGAAAAGTTACTTGAATTGAATGCAACCAAAGATAAGTTTTTCTCAATAATTGCCCATGATTTAAAAAATCCTTTAGGTAGCTTTAAAGAACTTACAAAAATGCTTCATGATGATTATACCGAATTTTCTGAAGAAGACAGAGTTGAAACACTTAGAATTCTTAAAGAGTCAGCATTTTCAACTTACTCACTTTTAGAGAATTTACTTGAGTGGTCAAGGTCGCAGAGAGGAAAAATCAAATATAACCCTATTGATATTAAATTAAGTATTTTGGTTAATGATTTAATTGATTATTTTAGAGTATCTTTAAAGAAAAAAAATCTTTCTATTTCAATCAATATTCCTTTAGATTATGTTGTCTATTTTGATACAAATATGTTAAATACCATCTTACGAAATTTAATATCAAATGCTATTAAATTTACTAATAGAGGTGGAAATATAGAGATAGGTATTTCAAATATTGGCAATATTGGACATTTTTCAGAATTTTCAAATGTTGAAGTTATATATGTCAAAGATAATGGAATTGGAATGTCCGAAGATATATTAGGTAAACTATTTAGATTAGATGAAAATATTTCTTCACTTGGAACAAATGAAGAACATGGTACCGGTCTTGGTTTAATACTTTGCAAAGAATTTTTGGATAAAAATGGAGGAAAAATACTCGTTGAAAGTGAATTGCAAAAGGGTAGCACTTTTATTATATTGCTACCTAAAAAAGAGGAAATTAAATGATAGAAATTAAATTAAATAAAATTATTATACTTATATTTTGGATACTAACATTTTATCATAATTCAGATGCAATTGTTGTATCTGATACTACAAAAATCAAATCAATGCCTGATGATACAACCAAATGTAATTTGATTTTAAAAATTGCAGAAGAATTAAGAGATTATAATACTGAAATAGGATTAGATTATGCGAAAATGGGGTTAGATTTGGCTCAAAAGTTAAATTTTAAACGTGGAATTGCAGGTGGTTATAAAGCACTTGGTCTTAATTTTTGGAGAATGGGGGTTTATGATTCCGCGATTGAAAATTATTTTATAGCTATAAATAGATATAAAGAAATTAATGACTATAATGCAGTTTGTAGATGTTATAACAATATTGGTTTGGTTTACTTTGCAAAAAGTGATTACGTAAAAGCAAAAGATTATTTATATCAAGCATTGACAATCGCTGAGAAGCTAAAAAGTGATATGGAACAGTCAAGGGTTTTGCATAATCTTGGTTTGGTCGAATTTCAGGGAGATAATAAGCATATAGCATTGCAATTTTTTTTGAAAAGCTATACTTTTGCTAATTCTGCAAATGATTTAGCACTAATGGCTTACAATAACTGCTTTATTGGAAGAACTTATGCCTATATAAATCAATATGACAGTGCTAAAGTTCATCTTGAATTAAGTATAAAAATTTTCAAAGAATTAGAAAACCCGAATACAATTGCTATGGCTTATAATCAATATTCTGATTATTATATGCAAATAAAAAATTATAATAAGGCAATTGAATTTGCTAATTATGGATTTAAATTAGGAGAAGAAGTTGGTAATAAGTACATGATGATGGAAGCTGCCGGCTTGATTTCAAAAGCTTATACTAAACTTGAAGCATATAAGAAAGCCCTTGAATATAATATCAAATATTATGAATTATCAGACACAATGGTTAATGAGAGCAACAGCAAAAATTTTGCTCAACTTGAGGCAAAATATGAGTATGAAAACAAATTGAAAGAATTAAAAACTTCAAAAGAAAAGGAGATTTATAAAAGCCAATTAATTGCGAAAAGTGCCATTGTTTTAGCGTTTTTATTATTCGTAATTTCGGTAGTTATTTTCATTTTTTATAGATGGAAATCTAAAACGAACAAAATTTTACTACAAAAAAATGAAGAAATATCGGAATTGAATATCAAATTAGAGAAATTAAATGTTACTAAGGATAAGTTTTTTACAATAATAGCACACGATTTAAAAAATCCATTGGGTAGTTTCAGAGATATTACAAGTTTGTTGCATGATGCTTATTCCGATTTTACCGAAATAGAGCGTATTGATTTTTTAAATTTGATTAAGCAATCAGCAAATAATATTTACACATTACTTGGAAATCTTCTTGAGTGGTCTCGTTCACAAAGAGGAATTATCAGTTTTAATCCTACTCAATTTGATTTGTCTGTTATTGCAACAAATACTGTTGATTTATTGAGCCCCGCATCAAATAAGAAAAATATTAAAATTGAAAATTCTATTCCAAATAGTACAATGGTCAACGCTGACCCTAACTTAATCACAACTATTCTTCGTAATTTGATTTCAAATGCTATCAAATTTACTCCTGAGGGTGGCAAAATAGAAATTGGTGCAATTTATAAATCTTCCGGTAGTTCTATCTATATTTACGTTAAGGATTCTGGTATTGGAATGACTGATAAAACTATTAATAAACTTTTCAGAATTGATGTAAATGTAACCACTCCAGGTACAAATCAAGAAAATGGAACAGGTCTGGGATTGATATTATGCAAAGAATTTGTTGAGAAACATAATGGTGAAATCTGGGTAGAAAGCGAATTAGGAAAGGGAAGTACTTTCAAATTTTCTTTGCCTATTTGATTAATAAATTTAAATTATTTTTATAACTTTCATCACTGAACTTTGCAATCAAAGCATCGGAAGTTTCTGTTTTCAGATTAATGCACTCCAATGTTTTCCAATAGCAAATTTTCGTATTTGCTTTTCAAATAAATATTTGATAAATTTGTGTTTCATTTATTGAGGGGATGTAGGTAGGTGAGTATATTTAGTATTTTGGAAGATTGATAATGAGCAGATAATCAATTAATCAAACTAAAATTTTTGTCATTACGTTTAATTACATTCATTAATCATTTATAAGTAAAGTATTATGGATATTCAGACAAGAAAAATTGAATTTATACAGGAATTTCTAAAACTTCAAAATGAGGATTTAATATCCAAGTTTGAGGATTTGCTTTATTCTGAAGTCATTCTGCAAAATAATCATATTATTCAATCAATGAGTGTTGATGAATTAAACCGTCGTATAGATTTATCCCTCAATGATTCCTTAAGCAACAAACTAACAGAATCAAAAGATTTATTAGCAGAAATTGAAAAATGGGATTAAGTATTTACTGGACTGATTTTGCAAAAAGTCAAATGAAAAGCATTTATGAATTTCAAAAATATAATGTTAGCTCAAGGATCGCATTAAAAATCACACATCAGATTTTTGAAAAGGTTGAGAATTTAAGTTATTTCCCAAATATTGGAACTGCGGAGGAACTTTTAATAAACAGACCACAAGGATTTAGATACATTATTAGTACAAATTATAAAATAATTTACTGGCTAAATACGCACAAAAACAGAATCGAAATTTTTGATATATTTGATGTCCGACAGAATCCTAATATAATTGAAAGAAGTTTAATTTAAATAATAGTTCATTTTTCTTTAAAGTTATTGAGTAATATATTTTTTGTTAAGATGCTAAAAATTTAATATTTTTGTAACTCATTTATTGAGAGGATGTAGGTAAATGAGATGTGGTAAAGTATATTGGAACATTTTTTGTTTTAATTCGTTTTAGTTAATTATGTAAATGTTTTAATGAGAATTATTATTATGGACTTACAAATTAGAAAGTTTAAAGCTATTGAATATTTAATTCATCTACAAGATGAGTTTATATTCAATAAAATTGAAGAGTTAATCTTTAAAAGTAAAGATTTTGGGGAACAAGAATTTAAACCATTTACAGAACAACAATTAATTGAAAGAGCAGTTGAATCAAATAAGGATTATTTAGCAGGAAATTTCAAAACACAAGATCAATTAGAAAATGAATCACTAAAGTGGTAATCTAATGAAGGTAATTTGGTCAAACTTTGCATCGAAAACGCTTAGAGATATATATGATTATTACAAAGAAATTGCTGGAGAAAAAACAGCTAAAAAAATTAAAGATAATATTTTAAAATCCACAAAGCAATTACTTCTTTATCCAAAGTCCGGTCAAATTGAAGAAACACTGAAGTATTTAGAAGAAGGTCATCGTTATTTAGTAAAAAACAAGTACAAAGTCATATATAAAAATGTTGAAGAAGGAATTTTAATTACTGATGTTTTTGACTTACGTCAAGACCCAATAAAATTAAATAATCCTAAAAGAAATGCTGAAAATTATTAATTCTTCAAAAATATTATTCATCAAATTATACAAATGTATAATAAAAAAAAGTTAGAGTCGGATTAGAAATATTTTTTTTAATAATAACAAATATTCCCTAAATTTGTAATTCATTTATTGAGGGGATGTAGGTAAGTGAGATAGCAGTAATGCGAACTATTTTTGGGTACTTTTGGAAAAATATTGAAATGAGCAAAAATACATCAATATCACTCGGAAATTATTACGACCAGTTTATTCAAAGTCAAATTTCAGCTGGACGTTACCAAGATATTAGCGAAGTTATTAGAGCAGGTCTTCGTCTCTTAGAAAATGAAGAAAGTAAAGTAATTGCTTTGAAAATTGCAGTCCAAGATGGCTTGAACAGTCAAAGAGTTGAGAATTTCGACTTTGAAGAACACCTTGAGAAACTAAAATCCGATAGAAGAATAAATGGCAAAAGTAATATTTAGACAAAAAGCTATTGAAGACCTATCTGATATTTGGGAATATACTTCAGCGAAATGGTCTGAAAATCAAGCTGACTATTATTACAGAACAATTAAAACAGCTTGTGTTAATATTGGTGAAAACCCAAATATTGGAAGAGAATATTTTGGAATTAATAAATATATATTTGGATTCAAGACAGGAAAACACATAATATTTTACCAAATTGTTTCAGAGGACGAAATCGAAGTTATCAGGATATTACACGAAAGAATGGATTTGAAAAACAGAATTTCAGAATAAAAGTCTATATACATTATACCAAATTTAAGTAAAAACACTTAAAAAAACATCCGATGTTTTGAAAATATCGGAGGTTTCTGTTTTCAGATTAATGCTCTCCAAATGATTTCGGAGAGCATTTTTTGTTTTTGCTTTTGAAATATTTATTTCTTAAATTTGTAATTCATTTATTGAGGGGATGTAGATAAATGAGATTGCAAAATAAAAAAATGATAACCATTTAGAAAAATTGAACAAAAATAGGTTAGATAAAATACTTGATGAATATAAAGTCCAACCGATAGGAAATGGATACATTGACTTGATTGTCTCCAGAGAGTTATATAAACAATTTATACATACGCTTTTAAATGAAGGATTTATATTGAGAAGTATTTCTTGGTGGGAATGGTGTCCTAATATTGAGGTGTGTAAATATGGACTTGGAGGACCTAAAAGTAAATTTTATAATGGTTGGTTTTCTGAACTACCTATTGATGTTGATGATATTGATTTATCTAATATAAGCATAGAAAAAGCAACCAAAATGGTTATCAACCTAATAGAGTCAAAAAGTATTTATTATCCGAAAGAGATCATAACTTTTAAAGATTCAATCTGGTTGACACCTGCAATTTGGTTGGATGTTCCAGATGAATGGGAAAATAAATTTTCGTATTAAAGATAATTAAATGGAATTAAACAAAGATAGATTTGAAATCGCCAGTGATGTATATACCCGAGATGGCATCGGAGTTGAGTTTTACAGAGAAAATAAACTTAAAGTTGAAATTTTTCGTGATGACACAAAAAAAAATCGAATAATAAGCATATTCGAAGACGATAAATTTATTGATATACCTCTGGAATTAATGGAAGAAGCGATTAGAATATTTAAGCAAGAAATGGGACACCTCAATTAAATGGGGATTATGCAAAAAGTTTACTGATTCTAAAGAGGAAAAATGTGTTATCTGTAACCCCTCTTAAATTTGCACGAAAGAGTTTAATTTTTGAATTAAAAGATTCAGCATTAGCATTTGTGTTTCGATTTACAAAGAATCCAAGAATGTTTTTCATATTGCTACTTACAGTATTAGCAACAGTATTAAATTCTTCAATCTTTAATTCATTAGTTTTATCAATCCATTCCTGGAAGGCAATTTTTGCTGTATATTGATTTTTAAGTTCATAAATATTTCTAAATTCCATTACATGATAATATGCTTTTTCTAATTTTGGGTATTTTTTAAACAGCAATTTTGCTCTAATTTGTTGACTTTCTATCCATTCAGATGGCTTTTTAGAGATAATATATCTGCAACGAGCTAAAAGTTGTTTGGGAGTGTCTCCATTTTCAAGAACTTTGGATTTGTATTTAATCCCTTTTTTCTTTGCTCTGGCAATTGCTCTATTTTCTTTCTTTAGTTCTTTCCATCGTAAGCCAATTCTTATGTGTTGTAATGCATCAGTTGCTAATCTGACAACATGAAATCGGTCTGTTACTAAACGTGCTTTAGGAAAGGACTTACTTGTGGCTGATTCCATATTGCTTGCCATATCCAAGGTTACTTCTTTGACTTTCTCCCTAATTTCTAATGGAATTTTTGTTAACACAGCTTCAATATCTTTTACCAATGTGCCTTTAATTGATGCTACCAAAGTACCTTTCTTGCCTTTTCCGTTTTTATTTGTTATGAATGTGTAAAGCTCGCCACGTGAAAGAGATAATTCATCTATACTCAAATATTCTCCGATGTTTCCTGGGAATAACATATAGTTTTCTGCATGTTCCTTCTGCTCCCAATCATTGAAATTACTGCTACGGGTTTTGTAATGCCTACGCAAAGTATCTGGATTTATGCAGTAATTTTCGGCTATGCTTTTTATTGTTTCCTCACGGCTTTCTACCTGTATCTTTTAAAAAATCAGATAACTCTTTGGTAAATTTTGAGCCATCTGCGATAAAGGTATAATCATTATGTATCTCTGTGTGTTCTGTTTTGTGCCAACGTCTGCGTTTTATTGCCAAATACACAGCTTTACCACGAACTGGAAAGTCCTGGATTAATTTTACATTGTAAAAGCCTTTTGATTCGTATTCTGAACTTTCATAACCTGATGGAATTATATTTTTCTCAACCATATCAATTTGAAGATACTTCATCTTTGTTTCTTCAGATTCTTTTTCTGATACATCACTTATATCAAAATATTCCAACAATAATGAAGGCAAAAAATATTGAACTATTGATTTGAATTTTTCTAAATCAATCAATGTTCCTTTTGATTTTTTTTCTAACTTTTCGATTTTTTTTCTCTCTTTGTTTCTTTTTAAATTTCAAATTTAAGCAATAATCCCCATAAAAATCGTGTGTGCCCAAGAAATTCCATGGGATTTTATTGATTATAACAAATTTGGTATAAATAAATAATAATTAGCATAGCCAAATACTCATATTATAACAGTTGGAGTTTAGTGGATTGTGAGAGTTGTTTTTACTTAAATATTCTTGTCAAAGGTTAAGTAATCAGCTCTAAAACTCTTCTTGTACATACCTTCAAATATCACATAAATTTCAGCTCCAAAAATTGGGGAAATCTTAAGTGATTTAGATAAATTAAAATCAAATCCCAAAAACATCCGAAGTCTCCAAGACTTTGGATGTTTCAATTACACCACCAACCATAGCTCCATTTATCTATTATCCCAAACTAATATATTTCAGTTTTTGTTTTTTCTGAAATGAATGAATAAATTGCTGGAATAACGTATAATGTCAAAATTGTAGAAAGTATTAATCCTGCTACAACAGCTATTCCCATTGATTGACGACTTGCAGAGCCAGCTCCTAATGCAAGTGCAATAGGCAAAGTTCCCAGAATAGTAGTTAAACTTGTCATCAAAATGGGTCTTAATCTTAGCACAGCGGCTGATTTAACAGCATCAATAACTGCCAATCCCTCTGCTTTTTTCTGATTAGCAAATTCTACAATTAAAATTCCATTTTTAGTAACTAATCCAATTAACATTATCTGCCCAATTTGACTGAAAATATTGATTGTTTGATTAAAATACCAAAGTGAAAGTAATGAACCACTCAATGCTAATGGAACTGTAAACATAATAATCAAAGGGTCTCTAAAACTCTCAAATTGAGCGGCTAAAACAAGGTATATCAACACTAAAGCAAGCATCAAAGTAAACATTAGAGATGATGAGCTTTCAACAAAATCCTTAGATGCACCATCTAAGGCAGTATAAAAAGTATCATCAAGTACTATATTTGCAATTTTATCCATTTCTGCTAACCCATCGCCAATTGTTTTTCCGGGTGCTAAACTTGCTGATATTGTAGCAGAAGAAAATCTATTAAATCTGAACAACTGTGGCGGGGTACTTGCTTCTCTTAATTCTACAAGATTATCTATTTGTATTAATTCACCTTTATTTGAACGAACATACAACTTTTTTAAATCTAATGGTTGAGTACGGTCTTCACGTTGCATTTGTCCAATTACTTGATATTGTTTTCCATCTTTTATAAAAAAATCAAATCTCTGTTCAGCAAAGGCAAATTGAAGTGTTTGGGCAATATCAAGAATTGAAACACCAAGATTACTTGCTTTATTTCTGTTTATATCTATTACTACTTCTGGTTTGCTGAATTTTAGATTAACATCAGCTATAGCGAATACAGGATTTCTTCTAACCTCTGCAAGAAAAAGCGGTATTACTTTTTTCAATTTATCCAAATTTTGGGCTTGCAATACATATTGTACGGGAAGTCCAGCTCTACCAGCACCAATAGATTGCTCTTGAATAACGAATGAACGTGCATCATTATGTTTCATAACAATACCTGTAACCCTTTGGGCAATTTCTTCTTGAGTAGCCTTACGTTGGCTGGGGTCTTTTAGCATTAATCTCACAAAGCTACTGTTAACAGAACTTGCAGAACCAAAACCGGGAGAGGTAACAGAAATCAATGCCCTTGTTTCAGGTACTGCTCCTTGAATTGATTCAACAAGACCATTTACATATCTTCCCATAAATTCATAAGAACTACCTTCAGGTGCAGTGGACATTACTCTAATTGCAGAACGGTCTTCAACTGGAGCAAGTTCTGTTGGTAATTGTCCCCCTGCCCAATATATAAAATATCCACTTGCCAGTATTACAATTATTGCAATCCAGCGGTTTTTCATAAATAAATCTAATGAATTTTTATAAAAGAGATTTAATTTTTCAAAAAATGGTTCTGTAAAATTATAGAATTTATTATGCTTATCGTGCTTGCGTAGAATTTTCGAAGATAACATCGGAGTCAGTGTAAGTGCAACAAATGATGAAATAATTACGGCTCCTGCAATAACAATTCCAAATTCTCTGAAAAGTCTTCCGGTTATTCCTTGGAGAAACATAATTGGAGTAAATACTGCTGCAAGTGCAACTGTTGTAGCAATTACGGCAAAAAATATTTCTTTTGAACCCTTTAACCCGGCTTCTAACGGCGACATACCTTCTTCAATTTTTTTATAAATATTCTCAAGTACAACAATCGCATCATCTACTACCAAACCAATCGCAAGAACAATACCAAGTAGTGTCAGAACATTTATTGAAAAATTAAATATATACATAATGAAAAATGTACCTACCAACGAAATAGGTATTGCCAGAACAGGAATAATTGTTGAACGCCAATCTCTCAAAAATAAGAATATTACTATGATAACTAACAAAAATGCTATATAAATTGTTTCTTCAACTTCAGAGATAGATTGTCTAATAAAAGATGTTGTATCAAATCCAATACCTAATTCAACATCTTTTGGCAAATCCTTTTTAATCTGTTCAACTCTTTTATAAAACTCATCGGCAATTTCGATATAATTTGCACCCTGTTGTGGAATTAGAACTACACCGACCATTGGAATTCCATCACGTTTCAATAATGTTCTTTCATTTTCTGGATATAATTCTGCGTATCCAACATCACGAAATCTAATTAAATTATTATCTGATTCTCTAATTATCAAATCATTAAAATCATCTGGTTCGGTAAGACGTCCTAGTGTTCGAACTGTTAATTCAGTATTATAACCCTCAATTCTTCCAGATGGTAATTCAATATTTTCTTTTAATAGGGCATTTCTTATATCAAGCGGAGTTACATTATATGCAGCAAGTTTCATTGGGTCCATCCAAAGACGCATTGAATATCTTTTTTCACCCCAAATTCTAACTTCGCTCACACCATTAATTGTTTGTAAACGTTCTTTGAAAACAGTATTTGCAATATCGGATAAATCGAGTAAATTTTTTGTATTACTTTTTACATTCAAAAACACTATAGGGTCAGCATTTGCATCAGATTTTGCTACAATTGGCGGGTCGCAATCTTGTGGTAACATTCTCATAGCTCGTGCAACTCTATCCCGCACATCATTAGCTGCGTTATCAATATCCATTTCAAGATTAAATTCAATAGTTATGGTACTTCTTCCATCGCGACTAATAGAAGTCATTGTTTTTATACCAGATATACCATTTATAGATTCTTCAAGAGGCTCGGTAATTTGAGATTCAATAACATCTGCATTGGCTCCTACATAACTTGTAGAAACATTGATAATAGGTGAATCAACATTTGGATATTCTCTTACTCCAAGAAATGTATATCCAATAAATCCAAATAAAAGGATAACAATAGAAAGTACTGATGCAAGAACAGGTCGATTTATACTTAATGAAGATAGACTCATATCACAATTCAATTATTCATAATTCAACGAAGACGATTATTAGTAATTTCAATTTTTAATAATTAATCTAATCGTTGCGTTATTTTAATATTAGAGAAAAAGCAAAGGTCGGAAAACTAAACTTTTCCGACCTTTAAATTAAATTTTATTGTTTAAATATTCAAATACTCAACAAATTCCAATTATTTTTACTTTTTAAAAGTATATTTTGTATCAATATCTCTCGGAATGTCAGTTAAACTCTCAATTTCTTTTTGCAAGACATCAGGAATGTTAGCATATTTTGTCAAAATTTCACCTGCTTTTTCATAATTTCCTTCAGCTTGAATCATTAAAATCATTTTTGCTAAATCAGCAACTTTATTAAAGAAGATATCTTTATTTATGTCAAATGTACCACTTTCATTAGTTGTAAATACTTTTGCTTCTCTAAGATAATTCAATTGAATAAGATTTGCATTAAAATGAGCACCTGTTCCAAATCTTACAGAGCGATATAAACCAGCAATATATGTAGCCATTGCTTTCATAATATCTTCATCATTATAAACACCAATACTATTTAAATATTTGTGATTATACATACTTAGAATATCGGCTTTACATTCTTCAATTGCTGAATATCTATCTTTTAATGCAAGACGAACTTCTTCTTTTTTACCGTAAACATATTTTGGACCTAAAGCATGTGAAACTTCATGTAAAGTTACGAATGTAGTGAACGATTTTTTATCAACATACTTTGCATATTCAGGAGAAAGTAATTTTTTGCCTATTTTTGCAACAATTTTATCAAATTTTGCTTCCATGTGATTTTTAAACATTGATAATTTTCTTCCTTTTGCATCTGCGACTTTTGGGTCATTTGGGAGTGCAGCGGCTATAGTTTTTACACCTTGCTGACAATCTCCACCAAAATAAACCACGTTTACAACTTGAATGATATTACCTTCTTTAAACTCTTTATTTTTATATTTGTTATCAAAAGGAAGATTATTTTCGAAATTTCTCATATTATCTTTGAAAAATTGTAAATCAGCTGTTGCTTCTTCATCTTGAACCATTATCATCGCTTCATGAGCAGACTTATAATTATACATTTCATCTTGATAATTCTCAATAGGTCCAATTACAATATCAAATTTACTACCCATTACATCCATCCAAGCGAGGTCACTTTCGTAATAATCATCAGTTCTTATAGCTTTAGCTCTTAATGTAAGGTATTTTTTGAAAGCTGGGTCATCTGCATAAACAGCAGCAGAATCAAGTAAATCAGCAAGTTGCATTGATTCTTTATAATATTGATGATAAGGAGTTGCTTTAAAATTAGCTCCGTCTCTTTCTACAATAGTGTATTGCCCTTTCAAACCCTCAGCTTGTTCTGGAAATTTTGTTAGGTAAGCATCAAATTCTTCTTTGGTAATATTAGCTGGATAAAATCCACCACCTTTTGGTCTATCTAATGGACCTTTCCCAACAAATCTTTGATTTTCAAATAAAGGGTCATAAGCTCCAAAATTAATCATAACATACTCAAGTAAAACTTTACTTTCTTCGGTTTTCAATGCAAGCAATGAATCTCTAACTTGAACACCATCAGGTGAACATTGATACCAAAAAATTTTATCAGCAAGTTTGCCAGCTTCAACTAATTTTTCAACAAGTATTTTTTCTCTATCTGAAAGAACAGATAAGTCAGTTACAATTTCTACCGGTGAATATGCTTTTATTCTTTCGGCAACAATTTTCGCTTCATCAGACATAGGTGGTTCCTGTAATTGCTCCTGTTTTTTGTCGCAGGAATTAATTAATAAAACGGAGAGAATAATAATTAGTAAACTCTGAATTTTCATATCAAAACCTTTTTAATAATTGTTAAAAAATATCATTATAAAATTACGAAGTTACTAATTACTTTCAAAAAAATATTTGAGTATTTATACTATTATAAGAGAATAATATCAAAAATTAGTTTCAGGAATTTTGATTAGTGATTTCCAATAAAATAATTAAGTTACAATAGATAGAAAATAGCTAAAATTGCATAATCAAATACAATTGTAATGAAGATAAAATAAATTTAAATGAAATTTTAAAATATTTCGTTTATAATCTTTATTTTTAAATATCTTTAAGTTTTTATTTTTTTGGAGTTAAAATGGATATAAAATACCTGAAAGAACTTGTTGAAATTTTTGATAACAGTAAGGTAATGGATTTGGAAATTACTGAAGGCGATGTAACTATTTCATTATCAAAGCAAGTTGATTATCCTTATTCAGAAAATCAACAACCTGTTTCTCAAATGTTTTTTGGAAGTAGTCCTTTCCAAACGCAAAATCAAGGTAATACACAAATTGAGCAAATTGCTAAACCAATTATTGAAGAAAAAATATCTTCTGTAACTCCATCAGTAGTAACTGAAGTTTTGAACAAATTCAATGAAATTAAATCTCCAATTGTAGGTACTTTTTATAGGGCACCATCACCAGATTCCGACCCATTTGTAGAAGTTGGTACAAAAGTTAAGCCGGGAGATGTACTCTGTATTGTAGAAGCAATGAAATTGATGAATGAAATTGAATGTGACATTTCTGGTACTGTTGAAAAAATTCTACTTGATAATGGGAAACCAGTAGAATATAACCAACCTTTATTTTATATTAAACCTGATTAATTTTTATTTTGTTAACATTTTTGAATTGAATAAATGATAAAAAAATTACTGATAGCAAACCGTTCGGAAATTGCATTAAGAATTATCAGAGCTTGTAAGGAAATGGGCATAAAGACTGTTGCCGTTTATTCAACGGCTGACAAAGATTCTCTTCATGTAAATTTTGCTGATGAAGCTGTTTGTATTGGACCACCTCCAAGTAAAGAAAGTTATTTGCATATTCCTTCGATTATTTCAGCTGCAATTGTAACTAATTCTGATGCTATTCATCCCGGTTACGGTTTTCTTGCCGAAAATGATAAATTTGTTGAAATTTGTAATGACCATAATATTAACTTTGTTGGTCCAAGTGCAGAAGCAATCAGAAAAATGGGTAATAAATCTGTTGCAAAGGAAACTATGCGTAAAGCAAACGTACCAGTTGTACCAGGAAGTGATGGTATTGTAAAAACAATTGCCGAAGCTGAAAGAGTATGTGCTGAAACAGGATATCCAGTTATGTTGAAGGCAGTAGCAGGTGGCGGTGGAAAGGGTATGCGTATTGTGAATGACCATAGTGAATTGCACAATGCTTTTTATGTTGCTCAAAATGAAGCCGAAACTTTTTTCAATAATCCTGATTTGTATATTGAAAAACTTGTTATTGGTTCAAGACATATTGAGGTTCAAGTATTTGGTGATAAATTTGGTAATGTGATTCATTTGAATGAAAGAGAATGTTCAACCCAAAGAAGACATCAAAAGTTAATAGAAGAGTCTCCATCACCAATTGTTGATGAGAAGTTGCGTGAAAAAATGGGATTAGCTTCAGTTCTTGGTGCTAAAGCAGTGAATTACTATGGACCGGGTACAATAGAATATTTAGTTGATGAACAATTGAATTTCTATTTTATGGAGATGAATACACGTATTCAAGTTGAACATCCTGTAACGGAACAATCTCTTGGAATAGATTTGATTCGCGAACAAATTTTGGTAGCTTCAGGTGAAAGATTGTCATTAACCGAAAGCGCCCCAAAATTCCATTCAATTGAATGTAGAATCAATGCGGAAGACCCTTATAAAAATTTTAGACCTTCGCCAGGATTAATTCATACACTACATACGCCCGGTGGACATGGTGTAAGAGTTGATTCGCATGTTTACGCAGGTTATACCATACCTTCAAATTATGATTCATTAATTGGTAAGTTGATAACTACTGGTAGAACAAGAGATGAAGCAATTGCAAAAATGAGAAGGGCTTTAGATGAGTTTATAATAGAGGGTGTAAAAACTACGATTCCGTTTCATAGAAAAATGATGGATAATCCTGATTTTATTGCTGGAAATATTGATACAAAATATTTAGAGCGAGTTGATTGGAATTCGTAAATTTTTTTGTAATTTTGCTTTCTTGTTTATTTATTTTTGAAATAATTTATTTTTTGGAGTAATGATATGGAATTCCCAAATAATTTAAAGTACACTGAAGATCACGAGTGGGTATTAGTTGATGGTAATGTAGGTATTATCGGTATTACTGAATTTGCTCAAGGAGAGCTTGGTGATGTTGTATATATCGACATTCCAGATGCAACTGCTGAAGTTAAAAAAGGCGATACTATTGGAACTATCGAAGCAGTAAAAACAGTTGCTGACTTATTTTCACCTGTTTCAGGTACAATTTGTGCAGTAAACGAAGCATTAAATGATAGTCCTGAAACAGTTAACAAAGACCCTTATAATGCAGGTTGGATTGTTAAAATTGAATTAGCTGACGCTTCTGAATTAGACGGATTGATGGATGCTGAAGCATATCAAAAAATATTAAGCCATTAATATTTTAATCATTTAAAATTGATGGGCAATTCTAATTGTTAGAATTGCCCATTTTTACGTAACAGCTAAGACATTTTCAAATTAAATATATATTGAATACTATTAAATACACATTCAACTTCTACGGAGTTGGTGGGGTGTCAGGGTGGTATGTTTATTCTGTTGATTATTTCAATATAATAATTCCTACATCTTATTAAATTATCACGTAGTGATTACATTAAAGTAACATAGAACAATCATTATAGTTATTTATCACGTAGTGATTATTTTATTCTAACTTTCAATATTACAAGATGTTACTAATAATTTAATCACTACGTGATAACGAATTAAAAAGAAATTCATTTGTTACCACAATTTAATAACTACGTGATAATTTCAAAACATGTAGGAATAATATTTTTCATTTTTCCAACAGAATAAACATAAAAGTGTCAGGGTTATTCTTTTGTTACTAATATGTAATCCCTCAGGGATTTTCAAGGTATTTTCATATTTTTTCCAATATTCATTTACTCATAAAATCTAACAATACACTTACAGAATTTACATTTTTCAAAATCCATATTATCTGAGTTTTGAATACTAAAAAAATAAATTTCTCTGATATAAAAAAATACTGATAATTTTGAAACTAAATATTTATTTGGCACACTTTTTACTTAGAATTATTTGTTAATTAGGTAGAATGGATGTTATGAAGATAAAAAAATATATAGCTACAAGTATGAAAGACGGCAAAGACCAAGTAATGAGAGAACTTGGTGAAGATGCTGTGATTTTGTCCACCCGTACATCACCAAATCCACAAGGCGGTGAAATAGTTGAAATTGTTGCGGCTATTGACGATTCCGCTATGAAGAAAACATCTGCTCAAACCAATCAAATCATAGAAAAAAAGAAATTTATCGAGTCGAACAAAGCTCAATCGCTATCGACCAAAAATATTCCTCCTGCATCAAGTAGTGATTCATCACAACATTCATTGGCATTAGAAGTTCAAGAAATCAAGAAAATGTTGTTTGAAGTAACAGATTATGTTAAATACAAATATACAGGCAATCATACTCAAGTAATTTCAAGACTTCATAAATCTATGATAGATAATGAAGTTAGTGAAGAATTTGCATTGAAAATCACGAGTAGAATTTCAGCATTAGAATTATCTAACAATGCTAAAGAAGCACTATTTGAAGCAAGAAACAGTTTAATAGAAAATATTGAATCAACTCAATCTATTGAAAAAAGTAATAAACGCCAAGTAATTCTATTTGTAGGAACAACTGGTGGAGGCAAAACTTTAAGTCTAATAAAAATTGCTGTTATTTGCAAACTCGTTCTTAATGCAAATATACTTATAATCTCAGCAGATTCATACAAAGTAGGTGGAATTGAGCAATTACAAACATATTGCTCTATAGCTGCAATACCTTTTGCTGCAGCATATTCTTCTGATGAATTAAGGGAAATTGTTGATAGAGAAATGGATAGGGATTTTATTTTTATTGATACTACAGGTAAGAATCACAAATCATCTGAATATATTTCTTATCTTAAAGAATGTGCAGATTCAGCTTTGCCTGAGAAAATTTTTCTTGTCCAACCAGCAACTACTAATAAAAATACATTCAAAAGTGTTATTAAAGAATTTAGTTTTCTGAAACCAAGTTCAATAATAATTACTAAGTTAGATGAAACAGAAACTATTGGAGGTATTATTAGTATTTTGAATGAAATTAAAATACCAGTTTCTTATACTACCAATGGTCAAAAAGTACCTGATGATATCGAACCAGTAGATTTGCATAAATTGGCAAGAATGATTTTACCAGATTCATTACTCAAGTGATAAAAAATGATAAAAACTTTTAAAAATAGAAATATTAACTTGTTGGAATTGAAAGACCATACTCCTTATGTAATTACAATTTGTAGTGGTAAGGGTGGAGTAGGCAAAAGTGTACTTTCTGCAAATTTATCTTATAAATTAGCTGAAAAAGGTCTTAAAACATTAATTTGGGATGCAGATTCACAATTTCCAAATCAACATTTATTATTTGGAGTTGAGCCACCTGTACGATTATCGCAAGTTTATTCAAATCGAGTAACAGTAAAAACAGCAATATTTGGAGTAAGCAATAATTTAGATTTGCTTGCTGATATGCCTGCGTCTGGCTTAGCTGAAGATTATTCAATAAATTCAGTTTTGAATGTTTACAAAGAAATACTATTAGATACTAGTTATGATGTAATTATTATTGATGCACCAGCAGGAGCTGCCGACCAAGTATTACACTGTTGCAATATTTCTAATCATATAGCCGTTGTTATAACAGATGAACCAACATCATTACTTGATGGTTATGGATTAATTAAAATATTGTTGAATTTTTTGGATAAAGAAAAAATATCATTACTTGTAAATAATGTTATCGATATAGAAGATGCTGATGAAATCTCTGAAAAATTGAATAAAGCTACTTACAAATTTTTGAAAGTAGAATTTGATAAACTTGGTTTTGTTCCCTATGACAGAGTTGTTAGACAATCTATAATTAGGCAAGAATTGTTTGTAAAAAATGAAATTGCTAATGAATTACAGATTTCTATTGATAATATTATAGAAAATATAATGAAAAAAATTAAAAAGTTTTATTAACAGAAAAAAATTTGATATATTTGAATTGTTTGGTTATTTAACCTAATTGAAAAATGGCAAAGGAAAAAAAAACAAAAGAACAACTTGAAATCGAGAGACGCGAGAAAGAAGAAGAGTTATTAAGAGATAAAGAACTCAAGAAGGAATTAAAAGAGAAAGAGGAAAAAGCAAAAGCTCGCGAAAAACGAAGACAGAAGAGATTGAAAGATGAAGAGAAGCGTATTAAAGGTATAGTAGATTTACCTTTCAAATTGCTTTGGCATATATCTTTGCTTATTACTATTTTTGCATTTATAGTAATTTTCTTCGTTGCCGAAATTACTATATATAAAACTTTGTTATGGACATTTTTTATTTTTACGTTTTTCTATCTTGGTGGTGGCGGAGTAATGGTAGGTTATTTTCTGATACTGTCTGTGGAACGTAAAAAAGAACTTGAAGAGCAAATTAGATTAGAAGAAGAAGAGAAAGAAAGAGAAGAAAAATTAAAACAAGAACAAGAACTTGCCGAACTTGAAGCTATTGAAAGGGATTTAGCTATTAAAAGAGGCACAAGTAGAGCAATGAATGAATTACAAGCAAATAATTCAAGTAATGATATGGTTCTTGACGAAGTTGCATCAAAAAATTTAGATGAATTGAATATTATGGGAGTTGACGATATATCTTTAGATGAACTACCCGATACTGATGATATTTTGCCTGATTCCAATGATGAAGATTCTTATTTAAATGAATTGTTGGCTTCGGAATTCGATAAACAGTAATTATTTAAGTTGATAAATTTACTATTAAAAAGAGTGATATGATTCAAAAAAGTACAGATGTCAATAAGTTGTGGATTGATTACAAATCAAGTGGAAGTCTTGCTGATAAGCACAGACTTATGTTGCATTATATTTGGCTTATTAAATATGTAATTCAACAAATGACTCTACCGCAAAATTCTATTCTAAATGAAGAAGATTTTGTGAATATTGGTATTCTGGGACTTAATGATGCTATTGAAAGGTTTGAATTAGAAAGAGGTGTCAAATTTGAATCATTTGCAATTCCAAGGGTTAAAGGGATTATTCAAGATGAATTGAGACGGCTTGACTGGTTATCTCGTTCAGCAAGGAAAAAAGCAAGTGAAGTGCTTGCTACAGCTGATAAATTAAGAAGTGAATATGGCAGAGAGGTTTCATCTGAAGAAATCAGAATTAAATTAAATATTACTCAAGAGAAATACAAATCCTATCTTGCAGCCGCTGCCGCTGCAAAAGCTTCATTATCAATGACTGAAGCTACTCAGACTGTTTTGAATGATGATGACGAAGAGATGAATATACTTGAAGAAATTCCTGATGATTCACAAGATAATTACTTAGCAGCTATGGAAACTGAAGAAAGAATAAAATTTCTAACTGATTTTATTGCGGCTCTTAAAGAAAAAAAACGATTAGTTATGACTTTATATTATTATGAAAGCTTGACTTTTAAAGAAATTGGCAATGCTCTAAGTATTTCAGAAAGCAGAGTTTGCCAAATACATACTCAAGTAGTAGGTGAATTAAAAGATAAACTGCGTGAGTATGATAATGCTTAATCCGAGAATACTGAGAAAGTTAGAATCTATTAGAGATTTACCAACTATTCCTGTTGTAATATCTCAAATTTTGAATGCAATTGATAGTCCTAATACTACAGCTGGTCAATTAGCAAATTTGATTGAGAAAGACCAATCAATTACAGCACGAGTTTTAAGAATTGCCAACTCTCCTTTTTATGGATTTGCTCGAAAAATTTCTACTGTGGACCTTGCAGTTGTTGTGATGGGGATGAATGGTATCAAAGAAATTGTTATGAGTGTATTTTTGAAAAAGTTGTTCAAAAAAGTAAGAAATAATGTATTTGATATTCAAGCATTTTGGCATTATTCTGTTTATTGTGGTGCTTGTGCAAGATTATTAGCAAGAAAACTTGGCTATCGTCTCGCTGGAGAAGCGTTTGTTGCTGGTTTGATGCATGATATTGGAATATTAATTATTGCAGAATTTTTCAAGGAACAATATAAAGAAATATTGCTTTTGCAAATACAAAAAAATTATACAATTACTGAAGCTGAGCAAATTGTACTCGGGAATACACATTGTGAAATAGGTGCATGGGTTGCAGAAAAGTGGAACATTCCTGATAAATTAGTTATGACCATTAGTAATCATCATACTCATTATACAAATTTTTTAGAAGAAGGTTCGGAAGTTACTAATGAATCTGTTGATTTTAGTAATATTGACCAGCCATTAACTGCTATTGTTTCTTTATCAGAATGGTTTGCAGAGCTTGCAGGCATGAAAGTATGGAACTCAAATAATATTCCTGCCAAACTTTATCTTTCCAAAGAAGTTTTTGATGATATTTCAGAACACGACATTTTGAATCCTGATTCTGCATTTGAAATATTAAAAAGAGAAATCAATGAAGAATACGAAAAAGCGTCTATACTAAATGATTTATCAGCAATTTAATGATGGCAGTATGAATGAAAATGATATAGTTGAATTTATAGACAAATCCGGAAAATCTGAAAGCGAAACCGTATTGATAAATTTATTGCATACCTTTCTAAGTAAATCTTTGAGTATTTTAGAAAGCAATTTTTTTTATTTCCTTGATAATAATAAGCCCGTTCTAATTGTAAATTCAGGCACTTCTACAATTTTACAAAATAAAATAAGCAACTTTGAAGAAGATGGGATACTTGATTTTGTTATAGTGCAAGGTAAATGCTTTATTGTGCCTGATTTAAGTGGAAACACCAATTCGACTGATTCATATATTTTTTGTCCTTTCAAGTTTGAAGATAATTTTTTGATTTTTGCAGCAATTTCTACTAACGAACTTAATTTTTTTAGCGATAATCATAAATTATTTATTGAACGAATGGTACAAGTGGCTGGGCTTAGATTAAATGCATTTATTCAATTTCAAGAGCAAAGAAAATTAAAGCAACTGATATTTGATTTAAATGAAAGAATTACTTCTATTGAAAGATTTGGGACATTGGGAGATATAACTAATTCCATAATTGCTGAATTCAGCAATCCAATTCAAATAATTAATGCAAATCTTGAGTTGATTTCTAACGGAATAGGAGATTCAAATAGACGGCTCCAAATTATTAATGAACAGTTCAAAATTGTAAATGATATTTATAAAAGATTAAATTCTGTTTTATCATTAAAAGCTGATGATGGTAGCTATGAAAATATAGATTTGATTAGTTTAATAAAAGGTATCATTTATATTTCCTCCAATAAGTTACAAAGAGATGGCATAAAAATTGTTTATGAATCTGAACTTGAACAAGCTGAGTTTTCTGGTTTCAAAAATCAGTTTGAACAAGTGTTGATTAGTTTGATTGAGAATGCTAAATCTACAATGCCGGAAGGTGGAGTAATTAACATTGGAATTTTTAGAAATTTAAAAAGCAAGGTAAATATTGTAATTTCTGATACTGGAGTAGGATTTTCAGAATCTGAAATAAATGATTTTTTCAATATTGACTTTACAAACAAATCAAAAGGTTCAGTAGGTTTATATTATATACAAAATATTATCAAGGAACATAAAGGAAAAATTATCGTAAGTTCTGAAATAGGCAAAGGTACAACTTATAAAATTACTTTGCCAACAATTAAACAAAAGTGATTTTTTATGTTTAAGAAATTTATAGAACATAATAAACTATTTGATGCAGTTCTTAACAAAGGAACTGTAGTTTTTGTGTTTTGTTTATTTGTATTGATTATCTCTGGCAATTCTTATTTGTTTGGTCAAAATTTAGCTACCAAAATTGTTATTAATCCATTAAACCGAGCTGTAATTTACTTTAATAATTTCCCATTCATCTATTCGACTGAATTATCATCTGACAAGAAAAGGGTTACTATTTCAGTAAGTAATACTTCAATTGTGGATTCTGCTCGAAATATAACAAGTTCAGGTATTATTTCCGATATTTATAGCAAAACTTCAAATAATAATTTGCAAATTGATTTGTTATTAAAAGAGAAAAGAGGTTACACTGCAATAGCATTGCCATATACAAAATCTCTTATTGTAGAAGTATTTAATTGGGAAACACTTACTCCTGCTGAAGACCTATTTAGAACTGGATTATTATCTTATGAAGAGAAAATTCTAAATCCAGCTAAAAATGACCTTACAAATTCTGTAATTCAAGGTAATTCAGAAGCGGCTGCTTATCTTGGTTTGCTTTTACTCAAGATGGGGAAATTAAATTCAGCTCGTGAAAATTTATTATTTGCAGAAAAAGCTAAAATTGACTTGCCTGACATATATGCTGCTTTATCACAGATTTATTCAATGAAAAACGATAAAGTTTGGACAGACCATTACAATGAAAAATTCAAACAACTTACTGGTTTACCTACATTCACTCCGATTGAAATAGCTCAATTGATTGAAAAAGATTCACTTTTTTCTGAGCCAATTGAGCATCTCAAAGAATTGTCAATGAAACTTGCAGATACTGTTAAACAGGATAGCGTAACTGAAAAAAGTGAATTGAATAATAAATTTAAAAATATAATTGGTGATTCAACAAAAGTTGATAATCAAAATGCAAATAATGGAATTTTGCCTTGGTGGTTTAATTACGTCATTGGATTTGTTGTTACAATTTTGATTTTAGTTCTTTATTTCTACCTCAAATGGAGAAATCAAAGAATTGAGATGTTGAATACAATCAAACAAGAAAATATGAAAGCGAATATGCAAGCTGCAAATCCTAATACTGCAAAACCTAAGGCAAATAGATTTGCTGAAGCTTATAAGAAACAGGAATTATTTGCTAAAAAAAATCCAGTACAGCCCGCAAAACAGCAAGTTCAACAAAAACCAAATTCAACAAATGACGAAGTTGAGTTTGAAAGAGATGTTAAGACAAAACCCAAAATTGACAACAAAACAAGAAAAGAGGTGGAAAATTTCCTTTCAACAGTTAAGGAAAAATTCCCAACAAAGCCACTATCTGAAAAAATCAAACAAGATTTAGAAAAAAAGACTGCACCCGTTACAGCAAGAGTAGAATTATCTATGCACCTTGCAGAAGAACAACAAAGGATTCGGTCAAAAAGTCTGGCTACTCTTGATGAAAAAGATATTCCAAAAGATGACAATAGTTTAACCAAAGTAGCAAAACAACTTGGTGTAGAAAAAAGTAGTTTGGAAACCCGAAAGAATTTGGAAAAAATCAAATCAGACAGTAGTAGTATAAAGAAACTTGCAGAAAAATTCTCATTAAACAAAAAAGATGATACAAAATGAAAGAAAAGATAATATATATTATTTTAATTATTATTTTATTTACTGCAAATATAACATTTGCAAATATTTCAAAAATTAATAAATTAACAGAGTTTCCAGATAAGCATTTTAATGGCATAAAAATTGATTCATATTTTAGTGAAGGATTGTTCTCTGAAAAGATTGTCGCTGTTAATGCTGATTCTACATTAGGCAGGATAGAATCAATTTGGTTTAAGGGTAATCAATATTATGTTAAACTGAATTTAGCTAATTATGATGAAGAAATCAAATTAAGCGTTTATAATATGCTTGGAAAGGAAGTTTTGTTAATTCATCAAAATAAAGCATTGCCACGCGACAGCGAATATACTTTCGACGGTTCTTTACTTCCAAATGGTATTTATATTTGTATTTTGGAAGGAAAAAATTATAGAGATGCTGAAAAGTTTGTTGTATCGAGGTAGTTATGTACAATATTAGCCAGAATAAATTTCTGATTATCAATAATAATCAAATTATTAACTTATTTATTAATATGAAATTTAATAAATTATTGTTTTTGTTAGTATTATTTGGTTATTCTGAGCAACTATTCTCTCAGCAATCAGGCGGAGGATATGCCGAGTCATATTTATTCAGAAATATTGGTGCACGACCAACAGCTATGGCAGGAGCATTTACTGCAATTGTCAATGACCCAAGTGCTGTTTTTTATAATCCAGCAGGTGTTGGATTTCTGACAGACCAACCTATGTTAACAAGTACTGTTTCATTACTCGGATTCGGTAGAACACAGTCATCAATAGCTTGGGGACAACAAATTTATGAAGATTTTGGAGTAGGAATTGGCATTAACGGTTTGAATTCAGGTACTTTTCAAGCGAGGGATATCAAAGGAAGACCACTTGGAGAAGTTTCTGATATTCAATATGCAATTTATGGTGCAGCATCTTATAGAATTGATTTTATGAGTATGGGTGCTACTTTGAAATATTTCACAAATTCTTTGAATGGCACACCAACATTTTCTAATGGATTTGCTCTTGATGTGGGAACAAAGTTAGATATTATGGGCTTATTTTCCGTTGGTATTGCAGTTCAAAATATATCTGGAATGGTTTTTTGGAATAATTTGAGTAAAGATAGGGAAGATGTACCTTATCAAGTTAGAGCTGGAGTTGCAATGGAATTTGGCTTAAATGAAATTGCTTATGAAACACGTTCTACTGTTACAGGTGAAATAGAAGATGTATCTATCCCTCCTACAAGGTATGTATTGATTGGATTAGATGCTGTATTAACACAATTCCAACGCTCACCTGACTTTGTTTTTGGCGTTGAAGCTGCTGCTCATGAGATGATAGTATTTCGTGGTGGAATTTCATTGTATGGAGATAATCTTGGTGAACCACAATTTTTTCCAATGAACTACTGGGGTGGGGGAGTTTCTATTAGACCTGAAATACCAAATTTGCCATTTAATTTGAATATAGATTATACAATTTCGCAAGACCATATTTCAGAAAATAGGATTTCACATCATATATCATTATTATTTGCATTTTAACTTTCGTACCTACTTAGTCGCATAGAAATTTTCTATTTGCTATGTTATTTAAATGAATAACAGTATATTTGGAACAAGTTGAAAAAATAACAAAAAAGAAATTTCTTGAAAATCCCGTTAGGGATTATATTTTTGTAAACCCCAACCTAACCTTCCCCATTACGACAAGCTCAATGACCGAAGGGGAAGTAACTGGCGTAAGTCCAACAATCCCAGAGGGATTGAATGTTGTTTAATACACATTCAACACCTACGGCAAGGAAATAATTCTTATTTATAATACAATCATAACAGTCTTTTGATAAAGTATAAATTTAATAATTTTCACTTGGCTTTAGCCACGTTTTGTAGTTTCAGTAATCAAGGGGCTGTCTCAAAAGGTCTTTTTTAGTTGTTTTCATTTTTGAAGATTGTGAGCAATTTATATATATTTCAACAACTTAGTTAGAAATGGATTCTGAAACAAGTTCAGAATGACAACCTTCGAGTAAACCGCAATTTCATTTAAATTCTCATCTTCTCAATATTTATAGCAATCATCTAATTTTTCTATTACACTTGGTAGTTAGAAAAAAAATTGGTAATTTTATTTTTTTTAAAGATACAACAACATCAAAATGAAAAATTTTATTATTATTTTAATTCTACTGGCTATTATAAGTAGTTTTGCATATTCTCAAAAGAAATTTCTTCAATCAGGACCTATGGTTGGTTATTGTGATTATCGTGAGTGCTTGCTTTGGGTTCAAACAAATAGTGAAGCAATCGTACATTTTGAATATTGGGATAAAGAATCACCCAACAGAAAGTATAAGACTAATTCAATTCTCACAAAAAAAAGCGAAGCATTTACTGCAAAATGTATTGCTGATTCTGTTGTTCATGACAAAAAATATAATTATTCACTTTATATTAACGATAACAAAATTGAATTCGATTATTTGCTTGAGTTTCAAACACAACAATTTTGGCAGTATCGCAAGGACCCTCCAAATTTTAAAGTCGCCTTTGGGAGTGGTTGTTTCATAAATGATACTACACACGACCGCCCTGGCAAAGGATATGGTGGTGAATATCATATTTTCAAAACTATACAAAAATACCAGCCAGATGTTATGATTTGGGGCGGTGATAATATTTACTTACGTGAGTCAGATGCAAATACTAAAACAGGTATTTTCTATAGATACAGTCATGTTAGGTCATTACCTGAAATGCAGCCCTTACTTGCTTCAACAGCTCATTATGCAATTTGGGATGACCATGATTTTGGACCGAACGATAGCGATAGAGGGTATTTTAATAAAGAACAAACACTTGAGGCATTTAAACTATTTTGGGGAAATCCTTCATTTGGCATCAATGGAAAACCCGGAACAACATCAATGTTTTCTTGGGGTGATGTAGATTTCTTTTTGTTAGATAATAGATATTATCGAACTCCAAATCATCGAAAAACTGATGAGAAAACGCAATTAGGCAATGAGCAAATTCAATGGCTTTTAGATAATTTAGCGTATAGTAAAGCTCCATTTAAAATTATTGTATTAGGTGGGCAATTCTTGAATCCACTTGCACTTTATGAAAATTACTCTACATATCCTGATGAAAGACAAAGAATTATTGATTTGATAACTAAAGAAAAATTTGAAGGTGTTGTATTTTTTTCAGGTGACAGGCATATTTCTGAATTATCAAAATTGGATAGAGAAAATGCTTATCCATTGTATGATTTTACTGCATCAGCATTTACTTCAGGCAATTATGGAGGACCTCCCGATAATAATACTTTGCGAGTAGAAGGTACTTATTTCAATAAAAGAAATTTTGGATTGGTTGAATTTTCTGGCAAAAGAAAAAATAGAGTAATGATACTTAAAATTATTGATTTTAATGGCAATTTAATCTGGGAAAAATCAATCAATGAGAATGAATTGAAATAAAAAATTGAATAGCCAAATTTTATTTAATTATCATTAACAAATTGATTTAAAACTAAGTTGCGTTCAAAGATAAAAATCCCTTGATAATCCCTAACCAGATTTTCAAGTATAGTATTTACTATCTTTTAACGCAAATTAGTATAACAGCATTAAATTCGTTTGATTTATTTAATCTAATGAAAAAATCAATTGATTAAAAAGCTTTTATTTAATCATAATTTCACTTATATTATTAATTTGTAAAAATATAATATTTATTTATTATTTTTGTAAGTGAATTGTTTGAAAAATGAATTATATTGAAATGGATATTGAATATAGGGAAAAAGAATACTAATTGTTGACGATTCTATTATAGCAAGAATGGCTATTAAAAAAATTATTGAAGAAAGAAAATTTGATATTTCGGAAGCAGTTACTGGTCAAGAGGCAGTTGATTTGCTTAAGAATGAAAAATTTGATATAATTATATTAGACTACAATATGCCAGGTCTTAATGGTTTGGTAGTACTCAAAATTATACGAAACAGAGGGGACAACACACCAGTAATTGTTGTTTCAGCCAATCAGCAAGAATCAACAATTGCAAAATTTCATGAACTTGGTATTTCTGGTATGCTGAAAAAAGCTGCCAATAAAGAAGATTTCTTATCCCTTATCGACAAAACTTTAAACACAGAAGGAAAATAAAATGGAAGTTAGAGTTAATGAAATACAAATTGATTTTATAAGAGAATTGTTTAATGTGGGTGTAAATGAATCTACTAATTTATTAAGTTCAATTCTAAACGTAGAAATTCATTTGACTGTACCCGAAGTTAAAATTATTGAACCAGATAATTTAATGATTGAGATGGAACATTTGGGTTCACCATTATTAGCGGCAGTAAATATGGGCTTTCAGAACGATTTTTCTGGTCTATCTCAATTAGTATTCACACAAGATAATGCTAATAAATTAGTACAATTATTTACTCGGGATATTTTGGAAAGTAACGAAATTGACGAAATGAAATCTGGTGCTTTAATTGAAATAGGAAATATATTATTAAATGCGGTTATGTCAGTTTTTAGTAATACTTTTAAGCATGAGTTTGATTTTCACATACCTGAGTTTTTCGAAAATTATAAGATTGATTTTTTTAATAAAATTGACTCTTATATTGATAATGTTGTACTATTAGGACAAACAATTTTTACAATTGATGAATTTGAAATATCTGGTAATACTGTAATATTTTTGAATATAGCTTCTTTTAAACAATTTATTAAAATGATTGATGAGCATTTCCAGCAACATTATGCAGGTATTTAATGAAAAATACAATTACATCTGAGGAAAGTTTTTTTCATTATGATTATGTACCTATTGGTATTTGTATTATAAAGAAGGACTATTCAATTGTATTTTGGAATAAATGTTTAGAAGGTTGGAGTGGTATCAAGAGAAATGAAATTCTTGGAAAGAACCTATTTGAGTTGTATCCTTACTTAAATTCACATTCATACAAAACCCGTATTGATATGATGTTTAAAGGTATGCCACCAACCGTATTTTCTGCATTACTGCATAAGTATTTTTTTAAATTCAAAATTTCACAATCAGAATATCAAACCCATTCAGCTACTTTAATGTCGTTACCATCTAATAATGAAGATAAATATTATACACTTATTGCAATTGAAAATCAAACTAATCTCATTGATAGGATTAACAGTTACCGTGAATTAAAAAATCAAGCTGAGATAGAAGCTAAAAAGAGACTTGAAGCCGAAGCAAGATACAGATTTATTATTCAGAATATTTCAGACGTAATATGGATTTTAAATTTAAATTCTGGAAAATTTACATACATAAGTCCATCAATTTTTCAATTAAGAGGTATGACAGTTGATGAAGCTTTAAATGAAAGTCCAGTTGCTGGATTAACTCCTGAATCTGCAAAAATTGTAATTGAAAAAATGAAAATCAGAACTCCTCTATTCATACAAAATCCAAATGACATTGTTTATAACTTTGAAGAATTACAACAATATAAAAAAGATGGTAGCATTATTTGGATTGAAGTTTTAACAAGATATCAATATAATAATTTTGGAGAAATTGAAGTAATAGGAGTTTCAAGAAATATAGACAAAAGGAAAGAATTTGAATTTAATTTGATTAAAAGTGAGGCAAAATTAAAAGAGCTAAATTCCACAAAAGATAAATTTTTTTCAATTATTGCTCATGATTTAAGAAATCCAATTGGTAATTATAAACAAATTACTAAAATGTTGCATGAAGATTATGATAACTTTAGTGAAGAGGAAAGAATTGACTTTTTAAGAGTGCTTAAAGAATCAGCAGAACATATTTATGAATTATTAGAAAACCTTCTTGAATGGTCCCGTTCACAACGTGATAAGATTGTTTTTGAACCAGAACAATTCCAATTTAAATATTTGGTCGATTCTATTTTGCATTTATTACAACTCTCAGCGAATAACAAAAGTATTCAAATTATTAATCATATAAGTGAAGAACTTATTTTGGAAACTGACCCAAAATTAATGAATACAGTTATCAGAAATTTAATTTCAAACGCCATTAAATTTACTCCAAAAGGTGGATTGATTGAAATTGGCTGTCTTATTGTTAAGTTATCCGATGACATCAAGTCATCGAAAAACTATTCAGAAGTATCAATTTACGTTAAAGATTCTGGAATTGGAATGACTGAAGATACTATGTCGAAAATTTTCCGCATTGACCAGAATACAACAGCATTAGGCACTGACAATGAAAGAGGTACTGGACTTGGACTAATTCTTTGCAAGGAATTTGTTGAAAAGATGGGAGGTAAAATTTGGGTAGAAAGCGAAGTTGGAAAAGGAAGTACATTTTGGTTTAGTTTGCCGAATTGAAAAAGAATTTTTCAATTGAACGATTTGAAAAAATAAGGATACTTTTATGAATTTTAAAATACTTGCAATTATATTTGTTCTGTTCATTTCGAATATATTTGCACAGAAGATGGGCATTGAAAAAATTGATTCACTTTTGAAAGAACTTCCGAAAGCACAAGTAGATACTAATAAAGTGAATATTTATGATGCTTTAACAATGAGTTATTATGCTGTTGAGCCAGATAAAGGTATTGAATTTGGTAAAAAAGGTTTGGAACTTGCAAAAAAATTAAATTGGAAGTTTGGAATAGCATCTATTTCTAATAGTCTGGGTATTTGTTATGGCTCAAAATCAGATTATGTTAATGCTCTTGAATATTTTTTCAATTCATTAAAAGTAAATGAGGAATTAAAAAATCGTAAAAAGATTGGTCGAAATTATGGAAATATCGGAATAATTTATAAAGAGCAAGGCAACATTACAAAAGCCTTAGAATATCAATTTAAAGCGTTAAAGTTAAATCAGGAATTGGGCGATAAAGTTGGTATCGCACTCAATTACGGAAATATTGCAAATCTTTACGACATAAAATTGGATTATGAAAATGCCTTAGAATATCATTTTAAAGCTTTAAAGATTAATGAAGATTTAGGTGATAAAAGAGGAATTGCACTTAATAACGGTAACATTGCAATTATATATTCAAAACTTTCTAACTTTTCTAAAGCACTAAATTTTTATTTTAATGCCTTAAAATTTCAAGAATCAATTGGTGATAAAAACGGCATTTCGCGAAATTATGCAAATATTGGAAAAATTTATATTACCTTGGCTGATGATTCTGTATTTAAACAATTAAAAGAAAAAAACAAATTTGTAGAATCTACTTCAATTGGAAATCTCAAAAAAGGTATTGAATATCTACAAAAAGCCGAAAAAATATCTACAGAAATTGGCTATTTAGGTATTATGATTAATCTCTATAATGATTTATATGCTTGTTATAAGGTGCTTGGCAACTACAAACAGGCACTTTATTATCATGAATTACATGAGAAGGTTCAAGACTCTGTTTTTAATGTTGAAAAATTACAAAAATTTTCGAATATTGAAGCAGATAGAGAAAAGATGTTAAAAGAGAAGGAACTACAAATTTTATCAAAAGAGAAAGAAAAGCAAACAATAATTAAGAATTATCTGATTGTATTTTCTGTTTTGGGAATAATATTTTCTTTTGTCATCTTTTACTTTTATTTAAGGAAAAATAAGGATAATAAAGCGTTAGAGGAAAAGAATATTCAGATTAATAATGCTAAGATATTGTTGGAGCAACTTATTAATCATTTGCCTGCACACATTTATTTGAAAGATGAAAATCTTAAATATTTACTTGTAAATAATTCCTTTGCAGAGGTATTGCAATTGCCTATTGAGGAAATTATCGGTAGGACAGATGCAGAACTCAATCAACCAGAAATTTATGAGCAGATAGATAAAGAATTATTACTAACTAAAAAGCCAATTTACGATTTTGAATATAAACATACAAATAAGGAAAAGGAAATTTTCTGGACTTCCACAATCAAAGTACTTTATGATGATGTCAATGGAAACACATTGGGAATTATCGGAATTGTTCTGGACATTACTAAACGCAAATTTGCAGAGCAAGCCCTCAAAGAAAGTGAAGAGAAATTTAATAGTATTGTTACAAACGCTAATGAAGGTATATTTATCGTTCAAAAAGGAGTGTTTAAATTTGTAAATAGGCATGGTGCATCTTTACTTGGCTTAACTACTGATGATATTTTGGAGAAAGAATTTTCAAGTTTTATACATCCTGATGATAGAGAACGAATTATAAATATTTATAAAGATAAATTAGTAAGTAGAGAAGAAATAACTACATATTCTTATAGATATTATAATTCAAATAACGAACTTCGTTGGGCTGAAGTGAGTTCTATCATCCATCTTTGGGACAAAAAACCAGCAATTTTGGCATTTATTTCAGATATTACTGAAAGAATGATTAAGGAAGAAGAAATTCTAAAATTGAATGAGGATTTAAGAATATCTAATGAAACCATCGAAGCCGCCTTATATCAAAAGAGTGCATTGTTGGAAGAGTTATCAATATCGGAAGCAAAATTAATTGCATCTGTTGCCGCTAAAGATAAATTTTTCTCAATAATTTCACATGATTTAAAGAATCCGATTTCTGCATTAATACTGGGTTCGGAACTTTTATTTAATTATTACGAAAAATTTAGCGATGCAGAAATAAAACAAAAAATCAAGCAACTTTCAGAAAGTTCGAAATTCCTGTTTAAACTATTGGAGAATCTACTTCATTGGTCAAGGTCTCAGACTGGGGCATTGCAGTATTCTCCAAAAAATGACAATATTGTAAATATCATCAATTCTTCTTTTGAATTATTAAAACTAAATGCACAAACTAAAAATATTGAATTAATTAAGAATACTCCTGAAATTTTAAATTGTTATTTTGATGAAGATATGATTACGACTGTTATTCGTAATCTTATTTCTAATGCATTAAAATTCACTCCAGAAAGCGGTTATGTTGAGGTTGGTGCAATTATTAAACCTTCCGAAGATTATAAAACAATGAGCGATTTAAAACCTTCCGAAGGTTTGGAACCTTCGGAAGGTTATTTACATATCTACATAAAAGATTCTGGGGTTGGTATGGATAAAGAAACGATAGACAAACTCTTTAGAATTGACGTGAATGTAACATCAAAGGGAACTTGTGGAGAGAAAGGTACAGGTCTTGGGTTAATACTTTGCAAAGAATTTGTAGAAAAGCATGGTGGTAAAATCTGGGTGGAAAGTGAAGTTGGGAAGGGTAGTACGTTTTGGTTTAGTTTACCGATATAATTATGTAGAATTTTCATTTTAAAAGAATTATGAATCAATTAATATTAGGCGATTGCCTTGAAGTGATGAGAAAGATGGACAGCGAATCCATTGATTTGATATATCTTGACCCGCCGTTTTTCGATTTTGATATTTGTTTTTTTTATTAAGAAAAAATATTGTTTTAAAAATAAAACAAATTTATTATAAATTGAAAATTTTTATTTAAGTTTGTGTTTGGGCTTTCAGTTTTTAAATGTGTTTATATATAATATTTTAAAATAGATTTAAATTCCTTTATTTTTTCAATTTTTTTGAGGTTATTATGTGTGTAGTAAAAAATGAAATTGATATGGGTTTTACTGATGAGCATTTCAAAGCAGGAACCCACATGTGTTTAATTTTTAACGATGATGAAGAAAGAAAGGAAATCATCGCAAAATTTATTGATAAAGGTATATCAAACAAAGAATTTGTTGGGTATTTTGCAGATGAAATGACACCTGAAGAAGTTATTAAGTGGCTTACTGAAAAAGGGGTTAAAATCAATACAGAAGATTCAAATTTCAATGTGAATCCATCTTTAAATACCTACTGTCCAAATGGATATTTCAAGCCAGATGAAATGTTGGAAACTTTGAAGAACTATTACAATACAGCTATTAATGAGAATTATGAAGCAACAAGAGTAACTGGTGAAATGTCATGGGCGTTGAAGGGTATCCCTGGCTCGGAGCGTCTTATGGAGTACGAGTCTAAAATTAATATTTTAGTTGAAGATTATCCAGTAACTGCTGTATGTCAGTATAATGCCAATTTATTTGATGGGGTTACTATTCTTGAGTGCTTGAAAGTTCACCCTTTTATGATTGTCAGAGGACAGATTGTCAGAAATCCATATTATTTGAGACCGGAAGAGTATTTAAATTCTAAAAATTGATATGAAATGAGAGCAAACAAATGACCGAAACATCATCTATATCGGAATTACGAAGTGAGGTTCAAATACTTAATGAATTACTTGCTGCACAAAGCATTTGTTATATTTTTAAAGATACAAAAAAAATTGCTGACTTTATTTCAAAGATGATTAAAAGTGTTCCAGGTATAGAAAAATGTTGTTTAGGTATTAGAAATCAAAATCAAATTATAGGAGATAATATACCTTCAGCAAATATAGGTTTTGAGCAATTAATGAAAATCTCAGATGAACAAAACCAATTGAACCTGCAAATGTTACATCAAAATGAAATTTATCATAATACTAAAGTTTATTTAATTAAAACAATGCAACGAGAATTTGGTTTTGTTGTTGTTTCGATTAATAATTTGCATTTGTTTAGTAATTTTGATGCAGCAATAAACAATTTCATTAATACTTTTGCTGTTCAACTCGAAAGCCAATGGCATAATGAATTATTAGAAAGATATGAAAAGCAATTGGAACAACTTGTTGAACAAAGAACAAAAGAACTAAGTAGCGAAGTAGAAATACGCAAGCAAAAGGAAGTTGAATTAGAAAGAAATCAAAAATTACTTGGTATAACAGAGAGATTTTCAAAAGTTGGTGGCTGGGAAATTGATGTAGTCAATGATAAAGTACATTTTACAGATGAAACTTATAGAATCTATGATTTAGACAAAAGTTTTGATATTGATAATATTAGTGCTTTAGATTATTATGATGAAGAATCTGGAATTAAAATCACAAATGCATTAACCGATGCTTTAGATGGTGGAAAATCTTGGGATATGGAGCTTAGATTTATTACTGCAAAAGGTGAAAAAAAATGGGTTAGAACTATTGGTGAACCGTTTTTTGATGAAGCAGGCAATACAATTAAAATAATTGGTAATCTGATGGACCTTACCGATTATAAGAAAACAATTGATTTGGTTAGGGAAAATAAAGAACGGTTTAAGAAGACATTTAATGAGTCTCCAGTTGGAAGTGTTATTGTTGGTCTTGATAAGAAATTCATTAATTGCAATAAAGCTTTTGCAGATTTTTTACATTATTCACGTGAAGAAATAATTGGTAAAAATGTAGATGATGTTACTTATTTTGAAGATATGAATTTAGGTAATGATATTCTAAAAGCACTCATTAATAATCAACTCGAAAATGGGACAATTGAGAAAAGATATTTAACAAAAAATAACGAAATTGTTTGGGGAGAATTATCTGTTACATTAGTAAGAGATGAAAATCATAAGCCACTTTATTTCTTACCTATTATAGTTGATATTACTAAACGAAAAATTAATGAAGAAATTGATAATTTCAGATTAGAATTAGTAGATAAATCTGTATATATGACTCTTGATGAGATTATGCAAATTTCAATTGATAAAGCTGAATCTTTGACAAATAGTTCAATTGGATTTTTTCATTTTGTAGATGATGACCAAGAGAATTTGACTTTGCAAATATGGTCTTCTTATACTTTAAACAATATGTGTACTGCAGAAGGTAAAGGCAGTCATTACGAAATTTCTAAAGCAGGAGTTTGGGTGGATGCTTTTTATCAAAAAAAACCTGTTATTCACAATGATTATAGTTCCCTTGAAAATAAAAAAGGTATCCCTGATGGTCATGCAAAAGTTATTCGGGAGCTTGTTGTTCCTGTAATCAGAGGAAATAAAATCATTGCTATTTTTGGAGTTGGAAACAAAAAAACTGATTATATAGATAATGATATTTCAACTGTAGATAAACTTGCTTCATTTGTTATGAATATTGTGGAAAGAAGAAGAGCAGAAGATGCCCTAAAAGTTGCTAATGATTACAATAGAAATCTGATTGAAGTAAGTGTTGACCCTTTAGTAACAATTGGTTCTGATGGTAAAGTGAATGATGTAAATTTCGCTACAGAAAAAATAACTGGAGTTACGAGAGATGAATTAATTGGAACAGATTTTTCTGATTATTTCACCCAACCAAACAAAGCAAAAGCTGGTTATCAGTTAGTTTTCAAGGAAGGACAGGTAGTTGATTACCCATTAGAAATTAAACATATAAATGGAAAAATAACACCTGTTCTCTATAATGCAACTATATTTAAAAATATTGATGGGCAAATAAAAGGTGTATTTGCAGCGGCTCGCGATATTACAGAACTTAAAAAGAAAGAAGAGGAAATTCAAAAGAAGAATTCCGAACTCATACAATTAAACGCAACAAGAAATAAATTTTTCTCTATATTGGCTCATGATTTAAGGTCTCCATTTTCTGGGTTAGTGGGCATAAGTGATATTTTAGAAAATGAGTATGATTACCTTACAAAACCTGAATTAATGGAGTTGATTTCTGCTTTAAATTCAACTACTCATACAACTTTTAATTTACTTAATGATTTATTAGACTGGGCAAGATTTCAAATAGGCAGTATTCCATTTAAACCTAAGGAAAATAATATATCTCAAATTATTAAAGAAATAGTAACTTTACTTGAAAATTCAGCAATGCTAAAAAATATCATTATTATCAATACTATGATAAATGATTTGATTTGTTTTTGCGATAATTATATGGTTTCAACAATTATTCGAAATTTAATTTCTAATGCAATTAAATTTACTCCAAAGGGTGGTTTGATTGAAATTGGTTCAAAAGTTAATAAACCTTCCGAAGGTTTAAAACCTTCGGAAGGATATATTAATATCTTTTTGAAGGATTCAGGAGTTGGAATGAACGATGATACATTATCAAAAATTTTTAGAATTGATGAGAATGTAACTTCATTAGGCACTGAAAATGAAAAAGGTACAGGTCTTGGCTTGATTCTCTGCAAAGAATTTATAGAAAAGCACGGCGGCAAAATTTGGGTGGAAAGTGAATTGGGCAAGGGAAGTACGTTTTGGTTTAGTTTGCCGTTGAAATAAAAATATATTTTTTTTTATTTGAATTAATGTAAATAAAAAGATAAATTTGTAATATTAACTTGTACTTTAATATTGAAATGTAACAAAGGTGTATTATGATATTTAAAACTCAATTTTTATCTGTTAAAAAGTGGCAAATTTTTCTATTTATTACATTGTTTAGTATTATTTTAATATTAGGTGGTATAAAGTATTATAATTCATTAGAAGCGTCAATCAGAAATCAGAAAATAGTTGAATTACAAACAATTAGCGACTTAAAGATAGATCAAATTACACAATGGATAGAGGAGCGAAAGGCAGATGCAAAGGTTATTTCATTTTCTCCATTTTTTTCTAACGAAGTAAAAAATTATATAAACGATACAAACAATCTGGAATTAAAAAATTCATTATTGTTTGGTATGAACCAAACTGTTATAAACTATGGTTATGAAGGTGCATTTATCACATCATTAAATGGAGAATATTTATTATCCACTGATGACATTGATAGAAAAATAGACAATCATTTAGTATCTTTAATTAATAAAGCAATAAAAGAAAATGACATTATTTTTTCAGATTTTTATTTTTGCAATACTCATAATAGAATTCATTATGACATTATTTCTCCATTGATAGACAGAGAGAAAAATGTTGTTGCTGTTTTGATATTTAGAATAAATCCAAATACATTTCTATATCCATTAATCCAACAGTGGCCCACAAAAAGTGAAACCGCAGAAACACTTATAGCAAGAAAGGAAAATGATAGTGTAGTATTTCTTAATGAATTACGACATACAAAAAATACAGCACTTAAATTAAAAATTCCACTATCACAACAAGATATACCAGTAGTCAAAGCCGCAACAGGTTTTTCTGGGATATTTGAAGGAATTGATTATAGAGGAATTGATGTTATTGCCGAAATAAGACCAGTTCCCAAAACAAATTGGTTTATGATTGCAAAGATTGACAAAAGTGAAGTTTATTCTGAATTAAACTTTCTTTTTTGGTTGATTTTTATGTTAGTGTTTTTGTTGATTACTACAATAAGTGTAGGTTTATTTTGGATTTATCATAGACAGCAAAGAAATATTTATGCAAAACTATATGAAAAGGAAAAAACACTTTTTGAATCACAAGAGGAATTTAAAACTACTCTTTATAGTATTGGTGATGGTGTAATTACAACTGATAAGTATGGAAAAGTGAAGCAAATGAATTTCGTTGCGGAAGTTCTAACCGGATGGACAGAAACAGATGCAAAAGGGAAACCATTAGAAGAAGTATTTGTTATAATTAATGAAGATACAAGAAAAAAAGTAGTCAATCCAGTCGATATAGTTTTAGAGAAAGGAATTGTTGTTGGGCTTGCAAATCATACTTTACTTATTTCAAAAGATGGAACTGAAACACCGATTGCAGATAGTGGCGCCCCTATCAGAAACAAAGATAATGAAATCACGGGTGTAGTACTTGTTTTTCGTGACCAAACAGAAGAAAGAGAATTTGTAAATAATTTAAATGAAAGTGAATCTCGTTTTAAAGCATTACATAATGCCTCTTTTGGAGGTATTACTATCCATGATAAAGGAATCATCTTGGAATGTAATGAAGGTCTTTCAACTTTAACAGGTTATTGTTACGATGAATTGATTGGAATGGATGGTTTATTGCTTATTTCAGAAAAATCACGAGATATGGTTAAAAGTAATATCCTTGCTGGTTACGAAAAACCTTACGAAGCAATTGGTGTTCGAAAAAATGGCGAAGAGTATCCGCTTAGATTGGAAGCAAGGCAAATACCATACAAAGGGAAAAATGTAAGAGTTGTTGAATTTAGAGATATTACTGAATTAAAAGATATTGATGATAAATTACGCGAAAGTCAACAAAACCTTGCAACCATACTTGATACTATTCCTCAGTCAGTATTTTGGAAAAATAAAGATGGTATTTATATTGGTTGCAATCAAAGATTTGCTGAAGCAATTGGTTTAATGAACACACATCAAGTAATTGGAAAAACCGATTACGATATGCCTTGGCCCAAAGAAGAAGCTGATGCTTATCGTGCAGACGACTTGGAAGTATTAAATAATAACAAACCTAAATATCATATTATTGAACCACTTCAACAGTCAGATGGTAGTCGATTATGGATTGATACAACAAAAATTCCAATATTCGATAAAGATGGACTTCCAAATATTATTCTTGGGGTATATGAAGATATTACCGAAAGAAAATTGATGGAAGAATCGGTTGCTAAAAGTGAAAATCGTTACAAAATTATATCTCAAACTTCATCTGATTTTTCATTTTCTTGTATTGATACAAATGGTTCTCTTGAAATTGATTGGATTGCAGGGGCAATTCAAAAAATTACTGGCTATTCAATAGATGAAATTATGGAAAAAAAATGCTGGGGATTTCTTGTTTTATTCGAAGATATGCAAATTTTCAAAAGAAATGTGATAGATATTAATCCCGGTGAATCATTAGAATGTCAATTGAGAATAGTTGATAGAGAAAATAATATTGTTTGGCTTCAAGTAAATACAACCTGTGAATTTGATACATTTCTTAAAGCTAAGAATGTATATGGTGGTTGCAAAAATATTACAGAAAGCAAGAAAGCTGAGGAATTAATAAGAAAAAGCAATGAAATGCTTACAAATCTTGCAGCACAAGTACCCGGTGTTGTTTATCAATACAGGTTGTATCCAGATGGACGTTCTGCATTTCCTTACTCAAGTCCGGGTATGTATGAAATATATGAAGTTTTACCCGAAGAAGTGAGAGAAGACGCATCCCCAGTATTTTCACGATTGCATCCAGATGATTATAATGAAGTAGCAGAAGCAATTTTTGAGTCTGCGAGAAATCAAACATTATTCCATGTAGAATTTAGAGTTGTATTACCCAAACAGGGATTACGTTGGAGGATATGTTATGCCAAACCATTTTTACAAGAAGATGGAAGTACACTTTGGTATGGTATTATTCAAGATAGTACAACAAGAAAACTTGCGGAAGAAAAACTAAAAGCAAGTGAATTAAAATTCAAAAGCTATATTGACACTTCGCCAGATGGAGTATTTGTAACAGATGAAACCGGTAATTATTTAGAAGTTAATCGTTCTGCTGAAATTATTACTGGTTATAGCCAATCAGAGTTATTAACAATGAGTATAGTGAATATTGTACAAGCTGAAACTCTTAATGAATCTTTGGAGCATTTCAATAGGGTGAAATCAATTGGTAAAGCAAGTGGTGAATTTACATTTATTCATAAGAGTGGCGAGGTTCGTTGGTGGTCAGTAGATGCTGTTAAACTTTCTGAAAATCGCTATCTTGGATTCGCTAAGGATATTACAGAAAGAAAGAAAGCTGAAGATTTGATTAAAACTCAAAATAAAGACCTTGAGGCACAATACGAAGAATATATGCAGTTAAATGAAGTTCTAAGAACTACAAATTATGATTTGGAACTTGCAAAAGAAAAAGCAGAAGAAAATGATATGTTAAAAACTGCTTTTCTTCAAAATATGTCTCACGAAATTAGAACTCCTCTTAATGGTATTATTGGCTTTTCATCACTTTTGCAAGAAGAAGGAAACACTCATGAAGATGTAATAGAATTTGCAAATATTATTCAGCATAGTGGAACTCGACTTTTAAATTTGGTTAACAATATTTTAGATATTTCCAGAATAGAAACAGGTCAGTTAAAAATTGTAATGGAAAACTTTAATATTAATAAGTTTATGAATAATTTATTGAATACTTATCAACTTGCAGCTGCAGAGAAGGGATTGATACTTCACAATATTAGTAATCAAATCAATGAAACTATGGAAATATACTCAGATGAATCGAAATTAAATCAAATATTTACAAACTTGATATATAATGCAATTAAATTTACTAAATCTGGAAAAATTGAATTTGGATATGATGTAAAAGATGACCATATTGAATTTTTTGTAAAAGATTCAGGAATTGGAATTAGTGATGACTTCCAGACAAAACTATTCAAAAGATTTTCACAAGCAGACATATCTATAACAAGAGATTACGAGGGTGCAGGTCTTGGGTTAGCAATTTGCAAAGGTCTAACAGAATTATTAGGTGGAAAAATATGGGTGAAAAGTCAAGAAGGAGCAGGAAGTACATTTTATTTTACTTTGCCAAAATGAGAAATAGAAACTATTATTGTGATGACATTAAATATTATGTAGTAACATTAGAATGAAAACATTAGAACAAATTCTTACTCAATGCTATAAAGGTGAAATGGTTGATTTTATTTATGCAAACCCAGAACGTATAGAACAATTGATTGAATTAGCATTGAAAGACGATTCAAAATTATCGTGGAGGGCATCTTGGTTATTGTGGAGTTGTATGGAACCTAATGATTTTCGTGTTAGAGAATACCTTGGCAAAATTTTAGATGTAATTCCCCTAAAAAAAGATAATCATCAAAGGGAGTTACTGAAAATTTTGCAAAATATGGAAATTGATGAAAATCATATTGGTGTTTTATTTGATATTTGTTTGAAAATTTGGGTACAACTCAATAAACAACCAGCAGTAAGATATAATGCATTTAAGACAATGTTAAGAATTGCTGAATGCTATCCGATTTTTATTAATGAAATTGAATTTTATTCTGAAGAGAGATTTATCAAAGTTCTAACACCCGGTGCAAAGCACTCAATTTATAAAATGCTTAGTAACTTCAATAAATCAATCACAACCAAAAAAAAATATAATAATTAATATAATCAATTGTCATTATTTTTAAATAATGGATTAAAAAACGTTTCAGCAAATTTACTGAAACTTAACAATTAATTAATTTCTAATTCACACTAAAATACGAATTTTGTAATAAGATAAATTACAATTTGTTAAATTATTTATGGATTTATTATGTTTAGATTTTTTATTACATTAATGGTAATAAGTTTTACTTCATTGATACCTGTATTGGCACAGGGACATTCTGAAAGTAATCCGATTTCAACCGAAGAATTAGCCGGTAAAGTTGAAGGTATTGATGAAAATGTAACTACCTTGCTTAGTGATGTTGACGGATTAAAAAAGTTGAAAATATCAGGTTATATGCAAATCCAAATCGAAAAATCAGAAGCTAACAAGGGATTTGGTATGAGTCCTTATGATTCATCTGATTATGTTCAAGGTCGTTTGAGAGTAAGAAGAAGTCGAATTAAATTTGCTTATACTGCAGGTTTAACTCAATATGTTTTACAGGGTGATTTTTCAAATACAGGATTTGAATTAAAAGATGCTTATCTTGCGATTACTGATCCTTGGACAAAATTTGTAACAATGACAGCTGGTGTATTTAATCGTCCAGTATATGAAGTTGAATATTCTTCAAGCCAAAGAGAATCAATGGAAAGGTCACAAGTTGTTAGAACATTATATCCGAGTGAAAGAGATTTGGGATTAATGTTTACTATTGCACCAGAAGATATGTTTAAACTTCAATTAGCTGCATTCAATAATACTTACAATGGTGATTTGAAACAATTCTTTCCTAACCATAATAACGCCCCATTGTATTATATGGGAAGACTTACAAAAGAATTTGCAATTACAGATTTAGGTTTAGGAATTGACTTAGGTGTACATGCAAGATTTGGTAATATGATTGCAAATACTTCAAGATTTATTGCAAGTGAAAATCCAACATCAGTAATTGATTCAACTTCAATGAAAAGTGATGATGCTGTTGCAAGAAATTGGTTTGGAGCAGAAGCTCAAATTTATTGGGATATTCTTGGTGGAATGAAATTGATGGGTGAATACATTACTGGCTCAAATGCTGATGAATTAACTGCATCAACAGGTAAACCTGCAAATTCTTATATTCGCAAAAGAGATTTCAGTGGATTTTACGTTATGTTCGTTAAAAATATAACAGAAGAATGGCAATTTGCTGCTAAATATGATTCTTATAATCCAAATACCGCAATTGAAGAAAGTAAAATTGACAACGTTAAAGACTTGTCTGTATCTACTATTGGAATTGGTATTCATAATTATACATTTAGAAATTGTAGAATTTCTTTGTGGTATGATATGATAAATAGCACAACTTCTACAAATCTTGTAAAAGGAAAAGAATTATTAGCAAAAGACCCTGTGGATAATTTTTTAACATTAAGAATGCAATTCAAATTCTAAACGATTTATGATTTAATATTGAAACACATTTATTAACGGTAGGGAAGTCCTACCGTTTTTTTTTTTGAATTTTAATTTTTACTATATGCACAAAATCAATTTCAAATATTTGTCATAAACTTGTTTCATAAGTTGTCATTCAAAACTTGTTTCAGAACCCATTAGATGCTGAACTAAATTCAGCATGACAATCGTGGAAATTGTTATTCAGAACTCAAAACAAGATGTCCAACACTTTCAAAGTGTTGGACATCTGCAAATATTAGACTTTTCATCAAGTGCGGAATGGTTTAAAATTACCATCATTCAGAACATGTTTCAGAATACATTAGATGCTGAACAAAATTCAGCATGACAATCGTGGAAATTGTTATTCAGAACTCAAAACAAGATGTCCAACACTTTCAAAGTGTTGGACATCTGCAAATATTAGACTTCTAATCAAGTGTTAAATGGCTCAATTGAATACTTTGCTATTTGACTTTATTTAGTGCTATCGCTATTACTTAATTTCTTTTGCTCATCATCTTCAACAATTGATGCTTTCTTAAATTCTTTTATACCGGAGCCAAGCCCTTTCATCAATTCAGGTATTTTCTTTGCTCCAAATAGCAGAATAATACCAAAACCGATAACTATTAATTCTGTTGTTCCAAGACCAAACATAAATCACCTAAATTTATTATTTAATTAAACTATTTGCTAAAGCATGAAAAATACTAATACCATCATTACAGCCAAGTATTTCGTCACTGTATCGTTCTGGATGTGGCATCATTCCGAGTACATTCCCATTTTTATTAATAATACCAGCTATATTATTGATTGAGCCATTCAAATTTGTTGATTCATCAACAATTCCATCATCAGAAGAATATCTGAAAATTACTCGGTTATTATCTTCTAATTCCTTGATAATATCACTTTCTGCAAAGTAATTTCCTTCACCATGAGCAACTGGAATTCTCAAAATATCACCAATATTTAATTTATTTGTAAATGCTGAAGAATTGTTTTCCACTTTAAGATAAACATCTTTACATATAAATTTCATAGATGCATTTCTCAATAAAACTCCGGGTAATAATCCAGATTCTGTTAAAATCTGAAAACCATTACAAATTCCGATTACATAACCACCATTATTAGCAAAATTAATAACTTCCTTCATTATGGGAGAAAATCTTGCTATTGCTCCACAACGAAGATAATCTCCATAAGAAAAACCACCGGGAAGTATTACAGCATCTATATCAGATGGAATTGCGGAATCCTTATGCCACAAGTATTTTGCTTCATAACCTGCATTTAATGAAACAGCAGAATACGCATCGTGGTCGCAATTAGAACCAGGAAATACAACAACACCAAATTTCATCGAATTATTCCTCTGATTCTATTAAATCAATAAAATAATCTTCAATTATTGGGTTTGCTATTAGTTGTTTACATGCTTGCTCTACTTTTTCTTCAGCACTGTCAAAACTCTCTGCAACAACGTTTAATTCAACAAATTTACCAATTCTAACCTTGTCTATACTATTAAAATCCATTGAATGAAGTGCATTTTCGATAGTTTTTCCTTGAACATCAAGAATACCTTCTCTAAGAACTATTTTGATAAATGCTTTATAATTTTTCATTTTTTTATTTCCGTCAATTTCAAAAAAACAAATTTATGAAATTTTAAGCAATTTTAATTTATGTTCATTCAATTAAATTAAAATTATTTTGTGTGATTTAGTATAAAAGAGAAAATATACCAAATAATTATCAAATGTGAAAAAGGAAGAAATCCCCCTTGCCCCCTTTGCTAAAGGGAGAAAAGGAAGTATTTTTTCCCATTTTTTAATGGGGATTTTGAATCAGAAAAATATGGAAATCCCTCTGCCCCATTTTATTTTTTAAGGAAATAAATGAAAAGAATTTTTTCCCCCTTTTTTAAAAGGGGGATTGAGGGGGATTTCTAATCGGTAAAATAAAAAAAACTTGCCACGTTGAAAAAGGGGTTTTTGGAGGATTTCCAATACTCTATTTATTCTCAAATAGTTTTATTTCTGCTTGTATAGTTTCTTTGATTGATTGAGCCGCTTGCGTGTTTTTTCTTTTTATATTAGCAGAAATCAACATATCAGCTATTTTGCTCCGTACATTTGCTCTTTTGGAATAATCACTAATTTGCAACCAAGCACGTTGTTCATAGTAAACATTTAATTTTCTAATAACTTCAGCTGGTCTTTTTGCAGTATCGGCTTCAGCTTTTGCAATTACATTAAGTAAAATATTTTCAACATTTCTTGTTTTGCTCTTGTTGAAAGTAGAGTCGTGCTTATCTCTATACTCGTTAAAACTTTGTATTTTTTTTGTTAATTCAGTAACAGTGCTTTCATTACTGAAATCGTAAACTTTAAATTTAATTCCCATTGAAGGTCTAATTTTCTGAGTAATATCATTCAAACTCTTAGGAAATCCTTTAGCGTTCATTTTTTCAACTAAATCTTTCATAACAGATTGAGTGAGATTTGTTTCGACCAATGATAATGCCCCAAAAATCATTACATCACCCATCACACCAGTAAATCTATTGAAATGTTTATATAATGCATGTTTGATAAAATTCCCTTGATTATATTGTCTTTGATAATCATCACCGCCCAATCCCTGCCTTGAACGTAATACCTGTAAAGTTGAACTTGCATCTTTAAATCCGAGCCAGTCAATGATACCCATAGCTTGAGAAAATCCAAATTCAACATAGTAATGTATCTTATCTAAATTTGCAATATTGGCAAGCTCTTTCAAATATGCTTGTCGCCCTCTATTTGCTCTTAGTATAGTTAATTTATTTAAACCAGTTGAATCATCATAACCTGCATCCGTGTAAGTATCTCTTGGTACTGAAATAATTTCAACTAAACCACTATCAAGCAACAAAGAAATTACATGATTTGCATCAGCATGTTTGGAATTAGTACCAATTCTTGCATCTGTTCCTGTTACAGCAATATTTATACGTTTTCCGCTATAAACTCTTTTGATAAATTTACCAGCATTCTCATCAAATTGTGGCTCTTTGGGAATAATAGAGTCGTTGCTACTTATATTGATAATTTTAGTATTAGAATCTGATTCTGGAGTAACAGCTTTCAAGTATTCGACTGAGTATTTTTTTGCTGTATCATTACTTTTTAACTTAGTTAAAGTATCAACTTTTAAACTATTTTCGGAAGAAATTTCATTCTGTATAAATCCTTTTCCTAAATAATATGCAACAATGATTAATAAAACTGCAAAGGAAAATATTAAGAAGCCCTTTTTTTTGCTTTTCTTATTGGGCTTTTTTGCCATTTTTTTCATAATAATATACTTAAAATATAAACTTTTAATAAATTTGTAAAAATAAGACACGAAAATTAAGGAAAAAATAATTCATAATAAAAAAAATAGATTGATTTTTGAGAAAAAATATATGAAAAGAATAAAATGTCATTACTTAAAATGAATTGAGTGACTTAAATATTAACTTTGAAATGCAACATACAGTATTTTCCAATAAATATCGTTAATAATCAACAGTTTTTATAAATTGCAATTTACTTTGTTATTTAAATGAATAAGAGTATTTTTTGAACAAGTTGAAAAATAAAAAAGAAATTTCTTGAAAATCCCATCGGTAGTACCTGTTTGTAATAAAAATACACAACTTGAGATTTCCCCTCTAAAAAGAGGGGAGCAAGGGGTGTGTATTGATGGATGCGGGTTTTGGGCGAAATTGCAACCATAATTCAACACCTACGGCGTTGTTTGATGATGTGTGAAAATCATTAGTTACAAACATTAATTCCCTATGGGAATTTCAAAGAATTTTTACAAAATGACCATAATTCTATATTCATTTTAATAGGTTGAGTTGTCAACAAATTTCATATATGTAGATTAGAATAAGTTGCAGAATAATTACCAACTAAACCATTATTGAAATTTTATATAAATTTTTAAAAAAGATGGCATATATATTGCATTTGAAAATGTTTGAAAGATTTTAAATTAATTATATTGAAATGGATAGTAATTTAAACATATTAGTTACAAATGATGATGGAATAAGCTCGCCAGGTTTGCTTACTCTTGCAAAAGTAATGAGGAATTTTGGTAATGTTACAATTGTTGCACCTGATAGACAGCAAAGTGCAGTTAGTTCTTCTTTAACTTTACACAAACCGTTAAGAGTAAATCATTTTTTTCGTGAAGGTGAAATATTTGGGTATATGGTTGATGGTTCTCCTGTTGATTGTGTTAAACTTGCTGTAACTACTTTAATGCCACAAAAACCAGATTTAATAGTTTCAGGAATAAATCATGGAAAAAATACATCAATAAATGTATTATATTCAGGTACTATAGCAGCCGCTTTTGAAGGGTTGCTTTTTAATATTCCTTCAATTGCGTTTTCAATTGCTTCTCATAATTTAAACACAAATTTAGATGGGGCAGAGTGTTATATAAAAAAAATAATACCAAAAATAATACAATTACAGAATAAAGAGAATTTGCTCATTAACGTCAACATTCCTGATGTTGATAAAGATAGTATTAAAGGTGTTAAAATCACTAAACTATCTGATTCAAAATGGGATGATAAATACGAGAAAAGAGTTGACCCATTTGGATATGAATATTATTGGTTTGCTGGAGCTTTTAAAACTGCAAATAAAGCTTTTGAAACTGATGATGGAGCTGTTGATAAAGGATTTATTTCCTTGACTCCATTGAAAATTGACTTTTTGAATTATGAATTATATGAACAATTTAACAAAATAGATTTCGAGTAAAAATGGCAAAATTGGTATTCATTGAAGATGCCTTAGAGGGTATGGTATTAAACGAACCTATTGTAAATAATCAGGGGCAAACTCTTTTACCTGCAGGAATTACTATTGGTTCAAATCATTTGAGAATACTAAAAACTTGGAATATTAGGTCAATTTATATTAAAGAAGATAAATCAGAAGAAGACAATAAAATTAGTGATGAAATGCTATTGGTGTCAAAAGAAAAATTGATGAGTAGAATTAAGTGGTCTCCAAGATTAGAAATTGAAGAAGATTTGCTAAATGCTGCTGTATATTTGAATGCAGTCAATTTATCACAAAAAGGAGATGAGGAAAATGATAAATCTTGATTCCATTATTCAAAGAGTAAATGAATTTCCTACACTTCCAACAATATACTCAAATTTAATGGATGTAATGAGTAATCCACGCTCATCAGCTATTGACGTGGCAGAAGTAATTTCTAAAGACCAAGCATCTGCATCAAAAGTACTAAAAGCAGCAAATTCTTCATTATATGGTTTTCATGGTAGAATAACAAATATTTCACAAGCTATACTTTATATTGGCTTCGATGAAATAAAAAATTTAGTTACAGCTTTAACTATCATTGATTTATTTGCCTCGATAAAAACAAAAAACGGCATTAATCCTGTAAATTTATGGAAACATTCTATTGCTGTTGGTACTTTAGCAAGAACAATTGGTAAAACAGTTGGTGCAAATGAAATAGAGAATTATTTTCTCGCAGGCATTTTGCATGATTTAGGCAAACTACTCTTTTATAAAATAATTCCTGAATCATATTCAAAAGTACTGAATTTTGCTTATGAAAATGCACTTACAATAAGAGAAGCAGAGTTGAAAATTATTGGAACAACTCACTTGATTGCAGGTGAAATTCTTGCTGAAAAATGGAAATTACCAGTACCTATAAGAAATTCAATTAGATACCATCATACTGGACTTGTGAATGGGAAATTTGACTTATTATTAGGATGTGTACATATAGCTAATATTGCAGCTCCAATGTTTGGTTTTGGCGTATCAGGTGATGAAGTAATTCAAGAACCGAGCATTACAGTTTGGGATAATTTAGAATTACCAGAAAAATTCTTCTCTTCTAATTCTGAAAAATTCAGTATGGAATATCAAGAATCTGTTCAACTTTTATTAAAGTATTAATTGAGTAATTATAATATGAATTATTTAAGAAATGAAACAATGGAAAATAGTATTGACTTGGTAAATGATTGGAAGATGCTTTTAAAACGAATTGAAGCATATACCCAAAAAAATTTAAATAGGTTGATTGATATTTATAATGACGGTTTAACTGTATTTTCCAATGTACCTTATGTTACTTCTGCTTCCATTTATTTGCTTGAAGGTGAATTCCTTGATTTTGAATTAAAAGCTTTCTATCCTAACAGTATGAAAGAAGAGATTATTCAATTATATGAAATTAATATTGAAAATGGCAATATAGGTAATGCTTTACAACAAGGTATATTAACGTGTTTAGATTATGAAGATAGTATTTTCGGTTCAAAATCTCTCGTACTGATTCCATTAAAAAGTCCTTCAGGTTATATTGGGCTTGTTTTATTAACTTCTCAAATTATATGTACAAATAATGAAATTTATACTTTATGTTCATTATTTGGTAATTTAATTTCAAGTCAAATTGAACAGCATAGAATTTTATCAGACCTTGCAAATTCTAAATCTTTGCTTGAACAAAAAGTTGCAGCAAAAACTATGGATTTAGCCCAGAGTAGAAGAGAATTAAAAGCAATTTTTGATTCAGTCTTGACTGGTATAATCGTGTTTGACATTAAAACAAATTTAATATTAGCTGCAAATCCTGTAGCGATTGATTTACTTGAAATTGATGAAGCAGAAATAAAAAATTATAAAATATCAGAATTTTTAATACCATTTGAAAGTGATTCAATTTTGTTTGAAGTAAATTCTATTGAAACTGAACCTTTTGAAACAACACTGACAAATATAAAAGGGAAAAAGATTTCAATTCTGAGAAATGTTATATTTATTAATCTTGGAACAAAAAGAGTTGGTATTGAAAGTATTCTTGATAATACACATAGAAAAAATGCCGAAATTGCTCTGAGAGATGCTAACAAAATTCTTGAATTAAAAGTATTAGAAAGAACTGAAGATTTACAATTATTAGTTCATAAATTAAAATCTGAAATCATCGAAAGAGAGCTTGCTGAAAAAGAAGTTAGAAGGATGCTCGAACAAGAGAAAGAATTGAGCGTTATGAAATCGAAATTTGTAAGTATGGTTTCTCACGAATTCCGCACTCCACTAACCGTTATTCGTTCATCAGCCCAAATGATTGAAAAATTCAAAGATAACCTATCTGCAGAAGAAATCTCATTTTTCAATAACAAAATTATAAAAACAGTTGATAATATGACAGATTTGATAGAAAATGTAATTTTTATTGGCAAATCTGAATCACGTACCATGAGAATTACTGGCTCCCAAATTGATTTAGTTGATTTCTGTGAAAATATAATCAAAGACATAAAATTAGGTTTTGGTCCTACAAGAGAAATTATTTTTTCACTATTCGGAAATTATAAAAAGATTAATATTGATGATAAATTATTAAGACTAATTTTGTATAACTTACTTTCTAATGCACTTAAATATTCAGAAAAGGATAAACCGGTAAATTTTGTTACAACAATTAATCAAGAAAACATCAATTTCTTAATAGAAGATTTTGGAATTGGAATTCCTGAATCAGAACAAAACAATATATTTGGTCTATTTTATAGAGCAAGCAATGTGGGAAGTATTGCTGGTACTGGATTAGGACTATCAGTAGTTTTTGAATCTGTAGAAAAATTAAATGGAAAAATTGATTTTTGGAGTCAAGAAAACCAAGGTACAAAATTTACTATTATTATTCCAATTGATTAATATTTGGTTAGAGAATGAAAAAAAATACAATTTTAGTAATAGAAGATGAAGAAGAAATAAGAAAGAATCTTGCAATTTTTCTTAGATTTTCTGATTTTCAGGTATTTGAGGCAGAAAATGGAAAACAGGGCATAGAAATGGCTTTGGAAATTTTACCAGATTTGATAATTTCTGATGTTATGATGCCTATCGTTGATGGTTTTGGAGTACTAAAAGAGCTACAAAATAGACCTGAAACTTTCGATATTCCATTTTTATTTCTAACTGCTAAATATTCTAATCTTGATATTAGAGAAGGGATGAACCTTGGTGCTGATGATTATATAAGCAAACCATTTGACTTTGATGAAATTATTCGTTCTATCAATAAAAGATTAGAGAAAAAAAATAAGAAATTCAACGAACTTCAAACAAAAATAGAAAGTTTGCAATTGAATATAAAAAATGCGATGCCACATGAAATAAGAACACCATTAAATATTATTCTTGGTCTTACAGACTTTTTAAAAACTCAATATGACAATATTTCAAAATCGGAGCTTATTGAAATTTTAGATAGTATTCATTCAGGTGCAAAAAGAATGCAGAATTTATTTGAAAAATATTTGTTTTTTGCAAACTTGGAATTATTATCTAACTCATATATCGAACGAAATAATTTGAAAAAGTTTAAAACCGATTATCCTGATACTCTGATTTATGATATTATTTTTGAGATAGCATACAGAGAAAAGAGAACAGATGACCTTGATATTGAACTTGAATCTGGTACAATTAAAATTCAGGATTATTATTTAATAAAAATAGTTGGAGAAATTGCTGATAATTGTATGAAATTTTCTGAAAAAGGAAAAAAAATTATAGTTAAGTCAAAAAAAGAGGAACAATATTATGTCCTTTCAATTACAGATTTTGGAAGAGGACTTACACAAACTCAAATTGAAAATATCGATGCTTATGTACAATTTGAAAGAAAAATGTACGAACAGCAAGGGTCAGGTTTAGGTTTGGTAATTGTAAAAAAGATTACTGAAATACATGATGGAAAATTTTCAATTAATAGCAAAATTAATGAATATACTACCGTTAAGGTTGCATTGCCTTTAGAATAAGTTAGAAATTAATTTACAGATGCTCTCAAAACGCTGGAAATAATGATTAATACAAGATAGCTAATATTAACGTTAGCCAAATTATAAAATTATTGGCTTTTGTTAATCTATATTTTAGTCAACAATTTTAAAGACTCATAAAAATATTGAAACGCGGGTTTGTTGGTTTTGAGTAACTTATTCAAATAATTGTATTCTACGTTTTCAATAACATCAATATTGTTTTTATCTGAAAGATGCACGTTGAATGTTGAGTTTGTTAAAATCATTGAAGCCATTACGGAACATTTTGCAGAAGCCAGAATAGCATCTTCAATTCTAAAAACATTTCTTATAGTATAGCTTCTAAATGACTGTAATCCTCTTTTAATTTCATTAAAGTTTGAAATATCTGGCTCTATTTTATTGTTTTCTCGTTTAGCTATCAATAGCGATGTTTTGATAATATCATTAAGAACAATTTCAAAATTTCCATCCAAATTACGATATTCTATTTCTTTGGAAACTGTTTCCATAAATGATTCCTTTACTACTTGCCAATTTTTAATAAAATCGAATAAGTAACCTAAATCGTGAAGTTGTTTAACTATTTCGAGTTCTTTACCAGATCCATATCTTATACCTGTTGTATTTGGTGCAAATGCAGTTAATTTATCTCCAATTATTGAATCAATGCTGGGAACATTGATTGGATAAAACGGTTCTGAAACATCCAACCACTTTGATTTTACGGGTAATTGAATAACTGCGGGATAGGAATTCTCTTCAAATAATACATCAAGTAATATGAAAGATGGCAAATTGCTAAAATTTGAGTTGAATTGAATTTTATAATGCTCTTTGGGGATTTTCTCAAATTTTGATTTTCTGTTTTGCGTACTAAATGTTGTGAATATTTCTTTTTGGCAAATTTTTTCGAGAACAAACCCAATTTTATCTTTTGATTCTAAAGTTATGATATCAATATCAATGGAATATCTATTGAAATCATCGAAATGCAGGATTAATGAAGTGCCTCCCTTGAAGATGAAGTCGAGTCCTTCGATTTGCAGTTGTTCTACTAAATACAATGCATAGACCATCTTTTCAAGGATTGGCGGATTGATTGAATATTGCTTATCAGATTTGAACTTTTCAAGCCATTTCTTATCAAATGTTTCTTTATTTATCATATTTTGTTTCTCCACTCAATATTTTTTCATTAACTATTGACAGATTTCTGATAAAATCAAGTAATTCATAATATCTATTCCTTCTCTTTGCATAGTTAAAGAGAGTAGATAAGTTCATCTTGAAATCAACAATCGAATTACTGAAGATATTCGCAAGTTCTTTTCCCTGATATGCATAAAACAGATTTTGGTCAGCAAAAACATCAACAAGTATCTTTTCAAGTGTCGGAATTCTAATTCCTGAATATTCAACACTCGGAGATCTTGATATTAATGGTTTGATGATAATCGAATTCTTATTTTCAGTAATATATATATCTATAACTTCTTTTTTGGGGTTTAAATAAACATTTTCATATTTATTGTCTTTTAAAATATTATATATACTTTCTGTAAATTCTCTCTCACACTCAAAAATAACCATTGAAGTATTAGATTGATGAATCATAAACCTATTCAACCATAAACTATCCCAGCAGACATATTGAATGTCATTTGTATTTTTTTTAATGGTATTGATAAGTTTATTTATTCTTTTATCTATTGTTGGAAGAAATTCTGGTTTGCTTTTAAAAGAATAGACATTCCTTTTCAAATCTTCAATGATGCCTCTTTTTCTCAAGTTTGATAGTAGCAAACGATAATATGAATCACTTAATCCATTCTTCCTCTTATCAAGAAATTCAAATAGTTCCTTTTTCGTGAAAAAGGGTCTATCCTTAAATTCAGATTTTAATTCATATTCTTTCATTTATTATATCTCTATTTAAAATCTCAAATATATCAATTACAAAAATAACTAACAAAAGCCAAAATTCCAAATATTTGGCTAATGTTAAAAATTTTATTCTTTCACCTGTACCCAATACATACATTCAATACCTGTACTCATTACTTGTAATCTTTCGAGCCAATTGCTTTATTTTGTAATTTTTAAATATTGCAATAGGTTTGCTTGTGGCAAAGAATTAAGAACACGCCATGAAACAGAACAATTAGTTGCAAAACAAAAGTTAGCGTCTTTGGGCTTTTCATAAAAAGTAGAAAAGCCCTTCGGGAGAAGGGCTTTGTAAAACTCTTATTTATTAAAAGTTATTATTTACCATAATTTATCCTTTTTTTTCAAATTATCTTTAATACATAATAATTGACCGTTTGACACTTCTGTTTTACCGCCTTTAATCCAAGGAACAATATGATCTGCATGCCATTTTGTTTCTGGAACTTTAGCCAGACATTTTTGACATATTCCTTTATCTCTTCCATAAATCTCTAATTTTTGGTTGTCATCAAAAATTCGTTTAGGATCAAGTTTGTACGTTGACATAGAAGAAAATTTATCATAAAATTCCAATAATAATATTTTTATTCTTCCTTCAATGGAACTTACTGAATTTGCTGAACTTTGTATATATAGTTTATATTCAGGATTTTTAAGTCTTAATGGTTCTGTTTGCATATACCAATCATAAAATTCCATGTAAAAAGTATCTTGTAATTTATGGGTTTTAAGAATATAAGAAATAAGTATATATAAATTAATTACTTGAACTCTAAGAAGAGCTTTAGATTTTGTTGTAAATATTTTATTTAGTGCATTTAACGTATTGTCAAAATTGTTTAAAGCAGATTGTGGTATTACTTTATCATATTCACTATAAATCTTTGTAAGTTCCCTATCCCTTGTATCAGCAAGTCCTTTTAGTTCCAAAAGTAGCATCATAGCACAAACTTGATCATAAGCAAATCTTCTATTTGTAAAACTAACTTTTGTAAAAAATTTATGTTTTGATTTCTCACGTATTGTTGTTGTCATTTTACCAGGCATAGAGTTTCTCACTTCAGCAGGGCTTAAAGGTGTTCCATTGTTTAAGCGATAAAAGAGGTCCGCTATTTCATCCTCAGTAGCATTTTGAATAATAATAACATTCAAATTATATTTTTGTATTCTGTCAAAATTTACTTCATTTGGAATTTCAGAATACTTTTTTCCAGATATATCAAAATTTATACCATTTACAATTACATTATCTGCCTCATCATTCAGTTCAAATATATCTTCCATAAATTCCCAAATTGCAATCATTCTTTGTTGTCCATCAATTATTTCAAATTGAAATGGATTACCTGTTGGAAGTTCTCTTAAATAGATTTTTGGAATATCAATTTTTCTTAGAATACTATCAATTAACATTTCTTGTTGTGGTTTTTTCCAAACACTACTTCTTTGATAAATGGGTCTTGGATTAATCTTATTTTTAAATAAATAAAATGTTGGTAAAGCCCATGTTTCTGACCTTGTTTCCATAATATTATCTTTATTTTATTATTAATAATTTAATTGTTCAATTTTCACCACAGCAACATTACTTCCTTCGCTTGTCAGTTCGCCTTTTTGAGCTTTAATTCTAAAGAAATTTTGTCCTGATGACATTGCAAATATATGAATATTGATTTGAATAATTACAAGAAAAAATTTTAGGAGGGGAAATTATTTTGTCACGTTTTCACTTCCCAAAACAAAAAACCCTGACACAGTCAGGGTTTTCAGGTTTGATTTGTGGAGATGGCGGGAGTCGAACCCGCGTCCGAAGTGCTTCCTTCGAAGCTTCTACATACTTAGTTGATCTATGAGTTTTCGATGATAAAATAACCGCTCAACAGGTTTTTATCACTTAGAAAGATGCTTTCTTAAATTAATTACTCTTACGATAACTAATTCCAGCCCTACTTTTTTCGACACCTTCACAAAAACTGTAGGGCAAGCCCCTGTGAAAATGTAGCCGCTTTATGTTTTAGGCAGCTAATGCGTAGTTAGATTCTTCATCTATTATTTTACCAGTTGTATTATCGTGCTCCACCGGTAAACAGCACGGTATGCCACATCCGCAACCAGACACCCCGTCGAATCCATTTCATCCCCAATTTTCAAATAACGATATATAAACGCTTAATCGAACAAATTATTTGAATATTAAATTCATAATTGGTACTTTCAAGATATTTAATGTTTAAATTTGGTCAAACTAACTTTTACTGCAAGTTTTCATCAAATTTATATCCAATTCCTCTGATATTTTTGATAAACTTTCCAGCTTCTCCAAGTTTTTCTCTCAAGTTTTTAATATGAACATCTACTGTTCTATCTAAAACCCCTTTATCTTGAGTATCAAGTCTGTCGAGAATCTGGGCGCGAGTAAAAACCCAACCTTTACGTTCCATAAGTAATGTTAAAATTTTGAATTCAGTAGATGTGAGTTCTACTCTTTGTTTATCAGAATATACTTCATATTTCAAAAAATCTACACTAAGAATTTCACCAGCATTTAATATATCGGTTGGTTCTACTCTATCAACTCTACGTAAAATTGTTTTGACACGAGCAACAAGCTCACGTGTAGAAAAGGGTTTTGTAATATAATCATCTGCTCCAAGTTCTAAACCAATAACTTTATCAAATTCTTCTGCTTTTGCTGTTAGCATAATAATTGGAATATGAGCATATTTTCTATCACGTCTGAGAGTTTTACAGACTTCCAAACCGTCAATATCTGGAAGCATCAAATCAAGAATTAATAAATCAGGAACTTCAACTTTCAAATAATTAAAAAAACTTTCTGCTTTTGAAAACTCTTTTGTTTTGTAGCCATTTTTATTTAATTGCATAGCAACTAAATTTGAAATATCTTCTTCATCTTCTAATATAAATACTTTTGGATTAATCATAATTTCTAAACCATATTTTAATTTTTAATTGGAATTAATACAACAAATTTTGTACCCGTACCTACAACACTTTCAATTGTAATTTTACCTTTGTGAAGTAGTACTATGTGTTTTACAATTGCAAGCCCTAATCCTGTACCAGCTAACTGCCTTGAACGTGATTTATCAACTGTATAAAACCGTTCGAAAATTCTTTCCTTGTCCTTTTCTGGGATACCAATGCCAGAATCTGTAACTTCAAATCTAATGAAACTTGCTTCATTTATAGCACTTATAGTTATACTACCATGCTCAGTATATCTGATTGCATTATCAATCAAATTGATAAACATTTGTTCTAATTTGAATTCATCAGCTTTAAAAGTGGTAATAGAATCGTCAATTTTAAATTCAATTTGCAAATTTTTATTTTGAATTTTTTGTTCAAATGTTGAATTTAAATTTTCAAATAAATTCTTAAGGTCAATTTGCTTTAAATCTAATTTAATATTTTTTTCTTCAATTTGTGATATTGAGAGCAAGTCCTGAACAATGTTTATAAGCCGATTTGTATGATTTTTAATTATAGTAACATATTTTCTATTTTTTTCATCAATTTCTTCTTCTATGGTTTCAATATAACCTTTTATTACAGTAAGAGGAGTTCTTAATTCATGAGAAACGTTCACAACGAATTCTTTTTTGATGGTTTCTAATTTTTTAAACTCAGAAATATTATAAAATATCAAAACCAACTCATGATTGTCATTTATGTGGTTAGCACTACAAATGTAAAATTCCTTTTTTATTTCAATTTCAACAGTATTATTTTCATCAGATTCAATCATCTTCTTAATAGATTTTACAGCACCAGAGTCCCTGATTACTTCCCAATAGTGCTTACCAATAATATTTTCATAACCAACAATTTTTTTGAAACTACTATTAGATAATGATATTAATCCACTTTCAGAAATAACTACCAACCCTTCCTTTATTGAAGAAATAATCTTATCCAATTCATCTTTTTGTCGATTTGTAGTATTGAATAGTCCTTCTAATTGTTCTACCATACTATTAAAATTATCACCAAGAGATTTTAATTCATCATTAGTTTTGGTATTAACACGAATGGAAAAGTCTCCATTTGCCACTCCATTAAAGGCATTAGCGAGTATTAATATTGGTTTGGTCATTGTTTTAGATAAGAAGAAAGCGAGTAATATTGAAATTAGTAGCACAATCAAAATTATACTATATATTTGATTTTCAAGTATATCAATGAGATTAGTGAAATCATCAATAAAAATACTTAATCTAATAATCGCTCTTTTTTGATTATTCACCACAATTGATTTTGCTACATAAATCATATCTTTTTTAACAGTATAGCTATGCCGAATGGAAGTTCCAAAATCAGATTTCATTGCTTTAGTTATTTCCTGTCTATCGGAATGATTGTCCATATTAAGTGGATTTGCTTCAGAATCAGCTAATACAATTCCATTCAAATCAACAATTGTAATTCTTGATTTAATATCCCTTCCAATTAATTTAACAATTGAATCAAGTTTAACATTATCATTTTGGTCTATTAATGGAGATACAGTATAATTGATTGAATTACTTAAATAAATCTGATTTTTAATAATTATACTTTTATAATTTTCATAAATTATGTCAAAAGAAAAATATAGTATTAGTGTTGTCAATAAGATTATTATTGCCAGATAACCTAAAAATATTTTAGAGAAAATTCTTTTCATTTCATATATCCGATAATTAATTATTTAATGACTCTTCCACCTTAGTAACAGCTTGTTCATTAGTAATTATCTCATCTAACTTCTGATGTTTTACTATTCTTGAGTCAAGCAAAAATACCAATTCTTCAGCAATATTTCTTATTTGATGATTAATTGTATGAAAATTTCTGTTAATATCGTGCAAATAAACGCATGGTTCAATATATTTAGAATCATTTTTCATTATTTCGGTTAATAATTTGAAATTTTCGTGATATAGAATACTTACTTCTTTAACAAGATGGAGTGTTTCAATTGCAAGGTCAAAGTTTAAATCCACGAATGCATCAATTAATTTAGATACCATTAAATTAATAGTATCAGTCATTTCTTTGATTTTTGTCATCGCTATAAGTTCTGGTGGACATAACATATTTTTGACATCTTTAATAATATTGGTAGTATTATCAGCGATAATTTCAAAGTGTAAATTTAATTGATAGCCAGTTAGAATTACTCTTAAGTCTTTTGCAACTGGCTGATGCAATGCAATCATTCTAAAGCATTGATTATTTATTTTAATATCCATTTTATCTATTTTATCTTCGAGTTCAAAGACTAAATTTGCAAAATCAAGATTATTTGTGATTAAAGAATTTATTGCCAATTCTACTTGTTGCTGAACCAAAGTACCCATCTTAACAAGACGATATCTTAATTTTTTTAACTCATCATCAAACTTATGAAAAAGATGTTCATTCATCATTAAAACCTTTAAATTTAAATATTTCTAAAATTCAAAACTATATAATTTTATTTAATTAATTTCAAAAAAATTAACCAAATCTACCAGTAATATATTCTTCCGTCTTTTTATTGCCCGGATTAGTAAATATCGTTCTTGTTTTATCAAATTCTATTAATTCGCCAATATAAAAGAACGCAGTATAATCACTTACTCTTCCTGCTTGTTGCATATTGTGTGTTACAATAACAATTGTGTAATTATCTTTCAATTGGTCAATCAATTCTTCAATTTTCGAAGTGGAAATTGGGTCCAAAGCACTTGCCGGCTCGTCCATTAAAATAATATCAGGATTGACAGCTAAGCATCTTGCAATACACAATCTTTGCTGCTGTCCCCCAGATAGACCCATTGCAGAACTCTTCATTCTGTCTTTAACCTCATCCCAAATCGCAGCCCTTTTTAGACTTTCTTCAACAATTCCTTCTAAATCACTTCTATTTGAAATCCCATTGACTCTTGGTCCGTAGGCAACATTATCAAAAATTGACTTAGGAAATGGATTAGATTTCTGAAAAACCATACCAATTCTTTTTCTTAATTGAACTACATCAATATTTTTATCATAAATATTAATATCATCAATAATTACATCGCCTGTAATTTTTACCCCATCTATCAAATCATTCATTCGGTTAAGAGTTCTTAGAAAAGTAGATTTACCGCAACCAGAAGGTCCTATAAATGCAGTAACCTTTTTTTCTGGAATTTCGATATTAATATCAACTAATGCTTGTTTTGCTCCATAAAAGAGATTTAAATTTTTTGTAATTATTTTTGTGTTACTATTTTTCATAATTAATTTGTTAAAATTTTTTTTTTGTTACTAAATTATTAACTATTTTTTGCATTTCTTGACCTGATTCTCGAACGAATGAAAACTGCTGTGAAATTCAGCATAAATGTAAGTATTAATAAAACAAGAGTAGTAGCGTATTGCAATGGTTTAGTCAATTCAACATTTGTGGATTGAGTTGATAAAACGTAAATATGATAACCAAGATGCATAAATTGAGAGTAAAGTGTATTTGGCAAATCTGGTAAATAATATGCAACGCCAGTAAATAGTATTGGTGCAACCTCACCAGCTCCGCGACTTATTGTTAGAATAGTTCCTGTTAAAATACCTGGAATTGCACCGGGAACAACAATTTTCATTATTGTAGTAAACTTAGTTGCACCCAAAGCAAGACTTGCTTCTCTTTGCTCTCTTGGAATTGTTCTAATTGCTTCCTCAACTGATACAATAACAACTGGTAAAGTAAGAAGTGCCATTGTTAGTGCAGCCCAAATCAAAGCAGGTTGAGCCCATTTTGGTTTCATTCTTTCTTTTAAATTTTTTACTACTTCAGCTTTGTTAATTTGTGCATTCACACCAAAATATTCTTCAAAATGTTCTACTCTATCAATTTGTTCACTCCAATACTTTTTGTCATTTTTAATCAATAGTTCTTTAATTTCATCTTGTGTTGCTTTACCATCAGTTTTAAATGGTGAATTGTTAGAATTGAACAAAACTTCCATATTTTGAATTTTTCTGTTTGCTTCAATACTATCCATATTTTTACCAACAAATCCAATAAAGAATCCTAAACCAAATAATCCAAATACTATTGCAGGAACTCCGGCTAAAGTATTTACAGCAAATCTGATTGATTTTGTTAATATGGAATTTTCTTTCGCATATTCAGCAAGATATATGGCAGTTATCGTTCCTATTGGTACACCTATTATCGACATTATCATTACAAGTAATGATGTGCCAATTAAAGCTGGAAAAATACCACCTGTGGTTAAGCCATCAGTAGGAGGAAGTATCAGAAAATCAATTGTCAAATTACTTTTTCCCAAGAGGAAAATGTGCAACAAGAAATAAGCAATAAATAGTATTATAAAAAATGCTGATAATCCACTTATTGAAACAAAGAATCTCTCGCTTACTTTTCTTTTTAATTCTAATGAAAATTTCCTATAAAAAAAGTATCCTACTATTGATAACATTAATAATAATATTATTGTAATTAGCATTTATAACCCCTGAATTCTTTTCATTAATTTCTTACGTACATAGAATTCTGCAATTGCATTCAAAGTAAATGTTACTAAAAATAAAACTGCTCCAATTAAAAATAGAACTCCGTAATGTACGCCTCTAAACTCAACTTCTGCCATTTCTGAACCAATTGTCGCAGCCATTGTTCTGACGGATTCAAAAATATTTGTAGATACAAGTGCTGCATTACCTGTTGCCATCAAAGCAATCATTGTTTCTCCGAATGCTCTGCCAAAACCAAGTATCAATGCTGCAAAAACACCTGGTGCAGCCGAAGGAAGTAAAACTCTCCAAGCTGTTTGCCAACGAGATGCTCCTAAAGCTAAACTTGCCTCTGTCATAAATCTTGGCACTGCATTCAAGGCATCTTCTGTAACGGTATAAACTATTGGAATTACAGCAATTGCCATACCTATTCCACCAACAAATGAATTTAAACGATATGTTACTCCAAACAATTCCTGTATAACAGTTGCCAATGTCATCAAACAAAAGAATCCAACTACAACAGACGGGAATCCAGCAAGTACTTCAATCGCTGGTTTGATAATTTCTTTCAGCCATTTTGGTGAAAATGCAACTGTGAAAATTGCAGCAAAAATTGAAATTGGTGCTGCAATTAATATTCCTATCAATGTTACTTTTAATGCACCGTAAAATAAAGGTATAAAGCTATATTTAGGAACTGTACTAATTGGTTGCCAAATATATTCTGGTTTATTATCAATATAATCATTTGGTGCTAATAATTGTTTAACTGATACTGGTTTCTCTTCATAATCTTCAAGTGATTCAACTTCATCAACATTTGTTTCTGCATTTGAATTTTCAACCATTTCAGTTTCAGACACTTTAGAATCTGACTTGTTAGAATTTGTATCTGTATCTGAATTAATTGAATATGTTTCTTGTTCTAAACTGTTTTCATTATTTTCTGGAGTATATTGTTCTTGCTGAAGAGAATTGTTGTCTGTTTCTTCTGCGTTAGGATTGTAACTTTCTTGAACAAGAGATTCATCGGATTCACTTTCATTCATTTGAGGTTTATTTATATCTTGTTGAGTTGTCAATATTTCCTTATGTCTGAATGCGTAAGTAGCTTCTTGAAACACATAATAAAAAATGGCAAAAATCGAACAAATTGAAATAAATGCAACAATTTTTATAAATTTTTCAGCCAGAAATTCACCAAGATATAACTTTTTTCCATAAGTTAATGGTTTGTGTATAATCATTTTAGTAACATTTTCTGTATTCTGAATTTCATTTTCCATATTTTAGTCTTTATTAATTAAAAAATGAAGAGATTGTCTAAAAAGTTGTCATTCTGAACGTAGTAAAGAATCCATAACACGGTAAGTTGTTGAAAATACTGGATTTTTCTCTACGTTCAAAATGACAAATTGCTTTTTGGGACATAGCCCTATAAATTGAATTTTAAATTATAATGGGAAATAACCTACGTCACTAACAACTTTTTGACCTTCTGGAGATAATATCCAATCAATAAATTGTTTCATACTGCCTGTTGGTTTATTTCTTACATACATAAATAATGAACGTGAAATAGGATATTTACCATTTCCAATGTTTTCTTTGGTTGGGTCAACACCATTTACTTTAGACATGATTACACCTTTACTATAACCGTGACCACCATATCCAATACCATTTAAATCTTTTGCAACTGCATTTACTACGGCTGCTGTTCCAGGTAAGTTCTGGCATGAAGGAGAATAATCCTGACCATTTAATACATTGTCTTTAAAGTAAACATAAGTACCTGAGTTATTTTCACGTGAATACAAAATGATTTTTGCATCTTTGCCACCAACTTCTTTCCAATTTGTGATTTTTCCAGTGTAGATTTTCTTCAACTCATCCATTGATAAATCTTTTACTGAATTTTTTTCATTAAGATATACTGTAAGCCCATCTTTTGCACAAGGAATTTCAACACCAAGTGAACCAAATCTTTCTTTAAGCGATTTAATTTCAGATTTTTTCATTGGACGTGAAGCATTACAAATATCTGTTGTACCGTTAAGTAAAGCTGAAATACCTGTTCCAGAGCCACCACCAGTAACCTGAATTGAAATGTTGGGGTATTTTGCCATGAATTTCTCAGCCCATCTCTGCGACAATATTACCATTGTGTCAGAACCTTTGACTGTTATCTTTTCTTGAGCTGAAAAGCCCATTAAAATGCCTGCTATAATTATAGCAACTGACATCATTATTCTCTTTTTCATATTAAATCCTAAAATGTTTCGAAAAAATTACTTTTAAAATCAATACAAAATTCGTCATATAGAATTAATTATTAATAAAGCAATTGTTAAGTTTTGGTTAATTGTATTTTTGAATGATTTTGAAGCATATTCACAATACCTAAATAAATAACTCACGTGAAGATTACAGAGACCTTAATTAAATTTAAAAAACTTGGAACACTAACAGTGCAAATCAAGAAGCCGAGTTAGATAAGAACCACATTTGCATATTTATTACTGAATTTACTATAATTATATGGTCCTATTGGTACTTAAAGTAGGAGTGAATAAGTATTTTTTTTATTTCTACAGATGTTCCACATCTTGAAGAGGTGTCACATTTGAGAAAGTGAACCTTACCGAAGGTTTGGATATTCTGAAAGAGTATTTAATTCATTCTACCTTACATTAACTCCTAAATATAAAATAAACTGCCCCTACCATACACAAACCAGCATATACATAATCCATTTTAAATGGTTCCTTCATAAATATCATAGCAAATGGAACAAATACAGATAATGTTATTACTTCTTGCATAATTTTTAATTGTGCTATACTAAATTGGGTATGTCCAATTCTATTTGCAGGTACTTGCAACATATATTCAAAAAAAGCAATTCCCCAGCTAACAATTGCAGCAATAAACCACTTTTTGTCATTCATATTTTTTAAATGACCATACCAAGCAAATGTCATAAACACATTTGATAATACTAACAATAAAACAGTTTGTATAAAAACAGGCATAATTAAACTCATTTATTTAATAAAATATGTCAAATATAAAATACAAAATTAATGATTAAGGTATAATTTTTGCTATACTTTTTGTTGTATTTGATGAAATATGATAAATAATTTGTTCAAATGATATTATTTTATTACTTTGCAAATTGATAAATTACAGATATTAGGATTTTTTTGGTAAATGGAACTTTTATACGAATTTGAACCTGAAGATGAAGCCAATAATCAGTTTGGTATTGATTTTAATAAAGATTTAGAATATTTAATTGAACAGATAAACGAAATTGATAACACAATTGATATAGAAATTGTTCGTAAAGCTTTTATTTTTGCTTTCGAAAAACATAAAGGTATTTTTAGAAAGTCGGGTAAGCCATATTATACTCATCCATTATCTGTTGCATTGATATTATTACGTGAATTTTCAATTCATGATACTGCTTCAATTGCAGCTTGCCTTCTGCATGATACAATTGAAGATGTTGATGGAGTAACTACTGAATTAATTGCCGAAGAATTTGGTAGTGAAATCGCTGAAATGGTTGATGGAGTTACAAAAATTGCCCATTCTCATATAATTAGTGATGACAATAATGAAGTATTTAAAAAATCTCGAAATAATGACGGTAGTGAAGATGCCGAAAAAGATTTGTATGAAAGTCCTATAGTTGATGATATAAATCTTAAAAGTAAACAAAAATTAATCATTAAAGCAGAAACATATAGAAAATTATTCCTCGCATTAGTTAAGGATGTGAGGGTTATTTTAATTAAATTTGCAGATAGACTTCATAATCTTAGAACTTTGCATTATCACATTAATCTAAAAAAGCAAACTGAAATAGCTCTTGAAACCTTAAATTTTTATGTTCCTTTAGCACATCGACTTGGATTACAAAAAGTAAAAGCTGAATTTGAAAATCGTTCATTTTATAACTCAGACCGTGAAGCTTATGAAGCAATCAGAACTTCTCTAAATGAAAAAAGACGCGATTTTCTTGACTACATTATGGTATTTAATGACCTGATACAAAATAGTTTAAACGCTCAAAACATTAATCATATTTTATCAATTGTTCACAAGCATGAATATGAAATTTTCAAAATGATGCAAGACGGGCAAAGTATTTCAGAAATTGACAATTTTTATTCTATGGTAATTATCGTTGAATCTAATGATGTATCTGATTGTTATCGCGCACATGGTGCTTTAGCAAATGTTTTCAAAACAATTAGTTTCTACGATAATATTACTAATCCGCGATTAGACTGGTTTAAATCTCTTAATTCTGAATTATATGGAACAGATGGAAAGCGAATTGAAATTATTATCAGAACAAGTGAAATGGAGAAAATCGCGGAAGAAGGATTTGCATCGAAATTTTCATTAAAATCAGGCACTCTAAGAGCATTAGATTTTAAAGATGACGAAATAGATGCTTGGGGTGAATGGATGCAAGAAATGATTGAGATGAAGGGTGAAAAAGCAACCAAACTTATTTGGGATAGCATCAAAACTAATCTTTTTGATTCTGATATTACTGCATTTGATAATAAGGGTAGTAAAATTAAATTGCCAGATGGTGCCACATTGTTAGATTTTGCTTTTGCTGTTTCTGAGGATAAAGGTCTGCAATTTGTAAGTGGTAAAATTAACAATATTTTCAAAGACTTAAATGAGCCAATAAAAGATGGTGATAGGATTGAAATTATTACCTCGCCTAATGTAAAACCAAAGTTATATTGGAAAAATGAAGTAGTTACACATAGAGCAGTTGTTTCGTTGCATAAATATTTCAAAGAAAATGAGCCAGATGAATATAAAGCTGGTTTGCAAGATAAAAAATTTGTTGCAAAATTGAGAATTAGAGGCGAAAATAGAAGTGGTATGCTTGCTAATATTTCAAATTCCGTTGGTACTAATAATATTGTTAGAATTATTCTTGATACTTCAGAATCTGTTTTTGAAAGTGCAATTGCAGTTTATGTTGAAGATATTAATCATCTAAATAGAATTTTTGCTGGGTTGGTTGCAATTCGTGGTATAAAAAGCATTATCAGAATTGATAATGATTTATAATTGAAACAAAATCAATCTTATTGTGTTATTATAGTTTTTACTAATACTTTTTGAAATATGCTTAAAATTATTTTTGCTTTATTATTAGCATTTGGAATATTAAATTCACAAAACACTATCAAAGAAAGAGCTGTTTTTATTACTACTGAATTTGATAATACCAATACTCCAAGCATAAAATTAAAATGGGAGCAAGATACCAATGCTCTTTATTATGTTATTTCGAGAAAAGAAAGAATGGAGCAGAAATTCACAGAAATCGGTAGGACTGATAGTGCCGTTTATCAATGGACTGATGTAAATATAAAAAAAGGAATTTCGTATGAATATCAAATTGAGAATTATAGAGCTGATTTTTCTGCTTATGGGTACATTAATGCAAGTATAGAAAAACCATTAATTGAAAATCGAGGTACTTTTATTGTTTTTGTTGACAATACTATCTATTCATTAATTAATTCTGAAATTTCACAATATAAACAAGATTTGGAAGGAGATGGTTGGAATGTAGTAATTGATTCAACAATTCCAAGAGCAGAAAACTTTTCACCTGAAAAAGTCAAATATTTGAAGAATAGGTTTGACTCCTACAAAGTGTTTTATCCTGATTTTTCAGCTGCTTTGTTGGTAGGAAGAATACCAGTAGCTTATACGGGAACAATTGCATTTGATGGTCATTCTGACCACCGTGGTGCTTGGCCCTCTGATTTATATTATGGAGTATTTGGAGGAAATTGGACAGATACAATAACACAAACAAATGCAATTGAAGAAAGAAATAAAAATGTTCCTAACGACTATAAATTTGACCAATATTATCATGATTCAGATGTTGAAATTGCCATTGGAAGAGTTGATGCCTTTAACTTACCCTATTTTAAAAAAAATGAAGTTGAACTAATTAAAAACTATTTCATTAAAAATCATAGTTTCAGACATAAATTAGTAGAGATTGCTGATAGTGCTATTATTAGTCATCGTTTCGATATTGAATACAAAGAATCATTTGCTGCCATGGGATGGATGAATTTTACAGCACTTTTTGGAAATCGAATCAGTACGGAATTTGCACGTGAAGCCATACGGAAAAAAAAGTATTTGTGGATGTATTGCGATGGACCCGGTAGCTATATAAGCACTTGGGATAATGCTTACTCAGAAGAATATGCAAATTTCCCATTTAATGCTACTTTTTCAGCTATTTTCGGCTCATATAATGGCGACTGGGATTCAGAAAATAACTTGTTACGTTCAGCAATTTTTGGAGAACCAACTGGGCTAATTTCTTTTTGGGCAGCTCGTCCTTTTTGGTTTCTTCATACACTTGGAATGGGAGAAACATTTGGAGATGTTACATTATTAAGTCAGAACAATTTTGCAAATGATTACCCTGCAATCAGCCCTTATTATAGACGGGCAACTCATATTTCACTATTAGGAGACCCATCTCTTAAAATGAGATACATCGCTCCACCTTCATCTTGTATAGCAACTATTGAAAATAATATTGCACACATTAAATGGAATCACTCAAAGGATAGTATTTTAGGTTATAATATTTACAGTAGAAATTTAACTTTTAGTAGTAGATTTAAAAAAATTAATGATGTTTTGATAAAAGATAATTTTTATCTTGATAATTCAGATGAATTAGGTGAAGTTCAATATGTTGTTCGTGCTGTAAAACTAATTAATTCTGAAACAGGTTCTTATTATGATATGAGTCAAGGCGTTTTTTCAAATTCAATCATTTTACCTAAATTAGACACAACATTAAATTTTGATTGGAAAATTGGACCGAATCCTACTTCTGAATTACTTAATCTTTCCATTTTCACAAAAAATACAACCACAATTGAATGTAAATTGTATGATAATTCTGGAAAAAATATCTATTCAAAAGATTATAAAATATTAAATGGATTCAATTTTTTAATTCTTGAATTAAAAAATAATGAAAATCAATCATTATCGCAAGGTTCGTATTTTTTAAAAATACAATATGATAGAAATGAAATCATTAGAAAAATTCAAATAATGAAATAGATACCAACTATTATGATACTATTAGTCTATGATATTATTTTTAATTTAGGGATTTTTTACGTAAAATATTTGGGACCTACAACATTTAAACCTATTATAATTACCTTTTAATGGTTATTATTTGGTAAATTTCTAAAAAATGTAAATAATATCTAATTACAAATGAAAAATTCTTATTACTTTTGCTAAGTAAAAATTGTTCTTTTTTATAAAACAGAAAATTGATTTAAAATTTAATTTAGAGAATTATTTATGCAAAGAAGAATTATAGGGATTGATGAAAAACTGCCAATAATTGAGAGCTTACCGCTTAGTTTTCAACATTTAACTGCAATGTTTGGGGCAACGATACTTGTACCCATTTTATTAGGTATAGACCCTGCTATTGCTTTACTGATGAATGGTATAGGAACTTTGATTTATTCGATTGTAACAAAAGGTGGAATACCTGCTTATTTGGGTTCAAGTTTTGCATTTATAGCACCTACAATTCTAATAATGACAACATTGGGTAGTTTCAATAATGCCCAATCAGGTTTTATCTTTTTTGGTTTATTCTTTATTTTAATTTCATTCATCGTAAAACGCTTTGGTATAAGATGGATTGATATTGTTATGCCACCCGCTGTTATGGGTGCCGTTGTAGCAATTATCGGTTTGGAACTTGCACCAGTAGCGGCACAACAGGCAGGTCTTGCACCATTTCCAGCTGAAACAGGACAGTTAGTTGCTGCATTTCAACCATCAACAGATGTAATTATAGTTTCAATGTTCACATTATTTATTGGAATAATTGGTTCGTTAATTTTCAGGGGATTTATGCAAGTAATACCCATTTTAATTGCAGTAATTGCTGGTTATTTGCTTGCACTTACAATGGGTATGGTAGATACTTTAGCTATAATAAACGCAAATTGGTTTGCTTTGCCTAAATTTCATTTGCCTGTTTTTGATATTAATGCAATAATTATAATTGCACCTGCTTGTGTAGTAGTTTTTGCTGAACATATCAGCCATTTGATTGTAACAAGTAAAATTACTGGTAAAGATTTGATGAAAGACCCTGGTTTACATCGTTCTTTACTTGGTGATGGAATAAGCAATTTGCTTTCTGGATTTGCAGGTTCTCCACCAAATACTACTTATGGTGAAAATATTGGAGTTATGGCTATAACTCGTGTTTATTCGGTTTGGGTAATCAGAGGTGCAGCAGTACTTGCAATTCTTTTTTCAATTATTGGAAAAATTTCTGCAGCAATATCAACAATACCAACCCCGGTGATGGGTGGAATTACATTTTTATTGTATGGAGTAATTGTTGTTCAGGGATTTAGAATTTATGTGGAGCAAAAGGTTGATTTCAGTAAAAATAGTAATATGGTCTTGGGTGCAGTAACCTTTGTAGCTGGAGTAAGCGGAGCAAGTGTAAATATTGGTACTGTTCAATTAAAAGGTATGGCTCTCGCAGCAATATTTGGAGTAGTTTTATCGTTGTTGATATTTGCTTTTAGAAAAACTGGACTTTTGAATGAAGAAAAATAGATTAAATTAATTCATGTTTTTTTTCATGAAAATCTTGTTATTGACTTAGCAATCTGTTGCTCAAGTATAAATTAAATCAACTTTCATAGGGCTTGAACCTCGTGAAATATCATTTCAATATTATTTTATCAAATATTTTTTATCAAAAGAATGTTATTAAACATAAGTATCAAGTACAACAGTTTTGTAGTTTAGTTTGGCTGATTTGATATTATTATCACCAATATCATTTAAATATGTGAATTTCAATTTATTTTTTTCAATATTAAATTTTTCTTCATTATTCTTATGTATATCTGCTTTTTTAAGATTCATCTGTTCTTTTTTATTTCTTGCTCTTATAGTATTTAGTTTATTTAATATAACGCTATATTGACTTCTTGCTTGGTCAATTTCAGAAGCATAATCTTGGTATTCATGATTTTCAGCAGTAAGTGAATTTATTGCTGTTTTTATATTCTTAATTTCATCATTCTTTGCTCGAAGTTTACGCATCAATATCTTTTCACTTTCAATATTTGAAAGATTCTTGTAATTATTAGGTGAAATATTACTACTGATATTCATAACAAAAAATTAAATGTAAATAATCAACTCAATTATTAATATCGGAGTTATAATCAGTCTATTTATAAGTAAATCTACGGAATTATTTATTTTAATTTTTCAATTCGTTTAATTTGGGGGATTTTCTGAATTGTTACACATTCAATTCCAGCTCCCAATGTCATCATAGCAAGCGGACAATCGGCACAACTGCCAAGTATTCTAATTTTGAGAATTTTTGTATTATCCTCATTATTCACAAATTCAATATTCTCACCATCTTCTTGAAGGTTAATGGCACTTGAATAGTGCGAATAAGAATAATTTTATTATATTTGTATTTTAAAAATTGCAAAAATTATAAAAGGCAAAATAATGACATTAAATTATTCTTTAGAATTGACAATACAAATACAAGAATTACTACGAAGTGAATTAATCGGAGTATTTAAAGAGTATTTGCCTGAAGAAAAGATAGCGAGTTATCCATCAAAAAAAGAACGAAGAAATAGAATATTCACAGATGAAACAACTTTACTTACAATGTTAATCAGTGCAACACAAGAGGATAAAAGTTTACAAAATGCTGTAAACATCTATGCAGAAATACATAATAGATCAATCCCTTTAATAAAACAAAACGTAGCAGAATTAATAGAAAAAGATAAAGAAACAGGAAAAAAGCGTGGAAAACCAAAGACGTATAATAGACTGGTAGCTAAAAGTAAATTACAAGATATATCAACAAATACAGGCAGTTATACAACAGCAAGACAGCGACTGGATATAGAATTAGTCAAAATGGTATATGAAGACTCAGCAAACTTTGAAAATATCAAAATAAATAATAAATGGAAAGGTATGCGTGTTGTAATCACCGATGGGACATACATCCAAATGCAAGACAGCAAGGAATTAAGAGAACATTACGATGTAAAGAGCGGTTCAGAGAATTACCAATCATCTTATCCGCAGGGTTTACTACAAGTATTGATTGAACAGGGCGGCGGCGGAATAAAACATTTTGAATTAGGCAGCCGTAATGTATCCGAGTTATCGTTAATTTTTAAAATGTTACATAAGATAGCAAAAGGTACATTATTATTAGCGGATGATTTATATTGTACATATGCAATTTTCTATTTGATACAAAAATATTGTCTTGAAATTATAGTACCAGGCAAAAGAACACGAACATATAAAAAAATAAGAGAAATAAGTCAGGGTGATGAAATAGTAGAGCTAAAAAGGACAGCTCATCCAGAGTGGTTACCAGATGAAGAAAAGTTACCAGAGACAATATTAATGAGGCGTTTAAGTTTTGAAGATCCAATGAATCCGGGTAAAGAATATGTAATGTTCACTTCAATAATGGATGAAAAAATAAGAATGGCAGAAATAGTATCAAAATTCTTTACAAGATGGGATATTGAAATAAGTATAAGAGAAATCAAAACATTAATGGATATCAATGTGGTAAGAAGCAAGAAGCCTGATTTAGTAATGAAAGAACTGCTGACAGCATTAACAGCATACAATTTGATGAGAAAAATCATAGCAAAAACCACTGAGAACAGTGGTTTTTCCCCCGAAAGAGGTCTCATTCAAAAATACCTTGAGGCTGGTAAGACAGTATTTATGGACAAGAAAGGGCGAATATACCAAAGATGGTCTCCGGGAAGAAATGGATTTGCTTCAGAATAAAATCTTACGTCATATAATTCCTAAGAGGTTAGGTAGGCATTTTGAACGGAAAACCAAAACTGGCAAATATCAAAAATATGCATAATCGCACTATTCAAGTGCCATTATCTTGAAGGTGGGGACGAATTTTCTCAAAAATTTCAATCACTTTTTCTTTTAGTTCTATATCAGTTAATTCAATCATAATTATATCGATATTTCTAAACTCTGTGAATTTGTTATTTTATAATTTTTAAGTTCTATTTCTCTTACCACTTTTGCTGTAATTTCCTTTAGAATATCAGCTTGATTGCCTTCTTCTGAAAGAACAATTGGTTTGCCGCCATCATTTTTTTCTCTCATACTGATATTCAATGGATGAATTTATCTATTACATTGATATAATCCCAATCGGGATTTCCAAGGAATTCACAATTAATTAGTATTTTTTCATCTAAAAAAATGTTCTATCAATTAATATCCAAACTAAAAATTCATAATAATAGAATATACTGATTTTGAAATCAAGATAATTTGGACTCAATTAATTAATGTAAAATTAATTAATTGAGCCCAAATATTTTTTTCAGAAATTACTAAATATTTCTCAAACGCATTGCATTTTCAAATTCTTTTCGTTTGTAAAACCATTCGTCATAGACTAAATTGTTTAGACTATTATCTTTGTTGTAATAACGTAACAAATTTAGCTCATAATCTGGCTCAATAATAGCATCTTTGTTGAATCGTTTTGCTTTTGTAAAAGATATATAATTGATTTCTTTCGTTGTTACTTTATTATTCTCTTCATCTAATATCGCCATTCCGATTGGAATGATTAAATGGTCATCACCTTCTTTGTTTAGAAATTCATGAACTCCTTTACTTGCAGATATCTCATAAGTATTGTGTCCTTCTTCAATAATTGATTTATCAATCTCAACATCTAAGTAAACAACACGTTCTTCAATCTTGTTTACCAAAAGTCCTGTAACTTTTCCTATATAGCGATAATCTGCATCCATTACATCCCAACCTCTTACATCACTGTAATCTGAAGCAACTTGATAGTCAGGCAATTCTGCTAGATAAAAAAGATTTTTTTTAAGCTCTTCCATAATTTTATTTCCTTTGAATAATTAATTCATTTTTTTAAGTAATTCCGCAGCTTTTCTAAAGTAATTTTTTACAGCATCTTTTTGTTTTAATGCTAAAACATCAGGATTAATTGCCTCTGATGCTTTTATCAACTCAACAATATCATTTTCTAATGATGGAAATCTGTATTGTTGCATATTTTTCATTATATTCGTTAAGTGTTCACATGCCTTTCGGATAGTGTCCGCGTGAGTATTTATATATGGGTCTTTCGTAATCGTGCTAATATGCTGTTTTAATTCGACCAAATCACGCTGTATGTCATATTTTATCTCAATTGACATTGCTTCAACTGCGTCTGTCAATTTCAAAAGAGCCGCATTAGTAAATTTATGGTCGAGAGTCATATTGTTTTTATCATTTTCGACAAAATTGATATAACTTGCAATTATGCTGTTATTCTCTTTGACATCTATTAAATCTGTTTTAACTTCTGGAAGCACTTTATTTGTTTTTTGTACTTCCTTTACTTCTTCTTTGTTATCTTTGAGCATAAAGAAATAAACAATCAAAATCAATATTATTACACCTGCAATTATCCAAGGTATAAATGTCTTTTTCTTTTCAATTTTAATTTCTGTCATTATAGTATCTTCTAAATTGGTTAATAAAAATTTTTAATTCAACTAATAATAGTATTTTTGGTAAACATTTAAGTAATTATTATAGTTCTATCAAGTAGGTTCACGGATTTTCTGCTTTGTTCTCTTGATACTGGCTTTCAATACCTGTAACTCTTTTATGATGATTTTCATATATTTAGTTTTATTACAATTCGTAAAGTACAAAATTATGTTAGAATCATATATGAAATGTTACATAAAGTATTCTAATAGTTACAAATATTACACATTTTCAAATTTAAAAAAACAGTTCACTAATAAAATGGAAATTTCAAACTCAATTAATGTTATTATTGACTAAGTTTTCTCAAATTTCTAATCAAAATAAATTAGTTTGAATTTAAAATATTTTATTATATTTGTATAATGGACTATTGTAAAGTTGGTTGTGATATATGAAAAAATTGATGATTAGAACTTTTATATTATTTTTACTGATTATTTCTGGTTCATTCGCCCAAAAGTCATCAATCAAACAAGGATTTGCAGGCAAACAGGTAGTTGTAAAGTCTCCTATTCAAATAATTGATAGTTTAAAGAATGAAATTCAGTATGCAAAAACAGATAAAAATAAAATAAAATTAATAATAGAAACAGCAGAACATTTTCTTAATATTTCTGCCGATTCTTCTCTCATATATGCAAATAAAGGAATTATATTGGCAGAGAAAATCGATGCAGATATTTTGATTGCAAAATTTCATACAATAATTGCAAAAGCATACGGAAAAAAAAGATTATGGGAAGATGCAAAAACTAACATAGAAAATGCAAAAGCAATATTTGAAAAACTAAATGATGCCGAAGGAATTGGGCAATATTATTTAGTTATGGGAAATTACAACTATTCACAAAAAAATTACGATTTAGCAACCACTTTTTATGCAAAAGCGATTGATATATTCAAAAATGAAAGAAAACCTGATTTAGAAATTGAAGTTTTAATAAGTCAAGGTGGTTTGCTAATAAGGCAAAGTAAAAATGATAGTGCGATTACTATTCTAAAAAAAGCAGTAGATTTATCAAAAAAATTCAATAACATACATTTTTTTATTGTTGCAAATATGGAATTAGCCAATCTATATTCGAATATTTCTGAATACGAATTGTCAAACAATCATAATTTTCAAGTTTTAGAAAAAGCTCAGGAAATCAATGATTTAGATAGGATTGCAAGAATAACAAATAATATTGGTATCAATTATGATATTCAAAGTAAATATGAAGAAGCATTATTTTATTATAGAGAATCTCTTGAGATTTCTGAGAAATTGAATAATAAAAGAAGTGTTGCATTAAAATTGGGAAATATAGGTGCTGTTTATATGTCTTTAGGTGATTACAACAAAGCATTAGATAATTTTAAAAATGCCGCTTTGATTCTTGAAAGTACCAATTATAAGGATATATTACAAAATATTTATGGCAATACTGGAATTTTGTATGATAAAATGGGAAAACCTAAATCTGCCTTGGAATATTATTTCAAAACTATCAAAATTGCAGAAGAAATTGACGATAAAAATTCACTTGCAATGGGTTATGGCAATATTGGTAATACTTATAATGGAATGGGTGAATACAAATCTGCTCTTGAATATTTATACAAAGCTGTCGATTTGGCAAAGATTACTGGCAATAAACTAAATATGATTGCCAATTATATGAGTATTGGTAATGTTTATAGTATTAAAAGTGAGTATGATAATGCACTCAAATATTATAATTTGTCCCTCGAATTGGCTGAGAGTATTGGTGTAGATCGCAGTATTTCTCTTGCTCAATCTGCTATTGGCAATCAAAATTTACTTATTGCTCAAAGTAATCCCGATTCCTCCAGCAAAATTGAAAATATTAATAAAGCAATCAATTACTTGGAAAAAGCAGAAAAGGGCACTCGCGATAGAAATGAACTTGATGATTTACGTAAAACCTTACAAATTCTATCCGATGCTTATAAATATAAGGAAAATTATAGAAAAAGTTTGGACTTATATATTGAAGCTACTGCATTAAGAGATTCAATTTATAATATTGAAACTAAGAAAAAGATTTCAGAAATGGAGGCAGTAAAAAATCTCCTAATAAGAGAAAAAGAGAACGAAATTCTTAAAAATGAAACCAAACTTATGGAAAGCGAACTTAAAATTAGAAATCAAGCACTAAATAATTTGAGTAATATTCGGAAAATCCAACAATTAGAAATTGAAAAACAACATTTTGATATTGCCAAACAAAATCAAGAATTAAATCTTCTTAACAAGGAAAAAGAAATAAAGGAATTGGAACTTATACAGAAAGATATAGAATCTAAAAGAAAAGCAGATGAAATTAATTTACTTAATAAGAAGATTGAATATGAAGCTTTGGTGAGAAATTTTATGTTCGTAAGCGTTATTTTGCTTACTGCATTAGCATTTTTACTTTTTGTATTTTTTAGAAGAAAGAAAAAAGATAACAAATTACTTGAAGAGAAGAATCTTTTAATCGAACAATCAAATCTTGAATTAGAACAATTAAATGATAACTTGGTGGAAAATCAGAGAGAATTAACTAGGACAAATATTATTTTAGACGCACAAAAAATTGAACTTGAAAAATATTCTCACGGTCTTGAAGCAATTGTTGATGAAAGAACAAAAGAATTAGTTGTTGCTATGGAAGAAATACAAAAGTCTAACAAATTAAAAACCGAAATTATTGCTAATATGAATCACGAAATTCGCACACCTCTGAATTTCATTAAAGGGTCGGCAGCATTAATCAGAATGTTGTCAATGGCAAATAATCCAGATGAAGAGTTGATTGATACTATCGACAGTTTGAATCAGGGTGTAACAAGATTAAACAAAACAATGGAATTATTTGCTGATTTATCGGCATTGAAAAGTGGAAATTACAAACCCAACATACAACCAATGAATTTAAATAGTATTTTGGAGCATCATTATCTTGTTTATAATAAAGAAATTGCAGAACAAAATAAACCTATAAAAATTAATTTAAATTCCTCTGTAGATGACATTTATATTGAAGCAGATGAAACCAGTGTTCATCAAACCTTAGGATTCATAATTAATAACGCTGTGAAATTCACAGATGATGGTTCAATCAAAATAGAAATATCTGAAAATAATAACAAGTATTTGGTAAAAATTGAAGATACAGGTATTGGAATGTCAGAGGAATATCAATCTAAAGTTTTTGAACCTTTTTCACAAGAAGATATGAGTGCAACAAGAAAATATGAAGGTATCGGACTTTCTCTTGCTTTAGCGTATGAATATTCCAAATATAATAATTTCACAATTGATTTTGAATCCAAGCAAGGTGTTGGAACTAAATTCACATTATCATTCAACAAATACGATATAAATTTCGATGATTAATATTAAATTGTGTTCGTAAAAATAATAAATTCTTTAAAAGTGGAATTGTTAAGAAAGACTTTAAGCCAACAGAACCCTGCAATGGCGAGTATTTTTTGAGAACTAATTATACAATTGTAAGCAAAACAGAAATTTGGGAAATATATATTACTTTAACAGGAGGAGATGGAAATATACAAGTCTGTGAAGAAAAGCTTGATGCCATTCAAAACCAAAAAATATGTAGTGCCCCATTAAAAATTTTCATTATTGATTTTATAGGGACTTATACACAATAGAGTGCAACTGGGTTAAAATTATTCTTTATAATTGTGAACAAGTTTACAACTATTTAAAATTCGCTTCAAAAATGAATTCATCTTTATTTCAAAGAAATAATTTGGTGTAGTACTAAATTATAATTAATTTTGTAGGTGATAAGTTTAAATAGGATACTCTACATTGAGTATCTATTTTTTATTTAGAGGGTTTAGATGAAAATGAAATCAAAAGTTAGTTATATCTATACTTTATACTTGTGATACCAAATAAGATTAAGTACTGTACATAATAGGAACTGCTGAATAATATGAAAATTGCCATTGTAAATGATTTACAAATTGAAATTGAAGTACTAAAAAAAGCACTTACAAATGTTGATGATTTTGAAATTATTTGGACTGCTTTGAATGGAAAAGAAGCTATCATTAAAACAAAATCTCAAAAGCCAGATTTGATTTTGATGAATTTGATTATGCCAGTTATGGATGGAGTCGTTGCTACTTCTATTATTATGCAAGAAAATCCTGTTGCAATTCTAATCGTTACATCATCAGTTGAAAAGAATCAATCAAAAGTTTTTACAGCTCTTGGTAGTGGTGCTTTAGATGTTGTTGCAACTCCATTTTTAGATAGGAATGGGGAATTAAGCGGGAAAGAAGATTTAATAAAAAAGATTCAAACTATAAAAAAAATTATAAAAACAACAGCCACAAGAACTAGTATTGAATTAAAGGAAGAAAGATTATCTTTGCCAAGAATTAAATTAATTGCAATTGGCTCTTCAACTGGCGGTCCAAAAGCGTTAGCAACTATCCTTTCTAATTTACCTGAAAAATTAGATGCTGCCATTGTTATCATTCAACATGTGGATACTTTGTTTGCAAAAGGACTTGCTAATTGGCTTGGAACACAAACAAAACACTTAGTAAAAATTGCGGATTCCAATGAAGAAATTAAAAGTGGAGTGATTTATGTTGCTGGTACTAATGACCATTTAATTATCGAATCTAATCAAAGATTTAGATATACTCCTGAACCATTAGACTACCCATATAGACCATCTGTTGATACTTTTTTCTATTCACTTGCTGATAATTGGAAACAAAAATCTTTGGCAGTTTTGTTAACAGGAATGGGGAATGATGGTGCTAAAGGATTATTAAAATTAAAGAATTCTAATTGGGTTACAATAGCCCAAGATAAAGAATCCTCTGTTGTGTGGGGAATGCCGAAAGTTGCTCTTGAAATTGGTGCAGTTAATCAAGTACACTCATTAACAGAAATTTCGAAAATGATAAATAATTATATAAATTAAAGGTTACTTATGTCAAATATTAATGATACGTTAAATCCAACTCTTAAGAATTACAAAATCAAAGTCTTACTTGTTGATGACCAAGCTATTGTTGGTGAACAAGTTAGAAGAATGTTAGCTGAGCAAGATATTGAATTTCATTTTTGTAAAGATTCAGCTAATGCAGTATCAACTGCATTAGAGATTTCGCCTACGATTATTTTGCAAGATTTGGTTATGCCTGATATAGATGGTATGACTTTAGTTCGATATTATAGGGCGCATCCAAAATTAAAAGAAATTCCTGTTATAGTATTATCTTCAAAAGAAGAAGCTGAAACAAAAGCTGAACTATTTGCTAAAGGTGCTAATGATTATCTCGTAAAATTACCAGATAAAATTGAATTAATTGCCAGAATAAAATACCATTCTACCGCTTACATAAACTTACTTCAACGTAATGCGGCATTTAAACTAATTGAATCTGAACTTAAAAAAGCTGGTGAATATGTTGAATCTATGCTTCCAAAAACACTTAATAATGAAGTTTTAGAAACATTCTTCAGATTTATTCCATCTGCACAATTAGGTGGGGATTTGTTCGGTTATCATAATATTGACGAAAATCATTTTGCGATTTATCTGCTTGACGTTTGCGGACATGGTGTTGGCTCGGCGCTTCTTTCAGTTTCAGCACATAATATTTTGCGTGGAATGAATTTGGCTGATACTGACTTTAAAGACCCTGAAAATGTTGCAAAATCTTTGAACGAAAAATTTCAAATGAGCGACCATCATGATTTGTATTTTACATTGTTCTACTCAGTGTATAATAAACAAACAAGAGTGTTAGAATTTATAAATGCTGGGCATCCTCCGGTGTTGATGGTAAATGATTCAACTTATCATCAATTAGAAAATGAAAATTTTATTATTGGTGGATTACCTTTTTATCCTTTCACTAAATCAAGCTGCATAATTGAACCAAATTCTTGTATTTATGTGTATTCTGACGGAGTTTATGAAATTGATAAAACTGATGGCGATATGTGGACTTTGGAGGAGATGCATAAATTTATATTTGATAATAGTAATGCCGAACATACTGAGTTAGATAAGCTTTATGATGAATGTAAGAGAATTTCAGCAAAGAAAATATTAGACGATGACTTTTCAATTTTGAAAATAGTTTTTAAATGATGATATTGAAACGTAAAAAATAATTAAAAATTAATTGTAAAATAAAAATAGATTAACTTCGATTAAGCATTGTTATTTAATTTTTTTATTTAGGGATATATTTTATGAAAAAGAAAAATTTACTTGTTTTGTCAGCTGTAATTATTGGTATCGTAATTTTAATGTTATCCTTAGGATGGCCTCCGCTTTCTGATAAAGATGCTTCAGGTGCTTTTACTAAAGCAGAAAAATACAAACAAAACACTTTATTAGATGGTGATATTATTTTTAATAGTGAGTTATTATCAGATACTAATCTGACAAAAAAAACAATCAGAGATCTCGTTCAGTTTGGCGATTTTGCAATTTATCTCAAAACAACGCTAAACCAAGTTTGGCTACCTGAGCTTGAAGACTTTAAAGGAATACCTGAAATTAATTCTGCTATCAATCAAATCAATGAATTTAGTTCTTTTATTGAAAATAACAACTACACAGTTCAAAAATTGCTTACAACATTGGTTGAGCATCATATTGACAAAAACAAACCAGTAAATCAAGATATTGAATCCCAGTTAAAACAATTTTATAGCTATGCAACCCAATTTCTCATTCGTGATTCAATATTTGAATCTACAATTGGTAGCATTGATTTAGCTGTAAAAGGAAATCAAAAGAAAGAAAAGGGTATTGCTGCTCTTAAAGATTTGAGAGATAGAATAGTTGTAGATAATTTTATGTATGGTTTTAGTGTTGGTGATACTTCAAAAATTACTTTTTCAGCTAATCAAGTTTTGAATAGTCCACAAAAAGTTTTGAAATTGTTTTCATTTCAAAATAATTTAGCTGGTGGTTTATATGCAACTAATTTTGCCAATATTCCTGGCTTTGCAAATTCTTGGCTCAAGCAACTTGAAATTGGTGGAATCCCAAAAGCTCAAGTCGGTAATTATGGTATTGTTTTAGATGCTGTATTAGGTACTTTGTATGGTGGAATGCCTATAACTAATTCACAAAATAATACTTTAGGTGGTGCAGGTTTAGGTGCAGGAGGTAATGGTGGTAATGGTGCTCAAGCTTTACCTGCTCAAGCTTTAGGTGGTAATGGTGGCAATGGCGGAATTGGTGGAAATGGCGGCAATGGCGGATTAGGAAATAATAATCCAATATTATTTATGGGTGGTGGAACTTATTTTGGTCTTCACAGTACAAATCTTGGGTTTATATTTAACAAAGAATATCTTGGTGTTCAATTGGGAAATACTCAGAAAGGAATATTAGCAGGAAATAATGTAAATTTATCGTTCTTATTAAATACTGATAATTTGAAATTTGTAACTAATCAGGATAAATCTTATCAAATTGAATATACTAATGCAAATACAATAAAAGCAATTAATCAATTCCAATTAGGTCTCTATAACCAAGATACAAAAGGAATTATTGTTTTAAATTTTGACAAATTGAACCAATTTATGAATCATAATCAAGTTGGTTCGGCACAGTAACAAATTAACGATAATTAGATTTTTTGAATGAATAAAATTACTTCAGCTTTAATCACTGTATTCTTGATTTTGTCAATAAATGTACAAAGTCAAGATACAGGGTTATATAAATATTCGGTTGGCGATTTTGAATTTATTTATTATGGAAATGGATATTCATATTTGATTCCACACTCTGCAAAAAGTTTCACAAATGCTTTTAATGCACACAAAAGGATATTTAATTATAAGCAAAATGGAAAGATTGCAGTATTTGTAAATGATTTTACAGATTTTGGTAGTGGGGGAGCAGTTGCGATTCCTTTTAATTTCATAATGTTTTGTCCAAATCCTTTTGATAATGTTTATGAAAATATGCCATCAAATGAGCGTATTATTTGGCTTGCAAGTCATGAATTAACTCATATTGTTATGTGTGATAAACCGGGTTCGAGCGAAAACTTTTTTAGAAATATATTCTTTGGAAAACCAGTAAATGATAATTCAAATCCATTGTCATTGATTTATAGTTATCTTGCTTCAAAACGATGGTACAGTCCTCGTTGGTTTCATGAAGGTATTGCCATTTTTATGGAGACTGTTATGAATGGTGGAAGCGGAAGAATGCTCGGTGGATTTGATGAAATGATGTTTCGTACAATGGTTTTAGATAGTAGTATTTTTTATAAGCCAGTTGGATTGGAGACAGAAGGTTCAACGATTGACTTTATGGTTGGAGCTAATGCCTATCTTTATGGAACAAGGTTTGTTAGTTATTTAGCGAGTAATTTTGGTGTTGATAAATTAATGGATTTCTACACAAGAAGTGATTCAAGTTATGGATTTTTCGGTTCTCAATTCAAGAAAGTTTACGGTAATGATTTGCAAACAGTATGGGATAATTGGATAGATATTGAACGCAAATTTCAGAAAGATAATTTAAATCTTATCAGAAAAAATCCTATTACAAAACAAATTAATATCACAGATAAAATTCTTGGTTCGTCTTCAAGACAATTCTATGATAAAAAACGAAATAGTATTATAACAGCCATAAATTATCCTGGAAAACTCGCACACATTGCTGAAATTAATTTATCTAATGGTAGTATTAGAGAAATTGCACCTGTTATGTCTCCAAGATTATATTTTGTTACAAATATAGCTTACAATGAATCAACAGGAACAATCTTTATAACTGAAAATAATAACAATTATCGCGATTTGGTTATGATTGATATTGAAACTGGTGATATTATAAAAAGAAATGAGTTTATAAGATTTGGCGAGCCAGTAATAAACAAAGCAGACAATTCATTATGGGGTGTTAGAAATTATAATGGCAGAAGTATAATATCACGAATGTTACCACCTTACGATAATGTAGAAGAGTTTTATACAATACCGTTTGGTTATCAATTTTTTGATTTGGATATATCTCCTGATGGAGAGCAACTTTCAGGTACTTATGCGGATCCAAACGGTATTCAAAAAATAGTGATTTTTCAAATAAAGGATTTAATTCAAGGCATCAATCAATTCAATGAAATATATGAATTTGAAGACAATACTGCAAGCAATTTCACTTTTTCAAGTGATGGGAAAAACCTATTTGGTACATCATATATTACTGGGGTTTCAAATATTTTCAGAATTAACATAGCTAATAAAAGTGCAGAAATTTTGACTAATGTTGAAAGTGGATATTTTCGTCCTTTGCAAATTAATAAAGACACATTAGTTGCATTCAATTATACAGCAAAAGGTCTGTTACCTGTTAAAATTGGAATAGATACTGTAAATGTTGAGCCGATTAATCTTCTTGGAATGAACGTTTTTAAAAGAAATCCAGAATTATATGATTGGAAACTACCATCGATTTCCACTATTAATATAGATTCGATTGGAGCTACCAAAGAAGATTACTCTTCGATTGCGAATACAGAATTGGCATATATTATACCAATAGTAGAAGGATATCAAGATTTTGCGGCATTTGGTTTTAAAGCTAAATTTATTGATAAAATGTACTTGAATATGTTAGATTTGAATCTATCATATTCATTCAACGACTTAATCCCTGAAAAAGAGCGTCTGCATTTCTATATGAAATATAATTATTGGTTATGGGAGTTTTCTGCAGCTTGGAATAAAACAGATTTTTATGATTTATTTGGACCAACAAAGCGAAGTAGGGAAGGGGGTTTTCTTTCTTTGAAATATTCGGATTATTTACTTCCAAATAGAAGTCCAGAAAAATTCGATTATGATATATCCGGCTCATATTATTTTGATTTAAAAACTATGCCTTTGTATCAAAATGTAAAAATTAATGCTGATAATTTATATTCTGCTGACTTCAATTTACATTATAGTGTATTAAGAAAATCTCTCGGTGCAATTGAAGAAGAAAGTGGTTATGAATTCAAATTAAGTGTATCAGATGATTATATTGACAAGTATAATTTTTTGAAATTATATGGCTCAGCTACTTTTGGAACTCTCCTGCCAATTAGAAATTCTTCTGTTTGGTTGAGATTATTTGCTGGAAAATCTTTTGGCGAAGAAAATCATCCATTTAATTATTTCTATTTTGGCGGATTTGGGAATAATTATTTAGATAATAATAGTGTTCAACGTTATCGTGGATTAATGAGTTTTGCAGGAACTGAAATAAATTCAATATCGGCAAATTCGTTTTCCAAAGCAACAATCGAATGGAATTTGCCTCCATATCGTTTTTTAAATTTTGGCTTTCTTCCAGCATACATAACTTATTCACGAGTATCTTTGTTTGCTTCTGTTTTGAATAATGATATTTCAACTATCGCTCAAGAACATTTATTTTACAATTCTGGCATTCAAATAGACTTTGAATTGTCTTTATTTTATTTATTAAAAACATATCTTTCATTCGGCTATGGTGGTACATTTAAATATGGACACACACCAACTGACGAATTTATGATTTCATTAAAATTTTAATTTATGAACATTTTATACTCTCTATTACCAGTTTTACTTTTTATAGTTGTTCTGATTTATTTAGATAGTTTTAAATTAATTGATAGAAAAAGAGCAATATTAATTTTTGTTGCTGGAGTATTGATTTCTGGTGTTGCTTATTTTTTAAATAATCTATTAACTGAAACTTTAGATTTTTCTCACGCTGAAACCATCGAAAAAATAGCTCCAATAATTGAGGAACTACTTAAATATTTGATATTAATATATATTATCAAAAAAGGATATGTTGGATTTATGAGTGATGCCGCAATCTATGGGTTTATCATAGGTAGTGGCTTTGCTTTTTCTGAAAATATCTATTACTATTTGAATATTACAGATACTAATCTGATGTTGCCGATTGTCAGGGGATTTGGCACAGCAATTATGCACGGATGCACTATTGCGTTTGCTGGAGTTTTGTTTATATTTCTCAGAGATTTGAAGAAATTCAACATCTTTTTCACATCTTTTGTTTCAATTATTCCGGGTTTATTAATTCATTTTCTATACAATATGTTTTTATTGCCTCCAGTATTTCAAGCAGTTATAATTTTAATTGTATTTTCCATTGCCACAAATTTAATATTCACAATCAGTGAAAAGAATATTGTAAATTGGATTAATAATGAACTTGATGAAGAAATTCAATTAATCAATCTATTTGAAGAAGGTCAATTATTAAACACGAACATTGGAAATTATATCAATAAAATCAAAGAAAGATTCGATACATTAATATTATTTGATATGATTGGCTTAATTAAGCTGAATATCGAACTTTCAATGCAATTAAAAATTAATATGATGCTTCAGATGAACGAATTACCAATTCCAGATGATAAAGATTTACCATTTAAACTAAAAGAATATAATAGAATTAAAAAATTTATAGGTAAAGCCGCTTACTTAGCACTAAAACCAATAATTTATAAAAACAGTAAAGATTTATGGAAATTAAATCAATTTATAAGAAGTGTTTAATAGTAAGTTAATTTTCTATTCTTAACCCAATTTACGACCTTTCATATATAAGTCCCTATAAAATAAATAATGACAATTTTTAATGGGTTACTATTGATATGTTATCACTAATTAAAAAAAACACATTAACTTATTATTAGCTAATGTGTTTTTTTATAATTTTCGATGATATTAAGTTAAATCACCCAAACCAGCTATCATAAATATTTTCTTTGTACTTGGTGTTAGATTTTCTACTTTTAAATTTTCTTTACCTTTCGACTGAATTGTTTTCATACAAATTCTTAAGAAGAACGAGCTAATAAATTCTACTCCACTCATATCAAACACAATAATGTTATCATTTTCAGAGACCTTTGCCATAACTTCACTTTCAAATGATACACAAGTTTCAGTGTCTAATTTCTTTGGAAACGTAACAACTGTTTTATTTTCTACTTCATTAAAATTGACCATTTATACACCTTTTTTATATTTAAATTGAATACTGAATTACATTTTATACACTTAAACAAAATTAAATATTATCATCAAAAAATGATAATTAACAAAAATAACTATTAAGATAATATATACAAAGGAAAATTTTTTTAAAATCAGATTTTTTTTGGGGCGATCGACGGGATTCGAACCCGCGACAACCAGAGCCACAATCTGGCACTCTACCAACTGAGCTACGACCGCCATTTTTAACAGATTACAAAGTTAAGCATTTATTTTTACATACCAAAAGAAAATCTTCAAAAACAATTAAAAATCATAAATTTATTTTGAATTTAATTGTTAATTTTATCGCCTTCTAAAAACTTAATCACAAAAACACTTCTTTGTTCAAGAAATATTTCTTTAATTTCTTTATGTAAAATATTCATAATAACATCATAATCTCCAGATATTTGCGTACTCACATTATTGCATAAAATTGAAATATTATCAAAAGTTTTTAATTTAGCAATAAATGCTTTAATAATAGCCAGGTAGTTATCACAGACTGGATATAAACTTATTTCAATAGTAATTTTCATTTCTTATCCTTTTTAATTATTAAATTTTTCAATTAATTTAGCTGACACACATTCGGGTACAAATTCAGTAGTATCCTTGCCATACCTTGCAAGCTCCCTTACAATACTTGAATTTAAATAAGTGTATTTTTCATGTGGCATTAGAAATATAGTATATATATCAGGAGCTAATTTTCTATTCATCAATGCAATTTGAAATTCATATTCAAAATCAGAAACTGCTCTAATACCTCTGATAATACAAATTGCTTCTTTTTCATAAGCGATTTCAACTGTTAATCTATGATGAGCGATTACAAATACATTTTCAAGATGCATTAAGGACTCGTTAATCAACTCAATCCTTTCACTTTCTGTAAATAGAGTTGATTTTTTTGAATTAATTGCCACTACAACAAATATTTTATCAAATAATTTACTTGCTCTCTCAATTACATCAATATGACCATTTGTTATTGGGTCGAAGGTTCCAGGATAAATTGCTGTTTTGCTCATGATAATTTCTGATTATTAACAATGAAATTACTCTAAATTTTATGTTAACATCATTTATAAAAACAATAATTAAACACAAAATTTACAGCAACAAAATTAGAAAAAAAGTAGCAATAAAAAAAATTTAACTAATCTGTCGATAAAAAAAAGTTTAAAATTGAGCAACATTTAGCTGCGTAGGTTCGATATATTTATTTCGTTCCTACGGAGCTATAAAAAAACAATCCTTTCTACTAAAATACCGCAACTACGTTGTTAAATTAAGATTTGAATTAACTATTGCAATTTTTTTTACTTTTCTCTGAAACGAAAAGCATTTTCATGTGTCATTATATATGTGGGGAATGTTAATTTGAAAAAAGTATTTTTTTTAGGAGTATCGTTATGATACGCAAGATGATTTTAATGGTAGTGGCTTTTTTTATGCTACTAATTTGCAATTCAGAATTAATTTCTGGAGAACTGATTTTAAAGTGGAATATTATAGAATCCACAGATCAAATTTACGACATGGAATTTATGCCAAACCATGATTATTTCATTACTGGAGGTGGGAAACAGATAAAAATCAGAAGAACTGATAATGGAGATACAATCAAGTCATTTCCTTTTGGGACTTTGAATATTGAATTGACTCCTGATGGCAAAAGAATTATTGTACAGCCGACTAATGTAAAGACAGGTAGATTACAGTTAAGAAATCTTGAAGATATGTCATTAATTAAAGAATTTGTTCTGGCAGAAGGACCCGATACAAACGGACCAAATGGCTGGTTTACCTATTTTAAGGAAATTATTGTTGATCCAATTAATCCATTCCTATATACGATATGGCATCGGGGTGAATCTGGCTATAGTCCAGGTACACCAACAAAAAAATATTATACAATCCAAAAATATGATTATGAAAAAATGGAATTAGTAGAAGATTTGACTTACGAAAATGAACTTGGAACAGAATTCACACATCTTGACATTTCAAAAGACGGGAAATATTTGGCGGCTTTAAATAACGGTGAATCAAGATTAATTGTATGGGATTTAGCAACGAAGAATCGAATTGTTGAATACCGTTTATGTCATGATTTATATAAGCAATATTGGAGTGGAGAACCGAGCTGTTTGAAGTTTTCAGAAATAGATACAAAAAAAATATATATTGCTGGGTATTTTCCGCAAGGAGATGGATTAACGGATCTTCCAAAATATAAATATCAAGGATTATTAGTATTTGATATAGTAAAAAATGCAATAATTGACTCCACATTTGCAGTCAGCCCTTTGAATGTTGGCAGTGGTCAATTTGATTACTTTGACAATGAAGAAAGATTTATACATACAAACGGTTTTACAATGATAGTTTCTAATTATTCAACGTTGAATTGGGAAAGAACGGGTGGAATTTTTTATATAAATGAAAAAATCCTATATGACAAAAAAAATAAAATATTTATTGGATTAGGAGGGAAAAATCATATATCATCGTTATTTTATGATAACTCAATCGGAGTAGATAGAGAAAATAATATTATTTCAACAATTTACCCAAATCCAAGTAATGGTATAGTTCAAATAAAATCAGATTGCCAAAATGAAAGCTGTAAATGTGAAATTTTCGGAATAAATGGTGTTCAATTAATTGATATTCCAATTATTTTTAATAATTCAGGATTGATCTCAATTGATTTGGGTATTGCAAAATCTGGTATTTACTATGTAGTGTTATCAAAAAATAATAAAATTGAAACCTATAAAATAGTAAAGGAGTAGAAAAATTAAAGCTGAATATGGCTTACATTTTTCGTTAATACTTAACTGAACATAAATTTCTAAAATTATTATTCAGACATTCCTGACAGAAAAAATTAGATGGATTGTTGCATATTAAACTAACTTTTCAAGTAAATTCACTCATAATCATGGTGTTATGAGCATTAAAATACTTATTGAATTAACAGTTAAATTACTAACATAAAAAAAGTGCTAAATCCCTTATGAATATAGCACTTACAAAATCCATTTGTGCGGAAGAGGGGACTTGAACCCCTACACCTATAAGGCACCACCCCCTCAAGATGGCGTGTCTGCCAATTTCACCACTTCCGCAAAAAACAAGACTACAAAATTAAAAAAAAACTCCGTAATAAAAAAGCACTTTTTTATAATTTTGTTTTATTGTTATTCTAATTTAAAATATTTTTATATTATCTTAAATTTCATAAAAAATTATAATAATTAAAAGTAATTTTTTACTATTTTTGTACTTTGCAGAATTTTGAAAGAACGAAATTTAGATTTTTTACTTATAATTAGTTCAGAATGGAAAATCAGAGAACAATAAGCAAACCTGTTGCTTTTTCAGGTATAGGGCTACATACAGGGAATATATCCACTATTACATTTAATCCTGCACCAGCAGACTATGGTTATATTTTTGTTCGCAAAGATATTGAAGGTATGCCAGAAATACCTGCATTAGTGGATTATGTAGTAGATTTGTCGCGTGGAACTACACTAGGATTGAATGGAGTTCAAGTACATACTGTTGAACATGTTTTAGCCGCATTAGTTGGCTTAAGAATAGATAATTGCAGAATCGAACTTGATTCAAATGAACCACCTGTTGTTGATGGTAGTTCAATGCCTTATGTTGAAGCTTTGTTAAGTGCTGGTATAACTGAACTTGATAAACCAAGAAAGTATTTTGAAATCAAAGAAACAGTTCGCTATACCAACGAAAGTAAGCATACTGACATTGTTGCACTGCCAACAAATGATTATAGAATTACTGTAATGGTGGACTACTTCAATCCTGCTCTTGGTAGCCAACATACCGGTTTGTTTGATTTAGATAGAGAATTTGTAACGGAATTTGCACCTGCAAGAACATTTTGCTTTCTCACAGAAGTACAAATGCTATATAAAAATGGATTGATTAAAGGTGGTAGTCTTGATAGTGCAATTGTAATAATTGATAAGGAAGTTGAAGATACAGAGCTTGAAGAACTGAAAGAGTTATTTAAGTTAGCAGATACACCTGTATTGGGTGGAAATGGAATATTAAATGGAATTTCACTTCGTTTTAAGAATGAGCCAGCCAGACATAAGCTACTCGATATGATTGGAGACCTTGCATTAATTGGAATCCCTATCAAAGCTCAAGTACTTGCAGCCAGACCAGGACATTTCAGTAACATCGAATTTGGCAGATTGATTCGCAAACAATATCTTGAATCACTCGAAAAAGAAAAATATGACCCACAAAAATATACCGAAGTATATCTTGATATTGACCAAGTATTAGAAATTCTACCTCACAGATATCCATTTTTAATGATTGATAGAGTAATGTCTTATGATGAGAAGAATGATATAATTATTGCTTACAAAAATGTAACTATCAATGAACCATTCTTTAATGGTCATTTTCCCGAAAAACCAGTAATGCCAGGGGTTATGATACTTGAAGCTCTTGCTCAAGCTGGAGGACTTATTTTATATAAAAAAATTGATGACTACAAAACCAAATTAGCATTTTATATGGGAATTAAAAATGCAAAATTTAGAAAACCAGTTGTTCCTGGTGACCAATTAGTTTTTGAAGTAAAACTTGTGTATAAAAGATTTAATACATTTTCATTTGCTGGTAAAGCTTTAGTGAATGGACAAATTGTAGCCGAATCTGAATTTCAGGCGGCTGTTGTAGATAGGAAATAAATTATGGCGGTTATAATACATCCAACAGCAATAGTTTCTCCTGATGTGAAATTGGGTGAAAATGTTGAAATTGGTCCTTTTTCAATTATAGAAAATAATGTCGAAATAAACGACAATACTTGCATCAAATCATCTGCTGTTATTGGAACAGGTGCAAGAATAGGAAAAAATGTTCAGATTTTTTCGTCTGCAGTTGTTGGTACTCAACCTCAAGACCTTAAATTTAAAGGTGAAATTACTCATACCTTTATTGGGGACAATACAGTAATTAGAGAATTTGCTACAATAAATCGTGGAACTATAGAAACTGGGAAAACGGTTGTTGGTAGTAATTGTTTGATTATGTCTTATTGCCACGTAGCTCATGATTGTTTGGTATCTGACAATGTTATTATGTCCAACGTTGTTCAGTTAGCTGGACACGTTACAATCGAAGAATGGGTTATACTTGGTGGGGTTGCAAAAATTCATCAGTTTTGCAAAGTTGGAAAACATTCAATGGTTGGAGCTGATACAAAAATTACCAAAGATGTGGCACCTTTTACTTTGGTAGATAGAAAACCTGCACAAGTAGAAGGAATTAACAAAATTGGTTTGAGAAGACGTGGATTTTCTGCTGAACTGATTAAAGAAATAGAGTTATTTTATGATACAATTTTATTTTCTGGTCAAAATAATAGTGATGGAATTTCTACTTTTATGAAACGTGAAAAAATTTCTGATGAAGTCAAAAGCTGTATTGAATTTATTCAGACTTCAGTTAGAGGAATTCATAGATAAAATCAAAATAATAAAATTCCCACAAAATGTTTCTTTTTTTGAAAATTTTGTGGGATTGTTATCATCAAGTATTTTAAAAAATTTTAACAAATTAATTTTGTTCGTCAACTCTTGGAATACCTAAAATATCAAGTGCTTCGTCAAGGTCGTCAACTATTCTGATAATTACATCAATTTTTACCATTTTGAGACTATCGCGAAGATAAGGTTTTGGTCTATATAAAACAATTCCACCATCTACACTTTCTGTAGCCATCTTTCCATCTACCAATGCACCAATTACATTAGATGCAAAATAGTCAACATGTCGCAAATCGACAACGATTCTTTTGATTCCTTCGGAAACTAATTTTCTGATACTTGCTTTGATTTCATCAGAAATGTCAGGGTCGCCACCGGGAATAAATCTTCCACTCATTTCAAAAATAGCATACCCGCTTTCAAATGTTTTGATTTCAACTTTACAATTTGGTTGATTCATTTTTCACCAAGTTTTTATTAATTACTAATTCATCTAAATTCTAAATTAAAACTTTTATTTGTCAATCTCAAACAAAATTTTTAATTTTATAAATTATTTGTTGATTAATCTGGAATTTAATCTAAATAATATGATTTTCTTGTACATTTGATAAAGATTTAGTGAAATTTTAATCTATTGACTAAGTTTCAAAATACTAATTGATTCCAATAAATAGAAAATTTTAAAACTATGAGATTTGTTGCAGTAAAAAATGAAAAATCAAACTATATGTATAAATTGTAATAGTGAAAATGTTATCCGATTTGGGAAAACGCCTATCGGGAATAATAGATTTAGATGTAAAACATGCCTTAAAACTTGGACAGAAAAACAGAATAACGCAGTTAAAGCGACTATGCCCGAACTTGCTGAAATGTATCTAAATGGAAGTAGTTATAGAGATTTGGTAAAATTATGTCAAACCTCACCCATGAGAATAAATATTAAAATGAGAAATTATTTTAATTCATTTATTCACTGGGAAAATTTTATTGATAATTTTTCAAATGTAAAAAGTTCAGGCATAATTGTATTAGCTTCTCGTAAATTTCGTTCCTCATTCTCAAAAATTGATAATACAATGAATTTGTTAGTTGCTGTAGATGCAATATCAATGAATATTATTGGATATGAATTAGTACAAATTGAGGATTCTGAATCGTGGGGAATTCTTCTTGGCAGATTGAAAGATAGGGGTTATTATCCAAATACTTTTTTTTCAATCAATTCACAAATTATAAAAAAAACTATTTCTGATTATTTTCCAGATGCACAATTAAAGTTTAATTTTCATAGAAATATCCGCGAAAAAGAAATTTCTTGCTGTTTATCAAAGATGCAATTAAATAAAAAAATTATATTTGATTCAGTAAAAAATTACTCACAAAGTACAAATAAAAATTTAACAAAATACTTTAATTTTAAAGATGATAAAGAACTAACTGATTGGTTACTATCAAAACAAAATTTATTTTTTTCAAGAATAAGATTGCGAAACGACTCCTTCCCAAAGCACCGAATTGAACATTTACTCACAAATTTTCAAAAAAGATTTGAGAAATTTCATTTGATTAAAGATGACCCATCTCCAATAGTTAATTTATGGATTACAAGAGAAATGCTTAAAAAAATTGATAATTTTTCTCAATTTTCATATTTTATTCAACAACCCATCGATTATAATTTTCAGAACTATTTAAAAAATATCAATGCGAGAAATTTAAATATCAATAAAGAACAACCATTAGGAACAAAATTTATCATTGAAATTTTAGCAAGATGTGTCGAATTACCTTTAATCTCAAGTGAATGTAAATTAGAAATTGTAGATTGTTGTATAATATGAGATAAAGTTACTAAATAATTTTATTAATTTTAATTTTTTGTATGAAATTTACAATTTTTTATTCTGTTATTTATAAATTCAGTATTTACCCTTAGATTTTCATAACATACAAAACCGATATATTTGTATGTGATATAAATGGAGAATTTGAAATGAATACAGCAAAATTAAATAGTGCATTTATTAAAGGAATAAGTAAGGTAGTAAGTTTAAATACTATTGGGTTTGTAAAAGAGAATGAAAAAAAATACTCTCCAAATTACAATAATTCTTATTCTGGAAATAAAATTGGTGATTTTTTTTATAATATTAATGGCAATATTGAAATATTCAGAGAAAGTGATTTGAGTAAAAAGGGAATTCTAGTAAACAAAAATGCATAATTATTATTTGCATTACTTATCACTTGTTAAAATATTTCTGTGGTAACAATTATAAATTATTGATTCTGAATTGATAAATTGGAAAATTTAGGAATTGAAATGATTTAATATACTTTTATAATTTTTTATTGAGGAAATATTTTATTTATTATGAAATTTCATTCATTTAACTTAATTTACTTTTTTTTTGCAGCAAATTTCAAAAAAGTTTGCAAAAATTTATTAAATTACAGGTAAATTAAAATGAATAACGAAGTAATCTTAAATTTTCTTAAAAATATTGAATTATTTAAGGATTTGAATGATGTTGAATTTTCATCAATTTTAAAAATTGTGGAAATTAAAAATTTCAGTGAAAAAGAGTATTTGTTTGTTGAGAATGCTCAAAGAAAATATCTATTTATAATCTTTAATGGAAAAGTCGAGTTAATTAAAAAGAATCCTTTTGGTAACGAAAAAATATTAAGGATTTTTTCTGCAAATGATTTTCTTGGTGAAGGTTCGTTACTTGATGATTATCCACACTCAACATCAGCAAGAGCAAGTGAAAATTGTACTTTGCTTTGTATATCAAGAGAAAATTTCCGTTCAATGATTGAATCTGATTATCAAACTATGCTCAAAATTCTTTCAAAAATTTCAAGATTGATTTCAAGAAGAATGAGAGTTACAACTAATCAGGTAGTAGGTGCTTCTGCTCAATATGCTTCAGGTGAAACTCGTTTAGAGCATGATTTATTGGGTGAAAGAGATGTTCCAGATGAATATTACTATGGAGTGCAAACTTTACGTGGATTGGAAAATTTCAATATAACAGGAATTCCACTAAGTCATTATCCGACTATAATTATTGCATTAGCTCAAGTAAAAAAAGCTGCTGCTATTGCAAATTATAAACTTGGATTATTTAGCAAAGAGATTTTTGATGCTATGTGTAATGCTTGCGATGAAATTATACTCGGAAAGTATCACGTTCATTTTGTTGTTGATATGATTCAAGGTGGTGCTGGTACTTCTACAAATATGAACGCTAATGAAGTAATTGCCAATAGAGCATTGGAATTGATGGGACATAAAAAAGGAGAATATGAATATTGTCATCCAAATAATCATGTTAATCTTTCACAATCAACAAATGATGCTTATCCAACAGCCATCAAACTTGCAATTACTTATGAGAATCAACAGTTAGTAAGTGTGTTGTCTGAATTAATTGATTCATTCAGAAATAAAGCTAAAGAATTTTCTGAAGTTATTAAAATGGGGAGAACTCAATTACAAGACGCAGTTCCAATGACATTAGGACAGGAATTTGAAGCGTTTGCAGTTACTTTAGAAGAAGAAATTCTTAGATTGAATGAAAATTCTAAATTATTCCTCGAATCAAATATGGGTGGTACAGCTATTGGAACTGGAATCAATTCTGACCCTGAATATAGCAAACTTGTAATTGATGCTATGAGGGAAGTTACTAATCTTCCTGTTGTGTTAGCAGCAAATCTTGTTGAAGCAACTCAAGATACTGGTAGCTTCGTAATATACTCATCTGCGGTAAAGCGACTTGCAGTTAAATTATCAAAGATTTGCAATGATTTGAGATTGTTGTCATCTGGTCCAAGAACTGGTTTTGGTGAGATTAATTTGCCTCCTATGCAACCGGGTTCATCAATTATGCCAGGTAAAGTAAATCCTGTTATTCCTGAAGTAGTTAATCAAATTGCATATAAAGTAATTGGTAATGATTTAACAGTAACACTTGCCGCCGAAGCTGGTCAATTACAACTTAATGTAATGGAGCCGGTCATAGCTCAAAGTATTCTTGAATCAATTTCAATGCTAAGAAATGGAATGGCAACTTTAAAATATCGTTGTATAGATGGAATTACAGCTAATGTGGACAAATGCAGAATGTTCGTAGAGAATAGCATTGGTTTAGTTACAGCATTAAATCCTGTACTTGGTTATGAAACAAGCACTATCTTGGCAAAAGAAGCACTTGAATCGGGTCGCGGCGTATATGAACTTGTTCTCGAAAAAAATCTATTATCAAAAGAAGAACTTGATGATATTTTGAAACCAGAAAATATGATCAAGCCAAGAAAAATGAAATAATTTTTAATCTTAGACTTCCGAAGTCATTTCTAATATAGATGGACGCCACCTTAGAGGTGGAGTCCAACTAAATTATCAAGAAGCGTTCAAGATGTCAGACACTTTTAAAGTGTCGGACATCTATTTTATTTTACCCTTCCGAAGGTTCGAAACCTTCGGAAGGGTTTTTTTAGTTTTCTGTTCATCCGATGACGTGGTTTCATCGGTTGAATTAATCCACTTTTTAGATATGCCACTTCTTTTACTTGAACACCATTTACTTCAAATCAACAGTAATAAAATAATTATCTAATTTAATACAATAAATTAACAAGAAAATTGTTTATTCTTAATTATTTAAAATTAATGTAATTTGATAATTATGAAAATTAGATTGTTATTTGCGATTGCTTTTGGATTTTTATTTTCTTTGAATGTATATTCACAAAATGACTCAATACCTATTCAAGAAGAATTTAAGGAAATTATTTGTTACAGATATAATTTTTTTCAAGGTGATTCACTTTATTATAGAAATGTATCTCATGATAGTATAATTATTGGGATGGAATCACCATTGCTGAGAATCAGGAATGAATTATATGAAGTTGTTTGTGATTCTGTAGGAAAGAAAAGTGGCTATTATCATTTGAGTATCAAGCTAATTGATTATAAATCAATAGAATCCAAAGATAAAGAAAAAAATATTGAAAGAAAATCAACGCCTTGGCTAAATAGAAAAGTATTTTTGGTAATTGATTCACTTGGTAATAGAATTCAATCTGGAATTGATGATATGTCAAAATTGGCAATGGCACCGGGAAGTGCATTCAATCCATACTTATTTTTTGGCATAAATGGATTTTGTAAAACAATGAGAGAATCTTGGATATCAAAATCATTGGATACCATTCCCGAAAATGGAAATCCTTTTCCACTTATAGAACGAACTGTACTATTCAGAGCTTATGAAGAAAAAGATACTTTAGGGCAAATTTGCCTCAATTTAACTTATATAAGTACTGGTCAAGGAAGTATGATATTGAGAACTCCAGATGAGCAAATGTCCGTTACTTCAATACTTGCTGGTTCTGGAAATATGTATATCAGCAAGAAAGATTTGGTTCCAGTGTATAAATTTGCTAATATTGAGCAGAAACTTAGAATTTTCACTCCAGAAGATGAAGATGGAAGTCCAGCTTGGCACTACACATCAGCAGAATTTCTATTAGAAAAGTTTATACCAGGAAAAAAAAGAAATGCTCCCGAAAAAAGTCTCAAAAAACCAATAAAAAAGATAAATGGCAAAAAGAATTAAAATTAATAGATTTGAATCAGATGAGATTGTAATATTATCTCCGATAATCAATGGCTTAGTTGAACTACCCTTATTTTTAGAATCTGTTTCTGCAGGATTTCCATCTCCTGCAGATGATTATCTCGAAAGAAGATTAGATTTGAATGAGCATCTTATTAAGAACCCTGCTTCTACTTTTTTTGTTAGAGTTAATGGGGATTCTATGATTAATGCTGGTATCTATACTGGCGATATTCTTGTTGTTGACCGCTCTTTAGACCCTAAAGATGGCAATATAGTAATTGCAGTGATAGATGGTGAATTAACCGTGAAAAGACTCTCTATAGGGAAAAATAAAATAGCTTTACTACCAGAAAATCCTAAATATAAGAAAATTGAAATTACATCCGAAATGAATTTTGAAGTTTGGGGAGTAGTGCGTTCTGTAATACATTCAGTTATTTGAGTATGAACTTAGTTCATTTAATCTCTGTTTTAGAATAGAAAATATGGACATCATTTTTTTTGGGGTACTCAAATCAAAGATAATTTGTGATTATTCAGTTCTGAAAGGCAGTAACAATTTCAATAACAAACAAAGATAATAATAAGATAATCATTAGAAATTACTCAAGACCAACCAAGGTGCGAAGGAAATATACAAGCATGTGAAGATTAGCTCGATGCCATTTACAACCCAAAAATATGTAGTTAGCCATTAAAAATTATCATTATTGATTTTATTCGGACTTATAGACAATAGAGTGCAACTTGGGTTAATTTTTTTTGAAATTAAAAAAAACACATTAATTTAGATTAAGTTAATGTGTTTTTTTAAATTGTAAAAATTCTGCAAAAATTCATTAATTTCAATTTTTTAAAATGCAATCATTCCAAATTCATTTAATAATTCTATAATTTTATCTTTTTCAACTGGTTTAACTAAATAACCATCACATTGATGATTAAATGCCGTTTTGATATTTTCATAATCATCAAGAGCAGATGTCATTATTACTTTAGTACAGTCTAAACCAAATATATTATGTTCTGCTTCAAGTTCTCTAATTTTGGCAAGTACGCCTTGTCCATCTAATTCAGGCATCATTATATCAAGAAAAACCATAGAATAAGGTTTATCTTTTTTCAATGCATCAGAAAATAATTCAACAGATTTTTTCCCATCTTCAGCTAAATCACATTCACCAAAAGCAAGCATAAGTTCTTGCATAACTTGCGATGTTATATAATCATCTTCACAAACTAAAAATTTCATAATCTATATATCCTTGTAATTTTTAATAAATTCACTTATTGATAAATTTTTCAAATATTCATATAATAAAATAATTTCTTTATTCAATTCAAAAAAAGCATCAATCGAACTTTCCAAATTATTATTTTTTGCTGACAATTCCAAACTTCTTGCTAAATTCATTGATTTGAAAGCACCGAAATTGCCAACTTCAGATTTTAGCTTGTGTGATTTTTCACTTGCAGATTTTAAATTGTTACTATTAATATCATCATTGATTGATTGCAGTTCTTGATGTATGTTATTGATGAAGTGATTTATCACTTTTTTGATAACTTCTTCATTTTTATTTACAGATTTGATTAAATTGCTTAAGTTTGCTGGGCTATAATCAGGAATAATTTGAAAAGATTTGAAATTTTCCAATTTATAAACCAAATCATCAATACTAAAAGGTTTTGTTAAAACGGAATTCATACCATAATCAAAACATTCTTTTTTATGCTCATCACCCGCATGAGCAGTAAGTGCAATTATACATGTATTACTATTTGGATTAAGTTCATTATTCCTTATTTGAGTAGTAGCAGACAAACCATCTAAAATTGGCATTTGCAAATCCATAAAAATTAAATCAAATTTTCTTTCTGCTGAAAATTGTATAGCTTCCAACCCATTGTTAGCTATTACATAATTTACTTTAAATTGATTAAGAATCTCAGATATAACTTCTTGATTAATGATGCTATCTTCTGCAATTAAGATATTTAAATTACTCAAATCTGATATTTTTTTCTTTTCTGTTATATCTGATTTTACCAATTTATTTTCCTCATTTGTAATAATAAAATTAGCTGTAAAATAAAATGTACTACCAACATTTTCAGTACTTTCAAACCAAATTTTTCCATTCATTAATTCAATTATTTCTTTTGAAATTGTAAGTCCCAATCCTGTACCACCATATCTGCGTGTCATTGTTGGTTCCGCTTGATAGAAACTTTCAAACAGTTCATTTTTTATTGATTCTGGAATACCAATTCCAGTATCTTTAATTGAAAATAGAATTTCAACAATATCATCATCAATGCTATTTAATTTGACATCAATACTTACATTGCCAACAATTGTAAATTTAATGGCATTCCCAAGTAGATTTATCAAAATTTGTTGCAATCTTGCAGGATCGCCGTTAAGAAAATCAGGTATGTTTGAGTCGATTGATTTCTCTATTTTCAATCCTTTTTGCTTTGATTGTGGTTCTATAATTTCTAAACAAGCATCAATAATTTCATAGATTGAAAAATCTGAAAAATTTAATTTAAACTTTCCAGCTTCAATTTTTGAAAAATCCAATATATCATTGATTATAGTTAACAACGAATCAGCTGAGTATTTTACAATTTGTAAAGACCTCAATTGTTTTGGGTCTAAATTTGAATCCAGCAAAATTCCAGTCATTCCAAGAATACCGTTCATTGGTGTTCTTAATTCGTGGGAAACTTTAGCCAGAAACAAACTCTTGGCTTTATTAGCAGATTCTGCAATATCCTTAGCTGCAATTAAATCTTTTTCGTAAGTAATTCTTTGATGTATTTCTTTTCTTAACTTGTCATTAATTATCTGAAGCTCCTCAGTTCTTTGCAATACCATTTCTTCGAGAATATTATGCGATTTTTTTAGTTCTTCTTGAGCAGATTTTTGAGCAGTTATATCTTCAGCCACTTGAACAAATTGTTTAATAGTTCCTTCAGATGATATAATTGGTGAAAGTGAGGATAGTATCCAAAATTTATCACCACTTTTCTTTTTGCATAAGAATTCACCTTTCCATTCTCTCTGTTTTATGATTGACTTTTTATAATCTTGAAAAGTAGGGTCAAAAACATCATAAAAATCAATTTCTAATAAATTCTTACCTAAAATATCATCAGAATTAAAGCCAGTTACTTGTTCAAATTTGGGATTAACATAAACAACTTTAAAGCCAACATTAAATATTAATACCATAGATGAACTATGGTGAAGTCCAGAAGAAAGAGATTGAATATATTCATTTTGGGTTTTTACTTCTTTTTCAAGTAACAATATAGAAATTAATTTATTTAATGCATTAAAAAATTTATTCCTATCAATTGGCTTTGAAATATAATGATTAATACCAATTTCTATAGATTCAATAAGTAATTCTTTGTTATCGAATGCGGTTGTTAAAATTATTTTTGCATCTGGGTCAATTTCTTTGATAAACTTAGACATTTGGATACCATTCATTTCAGGCATACCAACGTCACTTACTACAATATCAGGTTTGAATTGTTTATACATCTCCAAACCTTCTACGCCGTTTCTTGCAATATGTAATTTATTGAAGTTTTTCTTTAACATAGTACTGATAAACATCAATGATGCTTCATCATCTTCAGCAATTAAAATGCTAAAATCATATTTAACTGTACTATTTTGAATCATTTGTCAGAATTAACTAAATTCATCAGGCCACCTGAAATTTTTTCTAAAGGTAATTGTGTTATAACTCCACCAAGTTCAAAAGCAACTTTTGGCATTCCATAGACAACCGAACTTGCTTGGTCTTGTCCTATCGTTTTTGCACCAGCATCACGCATAGCTTTCATTCCTTTAGCACCATCACTTCCCATACCAGTAAGAATTACACCATAAGCATTGGCTCCAACATATTCTGCAACACTATGGAATAGAACATCAACAGAAGGACGGTGTCCGCTTACTTTTTCATCTTGATTAAGTTCAACTATATATTGCCCACCTGAACGTTTAACTTTCATGTGGTAATCACCGGGTGCAATCAATACTCTACCTGTTAAAATTCTGTCCCCATGTTCTGCTTCTTTAACATTCATAAGACAAATTTCATTCAAACGGTCAGCAAAAGTTTTAGTGAAACCTTTTGGCATGTGTTGTACTACAACAATTCCAGGTGTAGTTGGAGGTAAATCTTCAATTACTTGACGAATTGCCTCAGTGCCTCCTGTTGAAGCTCCTATAGCAATTACTTTATCCGTAGATTCTGCTAATGCTTTCGCTGAACCATCTTTATGAACAGTTTGTCTTGGTTCGACTCTTTTATTTTTCCAATGACTAACATTAGCGGTTGAGGCAATTTTTATTTTTGTTCTTAATTCATTCATCATTTCATTAAGTCCGCGAGCAACATCAGTAGCAGGTTTGGACACATAATCAACAGCACCGGCTTCAAGTGCTTGAATTGTTATATATTTACCTTTTTGAGTTAAAGAACTAACAACAACTACAGGTAATGGGAATTGAGGCATTAATCTTCTTAAAAATTCTACTCCATCCATCTTCGGCATTTCGATATCTAACGTTAAAACATCAGGTCGATATTTAACTATCATATCTCTACCAACAAATACATCTGGTGCTGCTCCTACAACTTCTAAACCATCATCAGCAGAAAGACCTTTTCTTAATATATCTCTAACAAGAGAGGAATCATCAATAATTAATACTTTAATTTTTTTCATACAATCCAATTTAATTTTTCATACAAATTATATAATTTTTTTATACAACGCAGGTTTAATATAACTATACCTCGTCGTAGCTCTATTCAAGCTCTCAGAATGTCCAATAAATAAATACCCATTTGGAACTGTTAAATCAAAAAACTTATCAACCAAATTGGTTCTTGTCTGTTCATCAAAATAAATCATTACATTTCTACAGAAAATCACATCAAACTTCTTTTTAAATGGAAAAACTGGATTCATCAAGTTAAAACGTCTGTAAGTAACTTCTTTTTTAACAGATTCTATTACTTCAAAATCACCATTAGGTAGTTTTTGAAAATACTTTTTTTTGAAATTTTCTTGTAAATTTCCTATTCTATCTTCTGGGTAAATTCCCGATTTTGCAGTACCAAGGGCTTTTAATGAAATATCAGTAGCAAGCACACCAGCATCCCAATTTTTATATTCACTGCCAAAAAATTCTTTCATCAACATCACGAGTGTATATGGTTCTTCACCAGATGAACAACCTGCACTCCAAACACGAATATCTTTTGTATGGTGAGCTTTGCATTTTTCAACAATTTCAGGTAATGAAACATTTAAAAAGAAATCGAAATGGTCTTTTTCTCTTCCAAAAAATGTATGATTTGTTGATATTGTATTAGCCAACTCACTTAATGCTTCGCCTGTTTTATCAGCAACCACATAATTATAGTATTCAGTAAATGTTGATAATTTCAATTTCCTAAGAATTTTTTGAAGTCTTCCTGTAACAAGAGATTTTTTATCATCACCTAAATTAATACCAATTTGTTTGTAAACATAATTACGAATTTTATCGAATTCATCTTTTTGAATTTCGATATAATCCATAGATTTTATTTCTTTAAAAGTTTCCAATATAAAACCTAATTATTAACATAATTTCAATTAATCTAACTTATATCAATGTAAGTATGGTTGAAAATTAATTATTCATCATCAAATTGTTCAGATTCATAAGTATTCAAACCAGCAAAAGCATGGTCATCATCATATAACAATTTATGAATATTCAATACAATCTTTACATTCATTTCAACTTTTCCCATTCCGTTAATAAAGCGACTATGAGAACCTTTATTTGTAAGAGGGGGAGGTGATATTGAATCTTCTGGTATTGATAATACTTCTGCCACTTCATCGACAATCAATCCAATGTTAGTATTATTGATTTTAACTACAATAATACAAGCTCTGTCATCGTATTCAATTTGTTCCATTCCAAATCGCTTTCTAACATCAACAATAGGAACAATGATTCCCCTTAAATTGATAATACCTTTGATATATTCTTTGATATTTGGAACTTCAGTAACTTTTTGAATTCCAATAATTTCAGTAACATATTTTATCTCAAAAGCGTAACTTTCAGAACCAAGTATAAAAGTAAGATATCTGTCTCGCAGTGTATCTTCATCATCATAATAACTATCATCTAATCCTGATTGAATATCATTTTCTTTCATTTTACACCTATTTTAATGTTTATTGTTTTGAGCAAATTTATATATACTTAATTCTGATAAATCAATTAAACTCTCAATATCAAGTATTAATCCAATTCCACCATCACCAAGTATCATACAACCCATAATACCAGCAACCTTGCCAATATATTCTGTTAAACTTTTGATTACAGCTTGTTGCTGTCCAACTATTTCATCTACGAACATACAAACTTTTTTCTTTCTTGATTCAATTATTATCAGAATTCCATTTTCCAAATTATTACTATCTGGTTTTTTTCCAAATAATTCATGCAATCTTATGATTGGCAAAACTTCATCACGAACCCGAACAACTTCCAAACCGTCCATAGTTTTTGAAATGTTTTTCAAATTTGCTTTAAAAGACTCGGTTACTGAAAGAATTGGTAAAGCATATTTTGCATTCCCAACTCTAATAACCATAGATTCCATTATGGCAAGAGTAAGCGGTATTCTCAATGTAAATGTTGAACCCTTTGAAGGGACACTTTCAACTTCAATACTGCCTCTGAGTTTTTCGATATTTTTCTTAACAACATCCATACCAACACCACGACCAGAAATATCAGTTACCTTTGCAGCAGTTGAGAATCCCGGCTCAAAAATCAACATAAAAGCTTCTTTGTCTGTCATTGATTCAGCTGGTTTGGTAAGTAGTCCTTTCTCTTCAGCTTTTCTTAATATAATATCTCTATGAATACCATTTCCATCATCTTTAATTTCTATAAGAATTTCATTGCCTTCATATCTTGCTGTAAGACTAACATTTCCAGTATCGGATTTTCCTTTTTCTAATCTTTTTTGTGGAGTTTCCACACCATGGTCAATAGCATTTCTTAATATATGAACTAATGGGTCTGCAATTTCATCGATTACATTTTTATCCATTTCAGTTTCCTGACCTGAAACAGTTAATTCGATTTTCTTCTCCATCTTCAAAGATACATCACGAACAAGTCTTTTCATTTTGTTGAATAAACCATCTAATGGCATCATTCTTACTGACATTGTAATTTCTTGCAATTCTCTTGTGATTTTATTGAGCATACTGGCAGACTTGTTGAAACTTGGTAAATTCAACCCTTTTAAATCAGAGTTGTTTGTAACCATAGATTCAATCGTAATCAATTCTCCAACTAAGTCAAATAACTTATCGATTTTATTAGTTTCAACGCGAATATCCTTTTTCTGCATTTGATTAAAGCTTTGACTTGTTTTAGAAACAGGTGTTTCTTGTTTTTGTACTGGCTTTGTTACAGGTACTGGTTTTGATACGGGTACTGATGTAGATTGAGGTTTAGCAACTTGTTGAGGTTGATTTGTTTGAGAAATTTGCTTTTGTTCAGCTTTTTCCTCAATTATTTCTTCCGCTTTTTCAAATGTATTAGTAACTTCACTCTGTACTTGTTTTTGAGTTGATTTATTAGTATCTTCATTTGTAATCTTTGTTGGCTTAACTTTCTTGTTTTTTGAATTTGCTTCAATCTCAATTTTGGAAATTCTATCTTGTACCATCTCAAGATTACTGAGAAGAATGGATATTACAGTTTGGTCAGCATCTAATTCTTTAGCACGAAGTGAATCAAGTATTGTTTCCATATCCATTGAAATTTCTTCAATTTCAGAGAAACCCATAAATCCAGAGTTTCCTTTTAGACTATGAACTGCACCAAAAGTTTCGGCAATTATATTGAAATTATCTGGTTCTTTTTCAAGCTTAATCAGATTATTTTCTACTGTTTCTAATAATTCTTTTGCTCCTGATATGTATTGGTCTAACATTTCATCAGAAATTAAGCTATCATCTCCACTTGAAACTTGTTCATTTTGGGAATTTTCTGGTTCTGAAAATGAATCATCTTCGTAACTACTATAATCATCTTCAGTTAAATTTGAATTAGATGATGATGGTTCATTTGAATTTACTGAAATTGTTGGGGCAGGAAAACTATCATCAAAGAAATCATCTTCTGATAAACTTTGAGTATCTGCAACTCCAGAAACCTTAGCAATGGCATCTTGAATTATTAATTTCATATCATCGGCATCTTCTTCACCACTTTTGTCCGTATAATCAGTACTTACTCTTTGAAGTAAATCTCTAAGAAAATCGAAAGTGCTGTAAACTACAGATATGGTTTCTTCTGATTGGACACCATTTTGCTTTCTTATAATATCAAGCAAAGTTTCTGCTTCATGAGTAACTTTATGAATTACGTGCATTTCAAAAAATCCGGATAATCCCTTTAAGGTATGAAATACCCTAAATATGGCATTTACATATTCCGAGTTGTTATCCTGACGTAATTGCTCAACTAATGGCTCATTTGTGTCAAGTGAATCAAATGCTTCCGAAACAAAGGATCTAAGCATCTCCTGAGTTTCTGAATCAATTGCTCTGTTGTCTGAAAATTCACTCATATTATTTCTATCACGTTTATTTATAATTTTCTGTTTAATAGTTATTTAATTATCTAAATTACTAATTATCGGCACATAAATACATTTTTTTAATCAATTATTTTATTAATAAATAAGAATTAATAAAATTAATAAAATTCAAACTATAAATCTATTTAATTTTTTCCAAAAATAAAATTAATATTTTTTCAAAAATGGATTTTTTTCATTTTTTTTAGATTAATCCTATTTTATGACCTTTATAATTTATAACAAATTAAGATTTCTTCATTTTGATTGAAGCCATTTTTATTTGTTTCTTGGTTTGATATTTTTAATAATTCAACTTCAAACCCAACTTTCTTCAATCTATCAATTAATCCTTGAACTGAATAAATTCTTACATGGTCTTCTTGAAAAAAATGTTTGAGCCGTTCTTTCTTTTCTGTAATTTTAAAATCCTCATAAATCTCTCCATCTTTAAATGGAGTTTGAATTATACAAATTCCATTTTTTTTCAATATTCTAAATAATTCCGTCATTGCTTTTTTATCATCAACAATATGTTCCAAAATATGAAAACAAATTATTAAGTCGAATTTGTTATCTTCGCAGGAAATATTTGTAATATCATAATTTTTGTCCGAAAGAAAATCTCCAGATAAATCAGTTGCAGTATAATTAATATTCTTGAGATTTTTCATTTTTCTAAAAATACTTCTTGAAGGTGAAAAATCTAATATTTCTATTCCATTTTTAATAAAATCATTTATAAGAACGTTCCACAAAATTCGATTTCGTGAAGTACTACCACATTTAGGACATAGTTTTGTATTGTTGTTGAAGATGAATTTTCTAATATTAGCATCACAGATATTGCATTTGTAATTATTTCCGATATAAAACAAATAATAACAAAATCTGAAGAATAGTTCAAATTTAAATAATATTGTTTTCGGCAATATTTTTTTTAGAATACTTTTTATAAATAAATACATTATGTCCAAAGTTTAAAATTTGAATTACATCATATATTCTTAAATAAATTACAATTAATTATACAAATAATTGAAACTCTGCCAAACACTAATTAGTTACAAATAAATAAAAAAACATCACTATCCAACCTTAGCATATTTTCTTAATAATTCTAACATTACTCTGAAATCTTTGGGGTAATCACATTCAAAAACTACTTTTTCTAATGACTTTGGATGAACAAATTCAACAGATTTTGAATGCATTGTGATTCTTTTTATTATAGGTTGCTCTTCTTCATTTTTAGCTAAATTGAATTTTCTTTTAATCGAAGATAAGAAAAATGCTTTATTTTCATTATAAAGGTCATCTACAAGCAAAGGATGTCCAATAGCTGCTACATGAACACGCAATTGATGTTGTCTTCCAGTAATCAAATTACATTCAACCAGAGTGCTAATTCTAAATCTTTCCAAAACTGTTAAAATGGTAAGTGATTCTTTGCCTCTTGCAGAAGGGATAACTCCGCCACCTTTTCCAGGATTAGGTAGTAAAGGTATATCAATATCAATGCTATCATCTGGAACTATACCTGAAACAACTGCATGATAGATTTTTTTTACAGTATGTTTTTCAAATTGAATATTTAAATCTCTATGTGTATCTGCGTCTTTAGCAAATAACATTACTCCGCTTGTATCACGGTCAAGTCGATGAACTACATAAATTTCATCATATTTATCTTTTAATAATCTATCAAGACTTGGTGCAGTCTTGTCGTATCTATCTGGAATTGATAGCAAACCTGATGGCTTATTTACTGCTATCAAATTGTCATCTTCAAAAATTATTTCAAAATCTTGTTTTTTCATATTTATTATAATACCATTTTCGTAAATCTTTATAAATTGTTTTATTTCTCTTTTTGTGGTGGATTGCTAAAAAAAACTGCCGATGGATTATCAGAAATTGCATTTAGAGAATTTTGCAATGCTTTGTTAGTTTTCTTTAATTCATCAAATGTTTCTTGCAAATTCAGTAATGCACTTTCTGCTCGATACCCAACGTTATTCATTAATTTATTTGTATTGATAAGTGTTGAATCGTATTGATTGTAAGCTCTTTCTAAATAATATGGCAATTTCATATTTGTAATTTGACTATTTAAGTTTTGAGATGTTGCTTTTAATTCTAATGATGATTCATAAAGTGACATAGATGTATATTCCAAATTTCGAATAACTGAAGAAGTATCGGCTTGGGCAAGAATTCCATCAAGTCGTTGTGTAGCACTCATTAAATTATTTAAAATTGTTTTTAAAGTATCACTTTGAAAAAAAGCTGTTGTAGTTGATAAAAATTTCAATGATTCCATTGAAATTTCACCAACCTGTAAGTCCATCAAATTATTAAAAACTTTTTGGGCTGCAATAGAAATTTCTTCCAAACTCGAAGGTGAAGATTTGATTAATGGAAATTGTGGCTTAAAAGAAAGTTCAGGATTTCTGTTTGCCATATCTGCACTTGGGAAATGCAACTGTAAAAACTTACCACCTGCAATTCCACTCATTGCAGGATTGATACGCATACTGTCTGATATTTTAATATTGGGATCTAATTGCATTACTACTTCTACTAATCTACCATCAGGTGCAACTCTAATGTCGGCAATTCTTCCACATGGAACTCCCTGATATTTTACTGCTGAACCTTTTTCCATACCTTCAACTGATGATTCAAAATAAGTAACATAGAAAACCTGTTCCTTGAGAAACTGATTTGCTCCTAACCAAATAATTGTTGCTACAACAACAATTGCTCCTGTCAATACGAATAATCCCGTAACAAAAGCACTTGAAACTGAACGCTGTTTCTTAGCCATAATTTATTTCTAACTTTGTGTAAATAAATTCATTCCAAAATATATAAGTATATTCAAAAAACCAAAAACAAAATTTTAAAATCAACTAAAATTCTAACTTTTAACAATCATTTCAGCAGCTCTTCGAGAAGCACCCGTTGAGCCAAGATTATTTCTAATTTCAAGAAACTTACTTTGAATATTATCATAATATTCGCCATCATTAATTAATTTGCTAATCTCAAATGCAATATTTTTAGGATTTGCATCATTTTGAATTAATTCAGGAATAATTGGTAGATTTGATAAAATATTAACTAACGAAATGTAAGGCAAGTTAACTAATTTTCTCCCTAAAAAATATGTTAAAGCAGAGGTTTTGTAATACATTACAAATGGCATCCCAAGCAAACATGATTCAAGATTTGAAGTTCCTGTTTTTACTGCACCTGCGATTGCATTGGACATCAATTCTTTATTATCATCAATCAATTCAATAAAACTATTATTTTTAAGAAAATTCAAATATAAATCTTTTTCAATATTAGAAGATTTAGCAATACTAATTTGAAAATCTGGATAATCTTGATGAAGAATTTTTGCAGTTTCAATAATCATTGGCAAATGCTTGATTATTTCTTGTTTCCGACTCCCGGGTAATAACGCAATATTTTTTGTTCTTTCAGTATATCTTTTGATTTTTCTTGAAAACCTTTCATCATCAAGCAATGGATGACCAACAAATTTTGTATTTATATTGAAATTCTGAAAAAAATCCACTTCAAAAGGAAAAACAACAAGCAATAAATCAACTATTTTTGATAACTTGACAGCCCGATTTTTTCCCCAAGCCCACAATTGAGGTGCGATATAATAAACAACAGGGGTTTTTATGGATTTTGCAAATTGAGCTAATTTCATATTAAATCCCGGATAATCAACAGCTATAAACGCTTTGAAATTATTAGATTTAATTAAGTTTTTGCATTGCTCCAATAATTTTGTAAAAAAAGAGTATTTCTTTGCAACTTCCCAAAATCCAACAACAGAAATCATACTAATTGGAACTATAGATTTTAATCCTTCAGCTTCCATCAATGAACCACCAATTCCAACAAACTCTGCATCAGGCATCAATAGTTTAATTTCTTTCATCAATTTGGCAGAGTGAATGTCTCCTGAGGGATCACCCGCAACAATAAAAAATTTATTATCCAAAAAAATAATCCATTATAATACAAAATCAGCTAAAAAAGTGAAATAATTACTAAATTTTTCTTTAGCAATTTGTGCTTCTTTTTCATCGTTAAATAATCCAAATATTGATGAACCACTTCCAGACATTAAAGCAAATACTGCCCCTGATTCATACAATTTTTTCTTTATTTCAGCAATAACAGGGTATTCTTTAAATGCGAATTCCTCAAAATCATTAACTAATAAATTTAAACTCAACGTATCAGTTATGCTTTTATTTAAAATTTCAATGAAATTAATACTTTCACCTTCCAAATTACTTCTATTTAACGCCTTATATGCTAATGGTGTTGAGATATGAATTCTGGGATTGATAACCAATACTTTAAAAGGTAATAAAACATCATAATATGTCAGAATTTCACCTCTACCAGTTGCTTTTGCAATTCCTGTATTCAAAAAAAATGGAACATCAGACCCCAATTGCAGTGCTAAATCATTTAATTCTTTATCAGTTACTCGAAAATTTGAATATTCATTCAAAAATAATAGGGTAGAGGCAGCATCAGAACTACCTCCGCCAAGCCCAGCACCAGTTGGGATATTTTTAATTAATTTTACATCGAAATGATAATTTGTTTGAAAATAAGAGTTGAAAATTGATATAGCTTTATAAATCAAATTATCATCAATTTTTATGGGAAAATCAGGTTCGATTTTAATTTTTGTAATTTTTGCAGGAATAAATTCTAAAAAATCTGATAAATTTATCTTAGCAAATACAGTATTTATGTTGTGATATCCGTCTATTCTTTTTTGAAGAACTTGCAATCCTAAATTTATTTTGGCATTTGCAGTTTTTTTTGATATTTTCATATTTTTTTAATTGACAAATTAATAATTAATAATAATAATAAATGAAAAACAGAAATATCGAAATTAATGAATTTGAACCAAATACAGAAGTTATTAATCTATCTGATACGAATGTAAAAAAAGAAAAAAAAGAAAAAAAGAAGAAAACAATATCCTATACTCAAGAGTTACTTAGAAAAGGCATCCATTTACTATCATTATCAATTCCAATAACTTATATTTATGTGGATAAAGGATTTGCAATGACTGTTTTGACAATTATGGCTATCGTTGCTGTTTTGTTAGATATTTTGAGCAAAAAAAATCCATATATAAGGAATTTGATATATGGTAATTTTGGAGATATGCTTCGTAAGCACGAAAGAAAGAAGAAAAAATTTGTGCTGAATGGTGCGTCTTGGGTTCTTATTTCTGCCGTGATTACAGTTTTTATTTTTCCTAAAATAATTGCAGTAACTGCATTTATCATATTAATTATTTGTGATATTGCAGCCGCATTGATAGGCAGAAAGTGGGGAACTCACAAGTTGTTCAACAAATCTTGGGAAGGTACTTCTGCTTTCATTATTTCAGGTTTTATAGTTGTTGCAATAGTTGGAATTATTTTTAATGCACCCTTTTCATTTTTTGTAGCCGGAGTATTAGCATCAATAATTTCTGGATTTGTTGAAGCAATGTCAAAAAAATTAAAAATTGATGACAATTTATCTATACCCATTTCTTTTGGTATAATTATGTGGGTTGTAGAGTATAATTTTTCATTATTTAATCAACCTTTTTTAAATTTATTAAAGTAAACTATGATTGACTTAAGAAGTGATACAGTTACCAAACCTACGAAAGAAATGCGTGATGCAATGTATGGTGCGGTTGTTGGAGATGATGTATATGGGGAAGACCCTACCGTTAATGAATTGCAAGAGTATGTTGCAAAATTATTTGGCAAAGAAGAAGCTTTATATGTTCCATCAGGTACAATGAGTAATCAATTGAGTATTAAAGTACTTACTAATCCCGGTGATGAAGTTATAACAGAAGCTGATGCCCATATTTATTATTATGAAACAGCTGGACCTTCAATTCTTTCCCAAGTACAAATTAGACCAATTGCATCGGATAATGCAATGCCAGATTTAAATCTTATAGAAGCTGCTATTAGACCTGACATATATTATTTTCCCGAAACAAAATTAATTTGTATTGAAAATACTCACAACAGACACGGTGGAATGGTTGTTGATTATGATTATTTGCTTAATTTACGAAAGTTAGCTGATAAATATAATTTAAAACTCCACCTTGATGGTGCAAGAATTTGGAATGCTCATATCAAAACAGGAATTTCTTTGTGCGATTACGGGAAACTCTTTGATACAATTTCAGTTTGTTTATCAAAAGGACTTGGAGCTCCAGTCGGCTCATTGATAGTATCTTCAAAAGAAAATATAAAAAAAGCACTCAAATGGAGAAAGATTTTTGGTGGAGGTATGAGACAAGCAGGGATATTGGCGGCAGCTGGACTATACGCCTTGGAAAACAATCTTGCTTTGATGGAAAACGACCACAAGAATGCACAATATTTTGCTGAAAATGTAAATTTAATTGATAAAATAACTTGCAATAAACAAAAAGTCCATACAAATATCGTTGTTTTTGAATTAGATAAATCCATAAATCCAGACGAATTTGTGTTTAATTGCAAAGAAAATGGATTGTATTTACATTGGATTGGTGGCAATAGAATAAGAGTAGTATTTCATTTGCAAATAAATAATGAAGACACTATAAAATCATTAGAAATTATTAAAAAATGTATTAAGTAAATATTGTAAGTTAATTAAGTATAAAGATAATATGAAAAAAATTAGTGAAGAAGAAATATTAAACGAACTAAATAAATTCAAACACAAACAAACCTTGCAAGTGAGATTTAGCGATGTAGATTCAATGAAAGTAGTGCATAATGTTCAATATTTTAATTATCTCGAATATGCTCGAACTCTGTATTTTGATGAAATTGGATTAGGAGTAAATAAAAATACATTCACTTTAGAAAATCTGTTTTTTACGGTTAGACACGAATTAGACTATTACAGCCCTTTATATTTCTTTGAAGAATTTGATGTTTATTCACGAATTGTGATGGTAAAAAATTCTTCTGTAATTTTTGAAAATTTAATAATTAACAGAGAAAATAAAGTAATTGTAAGGTCAAGCACCGTATTTGTGTATGTTGATTTAGAGAATAAACTGCCTACAAGATTACCAGATGATATTAGGAAAAAAATTAGTAATTACGAACTCGATAACTGTGTATTTATGGATTGATAAATGGGACAATTTGATAATATAAGCAATAAAAAACTCGCTTACCAATTAGTAATGCCTCGTTTAGATACGGGAAAATATTATGAGGTATTAGAGTATAAATTATATATAAAGGACTTGGCAATAAAAGGAATTGGCGGTTTTTGTGTTTTTGGTGGTAATGCTAATCAAGTTGAACTGATGATTAATGAGTTGCAAAATATTGCTGAAGTTCCACTGATTTTTTCTGCTGATTTTGAGTTCGGATTACCAATGAGATTAATTGATGATGGAACTTCATTCCCGCATAGCATGGCAATTGCAAAGTCAGGAAAAATTGAACATGCCTATAAAATAGCTGAAGCTATTGCAAAAGAAGCTAAAGCAATTGGAATAAATTGGAATTTTGCACCTGTTGTGGATATTAATTCTAATAAAAAAAATCCAATTATTAATATTAGGTCTTATGGCGAAACCTCTGATATTGTAAGTAATTATGCAACTGAGTTTATAAAAGGTACAGAAGCCCATAAGATAGTAAGTTGCATTAAGCATTTCCCTGGCCACGGAGATACATCGAAAGATTCTCATTTAGAATTGCCTGTTTTAAATATGACTTTAGATGAACTTGAATCATTAGAATTAATACCCTTTAGAAAAGCAATTGCAAATGGAGTTAAATCAATTATGGTTGGGCATCTTGCTGTCCCTGCAATTGATGAAAGCGGATTGCCCGCATCTCTATCACATAAAATTATAACGGACTTATTGATAAATGAAATTGATTATAAAGGAGTTATAATTACCGATGCACTTGATATGAATGCAATTTCTGAAAATTTTTCAAGTAATGAAATTGTTGCAAAATCACTTTCTGCTGGTGCAGATATTGCTTTGATGCCTGAAAAAGTTATTGAGGGCATTGAATATTTGATTGAATTACTTGAAAATGATATGGAATTAAGACAGCAGTTGATTAACTCTTATCAAAAAGTATATAATTTAAAAAGATGGTGCGGTTTAATACCCCAATTTGCATTACAAACAAGCCAATCTAAAATATTCTTAGACCATCAGAAATTAGCATTAAAAGTTGCATTAGATGCAATTGATGTCAGAGGAAATTATAATTTAATTCCTATAGATGAAAAAATTAACTTTGCAGGATTTGCCTATATTCAACGTGATGCAGACTTGCAGTCAGCTTCTCGTTTCTTTACAATGCTTTCACAAGCTACCGAAAATGATTGTGATTTTGCATTTATTAATGACAAAATTTCAAATGACGAGATTGATGGTTATTTAGAAGGAACCAAAGATGCTGAAATAATTATTTTTACTGTTTTCATTAAATCAATTGCTTATAGTGGTACAGTTCAACCAAATGCTGAAATCTCGGAAATTTTAACAAAAATCAAATCAAATAGAAAAGCTATTTTAATTTTATTTGGTAATCCTTACATAGATGATTTGGTAGAGTCGGAATTACTTATAAAGACATTTTCGGATTCTTTTGCTTCTTTGGCTGCCGCTGTTGTGAAATTAACGGGCAGGGAGTCAGCTGTTGATTACTAACAATTTCTTTGCTATAACAAGCGTATTTCATATATTTATACTTTTGTTCTTTACAATTTTTAGGATTTATTAAAGTTTTGATAATGAAAAAAATATTTTTTTTGATATTACTTTGCTGTACTTTAAATATCAGTTTGGCTCAAGTAAAAGGATTGAGTTCAACTGATAATAATGAATTACTCCAAATGGATATGGATACTCAGATTGGATTGGACAACCAAATCAAGATGGATGGACTTCCAGTTGGTAATGCTGTGGATCCAAAATTTTACAAAATTGGACCAGGTGATATACTAACACTTCAGTCATTGCCTCCAATTTCAAATAAAACTATGCACTATTTGCAAGTTGCTCCTGATTTGTCTTTGATTTTACCAAGATATGGTAAAGTTGATTTGACTGGATTAACATTAGCCCAAACTGAAGAAAAGATTTCTGAAGTTTATAAATCTTTGAATGCAAAATTTAATACAAGCATTTCATTAAAGCAAAGTAGAAATTGCTTGGTTACTATTAGAGGGAATGTAATATTTCCATCAACATATACATTGCCAAGTGCTTATAGGGTATCTACTTCAGTTTTATTTGCTAATCAGATTCAAAAATCTCAAGTTCCTGTTCAGCAAATGGAAGCACTATTGCAGATTAAAGAAAAGCAAAGAGAAACAGAAAGATTATTTTCAGAAAGTGGTATCTCATCTAATTCTGTATATTGGACTCGAAATATCACTATTTTGCATAATGATGGCACTTCATCTTATGTTGACCTTGAAAAAGCTTCTGCATTGAATTCACCTGAATTTGACCCTTATGTAAAAGAAGGCGACCAAATAATAGTTCCTTTTGAAAAAGATAATTATCCAAGATTGTCGATATCCGGAGCAGTCAATAGACCTGCTTTAGTGCCTTATAAAAATGGAGATAAAGCATCTTTATTATTAAAATTTGGATTTGGTTTAACTGAAAGAGCTGATTTAGATAATGTATTTCTTAATTTACCTGCTTCAAATAGAAAAATTAAATTAAAAATTGATAGTTCTCTAAATTTATTATCTGAAGATATAGAATTGGAACCGGGTTCAACTATTGTAATTGGTCAAGTTCCAGAAGAAAAATATGCTACACCGGGTGTTGTTTCCGTTAAAGGTGAAGTGAATCAACCTGGTAATTATCTTATTCAAAATGGAATCACTCGGTTGAGAGATATTATTGAAAATGCAGGTGGATTTACTAAAGAAGCATATTTACCACTTGCTCAAATTATTAGACGCGAGAATAATCAAACTTCAATTATTGACCCAAGAAGAGAGACCTACGAAGTACTTCAATACAGTGATTTAACTATGGATGATACTGTTAGATATTTTATAGACATGAAGTATAAACAACCATTAGTATCGGTTGATTTTGAGGATTGCTTCATCAAAAATCAAGAAGAAGATAATGTACTTCTTCAAGATGGTGATGTAATAACTATTCCATCTAATCCTGGAAAAGTATTTGTATTCGGACAAGTAAATTCTCCCGGTTATGTTGAGTTTAGTGAAGGGAAAACTATGGGTTGGTATATAGAAAGAGCAGGAGGTGCTGCTCAAGGTTCTCAACTTAACAGAGCAAGAATTATAAGGTCAAGGACAAATGTTTGGATTGAGGGAGATGAAAAAACTTTTGTCTATGCAGGAGATAGAGTTTATATTCCAAGAGTACCTGACGAACCAACACAATTGAAACTTCAACGATATAGTCTTATTGCAGGTGTAGTTTCTACTTTATTTGGTGTTATCAACATTATATTTATTATTAGCTCAAGGTAATAAGCTATTGAAAATTAAAGTAAGTATAATTTTGCTTTTCTTAGTTCTACCTGTATTATCACAGGTGGAAAATATTCCAGTATCAAATGCTGTTTATAAATTTTTAATTAAAGCTGAAGTTAAAGGCATTTTGGAAAATTTTTCATCTGCAGATTTACCATTACAAAAGAAAGAAATTATAAATGCTTTGATAAATATTAGGGAAAATCAATCATTACTAAGTCATAATGAATTATCAACTCTTGAATATTTTGAAAAGGAATTTGGAATTAAAAAAGTAGATGTTGCTGTAGTTTTTCCAAGTAAAACAGACACATTATCATTATTTTCAAATAGATTTTTTTCAAATGATGAAAAATTGATTTTTGCATATAATGATAAAAGCATTTCAACAAAATTTGAACCATTAGCATCAGCTGATGTTATGTATTTGAAAAGTGAAAATTCTGAAGATTCAAATGTATTAATCGGAAATCTCGGCTTTAGATTGAGTGGTAGTATTGAAAATAGTTTCGGCTATAATTTGCAAGTAACAAATGGTAGTTTATTTTCAGGTAGTCGAAAACTTGCAACTCGTGACTTAAAATATGGTCAAAATGTGAAATTTGTTGATTTGAATAATGATGTCGATATTCAAGAATCACAAGTTGCTTATCAAAATGGCTGGTTTTATGCTTCAATTGGGAGAGAAACACGGCTTATCGGTTCTGGGCTAAATCAGAGAATTTTGACATCGGCAAATTCACCAGCTTTTGATGCAATAACAATTGCTACTAAGTTTGATGGTTTTGAATACAAATTTTCTCATTCAAGTTTAATGGCATTACATGAAGAATTTTATGGATATAATTCAGGTTCTTTTCTTGAAATTCCGTCAAAATATATGGCTTTTCATAGATTTTCTGTAAGACATTTTTGGGGTGAAATAGGTTTCTGGGAAAGTGTAATTTATACCGAAAGGGGTATTGACCTTGCTTATATTAATCCATTAAGTTTTTTCAAATCGCTTGAACATTCGTTAAGGGATAGAGATAATTCGATGATGGGGCTTGACTGGACAGTCAGACCAATAAATAATGTTCAGCTGAAGGGAACATATTTTCTTGATGATATTATTTTTAGTGAAGTTGGAAATGGATTTTGGAGTAATAAAGCAGCATTTAATATTGCATTAAACGTAGATTTACCTTATTCACTTGATTTTGGATTTGAATATGCAAGAGTTGAGCCATATACATTTTCTCACTTTAAACAACAAAATTCAGTTACTAATGACGGTAGATTGATTGGTTCATATCTAAGTCCAAATTCCCATAGTTTTTCAGGTGAATTAAACTATTGGTATGGTTCAAGATATCCTTTAACTTTATCACTTCAATACATTGAGAAAGGGCAAAATATCTATGATGAAGATGGGAACTTGCTTGTTAATGTAGGTAGTGACCCATTGCAAACAATCAGACCCGGTGATGCATCAAATTTAAATTTTTTAGATGGTGAGAAAATTTACATTTCAAACATAAGTGTATCAACTGGTTTTGAATTGATGAGAAATTTGAATATATTGCTTTTTTATAAATTTGAAATTTTAAATAGTATTTCTGAAAATTTTTTCAGGATAATTATTAGGGTAAATGAGTTTTGATGAAATTTGAAATAGATATTTTTGTAATATTAATTTTATGCCTGTATTTTTTAATACTTTACTTTATGGCATTATATCCATTGATTGTCTTATTTTTATCCTCATTTTTTGGTAAAGCACTAAATATTGAGCAGTTAGATGATAATAATTTACCAGAAGTTACAATTATCATATCAGCATATAATGAAGAAGATTTGATTGAAAATTGTATAAAGTCTATTTTTGAATCTGAATATGATTTAAAAAAAATAAAAGTTCTTGTTGGCTCTGATGGCTCGACTGATGGCACTATGAATATTCTAAATCGATTGAAAGAAAAATATTATAATTTTGAATGTTATAATTTTGATAGAAAAGGTAAAAATTACGTAATTAATCAACTTTCTGCAAAATCAAATACTGATTTAATTTTTTATATGGATGCTGATTGTAGGATTGATAAACCCACTTTGAAAAGAATGGTAGAAAAATTTACCGATGAAAATGTTGGAGCTGTAATTGCCAATATGGTTTCTTATGGGTATGAAATTGAAAACACAGAGCAAAGTAATCTTGTTGAAAATGCAGGATTTAGAGGGGAATCAATTTATCAGAAATTTGAGTTGATACTTCGAGTTCATGAAAGCAGAATATTTTCTACTCCGGGAAGTTTAGGAGCATTTTATGGTATTAAAAGGCAGTATTACTCACCGCTACCAAATGATAAAGTTTGTGATGATATGATTCCAATCTTGAATGTTGCTAAATTTAAAAAAAGAGCTTATTTTGATGAGGATTCTTATGTTTGGGAAGTTAGAAAGAAAACTCTAACAAATGAATTAGACAGAAGAGTAAGAGTGTCAGCAGGAGTTTTTTCAACAATATTTGAGAAGAAAGAATTATTATTGCCTAAATATGGCTGGTTTTCGTTCTTTCTATGGTCGCATAAATTGACAAGATTGTTATCGCCATTTTATTTAATCTTAATATTTATCTTTTCATTCTTTATTAAAGATAAGTTTTTGATGGATTTGAGTTTCGGTTTGATGTTAATTCTAATACTTGCTGCATTTGCTGGTTATTTGCTTGAAAAAATCAAAATTAAGTTTATTGTTTTTAAAATAGCAGTTTACTTTATGACAATGAATTTGGGGTTATTATTAGCATTTTTTAAATTTTTATCAGTTAGAAATATTGCAATTTGGGAACAAAAGTAAATGTTTAAAGATGTTCTAAATAATCAAATTGAAAGTAAAAATAAAAAACTTAAATCAAAGCATTGGCGAACATTGATGCAATTAGCTTCTGATACTTTAACTTTTTTTCTAAGTTTTGGTTTTTTATTTTATATAAGGTTTGAATCTGGTTTTGTTTCTACTCAAATAAGACCTGGGTATTTGGAATATTTTTTAGGTACTGTTATTTTAACATTCTTTTGGATAATGGTATTTTTCTTCTATGGATTATATAAAAATTGGTACGAAAGGTCCCCTTTTGATGAATTAGGCAATATTTTTAAAGTAACAATTGTTGGGTCAGCACTGATAGTATTTGCTATTAATATGGATTCATCTAATTCTCCACGATTGTTATTTGTTGTATATATTGTAATAATGACATTGATTGTATTTATTGGAAGATTTGCAATTAGAGTTATAGAAAAGAAAATGCGTGAAAGTAAATCAATTAGTATTAGTTCAATTATTGTAGGTTCTCAAAAAAGAGCAAAAGAATTTTACAACAAAAATCTAAAATCACCTGCTTGGGGATACAATGTAATTGGATTTATTTTTACTGATAATATTATCGAAAAAACTGATTCATCTGTTGAAAATATTGTTTCTGGTAATATTGAAGATTTACCAACAATAATTGATAAACTAAAACCTGAAGAAATTATAATCACTTCAGCAGAATTAAAACATGCTGAACTAATAGATATTGCAACGAAATGTGCTGAAAAAAATGTAATTGTTAAAATTGAACCTGATTTATACGATATTTTTACAGGTCAAGCTAAAACTCATATTTTATACGGAATTCCTTTGATTGAAATAAAGACACAACTTATGAAGCCATGGCAAGATGTATTAAAAAGAATATTTGACATATTTTTCAGTCTTTTAGTTTTGTTGTTAGGTCTTCCATTCTGGTTGCTGATAGCATTAATTGTGAAATTTGATTCTCCTGGACCAATAATTCATACTCAAATAAGAGTAGGAAGGCACGGAAAGTATTTCAAGATGTATAAGTTCCGTTCAATGGTAAAAGATGCCAGTAAAACTGATAGACAATGGACAATCGTAAATGACCCTCGTGTTACAAAATTTGGGCGATTAATCAGAAAAACACATTTAGATGAAATTCCACAGTTTTATAATGTCTTGATTGGAGATATGAGCGTTGTTGGACCAAGACCAGAACAACCAAAATATGTTGATGAATTTTCTCAAGCATTACCATATTATAAAAGAAGATTATTAGTTCGTCCTGGAATTACTGGTTGGTGGCAAGTTCAATATCAGCCCCATGTACTTGGTTTAGAAGAAATCGAAAATCGTTTAAAAGATGATTTTTATTATATAGAAAATATGTCAATTCAATTAGATATAGAAATAGTTGTTCGCACTGTTTGGTGTGTTTTAAAAGGTCATGGACAAGCTTGAGGTAAATATGAAATCAATTGTGGTAATACCAACTTATAATGAAAAAGATAATATTGCATCTATTATTATGGCAGTATTAAAGCAAATTCAGGGATTAAATATTTTAATAGTCGATGACAATTCGCCTGATGGTACAGCTGATATTGTTAGAGAAATGCAAAAAACTGTTCCGAACATTCATTTAATTGTTCGGTCTGGCAAAATGGGTTTAGGTACTGCATATTGCGAAGGTTTTAAGTATGCACTTGAGCGCAATTTCGAAGCAATTTTTGAAATGGATGCTGATTTTTCTCATGACCCCAAAGAACTTCCTAATTTAATTAAATATATCAATGATTATGATTTAGTCATTGGCTCTCGATATATCAATGGTGTGAATGTTGTTAATTGGCCCCTTTCAAGATTACTGCTGAGCTACGGTGCAAGTATGTACACAAGAATAATTACTGGTATGCCGATTAAAGATACTACTGCCGGTTTTAAACTTTTTAGAGCTGAAGCATTAAGAAAAATTGACTTAGATACCATTCGTTCAAATGGATATGGTTTTCAAATTGAAATGAATTTTCGACTTTGGAAATCAGGTGCAAGAATCAAAGAGATGCCGATTATCTTTATTGACAGAACAAGTGGAGTTTCTAAAATGAACAAGAAAATCATTTATGAAGCTGTATTTTTAGTATGGAAATTAAAATTCTTTTGGAAACGAATGAATAAAAAACGAAAATAGAAGAATCCGTAATAAACTTTTTTATAAATATTTTATAAGAATTTCACAAACATATTGATAAAAAATGGAGAAAACAATTTTGAAAAAGAGTATTTTAATTAGTATTTTAAGCGTAATTGCAATTGTTTTTATTACAAGTTGCGATGATAGTAGTACAAAACCAACAGTTATTGAAGAATTAATACCTTTCAAAATAGGGAATTATTGGATTTATGATGTTTTCAGTTATGACACTCTGGGGAATGTTACAAATCAATATGAACAAATCGATAAAATTGTTTCTGATACAATAATTAACAATGAAAGAGTTTATATGAAAATTGATTATATAGAAGATCAAATAGAAATGAGTGGTGCATTAATAAAAAGGGCTGATGGTATTTATATTTATTTTGATCAAGTTGGTGCATTTATGGTATGGAAGTTTCCAATATTAAAAGGTGAAAATTTCGATGTTATGGGTCGTGTTTGGACTGTTGAAAGTACAAATTATAATTATGTAACATCAATTAGAAACTTTTCATGTTATCATTATGCTATTGTTAGTTATAATGAAAAGCAAAGTTTTTATTTTCAACCTGGAGTAGGGTGCGTAGCTATTGAACTTTTTGGCACAACCCAAAGCGGCAGAAATTATATACAGCAGAAATTTGTATTGAAAGAATATAAAGTGAATTAGAAGTTAATTGTGATAAATTGTATTGAAAATATTAGCCCTTCCTCACGGAAGGGTTTTTGGATTAAAGATTTGGTTTTAAATATTTAAAGTCTCTTACATGAAATTTTAATGATTCAAAGTTAAAATAATTATTATTTTTAAATGTCTATTTTTGGGATTATAGTTTGAAATTATTAGGAGTTTATGATGATGCAAGAATGTTTGACAATTCCACAGAATTCTCTTTATGAAATATTAAAATTTCAACCCGAATCTGTAATTATTCAACTTTTTGATAAATTAATGATTAATTCTGATTCATCTCCTTTGACTGAAGAAGAAAAAATTGAAATTGCTTCAGCAAAAACTGAATTCTATAATGGTGAAACAATAGAATGGAAAAAATGAATATTCATTTTACAAAAAAAGCATATCAGGATTATCTGAAACTTCCCTTACATTACAAGGAACTTGTGGACAGAACCTTGGAAAAGTTTCAGGATGGTATTCCTATTGATATAAAACCCATTCAAGGCGAAAATGACAATTATAGAATAAGAATTGGAAAATATAGATTATTAATTATAAAAATTATGTCTGATATTTTAATTATTAAAATTAGAAAAAGGGAAGATATTTACAAGTAATTTGAAATTAATGGATGTTATACTTCAAAATATTAACATACTAAGTTCGTTAAAAAATGTTGAATTATTAATTGAGGTGAACAATGTCGAATACTACATTATTAGAAAAATATGAAACATTGCCAGATGTTTTAAAATTTGAAGCATCTTTGTTTATTGATTTCCTTTTATTTAAATCAGAGAAAATATATGAGCAAAAACAGCGAGTTCCAGGATTCTTAAAAGGAAAAATTTCAATTACAGAAGATTTCGACGAGCCATTAGAAGAGTTTAAGGATTATATGTAGTGAAATATTTACTTGAAATTGAAAAATTTGATAATTTTTTGATTGACCTCAACATTAAAAGATTATGGTTAATTAATAAAAATTTGAGAGTTGAAAAAGAAAATGATTGTTTTAAAAAATTAAAATTTCAAAGTTAGTTAATGTTAACTTGGAGTAATAATATTTTTTTTAAAAAGAACCATCAAACAAGTGATGCCAGCAATGTTGTGGTAATTTAGGTAGTGTATTTATAAATTCTAAAAAAATATATAGTGAATTAGAATGGCGGATTCTGAAAGTGTATGAAAGTATTTGATTGGAATGAAGAGAAAAATCAAATTTTGAAAAGAGAAAGAAATGTTTCTTTTGAAGAGATAGTATTATCTATACAAAATGGTAATTTATTGGATAGAGTTAAGCACCCAAATTCAGAAAAATATCCAAATCAATTCATTTTTTATATAAATCCTAAAAGTCTAAAATAGAACATGGATTAAGTCGTCTAAGTAATTGATTTTACAAGAATTAATTAACAAAAACGTAAACCCAAAAAGGTACTTAATCCATGCAAAACAAAAATACGAAAAAACCTGCAAATATCAAAACAAGTTTTGATTCAAAATCTTTGACCAACTTTAGTGGCATTAAAGTTATTTCTAAATTTATGCGTAAGATTGGCATAGAATCAATGTTCGATATGATTGATTTGAATTTGCATCACAATATTAAATTTACAAATTTCCAAATTTTATCAACAATAATTTTGGGAATATTTAGTGGTTTTAATCGTGTAAGCAAAATTGAATCATTTAGTCGCGACCCATTGATACAAAAATTGTTGTGCTTAGCTACAAATATTGATGCCGACACTATATTCAATAGAATCAAGCGTTTCGGAATGAATGAAAACAATCAAATCATGAACATAAATGGAAAATTATCGTCAAAAGTTCATGATTTATTGAAGACAAACAGGGATATATTAGATTTAGATTCAACCGTTCATACACTTTATGGTCATCAAGAAGGAGTTGCCAAAGGATTTAATTCAAGCAAAAAAGGAGCAAAAAGTTATCATCCAATTATGTGTTTCTTAAACAGCACTAAGGAATGTTTGTTGAGTTGGCTTCGTCCCGGCGATACTTATACAGCTAATAATTCGCACGGATTTATTGAGCAGGCATTTGGATTGCTCCCTTCCGGCATAAAAGAATTATTAGTACGAGCCGACAGTGGATTTTTCAACGGTATACTATTGCAAGTACTTGAATCACGTAAAAATACGCTATATTTAATCAAAGTAAAATTGAAAAACTTGAACAGTCTCTTATCAAGTCAGGATTGGTAAAGCATTCCCTTAATGCCAAATTGGCAAATGACAGAATTTATGTACAAGTGTGCCGACTGGGAAAAAGCAAGAAAGTTTGTTGCATTACGCAAGAAAGTGCTGATTCATACTGAAGATGGATTATTTAAAACCGATTACTATTATGACTATTTTTGTTATGTAACTAATATATATGACAGTCCCTTAGAGATTCATCGTTTGTATGGTGACAGAGGCGAGAGTGAAAATTGGATTGAACAAGTAAAACGACAAATGTTTGCCGGAAGCATGATAACGCAAGATTTTTGGGCAGATGAAACATTATGGCAAATGAGTGTCTTGGCATACAATTTAAGTTTATGGATGCGAAAATTGAGCGATGAAAAATCTTGGCGTGAAGAGCCAAACACTTTTCGTGCATGGTTTGTGCAGGTGGCTGGCAAGATTGTAATTAATGGACGAAACCTTTGGTTAAAAATGTACGAAGCATATCATTATAAAGACAGGTGGTTGAAAATTGAAAAAGCGGTTGATAATTTGGTTTTTGCATAAAAAAACAAATTACAAACAAAAATCAGATGCATATTTTGTTGTAGGAAAAATCCGAAAGGGAAATCTATGAACTAAACGTGCTTAAATATTAGAAATCATGAAATTTCAACAGTAAAATCTCCAGCAAAACTTGAAATTTCACCCCAATACTAAAAAATTCCAATTTTGATTAGCATAAAATGCTGTATTCTAAATTTATTTATCGTACTTTAGATTTTTAGGTATAAATCATAATAATTATGTTTATTCAGTTCCTTTCGTAGAAAGTGAAAATAAAATCTTTCTTAAAACGATTTATCCAGATAGGTTAGCAACTAAATTTTATTTAGGAGAAAAAAATGATTGAATTTATTGATGAAGAAGAAAAAGAATTAATTGAATCATTACATTCTGAGAAATGGATTTCGGATTTTGACGATGAAATAAAAAAAATGTACGAAGAATATGCAAAAAATAGTTTTCAATTTGATAATAAAGTTGAAATTAAACTAACTGGACGTGATATTCAAAAAATTCAAGTGAAAGCAATTCAGGAAGGCATTCCATATAATGAATTAATTTCTATGTTGGTACATAAATATATTAATGGTAAAATTGTTATAACTAATTAATTCGATTTTTGTACTATAAATAGAAATAAGAACGACCAAACAAACGATGTCTGCAATGTTGTGGTAATTTAGGAAGTAAATTATATAATAATCAGAGTAAATAAAATGAAAAAAAATTCAAGTATAGGTTTATTATTGATTTTGATAATTTCAATTCTTATGGTTAATTCTTGTTCAAATTCATTAGATTCGTATCAAACAGGTAATGTCATCATAGATGTTCCTTCGACCTATTCCTTAGATGGTATTCCATATAAAGATTTACAAATAGGATTATTTCCTATCGGGTCTGGTACTAATAACTATGATGCAATAGCAATCAAAAAAGTTATTTCAGGGGAAGCTAAATTTGAAGGGATATTACCAGGTACATATAAAGCTGCAAATTTAAGATCATCATATAGCATTGGTACATATAAAATGGTACAAGTTGTCGGTGGAAGAACAACAACTTATCAATTATTTGATAAGAAGTAAAGAATATTTAATTTGTGTGGTTCAATAATTTGAAATTACATTGATATCAAATGCAGATAAAAATTGGAAATTCAATACTTATTTATTTGATAATAGTTATTGATACTGTTAAATTAATTTGCTTTTTTTAATATTTATATTTATTTTTGAAATTGTATTTTGTGGGCTTCATCAATATTGAAATGATAACAAATTGAAATAATTAGCCCTCAAATTATACTAAGAATGGTGCGGTTTTGGTTTAAATAACAAAAATTAAGGGAATAAAAATGATTGCTGAAAATATTCAAGAAAAGAAACTCAATATAATTGAGCAATTGATAATAATTAATGATATAAAAGTTTTTGATAAAGTTGAAAAGATTATCAATTCTTCACTTCATAGACCTTCCTTAAAGAAATTTACAAAAAGTGAACTAATTGCCAGAGCAAAATTATCAAATTTAGATATTGCGAATAATAATATAAAATCTCAAAAACAAGTTGAAGAATTGGTTCATGAGTGGTCATAATGAAAGTATATTGGTCAGATTTTGCGTTAATTTCTTTAGAAACTATTTATAAATATTACAAGGAAAATGTAAGTATTGGCATTGCTAAAAATATTTTGCAAAATATTTTATCCTGCACATCACAATTAGAAAAATTTCCATTATCTGGAACAATTGAAGAACTTTTAATCGAATTAAATGAAAATTATAGATATATTATTAGAGGTAACTACAAAATAATCTACAAAATTCAAAATAACACAATTTATATTACTGATATAATTGACAGCAGACAAAATCCAGAAGGTATTAGAAAAAGGAATAAGAATAGCTAAATAGATTTTGTTCAATAAATGAAATTTGAAGTTGTTTTATTTCAAATTATAAACTTGATAAGTTTGTTAATTTTGAGTTAAATGAGGGAAAATTTTAAAATTTTAATTTCTTCAATAATAAATAAATTTATTAATCGTCTAATTAATGCAAAATTGTTGATACTTCTCTGTTAAATTATCTTCATTTAGCAATTATAGATTTAGAACAATATATTATTTTTTATATTTTTGGTTAATAAAAATTTGAAAAGATTAAAATTTCAGGAATTAAATTTATCTGAAGAAATCATTAAAGCTGTAACTGATATGGGTTTTGAAGAAACATCACCTATTCAGACTGAAGCTATTCCTTTGCTTTTAAATGGCAAAGACCTTATCGGACATTCCCAAACAGGCACTGGAAAAACCGCTGCATTTGCTATTCCGATTATTGAAAGAATTGATATGGAACTTCAAAGTATCCAAGCAATTGTAATGTGTCCAACCAGAGAACTTGTTATTCAAGTTACTGAAGAATTCCGTAAGATTATGAAATACAAAGAGAACATCGCTGTTGTGCCTGTTTATGGTGGTCAGGAAATAGACAGACAGTTTAAAGCTCTTCGTAAAAATCCGCAGATAATTATCGGTACTCCTGGAAGAACAATTGACCATATCAAACGCGGTACCGTCAAACTGGACCATATTAGGTTTATAGTTCTTGATGAAGCTGATGAAATGTTAGATATGGGTTTTAGGGAAGATATTGAATTAATTCTTGAAAAAACTCCAAAAGAAAGGCAAACTATTATGTTTTCGGCAACTATGCCCGAAGATATTATTAGATTGATGAAAAAATTCCAAAATTCTCCAGAAAGAATTGATGTTACTAATCATAAACTAAACGCTCCAAAAATCGAACAAATTTATTTTGAATTACAAGAGAAATCTAAACCTGAAGCATTGGCAAGATTAATTGATTTTTATTCAGTCAAACTTGCATTGGTTTTTTGTAATACAAAAAATAAAGTTGATGAAACGGTTGAAATTTTGAAATCAAGAGGATATTTTGCTGAAGGTTTGCATGGTGATATGAGCCAAAATCAGCGTGATAAAGTGATGAATGGCTTCAGAAGAGGAACAGTAGAAATACTCGTTGCAACAGATGTTGCTGGTAGAGGAATTGATGTAAATAATATTGAAGCTGTATTTAATTATGACTTCCCAAGCGATGATGAAGATTACGTACATAGAATTGGTAGAACTGGTAGAGCAGGCAAAACAGGTATAGCTTTTACTTTTATAGTAGGAAGACAAATATATTACCTGAAAAAAATAGAAAAAGAAAATGATATTAAAATTAAGAGAATGGCAATACCTTCACTTGATGACCTTGATGAATTGAGAGTGGAAACACTTAAAAAGAAAATAATTGCAAATATCCAAGATAGCAATACTTCTAAATACGTTAAGTTAATCGAAAAATTTATGGATGAAGAATTCGTTGCTTTAGATATTGCAGCCGCATTATTGAAGATTTTGATTGATAAGAAAAACGAAGGATTCGATAGTTCACATAGTTTTGAACCAACAGATAGTTACAACGATTATGATTCAGGTAGAAGAGGTTCTTCATCACGTAGGAATAGAAGTAGAAATATTAAATTTGAAAAAGGTTCATCATCTGACCGCTTTAAAAGACCTGAAAGAACAGACCGTTACGATAGAGGCGATAGGTTTGAGAGGTCTGACCGATTTGATAGAGGCGACAGAAATGAAAGAAGTGATAGAAATGATAGGTTTGATAGAAGTGATAGAGGTGGCAGTAGAAACGATAGGAATGAACATAGCGATAGAAATGTAAGATTCGACAGAAATGACCGATTTAATAAGCCCGAAAGAACTTATGATAATTCATCAGAAAGAACTGTCAATTTTGATAATTCTGGCGATGGCGGTAATTTAACTAAAACAAAATATGGCAATAGTTTAAAAAGAACAAAGCCATCTGAATCACCTGATTATTTTGGTAAGAAATTAAAAGAAACAAAAAGTACTGCAATTAAAGAAAAATTTAAAAAAAGAAGATAGAAATATTTTATTTGAAATAATTACTTGAAAATTAATTGTTTGTGAAATAGTTATTAATTATTTTAATTTAAATAGAAATTAAATTAATTAAATTTTAATTTAAAATTAAATTGTATTTTTGTAAAGGTATGTGATTATATTCATATACCTTTTATTGTTTTTAACTCAAATTGAAAAATATTTTTTTTTTGAAAGATTTCTAAATCCAATAAAATCATATAATTATAACAAAGTAATAAAAAAAAATTGAAATGTTGAATAATTTTGTTTGAAAAATTAACTGTTTTGAAGTAATTTACATTTTTTGTGTATGTCATTTACTTAATTGTTTTTTACAATGTGAATTTTTTTACACATTATTTGTTAAGTTTGAAAGATTTTTTGCAGGAAATATTTGTAAAAATTGTTAGTAGTTAAATTATAAGGTGAATTAATATGTACCGTTTTTACTTCAAAATTATTACCGCTATGGTAATCAGTATAATTTTGATGATGCCTTTGTTTGCTAAGAAGAAAAGTGAAACAATTGGTAATCCGACAGCGTTCTATATGATGAGTGCGTCAATATCTGCCAATGCGGCAAAAGCTAATGATGATAATATTCTTGATGCTAAACGCATTAGAATCATCAATCTTGGTCCAATGATTAATTGGCAGGGTGTAGATTATGCTCCAACTGTTTCTGCCGATGGAAAAACATTATTTTTCGTTTCCGACAAACCAGGAAGTAGATTAACCAAAGATGGTGATAATTCACACGATTTTTGGGCTGGTAAAAAAGCAGACAGATTAGATACTGTATTTCTAAATATCTACAATATTGATACCTTAACTGGTTTAAGTTATGACAACGTAAATACCAAATTTCATGAAGGTGCTTCAAGTATAGCTGCTGACAAGCAAACCTTGTTTTTTACTGCTTGTGACAGACCTGGCGGACTTGGTAGTTGTGATATATATATGTCGCAAATAGATGGTGATAAATGGTCACAACCAGTAAATTTAGGTAAAAATATTAATTCCGAAAATTGGGATTCTCAACCTTCTATCGCTCCTGACAAATCCCGTCTTTATTTTGTTTCTACAAGAAAAGGACCTAATAGTAATGGCACGCCAATAGAAAAAAATATGGATATTTGGTATTCTGACTATGATTTTGACAATGATGAATGGAAACCAGCTCAAAATCTTGAAGAATTAAATACAAGCAAATCCGAACAAACTCCTTTTATTGGTGCTGATGGTGTTACTTTATTTTTCGCTTCAAATGGTCATTCTCCAAGTATTGGCGGTATGGATTTTTATGTTACAAGATTTGACTCAGATAGAAAATCTTGGGGTAAACCTGATTTGTTGCCTGAACCTTTGAACACAAAAGAAGACGAAAAATTTATTACTTTGCCTGCTTCTGGTGATATTATTTATTTCTCTTCAACAAGAAAAGATATACCCGGTTATCAAGGTAGTTTAGATGTATTTATGGCATTTGTACCTTCTTTCTTTAAAGCTGTTAACGTAATCACTACAGTCGTTGATGAATGTACTGGTGATTTTATTCCCGCTACTATTACAATCAAAAGTCCACTAATAAATAGAATTGTAAAAGATTCTGTTACTTTATCAAAAAGAGAGCAAGAATTTATAGTTTCAAATAAAGATTACGGCAATCCAAAGGATTCTGTAAAATTCATTACTCTTGATATAACTGCAGAAAATCCAAAATATGGGTCCAAAACTGTTCAACAAAAGGTTGATCACCCTGGTATTACAAAAGATTCTTTAGAAACTCAAACACTTGCTGAAATCAGAGTAAAAATTACACTTGGTGAAAGACCAATTTTAAGAGCTGAAATGGAAGAAGCAGAATTTATTACAGAAGCTAAGAAATCCCAACCCAAGTTTGCTAATTTCAGAGGTCTTGTAATGAATGAAGTAAAAACGTGGGATTTGTATGCTTTGCTTAACTATGTATTCTTTGATGAAGGCGTTGGTACTATTCCTACAAGATATAATCTATTTAAGAGTGCAGACCAAACTAAAATATTTACAGATACTACAATTCGAGGTGGTACTTTAGATAAATATTATCATTTACTTAACATATACGGTTATAGACTTAAGTTGAATCCAACCGTAAAAATTGAAATCGTTGGTACTAATGATAATGTTACTGCTAAAGAAAAGAATAACAATAATTTGTCTAAAGAAAGAGCAACAAATGTATATAATTACTTCAAAGATATTTGGGGAATTTCAACTGATAGAATGAAATTATCATTTAGAGGCAAACCTGAAAAAGCTGCTGATACACAACAAGATCCATTGTTGGCTCACGAAGAAAATAGAAGAGTTGAAATTCTATGTAGTGATTGGAATGTTGTAAAACCTGTGTTTGATAGAGGTTCTATTATCAGACCACAACCAGAAGAAATGACTTTTGTTATGAAAAATGGTATCGAAGATGCGATTGTAGCTAAAAGAAGAATCGAAGTTAAACGTGGAAACCAAACTTGGATTACCCATACAAAAATTGGAATTACCGACCCTAAATTGGAATGGGAATGGATGAATCCATCTAACGAATTTCCAAAAGATGAAGTTCCTTACACAGCTCAATTAATAATTACAACATTCTCTGGTGCTGAATGTGCTTCTGACCCTATAACAATTCCAGTATTACAAATTTCTTCAGAACGAAAGAAAATTGATAAGTACGCCGATTCGACATTAGAAAAATATAGTTTGATTCTTTTCCCATTCAATAGCGCAGATGCAGGTCCATTGAATCAAAAGATTATGAGTGATTATGTTTACGAACGTTGTAAGCCAAGCTCTGTAATTGAAGTTATTGGACATACAGACACTAAAGGTATGTATGATTCAAACAAAAAATTATCTGACAAACGTTCTGGTACAGTACGCGATGGTATAACCAAACAAACTAAAGGGTCTTATGGTATTTTAAATAGTCGTGGGGTTGGTGAAGAAGAACCACTCTACACAAATGATTTACCAGAAGGAAGATTATATAATCGAACTGTACAAGTTATTGTTAAAACTCCATTAAGTGAATACGAAGGAAAATAAGTTTTAATTATCATTGAAATTTAAAACCCCGAAAAATTTTCGGGGTTTTTTTTAATTTGAGGAAGCAATGGAGCTTTCTCCATTGACATTTGGGCAAGCCCAAATGCTTCCAAAAGCAGTAACCTTCGGATTTTTTTGGTTAATATTATTTTTATTTCTGGAATTAATGTTCTTATTACATTTATTAATTCCATCTTTCATTTTTAAATACTATTTTCGTAATTTTGATATTTGAAATCTTCAAGAGTATAAAAATGAATAGCGATATAATTATTTATCAAAATAATCAAGCTGAAATTGAAGTCCACTTGAATCAAGAAACAGTTTGGCTTTCATTGAACCAAATGTCTGATTTATTTCAAAGAGATAAATCTGTAATTTCCAGACATATTAATAATGTGTTTAAGGAAGGAGAGTTGCCAATAAATTGAACTGTTGCAAATTTTGCAACAGTTCAATTTGCTTTATTTTTTTAGTTAAAAACCACTCTTTTATTGATGGAAATAAACGTATAGCAGCCGCTTTATTTTTATATTTTTTGAAAAAAAATGATAAATTGGACGAAATCAAATTGGATAATAATATATTGGCATTACTTACATTGCTAATTGCTATTAACAAACCAAATGAAAGAGTATTAATTTTGTAACTACCCAGTCGCATAGAAATTTTCAATTTGCTTTGTTATTTGAATGAAAAACAAGAATATTTTGAACAAGTTGAAATAATAAAAAAAATGAAATTCATTGAAAATCCCGTTAGGGATTACATCTATGTAAACCCCAACCTAACCTTCCCCAAGGGGAAGGAACTGGCGTAAGTCCAGCAATCCCAGCGGGATTGAATAATTTAATACACATTCAACACCTACGGTGTTGCTGATTGAAGTGGGGAATTAATTTGTTACAAACATTTATTCCCGATGGGAATTACAAGGAATTAAAAAAAAAAAATTCTAAATTATCTATATGCGGCTGAATTCACAATAATCTTTGTTTAGTCAAAACTATGAAAATATTGATTGGCATTATTATTTTCAAATTCTTCTTCGCATTTATTCTGGTATTTTGCTAATTAATACCATTACAATCTTAAAATTCTACTTGTATCTCTCCAAAAATTCAATAACTACAGGATTTTTAGATGTGTGCAAACCATAAGCATCACCAGAATAGCATAAATTACCATCGCTAAGCATAGCTACATTTTTTGCAATTTTGAATACTGAAAACATATCGTGAGTAATTACAATAGATGTTACTTTTAGTCGATTTGCTAAATCAGCAATCATTATGTCGATTTGTTCCGAAGTAACTGGGTCTAAACCTGTTGTAGGTTCATCATATAAGATATATTTTGGACTTCCAACTAATGCTCTTGCTACACCAAGTCGCTTTTTCATACCACCAGATAAATCAGATGGTTTTTTTTCACTAAGAATTTTCCATTCTTTTTGAAACTCAAAGTCATTTTCATTTTCGATGTCAGGTAGAAGAGAAACAGCTGATAAAACTCTTTTTGCTTCAGTTTCAAGTATATTTATATCCTTTTCACCATGTTCAAATAAGCTTAAAACAACATTTTCATAAACTGTAAGCGAATCGAATAATGCCGCTCCCTGAAATACAAATCCCATATTTCTTCTTAATTTAAATAAGTCTTTATATGTCAATGTATCAATTCTATTGCCATCAACTTCAACAAACCCTGAATCTGGTTCGAGGAGTCCAACAATATGCTTTAACAATACACTTTTGCCTGTCCCTGATTTCCCGATGATGCAAAAAGTATCACCATCGGGAATAGTTAAGGAAACATTATCAAGAACAACTTTTGGTCCAAAAGATTTGGACAAATTATTAATATTAATCATTAATTTCTATTGCCACAATTTGAGATCTATCTTGGTATTTAACATGAAGAAGAATTACATCGCCTTTCTTTTTTGTGTCAATAATTTTCTTTAATTGACCGGGAGATTTAATTTCTTCCTTATCAATTTTAGTAATAACTGCACCGTTGAACAAACCTCTATCTGAGGCAGGAGAAAATCTTTTGATACCTGAAACTAAAACACCGTTATCAATTCCATATTCGTCTTTAATTTTAGAAGTCAAATTTTCAGCTGTGAAACCAAGTTTATCAAATTTAACAGGTTCTTTCGAATCTTTTGACTCTTCTTTTTCTTTCTTGTCATTTCCTTTTACAGCAACTTCTTTGTCATCAGAAGGTTGTAATACAACGTCCTTATAAATTTTCTTGCCATCTCTAAAAATTGTAAGTTTTACTTTATCGCCTGCACGATAAAATACTATTGTGCTTTGCAATTCACTTGGTGAATTTACTGGTTTACCATTAACTTCAAGAATAACATCTTTTGATTCTAATCCAGCTTTGTCGCCAGCTTTTCCTTTTTGAATATCATCAATAAGCACACCTTCAACTTTATTTAAGCCCAATCCTTTTGCCATAAGTTCATCGATTGGTTTAATTACTACTCCAATATAACCACGATTAATTTCACCATCATCAATTAAATCATCTACAACAGAACGCATCAAATCGACTGGAATAGCAAAACCATATCCAATATAAGAACCAGTTTCAGTAGCAATTGCAGTATTAATACCAATTAAACTTCCACGTAAATCATACAAACCACCACCTGAATTACCTGGATTGATAGCTGCATCAGTTTGAATATAATGTTCCACATTATAACCACCTCTACGGTTTCCTGGTAAAGCACCACGTCCAACAGCACTAACAATACCACTTGTAACGGTTGAATTTAAACCAAGAGGATTACCTACTGCAAAAACCATTTCGCCTACTCTAACTGTCGAAATATCTCCCAGATGAGCAACAGCTAAGCCAGTTGCATCAATTTTAATAACTGCTAAATCAGTAAATGGATCTGTACCAACTAATGTAGCTGAATATTCTTTTTTATCCATTGTAGTTACTTTAATTCCACCATCTTTTGCATTTTCTACAACGTGATTATTCGTTACAATATATCCATCACTGGTAATAATAACTCCTGAACCACTTCCACGCATTGGCATATCTCCACCATGAGGAGCAAAGAATCTAAAGAAATCATTTTCTTCCATTTCTCTGTTAGGATTTGCTTTGGATTCGGACTCAACAGAAATATATACAACGGTTGGCAGAATAGAATTAGCAGCCGATACCATTGCTTCGTTTAATGTTTTTACAGCATCATTTAATTGAACAGGTGCATTATCGGCACCGATTTTAACTTTACTATCGGCAAAAAGATTAGAAATCCAATTAGAATTTAGATTGGATACGAGTAAAACTCCCATAAATATTCCTAATCCAATCAATAGTACCGAAGCAAAAATCATTTTTTTCATATCAGAAAACACTCCGCAAAATTTTAAAAAAATTATTTATTCAATTGTATTGACGATAATTTTTGATAAAAATTTGATAATTCTTTTTTGTCAATCCAAGATTTTTTTATAATTTAGAAGTTCAAAACTAAGGGGGAAGTTTGAAAAGGTTATTTTATTATTATTTGACTTTTATATTCTTAAGTTATTATCTGTTTTCAACTGATTATGTTGAATCTGATAATTCATTAAAATATAATCATTTAGATACAAACCTATTAAAAACACAAATTATTGATAAGTTTGATAGTATTTTATCAAATAAGTATTTGTCAGGTATAAAATACGGGGTTTCTGTTTATTCAATGAATAACAGAAAATATCTCTACAGAAAAAATAGTAGATTAAATGTAACACCTGCAAGTACTACAAAACTTTTTACATCGTTTGTCGCATTAAACCTTATGGGCGATGATTATGAAGTACCAACCCAAGTATTTACTGACGGGAAAATTATTTCTGATACAGTTTTAAAGGGAAATGTTTATCTTGTTGGCAATGGCGATTTGATGCTTTCAATAAGAGATTTGGAGATATTGGCTGAGCAAATTTCCAGAATGGGTATTAAACGCATTGATGGTAAAATTTATGCAGACGGTTCCTTTTATGACGGAATGACTGATAGATTCAAGTATAGTGGCGATGCTGATGAGGTTCAAGCTGTTCCACCAGTTTCTGCTTTAAGTGTTGAGAAAAATATAATTACAGTAATTGTTAATGCTGGACGTACACCGGGTTCTTTGGTTAATGTTCAAGTAGTACCTTCTTCAGAAGCTATTATAAAAAATGTGTCTGCAATTGTTAAATCACCTGCCAAAAAAATTATACCAAAGGGAAAGAAAAAGAAATCAAAAAAACTTAAAGCTAATATTGAAAATGAATTCGATAATTACTATGGAGATATGAGATTAGAAACAGTTGCAAGAACAGCAAAAGCACCATTCTTTATCAAAAATTCTACAAATTCAGAAGGCAAACAAGTTGTTTCAGTAGGTGGTACATTTGCACCAAATTCTACTTATTCTTATCAATATTACAATCTCAATCCCGAACTTTCAACTGCAGGATGCTTTAAGCAAAGATTAAATGCAAGTGGCATTAAAGTAAATGGAGCTGTTGAGAAAAAAGCAATGTATGAAGATGATAGTACAAAAAAATATCAGTTAATTGCTGAGTTTCGCAGACCATTAATAGATTTGATGTTTCCGGTAAATAAGGATAGTGATAATCATTTTGCTGAAAATTTATTCAAAATGATTGGTGCATTTGCAGGAAACCATAAAAATAATTCATTAGAAACTAAAATGCTTACTGAAAGATATTTGAATCAATATCACATTCCTTGTGATAATTGCAAATTAAATGATGGTTCTGGTTTATCAAGAAGAAATTCAGTAACTTCTGAAGCTATGGTAAATTTATTAGTGAAATCTCAGTTTCAAGATTTTGGAGATGGACTCGAAACAACTTTATCAATTGCAGGAATAGACGGCACTTTAAGAAATCGTTTAAAAGGAACAAAAGCAGAGAATAATCTCAGGGGTAAAACAGGCACATTAAGAAATGTAAGTGCATTAGCTGGATATATCAATACTCTTGATGGCGATAAGTTAGTGTTTGCATATATTTTTAACGGACCAAGTCCCGGATTATATAAAGCACTTGAAAACGATTTAAATTTCATATTGTCAGAATTTTCTTATAATAAATAATATGAAATTTAACTTCAAATCGATTTCAATTCATTTATTTTTGCTAATCATAGCAATTGGAATGATTTTTCCAATGTTTTGGATGTTTTTGCTATCAATTAAACAATATCCAGAAGGATTTTCAAGTTTAAGTGAAATTCTTGCACTTCCAACAACATTTTCTAATTTTTCCGATACTTTACAGTCAGATAGATTTGATATATATTTTTTAAATTCGATAATTGTTGCATCTATTGTAACAATTGGCAATATTGTTTTTTGCACATTTACTGGCTATGCGTTGGCAAGACGTGATTTCAGATTGAAGAAAATACTATTTGGTACTATTCTTGGAGTATTAATTATTCCACCACATATTGTGATGATTCCATTATATAGATTAATGGTAGAATTTGGTTGGATTAATTCTTACTTTTCACTAATTATACCTTGGTTAGTTACACCTTTTGGGGTCTTTTTAGTGAAGCAATATATAGAATCATTACCACCAGATATGGAGTCATCAGCCCGAATTGATGGGGCAGGGGAGTGGTACATCTTATTTAGAATTGTTATGCCGCTAAGCAAACCAATTCTTACTGTTCTTGGAATTTATACTTTTTTAAGTAATTGGAATTCATTTCTATTTCCATTTTTATTTACAAATGATGCGTCATATAGAACTTTGCCCGTTGGTTTAACTTTTTATCTTGGAAAACAATCAATTGACTGGGGGCATTTAATGGCTGGAGCTGCAATTTCGGCAATACCAGTTTTGTTGATTTTTGTTTTATTTCAAAATAAAATTATTCAAGGACTTACAGCTGGGGCATTAAAGGAATAATTATGGATATTAATCAAATATTATCTAAAGAATCATTAAATTTTGATGACATCATTTTCTTACTAAAAACAGATGAAAGCGATAGAAAAATTCTCTATGAATATGCAGCGAAAATCAAAGAAAAATATGTTCAAAACAAAGTTTATTTTCGTGGATTGATTGAGTTCTCGAATTTTTGTTCTAAAGATTGTCTTTATTGCGGAATTAGAAAATCTAACAAAAATGTTAAAAGATATAATCTTAGTGATGAAGAGATTGTTGATGCGGCTATTTTTGCATATCAAAGTAATTATGGTTCAATCGTAATTCAATCAGGTGAAATTTCAAATCCTGTTTTTACAAATAGAATCACAAATTTACTCAAATTAATTCACTCAAAAACAAACAATGAATTAAGAATTACACTATCTTGTGGAGAGCAAGATATTAACACTTACAAAGAATGGTTCGATGCTGGTGCATTTAGATATTTACTAAGAATTGAATCATCTAATAGAGATTTGTATTATAAAATCCACCCTGAAAACGAAATTCATTCATTCGATAATCGCTTACAGTGCTTGTATAATTTAAAAAAAGTTGGCTATCAAGTAGGTACTGGAGTGATGATTGGATTACCATTCCAAACAATGGAACATCTTGCTAATGATATAATTTGGATGCGTGATTTTGATATTGATATGATTGGAATGGGACCATATTTAGAGCATTTTGATACTCCTTTATATGTTGAATCAGAACATTTGCTAAGTAAATCAGAAAGATTTGAGCTTTCATTAAAAATGATTGCTATTCTTAGAATTATTATGAAAGATGTCAATATTGCAGCTGCTACATCACTCCAATCAATAGACAAACTTGGCAGAGAGAAAGCTGTAAAAGTAGGTGCAAATGTTATAATGCCAAATATTACTCCGGGAGCATATAGAGATTTTTACAAATTATACAACAATAAACCTTGTACTGATGAAAATCCTGAAGATTGCAAACCTTGCCTTGAAATGAGAATTGCACTTACTGATAATGAAATTGCATACAATGAATGGGGCGATTCAAGCCATTACAAGCATAGAATCAATGAAACTATCGATGAATAGAATTAATTTATTTTTTTTTGATGTCGTGAAAAAAATGTCAATCTGTTGTTGTTTCAGAATGTAATTCGCAATTTCTTCTATGAATAGTTTTCCTACACTTTTGAAGTGTATAATCAAAAAAAAATGATAGAAAAGTTTTTTTTAAAAGAAACTGACTTGCTATCAAATCAGACAGCTATTTAATTTTAGTAAATAGCTGTCCGAGATTAATTATTTATTGCTTAATGAATATTTGTTTGTAAATCTGATTATTATTAATAATAATCAAGCAATAACTTCCTATCGGTAATTTTTCAATATCAATAAAATTCTTGTTCAATAATCCACTATCAACCTCCATACCCACTTGATTATATATTTTATAAGTATAATTTATATAATCAAAATTGAAGTACAATTTATCACTTGCGGGATTTGGGAAAACAAGAATCTTATCAATAGGTTCTTCGTATTTAATTGATTTAGTATCTTCACAACTTGTTTGTACGTATAGCGGTATTCTCGTCAATTTACCACTATCATTAGAATAATTTAGAACTATGAAACCTTCTTTGTAAGCATATTCCAAGCCAGTGAATTTAATATCGCCAATTTCTAAATTATTAGAATCTAAATCGAATGGCATTTCATACTTTGGTATAAATTCAAATTCTCCTTTTTTCCAAGGACCTGCATAAGTTATTGAATCAAGACGATAATTCTTCAAGCAATAGCGATGATATACTTTTATATCTGTTACAGATTGGTTTAAATCTGTTTTAATTACATCATAATAATAATCTAAATAACTACCCAAATCTCTAATATTATTGTTTATTAAAGTAGTGCCATCTAAGATTATATCTTGGTTTTTAATTTTATATTTTATTTTTGAGTATAAAGTGATTAAATTATCGAATGTAGAATCTAATTCAACTCTAATATTCAAAGTTGTATCTGGTGGAAAATTAAAGGGTAAACTTTTATTTTCTCCGTGAATCGTTATTTCTGACTTCTTTATTTCCAAAATATCAGTATTTAATTCTATATCATCAACTTCAATATCTGTATTTGTATTATTCCTGATTGAAATATCTGTGTATTTTGTGTAATTAATATTTTTGATCAAACAAAAATTACTTAACTTGACTTCACTTTTCTGCCACAATTTACAACTATCGGAATGAACTAATTTTGCTTTGATTATTATTGTATCACGAATTATTTGTTGAGACTCAGAGCCGACAAACCCAACTTTAATTTTATATTCAAGGTTATTAGTTGGAACTTGCTCATTTTTATTTATATGAAGAGAAAATTGAATCAATTGAGTTTGGTTTTTTCGTATCAATACTGATGATCTTGAGTTGTAAAAGTTGGTTGTCATCGTATAACTTGCTAATGTAAAACTTAATGAATCATATAAATAATTAGTCTCATAATTATAATAATCTTCATTGGAATTATTGTCAATTCTAATATATCTGGTTATTGAATGCGACTTATCAGAAAAATAATATATCTCACCTAAATCAACTGTATCAGGATAATTAAATTGATTATTAGCTTCTAACATATTTAATGCTGAGAAAATAATCAATATTAGAATAATTATTTTATGTTTCATTTTCACACCTTTATTTGACTAATGTAAATTTAGATAATTGTACAATTTCACCAGTTTGATTTTTTACTTCTATCCAATAAATACCAGTATTTAATTTTGAAGTGTTATAATTCATTGAATTGTTGTCAAGATTAAATGAATTGATAATAGTTTTATTCATATCATAAATTACGATTGAATAAATATCATATTCATTTTTTTCCAAATAAAAATTTAAATTTTCATTTTTTTCTTGATACTCAATTTTGAGTTTCTGAATTTTTGGAATTCCAGTAGTAAAATCGAAATACATTGTATATAATGTATTGGTGCAAGGTGGCGATTGATTAGGAATTGATATTGCAGCACTGACTTGCAAATGGTCACAAATTGGATTGCTACCACCTGTACAAACATAGAATACAAAATCTCTTTTAGTACAAGGTTGTATTGCAGGTTCAATTGGTATAGTAAATTCATCGTCAATTGGATCAAAACTTGATCCAATAATATCTCCATTATTATTAAGAAAGGTCCAAGGGTAATTTTGACAACCTTGCGGATTAGAAGTAAAGTTACTAAATTTCAACTTAATAGAACTTATTGTGCTGTTATTACATGCACTAACTGTTATCAATAATTTCTGACAATAATATCCTGGAAATCCATAAGCTCCTTTTAGATAAATATCACTATCAGCTTGGCCATCAAATCTTTCGAAAGTTGACAATACCATATCAGAGCATGGGCAATTACAAGGTATAGGAGGGACATCTATATCCCTTATACTGAATGTAGTATTATCCCTATAAGTATAAGCACCTGAATTATATTCAACTGGAGGTAAGCAATAAATATCCATAGAAATTGAAATAAAATAGCTTATTGCTATTAAAAACAAAAATATTTGTTTACTTATTAATAATAATTTTTTCATTTTAAAATTTCCTTATAAAAATAAATTAAATTGTTTATATTTTAATACATCATTCTCAACAATTTTACGTATTTTTGCATTGCGATATCTTGGTAAAAGCAAAAAACTTCTACCATATGAAAATTATCGAGATATTGGGTATTCTTGGCTGATTCACAGATTAATCCGGTATCTCGATTTTTTTTAAAAGATTTATAAATACCCACCAAATTACTCTTCTCAATAAAAAATCAAGGTTCTTTCTTAAACAATCATATATTTTTTACTCCTAATGTTTAAATTAAGTAAACTCCGTACTTTATTAGTAAGCAAGAGTTAAGAGTTAAGAGTTAAGAGTTAAGAGTTAAGAGTTAAGAGTTAAGAGTTAAGAGTTAAGAGTTTCATCACCCATAAACAATTTTCTTAAAAAAATCTAAGATTATTTCTTTACTCAAATAACGCATTTCAAAATTACAAAATTATTTTTAAATAAAAAAATAATTTAAAAAATATTTTTTAATGATAATAAAAATAAATTATTCACATCATATTAAAAATAATGTCAATAAGGTTTTAAAATGGTCTGTATTATTTTTTCTACTAAGGTTTTGAAAACATTATTTTCAATTATTAACTTTAATGGAAAACGAATCAATGAGACATCAACATATACTCTATCCATTTAGCAAAAACTATGAATGGGTGCATTTCAGAATCAAATGTGTAATCAGAAACAAACTTAAAATTCTTAACTTTAGCCAAATGAAAATTATAATTAAGCCCAATTGACAATGTTTCACATTACAATCGTTAGTAGTATTAATTTGTAAGTTTAATTGGATATTTATGAAAATAGATTCAAAAAATATTGGTTTTTTTGCAAAATTCAGTAATATTTCATCGTCAGATGTCAGATTACTATTATCCCAAAATGTGTGGTCAGATGCTGATAAATGGAAGAAATTCATTCAAATTCTACTTATTACACTTGGATTTGGATTTGCAGTTTCTGGTATTATTTTCTTCTTTGCATATAATTGGGAGAATTTGAATAAATTTGCAAAACTCGGTTTAATTGAAGGATTAATTTCAGTTGTAATTTTATCTGTTCTAATATTTAAATTTAATGAACTCACAAAAAATATTATTGTTACTTCGGCTGTAATGCTGATTGGAGTTCTCTTTGCTGTATTTGGACAGATATATCAAACTGGTGCAGATGCTTATGACTTTTTTCTGGGATGGACAATATTTGCAACAATTTGGGTTCTGATTTCAAATTTCGCACCTCTTTGGCTGATTTATATTGCATTAATAAATACTACAATAGCACTTTATACCAATCAAGTTGCGGATAATATCTCGGATAACAATCTGATGCTAATTCTATTTTTGCTTAATAGTTTGTTTGTTTTTACCCCTTTAATGTATCAAAATATTTTCAATAAATCATTAAATATTCCAAGTTGGTTTATTAAAACTTTATGTCTATACGCAGTATATTTGGGAACCTCAGGTCTTGTTTCAGGAATGTTTTTAGAGTTCAATACTGATTTTCTATATTTAATCATCGTTACAGCAATAGCATTCAGTTCTGGATTTTATTATGGTTATCAAAGCAAAAACGGATTTTTAATTGCAATAATTCCATTTGGTGTTATTGTTGTTATTGCGTCATTATTTATCAAAATTTCAAGTGAATTTGGAATGTTTTTGTTAGTAAGCATTTTTGTAGTTGCAAGCGTTACTATTTTAATTAAATATTTATTATACATTAATAAGAAATGGTCAAATGGATAGAGAAGCTGAAATTAATGAAATGATAGAACAAATTCAAATGGTTACAGGCAATACAATTGAAGTTAATGCTGAAGCAATGGCCGAAAAATATGAGCAAATTAATTCCCAAAAAACAGGACTTGCAATTAAAGTAATTTCAATTCTTGGTGGATTTATTGGTTCATTGGCATTCGTCGGATTTCTTTTGATTGGAGGACTTTATAATTCAAGTCTTGGTTTGGTTATTACTGGTATTCTTTTTATAGCATTTGCAATAATTTCAAAAAAATTGACAGAAAATATAATTATTGATACTTCTGCTATTGCATTCTATTGCATTGGTTATGCTTTAATTGCAATTGGATTAACGAAAGGAAATATTGATGAAAGTATCATAGCCATAGTTTTTATCGTTCTTGCACTTTTCACAATTATTGTAAGATCCAGCTATCTGATTTCATTTTTATCGGTATTACTAATCAACTCAAGTCTTATATTTTTGATAATTGACAATAATAGTATCGAATTAATCCATTTTTATAATGCTATTATGACAATATTTGTAATTTTATTTGTACTCAAAGAGGCAGAAATAATCACAAAATTCAGAAATTATTCTGAGTATTATGATGCTTTAAAATATGGATTAATTCTCTCATTAGTAATAGGTTATTTTTATGTGGGTAACATTCATGTAAGTAATATTTCACAAAAGTTTATTTGGTTATCTTCGATAATTACAATTCCTGCTACGATGTTTATGATTTCAGAAATTTTAGATATTTTTAAAATTCAAGAAAATAAAGTTAAAATTTTAATCTATTTGATTTGTTTTTTGTTATTGGCTTCAACTGCAATTTCACCTGCAATATCCGGCTCATTGTTAATCATTCTAATATCATTTTATGTATTTGATAAAATTGGTATTTCAATTGGAGTAATTTCATTTATTTACTTTATTATCCAATTTTATTATGATTTGACGTTTACATTACTGACAAAATCAATACTTATGTTTTTAACTGGCATATTATTTTTAGCTTTTTATTTCTACACAAATAAGTGGTTAAATGCTAATGAAAAAATATAAATGGTTAATAATATTGTTAAATTTATTGATACTAATGTTGTATTTCAATTATTCAGTTATTGATAAAGAAAATATACTATCAGAAGGTAAACTCGTTTTGCTTGAACTTGCACCTGTTGACCCACGTTCATTGATGCAAGGGGATTATATGGATTTAAGATATAAAATTGCAGATAGTATTTCCAATAACAGCAAATATAATTTCAAAAGAGCATATTGTATTTTGAGAATAGATAGCAATAATTTAACTGAATTTGTAAGAGTTCAACAAAAACCTACGCCAATTAAGAATGATGAAATTCCGATAAAATACAGTAGAATTTACACAAGAATAAAAATTGGTGCAGAATCTTTCTTTTTCCAAGAAGGAAAATCAAAGCTATATGATTCAGCAAAATACGGAGGCATCAAAATTGACAAAAATGGCAATAGTGTTTTAGTTGGATTGTATGACGGAAAACAGAAATTATTGAGATGAGAGATTGGATTATTGAATAAAATATAACCAGACCCAACACCTTGTTCAAAATATCTATTCAAAATATTTTGAATTGAATTATAATTTTTGTAATTTTGTATTGTCATTTATATAAAGGTTGTATATAAATGAGTTGGTACTATGATTTAAATAGTTGTAATTTAGTGAAACTAATCGAAATTTGGTTAAATGGAATCTAAGCGAAAATATAGGACAGCAATTTTCTACAAAGATTACTTTGAGAATTTCTTTGTTAAACAACCAGAGAAGATCAAGTCAAAAATTATTTGGACTATTGAGTTAATTGAAGAGATGGAAAGAATACCTGAGACTTATCTTAAACATATTGAATCCACTGATGGATTATATGAAATCAGGATAAAGTTTGGGAGTGATATTTTTAGAGTCTTTTGTTTTTTTGACATAGGGAAACTTATCATCCTTGCTAACGGATTTCATAAGAAAACGCAAAAGACACCTAAGAAAGAAATTGAACAAGCACTTAAAATTAAAGAGGAATACGAAAATGAAAACAAATAGCAAAATGACTCTTGATGAATTTAAGGATAAGCATTATGGAGTTAAAGGGACTAAATCAAGGGACGAACTTGATAGTGGTTATAAGAACTTTAAACTTGGAACTTTATTGCATGAAGCACGACTTGAAAGAGGATTGACGCAAGCAGAATTAGCTGAAAAGGTAGGTACTACGAAATCTTACATTTCAAAGATAGAGAATAATATCAAAGAGGTAAGATTATCAACTTTGCAAAAAATTGTTCAATTGGGATTAGAAGGCCAACTTGATTTAGTGATAAGATTATAAAATAACTTGCACTGCAAGCGGTATAAAAATTGCAAAGTCAATAGGTTATTCAATCATTGTAACCAACTTCAACTTTAGCGCAGTTGGACAACTTGAAATCATCTGTTTTTACCAGTATATTTTAATTCCATCGTTATATGAATTTTCAATTCAATATATTTTGAATTGAATTAATATTTTTGTAATTTTGCATTGTCATTTATTGAGGGGATTGTAGATAAATGAGCTACTTACAATAAAATTCAATCAAAATGATTTATCTAATGATTAATATTTTTGTAAATTTATCCGAAAATTTTAAACAAATTAAATTATGACAAAAGTAGCCAATCCGATATATGATGTAGTTTTCAAATACTTATTATCAGATAATAAGATTGCAAAACTATTAATTTCAGACCTTCTGGGAGTAGAAATAAATTCGCTTGAATTAAGACCTCAAGAATTTTCAACTGACCCAGACAACAAGACCTTAACTGTTTACCGTATTGATTTTAAAGCAGAAATTGTTTTGTCAAATGGTGAAAAATTAGTTGTACTAATAGAAATACAAAAAGCAAAATTCACAACCGATTTAATACGATTTCGGAAATATCTATCCGAGCAATATGGCTCAAAGCAAAATACGATAGAACAAGCAGATAAAATAATACCATTACCAATAATAACAATTTATTTTCTTGGATATGGTTTAGATTATAATAAAAACATACCAATTATTCGTGTAAAACGGCATTATTTAGATAATTATAACGGCGATATACTTCAAGGCAGAGAACTTTTTATCGAAACGCTAACACATGATAGTATAATTGTTCAAATTCCCGCTCTTAAAAAGCAAAGACGCAACGATTTGGAAAAAGCGTTAAGTGTTTTTGAAGCTGGAAAAGTACAGGAAGTTAGTATAAATGAGGATGATTATCCAGATAGATATAAACCAGTAATTAGACAATTACTTAAAGCAATTTCTGATGATTCAATCCGTAAAACTATGGATGTGGAAGATGAGATATTAGAAGATTTAGAACGGAAAGAAAGATTAATATCCAGACAACAACAGGAATTAGCAGAAAAAGATGCAAAACTTGCGGAAAAAGATGAAAAACTCGCAGAAAAAGATGAGATGATAAAAAAGTTGCAAGATGAACTTAATAAATTGAAAAAGAGTTAGGGATTGAAATTTACATTCAATATAATTTAAATTAAAATGTTAATTTAGTAATTTTATTTTGTCAGTTATTGAGAGGATTGTAGATAAATGATAATTAGCAACAAGGAAAAACATCAATTTACATGTGAGACAGATTTTCAAATGAATCAACTTAAAGAAATACAAGCAAATCCGAAAACTGGAAAAGAGTATTTAACCAATAATGAACAATCTTTAAACTATAATCTGTTGGATTTTTGGCGTTGGAACTCGTCTGACCTTTTGAGTAATACAAGTCGTGGAAGATTTGCCGAATTTATTGTTGGAACTGCAATTGGTTTGGATAATAAAGATTTACGGAACGAATGGGATGCTTATGATTTGACAAATGAAGACGGAATAAAAATCGAAGTAAAATCTGCTGCCTATATACAAAGTTGGTGTCAAAAAGATTTTTCAACTATTTCATTTTCAATTAAGTCTGCAAGAAATTGGGACATAGAATCAAATATGTATAGAGGAAAACAGAAAAGACAAGCTGACATTTATGTGTTTTGTCATTTGAAACATAAAGACCAAAATACTATTGACCCCTTAAAAATGGAACAATGGGATTTTTATGTTTTACCAACATATAGACTTGATAATTATGAAAGGAGTAAAAGTTCAATTACGTTAAATTCACTCAGAAAACTTACCGAAATTAAAAAATATTGTGAATTAAAAAATGAAATAACTAAAGCGTATCAAGAACAAAAAAAATATATTAAGCAAGATTAAAATCAAAAGTTGATTAAGAATCAAATTCTAAAACCAAGATTATTTACCCATTTTCAGTTTTAAAACAGCATTTAATGAAAATAGGAATTAAAATTTAAAGCAAAATTGCCATAAAATGCAAAATAATTTTTTTATTTGAAAGAATTTATTTAAATTGCAAAGAATTTTATGATGATTTCTAATATTTATGAAAATCTATAAATCAAATAATAATAATAGTAAGAAATGGAGTCTCATTATGAATCACTTTGCAAAAGTTATTATAGTTGCTATGTTCATCTTATCTTATTTTCCTCTTTTATCTGGAACTAATTACAACAAACCAAAATTCTTCAATTCAAATGATTTATCACCCAAAAATATTAATTCAATTGCGGTCTTTTCTGATGATAAATTCATAATTGATTTTAATAAGGATAAAATTGATTTCAATATTGTTTCTTCAAATCAAGTTGATAACAAGATTGTAAACAATATTCAAAATTTTTTATCATTCAAGTTTGTATGTATTCCAACATATAAAATTGAATATAATGATGCAAAATTAAATATCTATTCAGGGGATTTTGTTAAAACAAATATCAGGTCAATCAAAAGTATCAAATATACTTTTGAGGATAAAATTGAAATGAAATTTAATTATGATAATGAATTAAAATTAGAAATAGAACTTTTAAATAATTATATAAAGTTAGAAAATGTTAAACTATTTGAATTATCAAGCAATGAAATATTTGATAATAAAAATAGTTCTATTCATCTAATGAATCAAAATGGAATATTTTCAATTAATTTGCCAGAATTTCTACAAATCAATAATTTAAATGGATTAACTGAAGTAACTTTTTCAGGAAATATAACTGATAAAATTTCAGAATCAGATATTCTATTAAATAGTATAGACCAAAAAATTGATTATTGTACTTATATCGGTGGTAATGGAAATGATTGGATTATGAGTATTGCCGTTGATGATGAAGGTAGTATGTATGTAGCTGGTATGACAACAAGTAATGACTTGCCAATAATATCAGGTAAGATTGATTCTAAATTTGAAGGCAGTAATGATATTTATATTCTAAAAATAGATAAGAACAAAAATATGATATGGAGTACATATTGGGGTGGAAGCAGTAGAGATTATGTTTATAATATTAAATTGGACTCAAAAGGTAATATCTGGGTTGGTGGTGATAGTGAAAGTAGTAATTTATATACAACCAATAACGCATATCAAAAATATTTAAAAGGTGGAGCAGACGGTTTAATTGGAAAACTTAATAAAGACGGAGAAATATTATACGCTACATTTCTTGGTGGTAATGATTATGACTCATTTACAATTTTCGATATAGACAAAAATGATAATATATGGCTTTCTGGGAGAACAATAAGTTCAAATTTCCCTTTAACTAAAGATGCTTATCAAAAAAATGCTACTGGTGATTTGGATTCATTTTTAGCTAAAATGACTAATGATGGCAAGTTGCTTTATTCTTCTTATTTGGGGAGTTCGGGCGCTGACGTAATGGAAGGTTTCTATGTTACTGATAGTTTTGAAGTTTTTCAAAGTGGTTTTACAAATAGTTCAAATTTTCCTATTATTAATACTATCAGTCCAAAATATAAGGGACAGTTCGATACTTTTATAGTTAAGTATGATTCAACTGGTCAACCAGTTTGGTCAAGATTATATGGCGGTTCCAATAATGATATGAGCCGAAATTTAATTGCTGATAGTAAAGGTAATATTTATGTAACAGGTTATACCAATAGTAATGATTTACCAAATACACAAGGTAATTTCCAGTCTAAGAATAATGGTATGTGGGATGTTTATATCTCAAAGTTTGACAATGATGGTAATACATTAAAATCAACATACTTTGGTGGTTCTGCTTCCGAAGGTACATCTGCTACTAATGCACAGTGGGGTGGTATTTGTATTGATAATAACGACAAAATTTATTTATCAGGTTTTACAGAAAGTAAGGATTTATGGACTTCAGAAAATACCATCTATACTGAAAATCAAGGTATGGCAGACCAATTTATTCTCAAATTTGATGAAGAACTAAATCCTGAATGGGCAACGTATTTTGGTGGTAAATCAAATGATTATGGTAAAGATATTTTTTTAAAGAACAATATTCTTTATAGTGTTGGCTGGACAGAAAGTAATAATTTGCCGATAACCTCAGATTCTTATCAAGAAAAATTTCACACCTCAATTGATGGATACATTTTAGAAATCAATAATAATTGTAAAAACTTTTTTAGTTTAAATTCTTTGAAAGATTTTGGAACATTATCGTTTGTAGGTAATTCATTTATTAAAAATAATAAAATAGTTTTGACTAATAGTATGAATTACCAACGTGGGGCAGTATGGCAAAAAATTCAATTCAATGTAAATAAGTCATTTGAAACAACTTTTTCTTTTCGAATGATTAATCCCAAAACAGCATCAAGTAATATTGATTTACCTCTACCCGGAGCAGATGGTATTGCATTTGTAATTCAGAATAGCAGCCATGAAGCAATCGGTGGATTTGGTGCTGAAATTGGTTATAATGGAATACCAAATTCCATAGCTGTAGAATATGATATGTTTTATAATGATAATACCTCAAAATATAATGATCCAAATGGTAATCATGTTGCTATAATGTCAAATGGGAAATATGCAAACACATCAGAACATAATTCTATTTCTACTTTAGCTATAAATAGTGATGTTGTTCTGATGAATCCTTACGGTACAATTTATTATAGCAAGATTAAGTATGATGGTGATTCAAAATTGTTTTCAGTATATCTTGACTCTACAAATAAATTTTCTACTTTGATTTTAAGTAAAAATATTGATATTAGCAAATTGCTTGAGCTTTCAAAAGGTGAGTTTGCTTGGATTGGCTTCACATCTGCTACTAATTACGATTTTATGAGTCATGAAATTCTTTCGTGGGATATTTGTGCTGATAGTACTTATGATATAATTGCAGATGTAGATTTTAATGAATTTAATGAAGATGAATATTCAATATATCCAAACCCAACTACATCAACAATTAAAATTGATAATATTCAATTATCAAATAATAGTCAAATTATTATGACTGATATTATAGGAAGAGATATTGAAATAACTGACAAATTGAAAATTGAATCAAACTCTTTAATTATTGATTTGTCAGCTTACATAAATGGCACTTATTATTTGACTATTACAGAAAATCAAGCAATAAAAACATATAAATTAATAAAATTTTAGGTGAAGTTAGTCAATTTAATCATTTAATATAATAATGCATATAGATTTTTAACTGCATTTTTTATTTGCACTCAATTATTCTTTTTTATTTTTGAATAATGTGTTATATTGCATGCTTGTATATTATTATGATGATTATTGTATATGAAATATATTTTTTTTACTTTATTTTTATTGGTATCTTGGCAATCTGTATATTGCGATGATTTACAAAATTTTAAAAATGAATTTGATGAATTGTTGAAAAGTAATCCTGATACACTTTATGTTAAAGCAACTCAATTGAGAAATTCATCACTTCAAAATAACAAAAAAACAAGTGAAGCATTTGCTTTAATGTATATTGGACTGTATTTTTCAAAAACTGGTTGGAATGACAAGTCTGTTGAAGCTTATTTAGAAGCAGAAAAGTTGATGTTAAAATATAAGATGAATGAATATCTTGGAGTTTTATATAGTTCAATGGGAGCAATTTATCGTCATTTAAAGGATTTTAAAAAAGCTGACCAGTATTTCAAAAATGCAATGAATCCTCAAAACAATATTGACCAGTCGTTAAAAGCAAAAGTGTTAAATAGAATAGGCGATATGCAACGTGATATGGGTAATATTGATAGTGCTTATTATTATTATTATTTAAGTATAGAATTTTCAAAAAAAGACAATTTGAATATTTTAGCTAACAATTATAATAATTTAGGTGATTTATTTCATGAGAAAAAAATGTATGATTCTGCTGCATTTTATTTTAATAAATCTAATCAAATATTAATTCCTTTGAAAGTATTTCCAGAAATTTGCGAGAACTATTATAGTTTAGCATTGTTGGAACTTGAATTAGGTAATAAGAATAATTCAATTCAAATGATGAATAAAGCAATTGAAACTATTGAAAATGATTCTTCAAGTTATGAATTATATAATGCTTATCAAGTCGCCACTGAAATTTATACGAAATTAAAGTTGGATGATTCTTTGGCAAAATATCTTCAAAAGTTGCTATGGTTAGAAAAAAAAGGAGCCGATACTAAATTATCAAAAAATATTATGGCTTTGGAATTAGAACAAAAAGTTTACAAACAAGGCATCGAAAATGATTTACTTAAAAGAGAAAGTAAACTGAAAGATTTAGTTAATTATCTTTTGTTTGTTGTTGTAATACTTGTTATTATTGCAGGATTTTTACTTTGGAGACAGATTAAATTAAAGAAAAAAGAAAATGAATTGCTTTTTGAACAGAATGAGCAAATCAGACAAGCAAAAGAAGAATTACAAGCTGCTTATGACAATATAAATGAGTTAAATGCCACAAAAGATAAATTCTTTTCAATTATTGCACACGATTTAAAAAGTCCATTAGGCAGTTTTCGTGAATTGACTAAATTACTATATGATGCACATCTTGATTTTACTGAAGAGGAAAAGTTAGAATTTATTGAATTAATGAAAGACTCTGCTAAAAATATATATTCTCTGCTTGAAAATCTTTTGGAGTGGAGCCGTTCACAAAGAGGTACTATTCAATTTGAACCATCAACAAATAACTTGAATAATATTATTGACGAAAATATTAATTTAGCAAAACCAACTGCCGATAATAAAAAAATAAAAATTTTAAACCAAATTGATTCCACAATTTTTCTAAATATTGATAAAAATATGATTACCACGGTTATCAGAAATTTGTTATCTAATGCTATTAAATTTACACCTGAAAATGGTATTATTAAAATTAATGCCAAAAAATATGAAGATAAGATTGAAGTTTCTGTAATTGACAATGGTATCGGTATGTGTCAAGATACTATTAGCAAACTTTTCAGAATTGATGTAAATGTTACTACATTAGGAACGCTAAAAGAAAAAGGAACAGGATTGGGTCTTATTCTATGTAAAGAATTTGTAGAACTGCATAAAGGTAAAATTTGGGTTGAAAGTGAAGTAAATGTAGGTAGTACATTTAAATTTACATTGCCAATTTAATCGCAATTCTTAAAAATTCAAACATGCCAATGTTGAAATTAGTGCTGTTTCAGCTCTTAGACGTCTGTTACCTAAATTCCAGCAAATTGTATTTGCTGATTTTTTAATTATTTCAATTTCATTTTTTGAAAAGCCACCTTCGGGACCAACTAATATCAATACATTTTTCGCTGATAATGAAGATGGTTTATGTCCAAATTCATCAGCTAATATGATGTAATCGAAATTATTAAAACTTTCGACTAATTCTGATATTTTGATTGGTTTGTGTATTTCTGTAAGTACTGAACGTTTGCATTGTTTTAATGAAGCAATTCCTTTTTGCTGTAACCTATCTATATTAATTGTTTTTCTTTGTGTGAAATCAGTAATTAAAGGGTAAAAATGATTTACTCCTAATTCTACAGCTTTTTCTAATGCAAATTCTATTCTATCACGGTTATCTAATATTCCAATTCCGACTGAAATGTTGATTGAAGTTTCGCCAACATTAAACTCCACAGAATTTACTTGTATTGAACTCTGATTTTTATTAATGTCAATCAAGTTACAATTTGCAATTATTCCCTTACCATTAATCACAGAAATATTATCGCCAACTTTTAATCTTAGTGCTTTGATATGTTGCGATTCTTCATAAGGAATAACCAAATTTGTAGAAAATTCATTCAGTTCGGGTATATAAATTGCTTCCATATTCTATTCAAATAAAATGTAAAAACCAACACCAATGCCATATTTTGAAAATTTGTAATCAGAAACAATATTACTTAAATAATAATTGAAAATAATCTCTGGATTTAATGATATAGTATTTTTATTATTCAATTGAAATGGATAGGAAACAGATAGAAAAACTCCAAATTGAAATGGATTTGAATTTTGTATTTCTCCACTGAATTCATTTCTTTTGCGTGTTTTAGTATCTTTAAATACACCTCTATCTAACGGATAAATAATTTCTTCGTATTGTTTAAATTCAGGATTAAGTAAATATGCAAAATTGATACCCGTTCTAACTCTGAAATAATCATCTAAGTAATAAATTATTGAAGGAGATAAGGATATTTGAAAATATGAAATATTTGCAATATGTTCAAATTTCCCATCAAAATCTGTTCCGCCAACATTGATTACTTCATTTTCCACAAAAGAAAGTTTTCCATTAGATGTTTGAAATCCAATATCTAATCCGAAAAGTAATTCTTGCAAATATTTATAATAAAATAAACCACCTAAATCAAAACTCCTACCTGCTCCAGAATTCCATTCAGGACAACAGGTAGGTTTACCGAAATTTTTTATTGTAGTATTGTAACTATCAAAATGTGTATTAAAGTATAATCCCTCTTTATAATCACTTGCGATGACTATTAAATTAAAAGAAAACACTAAAATAATCAATAAGCAAACTCTCAAATCTTTTTCTCGTAAATCCTGTACTTTTTGTAAACTTTGCCAAGCATTGTAGTAGTTAATCCTTTATTCATCATTTCGTTATCTTCAAGTATCCAAGATGCTTCACCTATCCTTAGATTTAATTCAGCACCTCTCATACCAGATTCGTAGTACATTACAGCATCTACACCAGTTTTCTGATATTCGGGCAACACACCAAGTACTATAATTCTCTGAATTGTAATTTTCTTTTTCTTGGTTAATAAATGCCAAATACCTGTAAGCATACTACCACTTTTGTTATAAATCAACGATTCATTTATATTGGGTAAACCGAGGTGAAATCCTGCTGGTTTTCCTTTTACTTCAACTATAAATGCTAATTTTGGTTCGGCAATTTGTTTGAAGTCCGCTACAAGAAAATCAAATTCTTCATCGGTCATTTTAACAAAGCCCCAATTAGGTTCCCAAGCGTTGTTGTAGATATACTTCAAATCTTCAACATCTTTTTTAAATTGAGTTTTGTCTTTGAAATTAACCTGACGAACAGTAACTTGATACCTTTCTCTGATTAATCCCTGCATACGCTTCAATTTATCGGACATATATTTTTCAAAATGAAGAATGTAAGCAAGTAAATCTTTTGCTTTTACAAAACCCCAATTTTCGCATAATGTTAAATAATATGGTGGATTGTAAGACATCAGAATAACAGGTGGTTTATCATATCCTTCTAATAATAGGGCATTTTCATCATTCATTGATGGATTTACAGGACCTCTGATAATTTCCTTTCCTTGTGCTTTCAACCATTTTGCTGCCACATCAAAAAGTGCATTTGCAACTTCTTGTTCATTTACACATTCAAAAAAGCCAAAAAAACCAATTCTATCATTATGAGTGATATTATGATTTTCGTTGGTTATACCAGCAATTCTACCTACAATCTGTCCATCAGACACAGCTACCCACAATTTTAGATTAGAATGTTTATAGAATGGATTTTTTTCTGTATCTAACAATTTCATTCTATCTACAACTAATGGAGGAACAAAGTTCGGGTCATTTTTGTAAAAATTCCATTGAGATTTTACAAATTTGAGCTTTTCTTGCTTTGTTTCTACAGTTCTTATTTCAAAATTCATTAATAAACCTTAAATATATTTTTAAAATTTAATTTTTCTTAATCCCAAACAAAAAGCCACTTAACACCTGAATAAATCACTTTGAAAACCCATGATATTGGACCAGGTTTATGTTCTTTTTTATAATAAATTGATATTGTTGAATATTTTTCCAAATGAGAAATGGTCTCTAATCTGCCTTTAGTTCTCTCAATTTCAAATAGCAATCTTTCAAGTTCTTTTTCAACTTTTAAAGCTGTTTCAACATTTTCTGCTTTAGCTAATAATTCTAAATATCTTTGTCTGGATTTTTCTAAATTATCCATTTTGACATTTAAATCAGAAAACTCAAGTGTTAAATCATTTCCTTGAATAATTTTTTGTGTAATTTCACCAAACTGTTCAATATCATTTATCGCATTTTTAAGTAAATCAGCTTTTACTCTAATTATAATGTAATTATTAGCCCTATTTGTAGTATAACCATTATATTTTTCAGCAATCCTTATAATACTATTATTAATTGAATCAGATTCTAATTCTGTATTAATATACAATTGCGCATCATATATAATTATTTGTTTTCCTTTTACAGATGTTTGATTTTCAGAATTAAGTTTATCGGATTGATTATAATTCTTAGCCAAATCTCCGTAATCTGAGTTGCTTGAATTTATTTCCTCTACAGAATATGTTGATACCATAGGATAATAACCACTACCTTTTGGAGATAAAGGACTATCCATATAACTATTTGATGAACTTGCGCAAGAAACCAATAACAAATAGATTAGAATACTTAATAATAAGATTAAATTCTTCACGATTTTCTCAAGTCAATTTAATAATTATTTCTTTAAAATCTGGGAATTCACTTAAAATTCTTTCCCTTTTAGCTAATACAAAGTCTTGAAATTCAAATCCCGGAACTACCGTGCAGCCAACAAAGCCAAAACCACTAACATCACTTAAATATGCTCCAAACCAATGATGTTTTGGGATTAATAATTGAGGAATTTGACCATTTATAATATCAAGCCCTAAAGTTTGCTCAATCAATTTGCCCTTTGGTGAAATCATTACAATTTGAATTGGGCAACCATCATAAAAATGCCAAATTTCATCACTTTGTAATCTATGAAACTTAGATATATCGTTATTTTTCAATAAAAAATAAATGGAAGTTCCGAAAGTTCTATTTTCTGTATATCTATCTGGCAAAGCAGAATTTTTAATAATATCATCAGAACGATATACTTCTCTATAATATCCTCCCTCGATGTGGGGGAGGAGATTAAGTTCATTAATGTAAATATCAGCTTTATTCATTTTATTTAAGTCAAATAAATTTATAATTCTATTCGCCCATAAATGGTTCGCCACTTTCAAGCCATTTTGGAGCTGGTTTTTTTAATAAATAATGGTCAAAAAATTCTTTCATTTTAATAGACCAATCCAATCTGTTTTCATATTTTTTCGGATGATGCGGCTCAGTTTTATACTCGATTAACCAGCAAGGTTTTTGTAATCTTCTAAATGCAAGATAAAGCTCAACTCCTTGAGCAAAAGGTACAGCTTCATCAATTGTTCCATGTAGAATCAACAAAGGAGTATTGCTTTTGTTTGCTTGAACAACTGGTGAATTTGCAAGATAGTTTGATAATGAATCCCAAATATGACCACCAATTCTACTTTGTTGAGTTTCATATTGGAATTGTCTTGCAAGACCTGTACCTGTTCTAATTTGAGAGTAAGCACTTAGCATATTACCAACTGGCGCCCCAACAGCTATTGCTTTAAACATATCCGTTTGTGTAGCAATAAATGCTCCTTGATATGCACCCCAAGAATGACCTTGTAATGCAATTCTATCTTTATCAACATAACCTTTATTAATCAAATAATTTACACCTGTTGTAACAGCATCTGTAGCTGACCAGCCCGGATATCCATCGTAATATTTTATATCAGGAACAAATACAAGGTAGCCATCACCAAGATATGTTTGATAAATTGGTCTATGATTATTTCTTGGTTGATAAAAAGAATTAGCACCATCAGAAAACTGCTCATAAATATAAACTAAAGTAGGATACTTTTTCTTTGAATCAAATCCTTCTGGTTTCATTATGTATCCATCTAAGGAATCGCCTTTAGAATTTACCCATCTAACTATTTCAACTTTCCCCCATAAATAATCTTTGATATTTGGATTAACATCAGTGATTCTTGTTTCTTTTGCAAAACCAGCTTCTGTATAATATAAGTCAGGAAATTCTTCAAAACTTTCTTTTCTCATAATAAATTTTTGTGCATTTTTGGCTTTCGCTACAAGAACTTTATTCTTACCTGGTTCTTTGTTTATATTCAAACCACCAAGAATATGGGTTTCGAGCATCATAGGAAACATGTACTTATCAGTGCGGTTCAATCCAGATAAATATACAGTATCTCTTTCATTGTAGTATTTTTTGTCTTTATAAATTGGAGTATGTCTGTATCTGATATTATTAATTCTTCCATAAGCTGAAGTCATATTTAAATATGTACCTACTTCTTTAAGTGAGTAAAACCAAACATCAAATTTGTCATAAACATAAAATCCAGTTTCATTATTATCTTTCATTAACCACAGAGCAAATCCATAACTACCGGGTTTGCCAGGAACATCATTTTCTTCATTCCAAAAGTTAACATTAACTTTCTCAGTTAAGTTCATATTCAAATCATTTTTATTATCGTATAAATACCAGTGTTTATCTTTATAATATATAATGTATCTGCCAGTTGGAGAAATTTGTGCTTCTTCTTGCAATCTTGTTGCTATCTTGATTTTTGTACCAGTTTCAAGGTTAATTGAATACAAATCAAAATACCAACCGTCCCATGTAGTTTCTTTTGAGTAAGGTAAATCGTCATAACCCATTGTAAAATTTGAATTGTCATGCTTTACAACATTTGTAAGATTCAAATCAGCTAATTGAAATGTTTTTTTTGTAACTCTGTCATAAATAGTTGCAAATGTTCTATCTTTATTTTCCTTCCACCAAACTACTTGATTTGTTCCAATTCTTTGGTCATTCCAATGCCAAACAACAATATCTCTTTTTGAGAGAATTGAATCAGAATTGTAGAAAGTAGAATCTGAGAATTTGATTTTTTCTTTATCTAAAGTATCCTTTTCAGATATTGGTTTTAAACCGAAGTATAATTTTTTCCCATCAGAAGTCCATTTTAAATCATTTTTATAATGAATATACCAATCTTTTGGAGTAGCTGAACTACTCATTGCAAACTGTGTTTTTGCAGGTTGATTTGGGTCCCAAAGAAATAATGAACCGTTATTTGGTTTACCTTCTTTTGTTAAATTTGAAACTATATAAGCGAGTTGAGCTTGTGAATTACTCCAGCAAATATTGGAATAATACTCATTTTCTGTGGACTTGATTAAAAGTTCTGGTGCAAATTCTTGAGTTAGTTCTCTTGCATAGATACCATCACGTTTCCCATCAAGTGACGATATTGCGTAAAATAAATATTTTGAAGATGAGTCAAGAACAAATTCGGTAACAAAATCAATTTTAATATCTGTACCTGAGCTAATATGTCTAAGATTTAATTCCGAACCAAGAATTTTCTTCTTCATTTTTTCACTTTTTTGGTCTTCATTTTTATTTTTTAAAAAAGCAAGCCACTTTGAATCATTTGAAAATTCAAATTTTGCGATATTATCGAAATCAACTTTATTGCCATCTTTTAATCTAAGCAATGTCATACCATTTTTAGGTTTATCTTTTGGAGTTTTAGCATTTTCGGATTCAATTTGCTTTGGTAATACAATAGATGCAACATAACTTTCATTATCGGTGAAAACAGCTCTACTTCCTCTTGGAATGCTGTATTTAACAGTATCTTTTAATGAATGAATGAAAACATCACCATCGCCCCTGTCGGGATTAGATGTATATGCAACCCAATTACCATTATCACTCATAACAACTGTACGCAAATCTCTGAATTTCATTGCGTCTTCAAATGTAAATTGCTTCTTCTTCTGTGCGTTCAAATTAACAGCACTGACCAACAATATTAGCAATAAACCAAATATCTTTTGCTTACTTAATTTAATCATAATTCTTTTATAAAAATTTTAACAAATAAAAATGCAAATTAATAAGAAATTTTGAATTTTGTATCTATAAATATTGATAATTTTATTAATTGTATTATTTATTCTGTTTTAAATTTAAAAAATTGATACCTTTGAAAAATTGAATACAATTTTTCTTATCTTTGATAGTTTATATTTATTTAATTTAATATAGACTATTATGTTGGTAAATTTTTCGATTTTAAATGAATTATTTAGAGGATTCCACATTCAAAGGTGGAATGACCGTATAAGACCTATGGATTTAATTGAAATGGACAAACATGCCCATAAAATGATAATAGCATATACTCTTGCTAAGTATGAAGAAAACAATGGCACAAAAATAGATTGGCAATATATAATTAAAAATGGTATTTTTGAGTTATTTCGCAGAATTGTAATTTCAGATATCAAATCACCAATTTACTCCGAAGTTAAAAAGAACCAGAGTGTATTTGCTAAATTAAATGAATTTGTCTATCAGGAATTAGAGCCAAAAATTGAAAGAGATGATATTAAAAAAGAATTATGGGACTTCCTGTTTGAGCCGATTGCAGAAAATCTAAATACAAGGATATTAGATGCAGCCCATATTTATGCAAGTTACTGGGAATTTCAAATAATTAAGCAGTCTAATCCTTTCAGCTATCAAAATACACGGCTTGATACTGAAATTTTGAATAGATTGGATAATTATACCGATTTAATTGGCATTCAAAAATTAATTAATAAGCATACAATTGCCAATTTTATTGATTTGTGTGGGCAGTTGAGATTTCAAATTAGATGGGCGCAAATACCAAGAATGCCTAAGACTTCTGTTTTGGGGCATACTTTGATGGTAGCTGTTATATCATACTTTTTTGCAAGAGAAAATGATGCCTGTCCTCAAAGATTATATAATTCGTTCTTTGGTGGCTTATTCCACGATTTACCCGAAGCAGTAACAAGAGACATAATTTCACCAGTTAAGAGGTCGTCAAGAGAATTTGATGATTTGATTAAAAAATTAGAATTTGAATTAGCTGAAAAAGAAATATTCCCTCTTGTCGAGAAGGAATGGCTAAATGAATTGATGTATTTTGTTGTTGATGAATTTAATAACAAAATAGTTTTAGATAACAAAATTTCCACTCAAAAAATTTCAACTGATGAATTAAATTCAAAATATAATCTTGATATTTATAATCCATTTGATGGTGAATTAATTAGAGCAGCAGACCACTTATCAGCATATCTTGAAGCATGGAATTCTTGTAGTGTTGGAATAAAAACTGAAGAATTAAGTAATGCAGCACAAAATATCAAAGATTTGTACAAAGATAAAGTAATAGGGAAGGTGGCATTAAAAACATTATATTCCAATTTTAAACATATTTGCTAATAATTTTATTCATATTTTTACTTTGATGGTAAACACTAAGCCGTTTATAGATAAATTAGAATTATTGTTTTTTTTTGCAATTCCTATTTTGTTATAATGTTTTTAACAAAAAACTCCGCTTAAACTTCCAGAAGAGAGGAATACATTAAAGTACTTACTTTGGGGAGGATTTAGGCGTTGCACTGAGCTTGTCGAAGTGTGGTGTTTACTAATATTTAATCCATCTGGGATATTTAAGGAATTTCTTATTATTTTTTGCAAATACTCTGTAATTTGAAAAATCTCTTTCAAATTAAAATAAATGAATATTGCTGAGTTGTCATAAATTAATTTTCTTTTAAAATTTGAAATAATAATTTCAAATTACAATTATCAAAATTGATATTCGTTTTGATTAACTTGTATTAAAATGTAATTTCAATTTTGATGGGATTAAAAGAATTTGAAAAAGATATAAGCATTATCATTGTTAATTACAATGTGAAGGATTTTTTATTTAAATGTCTTAAATCTATTGAAATAGCTTCGATAAATTTGAACATTGAAACAATTGTTGTTGATAATAATTCTACAGACGGCTCAACATCTTTTTTAAAAAATAAATTCCCTTCGGTTAAATTCATTCAAAATTCTGAAAATTTAGGCTTTGCAAAAGCGAATAATATTGGATTTAATTTAGCATCTGGCAAATATTATTTAATTCTCAATCCCGATACAATACTAAGTGAAGATACTTTACAAGTAATGTTTGATTATATGGAATTGAATCAGAAAACAGGTATTGCAGGGTGCAAAGTATTAAATCCAGATGGCACTTTCCAAGTGCAATGCAGACGTGGATTTCCTACTCCTTGGGCATCATTTTGCAAATTATTTGGCTTACAAACACTTTTCCCAAAATCAAAATTATTTGCTCAATACAATCAAACATTTCGTTCAATAGATGAAACATACCAAATAGATGCAGTAATTGGTGCATTTATGTTCGCAAGAGCAGATGTAATTAAGCAAACTGGAGGTTTTGATGAAGATTATTTTATGTATGGCGAAGATTTGGATTTATGCTATCGAGTAAAGAAAATTGGTTACAATATTGTATATAATCATTCAACTACAATAATTCACTATAAAGGCGAAAGCACTAAGCGAAGTAATATAAATGACGTGAAGCATTTTTATAATGCTATGCAAATTTATGCACAGAAACACTACAAAAAATCTTACTTTTTTTTGACATTTATAAAAGTAGGCATTGTAATCCGAGAAATTATCGCCTATTTACTCAAATCGGGTAGAGATACAGCAATTATACTATTAGATTTACTATTCTTGAATTTATCATTAATTATAGCAACAAAAATACGATTTGGTGATTTCTTTGGATTTCCTGATTATGCTTATCCTGCTGTTTTTATTTGGACAAGTGCAATTGTATTTTTTGCAATGGTATTTATTGGAGAATATTTCGATTCAAGACATACAATAAGAAGGTATATCTTTGGATTGTTAATCAGCTTTTTTGGATTATCGGTTTTGATGTATTTCTTCCAAAATTATGCATTTTCAAGAGGATTATTAGTTTTAATGATTGCATTATCTATGTTGTTTTCTTCAATTATAAGGTCAGTTTATTATTTATTAGATAAAATTGTTGGAAATGATGCAGATAAGAGAATTGTATTTATTGGTGATAATAGTAATACAAAAGAAATAATAAACAATTTAAGTTTAGAACAGTCAACAAAGTTCATTTTCCTTGGATTAATCAAAACAGAATTTGATAAAAATGAAATTTCTTCAGATTTGCCAGTGATTGGTCATTTAAATAAATTAAATCAAATTATCAATGAAAATGATATCGATGAAGTTATAATTACCGAACCAAATATTAGTAATAGCGATTTAATAACAATTTTACAGAACAATACAGATACGAAAGCAAGATTTCATTTAGTAAATCATTTTGAAGATTTGCTAACTTCAAGAATATTAAATGATATTTCTGGTGAAATTACTACCTTACCAAAATATAATATAAACATATTACGTTATAGAATTTTGAAAAGGTTATTTGATATATTTTTTAGCATATTATTGATATTGGCATTATTACCTTTATCTGTATTTGCAAATAAGAAGCGTTTGTTAAAATCAGCATTTAAGATTTTAACAGGGGAAAAATCATTTATTGGTCTTTTCTCCAATAAAAATGATTTAGAAATGTTTAAAGAAGGATTAACTGGATTGGTTCATATTAGCAATCCACAAATGTTAAACGAGAATACAATTTCTAAACTAAATGAATATTATGTTAGAAATTATACTCTCTCATTAGATTTGGATATTATTTTAAAATTAATTTTCAGGAAATAATTGTGGCAACTAAAATAATTTTTGATTTTGAAAAGCCAATCATTGATTTGGAGCAAAAAATTGCTGAAATGAAGCAACTTGGTGAAAAAATTGATATTTCTCAACAGATTTCAGATTTAGAATCTAAGGTAGAAGATTTAAAAAAAGATATTTATAAAAATCTTACTCGTTGGCAAAGGGTACAAATTGCAAGACATCCTGATAGACCAACAACATTAGATTATATTTTTGGGATTTTCAAAAATTTCACAGAAATTAAAGGTGATAGAAAATTCAAAGATGACCCAGCAATAGTTGGTGGTATGGTTGAATTAGAAGGACAATCAGTTATGGTAGTAGGGCATCAGAAAGGGAAAGATACTAAATCCAACCTTTTTAGGAATTTCGGAATGCCGAATCCTGAAGGTTATCGCAAAGCCGCAAGATTATTTCAATTAGCTGAAAAATTCAACAAGCCAATAATTACTTTTCTTGATACACCTGGTGCTTTTCCCGGTATTGAAGCTGAGGAAAGAGGACAAGCTGAAGCAATTGCATCGAATTTGTATTTGATGTCTAAATTAAAAGTACCAGTTATAGTCGTTATAATAGGCGAGGGTGCATCAGGTGGAGCAATTGGTATTGGAGTAGGAGATAGAATATTGATGCTTGAAAATTCTTGGTATTCTGTAATTTCACCTGAATCTTGCTCAAGCATTCTTTGGAGAAGTTGGGATTTTAAAGAACAAGCTGCCGAAGCATTAAAATTAACTGCTGAAGATTTAATCAAAATTTCAGTAATTGACTCAATTATTGAAGAGCCATTAGGTGGTTCACACAAAAATCCATCTTTGATGTTTGAAACTTTAAAGACACATTTAATTAAAGAATTAAATGGGTTTAAGGGTATTTCATCTGAGCAATTAATTAAAAATAGACGTGAAAAGTTCTACAAAATGGGTGTATGGAACGAGTAGTATTGTTGAAATTTAATATTATTCAAGAGAATAAATTTTACTTATAGAAAGCATTATAATATATTATTGCTTTATTTTTTATTTCTTAATTTATTTATAAATAAATTTTTTATTATATTTGTATTTAGGTTAAAATTGAAAGAACTATTTTAGAATAAAAAAAAAATATACGAAAATGATAAGTGGGATTGAAAATCTTGAATTATTAGAAAAAGTTTGGAATGCCTCTATAGATGGGATGGCTATTTCAGATGAGAATGGAACTGTTTTAAAAGCTAATAATCAATATTTCAATATTTACGGCTATTCTGAAAATGAAATTATTGGGCAAAATTTTGCAGTAATATTTCCTTCGGAATTAAGAGAATTTGCAAATGAACACTATAAACAAGTATTTAACAGTTCTGAAGTCACCAATAATTTTGAAACTGAAATAATACGAAAAGATGGTGAAAAAAGAATTGTAAATTCAAGAATTGATTTCTTATTAAAAGATAATAAAAGGTTTGCACTATTATCTGTAATTACTGATATTACTGAACAAAAAAAAGCTGAAGATTTTATAAAAGATAGTGAACAAAAGTATAAAAAAGCTGAAAAAATGGCTAAATTAGGTCATTGGGAATTAGATATTCTAAATAATCATTTGTACTGGTCTGATGAAATATTCAGAATATTTGAAATTTCTCGGTCTAATTTCAAAGCTACTTATGAGTCTTTCCTTAATTTTGTACATCCTGATGATAGGGAAATGTTAGATGAATACTATATAAATTCTTTAATTGATAATTCAAATTATGAAATTATTCATAGATTATTGCTCCCAAATGGCAAAATAAAATATGTCAAAGAAAAATGCGAACATCAGTTTGATAGCAACAATAATCCAATTTTCTCTTTTGGTATGGTTTGGGACATTACAGACCAAATAATTGCAGAATTGAAACTAAAAGAGAGTGAAGAAAAATACAAAGAAATTTTTGATGCGAATGCAGATAGTATAGTTATTGTTGGAATTGATGTCAATGGAGGAATTTCAAATATTTTAGAAACTAATGAAAGCACTACTAAACTATTAGGTTATTCAAAAGTTGAATTTCTAAATATGAGTATAAGCGATTTTGAAGTTGATTTCAATTTTGATGTTGCAAAATCAAGAATAGAAGAAATTCACTACAAAGGTTTTACCAATTTTGAAACTATAGTTCAAAATAAATTTGGTAATCATTTTTTTGTTGAAACTAAAGTAATAGCGATAAATTATAATGGTCAACCAGCATTAATGAATATTATCAGAAATATTACTGAAAGAAAAGCAAACGAAAATAAAATTAAAGAACAGAATGAAGAGTTGAAAATTCTCAATGCTACAAAAGATAAATTTTTTTCGATTATAGCCCACGATTTAAGGAATCCATTTGTTTCTTTACTTAGCACATCTGAATTGCTCTATAAAAATTATGAAGCCTTAAATTCTAATGACGTTAGGGAGCATATTCAAACAATTTTCGACTCATCAAAATCAACATATAAATTGCTTGATAATTTGCTCCAATGGGCAAGAAGTCAAATGGGTTCAATTTCATTCGAACCTGAAGAGTTGGATTTTTACGAATTAGCGTTCAATAGTATTTATACACTTCAAAATCAAGCTAATTCTAAGAATATCAAACTGATTAATGAGATAAACCCTGAAACATATATTTATTGTGATAGAAATATGATGAGTAGTGTGTTGAGGAATCTGGTTTCAAATTCTATTAAATTTAGCAATGAATTTGGTACAGTTACAATAAGTTGTAATAATTATGAAATTGATGATAGTTTTATATTAGTTATTGTAAAAGATACTGGAATCGGAATTTCTTTTGAAAAGCAAAAACTCTTATTCTCAATTAAAGAAAAAATTAGTACACAAGGTACAAATAGAGAATCCGGAACTGGGCTTGGTTTAATTATTTGCAAGGATTTTGTAGAAAAACATGGTGGGAAAATTTGGGTTAATAGTGAAATTGGTCAAGGAAGCGAATTTAAATTTACTATTCCCAAAAGGTAGTTTCCCAATATAATAGTCAAGGAATTTGTCAATATTCTTTTAATTTTTACAAGCAATTTGCAATGATTATTAATTCAATAAGAAAATTGTAAAAATACTTCATATATACTTCATATTTTTTCAATAACAATCTTTTTTTATTGGTAGTTTAAATTATTTTAAGTAAATTAAAAAGTTTTTAAAATGATTTTTATGGGGATAAAAAAAATGAGAAAAATTATCACTATTGCTATGTGTTTAGCAATTGCAATTACAGCTTTAAATTCACAGGTGTTTGATGGAAATGATAAGGAAATATTAAAAAAAGACAAATTTCCACATCCAAAACCTATAATGAGAATGATTGATTTTGAATATCAACGTGCTTATCCTAATTCCAAAATTCCTATGAACGCAAGAGAAAATGCCCTTAAACAAGTAAAAGAACTTGAATATAAATTTTCAAAAAGTGATGCTTATTTACAAGCACAACAACCTGAATGGAAGCCAGTTGGTCCATTTAATGTTGGTGGTAGAATTAAATCTATAGTTACCCATCCTACTGATTCTAAAATTGTTTATGCAGCTGCAGCTGCCGGTGGAATTTGGAAAACTACTACTTCTGGTGGTACATGGTTCCCAATCTTTGATTTTGAGAGTTCTATTGCATTTGGACAATTAGCTATTGACCCAAAAAATCCAGACGTCTTGTATGCCGGAACGGGAGAAGCAGTAATTGGTGCTGGACAAACTTACCTTGGAACAGGTTTGTACAAAACTACTGATGCAGGCAATAGTTGGAGATTATTAGGTATGACCGATGCAGGCTCATTTTCAAAATTATTTGTTTCAAAAAATAATTCTAATTTAATTTATGCTTCAACTATAATTGGAAATGAGGGATTATGGAAATCCATAAATGGTGGTGAATCATTTACTGAAATTTTTGATGGAACTGTTACTGATTTCGTTGTTAATCCAGTTAATGATGATGAGGTATTTATAGCTGAAAATGCCAATGCTATTAAATATACAAATGATGGTGGATTAAATTGGGTTTCAAGATTTAATGGAATCTTTGAGATTAGAGGAAGAATTTCAATTTCTGCTTCTTCTCAAGATTTTAATATCCTATATTGTTTAATTGAAGGTGGTCCTTCACGCGAAGGTAGAATTTACAAAACTACAGACAAAGGCAATTATTGGAATATATTATTTACAGGTGGCGGTGGATTTTTCAATGGACAAGGTATGTATAATAATTGTATTGCAGTTGACCCAAAAAATCACAATAATGTTTTGGCTGGTGGGATTGAAATGTGGCTTTCCAATAACGGTGGAAAGACCTGGGGAACTGTTAACAATTCTTCGTCTAATGGATATATGCATGTTGACCAACATTGTATTACATTTAGTGATGCAAAAGCAAATACAGTCTATGTTGGCAATGATGGAGGTATCTATGTCAGTAATAATAATGGTTTGGGCTGGGCTCCATTAAACAACAATCTACAAGTAACACAATTTTATGCAATGGCAATAGATAATAGTGTTAAAAATAAAAATTATGGTGGTACTCAGGATAATGGAACTGTTGGTATGGTTCCTGCTGATAATTGGAATATGATTTATGGGGGTGATGGATTTGATGTAGTTGTTAATCCAAAAAATCCTCGAATAGTTTGGGGAGAATTGTATTATGGTAGAGTTTGGAAATTTGAATTACAAGATAATGGTAGTGGCAATTCACAATTGTTGCTCCATGAATCTGTTGACCAAGATACAGGTATCTGGCATTCTCCACTTGTTTGGGACAAACGAAATGAAATTTTATGGCTTGGCAAACGCGGTCTTCACGCAAGTTCTGGTACTTATTTTTCTCAAGTTCTTGCTAAGCAAACTTATAGATTTACTGCAATCGGATTAAATCAAAATGAAGGAGATATTATTTATGCTGGAAATGAGGCAGGACAAGTATTTTTATCTACAGATTATGGTGATAAATGGAATCAAATTCAAGAAAATGGATTAATAAATAGGTTTGTCAAGGACATCAAAGTATCTAATTTTGACCCTAATGTAGCATATATTTGTTATTCAGGATATGGAACTCCGCATATTTTCAAAACAACAAATCTTGGACAAAGCTGGACAAATATTAGCTTAAATTTACCGGATTCGCCTGTTAATGATTTAGAAGAGCATCCAGATGACCCTAACATATTATTTATCGCAACAGATGTTGGTGTTTTTGCTACTTATGATGGTGGGAATGTATGGTTTCCTTATGGTGTTAATTTGCCAAATAGTCCTGTTATTGATTTAGAATTACACACAAATAGAAATATTCTTCCTGATTTGACCATGAGAGCTGCGACTCACGGCAGGTCTATTTGGGAAGTAGTTGTAAATTCAATTGCTCCTGACCAAGCATCTATTGTTTCCCCAGTTGGAGGAGAATTGTATATAGGTAGAAATAGCTATCGTGTTGCATGGTACGGATTTCCAGAACCTGTAAAGGTTGAATACTCAAGCAATAATGGTGCAGAATGGAATACGATTGCATCTTCTGCAATTTCAAATTCTCTATTGTGGGCTGTTCCTAATATCAATGCGGAATTCTGCTTAATTAAAATAACATCTGTAAATGAACCATCAATTTCCAAAATATCAAATATTTTCTCAATTAACAAAGTTAAAAAAGGAGATGTTTTAAAAATTACTGGTGTTAATTTTGTTCCTTATGGGATTGTTCATGATGGCGAAAATTCACTTTGGACAACAAGCTTTTATTCAAACAAATTATCAAAAATCAATTTGACAGATTTTACAGTTGAGCAACAGTATAATTTACCAGCTGGTACTCTTTATACTGATTTAACTTATGATAAGCAAAATGGAGTATTTTATATACATAGAATGAACGATTCTAATGGAATTGGTGGAGTTATTCTCAAAGTTGATAAAACCGGAAATTTAATATCGCAATATCCATCACCTGCAAAAAATTATCCAATTGGTATTTGTTATGTTGATGGTACTTTATATGCTGCTGAAAGAGATGGGGGACAAAGGATTTATGCACTTGACCCAGCAACTGGGAAATATTCTAAAGAATTTGACAATCCATTCAAAATTAATTATGGACCAAGAGGATTGGGTTATGATGGAGAGTATATTTATCAGGCATCTACCGCTTTCCCAAATGGTACTTTGGAAGGTGGCTATATTGTTAAATTAAACAAAAATAATCCTGCAATAGAAATTGACAGAATGCCTTTATTTGAAGGTCAAATGGTAATCAATTGCAGAGGTATAGATGCTGACCCAATAGATAAGAATTTTTGGGTTTCTTCTTTTAGTGGTAGTATTTACAAAATTGCTGGCTTTAATGCAGGTATTGTTAGTGTAGATGATAATTTGGAATTTTCTAATAAAATTGAAACAAATATCTATCCTAATCCAGCATTTACACTTACGAACATTTCTTTCAAAATGAATCAAATATCAGGTTGGGTGGATATTGACATTTATGATATGTATGGTAGAAAAATTCTAAATATTTATCATCAATATTTGAATAATGATGGTTTTGATGTAATCAATTATAATACTGATAATATTTCTGCAGGTATGTATAATATTATATTTACAATAAATGGAAATAAAGAATTAACCAAAAAGTTGATTATAACAAAGTAAATTTATTTAAAGAATAAATAGTTTTAGAATCTAATTGTTTTGTCATCCCTGCGGTTAACCGCAGGGTTAAATATTGAACTTTCACCTTTTCATTCTGAACTTGTTTCAGAATCTATGTCTTTAGCAACGTGGTTACAAAATCATAATAGAAAAATAATATAAAAGATTCACATAAGCTGCGTAGCTGCGATATATCAATGTCGCTCCTACGGGGAGCTTTAACCCAAAAAAAACAAACATTTTCTACTAATATACCGCAACTACGTTGCTTTAAAACAGAATTCATATTTCCATGTAGCTGCGTAGCTGCGATATAATAATAGAAAAAATTAACCACGTAAACCAAAAAAGCTGCGTAGCTGCGATATATCAATGTCGCTCCTACGGGGCTTTAACCTTTTTAAAAAATATCTCTTCTACTAATATGTCGCAACTACATTGCTTAACAAACAACTATTTCTATCAGATATGGCACATTTTGAAAATGTGCCATATCTAATATTTCCTATTTCTTACTTTGAAAAATTTGTTTAATCTTTCTTTGAACTCCCCTTCTTTACCGAAATCAGTTGGTCGATAGTAAATTTTTTCGTTGTTCTCACTTGGAAAATAACATTCATTCACAAAATGTTCATCAAAATCATGTGGATATTTATAATTTAGTGAATAACCTTCATCTTTCATCAATTTTGTTGGGGCATTTCTCAAATGTAAAGGAACAGAAGTATCAACTCCATTTCGGATATCAGAAAATGCTTTTTCAATTCCCATATATGACGCATTTGATTTTGGTGAACAAGCCAGATAAGTTACACCTTGGGCAAGATTAATTCTACATTCAGGCATTCCGATTAAATTCACAGCATTAAATACAGCAATTGCAACTTGTAACGCTTGGGGGTCTGCATTTCCAATATCTTCACTTGCAAAAATTACCATTCTTCGAGCAACAAATTTTGGGTCTTCTCCGGCATCAAGCATCTTAGCAAGCCAAAATAATGAAGCGTCTGGGTCGCTTCCTCTTAAAGATTTGATAAAAGCTGAAATAGTATCATAATGATTCTCTCCAGCTTTATCATACTGTGCAGTTTTTTGTTGAATTGCAATTTCAATCAATTTTCTTGTAATGATATACTTATTATTTTCGTTTTTCTTACAAATTTTGAAAGCAATATCAATTGCATTAAGTGCTGTTCTGGCATCGCCACCAGAAATTTTTACTAAATGTGCTGTATCTTCAATTTCAATGTAATATTTTGATAAAATAATATCAGTAGCCAAAGCTCTATTAATTAATTCAATTATATCACTTTCATCAAGTGATTTAAGATGATAAACACAACAACGGCTAATTAAAGCTGAATTTACTTCAAAAGAAGGGTTTTCAGTTGTTGCTCCAATTAATATAATAGTTCCATTTTCAACTGCATTTAGTAATGCATCTTGTTGTGATTTATTAAAACGATGAATTTCATCAATGAAAAGCAATGTTTTTTTCTTTGATTTCTGAAGCTTTTGTGCCATTGCAATTACTTCGCGAACTTCTTTTACACCAGATTCTACAGCTGATAATTTCACATAATGATAATTTCCAATTTTACTAATTAAATTAGCTAAAGTGGTTTTTCCAACTCCCGGTGGTCCCCAAAAAATCAACGATGGAAATTCTTTATTTTCAAATAATAATTTCAAAGGAGCATTTTCTCCAATTAAATGCTTCTGACCTGTAACCTCATCAATATTTCGAGGTCTGACTCTATCGGCAAGAGGAGAATTAATATTAATTTCCTCAAATTTAGGTTTTTCAATTTCCTCTTCAAACAATCCTGACATGCTTTTGCCTTTTTATAAATACAATTCTGGTCTTCTATCTAAGAAAATATCATTAATTTCGTTAAAAGATTTTTTTCGTGTTTCAGAAGGATTAATTTCAGCAATAATAACCTCTTCATTTTCTGGAGTAGCTTTAATTAATTCTGTACCATTATATCCATAAATAGCACTTCCTCCATTGAATTCCAAATTCACCTCATTTCTGCACTCTGTACCGATACGATTAGCAACTACAAAGTAAACTTTATTCTCTAATGCTCTTGAAGGAGTTGAAATATGCCAAACTTTTGTTACAAGATTTGATGGGCATACAATAACATCGGCACCCTTTAATGCAACTGTTCTTGATGCTTCAGGGAATCTCCAATCATAACAAATCAAAGTTCCTAATTTCAAATCCCAATCACTATATTCAATTACAAAATATCCTTTATCTGTTTGATCGAAACAAAATCTTTCTTTGTAGAATAAATGCACTTTTCTATAAACATTTGATAATGATTCGTCAGGTAGTAAAATTGCTGCTGAATTATAAACTTTATCACCATCAAGTTCAGCAAAGCCAATTACAAATATTTTGTTCAATTTTGTTGCTAATCGTTGATAATATTGGATTTGCTCACTTTTGAACTCAAAGCCATATTTCTTTGCTTCTTGCTTATCTTTGAAATCATAACCTGAAAAAGCAAGCTCAGGATAAACTATTACATTTGCGTCAATGATATTGCAATATTCACTTATTTTACTACTATTTTTCTCAATTTCACCAAAAATTGGGCTAAATTGAACTGCTGCTATTTTCATCATTTTTCACCAAATTTGTTGTTAAACTAATTATCAATTAAATTCTCTATCTCGCCAATTTTTCTTTCCCAAGAACAATCTTTTTGTACTCTTTTGTAAGCATTATCAGCAAGTTTATTTTTGAATTCAGAATCATTCTTGAGTGATATTATTGCATATGCAATTTCCTGAACTGACTCTGCATTTACTAATAAACCTGTTTCATTATTAATAATTGCATCTTCTGCACCACAATCTAATCCACCTATTGAAGTAATGCCACAAGCTGCTGCTTCAAGATATGTCAACCCAAATCCTTCTACATCATTTGGTAACTGACGTGAAGGCATTGAATAAACATCACAAGATGAATATAAAGCCGCAATTTCATCGTCAGGTATAAATCCAAGAAAATGGACATTATTTTCTAATTTCAATTCTTTAACAAGTAACTGAAGTTCTTTTTCGTAATTGCCTTTTCCAGCAATGTAATAATGAATATTTTTATCATTTATTAAGGATAGTGCTTTTATGGTTGAATCAAAACCCTTTCTTTTTACTAATCGTGCAAGACTGATAATTTTAAATCCATCAGAAATATTATATTTCTTTTTAATCGAAGAAATATCATCAATTTTTCTATACTTCAATAAATCTACGCCACCATTAACTATTTCTATTTTCAAATTTTTATTTGGGAAATGAGATTCAAGTAATTTCTTTGTGAATTTGCTAACTGCAATTACGAATTTTGAATTTTTGAATGCTCTATACTGAAGAAATTTATTAACTTTTCTATTTTCAATTGCATCTAAACCGTGTACAGCAGTGATATAATTTATTTTTCTAAATAATGAATGAAAATAGCAAGGTACTGCCATTTTCCAGTTTGCAGCAATAAATAAAGTATCTTTATCAATGAATTGCTTAATTGATTTATATACAAGAATATTTCGTTTATTTTTCCATTTTGAATTATCTAATCTAATTACATTTAAATTATATTCATCTTTTTTTATAATGCTATTATGCAAATAACCAGAATATGATTTAGTAACAATAATTACTTCTTTTCCAGAATTTTCAAAACCTTTAGCAATTTCGTAACACCAAGTTGTAATTCCTCCAATATCGGGAAAATAATCTTGAGTAATTATAACAATTTTCTTGTATTCAATTTCATTCATTATCTTATCAATTCAAAATCAAAAAATCTTAAATCACAAATTGAATTTGCAATTATTTGATTACAAATATAATTCAATTTTTTCAAACTTAGAAATTTGTTTTGATTAGAATTACTTCTTTTATTTATCTACAAATTCAATTTAGAATAAGAATTTTGATTTGAATTAAGTTATTTGTTTCTTAATCATTTAATTTGATGAAAAAAATACATAAATATATAGTAAATGAGATTTAATTAAATTGTGGAAAAAATTTCTTTTATCAATTTAGAAAAATTATTTAAGTTACTTATCTTGTTAAGGGAAATTTTGAAATTTATATTAGACTAATAATTATTTTAGGCAAACAAAATAACTCTTTAATTGGTTGAAAAGTATGAAAGTATTTATAATTAATTATATTAATTGGTGAAAGAGATGGAAATAAAATCCACAAATGCCCAGTCTTCCATAATTCTGGGAGTGATTATTTCAGTCGGATTTATCATATCCGTTTGGATTTTGAGTGATGCAGTTCGTTCGTTAAGCCCACGAATGAAAACGATTGAAGTAAAAGGTATGGCTGAAAAGAAAATTATTTCTGATTATGCAATTTGGACAGGTAGTTTTTCTGTTGATTGTACAATATTGACTGATGGTTATAATTCTATTCAGAACCAAAAAGAAAAAGTATTAATGTACCTTGAAAGAAAGGGTGTTAACAGAAAAGATGTATCTATTTCTGCTCTTATTACTAACATTAAATATCAAATGAATGAAAACGGATACCCGTCAAATATTAAATTAGGTTATCAATTAGAACAAAGGGTTAGCATTTCATCAAAAGATATAAATTTAATTACAAAAATAGCAAATGAATCAACCGAACTCATCCAAGAAGGTATTGAGTTTATTTCTTATACGCCAAATTATTATTACACAAAACTTGATGCTTTGAAAATTGAAATGCTGGGTGAAGCAACAAAAGATGCTACTCAACGAGCAAAAGTATTAGCAGAAAATAGTGGAGGAAGTGTTGGCTCACTTGCTTCAGCATATCAGGGTGTGTTTCAGATAACACCTGCAAATTCAACTGAAATATCAGATTATGGAATGAATGATGATGTTTCAATTGAAAAAAGTATAAAGGCAGTAGTAACATTACAATTTTTTATTAAATAATTAGAAAAATAAATATTTTATATATAATATATTGGTTTAGATATGAAAATTAACAAGAGGTTTACTAGAGAAGGTGTAAGCCCCTATCAACATTTTACATATACAAAAAGAGCTTCGACTTTGAGGAATCCTGACGGGTCAGTTGTTTTTGATATGAAAGATGTTGAGGTTCCGGCATCTTGGTCGCAAATGGCATCAGATATTTTAGCACAAAAATACTTTAGAAAAACAGGTGTTCCATTATTTGATGACAATAATAATCCAATTTTAGATGAATCTGGTAATCAAAAAACTGGTTCAGAACATTCTTTAAAACAAGTTGTGCATAGGTTAGCAGGTGCTTGGAAATGGTGGGGAGAGAAGTATAATTATTTCGATACTGAAAAAGATGCTCAGAATTTTTATGATGAAATTGCTTATATGTTACTTAAACAAATGGCAGCACCAAATTCTCCACAATGGTTTAATACTGGTTTGACATTTGCTTATGGAATAACTGGTAGTAAGCAAGGACATTATTACATCGACCCTGACAATGAAGAACTTAAGAAATCTGATGACGCTTATTCAAGACCTCAGCCACATGCTTGTTTTATTCAATCTGTAAATGATGATTTATTGAATGATGGTGGTATATTTGATTTATTAACTCGTGAAGCAAGAATTTTCAAATATGGAAGTGGTACTGGTTCAAATTTTTCACAACTCAGAGGGTCAGGTGAAAAATTATCTGGTGGTGGTTATTCTTCTGGTATGATGAGTTTTTTGAAAATTTTCGATAGAGCTGCTGGTGCAATTAAATCTGGGGGTACTACTCGTAGAGCTGCTAAAATGGTTATAGTTGATATAGACCATCCTGATATTGAAGAATTTATTGAATGGAAAGCTAAAGAAGAAGAAAAAGTGGCAGCATTAGTGGCTGGCTCTAAGATTAATTCTACTTTTATGCAGGCAATTCTTGAAGAAGCCGTTGCTAATGGAACTGATAGAAAAATAAATAAAAATTTAAACAGATTATTGAAAAATTCTGTTCATAGAGGTATTCCATTAAATCATATTCAAAGAGTTTTAGATTTGGTTGACCAAGGATTTACATCATTGAATTTTGAATCATTTAATACTCATTATGAAGGTGATGGTTATAATACTGTAAGTGGGCAAAATTCAAATAACTCAGTCCGCGTTTCAAATGCTTTTATGATTGCTGTTGAAAATGATGAAATGTGGGAATTGACTTGGAGAACAAAAAAAACAGTTGCTAAAGTTGTTCGAGCAAAAGATTTATGGGATAAAATTAATCTTGCTGCTTGGAAAAGTGCAGACCCAGGATTGCAATATGATACTACCATCAACGAGTGGCATACATGCCCTAATTCAGGTAGAATTAATGCAAGTAATCCTTGTAGTGAATATATGTTTTTAGATGATACTGCTTGTAATCTTGCGAGTCTGAATCTAATGAAATTCTATGATGAAGAAAATGGTGTATTTCTTGTAGATGATTACAAACACGCTGTTAGACTTTGGACAATAGTACTTGAAATATCAGTACTTATGGCTCAATTTCCAGCTCCAACTATGGCTGAATTGAGTTATAAATTCAGAACTCTTGGACTTGGATATGCAAACCTCGGAACTTTATTGATGGTAAATGGTATCCCTTATGATTCACCTGATGCACTTTCTTGGACAGGTGCATTATCTGCAATTTTAACAGGACAATCATATTCAACATCTGCAGAAATGGCAAAACAACTTGGAGCATTTGCAGGTTATGAATATAATAAAGATGCAATGTTGAAAGTTATTAGAAATCACCGTAGAGCTGCGTATAATGTACCAAATTCAGAATATGAAGATTTATCTATCAGACCTATGGGAATAAATAAAAATCATTGTCCTGAATATCTGCTTTCTTCTGCAAGAGAATGTTGGGATGAAGCATTGGAATTGGGAAGTCAATATGGATTTAGAAACGCTCAAGTTTCAGTAATTGCTCCAACAGGTACAATTGGCTTAGTAATGGATTGTGATACAACTGGAATTGAACCTGATTTTGCTATTGTTAAATATAAGAAACTTGCAGGTGGTGGTTATTTCAAGATTGTTAATCAATCAGTTAGAAAAGCACTTGTTAAAATGCAATACAATGATAAACAAATTGAGGATATCGAAAAGTATTGTAAAGGTACAGGAACACTGGTTGGATGCCCTGCAATTAATAAATCATCATTGAAAGAAAAAGGATTTACTGATGATAAAATTGAAATAATTGAAAAACAACTTGATAACGTATTTGATATAAAATTTGCATTTAATAAATGGACGCTTGGTGATGGATTTTTGAATAAACTTGGCTTTTCAAATGAAAAAATTAATGAAGCATCTTTTGACTTACTTAAAGCATTAGGATATTCTAATAAAGAAATTGAAGCTGCAAATGATTATGTTTGCGGTACAATGATGATTGAGGGCGCACCACATATTAAAGATGAACATTTGGCAATATTTGATACTGCTAACAAATGTGGAAAGAGGGGAGAGCGTTACATTGCTTATATGGCTCACGTAAGAATAATGGCTGCTGCACAACCGTTTATAACTGGAGCAATTTCAAAAACTGTAAATATGCCTGCAAATGCAACTGTAAACCAAATTAGTGAAGTTTATACTAAATCTTGGAAAATGATGCTTAAAGCTATTGCATTGTATAGAGATGGCTCAAAATTATCTCAACCATTAAATTCAGCTAATTACGAAGATTTAGATGAAGTAATTTACCTTGGTGATGAAGAAAATCTTGATGAAACCAAAGGTCCTAAAGAAGTACAAGAAATTATAGCAGATAGAGTTCATTACAAACTTGTTCGACACAAATTGCCTAAGAAAAGACACGGTTTTATACGTGAAGCTTATGTTGGTGGTCATAAAGTATTCCTACGCACTGGTGAATATGAAGATGGTTCGCTCGGTGAATTTTTCATTGATATGTATAAAGAAGGTGCTTCATTTAGAGGATTGTTGAATAGTTTTGCTGTTCTCGCCTCTAAAGCATTACAATATGGAGTTCCACTTGAAGATTTGGTTGATACTTTCGTATTTACGAGATTTGAACCAGCAGGTTATGTCGAAGGACATGAAGCAATAAAATCCTCTACATCTATTATTGATTATGTATTCCGTTCTCTTGGATATGATTATTTAAATCGAAAGGATTTTGTACATATTACTGCAGTTGATGAAGTTCCAAATGACAACAATAATAATTTATCACCTGCAAAAAAAGTAGATGCTAAAATTATTAAAAATGAAAATGGCAATGGCAATGGACAAAATCATGACTATTCAAGTAATGATGACAATCAAATTGAAATTGCAAATGTTGAAGGAAATCTAATTATTAACCAAACGGTAGTTGAAGAAATTGCTGTTGAAAATACAAATATTCAAATAAGTGCTGACACATCTGAATATCACTTAATTAAAGTTGGCAATAGAAGTGAAGCCCAATCATTTGGTTATACAGGCGAACATTGTACAAATTGCGGCTCAATGCGTGTAAAAAGAAATGGAAGTTGTACAGTTTGCGAAGATTGTGGTACTACAAGTGGCTGCTCGTAATTAAAATTATTTGTATATATCCTTAAATATACAAACTACAAAAAAAAATAATCGGAATAATTAATTTATTCCGATTATTTTTTTTTGTAGATTAATTTCTGTTGTGATTAATGATTATCGTTAGATTTATGGATATCATCAAAAAATGGGTCGTGTTTTTTATGAACTGTATGCTCGTGATAACCAGTAAACATGGATTTGAAATTACTGGTTAAAGTTTCACCATGTGTTGCAAGATAAATATGACCAAACATAAATAAACTTAAAAAATATCCAACAACAATGTGCATAATTGCCATTGGCCATACTCCACCCATTCCCATAATTTTTTCAGGTGCAAATTCAGGGAACATCAACAAAGTACCACTAATACAAATAATTGGCATCAAGAAAAACATTATACCAAAATAAGAAACTTGCTGTAAGGGATTAAATTTATTATCCTCATCTGTATGATATGGATGGTCTTCACCTCTGAAAACTCCCCAAATATAATATCTTCCTTGAATGATTAATCTTTTAGTCATACCAGCAAATGGTGGTATATAATGCTTGTAATTTCCACTAATTATATTAAATAATACATAGAAAATATAATTTAATGTAAGTAAGATTCCTGCAGTATTATGTGCAACAATTGCAGATTCGAAAGACATATACAAAGAACTCGTTGCAGAATAATGCAAACTGATACCAGTTGCTATTAATATCACAAATAAAGCCGCATTTATCCAATGCCATGACCTTAGCCAAAGAGGATAAAGATACATTTTAATCTTCATTGTTCACCTTTTTACTTCTAATTCTACCTGATAACCATCTTAAAAAACCATGTCCAAAAACGCCAAATACTACTCCTGCGAATAGTAAACCACTCAATGTATCAAGATAAATATTTCTCGTTGTTCCAATTACATAAGCATCAGAAAGTAAAGTACCATTTAAAAAGCCATATTTATCTCTTGATGCTTGCTTTTCGTGTATGTAAAGCTTGGTCATCAAAATAGAATTTTTAGAATGACAATGTTCACACTGTTTTACTGTTTGCTCTCTTGAAAGTATGTTGTGAGATAAATTTGGAGGGTCATAAGATGAATGACAATCAATACATCTAACAGTTTCCCAATGTTTTTCGATACTTGGTAGCCATTCATGTGATTTTTTTACTGTTGAAAGATTATACTTTTTCATCATTTTATCATCAGCATGACAGTAAACACAATGAATCATTTTTGTATTAGTAACAGTATTAAAATTCATTTTATTATTTGTGAAAACTTCATGCGGCATATCTGGAACAGACTGAATACTATGTTCAGAATGACAGAAAGTACAGTTAGGGGAGTCCTTACTGCCTTTTTTTAATGCCTGACCATGAATACTCTTCATATATTCTTCAGTAAGTTCGGTATGGCATTTGCCACATAAATCAGGGATGTTGTAATGGTTAATTCTTGATGTTGGCACACTTGCTCTCTGAAGTTTGTGAACTCCATGACAATCCACGCATACAGCAGCTTTTTGATTACCTCTTAGAAGTGCCATTCCATGAGCAGATTCTTCATAATTAATCAAAGATTGAGCAAATTTACTTGTTTGATTTTTACTATCTAAATGACAATTCAAGCATAATTTTTCTTGATTTACTTTTATTTGCACTCTTTCTAATTTTGAACCTTTTGTAATTTGGTTTGAATGGCAATTAATGCAAGATGGTACAAATTTATTATGGCTTTCATACTGAAAATTATGCTCAGACAATAAATGGTCAGCTTTTTGCTGCTTGTGGCAGTTACCACAAAATTCAGTTGAATTAACAAAAAAAGTTTTGGAAGTAGGTTCTTTAGAAGAAGTTACGTTGTGGTCACCATGGCAACCTTTACAATTCACATCGGGAGAACCACCTGTACCTTTTGACATAGCCATTTGAGGATGAAAATTATGAATTGCAGTAAAATTTCTATGGCATGATGTACAGTTTACAGGGGTTATATTTTCTTTATGTGGAACATCGTCAGGATTAAACCCTGCATGGCAATCCACACATTTAAGTTTTGCATGAACTGAACGAGCCAACACAAATTTTTTAACAGATAAAGAAATTTCCTTACCATTTTTTTCCATTGTAATATCGGGGTCGCTATGACAATCCAAACAAGCAGAATTAGATTGTGCAATAGTTTTATCGACCATTAAAATCAATAGAAAAAAAACACATATTACAAAAATTCTTTTCATATATAGTCAATCATAAATTGAACAAATTTGTTTTTATAAATACCTTTTTTAAATCCAAATTTTTTGAATTTAAAAATAATATTTAATTAAATGCCCTTTTCCAGTTTTCATGGGAAAAGGGCAACAATTAATTACAAATAAATTTGTAAGAAATCTCGTTATTTATTTGATATTTACACAATATCAATGTTTAAATAAACGGAGTTCCCCATTTTATTTTTATTTCAAACCAGCGAGCCATTTTGTTAAAGTTTCTAAATCAGCGTCTTCACCTTTAAAAGCAACAGGGTGCTTTTTACCATTAAGAACTTCATCTTTTTTCAAATATTTTGTAATAAAAGCTGAATCATTTTTTTCGCCTGCTTTTGAAAGGTCAACTGTTTTATCAGTTTTCTTTTTAGCTTCGATTTTTTGTGAATCAATGCTATGACAATTTGAGCATTTTGAATCAGCAAAAATTGTTTTGCCATCTTTGGCAGTTCCTTCTGCTTGTAATGAAGCAGTTAATCCAAACATTAATCCTGCGATTATGCTTAAAGCAAGGATTTTTTTCAATGTTTTCATTTTACATTCTCCTTTTTCGTTTAAAAAACTATTTACAAATGTTCGTTTAAAATTTGCAAAATTAATTTGCATTATAAACTATGTAAAATTAATAAATTTTTATTAATTAATTAAGAAAAAAATATTTTTTTTACAAAATAATTTGTTTTTTTATTAGTAATTGCATATTTTGTAACTTATAAGTACATTATCTATTTTGTTAATGGCATTCTTTTAACATATTTTACTGCTATTTCTTATCTGGAATAGCAATTTCCCAAAAACCTGATTTTGGAATTGGTAACTGTCTTTTAAGAATCCAAGGATTTAGTAATTTTACATCTTTATAGTTAGTACCAAGATTTTTAGCCCATAATGCTAAATCAGATATTGCTGTTGATACTTTTACTGTTTTAATTTTTTCCGGTTTATAATATTCTGATATTGGGACAGTAAATCCATACTTTGTAGGATTCGACATTATTTCTTTAATTATTGCAATTCGGAATATAAATCGTGATGTTTCTTCGTTCAAGAATAGCTCAAAATAATCACTTGCAGATTGAAAACTCATGTTTTCTTTAATTCCAGTATGCCCCATATTATAACCTGCAAAGGTTAATAGCCAAGAATTATGGCTTTGATAACCCATTTTTAAGTATTTTAATGCAGCAACAGTGCTCTTATGGGGATGTCTTCTTTCATCAGCAAAATCATCAATATATAGACCCATTTTTTGACCAGTTTCTTTCATGAATTGCCAAAATCCCACAGCACCAACTGAAGAACGCGATTGATATAAAGCACTTTCTGCAACTGATAGAAATTTAATATCATCTGGCATACCAGCTTTCCTGATTTCTTCTTCGTACATTCTGAAATATCTACCCGACCTTTTTAAATATAATACAATTTGACCAGGTTGTTGAAGTAAAAGATAAAATTCTCTTTCTGCTCTTTCACGTATTTCTTCATTATCTAAAGGTATTTTTTCACCACATAACGTTAGCTCTTCAGGTAATTTTACTGTTGAGATAAATTGATTAGAAGATAATATTTTATCCTGCGGTTGGCTATTTAATTCAGAATTTTGATTACATGACAACAACAGAAATGCAATAACAATAATTAATTTCATAATTCCCCCTCAAATTAATTTTATTAGAATTTGTTAATTTTATATTTATAATTTTTAATTAATTTTTTAATAATTTAGGAACAGTAAATTTAAAACTTGTTCCCTTTCCTTCAATACTTTCAACAAATATTTCTCCACCATTATTTTCTACAAGTTCTTTGCACAAAATTAGTCCTAAACCTGTACCTTGTTCATTTTTAGTTCCTTGAGTGGATACACTTTGGTCTATTCTAAATAATTTTAGAATTTTATTTGAAGGAATTCCCACACCACTATCATTAATTTCTATCAAGATAAAATTTTCATGAAATTGTTTAGCAATTATTTCTATAACACCATTTTCAGATGTGAATTTTAAAGCATTTGATAATAAATTTCTAATAACAGTATTTAGCATATTAATATCACAATATGCAATCAATTCATCGTTAATAAAATGCCTTAGTTCAATCTTTTTTTCATGGGCTCTTTGTTTTATTAAATCAAGATTTTGCTTGAAAATTAAACCTAATGGACATTCATCTGGAGTGTATTCAATTGCACCTCTTTGTATTCTCGACCAATGAAGCAAATTTTCTAACAATTTAAATAGTTGAATTGCAGATAGATTTAAATTGGTTGCTAATTCTTCAATTTCTTCAATATCTAAGTTTTTTATATCCTTTGATAGAATATCAGTATAACCAAGAAGATTTTGAAATGGTCCTTTCAAATCGTGAGCAATAATTGAAAAGAACTTATCTTTGCTTGCGTTTATTTCTTTTAATTGTAATTGTGATTCATATAGTTCATGATTTAAACCAATAAGTTCATTGGCGTTTTGTTCGATAACTTCTTTTGAAATTACCATCTCTTCAATTAATTTGTCAATTTCATCTTTGGAATTAATTCTTTCCGTAATGTCTCTTGAAAAAAATGCAACCATCAGTTCGTTATCTAAATTGTAACGAGCCATTGTCAATTCAATAGGAAATACATATAAATTGTTCTTTTGCCCATATATTTCAATTGTTTTTGTAACAAATTCAGGAGAAATTGAATTTACCCACTGATTGAAACTCATTTTAAATTCAATTAAAAATTCATCTGGAATTATTTTATCAAATATTGGTTTTTCAATTATATCTTCTAATTTCCAGCCAAAAATTCTTTGAGCAGAATTATTCCATTTTTTTATTAATCCATTTTTGTCGGTAATAAAATTCGCATCTTTTGAAATTTCAAAAACCGCTTTGTAATTAGATAGTTCAATTTGTTCATCTATATAATTACAAATAGTTTTTATTAATGCAGATAATTGAGAAATTGAATGGTTTTGGTTTATAAAGCCAAATGGAAAAAAATCTAAAGAGATATTTTTGTTTTTGCTATTTTCATCAGAATAGAATATTAAAACAAATTTCTTATTTTTAGAATTTACTTTTAATGATTCAATAATTTTCGGATGATTCAGGTTTAAGTCATAAATAATTATATTCTTACTGTGTTCAAAATTAAATTCAAATAAATTATTAATATCAGTGATAAATGTTATTTCTAAATTATTCATAAGTTCTCCTAAGGCGACAAATGAATCATTTAAACTTACACTTTCACTTATTAAATATAAATTACATTTATTCATAATAATTTATTAAAATTTCATTTTAAATTAATTCAAATATAAGAAAAAAATGGCTAAGAAATTTTCAATTTTCATTTTTTCTTATCAAATGTCAAATTTTCATTATTATATGGAATAAGTATATTGTATTTATTATTCGAGGAATAAAGCTTCAATGCCAAATTGTCATTTGCTTCTTCGTCTCCATGAACTATGATAATATTTTTGGGTTGAATGTCATTTATATAATTAGTTAGCAGCTCACAATTACAATGTAATGATAGTCTAATAAATTCGGTTTTGCATTGTCTCTTCAGATTTCTGCCATCAAAATTAAAAGTTTTATTTATTTCTGAATTAAGAATTTGATATGCTGGTGTATTTTCTTGCAGATAACCGGTAAATAAAATTCCAAATTCCTTTCTTTTAATCCATTCTGATGCTAAAGTATATGAGCTTGTTTTAGGATGCATCATTCCATTTGAAATAATAACAATTCCAGGAGACTTCAAATATTTACCTTTTAGTAATTCATCTTTCAAAATTGGAATTGTTTGAATATCATTCAATTCAAATCCAGGCTTGATTCTTGGAGTAGTATAGCAAAATCTATCATAAATTTGGGAAATGCTTGTGCCTAATCCACCTGTATAAATTGGAATATTAGTTATTTTGCCACTATATTGCAGATTATGCACTAATGTTAATAGCTCTTGTGTTTTACCAAGTGAAAATGTAGGAATTAAGATAGAACCATTCTCATTTGATATATCATTTATGAATTTTGCAAAACGCTTTATATTGCTTTCAGAAAAGCCAATTTCTTCATTTGTATTACAGTTGGTAGATTCAGTTATCAAAATATCTAAGTGATGTTTTGGTAAATCTCCTTTCTCAATCAAAGGTTGTTTCATTAAATTCAAATCACCAGTATGAAGTAAATTCATACCATCTGATTCAAGATAAATGGCAGATGCACCGAGTATATGACCAGCAGGATAAAGTTTCAATATAATATCTGAATCACCCCGTTTACCTAAAATGACTTTTTCATCATAGAATTGTAATTCATCAATTATTTGATTAATTTTTTCAAGAATATCTCTATTGTACAACGATAAAATTTCATCGCTAAATTCAGTAGATATCTGAGTTTGCAATATCTTAACAGTATCCCTTATCATCACATCCAACAAGTAAGAAGTTGCTTTATGAGCAAATATTTTGATATGCGGATACATTTTAATTAAATAAGGCAAAGCCCCAATATGGTCAGTATGGGCGTGGGTTATTATTAGAAAGTCAACTGGTTCATTTTCTAATAGTTCATATTTTGGAAAGGCATCTTTGTCTCTTTTTGTTGGATGAAGACCAGCATCAATTATTATACCTGTATTATTGATATTAATATAAGTTGAATTGGCTCCAACTTCTCTAACTCCTCCCAAGTATTTTGACTTTAAAAGACAATCTACATTCAATTATTAATTATAAAAATTATAAATTTAATTTTTTAAAAATACTTTCAGGAATATGTTTAATTACCCACATAATCAAACTCCAAAAACTTGGAACATAAACTACATCTTTACCTGCTGAAATAGCATCATAAATCTTTTCACCAACAGATGCAGGATTAGCAAAAAGAAAGTTCTTTTTCAAATGAGAAGTCATTTTAGTATCAACGAAACCGGGCTTTATTGTTACAACATTAACATTGCTTTTTGATAATCTATTTCTTAATCCTTGATAGAATATAGAAACAGCACCTTTTGCAGTGCCATAAATATAGTTTGATGCTCTGCCTCTATCACCAGCCACAGAAGAAATAACTGCAATTGTACCAGATTTTTTATTTTCGAAATATTCAGCAAACAATGTTGATAATGAAAATACACTTGTAGCATTGATATTGAATTCATTTATTATTTTTTCAGGTGAGTTTTTAATACTTTCTTGCTCAGGTAATGAACCATAAGCAAACAAAACAACATCTAAACCATTCAAAATTGAAGTTGCTTGTTGAAAATAACTCTGATGTTTGTCAAAATCAATAATATTTGTTTCAAATAATTCAATTCTTGTATTATATCTGCTTAGAATATCATTTTTTATTGAAATAAGTTTTTCAATATTTCTTCCGGTAAGTATTAACTCATCTCCATTTTTAGCAAATTCAATTGCAACAAATTTCGCTATATCTGATGTTGCTCCAAAAATAATTACTTTTTTCATGATTATATTCCAATTATTTAATTATTAATATCTTAGTTAGTAACTCTTCTCCAAAAAGAAGATGAGAATTTAGGGTCAATATATTTTTTGAAATTTTCAAATTGCGGATAAAAATATTTGAAATTTTCTGCAGACATTCTGGCATCTTTACCGGGATAAATTACACCACCCGCCTCTCTCACAAGTTTGTCTGTTTTATCTAAAACATCTAAAACCGATTTTCCTTTCATTGCAAAGTCAATGGCTAATGTAATACCAGGTCTTGGAAATGACATCAAACCGGGTGATTTAATGTCCCCAAATTGCTTTAATACAGTCAGAAATGAAGATAATCCTGAATCTACTAAAATTTCTAAAATTTGTTTCAAATTTGAAAAGCAATTTTCAAATGGCAAAACGAATTGATATTGCAGAAATCCATTTTTTCCGTAAGCCATTTGCCAATTACTTACTGCATCTAAAGGATAGAAAAATGGTTCGTAATGGACAATCGAAGTTTCATTTTTATTCAATTGCTTATTATAATAAAGAGAGTTGAAAGCTTGAACTGAAATCTTATTTATGAAAGGATAATCAAATATAAAAGGCAAAGCTCCGCCCTTTATACTTTTCAAAGAGGTAACTTCATTTGCTTGAGCAAAATTACCTCTTGAATATAATCCTCTACCTAAATTTGAGCCAACAGAAGTTGTGTCTATCCATGAAACTGTGTAATCAAATAACTGATTTGAAATTTCATTTATTTCGAAAAATTCTTCTAATGATTCAAATTTAATACTTTCCATTTTTATAAAAACAGATGGTATTCTTTGAACTTTGAATTCAGCCCAAGTAATAAGTCCTGTTAAACCTAATCCGCCAATTGTAGCTTGACACAGTTCAATATTTTCATCTTTTGAACAAACAATCCTATTTCCATCAGAACGTAATAATTCAAATTTTGTCAAATGACAACCAAATGTACCACCTTTGTGATGATTTTTTCCGTGAACATCATTTGCGATTGCGCCACCAATTGTAATATTTTTAGTACCAGGAGTAGCTGCAGGAAACCAGCCATAAGGAGTAATTAATTCAAGTACTTGTGCTAAAGTAACGCCAGATTCAGCTTTGACAATTCCATTTTCTTTATCAAAACTTATAAATCTATTCAATGCTGATGTATCTAATAAGATTCCATCTTCATTCAAACAACTATCTCCGTAACTTTTGCCTAAGCCGAATGGGAGTAAAAATTCATCATAACTATTAAAATCTGGAATTTCATTTAGCCAAAATAATTTTTCAATTTTTTGATTTTTAACTTTTGGGTATCTGCCAAATGATTGATAAGCGTCTAACATATTGTTGCTCCAATTACAATAATCGCAATTATAATACCAATAAAATAACTTGCCGGGTCTTTACCGGCGAATACGATTGGGTCGTCATTCATTTGTCCCCTATGTGCTTTAAACCACATTCGGGTTATCCAATACATCAAAATAGGGGTAATCATATATAATAATTCAGGGACATTGTATAGTTTATTTACTTCGGGACTATTCAAGTATAATGCAAATATTAAAACTGAAAGCAATCCACTTGAAGTGCCTAATGCAAGTAGCAAATATAAATCCTCAACAAAATATCCTCTACCTTTGGTAGAAGTTTTATTTTGCTCTTTCATCGTCAATAATTCTGTATATCTTTTCAAAATTGCAAGACTAAAGAATAAAAATACAGAAAATGATAAAAACCATTGAGATATTTCAACATCTACTGCGATTGCACCTGCAACTAATCTTAAAGTGTAAAGAACTGCAAGAGTTATAATATCTAATACATAGATTTTTTTTAAGAGAAACGAGTAAGTTGTTGTAATTAAATAGTATATAACTAAAACAATGGTAAATCCAATTGGAAGTAAAGTTAATGAGATTAATAAACTACTCAAAAATAACACAGGTAATAGAATAAATGAGTAAATTATAGGTAAATTTCCACTTGCAAAAGGTCGATTTCTTTTTCTTGGATGAGCTCTATCGGATTCTAAATCTATCAAATCATTTAATACATAAACTGAAGAAGCGATAAAGCTAAATGAGAAAAAGGAATAAATTAAAGAGTAGATATCTGCGAATAATATTCTATGAGCAAGCAATAATGGAATAAATATAAGTAAATTCTTAATCCATTGATAAACTCTTATTTCTTTAACAATTAACTTCAATAAATGGTTTCTGTATTCAAATGTATGAGAAATATTTGTTACCTTACTTTTAATTTCATTATCAGGATTAATGACAATGGCATATCTTGCAGAATTCCAAACAAATATATCCTTATGACTATCGCCAATATAGTCAAAACCACCTTCACCATATAAATCAATCAATTTTTTTCGTTTGGCTTCTCCAACAAGATTAATTTTATCATCACTTCCTATAACTTCATCAAAAATGAACATATATTCTGCAATTCGTTCAGCAATTTTTTGCAATGATGCAGTAACTAAAATAATTTTTCTGCCCTTAAATTTCTCTTGTTCAATGTAATTTAACACTTCTTTTCTATAGGGTAGAAATTCTGGATTAGGACATACATATTCAAACAATTTGTTTTTAAGATATAGTCTTCCTTTTAAAACCCAAAAAGGAATTATAAAAATAAAGAGAATGTTTTTCCGTATCAATAGCAAAACAGATTCAAAAAGTATATCAGTTGCTATGAGAGTACCATCAAGGTCCACACAAAGTGGTATTTTTTTATTTTCCAAAACTAATTTTTTTCTTGTGTTCAAAAATAAAATGCAATTTAATAATTTTTGTGGTTTTAATTGGCAAATTTCTTTTCAAAAAATTGCAAAGCAATACCAACAATTTGGTCCATATTGTAATATTTGTATTCAGCAAGTCTTCCAATAAAAAAAACATCTTGCAATCTCTCTGATTCCCTTAAATATAAATTATATAATTCATTGTTTTCTTGTCGTGGAATTGGGTAATATGGTTCATTTTCACCAAACACGAAGGGATTAGAGAATTCTTTTGCTATAACTGTGTTTTTTGATTTATTGTCATAAAAATGTTTGAATTCTGTAATTCTGGTAAAATTATGATTATTCGGATAATTTACTTGTGCTTTTGATTGATAATAATCTATTTCATGTTCTTCAAATTGAAAATCTAAACTTCGATATGGAAGTTTTCCAAATTTATAATCAAAATATGAATCAATTGGACCAGTATAAATTAGTTTATTATAACTAACTATATCTTTCATATCATTATAATCAACATTTAAAATAATATCTATATTAGGATTATTTATCATTTTTAAAATCAATTCTGTATAACCATTTTTAGGCATAGCTTGGTATTTATCTTGGAAATATCTGTTATCTCTTGATATAAAAATTGGAACTCTCGATGAAACATTATAATCAAGTTCTTCAGGTCTTAAACCCCATTGTTTCAGATTATATCCAAGAAAGACATTGTTATATACAAATTCTGCTAATTCCTTGATTTCATTATTTTCATTTTCAATTAATTTCAAAATAGGTATCTTTGTTTCCAAACCAAAATTTTCAATCAATAATTCAGTAAGTTTTTTTGCTTTTGTTTCATCAAAACAAATATCTATTGAATTGAGATTAAAAGGAACTGGAACTTCTTTTTCATCAATAATAGCAACAACCTTATGCTCATAACTAACCCATTCAGTAAAATTACTAAGATAATTCCAAACTTTTTGACTTGATGTATGGAAAATATGTGGTCCGTATTTATGAATAAGTATTTCATTTTCATTTTTATAATCATAAATATTACCTCCAATATGATTTCTTTTATCAATTAGAAGAACTTTTTTATTCAGCTGGTTTGATAATCTTTCAGCAAGAATACAACCCGCCAAACCTGCACCAACTATGAAAAAATCATAATTCATTTCTTTAATAATCTCCTAAGTTCATCAATTGTAACTAATTTCATTGATAATACTAAAATAAAATATAAAATTGTTGATAAAAATAATGTAAAATACGCATTCCAATCAAGACAAATTGTCAATAAAACTGGTGTAAATCCAAATAAACCAATTAAAAAGCTTTTTATAATAATAAATGTGAAATGATGTTGAAAGAATTTTCTATAAATAATTGTCATTACTATTGCAACGGTCAATTCACTTGCAATTGTTGAGATAGCAGCTCCAATTGCACCATACAAGGGAATCAATAAATAATTACAGATAATATTAATAACCAAACCTGATATATTTGCATAAATTATAATTTTCGATTTATCTCTTGCTATTAAAGGAGAAAAATAAGTAATAATTGCATAAGTAATAAATATTGTAATAGAGATATATCTCATTAAAATTATTCCATCTGCATACTTATCACCCAAAATTGATAAAATTAAATCTGAATAAAAAATTCCTGTAAATGTAAGATATACACCGCTGAACATCAATAATTTTGTAAATTTTGTATTGATACTCAATAAATCATCATTATTTTCTGTTTTAGAAAATTTGGGAAAGAATATACTTTGAACTATCTGCGAGGGTAGTAACATTAGTACTAAAAAGGAATGTGCCGCACTAAACAATCCTGTTTCCCTTTCGGAAGTTAAAAAGCCAAGCATTGTAATATTGATATAATGATACATAGTAACAATAATCCAAATTAAACCAATAGTAAATGAAGCTCTTATTATTTTATTCCATAATTCATAATTAAAGTAAAAATATACTTTTTCACCGAATTTTTTAATGTAAACATAAAATAACCAAATTGAATTTAATGTTACTGTAAGAGTGATTAACCAAACAGCAGAAATTAAATCATCGTTGCTTTTTATTAAAAGGAAAACAGCAATTAAATTTAATAAGTTCACAATCAAAGAACGAATTGCAATAATTTGTGGTTTTTCTATAGCAAGAAATACCCAAGTAAGTAGAAATGCATAATTGAAGAGATTTAATCCGTAAATTAGGATTACTTCAGTAGTTAAAGGATTGATTTTAATATAGTTATCAAATACAGTTACGAATAAAAATAGTAGAAAATAACAAATTGTTGCTATAATTAACCTGATTGATAAAATTGCATTTACGTAATCTTTCATAGAATTACGGTTTTTGGCAACTTCAATTATTCCAATTTGGTCAAATCCAAGAAAAACGAAAATTAAAAAATATTGCACAAATGATTTTGCAAAATTTAAAATTCCGTTTCCCTCAGGACCTATTATTCTCAAAAAATAAATTGTATATACAACGGCTAAACCTTTACTTACTAATTCAGCCGTTCCAAAACTAAACAAATTTTTTAAGACTTTTCTTGATTCTGACATTACTTTTTGATTTTGTCAAATTTTAAATCATCCCACCATTCAAGTTGAAGTTCAGGGAAAATTGCATTTCTTTCTTCTGTTTCTTCAAGATAATGTAATTCATTTTCATTGATAGAATTATTTTGAATATACAATAAAGCCATATCACATAATCTATTAAAATCAGAATGATGAAAAGTAAATCGTTGTTCTGCGTAGTCTTTTGCTGACTGTGTATAAATAAGAAATTGCCAATCTGAGCTATGTAATAGCATCAATTCACGCATTGCTTGAGTTAAAATACGTCTAAGTGTAGTATCTGAAATTGGTTTGTCGATTGAATGAATTAAATTATTAAGTCTTAATTCATCATTATATATCGCTTCCCAAGTCCAAGTATTTCCAGCATTACTCCAAACATCATGATTATTATTTTCTCCCCAAGAACCTTCGGGAATTGAAACAACTTCATTTGGCTTAACTATATCATAATTTTCAGATGCGGTTTTTGAATTAATATAAGGTGAATTATGTAAGCCCTTAATAACTGCTTTAATAAATTGTGGTCCTTCAAACCACCAATGTCCAAATAGTTCAGTATCAAATGGAGTACAAACAGTACTTAATTTACCTGTGATTCTATTATAATGATTAGATGTATTTTCGATGTGATGAATAAAGTGCATTGCCTGATGGTCAATTTTATCTTTCGTCCAATCTGGATGATACAAAGTTTTATATGCCATATCAGCTTTATTATCAGTAACACGCCAATAACGTAGCATAGAGCCAAGTTGCTTTTTGTGAAAATCAAGATAATCAGGTTCTCCCGGATAACCAACTTCGCCACTCCAAACCTGCATGGCAATATCATGATGGCGAATATATGCTGCAGATGTTCCGTATTCAACTTTTTCAGTTGAAGAAACTTGATGAACTCTCAAAGGCGATTTATCAAAATTCCAAGGAGTATGATGAAAATCTGGTGAATTAATACTCTTAAAATCATTTTTATCAGGTGATTGGAATGTACCGATTGGATTAGAATTTTGGATTAATTCTTCATCTATTACAAAATATTCAATGTTATTTTCATATAGGAATTGTTCAATCCCAGGTCTGAATCTTTTGCTATGAAATGGTTCAACTGCTATATAAGAATGCCAATCATAAGATGGTCGGTAAGCACATTCAGGAAGCCAAATTCCACGTGGACTTCTGCCAAAATGTTTCTTGTAATTTTCTACAGCAGCTTTTATTTGTAAATTGATACTTTTGTCATATCCAAGAAGAGGAAAATAACCGTGAGTTGCTCCACAAGTCATTACTTCAATAGCATTTTTATCTTGTAATTCTTTCAAACCCTTAATTATCGAAGAATTATATTTATTGAAAAAATCATTCTTCCTATCTGAATACCATTGTTTCCAATAAGTAGCCAGCCAAATATGATGTGGATGATACCCCCAATTTTTGAAGTTTTTCTCGTCAGTTTCGGCAGCTGCAATTTTCAAATCACAATATTCAGCAAATTTACGAGCAAAGTTTTTATTTTCAAGCTGTTCGCAAAGTACTGGTGAAATATCAAGTGAAACATTAGGAACAATTCCTTCATCAAATAATTCATTAAAAACATTAAGTAAAGGTATATAACATTCAGCAACTGCTTCAGTGAGCCAATCTTCACCATGAGGCCATTTACCGTGATTTAAAACCCAAGGAAGATGGGTATGAAGAATTAAGACATAATTTCCGCTATACATATTTTGTTTCCTTATATTTTTCTTTCAAAATTGATATTTCAAAACGACAAAATTATTCAATTATAGACGTTATCATTAGTAAATAAATTTTTTAATTTGAAAAAAAACCTGCAATTTCAATTAAATAGAAACTGCAGGTTTTTTTTATCATACATTCAATTTAATTGATAGAATGTGAACCACCATTAAAACCGGGGAATTGATTCATATTGTTAGGACCATCAATTTTAATTTCTCCATGTCCTGATTCATATCTTGAAATATTATCATTCAAAGCTCTTAACAGCATTTTAGCATGTTGAGGTGTTAATATAATTCGAGCATGAACACGTGCTTTTGGAACACCTGGCAATAGTCTTGTAAAATCGATAATAAACTCCGCAGGAGAATGTGAAATTATCGCCAAATTAGAGTAAATACCTTCTGCTTCTTTTTCTCCCAACTCAATGTTAATTTGTTGGGGTTGATTTTCTTTATGGTCAGCCATAAACTTCCTTGTTAATTATTATAAATTCTTTAATTCAGATTCAACTTCATTCATTTTATCAGTATTTTTCATACTACCATATATTTTCAATAAAATCAATAAAAATTGCTCTCTTTTTGCTTTTGGTTCAGTTCTCATTTCGAATCTAAATGCTTCAAGTTCACTTAAAGCATTTGTTAATTTTGCTTTATCATCTAAAACTAAATAAATATTTGCAAGTTCACCAAATATTTGATAATCTTGTTTGAAATCATTTGTCTTGCTTGTTTTTTCAAAATATTCAGCAGATTTCTTTAAGAATGGGAAATATGCATCTAAATTTTCTTTATATTTTGGATCTGATTCAAGTTTTTGTAATTGCTCTTTTTGGTAAATAACCGCTTTATTCTTGTAAACAGATGCAATATTTCTTAACGCATAACTATAATTAGGGTCGATTTCTAATGCTTTTTCGTACATTTTAATTGCGTTATCATAATTTTTTATGATTTCTGAATTTGGAGTAGAAGCGTCGAATTTTGTAGTTGAGTATAAATCACCATATTGAGTCCATGCCATTACATTTTTAGGGTCATTCTTTACTAATTCATCAAGTGCAGCTTTTGCTTCAGAAGTCTTTCCTGCTTCTTGATAAAGTTTGAAAATTGCGGCTGTATTGTCTGTGTTGTTTGGGTCAAATATTTGGAACATTTGTAAAAATTTTAATGCTTTGTCATATTCTTTCTTATCATAAGCAGCTTGAGCAAAACTACCGAGTGGATTAATTTCTAAATCCAAATATTGAAATTTTTCTCTTGGATCCCAATGCTTATGAATTTCTGGTTTCCAATAAACAACAACAGGTTCACCTGTCTTTTTTACATCTTGATAAAATACAGAAACTAATTTATTATCATAATTGTATGACTCAGCATAAATAGTATCTTTACCTGTTGGTAAAGTTTGTTTTTCAACAGCAGTACCTAATTTTGCTTTTACAACAGAAGATTTTGCATCAAGATGAACTCCTGAACTTTTAGCAAAGTCAGCATACTTTTTTAATTGTATCAAATATTCATCTTTCGCGATTTCAGCAGCAGAAAAATCTTTGTTTAATTCTAATAAAGTAACTTTGTAACTATGAAACTGTAAAATTTCAGGTCGTAAAGAAATACCTAAATTAAAATTCTTTAATGCTTCATCAAAATCAACACTTTGCTTTGTAGAAATAAACTTTTCTAAATGCTTAACACCCTGATTGAATGCATCAAGCCAAAAACTATACATCTTTTCAGCAGGTTGATTAATAAATTTAGGGTCAGTGATATTTTCAGAAGCTTTTTGGGCTGCTTTTACAGCTGAAACTCGGTCACCTTTTTTTTCATAAGAATCAATCAATAACATCCAAGCTTCACTATTACTCGGATTAACTGCGAGTTCTTGATTTAAATTCTCAATAGCTTTATCAAAATCTTTTTGAGAATAAGCATTCTTTGCTGTATTCATTGACCTTGAACCACAGGCATTCAACAAAAAAGCAATCGCAATTGTAGTAATTGCAAGTATAAAAATTCTTTTCATTTTAGGACTCCATTTATTGTCAAAAATATTAAATACAAAATCATTACAAAATTACACTTTTCACAGATTTAAAATTAAGAAATTATTGTGAATTAATAAAAAAAAAGAGGTTATTTCAAAAATAAATGAAATAACCCCAATGGAAAAAAATCTGCGGTGCGAATTAATTGACTTTTTCAGCAACAATTCCACTTTTTTTCTTGAATATTTTGCCATCAAAATATCCAATGTAATAGTAAAAATCCGAATTTTCAGTTTGTTTACCGCAAACTTCATTCGCTTCGACAAGTAGAAAGAATCTGCTTACGTCAGAATCTAAATGCAAATTTTGTTTGTACAAATTTACTGCATCGTTAAAATTATTAGTTGAATCAATGATTGTAACAGAATTATCAGGAATTATTACAGGTTGTAAATTCAAAGAATATCCAAAAAAATACTTACTATCATCTGGAATTGCTATCATACCCGGCACAAAATACTCCGTCTTGACACTTGCTAAACCTGTTCCCTGTATATATTCTGCAGACTTAAAAGATAAGTCTATTATTCTCTTTTTTACAAAAGGTCCTCTATCATTGATTCTAACCAAGGTTGATAAACCATTGCTTAGATTCGTAACTTTCACAATCGTTCCAAAAGGCAATGTTTTATGAGCAGCAGAGTATTCATCTTTTTTATACCGCTCACCATTAGCCGTCTTTCTGTTATGAAATTTTCTTCCATAATGGGAAGAAAGTCCTTCTTGAGTTTGAATTCTTAATTCATCAGCAAGATTAATTTCACGCAAAGTTGTAAATTTGACAACCGATATAGCCGCTTTATCAGTATCATACAACTCTGAATCAGAAATAATGGAAGGTTGTGCTATAAGCAGAAATTGGACAGAAAGTAACATTACAGCAAAAAATCCTCTTCTTAATTGCCACTTTGAAAACTTCCTTGTAACTGCTTTTATTATCACTTGTTCGAAACCTTATAGTGAAACATAACAAATTTTAAAAGAACAACTTGCAATTAAATTGCAATAATAGCATTTAAGCTATTTGTTATTAACGGATTAGTTTTTTTATTATTTTATTAATTTGAGAAAAATATTTTGCAAGTTATTGTAAATTAAGTAAATTATGACATTCAGCAACTTATTTGGAGAAATTTAATTATTGATTAAAATATAAATTTCAAAAAAAACCCTACTAAAAATTAAGTAGGGCATTAAAAAAAATCTAAAAATTTATAAGGATAACTAAATTATTAAGCACCTAATTCTGCTTTAATTTGAGCAACCCATTTTGCAATTCTTTCGTCAGTTAATTCATCTTGATTATCAACATCAATTGCTAATCCAAAGAATTTTCCATTTTTAACACCTTTTGATTCATCAAAAGTGTATCCATCAGTGGACCAATATCCGAATACTTCTCCACCATTTTTCAAAACTGGCTCGCCCAAAATACCAATTGCATCAACGAAATTATCAGGATAACCATCTTGGTCGCCTGTACCTAAGAAACCAACTTTTTTGCCAGAGAAATCATAAGCTGAAAATTCATCAATTACCGCAGCCCAATCATCTTGTAATTCGCCATCATTCCAAGTTGGAGATGCTATGATTAAAGTGTCATAAGCACCCATATCATCTACTGATGCACTTGACATATCGTGTTTGTCAACATCAAAACCATTATTTGATAATTCTGCTTCTAATTTTTCAACAACCGCTTCAGTGTTGCCAGTGTTTGTTCCGTAAAAAATTCCAATTTTCATTTAAATCACCATAAATTAATAATATATAAAAAAACATTTTTTAATTTTTGTAATTACTACAACTTTTAAATTAACAATAATTTATTTAATGATAAAAAAAAATAAAAATTTTTTTAAAATTTATAAATTAATACAATATAAAACCTTCAAATTTGTTAAATTTGAATTTATGAAAAATTATATTTTATAATATGAACAATTTGGAATTATTAAGAGCCGAAATTGATGAAGCAGACAAAGTTCTGGTAAATTCTGTATTAAACAGAATGAAATTAGCAATCGAAGCTCAATTATATAAATTTGATAACAATTTACCAATCGAGGATAAATCTCGCGAAGAAGAAATTTATTATAAAATTTTGAAAGATTTATCTGATGATAGAAGTATTGCAGTAATAAAAGAAATATATTCAAAGATTTTCAATGCTGTCAAAGGTTCTAATCCTAATTTGTCTAAAGGTAGTTTAAAGGAATATCTTTCTCGTAAACCATTTGTTATTTCTGGACCTTGTGCGGTTGAGAACGAAGAGCAAATTGATTTAATTGCAAAAAAAATGTATGAATTAGGTATAAAAATATTTCGGGCTGGTGCATTTAAACCGAGAACAGCTCCTAATTCTTTTCAAGGTACTGGTGAACAAGGTCTAACTTTGGCTCATAATGCTGCAAAGAAGTATAATTTATTTTTGGTTAGTGAGATTCTTGATTCTGTTCATTTGGAAAAATATCATAGTTTAATTGATATTATTCAAATTGGCAGTAGAAATATGGCTTCTTACGAACTGTTAAAAAATGTTGGTAAAATTACTGCTAAAGATAATAAATATGTTCTATTAAAAAGAGGATTTTCTGCGACTCTTAAGGAATTAGTAAATGCTGCAGATTATATTCGTCAAGAAGGAAATCCAAATGTAATTCTTTGTCTAAGAGGTATTAGAACTTTTGAACAAATGGATTCAAAATTAAGAAATACACCTGATTTAGCAAGCATTGTGGAACTTAAATCAATGACTGATTTACCAGTATGTTTCGATGCTTCACACTCAACAGGAAATTCAGATTTTGTTACAGATGTTGCAAAAGCTGCTTTGATATTAAGAGCTGATGGATTGATGATTGAAACACATCAAAATCCTGAATCTGCTTTGATTGATGGTCAACAAAGTATCAAACCAGAAGAACTTTCGAAATTACTTTCTTTCATTCAGTATGGTTTATAAATTATGAATTTAATAAAATTAAAACATAAATCTGGTATCTCAAATATCTTAATAAATCAATCATATTTGGAATTACCCGAAATTCTCGAAGGAAAAGAATTTGTAATTATTACAGATTCAAATCTAATTAGATTATATCAAGATTTTTTATGGAAATATAAGACGATAGTTGTTCCAGCTGGAGAACAGTTCAAAAGATTATCTGAAATAGAATTGATATATCAAAAATTGATTGACTACGAAGTGAATCGAGAATTTTACATTGTTGCATTTGGAGGAGGTGTTGTTCTTGATATTGCTGGATTTGTTGCCTCTACTTTTTTACGTGGAATAAAATTACTAAGTATTCCAACAACTCTTTTAGCTCAATGTGATGCAGCAATTGGTGGGAAAAATGCAGTAAATTTTAATAATTATAAAAATTTGATAGGAACTTATCTTCAACCAGAATACGTTATTTGCGACCCAAATTTACTCAAAACTCTTCCTGATAAAGAGTTAAGAAGTGCCTTAGCCGAATCTTTAAAAGTTGGTTTAATTTATTCCGCTGAATTTTTTAATTACATAGAAAATATTAGTGATGGTTTGAATTTAAATAATTCATTTTCACAGCTTTTGTATGACACAACTAAACTTGAAATAATTATTCAACAATCAATCCAAATTAAAGTTTCAATAGTGGAAGAAGATGAATTTGATAATAATTCACGGCGAATATTAAATTTTGGACATACGGTTGGCCATAGTATAGAAAGCATATATGGAATGAGGCATGGTGAATCTGTTAGTATTGGTATGGTAACTGCTGCAAGAATTTCCAATAAAATTGGATTGTTGCCAACTGAGCAGTTGGAGAGAATAAAAAAACTATTATATAAAATTGGTTTACCCGTTGATTTTATTTTTGATACTGATTTAGTAATGAAATTTATTGAAAGAGATAAAAAACGCAACACAAATTTTATGAATTTTGTTGTTTTAGAAGAAATTGGCAAAGCACGAATATTTGAAATTACTTTTTTGGAATTAAAAAAGATGCTTAATGATTTGCGTTAGTTTTGGAAATAAAGATTACGATGAATGCATCAAAGTTATTAAAATGTTTGATTTTGTAGAAATTAGAATGGATTTATGCCAATTTAGTTCTTCACAAATCCAATACATATTTAGTACGCATAAAAATCTAATAGCTACTTACAAAAATACTCAATCATTGCCGGAAGAATTACTTGCTTTTTTTCTTAATCACGCAATTGAATTTGGAGCTAATTACATAGATATTGATTCTACTTTATCTTCAAAAACAAAGTTGGATATTTTACAAAAAGCAAAATTATTTAATTGTAAATCAATTTATTCCTATCACAATTACGAATGTACACCTCAAATTGAGGAACTTAATAACATTATAGAAAATGGTATTTTTTGGAATTTTGACTTTATCAAAATTGCTTGTAAAGTAAATGAATTTTCTGATTCTGCAAGATTGTTATCACTATATTCTAATATTAGTTACAAGAATAAGTTAATAGTAATTGGTATGGGGAGAATGGGTAGAATTGTAAGAATTGCATCGTTGAAACTTGGAGCTCCATTTACTTTTTGTAGCTCAAAACCAGGTAGTGAAACTGCCGAAGGACAAATGGATTACGAAACTCTTAATCAATTGTACAAAATAATATGATAAATCCAAACAAGAAATATGCAGTAACCGGAAATCCAATAATGCATAGTTTATCGCCTGATTTATTCAAATTTTGGAATGAAAAATATTCATTAAACATTCAATATACAAGATTAATATCTGGGAATCCAAATAATATTTTAGATTTATCAAATAAACTAAATATTAATTATCTCAATATAACATCACCATATAAAAGTAAGTTTTTTCATTTAGCCGAAATGCGTGATTTATCTTCATATCTATATTATTCAACAAATTTTTTAAATATTAATGAAAAAAAAGGTTATAATTTTGATGTTATTGGATTGACTTCAATTATAAATAAATATAAAATAAATGTTAAAAGTTCCAAAATTTTAATTTTAGGTGCGGGTGATACTGCAAGATTAATCATAGATTCATTCAAGCAATATAACAATCCTAATGTAACTATTTATAACAGAACTATCGAAAAAGCTATTAAAATTTCAAATATCAAAAGGATAAATTATATTGACAAAATTACTAATATTAATGAATTTGACATAATAATTTCAACCATCCCAGATTTTAGAGAATATTTTGATTTAAAAAACATAACAAATTCAATGATTATTATTGATGTGAATTATCAAATAAAAAAAGAAGTACCTTCAAATATTATATATATCAATGGTTTAAATTGGCTTATTTATCAAGCAATTCCTGTCCTAATTATGCTGAATAAAATTCTACCTGATTTTGATTCAACTTTGAAATTTTTAAATGGTATTGAAAGAAAAAAAGATAAAATTATATTAGTTGGTTTTTCTGGAACCGGTAAAACTTCAATTGGAAAGAAATTGGCTAAAAAGTTGAACTATGCTTATATGGATACTGATGAACTTATTGAAACATATACAGGGTTGTCAATTCCATTAATATTTGAAAAATTTGGGGAAGAATATTTTAGAAATCTTGAATCACAAATTATTGATTTTCTGAAAAATAGTCATGAAATAGTCATATCAACTGGCGGGGGAGTTGTTGATAACTATAATAATTTCAATATTTTGAACGATTTAAATGATATTATTTATATTTATTCAGATTTAAAAACATCTCTTGATAGAATAGATATTAATACCAGACCAATAATTAAATCAAAATCAGAATCCGAAATTGAAAATTTATTTAATTTAAGAAAAGAAAAATATTTTTCAATTAGCGATGGAATTGTTCATAACGATTCCGATGAATCATCAATTGTTGAGTTACTTTATGAAAATTACCGTTAAAAAATCAATTCTAAAAGGAGAATTAAATGCTCCAGCATCAAAAAGTATAACTCAAAGAGCTTTGATTGCAGCAAGTTTATGTTGTTCAGATTCAATAATTATTAATCCACTAATTGCTGATGATACTTTGCATTTAATTAATTTTATTAAATCTCAAACTGAAACGAATATCCTCAATAATTCTATTAATATTAAAGGAAATATAGATTTATTTAAAACAAAAAAAATATTTACTGGTGAAAGTGGATTTTTGACAAGAGTATTAACTACGATTACTGGTATTTATAAAGATGAAATTCAAATCATATTCGATAATACATTGAAATATAGAAATTTAGATGATTTAATTCGTACATTATCTTTGTTTGGAGTAAATGTTAAAATAAATTATGAAGAAGGTTATATTATCAAATCAGGACAATTGAAAGCTGGTAATTATGTTTTGGATTTTAATGATTCTTCGCAAGTTTTATCAGGTTTATTATTTGCTCTTCCTTTGTTGGAATCAGATTCAATAATTAAGGTGAATAATTTAGTTAGTAAACCATATATTTCAATGACATTAACTGTGTTAAGAAAATATGGTATTAATATTGAAAATGAAGGATTTAGCAATTTTTACATAAAGAGAAATCAAAATTATAACGGTACAGAATTTGAAGTTGAAAATGATTGGAGTAATACTGCTTTTTTATTAGTTGCTTCTGAAATTGCTGGAAATTTTCAAATAAATAATTTAAATATTCATTCAGTTCAAGGTGATAAAATTATTATTGATATTATTAATGAAGCAAGAGCAAATATGTGTATTAATTTCAATGCAGTTGATTATCCTGATTTAATACCTGCATTAATTCCTTTATGTTTAAATTTGGAAAATGAAAGCAGAATATCAGGTATTTCAAGATTAAAAAATAAAGAATCAAATAGGGCTGAGGCAATTATAAATGAATTTTCTAAAATTAATGCCAATTTAAAAGTCGAAGAAGATTCATTTATCATAAATAAATCAGAATTAGTTTATTCTGAAACAAATTCCCACAATGACCATAGAATTGCTATGTCGTTGGCTGTAACAGGTTTGAATATGGAATCCGGTTTGAAAATTGATAATTTTGAATGTGTCAATAAATCATATCCAAATTTTATTAATGATATTAAAAGTGTTGGAGGAATAATACATGAATAGTTTTGGAAGATTATTTAGAATTTCAATTTATGGCGAATCTCATAATGACGAAGTTGGGATAATAATTGATGGTTGTCCAGCTGGAATTGAATTGAATATCAATGATTTACAAGATTTTATTGATAGAAGAAAACCGAATCAAAAGGGAACTACTACTCGCAAGGAATCAGATATTCCAATAATAAAATCGGGAATTTTTAATAATAGAACCACAGGTACTCCAATAATTATTTCTTTTAAAAATGAAGTATTTAATTCATCAGAATATGATAAAATAGTAGAATTGGCTCGTCCTGGTCATTCAGATTTTACAAATTTTATTAAGTATAAAGGTTTTAATAATCCTTATGGTGGTGGGCATTCAAGCGGAAGATTAACCGTTGGAATTGTTGCAGCGGGATATTTTGCTAAGAAAATACTTCAAAAAATTGAAATCAATGCAAAAATCATTGAGATTAACGGACAAACTGATTTTAATAAAGCAATTGATGATGCTATTAGTAAAAGTGATTCAGTTGGTGGTATAATTGAATGTAGAGTAAAAAATTTACCTGTTGGATTAGGTGAACCATTCTTTGATAGTGCAGAATCAGTAATTAGCCATTTGCTTTTTTCAATTCCTGCAATAAAAGGAGTTGAATTTGGAGCTGGGTTTAATTCTTCTAAAATGTACGGTAGTGAGATGAATGATAGTATTATTGATGAATTTGGAAAAACTAAAACTAACAATTCAGGTGGTATAAATGGTGGTATTTCAAATGGTAATGAGTTAATTGTAAGAGTAGCAGTTAAACCAACTTCTTCAATTACCATACTACAGCAAACAATTAATTTAATTGATAAATCTGTTGCTAATATTGAAATAAAGGGCAGACACGATGTTTGTATAGCACTAAGAATACCTGTTATTATTGAATCTGTAATCGCAATTGGATTAGCTGATTTATATTTATTAAAGAAAAGTTATGATTAGAAAATGATTTTATTTGTAATTTTGTAATTGTTAAAATATATAATAATTGAAATTGATATAAAATGTATAAATATATAGCTGTTTTTTTTATTCCGATAATATGTTTTTCAAATTTTTTGTTTGAAGAACCTCCTAAAGTGGATTCACTAAGCATAAGTGATACAACGATTGTAGTTGATACAGTTAAACGCTATCCAATTCATTCTCACGGCTCAATATATAATTTAAAGTCCGGTTTAGACACTAAGATAAACCGAAGGGATATTCAAATGCAAAATTATATTGAATTTTCTGACATAATTTATTATAATTTCCCCGCTTTTAAAATGAGTCTTGGTAGCTTTGGAATGAATAATGTTTATAGTTTCAATGGAGGAATGACAATCACAAATGGAACTATGTTAAACGGTAGAAATATTAATGATTTAGCATTTTCATCTCATAACCCTTATCAAATATCAACAGAATTTGCAGAGAATTTTGAAGTGATGACAGGTGCAAATGCAGTTGTTTTTGGTGGTAAAAGTGGTAGTATTATTAATATGCAAGAACCATACTTTAATTCTGCGAAACCTTTTACAAGAGTTTGGTTTGCTCAGGCAGGTTCTGAATTTCTTGGTGTTGATGCATTAATATCTCAAAATATAGCAAAAAATTGGAATTATTCATTTGGTTTTAGAAGTACAGCAGCTGCTGGAAAATTTGACAATACTTGGCTAAAAGCATGGAATGTAAGATTGGTACTAAAATGGTCTCCATCAGACAGAACTTCAATTTCGTTAGTTGAATATTTCACTAACCATGGAACAGGTTTAAATGGTGGAAATGATATTAATTCAGAAAATTTGTACGACCCTATTTCTGCAAGTCCAATTTTCCCACAAATTAATGAAAGAATATACAGACACGATTTAAATTTGAATTTTACATCATTATTATCGGAAGATAGCACTCATTCGCTATCTTTAGCTGTATTTTATACAAATACAGAACATAATTTTACATTTTATGATGACATATTTTTCAATCCATCTGATTCATCTGGAAGTATTAGAACTGATAATTATTATATCGGAGCTATGGGAAAATATGAATTATCTTTGTCAAATTTTCTTACATTTAGAGCAGGTGGAAATTTTCAATATTCCTATTTACCCAAAACTTATATTAACCAAGAATTTACAGGTACAGATTTTGCCGCTTATGGTCATTTAGATTTTGATATTACTAATGGGCTTAATTTATCAGGAGGAGCAAGACTCTTTACTGAAAATGGGATTTTCGGTCTTGGAATTGGTGGTAAGCTTAGGGCAAAATTAACAGACAGCTCTGCTATTTCTTTTGATTTATCTTTATCGGATAGAACTCCAGCAGCTTCTGAAAATTTGGATTTATTTAATGAAAAACATTTACTTGGTATTTTCAACTTTAATTACATTAACAAAGATTTGAATATTGAAGTTGGAGTGTTTAGTAGATTGATTGACAATCCAATATCATATATTTCAACGAAAGATACTTTAAATTTATATGATTATTCATTCAAAAATGATAAAACCAAATTAATTTTAGGTGGATTTTTCAATTATAAATCTCAATTTATTAATTTGTTAAGATATGAATTTCAATTACAATCTTATTATGATATGCTAAATTCAGAGCAGATAAACTCATTCCCTTTGCTTTATGGAAAATTAAATGTTTATTATGAATATCTTTTAAATAGAAGTATAGTACAATTAGGTACAGAAATTGAGGCATTGACTTCTTATAAAGGTTTGAATTATAATCCAATAAATAGAGCATACACACAAAATTTTCTTAAAAGTGATTTCCAACAGAATGGGTTGAATATCTATGCAAATTTGAAATTAGCAAGAGCTTTTGTCAAAGTTGCATTTAATAATCTATTAGCATCAAATTATTATTATATTCCGTACTATCCAAATCTTAGCAGAAATCTAAGATTGACAGTTGGATGGTCATTTAATGATTAACTGGTTCAATAATAATTATTGAGTATTGACAAAAAAAACCCTTGAAAATCCCATCTGGATTAAATGTTTGTGTTACTGTGATTCTTTCTACTACAGATAACAATTGAAAATAAAGTTTTGAAAACCTTAGTAGAAAAATAATACAGCCCATTTTGAAAACTTATTGACATCTTTTGTGATATTTGTGTGAAAAATTTATTTTTAATGTTAATAAAAAATATTTTTTAAATTATTTGTTTGTTTAATAAAATATTTGAAATTTTGAAATGAGATAACATCAGTATATAATAAATATTTGTTTCTATAAAAATTGTTAATGATTGATTGAATTCTTATTTTTTTTAAAATATTTTGAAAAAACAAAAAAAAGTGCATTTTTTATGTGATTATTTTGCGTTTAAATTGTCTATTGTATGTATGTGGTGTGCAAATTTAAAAAATGTTTTTTTTAATAAATAATAGGTGAATTTAATGAAAATTTTTATTACAATTTTGTTTATTCTTTTGATTGCTTCTGTATTCTTGCTTTCGCAAGCTCCTAATGTTGAGGGATTTGTGCCGTTAAGAGTTATATATAACTCTGTGAAAATAATTGATGAAAATACTTTTATTGCGGCTGGGACTAACGGTGCAGTCATTATTAGTAAAGATGGAGGAAAAACGTGGAACAGAAAATATTTGGAGAATGGAGAAAATATTGTCGATATTGAGATATTCAACAATGAAATTTTTCTTTTGTGCAATGAAGGAAAATTGTATAATTCAGATGATTTAGGAATGACCTTTACTTTGATATATACTTTTGATAATATAAAACTTAATGATATCGCACTAAATAAAAATGGATATGGTGTAATTGCTTGCGACGGTTCAACTGTTTATTTTTCTTCTGATGCTGGCATTAATTGGACAAAAGAAATAATTACATTACCTTTGAATTTCAAACAAGTAACAATTAACGATAATAATGAAGTTACATTAAGTATTCTGGGTGGAATATTACAACATAAGTTTGGAAGTTTCAATGAATATTCTACATTAGTTACTGATTCAAAATGTAATAATTGTTATCCAATTGGTTTAAGCTATTTTAATGACAAAACATATTTTATATTTGATGGAAAATTATATAACAACAAATTTATGACTCCCACAGAAAGATTAACAGTTATAGATTCTATGGAAAACTTTCAAAAACTTAATGAAGCTAATATATTATTATTTAAAAAGGCAAGATGGCATCTGTTTGACGTTTATAAATACAATACTATTGACAGTAAACTTGAATTATTATGCGATAATACAAACAAAATATTAACTGATAACATAATCTTAAAATCATTTGATTCGTATCAAAACTTAATAATTGGAGTTGGTCCAAATAGTATGATTTATTTGTCTGATGATTCAGGTAAAACTTGGAAGCAAATTTCTAATTTAAGTACAAAATTAAATATTGGATCCAAGAATATAGATGTTGGTGTACATTACTTTTTTGTTGATGAGAATAATTTTTTCTTCAATGGAACTGGGTCAGCTGTATATGGAACTAATGATGGCGGAAATACTTTTTTTACTCAAGAAGATGTAATAACAGAGAATAATTTTCATCCTGTAAATACTATATATTTTAGAAACAAAGAAGAGGGTTTCTGCTTTGTAAAATATAAATACGAATACCATTTTATGCTCACCAAAGATGGTGGTAAAACTTATGATTATCGTACAAATATTCTTGGAAGCGATAAAATGTTAAAAAGAATTGATGATGATTCTTACGTTTTTGTTTTTTATAGTGATGTATATCCCGGTTATTATGCTATATCAAGTACTGATAATTTTTTTGAAACTGTAACAAAGCATTATGTTGATTCAATTATTATAAGAGATTTTGAATTAATTACAAATAGCAAAATGGTATTTACTGCCTTAAAAGTAAATGATTGGGCTAATTTTTATAAGGATTGCTATATTGGATTTTATGATTATAAAACTGACTCCAAACCAACTCTAAAAAAAATCTCTGAATTAAAGAACATATTAAAGGTATTGCGATTAGAAAATGGAGATTTATTGATAAATGGACAAAACTATGATATGGTAGATAGTCTGCCAACAAATTATGTTTATTATATATTAAAAAGTACAGATAATGGTGATAGTTGGCGTGAAGTTTATAAGGAAAAACGGTTTAGTTACACAGATAAAGACTTTATTATTGAAGGTGATAGTATTACAATAAAACACGGTATTAATAAATTAGCAAGTAAAGACAATGGTGATACTTGGGAATTAGTGCCTGACTTTAAAATTTATGACGGAATTATTTCCTCAGCTTGGTACGAGAAAGTAGGTAATACCACTTTTGTTGGCTGTATACTTGTAAAAGATGTTTGGGACTTCTACATCTACAAATCCAAAACCGAAAAAGATATAATCACTTCTGTCGAAACCCAAGTTGAAAGCAAACCAGTTTGGTGGGTTTCAAATCCTTATCCTAATCCATATACAAACGCAATAACTCTTGATTATGCTTATGATATGATATATTCCCAGAATGATTTTAAATTTACTTTGTACAATATTTTGGGTGAAAAAATTTCTGATTTAGTTCCAGACTTCTCACTTTCAAATGGCAATCAAGGTAAAGTTAGATTGAATATTCCTTACACAAACCAACTAATGTATTTGATTGTTAAATTCCAAGGCACAAATAAATTCTTTCCAATATTTGGTATAACAAATTAAATAAAATTTATTTTAATTCAGGGACTTCTAAAGTTTAAAATAACAATTTACTTTGAAAATCAAAGCATACGTATAAGGATGGGAAAAATAAGATTTATTAATCTTATCAAATGTTACTCAAACAATAAAACAACATCTCTTCAAAACGCAGAGATGTTGTTTTAATTTTTCAAATATATCTTACAAAACAAATTAAACACCGATAGCCCTACCTCTGTCGATTAACGCAATAAAGGATTATCCTGTTTCTCAATTTTCAAATCTTGTAATTGAGATGCCTTTATACCGAATCTTAAATAAAATCCTGCATTGCCACCTGTAGGAATCCAATTAAATGTAAAATCCCAGCAGTGCATATCTTTAGTGAAATTTAATTGAGGAACTCCAATTTCATTATTGATAAAATCATAATTACCACTTGCCGATAATCTCCAAGTCTCTGTAATTTGTACATTGGCATTCATTCTTAAACTTAATGTTTCATTCTTAGAACTTGGATTGATAGAATATTGACTGTATGCATAAGTCAAATCCAAACCAATACTCCAAGGCATATTTATTTCAGTCCAGCCTGGATTCAAACATCCATAAATATCGTCTTCTTGTTCTGAATAATTTATCCTTTTACTAAATCTTTCTCCAATTCCAATACTATCATTATTAGTACCTGTTAAACTCGTAGCAGAAGGATTTAACACTGAACCATCAGAACTAAATCTTGTAGAAATACTCAAATTAAAAGAAGTCATCCTTACCCAAGCACTTTTATTTTCGGCAATGTAACTGTTAATTTTTTGATATACAGCTTCCTTTTCGCCGTTAGAATTAGTTTTATAAGTTACAATTTCATCATAAGGAGTAAATGTTGCATTCATATTCATATCAAACAATTTAAGTGCTGGACTTCTCATAGTCAATCTTATATCATCTAATTGAAAAGAATCTTTTGCAAAATCGTAACCAGTTCCTAAAGAAAAATTCAAAATTTCCAATGCTATATCAGATGTATCAGATTCTTTCACTTTAATCATTAAACTGTTTAAATCAGAATAACTAATTCTTGAAGATAGTCTTGATGAAGCAATACCACCACCATCAAGTTCAAATCTTGAATACTGAATACTGCGGTTTTGTTCATCATTATAATATCCATAAAAGCCCAAATTTTCACTTGATTGGTCAGGAGTATAGGAAAAGCTGAAATTCGGTTTATAAATATGTCTGAATGCTTTAATACCAAGAGATGATGGTTTAATTAAAAAAAGAATTGGGCGTTTATCATCAATATCACCATAAATAGTAGTAGATAAGCCCAATCCAAAACTTGCTCTGTAATCAGCATAGAAACCATTAATCGTATCTACAGAAATTGTACTGTCTATTGGATTAAATACTTTATTAATTTTTCTTATGTAATTATTAGCACCAAATGAAATTGATGGAGTAACTGTAAAAAATCCTAATTTTGGTGAAATTGAAATACTTGGGCTATGTTCAATTCTGTATTTGCTTCTAAAATTAGTAAGTGTATCAATATACAAACTATCTTTATTAGTGATAGTATCTTTAATTGTATGTGATTTAAATGATAAAGATGTATTGTCAGAATAAGACGCTGAAAATCTATAATTAAATTGTATATCTCTTATCCATTTTGGAGCGTCAGTAAATGAATTGAATATTTTTGTAGAAGGAAAGGAATAGCTTAATGGCAAACTTTGGTCATAAGTATCATTTATAATATTTTGGTTTCTGTCATACGAAATGGATAGGGTAGAGCGGTTATCAAAACTTTTTGAGTATGATGCGGCAGAACGAACACTTTGAGTCTGATAATCCATTTGATTAGTTTGTGTGTTTCTGTTGAAATTTGAACTTCTGAAATCAAGATTAGCTGTGATTTTTTCGTCAGGAGTCAAGCTTTGATTATGCCTTAAACCAAATTTAAAATTAGTTGCATAATCTTCATCAACATTATTTCTGGTTTGTCCCCATTCAATATTGAAATTTCCATCGTATTGATTTAATAACTTATATCTGGTGGTGTTCTTCAACATAAAACCACCTTTTGTGTAAAGGTCGGTAGTAAATTGAGCATCCATATAATCAGATATAGCCCAATAAAATCCCAAATTTTGAAATACTACTCCTCGACTATTTGAAAAACTAAATGTAGGAACCATTAAACCAGATTGTTTGCCTCCTTTTGAGGGGAAGAATAATCCGAATGGTAAGATAAAAACAGGAATATCTTCTACATACATAATAAGTGGGTCAAGGAAAATTCTATCTTGAGCAATAATTTTCATTTTAGGAGAACCAAAATGATAATGTGGCTCAGGATGATTGCAAGTTGTATAAAAACCATTTTCTACGAATAATTCAGTTTGGGAAATGCGTTTAATTCTTTCACCGAAGTAAAATCCTTCACCCATTTCAGTTTCACCTAAGCTAATCGTTCCTTGATTAGTCTTGAAATTATATTTAATTTCCTGCCCCACAAATTGTTCACCTGAATCATTAAATTTGGGAAAGCCGTATAGTTTATTATTAGTATCTTTTGTAGATTTAGCATATAAAAGAGAAGATTTAAAGTCTAATTCAATAATTTCTGCAGCAAGTTTCTGTTTTTTAAAATTAACCTGAGCTTCACCTCGTAATCTCATTGATTGACTTTTAATATTGAATCTGATTGAATCTTTTGATTGATAATTTACAATAGTGTCAAGACCAGATTTTTTTACTTTTTCATTTATAATGCTTGTTTGATTGTTAATTGAATCAATTCTTCGTTGTGTAGTAACTGAATCAATAATTTGTTTATCGCGTTGTTTCATTTCAAATAACTTCAAACTATCAATTTGTTGTGAAATACCATCAGTTGTAATAATAAGAAATAAGAAAAAAAATATATATAAATGATATTTTTTAAATTCAAAATATTTATATCTGCTAATTATCATATTTATTAATGTTTTATTCATTTAAATTTATTAATGTTGAGTTTTTACTTACAGCGAATTTGAAGGGAGATTCAAATTTGATATTCGTTTTAATATCACTTAATTCAAATCTAATGGTTGAATTTTGAGTTGGAAATTTGCAATAAATATCTGAAGCAATATAATATTTTGAATAAAAATTAAAATTATTTTGCTGAATATCCATAACTAATGAATCGTTTTTCAACTTTCTTTGATATGAAATAATTGTATTATGTACAGAATCAGACACGACAAAATCTCCAAAACTATCTTGTTTAGACAGAAATAAAAAAGTTCTTTCGGAAACAGTCTTCATAAATTTATAACTATCAATATCAAATAATGGCTCCCCACGCAATATACGAATAAAATCATCAAAAGATATATTCATATTTAAAAACTTTTTGAGATTTTCTGCATTTGGTTTTCCAATATATGTTGAATTCTCGAAAATATTGTAAAAAATAAATTCGCTCTTGCTTGCATAAAATTTTGCCACTGCAATACCAAATGGTCCTGTAATATTCATTGCTATTGAATCAACACCAGCTATCTTAACTTTAGCATTTACAGATTGTGAATTGCCTTCTATATTTACAGAAATTTTTGCAGAAAATTCAATTTCATATAAATCTGATTTATATCCTGGTAACTTAATTGTTACTTTCTGTGTTTCTTCAATTTTTTTATCTGATTTTACGCTTTCTTTTACTGATGAACATCCAACAATTAACATCAATATTAGAAATAAAAATATATATTTATTTTTCATTTTAAATTTCCAAATTAACCAACATCAAAATTACCAAAAAAAATAGAAATATTCATATTTAAGTATCGTCTAAAATCACTTTAACAATAAAAAAGGGTAAATTATGGTATATATTACTAAAGAAATCAATTTTTCTTCCTCACATAGACTTTTTAATCCAACTTTCGACCATTCAAAAAATGAAGAAATTTATGACAAATGCAATAATTTAAATGGTCATGGTCATAATTATAAACTTCAAGTTACTGTAGCCGGAATTCCAAATCCTGAAACAGGTTATTTAATTGATTTGAAAAAGTTGAAAAAAATCCTGATGGAAGAAATCCACGACAAAGTGGACCATAAAAATTTGAATTACGATGTTGATTTTTTAAAAGGAATAATCCCCACAGTAGAAAATTTATCGGTTTGTTTCTGGGAGATTTTAGAATCCAAAATTCCAAGTGGAAAACTATTTAAAATTAAGCTATGGGAAACAGATGCAAGTTTCGTAGAATATTATGGTGAAAAAATAGAAATTAATAAATTTGAAGGATTTTAGAAATGAGTAAAACTATTATAAAAAAACATAATACTTTACCAGTTATTGCTAATGAAAGTGAAATAGAAATATATCAGGAACCAGATTCATATTATCTTCCAAAACCAGAAAAAGGTATTTTGGAAAGTGGGGAAGAGCCAAATGGGAAATCAACTTTTGATGCAAATGGTAACCAACCAATTTCAGAAGAAGAAAGACTTGAAATGATTGGAAATCTTGAAAATAAATTTAAAGAGATAATGGGAATTTTAAAAATATCTCTTGATGACCCAAATTGCACACATACACCAAAAAGACTTGCCAAGATGTATGTTAATGAATTATTTGCAGGAAGATTTAAAGATGCACCAAAAATTACTCTTTTTCCAAACAGAAATAAAGTAAATAATTTGGTTATAAGCAAGGGAATTGAAGTAATGTCTTTATGCTCGCATCATTGGCAACCGATTTCAGGGCATTGTGTAATTGGATACATACCGAATAAATATGTGATTGGATTATCAAAATTGACAAGAATAGTAAATTGGTTTTCAAGAAGAGGACAAATTCAAGAAGAACTCGGAGAGCAAATTGCAGATTACCTTGAAACACTTTTAAAGCCAAAAGCTTTAGGAGTAGTAATTACTGCCAAGCATTATTGTATGATTGCAAGAGGAGTGAGTGCTTCAGAAGATAAATCAAACATGGTAACTTCGGTGATGAGAGGATATTTACTTGATGATTTAAATTTGAGAAATGAATTCATTAATTTAATTGATAAATAAGTACTTATATGAAATAGATTATATTTGTTATTAAATAATATTATTAATCAATTGATAATATTATAATTACATTTATTATTTAACATTTATCAATATATAAAAAAGTCGTGTTGTATTGTTATATATCAATAGTTTATCTGATTTATTTGATACTATATGTTAATCAATATAATTAGCTAATTGCAATATATGTCAATTAGATATATTTATCACAATTGATTATGAATTAAGTAATCAATGTTAGTTATTGATATTTCTATTAAATATATAATATAGTTATTATTGTATATCAAATAAATATACTATTTGTCATATATTATTGATAATTAAATAGATATTCTAATATGATAAGTTATTGTAAGTAAATATAGTAACTTAATGATAATAAAACGAAAAAAAAATATGCCAGATTTTAGCTATGAAACGATTTATTGGGCAAATAATTTAATTGTTGCCGGCGTTGATGAAGCAGGAAGAGGACCTCTCGCAGGTCCTGTTGTTGCCGCTTCAGTTATTTTCAAACCTGATATTCAGATTCATAATTTGATTGATGATTCAAAAAAAATTTCTGAATCTAATAGGATTAAATTGTTTGAATGGATAATAAATAATGCTCAGGTTGGAATTGGAATTGTTGATGTTGATGAAATTGAAAAAAATAATATTCTAAATGCAACATTTCAAGCAATGGTATTATCAATAGAAAACTTAAATCAAAAACCTGATTTTTTATTAATTGATGGAAATAGATTTAAAGATTTTGGTTATAATTATCAAACAATTGTAAAAGGGGATAGCAAGTCGTATTCAATTGCTGCTGCATCAATAATTGCAAAAGTTACAAGGGATAATATCATGAATGAATATCACAAAATTTATCCTATTTATGGATTTGATAAACATAAAGGATATGCTACTAAATCCCATTTTGATGCTATTACAAAATTCGGGCTTTGTGAAATTCATAGACCTTTTTTTCTAAAAAAATTTTTCTCAAAACAATATTCTTTCTTTTAGAAACGATTTTTCTTTAAATTTGAAGTTTATTATTTTCAATTTTGTGATATTTATGAAAATTATTATTATTATCGTTACGTTTATGTTGTTATTGGTTGGCTGCGACCGTACTATTGATGAATTAAATGAAGCTGGAACATCAAGATTTATACAGGGAAATTACGAAACTGCAATTGATTATTTTAATCAATCAATTCAAGCCGAACCTGAACAATTTTCTGCATATTTTAACAAAGCAAGAGCATTAACCGAATTAGAAAAATATGATGAAGCTCTTGAAAATTTCAAAATTGCAGAAAAGAAAAATCCTGATAATCCTGCAATTTATTTTGAAAAAGGTAAAATGTTTTTGAAAAGTAACAAATATGATGCAGCAATTATTGAATTAACTTACGCAATTCAAATTTACTCAAAAGAATCAAAATACTTGTTTTATAGAGGATTGGCATATTCTCAACTAAATCAAATGAGTTCAGCATGTGAAGACTGGCAAAAAGCAAATTCAATGGGAAATCCAGATGCAAAGGCATATCTAAAACAATTTTGTGAAAATCAATGAAAATTTTTGTACTTGTAATAGTTTTGATAATTTTGATTAGTTGTGATGAAAAATCAGTAAGTTCAACTGTAAGTAAATTTCCAACATCTGATACTTTAACTGCTTACGTCCCTTTTATTTATGACGGAGATACATTTGCAGTTTCAATTGACGATAAAAATTATAAAGTTAGAGTAATTGGGATTGATACTTATGAAAGCAGCAAGAATGACCCAGATATTCTTGAAAGATTGACAAAACAAGCTAATTATGCAAAAATTTCAATTGATTCTGCATATTCTCTTGGATTAAAAGGCAAAAAATATGCTGATTCATTATTAAAAAAGAAATTTGTATTGCTTGAACGAAGAGGTTATAAATCAAATACCGATGTATATGGAAGACTCTTGAGATACGTTGTTATAGACGGAATGAAGTATGATTCATTAATAATAGTGAACAGATTGAATACAAATTTATAAATTTAATAAAAAAATTTAAATAATTTAAAAAACAATCGTAATTTTGTAAGATTTTAAAATTAAAAATGTTGGAGTACTATGAATATTTATTTTCAGAATATAAGGATAATAAATTCAGTTCAACAATTAGATGAACATTTAAACCTTTGGGTTAAAGATGGTAAAATTGTTCATTGCGGAACTGATTCACCAAATTTAGATTCAGAAACAGAATTTATAAAAGCTGAAAATCTAATAGCAAGCCCTGGATTTATGGATTTACATGTTCATTTTAGAGAACCGGGTGAAGAAAATAAAGAAACAATAAAATCAGGTGCTGATTCTGCAGCTAATGGTGGATTTACAGCTGTTGTTTGTATGCCAAATACAAACCCAGATATTGATGATGTAACTGTTGTGGAATACATTAAATCAAAATCAAAAGATTTGTTGACTGATATTCTGATTTCAGCTGCAATTACAAAGCAAAGGGAAGGAAAACATATATCTAATATGCTAAGTTTAAATGAAGCTGGCGTTGTATTTTTCACTGACGATGGAGTAGCTGTTAGAAATTCTGAAGTTATGAAATTAGCATTTGATTATGCAGCTCCAAATGATTTATTATTAGCTCAGCATTGTGAAGACCATTCATTAACTAAAGGTTTTACAATGAATGAAGGAGCTTTATCTTATAAACTTGGCTTAAAGGGTTATCCTTCTATTGCTGAAGAAATTATTCTATCAAGGGATTTGATGTTAGCAGAATATGCTGGAAATAGACGTTATCATGCTCAACATTTAAGTACTAAAGGTGCAATTGAACTAATAAGAGCAGCTAAAGCAAAGGGTATGCGTGTTAGTTGCGAGGTAACTCCACATCATTTTAGCTTGTCTGAAGAATTACTTAAGAGTTATGATTCATGTTACAAAATGAATCCTCCATTAAGACGTGATGAAGATATTGAAGCAATTATCAATGGTCTTGCAGACGGTACTATTGACTGTATTGCAACTGACCATGCTCCACACATGTTAAATGAAAAATTTGTTGAATTAGAAAATGCTCCAAATGGAATTATAGGTTTAGAAACGGCTTTAGGTGTTTCATTAACTTATTTAGTTCATACTGGTAAATTAACAATCAATAAATTGATTGAATTATTTACAGTTAATCCAAGAAAAATAATTGGTTTTGAACAAATTAAAATTGAAAATGGACAAATTGCTAACTTAACAATATTTGATATGAATGAAGAATGGACAGTTGATAAATCGAAATTTAAAACTAAATCCACGAACACTCCATATCATAACTATAATTTGAAAGGAAAGCAAAAATTTACAATAAACAATAACAAAATTCATTATTGTGAATTATAAATAATATAATAAGGTGTTAATATGAAAAAAGATAAAAAATCTAATAATGATGATATGACACCAGAACAATTGCGTTATTATAAAAAAATCATGATGGAAGAAATGATTAGAAAAATTGAACGCAGAATTGAAGAATCTGATGAAGCTGTAATGAAATCTATTAGGAATTTTATGGACGATGTTCCAATAGATATTAATGAAGTTAAAGAAAAAGAAAAACAAAAACGAAGAGAACAAAAAAAGGAAAAATAGATTATATTATTTGTATTATAATCTACATTATGTAAACTAAGAAAAATATTAAATATACTATATTAAATAATGATATTATTAAATTTAAGAGTAAAATTATGAAAGAAATTTCAAACACAAGATTTTTGACAATTGCCGGTATAATTCTATTTGCGGCAATTTCAAGAGTATTCCCTACTTTGCCAAACTTTCAACCAATTTTGGCAATTGCGTTATTTGCAGGTTTTTATATGAGTGATAAAAAACTTGCTTTATTAGTTCCAATACTTGCAATGTTATTAAGTGATGTATTGATTGAATTTACTTCACCAGTATTTTTTGGCTATTATACTTCGGGATTTCATTCAACAATGCTGTTTGTTTATGCGTCAATGGTAATTGGAGTATTCATAGGTTCGTATTTGATTAAAAGACTGACTGCTGTAAATGTTTTAATTAGTTCATTAGTTTCTGCAGTTATTTTTTATCTTGTTACTAATTTTGGTGCTTGGATGATGTATGACATGTATCCAAAAACTTTGAGCGGACTTTTATTGAGTTATGAAATGGCAATACCATTTTTCAGAAATACATTAGTTTCTACCTTATTATATTCTGCAGTAATGTTTGGTGGATTTTCTTTAGCTGAAAAATATATACCAACACTCGTCCCAAACAAGATTAAATAATTGCTATTTAATCATTTATACAATTCATCTACATACAAGGTTATCTATTTTTGATAACCTTGTGTTATTTAAGATATATAGAACATTTCTTTAATAATTCATATAACGATGTGAATAAGTTAATGTTTATAAAAACTATATGTCAACTGGATAAGTGAATGATACAAGTAGAAATGACTTATCTTCATGCTTTTAAATTGTTTAATATTTTTTTTCTTGCAATCCTTCACCATTAAGTATTTTCAGTCTGCATTTTTCAATTCTGTTAAATCTTGATTTAGATTGTTTTGGCTGGGAAAAATAAATGATATATCCTCTTTGCTTTCCTTGGGTTAATGAGTAAAAGGCATCTCTTAGTTCAAAGTCGTGAGTGAATATCTCAATTAGTTCTTCAGGAATTGGTTCCGGATTATGTTTGAATTCAACTTTTTTATTTGATTTTTCAATTTCAATAGCTTCGAGTATATATGCTTTTAGAATTAAAGATTGAAAAATTATTTGTTCTGGATTAGTATATTTGATTATTCTTGCTGATTGAGAGTGTTCACCTGGTTTGATAAGAATTTTTTCATCATCCATTAATAATACTCCTTTCAAAAAGCTTATGCAGACATAATCTTTAAAAGCACTCAAAATTAACACATTTTTATTTTCGAATGTGTAACAGGGTACACCCCATTTCAATTCTTCTGTCAAACCAATATCTAAAACAATTTGGCGAAGAGTTTCTAATTCTACTTTCCAATTATTGACTTTGCAATCGGGAGTTGCCCCATATTTGCAACGCATACAGCCATCAATAAGATATTTGTCAATTTTGGGATTCATTTTATTTCCTGAATTTATTTATCTTGTTATGAAAATTTCTTAATGAGAATATTCAAATATTTTAAAATGACTTAATTAAATATCAACAAAAAATGCCACAAAATTATAATAATATTGTGGCATTTGTTTTTTGAAATTTAATAGTTATTCATCATCTTGTTGTTGTTTCTTGTAAGCATCTATTAATTCTTGTTGTACATTAGGTGGTACAGATTGATATTCAGAGAATTTTGATGAATGTGTTGCACGTGCTTGGGTCATAGAACGAAGTCCTTGAGAGTATTTGTCAAGTTCTGCAAGTGGCATTTTCGCTTTAATCTTCTGATATTTACCTTCAACATCAATACCAAGGATTACACCTCTTCTCGAAGGCAAATCACTCATTACATCACCAACAAATTCTTCTGGTACTTTAACTTCTACATCATAAACAGGTTCCAAAATCTTTGGTGAAGCTTGAGTAAATGTTTCTTTAAATGCCATCATAGCTGCAGTTTTGAACGCTGCTTCGTTTGAGTCAACTGGATGCATTTTACCATCATAAATTGATACACGAATATCGCGAACATAAGAACCTGTAAGTGGTCCAAACTGCATTTTTTCCATAATACCTTTCAAAATGGCTGGTAAGAATCTTGCATCAATCACACCACCAACGATACAATTATAATAAACAAGTTTTCCACCCCATTCTAAATCATGTACATCTCTACCTCTAACATTTAAGCCATCTGGTTCTGGCATTCCTTCATACCATGGCTCAATCATCATGTGAACTTCAGCAAACTGTCCTGCTCCACCTGATTGTTTTTTATGTCTGTAGCTTCCTTGTGCTTTCTTCTGAATTGTTTCTCTGTATGGAACTCTTGGTTCAACAAATTCAACTTCAACTTTATATCTATTCAAAAGTCTCCATTTGATTAAACCAAGATGTAATTCACCTTGTGAATTTACAATAGTTTGTCTTAATTCTTGTGAATGTTCAACTCCAACTGTAGGGTCTTCAAGATGTAAAGCATGGAGTCCCATACCAACTTTTTCTTCTTCGCCTTTTGTTTTTGGTTGAATTGCAACACGAACTTTCGGATTTGGATAAATCATTTTTTCATAATTAACTGCGAATCCTTTTTCGTGCATAGTGTCATTAATATGAGCATTTTTGAGTTTAACAGTAGCACCAATATCACCAGCAAGTAATTCAGTAGCTTCTTCTCTCTTCTTACCATTTATCACAAAAAGTGAACCGAATCTTTCGGAGGAATTTGTTCTTTCGTTAATCATGTCTAAGCCAGAAGTTAATTTTCCTGTCATTACCTTGAAATAAGTCATATCACCAAGTCTTGCATCAGAAACAGCCTTATAAATAAATAATGATGCTTGCGATTTGGAATCACAATTTGCTTTTACACTACCTTCGGCTACAGGAAGTGCAAGTTCATTTGGTGCAGGCATTGTTGAAGAAATAAAATTAATCAATGGCTCAAATCCGACAAAATTCTTTGATGATATACAGAATACTGGAAAAATACCACGATTAATAATTGCTTTTTTCAAACCCAATTTGATTTGTTCTTCTGAAAGTGTTCCTTCCTCGAAATAAGAATTCATCAAATCTTCATCGCTTTCGGCAATTGATTCAATTAATTGATTTCTATAACCTTCAGCTTTACTCATTTCACTTGCTGGAATATCTGAAATTTGAGGTTTCAAATCACCGGTAAATTTAAACATTTTCATAGTTAAAATATCAATAACCGTATCAAAATTTAATCCTGGATTAAGAGGATACTGAAATACAGTTACACTATTGCCAAATTGAGATTTTGAATCTTCAATAACTTTGTCAAATTTTGATTGGTCTGAATCTAATTTGTTCACTAAAAAAAGAACAGGTTTATTACCCAAAGCAGCGTAATTCCATCCATTCTCTGTGCCGACTTCGATGCTATTTAAAGCATTAATTGCAATCAATACATTGTCTGCAACAAAAGTAGCAGCAATTACTTCCCCAATATAATCATCATATCCGGGAGTGTCAATCATATTGATTTTCAAACCGTTATATTCTGCAAACAATGGTGTTCCAAATACTGATGACCCACGCTCGTGTTCTAAATCATGGTTATCGGAAACTGTGTTTCTATCTTCAACACTTCCACGGCGAGTTATACTTCCTGCCTGATAAAGCAAACACTCTGATATGGTCGTTTTGCCCGAGCCAGCATGACCAACTAATGCTAAATTTCTTATGTCCTTTGCTTCATAAACTTTCATTATTAAGCTCCACGAAAAAATAAATTACTACAAAAAGCTAAATTTACATTTTAAACAAACTTTAAATTAACTAAATATTGTGAAATCAACAAATTATTTTTTATTATTGACATTTTTTTTTAATAAAATTTATTATTATTCTTAAAAGATTTTTACGTAATTTTGCTTCTTTGTATTAACAAATTGATTTTATTATGAAACAAATTATAAATGATAATGACATATTTAACCTTATTAATGTTACAAAAAATACAGACAAATACAAAATAAGGGAAATTTTTGATAAAATTCTTGAATTAAATGGCTTAAATCCCGAAGAAACTGCGTATTTATTAAATTTAGAAGACAAAGAACAAATTGATGAATTATTAAATATAGCATACAAAATAAAAAATGAAATTTATGGTAATAGATTAGTCCTATTTGCTCCACTTTATGTTTCAAATTTTTGTTCCAATAACTGTTTATATTGCGGATTTAGAGTAGAAAATAAAGAATTGGACAGAGTAAGATTAAATTTAGATGAAATTACACAAGAAACAATTGCAATTTTGGAACAAGGTCATAAAAGAATTTTGTTGTTGATGGGTGAAGATAATAATTACTTCAAAAATGATTATTTAATAAATGTTATCAATACCATTTATGCGGCGAAAGATTCAAAAGGAAGTTCAATCAGAAGAATTAATCTTGAAATTGCTCCATTAAAAGACGAGGAATTCAAATTATTAAGTAAAGTTGAAATTGGAACTTATACAGTTTTCCAAGAAACATATCACAGGGAAACATATAATCAGATGCACACTTTTGGGCATAAATCTGATTTTGACTTCAGACTTGAAACAATGGATAGAGCATTATCAAATGGAATGAAAGATGTTGGAATCGGTACTTTATTTGGATTGTATGATTACAAATTTGAAGTCATTGCAATGCTTATGCACGCTCAACACTTGGATAAAGAATATGGAGTTGGTCCACATACAATTTCTGTTCCGAGAATTAAGCCCGCAAGCAATGCTCCAGCTTCTTTAAACATTCCTCATTCAATAAATGATGATGATTTCAAGAAATTAGTTGCTATTATCAGATGCTCTGTTCCATATACAGGAATGATTATTTCAACAAGAGAAACAGCTGAATTAAGAAATGAATTATTCAAATTAGGCATCTCGCAAACTTCTGCTGGTTCAAAAACTAATCCCGGTGGTTACAAGCAAGCTCTTAACCAAGTATTTGATGGTCAATTCAGCTTGAATGATTGTAGAAGTAGTGGTGAAGTAATTGCAGATGTTATAAGACAGGGATTTCTACCTTCATTTTGCACGGCTTGTTACAGATTAGGTAGAGTTGGTGCTGATTTCATGGACCTGGCAAAACCTGGACTTATCAAACTTCATTGCCAACCGAATGGAATTACAACTTTAATGGAATACTTAGAATTGTATGCAGATGAAGAAACCAAAAATGCTGGAATGAAATTAATAGAAAAAGAAATGTTAGATATTCCAAATGTAAAAGTACAACAAAAAACAAAAGAATATATTAATAGAATAGCAAAAGGAGAATGTGATTTATATTTTTTAAATAGCAATTATATCAGTATTTTTTTTTAAATTGAATTTTTATTTATTGAAAAATAAAAAAAAGTTTGATTGAGTTAGTTGTATTTATAATTTTCTAAAAGTGAATTAATGTCGATAATTGAACAATTTGCCAAATTTGATTCTTTTGCCAGAAATAAATTAAAATTTCTCCCGCCTCACTTATTTATCAACTTATATTCAAATGGTAGAAAAGAATTTTTATATTATCTGAGTAAAAGTACACCTAATAAACCAATTATTCTTGATAATTCTGTTAAAACAAAATTGTGGGATATTGAGTTCAATTGTCCTCTTTTCAATTCTGCAGGTATGTTCAAAACTGGTGAAGGTTACGAATTAGTTTATCGTCAAGGTGCTGGTGCATATTTATCTGGAACAACAACATCGGGTCATCGGGTAGGTAATGTTAAACAAGGTATTCACCATCCATTTGCTCCATTCCCAAAATCTAAATCTGCGATTAATTGGATGGGACTACCCAATCCCGGTCATGCAGATATTGCAAATAAATTATCAAAAATAAATAAACATCATGGTTGCCCAATTGGTGCAAGTATTTCAGCTGATATTGGTGATGATGAATTAGCAATTTTACAAGGAGTTGTCTTAGGGTTTAAATTATTCGATAAGGCGAATGTTGATTTCATAGAGTTAAATGAAAGCTGTCCTAATGTAATTCATAGTAAAAATGAGATTGATTCTAACGGATTAGATAAAAATTTGATTAATAGACTGGAATATGTAAGCAAAAATTATCTTAGCCATAGATTAAGAAATCTACCTATTATAGTAAAATTTTCAAATGATACTGATATTAAATTGTTGCCTGAACTAATTGATATTGCTATTGAACTTGGTTTCAATGGAATAAATTTTGGAAATACTTCAACTGCTTATAAGCAAAAAAGAGATTTAATCTACAAATCAGAGTTAAATATTTATGATTATTTTACAACAAATTTTGGCGGTGGGTTGAGTGGAAAAATCTTGAAGGAAGATTCTTTAAAACTTTGTACAACTGCTGTGGAATACTTGAAAACTAAAACATTGAATGATGAATTTCATATTATTAGAACTGGTGGAGTTGAAAAAAACAGCGATATTTTAGCTGGTTTAAACAAAGGCATCAAACTTAATCAATGGTTTACAGGTTATTTTGAGGCATTTTCAAAATATGGTCATAATTTGTACAAGAATATTTTTTCGTAAACCCAACATAATATATCCAAGAGTTTAAAAAAATTTATTTTTAATTCAATTTCAATTTATTAAGTTCATCTTGTAACTTTTTTATCATTTCATCTTTTTCAGCTAATTCTTTCTGTTGTCTGGATATTAATCTTTCTTTTCGTTCTAAATCTTCCAATATCTCATCTTCCACATCCATTGTTTTGCGGATTGTATCATCTGAAATTGCTTTTAGTAATTGTCTAATTACTGGTTTATATCTATCTGGATAATCATCTTCGTTAATACTAACTTCCTGTACTTTTCCAGCTTCAAAAACACTTAACGCTTTTTCCAAATCGTTACGTCTTTGCTTTTTAAGTGCAGGGATTTGAACAATTATACTATCATGTGTTAGTGTTTCGATAAAAAGTTCTCTGCCTTGAAGTATATCCCCATTATAATTATCTAAATAATGCCGTTTTACACGAATTATTGGTATGTTTTTATTATAATCTAAACCATATCCAAGAAAATATATTGTTATTATTGGTAAGGGTATTATTTTATCTTTTTGTTCTATAGTATTTTGCTTTGAACCATATTGCTCGGATAGATATTTCCGAAATCGTATTAAATCGGTTGTGAATTTTGCCTTTTGTATTTCGATTAGTACAACTAATTTTTCACCATTTGACAAAACAATTTCTGCTTTAAAATCTATCCTATAAACAGTTAAGGTCTTGTTGTCTGGGTCAGTTGAAAATTCTTGTGGTCTAAATTCAAGAGAATTTATTTCTACTCCCAAGAGGTCTGAAATTAATAGTTTTGCAATCTTATTATCTGATAATAAGTATTTGAAAACTACATCATATATCGGATTGGCTACTTTTGTCATAATTTAATTTGTTTAAAATTTTCGGATAAATTTACAAAAATATTAATCATTCGACAAATTATTTATTTAATCAATTTAATTGTTCGTAACTCATTTATCTACATACGCTCAATAAATGACGATACAAAATTACAAAATAATTAACTCAATTCAAAATTTGCTTACTTTGCACTTTGTCTCTTTCACATAAGTATTTAGCTGCAATAATTTATTCTTTCAATTTAACAATAGTAACCCCTGCTCCACCTTCAACTAATTCACCCAATCTGTATGATTCGATGTAGGGATTATCTTTAAGATAATTGTGAATTGTTTGTCTTAACGCACCAGTTCCTTTACCGTGAAGAATTGTAAGATTTTCGGAATTGCTCATAATTGCTTCACTAATAAATTCGTCAATTTCTTTGAAACATTCTTCTGCTCTTCTGCCACGAAGGTCAATTCTTGTTTTTGTGTCTAATTTAATATACTCTGCTTGACTTTTCTTCTTTTCTTTCGGCTTTTTGACTTTAATTAGATTAACAACAGGTAATCTGAATTTGAAACTATTTATATCAACTAATGCAGTTTGGTGGTTAGCATCAATTTCTAAAACAGTACCAACATTGTTGGAACTGTCGGTAATGACGGTATCCCCCACTTCCAACGGCTCATCAATTGTTTCATAATTTTCATTTTCAGGTTTCTTTTCTTTCTTTTTAGCAATTTTATATGCTTCTTCATCAATTCTAACTTTTTCAGATAAAAATTCTTTCTTTACTTCTGAAGATGCCCTCTTCTGCTCTTTAATTTCACGAATTGTGTTCTCAACAAGTGCATTTGCATTTCGAAGAATATTCGATGCTTCTTCTTTTGCCTTATCAACAATTTCCTGCTTTTTAGCTTTCAATTCTTGATTTTTATTCTCATAATCTTTTAAAAGTTTTTGGTAATTAAACTTCTCTTTTTCCGCTTCGGCTCTTGATTTAACAGCTTCATTACGATATTTTTGTAAAACAGAAATACTTTCTTCGAGTTCTTTTTGCTTTCCGTCAATATATTTCTTTGCACGATTGATAATTAATTTAGAGAAACCAATATTTTCAACTAGAACAAAGGCATAAGAATTACCGGGAATACCAGAAAGAAATTTGTATGTCGGTTTTAATTTTACTTCGTCAAATTCAAGAGAAGCATTTTCAATTTCACTTCTATTTAAGGCATAAGTTTTCAAAGATGATTGATGAGTAGTTGCAATGAAAAATAAATTTAATTCAATAAAAGTATCCAAAATTCCAGAAGCAATTGCAGCCCCTTCCTGAGGGTCAGTACCAGAACCAATTTCATCAATTAGTACTAAAGATTTAGCATCACAATTATCAATTATTCTTTTTAATTGGAGCATTTGTGAGCTAAATGTACTAAGGTCATTCTCAACCGATTGATGGTCGCCAATTGCAGTAAAAACAGTACGATAATCTGTATAACACTCGCCAAGCGGGAAAATCCCACTCATAGCCATAACAATATTCAAACCGATACTTTTTAAGGCAACAGTTTTACCACCAGCATTAGGACCAGAGATAAGATGTCCCCTTTTCTTTTCATCAAAACGAACACTTAGAGGAATTACCGATTTCAAACCTTTGCTATGAACAAGAATTGGGTGTCGTACATTTTTCATAGTAATTTCAGCATGTTCAGAAATTACAGGTTTAATACCAGAATAATCAAGAGCATATTTAGCTTTTGCTCTAAGAGCATCAAGATGTGCAATAATTTCAATTGAAGACAAAAATTGTCTTGAATCAGTTCCAATTTCTTTTGTCAAATTTGATAAAATTTTCCAAACTTCTCTCTGTTCTTCACTATGAAGAATTGAAAGTTCATTATTCATTTCAATAACTTCAGCTGGTTCGAGAAAAACAGTTGAACCAGTTTGAGAAATTCCATGAATAATTCCGGGTAAAGCTCTTTTATTTTCTACTTTAATAGGTAAAACATACCTCCCTTCACGAATAGAATAAAAATCTTCTTGAACTAATTCCTGCTCTGTAACTTTACGCAAGATTTTTCCGATTTTCACTCTTAATCTTTGGGATTTTTCTTTAATTTCAGTTCTGATTCTATGGAGTTCACGAGTAGCAGTATCGCGTATTTCCCCAACATCATCAATAGCTTCAGAAATATGCTTTTCTAATATTCGATTCTCAAAAAGATTAGTTGCAACAGAAGTAAGATTAGGATATTTAGAATCTTTATCAAAATAATATGTTTTAATTAATCTGAATGAACGAATACAATCACCAACAACTAAAATCTCTGCTGCATTAAGAACAGCATTTTCAACCATTGATTTATAAATCAAATTTCTAATATCCGATGAACCATCTAATGAAAAACCTGTTTCAAACACAAGAAGATTTTTCATTTCTTCTATCAAAGTGTGTTCTCTATTTAAGTATTCTAAATCATTGGTTGGAAATGACTTTTGAATAATTTCTCTACCAAGATTTGAATAGCAGTATTTTGAAATAAAATCAAGAACATTGTTGAATTCAAGTTGTTTAAGTGATTCCTTTATTACATTTTCTCTTTCAACATCTGAAATTAAAGCATTCTCCGACATATTACATTGCGCCCAAAATATCTTTTACAAGTTGCTGAACTTTATTGCCATCAGCTTTACCACTTAATTCTTTCATAGAAGCACCCATTACTTTGCCTAAATCTTTCATCGAAGTTGCACCAGCTTTTTCAATTACAGATTTGATAATAACAGATAATTCTTCATCAGTTAATTGTTTTGGAAGAAATTCCTGAATTACAGACAATTCAAATTCTTCTTTTTCTTTTAAATCATTTCTACCAGCTGAACCGTACATTTCAATGGCATCTCTTCTTCTTTTTGCTTGATTATTAAGCAATTTGATTTCATCATCTTGATTCATTTCTCTATCTAAACCACTTTTTGCAAATTCAATAATACCAGCACGTAAAGACCTAAGAGTTTCAAGACGTGTTTTATTGCCACTTTTCATAGCAATTTTCATTTCTTCGTTTACTTTTTGCTCTAAATTCATATTAACCTCAAAAAATACTTTTTAATTTTTACAAATATTCTATGGTTAAGAGTGAAAAAATGCTCATTTATTGTAAAATGCAATATGAATATTATTAATTTTATATGATGAATGTGAATATGATGGATAATTATAAAAAATCGAATCCCTGCAGAATCTTCAAAACTCCTTTCCTAAGTAATTAATTTATTTCTTTATTCTTATCCATCATTATCTTCCTCCTCTATTCAAATTTCTTCTTTTGTTAATTCGTATAGTTCATTTACAAGTTTGTTAATTTGGCAGAAACTTCTACCAAATTTCAGAACCAGCATGTAATAAAATTCCATTTCTTATATTTTAATCAAATTTTTTATATCAAGTTGCAATTGCAACAGCTTGTTGACTAATTGATGTTAAATAAAGCAAGTAAAAGTTTTTATAGTATTTAAGATTTGAAACAGAAAATCCTTTCATTTCAGGAAATTTTGCTTGTAAATCTCTTGTTACTTGTTCAATAAGTTTACTTCCCCAAACTATTTCCATTTCAGCAATCATTTTACCTAAATCCCAATAAAATTCAATCAATGCATTATTCAAGGCAATAGATGCATTTATCTGAGTTGAATACACTTTTTTGCTTCAACTCGGTAATCCATTTTTTATAATCCTGATTTTGCAAATTATTCATAATTGAATCCTTTAAAAATTTCTCTGAATTTCGATTTCCAATGATCTGTTTTCGACTAAGCAAAAAGTATATATAAATTGTATAAAAGATATTCATTATTGACCCTCTTCAAGCATTTTTTTAATATGCTTATCGAAGTCGGATTCGAAGAGTCGATCCTGCACTATGCGATATTTTTCAAATTCGCTTTCTGCGATAGCTTTAGCAATTTCAGCTGTAACTTTGCCAGGGTTATCAAGCACATCTCGTTGGTTAAATTGCAAAAAGGCATTAAGGCGTTTAGCCCAATCGTCCATACTCATTGGAATACCACGTTCCGCTTGGTCTTCGGCATAGTCGAGGTACATTGTTACAAAGCGATCGAGAGATTTTAGTTCCTGCTCATTTAAGTAGTTTTTGGCTATGCTCACGTCTGTTTTAATAATTTTACCATCGGGTGCATTTTTCCAATTAGTCAAGCCCATGTGTTCATTTTTGGCATTGGCTCGCTTTACAATTAACTCGGCAGCTGTGTGTCCGTGAATTGCGTAATGCAATTTGTTTTGTACAGTGGCAAAAAAGGTTTGAGTAGTAACAGCATCTTTATTGTAATCCATTGCCGTAGCATATATATCGGTAATTTTTTGGTAAAAATTGCGTTCGCTACTGCGAATTTCACGAATTTCAGCCAGTAGGTCGTCAAAATACTTTTTACTAAAAAACGCCCCATTTTTTAATCTTTCCTTATCAAGCACATAACCTCTTATTGCAAAGTCGCGTAATATATTGGTTGCCCACTGCCTGAATTGCATGGCACGTTCGGAATTTACTCGGTAACCAACAGATATAATGATATCTAAATTATAAAACTCCACATTACGCTCTACCTCTCTTGTACCTTCAGTTTGAACTATTCGAAATTTTCGAATAGTTGAGTTTTCTTTTTGCTCTCCAGTTTTAAAAATCTCTTTAATGTGGTAATTAATAGTATTTACTTCTACTTCAAACAGCACAGCAATAAGCTTTTGAGACAACCATACCGTTTCATCTTCAATACGAACCTCAATGGTGCTTTCGCCTGCTTGTTTTGTAAAAACAAGAAATTCAACAGTACTGTTCCTTATTTGTAGTTTCTTACTCATATCTCAATCCCTATTCATAAAATAATCTCTCAAACATAAAACTTCTGTTGGACAATTTTTATAATCATGAATCCAACATACAACTAAAATCTCCTCTATATCAACATTTTTCAATATATGTGATTCATCACTTTCATGTTTTTTAAAACTGCTTGATTTATATTCGAATTCTATATATCTTTTTTTGAATTTGTTATTTGGCTTTGGGAACAAAGCTTCAGCATCAGGATATTTTCTTTCTGAAAAACTAGTAATTAGTATTCCATATTTTATAGCATATAATGAAAACAAATATATTACCCCAATTTCATTTACTGGCTCATGATTCACTAATTCATTAGTCATATGTTTTCCATATTGAAAATGTGTATATTCTGAAACATCTGTATTATTAGTAACATCTTCTCTAATATTTTCATAATATGAATATTCAGATTTAATTTCTTCAATTCCATTATTGTCAAGTATTTCTTCATCTGAAATTACTATTTTATTATCATAAAACACTATCCATATTGTTACAATTTTGTCAATTGTATTTAAACTTTTCAAAAAAGGTTCTATTGATAATCTAAAAGAGTTATTATTAAAACTTGACAATTTGCTCCCTTCGCCACTGGATAATCTATTACCTTTCGTGTCCTCATAATGAATATACTTATTTACATTTGAATTGCACCACTCTTTTAGTTTTGGTTTTAAATCTAATTCTTTTTTTGTAAATATTAACCTGAAGTCATTAATCTTTAAAGTGATTTCTTTTTTAATTATAAATGTTTTCATTATTATACCTTAATTATTTATAAATTCTTACTCAATTATCCCATATTCTCTAATCCTAATTAGGAGTTTGTCTTTTAGTTGGTCGTGGAGTTCTTTTAATTCTTTGAGTTCTTTCAATGCGAAGTCCACATCTAAGAATGATTGTTTGATTTGCCACCAGCCGGCATCCCAATATTCGATTTTGAATTTGTTTGTGCGGAGTTGGTGGAGATTTTCAAAATAGAGTTTATAGATTTCTTTTCCTTTTGCAAGAAGGGCTGAGGACTCAGGCGAAAGCGTTTTTGAACTTAGCCAATTTGCCATAAATGCATCATTGGCATTTGTGAGAGTTTTTGCAATGTCGCTATCGTTGATGTTCCATTTTTTAATTTCTGAAATCAAAAATGGAAAGAAATGATTGCGAATTTGATAGGTGTTGCCTTCGTATTCCACATTTCTCAATGATGCAGTTTGATTGCTATTGCTGAATATATTCCAAACTGTGCAATCAACAATAAATTCTTCATCTAGCTCTTGATTTGGTTTCATAAATTGGTCGCGGTCGTTTAGCCAAGTTGCTTTAGGTATTCTTTGTGCCGCATGAATTATCATAGATTTTTCAAAGTTTTCTGGAGTTACTGAACAAGCTCCAGCACTTACATAAGGAGCTGATAAGAAAGCTGTTAGGTTTTGATGTTGAAAATCATTTCTACCTGTCATAAATGAAGCAAGAAAACCTACAGAAATTCTATCCCTTTTGTCAACATTATCTGCTTTAACATTTATTGCTGAACCCAATGGTGGAAATTTTATTGTAGCAGGTGGTCTATTTATCCATTTTGTTAAAAAGTTTTCTTTATGTATTGATTTAAAAACCTTTTTACCAATTTTTTCAACACTTTCATCAAATACATCTAGTGCAATCTCTTGAATATCTAAAGCTTTCTCTAGATGTAGAGACCAAATTAAAAAACCAATTGGGAATGCATTATTCTTTTTTGTACCTTCAAAATTTGCTGAAGAAAAGACAAATCCTCTTTCAAATATAAACCTAAAAATATTATCTCTTAACTTTTGGTCGTTGTTTGCATTGATATATTTGAGTGTGGAAAATAAAGAAAGATGAGTTTCCTTATCTTTAAATTCAAATTTTATTCTATAAATAAACTGTGAAAATAATTCTCTTGAAACCTCCCCAAGATCATTATCATGCATCAATTTTTTTATTCTTGTTTCTGTAACATCCTTTTTGTTACTGCCTCTTGCACCACCAGCAGATGCCGTAGCAAAGGGTGGATTAATTAAAATAATCCATTTGATATTTGGATTTTTTAAATCATTCCTTAACTTTTCGGGCAATTTCCAAGTAAGTTCAAAGTTGATTGCATTATCGCCAAGAAAAACATTTTGAATATCATCATTCAAATAATCATATTGAAAAATGTTTGCGTCAGGAAACAAACGCTCCAAATGCTCCACATCTTCCTTATACAAAGTGGAGAGATAGCAATATTTGAGAGCATCCAAAGGCAAATGATATTCCAGATTCCCAGTTCCTGCAGCCATATCCCAAAGACGATAATTTCCACTTTCCCACCATTCTTTGCCAATAGTTTTTTCGATATAATCAAGGGCTTTTTTTGCAAAACGCAAAGGAGTGAAAAACTCACCATGAAATCGGCGCATAGTTTCATCAGTCAAGCGATCAATCTTGGCAAGAATTGCCCTAATTGTATCTTGATCTTTTACCTTTTCGTATAAACTCCAAAAATATTCATAATCCTTTGCGAGAATTTTCTTTTCACGAAGTTCACCTGTTTGCCCAATTCGGAATAATGCTTTAGATTGGTCTTTTATGAAAATTGTATTATTAATTTGAATATCGCTCACAAAATATCGGCTCGTTTTGAAACCATTGCGAACAGAATCGCCAAAAACTTTATTCCAATAATTAAAAACTTCCTCAAAATTTGCTTCATTAATAACTTTTTTATCAATAAAATTTGAAGTAATCTCATTTGTGAGAAGTTTGACAAGATGCTCGGCAAAAAGAGTAAATTCAGCCAATTCAGAAATAGAATAAATATGAATATCGTGTGCTAATTGAGTGTTTGAAATATCTTCAACGAGATTTTTATCGGGCATACTTGGAGCCAAATCCCAATCATATTTTAAATTTTCATCATTATAAAATACCTTCCATTGAGCAGTTTCTGTAATAATTGCTTCGTTAATATCAGCCAGACAAATAAAAGATGGAATCGGCTTATCAATCATCGCACTGAATTTAATTCTGCGAATGTAATAGAGAGTTTGTGCAATTATTTGCGAACGAGATTTTAGATTCTTGAAATTTTTATCATATTTGAATTCAAAAAGAACATTTGGGGTATAAAGGTCGTGCCTATCGGAAGTATCGTAAGTAATATCAAAAAACTTAGCATAAGCATTTTTAACATCTTCTTCAGTTCTGCTAATTTTAATAGTTTCTAAAAATCTGGTTATACTTTTCTTTGCCATACTAAAAACATAAATTGATTAAATTAACTATTGCAAATATATTGAAATTGTAAATTATTAAAAAGATATTAATTAAATGGGTCTAATTAAGCAGACAAAATATAAGTAAGATTTTATTAATTTTCCTTAATTAATTTCATCAAAATTTATGATTAAACAAATTTTTTTTTTAAATTGTATGTTTTTTTATGACAGTTTTGTTTTTGAAATTTAAATATGTAAAATAATTGTTAATAATATAAAAAGTGAGTTCGAAATGAAAAAAAACTTACAGAATTACAGAATTTATCCTTATGTAATATTTGGATTAATTACAATGTGGATTGTTTATGATGTATATGCTACTTCTACTGGAAGAGCTACCAGAACATCTACTTTATCTGATGGATGCGGGTCGCCAAGTACTGGATGCCATGGCAATAACAAAAATACAGCTACCTCATTATCTTTAACAGGAAATCTGAATGTTGAAGCTAATTCAGTAACAAATTTTACAATATCTGTTAGCAATGCAGAAAGAGCTAAAGCTGGTATTAACGTTGCTGTAAAGACATCAATTACAGGTGAAGATGATGGTGGTACTTTGACAGAAGGTATGGGTATGAAAAAAATTCTTAACGAATTAACACATGATTCACCCATGGACATTAGTGGTGGAAAAGCAGATTTTTCATTTACTTGGACTGCCCCTTCATTGCCAGGAACTTATTATTTAAGAGCTATTGGTAATGCAGTAAACTTTAATAATTCAGCAGATAACCAAGACCAATGGAATTGGATGGATGTTAAAACCTTAACTGTAATGGGTATTGCTTTAACTGACCCTGTAGGTGGTCAAAATCTTTGTGCTGGTTCTGCATATACAATCAAATGGAAAGCTGCCGGTATTTCAGCAATAAAAATTGAATTATCTTCAGACGGTGGCTCGAATTTCACTACTACATTAATTGATAATTTCGACCCAACTGGTGGAGCTTGGACTTGGAATATTCCAGCTGGAATTACACAAGGTTCAAATTTTAGAATTAAAATATCTGATGTTGCAAATCCTTCAAAATATTCTATTTCACCAAATAATTTCAACATTTATGGACCATTTTCAATAAAGACACATCCAAAATCTTCTGATATATGTTTAGGTGGTGATTTAACATTAAATGTGGAAGTTACAGGTACAGGTGTAAATTATGAATGGCGGAAAAATGGTTCTCCGATACCAGATGCAAATACTCCTTCATATACGATAACTAATGCCAATAGTTCTCATGCTGGTCTATATGGCTGTTTGATAACAAGCCCTTGTGGTTCTGCAAAAGTTACTAATGATGCTGAAGTGAATGTAAGAGCATTAACTAAAATAAAAACACAACCAATTTCTCGTGCAGTTTGCAAAGGTGAAAATGTAACATTTGAGGTAATTGCTGACGGGCATTTTAATAAGTATCAATGGTACAAAGATGGTATCGAAAGAACAAATGATACATTATCAAAATTGACAATTCCAAACGTTGAAAATAAGGATTTTGGAAAATATTGGGTTACTGTTTCAGGTTTTTGTAAACCTGACTTAAAAAGCGATGAAGTAACTCTTTCAATGAATGAAGCTCCTGTAATTTCAGTTCACCCGAATACAACAATAGTCTGCGAAAAAGCAAAAGTTGAGTTATCAGTTACTTCCTCTGCTCAGGAATTATCTTATCAATGGAGAAAAAATGGTCAGAATATTGAAAAAGGAACTTCCCAAAAACTTACTATTACTACTGCCGCACTTTCAGATGCAGGTAGTTACGATTGTATTGTCTCAAATACTTGTGGTGCTGATACCTCAAATATTTCAACACTAACAATTAATCCATTGCCGAAATTTACAAAAAATCCTGCTAATATAACAATACTTGAGGGTTCAAACGCTACATTTGAAGTAGAAGCACAAAATGCAGATTCATATCAATGGAGAAAGAACAATGCAAATCTTCCAGATGAAACAAATCCAAAATTAGTTATTTTTGGTGCAACTCCAAACGATGCTGGTAATTATGATTGTGTAATCAAAAATGATTGCGGTAGTGTTACTTCTACTAAAGGTGCATTAACTGTCGATAAACCAACACCGGGTCCAAGAGTTCAGTTTTCAGATATGAAACTTGATTTCGGGAAAGTTATTGAAAAGAAAATGAAAGATTCATTATTCACTTCAGTTATTAGAAATAATGGTACTGATACATTAAAAATCAAAAAAATTAATATTTGGGGTACTAATTCAACTGACTTTGAGACAACTCCAATAGAACAAGAAATTCATGTACCAATTGATAGTACAATTGATTTGCCGATTAAATTTACTGCTAACGGTTCTGATGAGAGAATTGCATTTATTGAGATAATAAGTAATTCTGTAACTAATCCTGATACATTAGATTTAGTAGGATTTGGAGCTATTTTTGATATTCGTCCAAATATGAAAACCCTTGATTTCTTTGATGTATTTATAAATGATTCATCAAAATTGTTGCTCCGACTTACTAATTTGGGTAATTATTCTGAAGACATTAGTGAATACCAAATAGAAAATGGAAATGGAGAGTTTTCAATTGAACCAATCTATGTTGTTCCAGATAAAGATTTTATTGAATTGCCAATTTGGTTTAAGCCAAAAACAGAAAGCAGTACTACAGCTCAGTTGCATATTACATTTGTTCTTGCAGATACTACCATAATAGTAAATTTACATGGCGAAGGAGTAGTAAATTCTGTAATTGAAAAATTCGATAATGAATTTGTTAATGTATTTCCAAATCCAACTTCAAATAATACTATCATCAAATTAAATAATTATGATTTTTCTTCGTTTGAATTAGTTATTTTCAATATTGATGGTGAAAAAATCCGTAATTTTGGAATTAATGATTTGCAAAACAATGATACAATAATTTGGGATGGAATGAATAGCGAAGGAATATCAGTCGCAAAAGGAAAATATATTGGTTTGATGAAAATTGATAATAAAATTGGTACAATAAGTATAATTTTAGAATAAATTAATTATTTAATAGATTTATAAATGGAAAAACTAAATGACAATTAACGAAAAAATTGGAAAAGTAAGAGAATTGATGAAAAAATATCAACTTTCTGCTTACATTATACCTTCAACAGACCCACATATTTCTGAATATGTAGCAAGTTGCTGGCTTTCACGTCAATGGATTAGCGGTTTTACAGGTTCAGCTGGAACTGTTGTAATAACCAATGAAATAGCTGGATTATGGACAGATTCACGCTACTTTTTACAAGCTGAGCAGCAAATTGCAGGTTCAGATTTTCAATTATTTAAAGTTGGACTACCCGAAACTCTCGATTACCCTGAATGGTTAAATAAGAACATTAAATCTGGTGAAAAAGTTGGTTTTGATTCAACTGTTTTACCTGTTTCTCTTTACAAAAAATTAATTTCTACATTTTCATTAAAGAAAATTGAAATTGATTACAAACACGATTTGATTGCTGAAGCATGGGAAGCTCGACCTTCAATTCCACAAGATAAAATCTTCGTCCAGCCAATCAAATATGCTGGAAAATCAAGAACAGAAAAATTTGATGAAATTAGAAAAATAATGGCTGAAAAAGGTGCAAATAGCCATCTTTTCTGTACATTAGATGACATTAATTGGTTATTCAATATCCGTGGATATGATGTTACGTATAATCCTGTAGCTATTTGTTACGCTTTTCTTACCAATGATGTTGCTGAATTATATATTGATGCTAATAAGCTAACCGATGAAATTAAAACTGAGCTTTTGAATGATGGTGTAACAATTTTACCTTATAATGATATTTTTGAAAGAATTTCAAATTTAGCAGATGGTACTAATATAATTATTGACCCAGCAAGAACAAATTCTAAACTTTACTATTCTGTACCTTCATCTTGTTCAGTCATTGAAGAAATGAATATTTCTACAAAATTAAAAGCAATAAAAAATAATGTGGAAGTACAAGGTATAAAAAATGCAATGGCACGTGATTGTGTTGCAATGATTAAATTCTGGAATTGGTTTGAGAATAATTTAAACAAAATTGAAATTACTGAAATTTCAGCAGCTGAAAAAATGAAAGAATTCCGTAGTGAATCAACAATGTTTTACGGTGAAAGTTTTGGTACAATTGCAGGTTATAAAGGACACGGTGCAATCGTTCATTATGGAGCCACTCCTGAGTCAAATTCAAAAATTGAAGCAGATGGATTTTTCTTATTTGATAGTGGTGCTCAGTATTTTGATGGCACAACAGATATTACTCGTACTTTCCATCTTGGAGAGCCAACCGAACAAGAAAAAACTGATTATACATTAGTTTTGAAGGGACATATTAATCTTGGAATGGCAAAGTTTCCTTTAAATACTCGTGGGTCTCAGCTTGATGTACTTGCACGTAAGTTCCTTTGGGATAATCATTTACAGTATTTACATGGTACAGGTCATGGCGTTGGATGCTTTATGAATGTTCACGAAGGACCACAATCAATTAGAATGGATGAAAACCCAAATGTATTAGTTCCAGGGATGTTTACTTCTAACGAACCCGGTCTATATAGAACAGATAAATACGGTATCAGGATTGAAAATCTTGTTTTGACAGTTGAAGATGAAAAATCAGAATTTGGTCAATTTTTAAAATTTGATACATTAACTTTATTCCCAATCGAAACAAAAGCTATAAATAAAGAATTGCTTTCCGATTTGGAAATAAATTGGTTAAATGATTACCATCAATTTGTTTATGATGAAGTTTCTTCAATGCTTGATGAAGAACATAAATTATGGTTAAAAGAAAAAACTAAAGCTATTTAATATATATCAAATAAACAGTATAACACCATTTATTATTAAGAACTTAACTTTATTAATAAATGGTGTTTTTTCTTTAATTCCAAAAACTTGAAAAAGTTTCATATTTATCATATTGGACATCAACATGATTTGAGATAATATCAAAATGTGATTCGGTTTTATTTATTAGAAACTGTATCACCTTAACACCACCAGAAATTTCCATAAAATTCTTATAGAAATTTAATAATTCTTTTTGATAATGATATGTCTTAACTAATGTTGTATAAAACTTTCCATCATCTTCAACTGAATCATAATTAGCAAATACTTTATCAGCATTCAATTTTACATTAATCTCATTATCAAGATGTAAATTAATTTTATTGGATTTAACTTGATTGACAAAATTCTGAAGCAAATTTTTACATTCTACTTTTTCTTTTGCAATCTTTTCTGCCTTGATTCCCAAATCTTCTTTTTTCCCAACTTTACGGGCAATTGAAGAATATAAATTAATTCCAAAATCCTCAGCTCTAATAATTTTTTCTAAATTATAAATGATTTCTTTAATATCCATTTTAAAATTCCAAATTTTACTTTTTATAAAAATAAAAAATCGTATTAAATTAAAAAAAAGTGTAACGTAATTAAAAATAAAAAAAGACTTTCAAAAAAAATCATTGAATTTTCTGAAAGTCTTATAAGTGATTTTCAATTCCAATTAAAATTTATATGATAAACCAATACCAAGAACTTCTTTAAATTGGGTTCTTGGACCCTCGCCTATTTTAGTTTTTACACCGTCTTTAACTTCCATAATTGGTACTTTAGTATCATGGTCATAAACTAAATGAGTAAAAATATTTGCAGTAATAAAGCTATTTACCTTCATTATTATACTTGATTCCCAGTTTATATCTATATTACCTCTATTTCCTGCGTTTCTATCTGTATAATTATTAAACAAATCAATTTTAGATTTTAAATCAACATTTTCCATTAATGTAACTTGTACTTGTGTAGTTAAATATGCACCAAAGTCAGCTTTGAATTTCTCACCTTTTACATTACCATAAATTGCTGAGTCTGCTAATCTTTGGTCATTAACAATAATAAATCTACCTGTAGCTGGAGAAAAGTAAACTGAAAAATATTTACTTGCTTTAAAATCCATTCCTATTGAAGCTATAACAAAAGCAGGAGCAAGAAAATTTGAAACTGAAACCGAATCGTTGGGATACTTGAATCCTTCTGTAAACTGACTTTTGAAATTCACAAGGGCTGTATAATACAAATTTTCGATTGCTTTGTAACCGACTTTTGAATTCAAATCAATTTTATCGTCTGTCTTTCTAATTTTATCCTCATCATTCTGGAGAAGACCATAACCAAGTTCAAGAGTATTTTCCCATTCTAATCTTTCTTTGACGTATTTTGCATTTAGATTAACCAAACCACTGAGAGATAGAGAACTTTCGCCACCCTTAGTCCAATTTGTTAAGCCCATTTGATTAAATGTTAGAGTAGCAAAACCACCGTAATTCCAATATTTTACAGTATCTTGAGCATAAATAGATAATGAAAATAATAGTATAATTGAAACAAATAAAATGATATATTTCATAATATTAAAAATGTTTGTTAAGTAATCGTTATTTATTAATATGCAAAATTAAAAAAAAAATAATAATTTATCTCATGAATTAGTAATTTATTAAATAATTTTTATTTCTTTATAAAATCAGAGCATTCAGGAAAAATCTAACTACTCAACAATAATAATTATCAATTGCAAGTACATGTTTTAAAAATTTGAAGATTGATAAAAAAAATCAAAATAAATTGATAATTATTATGAGAATTAAAATATATGAATAAGAATGAGTAGAAACCTTATAAAAAAACAATAAAAAACTTTTACAGGTAAAAAAAATTTGTTAATTTTGTGGGCTTCCTTAGCTCAGTTGGCCAGAGCAATTGACTCTTAATCAATGGGCCGCGGGTTCGAATCCCGCAGGGAGCACATCACAAAAAATTAAGTCCTTGATAATTCAAGGACTTTTTTTAACTAATATCAAAAGTATGATATATGTAAGAAAAACCAAAATTTTAGACTAAAAAATATAACAACAAGAAATTCACAAAATTATAATTAATGCTATTCAGAGATTTTAACTCTTTCCAAAATTAAATCAAAATCTAAAAGAGTTCTTATAATTTTTTCAAAATCGAACGTATTCAACACTATCTCCAATTTATTTGCATACTCAATTATATAGTCGCTGTTGCATTCGATTCCAATTTTCATAACCGATTCTACAAACTCCTTAATTAATCCAATTTGTTTGTATTTCATCACATAATTTCTTTTTTCAGCTAATTCATTATTTAAATATTTAAAATGAAATTCGCTTACAAATATTAATTCAGGTATTTCAGCGATAGGAATTTGAATTATTTCATCTATTTCATTTATTGGATTAGAATTTGCAAAATCAACTTCAATTTTGCTCAATGGCAAAGAAAATGTAAATTTTGAACCTACACCTATTTCACTTTTAACTTCAATTTTACCACCATTACGTTCTGTGAATTCCTTACACATTACAAGACCTAATCCTGTTCCACTTTCATTTGCTGTTCCTTTTGTTGATATATTTTCATCAATACTAAATAATTTCGGAACAAAATCAACATTCAAACCAATTCCAGTATCTACAACGGTTGCATACAAATAATCATCATCTTTGTATGAATGAATTTCAACACTTCCTCCAGAATTAGTAAATTTAACAGCATTGGATAGAAAATTTCTTGCAATAGTATTTACCATATTATAATCAGCATAGATATAAGTATTAGGTTTAATCATTGATTTGATTGTAATACCTTTTTTATCTGCTAATGGTTTGAGTAATAAGACATTATTTATTGCAATTTCATAAAAATCAAAATCAGAAGGATTATATTTGATAACACCTCTTTGTGAATTTGCCCAATTCAATAAATTATCAAGCAAATTATAGACTTGGTGAGCTGACTCATTCAAATTTTCAATTTTCGAATATATATTTTCGGGTGAATAAGAATTAAATCTTTCTCTTAACATGTCGGTAGTAGCAAGTAAATAGTTAAATGGATTCTTTAAATCATGTGAAATTATAGAGAAAAATTTATCTTTAGTATTATTAGCATCTTTTAATTGTTCATTAAGATTAAGTAAATGCTTCTGTGTTTTTATGATTTCAGAATTTTTTTCGGTTAAAGTAAGATTCAAGGATTCAAGAATTGTATTTTGCTCTTGAATTTTTTCGTTCATATTAAGCAGTTCCCAATTCTTTTGCTCAATGATTTTATTTTTATCTTCAAGCGATATCGATAAATCTCTTTGTATTTTGAATCTTCTGTAACTTATAAAAGCAAAAATAAGTATGATGATAATTATAATTAATAGGAATACTTTAAAATTAGATTCATTTTGTTTCTCTTTTTGGAGTAACTCAATTTGTTTTTCCTTTTTTTCGAGATTATATCTAATTTGTAAATGTGCGATTGAATTGTTATTCTTTTCATTTAAGACTGAATCTCCATATATTTTCGAATAATCATAATTGATAAGTGCTTTTTCGAAGTTACCAATTTTTCTATAAGCATCAGCAATAAATTTGTATGAACGATGAATTTCAAATTTTGAACCCAATTCTAATGCTAATTCTAAAGCAAGATTAAAATTCAAAAGAGCTGATTTAGCATTATTCATCAATAGTTGTAATTCACCAATATTGTTGTATGACCTCAAAATATATATTTTATCACCTGATTGCTTATCTAATTCTAAAGCTCTCTTAAAGTATTCAAGTGCCAAATCTAATTTGCCAGATTCTTTAGATAAATTGCCTAAACAATTTAAATTAATTGCGATTCCTTTATTATTTTTAAGTTCAATGTTCAATGATAGAGAGTGTTCGAAATATACTTTAGCCGAATCAGTTTTTTTTAATAGAACATAAACTTCGCCAATATTATTAAAATTTATTGCTTTTCCTAATTGATTATTATCCCTCTCTTCAATTTTCATAGCTCTAAAAAAATGCTCAAGTCCTTCCTGATAATTGCCAATAAAAGTATGTATATTACCAATACTATTAAGAGATACAGCAATATTTCTTTTATCCTGAATTTCTTCAGCAATTGTTAGTGCTTTTAAATGATAGTCTAATGCTGTATTATAATCGTCTAATCGCCTATAAACAACCCCAATATTATTTAAAATACTTGAAGTTTGCCAATTATTTGATTTCTTTCCTACAATTTCTAATGCTTCAAAAAAATTTTCAAGAGCTGTTTGATAATCACCCTTATGTCTAAAATATATTCCAAGTCTTTTGTATCCTTCTGCTTTTACTAACTTAATATTAACTGAATCGGATAGATAAATACCTCTTTTTATTAAAGTAACAATATATGCACTATCGCCGGGTATTTTAACTAAACTATCGGCAACTTCATAGATTCTATTAATCGATAAAGAATCAGATTTAGAATATATTTTGTTTATATCAGTTTCATAATTTGGATATAGAAATCCATAACAAAAAATAAAAATTATGAATATAATGGAAAAATTCAATTTTAAAGTGCTAATTAACATTTTTACAATTATTTTAACAATTAATAATAATATAAATTTTATCAGTAAACATAAATAAGTTCACAAAAGCAAATATACAAATTTTTTAATACGTATGAACGATAAATTAGTTATAAAATTTATTATTTATTGTAACAACTCTGACATCTTTACTCAAAATGATTTTAAAAATTTCAAAAAAAATTTAAACAAAATCCAGATAGAGATTATAACTTTGTTACAAGAAAACTATTAAATTAAGCATTAATAGATTTGGTAATTTATTTCAATATTTTTGACACAAAAATAAAATTAATCATTTGATTTTTTCTTTTTTAATTTCAATTAATGTAGTTAAATTTTTTTTTCGTAAATTTATATTTTAGAATAATTAATTTGACAAAATAATTTAGGTTTTAGAATGGCAAAACAACCACTTAAAAAAGCATCTGTAACATCATTATCATCTGGGTTCAATTTAATCCCTGAAAAATATCAGGATAAGATATTTATTGGACTTATAATTTTATCTGTTTATATATTTTTTTGGGGAGTAATTTCCTCCCACGAAATAGCAGCCACTGATAATTTTGCTTCAATTAGTTTTAAAACTTATCTCGAAGATGCAAGACAATCAGGCGAGTTTCCCCAATGGGTTAAGTATATTTTTGGCGGAATGCCTTCTTATGGAGCTTTGTTAACTACTGGCGATAGAAATTGGGATTGGATTGCACTTGCATTTTTTGGCATAACCAGATTCCTTGGGAATTTATTTAATAATGATTCAGTGCGAGTAATGACATTTTATATTTTCTACGGAATAGGAATGTATCTATTGATGCGTTCTAAAAAGAAGGACAGTTTTATATCATTATTTACTGCATTAGCTGCAGTTTTTTCGACTGGGGTGATACATTGGATTATGATAGGTCATAACACCAAGCCAATTACATTATCATTATTACCATTCATTTTTATGCTTGTTGAGAAATTAAGGGAAAAGTTTTCGCTATTATGGGCGGTACTGCTAATTTTTGCAATGCACTTACTTTTAGAATCAAGTCACGTACAAATGATGTTTTATGTAGGAATGGCAGTTGGAATTTATATTGTATTTGAATTGATTTCAAGGACAATTGCAAAAGATAAACCAATGAGTGTTTTGGTTGCAACAGGTGTACTTGTTATTGCGGGTGGAATGGCATTTCTACTTTCTTCAGACCGCTATCTCGCAATTCAAGAATATACACCATATTCTGTTCGTGGTTCAGCCCCAGTTATTCCTCAAGATAATGCGAGTAATAAACAAGATAAAACAGGTGGTAATTCTTATGAGTATTCAACAATGTGGTCTTTTAGTCCACAGGAAATGATTACTTTTGTTGTCCCAAACTATTATGGTTTTGGAAAATTACCTTATAATGGACCTGAAACTAATAATCAAACTGTTAAATTGCCTACTTATTGGGGTCAAAAACCATTTGAAGATGTTGCTCCTTATATGGGAATCATGATATTCTTTTTGGCAATTGTAGGATTCATATTAAATCGGCGAGATATTTTTATTCAATTCCTGATGTTCTTATCAATTTTTGTTTTGTTTTTATCGTTTGGCAATAATTTATCAGTATTATTCGATATTTTTTATTATAATATTCCGAGTTTTAATAAGTTCAGGGCGCCTTCTATGGTACTTGCTTTAATGCAATTTGCATTTCCTATAATGGCAGGTTACGGATTGGCAGATATGATAAAATGGCGAGAAAATATTGATGATAAGCATAAGAAAATGATGAAAAATTTTCTAATTTCAGTAGGTGTTTTTACTGGAATTTTTATCTTTTTTGCACTTGCTTTGAAAGGAACATATATTGGTGCTTTAGAAAGTTCATCAAACAATTACTTCCAGTCAATAATGAAACAATTACCTACTGTAACTGATTTCTTATGGAGCAGTATGATTTCTGATTGGTTTGTAATCACTTTGGTCTTGATTGCATTTACAGGCTTAATTTACTTGTTTATTAACAAGAAAATTTCACATAATATCTTATATATATCTTTAATTGCAATTTTGTTATTTGACTTATGGAGAGTTGGCTACAGGGCATTAGAAATAGAGGAAACAGATAAAGTTGCCGAAATTTTCAAATCAAACGATGCGATTGATTTTATTACTCAAGATAAAGAAAAATTTAGAATTGCTGATTTTGCTATGACTGAAGTAACTCCAAACTTACCTGCTTTCCATCGTTTAGAAAGTGTTGGTGGCTATCATGCTGCCAAAGTTAGAAGTTATCAAGATGTTCTTGATGCTACGAGTGGTGGCTCCACAAGTTCAATGACAAGTCCATTTATGTGGAATATGCTTAATGTTAAGTATATCGTAACACCTCAACCACAGCCAAATAGTCAGCCATTATATCAATCACAACAAAATGGATGGGCAGTTTATAATAATCCAACTTATTTGCCAAGAGCATTTTTTGTAAAAAAAGCAGAAGTTTCAAAGCCAAGAAATACACTTGACCATCTTGCAAAAGGTGATTTCAATCCTACTGAAGTATTATATGTAGAGAAAAATATTAAACAAACTGATACATTGATTGAAGGCAGTAAAGCTGAAGTAATTGAACATAAAAATGAATATATGAAAATTAGAGCCAATGCAGTTTCAGAAAATCTGATGTTTGTTAGTGAAGTTTATTATCCGAGTTGGAAGGCATATATTGATGGCAAAGAAACAGCAATTATTAAAGCCAATCATAGTTTCAGAGCTATAATTGTTCCAAAAGGTGAACATACTATTGAAATGAAATATCATTCAAATGGTTTTGAACAAGGTAGAATGTTCAGTACAATAACAAATTATTTGGTTGTAATTTTATTCGGACTTGGAATTTTCTTTGAGTATAAAAAGAGAAAGCAAGTTCAAGTTAGTGAGTAGTAAAATGTTCATCCAAAGAAAATTATTTACAAAATTCAGCTTTCAACTGGATTTTAATGGTATTAATGTAGAATATGCTAATTTATTTAGTTCTTCAAAATTTAAAGTATATTTTGATGGACTTCAATTGAATGCAAGAGAAGTAACTCAAATCCCAAAAAAATGGGCAATTTTGAGTTCGATTTTCTTGATTTGGTTGATTTATATATCTTATTCTGTATTTTTTGATGGTAATGATTTTGATAATTTTATATTTGTTTTAATTCCTTGCGTATTTTGTTTTATTATGCTCTATGTAAATTACTTTAAATATATAGTTCTTGATTCATTACCAGAACCATTAGTTTTTATGAAAAATAGTCCTTCAAAGGAAAAAATAGACCAGTTTATTGATGAAATAGTAAAAGCTAAATTAGAATATGATTTGAAGACCCACATTCCAGGTGAAGTTAATACTGTTGATGAAATTGAAAGATTGCATCATCTTTATAAAATGAAAGCAATTGATGAACAAGAGTACAAAGATTTGAAAAATGTGGTTTTGGAAAAAGAGAAACTAAAGGATAAATTCTTCGGAACTTCATCAATAAATTAATAATGACAAATTTTGTTAAAAGAAACCCTTCCCAAAAAAATATTTAGGAAGGGTTTTTAATTACCAATCTCAAATAAGTGCCTTCTACCTTATAATAGAAAATTTTCCTTGATTGATACTTCTACCATCAGTTGATATAATTTTAAAAAGATAAATGCCATTAAATAGTTTTGACATTGAAATTCTCTCTGTCAAAATAAATTCTTCATAAATATTTTTTCCGTTTATATCATAAATCATTAATCTATAGTTTTCAATAGGTATTTCAGAAGCAATTACTAATTCATCACTAATTGGATTATATATCGTATTAAAATTCGTATTATATTCACCTTCAACTGATACTCCCAAATCTTCCTCTTTAAATGGAGTTCCCCATTCTTCAGTGCCTTTTTTGTAATATCTTAATCCTCTTGAGGAATAATTATAAACATCATAGTTATCAGAATAATATGGTCCACCAAGACCATTAAAATATAAATATCTCGTGAAACCATCTGGCGAAAATTCTTTTAAACAGCTATCACTAATTTTTTGTAGAAATAAGTAATTAAATTGAGCCATTTTGTTGAAGTCATCATCAAAAAAATAAGAAGGTACACTATAAAAATACCCATCATTCCCATCATTAATAATATGACCCCCAAAAAATAGAGTATCTCTACTTCCAATTGTAAATTTTTCAGTTACTTCCCCATTTATAAAAATCGTAGTATCAATTTTATCAGGTTTGTATAAATCTACAATTTTTGCAATTTTTTTGAATTTGTATTCTATATTGAAAGGAGGTCCTTCATTAATTTTTTTATCTAATACCTTTAATATTATATCAGCATCCCATAAGGAATAATTGCTTGATTTCGCATATTCACCTATATGAAACTCGTCCCCAATATTAAAATTAAAAACATCAAATTCAGAATAAGGCATATACTTTGGGTCATTAATTGCAGCTAATGTTTTGATTTCATTATATTCATAAGGGAAATTGTAAAATTCAAATAAGGAATAAAAACCATAATTTTTACTAATTTTGATTTTCAAATCTATAAAATGATTTTCATTAAATTGCACACCTAAATAACCTACATACAAGGATATTACTTTTATGCTATCAACAGTACCATTAATAATTGCTGTTTCAAACCCACTAACTTTTGCTGTTATACTATATTCACCAATTTTCTCAGCAAATACCCACGTATCATTAAGATTAGCTTCATCTTTAATTTGAACATATCTATCTGGTAAAGTGCTAAACTTCCAATAACCATCTTTTAAAATCACTTCAGCACCAAGCCAAGAATTTGTTGATATATTATAGCAATATGTGTTTGGATTTATTGTAACATTTGGATGATTATAATATCTAACTCCATCATCTTTTTTTACGACAGAATCAATCTTTATTGCATACAATATTTTATAACCTGAATATACTGAATAATTTTCACTTTTCAATAATTCATAATCTTTTGAAAATAAACTCAAGCTACCAAATAATAAAACAAATAAAATAGTTACATTTTTCATAATTCTATTCCTTTTGAAAAAAAAATCGGGACGGTAGTATATTATTATTATTTTAATTGTTTTGAATATTATTTGGAACACTTCTTTTGAATGAAAATTTAAAATCATTTCTAAACGGCTGATTGTGTAAAAACTATTTTGATATTTTTTGTTTTTTAATTTATATAATTAAGGACTAATCCAATATTATGTGAATATACAAATATATTTTTTAATTGTAATGTTAATAGATGCTTAATTTTGTAAAAAACTTCATATTCTTTGAATTTTTTCTTTTATTTTTTTCATTTATTTTATTAATTTTATACTTGTGTTGTAAATGAAAAAATTATTTAATAATAATTATTATTTTAATTAATAATAAATTTTGCAATTTTGTAATTTGATTTAATAATACTTTTTAATTTTTGAGCAAATGATTAAATTAATTGAATGTCCCAGAGATGCAATGCAGGGATTAAAGGATTTTATTCCTACTGAAATAAAAGCAGAATATATCAATAAATTGCTAAAAGTAGGTTTTGATACGATTGATTTTGGTAGTTTTGTTTCTCCCAAAGCTGTTCCTCAAATGTTTGATACAGGTGATGTATTAAAAAAACTTGATTTATCAGGTACATATTCCAAACTTCTGGCAATAGTTGCCAATATGAAGGGTGCAGAAACTGTATGTATGCACCAAGAAATTGATTGTATTGGATTCCCGTTTTCTGTGTCAGAAACATTTCAGCAGAAAAATACAAATTCTTCAATCGAACAATCTTTGTTAAGAGTTGAAGAAATTCATAATTTGGCTTTTCAATATAATAAAGAATTAGTAATCTATCTTTCGATGGGATTTGGAAATCCATACAAAGATGATTTCAATTTTGATGTCGTTGCTGGCTGGGTGGACAAATTAATCGAATCAGGCATTGAAGTTATTTCATTTGCCGATACAATAGGTGTAGCTAAAGTATTTGATATTAACCAAATCATTCAGAATTTGATTCAAGAATTTCCATTTATCGAATTTGGTGTTCATTTTCATACAACTCCAAATAATTGGAAAGAAAAATTAATTGCTGCTTATGATTCTGGTTGTAGAAGATTTGATGGAGCAATTATGGGTTTAGGAGGTTGTCCAATGACAGATGATGAATTAGTAGGCAATTTGGCGACCGAAAATATAATTGCATTTTGTGAAGAAATTAACGAAGAAATTCCAGAATTTAATTATGATGCGTTCAAAGAAGCTCAGGATTATGCTCGTTTTGTTTTTAAAAAATAATATTTAATAGATGAGTTTAGAAATTTTAAAAAATATTAACTAAGAATATTGTAATTTTGCATCGACTTTTATTACAGTAATAGGATTTTCAAATGGAAAAAAATAGTTTTCGCAAAAAAAAATTAGCTGTAGTTGCTCAATTTGGAGGACCCACTTCTGTAATTAACAGAACACTTTTTGGTGTAGCTAACGAATTAAGAAAGAAGGATATTGAAGTATGGGGACCCATCAGAGGAATTGATGGTATAATTACAAATGATTTTCTAATAATGAGTGAATTTTCAGAATTGAAAATTAATGATATTCGTAGAAAACCGGGTTCTTATCTTGGTACTTCCAAATTTAATGTAAATGAAGATAGTGCTGGAGAAATAGCAGAAAAATTAAAAGGTTACAATGTAAATAAATTTTTTATGATAGGTGGTGATTCTACTGCAACAATCGCTAATAGAATAAAAAATGCTGCTTCAAAATTGAATCATAATATCGACATTGTTCATATTCCCAAAACTATTGATAACGATTTGGTGGAAACTGACCACTGCCCTGGTTATGGTAGTGCTGCTTTAACAGTTGCAAAAATTGCTTTTGGTTTAGACCAAGAAAATCGCTCTCAAGGTGGTATTCATGTGCAAGTGATAATGGGACGTGATTCAGGATTTCTGGGAGCTGCTACTGCTCTATTGAGAAGTGATGGTGGGCCTCATTTAATATACTTGCCAGAAAGAACATTTCAACTTGACCATTTTTTAGGAGACGTTGAAGATGTTTTATCAAGAACTTCAAATCCAAGTAGGGCTTATGTTGTTGTATCAGAAGGTATTAGACACTTTTACCAAGAAAATGGTGAAGACAAATATCGCTTAATTGCTGATATTGCTTCCGAAGAGTTGAATGAAAAAGTAGAAAATGAACAAAATATGGGTGGCATTAGTTTGAGTGTTGGAAGTTCTGTAATGGCACGATATTTAGCTTTGAAATTACAACAAGCATTCCCTAAGGAAAGGGTAAGAGCAGACGTTTTAGGATATGTTGCAAGGTCGTTCCCTGATGTTTCGATAGTTGATGCATTAGAGGCAGAATTTGTAGGCAAAGAAGCTGTAAGATATTCTGAAAGAGGAAGTGGAAGTGTTGTAATTAAAAGGACAGGACATCTACATACTTATTCAATTAAAACTGAATTTTTAGAGCTTGAAAAAGTTGCTGGTTTAACTCGTACTATGCCAATCAACTTCATTGGTTCTTATGGTAAAGATATTAGTGAAGATTTTCTTGATTATGCTGGTCCGTTAATTGGTCCTGTTCCCGGATTTGATACTGACCATCTTCTTCCGATGGGTTGGGAACAAAGATTTGAGTTGTAAAGCGTTAAGTTTGTTTTATAAATTGCCTCCCACAGCCAATATTGCTGATATTGGCTGTGGAACAGGTGAAGTAAAATTATGAAATTAACCGATACTATTCAACAATTTATCAAAACAAACCTTGAAAAAAATGTAAATGAATTGTTTTTGAAGTTTGATAATAAAAGTGATGTAAATACTAAATTTGCTATTAATCAAATTGCACTTCGTCAAAGAATTCGTGAAAAATTACCTGAAATTTATAATAATTATGATTTGTTAATTCCTCCAAGATTAAGCACAGAACAATCTTCATCTGAAATAACAGCCGATTATAAAGCAAATATTTGTAATTATGATATATCAGCTGACTTAACAGGTGGTATGGGAATTGATTCAATTTTCCTATCAAAAAAAGCAAAATCACATTATTATATTGAAAAAGATGAGGAATTATGTGAGTATTTTGAATACAATTCAAAAATTTTGAATTTAACAAATATTAAAATAATCAAAGATGATGCAGAAAATTTTCTGAAATCTTCTGAAGCAAAATTTGATTTCATATACATTGACCCTCACAGAAGAAGTGAAAAAGGCAATAAACTATATTTTCTTGATGATACAGTTCCAAATGTGATAAACTTACTTGATTTACTAAAAAATTTAACAAAGAAATTGCTAATCAAGACTTCCCCACTCCTTGATATTTCTAAAGCAATTTTAGAACTAAAATTTGTTTCTGAAGTACATATTTTGTCAGTAGATAATGAATGTAAGGAATTATTATTTCTTCTTGATTTCGAAAAAATAATTGATATTATTGAATATCATACTGTAAATTTTACAAAAAAAAGTATTCAAAAGCTTGTATTTACAAATAATAATTTATTATCGAAATTAAATTTTGGTATCGCACTCCCCTACCTCTATGAGCCAAATTCCTCCATTATGAAATCTGGATTTTTTAATCAAATCAGTATAAATTTTAATTTAATCAAATTAGCTGAAAATAGTCATTTATATTCAAGCAATGTATTAATTTCAGACTTTCCCGGAAGAATTTTTGAAATACAAAATATTTCAAAATATAATAAAAAAGATATTCAAAAATACTGCCCAAATAAATGTGCCAATATTTCACTAAGAAATTTTCCTGACACCACAGAGAATTTCAAGAAAAAAATAGGTCTAAAAGATGGTGGCGACATTTATATTTTTGGAAGTAAAAACTCTAAATCAGAATTAATTATTTTTATTTGTAAGAAAATATCTAAGGGGTAGTTAATACCATATTGAGTTCATAGATATTAAATATTCCAAAAAAATCCAGTTTCTGCAATAACGTAGGAGTTGAATGTGTTTAAAAACTGTTCAATCCCTCTTGTATTGTACTTAGCAAACTGGTCATTGTGTGTAGTTGAAATGCTTGTTTCAAACAATTATTCCATATTGAGAATTTCTAACAATTAATAATTATTATTATCATTTTTTAGAAATATTGGTATGTAAACTCATTCTGAAAGTTAATTAACACAAATATATGGCTCTCTTATCTAACTTGTCAATTACCCTTCCGAAGGTTCGTAACCTTCGGAAGGGTTTGAACAAAGTTAGTTGTTTTTTGCACGTGATTCTTTCATTTGGCGACTAAGTAGTTTCATAAAATTACTTTACTAATAACCATATTCGAGTAGATTCTTCAAAATATCTTCAATAAATATATTTTCTGATTCGCCATACCATTCATCATTTGCAATTAAAATAAGGCAACCATAAGTAGATGGGTTAAGTGGTTGTAAAGCAGATGTTGACAGTTCAGTTTTTTCTTCAGGTCTAAACTCATTGTCATAATCATTCATCACAACACTACAACCAATTTCAAATTGGTCTATAGTAGCAAGTGGATTACTATTGTACCCAAAGAGTGTAAATGGAATTTTGAATTTAACAATATAACCCTTATCGGTTAAATTAGAAATTGCTTTTAAATTTTTAGATTCAATTTTTGCAGTATTTCCTAATTCACTATTTGTTGAAACTTTAACGTCTGCTGGCTTTTCTTTAAAATCACCCGGGTAAACAGTAATTTTGAAGATACCTGAATCCGCAACATTATTGTAAGCAGGTTTTGTACCTTTCCATTTCAAAAATCTTTCGTTAGGATTTTTATATTTGTTAATATCAAACCAAATATCAAAATAATCACCAATACAAGTATCACAATATTGTGATACAACTACATCGTCATTTGCCTCAATTGTAAAATATAAATAATCTTCATCATAAGCAGAACTTGTAGTAAAAGAAGCATCAGCAGTTCCCTTCCACCAAAAAGCACCATCGAAACAATAATCAACGTAATCAGCAAAAACGGATTGTTGATAACCCTTATACAATAATCTCCCTCTTTGGTATGAAGGAATTATCAAAAAATCTCTGTAAAATTCTGTTTTGCCGTTACGAGTCTGTAAATATTTCTCTGAACCTTTTAAACTAACAAAATTTCTGTTTTTTTCATAAGTATAATCTCCAATTCTATAAGTAGTATAAATATCATTTTTCATGATACAACCATTATCGAAAGTATAACCTGTTATTACCCAATCAAATTGCTTATTTTTCTTAGTAACATAACATGTATTACTTCTAATAGCAACACCAATTTCAAGTGGTAATTCCAAAAATTGATATTCATACTGTCCGACTTTCTTTAAAAAACCATCAATATCAACAAATAAAAATACTTGTATTAATCTTTTTTTATCACCCATAACTCTACAAGATAAAGCTACATCACTATGACCATCTCCTGAAAAATCTCCTACATCCCAGCCCCAAATTGTATAATCTGTTCCTTGCGGTAGTTGATTTTTTAAATCAAGTATCAATTCTTGGTCAAAATATGGGTCTAATCTTTGAGCTAATTCAGCAAATTTCATTCCTGATTGAGCCAAAATAGGCAAACATGATATAATTAAGAAAGATAATATAACAAGAATTTTTTTCATTATTTTATAAAGATAATTTCAACATACACTACAAACTAATACCAAATTCTTCTGAAATTTTTCTCTTGATTTCATTCATATCGCCACTTATTCTTGCTCCAAATTGAGATACTATTACAGATGCAGCATAAGAAGCTAAATGTCCAGCAATTTTTGGAGAATTTGTTTTGATTAAACCGTATAAGAAAGCGCCTGCAAACATATCACCAGCTCCAGTTGTATCTAAAGGATTTGCTTTGTATGAAGGAATTTGTAAAATTTCATTGTTCCACTTTACAAGCGAACCATTTTTACCTTGCGTAACAATTACATTTGGGCATATTTTGGCTAATTCGTTAAATGCAGTTTCAGCGTCATTAGTGTTAGTATAGGACATTGCTTCTTGGTCGTTACAAAAAACCAAGTCAGCAACTTCCACAACTTTGCTTAAATTACTTTTAAAAATATTAGTTATAAAAACATCAGAAAAAGTAACAGAAATCTTTGTATTATGCTTCTTTGCTGTTTCAATTGCCTTAAATATAGCTTTAGAACTTGAATCTTCTGAAAATTTGTATCCTTCTATATATAGCCATTCTGAACGGGCAATTATATCTTCATTAATATGATTTTCATTGAATAATGCAGTTGCTCCAAGTGCTGTATGCATTGTTCTTTCTGTATCGGGAGTAATCAACACAACGCAAGTACCTGTAGGTAAATCTTCCACAAAATCGGCATTTAATACAATACCTAAATCTTCAAATTCTTTTGCATAGAATTTCCCTAAATCATCTTTACCTAATACGGTTTTATATGCTGATTTTCCACCTAATTGAGAGAAAGCAATAATAGTATTTGCAGCAGAACCACCACTACATTTATATTGAGAACGTTCAGCAAATTTCTTTAAAATCGGCTCTTGTTTGCTTGTTTCAACAAGTAACATTTCGCCTTTCTTTAAATTAAAATCATTAAGTTCAATTTCTGAAACTTCAAACATCAGGTCAACTAAACCATTTCCTAATCCAATTAATTCAATATCTTTATTCATAACAATTTACTTATTTTATTTACTAAATATTACTAATTACATTAAAACAAAAAGTGAAAGTATTAAACCAATACATTAGAAAGGTTTAGATAAATTGACTTATATACATTGATTTAACATTATTCAACACTTTTTTTATTCATTGCAATATCAATCAATTGCTTACACAAATCTACAAATTCAATTCCCACACTTTTTGCTGCCATAGGAACTAAACTCAATTCGGTAAAGCCCGGAATAGTATTCACTTCAAGACAAAATGGTTGACCATCTTCATCAAGTCGAAAATCAACTCTACCGAAACCCTCGCAACCAATTGATTTATATGCTACTTCCGCCATTGACATAATAAACTCTTCAATATCTAAGCTAAGTTCTGCAGGACATAAATATTCAGTTTTACCTTTAGTGTATTTATGTTCGTAATCATAAAAACCATCTTCAGGTACAATTTCTATTATTGGTAATACCGTATCTCCAACAATACCAACAGTTAACTCACGTCCTTTTATATACTTTTCAACTACAGCTTCATTAGAAAATTCACAAGCATTTTTAATAGCTAAACCAATATCATCAAGATTACCATTTTTGATAATACTTAAACCGATTGTCGAACCTTGTTCATTAGGTTTAATTACTAATTTATCCCCTAAACTACTTCTTATATCTTTGATTAAATCGTGATTATCCCAATCATCTTTTGAAACTAAAGTTCCATCAGGAGTAAGTACTCCATTGGCTGAAAATACCATTTTTGATGATGCTTTATTCATAGCAAGAGAACTTGCCATGACTCCGCTTCCTGTATAAGGAATCCCTCTTAATTCAAGCAATGCCTGAATTCTACCATCTTCGCCATAAGTACCATGAAGTACAATAAAAGCACAATCTACATCATCAAATATTTCAGAATTAATACAATCTATATAATTCTTAGGTGAATATTTGGCTATCTCTTCATCAGAGATAACCAAATTTCCATTCAAAACTTCAATAGATTTGCCAAATTCTTTACCTAAAGCTGGGTCAATAGCAATAACTTCAAAATCCTCAGATTTAAGAGCATTAATTACAGCTTTGCCACCATTAATTGAAACATTTCTTTCTTTTGATAAACCGCCAAAAATAACTGCAATTTTCATAAATATTTTATTCCCTTATAGTAATTGCTCTTGAAGCCCTTCGTTTACAACGCTTGCTTCATCAGTTTCATTAATATCAATTTCTTCATGTTCAACTGATGTAATATCAGCAATGAAATCACCTTCATCAAGTCTAATTAATCGAACACCTTGAGTGTTTCTACCAATAGTTCTAATCTCTTTCATACCTTGTCTGATAAGAATACCTTTTGAAGTCATAACAACTAAATCATCAGAATCAATTGCCTGCATAATTGCAACAACTTTTCCGGTTTTTTCAGTAAGATTCATTGAGATAACACCTTTTGCACCACGTTTTGTAAGTCTAAATTCTTCATATTTAGTACGCTTGCCATAGCCACGTTCAGAAACTACTATTACTTGGGTATCTTGGCGCTTAATAGCAATCATTGAAACAACTTTATCTGTGTCAGATAAATTAATCCCAATAACACCCGCTGCAGTTCTACCCATTGAACGAACATCACTTTCACGAAATCTACAAGCTAAACCTTCTCTTGTTCCAATTATAATATCATAAGAACCATCGGTAATTTGAGTAGAAATTAATCTATCACCTTCACCTAAATTAATAGCGATGATACCTGTTGAGCGTACATTAGCAAAATGCGATAATTCAGTTTTCTTAATTGTACCTTGTTCGGTACACATTACAACGAACTCATCGTCTGTAAATTCCTTAACAGAACGGAATACTGAAACTTTTTCATTTGGCATTTTTGCTATAACATTTGCAATAGACCTACCTTTTGCAGTTCTACTACCTTCAGGAATATCATAAACTTTAATTTTGAATACTCTACCAAAATCAGTAAATGCAAGAAGGAAATGATGTGTAGATGCTTGGAAAATAAATTCTACATAATCATCATCATAAGTACCTGTACCACTTAAGCCCCTGCCACCTTTGTTTTGGCGCCTGTAAGTTGAAACCGGAGTACGTTTGATATATCCTTTATGAGTAATAGTTATGATTACTTCTTCATTGGCAATCATATCTTCAAGAGTAAAATCTTTTCCTTCGAGTACAATTTCAGTTCTACGAGGGTCATTAAATTTATCTTTGAGTTCTTTCAATTCTTGAGAGATAATTTGCATTTGTAATTCTTTACTTGCAAGAATTGCTCTTAAGCGTTCTATTGTCTGCAATAGCTCACGGTATTCTTTAAGAATCTTGTCTCTTTCAAGACCAGTAAGCCGTTGCAAACGCATTTCAAGAATAGCTTTTGCTTGAATTTCACTTAATGCGAATTGTGCTTGCAAAGCAGCCGATGCTATATGAACATCTGCAGATGCTCTGATAGTTTTGATAACTTCTTCAATATTATCGAGTGCAATTATAAAGCCCTCAAGAATATGAGCTCTTTTTTCCGCAGTATCTAATTCAAATTTGGTTCTTCTAACAATTATTTCATTTCTAAATTTAATAAAGTATTGCATCATCTGCTTCAAAGTAAGGACACGCGGTCTTCCTTTTACCAATGAAAGCATATTAGCACCAAATGTTACCTGCATTTGAGTATGTTTAAATAGATTATTTAAAACAACTTCAGCAATAGCATCTCTCTTCAAATCAATTACGATTCTCATACCATCACGGTCAGATTCATCATTCAAACCAGAAATATCTTCAATATGCTTTGACCTAACTAAGTCTGCAATTTTTTCAATTAAAGAAGCTTTATTTACTTGATAAGGTAATTCAGTTACTATTAAAGATTGTTTAGACCTTGTTTTATTCTCTTCGATTGATACTTTGGCTCTAAGTATTATTTTACCTCTACCTGTTAAATAACAATCTCTTACACCGCTATATCCATAAATTATACCACCTGTTGGGAAATCTGGAGCAGGAACAATTTTCAGCAATTCTTCATCAGTAAGTTCAGGATTTTCAATTAAAGCTTGCAATCCATTTACAATTTCCCCCAAATTGTGAGGCGGAATATTTGTAGCCATACCAACTGCGATACCGCTTGCACCATTCAATAACAAAGTTGGTAAAATGGAAGGTAAGACTGTTGGTTCTTTCAGGGATTCATCAAAATTATATTGAAAATCTACTGTGTTTTTATCAATATCCCTGAGAGTTTGCATCGCAATTTGGGAAAGTCTGGTTTCTGTATAACGCATAGCGGCAGCAGGGTCGCCATCAATTGAGCCAAAGTTACCTTGACCATCTACAAGTGGATATCTCATATTCCATTCTTGTGCAAGGCGAACCATTGCATCATAAACAGATGAATCACCATGCGGGTGGTATTTACCAAGTACTTCACCCACAAGACGTGCAGATTTTTTATGTGCCTTATTAGGCAATAAACCTAAATCCTGCATTGCAAATAGAATTCTTCTGTGAACCGGTTTTAGACCATCTCTAACATCCGGCAATGCTCTTGAAACAATTACCGACATTGAATAGTCAAGGTAAGAGCTTCTCATTTCATCTTCAAGTAGCGTTTGAATTATTTGTTCATTTCCGAGTAATGACATCGTTGAATCTTATTATTAGTGAATATTTTTCAAAACAAATTTAATGTTATTGTTACCTAACAAACTCACAAAAATACGGAATTTTACTGAAAAAATCACGAAAAATTTATCAACAACTATGTTTGTAAATTAAATAAATTATACAATTGAAAACAATAATTTTCAAAAGTATTTCAATCTTATCATATAAATGAAATTGTAAAAACATTTATTGATAAGTTTCTTTTTCACTGTTTCAATAAATTCAATATATTTGTAATAGTTATTTGGATAATTTTAGAAATAAATTAATGCAATTGAAATCATCAAATTAAAAGTAAATGGTGTGGTGGAGATTGAAGGATAAAACTTCATTAAATCCGTGTAAAATTCGTAATTCGTAAATATTAATTGAATTTAGTTCCGTAGGAACGAACTGTTTGTAGAATAAAAGATTTTTTCAACCAATTAGCTCTGTAGGAGCGGGTTTTCAATATGGCAAATACATATACGCAAATTTATATTCACATAATTTTTGCTGTTAAGGGCAGGGAAAATATGATTTCCAATGAACATCGGGAAGAACTTCAAAGATATATTTCCGGTATCGTTCAAAATCGTGAACACAAAATGTTGGCAATATATTCAATGCCAGACCACACTCATTTACTGATTGGCTTTTCCCCAAGTAAATCATTATCCGATTTAGTTCGTGATATTAAAGCAATTTCATCAAGATTTATTAACGAGAGCAATTGGATGAAATGTAAATTTAATTGGCAGGAAGGATATGGAGCATTTTCATATTCAAAAAGTCAAATCAATATGGTTGTAAAATATATATTAAATCAGCAAATTCACCATAAAAAATCAACTTTTCGAGAAGAATATGTTGAATTTTTAAAAAAATTCGAAGTTGAATTTGATGAAAAATATATTTTTAATATTGAGTAAAATATCCGCTCCTACAGAGCTAAATTCTAAAAAGAAAACGCATTTGCTACAAACAGTTCGCAACTACGTTGCTAATTCGTAATTTTTAATGGGTAATTGGATTATCCGCTCCTACTGAGCTAACTTCTAAAAATAAAAAGCACTTTCTACAAACAGTTCGCAACTACGTTGCTAAACCCAAAACCGAAACCCGATTCCCGAAAACCGATACCCCGATTAAATCGCAATTACGTTGCTAATTCATAATTCATTTATCCGCATCTAAGGAGTTTTATTTCCAAAATGTTCTCTTAGGGCTTTTAATACTTTTTCGTTAGTAAATTGTAGAATTTGCTCATCTGTTGATTGTTTTATGATTTCGACTGAACCTAATTCAGTTAACAACCTTTCTGCAGTCTTTTTGCCAATTCCTTTAATTTCAGTGAGTTCGGTTTGCAGAGTTCGTTTATCTCGTAATTGTCTATGAAATGTAATTGCAAATCTGTGTGCCTCATCTCTTAATTGCTGAATCAATCTTAAACTGCTTGAAGTTCTTGGTAGCATTATTGGTTCAGGTTCTTCAGGAAAAAAAACTTCTTCCAATCTTTTTGCAAGACCAATTATACTTACACGATGGTCAATTCCCAATTCCTTAATTATACTGTAAGCGGCTGATAACTGCCCTTTACCACCATCAACTACAATTAAATCAGGCAGTTGCAAGTTTTCGTTAACAACTCTTGTATAACGTCTTTTAATAGTTTCTCGCATTGTTGCAAAATCATCATTCCCTTCAATTTCCTTTGCTTTATATTTTCTATATTCAGATTTTTTTGGCTTACCATCTTCGAAAACTACCATTGATGAAACAATATCAGTACCTTGAAAATGTGAATTATCAAAACATTCAATTCTAATAGGTGGTTTTGTCAAATGTAAATCTCTTTGAAGAGATACTACCATTCGAGGAATTACAGAATCACGTGTATCAATAGCTAAAATATATTCTTTCAAAATAAATTCAGCATTTGTATTAGCCATTTCAACCATTTTTCTTTTGTCACCAACTTTTGGAATATGAATATTGATTGTTGAACCTTTAATTCTACCAAGCCAATCAGTAATGTATTCCACATCATTAATTTCATTAGGTAAGTATAAGTCCTTGGGAATAAAATCTGTTTCGAGATACCATTTTTCAATTGTTCTTTGAATTATACTTTCATCACTAAGCAAATCAGTATTTTTAACAATAAAATGCCTTTTCCCAATTAATTTTCCATCTCTAATTTTTAGAACAATTGAACAGCCATAATCATCAGCTTTAGCAATTCCAAAAATATCACGGTCAATCAAATCAGTTGTAATAATTTTCTGTTTGGCAGAATAATCTTTTAGTGCATTCAATCTGTTTCTTATAACCGCCGCTTGTTCAAACTTCATTTCTTCTGCATATTTCTCCATTTGATTTTCAAGAAATTTTTCAACATCTTTGGTTTTTCCATTAAGAATTTGAATTGATTGTTTGATATTGTTGTTGTAATATTCTTGTGAAACCAATCCCTCACAAGGTCCTTCGCATTTTTTTATATGATAATCCAAACAAACTTTATGCTTTTTATTTGCAATTGATGAATCATTAATATTCAAATCGCAACTTCTTAAAAGAAATAAAGAACGTAAAGTCCTTAATAAATGCTTCATTCTGCCAAGTTCAGTGAATGGACCAAAATATTTCGAGCCATCTTTAATTACTTTTCTTGTGGGAAATACTCTCGGATAGGGTTCAGATGTAATTCTAATATATGGAAACGTTTTATCATCTCTAAGTAGTACATTGTACTTAGGTTTATGCTTTTTAATTAATGTATCTTCTAATATCAATGCTTCAGCTTCTGTATCAACAACGATTACTTCAACATCGCTAATTTTAGCCACAAGTGCCTTTGTTTTCGCATCATAATATCTTCCATTTTGGAAATAACTACGAACTCTGTTTCTTAAATTTTTTGCTTTACCGACATAAATAATTGTACCTGAAGAATTAAAATATTGATAAATACCCGGTTTTGTGGGTAAATTACTAATTTTTTCAACTAATGAAATATCAATAAATGTTTCAATTTCATTAATAATTTCTTCTTGTGCAATAGGTTCAATCATAAATTCCCTTGTTGTGGCTTTAATATTAATTCTTCAATCATCATATTATTATTTATTGAATTTTCAATCGCAGAAATAATGGCAATTGCAATATCTGTTGTAGCCATCATTTTAGTTGAATGTTTTTCCAATACTTTTGGATTCCAAATTGGAGTTGCAGTTGCTCCGGGAAATACATCAAGAACTTTAATATTATCTTTTCTAACTTCTTCACGTAAAACTCTACTCATAGAAAGTAATGCTGATTTACTTCCAGCATAAGCAGAACTATTGGCAAATCTATCTAAACAGGCAACAGAAAGAATGTTAACAATAAATCCATTTTGTTTTTCGAGCATATCATTAATTACAGATTTTGTACAGAGAAAAGCACCTCTATAATTGACATTAGTCATCAAATCAAAATCTTCAATTCCAGTATTAACAAAGCTTTTGAAGATTCCAATACCAGAATTATTAATAAGAATATCCGGTGATTTTTTACACTTTACAATGCTATTGTAAGTGTTTAATACTTCATTTTCTTTTGAAACATCACATTGATAATAAAAGAAATTATTATTGGAAACAACTTGACTGATTTCAGGATTTTCATCAATCAATTCTGAAAGAGAACGCCTACCTGTAACAAATACAAAGGCATTTTTTTTCAGAAATTCTGTTGTAAGTGCAAGTCCAATTCCACTGGCACCTCCTGTTATCCAAACAATTTTATTCTCTAATTCATTATTCATTTTATTTATACTCCAAATCTTATTAATTTTGTTATTTACAATTTAAGAAATAAAAGTGCAAAATTACACAAATTCACAAATGCAATTTAAAATAAACGAAATAATTGACAAACTGTTTTCTTTTCATAGATTCGGAATTAAACCGGGACTTGAAAGAACTTTACAATTATGTGAATATTTAGATAATCCACAGCATAAATTCAAATCTATACATATTGCAGGAACTAACGGTAAAGGTTCTACTTCGTCAATGACAGCATCTATTTTAATTGAAAATGGTTATAGAACTGGACTTTACACTTCACCACATATTTTAAAATTCAATGAAAGAATTCAAATAAATGGCAAATTGATAAGTGATGAACAAATTGTTGCTATTGCAGAAAAAATACTACCTTTTGCAGAATCTATTTCAGCAACTTTTTTTGAGATTACAACAGTAATGGCATTTCAATATTTTGCAGAAAATAATGTTGATATAGCAGTAATTGAAACAGGTATGGGAGGCAGATTTGATTCAACAAATGTATTAACACCACTAATTTCAGTTATTACAAAAATTGCAATAGACCATACAGAATATCTCGGTGATACTTTAGAGTTAATTGCAATGGAAAAAGCTGGAATTATCAAAGAAAATATTCCTGTAATAATTGGAAAAAATGATGACAATATTTCTAAATTGCTAAATGAAACTGCTATCAACAAAAACTCGCAAACAATTGAAATAAATAAAGATAATAAAGTATTATTGACACATATTGATAAGAACCTTTATTCAATTGCAAATTTCGAAACAAAACAAAAATCATATAAGAATTTAAAAATTGCTCTTTCTGGAATTCATCAATTAGAAAATGTATTAAGTGTATTAAATATAATTGAATTACTTGAACTATACTACAAATATTCCATTAGTGATTTTTCAATAAGAAATGGATTGGAAAATGTATTAATTAATGCTAATTTAATAGGTAGAATTGAAATAATTCAAGAGAATCCTCCGATTATTATTGATGTTTCTCATAATAGTAATGGAATCAATGCTTTAGTTGAAACTCTAATGATAAGTCCTTATAGAAATGCAAAATGGAATGTACTGTTTTCAGCACTTGAAGATAAAGATATTGAAGAAATGATGGCGAACTTAAAATTACTAAGTAATGAAATTTCATTAGTACAAATTAAAAATTCAAGAGCTTGTGAGCTTGATAATCTTGTAAATTATGCCAAATCAATATTTGAAAAAGTCAATTCTAATCTTGATAGTTTGAAGATTATATCAGAATTAATAAGTAAAAATGAACCGTTAATTGTTGTTGGTTCATTCTATTTGATAGAGGAATTTTTGTCAATTATTGAGCAAAAGAAACAAATATGAATTTTTTTCTAAAGTAATTCACTACCAAGCTATTGAATTAAAGTCAATTAGTGGATAATTCATTATGAAGAGTAGAGCAAATAAATTTAAAAAATATGCTAAATGACACGGTTTAAAAAGTTGCCATTGGTAAATCGGTTCAGAACCCCATCCTAACCTTCCCCAAGTGGAAGGAACTGGCGTAAGTCCAACAATCCTAAAGGGATTGAATGTTGTTTAATACACATTCAACTCCTAAGTTGTTGACAGAAGTCTTGAGAAATTCATCGGTTACAAACATAAATTCCCGATGGAAATTTCAATGTTTTTTTTATAAAAAAATTAAAATTTAATATTATTTAAATGCGAGTGAGTAATTACTTTTAAAATAATGTTAATAATTTTATAATTTTTCTTAATTAAGTTAGCATTTTTTCGTAAATTTAAAATCTGATTTTGTTTGTAAATTTTCAATGAATATTATGTTAAAGTAATGTTAAGATTGTGTTAAGATTTTATAAAGAAATAGTTTTGTATAAAAATATGATAAATTTATGGATTATAATTTAATCATTCTGATTTTATTGATTTGTCTTGCAACCGGCGATTTGATAGTTGGTGTTGCTAATGACGCAATAAATTTTCTAAATTCAGCAATTGGTTCAAAAGTTGCACCATTTAAAATAATAATGTTAATAGCAGCATTAGGTATGATAGCCGGTGTAACTTTTTCAAGTGGTATGATGGAAATTGCAAGGAAAGGAATCGTTAACCCAGAGTATTTTTTATTGGGAGAAATTTTAATAATTTTTATTGCTTATGCTTTGGGTGACATTATTGTAATAGACTTTTACAATACATTCGGATTACCTACTTCCACAACTGTTTCAATGATATTTGGTTTATTTGGCGGTGCTCTTGCTATTGTATTTATTAAAATTTCAGAAGGTGTTTACACTTTTGCAAATTTTGGCGTATATTTGAATATTGATAATATTTTTAAGTTTGTAACTGCAATATTAATATCAATAGTTTTATCATTTATTTTGGGTAGTCTTGTACAATATTTATCAAGACTTTTATTCTCATTTGACTATGTTAATAGATTTAAAAAATATGGTTCATTGTGGGCTGGCTTAGTATTGACTTCAATTTCATATTTCATCATTATTAAAGGTTTTGGTGGCTCATTATTTGCAACTCCAGAGATTTTAGATTTAATTAAACATAATATTGGATTGATAATAATTGGAATGATTGTCTCATTTACTCTTATTATACAGTTATTCTTAATGTTTACGAAGGTTAATGTTTTGAAAATAATTGTGTTAATTGGTACTTTTTCTCTTGCAATGGCATTTGCTGCTAATGACCTTGTTAATTTTCTTGGTGTACCTCTTGCTGGTATCAGTGCTTATAACTTTGCAAATCAATTTCCTGACCCTACGATTGTTCGGCTAACTGAACTTACAAAACCTTTTGTTGCTGATACATACATATTGCTAATCGCAGGTGTTGTGATGATTGCTACATTATATCTATCAAAAAAATCAAGAACTGTTTCTAAAACTGAAGTAAGTCTTGGTTCTCAAGAAGAAGCAGTTGAAAGATTTGATACATTTGTTTTAGCAAGGGGATTAGTTCGTTCATTCATAGGTTTTGTTAGTTTTCTTAAAAAAATTACTCCTAAACAGATGCAAAAATTTGTCAAAAGTAGATTCGATAGGTCTAAAGCTCAAGTAGTATATCCAAAGGGTGAAGCACCTGCATTTGATTTAATCAGAGCTTCTGTTAATCTGATGGTCGCATCTGCTTTAATTTCATTCGGAACATCGCTTAAATTGCCTTTATCAACTACTTATGTTACATTTATTGTTGCTATGTCAACAGCTTTAGCCGATAGAGCTTGGGGTCGTGAAAGTGCTGTATATAGAGTTTCTGGGGTATTAACGGTTATTGGTGGTTGGTTTATTACTGCATTAGTTGCAACAACTGTTGCTGGAATAATTGCCACTTCAATTTATTACGGTGGAATGATTGCTGTGATAGGATTGTTTCTTTTAAGCGGATTCTTAATCTTTCGTACAAATTTAATACATAAGAAAAGAGAAAAGCAATTTAGCGAAAGAGAGCAAGTTCTTTTAAATAAGACTGGTGAAACTGTTCAAGATTCAGCTGATATATTATTTGAAAATACGTCAAACTTTTATTTAATTTCAAAAGAAGCATTTGGATTTGTTTTTGAAGGTATCGCAACTGAAAATTTAAAAAAACTAAAAAAAGCAAAAAATCAACATAAAAAACTTAAAGAAATTTCAAATAATTTAATTTCTGACATAATTAAAGTCATTAAAACAGGTGATAAAGAAATTAATAAAAATGGAAATCTAATTGCAAAATCCATTGGTTCTCTCGAAAGAATTGATGATAACTTTAAAGAATTTTCAGTAAATATTTATAAACATTTCGACAATAATCATCAAGGTTTCGGAAATAGTAAAAACAAGAATTTGTTCGAGGTAAATGGCTATATCACAACTATTTTAGATTCACTAAGTACAATCTTCAAAAATCTTGATTTTCAATATCTTGAAGAAACTAATAGAAAGGTAGAGTCATTAGGTGCCAAAATCAGAAAATTCCAATCAGAAAACATTATAGAAATTTCTGTATCAAAAGAAAAATTAAGAACTCAAATGCTATATCTAAGTATATTGAATAATACTCAGATAATAATTGATGAAATATTGATTTTTACAAAGGCAATTGCTTATTTATATGATACAATGGAAAACAAAAAAAATAAGAAGTAGTTTCTGCAAAAAAATCCTCTCATAAGAGAGGATTTTTTTTTACCTTATTAAATGCATAATTTTAAATTCTAATAATTAATGGAAAATTTACTCACTATTTTTTTCAGATAAATTAGAAGTAACTACAGCATATCTAATTAATTCAGCTGCACTATTTAATTTAAGTTTTTTCATCAAATTATATCGGTGAGTTTCAACAGTTCTTGAACTTAAACTTAGTGTATCTGATATTTCAGTAGTCTTTTTTCCTAATGCAATTAAATTTAATATTTCTTGCTCTCTTCTTGTAATAGTAATCTGTTCGTCATTTTGCAATGTGGGAACATATCTGTTTTGCATAATCATAATAATGGACTTACTGAATACTCTTTCGCCTGATAAAACTGTATGTATTGCTTTAATTAGTTCTTTGGCTCCAATATCTTTTGTTAGATAACCATCTGCACCTGCCATTAAAGCTTTTTCGAGATGATTAGAATCTTCAAATGCTGTTAGCATAACTACAAATGTTTCAGGAGCTTCAATTTTAATTTTTTTTACTGCATCAATGCCCGACATAAGTGGCATCATTATATCAAGCAGGGCAATCATTGGTTGATGGTATTTAATTAACTCAACCGCATTCAGACCATTAGAAGCTTCATCTAATATTTTCAAAGACTTATCCATTGAAAGCAGTCTTCGAATACCTGCACGTACTACTTCATGGTCATCAGCAATAATTATTGATATTTGGTTATTCTCATCAAACTGCATACTTATCTCAATTTATTATTAATACTATTATTTACGAAATATTGATAGAAAATTTTAATAATTCTCTAAATCTGATATCCATAATTTAAATTCTGCATCACTTGGCATTCGCCAATCTGCACGTTGTGATAATGAAACTGTACCGACCTTCACTCCATCTGGCATTGATGAGCGTTTGTATTGACTTATAAAAAATCTTTTATAAAAATTGATTAATGCTTCTTTTATTTCAGATTCACAAAACAAATCGCTAAATGATTTAGTTGCAATATAATAAATTTTCTTAGGACTAAAATTATATCTCAAAAAATAAAACATTATAAAATCATTAAGCAAATAAGGTCCAATTGATTTTTCAGTATCTTGAATATTTCCATTTATATCGGGAGGCAATAATTCTGGTGAAATAGGAGTTGCAATTATATCTTTTAGTATTTCTGAAATTTCATTTTCAAAAACTTCAGTAGCATACCAATCTATCAAATATTTGATAAGTGTTTTTGGAATTCCTGAATTAATACCATACATAGACATTTGGTCACCGTTATAAGTACACCATCCAAGAGCATATTCGGACATATCACCTGTTCCAACTACTATACCATTCAACTGATTAGCAATATCCATCAATATTTGTGTTCTTTCCCTTGCTTGACTATTTTCATATACAATATCGTGCAATTCAGAATTATGGTTAATATCTTCAAAATGTTGATTTACTGATTTTTGAATATCAATTTCTCTAAGATTTAAATTTAATAACTTAATCAAATTGATTGCATTATTTTTAGTTCTGTCAGTTGTACCAAAACCGGGCATAGTTACAGCCGTAATACCATTTAAATCAAGGTTAAGTTTTTTGAAAGTCTGAACAATTGAAATCAATGCAAGGGTTGAATCTAATCCACCTGAAATGCCAACTACTACATTATTTGATTTAATATGTTTTAATCTTTTTGCAAGTCCAACAACTTGAATATTGCTTATTTCTTCGCATACACTATTTCTTTCATTAATATTCTGAGGAACAAATGGAGTTTTACTGTAACTACGATGTAAATCAGTTCCATTGAAAGACTCAATGTCAACTAATACTCTTCTAAATTGCTTCTCTGATTTTGAAATTCCGAAGGAATTATTCTTTATTCTATCGTTAGAAATTATCTGTAAATCTAAACAAGCCACAGAGTAGGTTGTTTCAAAAGAAAATTCACGCATCTCATAAAGACATTTTCCATTTTCAAAAATCATTGAATGTCCCGAAAATGCAGTATCTGTAGTTGATTCATTAGCATTTGATGAAGTGTAAATATACCCTGCAAGTAATTTCGCAGACTGATACTTTACTAATCCTTTTCTATATTTATATTTTCCAAGAAGTTCGTTGCTTGCAGAAAGGTTGAAAATCATTGTTGCACCAGATATTGCCATATCATTACTTGGTGGTTTTACAGCCCATAAGTCCTCACAAATTTCAACACCAAAACAAACATTTTCATCATAAATGCTTTCAAATAAAATATCAGTACCAAACGGTACAGCAATAGTGCCTATATTTATATAATCATTCAAACGGTCATATTCAGAACTAAACCATCTTTCTTCGTAATATTCATTGTAATTGCAAATGTATGTTTTTGGAATAACAGCAAGAATTTCACCATTTGATATCACAACAGCACAATTAAAAAGTTTTCCATAATTTTTTAGTGGAGCTCCCAAAATAAATGTAGTCTTAATATCCTCTGTATATTCACAGAAATCAATCAGTTTATTTTCAACTTCTTTAAGCAAAAGTTGCTGATAAAATAGGTCGGCGCAAGTATAGCCAGTAATACATAATTCAGGAAAAACTGCAATAGCAACATCTTCAGAATTTAGAATAGTAGCTATTTTTTTTATTTCTGCTATATTAAATTCAATATCAGCTACTCTAAATTGTGGAGAAACCGCTGCAACTTTTATCAATCCTAATTCCATCATATATAATCACGTCTTACGCAAATAATTTATAAATTTATAACAACTAAACAAAAATACAAATTATTCATTAATTATCATAATACTTTTTAAAAATATTTTGTAACATATCAGTCATTTATATTGATAGCCAATCATTTCAAAGTTTTAAAAAAAATAAATTTAAATTTTCCAAAAAATTTCTATTTTGTATTTAATATTTTTGTCCAAATTTAAGTTTTAATAATTTAAATTACATAATCATAATTAGTTTTGGATTTTTATTGAATTTTAAGTAATTTTGTCATTGATAAGAATAATATTTTGATATTTTTGACTTTATAATTTTTTTTTAAAAATTTCAAATATTTAATAAAATTGTAAATTATAACTTTGGTAAAAAAATGAAGACATTGATATTAGTTAGACACGCAAAATCAGATCATGGTAATTCTAATTTAAATGATTTTGATAGACCATTAAATGATAAAGGTCAAAGAGATGCTGTAAAGATGGCGCGTCTTTTTGTTGAAAAAAATATAATACCAGATAAAATAATTTCAAGTCCAGCATTAAGAGCTATTGCTACCGCAGATTATTTTGCTGATGCATTAAATAAGTCTTTTGATGAAATTCAACAAGAACAATTTATATATGATAGAGGAGCCAATTTTATAATAAATTTTATAAAAAAATTGGAAAATAGTTACAATACTGTTATGTTGTTTGGACATAATCCAGATATGACTGCTCTTGCAACTTTTTTAAGTGGAAAATATTTTGAAAATATTCCAACTTGCGGTTTAGTTTGCATTGATTTTATCCAAAATAATTGGGAAGATATTGACCCAAATTATAGCAAATTAAGATTTTTTGAATTTCCCAAAAATACTTATAACGCTTGATATAGTCTAATAATAGTGCGTTCGTAAATTATGGTTTCTGTTACTACACATACATAATAGGGTATTACTCAGCCATACTCAAATCAATAATCTGTAAGTACATTTTCAGATTATGTGATTAAATGAATATTGGCAATAACTTAATTAATAAAAAATATCATTGAAAATCCAAGAGGGATTGAATAATTTGTTATAATCATTCAGATTCGAAAGTGATGATGATTTAGAGAGAATTTCATTTATAACAAATAATCATTCCATATAATTTTGCTTATAAAAAATTGAATTTAACATAAAAGTTAAAAACAATAAAAAAATATTGATAATTATTTAACAATGTTACGTTTTAAACGTCAATTAAGAATGTTTAATTATTTTTTGAAAAATTAAATGAAAAAAAGAAAATTATTGTTAATAATATTCATTGCAATAATTGCTCAAAGTGTTGCTTTTTCCCAATGGGGAATATTAAAAAGTGATGCTGATAGCTTGGTTAGGAAAGGGACTTATCATATTTATAATATTGAATTTGATTCAGCACAAATTTGTTTTCAGTCAGTAATTAAAATGTATCCAGACCATCCAGCAGGACATTTTTTATCAGCTATGGTTGATTGGTGGAAAATCACTCTATGGAGAGAATACTCAGTTTATGATAAAGGTTTTTTGAAAAAAATTGACAAAGTTATTGACGTTTGCGATGAAATTCTTGATACTAATGATTTAGATTTAAATGCTCTATTTTTTAAAGCAGGTTCATTAGGATATAGAGCGAGGTTTTATGCACAAAAAGAAGAGTGGTTCAAATCTGCTTCTGATGGTTCGACTGCTTATGATTTAATGATAAAATGCTTTAAATCCGCACCAAATAATTATGACATTATGCTTGGAACAGGTATTTATAATTATTTTGCTGATGTTCTGCCTCAAAAATATCCTATCATAAAACCATTTATGTATCTTTTTCCAAGTGGTGATAAAAAAATTGGTTTGCTACAATTATTGGCGGCATCTAAAAAAGCCAGATATGCTGCAGTTGAAGCAAAAGTAGTTCTTCTTCAAGTTTATTACAGTTTTGAAAATGACGTTTACAATACAGTAAAATTAGCTGAGGAATTATTTCAAGATTACCCCAATAATCCATATTTTCATAGATATCTTGGTCGTTCTTATGTGAGAATGGGAGATATTTCGTTATTTGAAAGCACTTGGCGAGATATATTATTGAAATGTATGGATAAAAAACATGGTTATGATAGAGTTACTGCTCGTGAAGCTATGTATTATATTGGAGTTGCTCTTATGAGGAAGAAACAGTTTGATGAAGCATTGAAATACTTCTACAAAGCTGATGAAGGTGCAAGAACAATGGATAAGGAATCAACCGGTTTTATGGTAAATACGAACTTATATATTGGTAACATTTACGATTTGCAAGGTAAAAGACAACTTGCTATTAAACAATATCAGAAATTATTGAAAATGAAAGATTTTGATGGTAGTAGAGATAAAGCTGAACGTTACATTAAAAATCCATATAAATAACATTATGAAAAGAAACATTTTTGTATTATTGATTCTATTTTCTAACATAGTTTTAGCTGCAAATGTAAAACTTGGAATTGATGTGCTGATTGAGGATAATTTTCGTCAATTATCAGGAAAAAGAGTAGCATTATTAACAAATTTTTCAGGAAGAACAAAAGATGGAAATTTGTCAATAAATGCTTTTTTGAATCAAAGTAGTTGTAAATTGGAATTACTTCTTACTCCTGAACATGGTTTATACACTACAATTCCCGCAGGTGTCAAAGTTGAAGATACTGATTACGAAGGTATTCCTGTTCATTCATTATATGGCTCAAGCCGCAATCCTGATGAGAAAAAATTTTCAAATATTGATGTAATTGTAGTTGATATTCAAGATATAGGAGTACGTTCTTATACTTATTTAAGTACTATGTATAATACTATGAATACAGCTTTAAGATTAAACAAAGAAATTATAATCTTAGACAGGCCAAATCCAATTGGTGGCAATTTTGTTGACGGAGCTGTTGCTGATAAGAATTTGCTTAGTTTTGTGTCAATAATTCCAGTTTCATATATACATGGCTGTACTCTTGGTGAACTTGCTTTGATGATTAACAACGAAAACTGGCTCCCAGACAGCAAAAAATGTAATTTAAATGTGATTCCTATGCAAGGTTGGAAAAGGAATATGAATTGGGAGCAAACTGGTTTATATTGGTTCCCAACTTCACCAAATGTGCCAACAATTCAATCTGTAAGAGGGCTCTCAAACCTTGGAATTATTGGTGAATTAGGAATAATAAGCATAGGTATTGGTACTACTTCCCCATTTCAATATTTAGGCATAATACATAATCATCAACATAGTTTACTTCAAAACATTGATTTAAAAGGGGTTTCCCTACATAGAACAATGTATAGACCATTTTTTGGTATGTATAATGGTAAAGACGTTAGAGGATTTTTCTTTCAATTTCACAACCAAAATTTTGAACCATTTACTAATTCAGTAAGAATTTTGTATTCTTTAAGACAAGATTTCCCTGATTTATTTACTAATTTGAAAGAAAATTCAGTATCGATGTTTGAAAAAGTTACTGCGAATAAAGAATTATTAAAAGCAATTGTTGATGGAAAAAGCGAAGCAAATGTAATGAAAATTGCAAATAAAGGCCTTGAAGAATTTAAAAAATTAAGAGAAAAGTATTTATTATATGATTAAAAAGATTACTCCAGAATGGGCTGAGCCGGACAATAAAGAATTTACCTCATTCGTGATGAAAGGAGTCAAAGTTACCGGAAAAAAACAAGAAAAGAAAATTAAACGTAAAGAATTAAATATTTCTGAATATGTTGAAGGAGTTTTGGATAGGAATATTACTGTCCTTTCCAAAACAATTACTTTAGTTGAAAGCAATAGTCCTCATCATATAGAATTGACACAGGAAGTTCTGAAGCAACTTCTGCCCTATACTGGCAAATCCATTAGAATCGGTATTACTGGACCTCCTGGTGCAGGCAAGAGTACGTTCATTGAGGCATTTGGTAATTATCTTTGTAGTATTGGCAAAAGAGTAGCTGTTCTTGCTATTGACCCAAGTTCAACAATTACAGGCGGTTCAATTCTTGGTGATAAAACAAGAATGGAAATATTATCAAGAAATGAAAATGCTTTTATAAGACCTTCTCCTTCGGCAGGTACACTTGGTGGAGTTGCAAAAAAAACAAGAGAAACGATACTTGTATGCGAGGCAGCTGGATTTGATGTAATTTTGATTGAAACAATCGGAGTGGGGCAAAGTGAAATAACTGTTCGTTCAATGGTTGATTTCTTTATGCTTTTACTTCTTCCAGGTTCCGGTGATGAATTACAAGGAATTAAAAAAGGTGTTGTAGAAATTGCAGACTGTCTTGTTGTGAATAAAGCTGATGGTAATTATAAGGAGCGAGCAACTCTTACAAAATCAGCTTATAGCTATGCAGTTCATTTACTTACTCAAGCCACGGAAGGTTGGACAACACAAGTTACAACTTGCTCAGCATTAAACAATGAAGGAATTGATGATATTTGGAAAATAATATGTGATTTCGAAAAAAATACAATGAGTTCCGGAATATTTGAAACAAGACGAAAAGAACAATTATTAGCTTGGATGTATTCGATGCTTGATGAAGCTATCAAAATGAATTTTTATCATAATAATGATGTTCAAGAAGCAATTCCAAATCTAAAAAAAGATATTTTTGATGCGAAAATTACACCTACTGTAGCAGTTCAATTATTACTAAAAAAAGCTGGATTTTAATATGAAAATACTATTTGCTTCAAATAATAAACATAAATGCTTTGAAATGAGCGAATTATTCAAAGAATATGGCAAGCCCGATATTGAATTAGTATTTCCATTTAAATTAACTGACGAAAATCTCGATGTAATTGAAGATGGTAAAAATTACAAAGAAAATGCACTTATTAAAGCAAAAGCATTTTTTGAAAAATTTAAAATTCCCTGCTTTTCTGACGATTCTGGTTTGGAAGTTTTTTCAATAAATTCAGAACCAGGTATATGTTCAGCTCGTTATAGTGGAAACTCAGCAACAGATAAATCTAATCGTGATAAATTATTAGCCAATCTTAGAAATGTAACAGATAAGAGTGCAAGATTTGTATGTACGATATGCTATTTTGATGGAAATGATTCTTACTTTTTTGATGGATTCGTAAATGGAAAGATTATTGATAATGAAATTGGCAATAATGGTTTTGGATATGACCCAATTTTCATTCCTGATGGATATTCATTAACTTTTGCTGAAGTAGATGATAATGAGAAGAATAAAATTAGTCATCGTTCAATTGCAGTCAGAGAATTTTTAAACTTTTTAATAAATAATAATGAATAATATTGAATTTATAGATTACCCAAAACTGAATTTCAGCAAATTATTTACTGATTTTATCAATAATGAAAATTATATTTCTACTCAATTTAAAAATACTTCATTACTAATGAATGATGAGTATTTAAATAAAATTGCATCTAATCCAAATAGAACAATTCTAAAAAAAGTGATTGAAAATTCATTTTATGATATTGAATTATCAGAAAATCAGAAGAATAATATTAAGAATTTAGAAAATAGTGATTCAATTGCAATTGTTACAGGGCAACAAATTGGTTTCCTTGGTGGACCACTTTATACTTTTTTGAAAATACAATCTGCAATTTCATTAGCAAAAGAATTAACTGAAAAGCAAGAAAAATATAAATTTATTCCAATTTTTTGGATAGAAGATAACGACCACGATAAAGAGGAAGCCGCTACTGCATTTATTTATGATTTCAACTTTAATATAAAAAAATATCAATGTGAGTTTGAAATTAACAAATCTATTTCTGCATCGCAAATTTTCGATGAATCAATAAGTAATGTTATCGAAAATATAAATATTGATTTACAAAATTTCAGATATAAAGATGATATTACTAATTTATTGAATAAATGCTATACAAACGGTAAATCTTGGACTTATGCTTTTGTTGAATTTTTGAATCATTTTTTTGCTGATGATGGTTTGCTTTTTGTATCAGCAAATACAGCAAATGAAACTGGCATCTTTCAGAATCTAATAGATTTAGAAATAAAAAACTATGATGAAACATATAATATTATAAAATCTACTTCACAATTATTAATTAATCACAATTATCATCAGCAAGTTTCACCTTCTAAATTGAATTTATTTTATCATCAAAATAATATTAGAACAAATTTTTTAAATGAAATTGATTCTCATTTGACTATTTCAGATTATTCCTATTATTCACCTAAGGCGTTGCTTAGACCAATTTTTCAAGACTTTCTGATTCCAAATGCTGCATATATTGCTGGACAAGGTGAAGTTGCTTATAATGCACAAATCACTGAACTGTACAAATATTTCAATGTTGAAATGCCTGTTATTATTGCAAGACATTCCGCTACTATTGTCAATAAAAAAGTTACGAAATTCCTTGAAAATCTGGGAATTGAACCACTTTATTTCAATCGGAATTTTAATCTGATAGAGCAGGAACTTGCTAAAAGTATGACAAATGACAAATTTAGCGAGTTTATAATAGAATCAAAGAATAATTTATCAGAAATATTCCAAAATATAACTTTAGAAATAGCTAAATTTGATAAACAATTAGTTCAATCTTGCTTAACAGCAGAAGCAAAAGCAAAAGAACAAATCGAATTTCTTGAAAAAAAAGCAATTACAGCGATTAAACGTAACAATTCAGATACAATAAAAAAGTATTTCATGGCAAAAAATACAATTTTTCCGAATGATAATTTACAGGAAAGAGTATTTCCGGTAGCAAATTTTATAGCTGAAAATTCATTATCTAAATTTAAATCAACATTAGAACATATTTGTGGTTTAGGAAGAAGTAATCATATTATTTTTTATGCTCATGAAAATTATTAATGCCAATCAACCAATTTTGTGTTTTATTATAATTATTTATTTTATTAAATTTGCTTGAATGAATTATTAAATATTGCAATTATAAAAATTAATTTAATTACATATTTTTATTTTTTGGAGGGTATTATGAGATGGATTATTGTGTTATTCTTTTTACAAATATTTGTTCTAACTCTCAAATCTCAAATAAAAGCTGTTACAGAAAAAGGAGATGAGGTTATTTTGTATGATAATGGCAAATGGAGCTACATTGACCAAAATGTAAATTTAAATAATGAAATTGTTTTCAATCCAATAAAGTATGAGAAAAGTAAGAATCAAACTTTTTTAGTAAAAAGTAACAAATTCAATATAGGAATTTGGTTAAATCCAAAAGAATGGAGTTTTTCTAAAGGAAAAGATACAGATGAATTTGAGTTTCAATTTGAAAATAAGGGTGCTGAAATTTATGGTATGTTTCTATCTGAAAAATTACAAATTCCAATTGAAAATTTAAAATCAATTGCGTATGAAAATGCCAAAAGTGCAGCTCCTGATTTAAGAATTATCAAAGAAGATTATAGACTTGTTAATGGTATAAAAGTATTTATGATGCAGATGACTGGTACAATTAATGGTATTAGCTTTACATACTTTGGATATTATTATTCAAACGAAAATGGCACAATTCAACTTTTGACTTATACATCTGGAAATCAATTTAATGAGAATTATAAGATTATGGAGGATTTTTTGAATGGATTTGTGGAATACTAAAAAATATTAAAATAAAATTATTGACTAACACTATGATTGGACTATCAAAAATTTTTTTGATAGAAATATTAATTTAAATTATGAAGAAATGGACTTAACAAAAAATCTTTTACAAGCACACGAAATATTTGAAAAAGCAAATAATATTATAATTACAACTCATACAAATCCTGATGCAGACGCACTTGGTTCTGCACTTTCATTGTATTTGTATGGAATTGAACATAAAAAAAGTATTAAGGTTATCAATAATTCTGCAACTCCAGATAATCTGAAATTTTTACCCAAAGCAGATGATATTTTAATTTACAATGAATCACTTGATGATGAAATATTAAATGCAGATGTGATTTTTGTGTTGGATTTAAATGACAGTAGTAGATTGAAGTCTATGGAGAATGCTGTATTGAATTCAAAAGCTACTAAAATTATGATTGACCATCATATTGACCCAGAATCTTTTTGTGATTTTTATTGTTCAGATATTGAGGCAAGTTCAACAGGAGAATTGATGTATAAATTTTTCGATTGCGACCCTAATTTCAAATTAAATAGTGAGATTGCTACAAATCTTTACGCAGCTATAATGACAGATACAGGTAGTTTCCGCTTTCCGAGAACTACACCTTATGTTCATCAAATAATTGCAAAAATGATTGATTATGGTGCAGACCCATTTAATATTTATGATAAAATATATAATTGCAATTCATTTAATGCTACTAAACTTTTAGGAAAAGCATTGAGTAGTATGGAATTATTTTTTGGTGGGAAAGTTTGTATAATGTCAATTCCAAGAAATTATATTTTTGAAACATATTCCAAAGATGATGATATTGATAATTTTGTTGAAAAAACTTTGTTAATTGAGGGTGTAGTTTGTGGCATATTAATGGCAGAAATTACAAACAAAGATGAAATACGGTTGTCTATTCGTTCCAAAGGAGATTTTTCTGCACGAGATATTGCGGTTAAATTTAATGGCGGAGGTCATTTTAATGCCGCTGGAGCAAGAATTTTTAATTCTGATATTAATTCTGCAAAGAAATTAGTTTTAAATGAAATTAAAGAAATTTACCCGGAGTTAGTTTAGATTGTCTTCATAATTGCCGACATTTCCAAAGTAATTATTGTGTTTGTTTTTATTATTAGACTAACATTAAATTTATCGTCTTCTTTTTATTAATTTCTTTATTGTATCCATTTCTTCTTGGTTGAAAAAACCAGATAGTTTCAATAGAACAACAAAAAGTAAGATCGCGATTAATTTGAGAATGAAATCCCAAATTTGTTCCAAATTAGCAAAGAAAATGTTTACTGCAAAGAAGATGAGCAAGGTCAACCCGATAATTATTGATACTCTTTTGAATTCGTAATCAATTGGATAGACTTTGCGAGATAAATAATAAAGTATGCTTGCACTTGCAAAATAGGCAATTAATGTTGCATAAGCTGCACCATAATACCCAATAAAAGGAATTAATAGAATATTTACAATCACATTTATTATAGCAGCACTTCCTACTGCAATTGGTAAATATGCTGTTTTCTTTTCAATTAAAAAGCCCGCTGTAAAATTTGTAAATGCACCATTGAAATAATATCCACCTAAAACAATTGGGATAATTCCCATTCCACTCCAAAAATCAGAATTAATAAATCTTCCTCCCACAAATGGCATTTGAACTACAAATTCCATAAAAAATGAAGTCCCCAAAAATACTACTGCTGCAACTAATGTGAAGTAAGTAAAAACACGAGCATATAGTTTTTGGGCATTTGGTTCGTTATGATTGGACATGTAAAATGGTTTCCAAGCGTATTCGAAAACCGAAACGAGCATCATCATCGGAATCCCAAGTTTATAATTTACCCCATAGATAGCAAGGTCTGACGGATTTGTTGCCATTGCTTTCAATATTGGTCTATCTGCAACTTGTAAGATAATAGCTGAAAAACTCGCAGGCAAAGTAGGCATAGCAAATTTAAACATTGACGAGAGAAGTTTTTCATCAAATTTCAGAATAATATTATCTTTTAACTCCTTAATAAAGATAAGTAAAATCACAAATGAAGCGACATAGAATGAGATTATAACTCCAAGAACACCCATTTTGAATACCGAAACAAGAATAATATTCAGAAAAACAGTAATCAAAATCTGTACAAATTTAGTAACTGCAAATCTTTTTGCTTTTCTAATCATACGCAATCTTGCATAAGGAACAAGTACCAAAGCATCAAAAACCGGAATAAATACTGTTAAAATAAGCAAAGATTTTGCATTTGGTAGATTTGTTATCATTGGTGCAATGGTATCGGCAAATAATATTATTACAATCGCAAATAAAAAACTTATTGATGCAATTGACAAAAATGAATGTGTAAAAACTGCTTTTGAACGCTCTACATCATTTTTTTCGTAAAAACGAAAATATGCCGATTCCATGCCAAGAGAATAAAGAATATTAATGAATGCGATTATTGAGAAGATGTAAATTATAAAATCATTTTCTGGTTTAGCGGGGTTGTTTATATCTAAATAATTAGTATAAAATGGTGTCAGCAAAAAAGTTAAAAACCTGCCGATGATACTAAACAGACCATAAATCAGAGTATCGCCGGCAAGTGATTTTAATTTACTAAGCATAAACTTTTGTTAAACGTTAAACCTGAAGTGCATTATATCACCGTCCTGAACAATGTAATCTTTACCTTCAATTCTTAACTTTCCTGCTTCTTTAACTTTTTGCTCAGAACCATATTCAAATAAATCATTACAATGATAAACTTCGGCTCTGATAAATCCTTTTTCAAAATCTGTGTGAATCACGCCGGCTGCTTGTGGGGCATAAGAACCTTTTTCAAAAGTCCAAGCACGACACTCTTTCTCGCCAGCCGTGAAGTAAGTTTGCAAATCAAGTGCATGATAACCAGCACGAATTAATTTATCTAAACCAGATTCTTCCAAACCAGCAGCTTGCAAAAACTCCATTTTTTCTTCTATTGACTCCAATTCTGCTATTTCAGATTCTAATTTTCCGCAAATAACAACAATTTCAGAGTCATTTTTCTTTGCATGCTCCTTAACGAGTTTTACGTAATTATTATCTTCACCGATGGAATTTTCATCAACATTACAGCAATATATTTGCTTTTTCATAGTAATCAAAAATAAATCACTGATTGAGTTTAACTGCTCAGGAGTCAAATCCAAACCTCTCGCTGGTTTACCTTCATTTAATGTTATTAGCAATTGGTTCAAAACGGGTTCAGATATTTTAGCTTTTTCAACAACTTTTTTATCTTGAGCTCTTAGTTGTTTACCAAGATTATCAAGCCGTTTACGGACTGTTTCCATATCAGCAAGAGCAAGTTCGATTTCGATTGTTTCAATATCACGCAATGGGTCAATACTTCCTTCCACATGAACAATATTTTCATTATCAAAACAACGTACTACGTGAATAATTGCTCCGACTTGTCGGATATTACCAAGAAATTGATTTCCCAATCCTTCCCCTTTGGAAGCTCCTCTCACTAAACCTGCAATATCAACAAATTCTACAGTTGTGTGAATTTCTTTTTTTGGCACGATGAGTGCTGTAATTTGTTTTAATCTTTTATCAGGTACTGCAACAATACCAACATTAGGGTCTATTGTACAAAAGGGATAATTTGCCGCTTCAGCAGGGGCAGATGTTAAAGCTGAAAAAATAGTTGATTTACCAACATTAGGCAAACCAACAATTCCACAATTTAATTGCATAAATACTTCCGAGCCATTTTTGAAATTTTACAAACAACAAAATTACGGAATTTATTCTAAATAATCTGTAAAATATAATTAATTTTTGCATTAGTTAGATAGTTACATTATTTTTACAATTTGATATAGATTTAATTCGTTTAATAATTTTTTATAAGATGATTTACTTGAATTTTTTCAATTTCGATTTCTTAATATGATATTCAACAAAAAAAGACAATCAGAAAGTATTTTAAATCCACTTGTTCATCAATTAATTAGGTCTAAGCGAAAATCAATTTCGCTTATGGTAAATGAAAATGCAGAATTAATTGTAAAAGCACCAATTAAAACAAGTATTGATTTCATAAATCAATTAATTGAAAAAAAGCAAATTTGGATAGAAAAAACTATAAAAGCTGCTTCATTAAAAAAGCATGTACCTAAGAAAATTGAAAATGGTGAAAATTTTTACTCTTATGGAATTCAATATCCGCTTGAAATTATTGATAATACCGACTTTGCAATTAAATTTGAAAATGGGAAATTTTTACTATCATCAGATTGTGTACAATTTGGTAAAAATTACTTTGAATTATGGTATAAAAAACAAGCAAAATTTTACTTACGAAAAAGATCATTAGAATTGGCTAAATTATTTAAATTCAATGTAAAGCAGGTAAAAATATCAAGTGCTGATAGAAGATGGGGTTCTTGCTCAAGTTCTGGAAATATAAACCTTTCATGGCGATTAATGATGGCACCAATTGAAATAATTGATTATGTTATTTGCCATGAATTAGCCCATCTAATAGAATTAAACCATTCCGACAGATTTTGGCAGTTAGTTCAAAATATGGTACCAGATTATAAAGAACGAAGAAAATGGCTTAAAGAAAATGGTTTCCGATTAGAATTATAAAATATAAAGAATAAATTATTATTGATTTTCATAAACGTAATTCTTCATGTAATCCCATTCTTCATCACTTAAAAAGCTATCTTCGGTAATTTCTGTATTCTTTGCTAATTCTAAAATATACAAAGACCTTTCTTTTGAATCAGGGTGTGTGCTTATCCATTTAATTATATTTGGGTATTCTTCTGTTTTATTTGGTAATCTATTTAAAAAATTAGAAAATGGAACAGGGTCAATATTTGCATTTATCAGGTAATTCACAGATGTAATATCGGCTTCTTTTTCAAGTTCACGGTCATAAGCCGTTGATGATAATAAGTTCAATGAATTCTTAATCATTTCACTACCCGAATTTCCACTAATCATTGACGTTAATGCTGATAATCCAATTTCTTTGATTAATTTTTTCATAATGTGGTTTAATTCATTATGAGCAATTTCATGACCGATAATTCCACATAATTCCTGAATATTCTCACATTCATTAATTAAACCAGAATATATAACAATATTACCATCAGGTAATGCAAAAGCATTAATTTCATCTTTTTCAATTATATAAATTTTATAATTATCCTCTGATATATTATTATGAGAGCATATTTGAATCAAAACTTTATTGATAATGTTATCAATTTTTTTGGATTTAATTGTCTGTTCATTATTAACAAGCAGTTCGATATATAAATCAGCTAATTTCTGTTCCATTGATTTACTTATTGTATTCAATCCTAAACTTGTTTTCCAATCAACTTTACTTAACACAAACCAACTTAAAAAAAAGAGAATTACCAAAATTAAAAATTGACCAATAACTTTAGACATATTAATTCCTACAGATTAAATTTGTCAAATCAGAGTAAAACCACCATTCTACGTGTTTTCCTTTTCGAGTTTGAATTGCTGTATATATCGTTGCTACAAACTCAATTAGATTAAAAATTATTACTGTAATAATAAAAGCTATGTATTTGTTTGAAAATTCACTATTCCCAAATATGATGGATAATGTCCAATAAAATGATGCACTATTCATGAAAATGAATGAAAATTGTGATAATAACGCCTGCCAACAATGCCATCTTACAAAAAATGAGCTTTTTCTATTTGCCATAAAAAATGCAAATGTAGCAATCAAATTAATAATAGGAAAAGGCATTCCCCCCATAACTGCAATCACAGACATCAAATAACTGTTTGATGCTTTTTCAGATTCTTCATCACTCGGCTTATAAGAGAAATCTACTGTAGTTATCATAATCCTTTACTTATATTCCATATCCAATTTATAATTACTAAAATTACTGATATAAATGCAATTTCTTTTCTTTGAAAAAATTTTTCAATGTTATTATAAAAAATTAAAAAACTACTTGTACTTTTTATAATATCAATGATGAGCCAAATGGGAATTGTAACCATAATAATTATCATTAGCAATCCAAAGGGATTTATATAGAGAGCATTTATAAAATTTCCTTCTATAATTGTCATTATGGAACGAGTTGTGCCACAAGATGGACAAGGAATATCCATTACTAATTTGAATACACAAGTCGTTTCAATAAAACCCAATTTGTTATCAACAAATAAATTACTAATTATCCAAAATAGTCCTAACAGATACAACACAAAAATTAATTTGTATAACTTATTTCGTTCCATTTAAATTCATCAATATATCATTTGCTGGAATTTTTCCATATTTTTTTCTCTTGCTGCACCCATTATCAAAAACAAATCAATCAAAGCCCAAATTCCCAATCCACCGCAAGTTAACAATTTTCCAATGCCAAGACCAGTATCACCTATGAAAAACCTATCAATACCCAGACCACCACCTAACAATGAAATGATTAATGTTGTAGTTGGGTCTTTGTATTGAACTGTTTGAATTAAACTCCATTTTGAGTCATCGGCATTCAATAACTGTTCACGAATATTCATCAAGTGATGGCTTTCAAAGTATTTACCATTCGTCATAATGAACATATCAACTTTTTGTGCTTCCATTTTGTAACCTATAGAGAAAAATAAAAATTATTAAAATCCTGAAGCAAAAATAAGTAAAATATTTATAATATTTCAAATAAAAATAATTGGGTAATAAAATATTTTAAAATAAATAATCTTCCATTGATAAAAAAATCCTTTGTTATTTTTTTGATAACATATAGTAAGTAACTCCTACATTTTCTAAAATTATTTTCATGACAATTAATTTCTAAATTTAGAAAATTTAATTTAATTGTAAATCAATAGTTAGCAAATATTATCAAAATGAACATATTATAATTTAATTGTCGTAAATTTTATCTTTATTGCAATTCAAGTATTATTAAAATATCATTATTAACTCACAATTAAAATTAAATTAATCTTTTGTCATAATGCAAATTTCGCTTTTTTATTAAAAAATATCATAATAAATTGTATTGTGTTTTTACACAATATGCAAATTTTTAATTTTCAAAAGGAAGATGTTATGAAAAAAGCATCAAAAAATCTTATCTTATCTTATCTTATCTTATGGAGAAGCAAAAGCTGAATGGAATGGTTTTGGAGAGTTTGAAGCATTTGAGATTCAAGATATGAGCGTAGTAGGTACTATTTACGGTACTTATGATAATACTATTTATTCCGCCACATCAATACCGAGAGATTTTGGATTGTTCAAAGTTTCAACTTATAATAATTTGGGTGGTGATTCTTATATGCCTGCAATTTTAAATTCATTAATCACAGATTTTCACGGTAATAATTGTAGTAGTTGAAACATCAAACAAAATAACTAATGACTTTATAAGTCTTTGAATATCAATAAATTATAGAAATATAGTCAGAGTTGTAATTTAGTATATTACGTATTATGTGTATTGTTATAGCAGTTGTAAAAATTCATTATTCCTGTAGTTGAAAAATCTTAATCCTTGTAAATGCCAGTAAATACACATTTATTGACTTTTTTGCATTTTTTTCTTGGTTGTTTAATGATTTTTTATTAGTTTTGTCATGGTAATAATTACACGTATTTGAAAAGGTTTTTTTATGAATGACAAAGAGTATTTCTTAAACCCGACTTCGATTTCTCAAAAGAAATATGAAGCTCTTAGAATGTATTTTATTGATGATGTTCCAGCTGCAGAAGTTGCAAAAAAGTTCGGTTATACCTATCGTGGATTTACCACATTAGTTACCTGGTTCAGAAAGGAAAGAAAAAATAGCAATTCTGACATCTTTTTTCTTGAAAAAAAACCAGGCAGGAAAAGACCTGTCAATATTGAATCTGCCGAAAATTTGATTATTCAACTTCGGCTTACAAATCATTCTATTCCTGAAATTAAAACAATTCTTGATAGCAAAGGGTATAATTGTTCTGAAAAGACCATCTATAATATTCAGCACGAAGCTGGTTTCAAAAGATTGCCAAGAAGAAGCAAAGAAGAGAAACAACAATTAGTTTTTCCAAAGATAGCAGCTGAAAAAAGTGCTTCTGTTGATATTCAAAAAAAGGACGAATTTAAAAGTGATGCAGCAGGAATTTTATGTTTACTTCCTTACATCGAATCTACTGGTATTAGACAAATCATTGAAGAATCAAATTATCCTGAAACGAAACAAATTAATAGATTAAGTTCAATATTATCATTTGTAGCATTAAAAGCATCAGATGTCAGGCGTTATACTGCTGACAATATTTGGTGGTGTATGGACAAGGGTTCAGGTCTCTTTGCCGGATTAAATGTATTGCCTAAGGCGGCTTGGTTAACTTCATATTCGGATAGAGTTACGTCGGATATGAACAAAGATTTTCTCATAAAATTGAGCAAGAAATGGATTGAATTAGGTTTAATCAAAGAGACCTTTAATCTTGATTTCACGACTATTCCTTACTGGGGAGATTCAGAACATTTGGAGAATAATTGGTCTGGCAAACGTAACAAAGCACTTCCAAGTATGCTGGCGGTTCTGGCACAGGATCAAGAAAGTGGGATAATTGATTATGGAGACACGAATATAATGCATAAAGATGAAAATGCTGTTATTTTGGAATTTATTGATTTTTATAAAGCAGGTTCTGACGGTAAAATGGAATTAAAATATTTAGTTTTTGATAGTAAATTTACAAATTATGAAAATCTAAACCGTCTAAATAACGATGGAATAATGTTTTTAACGATTCGTAGACGAGGCAAAAATATAGTTGAGGAGATTGAAAATCTGCCAAAATCTGAATGGAAAACTATTAGAATTGATGGCTCATCGAATAAAAAAAGAACATTAAAAGTTTGTGACCAAAAGGTCAAACTTAGAGGATACGAGGGCGAGGTCAGGCAAATAGTGATTACAGGAAACGGTAAGATAAAACCTGCAATTATAATTACAAATGATTTTGATTCATCAGTTGAAAGTTTAGTTAGAAAATATGCGAGAAGATGGTTAGTTGAAAAAGAAATTTCAGAACAAATTTCATTTTTTCATCTTAATAATGTTTCCTCTTCAATGGTTATAAAAGTTGATTTTGATTTGACAATGTCAATTCTTACGCATAATATATACAGATTATTTGCAAATGATTTGCCGAGATATGAAAAATTATCAGTTCAAAGTTTGTACGAAAAGTTTTTGCTCAATAGTGCTGATATTCAAATTGAAAATGATAGTATTATTGTTAATCTGAAAAAGAAAAGAAATCTACCACTTTTACTCGAATCAATGAACCAATTTAACGATTTGAAATACCAATCCTTAGGTTACAAAAAAATGATTTTCAAAGGGGCTACCTATTCGTAAACTACGTATCATTCTTTTCCGTGAAAATCTGTGTTAATGTTAAAAAATAGTACAAATGAAGAATTTGAATATCCAACTAATATAATTGTATATCCAAACCCATTTATTAATAATACTACTTTATCTTTTGACTTAAATAAAAGCAGTAATATTAATTTAATGATATATGATATTCAAGGCAATTTAATTAATATTGAAAATTATAATTTGAGTACAGGTACCCAAACGATTAAAATAGATTTGACTGGTCAATTACCAATGAATTATTATTTAGTTATTACAATGTCAGATTCTGATGGCAAAATTTTTATTAAAAGATTAATTTTAAATAAAGTTTCGAGGTAAAGTTATGAAATACATATCAATATTGATATTGGTTATGCTTTTTCATTTTATTAATTTATTTTCGAGTAGTAACATTGCTAATAACACTATTAACTCAAGTCTATTGATTAATTCACTAATTTATTCTTCATATTTGATGAAATCTGCTAATTCTACTACTTTGAGTAATAGAATAAAACTTGATAAATTAGGTAATCCTGTAATTATGGGAAGAACCAATGAATCTGGATTTCCATTTAGCAATAATGCCTTTAAAAATAAATTAGATAGTAATAATGGACAAAGGGCAGCTAATGGCTTTCTTTTAAAGCAAAACCGCAATAATTTTCAGATTGAAAATGCTACTTCTATCGGCATTGTTGATTATATCGGGTACGATGGGGATTTAGAAATTGATGATTTCGGAAATTGTTATATTGCAGTTAGTTTTGAAAATAATGATAATGATATTGTTGCCAATGATAATTTCAACACACATAAGACTATACTGCTACTTAAATTTAATAGCGATTTTAGTCAATTATTAGCAAGTGCATATTTTGGAAACGAATTGACAGGTAACAAATCAATAATTTATATAAATGATATGGAAATAGATAAAAAAGGAAATGTTGTAATTGTTGGGTATTGTGATAGTAACGGAGTGAAAACTACAACTAACAGCTTTCAACCGTTAAATCCAAAAGTAAATCAAATTGGATTTATTGCAAAATTTACACCTGATTTTCAGGATTTAATTTTCTCATCATATTGCTCGGGTTTGAATACCGATGGGTTACCTAAAACTGAAATATTTTCAAATATTGCAGGTATTGCTATAGGTCTTAATAATGAAATATTTGTTGCTGGGCAAACTAATTTTTATGATTTCCCTGACTATACTATTTCAAAAAGTGAAAACCCAACAGAAATACAGGGATTAGGTGATAAAAAGGGATTTATTGCAAAGATATCAGAAGATGGTTCTATTTTGCTTAATTCAATAATTAATGTTCAAAATAAAACTGATAATTATGTTGGAAATTATGATATTTTAATAAGCAAATTTGGTGATATTTTTGTAACTGGGAAAACGGACAATTCTCTTAAAGTTGATATTTCAAATGGGTTTCAATCAAAATTCCAAAATGGCTGGATTACTGCCGGCTATATTCAATGTTTGGATAGTAGTTTAAATGTTACAAAATATTCTACTTATTTTGGAAATGTAAAATCTGAGATTTTTACTAGAGACTTGATACAAGATAAAAATAGTAATGTTTATATGTCCGGTGCTTTTTGTAGAAATAATCCAAAATTTGGTTCTGAATATTTATCAACACCGATTACAACTAAAGGTGCATTTCCCTTTGACTGGCTAAAAGTAAACAGTCACATGGATGGATATGGTTATGAGGTTACTACTTCTTATATAGCAATATTTGATAGTACATTATCTAAGTTAATTTATTCAACAACATTCGGTAATTCTGATGCAGTAGTATTTCGTGATATTCAATTGGATAAAGATGATAACTTATATGTAACCGGATATGCAGCTGGTGCAATTTATTTCCCAATAACGGAAAATGCTTTATGGAAAACTTACTATCCTTATAATCCCTTTTTAGCAAAGTTCTCTAATTTAAAAGACCTTGCATCAGTCGATGGTTTTAAGATTGCACCAAGCAATATATTTCCAAATCCTGCTACTGATTATTTAAATATTTCTTTTGATAGCCCAAAAGAAGGACTTGGTACTATTGAAATAATTGATTTGCTTGGCATTAAAGTATGTTCATTCGACAACTACATCAATGAAGGCAACAACAGCATCAAATACTCTGAATTAGACAATCTCCAAACCGCTTCCTACACCGTAAAAGTAACCATCAACAACGAAATAGTAAGCATCGGAAAGTTCATAAAAAGATAAAACAAATTAGTGCCATACAATAAAGTGTGCCACTAAACATTTGATAAGAAATTTCTATGGAAGATGGATTCTGAAACAAGTTCAGAATGACACTTATGCAGATGTCCAACACTTTTAAAGTGTTGGACATCTTATTTTGAGTTCAGAATGACACAATGCAAAATGGATTCTGAAACAAGTTCAGAATGACAATTTGCACTTATATCATGCTGAATTTAGTTCAGCATCCATTCTTGAATATCGTCATTTCTAACTCTGAATTCATTATTTCTAAAAAATAACAAAAATTTTATTCTCTATTTCCTTTTATTTAATTCTAACAAGTCTAAAGAATCTATTTGTTGTTGAGCAAGAAACTCATTTATATCTCCCGGATATTCTTTGATTTTACCTTTCTTGAATTCAACTGTTTTATTTGTCAAACCCTGCAAAAATTCTCTATCATGAGATACAATTATCAATGAACCTTTGTAATCAATCAAAGCATTTTTTAGAACATCTTTTGAAATCATATCAAAATGATTTGTCGGCTCGTCCAATATCATCAAATTTATGGGCTGAAGCAACATTCGACAGATACTTAATCTGGATTTTTCACCACCAGAAAGCACTCTGACTTTCTTATCCACAGAATTTCCACTAAATAAAAATGCTCCAAGTAAAGAGCGAATTTTCTTTCTCATCTCGCCTGTAGCGGCTTTCTCAATAATGTCAAATACAGTTGCATCAGGGTCGAGTAATTCAGCTTGATGCTGTGCATAATAGCCGAGTGAGAGATTTGTTCCAGTGTTCAATTCTCCTGTATAATCCAACATCCCTGCAAATATCTTTGAAAGAGTAGATTTACCTTCCCCATTCTTTCCAACAAAGCAAACTTTTTCGCCACGTTCTAATGCAAAATCTATATTATTCAAAACTAATTTTTCATCATATTTTTTGCAAAGATTTTTTGTTTCAAAAATTAATCTTGATGACCTTGGCGGCTCTGGAAATGAAAAACGCATTTTTGAAGTATCTTCTTCTTCTACCTCAACAAGTTCCATTTTTTCTAATTGTTTCACTTTTGATTGTGTTCTTGATGAAAAAGATGCTTTGGCTTTAAATCTCTCAATAAATCTCTCTTGTTGAGCGATTTGTTTTTGTTGATTATTATAAGCTGCAAGTTGCAATTCCTTTTGTCCTGCTCTTTCAGCAACGAATCTTGTATATGGATAAGGCATATCATAGATTTTGCCAAGTGAAAACTCGATTGTACGGTTGGTTATATTATCAAGAAATCTTCTATCGTGCGAAACAACGAGTATTGCTCCTTTATATGTTTTAAGGAAAACCTCTAACCAGCGAATAGATTCAATATCAAGGTGATTTGTTGGCTCATCAAGAAGTATGCAATCATTTTGTCTAAGAAGTATTTTTGCAAGTTCTACACGCATTTGCCAGCCCCCACTAAACTCATTCATACCACGTGTAAAGTCAGTTCTTTCAAAGCCAAGACCTATAAGTACTTTTTCAATTTCAGCTTCTATGGTCTGCCCACCCAATAGATGAAAATGTTCACTTGCTTCGGTTAGCTTTTCGATAACTCTCATATATCCATCGGATTCATAATCAGTTCTTTCCTCGAGTTCACGAGTATATTCATTTATTTCGTTTTCCAATCTTTTCAAATCATCTAAGGCGCTTTCAGTTTCTTCAAAAATTGTCTTGGTAGATGTTGTTTTAATTTCTTGAGGTAAATATCCTATCTTGTAGTTGTTGGGTTTAGTTATTTTTCCACTTTCAGGTGATTCCAATCCCATTATTAGTTTAAGCAGTGTTGATTTACCAGTACCATTTCTACCGATTAATCCAATACGGTCGTTATCACCAACAGAAATAGAAACATTGTCAAAAAGATACCTACCTGCAAAATGTATAGAAATATTTGTTAATGTTAACATAATTAATTTTTACTTTGGTTAATTTTAAAACTACAAAAATCGGAATTCTTGCTAACATGGAAAAGAAATAAAATCCATATTACTCAGATATTTTCAAATGAAATTCGTTATTAATTTTTTATTATCAATAAGTTTTCCAATTATAATTGAAACTACTTAGTCGCCAAATGAAAGAATCACGTGCAAAAAACAACTAACTTTGTTCAAACCCTTCCGAAGGTTACGAACCTTCGGAGGGGTAATTGACAAGTTAGATAAGAGTAGATTTAAGATTTTCAATATGCTATGTATTTGGAATTCGAAAATAGTAAAATTTAAACAAGTGGAAAATTATATCATAAAAATATCCGAAATTCTTTGTAGAATCAATTTGTTTTGCAATTTTTGTATTATTTAAGAATTTGATTATTAAAATATATGAAAAATATAGATAAAATTATTTGTACTCATTGTGGGGACGAATGTATAGAAACAATCATACAAGAAGGTGATAATTATTTTTGCTGTACGGGTTGTCAGTTTGTTTTTGGCTTATTGGCTCAGAATAATTTAAGTGAATATTATGAACAAATCAAACTTGAGGGTGTAAAGGGGAGCAAATTTGAAATAGACGAATTTTCATATCTTGACAATGTGCAAGTTAATGAACAGATATTAAATTATAAAATTGAAAATAAATCAAGTGTTCGCCTTTTCACTCCACAAATATATTGTAGCGCGTGTTTGTATTTACTTGAGAATCTATTCAAATTGGACAACGGTATAATTGAATCAAGGGTAAATTTCTTAGAAAAGGAAGTTACAATTATTTTTGATAATACTAAAACATCACTAAGAAAAATTGTTGAATTGCTTACAGCACTTGGCTACCGTCCTCAACTTAATTTAGCTAATCTTGATAAGCCAAAAAAGAAAAATTATAATAAATATTTATATTTGAAATTAGGTGTGGCGGGTTTTGCTTTTGGTAATATGATGCTAATGGCTTTGCCAGAGTATTTTTCTGGTGGAAACATGCAAACTGATATTAAGCATTTTATGTGGTATCTTAGTTTGTTTTTTGGATTAGTTTCAATTTATCCAGCAATGGAGTATTTCAAATCAGCTTACTATGCCATCAAAGTAAAACAAATTAATATTGATATTCCAATAAGTATAGGAATAATAGCGTTAATTGTTCGTAGCTTTGTAGATATTCTTTATTTATCAGGTTCTGGGTTCGTTGATTCTTTAACAGGACTTCTGTTCTTTTTGTTATTAGGACGAGTATTTCAACAAAAAACATATCATAGTTTGAGTTTTGATAGAAATTATAAGTCATATTTTCCACTATCTGTTATTAAGAAAAATACTACTTCACAAGAGTATATTTCCGTAAAAGATATTAAAATTGGAGATGTATTAATTATTCGAAACAATGAAATTATTCCTACTGATGTTAAACTTGTGTCAGAAAAGGCATTTATTGATTATAGCTTTGTTACAGGCGAATCTAAACCTGTTGAAGTTCTGACAGGTGAAAGAATTTATTCAGGTGGAAAACAATTGCAATCTGGTATTGAAGTTGAAGTGATAAAGGAATTTCATCAAAGTTATTTGACTGAATTATGGAATAATCAATCTTTTCATAAAGATAATGATTCATATATATCCAAATTAGCAAATCAATCTGCAAAATATTTCACAGTTGTTGTTCTTGCTATTTCATTAATTAGTTTTGCTTATTGGTTTACTATTGATTCTAAAATGGCATGGAATGTTTTTACAGCAATTCTAATTGTTGCTTGTCCTTGCGCCCTTGCTTTGACTCACCCGTTTACTTATGGAACTGCAATGCGCGTATTTGGTAATAATAATTTATTTATTAAGAATGATAAAATTGTGGAGTATATGCACCATGTTAAAAAGATTATCTTTGATAAAACAGGCACTTTAACTCAATTAAACTCAGCTCAATTAGTATTTTCAGATTCTGAAATTGACAATAAAACAAAGAAACTTATTAAATCAACAGTTGCTAATTCAACTCATCCTATTAGTAGAATAATTTTTGATAGTATTGATATAAATGATATTTTTGAAGTTAATTCGTATCAAGAAATACCAGGTAAGGGAATTACAGCTTTTGTTGATGGAAAATATATCAAAGTTGGAAGTTCTCAATGGGTTAATAGTATTCTTGCAACAAGCAAGATAAAAGAAAATGATAGCACCATTGTAAGAGCGGAATCAAAAGTATATGTTTCAATTGATGATGAAGTCATTGGTTATTATATTTTAAATTCGAAATTCAGAAATAAACTAAAAGATATATTTGATTTTTTGAAAAATAAGGCAGAAGTTGTTATTCTTTCTGGTGATAATGAATCTGAAAAAGAAGAGCTTCAAAATATTGTAGGCAGTGATGTTGAAATGAGGTTCAATCAGATGCCAGATGATAAATACAAGTATATTTTAGAATTGCAGAAATCGGGCAGTATGGTTATGATGATAGGTGACGGATTAAATGACGCTGGGGCCTTGCGCCAAAGTGATGTTGGAATTGCTATAACAGAAAGCTCAGCCAATTTCACTCCCGGAAGTGATGCTATTCTTCTTGCAGAAGATATGGAAAAACTTCCAAAATTCTTTAAATTATCTGCATTTGCAGTAAGAACAGTCTATTATAGTTTGATAATTTCTTTATTATACAATACAATAGGTATTATTTTTGCGGTTCAAGGATTGCTTACACCGCTTATTGCGGCAATATTAATGCCTGTCAGTTCAGTAACTGTTGTTTTATTTACAGTATTAAGAATTAAAATCTATTCAATGAAATTAAAACTAAGGTAATTATGCAAATCAGAAAAGAAGATTTTCCTTATATTAGATTATTTGTGTTTGTTGCTGGTTTTTTGATGATATTCAGTAGTATAACTGATATGATTAACATTTATGATGAAGGTGTGAGTATTTTAGGTGCTATTAATGTATCTTCTGGCAATATTCCATATAAAGATTTTTGGACAATATATGCACCCGGGCAGTTTTATTTGCTATCATCACTAATTGAAATAGTAGGTAATAATTTATTTATAATCAGACTCGTTTCCATTCTTGCAGACTTTGCAGTATGTATGATGGTTTATTTATTAGCTGCGAAAATATTCTCAAAAAATTTCGCCTTGTTATCATTTATCATTTCAGTAATTTGGTTTATGGCAATGCCAATGTTTGGCAGAGCAGTTACTTATGGAATATTATCTGTATTGATAAGCAATTATTTCTTATTCCTATTTTTTGAAAAGAACGATAAGAAATTTCTTGTATTGGCTGGTGTTATGATTGGAATAGCATCGCTATTTAGACACGAGATGGCAGGATATATTTATGGAGCAGAATTTTGGGCTGTTTTCTTTTCAGGAATGCCAAATAAAAATGAAAGCAGTGAACCATTAAGAACAAGAATAATAAAGGGATTTTTGAATGGAGTAATTTTTACACTTGGAGTATTATTGATATTTCTTCCTGTTGCTTTATATTTCATAAGTGTAGTTGATATCAATATCCTTTACGAAAATTTAATAAAATTTCCAATTTTAACATTTCGTGAATATCGTTCTTTGCCTTTGCCAAATCCATTAAACATATTTGAAGTTGGTATATCAGTTTTTAGAAAAATTTTACTCTTTTGGGAAGGTATTATTTATTATTTACCATTAATTAGCTTTGGACTTACAGCATACTTTTTGTACTGGCGTGTAAGAAAGAAAAAATTAAAATTAAATGGAGAAATATTTTGGAAAGAAATGTTGTTATTCAATATAGGATTAAATTTTTATAATCAAGCAATGATACGTTCTGATATTGAGCATTTAGTACCGGCTTTTATAATTTTTTCAATATTATTTTTGAGTTTAATTTTAATAATACCATATCCAAATATTAGAAAATTACTTTTCATCGTAACCACATTATTTGTAATAATGTTACCAATCTCAAGAAAAGTTCAAAATACAAATTTGTTATTAAGCAGTAGTGGCTCAAGATTGTCATCAACAAAAGCCAATTTTATATATGGTAAAAAAGATGAAGTTGATACATATAATTTATTAATTGATTATATAAAAAAAAATACAAAGAATAGTGAAGTAATATATTCTGGCAATACAAAACATGATAAATTAATTTCAAATGATTTAATGATTTATTATTTGAGCGATAGAAAGTCAATTTCCAAATATTATGAGTCCCACCCTGGTATTACGACAACTAATGTAGTGCAAAATCACATAATAAATGAATTAAAAGATAAGAATGTAAAATTACTTGTTTTATTGAATCAAGAGAATATCATTGAACCAAATAAATCTGCTGAATCAAGTAATGTTTACGAATTGGATAACTTCATTAAATCAAATTATAGTAAAGAAATAATTTTTGGAAACTATGAAATATGGAAAAAATTAAAGTAGGATAATGAAACAACTCAACCATATTTTTACACTGAAATTGCCCTTTCAGAATGATTAATTAGAAAATGCTCCGAAGTTGCCTTATTAAATATAAGCTTACAACGGAGCTTTATTATAGATTCTTATTATTTTAGAATATCAAAAATTTTCAATTTCATGCAAATATCAATTCTTCACAAATTTTTCAACTTTATCACCAATTCTTATGAAATACACACCGGAAGGAAGATGTGAAATATCAATTATTTGGGTAGTTAGATTATTCGATGCTACAACATTCATTACTTCAATTCCTATTATATCAAATATTTGAATTTTTGAGGCGTTAAAATTATCTGAGTTAATGTATGGTTTAATTGCTATAAATCCATAAGTAGGATTTGGATGGACATACAAACCATCTTTTTTAATTTTTTCAGATTCCACTATTTTAGTAATCAATTCACTGAAATATCTATCTCTTGCATAACTAATTTTTCCGATAAGTGATTTATTATTGCCTTTTAAATTTTCTTCATCATTTGCAATACCAATAGGTAAGCCTGCAATATCTAATTTAGATCCATCGGCTTCAACTCCATTTGCTGGCATTGCAAATGCTATTATTACAGATATATGAGCTTTATCGCCGGGTTTCATATTGAAAGAACCTGTTGAAATTAATACTCTTTTATCACCTGAACCAGAGTCCCCGTCAAGAATCCCATTGGACAGAAAGTCATATCTGTCATTATCTTTGAGTGGGTCACTTTCAAAATTCCAGTTTTTGAAGGTATTTATACCTACCATTTCTTCAGGTTCAAATTTCAATTTGTCATTTCTAATAAATCCATTTTTGTCAATTGAAGGAGTTTCTAATAATGATATGCCTATATATCCAAATCCTTTGCCAAGTTCACCTTGGTCTGTATCTGTCCAACCGACAACGAGATTTAACGTTGAATCTGAATCATAATATTTGACTCTGTCATTCAACGCAAATTTTGATTGGTTTGAATCGGCTTGAACGCCAATATCCAAATCTGTAATTTTCCCAAATCGGCAATCAAAAAGAGTATCTAAAGATTTGTTTTCAATAACATATCTTAAAATTAGTACATCTTGCATTTCGCCTTCACCCCAACTGTAAATTGAAGATTCTGTTTGCAATTTTAACGGATACCCTTGCTCCAATCTGTTATCTGCATTTCCATCATAGCGACTAATATCTGTATCTTTATAAGTGCTTAATATGTCCTCATCTGAAACAAATAAAGGACCATTTGAATATTTGTTTCGATTTCTATCATTATTTTCAAGAACATATTCATGATTATATACACTATGACTATTTTCCATTTGTCCATTTGAAATCCAAAGTGGCCATTTATATTCATTGTCGGTATCCAAAGCAGCACCTGTATAGGTGTTATATTCTGTGCTTAAATAAGGATGATATTTATTTTTGTAGCCATATTGGGCTTCATTTCCATCTTCAATTCTTCCAGGAGAAGTCCAAGAAGATCCATAAGTTGGATTATAAGTTACAAGAACCAACTTACTTAATTCATTAAGTTCAGAATTATATTTTTTTGCCCCAAACCAGAACCCATCTCCAAATACATATTGATTCTTTGTACCTCTGGGCCAAAACAAACCACCTTTTGCTCTATATACATCGAAAAAATTAATTCCATAGTTTGAAACATAGAAATCAATATTACTTACGGTATTTACAATCAATGCATAAGGTACTGTAGAATCAGATTGTAATTTAAGTTCACTGTCCTTATGTGCAAAGACAGTAGTAGAAATTGCTATTAAAGCAATACAGATTAAGAAGATTTTTTTCATAAAAAACTCCGATAATGTTAAAATTTTTAAAATTAAAATTCTTTTATACAATTACTCAATCGAAAATATTAAAATTTAAAATTAATTCCATAATTGATACCAACTTTTGAAGAATTATGGATGTTAGTATTATTAATATAACTAAATGTTGCATAATCTAATGATAAAACTATTCCTAAATTTTCATAAACATTAATCATGCTCCCAATTGAACCTCGATAGGTATAGCCATAAATTCCACCTCCAAAATTCAATTGAATCAATGTTTTTAAAAAACTAATTTCATAAGGAATGTATCTCATAGTAATTTCAAAATTTGTGAGATTTGGTTGTTGTTCATATAAATATTCACTATTTGATTGAGTTGTCTTGTATTTTGCGAAAAATGTTTCTTGTCTTACTCCTGCTCCAATAGAAAATTGAGGACTAACTTCAAAATATGCAAATATATCATAATTATTAAACCTCGAAGTTTCATTCGGATAAACGGTTTCTTCTGGTAAATTCCAATAATTTGATTTTTTTACTTCAAAAAATATTCCAAAATATTCATAATTTAACAGAGTATTTTCAAAATTTTCAATATTGTTTATTCTGAAATCTGTATTATATTCTGATTTTGGCATTTCAATTCTATTCTTATCTTGAAAAATTTGGGAATCATATAATTTAACCTCTTCTTTAAATTCACTTTCTAATTTTACATCTTCAAGAGAGAAAATATTTTTCTTATTTGAATTTTCAAAAGAAGAATTTGCAATTGTTTTTGAATGAGAACTTGCAATCGGTTCGCTGCTTATTGAACTCATCACAGGAATTTCAGATTTAGGTTCAACGAAAACAAATTCACAAAGATTATTAGTAATTTCAGAATTTATTTTTGAAAAATTGTCTGAATTTTCATCAAGCAAATACATCATACCAATGCCAATTATAATACCAATCAGTACTAATGCAATTTTTCCTTTTGAAAAGCCAATAATTTTACTTTTAAATGAACTTAATACGGAAGTATTCAGAATTGAAGCAACTGCTGTAATTGCTGTTTCAGAAGGAATATATACCAATCCTGCTTTATTGAACAGTTTTTCAGATACTGCTAAAGGAACAAATGATTTCTGAGGAAAACTCTCTGCTGCTCTGCTCATTCTTAAAGCAGTTTGAAATTCATTCTGTAATTCTTGATTTTCCGCAAGTGCAGTAAAGAAAGTGGCTCGTTCAATATCACTCGCTTCTCCGTCAATTACAAGATAAATCAGTTCCATATTTATATTTTCACTATTCATATTTATTTTCTCCCTGTATTAGAGGTGTCAATATTTCTCTCAATTTTGCTTTTGCTCTTACTACTCGATTTCTAACAGTTGATAGCGGGACTTCAGTTAAAGATGCAATTTCACTGTAACTTAAGCCCTGATAAGTTTGTAGTACAAATGCTTCTTTATGCTCTTCTGGTAGCAATTCCAAAGCAGCGTCAATCAATTCGGAAAGTTCTTTCAGTTCGTAATCATTCTCTTCAATATATACTCTAAATTCTTCAAATTCAATAGTATCAATTTTATTATTCCTTCTGAAATTAAGCGATAAATTCCGTGCCGTTCTAAGCAAATAACCCTGAACATTACCGATTTGAATATTATTCTCAATACTTTTTAAAAGCTGAAGAAAAGTTTCTTGAAAAATATCCTCTGCAAAAGTGCCATCACCGAAAATTTTTCTGCAATAAAGATAAATATTATTTGAATATCGATTGTATAATTCCGAAAATGCAGTTGACTTAGCAGGTTCTTTTGAATCTGCTATAATTTGAATTAATTCCTTATCGCTATATTTCTTATAATTTTTCATACCACCTTCATAAGCAAAGACACATTTTTTTGTAGTTTGTTTCATTAATTATGATTTTAATTTAAATATAATTAAAATTCCAAATAGCAATTTATTTATGTTGTTTAAATCAAATGTAATAGTCAAAACCATAAACGAACTAAATAATGAATACGTCTTTAGATTGTTGTTGTAAATTAATGATTTAAATATGTCGAATTTTGAATTAGTTTCTAATTATAAACCGGCAGGTGACCAACCTAAAGCAATAAAAGAACTTGTTGAAGGTATTACTCGTGGGGACAAACATCAATGTTTGCTTGGAGTTACAGGTTCGGGTAAAACATTTACTATGTCGAATGTAATTCAGCAAACTCAAAAACCAACTTTAATTATTTCTCCAAATAAAACACTTGCGGCTCAATTATATAGTGAATTTAAAGGGTTTTTCCCAAATAATGCAGTAGAATTTTTTATTTCATATTATGATTACTACCAACCAGAAGCATATATATTAAAAACTGATACTTATATAGAAAAAGATTTTGCTATAAATGATGAAATTGACAGATTGAGGTTAAAAGCAACAAGTTCACTTGTTGAAGGCAGAAGAGATGTTATTGTTGTTGCTTCGGTTTCTTGTATTTATTCAATAGGTAAAAAAGAAGATTTTCTTGCCTTCCTCTTCCCTATTCATATTGGAATGATAATGCAAAGACAGCAGTTGCTTTATAGATTAACAGCATTACATTATTCCAGAAATGATTATGAATTTCAACGTGGTACTTTTAGAGTTCGTGGTGATGTAATTGATATTATTCCGGCTTATGAAGATAAAACAGCTATTCGACTTGAAATGTTTGGAGATGAGATTGAAAAAATTTCAATGATTGATGCAGTTACAGGAAAAATAATTTCTAATGAAAAACAAATAACATTATACCCTGCAAAATTATTTGTTACTGAAGAAAGTCAGCTCAAAAAAGCTATGGTGAAAATCAAAGATGAACTTTATGAACGATTAAAAGTATTAAGAGAAGCTGGCAAAGGTCTTGAAGCACAACGGCTTGAACAACGAACAATTTTTGATTTAGAAATGATGAAAGAAGTTGGTTATTGTTCGGGTATTGAAAATTATTCTATGCACTTAACTAATAGACAATTTGGTGAACGTCCTCATTGTATTTTTGACTTTTTCCCAGAAGATTACTTATTGATGGTAGATGAAAGCCACGTAACTGCTCCACAAATCAGGGGTATGTATCTTGGTGACCGTTCAAGAAAGATGAGTTTGGTGGAACACGGCTTTAGATTACCGTCTGCATTGGAAAATAGACCACTAAGATTCGATGAATTTGAATCTATTACTAATCAAGTAGTTTATGTAAGTGCTACTCCCGGACCTTATGAATTAGAAAAATGCGAGGGGGTAGTCGTTGAGCAGGTTATCAGACCTACTGGACTTTTAGACCCAGAAATAAGCGTTAGACCAGTAAAAAATCAAATTGATGACTTATTGAATGAAATTAGAAAAAGAGTTGTTAAGAAAGAAAGAGTTTTAGTTACAACGCTAACCAAAAGAATGGCTGAAGATTTGGCTGAATATTTTAAAAATTTGAAAATTGAAGTTGCTTATATTCATTCTGATATTGATTCTTTGGAGCGTGTAGAAATAATAAGAGATTTAAGACTTGGCGAATATGATGTTCTTGTTGGAGTTAATTTATTAAGGGAAGGATTAGATTTACCTGAAGTTTCACTTGTAGCAGTCCTCGATGCTGATAAAGAAGGATTTTTACGAAGCGAACGTTCATTACTTCAAGTTGCTGGGAGAACAGCAAGAAATGTAGAAGGACTTGTAATTTTTTATGCTGATAGGGTAACGAAATCAATGAAATTGGTAATTGATGAAACTTTACGTAGAAGGGAATTACAAAAAGCTTATAACACAGAGCATAATATCAATCCAGCAACAGTTTATAAATCTATTGAAGAAATATTAAGTTCTACTTCTATTGCTGATGTACAAGCACATCAAGCTAAGAGAAAACAGGATTTTTATGATAAAAAAGCAGAAAGCAAGGCAGACCCATTGTTCAAATTTATGACAGATGAACAAAAAGAAGAATTAATTAATCAATTATATTTAGAAATGCGAAATGCTGCAAAGGAACTTGATTTTGAAAGAGCAGCTGAATTGAGAGATGAAATTGAGAAAATGAAGAATTTAAAAAAATAATGAAATGTTAAATAAATAATTGAGTTAATATTATGGATTTCAAAGATTATTATAAGGTATTAGGTGTTGAAAAAAATGCTACAACAGACGAAATAAAAAAAGCATTTAAAAAATTAGCTAAGCAATATCATCCAGATGCAAACAAAAATAATGATGCTGATGCTAAATTTAAAGAAATTAACGAAGCTTATGAAGTACTTAAAGACCCTGATAAAAGAGCCAAATATGACAATTTAGGTTCAAGCTGGAATAGACACAGGTCGCAAGGAGGTAGCTCAGATGATTTTAATTGGAATGATTGGGCAGGTAGGCAGCAACAACAAGCAAGCCGAAAAAGGTCAGGACAAACTGTAGGTGATTTTTTTGATAATAGCGGTGGTATTTCTGATTTCTTTGAGAAAATCTTTGGCGGTGGTTTTAGCGGAGCTGGTGGTGCTGCTAAAACAAGAAATAGCCCAATGAAAGGCGAAGATATTACAACTGATTTAGAAATAACTCTTGAAGAAGCATTTTCTGGTGCGACTAAACAATTTTTGCTAAATAATGAAAAATTAGATGTTAAAATTAAACCGGGTATAGCTTCTGAACAAGTTCTCAAATTAACAGGAAAAGGTGTTGCTGGTAAATTTGGTGGCAAAAATGGTGATTTGTTGATTAATATTAAAATTCCAGAACATCAAATTTACGAAAGAAAAAGCAATGATTTACATTTGGATTCTTATGTGGATATTTATACAATGATGCTTGGTGGTGAATCTAAAATTGTTACTATGGGTGGAACGCTAAAGATTAATATAGCACCAGAATCTCAATCTGGTAAAGTGCTGAAATTGAAGGGACAAGGTATGCCTATATACAGTAAAGCAAGTGAAAGAGGAGATTTGTATATCAAATTAATTGCAAAATTACCTACAAATTTAACTGAAAAAGAAAAAGAGTTGATTTTACAATTGAAAGAAATTTCCAAAATTAGAAATTAATATAAATTAGTGATGAAAGAGTTTAATTTTTGCATTGATGAAAATATTGTTCTGCTTGAACAAGCAGTTAGTCATTTAGGTAATACGAAAATTGTTAATGGTAGAACTTTAAGTAATTCATTGTTGAAAGAATCACAATGCAATATTCTATTTACACGTTCACAAACGAAGGTAAATAATATTCTATGTGATGGAACTCAACTTGAATTTGTTGCAACAGCAACAGCAGGCTTTGACCACGTAGATATTGATTATCTTAATTCAAAAAATATTATCTTTTCATCAGCACCTGGTTGTAATGCAAATTCAGTTGCTGAATATGTAATTTTTTCAATTTTAAAATGGTCAATTTTGAACAATATTGACCATTCAAAAAAGAAAATCGGCATAATTGGTTTTGGGAATATAGGAAAATTAGTAGCAAAATATGCGTATTGGGCTGGTTTTGAAGTTTTGATTAATGATCCACCTTTATTTGATAATCATTTTGATTTTCCAAAAGAATATAAATATTGCGAGCTTGAAGAAATTCTAAGTGAAAGTGATATAATTACAAATCACGTTCCTCTTGAAAACAATGGTAATTATCCTACTTATAAACTATTGAATAGTAATAACTTACATCTTGTTAAGCCACATTCATTGTTTCTTCATTGTTCAAGAGGTGGCGTTGTTAATGAGAAAGTATTATTGGATTTAATTGAAAATAATGATTTGACGGTGGTGATTGATGTATGGGAGAATGAACCAAACTTTAATCCTTTACTTGCTTCAAAAGCAATGATTGCAACTCCTCATATTGCAGGATATTCTTACAATGGCAAATTAAAAGGAACATTACAAATATTGGACAGTTTTGAAAAAACATATAAAATTACTACTGATAAAACTATGATTTTCAAAGAATTAGAGTACTACAGTCCAGCAGATAAATCAATTTTTCAGGATAAAATAGCACTTTACAATTTAATAAGTGATAGCAGACATATTGATTTTGATGTTGAACAATTTAGAAATATTATTAATTTAGATGAAAGTGAAAGAAAAATACAATTTGATATGTTGAGAAAGAATTATCCTTTACGAAAAGAAGTATTATAGTTTTCGGCATAGCATTTGTTATAATTAAAATTGATGAAGAAATTAATTTACATATTATGTTTGTTTATAACGCTTAATTTGTTTGCACAAAACGAAACATTTAATTGGTATTTTGGCAACAAATCAGCTATTAACTTTAATACACCAGATGGAGAGCCAAAAGTAGTTGATAATGTCAATTTTTATTCTTTTGAAGGTTGTGCGTCAATTTCAGATTCTAATGGGAATTTACTTTTTTATACAAATGGGTCTCTTATTTATAATAATAAGGGAAATGTGATTAACAATAACAACAAAATGCTTGGCGATTTTCATTCTACCCAATCATCATTAATTATCAAACTGCCAAATTCAGATAATATTTACTACATTTTCACAACTGATGCAGGATTGTATGCTGATTCAATAAATAAAGGGTTTAATTATACAATTGTAAAGTCAGATATTAATGGTACCGAAATCAAAGAATTGAACAAACCATTATTAAAAAATTCAACCGAAAAACTTACTGCTTGTTATCATCAAAATGGTAAAGATGTTTGGATTATTGCTCATGAGTGGAGTACAAATGCTTTCATTGCAAATCTTCTAACTGAAAAAGGTATCGAAAAGCAAGTTAAATCAAATGTTGGTATTATTCAACAAGGTGATAGTAATTTAGTTATTGGCTATATGAAGTCATCACCAAGAGGTGATAAAATTGCTTTAACTTGTGTTACTAATAGTTACGCAGAACTTTTTAAATTTGATAACGTGAATGGTATTATCTCCAATCCAATAACAATTTCACTTGGAAATCGAGTTGCTAATTATGGTCTTGAATTTTCTCCAAGTGGCAATTATTTGTATATCTGCGATGCAAACGAAGGACTTATTTCTCAATTTAATGTTAAAGATTTTGATAAACAAAAAATTGAAAATTCAGAGAAAATTATAGCTAAGGAAAAAAATGATTTAGGTGCATTACAACTTGCTCCGAATGGAAAAATCTATATAGCAAATTTGAACACACAGCATTTAAGTGAAATACAATATCCTGAAAAAGAGGGGGATAATTGTAATTATGTTTCAAATTCTATAATTTTAAGTAATATTCCTGATAGATATTGCTCTTATGGTATGCCAAATTTTAATGCAGGTTTATTTGATTTTAATTTAAAAATAGAGCCAAATGAATTTTGTGAAGGGGATTTAGTTTTCTTAAATCTTTATAAACTTCCAAAATTTAAAAATACTAAGTACAGCTGGACAGGACCTAATGGATTTAAGACATCAATTCGTGAATTAAGAATTAATACTGCTAACAAAACAGATGAAGGTTGGTATTATCTTAAAGCAGATTATTTCAATTTCACTATTGCAGATAGTATTTATTTGAAAATTATTGAAGTCCCAAAAGCCAAAATAATTGCAGTTGGCGATTTCTCAAACGATGGATATTTAACTTTAAAATCAGAATTATCTAATAACGAATATTTGTATGTATGGTCAACAGGTGATACTGCTACTGAAATTAGAGTTACTTCTGCAGGAAAATATTATTTGAATGTATATAACAAATTAGGTTGCTATACTCGAGATTCAATTGAAATATCTTCAATTAAAGATGCAATTAAGTTCTTAAATCCTGATACAACAAGATTTGATGAGATTTGTATTGGTGGAAGCGATATTAAAGATATTAAAATCGTTAATACAGGAACTCAAAATATTTTGATTAATGATATAACATTTGAAAACTCTAATTCAGAATTTCAAATTATGAATAAAAATCAAATTATCGGTTCTATTAATGCAGGTTCACAAAAGCTAATTAGAGTTAGATTTTATACAGGAACTCCAGGAAATTATACACAAAATTTAATTATATCAACAAGTTACGGTAATGATAACCAAACTTTCCAAACGGACATAAAAGGTGATGCAAAAGCAGATTTAATGATTTGGATTCCTGAATTAAAGCAAGATGCGGGGAAAAAACTATCCATTCCAATATATGCAAAACTGCAATGTTATGAAGGGATTCCTTTAATCACAGATTTAAATTTCAAACTTATATTCCATAAAGACTTTTTTTATCCTGAAAGTTTGAGTATTGGGAATTTTATTAAATCATTTGAAAATGATAGTTTTAAATTGGATATTACATTAAATAATGTAAAATTAAATGATAAAGAAATAATAATTGCTAATTTAGATGGAGTTGTACTTCCAGGTAATTTTTCACCTGATTCAATAAATATCAATTCTATTGAATTAAATCATAATAACGTGAACATTATTTCCCAAAATGGTAGTTTGGAAGTAACAGGATGTGCCTCTCAAATTAGACCTGTTCAAAAGAATGAAAACACTACTATGAAAATTACTCCTAATTATTTCAAAGAAACAGCTGATATTAGTATTTATTCAAAAGAAAATGGTACTTATATTATAGATATATATTCTTTGGAAGGTCAGAAAGTTGAAAGCATTACGTTTACTTATTACTTAAAAGAGTATTCAGAGTTTATCAAAATAATTGATTTAGCAAATTACAATAAAGGTGTTTATTTTGTTGTATTAAGAACACATTCTACTATCATCAGAAAAAAACTTATGGTAAATTATTAACAATTTATATAAATTCCTTTAAAGTATGAATAAGAATTTGTCATTTTGTAGAAATACATTGAAAATAGTGAAATTTAATAAAATTAGTCGAATTTATCAGACGATTTTTTCTTATATTTGTAAGTTAATTTGAATGGAAATCAATTAATTTAATTTAATTAATATTTCCATATTTAAATTTTTTTTAAATTGATTTTAAATTTTTTGAAGAATTTAATTAGTAAAAAAAATTATACATAATTATATAAATAGGTTATGCAGGATAATTTCAAAGATCTCGAAACTTTGGTTGATGATTTAGCTACTCAACTGGCTGATGGTTTTTTTCAAACAGTCCAAGTATTGACAAGAATAACCTCTGCTTTGGAAAAATATTATGATGGAAGTCATTCAAGATTTGTATCTGATAAATCAGCAATGATTGCTAAAGAATTAGGTATGGATGAAGAAGGTGTAATGGAAGTTAAAATTGCTGGATTATTGCACGATATTGGTAAAGTTGGAATGCCTGAACCTTTTTTATTCAAATATCCAACTGAATTAACTCAGCAAGAATACAAGCAATATAGTCTCCATCCTGAAATAGGTATGCAAATTCTTAAACCATATAAAGCATTTGACACAATATGTGAAATAATATACCAGCATCATGAGAAATTAGATGGGTCAGGATTTCCTCGACATCTACAAAGAGATAATATTCATCCTGGAGCCAAAATTATTATAGTTGTCGATTATTTCCATAATGGGGTTTTTAGAAGACAAAGGCAAAAAACAGAAATCACTGGTGGTAGTGGTCAAGTAACCAGTACTTCTGCTTACTTGGAAGCAACAAAAGACAAATACATCAATACAATGAATTTTCTGCATAAAAAATCTAATATATTATTTGAAAAGAAAGTTGTCCAACTTCTCACCGAAATCATGGAACTTGAACGTAGAAACCTTGGTCATCGTTCTGTTATGCGGTTACCGGCAAATAGTCTCGAACCGGGAATGATTTTTGCAGAAGATTACTATACTACATTTGGTATGCTGGTAGCTGCAAAAGGTGAAGTTACCACTAAAGAATCAATAACAGCACTCGGAAGATTTGTAGATGCTGGCGAAGTTCCATTTAAAATTTTAGTAATTAAATAATTGGTAGTTAATATGAGTATTGCAGAAGTTCCTGTTTTTTTAAATCCAAATATTGATTTTTCCGAACATATTGTTATGGTTGTTGATGATGAAGAACCATATAGAAAATTCATTTCTAAAGTTATTGAAAAATATTTAAAAGCCCAAACCATAACAGCATCAAACCCAAAAGAAGCTTTTGAATTATTGCAAGATATGCAACCTGCCTTAATATTCTTAGATATGCAAATGCCCTTAATGGATGGACAAACTGCTCTAAGGTATATCAGAGCTAATGCTAAGACTGCAAATATACCTGTCATTATTTGCACAGCTTTATCTAATGCAACATTACTCTTTAATTTGGCAAAGCTTGGCATTTCAGATTATATTGTTAAGCCATCTGATCCACGAACAATAATTGAAAAAGCATATAAAGCAATTACAACTGGATTAGCTAAACAAGACAATAATGAGCAATAATTTTTAATAACATGCTTGTAAATATTAACGATATACTTAATAATGAAAATCTTCCCCCAATTATACTACTTTTTGGAGAGGAAGATTTACTTATTGAGAATGCTGTAAATAAATTATTGGACAAATCCCTAAAAAGTGATACAGATAGATTCAATTTTGATATGTTTGATGGAGATGATTCTAATGCTGATTTAATGAATATCTCTGATGTATGCAAATCATATCCTATGATGTCTGAAAGAAGAGTTGTATTAGTAAAAAGATTTGACAAATTTTTTTCAGGTAGAATATCAAAAAAAATGGAACAATTTCCTATCGTAAAATATTTTGAAAGCCCATCCCCTACTACATTTCTAATATTAACTGCTGATATTGAAACAGCAAAAGATTTAAGCAAGTTTACTAAAGAAGGTAAAACTCAGATGATAAACAAAAAGATGGCATCTGTAAGATTTCCTTTTAATATAATTATTGAAAAACACGCTTGGATTGAATATCCTAAAGTTCCTGAATCAGAATATCCCAAGTGGATTATTTCAAAATTTAAAGAACACAAAAAAAATATTAGTGAAAATGCTGCTCAGTTGATAACTGCTCATTGTAGGCAATCTTTAAGAGATATTAATAACGAAATTAATAAGTTAAATACATTTACATTAGATAAAAAAGAAATTTCAGAAGATGATGTTTTGTTGCTTGTAGGTTCTACCAGAGAGTATAATGTGTTTGAGTTACAGAAAGCAGTTGGGGAGAGAAATTTAAGAAAATCAATAACAATATTAAATAAAATGCTTGCCAATGATAGACAAGAAATGTTAATTTTGACCATTTTAACAAAATATTTTATTGTTCTATGGAAATTGCTTGACGAAATGAGTATTAGTACAAATTCATTTCAACTTGCTCAACGAGTTGGTGTATTCTCAACTCATTTGCCAGAATACCAAAATGCTTTAAAACGTTATACACCAGAAGAATTAAATAGAGCTTTTATTTATCTTGCAGAAACGGATTTAAGTTTGAAATCATCGGGTAGTGATAATTTGTACAGCATGCAAAAATTATTAATGAACATTATCCAAAAGTAATATGGTTGATAATTTTTCTAATAATACAGTAATGCTTATTGATGATGATAAAATGTTTCGTGGTTTTTTGAATCAAATTATTAGTTTGAAAATTGGGGCAAAAGTAGTTCAAGCAAATAATCCCAAAGAAGGTTTTGAGATATTGAAAAAGCAAGTTCCTGATTTATTGATACTTGATATGGAAATGCCAATGATGGATGGCTTTACTACTTTAAAATATATCAGAAGTATTAAAAAATTAACTAACTTACCTGTTATTGCTTGTACAGCTTTGCGTAAAGAAGAATTAGTAATCGCTCTTAGTAAATTAAAAATTGTTGATTTTATTGAAAAAAGAACTGATGCTAATATCATATATGATAAAATTAGAACTCAACTTATGGATATAAACTATCTGAAATTAATAAAATGAGTTCATTTCATTTGATTTTTTTCATTATGAATGATTTCAAGCATTAAGTTACAACTCAGTCATTTTAGATTCATTCCATAATTCATCCATTTCTTCAAGAGTCATATTATTTAAATCTTTACCTAGTTCAATTGCTTTAGATTCTATGTATCTAAATCTTTTTGTAAATTTGTTATTTGTTAATTGAACTGCTTCTTCTGCAACTATACCATAGTGTCTTGCTGTATTAACAATTGCAAATATAAAGTCACCAAGTTCTTGTCTTGCTTTTTCTTTGTTATTGTTTTCAAGTTCAAATTTAAGTTCATTTAATTCTTCAATAACCTTGTTCCAGACATCATCCTTATTGTCCCAATCAAAACCAACACGTGAAACTTTATGTTGAATTCTTTCAGCTCTAAGCAATGCAGGTAAATTAATTGGCACACCAGATAGAACAGATTTATCAACGTCATTAGATCTTTCTTTTTGTTTAAGTTGCTCCCAATTTTTTAATACTTCAAACTCATCCTTCACAACATCATCACCAAATACGTGAGGATGCCTGTGAACCATCTTATGTGAAATTCTTTCGATTACTTGCTTTAAATTAAATGCATTCCTCTCCTCTGCCATAATCGCATGCATAACAATATGCAAAAGTAAATCGCCTAATTCTTTACTAAAGTCAAAATCATCTTTTTCATAAATAGCATTTATAGCTTCATACGTTTCTTCAACCATTAGCTGTGCTATTGATTCGTGTGTTTGTGCCTTATCCCAAGGGCACTCTTCTCTCAATATTTTTACAATTTCTACAAAAGCTTCAAAATTATCAACCATATTCTCAGCATTTTTGGGAAGAGGTACATTTATTATTTTATTCATTTTTTCTTACTATTTTTTATAAATTAATGGCTCGCATTGGCATTGCTTTGCAACTACATTTCTTGCAGATTCAGCTGATTGTTGAGATGAATAATGTCCAATTACAACAGCAAACATAACTTTACCCTGCACTTTCTTTTCAATAATTTCAGTTCTTAGTCTTAATTTCAAAAATCTGGCTTTTTCACTTTCTGCAGTATTCTTGTCTTTATAAATTCCGACTTGCATACCATAGTGAACTTCATTATCTGTAGGTTTTGCATTTTCAGTATTGACAATTGGTTCTTTGGCAACCGTTTCTGGTTTTGATGTATGATTATCGTTTGACATACCCAGAATTTCTTTTTCCCTATTATCTTGTTCTCTTGCTTTGATTGGATTTACTGTCGACCTCTTAGAAAAATTAGCATAAGCAGTTGCAGATCTAACAATATCAACAGCTGGACTTAAAAATGGCGAAGTTGAATGTTTTTTGCGAAATTGCAATAATTCTTCGTCTGCCTTGGTAACATCACCCATAATTGCATAAAATTGAATAATTCTCCAATAAGAATCATCTGCAAATTCATTGTTTGGAAATTCTTTAATTATTCTTTTGTAGACTTCAATAGCCAGTAAGGCGTCTTCAATAACAGATGCGTGTAAAAATTTCACACCTGGATCGTCTGGATACTTTGCCAATAAATCAGGAATTGCATTTCTGACTTCGTCGAGTTTTCCTTCGGTAGAAAGTTTGATTAATTTGTTGACTTCATCTTTTTGTGAATACAAATCTAAATTTGAAAAAAATAGAACTACAACAATAAAAATAATTATTTTCACTTTTCCCCCTTGTGCAAAATTTATCATAATAAAATTAAGAAAAATTTTCATAAATACATAAGAATTTTAAAAAATATAAAAAAAAATTTAGAAAAATACTAATTTGAAATTTCAAATTATAAATGTAAATACTGAGGCATATTCAAATCAATAGTTGATTAAGTACTTCTTCTTGATAACATTTCAATCTATTTTTCTCTTAAATTTTAATAATAGCAATTATTTTGGTAATTTTGAGTTTGTCAAAAATTGAAAATTTAGAATGAAAATAATAAATGTAGTTGGAGCAAGACCAAATTTTATGAAAATTGCTCCTGTTATGACTGCAATGGAAAAAAGCAACAAAATCGAACCGCTTTTATTGCATACTGGTCAGCATTATGATGAAAAAATGTCTTCATTGTTTTTTGAAGAATTAAATATTCGTAAGCCCGATATTTATCTTGGTGTTGGCTCCGATACTCATGCAAAGCAAGTTGCCAAAATTATGGAAAAATTCGATGATGTTGCCGCAGAAGTGAAGCCAGATGCCATTCTCGTTGTTGGTGATGTTAATTCCACAATGGCTTGCTCGATTGTTGCCGCAAAATTAGGTATCAAAATTATTCATCTTGAAGCTGGTTTACGTAGTTACGACCGCACAATGCCTGAAGAAATTAATCGCATAGTAACGGATTCTCTTGCCGACTTACTACTAACTCCTTCGGAAGATGGCACTGCAAATCTGCTCAAGGAAGGTGTTGATAAAAGTAAAATTCATCTCGTTGGCAATATTATGATTGATACTTTATTCCACTTTTTGCCACTTGCTGAAAAGTCGAAAATAATGGCAGAGCATAATTTGAAAAAAGATGAATATGCTTTGGTTACTCTACATCGTCCATCGAATGTTGATGAAAAAGAATCACTTTCAGCAATTTTGAATACTTTAAAAATCATTCAGCAAAATCTTAAAATTGTATTTCCAGTTCACCCTCGTACAACGCATAAAATCAGAGATTTTGGCTTGGAAAATCTTGTTTCATCTATGCCAAATCTGATTATCACAGAACCAATCGGTTATCTTGATTTTCAGAAATTAATGAGTAACTCCAAGTTTGTAATTACTGATTCTGGTGGTATTCAAGAGGAAACTACTGCTTTGAAAATTCCATGTATTACAGTTAGAGAAAATACAGAACGCCCCGTTACAATTTGGGAGGGCTCGAATGAATTAGCAGGAACAGATATGAAAAAAGTATTGGAATTATCACAAAAAGCAATTAACAACAATTGGAAAGAGTCAAAAATTCCAAATCTTTGGGATGGGAAAACAAGTAGTAGAGTTGTTTCTGCAATCGAAAATTATTTTAATTTATAATTATGAAAATAATTGATATAATAAATACTGAAATCGAAGATGTGAAAGTTGTGCGTTTTGAACGCTTTGCTGATCATCGTGGTTATTTCAGCGAAACATATAGAAAGGGCGAACTTACCGGAAATGAGCAAATTCCATTTTTGCAAAATGTAGAATTTTTGCAAACTAACGAAGCATTTTCCTATAAAAATACATTTCGTGGTTTGCATTTTCAATACAATCCTTTTATGGGTAAATTAATTCGTTGTATCTCTGGCAGATTGTTTGATTTTGCACTTGACATTCGCAAAAATTCTCCTTCTTTTGGAAAAATCATTGCAGTTGATATGCCTTCGAATATTGAAATGAAATACAATGAATGGGTTTGGCTTCCGCCCGGCTTTGCACACGGAACTTACGTTATGGAAAATTCTTTGATTGAATATATGTGTTCTGGAATTTATAATCCTAATTGTGAAATATCAATTTCAATATTTGCAAAAGATATTGATTGGGGATTTTGCGATAATTCAATCAAAAATTTGCTTTTGAATAATGACAATTTAATTATTAGAGATAGAGATTTGAACGCAATTTCACTTCAAGATTGGTCAAATCATCAAGATTCTGATTTATTTAATTTATAAAAAATATGGCAAATACTAAAGGCATTATATTGGCAGGCGGCAAAGGAACTCGGCTATATCCGCTTACATCAACATTCAGTAAGCAACTTCAGCCGATTTACGATAAACCGATGATATATTATCCGCTTTCAACTCTTATGCTTGCCGGAATTAGAGATATTTTGATTATTTCTACACCGGAAGATGTTCCAAATTTTGAGAAATTACTTGGAAATGGCGAACAATGGGGAATCAATATAAGTTATGTTGTTCAGCAATTTCCCGGTGGATTGCCACAAGCATTTATTCTGGGTGAGGAATTTATAAATAATGAGCAGGTTTGCTTGATTCTTGGCGATAATTTATTTTATGGAAAACTTGATTTCCTTAGAAATGGACTAAAAAACAACAATGGTGGAACAATCTTTGCATATCAGGTTGATAATCCAAGCAGTTATGGCGTTGTTGAATTCGACAAGAATCAAAATGTAATTAGTATTGAAGAAAAACCAATTACCCCTAAATCTAATTATGCAATTCCCGGCTTGTATATTTTCGATAATAATGTGTCCGCAATTTCAAAAGATTTAAAGCCATCAAATAGAGGCGAAATCGAGATTACAGATTTGCACAAAGCATATCTGAATCAAGAAAAATTACGTGTTGAAATGATTGGTCGCGGCGTTGCTTGGCTCGATACCGGCACACCTGAAGCAATGCTTGAAGCATCGAATTTTATTCATTTAATTGAAAAGCGACAAGGCACAAAAATCTCCTGTCCTGAAGAAATTGCATTGCAACAGAAATTTATTTCTATGGAAAAATATCTTGAAATTGTGAATAATTTGCCAAATTGCGATTATAAAAATTATTGCTTGAAAATTGTTAAGGAATATCAATGAAATTACTCGTAACCGGCGGTGCTGGATTTATTGGAAGTGAATTTGTACGTCAAGCACTTGAAAAAAACTATGAAATTGCAGTTGTTGATTGTTTGACTTATGCTGGCGATCTTGCACGACTTGAAAAATTCTCAAATAATTATAAATTTTATAATTGCGATATTGCAGATAAAACAAAGTTGGCTGATGTTTTTGCTGACTTCATGCCAGAAGAAGTAGTTCATTTTGCCGCAGAAACCCACGTTGACCGGAGTATTCTCGATGCATCTCCATTTATGAGCACAAATGTTATTGGCACAAATAATTTGCTTGATTTAGCAAAAAAATCCAATATCCAAAAATTTATAAATATTGCAACAGATGAAGTCTATGGAGAATTGGGGCATGATGGACAGTTTTACGAAAATACACCACTTGTGCCAAATAGTCCATATTCAGTAAGCAAAACCTCAGCAGATATGCTTGGCAGAGCATATTTTAGAACTTATCAATTACCCGTTGTTACTCTGCGTCCGTCAAACAATTACGGACCTTGGCAATATCCTGAAAAATTAGTGCCTGTTGTGATTTTGAAAGCACTTCATAACGAAAAAATTCCAGTTTATGGTGCAGGATTGAATATAAGAGAATGGCTTTTTGTTTCCGATTGTGCAAATGCCATCATGACTACTCTCGAAAAAGCAAACGCAGGAAGTGTTTATAATATAGGCAGTAACAACGAAAGGCAAAATATTGATGTAGTGAAATCAATCCTAAAATTATTAAACAAGGATGAAGATTTGATTGAATTTGTGAAAGACAGACTTGGTCATGATTTCAGATATTCTGTAAATATTGATAAAATCGAAAATGAACTTAGTTGGACTCCAAAAATCAATTTTGAAGAAGGTATAAAAAACACGGTCGAGTGGTATTTGGAAAACATAAATTGGGCAAAAAGCAAACTCGAATATCTCAGAGAATACTGGAAAATTGCATACAAATAATCAAGAAAAAAATATGAAATATTTAATATTAGGTAATAAGGGACAATTAGCAAAAGAATTTGAAAGATTATTTGCTGAGAAAAATATCCAATATATTGGTTATGATTTACCGGAACTTGACATTTCGGATAGAACTTTTCTAAAAGAAATGTTTGTATCTGTTAAACCCGACATTGTAATTAATTGTGCTGCTTATAATAATGTGGATTTAGCAGAATCAAAACCTGAAGATGCTTTCAAAACTAATTCAGAAGGTGTTAAGAATATTGCTGAACTTTGCGAAAAGAGTAAAGCATTTTTTGTTCACTTTAGCTCTGATTATGTATTCGATGGTGCAAAAAATTCAACTTACATTGAGCAGGATTTAACAAATCCAATTAATAAATATGGCGAAAGTAAATTAGCTGGAGAGAGAGGAATTTGCGATATTACAGACAGATACTTGATTTTTAGGCTTAGTTGGGTTTATGGAAATGGAAAACAAAATTTCATTTATAAATTAAATGAATGGGTTAAAACTAATAAAACAATTAAAGTAGTAAATGATGAAATTTCAGTTCCTACAAGTACAAAATTGATTTCTGAAGTTGTGTTAGATTCACTAAAACAGGGCATTTATGGACTCTATCATCTTGTTAATTCTGGTTTTTGCTCCAGATATGATTGGGCAAATGAAATAATTAAATTAACTGAATCAAATGCAAAAATTGAACCAGCCAAACTCATAGATTTTAATTTGCCTGCTCAAAGACCTCATTATTCAGCTATGTCAAATAATCAAATTGCTGATATTTTAAATATTGAGATTCCAAATTGGGAGTATTCGCTAAAACAATTTTTAACATTAAAATAGTAAATTTAATGAATTCAATCAAACTTTAAATGGAGAATTAATATCATAAAAGCTTGTTACTAAACTTCTAATTCTGATTAACATAAATTAATTGATAGATTGAATACTATTTGTTAATTTTGTAATAGTTATTTATAAGTTATTTTGGTTTGATTATGAATTTAAAAAATATTTTGATATTTGCCATAATTTCATTCTTATTTGTTTCTTGTGGGGAAAAAGTAGATGAAATAAAAAATGCAGCTGAAGTGATTTCAAAAGCACCTGAAATTGCAGAAAATTTTGAAAAGGGTACTAACGCATCTCAAATCAAATTTGAGGAAAGAAGAAAACGTGGCGATACATTAGCAATGCACTTTTCTAAACTTATTGAATTCCTTCCAAAAAATTTAGATGGATTTGTTGCTTCTAAACCTGAAGGGCAAACAGCAAATTACGGTGGTTTTTCGCTTTCTACAGCTACAATTGAATTTGCTAAAGATAATAATACTTCAAATGTGAAAGTTACAATTGCTGATTACAATCAGGGATATGAAACATGGGGTGCTTTAGCAATGTGGACTCAAAGTAATTTAAATATTGAATCTACTGATGGCTGGCAAAAAACCTATAAATCTGGTATTGAAAATGTATATGGAATGGAATCTTACAATAAAAGTTCTAAAAGAGCAGAAATGTTTTTCGCAGTTTCATATAGATTTTATATAACTTTAGAAGGTGATGAGTTAGATAATTGTGAATTACTTAAAAAAGTTGCATCATCAATGAATTTAAGTGAATTAGCAAAGTATTAATTCTTGTTGCATAGATTTATTTATTGAACCCTTCAAAATATTTAATTTTGGAGGGTTTTCTTTGATTATTGAATATTTCGCATTTATACACTTTTAATTCCAAATGAAATTCAAGATTGCTTTAAATCATTATCTTGCTACACAAATGAAATACATTCCGGATTTTTTTATATTAGAAATATTATATAAAATCTTTGAAAATAGCTTATTATAAATTGTTACATATATCATATAAATTGCTTTTTCAATGATATATTGATGTATTTGCTTGCATTTTTATATTTTTTATTCTTGAATTAGTAATGTTAAAAGCAGCATTGATTGCACTTAAAGTAGAATTATGGTCAGCAATTCCCTTTCCTGCAATTGCATGAGCGCTACCATGGTCGGGAGAAACTCTGACTATTGGCAAACCAGCAGTATAATTTACACCAGACTTGTAATCGAGCATTTTTAGTGGTATTAGACCTTGGTCATGATACATTGCAATCACTCCGTCATATTTATTATAACTATGATTAGCAAAAAATCCATCAGAAGGAAAAGGTCCGAAAAAAATAAACTTGTTGTGGTTCAACATATTAATTTTATTCAAAGTAGGAAGTAAAATCTCTACTTCTTCATTTCCTATAGAACCGTTTTCTCCACTATGAGGATTTAAACCAAGAACAGCTATTTTAGGTACTCCTATATCAAAATCATTTTTTAGAGATTTGGCAAAAGCAATACATATATTTTCAAATAATTCAGCATTGATACTATGTGCTACTTCTTTTATAGGAATATGAATTGTAACAAGTGCAACTCTCATTTTGTTATTGAAAAGTATCATAACTGGATTTTCAACTCCAAATTTTGAAGCAAGATATTCTGTATGCCCGGGAAATTCCCAGCCCGCTAAGTACATCGATTTCTTGGTAATTGGAAGAGTGAGTAATGCAGCATCATTATTTTTTGATACAAATTCTGTGGCAAGTTCTAATGAATCAATAGCAATAATACCTGATTCAACATTTGTAGCACCAAATCTAATAATAGGAGCTTTGGCATCAATATGAACTAATTGGATATTCTGATTGTAGATTTTTATAAAGTCACTCTTCATTTCATAAGAAATGTTTAATAAATTTAAATATTTGGTAATTAGTTTGTCATTGCCAAAAAGAAATACATCAAGATTGCAAAAGTGTTTAAAATTTGGTAATGATTTAAAGAAACATTCCAAACCAATTCCATTTATATCACCAATAGAAACAACTAATTTCATTTATGATTCCTTTTTTTAAAATAATAGTACAAGGGTAATCCAATCAAGGTCAATAGTAAACCAAAAACTGAGTTAATAATTTCTGTTCTACCTTGATAGTAATTTTGTATATCGGTATAAAGTGTAAGAACAACAAATCCGAATGCAAATAAAATAAATATTGCTGGGGTGAACGGATACCAAGGAACTTTGTAAGGTCTATGAACATCACTCATCTTTTTTCTTAAAACAAATAAGCCATAAGCACCGAAAGCATAAAAAATCCAACTTACAAAAATAAGCATATCGGTCAAATCATCAAAAGAACCACTTAAAACAAGAACAGAAGTCCAAAATGCTTGCAGTATCAAAGCATTTGCTGGAGTATGATATTTCTTATGAGTTAATCCAATTGGTCCATAAAACATTTTATTTCTCGCCATTGCAAAGTAAACTCTTGCACTAACCATTATTGTTCCATTAGCTGTTCCAAAAGTAGAAACCATTACTAATGCTGCTATCAATGCTCCGCCCATTGGTCCTATTGCCAATTTAGCAACATCTGACGCTACAAGAGTAGAATCTTTCATTTCAGATACAGGCATTACATATAAATATGCCAGATTAATCAATACATAAACACCAACTATAATCAATGTTCCAATAATTAATGCTTTAGGAATATTTTTTTGGGGATTCTTAATTTCACTTGCAATATATGTTACATTATTCCAACCATCATACGCCCAAAATGCAGCAGAAAGTGCCGCAACAATTCCCGCAACTAACGAACCTGATGGAAGAGAATGTGATGAACTGATAACAAAGTTATCGAAACTACCACCTGTAAAACTAAAAGCAAATATTACAAGTATTAGCATTGCTAATACTTTAGCAGATGTAAATATATTTGCAACATAGCCACCATATTTAATACCAAAATAATTAACAGTTGTAAGAAGTAAAATGACAAATATTGTTAATGACTTAACTCCAATATTCATCAAAGGATAAAATTTTCCAATGAAAGGTAAATATAAAGTAAATGAATTTTCTATTTCTTTAGAAAACCTTGGTAATTCAAAGAAATATTGAGAATATTCTGCAAAAACATAAGTAATTGAAGCTATTGAACCCGTTTGAATTACTACCAAAATCGCCCAACCATATATATAGGCAGTCATCTCACCATACATTTTTTGAAAAAATACATACTGTCCACCAGTTTCTGTTATCATAGATGCTACTTCAGCATTTGATAATGCACCAAATAATGTTACAATTCCTGTGATGACCCAAATCCCGATTAGTAATTCAGGTGTGCCTAATTCAGCAGCCATAAATGCTGGCTTTCTAAAAATTCCGGAGCCAATAACTGCTCCAACAACAATTGAGATAGTAGTGAATAAACCTAACTGTGGCAATAATCCTTCTTTACTCGTAAATTTACTATTCATAAGTTTTTCGTTTTTGCATTTTTGTAAAGATTGAAAATTAATAAGAAAATACTTATTAATCACACTTTTTTTCATATTAATTTTAAAGTTTTGATAATAGCATTAAATTGATTAATTTTGCTTTCTATAAAGATGAAATTTGATGTAGTAATTTATAACTGTGCGAATGTTGTGCAGAATAAAGTTTGATTTAAGTAAATTTCGTTTGAAATAAGATAGACTAAATGTAGATTATAAGGGATATTTACATATTGGCGCATTCGTTTAGTGGTTAGGACGCTGGCCTCTCACGCCGGAAACACGGGTTCAATCCCCGTATGCGCTACAAATATTCTTAAGTCTTAATTCTAATCTGTTGAAATTAAATTAGTTAGATACATTATTAGAATTTTTAATTCTTATCCAAATTAAAGAACAAGTTAATATTTAGTTAAATTAATTTATGTTGAATTTGTTGATTGAATAAGTGTTGATACTAAATTGCTATTAAAAAAAAATATTAAATTAAAAAATTAATATTAATTTTCATCTTTTTACGCAATATAGTATCTATACTAATTCAAAAATGCTATTTGAAAAATTAATAAAGTAAATCGGTAAAATAAATTTTTACAACCAGTCAATCTTGCCTTGTTTTCTTATATCTTCAACATTCTTTTTTATCTCTTGTACTCTGTTTTTGGGGCAAACCATAACAGCATCATCTGTAACAATTACAACCATTTCATCTAAACCAAGAGTAGCAACAATCATTTTTTCTTTTGAAGAATTAAAAACAATTGAATTACTTGTTTCTATAAGTGAGTTCATTCCTATCGAAATATTACAAGATTCATCTTTTGAATGCACTCTGTCTAATGAATCAAATGAACCAATATCATCCCAATCAAATAGTGCCTTTGCAACAACAACATTTTTTGCTTTTTCCATCAAAGCATAGTCGATTGAAATATTAGGAAAAGATTCATATAATTCTTTTGCAGTTGGCAAAAAGTCTGGCAATTGTAAATTGGTTTTATTTCTATATAAACTACAAAGTTCCTCTATTTTATTTCCAACTTCTGATAAATGATTAGTTAATTCTTCGATGAAATAATCTAATCTCCAGAAAAACATTCCAGAATTCCACAAGTAATTTTCAGCTTCAACAAATTCTTGTGCTTTTTCAATATTTGGCTTTTCAAGAAATTTAATTACAGATTGAATCTGAGGTTTATCATTTTTTTCAAATTTATCAGCAATATGAATATAACCATAGCCAGTTTCCGGGCGAGATGGCATAATGCCAATAGTTGCCAATACATTATGATTTTCTATATATGATAAGACATCATCAACAGTTTTCACAAATAATTCTGCTGGTTCAATTCTTTGGTCAGCGGTTAATACAGCAATTGAAATTTGGTTATCTGAATAATCAAAAGAATTGTACTTTTCTTTAATAAATGCTGCAGCTAATGCCAAACAAGGTCCTGTATTACGCTTTGCTGGCTCGGCAATTACATTTTCAGCTGGTAAATTTGGCAAAGCATTTCTGATTGGTTCTAATAAAATTGAACTTGTTATAATATAAATATCTTCAGCAGGTATCAATGAAGAAATTCTATCTATTGATTCCTCAATCATTGTTTGACTTTGGGAATTTAAATTTAATAATTGCTTCGGACGTTTTGCACGGCTTAGGGGCCAGAATCTTTCACCTGAACCTCCCGCCATTATAATTGCTACTCTTTTCATAAATTTTCTTATTTATTAATAAAATACATTAAATTATTCAATACCCTGTAAAACAGCTAAAATGAAATCAACGCTTTCTTTTAATTTTTCAGGAGTGGAATTATTGTCAATTACAAAATCAGCCACTCCAACTTTTTCTTCATTGGAAATTTGAGTATTCATAACTGCATTGATTTGTTTTTCAGTTAAACCACGAGAATTTGTAAGTCGTTCAATTACAGTTTCTTTATTTGCATTTACAACAACAATGTAGTCGAATCCTTCTTGTAAATTAGCTTCGTAAATCAATGCAGATTCAACAAAAATGAGCTTTTCTCCATTTCTTTCCAACTCCTCAACATCATCCATCAATTTTTGAATAACAACTGGATGAACAATTCTATTTAATTTATTCAAATTGTTATATTCTTCATCTTCTTCTGAAAACACTAAAGAAGAGATATATGACGAATTCAATTTCCCATCTTCAAAATATGATTTGTCTCCAAAAGCATCAATAATTCTTCTTTTCACAGTCAAATTATTATTCATAATTTCTTTTGCGTTCAAATCTGACTTAATAACTTTTATATTATTTGATTCAATAATATCAGCTACTGTTGATTTTCCCGAACCTATGCCACCTGTTAAACCTATAACTAAACTACTCATATTATCACCATTTTAACCGAATAATTGATTTAAAAAGAATTGAAAACTGCCTGGGATAATTAAAATTGTAACTATCAAACCAGCAATTGCACCATATAAGTGAGCTGAGTGATTAATCATCTCATCGCTTTTTTGTGCCGCAAAATGCGACCAAACTAAATATAAAATTGCAAATAACCAAGCAGGAAATGGAATTGGAATTGGAAACATCATCATTTTTGCTGTTGGTGCAAATAAAATTGAACTGAATATTATACCAGAAACGGCACCTGATGCTCCAATACTTCTATAATATGGGTCATTTTTATACTTGAAAATAGTAGATAAATTTCCCGCAATCATTGAAAGAAAATAAATCACAAAAAAATTAAATGCTCCAATAGAACCTTCAAGTCGAAATGCAAAAAAGTAAAATGATAGCATATTAAAAAGTAAGTGCATCCAATCTGCATGTATAAATCCACTTGTAATTACTTGATAATATTTCTTATAATGAACAATATTAAATGGACTTAATGCCCATGAATTATATAGTGAATGATTTTGATACATTGCGTAAATACTAATACCAATAGTTGAAATGAAAATCAAAATACTTGCAAATGATGATTCAGCCATTATTTCACCTCAAATAATTCAGGAAATAAATTCTCTTCTATAATTTCACACCATATATGACCAGTCAAGATATGGGATTCTTGTATTCTTGCTGTAATTTTACTTGGTACAATCACAGAATTATCACAAAGAGATGCAATTTTTCCACCGCCATTACCAAGTAAACCTACAATTTTCATATTCATTTTTTTCGCTTGTATTATGGCTCGAAAAACGTTTTCTGAATTACCTGAAGTTGTTATCGCTACCAACACATCCCCTGATTTTCCGTAAGCTTCAACAGTACGTGCAAAAATATTATCATAGCCAATATCATTGCCTCCTGCAGTCATAATTGAAGGGTCAACTGTTAAAGCAATTGCTGGTAGTGCTGCTCTATTGACACTTGAACGATAACGGATAACTAATTCAGCTACAATATGTTGAGCGTCTGCTGCACTTCCACCATTACCACAAAAAAGAATTTTATTGCCATTTTTGAGTGAATCAGTTAGTAATAAACCACAAGCATAAATATCATCAATGCAGCTTTCAATCAAACTATGTTTGGTTTTAATACTTTCTTCAATTGATAATTTAATATTTTCTTTATTATACATATTCTAAAAAAGTTAATTTAAATAAGTAATAACGAATTAATTCAAAATTAACTTTATTTTTTGATTAATTTGCAAAAAAACAGTTGATTGTTCATTCAAAGATTCAAAACAATTTTAAATCTGCAGTTTTGTAAAACTATTTTTCTATTGATATTGTTACTGGTCCTGAGTTAATTAATTCAATATCCATCATAGCTCCAAATTTTCCTGATTGGATATTTAATCCACTTTTTTGAAGTGTTTCAATCATATAATTATACAATGGCTCTGCAAGTTCTGGTCTTGCTGCTTCAATAAAACTTGGACGAAATCCTTTTTGAGCATCACCATATAATGTGAAATTAGATATTATAAGTAATCCGCCGTTAATATCACTAACTGACAAATTCATTTTTTCATTTTCATCTTGAAAAATGCGTAAGCCGAGCAATTTATTGCACATCCAATCTACATTTTGCTTGTTGTCATTTGAATTAAACCCCACCAAAACAAGTAATCCTTCAGCAATCTCCCCTATTATTGTATTATCAACCTTTACCGATGCTTTGGTAACTCTTTGCACAATTATTTTCATTTCAATTCCATCAATTAAAATACAAATTTAAGAAACTCAATTAAATTACCTGCTGAAAGAGCTTGTTCGGAATACTTTCTTGCATACAAATCACCTGCTTTTGAATGAACAAATGAACCGATTGCAGCAGCTTCAAGTGCATCTAATCCTTGTGCAGTCATTGACCCAATAATTCCACTTAAAACATCACCACTGCCACCGGTTGCCATTCCTGGATTGCCACCAATATTTAAATATGTCTCTAAACCATCAGTAATAATTGATGGTACATTTTTTAAAAGAATCACACAGCCCAACTCTTTAGCTTTTTCTTTGGCAATAAAATATGAATTTCTTTGAACTTCACTTATTGGAATATTAAACATTCTTGAAAATTCAATAATATGTGGCGTTAAAATTGTTCTTTCTGATACAAATTTCAACTTATTAACAACTCTTAAAGCATCAGCATCAATAACTATTTTTACCCAAGGGGGAGTATTGTTTAATACATTTTCAATGAAATCTAATGTATCTTGATTATTGCCAATTCCAGGTCCAACAATTAATGTATTTGCTTTATCCAATCTTTCAATAACTAAATCAATATTTTCCAAAGTCATAAAACCATTATTATTTGCTTTTGCTTTATGAAAAATAACTTCAGGAATTAAATGATGATGCATAATTGGAGAAATTAATTCCACTAATCCTGCACCAGATTTAACCGTAGCGTTAGTTGTCAATGCAGCGGCACCGGGAAAATTTTCAGAGCCTGCTATGACTATTACTCGTCCATAGTCAAATTTAGAAGTATTCTTCTGTCTTTTTCCAATTAATCTCTTAACATCTTCCTTTTGTAAAATGTAATCTGATGATAAATGTTTTATAATAGAATTGGGGGCGCCTAAATCAGCTACAATAATCTTTCCACAAACATTTCTTCCATCATTAAGATACATCCCAATTTTTCCAGCAAACATTGTAATAGTGTAATCTGCTTTGAAACAATGCTTAGATATTTCACCTGTATCAGCATTTAAGCCCGTGGGTACATCAACAGCAATGTTAACAGCATTAGTAATATTTATTTTATCTAAGATATCACATACAATTCCCTTCAAATTTTCCGTTCCACCTACTCCAACCAATGAATCAATTATAATATCAGCGTCAAAATTCAAAGAATTAATTGATTCTTTTTTTTCAATTATATTAGTTGTAATTTTCATTTTCTGAGTAATTTCGTAGTTAGCCCTTGTTTCTGGACTCATTTTGGAAACTGAACCGATTTGAAATATTTCAACATCAAAATCTGAAATCAAATGCCTTGCAATTGCAAAACCATCTCCACCATTATTTCCTGCACCACAGAAAATTTTGATTTTTGATTTATCTATAAATTTTTTTTTGATAAATTCGGCAACGCTTCTTGCTGCATTTTCCATTAAAACTAAACCACTAATCCCAAATTTGCTAATTGCATCATTATCAGCTTGTCTTACAGTATCAATATTCAATAAATATTTCATATTTTTTGCTCAATTCAAATAAAAATTATACTAACTTAAATATATTTTTCTAAATTTACAATTTTTGATTTGCAAAAAACAAATAAACTTTTTGAAATTAATTTCGTAAATAAATATGTTTAGAAAGAATTTTGATTTGGGAATTATTTTGGCTCAAAATAATAAAACTGGATACTTGGCAGCAGGGATAATTTTCACCACAATTAGAATTGTTGGTGATATAATTCTGTTGATTTTGGATAAGATAAGTACTGTAAATTTGACGTTGTGGAATTTAACTTCAACAATAGCAATAGTAACAGCTTTTCTCTTGTATTTTTTTACAAAAGATAACAAATCTATAATAATAAATAATTATGATTTATCTGTTGAATTTCTGAAAGATGTAAATAAATTTTTCATTTTGTCTGCTTCAATATTTTTCGGAAGTATATTCGTAACTCTTGTTACACAAGTAAATTATTTACCTGATAATATTTTTACCTTGGCATTGCAGTTATGTTTCTCGTTATTTGTATTATTAACTGCAATGTTTTTGCTTCAATTTTTATATAAATGGTTTAATATTAGAAAACATAAGAAAACAAAGTTCTATCTATTTATAATAGCATATATTTACTTTTATTTTTTAATAAAGTTTTTAATTGTTAATATTATTGGATTAGAATTAGATTTTCTGAAATTTATTGATTTCATTGGATATTCATCAATCATTATTCTCGGCTGGATGCTTGTTTCAAAAAATAATTGGGTTGCAATATTACCAAGAAATTTAAAAATCAAACAAATATGGCTTACTTTTTTTGCATTTATTTTCTCTATTATTGTAATTCATAATACAGATAACAATACTTCAGAACTCCACATTTTATTGCATAAATACCTGCCTTTAAGCGAAACTGTAATAATTTTGACTTATACATTGTTTAGTTCAATGTTGTTGAGATTATTTTTTACTACAGTGGCAACACTTCCAACAACTAAAATTGTTGAAAGACGAACAAGTGAAATTAGTTCATTAACTTATTTAAATAAATTAGTTGCTGATTCTGTTGATAATAACAGTGATTATTTGTTAGATGTTGTTACTAAATTAGCTTTACAATCTTGCAATGCAAATTCTGCTTGGACAGAAACCTATGAAAATAATTCTACTAAAATAGTAAGCTCTGTAAACATTAATCGTTCTGCTTTAACATCTGCTCATTCATTAATTGAACTATCGTCAATTTTAATAAACTATCAACAGTCAGAATTAATAGATTCAGTAGAAGAAAATCAATTCCTTTCAAATCTGTCACAATTTTTGCCAAATGTGAAAAGTTTGATAATAATACCTCTATTTTCTGCTTCTGATAGAATAGGAACATTATTAGTTGGCGACAGCGAAGAATTTGCATTTGAAAGAGATGATTTGAATGTATTAAATGCTTTTGGTGATAACGTAAGAATAGCAATAGAAAATGCTAAATTGGTAAAAGATTCCATCGAAAAAGAAAGATATAAAAATGAATTACTTGTTGCCCAAAAGATTCAAAATAAACTTCTGCCACAGAAATTACCAGATATAACAAATTATTCTATTGCTGCCTTTTCAATTCCAGCAACTGAAGTTGGTGGTGATTATTATGATGTTGTTAAATTAAAAAATGGAAATTACTGTATATTAATTGGCGATGTATCAGGCAAAGGTTTTAGTGCGGCATTTTACATGGCTCAATTAAAAGGAATAGTTATGTCAGTTTCAAATGAAGCTGAATCACCTTCTGATTTACTTAAAAAAATTAACAAAATTCTTTATGGAAATATTGAAAAACAAATGTATATCACAATGAGTGCATTATCAATTAATGGTTTTGAAGGAAATATTTCTTTTTCAAGAGCTGGACACATGCCATTTTTTATTAAAAGTGGGCAATTTATTTCCACTTACATTCCTAAAGGAATTGGATTAGGACTTGCAAATGATAGTATATTTAATGAATCACTTGAAGAAATTGAGTTAAATTTAAACTCTGGTGATTCTATACTTATGTTTACTGATGGGGTCAATGAACTAAAATCAGATAATAAGGAAGAATTTGGATATGCTCCTTTGATGAAATCGCTAACTACCATTAATGAACCATTAGCAGCTACAATTACAAACAATGTTATGAATGAAATACATAATTACGGAAATAATATTTCTCATAGCGATGATATGACTATTTTTGCTTTGATTTTTAAAAAAGAAAATTAATTAGTTTTATGGAATGATTTTTGATAAATTTTCGTATTTTTGCAAGAATTATAATTGTAATTTAAATGATTTATTTAAAGAAAGTTTTTTGAGGATTTGAATGAAAGATACAACAAAATTTGGCATTACAAAAAAAAGAGTTGAAGATGTAGAATGTATTTATATACAAGGATATTTAGATGCACATACTGCTCCAAAACTTGAAAATGCCATTCAGGAAACTTTGAATAAGGGTGATAATAAAATTCTTGTGAATTTTGGTGAACTTGACTATATTTCAAGTGCTGGCTTGGGCGTATTTATGGTATTTATTGAAGATGTGAGAAAAAGTGGTGGTGATATCAAATTGGCAAATATGAATGAAAAAGTATATTCAGTTTTTGATTTGTTAGGTTTTCCTATGCTATTTGATATTCATAAAGACGAAAATACACTTTTAACTAATTTTAATAATTTAAAAATTAACTGATTATATGGCAGGCAAAAAAAATAATACCAATGTTTTGAAAGCTGTAAGCGATACTTCCGAATTAGAACGGGTTCGGGTTTTTGTTGCTAATAAAGCTGAAAAATTTGGATTTAATTCTGGTGAAAGTCAAAAAATTGCTCTTGCCGTTGATGAAGCTTGTTCAAACTTGATTAAACATAGCTACAAACTTGACAAATCTAAAACATTTTGTGTTGAAGTAGAAACAGAAATAAATAAATTTACTGTTAAAATTTTTGATAATGGAGAATCCTTTAATCCACTTGATATTTCATCTCCTGATATGAATGAATATTTTAATTCATTTAGAAAAGGCGGACTTGGTATTCATATTATGAAACTCGTTATGGATAACATATCTTATCTACCTTCAAATGAAAAAAATCCATATAATATACTTCAATTAACAAAAGAATTACATTAATTCAAAAATTTTTCGTAATTTAGGTATGTCTAATAAATGATTTTTTTGAATTATTTTTGAATTATATGAAATTTTTAATAATGTTTGGTGCTTTAGGTTTAGGAGTAATTTTGGGAATGTTTCCAAATTTCGATAAACCAAAGCCATTTTGGTGGAAAATTGCAGTTGTGATTTTGGTTTCATTATCTCTTTTCCTATCAATTTATCCAAGAATTGCCGGAACTTGGACTGATTTAAGATTTGTACAAAATGGAACATATAATGAGATAGACATTGAAGTATTTACTATTCCCAATTCCTTTGTATTTGACGAACAGCAGAATTATTGGATTGGAAAAGTAGATGGCAAAGGAAAAGTCTTGATTGATTCCACTTTGATTATAAAAGGTAAAAATTTACCTCAAGAATTGAAATCTAATGATAAATTAATTCTTAAACTCAAATGGAATAAAGAATTAAATGTCGCAGAATATGTCGAAACGGACTATGTAAATCCAATTTTAACATATCCATTTGTTCCGAGTTTGGACGAAAGAATTAAAATATTGAATCTTCACGTTCCACAAGCTTGGGTTGCAGTTGTTGCATATCTGTTTTCAATGATTTTTGCAGTAAAATATCTCAAAACCAAAAATCCAAATGACGATTTATACGCTGCTTCAGCGGCTTCATTAGGTACAGTTTTTGCGATTCTTGCAACTGTAACAGGTATGTTTTGGGCTAAATACAATTGGGGAGCTTATTGGAATTGGGATCCACGTCAATCATCAATATTTGTAATGATAATGATTTATTTTGCTTATTTTGCTCTACGTTCAGCTATAGATAATGATGAAAAACGAGCAAGATTAAGTTCAGTTTATTCTATCATAGCATTTATCACAGTTCCTTTTTTAGTGTTTATACTTCCGAGAATGGCAAAAGGTCTTCATCCAGGCTCTGCAGATGATGTTAATGCAGGTCCTGTTGTTTCTCAACAAACCGGTTCACTCGATACTACTTTGATTTATGGTTTTGGATTAGCATTATTTGCATTTATTTTACTTTTCTTTTGGATTTATAACATTGTAATGAGATATTATAGGTTAAAATATAATATTGAAAATGAATAATTTGATAATTAATAATTAATTGAGATATATTTTATGGAACAATTTCTTCATAACAATGCAATATTCGTAGTTTTTGGAATTGCATTAATTCTTTGGCTCGGAATTTCTATATATTTATTTTGGATTGATAGAAAACTATCTACACTCGAAAAGGAGTTTTCAGATAAATTAGAAAGGCACAATTCTTAAATCAGAATTATAAAAACTCTAAAATCCTCCCAAAGTGGAGGATTTTATATAATTGATTCCGAAAAACAACAAGAATGATATAATAATAGTAGCTGTCATTACAAACTTGAAATGTAATTTATAAATGATAGTAGTCCTACACTACGAAAGTTAGGTCATCTAAAATTTCAAATTCTAATCATATACTTCCACTTTTAGACAATCTAAATGTTAGTGAGAATTTTTTTTCTAAATTAAGAATTAAATTTTTAGTAAATACTCAGTCGCATAGAAATTTTTAATTTGCTTTGTTATTTGAATGAAAAAAATGAATATTTGGAACAACTTGAAAATAATTATAAAATGAAATTCTTTGAAAATCCCGTTCGGGATTACATGTTTGTAATAAAGAAAATACCCATAAGTCCTGCAATCCCATCGGGATTGAATAATTGTAAACCCCACCTAAATCCTCCCCAAGGGGAGGACTTTACATATTATTCCTCCCCTTGGGGAGGTTAGGTGGGGTTTCTTCTTACAAACATTAATTCCCGATGGGAATTTCAAGGAATTTTTTTCAAATTAACGAAAATACAAATTTATAGTTAGGCGACTGAGTTGTTACAATTTTTATATAAAACTGAGTTATTTTACCCCTTAATAATATTCTTAATTCCAAACAAATTATAGTTTTTTTCAATTTGGTTTAATTTTTGATTCTTTTTATTATTCAATTAGAATAATTTTTGTTAAATTAACTAATTGGAATTTACTTTTTTGAAATATTTATAATAAAATATGAATTATTTGAATGTACATATATTTTTCAAAATAATATTGATGTTAATATTGATTTTTTTCTATTCTTGTTCGGTCAATCAAGCATACAAAACCGAAGCAAACAATAAGAATTATTTGAAGGAATCAAATTTTGCAATTATTGATACAAATGAAATAAAAAGTGTTGCAAGGGATTATGTTGTAAGGGGTTCATCACTCCAACAAACAGGTAATCACTACGCTGCCATTGTAGAATTTTATGATGCATTAGAACTTGATTCAAGCAATTCAATTTATTTTGCTCTTGCTAAATCATATTTTGAAATAGGGAAATATGAAAAATCAAAAAAATTATTAGTGAAAATAATTAATGAAGATAGTAAGTTTTTTGTTGCTTATGAATTGCTTGCTAAAATATATATTTTGAATGAAGCATTTGATAAAGCAATTCAAATTTATGAAGATTTGGTCAATATTAGTCAGAATAATAATTATTATTATACATTAGCATCACTTTATGAATATTCAAATCCACAAAAAGCTATCGAAGTTTATGAATTTTTATTAGAAAAGAAGAATGTTCAAACTGTTTTACCAAAACTATTATCATTATATATTACAACCGAAAACCATGAAAAATATCAAAATATTTTGAAAAAACTTGTCATTAATTATCCTGGAAACGGTGAATACAATTATCGTTTAAGTGAAATTTTAATTGCAAACAAAGAATATGATAGCTTATTCAATATTTTAACAAATTTTGATAGAAATGCTGGGTTGGACGACAAAACAGAATTTTATAGATATTTAGCAGGTTATATTTTAGATAATGAAATAAAAAACAAAGATTTGATTGAAAAATTTTATCTTTTAATTAATAATAAATATCCCTTTGATGAATATTTATTGATGTATTCTGGAATATTCGCATATATTCTTGAAAATCAAAGTGATTACGAGAATTACTTTACAAGAGCTCTTAAGATTTCAACTCAACCTTCAAGAGCAACTATTTCAATAGTAGCTTTTTTATTATCACAAAATAATACTAATCTTGCTTTAACATATCTACATCAAGATACATCAGAAAGTTGGGAGAGATATAATTTTATAGCTTTAGCATATCAAATACAAAAAGATACAATTCATGCAATTCAATATTATTTAAAAGCTACTGAATTAGATTCTTCAAAAGTAGATAGTTGGATAAACCTTGGAGTATTGTATTCATTTATTAATGACATAGAAAATTCTGATTCTGCATATATAAAAGCTTTGGCTTTAGACCCAAATGAACCATTATTAAACAATAATTATGCTTACAGTTTATCAGAAAGAGGAAAAAATTTACCTCAAGCATTAGCAATGAGTAAAATAGCGATTAAATTTGACTCCACAAATTCATCTTATCTTGATACTTATGGATGGATATTGTACAAAATGGGAAATTACGAAGAAGCACTCAAGTATATTACAAAAGCTGTCGAATATTCAGAAGATTCTGCCGAAGTATATGAACACCTCGGAGAAATATTAATTATGCTAAACAGAAAAGAAGAAGCTGTCGAAGCATGGAAAAATGCAATCGAACTTGATAATACAAAATTTTATTTGAAAGAAAAGATTCTGAATTATCAAGATAAATAATGAAATAATGATTATTTACCAAACCAGAGGTATGGTTAGATGTTTACAATTGTTGGTATAGTAGTAGTTTTTGTTACCGTTTTTGGCGGTTTTTTAATTGCAGCTCATTTTAATATGGCGGCATTAGCATTCTTTTTACATCCACAAGAATACATTATTATTGGTGGAGCTACGGTAGGTTCTATGCTAATTTCAAATTCTATGGATCTTAATATGAAGATTGTGAAAGGTATCCTTGGTACCTTTAAGGGTTCAAGTATCAAAAAGGAAAATTACGTTGAATTATTAAGACTATTATATGAATTATTTCAATTTGCAAAAAGAGAAGGTTTGATTGCACTCGAACAGCACGTTGAAAATCCAGAATCAAGTGCTATTATTTCTAAATACCCTTCATTTTTAGCAAATCATCACGCTGTAGAATTTCTATGCGATACATTGAAAGTAGTTCTTTCTGGAGGTGTTCCTGCACACGAATTAGAAGAACTAATGCAACTCGATATTGATAATTTGCACGAAGAAGAGCATAAACCTTCAGCCGCGTTATCTGTAGTGGGTGATGCATTGCCCGGATTAGGTATTGTAGCGGCAGTATTAGGTATTATTGTAACGATGCTTGTTATTACAGAAGGTGCTGCAACTGTAGGAGCAAAAGTAGGTGGTGCGTTAGTTGGTACATTTATGGGTGTGTTAATCGCATACGGTTTTGTTGGACCTTTAGCAAGAAATATGGAAACGATGACAAATATGGAAGGAAAATATCTCGAATGTATAAAAAGTGCATTACTTGCATTTGCAAAATCTATGCCACCGGCAGTAGCTATTGAATATGGAAGAAGAGCCATTGACCCACATAGCAGACCATCATTTAAAGAAACTGAAGAAGCAATCAAAAAAGGATAATTTTAGGTAACGGAGTATATAATGGCAGACGAACAACGCGGACATAAAGAACAACCGATTATAATCAAAAAGATTAAAAAAGGTGGTGGACACGGTCATCATGGTGGTGCATGGAAAGTTGCTTATGCTGACTTCGTTACAGCAATGATGGCATTTTTTATTGTAATGTGGATTTTGGCATCATCTGAACAAGTGAAACAACAGGTTTCAGAATACTTTAATAACCCAAGTGAATTTGATATATTTACTGGAGAAAAAAAGACTGGTTCTGTACCTGTAGATATTGATTTAGGTATGACCCAAAAAAAATTGGGTGAAGGTGATGGAAAAGGTGGTAAAGAATCTATTATTAAATTTGATTCAGAAACAACCGATTCACTTATGAGTAAATTACTTCATAAAGCAATTAATGATAGTATTTTAGCGCATCAACGTGTTGAGCAAATTGGAAAAGAAATTGAAAAAAAACTTAAAGATTTAATTTCAAACAGACCTGATTTGGAAAAAATATTATCATCTATTAAAATTGAAATGACTAATGAAGGACTTAGAATTGAGTTAATAGAAACTTCTGAATCATTATTTTTTGAAGTTGGTAGCGCAAGGTTAAGTCGAGAAGCTGTTGGTATTCTATCACAATTAGCTGGTGAAATTGGCAAATTGCCTAATTATGTTGAAATTGAAGGGCATACAGACAGTCGTGGATACAAATATGGTGCAGATTATAGCAATTGGGAGCTTTCTGCAGACAGAGCTAATTCTGCACGAAGAATTTTGGAAAGAAATGGTTTTTGGGAAGGGCAAGCAGTGAAAGTTACTGGATTTGCTGACCAAAAGCTAAGAAATCCTGAAAATCCCTTTGATGTTGTTAATAGAAGGGTAAGTATTTTAATCAAACAAATGAACTCAAACCAATTCTTGCCTGATTCACGGGCAAAAAGTAATGGAGGGATATAAAATGGAAAAAAAATTTTCTTTATTGATAGCTGATGAAGATAAATCTCAGATTATAACATTGCAAAGACTGATTTCTAACGCATTTCCAGAACTGAAGTTATTGACTTGTGCTGATGGAAATTCAGTACTTTCATTAGTAAATCAATCCAAACCTGATATTATAATTACAGGATTGAATTTACCTGGTTGTGATGGTATTGAATTGGTAAAAAAAATCAGGGAAAAGGAAGAATTTAAGAGCATTCACATAATTATTACTTTTTCTAATTCTGAAACAGGTATTAAAAATATTGCGTTAGAAAAAGGTGCAAATGATTTTTTAAATAAACCTGTTTTTTCTGACCATTTGATTTCAAGAATAAAGAATTCACTCGAAACTGCTGGATTACATAGGCAAATTGAAGAGCAGAATCAATTATTAAATAATCTTGCTGATGAACTGGAAGCTGAAATGCAAGATATGATTAAACTTTCTGTTAATTTTCTAAATGCAAGAATTCCGGGTTCGGCAGAATTGTTAAAAAGAGTTGCCATCGCATCTGTATGGATTGCCAAGGAATATAGAAGTTTTGATGTTGATGGTATTAGAGATTTGGAAATTGCTGCATTTTTATCTCAAGCAGGCAGAATATTCTTACCTGATAATTTGCTTAAAGTTCCAGTTTTAGATAATGGAATGCCTACCAATCCACTATTGTGCCAAGTGCCAATTACAGGTAACGAAATAGTATCTTCAATGAGAAGATTTGCTGAAGTTGGTAAAATTATTAGGCATATTTATGAAAATTTTGATGGGAGTGGAACTCCTGATAGATTGCAGTCTTGGCAAATACCTTTTTCATCAAGAATAATTAGAGTAGCACTTGATTATGAAGAATTTAAAGAAAGAACAAAACAAAAGCCGAGAGAAGCTTTCGATTTTATTCGTAAAGAATCTCAACGGTTATATGACCATAGAGTTGTAGTTTTGTTGGAACACTTCATAAAATCCCACGAAAAAGAAGAATATGACCCAACAGAAATGGCTATGCAATTAGCTGATTTAAAAGAAGGGATGATTCTTACAAGAGATATTATAACAGACAAAGGTCAAAAATTATTACCAGCAGGTGCTGTTTTAAGACAAGGTGCTATTGAAAAAATCATTTCTCATAATTCAACTGACCATATTCTTGGGCATGTGCATATTAGAAAGTATTAATTTTGAATTGATATACAAATAAAAAAGCCGAACATTACATTCGGCTTTTTTTGTGGGCCCGGAGGGACTTGAACCCCCGGCCAGCGGATTATGAGTCCGCTGCTCTAACCAACTGAGCTACAGGCCCCCTTTCTTGGTTATTTGTTAATTATTGAAATAATCAATAATAACAGATTTCAAAATTAATCAATTTTCTTAAAATAACAAAATAAATTTATCATTTTTTTAATATTTTTTCACTAAATTATTATCTAATACATACAAACTTACTTGTTTGGCTCCAGTTTCTGAATATTTGAACTTAGTCTTTAGATTATTTATTAATAAATTAACATCTCTTTTCATTCTTATATCATAATTTTCGAATGGTACAGTTCCATAATCCTGTATTGCTCTTCTGAAATTGTCATTACCCGAATAAGGAGCAAGGGCATTTTCTTTAAGATTGCGAGTATATTTATCGAAAATTTGCCTAAATTGGTTGGTATCCCCTATTTCCTTATTTTCTACTCTGATTTCAATTGCTAATGTACTTTTTATATATTCATTGTGAATTTCAGCCCGTAAATCTTTTTTGTTTTTAATTGTAGAATTTGCTGGTAAAATTCTTGCTTCAAAATTTTGTAAATATTCTTCAGTAATTTCAATTACATCGCCTGTATATTCGCATTTCTTTGTTTCACCAATTTCAAAATTAATTGCATAAAGATAATTTTTAATATCGCGCGAAATTCTTGATTCGTTATAATCGTAAATTGCTTCTTTAACTTCTTGCAAAACGTGATAATCATACAAATCTTCTAATTTATCAATAAAATCTTGCGGTATATCATCACCAAAAGATTCCTTATTTCTCTCAAAAAATTTCTTAACAATATCCATTGTAATGAGTTTTTCACTACTTCCAAATTGTTGAATAAATGAATTGAAAACGGTTAAAGACCTTCTTCCAGAAATACCTCTAAATCCTTCAACATCTGACTCAGCAAGCACTTCTTTTCTTGTTTTCTTATCAAATTTTTTAATATCTTCTTCGCTCAGCCAACTTGGGATTTTGCCGGTATATATATCCATTTTAAGTAATAGCATATTTTTATCTAAATATTTGCTATAATTATCGGGCTTGTTAATCCAATTTTTTAAAGAAATAGAATTTTTTTCCAAACGAGAAGAAATAATAATTTTTGCAAAATTATCTAATACACGAGGTAGAAATAATGAATCAATTCTATCGCCAAATTTATCTTTATAAATTGCAACTTCCATATTAAAATCTAATATGTAAGGAATTTTTACATTGATGATTCTATCTTTAAATGATTCAACTTTTTCATAATGAACTTTATCTTCAGGATTGACCAAACCAAGAAAAAGTGTTTTAATATATTCTTCTGTTAATTCAACTTTATGAACACCATCACTTATGATGCCGTGATAATTTTTCAATCTATCAACATTATTTTCCTTTATATCCATCAATGCAAGAATACCATTATTTGTTTTGGCAAGATATGAAAATACATATTTTACTTCATCATCTTTCATCAATTCATTAATGAAAAATTGTAATTCAGGTTTTGTAATCGGTTTTTCATTAGCTGTATCGCCTGGATTAAATACACTAATTCCTTCACCGAGTTGCCTGTTGAAATAGTTACTTCTTGCAGAAATCATATTGAATATTTCAATTGGGTCATTCAACCGTTCAAGTAATGCTTTAAATAATGAGCTACAAATACTACAAGGAACATCTTTCAGCACCCATTCATATTGCCTTTCATTAAATAATTTTTCCTTAAATTTTTCATCTGCAATCAGTTCATCAAGGAATTTCTTTCTAAAGGTTTTTGGTATCTGTAATATTGGGTGGTCGTGATTTGGGCATGAAAATTCTAATATTTTTTCAGGATAATTAATACTCCCACCTTTTATTTCTTGTGAATGAAATGAAGTTTTTTCAATATTAATTGCTTTCTGATTAAAAAAATGATTTTCCAAATGTTGATATCCACCGAGCATATCAACATCTAATCTCCAAAAGGTTTTATATGAAGTTCCACAAGCTGATTTTGTGTATTCTTCAAATTTCAAAAGTAAATTATTAAGAAATGTAGATTTACCACTACCGGGAGGACCTTCAAAAAGATAAATCCTATTTGTTTGAGACCCTGACCTGAAACTTTTTGCAAGATTCATCAATCTATTTGAAAACAATCTATCAGCAAAGAATGGTTCATCACAATTTTCAACAAATAATTTGGAACAATCATAATCAACAAAACCAATATGTTCACTGTCATAGGAGACATCATCTTGTCCTTCGGGTACATAATGATGTATCATATCAAAGAAAATCTGATATACATCACGAAATACTAATTCAGGTTTTGAACCAGCAAGATATAAAAAGTCATTAAATGTAATAGGGTCTCTTTTTTCGTTATCCTTCAAGTTATTACTTAAATTAATTAACGCTTCCAATCTGCGAGCTTTGTCTTGAATTTCAAAATAATCTTCCATAATTTTCACTTTTGTTTAAGTAAATTGCAAATTAAATAACTAAAATAATTAATGAAATCAATTTCTCATTCACCGTTATCTAATTTTAAAGCAATAATAAAAAATTTTGTCGCTTCAATTTCTTTTCCAGCCATCATAAGTGTTTTACTGATTGCATAATATCCTTCTGACCATTCAGGTACTTTTTCAATTAAATCTGTAAGCATTTCAATTGATTCGTCAAGATTGCCATTTTCCATCATTGTAATCCCGCAATCAAGCATACATTCTTTATTGTCAGGAGTCAACTTTAGTACTTTTTGATAGCAATATATTGCATCTTTGAATTGCCCATTATTGTAATGAGAATCAGCTTTTGCATACCAAACTTCAGAATAGTCAGGCATTTTCTTCAAAACTAAATCATAATCTAAAATTGCAAATTCAAACTTGCTAATTGCATCATAACAAATTCCTCTTCCATAATGAGCAAGATAAAATTCAGGATAATTGTTAATTATGTAGGAGAATAGTTCGATTGCAGTATTATAATCTCCTTTGTCTCCATAAGCTGAAGCTAAATTATGAATATTATCAATATCATCAGGTTGTAAAGCTTTTGCATTGTTATATGCTTCTATGGCATCATTTAATCTTCCTAATGCAGCATAAGAATTACCAAGATTATGATGTGAGATAAACATTTTATCATTAATGGCAATACTCATTTCATAAGCATCAATTGCTTTATAGTATTGCTCAAGATAGTTATGAATAACACCAAGATTGTACCACAAATAGAAATCAAAAGGGTCCTCATCTAATGCTAACTTATAGTATTTAATAGCTTTATCTAATTCAGATAAATTGTTATAACAGTATGCAAGTTCTTGATAAACATCTTTTTTGGGAATGTCTGATGAAATTAGTTCCTTTAAAAGAATTGTCGCCTCTTCATATTTTTCCAAAGAAATTAGCAATACACATTTTTGATAAAGAAAATCAATATTATCTCCGTTGCTCTCAAGTATATGATTAACAATCTCGAGGGAATTAAAAAAATCTCCTGTTTTTTCAAGTATTAACGATTTGGTAAATAATGCATCTGGATCGGTTGGACTTAAAACTAATACATTATTTACAATCATTAATGCCTCTTTTGTTTTATTGAGGTTTAGCAATATAATTGCTCTTTTAATTAATCCATCAACTGAATCAGGGAAATATTCATTCCACAGATTTGAAAAATACAAGGCATCTTCAAAAAAACCTTCAACAAGGCAATATTCAATTAAAGCTTCTAATTCGTCAATTTTAGGTAAATCATTAAATTGGCTTTTTTTATTTCTGATTATAGGTCGATAATGGCGGAGTTTTTCCGCCATATTATCATCATTTTCATAAAAGTCAAAGTCTTCTCTATCAGTTAAATTCATTTTTCAAAATTTCAAGTTAAATAAATATATAGTCATTTTTCAAGTAAATTTATTGTAATTTCGATTTTTTTGAAAATTAGTTATTCAAAAATAATAATTTAGATTTTGTATATTTACTATTGCAAAGTTTAAAGATGAACACATTTGAATTTGAAGGTAGTTCATTTTTATGTAGTTTAATTGTACTTAATCTATTGTTTGTAACTATATAATTTGTAAGGTCTAAAACCTCTTCACCTAATAGATTATATAGCTTAATTGAATAATATTTACCAAGTAATTCTGTATTTGAAATTTCAATTGTTGAATAGTCAAACATTGGATTTGGAAAAATATTCACATCTGAACTAAAACTATTATAATTATTCTCAATACCAGTACTTGCTTTTGTAAATACACTTACAACATAATCTGAATTATCATCAGTTGAAGTAACTTTAATTTTTCCAATTGTTGAAGCAGATGGTTTGCCTTTAACCTTTAAATTAATCATACAAGTATTATCAACATTCTGAAAATTTTGAGTTTCAGAAGAAATTTCAAAGTCATTACCCGTTGTAGAATATTCAATTTGAGCATTTTTCAATTTTGAATTTCCTAAATTATAAAAATAAACGGGTACATTTACAGAATCATAATTTTCTTTAAGTTCAACTGTAATATCGTTATCAACATTCAATAAATCTGAAAATTTTTCAAATGAACCACCTAAAGCAATACTTGGCATTCTATAAACCAATTCAGGATGGTCAATAAATGGATTTCTATTTAATTGATATTTAGCAATTGAATCATTTCTTGCTCTCTCACGAGCATCAGGAATATCATAAAAGTTAAATTCTCTAAGTGCAGTTTCTTGCGATGTAAGAAAATTTGATTTATTTCCATATTTTATTGCAAAATAGAATAAACTACGTGCAACATTTCCCTGATGTGCGTTTCTTGGTTCAAACACAGTATTTCCAGACGCATCTTTGCCAAGTTTTGAACCACCTTCCTGCCAAGTTATTCCTGAACTTACTTGTCCAAAAGGGTAATTACCTCTCTTTTCATTAGCTTTTTTGTCTGTTATATAAATGTGAAATAAATCACTTCTTTCTGGGTCATTAGATGCTCCATAAGTTTGGGGCCAAGTATGTTCGGTATTCCAGCCATAAGAATCAAGTTCAGAAAAATTTGGCTCATCAGAAACATAAGTTTTTTTTCCAGTATAAACACATTCTACTTGTTCATCAAATCTATCAAATTTACTCCACATTAATATTCTGGCATCTGTATAAGTTAATGATTTATGATTTTTTACAAATTGAATTAATGAATTTCTAAGTGAATCCTCCCATAATTCTTGTGTAAATCCATACATTTCATCTTTATAAACCGATTTTCCTTTTAGATCAACTGCTACAGAAAAAATATTATTTCCACATTTTACTCTAATAAACGCTGTTCCTAAACAGGTGATATTATGGATGTCAGAATATGAAAATTTTATGCTCTTGCTTTCACCTTTTGATAAAGTAAACGTTGAAAAATCCACAACCTTAAAAACTGTGAAATGAGAGAATATCTTTACATCTTCGATTGTAATTACATCATATTTTGATGAATTATTAGATAAAACTAAATCATATTCTTTAGTTTCACTTGTATAAGTTTGACCAAAATCTATCGAATTGGTAGATATATCAAGATAGCATAAATTTGATGCAAAAGTTGTACTTACTACAAACCAAAAAGTGATAATTAAATATTTCATTAAATATTTCCAAAAATAAAATTAAACTTATCAAAACTAATAAATTTTTCTTTAAAAATTCCATAAAAAGTTTTCAACAATAAATTTTTTATTTAATTTTTGTTAAATTACAAAATTTCCAATTTTTTTAGATTGTTTGTTTATATTTCTTGATAGTAGAAATTTATTTTTTGAACATATATTAGAACTCATACATAAAAGTCCAGAGTTGTTTAGATTTGTAATATTATTCAATGGTAAAGAAAACTGTTTATATTGAGTCATAAGATTTGGATACATATATTAGGGTAAATTGATTAGCAATTATTTATTAATAATTGAATTGAAATGATAAATCCACTTTTTTGAATATTATTAGATTTGAGAAGGATATTTGTCAAAAATTGAAAATTACAATATTATAATTTTACAATCGTCAATAATATTAATTGAAAGTAGGTTTTCCTAAATAAATTATTAGTTGTTGTTGAATTGTTAATTATAATATTTTTTTATAGATTTTCTTGGAATATAGTCATGTTTAAAAAACTTTTTTTGGTTGCAATAATTGCAATGTTCGCAATTCACACAAATACTTTTTCTCAAACTTTCTCTATTGATACTCAAAATAGTAAGATAAAATGGGAAGGTAAAAAGGTAATTGGTAAGCATGTTGGCACAATTGATATTAAAAATGGAAGTATTACTGTTAAAGGCAATAGCTTTACAGGAAATTTTGATATTGATATGAAATCAATTGAAATTACTGATATCAAAGATGAAGAATCGAATACAAAACTAAAAGGACATTTTGCATCGGACGAATTTTTTTCTACTCACAAATTTCCTATTTCAAGTTTTGTGATTACGAAAACTGAACCAATAACTGACGGGAAGGGAGAAAATTATAAGATTACTGGTAAATTAACAATTAAAAAAATCACTAATGAAATTTCTTTTCCTGCTAAAGTAACTTTTGATGCTTCGACATTTACAGCAACTGCCAAATTTACAATTGACAGAACTAAGTGGGATATTAAATATGGTTCAGGTTCATTTTTTGATGATTTGGGCGATAAAGCAATATCAAATGACATTGGTTATAATGTAAAATTGACTGGAATAATTAAATAATTCAACAATAATCTTTCTTCATATTTTTAAGAAAGTTTTTTTTTATTTACTCAGTCCGATTAAAAAATGATTTTATAGGAATTATTTGATTAAAACGATATTTTTTATCTTCAATTAGATATGGATTTTTGGCTAAAGCCCATGACCACTGCAAATTTAGAGCCCCGCCATAAATGGCAGGGCTATTATTTTTCTATACAATAGCCCTGCCACGCATGGCGGGAGTTGATTTTATTTTTGATTGTTGTGGCTTTAGCCGAAAAAAATATAACTTATTCGTTTAATTGTTTTTTTCAGATGTCGATACTGGTGTCAATTAAAATATATGAATTTGTTTGAGTAGTTACAAAAAATATTTATTGATTTTTTTTTGATATATTTTGTAATGATAGAAATAATTATTAATTTTAGAATGAGTGAAAAAGTGATTTACTATTATTAATTGTTTTTCATATAGAATTTTTTTTAAATTAAGTATTGTTATTTGGGAATTTAAAAGAATTGAAAAGGTCAATATATATAATTTATATTATATTTTTCTTATCAGGACTTGATATTTTATCAAATCAAACTCAATTAGATACATCAAATAATAAATTTAGAATTGAATTTGTCAAATCTATAAATTCTACATTAGATTTAAAAGATAATAAAGGATTTCTTAAAGTAATAAGTGAATTTATTTTAGGTGATGATGAATTTAATTTGGTAAGACCCAATGGAATTATTGCTTATGATACTTCCGATATGTTTATAATTGACCAATGGTGGAATAGCCCAATTAAAGTCAATTTTTCTAATGCTGATTTTTTTTCAATGGAATATGAAGACCAAAAATTCTTTTTCCCTTCTCTTGCCTGTATTTGTAAAGCCGAAGACAAAGTTTTTTTTACAGATTCAAAATTGAACAAATTATATTATTTTAATGAAGAAGACCTGATAATTAAAATTTTTGCAAAAAATTTAGAATTTAATCAGCCAACTGGAATTGCTTACTCTAAGAAAAATATGGAATTTGCAATTAGTGAAACAGCTAATCACAGAATATTGATATTAAATGATTCGGGTATATTAAAAAATATTATCGGCAAACGAGGAATAGAAGATGGCGAATTTAATTATCCTACATACCTTTGGTTTGATAATTTTGGGAATTTATACGTAAATGACGCTATGAATTTTAGGATTCAGATTTTTTCAGAGACGGGTGATTTGATAAGAGTTTTTGGTAAACAAGGTGATGCAACTGGATATTTCGCTTCAAGTAAAGGAATTGCGACTGATTCATATAAACATATTTATGTGGTTGATGCAATTTACAATACAGTACAAATATTTGATGAATTTGGTAACTTTCTTTATAATTTTGGCAGTAAAGGGAAAAATTCTGGAGAATTTGTAATGCCAGCAGGAATATATATTGATAACAAAGACTTCATTTATGTTGCAGATACTTATAATTCGAGGATACAAATATTTAAATTGGTAAAAGGTTGATAATGAATAAGAGAAGTATATTAGTATTGATATTTTTTTTGACGTTGTTTTTTGGAATTGTGATTTCACAATCCATAACAACTACAAAACATAATCTATCAACATCAGGTCCAGGCAGCGTCAAAGCAAGCTCTGAATCTGAAATTTGTATATTTTGTCATACACCACATTCAAGTCAGCCAAAAAATCCATTGTGGAACAGAAATGACCCTGGTTCAACTTATCAACTTTATACAAGTTCCACAAAAGATGCAACCATTGGACAGCCAGACGGCGAGTCTTTAATGTGCTTGTCTTGTCATGATGGAACCGTTGCCTTAGGACAAGTTAAAAGTAGAAATGAAATTATTAGTTTTGGTTCTGTAACATATTTGCCTTCAGGCAAAACAAATTTGACAACTGATTTAAGAGATGACCACCCTATTTCTTTTTTATATAATACTGATCTTGCAAATTCAGATGGACAATTGTTGAATCCTACTTCAATAACTTCTCCTGTACATTTAGATAAAAATGGAAAAGTTCAGTGTACATCTTGTCATGACCCGCATAAAAATGTCTATAATAGTTTTTTGCATCAAACAAATGAATACTCGGCTCTTTGTAATAGTTGTCATAATAGAACAGGTTGGAGTACCACATCACATAAAATTTCAACTAAAACTTGGAATGGAAATGGAACAAATCCATGGCAACATACTGCATTTAATAACGTAGCAAAGAATGGTTGTGAAAATTGCCATAATCCACATTCTGCAGGTGGTGTAAAAAGACTATTAAATTATTCTAACGAGGAATCAAATTGTTTTCCTTGTCATAACAGTAATGTTGCGTCTAAGGATATTTCTTCACAATTCAACAAAACTTATAGACATAATGTTTCTGGATATACTGGAGTGCATGACCCGACTGAAGCTAATTTAGTTAATACTAAACATGTTGAGTGTGTGGATTGTCATAATGTTCATCAAGTGGACAGTTCCAATGCTTCTGCTCCAAACGTTAGAGGATATGTAAAAGGAGTAAAGGGCATTGATAATACTGGAAATTCTGTAAATCCAATTACTTACGAATATCAAATTTGTTACAGATGCCATACTACAAGTTCGTGGCGACCTTCAAGTCCAACAACAAGAAAAATCGAACAAAATAATGTTCGTTTGGAATTCAGTACTTCAAATCCATCATATCATCCTATTGAAGGTGCAGGTGTGAATTCCGATGTTCCAAGCTTAATTTCACCTTGGACTACAAGTAGCAAAATGTATTGTACAGATTGTCATGCTTCTGATGGTACTAATGCTCCAAGAGGTCCTCACGGTTCAAGTTATCCTCAAATTCTTAAGAAACAATATGTAAGAACTGATCCTGCAACTTATAATTCAAGTAATTATGCATTATGTTACTCTTGTCATAGTGAAACAGCATTAATGTCTGAATCTGGTCCATTTCCATATCATGAAAAACATGTTAGGGATAAAAGAACTTCATGTAATGTGTGCCATGACCCACACGGAATAAGCAGTACACAGGGAAATAGTACAAATAACAGTAAACTTATAAATTTTAATACTTCAGTGGTTACGGCTGATGGGCAGGGACGATTATATTTCGAAAGACTTGGTTATAGATCTGGTCAATGTTATCTTACATGTCATAATGAAGAACATAAACCAGAAAAATATCCAGATTAGTTGTAAATTGTAATGAATTTTTTTAAAATTTTTATTATTTTGTTTTTTTCATATTCGGAGTTTTTTATGAAAGATTTTAGATACTTTCTACTTGTTTTGTTTGCTTTGATTATTATTGCAATTGTAGATTCTTCTGCAGTAATAACTGGTTCAAAGCATGACTTTTCAAGTGAAAATTGGGCTGCAAACGAAATATGTATTGTATGCCATACTCCTCATAACGCAATTGCATCAACTGATGCACCTTTATGGAATCACACTTATACATCACAATCATTTACTATGTATTCGAATCCAAATACAATTGATGGAACTATTGACGCAAGCCCAAATTCTACCTCGAAAATGTGTTTGAGTTGTCATGATGGAGCTACTGCAGTAGATTCTTATGGTGGTGCTACTGGTACTATTTTACTCAATTCAACAAATTTCCCTGGTACAAGGGCAAATTTAGGTACTGGTTTAGGTAATGACCATCCAATTTCAATTAGTTATACAACTTCAACTGCAACTGCTGATAAAGAGTTGCATGACCCAGCTACAACAAGTGTTACAGCTTTAGGTGGTACAATTAAAGCTAAAATGTTATATTCTGATAAAGTAGAATGTTCAAGTTGTCATGATGTACATAATTCTGGTTCAGCTTCTACAAATGGTCACATGCTTTTATTGTCAAATAATGCAAGTGCATTATGTCTTACTTGCCATAACAAATAATGATTTATTATATGGGGGCTGTCTCAAAAGATATTATTAGAGTTTTTTGACATTTTGATTGTAGTGAAAAATCTTGATATATCAATAACTTAGTGTGTCTGGATTCCTCGCTTTGTTCGGAATGACGAATTTTGAGACAGCCCAATTTAAAAAGAAGATAAAAATGAGCTATAAATACTATATATACATAATTACAATCATAATTTCCGGATTATTTATTTCTTGTTCCAACAAGGTGCAAAGAGATGGGAAGCCCTTGTTTTTTCCTACTGCACCAGATAAACCAAAAATACAGTTTTTGAAAGTAATCAAAAACTCAGATGATATTACAGGCGGTCAAAGTGCATTTGAAACCTATGTTCTGGGAGAAGGCATAAAAACTGAAATTGCAAAACCTTACGGAATTACAAACTCAAAAGGTAGAATTGTAGTTGTAGATACTAAACTTGGAGCTTTAATTGATATTAATTTAGATGAACAAAAGTTTGATTACATTATCCCAAATGGTAGAGGTGCATTAAAGAAACCATTAAATTGTTTTATACTTGATAGTATGATTTATATTAATGATATAGCTTCTAAAGACATTGTCATTCTTGACAAGGATAATAATTTTTTGGAAAGGTTTGGTGCTGATATTTTATTAAAACCATCTGATGTTGTAGTTACAAATAACAGAATATATGTTTCTGATATGGAGCATAACCAAGTATTTGTTTTCTCAAAAGATAATTATAAACTTTTGTTTTCATTTCCAAATGCAACATCTGAAGCAGATGAGTTTCTCCATTCCCCAACTCACATAAGCATTAGCGGTGAAAATATTTATATAACTGATTTTGGTGAATTTAATATTAAAGTTTTTTCTTTGGAAGGCAAATATATTAAGAATATTGGGAAATATGGTAAAAACCTTGGAGAATTTGTTCGACCTAAAGGTATTGCACTTGACAAAGAAAAATATTTATATGTTACTGATGCTGCATTTGAAAATGTACAGTTATTTAATCCTGAAGGTAAATTACTGATGTTTTTTGGTGGTCCTTATATCGGTCAAGGTTATCTGAATTTACCAATTAGAATTTCAATAGATTATGATAATGTTGATTATTTCAAAGATTATGTTGATGATAATTATAAAATCAGATATTTAATTTATGTTACGAATCAATTTGGTCCTGATAAAATTACTGTTTATGGGTTTTTAGATAAAAAATAATTTGAAGTATATGTGAAAGATAAATTTAACAAATATTTAATTATATTAATTGTATGCAATGTGGGACTTTTTATCCAAAGTTGTGATACAGCATCAAACTATAAAACACTATCAACTTTATTTGATGGAGTTCCAAATCCAGACTCTACAAATATTCAGCGTAGGGATACATTATTGAATACTGAAGAACAAAAGCATAATAAATTATCAAATCAAATGCAGTATTTTTCTCATAAACCTTATTCAACAAGACAATGCGACAAATGTCATAAATCAAGTTTTTCTAATAAATTAGTAAAAGATATTAATGAATTATGTTTTGATTGCCACAAAGAAGTTATTAAAGATACAATCTATGTTCATGGACCTGTTGTTTCAGGATATTGCTTTAAGTGTCACGAACCTCATACATCAACAAATAAAAAATTAATTAATAAAAATGACCAAAATATCTGCTATGAATGTCATTCGAAATCAGATATTCTACAAAACAAAGCTCATTATGAAATTAAGGATACAGTTTGTTGGGTATGCCATAATCCGCATGGTACAAGTAAACAATTTTTTTTAAAGTGATAAAATGAAATTAAACCTTAAAATAATACTGATTTCTTTGATTATGTCTATTTGTACGATGTATGCAAATGGTGATTTGTATTCTTTAGGATTCTGGAAATTTAAGAGTATAAATGGGTCAATTTTGCTTGAGAGTAATTACAGAGAGCAAGAAAATTTATTATCGAATAATTTTTATGATAAACAGCAATCAGCATCAATTTATGGTAATTTTAAGTTGAGAACAAATACTTACTTCTGGCACGAAAATTTTTGTTTATTTGATGCAAATATTGAATATAGTCCAAATGCAATTAGAGAAGATTTTTTGGTAATGCCTAACAGAACAGAAACAACTAATGCAGAAAATATTGGCTTTAATTTACTTTTTTTTAACAATAGACCATTAAGTTTTAATTTTTCTTACAACAAAGGTATAAGTTATTCTCTGCGAGATTATGGAACTTCTGTAATGAATGAAATGAATACTTTTGGAAGTTCAGTTTTTTTCAAAAATTCAATAGCACCTGCATCATTGAGCTATAATACAAGTTCAAACGAAGAAAGATATCTTTCTAATTCAAAAACATTTAGATACGATAGTAATACATTATCAGGTAATATCTCAAATATGATAAACGGTACATTAGAGAATAAAATCAGTTTTTCTAATAACAATTATGTATATAATTATGATACTTCAAATATTTCAGATTTGGATTTATTTGAATTTAAGGTGGATAATAAGTTAATTATAAATAAATTGAATGATGAATTTGTTCTTTCTAATTTCACATATTATAATCAGTTAGGAAATATTAATCAAAATAAAATTATTGAGAATTTAACATACAGAAAAAAATTCCTTGATGATTTTAAACTTAGAATTAATTATATGTATGATAAAACAAATTACGATTCTCTAACTTCCACTACTCAAAATTTATCAGGGAGATTAGAGCATCAATTATTCAAAAGTCTTTTATCATATACAAATTATCAATATTTTAATTCTAATCAATTTTCTTCAGAAGAAACCAGAAATCAGTTTGCATTAGGTTTCAATTATAACAAAATTCTAAATGAAGGACATTTGCAATTAAATTACGAACTTCGATATGATTTGAACAAAAGAACAAGTGGAAGCATTCAGAATATTGTCAAAAATGAAGAATTTCAAATTGATAATATTAAACAGAATTTATTAAAATATCCCTACGTAATAGAAGAATCAATTGAAGTAAGAGATATTTCTGCAGTAATTATTTATGAAAAAAATGTTGATTATATCGTGATTAATCGTGGAATCTTTACTGAAATACAAAGAATTTTAGGTGGTAGAATTCAAAACAATTCAAAAGTTTATGTTAATTATATTGCCGAAAATCCTGCAAATTATAATTATGATTTAGTTGCACATAACCTATTTTTAAAATTATCAATGTTTGAAAATAAAGTTGACTTTTATACCCATATTTATACCAATGATTTTGTAAATATTCAATATTCTAAATATGCTGTATTGAATAAAATTTACAGCAGTTTGTTCGGTTTGCAATTTAAAATTGATGAAATAGTTTTGGGTTATGAATTTAATTCTCACAATAGCGATATTCAACCATATATATCGAATTACTTTTTTCTAAGATATACAAAGCATATATTTTCGGGGTTATTAATGTCGGTTAATTCAAACTATCACAATTATTTCTATACTCAATCAGATGAAAATAATCAATTTATTGATGCAAATATTCGAATGACTTATAGAATTACTGATAAATCAAATCTAAATGTTGATGTTGGATTTGTAAATCAACAAGCTAATAATTTCAACTCGAATTTTTTCAATTTTAGAATTGAATATGGTTTGAGTATTGCTCAAATGGTGATTTCTGCAGGACTTGATTATTATCATAGAAAAGTTGAATCATATCAAAATGATTACAGAGGAATTTTTATTAAAGTAGAGCGTATATTTTGAAAAATAAAATATTAATAGTGATATTTCAGTTTACATTAGTTCTGATAATTATTTTATTTCTGAACACAAATCTATTTTCATTGAAAGATGAACAAATTGAAACAAATAATTGTATTACAGCCCAATGTCATAACACTTATCTCAAAAATAAATTTATTCATGACCCATTAAAAAAAGATTGTAATTTTTGCCATAAATATAATACAGGCAAACATCCTGAAGATGCTGGTGAAGAGTATGTTTTAACTAAAAAATATCCGCAACTATGTTTCGATTGCCACAAAAAAGATGCAAGTGAAGCTGAATCAATTCATCCTATTTTTGAAGAAGGTAATTGTCAGGAATGTCATTCTCCTCATTCTGCAAATAATAAATTTCTTATTTTAGAATTTGAAGGAAAGGCAATCTGCGTAAAGTGTCATAACCCATTTGATGGTAAAAAAGTTATACATAAACCATCGCTTGATGGACATTGTGTAAAATGCCATAATCCTCATTTCTCTTCTTTAGAAAAATTGATAAGAACCGAGCAACCTGACCTTTGTCTTGACTGTCATAATAAACCAATTCAAACAGAAAAAAGACTTTTGTCGAATATCAAAGAAAAATTATCATTAAGAAAAGTACATAGTCCAGTTGAATCTGGCAAATGCACCGATTGTCATGCACCACATTCTTCTGATAATAATGCGATGCTCATTAGAAAATTCTTTCCTCAAAATTATGTTGAAGGGAAATTTGAATCTTTCCAATTGTGTTTTGCTTGTCATAGCGAACAATTAATGCTATCTCCGACATCGGATTCACTTACAAATTTCAGAAATGGAACTCGAAATTTGCATTATGTTCATGTTAATAAAGTGAAAGCACGCAATTGTATTGATTGTCATGATGTCCATGGTTCTAATAATTTAAGAACAATAAAGGACTTTGTACAATTTGGCAATTGGAAAATGCCTATCAAATTTGTTAAATCAGATTCTGGTGGTACTTGTTCTCCCGGATGCCATAAAACTCAGTCTTATGTCTATCATAATAAGTATACTGACCATAGTATCGTTGCAGGTGTTGCCAACATTGACGAAGTATCAGATAATGAAGCAATTATTGAAAATGATACTATTGAAGAAACCGATGAAGAGGTTGTTATAGAAGGCGTAAATACTAATACAGTACAAAACATTCAAACTCAAGAGAAAAAAACTTCCGTTACATCAAATAAAGTAACTAAAAAAGTAATTGTAAGAATTAAAAAAGGTGAAACTAAAGCTTTTGTTTCAAAAAATATTAAGAGCAATGAAATTTCATCTGCAATGAAATCCTATATGAATTCATTATCGAAATATTTGAAGAAGAAAAAGAGTACAAGATTATTGATTGAAGTAGTATCAGATTATAGAGAAATAGAAAATAGTCAACAACAAGCAGAACTATTTGCAACTAATGTAGTTAGTTATTTTACTTCAAAGGGTATATCAAATTCCAGATTGATTATTAAGCCCAAGAGTTCTATTTTATCTGAATCTAAAACTAATTCTGTTTTTGATAATAGTAAAAAAAGAATATTCATATTCAAAGTTATAGATTAAATATTTGGCATTCTATAATTAATTGAAATTTACAAATTTCTAAATTTTTTTTCAAATAATTAAAAAAAATAGTCGTTAATACAGATTAATTTAAATATTAATCTAAAATAAATTTTAAAAATAATGTAATTTACAAATTAATTAATGGGAAGGTTTAATGAGAGTTTTTGGATTTATGTTGCAACAATATTTGTAACTGTAAATTTATTTCTGTTTTCTCAGGATGTGGTTCAATCATCAGGAATTAGATTGACTGGAAAAGTGATTAGCAAAATGACCCAGTCCCCTCTTGAAAAAGTTACTGTAAGAGTTATGGGTACTCAATTAGGTGCTATAACAAAAAATGATGGTTCATTTTCAATAAATAATATTCCTCCTGGAATCTATCAAATACAATTTTCAATTCTTGGTTATGAAACTTATGTTCAAACTGACGTGGCAATTTCATCAGGCAGACCAATAATGCTTGAAATTGCTTTGGCTGAAAAAATAATTGAACTTGAAGGTGCTGAAGTTAAAGCAAGTTTTTTTGATAAAAAAATCGAAACAGTAACCAGTACTCAAACATTAAATTTTGAAGATATTAGACGAGCTCCGGGCGTTCAGGAAGATGTTATCCGTGCTACTGCTCTTCTACCAGGTGTTGGTGTTACTGCTGCAGGAAGAAATGATTTAATTGTAAGAGGTGGCGCTCCGTTTGAAAATCTTTTTATTGTTGATAATCTCGAAGTTGCAAACATCAATCATTTTGGTTCTCAAGGGTCAACTGGTGGACCATTATCAATTATTAATCTTGACTTTGTAAGAAGTGTTGATTTTTCAGCAGGTGGATTTGGTGCAAGATATGGCGACAAGACTTCTTCAATAACTAATATAACATTAAGAAATGGTAATGAAGAAGCATTTGGTGGACAGTTAAATTTATCAGCTACAGGATTTGGTTTGAATTTAGAAGGTCCAATTTCAGATAAAGGGTCATATTTATTTAGTGCAAGAAGAAGTTATTTGGATTTAATTTTCACTTTAGCGGGATTCGGATTTATACCAGAATATTGGGACTTTCAAGGAAAGGTAAATTATCGTTTAGACCAAAAGAATACATTAAGCTATTTATTTGTTTCTGCAATTAATGATGTAAAATTGAATAATGATGATGAAGATAAAATCTACAAAAATTCAAGAGTAGCTGTTCCAAGTCAATATCAAAATTTTCAAGGATTAACTTGGAAACATTTATTCAACTCTGGCTTTACAACTGTTACTTTAGGAACTATCTATACAAGGTATGAAACATTTCAAAACGATTCAAACCTTGTTGAGCAACTCCGTAATGAATCAAGAGAAGTAGAATTTGTATTAAAAACTGATGTTGATTATCAAGTTGGTCCAAAAACAACACTAAATTTTGGTAATCAGGTAAAATATGCAGGTATATTAGAATATAATATTTATATAGCAGGAAAATATCGAGTAGATAATTTCGGAACTCCACAAGAACTAAAAACCGATACAACACTCAAAGCTTATAAGAATGGAACTTATTTTTCATTAACACACGGTATTGGACAGCATAAATTTTCTATTGGTGGTAGAATGGATTATTTTAATTATACAAATGATAAATTATATTTTTCACCAAGATTATCTGCAATTTATACGATTAATGAAAATTCTGCAATTGTATTCAGTGCTGGTAGATATTATCAATCTCCATCATATATTTGGACAATAGGTAGCTCAACTCAAAAATTGAATGCGATTACAGCTGACCAAATTGTTTTAGGATATTCTCATACTCCATTAGAGGATGTCAAAGTGCAATTAGAAGTCTTTTATAAATCATATTCAAACTACCCAACAAGAGTTTATAGACCACAAGCCGTTTTAGCTCCATCAGGTTTTGATGATGCATCATCTGACATACCTTTTGGATTAGAACCATTAACAAATGACGGTACTGGCAATGTTAGGGGTGCTGAATTGTTTATTCAAAAGAAACTAAGTGAAATTCCAATTTATGGTTTACTAAGTTTATCATATAGTGAATCATTGTTTAAAGCATTAGATGGCGTAGAAAGACCCGGTGTTTTTGATAGTAGATGGATATTTAACATTGCTTTGGGCTGGAGAATTGATAACAATTGGGAAGTTAGCTCAAAATGGAGAGCAGCAACAGGTGTACCAACAACTCCTTTCTTACCAACAGGACAAAAAGACTTCTCTCAATACAATGAGGGTGAAAGATTACCCTTATTTAATTCGCTTGATTTGAGAGTTGAGAGAAGATGGAATTTTGAATCTATGGCGCTAATCACATATATAGACATTCAAAACTTATATGGACAAAAAAATGTTTCAAATATAAGATGGGATTACAGAGAAATGAAGCCTGAAAAGCAAGAATCAATTGGAGTTTTACCATCAATAGGTGTAAGTTTAGAATTTTAGTTTTAATTAAAAATAAAAATGGACTACAATTTAAATTTATAAAAAATTGTAGTCCATCATTTTAAGCAACAAAAAATACTAATCTAAGAAATGTACAAATAATCCATCTCTAAGTTTTGGTTCAAACCAAGTTGATTTTGGAGGCATTATCTGACCAGCATCTGCTATTGCCATTAATTCTTCGATTGAAGTAGCATACATTGCAAAAGCTATTTGCATTTCACCTGAATTAACTCGTTTTTCTAATTCTTCCAAACCACGAATACCGCCAACAAAGTCAATTCTTTTACTTGTTCTTGGGTCATCAATTCCCAAATATGGAGTAAGAATATGCTTTTGAAGTAAAGCTACATCAAGTTTTTCAACAGGGTCATTAGTATCCATCAATTTGCTATGGAAATTCAAGCAATACCATTTTCCATCAATATACATACCAACTTCACCTTTTTTTGTAGGTTTGTATGTTCCTTCAGCTTCTTTTATTACAAAGAAATCAGCAAGTTTTGTAAAAAATTCATCTTTAGTCAAGCCATTCAAATCTTTTACTAATCTGTTATAATCCATAATATATAATTGACTTGCAGGGAACAATACAGCAAGGAAATAATTGTATTCTTCATCACCTGTGTGATTAGGATTTGCTTTTTGTCTTTCACGACCAACAATACTTGCAGCTGCAGAGCGATGATGCCCATCTGCAACATAGAAATAATCAACATCAGCAAGAATTTTTGTAATTTTTGAGTTTAATTCAGAATCTTTAATTACCCAACTTTGATGACGAATTCCATCTGCTGCAATGTGGTCATTATCAGGTGCATTTTTGATTACTTCGTTTACAATTTCATCAATTGAATTTAAATCTCTGTAAGTTAAAAAGATTGGACCAGTATGAGCATTTGTTACTCTAACGTGTTCGCAACGGTCTTCTTCTTTGTCTTTACGAGTTTTTTCATGTTTTTTAATTACATCATTCCAATAATCATCTACAGACGCACAGCCAACAAGTCCATATTGAGTTCTGCCATTCATAGTTTGAGCATACACATAAATGAATGGCTCTTTATCTTCAACAAGATTTCCATCATTTATTAATTTCATTAAATTTTCTCTACCTTTTGCATATACACTTGGGTCGTGTAAATCAATGCTTGGGTCTAAGTCAATTTCTGGTTTTCCAATATGTAAAAAAGATAACTCATTACCTTTAGCTTCTTCTCGTGCTTCTTCAGAGTTAAGCACATCATAAGGTTTTGATGCAATCAAACCAGCTTTATCAGCAAGTGGTCTAAAAGCTTTGAATGGTTTAAATACTGCCATTTTAATACTAATTCCAATTTATTTTTTAAAAAATATTCTTCATACCTATTCCCCCTCAAAAAAAGAGGGTATAAGGCGGCGCACTGAGCCTTTCGAAGTGGAGTGTGTTTCTAAATCCACTTTCAACTTCCCCTCTCTAAAAAGGGGGTGTGTCCTTAATTCTTCATTTCTATACCCTCTAAAAAAAAGGACTTTGCTCCTAAATCCTATTCCCCCTCTAAAAAGAGGGGGTTAGGGGGTGTGTTTCTAAATCCACTTTCAACTTCCCCTTTTAAAATGAGGGGGTCAGGGGTCGCACTGAGCTTGTCGAAGTGGGGTGTGTTTTACTTCTTCAAAGCATTTACAATTTTCTGAGCAATTTCTTCACCTACTCTTTCCTGTGCTTCATCAGTTGAAGCTCCAATGTGTGGAGTAACAGAAACATTTGGATGTGCTATTAATTCAACTTGAGCATCAGTAGTTGGTTCATTTTCAAAAACATCAATACCAGCAAAAGCAACTTTACCACTATTCAAAGCTACTAACAATGATTTTTCGCAAACTACTCCACCGCGGGCGCAATTAATTAAAATTACACCTTCTTTCATCATCTCAAATTCTTTTTCTGCAATAGAAGCGCCTTCTGCTTTAATAAATGGAATATGAAGTGTAATTATATCAGCTTCTTTCAATAATTCTTCTTTACTGACTAATTTCACATTCATATCTGTATTTAAAACATAAGGGTCAGAAGCAATTACATTCATTTGCAAACCTAATGCACGTTTTGCAACTTCTTTACCAATATTGCCAAAACCAAGAATACCAAGTGTTTTACCTGTTAATTCTCTGCCATGACTAAAATCTTTTTTGGGCCATTTACCAGCTTGCATCATTGAAGTAGATTTATAAATAAAACGACTAACTCCAAACATGTGAGCAATGGCTAACTCAGCAACAGAAATTGATGAAGCTCCAGGAGTATTCAACACAGGAATACCTTTTTCTTGAGCATATTTCACATCAATATTATCTAAACCAACTCCACCGCGTGCAATACATTTTAAATTAACACCAGCATCAATAACTTCTTTAGTTACTTTTGTTGCAGAACGAACCATTATTGCATCAAATTGTGCAATATTTTCTAATAACTCTTCAGGAGTCATCTTCTGTTCTATTACTTCTAATCCCGCATTTTTCATTAAATCGGAACCAATTTTTTCGATACCGTCAGATACTAAAACTTTCATATTATACTCCATTACTATATACTAATAAAATTTACAATTAAAAAAACTAATTAATAGAAAATAACAAAATATTAATTTATTTTGGCACTTTCCAATTTCAAAATTAGCAATAAATATCAGAGTAAAAAAATAAATTATTAAAAATAATTTATTTTTTACAAAATCAAATTTGGATTAAAACAATAGTAACTACTATGACGTAATCGTATATTTTCTCTCCTGCATTATTCCATTGGCTTTATCATACTTTCGATAAATGCGATTTCTTCGGCTGTTAATTTGTATTTTGTATAGAGTTGCTTGTCTATTTCGCTGATAGATTTGCTCCAATCTATATCTGATGTTTTACCAAAGTCTTGTAGTGGAACGAATTGATAAACTTTTTTCATTGCATTTTGGGTATTTTTAATTAATGAAACCATAAAATGAAAGAATTTTGTTTGTATGTAATTAACAACATTAATGCAGGTCTTTTCATCTTTGAATGGTCCAACAACTAAATAAGTTTCAGTACAACATGAATTTGGTTTAACAATAAATGGATTTAGCCAATCATCATTCATATTGCCATTACCCCAAGCCTTGGGAATTAATACTTTATAATCATCAATCCAATCATAATTCTTTGAAATCTTAGTTTTTTCAATATAACCAAGTCCTTCTTTTCTCCATCCGTTATAGTATATTTCGACACTACTAAGAAAAGGTTTTAGTTTATAAATTAGTTTTACTCTTTTATAACTATTTTCCTGGCGAATGTCAAAGCCAAATGGATCATTTGAACTAATCAAAGTTGAAAAACTTAACTCGTTTAATTGAATAACTTTTTTGAATATTGATATTGCTTCATTGTATCTAATAAATGTGTCTGTTCCTTTTAAAAGCAAAGGTCTGATTGACTTAGTTATTTTTGTTCCGTCGTGTGAATAAACTTCGCAATCACCTGAATAATTTTCATCAATTAAGAAATAACATATTCCTCCTTTGATTTCAACATTTTTGAAACAATCTTTAGAATTAAAATAATCGTGTAATATTTTAATTCTTTTATCATTTAACATTGTATCTCTAAATTCATCAAGTCCTCTGCCACCTGTGAACCAACGAGATGGCATAATCATACTTAGATAATTCGGTTTTATTGCTTTCCCTACACTTACAAATTTATCATAGATTGGAATTGCACTACTTCCCATACCACCGCCATCCATAACCTGATACGGTGGATTTCCCACAATTGCATTAAATTTCATATTATTATCATTATTAGATTTCCAAAAATTTTTGCCTTGTTTTACTTTTTCAATAAATTTTTCGGCATCGTTTGTTATATTATTCAAAAGGTCTTCAAAATATTTTGCATTTATTTTTACATTTCTAAAACCTGCTAAAGTTCTTTTTGTAATACTTTCAGCCATTGGCGTTTTGCAAATCACAAAAATATTTTCATTTACAACTTTATCCCACAACTCAAGTTGGAGTTTTAAAGTTGTTGTATTATTTTTGCTATATTTTTCTATAGCCGCAATACGTGAGCGATATATTCCATAAGCCATAAATAGTGGATATAGACCTGACTTTGAGTTTATTTCAAGGATACGTGAATTAGGGTCAAATACATTTTTTGTAACATCACCATTATTAAGATAGCGTGGAATTTCTTTAGTTTCCTTGAACTGTTCATCAAAAAATATATAACCACCCAAGCAATCGCCCAAGTGCATATTAACAACACGCCATGGAGTTAGCACTGTTTCTTTATCTGGATTACGAAATGTATTGAAAATGGCAGTAATTCTGCCAATACGTTCCTCTACAGTTAGACTGTCAGCAGAACGAGCCATAGCACGAATACGTTTACCAGCGGCACGAAAAATATCTTGTTCATAGTATTTTTTAAACTTGTTGAAATCCTCCTTTTTTACACCTTTAGGCATAAATTCTTCCCAAGATTTATCGTCAATAAGTTGAGTAAAGTTGTCTATATTGAGTTCTTTGTCTTCATTTTTCACATCAGCACCGTAAATTAGCAAAGGCATACGAATAGAAATACCGCGAAGAATAGAAATAGCATCATCTCGCCTTTTTTTAAGTTCAAGTCGTTTTGCTAAAAGATCTTTTTCCTCTTTTGTTAATTCTCTTTTATTTTTAATTTTCTTTTGAGCGTCATCAAATTTATTATATTCTTCTTTTGTGAACCCTTGCAAATTTACATCAATATCATTACTTTTATGAATTGCTTGAGTTGTTCCAATTATACCTTTTAACTCTACAAATTCCTTGAGTTCAATATCACCGAGTTTCATCAGCAAATCATTGTTGTATAAATATCCATCTTCAAATCCATTTCGAACCACCCTTTCAATATAATATTTTTTGAGTTGCTCAAGCATACCATTTACATCATATACGTTCATTCGTGAGCCATCATAAGAAATAATTGGGCAGAAATTTAAAAACTCTCCCATTGTTTCACGGTCGCTACCTGTTGTTTTCCCAGCTTTAGCAGATATTTTTGCAGTTTCTGCTATAACTTTTAGAGTGCGGTCTGGAGCAAAATCAAATACAAAACATTCCTCCTTAACTTTGCCATTGATTATTGCAGGAGTTTGCACTCTGAAAATTGTTTGCATATAAGAAGAAGCAGATGTATTATAAGAGCCAGATAGCATAAAAACAGCAGTCCAAGCAGGCACAGAAACCCCCGTTGTGAGCCGTCCACAAGAAAGAGTAATCGTATATGTTTCGTGTGGTTTTTCGCTAATTGCATTTTGCACTTTTTGAAGTGATTCCTGATATTCTTTTTCATCCATATCACCATCACCAGCCACATTTACTATTTTGAATTGACCTAAAACAGGATGCGATTGAAGCAAACTACTTAATGCACGTGCTTCTTTAACTCCGGGTACCATCCACAAAGAATGGCGGAAATTATTGCGATACTCTTCAGTTGAATATGGATAGTTGCTATCTTTATCTTGTTTACATATCAGATTAAGAAATGAACTAACATCATTTTGATACATGAACGTTCCTTCTGCATTTGTGCGGAAAAATTCATGGAAGTTAAATGCAACTGTTTCATCAATAAACTTATTAAGCAGTTTTCCAAGGTCGTAAGTATAAATATTCATTCGTGGCAATGAAGAGTATGGATTGTGGTCGCCAAAGTGAGTTTTGTCCCATTCAGATTTGGCACGTTGCTCCATCACGTAATCCCAAGTGTATATTTCATCTTCAACATATTTATCAAGCAAATTGAAAGGTGTACCTGAGAGATGGAGCTCTTTAGTATTTGCTTTTTTCAATTCATTAATTACATTTTTTCCGAGTTCGGTTTGAGTACCTTCGTGAGCTTCGTCAATGATAATCAAATCCCAATTTGTAAGATACAATTCTTTATGTTTTACAAAATTGCCACCAACAAGCTCTGCTCCTCGCAAGTCTTGCATCGAAACGAAATAAACGTATTTGAATTTTCCTTTGCTTTCTATACATTTTTTTTCTAAAGTCGCAAATCTATCACTATTATCTTTCGAACCATATTTATAATCAGTTCTATCGTAAAAAATTTTACCAAAGTCTTCAAACCATCCAACATCAACAACAGGTCGATGTGTAAGAATGAGAGTTCTGGTAAAATTCATATCTTTTACAACTTGAAGAGCTGAAAGTGTTTTACCAAAACGCATTTTAGCATTCCAAAGCATTTTATTGTTTTTCTCAAATTGCTTTTTGGTTTTTTCTATTGCATCCTTCTGTTCTGGTCGAAAAATAACAGGGCTTTTGTCTTCACTTTTATCTTTACCATCCAAAGAATCTTTGCCCTCTTTTACAGCTTTAATTGCTTTTTTAACTGTTTCAAGGTCGGTAATAAACCATTCATTTGCACGATTTTTCGTGTCGAAAATCTTCCTTTTTATGCCAGTTCTAAGAAGTACTTTATGTACTTCCGAATCCGAAAATGATTCTATTTTACTGTTTTTAGAATAGACAGAAACTTCTGTATAAAGCAATTCATAATTTGTAGCGGCAGTGTTTGTGTATTGTTTTATTCGTTTATGAGCGGCATTATTTAATGGTTCACTATTAGGTTTAAGCCCCCAAATATCATCATCAGTTGAAGTTGTTTCACCAATTTTCAAGCAGTTTTTGTGTGCTTCATCATTGATACGAAACACATAAATAAGTTTTAATTTTAACGAGGAAGTATATTTCATAACATTTTCTTATTTAATTAGGTCAATAAATTTTATTTTGTTACTATTCGAATCATTTGTAGATTTTTTCTTTTTCCAATCTTTAATTAGACAATAAATTCCATTATGTTGCTTAATATTTTCTGTTTTACAGCCATTGCATGGAATTACTGTTGAACTTTCGCCAAACATTTCATTGGTAACAACAATTTTATCCGAACAACTATTAGGAACCACTCCTTTTAATCCATCCATTTGCCAAACATTCCAAGAAATAATATAAGCAATATAATTAATTGAAGTTAAAAGCGGCTGTTTGTTGAATTTATGAATGTAATTTTCAATAAAAGTATAAAGCATTGATTCTCTTGCAAGAAGCAAACTATCACCTTGCCATTCAAAAGCATAAATATTCTTGAATGCTTTTTGGGTAGCAGAAAGCCAATCGCCAGTTTCATCAACATTTTCGTTAATAACACGCAATTTTCGGTCAAGCATACCAATTCTATTTTCAATTGGAATAAATTCGCCTGTTGTGGTATCATATCTGCTTGTTATATAAGGTGCTTCGCCGCAAGTAATTTCTAATCGTTTGTCATTAATATAATTCATCCAAGATTTACCTTCAGGAAATTCAATTTTATCAGGAATTGCATCCCAAGTATTTTTTCCATTAGAATCAATGTTTTCAATATTAAAAACATTTTCTCGACCAAACCATGCATTATCAATTAAATTATTCTGTGCATTACATATCCACGAAGGAGTAAAAACCTCAGCCATATCACGAACACGCGATTGCTGAAGTTCAGTATCTTTCTTAACTCGTGGCATAATAATATTGCCATTTTCACCAGTGATTAATTCCGGTAGAATTTGAGAGTCAAACTTATAATCATCACCAAAATGTTCATAATTATTCGTAGCCCAAAAAATATTTCTCTGAGTAGTATGGTCTTTCAATAACAATTCAAGAACATCTGGATATTTTTCCCGAATTTCATTTTCTAATATGTCAATTTCATTCAAATTAATCTTATCAGTTATTTCATTTTGCATTTTATAAATTACCTAATTACTTTTCTAAAAAGCATATCCTCATTTTTTATCCTGATATTCTATTGAAAATTATTCTTGCAACTTCCTTATTTCCTTTCTTTGACTATGGAATACTTCCATATTTTTCCATAATATGATGAAGTACGCCACCAAATATCTTTTGTTACAGTAGTATTTTTAGTCTTATCTAAGAATGTGTATTGAGTTTGCCCTGAATCATTATTTACTATTTTGTTTCCAGCAGTAAGTAGTTCAGGAAATGGTTGATACATACTGTCTGTGAAAAGATTTCTACCTGTTTGAGTTGGGTCTGTATCATGCAAAATATTTCCATTTGTTTCCATGACAAAAAAATCATCAACTTTATCTTTAACATAAATATCAGTATAATGAGATATAAATAAATCAGGTCTGATTACTATATTCACTGAACCAACATATTTCCCATTATCAAGAATAGGAGCTGCCAAAACAATTGCATAGAAATCCTCTACCAATTTAAAAATTCCACTCATTGCATTTTTTTTTGTTGCAAGCATTTGGATTTGATGTTCCTGAGTACTTATATCAATTCCTTCCGAACTTTTATAAACAGCTGGTTCAACAAAAGTCATAATACTTTTTGCATCGACATAAACAACTTCAATTGCAGTAGGATAGTTTTGAAGAATATAAGTTAATTCTTGTCGAGTCTTTGTTTCGTCAAAATTATTAGTCAGAATATTTTTTCCTGCTTTAGTTAATCCTTCAAAAATTGCTGCTACTGCACTGTCAGAAGCATTTTGAGAGACTTTTAATAATTCCACATATTCATTTTCAATAGCTGGTTCTGTTGTTGAACTGCAAGAAAATAATATCAAAGAAACAAATGTTATCGATAATATGAAATAGTATTTCATAAGTTTATACCTTTATTAAATAAAAAAAAAAAATTAAAATTCAATAGTTTCGCCAATTTCCATAATTATACATTTCTTTCTTATAGATTCAACTTTTGTCTTGAATTCAGCAGGGTCTGCTGTAATAATGGGAAAAGTATTAAAGTGCATCGGAATAGCAATTTTGGGCTTAACAAACTCTACAGCTTTTACTGCATCATCAATACCCATTGTAAAGTTATCACCAATTGGAAGGAACATTAATGAAATGTTATCAATTTGACCAATTAGTTTCATATCCATAAAAAGCCCTGTATCGCCACAATGATAGAATGTATGTCCACCCATTTTGACAACAACACCAGCAGCTTCACCCATATATTTGCCATCATTAGTTGAAGAACCATGATGTGCAATTGTAAATTTCAATCTTCCAAATGGGAAATTGTATCCACCGCCAATATGCATTTTATGTACCTTAAGCCCGAATTCAATAAGATAATTACCCAATTCATTTACAGCGATAATTGTAGCGGAATTATCTTTTGCAATTTTCATTGCGTCTCCCAGATGGTCGCCGTGTGCATGTGTCAAAGCAATAAAATCAGCATTTATTTCTTGTGAAGAATGTTTTGCAGTAGGATTTCCTGTTAGATATGGGTCAATCAATAATTTGTACGTTCCATCATCAAACAAAAAACCTGAATGAGAGAGATATGTAACTTTCAACATTTGAATTTCCTATAAAAAAAATGATTTTTATCAAATAAACTTTTACAAAAACGTCTATAAATTTCGTATTATTTAAAAAACTAATATAATGTTTTTTTGTAAATAATTATAATTTTTAAATGAAAAATATGTTTTATTTTTATTAAATTCGGAGTTATATAATGGCTAACGCACTTCACGTTACAGATGCTACTTTTGAAGCAGAAGTTTTAAAATCTAATGTTCCTGTATTGATTGATTTTTGGGCTACTTGGTGTGGACCTTGTAGAATGATTGCTCCTGCAATTGAAGAACTTGCAGTTGAATATGACGGAAAAGCAAAAGTTTGTAAAATTGACGTTGATAATAATCAACAAATTGCTCAAAATTATGGTATTCGTTCAATTCCTACACTTCTCATCTTCAAAAATGGTGAAGTAGTGGACCAAATTGTTGGTGCTGTACCAAAACAACAGATAGAATCAAGAATTAAATCATTTATTTAAACAACATATTTTCTCAGATATAGTAGTTTAACTAATTGAAAATTATTGAAATTAGTGCTTTGAGTTAAAGTGTAGTAATATTGCGTTACTACACTTTTTTTATTATTCTGATGAATTCCAATAGTCAATTTACAATGCATTCAACTAAACTAAAATTCCTATCAAATACACAAAAGAACTCCAAGTATAATTAAAATATAATATACGATAATGATAAATTTTTCTTTGTTAATTAATTTGCTGATAAAATGACCAACGTACATTGCGAGTAAAACTACCGGTATCGCATAGATTAATATTTCAATTGACCTATTTGTAAAGTTTCCACTTATTAGATGTCCACTTATGATTACAAGATTTGTAGGAAAGAAAACCGCTTGCAATGATGTACGAAAAATTGCCATATCCCATCTACGTAAAGTTCCATACAAAATTATTGGAGGACCGTTTGTATTATAAGCTCCACCAAGCAATCCTGAAATGAACCCAAAAATCCAATCAAATTTATTAGATTTTATCGTAAATAAGTTTGGTTTGAACAAATTAAATAATGAAAATGAAATCAAAACTATACCCAAAATTAATTTCACTATATTTTCATCTAATTTATCAAGCATATAAATACCGAATGGAATTCCAATAGCTGAACTCAATATCAAAATCCATAATTCTTTAAAACGTATTATTTTCCAATTTTTGATAATAATAGATAATGAAAGGAATAATGCTATTACTGCTACAATTGGTGTAGAAAATTTCACAGGCAATACGAAGGAAAGCAATGGCATTGCTACAAGTGCATCACCAAAGCCCAAAATGCTTCTAATTAAAGATGATAAAAATAGTATTGCGAGTACAATAATAATAATTTCGATTTTAATTTTCCCATTAAATAATTAAAATTTGCCTTCAATTCTTAAACTCAAATATCTTGTATGACCAAGATTACCAACCATTTCTGCATAATAGTAATCCAAAAGATTATTTGCTGAAATTGTAAAAATCAATGGTAAATTCTCATTAATTTTATGCAAATCAAAAGCAATTCTTGCATCAACAATATGAATATCAACTCTGGAATCAACATCTTTTATAATTAAACCTAATTCAGGGTCAATATTATTGAACTTACTTTTATATCTATAATCTGCTTGCAATTCAATAAAGCCCAATGGTAACATAAATTTATTATAAAACAATAGTTTAGGTCTGTATTTTAGTTCTTCATCAAGTACTAAATCTTTCGGTTCCATAAATGTAATCGAAGTTTCATATCCTAAAAACCCTAAGAGAAATGTTCTTAATCCAATTTCAATACCACTTACTCTTGCTTCTGTAACATTTTGGAATTGAATTTCAGCATTACCATCTTTAGCAAAAGTAGGTTCAATTAAATCAGATAATTCATTATTGAAAACAGCAAAATCTATGTAAAAAGGATTTTTAAATATTTCAAATTCATAATTCATACCAGCTTCAAAAGACCAGCTTTTTTCTGGTTTTAGATTTAAGTTTGGAATTACTTTAAATCCTTGAAATGATACAGAGGCAAACCTTTCTGCTACAGTTGGTACTCTAAACCCATTTCCTATTGAAGCTCTTAAATTTAGTTTATCATAAATTGCATAACTTACCCCAAATTTTGGGGAAAATTGCAAATTATTTTCAATTTCATCAGCTGTTTCCAAATCAAATCTACCACCTAATGTAAAAATTGCTGAACTAATTCCGTCATATTCTGCTTGTGTATAAAAAGAATATATCTGCTGACTATGAATTCCATAAGTTTTTGAATCAACTGACACATTCATATAATTCAAGCCATAAGTAAGTTGCAATGAACTTGCTAATTTTGAATTGCCTTGAATTTCTGAATTTAATTGCAATGCTTGAGATTGTCTATGCTCTGGATTTGAAACTTCGTAATTATTCTTGAAATCTGTAATAAACATTCCAACTTTTGCAGTAACAAAATTATTATCATCAATAATATGTCTTAGAGCTGTAAATACTGAATGTTTGAATGAATTAATTCTAATTGAAATATCAGATGTTTCTGGCGGTAAAGTAGCATTATCAAGATTTCGCCAATATACCCAGTCTGCTCGGTCTTCAGAGGCAGTATTTGCCATTAGTGAAATTTCAGTGAAATCACTCAAATTATAAGAAAATTTTCCAAATAAATTCCAACTATATGAATCATCATAAAATCTATAACTTTGATTATTTATATATCCACCGGAAATATTCAATGATAAATCACCAATTTTTTGCATATATCCAAGATTAATTCCTGAATTAAGTCTTAATTCATCTGTATATTTCCATTGATCAAATCTTGATTGAGTATAAATTCCAGAATAAGCACGATAATTAATGACTGCATTTTCGGTTGGAGCTGTTGTAATTACATTAATAACACCTCCTAATGCACCTGTTCCATATAAAGCTGAACCTGCTCCTTTGACAACTTCAATTCTGTCAAGATTAAAAATTGGTACAGCGTCAAATTTAATATCTCCAGCATCGCCTGAAATAATAGGGAAACCATCAATCAATAGTGCTACACGAGAACCAATTCCAAATGAAAATCCAGATGAACCCCTAACGCTTACATTATCAGTATTAACTTCTATTCCAGAGATATATTCAAGAGCATCATCTAAGCGTGTAGCACCTCTTTGCATAAGTGTTTTGGAATCCATTACAGAAACTGATATTGGTACATCTTGAACTGCTTGAACCCTTTTATTTGCAGAGACAACTATTCCACCTGAAACTACTTTTTTTATGTCATCAGTAAAATAGTCTGATTCTTTTAGTTGAATCTCTAAATATTCATTTTTATTTAAATCAAGATTAATGGTTTGATTTTGATAACCAATCATCGAAACAACTACTTTATGTTTGCCAGCTGTTACATTACTAATTTTGAAGTCGCCACTTTTATTTGAAATACTGCCAAGTGTTGAATTTTCAATTATAATCCTTGCACCCATAATGGATTCTTTAGTAGCAAAATTAGTAATTTTACCTTCAATCACAAATCTTTGTGAGTATGTATTTGAAATAGCAAATAAGAACAAAATAAAAATATATGATTTTCTGAATTTTTTTGTCATAATATCTCCGAATTAAAATGGCATTGGTGGTAAATCATTAAAATCAACATCAATAACAACATTATAGGATTTGCCAGGTTGAATTTTCAATGCAGAATGTTTAGTTTTATCACCTGTTTCAGTATAAACGCCAATTACTCTTTGGGAAAAAATTGAAGTATCTGTTTGCATAATTGCTGCAATATAAAGTAAATCTACAGGTGTTTTAGTAATTTCAAAAGAAAAATCAATTGTATCTTGACCAATTGGTAAAGATTCAAAATTAAAATAGGCATAACCCTGCATTACATCAGCTATTATATTGGAATCAGGCATTTTGGTAAAAGCAACACCTCTTATCGCTTCAATCGAATCTTTTGGCAAATGATTTTTGAATATAATTTTTCCATTCAAAAATGATTTCTGGTCTGCATTTCGAGGGGCTAATCCATCTTCGCAGGAATAAAAGAGGAAAAGAACAACAAAAATTGTAAACAAATATCTATATTTCATATATTAATCCTTAATTTTTTGTAATGGTGTTTGAACTTCAATTAAAACAGTCCTGCAATAAAACCTTCCTTCTGGAAGTGAGTTGTCATATTTAAGCGAATTTGAACCTAAGCCCTCTACTTTTCTAATATTTGCAGCGGGCATAATATTTCTAATATAAGCATTAACATTTATTGCTCTTGATTGCGATAATCTAAAATTATAATCCTTTTCACCAAGAATATCAGTAGAACCGGTAATATCCAACACTGAATTTGGTTTAATTGAACTTTGAGTAAATCTTTTGATTAAATCTTGATTAAATCTTGATAATTCTGACTTATCGAAGTCAAATACAATTAAATTCAATCGTCCTAATTCATATTGATAGGTTTCTAAATTGATAGGAATGAAAAACTCTTTTGTTTCTACATTATTATCTTTATCAACTATTTGCAGCACAGTTTTCAATTTTTCTTTATTTGAAGCAGATTTTCCAAAAATATCAATCAACTCTTTTGTAATTTCAATTTCAATTTTGCCAGGAACACCTTCCCCATTTGTATTAGCAATAATTCTTTTATGAGCAGATAAATGTAAAGTCCAATATTTGATATTTTCAGAATTATTGAATTTTGGTTCAAAGTGCATCTTCTTTTCCGTTGAAGCAAATTCTAAAAATTTTGAATGATTTACTGGTTCAAATAATTCTGGAGAATTTGACGATAATTCAACTCTTCTGTTCTCTGCAAAACCTTGATAATAAATTGTACTTGTTGGTAGATTTGGAACTTCTTGAACTTTTGTAATTAAACGATTTTTGTCAATTCCCCATTTATTTTGCAAATATTCTGAAATAGATTTAGCACGTTGATTACCTAATTTAAGTCGTTCTGGTACAGAGTTTAATTCATATCCATCAGTAACACCATTAATATTCAATGTTATACTATTATTATTTTTCATTCTGTAACCAATCAAATCAAGTATTTGGTAGTATATTTGTAAATTATCTTGTGGTAATTTTGTTTCGTTAAATTCTGATGCATTTAAATTTGATTTATAAATTGGCTTAATTTCACTTGAACTGCTATCAAAGAAAATATAAGGAAGAATCGGATAAGTCTGAGTTACAATTGTTTGCTCAATATTAGTTGAATTAATTAAAAGTGTGTCAATAATAAATTTTCTTTTAACAATAATTTCTTCTACTTTTGGAGGAACAATTTTAATTTCAATAACTTCAGGTTCTTTTAATATTTGCTTTGGTGTTTCTTTTCCAAAAGGATAAGATATTGCAATTCCAGCCCTAAAAATATTGGTTTTCCATTCGGAATCTGATAAAACAGAATTTAAACCATATCTAAATTGTAATTCAGGACTAATTATAAGATTGTTTTTCAACATAAAATTATAAGAAATACCTAAGATACTAGCAAAATTAGTTCCAGCTGATTCAATTCTACCGCTCCCAACTATTCTTCTCAATGTTTCATCTGGAAAAAGTACTCCTTTGGGAGAAATAATCTGTTCATAATTATTAAAATCAGTACCACCAAGTGGATTACCTAAACCAAAAGCTATTTTAAATGCAAATTTGTAATTTTTAAATGGTTGAATTTTAATTGCAGCTTCAAAATCAATATACTGTAAACTACCAGTATATTCGTGTAGTCTAACAAAATCTTCATAACTATTAGTAATTGGAGATAAAATCTGATATGAATTTGTAGTTTTTTGAAGTGAAACAGGGCGATTTTCATAAATAAGCCCAATCTCAGTTATAATTAAACTATCTATTAAATTATAACCAAATCTCACACCTGCATAATATCCCAAATCATCTCCATTAGTGAAAGTACCGCAATCATCTGCACCGGGAATAATAGGAAGCGAAGTATTGTTAAAAATATATGACAAACCACCAGCAACTGAGAAATAATATTTTTTATTACTTGTATTAATACCAGAACTATCTGGTTGTGATGACAGAATTATTGGTATTAAAATAAGAAAAATAATACTTTTCAATTTTCTTTACTAAAAAATAAAACAAATACAATTACAAAAAATTCTATTATACAAAAAATAAATTTAGTCAAAACTATTGTGAAAATCAAATATATTTTTTAAATTATCAATGAATTTGAAATATAACTTCTCAGTCAATATTTTAATTTACAAGAGTAATTCCAAATGTTGAAAGTAATGGAATAAATCAACATTTTTATAAAATTAAAAAAGATATTTGAATTATTAAAAAATAAATACTAATTTCTATTTCTAAAAAAAAATATTTCTTATATTGCATTTTTTTAACAATGTAAATTTAAAATGAAAAAATTTAAAGTCCCATTACACATTCAAATTATTATTGCTCTTGCACTTGGTTCCTTGTTTGGTTCAATTTTCAGTATCAACCCGCACAAATTAAATATTGAATTTTTAGAAAATAATGTTGAAAAAGAATCAGTGATTGAAAACTGGGAAGTTTTTTATTTCAAGGATAGTAATGATAATATTTTAAATGAATTTTACAAAAATGAACAATTAAAAATAATAAATGCTTTTAAAAAAATAAGGGAAAATGATAAAAAGAATCTAAAAATTGAAGCGTATAATTTTGATAAGAAATTGATTTTTTCGAATTCAAATGTATTGACCCTTTCAAAAGTCAGAACTATAGCTGTAATGATTAAACCAATTGGAGATATTTTCATACGATTACTTAGTTTTCTGGCAATTCCAATGGTTCTCGCCTCGCTAATAGTTGGTGCTGCAAGTCTTGAAGACATTAAAAAATTAGGAAGAATCGGTACAAAGACTTTTGCATTTTTTATGACAACAACAGTTATAGCAATTATGATTGGACTTGCAATTGCTAATATAATTCAGCCGGGAAATTTAATTGATTCCTCTTCGAAAGAAAGATTACTTAGCAATTTTCAGGCAGAAACTGCTGAAAAAATCACAAAAAATGTTGAGATTGATATTGTTGATTTTATTGTTAATATAGTTCCTAAAAATCCATTTGCGGCAATTGCTGAAGGTAATATGCTTCAAATAGTATTTTTTGCAGTAATTTTTGGAATAATGCTTACTTTTATTACAAAAGAGAAGTCCTCTTATATTATTGGTTTTTTTGATGGAGTAAGTGATACAATGATAAAATTAGTTGAATATGTGATGAAACTTGCTCCGCTTGGTGTTTTTGCTTTAATATCAGCCACTGTTGCTGACTTTGGTTTCAACATATTATCAACATTAATTTGGTATATGCTTACAGTTACATTGGGTCTTTTATTACAAACCATTATAGTTTATCCTTTTATACTCAAATTTTTTGGAAAGATGAATCCAATGGAATTTTTCAAGGGTATGAGAACTGCCATAGCTATTGCTTTTTCAACAAGTTCAAGTGCAGCAACATTGCCAGTTACGATGAGTTGTGTTGAAAATAATCTGAAAATTCCTAAGAAAATCTCTGGATTTGTTCTACCATTGGGTGCTACAATCAATATGGATGGAACTGCATTATATCAAGGTGTTGCTACAATTTTCATTGCTCAAGTTTATGGAATTGATTTAGGGCTTACAGGTCAATTAACAGTTATATTTACAGCAGTACTTGCCTCTATTGGTACAGCACCTGTACCGGGAGTTGGCATAATAATGTTAGTGATGATACTTCAATCAGTACATGTTCCCGCAGAAGGTATTGCATTGATTATTGGAGTTGATAGAATTCTCGATATGTTGCGTACAATACCTAACATTTGTGGAGACGCATCTATTGCAGTTGCAATTTCAGCAGGAGAAAATAAGTAATTCTAATAATTTAATTACAACTTAAAAAAAATTTCATAGTTCTTTTTGTTACCAAAAATTAATCGCTATGCGATATTGTCATTTTATAATTATGCCATCATTTTCATTAATGTAGTTATATTTCGAACCACAATCAATAGCAAGAAAATTATTAATGTTTTCATAATTAGTTTCTCCTTATTCGGTTATAATAAATTTTGATGAATACTCTTGGTTACCGTTTTTCAAATGTAGTAGATAAGTGCCAATAGGTAGCGAGAGTGGTATCCTAATTTCTGATTTTTGAGTTGGAAAATTCAAATCCCGGATCAATTTACCTGTTACATCACTAATCGATATTCTGATATTGTTAGAACTATCACTTAAATTGTTTATAATTAGGGTGCTATGATAATATTTTGAAGAAATTGTTTTGGAAATAATTTCTTCATTTATATTAGATAGCACTTTATTCAAATCCCATGAAATTAGCATACTACCTAAAAATGGAGGTCCTGAACGTGTTATCATCCTATTATTTACAAAATCTGTTTCTATTTGATGCCCCCAACCAGTAAAATCATAAATTACTTTCCTAAATTCATCAGTTATATTACATAATGTTATTGATTTACTTAGTATAATATGTGTATTATTTTCAATCCACGAAAAACCTGTCATGTAGTCTCCATAAGATTCTATAGTATAGTTCTTGATTGGCTTGAAACTTTGAATGTCGAATATATTTATTTGGGTATTATCCAAATTTTTAAAAGCAACCATTTTACTGTCATTTGAAAATTCTATTTTTGCTATCTGCTTATTTGAATTATTATACAGAGCTAATTCCTTAATTAACTTCAAAGATTGAGCATCCCATAATTTGAAAACAGTAATAAAATTTCCACCTAAATCTTCTTTCACTCCAGCAGTAGCATAATATTTTCCATCTGGGGAGAAGGCGATATTTCTTATTGCTTCTTCGGTTTTTATATATAGTCTTGCTTGAGTGTCCATATCGTATATAACTATTGATGAATCGGAATTTCCCCAAGACTTGTAAGCTATTTCATGTGAGTTCGGCTTACAACACACTATATCTCCTTTGCTGATTTTTTGTGATTCCTTAGTCTCTAAATCTGTTTTTACAATTTCAGCACCACCAGTTACTAAATACTTACCATCATCAGTTATATTAAATGTTACAATCTCAATAGGACTTTTAAATGAAGAAATTTGTTTTCCATCTTTGCCATCAATTTCATAAATCATATTACTTTTGTAAGCAAAAACATTACCATTCGGATGTACCGCAAATCCTTCGATTTGATTTAATTCTTTATTTACCCATAATATTCTTGGGTCTGGTTCCTCAGCCCATACTGAAAAATAGTTAGACAAAAGCAGCACCAAAGCCACCACCGAAAAGAGCCAAGCTTTTGTTTTTTGTTTGCGTATCATATTTCAATTCTCAAATTCTTTTTCTAAAATTGCAATTCCCCACATATATAATGACACATGAAAATGCTTTTCGTTTCACAGGAATGAAAAAAAATTGTAAATTGCAATTTCCACTTTGTCATTCAGAACTTGTTTCAGAATCTATTTTCTTTAGATGCTGAAATGAAGAAACCCCACCTAACCTCCCCGAGGGGAGGAATAATATGTAAAGTCCTCCCCTCGGGGAGGATTTAGGAGGGGTTTAAAATTGTCATTCTTAACTCATTTCAGAATTAATTATATCAAATTTGATAAAAAGCATTTTAAAAAATATCATTTTTTAATCTGCAATATTGACGCCCCTATCTTTCAATATTTCCTTTACCTTATCTTTTTCATTATCATTAAAAATTATAAAATAATTATTTCCATCATTTGAATTGAAGGTTATTTTCCATATCCTTGATGATAAATCTTGAATTGAAATTTCGACTTTTTCAATTTCATTCCAATCAATGAATTTAATATTTAGAATTTGTGTAACTTTTCTAAATGGATTAACTATCACTATCCCCTTTTCACTAAAGAAGAATGTAATTGAAAGTGAAGCAAAACCATTTGATACAAACATTGAAATAACTCTGTCAACAATTGCAATGAATGCAAAAATCAAAAGCAAATAGTCGAGATTACCAAAAAAACCAACAGGATTGTTTGTAACTTCGATTAATTTATACCCTGCAAACATTACCCAAGTTAGTATGATAGCGATATCTGTTACCCTTAATTTGCCGAGCAATTTAGGGATGGCTTTATATTTCTTTCCAAGATTCTTTCTTAAAAATAATATTTTCTTTACTTGTAAAATAATTCCAATTGTCAATATAATATTGATAATCAAAATTACATAAAAAAGAGAATTATAAAATTCATTATCTAAATACATATATTTTCCTCAATCTTTAATAAAATGGGCGCCACGGCTAACTTTTGATTCGATAGTTGCCGATGTAACTGCAATTGCTGTTTGAATTCCATTACGTAATTCAATCATTGAACGGGACATTGCAGCTTTTTGATAAAACTGTTCAACCTCGGTTTGTAAGTGTCTTAAAATAGTATTTGCTCTCAACAACCTCTGTCTTGTTCTAATTAATCCAACATAATTCCACATAGTATTTTTAATTGTAAGCCAATCTTGTGCAATTAAAGCTGGATCCATAATTTGACTTTCTTCCTGCCACTCAAATATTTTCGGATAATATTCATTATCTTCAACTGCATTTTCTGCCGCATTTTCACCTGCAATGTGACCCCATACAACACATTCAAGTAATGAAGTAGAGGCAAGACGATTTGCACCATGAACTCCAGTACAAGATACTTCTCCAATTGCATATAACCTTTGCAAAGACGTTCTGCCTCTCAAGCTAACTCCAACACCACCACAAGAATAATGCTCTGAAGGTACGACCGGAATTGGTTCTTGTGTAATATCAATGCCAAATTTTTTACATTGTTCATAAATAGTAGGAAACCTATCTTTAACCCAATTTTGTTCCTTGAATGAAATATCAAGATAAACGCAAGGATGACTTGTATCAAGCATTGTTTGATGAATACTTCTTGCAACAATATCACGTGGAGCAAGTGAACCAAGCTCGTGAAATTTCGGCATAAATTCATTACCATGCTTATCAATTAAAATTCCACCTTCACCACGAACTGCTTCAGAAATTAAAAATCTGCTATGCTCCCCATAAAAAGTAGTTGGATGAAATTGAATATACTCAAGGTTGAAACATCTTGCTCCGGCACGCCAAGCCATTGCAATGCCATCACCTGTTGCCTCAGTCGGATTAGTTGAATGTAAATAAATCTGACCTAATCCACCAGTAGCAAGAATTGTATTTTTTGCATAAATTGGAAATACTTTACAATTTTCATTGTTAATAATATATGCACCAAAACAAGCTGGTTTTTTATAAATATCCAGAGAGTTAGTTGAATGATGCGATAAAGTAAGTAAATCAATTGCAGTATGCTCTCTTAAAATAGTAATATTGGGATGATTTTCAACAGCTTCAATTACGGATTTGTGTATTGACAATCCGGTTTTATCTTTTGAATGAATTATTCTTGGTTCGGAATGAGCTCCTTCGGCGGTTAAATGTAAATCATTTTGATTTTTTTTATCAAAATAAACATTGAATTTATCAATCAATAATTTCTTAACTAATTGTGGTCCCATTTCGCACAATTGTTCAACAGCTGGCTCCCAACAATGTCCATCACCGGCTACCATTATATCTTTTTTTAATTTTTCGGGAGAATCGTTAATACCTTTATAAATTATACCACCCTGAGCCCAAGGAGTATTTCCACTAAGTAATTCTTTTGTTTTTGTAATAATTGTTATTTGACTACCTTTGTCAGCGGCTGTTATTGCTGCAATACATCCTGCAAGCCCTGAACCAATGATTAATATATCTGTTTTTTTCATTAAAAACCTTTTTGTTTTAGAGAATTCAATCGTTATTACTTGGTTTGTTAAATGCTGAACCCACCAATAACAATAGAAGAAAAATTAATAAATAATATGAAAAACTAATACTACTTTCAGCTACTTTCTGGGGCTTTTTTAGTGAATGAAAGTATTGTGCTCTTTCAATAAATGATTTAGCTATTTTATTAGAAAATGGATTTCCAAATTTCATTTTTTCGGGATTCCATTGTATTGCTAAAAGATATGGAAAAAATGTACCATTAAAATATGTAAATGCCTCAATTTTCCCATCTTCAGAATATGCCATTGCTTCTAATTTATCAGACAATTCAGAAATATAATACTGATGATTACTATAAACAATGCCATCAGTTTCTTTCATAACAAAATGCAATAAAGATTTTTTATCAATTTGAACTGTATGTGAAGTATCTGAATTGCTTACATAATGTATAGTTTTTTGCATTTTATTATCAAGAGGAAGTGCTTTCACTTTACCATCATGTACTACATTTACTAATAATGCCCCTCTATTTATTGCCAGAATTGGAATATCTTTTTTAATAGCAATATTTAATAACTCAATATCAAAAGAATCTTTTTCTGTATTAAATTCAGAAGGACTAACAGAATTTGATTGTTGAGATATTCCTGCAATGACAGGCGAATCTGAAAGTATAAAGCCATCTATTTTGTTAAATACTTCATTGATTGAATCTTTTGATATTGCATAAAGATTTAAAACATCAAGGTTAGTATCTACTGATTTCAACCATCTTGTATATTCCTCATAAATCAAATTTTCATTTGTTTTGGATATACCTATAGTTACTCTTGGTACTATAATTTTTCCAGCACAAGAAGATAAAACTATTCCACAGAATAACAAAATTGCCATTAACCTAAATATTTGCATATTAAATTTCAATTAATCATTTTAAAATCAGATAATATACTTATTTGAATCACACACTTAATCAACAAATATTTTCATTCAAAAGTAAAAAATCAATTTTTAACAAATTATAAACATTAAAATTAACACTTTATTCAATACTAAAAAAAGATAAAAAAAAATTTGTAACAACTTAGTCGAATTGATAATTTTAACTTAGTTTTGTTATTTAAATGAAAAAAATGCATATTTTGAACAATTTTAAAATAATCATAAAATGAAATTCGTTAAAAATCCCGATAGAGATTCATATTTGTAAACCCCAACCTAACCTTCCCCAAGGGGAAGGAACTGGCGTAAGTCCTGCAAACCCAGCGGGATTGTATAATTTAATTACATTCAAAACCTACGGTGTTGCGGGTGACTACGGAAGATTATTCAGTTACAAACATTTATTCCCGATGGGAATTTCAAGGAATTTATTACAAAATAATGAAAAAACAAATTTATGGTTAGTTGGCTAAGTAGTCACCATTTGCTTTGTTTAAATATTTGGAATGTTGAGTTTTTTATATGCTTTTGAATGATTAATAAAAGAATTTAAAATTTTATATGAAAAAGGATTATTAGTTAGCAATTTTTCAGGATTCCATTGAATACAAAACAAAAAGGGCTTTTCAGAGTATGATTTGTATGAAAATGCCTCAATAATCTTATCATCTGAAATAGCATTTGCAATGAAGTTTTTCCCTAATGTTTTTATAGACTGATTATGACTACTATTAACATATCCTTCATTTAAGCCAATCATTTCAAAAAGCATACTACTTGCTTTGATATTAATCTTATGGATTAATTCATCTTCCGGCAGTTTATGCGAAGTATTTGGTTCTCTCACAGTATTTGCTAAATCAAAATTTATCTCGCCTCCATTAACTAAATTTACTATAAGACCTCCCCTACCAATTGCAAGAATTGGCATTTCAAGTTTAACAGCTCTTCTTAATAAAATAACCTCTAATTCATAACGAATGTTATCAAACTTTGAAAATTTATTCAATTTAAAATTTTCAACAAAACTTTTATCAATATCAGGACCATCATTGATAATTAGACCGTCAATCAAATCTAACATAATAAAAGCTGAATCTAATGACATGGTATTCAAATAAATAATGTCAATATTTTCCGAGTATGATTTTAACCAATTATTTAAAATGATCTGATTTTTCAATTCTGTTGAGCAAGAAACACCAATTACAATTTTTGGAAGAGGAAAAATAATTGAACATCCCGACAAACAATATGTCAATACAAACAAATAAATTAAATATAATTTTTTCATATAATAATACTTTTTAATTATTAATCTTTGTTCCTATTATCAAAATACAAAATAACGAAAATTGCTCCTGCAATTACTACAGGTAACAATAATCCCCATAATAAAATCTTCATAAAATCATTGAATATACTTGATTCATTTATATTTGGTTTTGATTTTTTTCTGTAATCAACAACATTTTCAACAAAACTTTCAGCAATTCCTGAAGAAAATGGGTCTTTATAATTGATAATTGTAGGGTCCCAATTTACAGCAAAGAAATAGCCCTTTTTTATAGGATTCTCTAATGTTATAGCTTGAATATTTTCGTTTTCATCTATTGCATTTACATCGAAATTTGAAGGGATATTATTAATTTTACTGAAGTTATTTTTTTTTACATAACCTTCAGTAGAACCAATTATTTCATTTAACAAAGATGTTTTTTTGATAATCAACTCACTTATAGTATCTTCTGCTAAATTACTTTTTTCAACATTATTTCTATTCAAATAATTCTGATATAAATTGTAATCATTGAGATACAAATAAATAAATTGCTCAATATCACATATCGACAAAAAAGGAATATTACTATTGATAGTATATAAAATCAATTTAGAATAATACTCAAATTTTTCTTTTTTCCTGTTATTCAATTCTAAACTATCAAATTGATTTGCATCATTTAAACAATTATCACTTAAAGTCAACAACACTCCATCAACTCCTGCAATAACTGTTAATGCTTGTTGCTCATTTTTATAGTCTAATTGTAATGTTTCAATGTTCTCTTCAGTTTTCTGTAACCAATTAGTATATTTATTAAATTCAGCTTTGTCATTAGAAGGTAAAATGACTATCTTTACTTTTGGTTTGTTTGTCAAATTAGAACAACCCACAAGAAAAATTGATAAAATAATCAACGACAATAATGATAATTTAATTTTCATAATTATTCAATCAGTCCCAAGTCCCAAAATAATACTCATTAATTTCCATAAAATATAAAAACCAACAATTAATAACGGTAAAGCAATCCAAAAAATAATATTAGATAAGATATTTTGAGGTTGAGAAGCATAAAATTTCTGATTTTTCAATCTATAATAACCTTGAGCATTTTCAATAAATGCTTTTGCAATTTCATAAGAAAATGGATTATCATATTCTAAGCGTTCTGGATGCCATTGTACACCAAGTAAAAATGGCATATTTTCAAAATTTTTATATGAAAATGCTTCAATTAACAAATCTTCTGTTATGGCAGACGCTTCAAGATTATGTGCTAATATATTCACACTTTGATGATGATTACTATTAACTAATCCCTCATCTAAACTTGTAATTTTATGTAATAAAGTCCCTCTCTTTACCAAAATTTTATGCATTGCATCACCATTTGGTTTTTGATGGACTACTTTACTTTGAGGAATATCTTGTAGAATATCAACTACTGAACTACCACCAAATGCAATATTTAGAATTTGCTCTCCTCTACATATCCCTAATATCGGCATTTCTAATTTTAATGCTATTTTTATTAATTCAAATTCAAGAGAATCACGCTGTAAGTCAATACTGCAACGTGAAGAATCTTCTGCTTGGTTATAATACTTCGGATGAACATCGAGTCCCCCAGATAATAACAAACCATCAACACCTGAAATAACATTTATTGCAGATTGATAATCTAAATTATTCAAATCAATTATATTTACATAAGGTGAATTATACTCTAACCATTTCTCATATTTCTCATAATTCTCTCCTCCACTTGCTTTCGATATTGCAATTTTTACCTGTGGATTTGGTATTTTAGGAGTAATACAACCAAATAATAAAATAGTAGCTGTAACTAATAATATAAAAATATTTTTTTTCATATTTGTAATCCTTAAAATCATTCAGCTAACTTAAAAGAAACAATAAAAGTTCAATTCTGGCGAGCAAGAAAATCTAAAACAATTTTTTGGAAAAAAAAATCAGAACATTCCGACAAAAAAATGACTTTTATTCACATTACAAACTTAATTTTATCTTTTTCATACATTATTATTCTAATTATAATTTTTTTCTTCCAATTAAAGATTATCTAACAGCAAGAGAAATTAATAAAATTAATACAGCTACTCCAAGAATGATTAACGGAGCTAAAAACACCCATAATAAAATATTTAATATAATATTCCCCGGTTTTGATGCATAAATTTCCGGATGTTTCAATCTGTGATAACCTTGTGCATTTTCTACAAAAGCTCTTGCTATTTTATAAGAAAAAGGATTCTCGTAACTTAATCGCTCAGGATGCCATTGAACACCAAGTAAAAACGGCATAAATTCAAAATTTTTATACGAATATGCTTCAATCACTAAATCTTCTGTAATTGCTGATGCATCAAGATTACTTGCTAATTTATGTACACTTTGATGATGATTGCTATTTACTAACCCAGCATCCATACTTGTTATTTTATGTAATAAAGTGCCACTTTTCACCAAAATTTTATGCATTGCATCACCATCTGGTTTTTGATGTACCACTTTACTTTGAGGTAAATCTTGCGGAATATCAACAACCAAACTCCCACCAAGAGCAACATTTAATATTTGTTCTCCCCTGCAAATACCCAATATCGGCATTTCTAATTTCAATGCTCTTCTAATTAATTCAAATTCAAGAGAATCACGATGTAAGTCAATACTACAACGAGCTGTATCCTCAGCTTTATTGTAATGCTTTGGATGAACATCTGGACCACCTGATAACAACAAACCATCAGCTCCAGCAATTACATTAATTGCAGATTCATAATCCATATTATACAAATCAATTGTTTCGACATAAGATGAATTATCTTTTAACCATTTAGCATATTTCTCATAATTTTCTCCTCCACTTGCTTTCGATATTGCAATTTTTACTTTTGGAGGAGGTGGTGAAGAAGTTACACAACCAATAAATATAATACTAATTGAAACTAATAAAATAAAAATAATTTTTTTCATATTTTTAACCTTGAAACAAATAATATAATTGCTGACAATTTGAAAACTAAAATCTATGTTTGATGTTGAAAAAATTTCAAATATTCAAAATAAATATTTAACAAATATCATAATCAAAACTAAAAAACATAAGTGATTAAAAGAATTACTAATGTTGAAATTAATATAGTAGTTAAATCAATTGTAAGTGAATAAGTATTATTAAGTACACCTGTTTTTTTAAATCTCTTTTCTTGGAATATATTTGAGAATTTGATAAACTCTTCTGCTAATTTCAAGGAAAAAGGATTAGAATACTTCATTAATTCAGGATGCCATTGAACACCAAGCAAGAAAGGTTTATTTTTATAATCTTTATATTCAATTGATTCAACCAATTTGTCATTAGTATATGATGAAGCTGTCAAACTATTACCAATGGAATCAACACATTGATGATGATAACTATTAACCTGACCACTTTCTTCATTAGTTATTTCATACAATAAGCTATTTTTTTTAACAGATATTTTGTGAAATGCTGGTTCATCTTTTTTTTGATGAATTATCTTACTTTCTGGCACATCTTCAGCAATATCAACAATTAAACTACCTTGGAATGCAACATTCAAAATCTGTTGCCCTCTACAAATTGCCAAAATTGGTAAATCAAGATTTACTGCCTGTTTGATAATCTCCATTTCTAAAGAATCTCTTAGGACATTTGTACTACAACGATTTGCAGCAGAATCCCTATTATAATACTTTGGATGAACATCAGAACCACCAGTTAGTAATAATCCATCAACATTATTCATGACCGATACAGCAGAATCAAAATTCATAGTATATAAATCAATTATTTCAATATTTGAATTTGCTTGTTTTAACCACTTTGCATATTTCTCATAGTTTTCACTACCACTTGCTTTTGACACAGCAATTTTAAGAGGTATTTGATGATGTTGAATACAGCTAACCATATTAATATATACGTAAAATAATAATAAATAAAATGCCAATTTCATTATCTATATCTTCTTTTTAAATAAATTATTTACCGCTCTAAAGAAATTTTCTTTACCATCAGTAATTTGCAGAGAAATTGGAAAAACATAGCAATTCAGATTATTTTTCTTGAAAAAATCTGAAAACTGAATTAACTTTGCCGCATCTTTTTCAGTAGTGGCTAAATTAAAACACTGATTTTTTAAGCATATTTCTTTGATTTTTTCTAAATCATTTATTGAATAACTATGATGGTCATCAAATGAAATACTTTCAATAATTTTAAATTGTGAATTAGTAATCATATCAAAAAAACGTAATGGTTTTGCAATTCCTGCAAATGCAATTACACCTTTTTGTACATTTTTTAATTCATTAATTTTAAGAATAATTTTATCAATAATATTATAAGGATTTGTCTGTAATGGTTTAACCCGAATGACAATGGTAGTTTCATCAATCAATGATTTAAGTTCATCATCAATTTGAACGTTACCTGTTAAACATACAACATCAGCTCTGTTGATTGATGAAAGTGGCTCACGCAATCTACCTTTTGGCATCAATTCAGGATTTTCTAATGTATCTTTGTCAATTATTACTATATCCAAATCTCTATGTAATTTTCTGTGTTGAAATCCATCATCTACAATAATACAATCAATATCGAATTGGTCTTGAATTTGTAATGCACCTTTCCACTTTTCTTCAACAGCCAATACAGGTACATTTAAAGCATTTGCAAGTAAAATCATTTCATCACCACCGGTTTCGGCATCTACTAAAATATTCTTACCATCAGAAACAACAATATCGCCTTTTGATTTTCTCTTATATCCTTTTCCAATAATACCTGGTTTATGCTTTCTTGATTGCAAATACTTGCCCAACATTGCCACAAAAGGAGTTTTTCCTGTACCACCAACAGATAAATTACCAACACTAATTACCGGAATACGACACTGAGTGATATTTTCAGCTTGGTCAAATTTTTTATTACGGCTATTAACAACCATCCCAAAAGCTTTAGATAATAGATTTTTTAACATATACCACCACTAATTAATCGCTTATTTTATTTAAATTATTTAATACTTTTTCCAATTTTAATATATTGTCATTGACTTCACTTTTTGATAAATCCTTTCTGAAATTATTACACTCCGAAAATTGTAATATAATCTTTGTAAATGGCATAGGCAAATAAAATTTATCCCAACTGTTAAAAATTTTTTTATTTTTGACAATAACCCCAACTAAAACCAAAGGTACTTCCGAACGAATTGAACTAACAACTGCACCTGCTTTCATTTTATAAATAGGTCCTTGCGGTCCATCTGGAGTTATTAATAGAAAACCTTTAGATGCTAATTCGGTCATTTCATTTAATACTTCTTTTCCATTCCTTGAAGATGAGCCACGTAAGACAGAAAATTTCCATCTTTTCAACAATTGAGTTAGAATTTCACCATCTTTACTCATACTAACTACTGCAAAAGAACCCTTATTTTCAAAATATTTCCATACAGGAAGCATAGTACCATGCCAAAAAGCGATAATTGCAGGTTTCTCTGGAATTATCCCTTTTATTTCAAAATACCAAGTTTTACTTAGCAAGTTTAATAGTATTACTGCAATCCTATACTTGAAACTCATTCTTTTAAAAATTTATTTATAATAAAAAGACAAAAATACAAATTATCACACAAGTAATGAAATTTTTTATTTGAAGTAACTTCATAAGCTCGTAAAAATTACTAATAATACAATTCCCAGAATATTTTTTAATATTTGAGTTTTTAAAAATAATTAATCTTAACCTAACAAATTATTTACAAATAAATTCAAAAAAAATTGTTAATTTTACTTTTTTTGTATAAACAATATTGGTAATTGTATGAAATTAATTTTGATAATCGGAGCAACCATTGTTACACTTGCATTGGTTTCATATTCTATTGCCATAATTGGTGAGCAAAGAAAAAGAATGATAACTCCTTTGATACTAACATTTTTAACTATCGGTATTTCACTTGATGTAATTGCAACTTGTTGTATGATAATAGGTTCTGATAATTCTCCATTTACATTGCATGGCATTTTAGGATACTCATCACTTACTTTAATGCTGATTGATACATATTTAATATGGAAATTTAAATTAAAAAATGGTTATAATGTATTGGTTAGTTCTGGTATTCATCTATATTCAAGAATTGCATATCTTTGGTGGGTAGCAGCATATATTACTGGAAGTATGCTTGTTATTTTGAAATAATTAATAATAATGGGCAATCAGATGCTCTATTAATATTTTCAAACCGATTAAAATGAGTATTATTCCACCAATTGTTTCCATTTTCTGACCAAACCTATCGCCAGTTTTTTTACCAATCAATGTGCCTAACATACCAAAAAAGAAAGTAATAAATCCAATAATGAAACAAGTATAAAAAATATTAGTTTCAAATAATCCTAATCCAAGCCCAACAATTAGAGCATCAATACTTGTAGCAATCGAAATTGAAACCATTACCTTTAATTTAAGTGGATTATAATCTTTGGGTAAATCAGATTCTTTTAAGCTTTCAGTTATCATTTTAGTACCAAGAGCTGCCAGAATCACAAATGCTATCCAATGGTCAATATCTCGAAAATAATAACTTATTTTGCTGCCAATTATCCATCCGATAAGTGGAAATATACCCTGAAAAAATGCTAATGACAATGAAATTTTCACCGCATCAAAAAATTTAATCTTGGGCAATATCAATCCATTTGTAATAGAAACAGCAAACGAATCAAGAGATAAACCAATCGCAATAAAAAATATAGTAATTAATTCCATTATTTTCTTTATTTTTACCAATTAAAAGATTACAAAATTAGCAATATTGTTTCATAGAAAAAAAGTAAATGATTATGAATTCAACAAAAAATCAATTTGTATCGAAACCAGTATATTTTTCTTATATTGGTTTTTTAGTATTAGCTTTTTCATTAACGTTTTTCTTTAATGAATTTGAGAACATTCAAGATTTCAACAATAATTCATTACTCTATGTATTATTGAGTTTGATTGCTTCTTCATTATTTTTCTTCCTTGGTTCAAAGAAAAGAATTATTAGTTTTGATGATACAGGTATTAGTTATACTTCTTCAAATATGCCTTTTATTGCAAAGTGGGATGAAATTATGCTGATAAAATCATTTCAAGAATTAGGCAAATCACCTGAAAATTTAATTATAATTAAAAATAACGAAGAATTACAAACTATCTCATCTTCGTTTTTCAATATTGATACTTTAATGACTGCTTTTCGTGAGATTTGTAAAGAATCCTCCAAATATCCAAACATTACAATCGAGGACGATTTGAAATGGAATGATTCCAAATAATTAATGAATAAGCAATATAAAAGGTTAAAAATTCTAAAGAAAAGTAGATTTATTTAATATCCTGTTAATTCAACGTAACCAGAACCAGCAATTTTTCTATTATTTTTGGTACCTTTAAATTTCACACTACCTTCATAGTATTTTGTAAAAACATTCAATTCCTGATTTGGTATTTGTGTTTCAATTTCAAGGAAAATATTCTGGGTTTTATATTCAAATTTCCATTTAGATGGATATTTGGTACCCGTATTTGAAGTAAAGTAACTAACTGGCGTAATTGTAAAATCAGTTGCTTTTATAAATTCAGTTTTACCATCTGAAGAAATGTAAGTACCTTTTGCAAAATCTTGTTTGTTTTGATTATCACGTAGTTCAAAACACATGATTTCTGTCGAATCTTCTAATTGCAGTGAAAACCAATTCCAACCACGTTGATTAACTGATAAAGCAGATGTACTAAATTCCCTGTCAAACCAAGATTTTCCTTCAATTTGAAATGATTCATCTCCAATAGAAATATTTCCTTCAGTTTTCAAATTTGTAAATGAATAATAATATGAAGAATTACCTTTTTCGTAACTTTTATCGCTCAACCCCTGATTTCCGTGAAGAACCATCTTCTTTTGAGGTGTTAGAGTCAAATCAATTGCAAAATTACTATCTTTGGCAACAATACTAAATTCAGGCATTAAATAATTATAATTATTAAATTTTGCTTTAATTTCCCAATTTTCGATAAAAACCCTAAATGGACTAACAGTAGTACCAGCTAAATCAACCGCTTCTCTAACTGTCTTTTCTGTAAAATAAAATTTATTATTAGTAATATCACTAATTGCAAAATGAGCCAAATAAAGATTATTTGAGCTAAATGATGAATTTCTTGTTGTATCAAAAGATAATCCATTTCTGAAAATAGTGAATTGATAACCAAACTTATGCCCGTCTTCAGTTTGAACATTTCCTGTAAAGTACCACCATTCAATTTTATATTCATTATGTGCAGCATAATCTTCAGGAAATTTGAATGTTATCACTTCTGATGCCTGTTTAAATCCAGTTTTGCTACTATTCATAATTTTTGCAATACTGACTTCAGCATCAATTTCTTTCTCTTGATTTGTACAAGAAGAAATAAATACTACTGAAATAATAAAGAATATTTTTATAATTTTCAAATATTTACCCTCTTTGAGTTAGATAAACACCGCCAATTATCAGCAAACCGCCAATCACAAAAAACGGAGTTAGTGATGTACCAAAGAAAATAATTGATAAAATTGTTGTCATCACGGGCTGCAAATTATTGAAAACAGCAACTTTGCTTGCTTCAGTTTTCGTCAAAGCATAATACCATATTGCATAACCCACACCAGAAGTAATTACACCGAGATAAATCAATTGTAACCAATTTACTGCAGTTATTGTTTCTATTGCAAAACTAACTGGTAAAATTAGAAATATTGGCACAAAAAGTAAAAAACCTGTTGTCATTGCAAGCCCAGTAGAATAAATTGCACCATATTTGATTGAAAAATTTCTACCAATAATTGTATATAAAGCCCAAGAAAAACTTGCCGCTAATGCAAGAAAATCACCAAGTAAGCTATCTTCTGTAAATATTAATCCACGTTCGAGCAATACCACAGCTGCACCAATAATTGCTATTGCCACACCAGTCAATTTTTTTGCATTAGTTTTTTCTTTTAAAAAAATAACTGCTATAATCAATACAAACGCTGGTGTTAGTGCATAAGCTAAAGCCATATTTGGAGCAGTAGTATATTTTAAGCCCTGTAAAAATAAAAATTGATTCAATGGTATATTCAATAAACCGAGTAAAATAACTTTATAGTAGTCTTTTTTATCAATTTTCTTTACTGATTTATTACGAAAAGATAGCCAAATAATATAAAATAGAGATGCAAGTGCTGACCTTATAAGCAATATAAAAGCAGGTTCAAGCTCAAAAGTGATGCCTTTTGCAACAATATGTGTTCCTGAAGCAATAAGTTGTTGTATTATAATAAGAAATTGTATCATTGATTAATTCACATTAAAAATTTCTGATAAAATGGTAAATTGTTTTTCGTAATTGTATTTTTGCTTTAATTTTTTTGTATTTTCTACAAATTTTGAATAATTAGTATTGTCGAGAATACTATTGATTTTACTTTTAATATCACTTATTTCTAAGTTGTCATCAACAAGCAAACCAAAATTATACTCAGTCCAAACTTTTCTGATAGCAGGTAAATCAGTTGCAATTATAGGAATTTCAGCCATAATATATTCGAATAATTTATTGGGTAAAGCTAAATTATAGGAAATACTTATTGGTTCAAATAATGCTGTACCAATATCAGCGGAGCAAGTCCAGTTGTGTAACTCAGTATATGGAATAGAATCAGCAAATATTACCTTATTAGAACTAATTAATTCTTTTGAATATTCAATAAATTTCAATTTTTCAGGTCCGTGTCCCATCACAAAAAGCACAATATCATTCATTTCGGAAACTGCCTCAATTAAGGGAATAATTCCCCTACCATCAAGAACAATCCCCTGATATAGTAAAATTTTTGTTGAATTTGGAATTTTATATTTTTCCCTGATAATATTTGAATTTTCCTTATTTTTTAAAAATGGAAGATTCATAATAATATAATAATCAAATTTCTTTTTGAAGTAATTTTCGAGATATTCTTTATCTAATTGTCCAGTAACAATTATTTTATCAACGTATTTGATGAAATACGATTCAATTTTCGATAAAATAAATTGCTTTAAATTCTTACCTTGCAGTGAACCGAGAGCAGAATATATTTCCCTTGAATCGTAAATCAAAATACCTTCGCAACGTTTTTTGGATAAACTTGCAGCGGGTAGTGAAAAAAAATCACAAGCTATAAAATACTTGGATTTGATTTTCATGTTATTAATTTGATAATTAAAAGAATACCACTTTGAGAGTAGAGATTGTTCATTATCTATTAGTATTTCAATTTGCTTGATTTTCTCACTTAAATTGTTTGATTTTTTCAATGAAATAAGTAAAATATTTGAAAATTTACATTCAATAAATGACAAAATATTCAATACTCTGGCATCAGTATCTATATCATTAAAGCAAATAAAACAAATATCGTACATATCTTTAAAATTTATTGTCAAAAATTAAAACACAAAATTAAGAAAAAACACTTAATTAAAGTTTTTATTTAATTATTCCGATACAAAAACAATGGTTTGATAAAAAAATTTGAATAATTAAACAATATTAATTGTTTTTGAATTTGAATATTTGTTAAATTTATATTGTGTTAAAATGAATGTTTGTAAAATGTTTTATTTTTATACAAAATGGTTATTTAGTAATTTTATTTGAGAAATTGAGTATGAGTTTAACAATATCACACTTTCAGTATGGAATAGCACAAATATTCAAAATTGGTATAGAAGTATTGCATGATACGCGTGAGTTAAAAGGTATTAGTGCTGAATTGAAATTGTTAGCGATTAATGGAATAGTACACGCAGCAAAAATTGGAAATAATGAAGGCAGGTCTTTGATAACATTATCGGGATTTTTATCAGAATTACCAGTTCAAATTGCACCAGACCTTGAAGAACTTGAAGTCCGTACGGGAAATCTCGCTGATAATATTACCGCTTGCTCTATGGCGGTTAGAAGATTGATGCAATTTTCTGTAGCATTGGAGAAAACATTAAATCTTACATTTAGAGAACTTAATAGTAGTTTTACAGCTTCAAATTTTGATTTACTAAATGTTAGAGTTTTGGAAAAGATACATCAAAGTCCATCATTGTTTAAAGCAACTAAAGCACAAATAATAAATATCAGAAGATTGGCAGATAAAAATATCTATTTACTAACTATTATTAATAAAAATTTTACTGATATACAGAGTTTGATAAATAATATTCGGGTGAAAATTGACAGAGCAAGAAGAAATGGACTTATTGCTGATTATATGGGTTCAAATATTATGATTGAATCATCATATTTGCAAGGTGATAGAAAAAATTTCAACTCATTGGTAAGTAATATTAAAGAACTTGTTGGAAGATTGGATAAAAGGTTATATGAGATTTCTGAAAAATTAAGTATTAGTTTGAATTTATTAACAAAGATTATGATTAAATAATATAAAGGTGATGATTTTATGAAAAGTCAAATAATTTTCGAAGATGGTCCGCATAAATGGTTAGTGTTGGGCAGAGATATTGATAAAAAAAATGAAGTAATTGATACTAATGAATATGTGATTATTCATAACGATGAAGCAATAATATTAGACCCAGGTGGAATAGAAATATTTCCTCAAGTGCTAACAGAATTAACTCGACATATTTCAACTGAAAATATTAAAGCAGTTTTTGCTAGCCATCAAGACCCTGATATAGCATCTTCACTTGCACTTTGGGCTGATTTATCACCAGATTTAAAGGTATATTGTTCTTGGCTATGGACTGGTTTTCTTGCTCATTTTGGTATGGGAACAAATTTCAAACTTACTGGTATTCCTGATGATGGTATGGCAATCAACATTGGAACTACCAAAGCTAAATTATATATTATTCCAGCTCATTATTGTCATTCGTCAGGTAATTTTTCTGTTTACGACCCAATCGCTGATATTCTATTTTCTGGTGATATTGGAGCTGCATTACTTCCAGACAATGAATCAAATATGTTTGTTACAGACTTTAATAATCATATCAAATACATGGAAGCCTTCCACCTTAGATGGATGCCGTCATCAAGAGCGTTGAGAGAGTGGGTAAACAGAGTTAGAGCAATTAATCCTAAAATGATATGCCCTCAACACGGTTCAATATTTGTAGGTGAAGATGTACAAAAATTCTTAAATTGGCTTGAGCATCTTGAAGTTGGTAGATGGAACAAAGGTCAGGAAGATGTTGATATTTATCATACATCATGGATGGGCTGGCGTTTTGATAAATCATTAGCCAAAAATCAATAATTTTGTTTTTAGGGCTGTCTCAAAAGTCATTTTTTTTATATTATTTCATATTGATTTTGAGGAAAAATCCTTATATTTCAATAACTTAGAAATTCATAGATTCTTAAACAAGTTCAGAATGATTACTTTTGAGACAGCCCATCTTTTATAGTTAATGAGATATTGAATTATTAATATTCAATAAAAATCGGTTAAGGATATAATGTCCTTTAAAAATCTAATCCAAATTATTCAATTCTATTTGCTGTGAAATTTTTATTTATTAAATTACACGTTATTCAGGTTTTGTTTAATGAAATTATAAAATCAATTTCAAAAATTTAAGTTAGTATAAATTCACAATATTTTTTGTAATTTAGTATTTTTTGAACTATGAATTATAATGAAACTGATAATTTGTTTGATATTATTTTTTTCTGTCGGTACTTATGCTGATGACTTCCCACAAGATTCAATTTTTGATTTAAATTCTCTTGAATATAACGACTCAATTTCTGTTCCTGATTATAATGTTGAATATTCTTCTGGCTGGTTTCCGAGATTAACACAAAAATATTCTTATATATCTTTTGAATTATCTTCCTTTTTTGGAAATACTTGGGATATTGCAAATAATATTAAAAGTACAGCTTTTGTTGATACGAGAAATCCATTTTCTCACGATTTTAAATTGAATGAATCTGACAGAGAAATTAAAAAGGAAAATTCTTCTGAAAATGAGAGTGATTACCCGCAAACAAATTATTTTAGATATATTTTTGGATATGGCTTTAATCCAACAAATTTCGTAATAGTAAATTTCAAAACAGGGTTTAACTTAAGTTATGGTTTAATTGCTTCTACTGATGAATCAAAAAGTTACTTGGATTATTTTGGTAATAAAGTAAATTTCAAAGAAGCTAATATAATTGAAATATCAGAATACTCAATATCAAATATAATTGAATTAAATATTCCATTCTATGGAGCAATGATTTCTCAAATATCAAAAACAAAGAATATTTCTGAAGGGTTAGGTTCATTTTATTATTTGATTGCTGGAATAAATGCTGATTATACATATTGTAGTTCTGCAAATCAATACTCTCAAATTGCAAATATAAAAGATGAATTGAGGTATATTAATGGTATAGATACAATTCACTTACAGACAGATAAAGTGCTAAACGGCTTAAATAGAATGAGATATTTTTTAAGTACAGGTATTGGAATGGATTTCAATTTTTTCAAAGCTGGCTTAGCTATGGAAATTAAATGGAAATATCCATTAACAAGTATATTAAAAGATACCGATTGGAAACAACATTTCATCTATTTGAATTTTATGTTTTATGGAATTCTTTAATTACTTTTTTTTAGCAACATAATCAGTATATAATATTCCATTTAAATGGTCAATTTCATGCTGAAAAATAATTGCTGTAAATCCTTCAACCATTTCAATAATATGAGTGTTATCTAATCTGTCGTATTCAAGAAGAATTGTATATGCTCTTACATCTAAAGTATCCATTCTGTCAGGAATTGACAAACATCCTTCCCTTCTTGTTTGAGTTTGCTTAGAATACTGGATTATTCTAGGATTAAGATAAACTTCAAATGGCTCATTTTCTTTGTCAAATCTTTGAACTAAAATAATATTTTTTAAAATTCCAACTTGTGGAGCAGCGATGCCAACACCTGCTGAAAGACTATCATTTACAGTGCTATACATCCTTTTTATCAAATTCAATAGTACAACATCTTCTGAATTTACATTGACATTTTCACATTTCGTACGCAACAAGATTGAATCTGTAAATTTATCAATTTCAAAAACTCGCATTGGTTTTAAGCTATCGCCACTCATAATCAAATCAATTTGTTCTTGATTGAAATTGTTGGTATGAAATGAAATATCTTCAGCATTTTTTGTTATTATACAACTATTAAACAAAATTGCTATTAGTAATAATATTATCTTAAATATATATCTTCTCATAAAATTCCCACTTATTCAAAAAAATAATGTCTTTCAATTTTTTTAATTAATCATTACAAATATATGAAATTATAAATATTCTGCAAACCAATTAAATACGGTATTTAATTGTGTTATTTAAAATAAGTTGTAAAAAAAATGACATCTTATTTGCTTGAAACAACTCAGTCGCCAAATGAAAGAATCACATACAAAAATCAACTAACTTTGTTCAAACCCTTCCGAAGGTTACGAACCTTCGGAAGGGTAATTGCCAAGTTAGATAAAAGCTAATAACAAATAAATTTTTATCATAACATTACAATTACATCTACTTGAAAATGTTTTAGTCAGAAAGATTATATAAATACTTTATTTTATCATAATCAGAATTTTTATTTATTTGCGAGGAAACCAATATTCCTTGAATAATCACAATTTTAAAATTTAAAATCTGGTCCAATAAAATCGGTATTCCGTTGCCAGTTGTTGATTGTACTATCAAAGCAATTGAACCATTGTCAACTGCATGAGATAACATAAATCCCTTACCATTAAATATAACTGTTTGATTCCACTCGCGCCAATAAGATGATTCCGAATCTTTGTAATATACCAACACCGAACCAAAATCATATATATTTTGATTAAATAAAAGATGTTTCTTTTCGTAAATTCCAAGTCCATCAGAATCATACAAAACCCAAGAATTTAAATTAGTCGAAAAAAGTATTGTTTTTACATTCGCATTGCCTGAGGGACCAGCAGGACCTTCTGGTCCGGTACATGAACTTAGAAAAATGATTAAAATTGCAGCAATTGACAGAGACAAATACTTCATTGAATACACTCCATTTGTTTATTAAAATTAATTATCAAAAATATATTATTAATTTATCAAATAATTCATAAAATTTCATTAATGAGATTACCAAAAATATTATAAATTTTTATTTTATGCAAAATAAAAATGTAGATTTGTATAATTATTTTATTTGTTAGTACAACAATTCTAAAAAATCACATAATATTTACATAATATGATTCAGTTGTTTTAAGAAATTGAATCAAGTATATTAATATAACTTTCGTATCTTTCATACTCAATTAATCCATTTTCTAAAGCATTTAAAACTTCGCATTCTGGTTCATGTGTATGAGTACATGGTAAATATTTGCATTTAAGATAAAATTCTTCAAATTCTTTGAAATAATAACATAATTCATATTTGTCAATCCCAAATAAACCAAATTCTCTAATTCCGGGAGTATCAATAATTTTTACACCATTATCAATTTTGAACATTTTGACAAAACTTGTTGTATGTTGTCCTTTTGTAGTTCTTTCACTAACTATATTAACAACTTGCACAACGTCTCCTATTATAGTATTTATTAATGACGACTTACCTACACCTGATTGACCGCTTAATATAATTGTTTTATTTTCAAATATCTTAAGTAATTCTTCAATGCCTAAGTTATTATTACAACTAATATAACAAATATTTATTCCTAATTTTTTATAAATTTCAAAATCTTCTTCTAATAATTTTTTATCGTCAATTTGGTCAATTTTATTCATAATGATAATCGGCTCAAGCATACCTAATTCTGCTGCTATCAACATTCTATCAATAAGTTTGCGATTATATTCAGGATTGAATACAGAAACAACGATACCCAACATATCTGCATTTGCAGCCAAAATATGTTCTTTTGTAGATTTTCCAGCAGCTTTCCTTGAAAAATATGATTTACGTTTTCCAATTTTAATAATCATACCAGTTGGCAAATCAATTTCTGAACGATGTTTATTATCAACGATAATTTCTACAAAATCACCAACAACAGCAATATTTTTATGATTATGTGCTGACACAACTGAACCAGAAAGAGTTGCATCAATTAATTCCATACTTTCGATTAATTCAACAAAAAATGATTTTCCAAGAATTGCGATTATAATTCCTTTAAGTGAATTCATGTTTTGCTTGATAGTATTTTTTTTTATTAATACCCTTTGCTTCGATTTTGTTACTCTGATTGGATTCTGATTTTGCAGTTCAAATTTAAATTTTTGCATATTTAATTAATTAATTCAAAATAAAAATCAAAATTATCATTTTTTTATCAATTTTTAGAAAAAATATTTTATTGATTGATAATAATTAATTAAATTGGATTTGTTTATATACAAACTTTAATTTTTTTGTTGCAAATTATGTTTGAAAATCAAATTAGCAGGAAAACAAGCGAATTGTTGGAAAATTTTGACTTAACAAGAGAGAGCATATTTCTAAATGAAATTTCCAGCAATGATAATCTTGATTACTTTACGAAGAATTTCTTTGAAGCAGAAGCAAGCTGGTTAATCTATACTGAATTTCTTGTTAGAAATTCAAATACAAATTTTGATTTATCCAATTTTGAAGGTACAAATCTTTATTTGGATATGATTGATTTTTACAAATCAAAAGCAAAATTTGAAATCGACCAATTCTCTAATCTTATTTCAATTTTAACAAAATTACAATTAAATTTTTTAATCAGACCTCATCATACGTTGAATTGGTTTGTTTTCAGAAATGAGCCAACCAAAATGTTTAATGAAATTAATTTACGGTTAAATTATTTTTGTGATTACAAGTATTTGATTGATTATCTAAGGCATTTTTTTAATGAAAAGGGATACGGTGATTATTCTAAAGATATAGTTACTTCTGCCGAATTTCAAAAGTTACTTTATAAAATTGACTCTGATTTTATAGAAAGCATTGATTTTTCAGATTTTATTGAATTATGCGATTCAATATTTTCTTATTTTGGTGGAAGTATTGCACCTGTAGCAGCATTAATTATTTTCTTAGATGATAAAGGATTGAAAAAATCAGCTTATCTTTTAGAAAAATATTCTATTGAAAATAGTATTGAATTAATAACTAAAGAAGAATTATTGATATTTTTAGAAAATACTGAATCAAATGTTATTGTATTTAAAGATAATGAAATTTTAGATTCTGAATTACTCTCTTCAGATTTAAACTTAGAAGTTCATTTGCCAGAAATTAGTTCATTTGAAATTAATGATGCTGATGAATTACTTATTGAAGAATTAAAAAATGGAAATAATGAAGCAGAAGCAGAATTTATTGATGAAGTTCTCGAAGGGACAGATTTTTCATTCAATTTAAATTCTGATGATGATGTAAATGAAGTCGAAAATTCTGAAATAATTATTTCCAATGATTATGTGGAAGTACAAGATTATAGTGCTTATGATTTAACTGAATTAATGGAAAAATTAAGTACCAAAATTGAACTAACATCAAAAAGTAATGATTACAAAGAATTGAGCAATTTCAATTCTAATTTGATGGATTTATCCTATACAAATAATAGTTTTAAAAATGAGATTATAGATTTTTATAAATCATTGTAATTTAAATAAATAGTAAATATATTTTATTTACTGAAGGAAAATATGAAATTTGTTGATTTGGCTAATATATATTTAAAGTCAGGCGATGGTGGTGATGGACATGTCAGCTTTAGAAAGGAAAAATTTGTTCCTAAAGGTGGTCCAGATGGTGGTAATGGTGGCAAAGGTGGAGATGTTATAATCAAAGTTGACCCACACTTAAATACTTTACTTGATTTTCAATACAAAAGGCATTTTTTAGCAAAAAATGGTCAGCATGGTGGGAAATCAAGAAAAAGTGGCAAAGATGCACCTGATACATATATCAAGGTTCCAGTTGGAACAGTAGTCAAAAACTCGTATGGTGATATTATTGCTGATTTATCCGAAAGAGACCAAGAATATATAATTGCAAAAGGCGGAAACGGTGGCTATGGAAATGCAGAATTTGCAACTGCTACCAATCAAGCACCAAGATTTGCCAAACCCGGATTCCCCGGTATAGAAATGGATGTTACATTGGAATTAAAACTCCTTGCTGATGTAGGAATTGTTGGTTTTCCAAATGTTGGTAAATCAACATTTATTTCGGTTGTGTCAGCAGCAAAACCAAAAATTGCCGATTATCATTTTACAACTTTAATTCCAAATTTAGGTATTGTAAAAATCGCTGAGCAAAAGTCATTTGTTATTGCAGATATTCCCGGTTTAATAGAAGGAGCAGCTGATGGTAAAGGACTTGGAATTCAATTCCTAAGGCACGTTGAACGTTGTAGAATTCTATTATTTATGCTTGATTCTACTGATAGCGACCCATTAATCAAATACCAAATATTAAGAAATGAACTTGACAAGTATAATCCAGAAATGAGTTTCAAGAAAAGAATTATATGTTTCAACAAAATTGATGCAATAGATAGTGATAGATTAAAAGAAATTAAAAAAATCAAGTTTAAAGAAAAAAATACGAAAATATTCTACATTTCTGCAGCTACTCATCTTAATACTGATGAATTAAAAATGCAGTTATGGCATTTATTTTCTGAAGATAATGAAATAATTTAATATATTAGTTTTGTTAATTTGATATTTTTATTGTAATTTAAAAAAAAAATTTTCTATGTATAGTCGGACATTTTTTTCAAAGGAAGAGTTGCTTTCAAAAATCAGTAACCATATAAATCCATTGGATTTAAATAAAATTGAATCCGCTTATGAAATGGCAGATAATGCTTTATTTGAAAAATGTACAGATGATGGTACTTCGTTATTTTTTCATTCAACAAGGGTATGTCGAATTTTGGTGAATGAATTAAATATTTATGAACCTGAATTGATTATTTCATCGTTATTGCATGAAGTTTATTACAAATGTGATGATATTTCAGAAGAGATTATTTCCTTTAATTTTGGAAATTACGTAGCTTTTTTAATTGAAATTCTCAATGATGACATTGAAGTTTTTGCTGTGAAGAATAATGAAATTGAAAATATCCAAAAAAATAACAATAGAGTTACTCTTGAAGATTATTTGATTTTAAAATTATCTGAAATTCTTGATAAATTAAGATGTTTAGAACCTGCAAATTCATTAAATCCAATCCTTGATTTTTCTAAATTAACAAAAAATATCCTCCCATTTTCCGAGAAAGTTCATCATCATAATGTTGAATATCTTAAGCAGCAAATTAAAAATGAAAAAATTAAGTACAGCAATTAAAGTTTTTATTTGCTCATAATCTTGAAAGTCAAATATAGTCATTTAATTGTGTAGTTAAAAATTTAAAATTGATTTCAGTTTCACAAAAAATTGACGATAACATAAATTTTAATTTCAAAGATACAATACAATTATTTTAAATACATCTTTGAAAAATTAAATGTTGAAATATTAGATAGATTGTTGTTGATGATTAAATTTGATAAAAAAAGATTACAGAAGAAATTTCAAAATATGAAGAATCATTTTATAAGTACAAATAACAAAATTCTATATTTGATAGTTCTTTTGTCATTGATAATAATAAATTATTCTAATTCATATTCAAATTATTTTATCGAAAATAATGGGCAATGGGATAAATCTGTTCAGTTCTATGCTCAATCTATTGATGCAGATATTTGGTTTACGAATGATGGAGTTTTTTTTGATTATTACAAATATGAGAATGTTATTTTTGAGAACAATAAACTCTCTGATTATAGAAAAATTGGTCATAATATCAAACTTGAATTAGTCAATGCAAATCTTAATAATATTCAAAAAGTTGATAAAATTGATTTAAACATTAATTATATAAAAGGTAAAGATTATCATTCAAAAAACAAAGTAAGTTCATATAATCAATTGATTTATGAAAATATATATGAAGGAATTGATATTAAATTTTATTTTGTTGATGGTTATTTGCATTATGATTTTATACTTAATCCTGAACAAAACTCCAACTTAAATGATATTCAAATACGGTTTTTGGGAGTTGATTCAATTGAATTAACAGATGACTACATAAAAATTGATAATTCATTAACCGAAGTATTTCATAAAGATATTTATGCTTTTCAATTTATTGATGGAATCAAAACAAAAGTAAATACTCATTTCAATCTTATTGATGGAAATATTGGTTTTAAAACTGAAAATTACAATAAAAAAGAAAAACTAATCATTGACCCAATGATTTTTTCTACATTGATTGGTGGAAATGATTATGATATTGTTAGAGATATAGCTATTGACATCAAAGGAAATTCCTACATCACTGGATATACAAGTTCAAAAAATTTTCCAACTACTTTAGGTGCTTATCAAACAGCTTTCAAAACAAGCACTTATGAATTTCCTGATATATTTGTAAGTAAGTTTGATTCAACTGGTACAAAACTGATTTTTTCCACCTATATCGGTAGTTTTGGCGATGATTACGCTGAATCAATACAAGTTGATGCCAATGATAATATTTATTTAACTGGTTATACTTGGGGAATTGGTACATTTCCTGTTACAAATGGTGTGTATGATAGTTTGGGTAGTGATGGATATGATATTTTTGTTATTAAACTTAGTGGTGATGGCAGTAAGCTATTATATTCCACATTGATAAGTGGTGAAAAAGACGACTACGCAAACGATTTAGCTATAGATGAACTTGGAAACGCATATATTACAGGTTACGTTTCTCACGATAGTAAATTCCCTTTAACCACTGGTGCATATAAATCACCAAATTCAGGCAAATATGATGCTATTGCATTTAAATTAAGTCCAGATGCTAAAAAATTACTGTATTCTTCGCATATTTCTGGTACGAATGATGATTTTGGACAATCTATAATAATTGATTATGAGAGAAATGCTTATGTAATTGGAATTACTCGTTCTGCAAATTTTCCAACAACACTCGGAGCATTCCAAAGAAAGTTAAGTGATACATCAGATTCAGATAGATTCAGTGATGTATTTGTATTGAAATTAAATTCTACAGGTAGTAGTATTACTAATTCTACTTTTTTGGGTGGAATATCAAAAGATGCTGGTTATGGAATTGATTTTGATAAAAATAGAAATATCGTTATTTGCGGTTTTACTGAATCTTTAGATTTTCCAACATCAGAAAATGCTTATGATAGATTATTGAATGATGGCGATGTTAATATTGGAATAGGAGATATTTTTGTTACAAAATTTACACCTGATTTAAGCAAAATACTACTTTCAACTTATATTGGGGGAGCTGGTTCTGAAATTGGTAATGATATTGTTGTTGATAATAATGATTATAGTTACATAGTTGGAGCTACGAATTCTAATAATTTTCCAATTACCAAAAAAGCATTTCAAAAAGCACGAAAAGATACAAATTTAAACACAGATGCTTTTTTAGTGAAAGTAAATCCCACATTTTCAAAAGTAACTTATTCAACTTATCTCGGTGGAACAGGTAATGATATTGCTTTTGCACTAAATTATTACAATGATGGTACTGTATTTCTAACTGGTCGTACTAATTCTTCTGATTTTCCAGTTAGTCCTTTGGTTTACGATGAAACATATAACGACAGTGTTAAAAGTGATGTATTTGTTGCAAGAATTAAACCTAATGCTTTAGAAATTGATGCAGGTGGGGTTAAATCCATTTGCCAAGGTGAGTCCGTTGTCTTAGGTAATCCGGTTTTTGGAGGAACTGGAAAATTAAATTATATCTGGGAACCTGATTATAAATTAAGTTTTAATGATAAAGAGCAAGTAATTGCAACACCCGATACTTCAATGACTTATAAACTTACTGTTTCTGATGAAATTGGAAATGTTGAAACTGATGAAGTAGTTGTAACTGTTAAACCACGCCCTCAAGCAAATATAAAAGGAAATTTCCTTTCAAAGAAAGATTTGATTGATACTTATTATGCACCGAAAGATACAAATTACAAATATTTTTGGTTTGTAACTGGTGGTAATGTTATTACTGATTCGAATAGCGACAGTGTTTCAATAAAGTGGGGCGATTCAAATTTTGGAATTGTAAAATTAGTTATTATGAATGATGTATTTTGCCTTGATTCTGCAAGTTTGAACATTGTTTTAAATTACAAACATCACCCTTCAATTGTTTATAGCGGCTTGCCAATATTTTGTGAAGGAGATTCTGTAATTCTTGATGCAGGAGCGGGATTTGAGTATTATTCTTGGTCTGATGGAAAAACTACAAGATTTAATACAATTAAAAAAACAGGACAATATTTTGTTGTTGTTGTTGATTCTGATGGTTATGGAGGTGTTTCGGATACTGTTTCAATTGTTGTAAATCAAAGACCTGATTTGCCAATTAGTGGAAATACTAAATGTGCATTTAACACAATTGAAACATACAAAAGTGATTTCAAAACAAATGTTATTTATAATTGGTCTGTAATTAACGGCACAATTCTAAATGGACAAGGCACAAATGAAATTACAGTAGAGTGGAACACTTTGATAAATTGCAAAGTAATATTAAAAGCTGAAAATGCTTTAAATTGCATAGGATATAATGAGTTAAATGTTAAAGTTGGTGCATTTGGAAATCCTGAAATAAAAATATATCCTTCTACTTCTACATATTGCGATGGAGATACAGTTATTTTAGATGCTGGAATAGGTTATGGGCTTTATGTTTGGAATACTGGCGAAACAAATCAGACAATTAAAGTAACAAAGGCAGGTAAATATTGGCTAAGAGTAATAGATGCTGATGGTATAATTCGAAATTCAGATACTGTTGAAATAAGTTTTCTGCCACGTCCTGCTAAACCAACAATTGTATTCTTTAACGGATATGTAAGATGTTTGGAAAATGCCTCATCATTTATTTGGTATTTGAATGATACTATTATCAAAAATGAAACTGGCAGACAGTTTAAACCAACTGAAAATGGCTATTATAGAGTTGCTCTTATTGGAGATAATGGCTGCTATTCTATTTCTGATTCATTATTGATAATTATTAAATCTGTTGATAATTACTCAGAGAATTTTATTGTTTATCCAAATCCTGCAAATAATTCAATTTTTATCAACAATCATTATGATTTTCCAATTGAAGTTGAAATACAAAATGTATTTGGAATTTCATTGATTAAGCAATCAATTCATTCAGGTCTGAATCAAATAAATATTTCTAATTTTGCAAATGGATTATATATTTTAATATATGAACTAAATAAAAACAAAATTGCAAATAAAATTATTAAAGCAGAATAAAATTAATTTTTAATTATTTGTTTAAATTGTAATTTTGTAATTGAAAATTATTATGAATTATATGATATTTGTTTATGAATTTTATTCAATTAAATCAAGAAAATATACATCAAGAACATATTTGTTGTGCCTTTGCTGATAAAAAAAGTGAAATTGCGGTTAAACTCAAAAAAGAATGGTTAAGCCGTAGAATTGAAGAGGGGTTGGTTTTTAAAAAATTAGATGCAAGAGCAAAAGTATTTATTGAATATTTACCTGTTGAGAATTGTTGGTTACCTGTAAATGCTCCAAATTATAATATTATTAACTGTTTGTGGGTTTCAGGAAGCTATTCAGGAAAGGGTTATGCTAAGGAATTATTGAGCCAATGTGAAAATGAATCTAAAGATAAAAATGGAATTGTTGTAATTTCGAGTGATAAAAAAAGACCATTTCTTGCTGATAAAAAATTCTTCTTGAAAAATGGTTTTGAAGTTTGCGATACTGCAGAACCGTATTTTGAATTGTTTGTAAAAAAGTTCAATTCAAATGCACCTAATCCATCGTTTATGCCAAATGCAAAAAGAGGATATTTTGAAACCGATCCAGGTATTGACATTTTTTATACTGTTCAATGTCCATTCACTACTCCTTATATTGAAATATTAAAAAATTCATCGATTAGTAAGTTCTTAATTATCAGGTATCACAAGATTAAAAATAAAAAGATGGCTCAAAATCATTTTTGTGCTGCAACAACATATAGTATTTTTATAAATGGAAAATTTTTCACTCACGAAATTTTAACAGAGAAGAAATTTATAAATTTATTAAATTCAATTATATAAGACGATGCTGTTATTTCTAAAAAATAATTTTGTTAAAAAAAAATTTTTGATTAAATTAGTAATAAGAATTTAGAAAAATTGCAAAATGTTTGGAAAAATAGTAGAATATATAGAAATCATGCTTAGAAGATTATCGTCTGACTCTGGTACTCTGGTACTCTGGTACTCTGGTACTCTGGTACTCTGGTACTCTGGTACTCTGGTACTCTGGTACTCTGGTACTCTGGTACTCTGGTACTCTGGTACTCTGGTACTCTGAAAACGAAACTTGTTCATCTTGTTGTAGCGGTTGTAAGCACAAATTGGAATTTCCGAGGAGGGCTCGCGGTCCAGCAATAATATAAATCTAACTCATCACATCAATACTTAATCTTAATTGGAATCAATTCTATATATTTATTGTTTTTTGTGTTTTATTAAATTATAAAATAAGGAATATATTATGAAAAAAATAAGTTTTTTTGCAATGATATTTATGGTATTGTCATTTTTGTTAACCATTAATATAAATGAAATCAGAGCTGAAGATTGTCCAGGTGGTGATAACCAAAAAATTGAAGATATTTGGGTGAACGGATGTTGGTATGAAGTTACAATTTGTTATCAATGTGCTGGAACTGCACCTTATGGATATATCAATGTATCTTCTTTTAGAAAAATGGATCCAAATTGTCCCCAAACATGGAATACTTTTCAAGTTCTTCAAGGTATATATTCACAAGTATATACTGGGGATTTTATAAAAACAAAAATATGTTTAAATGAAAATGTTGCTCCTTGCGAACCTTATGATGGAGGTATTTTCTATCATTACAATTTTGAAATTTGTTGGCAAAAAAAATTGTTAGCTGATGGAACTGTATTTTATTATCCTTGCTCATCAGGCAATACTTACTGTTTTGCTATGTTTAAAATTTGCTGGGATGCAACCATACCAGGATATAGAACTACACAGCTATCTCCTTATGACATAAGTGGTGATTATGAGGGTAGATGTAAAGGGGTATTAGAACCAGCCCATCCTACAGAAATTGGAGTACCAACAGCTTGTTTTGAAGTACAAACACCTTGCACACCATAAATTTCTTAAAAAATGCCCTTATAAATATTTTATAAGGGCTAACTTAATTGTTTGAGATAAATCTTATGAAAAATTCTATTGTGTTTTTATTATTTACACTTTTGTCTTATTCCAATGAGTTCAATTTGAGACCTATTAACTTAGATTATTATAATATTGATACTCATAATGATAAATTATACATTACAGCCAACTATGGCTCATTGATGATAAGTAGTGATAATGGAAAAACTTGGAACTATGAAAAGGTTTTTAATAGTGATATAATTTTAAAAACAATTAATTACGATAATAAAATTTATGCCTTTAATAGCAATGGTAAAATTGCTGTAAAAGAATTTGATAAATGGGAAACTATAAAGGATTTCCAAAAAAATATCATAGCTATTGATACTACCGCAAACTGCTTCATAATCAATTTCAAAGATTCAGTTTCCTTGTTTGACAAATACTGGACGTTTGTTAATTCAATTAAAACCACTTATAATTATTCAAACAAACCATTTTCATTAATTAATTCTACCTTTTTCGTAAATAATAAAATTTATATTATTAATGATAGTGTTACAGTTCTGATTTGTGATGATAACTTGAATTTGATTGAAAAAATTAATTTGAACGAAAAAGGGATAGTTGATGATAAATATGGCTTATACAGTTTATATCAAAAGGATGATTTATTTTATATTGTTACCCAAAGAAAAGTATTTTCAACAAAGGATTTCAACGTTTATTCATTAGTTTTTGATGCTGATTTTAATTTGAGCCGTTTTCTAAGTTATAAAAATAGAAATATCTGCATTAAATTATATTTGTCAACTATGATTGATATATTTGAATGTAAAAATGAATTAGAATATGATACACTCGCTATTTATGACAAAAGAAATATTTTTTCAAATATGCAGGTAAATAGTGTTAAGTTAATAGGTGAGCATATTTGGTTTGTTGGTGCTTTCAATTATATTCAAAATTACAATTTTGTTGAAGATAAATTTAATTTGTTATCATTAAAATCTTCAAGTGCTTATGGGACTTTACCACAAAAAATAGAAAAAAATAAATATTATTGTTTTGGTGGATATTATAATTTAAAAACGTACTATGATTGTGAATATAATAATTATTTTACAAGCACTATTGATACTTTTAAGACATTTAAGCCAATTTATGATGGTAATATTTTTGGAAAAAATAGAACCATTGGGTATAAATATTACGATTCTGTTAGTAAATCTCTTCATTTTTTTGAAAATAATGTTTTTTATTTATTTTATGGCTCTTATGTGAGTTATGATTTGGGTGTTAGTTTTATATCAAAACAACAAAATAAACAATATCCAATTATAACTGATGCAAAATCAAACTCTCGACCTAACTTACAGTTTTTTAATAACCATTTTATTTTTGCTTCATCATATTTAAGCCCTAATAATGTTTATCAAAGTAGTTTATTTATTTTTGATACTAATATGACTCTTACAAGATCCAAGATAGATAGTAATTTTGAGTTTATATATTTATATCATAAAAGTTTCGATAGATATTTACTATTTAAAAGACTGTTTTATACAAAAGATATGAACATAAGTTATACTGAAGATGATGGAATTAGTTGGAACTTAGTTAAAGAATATTCTAAAAATGATTCAATTCTGTTTTGCAAAGATTTCAACATTGGCAAAGAGAAATATTTAATCTATTTTATTCTGAACAAATTAGATTCCATAATTAGCATAGAGTCTATTAACTTAGAGAATTATGCTTACAAAAATATATATAATTACAAACAACCGTATGAAAATATTCATAATACTTTGCCTCAAAAAATATACTGCGGATTTGATGTTTATAATGATAAATTATATTTATCAATAAAAGATACAATGTTCATAACAGATAATATTTTTGATAAAAGCAAATGGGCATATACTGTATTTCCAAATAATGGTGGAATATCGAGAACTTTAAAGGTTTTAGATTCAAATACAATATATGCCTATTATCAAGATGACAATAATCCCAAAGAAATATATATAATTGATTTGCCCAATATAATACTTGTTAAACCAAGTATTCAAGTTTCTTCTATTGATTTTGGAACAAAAAGTATTCGGGATACAGTCGCTAAAGAACTGAATGCTGAAATAATCAATTCCTCATCATCTAAAGATTTGAATATTACTGAAATATTACAAAGCAACCCGGAAATTTTTATTGCATATTTTCCAGAAATTAACGAGATCAATCCATTAATAATAAAACCAAATAGTACCTTTAATTTTTCGATAAAATTTCAACCAAAGACTGTCAAAGAATATTATGATAGTTTGACAATTAAATCAAATGCTACTACTGAGATTATTAATCTTTATATTAAAGGAATAGGCATTGATACCTCTACAAGTGTTGAAGAAGTTGAGTTATTACCCTACTTTTATGCTTATCCTCCGTTTCCAATACCAGGCAAAAATCAGATAAATACATTGATTTATTTTGAGCCAAATGTTTTTATTGATAAATCTTATATTTGTATTTATGACCAAAATGGCAATAAAGTTGAAAATGATGAGAATATTAATATTGTCTATTTTAATAATTATAGTGGACATTTAACTTGGGAGTGTAAGAATATTCCAAATGGAATTTATTTTATACATCTTAAATTTGGTGATGCTTTCAAAACCATAAAAGTTATTATTAACAAACAGTAAAAATATGATTAAGGGGATATCTCATTAAAAAAATACCTTAATGGAAAATTTTTACACTCACGAAATTTTAACTGAGAAGAAATTTATAAATTTATTAAATTCAATAATTAACGAGAAATGAAATGTTAGAAATAAGACAAGCAGTTAAAGAAGATACAGCATTGATTCTGCAATTTATAAAAGACCTTGCTGAATTTGAAAAATTATCTGATGAAGTTACAGCGAATGTAGAAATATTAGAACAAAATATATTTGCTGAAAATTCAGGAATTGAAGTTGCAATTGCAGAATTTGATAAAAAACCTGTAGGATTTGTTTTGTATTTTTTTAATTTTTCTACTTTTGTTGGAAAAAAAGGTCTTTATATTGAAGATTTATTTGTCAATCCAGAGTTTAGAGGTAAAGGAATTGGCAAGGCATTACTAAGTTATACAGCAAAAATTGCAACTGAAAGAAATTGCGGTAGAATGGAATGGAGCGTTTTGACTTGGAATCCTGCTGTTAAATTCTATAAATCAATCGGAGCAGAAATTATGGAAGAATGGAGAATTTGTAGATTAAAGAATCAAGATGGATTCTTGAATTTCTAAAACAAAAAGATTTTATCCTAATAATTTTCAAATATATTTTGTTCATATTAGAAAAAAGTAGCAATTTTGTTATTATGTTTTTTTGGATTTTTAATAAATCGAAAATTTAACATAAATTATTTTTTCAACAAATTGAAGAATTCAAATGAATTTATTTAAATTGAACAAAGTTTTACATCGCGATTTAGGTTATCTTTTTGCAGGAATGATTATTATTTATGCAATTTCTGGTATTGCTGTTAATCATAGACAAGATTGGAATCCAAATTATATTATCAATAAACAAGAATTTAAATATAATAAACCAGTTCAAAAAGAAAATATAAACAATGAAATCATTATGGATATTTTGAAAATAGCTGGAGAAGACAGTAATTACAAAAATCACTATTTTCCAGATGATGTTTCACTCAGAATATTTGTTGATGGCGGAAATGTTCTGATGGATTTACAAACAGGTGATTGCATATTAGAAACAAATAGAAAAAGAGCATTATTCTATCAAGTAAATTTTTTGCATTATAATCCTGGTAGAATTTGGACATGGTTTTCTGATTTCTTCTGTGTAGTTTTGGTTTTTCTTTCTATTGGAGGATTGTTTATCCTGAAAGGGAAAAATGGACTTAAATGGAGAGGTGCAATTTTGTCAACAATTGGAGTAATTGTACCTGTGATTTTTCTGTTGTACTATCTTTAACATTATTTCATGAAATATTTTCAAGTAATTTACAGAATTATTTCATAAATTTGATTTTTACTAATTAGACATTTGGAAAATTTATGACTAAAATAGTTGTTCTTGGTGCAGGCATGGTTGGCAAAGCTATGGCAAGAGATTTATCTGCAAATTATGATGTAACTTCAGTAGATTTCAATAGTGATGAGCTAAAAAAATTCAATGCGGATTTTGGAATTAAAACAATTAAAGCTGATTTATCAAATTCAGATACTATAAAAAGTATTGTTAAAGATTATGACCTTGTTGTGGGTGCTGTTCCAGGATTTATGGGTTATAATACTGTTAAATCTGTGATTGAAGCTGGAAAAAATATAATTGATATTTCTTTTTTTCCGGAAGATTTATTTGGCTTAGATGAATTGGCAAAATCCAACAATGTAACAGCTATTGTTGATTTTGGTGTAGCTCCGGGTATGCCGAATTTTCTACTAAGTTACCATAATGAACTGATGAAAATTATCAACTTCGAATATTATGTTGGAGGTTTACCTTTTGAGCGCACTTTCCCATTCCAATATAAAGCACCGTTTTCTCCAGTAGATGTTCTTGAAGAATATACAAGACCTGCAAGATACAAAGAAAATAATCATATTATATCCAAAACTGCTATGTCAGATACAGAATATATGAATTTTGACAACGTAGGCACACTCGAAGCATTTAATACTGATGGTTTACGTTCATTACTAAGAACAATGGACATACCAAATATGAAAGAAAAAACTTTGCGTTTTCCTGGACATATCGAATTAATTAAAGCATTTTCTGCAGCAGGTTTTTTGAACGAAAATGAAGTTGAAGTTAAAGACACTAAGATTAAACCTATTGATTTTACTTCAAAATTATTATTTGATAAATGGAAACTGCACGATTCAGATGATGAATTTACGGTTATGAGAATAATAATTGAAGGCGATGAAAATGGTAAAATGGTAAAATATGTATATGATTTATTTGATAGACGCGATAAAAATTCAGGTATATCTTCAATGGCTCGTACTACTGGATTTGCTGCTACTTCGGCTGTGAATTTATTAATTGAAGGAAAATTTGACAGAAAAGGAATTTGCCCACCTGAATATGTTGGTAAATCAGAAGAAAATTATAAATTTATCTTAGATTATCAGAAAGAAAGAAACATAATTTATAAAATGAGTAGATTTGAATTATAGATAATCTCTAATTGTCTGAATTTAATAATAAAATATGGAAAATATGCGAACCAAAGAATTAAATATAGCTTTTTTTGCTTCACACGGTGGTAGTAATATGCAAGCAATAATTGATGCTGTGAAATCGGGAAAATTATCAGCAAAAATAGGTTGTGTTATTTCAAATAATTCTGATTCTTATGCACTGCAACGAGCTGAAATTGAGGGGGTTGAAAAATATCATATAAGTTCAAAAACTCATCCTGATGAAATAGAAAGAACAAATGTAATACTTGAAATATTGAAAAGACACAAAATAAATATAATCGTTCTTGCAGGATATATGAAAAAATTACCTATTGAAGTTATTAATTTTGTGAATGGATTGGTACTCAATATTCATCCGGCATTGCTCCCAAAGTTCGGAGGAATTGGTATGTATGGAATGAATGTTCATCAAGCTGTAATAGAAGCTGGTGAGAAGTTGTCTGGTGCAACTGTTCATATTGTTGATTCAGAATACGATAGAGGAAAAATCTTACAGCAGTGGTCTTTAGAAGTTGATTCAAACGATACCCCAGAATTACTTGCAAAGAAAGTTTTAGAAATTGAACATAAAATCTATGTGGATACTTTGATAAAAATCTCAAATGGAGTTATTGAAATATAAACTTTAAGATATAAGAGAATACTGTAATAGTCAATTTCTTTGAACTTTTTTTAAATTATTTCGTATATATTTATTTAAATTAACATAAATATAAAAGTAAAATGAATAAATCAAATATACAAACAATACTTGGTTCTGGTGGAGTAATTGGTAATGAACTTGCAAAATCATTATCAAAATATACATCAAATATTAGATTAGTTGCAAGAAATCCGAAAAAAATTAATGAGAATAATGAATTAATTCAAGCTGATTTGAGAAATTTTGAAGAAGTAATTAAAGCTGTTGAAAATTCTGAAATAGTATATCTAACAGTTGGATTAAAATACGATGTAAATGTATGGCAAAAAGACTGGAAGAATATTATGCAAAATGTAATAACAGCTTGTAAAGTAAACTGTTCAAAATTGGTTTTTTTTGATAATGTTTATATGTATGGTTTGGTCAATGGCAAAATGACTGAAGAAACTCCAATTAATCCAATTAGTAAAAAAGGTGAAGTCAGAGCAGAAATAGCTGAAATGATTTTAAATGAAATTAAAAAAGGTGAATTAACAGCTCAAATAGTAAGAGCAGCTGATTTTTTAGGTTTGATTTCAAATAATAGTTTTGCTAACATAATGATAATTGACAAACTTAAATCGAAAAAGAAAGCAATGCTTGTTTTGAATGATAGCAAAAAACATTCATATACATTTACACCTGATGCTGCAAAAGCTACTGCTTTACTTGGAAATACAGATAGTGCTTATAATCAGATTTGGCATTTACCCACAAACAGTAATACACTTTCAGGAAAAGAATTTGTAGAACTCACTGGTAAAGTATTTGGAGTTGAAGCAAAATACCAAATATTAAGCAGATTTTTATTTAATGTTATCGCATTATTCAACTCAGCAATAAAAGAAAGCAAAGAAATGCTTTATCAATTTGAATATGATTATATATTCGATAGTAGTAAATTCGACAAAGCATTTCCCGAATTTAAGAAAAATTCATATTCTGAAGCATTACAATTGATAAAAAATTATTCAAAAAATTAGTTTTTATAAATAATTATGGCAAGTGTTGGTATTATTGGTGCTGGTAAAGTAGGTTCAACTCTGGCAAATGAATTTTGTAACATCAATTCATTATTATGGGTAGTATCTCATAATTCAGAGTATTTGAATGAGCATATTGCAAGTTCAATTATTTATGATACAATAAATGAAATCAATAACTTACCAGAATATATTTTTTTGACTGTACAAGATAAAAATATAATTTCAACTCTAAACGAATTAATTGAATCAAAACTAAATTTAAATGGTTCAACAATTATTCATTGTTCTGGATTTTTAAGAAAAGATATTTTAAATCCCATTGAAGATTATGGAGCAAAAACTGCCGCTTGCCATCCCTATCAAACATTCTACTATCCACATTTAACAAAACTAAAGGATGTTCCTTTCGGAATAGAATGTAATTTTGAATTGCAAGATGGTATGACTGAATTAATAAAATCAATTGGCGGACTCCCCTACTTTTTTAATGAGAAAAATATTCAAAATAAAGAATTTTATCATTTATCAGCAGTTGCAATTTCAAATTTCCTCACTCCTTTGTTACAATTAGGAAATAAATTTGCTGAAATTGCACAAATTAATCCTGAAGTTTTTTTCAGTACAATTCTAAATCAAACAATTCAGAATAATTTCTATGCATTTAAACATTTAGAGTATCCTTTAACCGGGACTATTGCAAGACAAGATGAGGTTGGATTAAAAATTCATCTCGAATCACTAAAATCAAATCAAGAATTACTTAGAATTTTTAAGTCATTAACTGAAGCTACATTAAGGACATCATTATATAATCATTCTATTGATGAAAATACTTTTTATAGTTTTATGGATATTCTGAACAATACTAATCAATAACATTAAATTTAATACATTTGCAATTATTAAAAAGTTTATTTGCTTACCATTCCAGTGCAATTTTATGGAGTAATTATGAATTATAGACATTCGAGTAAGTACTTGTTATGCCTGAATTTTTAGTCATTTTTTCTGTTTTCGTGTCTTTTACAGTCAAATAGTAAACAACCGCAATATTCTACAAAAACACTAATGCTAAGTTCTTGAATAGGCTTGTTCATTCCATTGTTTAAAGTTTCTTGTCTAATCTTAATTTCATCTCTTAATTCATTCAGACGTTCTTTTTTCTCTTCGTTAGTATATTCAATCCAATCTTCGTGATTACTTTCAATTTTATCACACCATTTTTTTCGTTCAACGATGCTTTCATTGATTTTTTCATTCCATAATTTATAGTCATTTATAAAAAGGCAATATGATAATTCGGTCCAATCAAACAAGTCAATTCCATTAATTCCTTGGTTAATTATACACTCGCAAGTTCGTTGTAAATCATCTATAAGAAAATACAAAAGGCCAATTTCATATCCACTTATTGTCATATGTATGTTGGTCTTAATATCTTTGAATAATTGGTCAGCAATGAACTTTACCTGTTCAACATTATTTAATTTCCATTCGCATATTGCAAGATTGTATAGACTTCTATTTTCAAAGTCAAAATCTGTTTTCGATTGTGAAAATAATTCTTTTGCTTTTTGAAATTCGCCCATTTGAAAATAGCAATACCCAATATTATGAATTATATCTCGATGATGTTCAATATTGTTTGCTTTAACTAAGAATGGAATAGCTTCTCCATACTTTTTTTGCTCTATAAGCATATAGCCAAATTGATAGTATGGAAAGTAAGATTTTGGTTTCAGTTTAATGCATTCCTTTTGTAAATCAATCGCTTTTTCTTGTTCTCCACACTCAAAATACAGATACCATGCAAGATTGTGAATTGATTTAACTGTTTTCATGGTTGAATAAGCTAGTTCAAAGTATTTTATTACTTCACCATTGGTTTGCATTGAAGGATATTCAAAACAAGCTATAGCAATTTGATTAATCAAATCAAGATTTGTCGGGTCTTTCTCCAACTCTTGAAGTAATTCTTTCAGTTCCATGTCTATTATTGCTGTCATTTAAAATATCCCACATCTCTTTTAACTTCCCCTCAAAAAATGAACTACAAAAATAACAAATTCATCATTGAAAACAAAAAATGTCGGAAATAATCGATAATTAAATCTCTTTTATTTACTTTGAAAAAGCAACCCAAAAGTAAAAGAAATATTGTTTAGTTCTGATGGTTTTATATTTAAATTGTCTTTGAAACTGTAAAAATTATAAGATAAACCCGTTCTAATTTTAAACCAATCGGTAACATTCAATTCACAGAAAATCTGAGGTGAGACAACTAAACCATTTAATTTAAATGATGCATTTGCTGTTTCAAAAAGTCCAAAGTTCTCTGCATCGTATCTCAAAGAGAAATAGCCAATATTTAATTGACATCCCGAATGAAATCGGTTTTCAACGTTAGCGACATAAGTAAAATTTACTCCTCCTTGTCCAATCCATACATATTGTATATCATTATTTATTTCGGCTTCAAGATTTGATACAAAAAAAGCACCATATACACCTAAATAAAAATTTTGACGAACAACTACTCCTCCTTCTATTCCCTGAAATGAAAATGCTTCCCCAAAAAAATCGTGATGCTGATGATAAAGATTAACAAAAGGTTTTATATTAGTTTGGGTTAATGAATCTTGTGGCTCTTGAGTATAGATACGCACTTCTGAAACTAATACAATAAGTAAAACTAAGATTATTCTAATGTAATTCATATTTCGATTTAAATAAATTGTAAGAAATAATAAATGTCCAAATTTGTAGTGTTCCAATATTTAGCCGTTCAACTAAACCAAAGTATGGAAGACCTTTTGCAAAAAAGAATCCTGATAATCCACCAAATATAATGATAAGTATTCCACTTATCACAGAAAAGTTACCTAATGTTTTCCATGCTTTTTCTTTCCTAAGTCCAAAACCAATTAATAATGGTGCCAGAATTGTAAAAGGTACAATTAAGACAGTAACCGCAAGGTGCATCATTCCAGCAAAAGTTGGCTCTGCACTTGGCAAATCCGGAGGAAAGAAACTGTAAGAAATGGAAATTACGTGCAATAAAATAAACGATATTCCTCCCATAAAAACTAATTTGTGGTGTTCTTTTCTTTCAAAAATAGTAAATGAGACTGCAAATATTAACGCCAGAACACCGTAGATATTAGTGAACAGCAATAATAAAATTCTATTAGGTGCTCCTGTAGCCGTTAAATCACTTATTGGTTGTTGAAGGTGATTGTATGTTTTCCACAAATAACCTCCAATCAGGATATGCAAATTGTAAATCACAACAGCAATCATCCCAGAAGAAAGTAAATATTTTCTAATATATCGTTTCATTTTGGTTGCTACGATTTTAAAACAACATAATAAATTGATTTAAAAAGAGCAGAATTTATTTTGTACTGTTCTATTTCATTTAATTCGTTTACAAATAAACTTCTTAAATTGTCATTTACAATATTATTTATCTCAATCTCAAGTTGGCGGTAGAAATCATTCCACCAAATAGTTTCATCCAAATAAATGGTACTTATGATTTCACAATTATTTTTTTGAATAATTGCTATTTTTGTGTCATTATCATTGTATTCATCATGAATAATAAAATAGCCCCTATTTTTGACTTTGCCTATCAACCTTTCAAATCCCAATTCAAAACCAACGACATTTAGAAATCCTTCTGCAAGTATTATATCATATTGATTATCCAGATATTCAAACTCATCAAATGATATGCAAATAGTTTTTATTCTATGCTGAAGATTTCTTTCCTTAATTTTTTGTTGTAGATATTCAATCGCATGAAAGTCATTATCTATTGCTGTAATATTACCTGAAAAATTCTCTGCCAGCCAAAGTGTTGAAACACCTGTACCACAACCAATGTCAAGGATATTGTAATTGCTTAATCGTGGTATTATGTTGCAGGCATTTTCTAAGTGTTTTATCAGACCTTGCCTACAATAATCCCTTATCTTGAAATATTCATTCATTAGTTTATCTTATAAAAATCAATAGAATGATTTGAAAGGTAAATAGCCCGACAAATGCTATCAAAATTGATTTGAATAAGTTGAACCCTGTCGCCTTCTTAATTCCAATCGTAAACAAGGTCAAGAACCAGAAAAAATAAAGTGTATAAAGTGTCCATAAAAGACTACGCCAGAATGTTGGTTCATTTAAGAGTTTTTCATACTCACGCATATCTATTATTCCAATTACACTCAAAAATGCATCGATTAAATCATGGAGTAATGAACTCCATGTTGCTACACTAATTCCAAATCCAATTATTGCAAGAATATTGTCAAATTTACTCTGTCCTTTCATTAACCTTGTAACAAGATAAACTGTAACTGAAGCTCCAATCCAGCCCAAATAATAACCTGGAAATGCGAGAATAATATCGTATTTGAAATATTCTTCAATAGGTATTGCAAGCCAAGGTTTGAATGTTGATGGTGAGCCACCAGCAAAGTATGCCATTATATAAAAGAGAGTATATCCTAATGAAGGAATAAGAAAAGCAAAAAAAGCATACTTGAGAGCATTATCACTTTCGAAAATAGTTTCAAAAGTACTATTTGGTTTATAAAACATCTTAAAGTATAAATTCCAAAAATTTGTTTTCATATAATTAACCAAGTAAATTGACTATTTCTTTCAGAATTTCAAATAATTCATTTACCTACATCCCCTCAAAAAATCAATTACAAAATTAGCAAATAATTATGGGACACCTCAATTAAATGGGGATTATGCAAAAAGTTTACTGATTCTAAAGAGGAAAAATGTGTTATCTGTAACCCCTCTTAAATTTGCACGAAAGAGTTTAATTTTTGAATTAAAAGATTCTGCATTAGCATTTGTGTTTCGATTTACAAAGAATCCAAGAATATTTTTCATATTACTACTTACAGTATTAGCAACAGTATTAAATTCTTCAATCTTTAATTCATTAGTTTTAACTATCCATTTCTGGAAGGCAAGTTTTGCTGCATATTGATTTTTAAGTTCATAAATATTTCTAAATTCCATTACATGATAATATGCTTTTTCTAATTTTGGGTATTTTTTAAACAGCAATTCTGCTCTAATTATTTGACTTCCTATCCATTCACATGGTTTCTTAGAGATAATATATCTGCAGCGTGCCAACAGTTGTTTGGGAGTGTCTCCGTTTTCCAGAACTTTGGCTTTGTATTTTACCCCTTTTTTCTTTGCTCTGGCAATTGCTCTATTTTCTTTCTTTAGTTCTTTCCATCGTAAGCCAATTCTTATGTGTTGTAATGCATCGGTTGCTAATCTGACAACATGAAAGCGGTCTGTTACTAAACGTGCTTTAGGAAAGGACTTACTTGTGGCTGATTCCATATTGCTTGCCATATCCAAGGTTACTTCTTTGACTTTCTCCCTAATTTCTAATGGGATTTTGGTTAGTACAGATTCAATATCTTTTACCAATGTGCCTTTAATTGATGCTACCAAAGTACCTTTCTTGCCTTTTCCGTTTTTATTTGTTATGAATGTGTAAAGCTCGCCACGTGAAAGAGATAATTCATCTATACTCAAATATTCACCGATGTTTTCTGGGAATAACATATAGTTTTCCGCATGTTCCTTCTGCTCCCAATCGTTGAAATTACTGCTACGGGTTTTGTAATGCCTACGCAAAGTATCAGGATTTATGCAGTAATTTTCGGCTATGCTTTTTATTGTTTCCTCACGGCTTTCTACCTGTATATTTTAAAAAATCAGATAACTCTTTGGTAAATTTTGAGCCATCTGCGATAAAGGTATAATCATTATGTATCTCTGTGTGTTCTGTTTTGTAGCGCCAACGTCTGCGTTTTATTGCCAAATACACAGCTTTACCACGAACTGGAAAGTCCTGGATTAATTTTACATTGTAAAAGCCTTTTGATTCGTATTCTGAACTTTCATAACCTGATGGAATTATATTTTTCTCAACCATATCAATTTGAAGATACTTCATCTTTGTTTCTTCAGATTCTTTTTCTGATACATCACTTATATCAAAATATTCCAACAATAATGAAGGCAAAAAATATTGAACTATTGATTTGAATTTTTCTAAATCAATCAATGTTCCTTTTGATTTTTTTTCTAACTTTTCGATTTTTTTTCTCTCTTTGTTTCTTTTTAAATTTCAAATTTAAGCAATAATCCCCATAAAAATCGTGTGTGCCATAATTATTTCAAAAACAAAAAAATGCTCTTGGAAATGATCGAAGAAAATTCTTATATATAAACCTTCAGAAGGTTCAAAACTGGTATGTTTATTTTTTGCTATAAACTGCAAATATTATTCCTGCAAGTTTTGATTCTATCCCGTAGTAATGAATTATATTACTTATGATCCAAGATGTCCAACACTTTCAAAGTGTTGGACATCTAAATACAAAACTTCCCATGTTTTCAGGACTTGGAAATGATCGAAATCGTTTCTTCTAAAATTGCCCTGACCTTTAGGTCGGGGAGTGCGAATTGATTTCTCTTTATTTGGCTTAAGCCAACTTATTCGTTGTATCTATTAAATCCCCTGCCATAAATGGCAGGGCTATTATTGCTTCTTCTATTGCTCTCTTATTTATTCATATATAACTACACACTCTGTAATATCTTCCTTACTGCAAAAAACGCTATCAATGAACCAAATATAATTAAGCCCCATTCGGGAAGCGTTGGTATAGTTGTAAACATTCTTTCTTCGCCGTATGACGTGCCTTGAGAGTTTGTAGCATAAGCACGAACATAATACAAAGTGCTTTGTGTAAGTCCAGATATAGAACTTGTGAACGTTCCTATTCCACTACCGTCAGTTGTTTTGCTGTCCGCAATTGTTGGAGTACCAGTTGTATTCCAGCAAACACCACGAGCAGTTACGGAAGCACCACCATCATTTGTAACATTACCACCACAAGTAACTGAATTAAGAGTAATATCATTTACAGATGAAGTGAAAATTGTTGGTAACATGAAGAATCCTAAACCCCAAAAATAACCATTGTAGTCATTTGAATTACTTTGTATTTGTGTTCCGACGAGTGGCTCAGCAACAATCGAGTAATTAGAATAATTGCCACCCGAGCTATTTCCAGAAGCAGATGGTATAATATTATTTTCTGATGAATACTGTGCAAAAATATAATAATTTGCAATTAATAATAATAATATTTTTATTTTCATAATTAATACTTTATAATATAGTTTACACTAATACTTGCTGGCTTTGTTTCAGTACCTGTGCGTACAGTTCCGTGTGTACCATCTGTAGTTTAATGGCACTAAGATAACTATTATATCATCTATATTTTCTATATTTACCACACTTAGTCTTTCTTGGGTAGTGCCTTCCTGGTCTCTTTGGAATAATATGTTTAAGAATCTCTTCATTCAATCTTTTTTGGGCGTCCTGTGGAGATTTTGTTGTATACTCTACCAAGTTTGTCAGTAAATACAGGTTTATCGAGCGTATAGTATTTTTCATAGATATCTCTTTCGGGGGAAAAATCACTTTGTGAAGTGATTTCAGATATATAATTTCTTATGAAATTGTATGCAATCAAACCTGATAACAATTCTTTTAATGCCATTTCCGGAGTTTTACTTCGTAATATGTTCAACCCAAATATTGTTTTTATTTCCCTTATATTTATCTCAATATCCCAACGTGTGACATACTTTAAGATTATATCTTCTTTGCCAATTGTTTCATCTAATATTGTCGTGTATAAAACTGACATATCATCTTTTGTATTTGGAGTTCTATATTCAATTCTACGTAAAATTATATATTCTTCTTTTATATCATAAAGTTTTGCCATCTTTGAACTATTTTTTGCAAGTATTACTTTTATAATTTCATCTCCGATTCCAATTTTTTTATTATTTCATAATTTCTATTACGTTTTCCAGAACTATTATATCAGCATTTCTATTTTTCAAAAGTACAAATATTGCAAAACAATTATATAAATCATCGGCTAAAAGTAAACTGCCCTTTTCCAGATTGTTAATCATTTCTGCAAAATATTCTAATTCGCTTTTCGCATCACTTCCTAATCTAAAATCAGTGATTAGTCCTGTTCCTTGCTGAATAATGATGCTTAATAGCCCACGAGGATAGCCAGCTTCTTTTGATTTTTTGTAAACAGCATTTATGCTGTCTGTATCTTGCATTTGAAGAAATGTGCCATCTGTAATATATACAGGCCCTACCAAAAAATATTTGTTTGTTATTTGTGGTTGATTTACTTGAGTATTCAAATACTTCTTTTACGTAAGATAATTTTAAACGGTTACGTGCCTGTGAAAATGCCGACGTATTGCTTGATATACTTTTTTGCTTGCTTTTAGCTGCAGATGTAAAATACTTTCGCGGACGACCTGAACTCCGTTTTTCTGTTAATGCTGATTCCATTGATGTTTTCTCAAATTCTGTTATACGTTTTATATTTTCCTCATGTATCTGTGAAAAGATATTTACAGAATTTTGAAGACTTTTATCTGTTTGAGTTGAAGTACTTATCATTGTAAGCAAAGTATCGCATTGGTTAAATACACGATCCCTGAATTTGGTGTCATTACTATCTTCACCTACTACTATTGACTTAACAGATTTATAAAACAATGGAAGTAAATTTGTGCTTAACTCTTCTTTGAGTTGAGCGGATAATTTCATTGATATGTTGTTTGTCATTTCTTATGCCATATTTGTAATTTATACTCATACAAATTTAGCAATATTTTTTATATTATCCTAATCTTAGTGCCATTAATCTGTAGTTGGGGCTAACACTTTTTGTAATACTGGATCGTTTGATGTATATAAGGTAGTGCCTGTTCCAGCATAATAAGGTTTTGTTAATGAACCACCACCATCATTAAAAGCATATTCAAAATGATGGTAATGAGATTGAAATTTGTCTTGTTGGTAATCACCAACGCTACCTCCAGCAAAAGAAACATTATTTGCATCGGTTCGAGAACCGCTCGTTCCCGCACCACGCAGAAACATCCCTCTTAAATCAGGTACATTAAAATGAGTGCCGTCAGCCGCTCCAAAAGCTGTACCTATAGCAGTAAATAATGCTGAATAGGTTGTTCTATCCAAAGAGGTTTCGTTACATAATAACCAACCTGCAGGTGCAGTTGTTCCTCCGTAAGCGGTTATAGTACCTGCTGGAACTGCAATAGTATTTGCTTTACTATCCACATAGCTCTTTACTGCCGCCTGTGTTGGAATTACAGAATTGCTTGGACTACTATTACCCAGATCTACCGCTGAAGATATATTTGCAATTCCATCTAACAAATTGAGTTCAGTTGAACTTGAAGTAACTCCATCTATTATGCCTGCTTTAAAAGCATAAGGAACAGTTAATAATTGAGTTCGTGGTGATAAATCAGTTCCATTCACATTTATTTGCAAATATGCTGTATTTCCAACAAAATTTGCTGGATTCAATCCAGTTATCACTAAATTATACAAACCATTTGTAACTTGAGTACCATTAAATGTTTGTGTATTTACAAGAACATTACCACCAGTAGCTAAATCATAAATTGTTATCTGAAAATTGCGAGTTCCATTTACAGGTGTGCCAGATTCAAGCAAACGACCTTGATAAGTCATTGAAGTCGGCTGTGCTATTAGATTTATTCCAATTAGCAAAAAAAGGATAAAAACATTTTTGTACATTTTAATTCCTAATATTTTATTATATAATTTACATATACATTTTTGGGACGTGTTTCATTTCCACCTTGCGATGAAATTGAATGCGTATGAGATTGAATGAGATTTGCAACTGTAGTAGCTACGCCTCTTGTAAATGTATTGTAAGGACCAGCTGCATCGGTATATTCTACATATATATCTGTACCAGTAAAGCCACCATTAATTCCTCCAGTACTTCCTCCGTGATTATGGCTACTTATTTCATTTGCTTGATAACTCCCAACATTGTTACCAGCATTTCCACCCGATTTTAATGTTATTCTTGCTGCTTTATCAGGGTCTTGATTAGCACTTCCATCAACTCCACGTAGAAACATACCCCTTAAATCAGGTACATTAAAATGAGTGCCGTCTGCCGCTCCAAAAGCAGTTCCAATCACTGTAAATAAATTTGAGTATGTTGAACGAAGTACAGACGAACCATCACAAAATACCCATCCTGCCGGTGCAACCGTACCACCAAACGCTACGATTGTTCCGACAGGGACTTGAGCAACTTGGTTTATCGAAGTTGAAATTGCATTATCAATGTAAGATTTCAAAGCTTGCTGCGATACTATAACATTATCACTTGGCGACGCGCCACCCAAATCTGTTGCAGTTGAAAATGATTTATTACCTAAAAATCTAAAGTACGATAAATAAATTTAGAATACAGCATTTTATGCTAATCAAAATTGGAATTTTTTAGCATTGGGGTGAAATTTCAAGTTTTGCTGGAGATTTTACTGTTGAAATTTCATGATTTCTAATATTTAAGCACGTTTAGTTCATAGATTTCCCTTTCGGATTTTTCCTACAACAAAATTTGCATCTGATTTTTGTTTGTAATTTGTTTTTTTATGCAAAAACCAAATTATCAACCGCTTTTTCAATTTTCAACCACCTGTCTTTATAATGATATGCTTCGTACATTTTTAACCAAAGGTTTCGTCCATTAATTACAATCTTGCCAGCCACCTGCACAAAACATGCACGAAATGTGTTTGGCTCTTCACGCCAAGATTTTTCATCGCTCAATTTTCGCATCCATAAACTTAAATTGTATGCCAAGACACTCATTTGCCATAATGTTTCATTCGCCCAAAAATCTTGCGTTATCATGCTTCCGGCAAACATTTGTCGTTTTACTTGTTCAATCCAATTTTCACTCTCGCCTCTGTCACCATACAAACGATGAATCTCTAAGGGACTGTCATATATATTAGTTACATAACAAAAATAGTCATAATAGTAATCGGTTTTAAATAATCCATCTTCAGTATGAACCAGCACTTTCTTGCGTAATGCAACAAACTTTCGGAGTAATGGACAAAATTAATGCTATTATAGGGATCATCTCTCCTAATGGACAAAATTAATGCTATAAATTATTAGGCAATTTTGCATATAAAAAAATTAGTAATAATTTTGTAAAATCTGATGAAGCGGAAGCCGGCTCTGCTGGAGAGCAACCTGCCAGGAATAATCAGCGTTTGACAAAAAATGTCTAAATCGAAGGAACTTCTTAACAAAGTTCCTTTGATATTTTTTTCAAACTCATACCTTCAAAAACTCATTTATAAATTTTTTCTTCCTTATAATTGATAAGCCATTATGAACCCGAAGTTTGCTTTTTAAATCGGCAAACTGTCCATCAATTGCATTTGTTGTATTCGGAATTTCAAGTTTCGGATAATCTTTATAAACAAATAGCCATGGAAGATTTCTTTGCAAACTATAATAGGCACTTCTCAATTTTTTATGTTTGTAGAAACTCTTTCCAGTCGAAATATCTGTGCTACGCTCATCAAGAAATTCTTTCCACTTTTTATACCATTCATTCAATAACGAAGTAAATTCTTTACGGTCTAAATCCTTTAATTTCAAGCATAATTGCCTTAATTCTTGAGATGCTATTAGTTTTGGATTTCGAGTTAAATACCTCGTTATTATTGCAACTTGATGAAACTGACACATTTGAATTGGTATATCTTTTAATAAAGTTAATAGACCTTTGCGACCATCGCAAACTATTGCTTTAATAATATAACCCCGATTTTGAAGTTCCTGAATACCTTTAAAATATAGGTCATTTGTCTCATATTTTACAAATTCCATATACAAATTTTGACCTGTATAAGTGTCTTTGAAAAGCATTACACCCATGGTCCGACCAAAGTAGGTAGTATCCATTAAAACCACTACCTCGCCAATTTGCTTCTGCTTTTCAACTACTTTTACTTTGTCTAAATATCTCTTTATGGTTTTGCTGGAGCAATTGTATCTTTGGGATAATTGCTCATAAGTTTGTTTGCCATTTACATACTCGGACCACAATTTATTCTTATCAATTCTGACAGTTGATAGAAATTGTTTGCCGCATTTATGGCATTTATAACGCTGTTTTTTGCCTACAAATCCATTCTTTTTAGTGATTTTTGAACCACAATAAAAACATAATTTTTATTCATATATTTTCAAATAGTGTAAATCTAATAAATTTATTGATTTACTGCGATATCAGCATTAATTTTGTCCATTACGCCAAACTTTCTTGCTTTTTCCCAGTCGGCACACTTGTACATAAATTCTGTCATTTGCCAATTTGGCATTAAGGGAATGCTTTCCCAATCCTGACTTGATAAGAGACTGTTCAAGTTTTTCAATTTTACTTTGATTAAATATAGCGTATTTTTACGTGATTCAAGTACTTGCAATAGTATACCGTTGAAAAATCCACTGTCGGCTCGTACTAATAATTCTTGTATGCCGGAAGGGAGCAATCCAAATGCCTGCTCAATAAATCCGTGCGAATTATTGGCTGTATAAGTATCGCCGGGACGAAGCCAACTCAACAAACATTCCTTAGTGCTGTTTAAGAAACACATAATTGGATGATAACTTTTTGCTCCTTTTTTGCTTGAATTAAATCCTTTGGCAACACCTTCTTGATGACCATAAAGTGTATGAACGGTTGAATCTAAATCTAATATATCCCTGTTTGTCTTCAATAAATCATGAACTTTTGACGATAATTTTCCATTTATGTTCATGATTTGATTGTTTTCATTCATTCCGAAACGCTTGATTCTATTGAATATAGTGTCGGCATCAATATTTGTAGCTAAGCACAACAATTTTTGTATCAATGGGTCGCGACTAAATGATTCAATTTTGCTTACACGATTAAAACCACTAAATATTCCCAAAATTATTGTTGATAAAATTTGGAAATTTGTAAATTTAATATTGTGATGCAAATTCAAATCAATCATATCGAACATTGATTCTATGCCAATCTTACGCATAAATTTAGAAATAACTTTAATGCCACTAAAGTTGGTCAAAGATTTTGAATCAAAACTTGTTTTGATATTTGCAGGTTTTTTCGTATTTTTGTTTTGCATGGATTAAGTACCTTTTTGGGTTTACGTTTTTGTTAATTAATTCTTGTAAAATCAATTACTTAGACGACTTAATCCATGTTCTATTTTAGGCACACACGATTTTTATGGGGATTATTGCTTAAATTTGAAATTTAAAAAGAAACAAAGAGAGAAAAAAAATCGAAAAGTTAGAAAAAAAATCAAAAGGAACATTGATTGATTTAGAAAAATTCAAATCAATAGTTCAATATTTTTTGCCTTCATTATTGTTGGAATATTTTGATATAAGTGATGTATCAGAAAAAGAATCTGAAGAAACAAAGATGAAGTATCTTCAAATTGATATGGTTGAGAAAAATATAATTCCATCAGGTTATGAAAGTTCAGAATACGAATCAAAAGGCTTTTACAATGTAAAATTAATCCAGGACTTTCCAGTTCGTGGTAAAGCTGTGTATTTGGCAATAAAACGCAGACGTTGGCGCCACAAAACAGAACACACAGAGATACATAATGATTATACCTTTATCGCAGATGGCTCAAAATTTACCAAAGAGTTATCTGATTTTTTAAAAGATACAGGTAGAAAGCCGTGATGAAACAATAAAAAGCATAGCCGAAAATTACTGCATAAATCCAGATACTTTGCGTAGGCATTACAAAACCCGTAGCAGTAATTTCAATGATTGGGAGCAGAAGGAACATGCAGAAAACTATATGTTATTCCCAGGAAACATCGGAGAATATTTGAGTATAGATGAATTATCTCTTTCACGTGGCGAGCTTTACACATTCATAACAAATAAAAACGGAAAAGGCAAGAAAGGTACTTTGGTAGCATCAATTAAAGGCACATTGGTAAAAGATATTGAAGCTGTGTTAACAAAAATCCCATTAGAAATTAGGGAGAAAGTCAAAGAAGTAACCTTGGATATGGCAAGCAATATGGAATCAGCCACAAGTAAGTCCTTTCCTAAAGCACGTTTAGTAACAGACCGATTTCATGTTGTCAGATTAGCAACTGATGCATTACAACACATAAGAATTGGCTTACGATGGAAAGAACTAAAGAAAGAAAATAGAGCAATTGCCAGAGCAAAGAAAAAAGGGATTAAATACAAATCCAAAGTTCTTGAAAATGGAGACACTCCCAAACAACTTTTAGCTCGTTGCAGATATATTATCTCTAAAAAGCCATCTGAATGGATAGAAAGTCAACAAATTAGAGCAAAATTGCTGTTTAAAAAATACCCAAAATTAGAAAAAGCATATTATCATGTAATGGAATTTAGAAATATTTATGAACTTAAAAATCAATATACAGCAAAAATTGCCTTCCAGGAATGGATTGATAAAACTAATGAATTAAAGATTGAAGAATTTAATACTGTTGCTAATACTGTAAGTAGCAATATGAAAAACATTCTTGGATTCTTTGTAAATCGAAACACAAATGCTAATGCTGAATCTTTTAATTCAAAAATTAAACTCTTTCGTGCAAATTTAAGAGGGGTTACAGATAACACATTTTTCCTCTTTAGAATCAGTAAACTTTTTGCATAATCCCCATTTAATTGAGGTGTCCCCTATTTTAGACTTTTAGGTAATATCTAAAATATTAATTTCACTAATAGAAGCAGTAACTCCATCTATAATACCCGCTTTAAAAGCATAAGGAACAGTTAATAATTGTGTTCTTGGTGATAAATCAGTTCCATTAACATTTATTTGCAAATATGCCGTATTTCCTGAAAAATTTGCTGGATTCAATCCAGTTATCACTAAATTATACAAACCATTTGTAACTTGAGTACCATTAAATGTTTGTGTACTTACAAGAACTGAACCATTAGTTGCTTGGTTATATATTGTTATCTGAAAATTGCGAGTACCTGTTACTGGTGTACCAGATTCAAGCAAACGACCTTGATAAGTCATTGAAGTTGGTTGAGCAAATAAAAAGTTGTAAGTAAGTAAAAGTACAGTCAGTAAAATTATTTTCATTTGAAACCTATTTAAAAAATATTTAAAAATTACCTTAATTATTTTTTAGACTTCCCAATGCTTAAAGATTTGGTAAGTCTATTTACATGTTTGCTATTTATACTTTTCACTTTTAAACATAAAAATCCCCATCATCATAAAAATGCTTGATGATTTTTCACTTATTTCTCATTTGTTTCGAGAAATTATTCAAAATTTTTCATTTTTTTTAAAGTTTTTGAATATTTTCTTGAAATATTCAAAATTTCTCTAAAATTCAGTCAAAAATTTAGTTTTTTAAACTATAATTCTTTGTTTTTTTTGAAAATTGCTATTTTATTCAATTTCAACAAAAAATATTCAAATTTCATTGAATAAATTGCACAATTTTTCAATAATCAAGGAATTTTTCCTACAATTATTCCAAAAAATTAAAGTTTAGAGAACAAATTTGTGATTTTAAAATGGGCTTTATTTCCCATGTAAAAAATACTAATTAAGAGATAGCCATACGTAAAAATCTAAATTAATAAAAATTTTTCTTTTTGCAAAAATATTTTTTATTTTTTCAACGTTTTTCAATTAATTAATTATACAGATTAATTCAAAAAAATTTGTTAAATTTAATGTTACTTAATTTGCAATTTGTAGAATTTATACTGTAATTTAATGATTGATATTAATAGAATTATTGCTGATGAACTTGTTATTAAACTATGGCAAGTTGAAAATACTCTTACTTTGAAAGAAGAAGGTGGAACAGTACCTTTTATTGCCCGTTATAGAAAAGAAAAAACCGGTAATTTAGATGAAAACTTTATCCGAGATATTTTTGATAGATTTGAGTATCTTGTTGAATTAGAAGAGAGAAAGAAAACTATTCTCAATTCAATCGAAGAGCAAGGGAAATTAACTGAAGAATTAAAACTAAAAATTGAATCTTGTCTTCAAAAAACAGAACTTGAAGACTTGTACTTACCATATAAACCAAAACGTAGAACCAAAGCCACAATTGCAAAAGAAAAGGGATTAGAACCACTTGCAATTTTAATTAAAGAATATAATAATCCAAGCAATAAAGAAATAAATCTTGAAAAAGAAGCCGCTGCATTTATATCCGAAGAAAAAGGTGTTACAACTGTGAAAGAAGCTCTAAATGGTGCATCTGATATAATAGCCGAAGAAATAGCAGATAAAGCAGAATTAAGACGCTGGATAAGAGATTTCTTCCAAAATCACGGAATTTTTACATCTAAAATCAAAGAAGATTTTCCAGAAGGTTCAACAAAATTTGAATTTTATAGAGATTACGAAAAACCTGTAAAAGACATTCCGCCACATTCAATGCTTGCATTAAGGCGGGGTGAAACTGAAGGAGTTTTGATGCTTGATTTGAAATATGAAGAAGAAAAAGTAATTGATTATATTTCGAGAATGGAAATTGCTACGTCTAAAGATAATTTAGTTACTTTCTTAAAAAATACTGTAAAAGATTCATTTACAAGATTAATGAAACACTCATTAATTGGTGAAGTGCGTTTAATGAAAAAAGTTGTTGCAGATGAAGAATCAATAAAAGTATTTGAATCAAATTTAAGACAAATGTTGCTTTCATCACCTGCTGGTATGAAGCCATCTTTAGGTGTTGACCCGGGCTTTAGAACTGGTTGCAAAGTTGTTGCTTTAGATAATACTGGCAAATTTCTTGAATATAAAGCAATATTTCCACATAATTCTCAAAATGAAAGAAAAAATGCAGCTGAAACAATTAAAAGTTTAATTGTAAAATATAAAATTGAATTGATTGCAATTGGAAATGGTACTGCATCTCGTGAAACAGATATTTTTATTGGTGAAGTTTTGAAAGAAATTGATAGAAAGCCAACAAAAGTAATAGTTAATGAATCAGGTGCTTCAATATATTCAGCATCACCTGTTGCCCAAAAGGAATTTCCAGACCTCGATTTAACTATCAGAGGTGCTATTAGTATTGGAAGAAGATTGCAAGACCCTCTTGCAGAATTGGTAAAAATTGACCCTAAATCAATTGGAGTTGGACAATATCAGCACGATGTTGACCAAAAATTATTAAAGAAAAAATTAGAAGAAACTGTTGAAAGTTGTGTGAATTATGTTGGTGTAGATTTGAATACTGCATCGGCTGAATTATTAAGGTATGTTGCAGGTATTTCTCCTAAAGTCGCTGAAAATATAGTAGCCCACAGAAATACTAATGGTACTTATAAAAATCGTAAGCAACTTCTTTCCATTGCTAAATTTGGCGAGAAAACTTTTGAGCAATGTGCTGGATTTTTAAGAATCAGAAATGGTGAAAATGTTCTTGATAATACTGCAGTTCATCCTGAAAGTTATCATATTGTTGAAAAAATTGCTGCTGATATAAATCTACCAATAGAATTGATTGCTAAATCTCCCGAAAAACTGAAAGAAATTAATTTAAAGAAATATGCAACTGAAACTATTGGTGAATTGACTTTACGCGATATTTTAAATGAACTTGAAAAGCCCGGCAGAGACCCGAGAGAATCATTCAAATATGCAGAGTTTAATGAGCATATTAAAGAAATTAAAGACTTAAAAACAGGAATGGAACTTGAAGCCGTTATTACAAATATAACAAATTTTGGTGCTTTTGCTGATATTGGGGTGCATCAAGATGGTTTAATTCATATTTCTGAAATGACTAATCAATATGTTAAAGACCCTACAAAATTGGTGAAAGTAGGACAAATTGTAAATGTTACTGTACTTGAAGTAAATGAAAAATTGAAAAGAATCACACTTACTATGAAAAAGAAAGATTTAGATAAACCAAAGCCAAAGAAAGTGGAACCAAAATTCAATCTTGATGATTTAAAAAATAAATTCAAATAGAAGGAGTAAAATATGTTAGGAGTAAATGAAGACCCTAAGAAAATTAAGCCAAGAATGGAAAAATCTTATGATAATAGAGAATTTATTCATAGTAAAGATGGTAGAATTATTCGTATGCTATCGGAATATTTGTATCCTGAGCAATATTTCAGAAAATATGGTATAAATAATGCGATTGTCTTTTATGGTTCAGCAAGAACTTTATCTCTTGAACAGTTTGAAATTAAACTTAAGACTTTGAATGATAAATTAATATTTGCTACTGATGATGAAAAACCAGCAATTCAGAATGAAATTAATGACTTTATGAAGACAAAAGTTGTTACTGATTGTTATCAGGAAGCAATGAAACTTGCTGAAATGCTTGGTCATTGGTCATTGAGATTACCCAAAAAAGATAGGTTTTATATAGCAACAGGTGGCGGTCCTGGTATGATGGAAGCTGCAAATCGAGGAGCTACAAGGGCAAACTGCCCTTCTATCGGTTTAAATATCAGTTTACCATTTGAACAAGCACCCAATAGCTACATAACTGATGATTTAAATTTTGAATTTCACTACTTTTTTATGCGTAAATTTTGGTTTGTATATTTGGCTAAGGCATTTGTTGCTCTTCCGGGTGGATTAGGTACATTAGATGAATTAACTGAAATTCTAACTCTTATTCAAACAACTAAAGTTACCAAAAAACTTCCAATTGTACTTTTTAATGATATTTTTTGGAAGAGTTTGATTGATTTTGATTATTTGGTAGAAACAGGTATGATAAATAGAAAAGATTTGGATTTATTTACATATTGCAATACAGCTGATGAAGCATTTCATTTTATTACAAAGGAATTAACATCAATCCATAAGTTGAAATTTAAAGGAAAGTAGGCCAATATTGAATAGCATTTTTTTGTGATAGTTTCGTAAGATTTAGCAAAGATGAGTTAGAGGTTTGATTTTTAAATTTTGTTGTTGGAGTTTTTATGGATAATTTACAATTTATTATAATGGATAATTTATTCATTATTACAATTGCAATTTTTGTATTTTTCTATCTAATTGGACTTGTAAGGAAGAAAAAAATCAAGGAAAAATATGAAAAAACTGTGATAGAAGCACAAGAAGAAGCTAAAAGATTGAATATTGATGTTTCGAAACAACCTCCTAATATTAGTGCTATGTCTTATGATTTATCTCATGGATTTGATAAGGATTTTGGAGATACAATTTATGAAGGAACATCAAAAAACTTAAATTGGAAGTTGGTTTCAACCATAAAATATACTGACGACTATGCAACTACAAGCAGAAAAACTTTATATCAACAAACTCTTAAATGGATAACAAACGATAAGAAGTTGGGTAATAATCATTATGTTATGATTATGGACACCCCTGTGGAGATAAAATCTGATTTTAATAATGAAGCTGGATTTATGAATTCAATAAAGAATTTCGTAGCAGAGAAAGCACTTGACTTTTATATTTCAAATTACTTTGGACCAGAATATAAGGATTTGATTAATATTTCCGATGGCAAGATTATTCGTAACAACAATCTTAAAAATTACTTAATTATCACTAATAAAATTGAATTAGCAAATAAAATATTAGGTGATAATTTTACAAATTTGATAAATAATTGGGACCAAAAAACAGCAAACCTTACAAATAGTAATCTAATGAAAACTCCTGGTATTCTATTTGCCCCTGATAAAATTATCATTACTTGCCAATCATCAGTAAAAAATGCCGAAGAAGCCGCAGTTTACTCCGATATTTGTGCAGAATTAATAGAGAAAGTTGATATTAATCTTTAACAAATTTGACATTTGAAAATATTAATTCTTATATAACATAATAGTCATTGAAAAATATTTCAATTATTTAAATACTAATAATTAAAATAAATCGTATTTTTGTATGATTATTTTAAAGTAATTTTTTATAAATAAATTTGGATTAATTATGTCGGCTTATAAGTCATTTGTTTATATCGAAGATATTGCAAAATATGATGGACAAGAAGTAACTTTGAACGGTTGGGTTTATAATACTCGAGGTAAAGGTAAATTACAATTTGTGCTTTTGCGTGATGGTACGGGAATAATTCAATGTGTAGTATTCAAGCAAAATCTTAGTGAAGAAGTTTTTGAATTATCAAAACAACTGACGCAAGAATCATCTATTAGTATAAAAGGTAAAGTTGTTGCATCTGATAAAGCTCCCGGTGGCTATGAATTAGATGTTACTGATTTAAAAGTATATCAACTTGCTGTTGATTATCCAATTACTCCAAAAGAACATGGAGTTGAGTTTTTGATTAATCAACGTCATCTTTGGCTTCGCTCGTCGCGTCAGCACGCAATAATGAGAGTTAGAGCCGCAGTTATGAAAGCAATTCGCGACTTCTTTGATGGTAATGGTTTCAAGTTGATGGATTCACCTATTCTAACACCAAACGCTTGCGAAGGAACTTCTACATTATTTGAAACAGAATACTTCGATTTGGGTAAAGCATATTTATCACAATCAGGTCAATTATATGCTGAAGCTACAGCTCTTGCTTTGGGTAAAGTTTATACATTTGGTCCTGCTTTTCGTGCTGAACGTTCCAAAACACGTAAGCATTTAACAGAATTTTGGATGGTTGAACCGGAAATGGCATTCTTTGATTTGAATGATGACATGGATTTGGCTGAAGACTTGGTCGAATACATTGTTCAATATGCTTTGAAAACATGTCAAAAGGAGCTTGCTACTCTTGAACGTGATATAACTAAACTCGAAAAAGTTCGTCGCCCTTTTTATAGAATGAGTTATACTGAAGCAGTTGACTGGTTAATAAAAAATGACGTCCCTTTAACTAAGAAAATTGATGGTGAAGATGTTGAAATTCGACCATTCCCTTGGGGTGAGGATTTTGGAACTCCACAAGAAGAAGCAATTATGGAACAATTTGACAAACCATTAATTATTCATCGCTACCCTACTGAAATTAAAGCATTCTATATGAAACGTGACCCATTGAATGAAAAAGTAGTTTTAGCAATGGATATGTTAGGTCCTGAAAAAGCTGGTGAAATAATCGGTGGAAGCCAAAGAGAAGATAATTACGATTGGTTGCTCGAAAGAATACAACATGAAAATTTACCAGAAGAAGAATTTAAATGGTATCTTGATTTGAGAAAATACGGTTCAGTTCCTCATAGTGGATTTGGTCTTGGAGTTGAAAGAGTTGTTAAATGGATTACAGGTGCAGACCATATAAGAGAAGTAATTCCATTCCCAAGAATGATTTATAGAATACAACCTTAATTTATTCTCTGATATATTAATATTTTCGTTTTTGATGTGCCATATCTCACAGATGTGGCACATCTTTTATTTTCGCAAAGATGGACGCAAACTTAGAGGTGGAGTCCATCTAAGAATATGCGAATAATGGTAAGATGTCCACCACTTCCAAAGTGTTGGACATCTAAATACAAAACTTACCAATGCTTGAAGATTTGGATTTGATAAAAATTGTTTCTTCTTACATTGCCCTGACCTTTAGGTCGGGGTGGCGAATTGCTTTCTCTTTTTTTGACTTAAGCCAAATTATTCGTTGCTTCAATTTAATCCCTGCCATAAATGGCAGGACTATTATTGTTTCTTCTATTGCTCTCTTATATCCAAATTTAACTACACAATTTGTATTATCTTCCTCACCGCAAAAAACGCTATCAATGACCCAAATACAATTAAGCCCCATTCGGGAAGTGTTGGAATATTTGTTGCATCTCCATTTATTCTTACAAAACTATCAGGACAATCTAAGCCATTGTAAGTTGTAAAAACCTCGCCACCCACAATAATTTTGCCATCGCTTTGGATAGTGGTTGAAAAAACTGCATCATCAAATCCAGCTCCATTAATATTGAAATCGTTATCAATCGAACCATCACTATTTAATCGTACCAATCCATCTGGACAATTATTATTTCCATTATAGGCAATAAAACCTCCACCCACAATAATTTTGCCGTTATTTTGAATTTTTATAGATAATACTATATCATTAAGTCCTGAGCCACCACTATTGAAAGAGTTATCTATTGACCCATTAGAGTTTATTCTTACTAATCTATCTGGACAATCTATATTATTATAAGTAGTAAAATCTCCACCCACAATAATTTTGCCATCACTTAGGATACAAGTTGAATAAATATCATTGTTAAATCCAGTACCTCCATTATTGAAAGTATTATCAAGTGAGCCATTACTATTTAATCGTACCAATCTATCTGGACATTCGCCTCCATTATAAGTAGTAAAATCTCCACCCACAATAATTTTACCATCACTTTGTATGGATGTTGTATAAACAAAATCATTAAACCCAGAGCCACCATTATTGAAAGTATTATCAATTGAGCCATCACTATTTAATCGTACCAATCTATCTGGACATTCGGCTCCATTATAAGTAGTAAAATTGCCACCCACAATAATTTTACCATCACTTTGGATACAAGTTGAAATAATTCTCTCGTTAAACCCAGAACCTCCATTATTGAAAGTAACATCAATTGAGCCATCACTATTTAACCTTAATAAGTTATCTGGGCAATTATTTCCATTATAGGTAGTAAAAATTCCACCAACAATAATTTTACCGTTACTTTGAATTGTAGTTGATATTACTGCACCGTCAAACCCAGTACCCCCATTGTTGAAAGAGTCATCAATGGAGCCATCACTATTTAAACGCACCAATCTATCTGGACAATTATTTCCATTATAAGTAGTAAAACCTCCACCCACAATAATTTTACCATCACTTTGGATGGATGATGGATAAACACCATTATTAAACCCAGAGCCACCATTATTGAAAGTATTATCAAGTGAGCCAGGTGTCTGTGCAATTGAATTACTGATTAATAAACTTGCAATTAAAATTGAAAAAATAATAATTTTGTGCATAAGCAAATTCCCCATTTCATAAGTTAAAATTTTCAAATAAAACTTTGATATTCGATTTAATCGATTAATTTCCAATTGTAAATTTTCAATAGAATTATACCGTACATAAATAATATAATTCAATTAATTATCTATTAATTTTCTATACAAATATTATATAATGTAACACAGCTTTTCCACTATCACCATTTGAAAATATTTTTGTATTTAAAAACACATCAAACCTATTCAAATTTAAATAAAAATATTTTAGAATTGAAAAATTCAAATATAAAAAAATAAATATTTTTTAGAAAGAAAAAAATATAATTTTAAAATATTTTATTTATGTGTAAGAAAACATATCACGAAATCATTAAATATCTATTAACTAAAAATTGGCGATTTTCAGATAAGAACGATTATAAGACCACGCTTATAAATATATATATATGTTGAAAATTATTGCTTTTTTATCTCAAATTTAATCAATAAAATGTAATTAGTTAAACAAACGAATATATAAAAATTATTTTATATTTACAAAAGAAAAAAATATAAATTTAAAATATTTTATTTATGTGTATGAAAAAATATCACGAAATCATTCAATATCTATTAACTGAAAATTTGTTCGTTTTCTATCAAGAACGAATATATGACCACGCATATAAATATTTTATTTGTTATTTTATTTCTTAAGTCATAGTATTATCAATTTGTTAAAAAAAATTAAGCATAAACTGCATTAGGATTATGCGACAATATAGAAAGTGCGTAACCATAATCAAGCAAAATATCCGTTTCAAGCTCTGCTGCATAATGGGCCATTTCCCATTGGCGTTCCTCATTCATATTCGCTATAACGTTAATCCAAATATCATCAGGGTCGTCAGCAGATGGTTCCAAATTTCTTAATACAATCTCAGGATAACGTTCCTTGACTTTTGCTAATAATTCGTCAATTAACTGTTGTTGTTTAATATTTATTCTCATTATAGCACCTCAAAAATAATTTCAACTAATTCTTTTGCTTGTAATAACTGTTTTTTAGCAGTTTTTTTACTGACCCCTTCGTGGAAATCAGCAATATTTCTATTTCCTTGTAATTCCTTTAAATCACCTTTGTATTTAGACGAAATAATTTTTCTTCTATTGAAAAAATTATCTGAAAACAAAGATTGAATTGATTTGTGGTCAATTTTAGGTTCCAGTCCAATAGAATATATCGCAGCAATTGAGGCATGGAATGCGGCATAATAAGCACGATTTGCAGAAGCATTAAAACATTCCATTTCAAATGCAACTTCAGCAATTTTAATATTCTCTACTGCTTTATTTTTAAATATTTCTTTCATAAACTTTCAAATCAAAATATAAATTAATCAAATTTGTATTAATTTTTAATTTCATAGTGTTTGCGTGCCATCTTACCGTTCTCGTACTTAAAATTGGTCGTTTTCAGATAAGAACGATTATAAGACAGCGCTTATAAATATTTTATTTGTTATTTACTTTATGTCATCTTCAGTTTTTTCATTTCCTCCAATGTAACAATTTTTCTCTTTTCATTTTTCTGAGATTCAATCAAATAATCAATATATTTTTTCATATCATAATCAAACTCTTGAAGAATTTTCTCCCGAGTTTTTCTTACTTCTTCAACAATTTTATCCTTCCACATATTAATTCTCCATAAGCGATAAAGGTGTACATAAAACTGGTATAAATAACGAATGTTTAGAATTGTAATCATTGATTTTATTAGATATTACAGCATTAGATATGTGTTTACAGTTCCATGATAATAAATAATCCATCTCAAAAATTACAGCAATAGATAAATGATAAGCATCTAATTTGGATTTTTCTGGAAATCCAAATAGTTTAATGTAGTTTTTTGCTAAATCATCAATTAATGGGCTGTAATCCAATGACGGTAGTTTGGAAATTGAATTTAATCTTTTTGATGCCGCTAAAGAATCTCCTTTGCTAACTTCATCAATAACAAATTGAGAAATAAAACAGTCAAATTGATGTTTATATTTGTGCCACCAATCGTAAGTGATTTTTTGATGTGCAGCAATAATTAAATCCCTACTTGGTTTGGCAGTCAAGTAACTAATAACACTTGTTTCGATATATACTTTCTGTTTATTCAAACAAAATCCATTATTTCACAATCAAAGTTTAATTTTTATCAAATAGTTATCATTTAAATTGTAAAATAATATATTTTATCCAAATAAAAAAGTAATTTTTATAATTTTTTTATTTTGTGAAATATTAAATGTTGAATATTTGAAAGCCGCTCTTTAGGAATAAGTTTTTGATATTCAAAAAAAATTAATATTTGACATTAGCAAATTGTTTTCGTTTAAATTATAGCATAACTTATTAATTTTATTAGTTTTAGCTAAATAAATATTATTTTTTTATATTGTTGATAATCCATAATTTTGCAATTGAATAATGTAATTATGTGAATATTTTGTCATTATTCATTTTGAATTTAAGGATTAAAGTAGTTTTTGATTTTAATTCATTAAAAAATTGATTAATTAACAAATTAGCCCATTGAGGATTGTATGTCAGATGCAATGAACAGATACAACGAATTGAAAGCAAAACTTGATTTTGCTACTACTGATGCTGATAAGCAGGGCAACATTATTATTCAGGTTGGTTCAGCTACTTGTGAGAATGCAGCTGGAGCTGAATTAGTAAGAAAAGAATTTGCAAAACTTATCGCAGCTTCTGGTAGAGAAGATATCGTTGTAAAACAAACGGGATGTACCGGCAGATGCTCTCAAGAGCCGATTGTAGGTATATTCATGCCTAACCAAATAGGAGTAAAATATCAAAAAGTTACTACTGATAAAGTGCCTGAAATTTTTCAGAAGCATATTATCGGGAAAAAACCAGTTACTTCTTTGATGCTTGATAAGAAGAGTGATATTATTTACGACTATGTTGTTACTTTTTGCGACACAAATTACGAACAAAGACCAGACCATCTTGATTTGAGGGAAATTTTTATTGATAGTATAATAAAGAAAGACCTTGAACTTGAAAAAATCAGAGTTTTGAATGGTGGCAATATTGGTTTATCGAAATTAGAAGATGGTGATAAGTACGCTGTGATGATTGTATTCCCAACAAATGTAATTTATCGCTTTGAAACAGAAGAAGAAATGGAAGAAATTATTGAATCACAATTTATTAACAATCAAGTTTGTGAAAAATATTTAGTCCATACAGAACAATTAACAGAAGTATATATGAAATTCTATGGAGATGTTTCTTTCTTTAACAAACAAAGTAGAATTACACTTAGAAATTGTGGTATTATTGACCCCGAAAGCATTACAGACTACATCCATACTCAAGGTTTCAAAGCCCTTGCGATGGTTTTAGAAAGTAAAAGCCCAGAAAAAATAATTGAAGATATTTCAAAATCCGGTCTTAGAGGTAGAGGTGGCGGAGGTTTCCCTGTTGGCTCAAAATGGAAACTTACCAGAACTTTAAGAGAAGACCCAATCAAGTATATAATATGTAATGCTGATGAAGGCGACCCGGGAGCATTTATGGATAGGTCAGCCCTTGAAGGTGACCCATTCTCTATTATTGAAGGAATGATAATTGGTGCTTATGCTATGGGAGCTTGCAAAGGTTATTTGTATATAAGAGCAGAATATCCTCTTGCAATCGAAAGAATCGAAAATGCGATAAATATTTCACGTGAATATGGTTTTCTTGGTAAGAATATTCTTGGTTCAGGATTTGATTTCGATTTGGAAATACGTCTTGGAGCAGGGGCTTTTGTTTGTGGTGAAGAAACTGCATTAATTCATTCTATTGAAGGTAAAAGAGGACAACCAAGAATAAGACCTCCATATCCATCATACTCTGGTTTATGGGGACATCCTACTTGTATTAATAATGTTGAAACTTGGGCAAATGTTCCTGCTATCATACTTTATGGTGCAGATTGGTTTTCAAGAATTGGTACTCCGGGTAGTAAAGGTACAAAAGTTTTCGCTCTTGCAGGAAAAGTACAGAATACTGGTTTAATTGAAGTGCCTATGGGAACTACAATTAGAGAAATAATCTACGATATTGGTGGTGGTATTCCAAACAATAAAAAGTTGAAAGCTGTACAAACAGGTGGACCATCAGGTGGCTGTATTCCAGCTGATAAAATTGATACTCCAATTGATTATGAATCATTGAAAGCAATTGGCTCAATGATGGGCTCAGGTGGAATGATTGTACTTGACGAGCAAGATTGTATGGTTAATACTGCAAAATTCTTCCTTGAATTTACTAAAGATGAATCTTGCGGAAAATGTCTTCCTTGCCGTGAAGGCACTTTAAGAATGCTTGAAATTCTTGAAAAAATTACTGACGGTAAAGCAACAATGGACGACTTAGTATTGCTTGAGCGTCTTGGTAATACTATTAAGAAAACTTCACTTTGTGGATTAGGTCAAACAGCACCAAATCCTGTTATGTCTGCATTAACTAATTTCAGAGAAGAATTCGAGATACATATAAAAGAACAACGTTGCCCAACACAGAAATGTACAAAACTTATAAAATTCTTTATTATTCCAGATAAGTGTACTGGATGTACTCTTTGTGCAAGACGTTGTCCTGTTTCATGTATCACTGGTTCAAAAAAACAAGTACACGAAATATTACAACTTGAATGTATCAAATGCGGTGAGTGTTTTAATGTTTGTAAATTCGACGCAATCGAAAAGATTTAAGGAGAGAAAAAAATGAAATATATAAATGCTATAATAGATGATATAAACGTATCCGTAAAAGAAGGATGCACGATAATGGATGCCTGCGATAGTATCGGTTCTTATGTACCAAGACTATGCTTTCACCCGTTCTTATCAACTGAAGGTGCTTGTAGAATTTGCTCTGTACAGGTAGAAGGATTTGCAAATTATTTGCCTGCTTGTGCTACACAACTTCAGGAAGGTATGAAAATCAAGACTAATTCTCCTGAAATCCGCCTTGCACGCCGTGACCTTGTGGAATTATTATTAGATAATCATCCGAAAAATTGTCTTACTTGTGAAAGAAATGGAAATTGCGAACTTCAAAATCTTTCTTATAAATTAGGTGTAAGAAATAGATTTTTTGAAGGTGCAAGAAAAGAATTTCCTGTTGATGATAAGGGGGTTTCTGTTGTTCGTGATGCAGAAAAATGTATCTTATGCAAACGTTGTGTAAGAGTTTGCTCTGAAATTCAAGGTGTTCATAATCTTAGTCAAATGTATAGAGGTGTTGGAACAGTAGTTGCACCAGCATTTATAAGCGATATGGACGATTCAGTTTGTATTAAATGCGGTCAATGTATTAATGTATGCCCAACTGCAGCATTCATCGAAAAAGATAATACTGAAATTGTTTGGGAAGCATTAGCTGACCCAAATAAAGTTGTAATTGTTCAAACTGCCCCTGCTATTCGTGCAGCTATCGGCGAAGGTTGGGATATGCCACATGGAAGTTCATTTACTGGAAAGACTGTTGCAGCTCTTAGAAGATTAGGATTTGATGTTATTTTTGATACAAACTTCACAGCTGATTTAACTATTGTGGAAGAATCTTATGAATTTATTGAAAGAATAAGCACTAACAAACATTTACCGATGCTGACTTCTTGTTCTCCGGGCTGGATTAACTTTGTTGAACATTTCTATCCTGAATTACTACCAAATGTTTCTTCTTGCAAATCACCAATGCAAATGCTCTCAACAGTTATTAAAACGTATTATGCCGATATGAAGGGAATTGACCCGAAGAATATCTTTGTTGTTGGAGTTATGCCTTGTGTTGCAAAAAAATATGAAGCACAAAGACCTGAACATTTTGCAGAAGAAGGTTATCCTTATACAGATGCAGTTATCACAACACGTGAATTAATTTGGATGATTAAAGCTTATGGTATTGACTTCCCTAATTTACCAGAGGAAGAATTTGATAACCCGTTAGGTGAATCCTCTGGTGCCGCTGATATATTTGGTTCTACTGGTGGAGTAATGGAAGCTGCATTACGAACTGCTTATGAAAAATTAACAGGCGAAAGCATAGAAAACCTTAATTTCTATGACATTAGACAAGTTGATGGCTTAAAAGAAGCGACTATCAATATCAAAGGTACACAGATTAATATCGCTATTGCAAATGGATTGGAAAACGCAAAAACAATACTTGAAAAAGTAAAAAAAGGTGAGAAACAATATCATCTTATTGAAGTTATGGCTTGTCCCGGTGGCTGTGTTGCAGGCGGCGGACAACCTTTAGCACACGTTGAGAAGAGTATCTATCCATTAGATAAAGATATTATCAAGAAAAGACAACAAGCATTATACGATATTGACGCTGGGAAAAAAATTCGTAAATCACACGATAATCCTTATATCAATGAATTATATGAGAATTATTTCGTTAAACCGGGTAGTCATCTTGCACATAAATTATTGCATACTACTTATCAAGCAAAATTACCAAAAGGAATAAAATAATGTGTGAAGTAAAATATTCATTATCAGAGGATATAATTAATTATATCAAAGAATGCAAGAAAAAAGAGTATCCTGAAAGCTTTTTGATTTCTATTCTTCATAAAGTTCAAGGAGTTTATGGATTTCTTTCTGAAATTCATTTGGACGAAGTGGCTCATTTGCTTGAAGTTCCTACCTCAAACGTATTTGGAGTTGCTACATTTTACCATTATTTCCGATTAAAACCACGTGGTAAATATGCAATATCTGTTTGTATGGGTACTGCTTGCTTTGTAAAGGGAGCTGAAGGTGTACTCACCACATTCAAATCCGAACTTGGTATTGAAATGGGTGAAACCTCATCAGATGGTATGTTTTCAATTGAGGGTACAAGATGTATTGGTGTTTGTGCCATGGCACCAGTTGTAACAATTAATGACAGAGTATATAGTAATGTCAATTCTAATCAAGTAAGTCAAATATTGCATGAATTGAAAGCAAATAACTATGTAGATGCCTAAGATATACAGATAATATCAAATGATTTTAAAAATGCCACATAGAAATATGTGGCATTTCTTTTATAGCAAACTTCCTAAGTCTTCGAGCATTGGCAAGTTTGTATATAGATGTCCTACACTTTAAAAGTGTAGGACATCTGAACATTATATACATATATATTGATATTTTGTGATTATTTTGCGTTTAAATTGACTTTTATAAGTGGTTTTTACAAATTAAAAAATATATGTTATGTGAATAAATTATTTGATAAATAAAAATATTATTTTGAATAATAAATGTAAATTGATAATTTGCAAATTGAAAATATGTGTTTAAATAATTATTTTTTGAAATGAAATAATTAAATTTAATAGTTATTAAATAATTTGGAGTTTTTATGTTTAACGCATTTTTAAAATCCTTCCTTTATGGAAGTAATGTTCAAGAGTACACCAGTACACCAGTACACCAGTACACCAGTACCACTTTAAGCAATTATATAAGTATTGCTATATTTTTATAATTGGAATTATACTTATGGTGAATATTGACAAAGTAGAAGCACAGCCATATTTACCAATTATTAAAAATGAGTTAGGTGATACTATCACTTATAATTGGCCAATATTGGATACAAACGCTTTTAGTAGAAATGAGATTATAATTAAATTTAGGAAGAACGCTCTACGTTTAGAAAAATTATGTTTTAGTTATGAAATGCCAACTATGTTAGATGGTGATAACGATATTGCAAATATCTATAAAAGTCAAATGATGTCTGAGCAATTTCCAATTGATAGTTTGATTATTGATTCAGTATTAAAAACAACTTTACACCAACTTGGTGGTATTTATCTGAAAAGAATTACAGCAGCAAATCCATGCACTGATACTCTTTCAATTACCAGATATGGTGATACAATAAAATGTGCCAATTTCCTTTGGATGACAATGAAGTTAAATAATGACACATCAGTTATTAACAGCTGTTTGACTTTATCGATTTTTTTTCAAGACCAGTTAGATATAGCTGAACCTGATTTTTATGGACAATTAAATGCAAAACCGATTGACCCCTTTTATGATGACTATATTAACAAACAAAAAAGTTTATGGCCCTCTTATACAAATTGCGAAAGAGCGTGGGATTTTCAAACAGGGTCAGATAAAATTATTGTTGGGGTTATTGACAATGGTATTTATTTTTCACATTGTGATTTAGGTCCTACCATAGGACCACCATATAAAGTAATTGATGGGTGGAATTATCATGATGAAAGTATTAATATCCAAGATGGTTCTTCACATGGAACTCAAATGGCTGGAATTATTGGAGCTTATACTAATGGAACAACTGATGGATGTACCAATGCTGGTATAGCTGGTATAGCAGGTGGATGGTTAGAAGATAATAAAGGTTGTAAGTTGATTGGGCTTAAAGTAAAAATCTCAAGCAATGATGATGAGTCAATAGGAATAAGTGAAGTTATAGGTGCTGTATTAGATGCTGCATCTAATTACACAACACCACATGAAGATAATAAAATTCATAGAAGTTTCGCTGTTCATATTTTAAATTGTTCTTTTGGGTTTAAAACTGCATCCCCAAGTTTGAGAGATGCTTTTAACTATGCGTTTGAAAATGGTGTATCTATAGTTTGTTCAAGGGGCAATATTAAAGAAGACAATCCGAAGGAGTGGTATCCAGCCAATTTTGACCCAAGCTGGATTTTTAGTGTGGGAGGTCTTGATGCTGAGCATGTGAGAATAAGTAACACTTGGTACGGTGACAATATGGACATTTTAGCCCCGGCATATTTAGAATATATTTACACAACAAATTCTGATGGAGAATACATAAAAACAGGAGAAACATCAGCTGCAGCAGCTCATGTTTCTGGTGCGACTGCCTTATTACGTTCAGAATTTTTAGAAAATAATAAATATAAATTTATAAAACCTGAACCAGAAGATTATCAAAATATTATTAAAGCTGCAGCTTTTGACTTAAACTATGATCCAAATAATCAAGATGTTTATATGAAAACATATCCTGGGTATGATAATGTTTCAGGATGGGGCGAACTTAAAATTGGTAATATATTTGAGATGTTAAATAATGGACATAATTTGTTTCATGACAAAATAACTGTTTTAGACACAACAGATGAATTTACAAGTTCAAAAGAAGTCCTAAGATTAATCACTAGAACAGATGAAAAAGTAGAGGAAAAAATATATAAGGCACAAAGAAGAGAAATACGTGGCACTAAAACTTTAGAAGGATTTGAATCATCTCAATTATTTGTATGGGGTAGAAGCGGTCATTCTGATAATAAGGATAAAGGTGGCTTAAGTAAAGCTCAACCTCTATATAAATCAACAAAATATACAGAAGTTACTTCAGGACAAGGTGGGAATGGTATAATTGATGATGGGATATATCATAATCATAGTTTTGATGTTAGTGCCAAAACATACCAATATAAATTATTCGATTTTAATACTGAGGAGTTTAAAGGATATGAGCCAGAACTCAACAACATTGAATTAAATATCTCGATATTTGGGAAACTTGTTCCTATTTCTGTAAGAGATAATACAAATAATGAATCAACAATAATTGCCTATCCAAATCCAGCTACAGATAATTATATAATTAAATTTAAAACAAGCAATCAATCTGAACCAAAAATTAAAATTTTCAATAGTTTAGGATTGGTAACGGATAATTTGATATTAAATACAAATCCAGATTGTTATTATGAGGTATCAATAAATACTTTAAATTATCCACCTGGAATTTATACAATTCAAATAAGTAGTTCAAATCAAATACAAACACAAAAAATAATGGTGATAAAATGAGATATATATTATTCTTTTTATTCCTTTTATCCCTTTTTGAGTGTTTTTCCCAATGGGAAATAACAAATTGGAAAAACGACTCAGAAATACGAAGGATTTGGGCGTCAAATAATAATGCAATTACTGATGGTGATTTATTAATTACTAATGATAAAGGAGAAAATTGGAATACATTTAAAAATTCAATAAATATAAAAAATGGAATTTATTCATTAGCAATTGACAATAATAATATTTATATTGGTAGCTTAGAGTATTTTTATGTTTCAAATGATTTTGGAAAAAATTGGAAAGAAATAGTTTTTGATTTCCCTGGTTGGACTGTAATTAGCTCATTATTAGTTTTGGAAGGTAAAGTATATGCAGGTACTTGGAATAACGGTATTTATGCAACTACAGATAATGGTATATCTTGGACTGAAAAAAATCATGGTTTGCCTCTGAAAATTATTAATTGTTTTGCTTTGGTCGGCTCAAATATTTTTGCAAGTGTTGGCTATGGTAATGAAATCTATTTATCAACTGACCAGGGTGAAAGTTGGACTTTAAAAAATAATGGATTAGAACAATACGCAGATTTTAATCAATTGGCAGTTATTGGTGATAAAATATTTACTACTTCCTATAGTGATAGTGATATTAGAGGTGGTACTAAAGTGATATATATGTCTTCAGATATGGGAAATACCTGGATTAAAAAAAATAACGCAAAAAGTTTTAAATTAAATAAATACTCGTTTGCCGCAATTGAAGGTCGTTTATTTGTTGGTGATTCTGAAAACTTATATTATTCTGATGATTTCGGTGATACATGGACAAAGAAATCGCTTACAAATGAATATTATAGAAGTGCTGAGTACCTTGCGGTCGGAGATGGCATAATTTACGGTGCTTCTGGAACTGAAATTTTTATATCAACAGATAGAGGTGATACTTGGACTGCTATAAGAAATTCCAAAAATTACTGGTTAGTAAATTCATTAGAAACAAGAGGTGATAGGTTATATGCATGTTCAGTATCTTTGAATAATTATACTACTTTTCATGATGGACTTTTTTATTCATCGGATAAAGGTGATACTTGGATTAGAAATGACTTAGATAGTTTATTCGTATATTCACTGTTATTTAAAAATAATTATATGTTTGCATGTACCAATCGTGGTTTATACCGTTCTGATACTTCAATAGTCAATTGGAAGAAATTAAGTGAAGAATTCGGATATAGCCAGATAACAACAATTGACAATAAAATATTAGACGGTGGATATGGCTCATATGGTATTTCAGAGGATAATGGAGAAAATTGGATACAAATTAAAGATAAATTACCTGTGCATCAATTTGTAAGAAAATTCTTTCATAAAGATAATTTCGTTATTGCTTGTCTGGATTCAACTGTAATGATTTCTTATAATAATGACGATTCATGGGAGGAAATTAGCAAAGGCTTACCTTATGATGATTTGAGAATAAAAGCAATTGAAAAAATCGATGATGTTATTTTCCTTGGAACAGGATTCGGGGTTTATACTTCTTCGAATATGGGAGAAAGTTGGCAGTTAAAAAATAACGGAATACCATTAAAGAACGAAAAATATATCGAAGTGAAAGCATTTGCAAAAGTTGGAAAAAATATCTTTGTTGGAATTAGATTTTTGGGTGTATTTGTATCTACAGATATGGGACTCAATTGGAAATCAATCAACAATAGTATTTTTAAAAATCTGGAAATAAGTTCATTAACAATTTTAGATGATTACATTTACGCTGGCACCGATAGAGGTTCTTTTGGAGATGATGGCGATGCAATTTACCGAGCAAAACTAAGTGATTTTGGTATTACTGATGTTGAAGATATTATAGATAAACAAACAAGTATTCTCTACCCCAATCCCGCAAAAACAAATGTATCCATAGATTTTATTGTCGAGCCAGAAAATCTACCGAATGTAACTGTTGAACTTTACAATCTTACAGGTATTCTGCAATCAAAATTGGATTATACTGTTGATTATAACGATTCCAACGGACAAGGCACTCTCAACTGCAACATCGAAAACATTCCCAATGGTTATTATATAATAGTCATTGACAACGGCAAACGCAAGGGAGCAAAACCGTTTATAGTGAATAAAGAGTAAAAAGCAATTACGAATTTAGAAAAATCATAGATGTCCAACACTTTAAAAGTGTTGGACATCTATGATTTTCGTGATAGACTAAGATGTACTCAACTTCAAAGTTAAAATCAATCTGTAGTCAAAAGGTTGCGTCCATCATTTTTGAACCTACCCAAATCTCCAAAACTTCTGGATTTCATTTAATAATTTTTTACTACCAATTAGTTACCCAAATTACTTATTAGTTAAGACAAAATATTTTTATCAAAGTATGGAAAATTGCTTAATTTTTCGTATTTTTGTAATGTATTGTAATATTTTTTTATCATATATAATTATAAAAAAGAAACAGAAAAATGGAAGAAATTACAGAAATCAATGATATTGAAATTGTAAATGAAACTGCAGATTATGATATTTTCATACCCGATGAAGATACTTATACTGAGGATAGTATTAAAGTTCTCGAAGGGCTTGAAGCAGTGCGTAAACGCCCTGCAATGTATATCGGAGATATAGGTGAGCGTGGTTTACATCACTTGATTCAAGAAGTTGTGGATAATTCAATTGATGAGGCACTTGCAGGTTTTTGCAAGAATATCACAGTGAAATTACACAAAGATGGAGGTTGTTCCGTTCAAGATGATGGTAGAGGTATTCCAACAGGTCCTCATCCAGTTAAGCAGATTTCAACACTTGAAGTTGTAATGTGTACATTACACGCAGGTGGCAAGTTTGATAAAAATTCTTACAAAGTTTCAGGTGGTTTGCATGGTGTTGGTGTGTCTTGCGTAAACGCCTTGTCTGACTTTATGGAAGTAATTGTAGAAAGAGAAGGCAAGAAATACCGACAAACTTATCATGGTGGCGACCCCACAACTTCTGTAGAAGTATTAGGTGATTCTGAGAATACAGGTACTTATATATATTTTCGTCCAGATGCAACAATTTTTAAAACAGTTGAATTTAAATTCCAGAGAACATCGGACAGATTAAGAGAACTTGCATTCTTGAATCCCTCAGTTGTAATTACTGTAATTGATGAAAGAGAAGATTATAAAGAAGTTTTCCATTTTGTTGGCGGTTTACGTGATTTCGTTGAATATGTAGATTCAGGTGAAAAAACTTTAACAAAACCTGTATATATTTACGGTGAAGATGTAAATGAATCCGGTGCGAGAACTCAAGTAGAAATTTGTTTCCAATATAATTCCAATTATAGTGAAAACGTTCTATCTTATGTTAATAATATTAATACAATTGAAGGCGGTACTCACGTTTCGGGGTTCCGTTCTGCTTTAACAAGAACTTTGAATAATTACGTAAATAACGTTGTCAAAAAGAATAAACTTCAATTAACTGGTGATGATTTTAGGGAAGGTTTAACTGCAATAATTTCTGTAAAAGTACCTGAACCACAATTTGAAGGACAAACTAAAACTAAATTGGGTAATGGAGAAGTTGAAGGTATTGTTCGTCAAGTAGTAAATGATAAATTGACGCAATTTTTAGATTCAAATCCTAATGATGCAAAGAAAATAGTTGAAAAGGCATTACTTGCAGCAGAAGCCAGAATTGAATCACGCAAAAAGAAAGAATTGATTAGAAGAAAGGGTGCATTAGAATCTTCGACTTTACCCGGAAAATTAGCTGATTGTTCGATGACTACTCCTGAAGATTGTGAAATTTACATAGTCGAGGGTGATTCTGCTGGTGGCTCTGCTAAACAAGGCAGAGATAGAAGATTTCAAGCAATTTTACCATTGAAAGGAAAGATTCTTAACGTTCAGAAAGCAAGAGTTACCAAAATGCTTGAAAACGATGAAGTTAAGGCAATTTTTACTGCACTTGGATGTAGTTATGGTGAAGATTTTGATATTACAAAGCTAAGATACGGGAAAGTAATTCTAATGGCAGATGCCGATGTTGATGGTTCGCATATTAGAACACTATTGATGACTCTATTTTTTAATTATATGCGTGAATTGATTCTTAATGGAAATTTATATATTGCTCAGCCACCTTTGTATAAATTGAAAAAAGGTAAAACTGAGCTTTATGCATTTAACGATGCCGAAAGAGATGAAATTATTGAAAGATTACGCAAAGACAATACAAAAGTTAGAACAGCAGTTGTAGTAGATGAAGAAAATCCTGCTTTGCCAGAAAATGATAATGAAGAAATTGCTGTTAGAAAAGATGGTATTATTATTTCACGATTTAAAGGTTTGGGTGAAATGAATCCTGAACAGTTGTGGAGTACTACTATGAATCCTGATACCAGAACACTACTTCAAGTTTCTATCGGTGAAGCTGCTCAGGCCACTCTTGTATTCCAAACTTTAATGGGTGATAAAGTTGAACCAAGAAGGGACTTTATCGAAAAGAATGCTCAATATGTAAAAAATCTTGATGTTTAATATTAAAAGTTATTGAAATGAAATCATTTTATTTTTGTTTAATTAGTATTTTGCTGTTTTGTAATGTAACTACATATTCTTTTGAAGATAGGAATGAGTTTCTTGAGAGTTTTGTTAAAGAGTTTTATTTGAATCTAAATGAGAATAAACCTGAAATTGCATATAGTCATTTTGCTGATACAATGAAAACTCTAATAAAACCAGAACAATTCAATTCATTTTGGTCGCAAATGGTGGCACAAGTTGGAAAATTTGAAGGTTTTGGAGAATTAACAATCAACCCAGTTGAAGAGAATCACTTAGTTGTTACAAATTTATTATTTGAAAGATATGAATTGACCGGTAGAATTTCAGTTGATAAAAATAATAAAATTGCAGGATTTTTTATCTCTCCGGGAAAACAAAGAACTGAATTTAAATCGCCAGAATATGCTGATATAAACAAATTTACTGAAGAAAATGTTAAATTTGGTGTTGATGGATATGAATTAGATGGTAAAATTACATTGCCCAAGGGTACAAAGAATCTTCCTGTTGTGATTCTTGTACATGGTTCAGGTCCTAATGATATGGATGAAACAGTTGGCGGAGTTAAACCATTTAGAGATATATCTTATGGTTTATCAAGTAATGGTATTGCAGTAATTAGGTATAATAAAAGAACTAACCAGCACGCTGGAAAATTATCAGCAGGAATCAAAACATTTGACTTGAATGCTGAAGTAATTGATGATGCTGTGGAGGCAGTAAAATTTGCAAGATCAAATGCCGAAAAATATGGTTTAAATAAAGATAAAATATTTGTGCTTGGTCATAGTTTAGGTGCTTCAATGATGCCAAGAGTTGCTTTAAGAGATGATAAAATCTCTGGAATTATTATGATGGCAGGATTTACCAGAAGATTTGAACAAATTTTATTAGACCAATATGAATATATTTTTTCGTTAGATGAAGAAATTAGCACTGAAGAAAGAGCCGAAATTGACAAACTTAAAGCCCAAACTATGAATTTTCTTTCTCCTGATTTAAATGCAGATACCGACCCAACTACACTTCCAATGGGAATGAATGGAGCTTATGCACTTGATATCAGAGATTACAATCCTTCTGAAACTGTCAAGAAAGTTACATGTCCGATATTTGTTTTGCAAGGTGAAAGAGATTATCAAGTAACGATTGAAGATTTTAACGGCTGGAAAAAAGTACTTGATGGAAATAAAAAGGCAACTTTAAAACTATATCCAAAGTTGAATCATTTATTTATTTACGGTGAAAATAAAAGTATTCCATCAGAATATTACGAACCAAATCACGTTGAAAAAGTAGTTATTGATGATATTAGTAATTGGATTAAGAAATAAACATTTAGAAATGAATAAAGAATAATTGCAGAAGATTTAAATATTTTCTGCAATTTTTTTTTATAAAATTTTAGTAGTAAATTATTTTTTGAAACTAAATACCAGATTTAGAACCACTGAGGTTGTTTCATAAGTATATTTCAATAAATTTTACTTAGATTGAACCGAGTAATAACAAATTAAGCATTTAGAAAAATCAACTATTTCTATCTAATACGAAATCAGAAAATTCTAAAAGTGAATTTTTGGCATCACTTTCGGGAAATTCATTAACAATTTCTTTTGCTTTATCAATGTAAAAATTTGCTTTAGATTCCGCATATTCTATTCCGCCATTATCAATTGCAATTTTTATATATTCAGCTATTTCTTGTTTGGAAATCTTTCCTTTTTTGATATTTTTAATAATTTTCTCACTTTGATTTTTTTCAATTTTTGATAGTGCATAAATCAAAGGGAGTGTAATCTTTTTTTCTTTCAAATCGTTACCCACAGGTTTACCGATTAGCATACTTTGAGAAGTATAATCAAGAATATCATCTCTTATTTGAAAAGCAATACCGACATATTCACCGAAAAGTTCGAGTTTATTATGAATAGTTTTATCACTTGTGGCACTAATAGCCCCTATTTCACAGCACGCAGCCATTAAAGAAGCAGTTTTATCGGAAATAATTCTAAAGTAAACTTCTTCATCTATGATGAAATCCCTACTTTTATCTATAGCAAGTAATTCACCTTCACTCATTCGTTTTACAGCTTTGGAAGTTGCACCTAAAAATAGTGATTCATTTGCTTCAACTGAAATGATTAACCCCTTTGATAGCAAAAAATCACCGATCAAGACTGCGATTTTATTATTCCATTTTGCATTTATTGAAACAAGTCCACGTCTTTCTGAAGCTTCATCAACTACATCATCATGAACTAAAGTGGCTGTATGCAAAAGTTCCACCATTGCAGCACCTTTGTAAGTTCTTTCGTTAATTCCTCCACATAGTTTAGCAGACAGCATTACAAGTAAAGGTCTAAGCTGTTTCCCTTTTTTTTGTGTGATATATTTAATAATAATGTTCAGTAAAGGAACATTAGTATTGAGTACTTCTTTAAAATATGTATTAAACTTTACTAAATCCTGTTTAATCGGTTTACTAAATTCGTTTAGATTCATTAACTCTTCAATTTATAATTTTCAGTAATAACATTAATTAAAAACAACAATTTACTAAAATTTTGCAATCTATTAAAGAGATTTTTTATGATAATTGAATTATAGGGTTAATTGCAATTAAAAGTATTGAAGTTCGAGAATAATTACTTCTCCAATTCTTAAAATCCTCTCAAAAATAATAACATTTGCAAATTACATTATTGTAAAATTGTAATTTACTTTTTTTTATGGAAAGGGTAATGTAAATGAAAATGTAGTGCCAATATCAACTTCAGATTCAACCCTGATTGTACCTCCTAACAATTCCACAAGCCTAATATCAACACCGACTATATTGTCAATTAATCTAATTCGACTTCTTGCTTTAAGTCTGAAATTTTCTTTTTTGATGGGAAAATATCCTCAAAATTGGGAAGTTTTGAATGGAATAAGATTAAAAATGCCACACCAACCGTTACACAAGAATCAGCAATATTAAACACAGGAAAATGAGTCCAACCAAGTAATGCAACATCTGGAATATCTACTTGTATAAAATCAACAACTTTACCGTAAAATAATGGTGCTTCCCCATAAATCACTCCAAAAAATACTCGGTCAATTAAATTACCTACTGCACCAGAAAATATCATCATAAATCCGATTCTAATTCCTAAGTGATACATTCTAATTCTATGAATTACGATAGCAAGTACAACACTCGCGATGATTGAAAACAAACTTAGAAAAATTTTTGCCCATCCAAACTCAATTCCAAATGCCATTCCGGGATTTTCAATAAAAGTCCATTGTAAAATTGTTCCAATTACAGGTACTTGCTCCCCATAATAAAACCCTTGGTGTTGATAGCCAAGAAAGTCAAATCCTTTAACAACAAATTTTGTAATTTGGTCAAATGATATTAATAAAAATGAAACTACAAAAAGAACTAAATTGTTATTATTTTTTATTATCATAAGTAATTTTAGTATATTAGTTTTTTAAAATTCAAAAATAAGAATTTTATTTGAAATTATTGCAGAAAAACATAAAAAGGATTTGCTTATGAGTGAAATAGTTTCCAAAAAAACATCAAATTATCTTGATAGAATTGCAGAATTAAGGCAATTAATCAATAAATACGACAGAAGTTATTACGTTGATGCTGAGTCATTGATTTCTGATTTTGATTATGATATGCTTTTTAAAGAATTAGAAAATCTTGAAAAAATTCATCCCGAAACTATAACTTCAGATTCTCCTACACAAAGAGTTAGTGGTGAGCCATTAAAAGGATTTACCCAAGTTACTCATACTTCGCCAATGCTTTCCCTTGGCAATACTTACAGTCGCCAAGAAGTTGATGATTTTGATGAAAGAGTTAGGAAAATTTTAGTTAATGAAGAATTTCAATATTGTGCAGAAATGAAAATTGATGGTGTTGCTTGTAGTTTAAAGTATAAAAATTGTGAACTTGTTCTTGCAGCTACCAGAGGTGATGGTTTTGTTGGTGATGATATTACTATGAATATCCGAACAATTAGAAATATTCCTCTAAAAGTTGAACCAATCGAAGTAAATGGCAAATTACTTACCGATTTTGAAGTGCGTGGCGAAGTATTTATGTACGAAAAAGATTTCCTAAAAATTAATGAAGACAGAGAAGATTCGGGAGAAAAAACGTATTCAAATCCTCGCAATACTGCTGCTGGAACATTGAAATTACTTGATTCAAAAGAAGTTTCACGAAGAAAATTAAATATGTTTTGTTATTTTCTCAGTTCAAAAAATGTTGAATTGACATCGCACAATTCCAATATGAATTTGCTCAAAGAAATGGGCTTTCCTATTAATCCGGGCTTCAAATTATGCAAAAATGTAGATGAAGTATTTGAATTTATTGAAGAATTGAAACAACAAAGAGATGCTCTTGAATTTCAGATTGATGGTGTAGTTATCAAAGTGGATTTATTGCGTCAGCAAGAATATCTTGGGATGGTTGCACGCTCTCCACGCTGGGCTATTGCTTACAAATATACGGCTGAAAGTGCTGAAACTGTACTTAATTCTATTTTTCTACAAGTAGGTAGAACTGGAGCTGTAACACCTGTTGCAGAGCTTGAACCAGTATTTCTTGCCGGCTCAACAATTAGTAGAGCTACACTTCATAATTTTGATTTTATAAAAGAAAAAGATATTCGTGAAGGTGATTTTGTTCTGATTGAAAAAGGTGGCGATGTTATTCCTAAAGTAACTGCAGTTGTTTTAGAAAAAAGAAAAGATGATTCTGTTCCATATCAATTCCAAGAAGTATGTATTTGTGAGAAGAAAAGTCCATTAATCAGAATTGAAGGTGAAGCAAATTATTATTGTAATAATGTAGAATGTCCTTGGCAAATAAGAAGGAAAATCGAACATTTTGCATCAAGAAATGCTATGGATATTGAAGGACTTGGTGAAAAAATTGTTGAGCAATTAGTTAATCTTGGTTTATTGAAAAATATTGCTGACATTTATGAATTACATATCCATAGAAGCATGCTTGAAAATCTTGAAAAATGGGGTATGAGGAAAGTTGAAAATCTGATAAATGCTATTGAAAAAAGTAAAACGCAATCATTCAAGAGAGTTTTATATGGATTAGGTATAAGATTTGTCGGAAATGGTACTGCCAAAATTCTTTCTAAATCATTTAGTAATATTGAAGAATTGCAATCTGCAGATATTGAAAAACTGACTTCAATTAATGAAATTGGCGATAAAATGGCTGATTCAATTATTAAATTCTTCAATAACGGTGAACAAATAAATATTATTAATAAATTGAAAGAAGCTGGTTTGAATTTCACAGCTGAAGTAGTTGAAGAAACTACAGAAACACTTGCTTTATCTGGTAAAACATTTGTATTTACAGGTGAATTATCAAAAATGACAAGAAGTGAAGCCGCTTTAAAAGTTGAAAAACTTGGTGGAAAAGAAACAAAATCAGTTAGTAAACTTACAAGCTTTGTTGTTGTGGGCGAAAATCCAGGTAGTAAATTTGATAAAGCTAAAAAGATAGGTGTTACAATTTTGAATGAAGATGAATTTTTGAAACTAATAAGTTAAATCACAATAGAAAAGCTGCTTTGAAATGCACGTTTCTATCCAAGTGGAAACTAAAATAGGATTCAATAAATTCAATAGCTTGCAATTTTTCTTGATGACTAAATGAAATAGTACTAATACTTTCATCATCAGTAGAATTGATTTGAGATAATTTATTATAAATTGTAGATTGCAATTTATAAATACTTCGGGATTGATAATTTCCGGTATGGATAATTTGATTATTTTCCATATTGAACAAAACAAATTCTTGCTCAATTGCTGAATCTTCAGTTGTTATGTCATAACCTGTAGATTCAGCAAGTAATAACTGCATTTTAACAAAATATGCAAATGGGTTAGGAGGCATAGTTTTAATAATTTTAAGTATTTGTGATGTTTGGTCATAAATCAAATCATTTGGAATATGTTTTTCTTTTAAAATTGAAATAGATTCCATTATCAGCAAGCCACTTGAATAATGCTCCAAATTTTTATAAACATTTTGCATTGAGTTTATAATATCAGCAGAAGATAGTAGATACAAGTCAGTATTATTTTTATAATAGAACGATGCATTTATTTCATTCAATGCCTCAATACATCCTGCAAACTTTGATTTATGTTGCAACGCACCCTTTGCAAGTAAAGATATTTTACCATATTCCCTTGAAAAAGCAGTAATAATTTTACTCGTATCACCATACTTAAATGATTTAATAATTATTGCATCTGATTTAACTAACATAATGTTTTCTGATATTCTCAATAAATCATAAATTCAAAATTAAAAAATATACTCTATTTTTTAATTTTTTTAACTTTTGCTTCAATTTTCTTTATACTATCTTCCGTTGGCAAATTTTCGGGCATTGTTCCACCAATATCATACTCTAAACAATAAGATAATAAGCTTAACGTGAAAGCTGATAATCAATAACTTCTCTCTCTCTCTCGGAATTTGACCCGATCATGACCATTTTCCCCGTTTGGAGATAATGGTTTTCTATTGACTGGTTCGAGTTTTTACAAGATTCTATTGCCTTTTCCAAAACTTTTTTAAACTTAGTAAATTCTGAATATTCTAATAAGTCAGAAAGTTCTCTTGCAGACCAATATTCTTGTCCATATTGATTAATTTTTTTGATTTTTTCAAAGACAGATAATTCCGATATTTCATTTTCCATAAATCACCTAATAAATTTATCAATTTTACATCATATTTATATATAAAATTTTATTAACTTTTTGCTTCCCAACTTTCTCCTTCACAAGGAATATAGTTTTTGCTCACGTGTTCATCATACATTGTGCAAAGCTGTCCTGTTGGACTAAAATATTTGCATGAGCCACATAGAGTTTCCTCTTCAAATCTATCCATTCGGGAGTAGAATTGCTGATATTGACGATTTGCTGGATATGCCACAAAAAACCATATTGCAATAAATACAGTCCACCAATAAAATTTCCAGTCAATTGAATTCATCAACAAAAGTGAAAGAACTACAATTATTGCAAAGCGAAATAAAACTCCCCAAACGATTGAACCTGTTGTTACAACTGGCTTGGTTGAATAATCATCTTCTTCAGTTCCTTCGCGAAACATAAAAAGGTCTATTAATTTATCTAATTTTATCAATTAATCAATACTCCGGTTGGTCAATATAAATATCTAAATTCGACTTTCTTGAATTTTTATTATGATTTAGCATTTTTTCAATATATTTACCAAGTATATCAAATTCAAGGTTCACTTCGCTACCTTGTTTGAGGTTCTTGAATGTTGTTACAGAAATAGTATGTGGAATCAATGCTACATCAAAAGAATTACTTTCTACTTTAGCAGTTGTTAAACTTATTCCATTTATACAAATTGAGCCAGTATTTACTAAATACTTTGCAAAATCCGATGGAAAACTAAATCTGTATAAAATACCAGTATTTTCTTTTTTGATGGATAATACTTTTCCAACAGTATCAACATGCCCCTGAACAATATGTCCTCCTAATCGGTCAGATACTTTCATAGCACGCTCAAGATTGACTTCATCGCCGCTTTTCAAACTACCAAGAGTAGTTTTTCTTAATGTTTCTTCAACAGCAATAACTTCAAATTCTTTGGAATTAACTTTAATTACCGTCTGGCAAGCACCATTTATAGATACAGAATCATCTATTTTTAAATCATCCATAATTTTGGAAGCGGAAACAGTAATTTTTCTGCCACCACCAAGATTGCCTATACTTTTAATAATGCCAATTTCTTCAATTAAACCAGTAAACATATTTAAATTTCAAATATTCAAAAATATTGAAACAGATTAAATGAGAAATTATTTTAAATTGATTTATTTAAACCATTGCAAAACACCATCTTGGCTCTTTATTGGTTTGAATCGCTGCTGAATTAAATCCTATATTCGCTTTGTTAGGATAAAGTAAATTTCAAAATTGCAAACGAGATGAAAATAATACACCTAAAAAAAATTTAATTATAATTTTTAGTTACATTGTAGTTAAATTAAATTTCAATTCAAGACAAATATTATTTGCATAGTAAATTAGAAATGTTTAAATTGTGTCAGAAATTTTACACACTTTTTAAAAAGTTTGTGTAGAATTTTGAATTTGAAGTTGAAATTTTTGATTATTCTATTAAAGTTGTAGTGTTTTTGGAGAAATAAATGATAATAGCAATAGTCGCAGGAACAATCATTGGATTAGTTCTTGCTATGCCACCAGGTCCAATTGCAATGGCAAGCATTAGAATGGGACTTGAAAAGACTTCAAAAGAAGCTTTTCAAATGGCATTAGGCACTGCAGCAATGGATATGTTTTACTGTATGATTGCTATGTTTGCAGCAACTGCCATTGATAACACTATCGGAGTATTTCTTTCGGAAAATCCAATACTTACTATTGCATTTCAATCATTAATTATATCCGGTTTAATGTATTACGGATTTCTCCAATTAAAGAAAAAGAAAATCACTTCATTAGAGAATAACCATCAAAGTAATAATAATTATTATTCAAGATTTATTGATAATTTAAAATCCAAAGGAACATTAATGCTTGGATTAGCATTATCATTAACTAATATCGCAAATCCTACATTTATTCCTACACTCACGGTTATGACAACTTGGGTTCATAAATTAGAATTATTTACAATTAATTATCAAGCAAATTTACTATTCTCAGTTGGCTTTGGAATAGGTAATTTTTTATGGTTATACTTACTTTCTATAATTGTTAAATCGAACAAACATAGAATTTCAGATAATTATATTGACAGAATCAGACAATTTGCTGGACTTACTTTTATTGGATTTGGTGGAATAATTGGCTGGAGAATGCTTACATTTACAAATTGGTCGCAAATATCCAAATTGATTTTACTTTTTTAAAATTAAATAAAGCAAAGTTAAGTTATTCTATTAAACTATATTAATTAAAACCTGAAATTGAGTAATTACAAGTGGAGCTAAAATAATTTTATCTTCATTACATTCTATAATTCATTGTTTTCTTTGCTTTATCACAAAATTACATAAATGTAATTCTTTACTGGCTATGAAAAAAAATTCAATTTTAATTATGATTGAACGCTTATTCAATTAAAATACATATTATATTCTTACGTTAAGTAAATTTTTGATTTTAAAAAAATATGATTATGAGAACAATACAACTAAATTTGCCTGACTATCTTGATTTAAAAGATTACGAACTATCTATGATTATTGCTATCAAACTATATGAAGATGCTAAATTAAGTGCTGGTCAAGCAGCTCAAATAGTGGGTATTTCTAAACGTACATTTATTGAATTGCTCGGGAAATATGGAGTTTCTTTTTTAAGTACTTCAATAATTGATTTATACTCGGATATAGCAAATGCGTAATGTAGTAATCTCAGATACAAGTATTTTAATTGTTTTTCAAAAGATAAATGAGTTTGAACTTTTACATAAAGTTTATGGAGAAATATTTACTACACCTGAGGTGGCTTCTGAATTTGGTGAAGAACTTCCTTCGTGGGTTTTGATTCGTTCAGTTCAAGATAAAAAGTATCAAAATTTACTTTCAACTCAAATTGATTTAGGTGAAGCAAGCGCAATAGCCTTAGCTTCTGAATTTGATGATGTATTAATTTTGCTTGATGATTTAAAAGCCAGAAAAATTGCCACACGGTTGAATTTCAAAATATCAGGTACAATGGGAGTCTTACATAAAGCTAAGCAATTATCTTTAATTGATAGAATTAGACCAATAATTGACAAACTTTTACTTTTAGATTTTAGAATTTCAGAAAGTATTATAGATGAAATATTAAAGTTAAATAATGAATATTAAAATGTTTATTTATATACTATTTAGCTAATTTTATATTGAATTCTTTACATTTTAAAAATATTATCAATAATTGAATTTAAAAATTTATGTTCGATTTGCTCGACAAAAAGAAAGAAGAATTGGTTTTAAGAAGACCATTATCACCAAATACAGTGAAAAGTATTCGGGATAAAATTCTATTGGATTGGACTTATAATTCTAATGCGATAGAAGGGAATACTCTTTCGTTGGTCGAAACAAAAGTAGTTCTTGAAGGTATTACAATTGGTGGCAAATCATTAAGAGAACATCTTGAAGTAATTAATCACAGAGATGCGATTCATTATGTGGAGGAAATAGTTGAAAAAAAAGATATTTTTTCACAAATGCAGATAAAGAATATTCATAGATTAGTTTTAAAAGGAATCAATGATGAATTTGCTGGAACTTACAGAAATGAAAATGTAATCATAGCAGGAGCGGAGCATATTCCACCAAATCATTTTCAAATTATTGATGAAATGGAAAATTTCATAAAATGGTACTGGGAAATTGCTACTAATATTCATCCAATTGAAAGAGCTGCACGGGTGCATATTGATTTTGTTAAAATACATCCCTTTATTGATGGTAATGGTAGAACAGCCAGATTACTCCTAAATCTTGAATTAATGAAAGAAGGTTTTCCACCAATAATTATTAGAAATGAAGAAAGAGTACGATATTACAATGCCCTTGATTTAGCACATACTAAAGGTATTTATGAAGATTTTATCAGTTTGATAACAGTTGAATTAAATAAAATTTTAGACTTATATTTACAATTATTGGCGTAGTTATTAGAATTATTTTTATGATAATGAGTTGTTGGTTTTCAGTAATAGGGCAAAACACACCTATTCCTGAAAATTACAGTATTGTTAAACTTCTTTACGGTATTACTAAGGGAGATTTGGATAAAGATGGTATAGACGAACTTGCTGTTGCATACAATACTGAAGAAGAAGCCGATGATTTTAATGAAGTTTCAAGAGAAATAATTATTTATAAACAAAAAGACAATAATTGGACGATTTGGAAAAAATCAAAACAAGTACTTTTAGCTAATAGACAGGGCGGAATGATGGGAGATCCATTCGGTAAAATTGTAATTAAAAATGGTATTTTATTTATCAATCATGATGGTGGCAGTAGTTGGAAATGGTCTTTTACAGATAAATATCGTTTTCAGGAAAATGACTTGTATTTGATTGGATACGAATATAATTATGGAAAACTTGATGAATATTGGCTTAATGTTAATTTCAATCTATCAACTGGTAAAATGATAGTAAAAAAGGAATTTGAAAGGTGTGAGAATGGAGTACAAAAAATTATTAAAAGTGAAAATGAAATTCTCAATAATTTGTTCTATAAAATAAAATTTGAAAACAGAAGAGAAAAAGAAATTAAAATCGTTACTCCAAAGTATAAACACACAATATATATTTCATTATTGATTGATTAATATGAATATCAAATAATTTGCATAGAATTTTATTAATTAAAAAAAATGATTATTTTTGTTTTAATTATTGTACATTTTTCATACAAACAATTTGAAAATGACTTGTATGATTTTTGTGAAATATAAAGTATATTTGAAGATTTTTAAAAAAATGGATTTATAAAAAAAAAGGTAGTTATGAAGAAAATATTTATTTTAATTTTTCTTTCTGGTTTTATTTATTGTTCAGCTCAAACAGATACAACTGTTGTACCTTTTGTTTCGTATTGGTCAAAAGGTGATATATATAATTTCAAAATTACAAAAATTAGAAAGCAATGGAAAGGAGAAGAATTAACAAAAAGTGATTCTGCATCTTATGATGCAAAATTTGAGGTTCTTGATTATAGTGAAAAAAAATATAAAATCAAATGGACTTATAATACAAATTTCAGTGAACTTAACATACCTCAAAAATTAATAGATAAATTAACTAAGTATAGAATTACAGATGTGATTTATGAAACAAGCGATGTAGGAGAAATTTTGGAAATACTTAACTGGAAAGATATATCAAAAATCATGAATGAAATGTTTGAAGAAATTATAAATTTAATAACTGATGACAAAACAATAGATAAAGAAACATTTTCAAAATCAATTAAACCTTTACAGAACATAATTACCACCAAAGAAGGTATTGAACAATTAAGTTTTAAAGAATTACGACTTTTTCACTTTCCATTTGGACTCGAATATTCTATCAATAAACCTGTAATTTATGAAGACCAATTACCAAATGTCTTTGGTGGTAAACCTATCAGAGGAGATGTAAAAATATATTTTGAAAAAGTAGATTTTGATGAAATGTATTGTAAATTTGTTCAAGAAATGACACTTAACCCAGATGATACTAAGGAAATGGTTTTAAATATATTAAAACGCATGACTACAAATGAAATGGAATTGGAAAAAGCAATTGCTAAAGCTAAATATGATATCAAAGATTATAATGTTTACGAATACTATTTTAATCCAGGAATACCTATTAAAATAGAAACAAAAAGGGAAGTTTTATTTGATTTGGATAAAGAGAATGGAAAAAGAATTGACATTTTGAAAATTGAATTAGTTGAAAAAAAATAAATGGATAAAGGAAAACAATTTAAGTACAATAAGTGGTTTGTTCAGATGATTCTTTAACATCAACCTGTATGGTTTAGGTAATATGTAAATATATATTTAATCACATTTCAACACCTGCATCTTTTTTTGATGCAGGTGTGAATTTTTATAATTTTTGATAATGAAAATTTAACATCGTACTAAATATTCTAATCTTTTGACATTAGCCATCTTTCTGTATCAATAGCTGCCATACAACCACTACCAGCAGCCGTAATAGCTTGACGATAAACATGGTCTTGAACATCACCACAAGCAAAAACACCTTCAATATTAGTATATGAAGATTTACCTTCAGTGATTAAATAACCATTTTCATCCATATTTAAAACACCATTGAATAATTCTGTATTTGGAGTATGTCCAATAGCAATAAAAACACCTCCAGCTTCATGTTCGGATAATTCACCAGTAATTGTATTTTTTACTCGAACTGCTGTTAAAGAATTAAATCCATTCTTTTTTTCTCCAAGAAACTCATCAACTACAGAATTTAATAAGAACTTAATTTTTGGGTTCTTTTGAGCTCTTTCTACCATAATTTTTGATGCCCTAAATTCTTCTCTTCTGTGAATAATAGTTACTGATTCACCAAAATTTGTAAGATACATTGCTTCTTCGAGTGCCGTATCGCCTCCGCCTACAACAAATATTTTCTGACCTTTATAGAAAAATCCATCACAAGTAGCGCAAGCAGAAATTCCACGCCCCCAATAAGTATTTTCACTTGGGATTTCGAGGAGTTTGGCTTTTGCACCTGTGGCAATTATTATTGCATCAGCACTATACTCTCCCCTATCTGAAGTTAATTTGAATGGTCTATTTGAAAAATCAATATTTTGGATTGTTTCAAATTTACTGACTGCACCAAATCTATGTGCTTGTTTTCTGAAAATTTCCATCATTTCAGGACCTTCGACTCCATTTTCAAATCCGGGAAAATTTTCTACTTCTGTTGTTATTGTTAGCTGACCACCCGGTTGCTGCCCTTCAAATACAGCAACTTCAAGATTTGCTCTGCTTGCATATAATGCTGCTGTAAACCCAGCTGGACCGGAACCAATTACTACTACTTTAAAATGTTCTGACATATTCATAACCTAAAAAAAATAATAAATTCAAAATTTGTAAAGAATAAAAATTTAATTTACTAAAAAAAATCAAAAATAAAAACTATATAACGTTTCAGCAATATAGTTATTTTTTCATAAATAGTTTTGTACCTAATTAACCATATTCAAATTTTAATTGTCAAGTGGTCAAGTATATTTCTAAGATTTAATCACTAACGGGATTTTCTTAGAATATATATTATTTAAATTCACAAACTCATTAAATTTTAAAAGAGAATAGTAAATACCTATATTATTACTACAGAACTTTTTTTGAATACATTATGCAAATTCCTCCCAGTCATTGAACTTGAGTTGCACTGAGCTTGTCTAAATGTCGAAGTGTGAAGTTTTTTGTTCAAAATTTTAAAATGGTTCATCATCTTCAAACTCTTGTTCCACACGATTGTCTTGGCTTGGAGGAACATACGGTTCATCATTCTCAGTAAATTGATATGAAAGATTTTCAAATCTTGCATAATTTTTCTGAAATCCTACTCTAACTGTTCCTGTTGGACCATTTCTCTGCTTGCCTATAATTAATTCTGCCGTTCCCTCAGTAGGTAAATCATCTTCATATTTCATTTGATTATACACTTCAGGTCTATTTACAAACAACACTACGTCAGCATCTTGCTCAATTGAACCAGATTCACGCAAGTCAGATAGCATAGGTCTTTTATTTCCTGTTCTGGTTTCTACACTTCTATTTAACTGTGCAAGTGCAATTACAGGAATATCCAATTCTTTAGCAATTTGTTTTAATGAAGATGAAATAATTGAAATTTCGCGTTCACGGCTTTCTGCTTTGGGTGAACTTATTAATTGCAAGTAATCTACAAAAACCGCTTCAATTTTATGTTCTGATTTTAATCTTCTACATTTTGCTCTTAACTCTAAGATTCCAAGATTTGGTGAGTCATCAATGTATATTTTAGTATTTGATAATTTTCCGAGTGCGTTTACAATACCTCTTTTATCATCTTCATTGATTCTACCAGTTCTCATTTTTTGTTGGTCTATTTTTGCTTCTGAACTTAATAAACGAATCATAAGTTGAACTGATGCCATTTCTATAGAAAAGAATGCTACTGGTTTATTATAAACAACTGCTGCATTTCTCGCCATTGATAATGCCAATGCAGTTTTTCCCATAGAAGGACGAGCAGCGATTATAATTAAGTCAGATTTTTGAAAACCTCCAGTATAGATATCCAATTCCTTCAAACCAGATGGAACACCATTGACATCTTTGGAATCTCTTTGTGATAGTTGCTCAATTAATTTAAAAGCATCATAAGAAAGTTGTTTCAAATCAGTATAGGATTTTTTCAATCTATGCTCTGCAATTTGGAAAATACTTCTCTCAGCTATATCAATTTCCTCTAAAGCATCTGTTGATTCATCATAAGCTCTTTCTAAAATTGTTGCCGCAGTTTGTATAAGAGAACGCTTGAAGAATTTTTCTTGAATAATTCTTGCATGTTGTTCAACAAAAGCTGATGATGGTATTTTGGTATTAATTTCAGCAATATACATAATACCGCCAACTTCATCTAATTTTCCTCTTGAACGAAGCTCTTCTGTTGTAGTCAATAAATCAATATTTAAGGATGACTCATACATTTTGAGCATAGTTTCAAATATTGTTCTATGTGCTTCATTATAAAAGCTATCAGGAGTTAAAATTTCAATAGCTTTTCCAATGGCATTTTTATCAAGCATCATAGAACCTAGCACAGAAATCTCTGCTTCAAGAGAATGTGGTGGAATTCTTGAGCCAATATTGGATAATGCTTTTTTAATATCTTGTGTATTTTGAGCCGCAGTTTTGCGGGTTTCACCTTTTTTTCCCATTTCAAATAAACTTTTTTTAAAATTGTAAAATAATGCAGTACAAATATTCAATAATTAATTCAAAAGAAATCTACACTTTTTCCACAAATTATACATTTTTATTAAAATTACTTGAAACATATCCGATGATATTAACGTAATGAAATTGTAGTTAAAGATTTAGGAAAATGAAATTTTAGGATGAATAAAATGAAAAAGCAATTATTACGCTCAAGAAAAAATAAAATGATAGGTGGTGTGGCCGGTGGCATCGCAGAATATTTTGAAATAGACCCGGTTATTGTTAGAGCAATTTTTATAATTTCAACATTTGGATGGGGTTTGTCAATTATTGCTTATATCGTATTATGGATTATTGTACCCGAAGCATTCGATGAACCAGAATATATATATAACCCTGAAACAAATATGTATGATTTTAAACCACCGATAGTAGAGGAATTATCAATAGAAAAAAAAAATAGTCGAAATGTATTAGTTGGAGCTATTTTGATATTACTCGGAATACTATTTATGTTAGACAATTTATTGCCAAACCTACACTTTGCACATATATGGCCCATTGTCTTAATAGTTTTTGGTGGATATATTTTGTATAAGTCGTTTAATTCAAAAACCAAAGAGGGTGGCAATGAAATCAGGTAATATTTTTTGGGGAGCATTTCTTGTTTCAATTGGAATATTTATTTTGCTCGATAATTTAGATATTGTTACTATTTCTGTAAATAAAATTTGGGTATATTGGCCCATTCTCTTGATAATCTGGGGTGTTACAATACTAAAAATTCCAGCAATTTTGAAGATAATTATGTCTGGTATTTCCGGCTTATTTCTTGCACTCGTTATTGCAAGTCTGATGAATTTCAACTGGAATGAAGAATGTAATTGGAATATCAATATAAATGATGAAAATGATGTTACAATTGAAGATACTTTCAACGGGGCAGACAATAATTATGAAATTCAGAAACTGAACTATCAAATGAATCAAAATTTTAAAATTGCAAATTTAACTTTTGATGGTGGAGCGGGTAATTTCAACATTGGAGGAACTTGTGAAGACTTATTCTTGATTTCATCTGGTGGAGCAAAAACTAATGTTAATACAAATTTGGTTGATACGGTTGTTGATGTAAATTTTGATTTTTCAGGAAAATCATTTAAAATTAATAATCGTCATCAAAGTAGATTTGCAAAAATCAATCTAAATGCTGATGTACTATGGAATTTAGACGTTGATGCTGGCGCAGCAAAATTCAATATGGATTTAAGCCAATACAAAGTAAATAATGTAAATATTGATGCTGGTGCTATTGATTTAAATTTGAAAATTGGAGATTTATATAAAGAAACTAACATTAATATTTCTTCAGGTGCTTCAAATCTTAAAATTGATTTACCTCAAACATCTTCTTGTATTATTCATACAGATATAACTTTATCTGAAAAACAATTTAATGGTTTTAAAAAAATAAAACCAGGACAATACGTAACTGAAAATTATCAAAATTCAAGTAATACAATTCAAATTATGCTTGATGGTGCTTTATCTAATATTTCTATAAATAGGTATTGATTTATCTCAAATCTCGTTTTTCATTAAAACGAAGCAATTGTATGGCTCATAATAATTTAATTATGAGCCATAATTTTTTGGTGTGACATAATATCATTTAATTATTATGTATTTAGCAACACTTTGGTAAAGTAACACTCTAACAAGTTGCGTTCATAGATAAAATTACTTGAAGAATAAAATGGGATTATTGCTTGAAATCAAAAACCCCACTTAAATCCTCCACAAATTGAAAACTTTACATATTTCTTCTACAATTGGGGATGTTAGGTTGGATTTACAACTATTCAATCCAGTTGGGATGGTTGGATTTTGATGAAAATTCACAAGTATCAAACATCATCGTCAAAATATTTTTTTCAAAAAAGAACATTTTTATTTTTTAAACGTCATTCAAATAGTTAATTATTTTTTTGTTTAACTTTTGTTTTTAATATGAGTAAAGATAATTCAAATAATTTTGAAAACCCAAAGAAGTCATTGCCGAAAAACAGATTACCTGTATTACCATTGCGAGATACAATTTTATTCCCTGATATGATTTTCCCTACATTAATTGGAAGACCAAGTTCCCTTAATGCCGTTACAACAGCATTCGAAAGAAATAAATTAGTATTCGTATCCACACAAAAATCTCCAAATATCGAAGAACCTAAAGTATCAGATATATATGAATATGGTACAGTTGCAAGAATAGTTCAAGTTTTGAGATTACCAAATAACTTGCTGAAAGTATTAATTGAAGGAGTTTATCAAGCAAAGATTACAAGAAAATTTAAAAATGATGATTGCCTTGAAGTTTATATGTCAAAAGTTGTAATCGAATATGACCCTAATGACAAAGAAATCCAAGCATATATTCGCAGGACTAATACATTATTTGTTAATTACATCAAACAATCTTCCAGTATGCCTGCTGAGTTAATCACTGCTTATGAAACAATTGAAGACCCCTTACTGAAATTCTATTTTGTAGCAGGCAATCTTAAATCCAAACTTGAAAATAGACAGAAATTACTTGAATTTGATTCTTTAGCAGAAATGTATTTTGAATTAAATTCCTTACTTGCTTATGAACTTGAAATGTTGAAATTAGAAACAGAAATAGATAATCGAGTACATCAATCACTTCAGAAAACTCAAAAAAGATATTACATTCAGGAGCAAATTAGATTATTACAGAATGAACTTGGCGATGAAGATGATGGCTCTAATAATGAATTAAATAACTTAAAAAAAGCTATTGATGAATCTGGAATGCCACCAGCAATTAAAGCAAAAGCTATTGAGGAATTTGAAAGATTAAAAAAATCACCTCAAATGTCTTCTGAGTATGCGGTAAATAGAAATTATCTCGAAACTTTGATACAACTACCTTGGAATAATTTCACTTTAGACAATATTGATGTTGAACACGTCAAAAAAATTCTTGATGAAGACCATTATGATTTAGAAAAGCCAAAAGAAAGAATTTTAGAATATATCGCTGTATTAAATCTTGTTGGAAATCTAAAAAAACAAATTTTGTGTTTTGTTGGTCCTCCAGGGGTTGGCAAAACATCATTAGCTCGGTCAATAGCAAGAGCGATGGATAGAAAATTTGTAAGATTTTCCTTGGGTGGTGTTCGTGATGAGGCAGAAATTAGAGGACATAGAAGAACTTACATTGGTGCTATGCCCGGAAAAATAATACAATCAATGAAAAAAGCTGGCACATCAAATCCTGTTATGTTACTTGATGAAATTGATAAAATGACAATGGACTTTCGTGGAGACCCTTCAAGTGCATTACTTGAAGTGTTAGACCCTGAGCAAAATGTTGCTTTCAATGACCATTATCTTGAAATAGACTATGATTTGTCAAATGTATATTTTATTACCACTGCTAATGTTAAATATGATATACCCTTGCCCCTACTCGATAGAATGGAAATTATTGAATTAAATAGCTATCTTGACCCTGAAAAAATTGAAATTGCTAAAAGACATATTATTCCTAAGTTATTATCTGAATATGGTTTGAATGAATTTAATATTAAATTTTCTGAAGAAGCTTTATTGAAAATTATACGTGAATATACGAGAGAATCAGGTGTAAGAAATCTTGAACGAGAAATTGCAGGAATTTTCAGAAAATTTGCAAGGGAACTCCTCGAAGATAAAGATATTATAAAATATAAAGAAATATCCAAATCCGAAGAAGAAACAAATACTATTATGAAAGGATTAGTCAATGAACCTAAATTTATTGAAATTATCAAATCAAAAGAGTTTTTAATTGATGAAAATGCTATCGAAAAATATTTGAAATCTCCTCGATTCAAAGAGAAAAAAGATGATTTGATGGATAAAATTGGTGTTGCTACTGGTTTAGCTTGGACAAGTGTTGGTGGTGATACTTTACCGATTGAAGTAACAATTATGCCCGGTCAGGAAAAACTTACACTTACTGGCAAACTTGGCGATGTTATGAAGGAATCAGCTATGGCGGCACTTTCTTATATAAAATCAAATTACAAAATACTAAAAATTAAAGAAAATTTCTCCAAAAATAAAGAAATTCACATTCATTTACCTGAAGGAGCTATTCCTAAAGATGGACCTTCTGCAGGTATAGGACTTACACTTGCAGTAATTTCTGCTGCAACTGAAACACCTTTGCGTGGTGATTTGGCTATGACTGGTGAAATTACATTAAGAGGAAATATTCTTGCTATTGGTGGACTTAAAGAGAAATTACTTGCTGCAAAGAGAAAGGGTATTTCAACTGTAATTATACCAAAAGATAACGAACGAGATATTATTGACATATCAGATGAAATTAAGCAAGGTCTTGAAATTATTACTGTTAGTCATCTTACTGAAGCTTTGAATATTGCTTTTAGAGAATTTTATAATGATATACCTATTATAATGAAATCCAAAAAGAATTAGTTTTGAAAAGGTAATTAATTGACGAATCATAGTAAAATAATTAATTCTAAATTCATTTTGACAAAAATGAGAATTTGTAAGCTATCCTTAAATAAATCAATTTATGGATTTGTATTTTCAATATTATTTGTATTACTCAATTTATCTAATAATCTTTCAGCGAAAGAAATTTTACTTCTGAGCGGACTTGAACCAATTCAAAATTTCGGAATGGATACAACATTTAATTGGTGGGCAATTACAAAACCATTTACGAACAGATACCGACTAATAATTAATGGTGAAGAATCTGATGTTTATTCTAATGTAAAAGAACCCGTTTTCTCGCCTGATGGTGAAAAATGGGCATCTTTTGCAGAATATAACGGTTTTTGGAATTTGATTTCTTCAGATACAAATTATCAATTACAAGCTAATAGTCCAGGTGAAATTGTCTTTTCTGGAAATTCTGAAATGATGCTTTATTCATATTTTGTTGGTAATTTGGAGACAATTATTTTTGGCGAGCGAGTAATTGAAGTTACGAATCGTACCGGAAAATTATTTATTGACCCCACTGGCAAAAGATTTGCTTTTCTTGGTTATAGAGGAAATTCTGCTGTACTCAATATAAATGGAACTGAAACTCAACAATATGATGAAATTAAACCAATTGGTTTTTGGTATGACGGAAATTTTCTCTATGCAGCCAGAAATGGTAACAGTTGGCAAGTTTACAGCGGTAAAAAGCAAATTGGGGACAATTATTACGGAATTTATGAGCAGAAAATAAATATTCATGGAACTGTTGCTGCATTTATTGCAAAAATGCCCAACGGACAATATCGCGTTGTTACAATTTCTGATGAGTATTATGAACCGTTAGTTGGCAATTACTATGATAGTATTATAGACCTTGCATTACATCCACATCAAACTATGGTTGCTTATCGTGCGATGGATAAAACAAATCAGTTAATTTTATTCAATAATACTGTTTATTCAGCTGAAAAATATTGCGGTAGTCCTGTTTTTACAATTGATGGCGACAATCTGTATTTTATCACTTGTAATATTGATTGCTTCCTTGTAATAAATGGCAAAAGATATGAGATGAATTCCAATTTTGAAGTAAAAACTACACTCGCCATCAAACCTAACGGAAGAACTTATGCAGTTTCTTCAAATTATACATTAATAAAAAGATATTTAGAAAAGAAGAATTTTGAACTCGATTATATGCTTGATTTTACAATCACACCAAGATATAACAGAAGAAATGAAACATACGAAACACTCGGAGTGATATATGACCGATTATATATGCTTGTTCAAAATGCAGAGTGAGATTTAAAATTATATATTTTGATTTATGGGTTACCATTAAATTATTATTTTTAATTTGAATTTTCTGAAAAAAAAATAATATTTAGGAACAATTATTATGAAATTAATATCATTAGTTACGGTTGTTTTATGTATATTTATTATTAATGCTAATAGCCAATCATTATCATTATTTGATATTGACGTAAAAAACTTTCCGCAAGTAAAAGCAAAATTTTGGGCTTTTGATAAAGATGGCAAGCAAATTACAAATCTTTCTCATTCTGATATTGAATTAATAGAAAATGGACAAGCAAGGACAATAACTAATGTGAGTTGCCCACCTCATACAACTCTAAAACCTATATCATCTGTTTTAACAATGGATGTAAGTGGGTCAATGAAAGGAGAAAGATTGAGAATTATTCAAGAAGCTGCTACTCTTTGGGTTAATGGGTTAAAACTTGGGATAAGTGAATGTGCAGTAACAAGTTTTGATGATTACAATTATTTAAATCAAGATTTTACAACAGATTTATACAAATTGCTTAAAGCAATAAATAATTTAGATACAAAAATTGGTACAGATTATAATGAGGGCTTACTTAATTCCATGGCAGGTGCTTTACAGATTAGTAGATTAGGGAAGCACAAAAGAATTATAGTTTTTTTGACTGATGGACTACCCGAATTTGAACCACAAGTAAGTAAAATCATTGATGAAGCAAATTTGCAAAACTGTACAATTTATTCAGTAGTAGTTGGAATGAAATGTCCAAAAAGTTTGAAAGATATTTCTATTCAAACTGGAGGAAAGTGGTATGAAAATATTAATACTCATGAAGAAACTCAAAATGTATATAGGGAAATACTTAAGAACACGCAAGGTGGTAATCCTTGCGAAATTTCTTGGAATAGTGGCACTAACTGTAATGCTGGAATTACGAATGTAGAATTACTATTTAAGAGTTTAGGACTGAAGACAAACACAAGCTATCAAAGTCCAAGTAGTATAATTTCAAAAATGGAATTTAATCCCAAATTTATATCATTTAAAAATCCATCACTTGGTGTTAAAGTAGATAAAAAAATAACAGTTACCGCAAAAAATTCGGATATAAATGTTTCAAATATATTTTTGACAAATGATAATTATTCAATAATCCCCTCAAGTTTTTCATTAAAAAAGAATGAAAGCAAAGAACTTATAATTAGTTATATTGCAAAGGAAAAAGGTTATACGTATTGTAAGTTAGATTTTGAAACAAATATGTGTCAATTTGCATTTTATGCGAGTGGTGGAGTTACAGGAGAGCCACCAAGTCAAAAAACATTAGATATCACTAAACCAATCGCAGGAGATTTGTTCGTTGTAGGTAGTGATACTATTATTACTTGGCAAGGAATACCAGAAGAAGACGTAGTTAGCTTAGAATACAGTATTGATAACGGAATAAATTGGAATCTAATAACAAGTTCAGCAATAGGACTAAAATATAATTGGGAAAACATTCCAAAACCTTCTACAACAAACTGCAAAATAAGAGCGAAACAAGTTGATAGAGGTAATACCAAGGGAAGTTCATCAACATTACAATTTACATTACAAGGACATAAAGATAATATTCCTCACATTGCTTGGAGTCCAGATGGTAGCAGAGTTGCTACAGCAAGTTCGGATAAGAAGAGCGTTATATGGGATGCTAATACTGGTACAGCAATTCATTCACTAAATGCTCATGGTGGTCAAATTCTTCATATAAGTTGGAGCCCTGATGGTAGTAAGGTTGCAACTGCAAGTTGGGATAAAGCTGGGGCAATTTGGGATGCTATCTCTGGGATAAAACTTTATTCACTTATTGGGCATAATGACATTGTCAATCATATAAGTTGGAGCCCTGATGGTAGTATGGTGGCTACAGCAAGTGAAGATGGTAATAGTATTATATGGGATGTTAAATCGGGCAAACGAATTCATACTCTTATTGGACATACACATACAGTCAATGTTATAAGTTGGAGTCCTGATGGCAGTAGAGTTGCAACTGCAAGTGATGATGGTGTTGGCATAATCTGGGATGTTAATTCTGGAAAAAAAATATATACTCTAATTGGACATACTCTTGATGTATATGACATTAGTTGGAGTCCAGATGGTTTAAGTATAGCTACTGCGAGTGCGGATGGGACAGGAATAATATGGGATGCTGTAACAGGAAAAAAATTATATACTCTCAAAGGACATACCAAAACAGTAATTTGTATCAATTGGAGTCCTGATGGCAGTATGATTGCAACTTCAAGCTACGATAATAATGGAATTATTTGGGATACTAATAATGGAAATATAATTTATACTCTCAAAGGACATTTTGACGTTGTTAATAATATTGCTTGGAGTCCTGATGGTAGTATGGTTGCAACTTCAAGTGATGATAGAACTGCAATAATTTGGAATGCAAATACTGGAAATAAACTTCATACTCTCAGTGGTCATGATTTTGCTGTCAATTATATTGATTGGAGTCCTGATGGCAATAGAGTTGCTACTGCGAGTTGGGATTGGACAGCAAAAATATGGATGATTGAAAATTCTACATCATATATACAAGAAGATGAAAGTGATATATTTTCTATAGTTGAACCCATTGCTAAGTCCACAAACATCGATATGGGCAAATGCCTTGTTGGAAGCATGAAAGACTCTTTAGTGGTTGATTTTGTACAAAATATTGGCTCTTGGAAGTTTAGAGTTGATTCTATTTACTTCTCTGGAAAAGATGCCGATGCTTTTAAATTAGTATCGGGTCTTCCGCAATATGTATTGAATGTTGGCGAGAATAAAGCAACTGAATTTAGATTTATACCAAAATTTGAGGGCTTACACTCTGCAAAGATTCATATTGTAACTCAAGCTGAAACCCTTGAATATAATATCACTGGAATAGGCGAAGAGAAGAAAATTCAAATTATTAGCGATTGGCTTGACTTCGGAAAAGTAGAAATTGGAAATGAAAACACGCTCGTTGATACAATTGTTATCAAAAATATTACAAATACTCCAATCAATATTAGCAATGTTGTTCAACTTGGTCCCGACAAAGAACAATTTGAAATCGTAAATGGTGGTGGTACATTTACACTTTCAAAAGATGTTCCACATAAAATGACATTAAAATTCAAACCAAAATATGGTGGCAGAACTTCTGGACAATTAGGATTTGAATACAATGAAACAGGTAGTCCAGCAACTGTACAGTTATTCGGAATGGGAATTGGTGGCAATGCTTTTTTTGCGAATGATTCTGCTTTTGCTGGAGAAACAAAAAATATAAAATTGATTCTTGGAAATATAAAACCCGAAGGATTATCGTCAATTGCACCAAATTTTGAAGCAAAAATAAGATTTCAGCGCACAATCTTAGGTCCAAGCAGTAATCTTGATTGGCAAATAATCAATGACTCCATTTATGTAGCTGTAAAAGGACAAATCGGAAATAGTTTGGAATTGGCAAGTATTCCATTAATAGTTGGGCTTGGAAATGTAGAAGAAACTGCAATAGATATAGTTGAAATGAAATTACTTGATATTTTCGGAAATCCAGTAGAATATGATTTTGATAAAGAGTCAGGCATATTCAAACTACTCGGTATCTGCGAAGAAGGCGGCATACGCTTAATCAATCCTGATAAACTAACACAATTAATGAAAATATCACCAAATCCAAGCGAAGGTAATGTGAATATTGAGTTAAATCTGGTAGAAAAAGGTACGACAAGTTTAAAAGTTTTTGATGTAAATGGACAATTTATTGATTATAAGGAATTATCGACAACAGGTAATATTAATATTGAACTCAACACACAAAATTACAGTAACGGTCTATATTTTATACATTTACAAACACCGACAGTTAATAAAAAAGAGAAATTGATAATATACAAGTAGGGAATATTAAGATGGACAGTACTTTCAAGGTGGAGTCCAACTAAACAATCAAAGTATTCTACTATTGTAGCATCTCTAAAACACAAAAAAGCCGTTTAATAAAACGGCTTTTTTAACATCATAAATAATTAAGAATACACTATTTTCCAATGAATAGACTAACAGAATGTTCTGCCCATCTAATAACTGGTGTGAAGTATAAACCAAAGAATATTGTTAAAATACCAAGTACATAAACCATAACTTGTGAAGCAGTTGAAAAAGTTATAGGAGTATTTTCATTATCTACACCACGTAACCACATATTTCTAATTACTTTAACATAGAAATATAAAGACACAACACTATTCAAAATACCAATCAATGCTAACCACATCCAACCTTGGTCTAAAACAGCTTTAAACAAAAATAACTTGCCAATAAATCCAGCAGTTGGAGGAAGTCCAGTTAACGAAATAAGGAAAATTGTTAGCAAAGATGCCAAAGCAGGAGCTTTGTAGCCAATTCCAACATAATCATCTAACTCTTCACTATTAATCTTGTTAGCAAATAGCATTACAATATAAAATGCACCGAGATTCATCAAAAGATAGAAAATCAAATAAACTAAGACAGCCATTATTCCATCTGTAGTCATTACCGTTACCCCCATTAAAAGATAACCAGCATGAGCTATTGATGAATAAGCCAACATCCTTTTTACATTATTTTGCCAAACTGCAACTATATTACCAACAGTCATAGTTATCATAGCCAAAAAGCACATAATAACATCCCATTGTACTCCAGCTAAAGAAGTCCAGAAAGAATCTGTAGACAACATTGGATCCATATAGCCCATTTTAATAAATCTTATTAAAACAGCAAAACCGGCAGCTTTTGAAGCAACAGATAAATAAGCAGTAATTGTAACTGGAGCGCCCTCGTAAACATCAGGAGCCCAGAAATGGAATGGGACAGCAGAAATCTTATATGCAATTCCTACTAAAATCATCAAGCCGGAAATTATCACAGGTACATTATTGAATCCACCCTGTTGCAAAAATACATTAAGTTCTGCAAAGTTTAACGAACCGGTAAGACCAAATAAAATTGAAATACCGTATATCATTATACCAGAAGCAAGAGAACCAAAAATCACATATTTAAGTGAAGCTTCACTTGACCTTTTAATTTGCTTTGTATAACCTGCAAGAACATAAGATGCCATCGACATAGTTTCTATTGCAAGATACATCATAATCAAATTTGATGCACCTGCTAACAAAAACATACCAAATGCCATTCCGAGCATTAATGTATAATACTCACCTTTTGTAACTGGACTTTCTTCTAATTCTTTAGAAAAGAAAGACATTACAATTACAATTATAGTAGATAACAGGATTATATATTTAAAAAACTCAGCAAATGGGTCAACTGCCACTAAGCCGGAAAAAGCGGATTCACTTGTTGCAGGATATGCCAACATTACTATACCTACTACTAAACAGCCAGCTAAAGCTACAATTGCAGCAGAATACTTTGATTTCTTAAAAATCAAATCAGCTATTATAGCCAAAACAAATGTAACAAGCAAAACTGTTTCGGGTAGCAGAGATTGCACCCCTTTCAGTATTTCGTTAGCAAAATCTATTGTTATTGCAGTATCCATATCAATTAATTTCAATAATTATTATCAAAAACTATAAAAAGCATTCTTACATTCCGGCTATTTGAGCACCGGTTTTAACAAGCTGAACAAAATGATTTACCGAAGTTGTCATCATACCAATAATTGGATTTGGATTGAGACCAAAATATATAACAATAACTGCAAGCGGAACTAATCCAGCAAGTTCTATACCATTAATATCGTCATTTTTGTATTTTTTGCCAGTTGGATCCCAAGGCCCTTGCCATTTTTCAGGTAATTTTCCAAAGAAAACTCTTTGCAATGCCCAAAGCATATATGCTGCACCAAGAACTATACCTAAACCTGAAATAATTGTATAAACTGGATAAGTTTTGAATGCACCTAAAAATACAAGTGCTTCACTAATAAAACCGCTCATACCAGGCAAACCGATTGCAGCAAAGAATGCGATTGTCATAATTGCTGTATAAACCGGCATTTTATTCGCCATTCCACCAAAGTCATCTAAGCTACGAGTGTGAGCTCTTTCGTAAATAACGCCCACAATCATAAATAACATTGCTGTTATAGTGCCGTGATTGAACATTTGGAAAATAGCTCCAACAATACCTTCAGTGTTTAATGCGGATAAACCAAGCATCACATAGCCCATGTGAGAAACTGAAGAATAAGCAATAAGTTTCTTCAAGTCACGTTTCCCTATTTTATGCTGAGCCAATGCACATAATGCACCATAAACAATACTCACCATACCAATAATAGCAATCAAATCTGAGAAATAAGCAACAGCATCAGGGAAAATTGGCCAAGCTATTCTCAACATACCATAAGTACCCATTTTCAATAATACACCAGCAAGAATAACACTTATTGCTGTTGGTGCTTCAACGTGCGCATCAGGTAACCAAGTATGGAATGGTACAATCGGCACTTTAATAGCAAAACCAACAAACAATCCCATAAATGCAACGTATCGCCATGTAGTTCCAAATCCAGCAAGTAATGAATCTTGAGAAAATTTAGCAGGATCCATCATATCAAATAAATTGAATGACCCAACAGCAAAATATAAAGCAATCATTACTAAAAGCATAAATACAGAACCAAATAAAGTATAAAGGAAGAATTTAATTGCTGCATACTCTTTTCTCGGACCACCCCAAATACCTATTAAAAAGTACATAGGTAATAACATTAATTCCCAAAATACGTAGAAAAGGAAGAAGTCAAGAGCAACAAACACACCCATCATACCAGTTACAAGCAATAAATACATTGCAAAATAACCTTTAGCTGCTTTTTGAATGCTCCAAGAAGCAAATACAGCAAGAAAAGATACAATCGCAGTTAATAGCACCATCGGGGCGCTAATTCCATCAATACCAAGTAAATATTCGATTTTCAAATCACCAAGCATAGGCAGATTAGTCAAATTAATCCAAGTTGCACGTTCTACTAACTGCATACTTTCGGAATTGTTAATACCTGCCATTCCCGGATTAAAACCGGCAAAGATAACAACAGCAAGAACCAACTGTAAAAAAGTTGCTCCAAGTGTAATATACCTGTAAATATTTAATGAGCCGGATATACCGTTTTCATCTTTACGTGATGGAATAGCAAGAATTGCAATCATACCAATAATCGGCAGGAATGTAATCCAAGTCAGAATCCCAATACCTAAAATTTCCACTTATAATCTCCTGATTTTTATATTATATTATTTTTTTCAAAATTTAAATTAACCACCAAATCAGCAATACTAAACCAATGACAGACATTGCTAAGTATGTTTGAATTTTTCCAGTCTGGAATTTGCGTGCTACTACACCAAAAAATCCTACAACACCTGCTGATAAATTTACAATGCCATCAACAACAACATTATCAAATTTACCAACAAAGAATCCAATATACTTAGTAACAAATCCTGATAGATTAACAATTCCATCAAAAATATTTGCGTCAATCCAATACATTAGTTTTGAAATTTGCATTGTACCACCAACAAATAGCTTATCATATAATTCATCAAAATACCATTTGTTTAATGAAAAATTATATAAAGGTTTAATATGATTAGCAATATTATCTGCACTAAATATTTTGAATTGATAGAAAATAAACGAAAGCAATATTCCAAATCCAGCAATTGCAAGCGACATAAACATTGCATTATAATGCTGATGGTGCATTTCTTCTTCAAATTTATTGAATGCGTGATTGCCTTTTGCATGTTTTTCAGCTGCTACTTGTGCTTTAATTCTTTCGATTTCTTTATTTAATTCAGCTTTATTATCCGCAGTAATAGCTTCTCCATGCATACCACCACCACCGTGTCCAGTCATAAAGTCTTCAGCTTTTATTTCTGGTGCTGGTTTATAATAAGGAATCAAAAAGTCAAATTGAAATTCTTCACTTACCGCAGTAGCTGGAGCTTTAATCTTATGATGGAACCATCCTGATGTAGCATCAATTGGATTGAATGAATACATAAACCAAGTTGATAATACTGCAAGTAAAATTAAAGGATAAGTTATAACCCATTTATTTTCATGAGTTTTAGTAGCAACTTTTGTTTTCGGTTCACCATGGAAAGATATTATAGCAAGTCGGAACATATAGAACGCTGTCATACCAGCTGCAGCAAATCCTGCAAATGGAATAAACCAATGCCCACTTAAATTACCAAATGCTAATGTTCCAGCAAGAATACCATCTTTACTTAAAAATCCAGAAGTTAGTGGTACACCTGCGATGGCAACGGTTGCAAAAAGAAACGCATAATAAGTTTTTGGCATTGTCTTGCGTAATCCCCCCATATTTCTAATATCCTGAGGATCGGTATGGTGGTCATGTAAATGATGAGCTGCATGGTGCATTGCATGAATTACTGAACCTGAAGCCAAGAACAAACATGCTTTGAACCAAGCATGAGTAACTAAGTGCATAAAGCCAGTAGTAAAAGCACCAATACCAAGTGCCATAATCATATATCCAAGCTGACTAACTGTAGAATAAGCCAAAACTTTTTTAAAGTCATTTTGTGTAATAGCAATAGTTGCAGCCATAAATGCAGTTATTGCACCGATATAAGCAATAAATACAAGTGCATCAGCAGTAAATATTGGAAATACTCTGGCAGTTAAATATACACCAGCGGCAACCATCGTAGCAGCATGAATTAATGCTGATACAGGTGTTGGACCTTCCATCGCATCAGGTAACCAAGTATGCAAAGGAAACTGTGCTGATTTACCAATTGCACCCATAAAAATCAAGATGCCCATTGCAGTTAATACAGTTCCACTATCAAAAGGAAGAACTCCACCGGCAATTTGTTTGAATAAATCATCAAACATAAATGTATCGTATGTAAAATACACTATCATAATACCAGCAAAAAATCCAAGGTCGCCAACACGATTCATAATAAATGCTTTTTTGGAAGCGTTAGCTGCTGAATCCTTTTCATACCAAAAGCCAATTAACAGATAAGAACTTAAACCTACAAGTTCCCAAAAGATATACATATTTAATAAGTTATTGGCTAAAACTATTCCAAGCATCGAAAAAGTAAAGATGCCAAGATAAGCATAAAATCTTGGAAACCGTTTGTCCTCAGCCATATATTCGGTTGAGAACAAATGAACAAGAAAGCTAATCAGAGTAACCACAATCAGCATTATTGCCGCAAGATTATCCAGCCCTAAACCTAATGATATTGTTTTATTGCCGAGAAATATCCATTCATATTTCCATTGGATCATACCTTCAAGTTTAGCATCAGTTGAACTCAACTTGAAAAATGCCACAATTGCAGCTAATATAAAATCAATACCCAAAAAAGCAGTGCCTAAAATACCGGCAGCTTTCCCCAGTCGATTCTGGTTAAAAATAATAATCATAAATCCCAATAGTGGGACTATAAATATTATCAGAGATAACCATAGTAAAGTATCAGATGACATAGCCATTCTTTATTTGTTTAATAATTTTTCAATTTTCAAAAATAAAACCAATTCTCTACTCTTTTAGAGCATTGACTTCATCAATATTAATATGCTTATAATTTTGGTAAATATTAAGAACAATCGCTAAAGCTACTGCAACTTCCGCTGCTGCAAGTATAATTACAAACAAAGTAGCTACATGTCCTTCCATATTCATCCCGCCGAACTTCGAAAAGGCAATAAAATTCAAATTTGCAGAATTGAGTATCAACTCCAATCCCATAAGTACCATAATTGCATTTTTGCGTGTAATAATAGCAAATACACCAAAACTAAACAATAAAGCACTAATAACAAGATAATGAGTTAAGCCAATAGTCATTTTTCTATTCCAAATTAATATTATTCAAATTAATCTTTTCTGGCAATCTTAGCCGCACCAATAAATGCTACAAGTAGCAATACCGCCGCAACCTGAAATGCAAGAAAATATTCTGTAATTAATAGCTTTCCAATTCCTTCAACAGTTCCAGCTACTTCAACCGATGGAGCAGTTAGCCAGTGAACACTCGAATACATTACAATCAAAAATACAGCAATAATAGCGGTTACAAGTCCAGCAAGGGCATATTGAAATTTACCTGTCGTTCCTTGCTTTATATCAACCCCCGTTATTCTTGATGTGAGCATCACACCAAATATAATCAAAACAAGGATACCACCAATATAAACCATAATTTGCGTAACAGCAATAAAATCAGCATTGAGTAATACATACAATCCGGCAACTCCAAAAAATGTAAACAGCAATGAGAATGCCGAGGTTATCAATTTTTTGGAGAATACTACTCCGGCGGCAGAAACTACCACAATCAATGCAAATCCATAAAATATTATATCAAACCAATTCATAATTACTCAAAATCTATGTTTCAAAATTTTATTTACTTAATTTTCTGCTTGTTTAGCAGCCATTCTTTCAGCTTTTTTCTTTTCAGCTTCTAATTTTTTTGCTTCACGTTCTGCCAATTTAGCGGCTTCATCATCACCGGCGGGTGCAGTAGAAGCTGCCGCATCAGCAATTTTTTTTGCTTCAGCTTCTGCTTTTTTCTTCTCTTCTTGTTCTCTTTTCTTAGCAGCTTGATTATCATCAAACATTTTTACTTTTTCTGCAGCTTCCTCAGAAGTCAATCTGGAGAAATGATATAACATACCATCTCTATCCAATGAAGAATACTCAAATTCCTGAGTCATTACAATTGCTTCAGTAGGACAAGCTTCTGTACAAAGCGAACAAAAACAGCATAAAGCAAAATCTATATCATATTTTGTTACCCAAGTACGACGTTTCTTTCCACCGTGTAAGTCTGGGGCAGTTTCATCGCCGGGAGTAACTTTGCAAGTTTCAACAGTAATACATTTAACTGGGCATGCTCTTGCACAACTGTTACAACCATCGCATCCGTCCATATCAACAAAAATTCTGTTTCTTGAATTTATTGCCATATCACCTGATTTAATTGGATGATACAGTTCTGGATACTGATTTGTAACTTTCTTTGTGAACAAGTGTTCCCAAGTAATTTTCATTCCTACAAGAGCAGTAGAAATTCCTTCATATATATCTTTAAAATAACTCATATTTTACTCAATTCACATTTAAAACAATCAATTTTCAAAATTTATTTTATTTCAACATTGCTAACAAGGCAACTGCAAAAAAGCATACAAAAGCTATTGGTAACATTACTTTCCAAGATACATGCATTAATTGGTCAACACGCAATCTTGGTAAAGTCCATCTTAACCAAATTTGCAAAAATACAAAGAACATAGCTTTAGATACAAACCAAAGCACTTGCAATATTGGATGATTTAAAAAATCACCAAAAGGAGATTGCCAGCCACCAAGGAACAAAACTGTTATTATAGCAGATACAGTAAACATATTTGCATATTCAGCAAAAAAGAACATTGCAAATTTCATACCTGAATACTCGGTATGATAACCAGCAATAATTTCAGATTCGCCTTCAGGAATGTCGAATGGAACTCTATTTGTTTCTGCAAGTGAGCCAACAAAGTAAATCAAAAACAAACCAGCAAAGAATGGAATAAAAAATATTTTCCAAATAGGAGCATTACCCCCAAATAGATTCCAATTCCAAAATCCACCACCTTGTTGTCGAATAATTTCTTGCATATCAAGCGAACCAGCAAAAGCGGCAATTGCAAGTAAAGTAACAGCTATTGGAATTTCGTAGCTTATCATCTGAGATACAGCACGTAAAGCACCAAGCAATGAATACTTGTTGTTTGATGCCCAACCACCCATTACAATGCCAATAATTCCAAATGCACTTATAGAAAAAATATAATACAAACCAATATTCAAATCAGCTGCAATAAATTGCGAACTAAATGGAATTGCTGCATAAGCAGCGTAGGCACCAGTAAACATCACAAATGGTGCTAAATTAAATAATGGCTTATTAGCATTTGTCGGAGTAATATCTTCTTTTTGTAATAATTTAACAACTTCTGCAATTGGCTGAAGTACACCTTTCCAACCTGTACGCATTGGACCAAGCCGATCTTGAACCCAAGAAGCAATTTTCAATTCACCAAGTATCGCAATCAACGCATACGGTAAAACCCATACAAGCGGCAATGCAGCAACTATGATGTAAGCAAAAAGATTATTTCCAATTAAATCGTAAACAAAATTTCCCATAACATTTCGATTTATTTATTTTTTAATTATTTCCAATTTTCAATTTTTCAATTTACTGTTAAGTATTTTTGTAAAAGAGTTTTCAAGTTCCTGTGTATCTTTCCATAATTCTCTACCGTTCTCTTTAGTGTCAAAATCAGCTTCAGCAATCATCCTTATCCAATGTTTTGTTTCGGCACAGTATGCTTTGCAACTTTTTATCCTACTAACAAACATTCTCGATTCTATCGTACCTTCTGCCTTGACAATCGAAGCACCTATTGATGTTGCCGAACCAACCAACTGTGTAATCAAAGGTTGAGTAATCACATCTCTTTTTACTTCTTTACAAAATCTAATAACTTTCTCACCAAATTTTTCAGATTTTTCTATCAAATCAACCATAATAGAAACTCCTGATTATCTATCAACTTCACCAAGTACAATATCAATGCTTCCAAGAATCATAATTAAGTCAGACATCATATATCCTTTTGATATTTCTGGCAAAACACTTAAATTTATGAAACTTGTTGGTCTTGGTCTCATTCTGTAAGGTTGAGTAGAACCATCACTAACTATATAAAATCCAAGTTCGCCTTTAGGATTTTCAGCTTTACAATAAACTTCACCTTTTGGAGGTTTTACACGCTTTGGACAAAGTTCTCTAACATCAATCTCATCATCTGGCATCATTGCAATAGCTTGTTCAACTATTTTGCAGGATTCCTCCATCTCGCCCATTCTGACAATATTTCTATCCCAACAATCGCCTAAAGTTCCCATAGCACCCTTCCCTACTACAACATTGAAATCAAATTTGTCATAAAGAGAATATGGTTCAGTTTTTCTCAAATCATAAGGAACACCTGAGCCACGTAAAACGGGACCAGAGACTCCAAAATTAATAGCAACATCTGCAGGTAAAATACCAATATTAGCAGTTCTTTCGATGAAAATCTTATTTTTTATTAAAAGATTATTCACTTCAGCATTTGTTTCTCTAACTTTTTTAACAATATTCAGACAATCTTGTTTGAAAGTAGGAGGAATATTATGCTGTAAGCCACCAATCCAATAGTAATTATAAAGTAATCTACCACCTGAACATTGCTCAAACAAATCAATAATCATTTCTCTGTCACGGAACAAATAGAGAAACGGAGTAAACGCACCTGAGTCTAAGCCAAATGTAGCAACAGCTATTTGGTGATTAGCAATACGATTTAGCTCAGCAAGTATAATTCTTATATATTCAATTTTTTCGGGAACTTGAATACCAAGCAGTTTTTCAACGCCCATTACGTAGGGCCACTCGTTATTCATCGAAGAAATATAATCCAATCGGTCAATATATGGAATTACTTGCGGATAAGTCATATTTTCGGTAGTTTTTTCAAAGCAACGATGAAGATATCCAATATGAGGGATTACTTCAGTTACTATTTCACCTTCAAGCTCGACTTCCAATCTCAATACACCATGGGTAGAGGGATGCTGAGGACCAACATTCAACCTCATTCTATCGGTATCAACTGCACCGTAATCAATCTCAATAAATTTTCTTTGCCCCATTTTTCTATTTCTCTTATATCAAATTCTAATTTTTAAAATATATGTTAATTTTAAACCGGAACTCTCATGCCATGATAATATTCAGGTTCTTTATAATCTTTTCTAAGTGGATGACCTTCCCAATCATAAGGACATAAAATTCTTATGTGATTTGGGTGGTTTTCAAAAATTATACCATACATATCCCATGCTTCTCTTTCATGCCAATTAGCAGATTTCCAAACACGTTCAATACTTGGTAATGTAGGATTTTCTTTATCAAGAAATACTTTTAATGCAATTCTGTGATTTAATTCTACAGAATATAAATGATAAACTACACCCAATTCTTTTCCCCAGTCCATACCTGAAAGATTAACAAGATAATCAAACTTCAATCCATCAATATCTTTTAAAAACAGGCATATTTGTTTGATATTATTTTTATTGACTGTAATAAATGGGTCAAAATTTTTCTCATCTGTGAGCGAAATAATATCATCACCAAATTCTGCTTTTAATTTATCAAAAATATCATTAGCTTTCATTGTCAATTATCCTTACTTTTGGTAAATTGATTGTGTAACGACCATTATAATCAGGATTTTGCATACCACCGGTAATCAATGATTCCTGATATTTTTCAATTTCAATAACAGCTTTATCCATATATTCTTTTTGCTTGATATTTCTTTCTTCAAGCTGAGCTAATTCTTCAGCACTCATTTTACTTCTTTTTCTGAAAATTGCTTGATTATTAATTAAATCTTGCAACTTTACCATACCTTCAAAAAAAGCTTCTGGTCTTGGTGGGCAACCCGGTACATATACATCAACGGGTAATATCCTATCAACACCTTTCAACACATGATAACCATATTCCCAATAAGGACCACCTGAATTTGAACAAGACCCCATCGACATTACATATTTTGGTTCAGACATTTGCTCATAAAGGCGTTTGATTCTTTCAGCCATTTTGAGTGTAACAGTACCAGAAATAATTATAAAATCAGCTTGTCTTGGTGTTGCTCTTGGAATACTGCCAAATCTCATCAAATCAAAGTGAGCTGCATTAATCGCCATAAATTCAATTGCACAACAAGCCAAACCAAATTGCAAATACCAATCTGATTTACTTCTGCCCCAATTTAGCAAATCTTCCACCGTTCCAAGAAACAACCCATCAATTTCATAAGGATTGTCTAATCTATCCAATAAACCCATAATTCACCATTTTTTTATTAATTTTATTAAGAAAAATAAAAAATTATTTCTTTTCGTATTTGTCCACTAAATCTTCTAATTTAGGTATATATGGCTTTGGTTTATCCCAATCCAAATATCCCTTTGCCCAGTCATATACTAAGCCCAAAGTCAAAATGATAACAAATACTACCATTCCCCAAAAGGCAAACCATCCCAAATCCTTAAATACAACAGCCCAAGGGAATAATAAAACAACTTCCACATCAAAGATTATAAAAGCAAGTGCTATTATATAAAATCTTGAATTGAATTTTACCCAAGGACTTCCGATTGGTTCTTCCCCAGATTCATAAGTGGAAAGTTTAATTGGATTTGGTTTATTGGGTCGTACTAATGCTGATACAAATATACCAACACCTACAAAAACGAACCCTATTATCAAAAAGATTAAAATTACACCGTAATCAGTTAGCATAATAAACCTGTATATTTTTTCGTCTTAAACAAACGTTTTAAACTTCTTTTTTTCAAAATCTACTTAAATCAAAAAACAAATTAATCAAAGATTTTGTAATAATAAAATTTTTTTAATATTATTTTTCCACATTAATTCTAAAAATTTTCAATTAATTAACGTAAATCCTTAAATATTAATAATTTATAAATATCATTTTTTATTTATAAATTTTTAATAATTTGATGTTTTTCAACTTCTAAAACAAGCAAAAAAACAGTGATTTTATTCACTTATCAATTTAGAATCAACTTAATTATTAATTAGTCAATACTAATTTGGACTTATTTAGTTATAGAATATTTATTAATACACATTTTTCTCCAAAAGTCTTGTCGTTCAACTGTTTATTAATGAATTTGATATTTTGTTCTTTTTAAAATAAATTCTTGAAATCCCCATTGGAAATTAATGTTTTTAACTTATGAATTTCAGATGTTTTACAATTAGTTGGCTTTAATTTGCACCTGATTTTTTCATTTTGATACTGAGTATCACCCATTTATGAAATACTTTTTGTATAATTAAATTATTATTATTAGTTTTACTTTTGAAAATTTAACATTAATTGGAAAAGTGTTATGGCTGGAAAAAAACGAGCAATTTCTCCATCAATAAACAGCATTAATATAGATGAAAATACTGAATTGGTAGAGAATAAGCAAAATACTGGTTCTAAATTTGACGAAACCACAGATACATTATTCCCTGTGGTTGGAGTTGGAGCTTCTGCTGGTGGATTGGAAGCATTAGAATCTTTTTTCAGAAATATCAAGTCTGATTGTGGATTATCATTCGTTGTAATTCAGCATCTTTCTCCCGATTACAAAAGCTTAATGGGTGAGTTACTTGCCAAATATACTGATATGCCAATTTATAGATCTGAAGATGGCATGAGGATTAAGAAAAATTCTGTATATTTAATTCCACCCAAAAAAAACATGACTATTTTTCACAATAAATTATATCTTACTGACCAAAGGCAAACAGCTGGATTGAATCTTCCTATTGATATTTTTTTTCGTTCTTTAGCAGAAGACCATGCAGAAAGAGCTATTGGAGTTGTGTTATCCGGAACTGGTAGTGATGGTACTTTAGGAATACGTGCTATAAAGGGTGCAGGTGGAATGGTTATGGCTCAAGATGAAGCATCAGCCAAATTTGACGGAATGCCAAAAAGTGCTATTGCCACTGGATTAGTTGATTATGTATTGCCACCTAATGAGATGGGCGACCAATTAATTAAATATGTAGCTCATCCATTAGTATCAGGAAATGACGTTAAAAATGATACACAAATTAAAGATGACGATGCTTTTTCAAAAATTTTGGCTGCAATACGCTCACGTACTTCGACTGATTTTACTTATTACAAACCTAACACTATTGTACGTAGAATTGAAAGAAGAATAAGTGTTCATCAATTCGAAAGTATTGATGATTATATGAAATTAATAGTTGATTCACCCACAGAAGTTAATATTTTATATAAAGAGTTATTAATCGGAGTTACAAAATTTTTCAGAGATTCCGAAGCTTATGATATTGTCAAACATAAAGTGATACCTTCAATTTTCAAGAAGAAGGGACCTAATGAACCAATTAGAGTTTGGGTTACTGCTTGCTCAACTGGAGAAGAAGCATATTCATTGGCGATTCTATTTAAAGAATTTATGGAGTTGGAAAATGTAACTCAAGATGTTAAAATATTTGCAACTGACATTGATAAAGATTCAATTGAATATGCAAGTTCAGGGGTTTATCCAGAAAGTATTGTAACTGATGTTAGCGAAGATAGATTGAGAAAGTATTTTAATAAAAACAATAATACTTTCAAAATTAATGATACTATTAGGCAAATGGTAATTTTCGCAACACATAATCTTATCAAAGACCCTCCTTTCTCTAAAATTGATTTCATAAGTTGTAGAAATTTGCTTATTTATCTACAACCAATTATGCAGAAAAAAGTATTGACAACATTTAGCTTTTCATTGAATACTTCAGGTTATTTGTTTTTGGGAACAAGTGAATCTATAGGCGAATTATCTAATTATTTTTCAATCATAGACAACAAATGGAAAGTATATCAGAATGGTGAAGGAATTAAGCAATCAATGATTGATGAGTTTTACGTTCCTGTACTTCGTAGGCATATTATTGCCAATACCAAAGACCAACCAGTTGTAAAAAGTACTCCAGATAGTGAGTTATTTGATGATATATCAGAAAGTTTGTTCAAACAATTTGTACCAGCAGCTGTTGTTATTAACGAAAAATTTGATATTGTTCATGTTTATAATGACATTAATAAATTTGTTAAACTTCCTATTGGTAAAATTAGTTTAAATATTCTAAATATGGTTCCAAGTGAATTATCAATTGCAATCGGAACTGCTATTCATAGAATTGTAAAAGAAAAGAAAGAAATAATTTATAATGATATTAACTTTGAAATTGATGGTCAAAGTATGATTATAAACTTGCTGGTTAAACCTTTTATACATTTAAAATCCAAAGCTAATTTGATTTTGTTAATTTTCTTACCAGTGGAAAAATCCTCATTAACAGACGAATCCACAGAAAGATTTGATATTGGAAGTAATATTGGACTTCGAATCAAAGATTTGGAGCAGGAACTCAAATATACAAAAGAAAATCTTCAAGCTACAATTGAAGAATTGGAAACTTCAAACGAAGAGTTGCAAGCTACTAATGAAGAACTTATAGCATCAAATGAAGAATTACAGAGTACAAATGAAGAGCTTCAATCTGTTAATGAAGAGCTTTATACTGTAAATTCAGAATATCAAAATAAAATTGAAGAATTGACCGAGTTGAACAATGATATAAATAATTGGTTTAATGTAACAAGTATAGGTACTATTTTCCTTGATTTAAAATTAAGAGTTAGAAAATTTACTCCCGCGGTTACTAAATTTGTAAATTTAATTGAGAATGACCTTGGCAGACCAATAAATCATATTTCATACAATTTTCATTATGATAGCTTTTTTATTGATATTGAGAATGTATTGAAAACCTTAAAACCAGTTGAATGTGAATTAAAAACACTTTTTGAGAAATGGTTTTTGTTGAAAATACTACCTTACAGAACAATTGAAAATGCAGTTAAAGGAATTGTGATTACATTTATAGATATTACTCAAACAAAGCAATACGAAGACCAAATTGTAAGGTCAAGAGATTTATTACATAGAATACTTGAAAATAGCCCTCTTGCACAGGTTATGGTTAATAAATTTGGTAGTATTACTTATGCCAACAAAAAAGCATTAGAAATTTTTGGACTATCTGAAGAAGAATTAATTAAAAGAACTTATAACGACCAGAGATGGAAAAGCTCAGACAAATCTGGAATTGATTTAACAGATGAGAAAAAGCCATTTAGTTTAATTTTAAAAACAAAAAAATCAATCTTTAACTTTTATGAAGAAATTGATAGACCTGATGGTAGCCGAATGAAACTTGTTATCAATGGCTCCCCTATTTTTGATAAAGACGAAAAAGTTGATGGAGCGGTTTTTGCTATTAGAGAACATACTAACGACCAATAATTGATTGAATGAAAGAACTAACAAATATTAAATTAGAAGAAATTAGAAAAAAAGCTGAAAGAATTTTAGAAAGACAGCAAAAATCTAACTCGATACCTACGAGTTTAGAAATAGATGAGTTATTGCATGAACTTGAAATATATCAGGTTGAATTAGAATTGCAAAATGACGAACTTTCTAATGCTAAGAATTCTCTTGAAACCTCTTATCGAAAATATTTGAATTTATTTGAATTTGCACCTATTGGCTACCTTACTTTAAATGATAATGGAATAATTCTTGAAGCAAATAGTTCACTTTGTCAATTACTTAGAATTGAGAAAAGCAAATTTATCGGACATAATTTTACCAATTATATTATTCCAGAGTATCAAGATATATTTTACTTCCATATTTCTTTACTAAAAGAAAATATCACTAAAAAAAGCTGTGAAATTCAAATAAAATCAAATAAAAATGAACTAATATTTGTTAGATTAGAAAGTATATTAATTAAGACTGATAATGAAGATAAACATATTTTCCAAATTGCATTAATTGATATTACTAATCAAAAGAATGCAGAGATTGAATTAAAATCAGAAAAAGAAAGATTAGAAACTCTTTACAAAGTAATACCTATAGCAATTATTTCCGAAGATGCCAATAATAAAATTAATGACTGGAATAAATTTGCCGAGGATTTAACAGGTTACACTTACAATGAAGTTAAAGGACGAGAATCTGATTTTTTATTCCCTTTACGTAACTCAGATTCTAAACTATTGTTTTTAAATTCACTTGAAACTTTAATTGAAAGGAAAGATGGAGCTATAAGAATTGTCAACATCAAAATTGAAAAACTTTTCGATAATAAAGGCAATGAGAAAGGGTTTTTAAAAACTTTGGAAGATGTTACAGATAGAAAGAAAATGTTAAATGAATTAAAAAGATTCAGAACTGCAATTGACAACTCTGCTGATTTAATTTTCATTATTAATAGAATCAATCTACAAATTGTTGATGCTAACCAAACGGCAGCAAATATGCTTGGCTATGATTTACAATATTTGTTGAATAAAAATATTAGACAGATTGATAATGTTTACGATGAAATTGAACATCTGAATAAAATAGATTTAATTAATCAAAATAATATTAAATTAAAATCTTATCGCACATTATTAAATAGAAAAAATGGAAATCCACTAAACGTAGAAATTTTTGAAAAATTAATAGATAATGACCCTGATTTGTATGTTGCAATTGCAAGGGATATAACGCAACGAATTGACCAAGAAAGATTACTAAAAGATAGTGAAGAAAAATTCAGAAAATTATTCGAATCTGTTCCAATTGGTATTTATAGAACTCATTATAACGGACAAGTTATTTTTGCTAATAAGAGTTTTAAACGAATGTTGGGGTTGATAAGTGATGATATTTCTAATATTAATTTTGATTACGATGGATTTCATGTTGAAGGCAATAGGCATAATTTCAAGGATTATTTAGATAAAATTAATGAATTTTTTGGGTTTGAGTATAAATTAAGCAGAAAAGACGGAATTTTAATTGATGTTAGAGAAAATGCACGTGCTATAAAAGGAGATTTGGGGCAAGTTTTATATTATGAGGGAACTCTTGAAGATATAACTGCAAAAAAATCAGCTGCGGAAGCTTTATCACAAAGTGAAACACGTTTAAGAAGTATTATTGAAAAAACTCCAATTGGTATGTGTATTACCGATGAAAATGGAATTTTCGAGTATGTCAATCCTGCTTATTGCAAATTATATGGCTATAATCCAAATGAGTTGATTGGCAAACAATTCACTACAATTACGAGAGTTGAAGATAAAGAAATGTTTAGAAAACTTCACGATTCTTTTATTTTTTCAAATAGAGAAGATGAGGCAAGAGGTGAATGGACTGTTGAAAGAAAAGATGGAAGCAAATTTGATATTATTGCAGATGCTGCTAAAATTATTGGTTTGGATTACCGTCCCAAAAAAGTTACATTTGTGATTGATATTACTCAGAGAAAATCGATTGAAAAATGGCAATCTGGTGTAAATAAAACTCTTGAATTGTTAGTTACTGGGGATAATTTAAATAATGTACTATCTAATTTAATTTTAACTGTTCAATCCAAATTTAATGATATTGCTTGTGTGATTTCATTTATTGATGGTGAAAATTTATCCATAACCTCAAATTTGTTTGTTAATAAAGAAATATCAGAAGTATTTGGAAATGATTTAAAAAGTATCTCTAGTAATACAATATCTATTGGTCCTGCTTATTTGAATAAAGAAATCTCTTACATTGATGATTTAAATAATTTTGATTATACTAACGATGAAATTTTTTCTAATTTGAAACATTTATTTAAATCAAGTATTTCAAATCCTATCGTAATCGGCAATGGTGAAATACCAGCTATAATTACATTTTTGTCCGAAAATATTGTACAAGATAATGATGAATTATTCAGTACAATTAATTCGGCATCATATATTGCTGGTATTGTTATCGAAATGAAAAACTATGAGCAAAATTTACTTGAAGCCAAAGAAGAAGCTGAAAGGGCAAACAGAGCTAAAAGCGAATTTTTAGCAAATATGAGTCACGAAATTAGAACTCCTTTAAATGCAATTTTGGGTTTTTCTGAATTGCTCAAAAATAAAAATTTACAACACCCAAGGTATAATGATTATGTAGATGGTATTTCAGACAGTGGTAAAAATCTTTTGAAATTGATAAATGATATTCTTGATTTATCAAAAATTGAATCTGGAAAATTGGATATTAAGTATGAGCCAGTTAATATTTATAATTTAATGGCAGAGTTAAACCAAATTTTTTCAATAAAAGTTTCTGATAAGAATTTAAATTTTACAATTGATATTAAGAAAAATACACCTCAATCTTTGTTTTTAGATGAAATAAGATTAAGACAAGTTTTATTTAATCTTGTTGGTAACGCAGTGAAATTTACTGAACATGGATTTGTTGCAATTGAAGTTAATCATACATTGAATATTGAGCCAGAAAATTCTATCAATTTAATTATAAAAGTGATTGATTCAGGAATTGGAATTCCAGAGAATCAAACAAATGCAATATTTGAACCATTTATTCAGCAAGAGGGGCAGAGTGCCAGAAAATATGAGGGAACAGGTCTTGGTCTTTCAATTACAAAACGCTTAATCGGATTGATGAATGGTAAAATATATGTTGATAGTATAGTTGGTAAGGGTTCAGAATTCACTGTGGAATTGAATAATATTCAAATTGATACATTAAATTTAGATTCTAATAACAAAATTAATGAAACAATTGGTCACATTGAATTTCTTGGCTCAAAAATTCTTATAGTAGAAGACGATTTGGCAAATATGGAGATTCTCAAGGGTTATCTTGAAGATTATAATTTGAAAATTATAGAGGCAATAAATGGTAAAATTGCTATCAAAGTAGCAAATGACTTTAAACCTGATATAATTTTAATGGATTTGCAAATGCCTGAATTAGATGGTTTTGAAGCTATTAAAATAATTAAATTTGATGATAACTTAAAACATATTCCAATAATTGCAGTAACTGCCTCGATTTTATTAGATGATGTTCAGAATGTAAAACACATAACTGATGGCTATTTAAAAAAACCTGTTTCAAAAAATGAATTAATTAGAGTTTTAACAAGATTTTTGCCAAGTAAATTAAATGATGCAAGCTGTATCAAAATAGATGATAATTCATTGCTTGATGAATTTGTTATTTTTGATTGCAATGATTATAGTAATATTGATGACAAATTAAAACAGATTTTCGAAAATGAAATATTACCTAAATGGGATTCAATTAATAAAACTTTGATAATTGATAGAATTAGGGAATTTGCTCAAGAACTAATTGAAATTGGAATTAAATATAGAATTAATACACTTATAAAATACGGTCAACAATTAGTTGAAGATTTGAATTCGTTCAATATTGAAAGAATACTTGTCATTCTTCCAAAATTCAAAATTTTAGCTGGTAAGATACTTGGTTATTCAATTGATAGTAAATAATTTTTTTTGCTAATCATCAAGTTTAATTAACAACTTGGAAGTATTAATATATTTTGAATTTGCTGATTGCACGACCAGTCCCTACAAATAATTATGAATATTTTTTTCTAAGTGATTTAATTTAAAAAATTTATATTCATTATTATTTGATACTGTTGAGTAAAAAACATATTCTATCTATACCAATGTTGAAAACTACTTTTTTAATTAATAAGAATAAAAAAATTAAAATTTCGTATATTTGTAAGTTTGTTTGAAAGTATTATCGGAAATAACCAATGAAAGTTACAGTTTTTAATTCATTAAGTAAACAATTAGAAGAGTTTGTTCCCGTAAATGGAAATGATGTCAAAATGTATTCCTGCGGACCAACGGTTTATAATTACGCACATATTGGCAATATGCGTTCATTCTTGTTTGCTGACCTTGTTCAAAGAGTTTTGCGAGTTGTTGGAAAATATGATGTAAGTTGGGTAATGAATATTACTGATATAGATGATAAAACTATTAGGGACAGTTCGAGTAAATCTTCTGCTTGGTTAGATGATATGGGAGAATTGACAGATGACCCTAAAACAAATCTCAAAAAACTAACAGATTATTATCAAGATTCATTCCTTGATGATATTGAAAAGTTAGGGATTAATATCGAACATTTTTATGCTCTTCCTTGTGCAACAGATTTTATAGATGAGATGCAAGAATTAATAAGAAATATTCACAAAAATGGATATGCATATATCTCTGAAGGTTCTGTTTATTTTGATGTAAATAAATGGCGAAAAGATGATGTTTATGGTAGATTATTCAAAATAGATTTCGATAATTTCAGAGCTGGTTCAAGAGTTGATTCTGATGAATACGAAAAAGAAAATGCAAGTGATTTTGTTCTATGGAAATCCAAAAAAGATAATGAGCCATTTTGGGAATTTGAATTAGATGGTGTTTTATGCCCAGGAAGACCCGGATGGCATATTGAATGTTCAGCAATGGAATTTGAGCTATTCGGTTTACCTTTTGATATTCATACTGGTGGTATAGACCTGAAATTCCCACATCACGAAGATGAAATAGCTCAAAGTAAAGCAGGTTATGGAATTGACCCAACAAAATATTGGCTTCATAATGAGTTTCTTGAAGTTGAAGGCGAGAAGATGTCAAAATCAGCAGGTAATTTCTTTACTTTGCGTGATTTGGAACAAAAGGGTTCCGACCCATTGGATATTAGATTTTCTATGCTTTCGGCACATTATTCCACAAAATTCAATTTCACATTCCAAGGTGTAGAATCTTCTAAAAAAGCGAGAAAACGCGTTCAGGATTATATTTATGATTTGTTAGAATCCAATAATATAGATGGCGAGGAAATAGATGTTGAAAAAATCAGACAAAGTATCTTTGAAGAGCTTGCAAATGATTTTCATACACCAAAAGCATTAGCCGGATTGTTCGGTTTAATAAATAATCATAATCCAAAAGCAATTTCAGAAAATTCAAGAAAAGAAATTCTTGCGTTGCTCAATGAATTGAATCATATTTTTGCAATTTGGGAATTTGGTGAAAGACCAGTAGAAATTATAATTATACCTGATGAAATTAAAGAACTTGCCGAAAGAAGATGGCAAGCGAAAATTGATAAGGATTTTGCACTTTCTGATGAATTAAGAAAAGAAATTGATGCAAAAGGTTATGTAATCAAAGATACTAAAACAATGTATGAAATTATAAAAAAGTAAAAATCTCAAATGGAAATTAAATGTATTTAAGTGATATAGAAATCATTGGCTTTAAGTCTTTTGCTTCAAAAATTAAATTAAAATTTGCTGGTGGTTTATCCGCAATCGTTGGTCCTAACGGTTGCGGCAAAACCAATATTGTTGATGCTGTCAGATGGGTTCTTGGTGAAAAGAAAGCATCTACTTTACGCTCCGACATAATGGAAAACGTAATTTTTAACGGAACAAAACTTCGTAAACCACTTGGAATGGCTGAAGTTATTTTAACAGTTGAAAATACTAAAGGAATTCTTCCTTCAGAATATAGTGAAGTAACTATCTCACGCCGTTTATTCCGCAATGGCGATAGTCAATATTTACTAAATAAGCAACCAGTGAGATTAAAAGATATTACAAATCTTTTTATGGATACTGGTATTGGACCCGATACTTATTCTGTGATAGAATTAAAAATGATTGAGCAAATATTGAGCGGAAGAGTTGATGACAGACGTGAAATGTTTGAAGAAGCTGCAGGTATCAAAAAGTATAAATCTCGTAGAAAAGAAGCAAATGCCAAACTCGAAGTTGTAAAAAAAGATATGGAAAGAGTTGAAGATATTTTGCAAGAAGTAAGGAAAAATGTTAATTCTCTTGCAAGACAAGCGTCAAAAACCAAACGATATAATCAATTATTTACTTCCTTGAAAGAATCTGAAATTCTTGTTTATAAATATGATTTTAATCAATTCAATAATGATATTATCACATCAAAAAGTGAAATTACCGAACTTGCAAAAAATCAAAATAGATATGAAATTGAACTGAATGACAATGAAATTTACCTGTCAAAATTAAGAAATCAACTCCATCAAACTGATTCTGAATTTCTAACTGTTAGCGATATGGAAAATAACTTAGCGGGTCAAATTTCCAATCTTAACAGAGAAATCGCAGTATCAAACGAAAAAATCAACTCCCTAAATCATTCAAAAAGTAGAATTGAAAATGAAATCGTTGAAATAAATAACGATATTATTAAAAACAACGAAACTATCGAAATAGAAAAAATTAAATTTGTTGAATTACAAAATAAGAAAGACTCAGCAGAATCTAAAAAGAATGAAATTAGAATTTCAAAAGATAATTTTGCTAAGTTAGTCGTTAATGCTAAAAAAGAAGTTAATGTTGTTTATGAATCTGTTCTTAGTTTGCAAAATAGAATTAACTCTTTAAATTCTATCAAAAAAAGAAATTCAGACAAAAAAGCAAATCTTGAAAGAAAACTTATTACATCATCTGAAGAAAAATTTAGTTTCGAGAAACAAGTTGATGATATTAATGATGCAATTAAAGATGCTAATCAATCAAAATTAGACCTTGAAACTGATTTTGATAATGCAGAAAAAGATTTGCAATTGGCAACAGAAGAAAAAAATTCATTACAAGCTGAAATTGATTCAATAAAATCCAAAATAAACGATAAAAAGAATGTACTTGGTGGCAGAAAAGCTTCTTTAGATTTTCTTAATTCTTTGGTGGATAATTCTGAAAGTTCGAAATTTTTGATGAATAATAACAATTGGAACATACCAATTGAGAAGAATTTATTAGGTGAAATTGTTGGTATTGATGAGGAATATGGTACCGCTGTTACGGCAGCACTTGGAGATTATGCTCATAGTTTTGTAGTTGACTCTAAAGAAGAAGCATTATCAGGTATTGCAGCATTGCAAAACAGCAAAAAAGGGAAAACTGGATTCATTGTAAGAAGTTTAATCCCTGAAATTTCAATTCCAGAAACCGTAATTACTCCAAATGGTGCTATTGTTTGGATTAGTGAAATTGCAAGAGTTGATGAAAAAATAAGATTTGTTTTGCGTGGCTTGCTCGGAAAGACTGCTTTGGTTGATAATTTAGAAACGGCTTATAGTTTAATTGAACAAAAATTGGTGGACTCTGCTGTTACTATTGCTGGAGAGTTGGTTCATCACACTGGTCTAATTAAAGGTGGTTCTTTTTCCAAAACAGAAGGTATGTGGGTAGGTAAGAAAGAGAAAATCAGTAAATTACTCATTGAAATTAGTGCAATTGAAAGCGAATTAAGCAACTTAAAATCAGATTTGAATGACAAAAATCAACAAATTAGTGCAATTGACATTGTTGGTTTAACTCAACAAATCAAAAAAATTGAATTTCAAAAGCAAGAAATTTCAAAGAAAATTAATCAACTTGAACTAAAACGCGATACGCTTGAAAATAATATGGTGATGATTGAAGAAACAATTTTAAGAGTACAAGATGAATTATCTGAAATTTCCGATGAAGATGACAAATTTAACGAAGAAATTTCTGAAATTGAAATTGAATTAAATGAAAGAAAATTGGTTTATAATGATTTATCAAACGAATATCATTTAAAAGAGAAAGAACTTAGAAATTTAGAAGAAAATTTGAAAATTTCTGAATTTGATTTTATTAAAATTAATAATGAAATCAAGAATTGTGAAAATGAAATCAATAGATTAGTTTCAAACAAAAATTCTTTAGAATCAAAAATCAAAAATAAGGAAAATGAATTTAATTCTATTGATTCTGACAGAATTCAACTTAATAGTGGCATTGATAAAGCCACAATTCGTCTTGATATGTTAAATTCTGAAATTGTAAATATCAAAACAAAAAGAGAATTGCTTTCCGATGAAAAAAATTCATTAGATGAACAATACAACAAATATTCTGAAGCATTTACTACTAAGCGAAAAGAATTTGATAAAATCAAAGAAATGCTTCATAGCAAAGAATTGAAATATAACGAATTGGAGCTAAATCTTAAAATAATTACAGATAAAGCATTGGAACAATATCAAATAGATTTGGCGACAGAAAATATTGAATTTCCTGATGAATTTTCAAGTGAAAATGCGAAAATTGAAATAGCGGATACAAAATCAAAACTTACTGCTCTCGGCAATATTAATTTTGAAGCACTTGAAGAATTTGAAACACAAAGTGAAAGATTAGAATTATACGAAAGTCAAATGAAGGATTTGACCGAATCTCAAATCACTTTAACGGAAACAATTAACGAAATAAATACTAATGCAGAGCGAACTTTCAAAGAAACATTCGATAAAATTCAGATAAATTTCAAACAATTATTCAAAAAATTATTTGGTGAAGAAGGTGAAGCTGATATTCAACTTGAAAATGATAATATGCTTGAATCAGATATTTTAATCACTGCCAAGCCACCAAATAAAAGACCACATTCTATACAAATGCTATCACAAGGTGAAAAAACTTTAACTGCTATTGCATTACTATTTGCAATTTACCTCGTTAAACCTTCACCTTTCTGTATTTTAGATGAAGTTGATGCTCCTTTAGATGATTCAAATGTGGAAAAATTCATCAATTTAATCAGAGATTTTGCTGTTGAAACACAATTTTTGATTGTAACACACAACAAAAAAACTATGGAAGCTGCAGAAACTCTTTATGGAGTAACTATGCAAGAAGACGGCGTTTCAAAAGTAGTTTCTGTAAAATTTGATAATTCAGCAGTTGCATAATTAATTTTTTTGAGAAATTATATGATAAAATATTCTTTTGTAATTCTAATTTTATCAGTTTCAACTATGTTTGGAAATGATTCTAATTTCATTAGAAATAATGAAATTAACTCGATTATTAAAAAATACAATATGAAAGGGTCAGTATTAATTTTTGATGCAAATCATAAGTATTTTATTGGAAATGATATAAAGCGAAGTAAGAGAGGATTTATACCTGCCTCAACTTTTAAAATTGTCAATTCATTAATTGGTTTTGAAACTGGAATTCTTCAAGATACTAATCATTTTTTTAAGTGGAATGGTGAAAAAAGAAGATTGACTATTTGGGATAAAGATATGAATTTGAAAGAAGCATATCGAATATCTTGCGTACCGTGTTATCAAGAATTAGCAGTTAAAATTGGTGTTGAAAATATGAACAAGTATCTCAATCTTTTCAATTATGGTAAAATGATAGTAAATGCTGATTATATTGATAAATTTTGGCTTGAAGGAGAATCGAAAATTACACAATTTCAGCAGATTGAATTTTTGAAAAAATTATATTATGAAGAATTGCCAATCTCGAAAAATTCAATGAAACAAACCAAAGAATTGATGTTTATTGAAAAAAATGACAAATATGAATTATACGGAAAAACTGGCTGGGCAATAAGAAATGGTAATAATTATGGATGGTATGTTGGATATATTGTTACTGCTAATAATACCTATTTCTTTGCTACCAATATTGAACCAAAGAATAACAAGGATACCAATAACTTTGCAGCTGCTCGAAAAAATATAACAACTGAAGCAATGAAATTTCTAAAATTTATTGATTGATAGATAATATTTAACAAATAATCCATAATTAATATTAATTTGGTAATTCAAGAAATTAAAATGAAAAGTTTGATAAATTAAATTATTTTTAATCCGTACATTTGGTAAATTTTTATTAATAAAAAAATTAGTTTTAATTAATAAACTAAATTGATTAATTTTGTAGTTAGTTAAATTGTATTATTTTAAATACTATAATTTAATAATATTTAGTTTGTTTAACTATGCAGATATAAAATTGGATTCGACCGGTTTTAACAGCCCAGAAAAAACTTTTTCAAACAGAGTTTCTTCTCTTGATTTAGCAAGATTTTTTGCGATGTTGTTTATGATTCAAGGGCACACTATATATGCAATCACAGACCCTTTAACAATAGATTATTCGATATTCCCTTGGAATTTCTGGAATTTTTTCCGTGGATTAACTGCACCAGTATTTTTGATGGTGTCGGGTGCGGTACATATTTTTGCAAATAAACGCGATGAAAATGGTGATTTACCTCATAAAACAATGATAAAGCGATTCAAAATGTGTTTACTACTGTTAATAATCGGATATATACTTGCCTATCCACCAATAAAGATATATCAACTTAACACAGTTCCATTACCATTTTGGGCTGATTTTTTCAAAGTTAATATTCTACATATTTTTGCTATTTCATTGTTTTTACTTACTTTGATTTATAAAGTTACAAAAACTGATAAACAATTAGCTATTGTTTCACTATCAATTGCCGTTGGCATTACTGCTTTATCGCCAATGGTATTGGCAATAAACTGGAATGATTACCTTCATTTAAGCATTGCAAATTATTTAACTTATCAAAATGGTTCGATATTTTCAATATTTCCTTATACAGCTTATCTTTTTTACGGGGTGGTTTTAGGTTTAGTATTAAAAAATATGGACTGGTCTTTGCGGAATAATTTTTTAATGAAATATGGAATGATTGCTGGTTTACTAGTCTCAGTATTAATGTATCCGATGTATTTGAATATGATGCCAATTTATAGTGGTTTTATGTTTAAAGCAAGTCCTGCTTTTACATTATTAACGGTTGGATTAGTTCTATTATTTATTTCATTTTCGGCTTTCATTTATAAATATTTTGCAAATTTTGATTCAATATTCAGTTTATTTAGCAAAAGGTCAATCGTAATCTATGTAGTACATCTTGCAATTTTGTATGGAACTCCAGTTGTACCTTCATTTCAATATATGTTTGGCAATAGATTAGATATGATTGGTTCATTGTTTGCTGTTGGAATTGTAATTTTGATGACTTTAATAATTACATATATTTTTGATGTCTCTCTCAAAAAGCAATATGTACCCAAAGTTTACAGATACTCATTTACAGCTTATCTAATATATTTATTATTTATATAGCTCTCATTCCTTTTCCTTGATATTCTGAGCTTGTTTCAGAATCTATCCAAGAATAATTTTATTCTAAAACCAAGATGTCCAACACTTTCAAAGTGTTGGACATCTTGGTTAAATCAATCTTTACTTATTTGCCAGCAACTTGTTTGATTTTTTCTGTTAATATTGGTAAAATTTCAAACATATCGCCAACGAGAGCGTAATCACATACTTTTAATATCGGTGCATCTTTATCTTTGTTGATTGCAACAATCGTTTTACTACCAGACATACCTGCCAAATGCTGAACTGCACCTGATATACCACAAGCTACATATAATGATGGTGATACAGTCTTACCTGTTTGCCCTACTTGTTCTCTGTGTGGTCTCCAACCGGCATCGACAACTGCTCTTGACGCACCAGTAGCACCTTTCAAAGCTGAAGCAAGATTTTCTATTAAATAGTAATGCTCAGGTCCCTTTATACCACGTCCACCTGAAACAACAATGTCAGCTTCAAGTACATCTAAAACGCCTTCATTTTTATTAATACTTTTAACTACCGCTGAATAATCTTTTTCTGATAATTCAGGAGTAAAAGTAGTAACATTTTGATTTGATACTGGTGCTTTTTGTGAAGTGAACACATTTGGACGAAGTGAAAATATTTTAATATCAGATGAAATTGAAGTTGAAACAATTGCTTTACCTGCATAAACAGGTTTTTTGGCAATAATTTCTCCATTTTCATAATTTAACGCAGTACAATCTGCAATATAACCTGCTAATAGCTTAACTGAAACACGAGGTGCAATCTCTAACCCAGCAGCATTTGCAGCGAATAATATCACATTTGCATTTATACTTTTTGCAACTTGTGCTACAACAGATGCGTTTGCTGATGATGAAATTGTGTCTGGTTTAGATGTATTTGCAACGATTAAATTTTCTAATCCATATTCAGCGGAATTGCTTGCATCTGAACTGTCTGCATTTATCAATAATCCGTAAATTGCAGCACCTGTATTAGTAGCAAGTGCTTTTGCTGCTGTAATTAATTCGAGTGAAACTCTTTTTAGAGAATTATTATTTGATTCAAGAAGAACAAGAATATTATTCATAAATTTATTACCTGATTTATTATTTTACAATTTTAAATTATATAACTTTTGCTTCTTCGTGAAGTAAATTCACAAGCATTTCTATATCTTCCGGAGTTCCATCCATGATTTTTGCTCTTCTTTCTTTGTGTGGTATTTCCATTTTGTGAATTTTAGTTAAAGCACTAATTTCAGTAGCAACAAGTTCTTCAATTGGTTTCTTTTTGGCTTTCATAATATCCGGTAATTTTGGATAACGTGGCTCATTCAATCCTTTTTGGGCGCTAATAATACATGGCATTGAAGTTGAAATTACTTCTTTCCCACCTTCGATATCGCGTTCAGCAGTAACATTAGTGCCTTCAATAGTAAGATTTGAAACAACAGAAACGGAAGGCAATGAAAGAATTTCAGCTAACATAGAAGGTATTTGCAAAGAATCAAAATCAACACTTTGTTTGCCGAGTAAAATAATATCAGGATTCATATTTTTTGCATAAGTAGCAAGATTAGCAGCAACAGAATATGAATCAATTGATTCACTACTTTTCATTAAAACTGCATTATCAGCTCCCATAGCAAGTGCATTTCTTAAAATTTCTGTTGACTCAGTAGGTCCAACAGTAATGGCTGTAACCGTTCCACCATTCTTTTCCCTTAATCTTAATCCTTCTTCCAAAGCTAACTCATCATAAGGATTTAAAATAAATTTTACGCCTTTGGGGTCGATGGATTTGCCGTCAGCTCCGATAATTATCTTTGTGGCAGTGTCTGGAACTCTTGATATACATACAAGAATGTTCATCTTAACTCCTGAATATATTAATAATAAAAACTAATTTTTAAAAATAAATAAGTTGTTATAAACGATTTAAACGAATGTTATTTTAATGAAAAATGAAAAAATTAAGTTTTCAAAATGAACATAAGTGATTCGGTAACCTTTGAGTAAGCTTTAACTGCACATGGAGGTAATTCATTGAAATGCCATAAGGTTGGGATAGTAATTTTACAATTCTGCTCTTTCTGCGAAATATCGAATTGGACTGTTCCATCTTCATTAGCAAGAACTTTTGAACACACTAAAATCTGCCAGGTCAAGATACATTTATTCAAAATTGTTACATCAGCAGGTAATTTTAATTCTTGAATTGTATTATTTTGCGCTCCCATTTTCCACTGTTTAAAATGAATGTCCAAATCGGGACGATACAATTTAAAATCAATACCTGCAACAGTATCATTACTAATCTGTAATTTGATGGAAAGTGGTCCTTTATCCATATCAAATACACAGTATCGAGAAAGTTTGCTTCTATCTATATTCATAATTGTTTATGAAAATTATTCAATAAAAAAAATGTAATTTTGCAAAAAAAAAGTTATAAAACAAATAATAAATATTAATTTAATTAAATATTGTGTTAAATATTTCTCAAATGTGAATTTTATAATTGAAATACCCTACCGTTTTGAAATATTCGTAATTTTTAAAGTCTGTTGATAAAGAATAAATTTAATCACAGACTACAAATAAAAAAAAGGGTATTGAAACTACTAATTTGTTGAATCAATACCCTTTGTCATAAAGTTATAAAAACTTAAATATTTACAGCTTCTCCATAAGCTTGGGCAGCAGCCTCCATAATTGCTTCGCTTAGTGTAGGATGGGCGTGAATTGTTTTGAATAATGATTTTGCATCAGCTTCAACTTGTCTTGCAAATGTAACTTCACCAATCAATTCAGTAACATCTGGTCCAATTAAATGAGCCCCCAAAATTTCACCGTACTTTGCATCAATTACTAATTTCACAAAACCCTTAGCTTCACCAATACCGTGAGCTTTTCCGCTTGCCATAAATGGAAACTTTCCAATCTTCAATTCGTAACCGGCTGCTTTTGCTTTTTCTTCAGTCAAACCAACACTTGCTACTTGAGGATTGCAATAAGTACATCCCGGAATGTTGTTGTAATCAACGCCATTATTATGATGCCCTGCAATAAATTCTACAGTACTTATTGCTTCAGCTGATGCTTTATGAGCAAGCCAAGGAGCTCCTGCAACATCACCAATTGCAAATACATTTTCAATATTAGTTCTGCAATGCTCATCAACTTTAATAAAACCTCTTTCAGTGATAACACCTACTTCTTCCAAGCCAATATTTTCAGTATTTGGTTGAATACCAATAGCATTTAATGCAAAATCTGCGTTCAAGACTTCGGTTTTACCATTGTTTTCAATTACAACTTCAACACCATCACCTTTAGCAACTGCTGAAACTACTTTTGATTTTGTTTTGATTGCAATGCCATATTTACGGAAATTTCTTTCAAGTTCTTTTGAAATATCAGCATCTTCGATTGGTAAAATTCTATCAAGAAATTCAACAATCGTAACATTTGCACCAAAAGAATTGAAGAAGTAAGCAAATTCAACACCAATAGCACCAGCACCCATAATAATAATAGATTTTGGTAATTCTCTACCTAATAGAGCTTGAGTAGATGTTATAACTCTTTTTTTGTCAACTTCAATGCCAGGCAATACTCTTGGTCTTGCACCCGTAGCAATAATAATATTTTTAGCATTAATGGTATCAGTTATATTACCAGCTTCATCATATACATCAATTGATTTAGCTTTATTGATTTTTCCCCAGCCCTTAACTTCTTGAACTTTATTTTTTTTGAAAAGCTGTTTTACGCCACCAGACATTTGAGCAGAAACTTTGCGTGAGCGTTCAATTACTTGATTATAATCTGTTTCTACATTGTTAATACTAAATCCAAATTCGTTAGAGTGCTTCAAAAAATTTGCGTACTCAGCACTTTTCAATAGTGCTTTTGTTGGAATACAACCAATATTAAGACATACACCACCCAAATCACCTTTTTCTATACAAATTGTTTTCAAACCAAGTTGAGAAGCTCTGATAGCCGCAACATAACCACCAGGTCCAGAACCAATAACTGCTATATCACAATCTAAATTTGCCATTAATAATTCCTAAATTATTTAAAAAATACAAATAAAAAGAAATATAACGATTTATAGTTTTTTTTTGTTTAAGATTTTATAAAAAAGACATAAAAAGATTTTACAAATCTCCAATTTGCAAATAAAAAAGAACGTGTTTGAATTAAAAACCTATTGAAATAATATCTTTTCAATCTAACAGTCTGTTGCTCAAGTAATATTGAAATGCTCATTGGGGCTGTCTCAAAAGGTGTCATTGGTAACTCATTTCAGAATCCATTGAGCATAGAAATTACAATCACTTTAATATTCAAATAATTTCAAGTAATAAAATTTTCTAATTTGACTATTTTAGTCTGAGTAAAATTTGTTGCATTGAGTAATTTTTTATCGCTTGTTATTAAAAAATCAGCATTAATTTCATTTGCTAATTCAATAAATTTTGCATCTTGGTAATCTCTACTTAGTTTGATTTTATTGTGTGTATTTGAAATAATAAATTTTTCTGAAATAAAACTATCCCAAAATATAATTTTTTCATTGCTTAATTTGAATTTATCTCTACGAATTAACTTTTTATACTCATCAATAATCTGACGACTTGCATAAAATTGAAAATCAGAATTGTTGATTAATTCAACAGCAGAATTATTTCCTAAAATTGCCGACAAAAGTATATTTGTGTCAATAATAATCTTCATTATAATTTTACCCGAATTTAATAAATTACTTTAATTTATATTTAATAAATAAAAAATTCATTATCAATTTATTCGTCAAATCCTAATTAAAATGTTATTATATTATTAATTGGCTATTAATTTATGAATTTAAACAAAAATAAAATACTATTAACGTTAATTACTATATTGTTATTGGTTAGTTGCGAAGCTGAAAGTTCAAGACCATATTTTGTTACATCAAGTTATCCATTAACATTGATTTTGCAAGAAATAATCGGCACAAAGGGAAGAGTTGAAACAATTGTTCCAATAGGAGCATCACCACATACTTATACTCCAAAGCCGTCAGATATTCAAAAGGCAACATCAGCAAAAGCATTTCTGTTTGTTGATGAGAATTATGATGGTTGGTCGAAAGGATTTAATGCAAAGCAATCAATTGAAGTATTTAAATTGATGCCTGCAGCATTTATACAGATTTTTACTGAACCATATTTGGGCGATGATGCTCATAATCATAGTCCAAATGATGGACATAATCATGGAGCAGGTTCACCAGACCCACATTTTTGGATGGACCCTATTGCTGTAAAAGCATTATTACCAATTCTGGCTGATACTTTAGGAAAAATTGACCCAGATAATGCAAGTTTATACAAAACTAATGCTGATATTTTTGCAAAAAAAATTGATGTTTTAAGCAGACAAGTCGAAGATTTTACAAAAAATCTGAGAGGGAAACAGGTTTTCTTATATCATCCTTCAATTTTATATATGCTTAAAAGGTATGATATGATTTATGCCGGTTCAATTGAAGAAATACCCGGCAAAGAGCCATCAGCTAAATTCATAGGAAATCTTGTTGATAAAATCAAGAAATCACAAACCAAAGCCATTTTTTCAGAACCTCAATTGCCTGATAAGAATGCGAAATTACTTGCTGAAGAAACAGGTGTATCACTTTATATTTTAGATCCCGTTGGTGGTACTAATAATATTTCAAAGTATGCTGATTTAATTTTATATAATGCAAACATATTAAAAAAAGCACTCGAATAACAAGGATATATGCAAAACTACATAATTACGGCTCGAAATCTTTCTGCTGGATATGGAAATCAGAAATTTATTGAAAATATAAATCTTGATATACCTATATCATCTTACGTAGCAATTGTTGGTCCTAACGGTTCAGGTAAAACCACATTTTTGAAAACTCTACTCGGATTGAGAAAAAATTATACCGGTGAATTAATTATTAATAACAAAAAACCAGAAAATGTACCATCAGATTGGATTGGTTACGTACCTCAAATAAAAACTTTAGACCGCAGTTTTCCAGCATTGCCGATTGAACTTGTTGCAAGTGGTTTAAAAAGAAATTGGGTTGGTATCATAAATAAATCCGATAAAGAAAAAGCGATGGAAATTCTTACTGAAGTCGGAGCTGATTCTTATGCTTATCAATCTATTGAAAAACTTTCAGGTGGACAACTTCAAAGGGTCTTTTTGGCAAGAAGTTTAGTACGAAAACCAAAAATATTATTGCTTGATGAACCAGCAACAGGCATTGATTTAGTTTGTGAATTGAGTATTAATAAATTAATTAATGATTACAACAAAAATCATAATGTTACTGTTATAATGGTAACACACGACTGGTCTGCGGCATATCATCACACAAATTATGTATTACTTTTAAATAAAAAGCAAATATATTTTGGTGATTCCAAATCAGCCTTCACTGATGAAAATTTACAACTTACATTCTCTCACAGCGGGCATCATCACGATATTAAATTCGGTATGAAGGAGCTTGCTAATGCTTGATTTCTTGAATTACACATTTATGCAGAACGCCCTAATTGCTGGTATTCTAATAGGATTTCTGGCATCTTATTTTGGTGTTTTCGTTGTTCAACGTAAAATGAGTTTTCTTGGCTCAGGATTATCACATTCCGCATTTGGTGGAGTGGCTCTTGGTTTGCTATTAAATACAGAACCACTTTGGATAGCAATACCATTTACAATAATCGTTTCGATTTTAATTGTATATTTGAAAGAGAAAACCAAAATAGAAACTGATACTTCAATTGGAATATTATTTTCTGTATCAGTAGCTATAGGAATAATATTGTTAGCATTACGTACGAATTATTCTGGTGATGCTTATTCATATTTATTTGGGTCAATTCTTTCCGTATCAACCAATGATATTATAGCAATTAGTGTACTTAGTGCTATAGCAATTTTTACAATTTATTACAAATGGGCTGACTGGGCTTATGCAAGTTTTGATTCTGAGCTTGCGGTTTCAGATAAAATTAATGTTGTTCGTGATGACTATTTACTTTCGATTTTAATTGCAATTACAATAGTTGTAGCAATGAAAATTATTGGTATAATTTTAATTTCAGCTTTTCTTGTAATACCAGCTGCTGCTGGAAAAATCATATCGAAAACATTTTTCTCAATGACCCTAAATTCAATATTAATTGGAATATTCAGTTCAATAATTGGATTGATTTTTTCTTATGTATTTGATATTCCATCGGGAGCGGCAATAATATTATTTCAGGCATTAGTTTTTGTAATTTTTGCGATATTTAGAAAGAAATAATTTTTTTGCAGAGATATAATACCTATCGGGATTTTCAAGAAATTTTCATTTAATTATTATTTGTGGTTTGTTCAAATTTATCGCTTTTTATAACCTTTAAAATGTCATGGAAAAATAATTCATAACTGCTAAATGTTTACTAATTCTTTATAAGGAATTTGTCTCACAAGTTGTGGGAATTATTTTACCAAGTGATAGGTAGAATTGAGAAAATTAGAGCATTGCAAATTAATTAGACCTTGAAAATCCATTTACATTTACCATAGCAAGAGGATTTTCAGCACGATTGTTCAATTGAATCACAAAACTATCATAAAAGCAATTTAGCCGCCAACTTGTAAAAACCTGACATTTGCCGTTATTTATTTCTTCAATTGTATTGGTTTCGGTCTTCCTTGTTCTCTATATTTTTTAACTGCTTCGTTCCAATGCCAAACCATTCCACTATCTGCTGGTGCTATTCTTCTCTTTCCTTTAACTTCTCCATCGAAATTTCCGTTGTCGTCAAATTCAAATGGTTGTGTAGCACTTAATATGTCTGAAACATCAAATTGACCTAATGATAATTCATAATGTTCTTCAAGAAAATAACGCATAACCCAAAATGCTTCTTCTTCTGTCAATTTGTTATATGTGAAGTTGTTGTCTGATTGTTCTTTTGGCAACTTTACATTAAGTTCTATTTGTTCACAATGAATTCTTATTCTCTGACCGTTTTCAAAAAAGTATAAAATGTCATCCCCTACAATTGGTTTTGATTGTGGAATAATACTATCATTTATTTCTCTTGCTGTCGAAGGAAAAAATGTAATTTCCCCTAAACAACTATCATCTACATAATTACTATCTTTGTCTTGGTCGATTATCCTCAAAAAAGTTACTTCTTTGTGAATCAAAACCAAACTCGAAAATTCGTTACTATCAACCCATTCCCCATTAGATTTTTTCCAATGCAGTTTAATCTCTCTGTCTGCAATATTGTACTCAAAACCTACAAAATCAAAATTGTTATGTAGGTCAATGTGTCTTCCTACAATACATAAAGAATAATTGTTAATTATATCGAAATTTACTTTCATTGTTGGGTCGTCTAACATTGTAATATAACTCATTTATTTATGTACTCTCAATAAAGGAATTACAAATTTAGCAAATAAATATTTCAAAAACAAAAAACATTTCTTTCGAATCATGAACATTTCAGGAGTGTGTAGGATTGATTTCATCTAATGTATTTGAATTGAGATTTATCAAATATCTACGTGAATTCCTTATTTAATTATTAAAAAATTAAGTAGTTGATAATTGTAGATTTTTCACTTTCAATTAAATTGCATAAATTTGTTTTTTATAACTAATGCAAAAAACAAAAAATAATGCAGGAAATAGTATATCATTCAAATTTTGAAATAGAAAATAAATATTGGTGGTTTGTTGCTCGCAATCAAATTGTTAAAGATATTTTTGAGAAAATTTGCAAAATTCCAAAAAATAGCGATGTTCTTGATGTAGGATGCGGAACAGGTGGTTTTGCAAGTAAATTAATTAATAATTATAATGTTATCGGAATTGACAAATCAGACTTGGCTTTAGATTATTCAAAAAGACGCGGAATTAAACATCTTTATAATTGTTATTTGGATAAATTTCCAGCAAAAGATTGGAATATAAAAGCAATCACTATATTAGATGTTATAGAACATATTGAAGATGATGTCGCTGTAGTTAAACAATGCTATTCAATTTTGCCAGATAATGGCTATATAGTGGCAACTGTACCAGCTTATAAGTGGATGTGGAGTCATCACGATGTTATTCATCAACATTATAGAAGATACAATCAAAAACAATTCAATGAATTGCTAACTCGTGCTGGATTTAAAATTGAATATTCTACTTATTTCAATTCAATACTTTTTCTACCTGCTTTTTTGAAAAGGTTGGTGGAAAAAATATTTGGAACAAAGAATAACAACTCGCCTGTTGATGAAGTACCTGATTGGCTAAATTCAATTTTTACTAAAATGTTTGAAATGGAAAATAGCATTTTACCTAATATTACTTTCCCTTTTGGACTTTCTATTTTAACTGTAGCAAAAAAAATAAAATAATCCGGAATAAAAAATTATGTCAAAAGTAGCAACAAAAAATGTTCAAACATCAGCTAAAATATCACCAGATTTAAATATTTGGTATATTGTCGGCTTTTTTGCAATTACAACTATAGTTTTCTTTTGGAACAACCTATTTGGCGGAATGTTCTTTTGGGAAGATTTCGTAGAGTATGTTTACCCTACACAAACACTTGCCGCAAGGGAGTTTAGTAGAGGAATTATTCCATTTTGGAATAATTATACATATTCTGGTATGCCATTTTTAGCAGATTTGCAGGTAGGATTTTTCTATCCATTTAATCGCTTACTATCTCTATTTGTTGACTCTGAAGGAATGTTGTCGGTTTGGTGGCTTCAGGCAATAATAATATTACATTTCTTTATTGCACAAATCAATGCTTATTTTTTAGCAAGAAGATTAAATATCAGTCAGATTGGCTCAATAATAACTGCAATTTCTTATTCATTTTCGTTTATGATGGTATTACACGTAATTCATCCAATGATTATAGAGCATTTAGCTTGGTTTCCGTTGGTATTGATGCTTTTTATTCGTGGTATTGAAGAAAATAGATTAAGATGGGCAAAATACTCAGGTTTAGTTTTTGGTATGAGTATGCTGTCAGGGCATCCTCAAATGACTTTGTTTCTCTATTTATTCCTTGGATTTCTATCATTGTGGCATCTTGGGTTTGTACTCAAGAATAAGACATTTACAGGTAAATTATTAATGAAAAATATTGTGGTTATGATAATTCCATTTGCTATTTCAGCAGGTATTTTTATGATTCAATATATGCCTTCAAAAGAATTATCAGAAATTTCACAAAGAGCAGCTATAACTTATCAAACTTCTACGGAAGGTTCTCTTGAAGTAAAGCAAGTACTAACATCTGTTGTACCTAAAGTATTTGGTTACACAGATGGTTCAAAAGATTCACAAACACCATTTTATTTAACAAACAATAATTCAAAGCCATTTCCATATTACTTTTATTGGGAAACAGGTTTTTATTTTGGACTTGTGGCATTGATTCTTGGGATATTCGGTGGAATGGTGAGTTATAAATCAAAGTATGGAGCATTTTTAATTTTCGTTTCTGTATTTGGTTTTCTGTATGCAATCGGTTCAAATGGATTTATTCATCAGATATTTTTTAATTTACCTTTGTTTGGTCAATTCAGAATACCATCAAGAATGATGATTTTTGCAATTATTGGATTTTCTTTATTAAGCGGTTTTGGTATAGATTTTATTAAGGAAAATTTAAAAAATAAAGCTGTTTTCAAACAAATAATAATTGCATCTGCAATACCATTATTTTTTGCATTGCTCATTTCAATTGGATTTTTAAATAGTGCATTAGACACTCCAGACCATTTGGCATCTTCTATTCAGGGTTTTGGTGCAATTGGATTATTGATGATTTTAGCAGTATTTGCTGTATTATATTTTATGAATAAAGGAATTTTGAATTTTAGATTTGCTGGATATATTTTGATAATAATTGTGATGATTGATTTGATGTTAGCCGGAGGTGGTTTTAATCAAAGCGAAAGCAATCCTGCAGACGAATATCAGATTTCAGAAGAAGTAAAAGCATCGTTCAAACCAAAGAACATAAATTCCTTATTCAGAGTAAATACAAGAACTTACAACCCGCCATTTATGGCAATGAAAAGAAATCAAGGTATGATAAACGAAATTCATTTAATTGAAGGGTATAATCCACTTGTATTGCAGAGGGTAAATCCAGCTGTTAAAGATGTCGATAAAATTCTTGATTTGCAAAATGCAAAATATAGAATTAATATTAATACAGAAACAGGACAAGCTGGTTTTGTGGAAAGTCCAAATTATTTCCCACGTGCTTGGGTAGTGTATAAATCAAATGTATTTAAAGAAAATGAAGTCTATTCAAAGATGCAATCAACAGAATTTGATTATAAAAATGAAGTTGTACTTGAAAAAAGACCTTCTTTGCAACTACCTGAAAATATTGATGAAAACAGAAAATCAAAAGTAAATTGCATTGAATTTTCAACAAATTCATCTAAATATAAAGTAACTTCTGATGAAAATGCAATTTTATGTTTTAGCGAAATATATTATCCGTCTTGGAATATTTATGTTAATGGAAAGAAAGCAAATCTATTAAGAGCAAATTACAGTTTGAGAGCTGTAGCTATTCCAAAAGGGGAGAGCATTGTAGAAATGAAATTTGAATCTTCTGCATTTGCAACAGGTATGTGGATTTCATTGATTACATTAATTGTATCATTTTTGGACTTATTATATCTTAATTTAGCAAAAAGAACGAGAGTTACAAATTAATTAGAGAATTATAATGACAAGAAATATAGAGAAAGTATTTCCAGTACCACCTCATCATTGGGTAGGTAATGGTTTTCGTGTACACAATTTCTTTCCAGGGAGACAAAGTGGAATCGATGTAAAAAGAATGAGTCCCTGGTTTTTGATGGATTACGAAAGTGCATTTAATTTTCCACCAAGTAAAGAACCACGAGGTGTTGCTCCGCACCCTCATCGTGGAATAGAAACCGTTTCGATAATCTATCAGGGGAAAATTGCACATCATGATAGTGTTGGCAATGGTGGTGTAATTGGTGAAAATGATGTTCAATGGATGACGGCTGGTAGTGGAATATTGCACAAAGAATACCTTGAAGAAGAGTTTAATCGTAAAGGTGGCATTTGTCAAATGGTACAGCTATGGACTAATTTACCCAAAAAATACAAAATGACTGCACCAACATATCAAGATTTACTTTTCTCTGAACAAAATAAATTCATTTCAGATAATAAAAAAGTATATCTAAATGTTATTGCTGGTTCATATAAGGATATAACTGGAAAAGCAAATGTATTAATGCCAATAGAATTGTATGATTTGGCAATTCAGAAAGATTCTGAAATTGATTTCAATACCAATCCAAAATATAATTTTGGGATGCTTGTTGTTTATGGTAGTATTAAAATTAATGAAAGAACAATCGTTGAAAAAGACCACTTTTTTTTATTCGAGAATGATGGAACCGATATTAATATCAAGGCAAATGAAAATGCAAAAGTTTTAATCTTGGGTGGCGAGCCGATTGACGAACCAATTGTTCCTTATGGTCCATTTGTTATGAATACAATGGAGGAAATACGTGAAGCATACAAGGATTATGAAGAAGGTAAATTCGGATATTTGGAATAAGCAAAAAATTCCTATAAAATCACATAAGGGATTAAATGTTTGTAATAAAAAAAATTCAATTTGTCCCCTCTAAAAAGAGGGGATAAAGGGGTGTATTGATGTATGTGGATTTTGTGCGATTGTACAACCTAACATTCAACTCCTACGGAGTTGGAGAACTTCTGGGTGTTGTTTTGTTACAAACATTTAATCCCGCTGGGATTTTCAAGGATTTTTTTAATTTATGTCAATTTTTATTTACGAACATAATGTGAAAATGTACTTACAGATGATTTATAAGAATAAAGTTGAGTAGTTTTCGATTTTTTAATATTTTGTGATTTTATTGATATTTTTTATATAATTAAATTAGAAAAAACTATGAGTTTAGAATCAAGTAATTCAGAAGAATGCTGTCCTGTTTTTGAGCCAAAAAATTGGGATGAAAAAGTTTTTGAATGGCAAAATAAGAATTTCATCAAAGACAAGGTATTTTCAATGTTTTATATACCAATGAATTTTGGTGCAGCAATGAAAAGAATTGATGAAAAAGTAAGCAAAGCTGGAGCAATATCTAAAGATGGTTTATGCTTAACACATTTTACTTCAAAATGGAATCTTGAATTATTTTATGCGGTGGATAAAATAATTCCTGATGCAGAAAATACTTCTTTGAGTGGAAAATTTTTCAGCAAAGTTTATGAAGGAAGTTACAAAGAAATTGACGGATGGATAAATCAATTTATAAGTATTTCAAAATCAAAGGGTTTTGAAATTGGAAAAATTTATCTTTGGTACACAACTTGTCCAAAATGTGTCAAAAAACATGGCAAAAACTATGTAGTTTTATTTAATCAGATGAAATAAAGGGATAAATATGAAAAAAGTGTTGCTCTTGCTTGCAGAGGGCTTTGAAATGTATGAAGCTTCTGCATTCATTGATGTGATTGGATGGAATTATATTGATGGCGACAAATCTACAAGACTATATTCTTGCGGTTTAAACAGAATTGTTAAAACAACATTCGACCAACAATATATAGTTGATTTTCTGCTTGATGAAATAGATGTGAGCGAATATTCAGCTCTTGCAATTCCCGGTGGTTTTGAAGAATATCACTTTTACAGAGAAGCTTACAGCGAAAAATTTCTTGATATAATTCGGGAATTCAAAAAACAAGACAAAATTATTGCCTCCATTTGTGTTGGTGCTTTACCAATTGGAAAAAGTGGAATTTTACAAAACAAATTAGCTACCACATATAATGTAAAATCAATTCGGCAGGATACACTCCGTTCTTTTGGTGCAAATGTTATAAATGAGCCGATTGTATGTGATGACAGTATAATAACTTCTTATGGTCCCGGCACTGCAATTAATGTTGCATTACAATTACTTGAAATGTTAACTTCAAAATCTAATGCAGCATATATTAAGAGTATAATGGGGTTTTAAAATGATATGTATGATTTATAATTAAACACAAATAATTATTAAATTTAAATTCCTTAAGAATCCAGTTAGTGATTTGAAGTATTTTGATATTTTCAATAATGGACAGGTGGCGACCTGTCCATTCAAAAAACTGAATCTACAAATAATCATGATAATTTTTATAAAAATCTGGCTTGGATTTTTATAGAATTTTCATTTTGTTAATACTTGTAATCTGTTCATATTAATCTTTTTTTACCTGCAAATAAAAAGAAACAAAATGATTTAAAATATATGAGTAGTTACCCAAAATTCTAATTTTTGATTAATTTAGTAATATAATTATTTCCATCAATTTTTAATTCAAGAAAATACACACCAGATGAAAAAGCAGACAAATCAATTTTTATTAACTTATTTGTTGATTGTCCGTCAGATTTATTGATAATTCTACCGTTAATATCTTTAATTTCAAATTCAACAAAATTGAAATCTGAAGTCATTTCTAAAGTGAAAATACCTGCTGATGGATTTGGAAATACAGAATAAAATTTATTAGATTCAGCATCATTTACTGAAACAACAAAATCAAATTCATCTGAGATTGCAGAGCAATTAGCTTCATTAAATATTTCAACTTTATATTTACCGCTTTCATTCATCGTGATGGTTCTGTAAATCAATGCAGATGAAGGCACACCATTTATATACCATTGATATGCAAATGCAGAGTCAGTTGTTAAAGTATTTTTTTCTTTGCTAATTGTTGGTTTTTCTGGCTTTTCAGATTCAATAATTTCAATTGTATCTGGTTTTCCATAGCAATTTTTATCAGTTATTGCAGAAATACTATATTTGCCGGGTTTTGTAACTTTAATTATTCTTGTAGTATCGCCAGTTGACCAAAAATAATTTTTAAAACCAAAAGAAGCACTTAATTGAAGAGAATCACCTTTGCAAATAACACCTTTGTTAGCAGGGATTACTTTTAGATTAGGCACGCTATTTACTGTAACGATAATTGGGTCAGAAGTTTGAATACAGCCATTCTTATCTTTGATACTCAAATAATATGTCCCACTTTTGTTGACAATAATTTTTGGAGTAGATTCTCCATTTGACCATTTGTATTCAGAATACACTTCTTTATTTTCGAGTATGACGCTATCACCTATGCAAAATTCAATGTTACCAGTTATTGTAATTGCAGGTTTTGGTATATCGCAATCAAATACTGTTGACTGCCATAATCCTCTGCCATAAGTACCAGCATATAATTTTCCAGTAGAGTAATTAATTTCTAATTTACTTATTATAACATTAGGTAAATTTCCATTGAAAGGAATCCATTTATTAGTAAAATCATCTTTATAATAGACTCCTACATCTGTTCCAATGAACATTGTAGAAATACTATTCCTTAATTTTGCAATTGTATTAGCAGGTACATTAGGCAAATTATAACTAATATTTTTTACTTCACCGTTGTAAATTTCAAAAATCTTATTGCCACTTGTATAACCAGACGTAGCAATCCATACACGTGCAGGGTCATTATCATCAGGTACTATTGAAGTAATTGTATTTTTTGCTTGATACAATACTTCCCAACTACCCCCACTGTTATAAGTAGCATACAATATTACTCCAGATGAAGCATAAATTACATTACTATCATTTGGTGCAATAGCTAATGCTTTTAATGGATTAGAATGAGTAAAGGAAGAGATTTTTTTCCAAGCACCCCCTCTGTTCATACTTTTATATATATTTCTATACCCAACATAAATTGATTGTGAATTTTTGGGATTTAATACAAAAGGAGTAACCCAATCAGGTATTTCATTAGAATAAAATGAATAAGATGATATTCTATAAAAAGTATTTGCTTTATCTGTAGAACGGTATATTTCACCATATTGAGTAGAGGCATAGATTATTCGTGAATCATTTGGGTCAATTAGAGCATTCATACCATCACCACCCATAATATGCTGCCATTTTCCATCCATAAAAATATGGGTGCCATTATCTTGAGTACCACCAATTATCATATCTTTTTCTGTATTTGATGAATTGATGGAATAAAATTGTGATATAGAAATTCCGTTCGAAATATCTTCCCAAGTAGCTCCATTAGTTGAACTTCTATAAATTCCACCATCATTAACAGAGTATAATTCAAGTGTATTGTCGTTCATTATCAATTCGTGTTGGTCAGCGTGAACATAAGGTCTTCCTGAGCCAGTCCAATGATTAACTAATTGCCAATTAACGCCATAATTAGTAGATTTCCAAATATGAATTCCACCTATATAAACTTGTTCTGGATATAGTGGATTAACAGTTAAAGCTAAATCATAAAAACCTTGCCCAAAAGTATCATTCCCATTAACATCTATTCCCAATAAATTTGGACTTGATGCTTTCAATACAAATGTTTCACCCATATCTTCGGAAACATAAAAACCACCAAAAGTTCCAGAGTTTCTTAACGCACATAAAGCATAAACCAAGTTAGGAGCAGCTGGTGAAGTTGCTAATTCAATACGACTAACATTACTGAAAGATTTTTTTGAAACCCAAGTATTACCAGCATCTTTCGACACCCAAATTTGTGAATTACTACCATAAGACTGTGTTGGCGAGGTAACTCCATAAATAATATTTGGATTTGTTGGGTGAAATTCGAGTTCTCTAAAATATCCATCTGCTTTTTTAGTCCAATTTGTACCACCGTCAGTAGAAATATAAAATCCTGATGAAGTGCCAGAATAAATTATATCTGGATTAGTTTTATTAACTAAAATTCTTGCAAAAATTGTTTGAGATGCTATTTGTGTATAAGCTGATGTAAAATCCCATGTATCACCGCCATTAGTAGATTTCAGTATTCCAACCGAATAAGCTCTTGATTGAAAAGCACCGTTTTTGTCTCCTGTTGCTACATACATGGTACTTGGATTTGAAGGTGCAATTGCAATATCACTTACTCCAATAGACATAACATCAGTAAAATTACAAACATTCCAATTTTGACCCCTATCTGTTGATTTCCAAACACCACCTGTTGAAGAACCTGCAAATAAAATATTATCATCAATTGGATGAATTCTAATTATATTTATCCTGCCCAATCCAGATGATTGATATTGTAATCTATTAATTGGAACACTTGTTGGTCCAATTATTGTCCATTCAGGTTTAACTTCTTGCAATTCTTCGGCTGAGAATTTATCATATTCATTTTTATAGGATTGGTATGCTTTGACTGCATCAGGAAATTCACCACTTGGATAAAGTCTTTGTTCCCAAAAATACTCCCATCGCTTAAATTGCTTCCATCCCATACCTCTTTTAACTTCTTTATCTTTCCAGAATTCATTAAATGATTTTTGAATTGAATTGAAATTTGCACGTTCAGCATCATTCAAATTATCAATCCATGCTTGAGAATAAGTAACATTGAAAGAAAAGCATATTATGATTGACATTAAAATTAAATTTTTCATTGATTTCATCCGATATTCATATTTTAAAGTAATTTTTCAATAAATTATTGAAAGTTGTTTATAATAAACTTGTAATATAAGGATTTTTTTTTAAATTTGAAAAGTTTGGGAATATTTTTTCAAAAAAGATTTTTTGGATAATTGATGATTTACAAAAAAGGAATATCAGCTTGTTTGATTGTAAAAAATGAGGAGGTAAACTTACGTTCCTGCATCAATTCATTTATAGATTATGTAGATGAAATTATTGTTGTAGATACAGGTTCGTCAGATAGTACAGTTGATATTTCTAAAGAATTAGGTTGTAATGTAATTCAATCAGAATGGATAAATGATTTTTCATACTCAAGAAATATAGCTATATCTAATGCAAATTATGAGTTTATTCTTAGTATAGATGCTGATGAAAAAATTGAAAATCCACATAAATTAAAAGAAACAATTTCAAAAGCTAATGATAATTCTGGAGGGTGGTTAATTGATGTAATATCATATACTACAAGAAAAGATGGTGGTCAAGATAAATTTATAGCTAAATTATTAAGATTATTTAGAAATCATCAGAAAATCAGATTTTCCGGATCAATACATGAGCAAGTGATTCAACCAATCTTGGAACAGAAACTAAATTTGGAAAATTCGGATATAATAATTCAACATTCAGGATATTCTACGTCTGCTGATGAACGATTTAATAAACAAAAAAGAAATTTAGAAATTTTAGACATTTCAATTCAGAAAAATCCATCTGATAGTTATTTACTCTATCATCGAGCAAAAACATATTTAGCTATTTCTGATTTAAATTCAGCTGAACAAGATATTGAAAAGGCAATTGAAACTATTGACCCAGATAGTATCATGGCAACACAGATTTTTAACTATGGAGCTGTAATTGCTTATAGAGCAATGAATTACAATAAAGCATTAAATAGAGCATTTAAATCGTATAAAATTGTTCCAAATCAAGCATTTGCAAATTTTATCCTTGGAGAAGTTTTCTACGAAACTGGGCATATAAATAAAGCTGTTCAACATTACAAATTAATGGAAATTGCAATTCAAAATCCAAGTGTAATTGCCAAAATTTCGGGTGATTATTATATCAAACCAACAGATTTATTATTCAAAACTGGCAAATGTTTACTACTTTTGAAGCAATTTGAAGAAGCAAAAATTTACTTTAAGCAAGGTTTAATTTTTGAACCAAATAATCCCTATTGTTTGCTAGGATTAGCAAATGTTGAATTCAATAATTCTAATATTTCAGAAGCAAAAATTTTAATTGACAAACTTTCACAACTTTTTCACAATGAAAATAGAATTAAACTGATTTATAATAACTTTTACTTGAAATATAAATCTATCATCAATTCTAAAAATACATCTTCTCGAATTCTATCAAAACCATTAATATCATTGGCTATGATAGTAAAAAATGAAGAGAAATTTTTGGAAGGTTGCCTTGATAGTGTTAAAGATTTGGTTGATGAAATTATTATTGTAGATACAGGTTCAACAGACAATACATTGTCAATTGCAAAGAAATTTAATGCTAAAATTTATCATTTTAATTGGATAAATGATTTTTCAGCGGCAAGAAATGAAAGCATTAAAAATGCGACCGGTGAATGGATTTTGTATCTTGATGCTGATGAGAGATTGATTGCTGGAAAAGAAAATCTACGATTCTTACTAACATCGTTACCTGAAAATGTAGGTGGCTTAGTTTGCTCAATTGATAGTTTACATTCAAAATCAGATGGTTCATCTGAAATGCACAGAGGAAGTTATCCGCGACTTTTCAGAAATTATGGCTACCCTAAAATTTGTTTTCTTGGCAAAGTACACGAACAAATTACTCAATCAATTCGAGCATTGGGAAAGGAAATTCTATTATCTGAATTAGTTATTGAGCATTTAGGATATAACCAATCACTTGAAATAGTAAATCAAAAAGCACGCAGAAATTACGAAATGCTTATGCAACAAATTAAAAGTGAACCTACTGATGGATATCTTTGGTTTCAATTAGGGCAAACATTGGGGCATTTAAAACTACAGAGACAAGCAGAAGAAGCAATAAAATTTGCTATACAATGTGGTAATTTGTCTGATTCTATTTATTCATCAGCAGCTGCCACTTTATCACAATTATCAGGCAATGATAAAAGATTTAGCGAAGCATTAAAATGGTCGGAAGAAGCTTTAAAAATTTCTAACGAATTTCTTTATGCACTTAATCTTAAAGCATATTCCTTGCTATATTTAAATCGCTATGAAGAATCAGAAATTGCTTTTAATCAAGCATTAGAAATATTTGACAATCAAAATGGTGTTCCAAAATCTGGATTTGACATAAAAGTACCTTTAGAAATTATATCAAAAGGGCTTGAAATGGCTAAAAATAAAGATAATAAAATTTCTGTAACAATTCTGCCAGTATAATTTTTTTACGATATATTAATGTTTTAATAAAAGATAATAAAAAATATACCTATCCTACAAAATTACAGAAGCGAATTACAAAAATATTATTAAAAAATCACAAAAAATTAAATTACTCGTATCTCAACAGTTCTATCGGGTCTTGCATTGATGCTCTTCTTGCAGGTGTAATACCGAAAATTAGTCCAACAGAAATTGAAACAAAGAATGAAAGTAATACTGAAACTACAGAAACAATAGTTGCAATACCAGTTAATTCTTCAATAATATAGCTTGATGAAACTCCAAGAATAATTCCAATAATTCCTCCCGTTAAACTGATGGCAACAGCTTCACTTAGGAATTGCAGAAGAATGTCATTTCTGGTAGCACCTAATGCCTTTCTAACGCCAATTTCCTTCATTCTTTCCATAACTGAAGCAAGCATAATATTCATTATACCAATTCCACCAACAATTAGAGAAATTGAAGCAATTGCTCCTAAAACGAGGTTAAATATTCTCTTCGTATTTTGCTCTTGCTCAAGTAATAATTCAGGTACAATAATTTCAAAATCCTCAACCAAATTATGCTTTCTTAACAACATTCTTTTTATTACTTCACTTGATTGAATCAACTTATCACTACTTTCAAAAGTAATGATAATTCTGTCTAATTGGTGATAATTCTCAACTTCGGTACTTGCCCTTCTATTGCCTCTCTGAAGATTTGCCTTTGTAACTAATGAACGATTCACATATCTTAAAAGCATTGTATTAATTGGAGTATAAATATCTTCATTAAAATCACGTAATTGTAAATTTTGAATATTCTCTTTTGATAGATTTCGTTCTTTTAAGACTCCAATCACTTTAAGCCATTGATTTCCACATTTAACATTTTTGCCTACAGGACTTTCAGTAGGAAAAAGTTTAATTTTAACATTATGAGATAGAATACACACTGGCTCAGCATTATCAATATTTATTGAAGTGAAATTACTCCCCTCTTCAACAACAAAATTATTGACATCAAAATAATCTTTATCAATACCAGTTAAATTAATATTTCTTTTAAAAATACCACTGTAAGCAAGCATTTCAGAAACAATCTCTGGATTAATTGCTTCGATACCGGGAATAATTTTTTTAATTGAATGTAAATCGGAAATTGTCAAGCCGGGAGAATATTTATTACCTTTGAGTTCTTTTTTCCCATCATTAGTTTCTTCATTAGCTTCTTCTTTTTCTTTATCTTTAAGTGCTTTTTTATCTAACGGTTTAATGATAATATTATTAGTGCCAAGAAGTTTCATTTTTTCAAGTATTTCTTGCTCTGCACCCTTCCCTATTGCCAACATAGCAATAACGGAAGCTACTCCACAAATAATTCCCAGAGAAGTAAGAACTGCTCTTAATTTATTTGCAAATATGGCATCTGCTGCAATTTTGAAATTATATATAAATATTTTGTGCATAATTTACTTTTTGGGAATTAGATGTGATGCTTTGAACTGCTCAGGAATACTCAAATATAATTCATCTTTTTTTGAAATACCTGATTTAACAATCACTTCACTTTCATTCATTTCGCCAATTTCAATGTATTTCTTGAATGGTTTGCCTTTTTTTAACAAGTAAACATAATGCTTTTTACCGTTTTTAGTTTCCTCTGAATGAACACATTCGAGAGGAATATAAGTTGAATTTGGTATTGAAGAAATCAAAATTTCGTTACTGGTTGTCATTGCAGGCAGTAAAGTTGTATCTTTATCAGCTACTTCAACTATGACCTCAAATACTTTAGTATCAGAACCTTTCTTTTGCTCACCGATATTTGCAACTCTTGAAACTTTACCAGTTAATTTTTTATCAGGATTAGCATCGAGTCCAATTTTTACTGATTGTCCTAATTTAATTTTTTGTATATCTACTTCATTAATATAAGTAACAGATTCCATAGTGTTCAAATCTGGCAAAGTCGCTACAATTGGCTCCCAAGCACTAACTGTTGAACCAACCACAATCCTTCTTCCGTCCCATTCTCTTGCATAAATTACCATACCATCGGCAGGAGCAAGAATTGTAAATTGATTTAAAGTTTCGGTTAGTCTTTCTAATTGTTGCTGTTGTTTTTGATAATCAGTAAAAATTTCAGTTAATTTTGCAATTGCTTGTTTTACTTTTGTTTCATAATTTTTCTTAGATTGCTCAAAATTTCTTTTGATTTTTTCATAATCAATTTCAGCTTGTCTAATAATAGCAGGTGCTTCAAATTTTGATTGTTCAATCAATATCAACTTTTCTTCGAGCATAAATTTCTGATTTTCTAAATCATCTCTTGCTTGAGATAGGGTCAATGAGCTATCAAGCCGTGCTTGAACAAGCTGACTTTCGATTTTTTGCATTTGCAATTGAGATTCTTTTAATTTATTTAGAATCTCAGATTTGTCGAGTTCGGCTACAAAATCACCAGTCTTCACAATTTTTCCTTCATCAACCAAATTAGTGATTTTCATTTGCCAAATCCCAATAGACCTTGCATTATCGGCACCACGAATATCAATTGAATTTTTGGCTTTTAATTCACCTGTTGAAGTAACATTTGAAACAAAAGTTCCGTATTTAGGTTTGATTGTAATTTCATTGACAACTGTTTTTTTGGAAAATATAAAATATAACGCAATAGCTCCAACAATCAGTACTGAACTTATTATAAATATCTTTTTTTTCATAACTAAAAAAATTTGTTAAAAAACACTTAATAAAGACGATAAAAATTAGCATAAAGTTACATTTCAATTGATTGAAATACCAATTTATTTTGTTAAAATGCAATTATTTTTATTTTGCAATAATCAAGAACTCTGTTCTACGATTTATACTTCTGCCATTTTCAGTTGCATTTGATACAATTGGCTTTGACATACCAAAACCTCTCCATCTGATTCGTTTTTCATCAACTCCACCTGCAATTAAAGCATCATATACAGCTTTAGCACGTCTTTCAGATAATGCTTGATTGTATTCAACGCCGCCAATATTATCAGTATGTCCTTGAATATCGAATTTCAATTTGGGCCAAGTGTACATCAAATCAATTAATTCATCAATTATTACAAAAGACTCTTGCTTAATTTCAGATTTATCAAAATCAAATAGAATTGGTCTAACAACAGTATCAGATAATGCTAACCAACCCGATGTATCATAATAACCATCAGCAATTAATGAATCAGCTCTATTAGGAACATTTAAACCTGCAAATAAATGATGGTATCCCCAATATTTTGGTGGTCTATATGATATTTTATAGCTATATCTTAAACTCAAATATATATCTCTGAAAACGTTGATTAACTGCTCCCGAGTATTTGCTCTATAGAAACGACCACCGGTATAATCAGCCATATTACGCATTGCATCATCTTTAGCATAGCCAAATGCTACACAAAAAATATGAATATCATTTGCATTAGCAAATCTTATTACAGAATCAATATTCTTTTTTGAATAATTTTCATCGCCATCTGTAAATAAAACTAATACTTTAGGATTATCTTTAGGTTCATCTTTTAGAATATCCATTGACTTCCAAACAGCATCAAATACCGCACTAAATAAACCAAAGCCATTTTTTCTTCTTAATCTATATAAACTTAAAATATCAGATGTATCAGATGACATTGGCACTTTTAAATCAAAGTCCTTGTTAAATGTAGCCAATGCAATTCTATCATAAGGAAATTTCAATTTAACAAATAATTCAGTACCTTCAAATATTGCAGAGGCAACCGCATCCATTGAACCGCTATAATCAACAGTTAGAACAATTGAATATGCAATTGAATCACCAGCTCCGTACTCTCTGACTGTAAAACTATCAATCGGAGTATTTCTTATATTATAATTCTTTCCAAGTTGTTCTCTGATACTTGTAAAATATTTTACAGTATCAATTTTTCGGTAAGGGTCAGCCAAATTAGTTACAAAATTACCTAATGAGTCATAGACTCTCGCAAAGCAACGTACTTCATTCGGGTAATCTTCTGGTTCAACTCTGAAAATATCAAAAATTAATTTATCAACATCAACGGAATCGATTGGTTTTGTACCAGTAATGTAAATTTTTGAATCGGGGTCTCTTTTACTGTATTGGTGGTCTGATTCTTCATTTTCATAAATCTCTTTTTGGAGTTCAAATCCAGTCTTTCTTGGAGTAGCACAAGAGAATACAGTAATAGAAATTACCGAAATGAATAAAAGTAATTTTACAATATTTAACATTTTTCTAACCAAATCATTCTTAATAAATGTAAAAATAACAGACCATTGTCCTCCAATCAAAAGAGAGATTATGAATAAGTACCATTCAATCTGTCTCCAGCATCACCTAATCCTGGTAATATATATTTATTCCTATCAAGTTCTCTATCCAAAGTTGCAGTATAAATTTTAACATTTGGAAACTCTGTGAGCAACTTTTCAATTCCTTCAGGTGCTGAAATTATTGCAGCAACAATGATTTTAGATGCACCCTCAAGCAATAATCGGTTAATAGTATTTGCAACCGAACCACCTGTGGCAAGCATTACTTCCAATATTATAACAGTAGTATTTTCATCAATCTTTGGCATAGAATAGTAGTACTCTTCGGCTTCAAATGTAAATTCATTTCTTTTTAACCCGATGTAGCCAGTAGAAGATTGAGGTATTATCACTTGAAATGGTTCTAAAAGCCCCATTCCTGCTCTGATAATTGGCAATAAAATGATTTTTTCTTCAAGTTTATGAGCTATTGTTTTTTCCATTGGAGTATTGATTTCAACTTCTACAATAGGTAATTCCTCAGTTACAGCAATTGCAAGGTGCAATGAAATTCTATTCACAGCACCTCTAAACAATTCAGTTGAAGTATTTTTATCGCGTAAAATTCTTAAATCATTCAATAAAAGCGGATGTTCAAGTACTGTAATCATATAATTTAATCGAATAAGAAGTTTGGATACCAAATTATATTAACTCTCGGTATCGAAAAAAATGTAGAAATATTTGTTATTTCATTTAAATCTTTTGCTCTTGGATCCCATTGTGTTTCAGTAGTACCTAATTGATAATTTAATTTCCATTCAGCAGAAAAGACAAACAAACCAGCTGATTCAATAGGAATATTAAAGAAAAATCCAATTCCTCCATTAATTGCAGGACTACTATAAGTATCAACACCTTGCCCAATTGGTTTACCGTAATTTGTAATCAAATAAGAAAAACCAAGCATTCCATATACATTCACTCTTCCATGCGGATTCACTATCCAATTTGAAGTTAATTCAAATTGGCCAAAAGTTGTAGGTTCGACATTAAAATCCTCAACAAGTTTTGTATTTTTTGAATAAGTATATGAAGCACTTAATAATAAATAATCAAAAATACCATATTGCAAAATACCACCATAAGCAAAAATTCCTTCGTGAGATACTTGCTCTCTTAAAGGTGGTCTGATTGGGTCGTAGGTTTCAACAACTGTATTTGTTCCTAAAGTAAATCCAATACCTAATTTTTTTGCATAAGGATTAACATAAATTTCTTCTTCTTCATCATAATAAATATCATTTTCAGTTTGAGAGAATGATAGTGAAGGAGTTATTAACATTATGATAATAATTGATAATAATCCGAAAAATTTCTTAGCTGTTTTACTTGTCATAGATATAACCTCATCTATTGATATTTCTTTAATTTCGGCAATTTTTTCTGCAACGAGTTTTACGTTGTCTGGAATATTTCTTGTCCCTCTGTGGGGTACAGGTGTCATATATGGTGCATCTGTTTCAAGCATCAATTTATCAATTGGAGTTTTCTTTACAACTTCTATAAGATTGGATTTTTTGAAAGTAATATTCCCTGTAAAAGATATGTGGAAACCTAAATCTAATGCTTTTTCAAGAAAACTTACTGATGAAGAAAAGCAATGCAATACCGCATTTAAAGTTCCATCTTGCTCTTTTTTTAATATTTCTATTAAATCATCATCTGATTCACGATTGTGAACAATCACAGGTAATTTATTTTCCTTTGCAATTTGCAGTTGTTGTTCAAAAACAGTTTTCTGTGTTTCAGGAGTAGAAAAATCATAATAGTAATCCAAACCGATTTCACCTATAGCAACAACTTTTTTCTCTTTTGCAAGTAAATCAACACGTTTTAATAAATATTTATCTACTGCGTTTGCGTTGTGTGGGTGAACACCTATTGCACAAAAAAGGCGTGGGTCAATTTCAGTAATTTTCAACAAATTTTCAAAACCTTCCGGCTCAACGGCAGGCATTATGATATACTCTAAACCGGAGTTAAATGCTTTATTTATAACTTCTATGCGGTCGTTATCAAAATGAGATGAATCCAAATGCGAATGTGTATCTATCATCTAAGCTAATTCTTTAATTTTTGAAACAATTTCTTCAACGTGTCCATCAACTTTAACATTTTTCCAAATATATCTAATTATGCCTTCTTTGTCAATCAAAAATGTAGAACGAATAATTCCAATATATTTTTTGCCATACATAGATTTTTCACCTAAGACGTTGTATAAATTACATATTTCTTTTTCATTATCACTAATTAAGCTGAAATTCAAATTAAATTTCTCAATGAAATTATTATGTGATTTTACAGAATCAGGGCTTACTCCCAAAACCACAACACCGAGTGAAGTTAGAAATTCCATATTATCTCTAAAAGAACAAGCTTCTTTTGTGCATCCAGAAGTATTATCTTTTGGATAAAAATATAGTACAACCATTTTGCCCAGAAAATCAGATAAAATAATTGGTTCATTACCATTACCAATTGCTGAAAAACTTGGTGCTTTTGCTCCTATTTCTAATGGTGCTTTTGTTATAATGTCTAAGTCCATAAATCTATCTCAAAATTTTTAAATTAGTCAATTAATTCTTCCGCTCCAAACAAATCCACAATTGCCTTTTCAACTGGGTGAAAGTCATTTGTATCCACCATTTTGTTAGTGCGTGGTAGATATGACGAACTTTTATTATTAAAGTTGTTTGGTGCTGAATTTTTATTGAATTTTTTTTCAGATTGATTAAATTCAATTATTGGTCTGAAACCAAAATAATCTTCGCTTTTTTTACCAATTAAATCATGTTTATTTTTGGCAGTTGATAAAAGGAACTCTTCGTCAATTGTAATGGCAACTTTTTGCTTTTCATATTTTGTATTACAATTAAGAAGAAATTTAAATTCCATATTAGTTTGAACGAAATCATTTAGGAATTTTTTCCAACTAATTTCATTAAATTCAATTTTTTTTGATACTGCTTCTTTTGTATAATTTGTAGATTCTACAATATGATGTTTATCAATTTCAGGACTATATTCTATTGAAGTATCTTTAGCTATTACAATCGGTTCCCTTTGAACTTGTGGAGACGGCGATTGATGGTGATGACTCAACGTTGTATCAGAAATTGGAATTTTAATTCCATTTTGTTTGATGGATTTCAATTCAGCAATTATTTCACTAATGTGCATAACTGAATCAACATTAGCAAGATTAGCTAAAGCAAGTTCAAATTTAATACGAGGTTGTGGAGCAAACTTTAATTGTTGTTCAGCTTGAGCAATCAAATTCATAATTCTCATCAAATCTGGTTGTGTAAATTTTGATGAAGCAATTTTATATTTTTCGAGTATTGATTCTGCCGATTCAATCAAATCAGTAGTTTCTGTAACTTTTACGGTCAATATATTACGGAAATGTTCAAGCAAACCTTGCATTGTTTCTTGCAAATCATACCCTTTTGTGATTACTAATTTAGCAATATTAAACATTTCAGGCATATTTTTTTCTAAAACTGCTCTGCTAATACGGAAGAAAAATTCTTCATCTATTAAATGAAGTGATTCCGCCATTTCAGAATATACTACATTTTTACCACAAAAAGCAATTACTTGGTCGAAAATTGACTGCGAATCTCGCATAGAACCATCGCCTTTTTTGGCAATAGTTATCAATGATTCATCATCAATTATGATATTTTCTTTATCTGCAATATATTTTAATTGCTTAACAATACTGTCAATTTCCATTCTTCGAAAATCAAATCGCTGACATCTTGAAATGATAGTAGCGGGTACTTTATGAGATTCAGTTGTTGCAAATACAAAAAGTAAATGCGGTGGTGGCTCTTCTAAAGTTTTAAGTAAAGCATTAAAAGCTGAAGTTGAAAGCATGTGAACTTCATCTATGATATAAAGTTTGTATTTTCCTTTAACAGGTGGATATTTGGCATTTTCACGCAACATTCGAACATCATCTACACTATTATTAGAAGCTCCATCTATTTCGATAACATCATAAGAATTGCCATCAAGGATACTCGTGCAATTTTCACATTGATTACATGGCTCAAAATCAATCAAATTCAAACAATTCAAAGCTCTTGCTAAAATTCTAGCGGTTGTTGTTTTCCCTACTCCACGTGGACCACTAAACAGAAAAGCGTGGTGCATTCTGTTAGTTTTAATTGCATTTTGTAAAGTATGAGTAATATGTTCCTGTCCTACAACAAAATCAAATCTCAATGGTCGCCACTTTCTTGCAGTAACGATAAATTCTTCTTGTTTCGAAATATTTGTTTTTTCCATAATAAAGAAAAATTAATTCATATCTTTTTAAAATTAAAAATCAAATTACTTAGTTGGAATAAATCTTGAAATTAAACTTGCAAATGCAGACAAATTTCGAGATTGAATCCATATTTTGCCAGGACCTGTATATTCACATACTAATACTTCACCAGTAGCAAGAGATGAAAATAAACCTTTTGATGCCTTGCGAATAAAATATTTGATAGTATCATCAAAAGCTACGATATGCCCCGTATCAACTATATAAGATTCGCCAGGTAATAATGTTTTTTCGATTATTGCCCCAAATGAGCTTAAAAATACTATACCATTGCCTTGGATAGTTTGCAAGAATAAACCCTCACCCGAAATCATTGATTTAAAGGAACCTTTTGTTGATATTGTCAAATCAGAACTTCCAGCAAGATAGGCACTGCCTTGAGCAAATAACTTTGTATTATTCAAATCAATTTTGATAATACTACCTAAAACATTCGGAGCAAGAATAACTTCGCCATCACCTTTTTCAGCTGTAAACAAGGACGCAAAAAAAGATTCCCCACCAACTGCTGCCTTAAAAGTGCCAATAATACCTTTACCCGATGCCTTAGCTTCAAGATTAATAGTTGGAGACATTGATAGCATTGCACCTGCTTCCGCCCTAAATGATTCTCCATGTTTTAGATTTAATCTAAGGGTAGAAAAAGTTTCACCGTTTTCGATATAATATTCCATAATTCATTCCTTTTTAATATTAAGTTTTGATAGACGATTTTTTTTTAAAATTAGTGAAATATTATCAATGATTTATTGATTTAGTAAAACATTTTTGTTATTTTTAAATTTAGTATAAATTTAATTATTTGAAATGTTAAAAAAAATATTGATTTTTATCGTTGTACTTGTATTGTTTGTTGCTTGTACTGAGTCGAGAAGACATACCAGAACAGAACAATTAAATATGGATTCACTTGCTGAAGCATCACCCAAAGCTGATACTGTAACTTTTATAAATAAGCAAATCTTGGAAAATCTTCCTGATAAAAGGTTGAATATAAATATCAATTTTCCTCAAATTGTTTATTATTATATCGTAGAAAGTCAGCAAATTTTTAATTCAGTTATTAAATTTATTACTGACAATGCAAGAGCCACTTTTGAAATGGAAATTCCTGAAAAGCATTTTTTGGATTCATTACCAATGGAATTGAAAAATGATTTCAACATCGAATACGAAATAATTAATAATTCAAGTAGTATCTCATCAGTATTATTTAACATTTCCCAATTTCAAGCAGGTGCAGCTCACCCTTTGAATTATCACAAATCAGTAAATTTTGACTTACATAGGGGAAAATTGATTTCTGAATACGATTTTTTTCAAGATACACTACTTTTATATAAAATTTCTGAATTGTCAAGAATCAAATTACTTAAAAATATGATTAATTCTGATTCAAGCTGGGTAATCAGTGGAACTCAACCACTATTAGAAAACTTCAGAAATTTCAATATTGGTAAAGATTCTCTGTATATAACATTTGACCAATATCAAGTTGGACCTTATTCAGACGGTAGTTTTAAAATTGGTTTACATTATAAACAATTTGATACTTTATTACCAAACATAATAATTAAATAATTGTGTAGTTGCATTTTTGAGAAATTGCAACTACACAAAAAAAAATTATTCGGCTGTTCCTATCAAATCTACAACAGCAGAAATTAGCGAATCATCGTGAAAACTGGATTTTGTTAGATAGTAATTTGCACCAGCATTCAATCCCTTAATTTTATCCTCTGCTCTATCTTTGTATGAAACAATCATTACTGGAATATCTTTTAGTTTACTGTCACTCTTTATTCTTTTAACCAAATCAATACCATTCATTCTTGGCATATCTACATCAGAAATAATTAAATCAAATGGTTCAATATGCAATTTATTCCAGCCATCAATTCCATCTACTGCTGTTACTACAAGATACTTTTTATTTTCAAGCAGTTTCTTTTCAACTTCTCGCACTGTTAGAGAGTCATCTACAATTAACACTTTCTTACGTTTGATATTTTTTTCTGTTTTATCAATTTCAATTTTAAGTAAATCACCTTTGCTTAATATCATATCAATTGTTCTAACCAAATCATCAACATCTATTATCAAAGCAGGAGTTCCATTTTCTAAAACTGCACCAGCAGATATAACTGGTATTCTACCTAATCGTTTATCTAATGGCATAACAACTAAATCAGGTTGTGCAATCAATCTATCTACAATCAATCCAAATTTATTTAATCTGTCGCTGATGATAATTAAAATATGGTCTTCGTTTTTTCTTACAAGTTGATTAAAACCAAATACTTGATAAGAATCAATAATACCAATATTTTCATTATTAACAATGCAATAATCCTTTTCTTCAACAGTAAAAATATCAGAATTTTTTATCTTAATAATTTGCTCAACTCTCGACATAGGCAAAGCATAAGGTTCTTTATCAATTTCAATCAAAACAGAACGTAAAATTGATAATGTCAATGGTAATTGAAGTATAAATGATGTACTAATACCGGGTTCAGATTCACATCTTACAGTACCTCCAACTTGATGAACCATTGAAAAAACTACATCAAGACCAACTCCTCTACCCGAAATTTCGGTTACACTGGCTGCAGTTGAAAATCCTGGCAAAAACAAAAACTCAAACAGTTCGGCTTTGCTCATATTAGCTGCCATTTCAACTGTCGTAAAACCCTTTTCAACAATTTTTTTTCTTAAATATTCAGGAGAAATTCCCTTACCATTGTCTTTCAACATAATAAGTAACATACCAGAACTATGTCTTGCTTCAAGAATTATTTTTCCTTTTGGAGTTTTTCCTGATTTAACTCTTTCATCTGGCGATTCAATTCCATGGTCAATTGCATTACGGATTAAATGATTAAGTGGAGCTTCAAGTTTTTCGAGAATATCTCTATCTACTCTTGTATATTCGCCTTTAATTTCTAATTCTACATCTTTGTTTAATTTCTTAGAAATATCACGAACAAGACGCGGAAAACCGTGTAATCCTTCAGAAAATGGCTTCATTCTTGTATTGACAGCTTCTTGATATAATCGTTCTGCAACTGATTCCATTCTCATAGAAAAGCTTTCAAAATTATCAATATGATTAACAAGCATATCAAGAATGTTGTTCATAGTATAAGTTGCAGCTTGGAAATCTAACTTTATTTCATCATCAATATCAATATTTTGCAATGCTAAAAATACGGACTCTTTATTGCTGTTTAATTCAAGAATTTCTTGCTTAATTTGTTGCAATTCTTTTGAAAATGGTTTTATTGAACGTGCTTGAACGAGTGCTTCACCCGCAAAACCAAGCAGCTTATTTAAATTATCAGATAAAACGCGAACAAACCTCTCCTCTATCTTATCTACTTGACGTGAAATTAATTCTTCTTCCAAAACTGGTTGTACATTAAGTTTTGCAGTAGGTGTATCTGCTTTTGTTTCATCTTTAGGAAAATTTGATATTTCTTCTATTTCAGCAGATTCAATTTTAGTTTCTTCAACAATTTCTAAATCATCACTTGGAATTTTCAACAATTTTTCAGTATATTCTTCAATGAGTTCAAATTTACTTAACCAATAATCTACTAAATCAGAAGGATTTTCTGCTTTCAATTCTAAGAATATTTTGTTGCAATCACTGAGAAAACTCAATATATTTTGATTGACAGAAAATTCTTTATTTATAGCTGCATTCAAATAATCTTCTAATGATTTCGAGAATTTGATAGCCATTTCAAATCCGATAATTCTCGTTGCACCATATATTGAATGAGCCACGCGCATCATTTGATTAAGTTTATCATCGCTGTAATTTTCTATAAAATTTTTAAATTCATTACTCAATGATGAAACTTCATTTAGAAACAATTCAAATAAACTTTCATCTACATTCAAAGGTACTTTTTCTGGTTTTTTTCTTGCAGGAACTTGTGGCTGAATATTTTCTTTTTTAGGAATTGGTTTAGAATGTCCGTTTAGTTTAGGTGAATTATTATTTAGTGCATTGTCCATTAATTTGCTAAGTTCATCAATTCGGGAACTCAATTGCATTAATGAATCTGGAATTTGTTCTATTTCACAATCCAAAAGTTTTGTATAAATATCATTACCTTCTAAAAGTAAATCGGCTACTTCTGGACTTATTGCTAATTTGCCTTTTTGTGCAGCAGTAAATAAATCCTCCATACTATGAGCAAGTGTAACAGCAATATCTAAACCAACAATTCTGGCTGCTCCTTTGATAGAATGTGCGGCTCGCATCAAGGGTTCAATTTTCTTTGGTGTTTGTTCTTGTTCAAGGTCAACAATACCACTATCCAAAACTCTTGTATATTGTTCAAGTTCGGTTTTAAACAATTCGAGTAATGAATAATCAATTTTTGAAGAAGCTACCATACTAACACCTCTTTTAAAGCACGAAATAATTTTGTATTATCCAGTAGCCCAACCCTGTATTGTTTGAAATCAAAGATTGCAGAAATATGAGCATCAATGGATTTAGAAATAGTCATTGGTGGTTTTTGTAATGCATCATTAGTAATTGAAGAAACACAATCAAATTCATCTACTTCAAATATATATCTATTAGATTCATTTTTCAAGACAACCATTTTTACAGTATTTTGAGATACTGGGCTTACACCAAGTATTTTTGATAATGAAACGCATAAAAGCAATTCCCCATTTACATTACACAAACCTTTGAAATTCATATTACTTCTATAAGGAATTTTATGAATAAACTTTTTATCAGTAACTTCTTGAAAACACTGCGTTTCAATAGCAAGCCATTCATTAGCAATTCTAAAAATAACAACCGAAACTGTATTGGGATTTTTAATCTCTTTGGGCTTGCTAACTATTTCAGTCCATTCATTTATCAAATCTTCAGAAACAGGTCTGTCAAATAGTTTTCTTCCAGAATGAATATATACATCGCAATATTTACATCTGCCATATTCATCTAATTTTGGACATGTGCCACTACCCCAGTCCCCAATATCTACCCAGCAGTTCAATTCTTGACTATTATTTAAATTTGTATTATTCATGTTTAAAATTTCTTATTGCTCTTTGTCTAAAAATTTCAGATTTCTCAATTTGTCCAGTTGATTCAAATATTAAACTTAAATTAAACAACGATTCATAATGATTAGGATTCAAATAAATTGCCTTATTATAAAATTCAATTGCTTTGTCAATATTATTTTTGCAACTGTTAATTAATCCAAGTATATAAAAAAGTTCGTAATTAGCTTGTTCTTTCGACATAAAAAGTAGGCAGTAATTTTCAGATTCATCAAATTTTTCTTCATTAGCAAGCATTTTGGCAAATTCAGAATCAAAAATCATTTTCATATCTAAATGATTTTCTTTATTTATTGGTTGATTATCAGCTTGTATTTTTATACCTACTCTATTAAATTTAATTTTATTCTCATAAGATTTTAAGATTATATCATTTTTGAAAGAAAAAGTTGGTTTTGAAATTTGCTTTGATTTTTTTAACGCAAAAGCACCAGCGATATCAATTCTATCAAAACCATTCCTTGCAAAAAAAGATAATTCTGAATGTCCACTAATCAAAATACCATCATCTTTAAGTAATTTTTTTAAATTTTGAATTGATTTTAATTTTGATTCATCATTAAAATAAATCAAAAAGATTTTTGCAGTATATAATATCAAATTCACCTTCAAATTCTAAGAAATTAGAATTGATTAAATTATCTTTTTTAAATTTTACTATGTTTTTATAATCTTCTTTTAAATAAAAACTACCGTTTATCTCGATAAAATACTTATCTTTAAATCCATAAATTTCACTACGAAATGATGACTTTCCATATTTTGCTTTTGTAGCAAAATCGATGTTTTGTTGGCTTATATCACATCCTAAAATTGAAAAATCACTCGGCTTAAAACCAAGATTCAATAAAGTAAACATAACTGAGTATGGTTCTTCGCCTGTCGAACATGGTATTGATAAAATACGAATTTTTTTGCTAACATGATTTTGCTTTAGATTTATGAAATGTGATTTAATAAAATTGAAACTTTCAGTATCTCGGAAAAACCAAGTTTCGGGTACTTTAATCTCCTCAATTAATTCAGCAAAAATCATATCATTTGAGTGTAAATTTCTTAAATAATCATCTAAAAGCAAATAACCAGCATTTTTCATAGCAGTATTAATCGCTATTTCTACACTTTTTTTGCCAATAGAATCGACATCTAATCCAATTCTATCAGTTAGTAATACAATTATTTCATCAATTTGATTCAATTTCTTCTAGTTCTTTTTTAATAAACAACATTATTTCAGAGTTAATCAATTTGTTAATTTCAATCATTTGAATTGATTTATTTTCAACAATTAATAGACCACCAAGGTAATCAGCTTGTTTTATATTTAATTGAGGGTCTTTTAATTTATCTTTTGTATATTCAATGGTTTCTGTAACCTGCTCGGCTAATAAAGCGATATAATTAAGTTTTGTTTCTTGATTTAAATTTTTAACAACAATAATCCTTGTGCTAAATAAATGGTTTGATAATCTTTGCTTAATAATAGTAGATATATCAAATAATGGTATTATATCGCCTCGATAGTTGATTAATCCAACAAGACATGCAGGTGAATGTGGAATTGATTTAATATGCACCATTGGGATAATTTCCACAATATTATTAACAGAAATACCGAAAATATCTTCATCTATATTAAACGATAAACATAACATTAATATTTTTCTCCACTTACAGAAAATCTCATCATTTCATTATTCAATGCCATTGCAGAAAATTGAAGTTGTTCGGCAGCTTTGTTAAATTCAATCAAACTATCTCTTGTCTGACCTGCTGCTTGATTAAGTTGAACCATAGATTCATTAATTTGTACTGATGAATTGTTCTGACTTTGTACAATAGTATGAACTTCTTCAATTCTTTTGCTTAATTCAGCAGCTTTATTAATTAAAATTAGTAATTCATCACTTATTTGAGATGTATTCTCTGTACTTTTTCGTGCTTTTTCAGCAAATAATGACATTGAACTAACACCCGCACTAACCACACTTTGCATTTCAGTAATCATCTTTTCAATATCCAATGCTGCGTTAGAAGTCTGGTCGGCAAGACGGCGAATTTCTCTGGCTACAACCGAAAAACCCGAACCAAATTCAACTGCTTTCTCAGCTTCAATTGCAGCATTTAGAGAAAGTAAATTCGTTTGATTGGCAACTTTTGTAATTGTAGTTATTACATTTCCAATATTATCTGTTTTTGCTTTTATCAAATCAAGATTATTCAGAACATCATTAGTTGCAGCAACAAGGTTATTCATATTGTCTTTTATTTCATCAAGTTTCTCTAAACCTTCATTAGCAACTTTAGAAGTCTCATTAGACATATCAGCAACAAAACTCATATTTTCGGTCAAAGTACCTGCTGTACGAGCAATGGTGTTGCTTGTTGAAGTTACTTCATTTGTTGATGCTGCTTGCTCTGCAACAGTAGCTTCTAAATTACGTGCAGATGAAGTTATACTTGAAGCTGAATCTGTAACTTGATATGCAGTTTGTCTGACTTGTTTCAACAGCAAATCCAAGTGCAATGTCATTTGTTTCACAGAACTGAACAATCGCAAAATTTCATCATTTACATTGTTGAAATTTTTATAGCGACTAAACACTCCAATTTTTGTAGAATCATTTAATGTATTTAATGCTGAATTCAAATCACCGTCAGCAATATTCTGAGCAATGTCAGACACAATTTTTACGTGTCTTGTTATCCCTCTTGAAATTACCAAAACAATGACAATTGCAATTAAAAGAGCAAAACCACTAAGTGATAATGCTAAAAGACGATTAGTTACAAAATGCTCTCTCCTAATTTTCAAAAGTCCATTCAACTCCGAATTAACTCCATACCAAAATTCATTACCGTAAGTTAATAGATTATCGCCCGACTCCATCAGGTTAATAATTAAAAATTCATCTTTTGAAGTATCAGCTGAAAGCACTTTTAAATCTTTAATAAAACTATTTACACTACCAACATATTTGGATTGCAAAAGTGGAAGATTCTGCTTTAATGTTGTAGATGTTGAATAAAAATTATCATCTTCTTTTATAGATACAGATAAACCGTCCAGAATTTTTCTAACACCTTCTCTTTCTAAATAATTGATATATTGTGAAATTCTTTCAATTTCATTTTTATCAATTGAATCATATAAATAATGATTTTGAATATAATTTAGTGTTTTACCAATTTCAATTTGCATTTTTGGTAATGTAATTAGTGTTATATCCATTAAATAATATGAATCAAGGTCAGGGTCTAATATTAAACCGCTTTTATCACCAACAAATCTCAAAAGAAGTTCAAGTTCATCTATGATGTTAATATAATACTTAACATTACCTTCTAATTCATAATTATCCGCATTTTTTTTAATTCTATTCCACTGGTCTCTAATATTAGCATCATTTGCAAGTTTATTTTGAAGGGAATACATTTCTTTTTTTGTAGAAAAATAATCTGATTCAATATTTGGATAAATTTTGAATATAGTAGAAATACAACTATCAATTGATATTTCTAATTTTGAAATACCAGAATCATCAAATTTATTATACATCTGTCTTTCGCTATTATTACTTGCAATAACTAATCTTTGATGCTTTGGAATTAGAGTTAATAATTGCTTGATTGGACTTATAACTTTATTACCCCAAATTTCTCTTTCAGTTGAATTGATATCCTTGTTAAAGCCCGCAATAACAAACCAGAGCAAAACTCCAATTGGCAAAATAAAAACAAAACTGCTAATTATCAGTTTATGAAATAATTTTAAGCCCTTAAATACAGATAACATTATCATAATTAACCAACCTTGAATTTAGTTACTTCACTTTGTAATCCTTGTACGGCTTCATTCAATTGCATAATAACATATTTGAATTCAGTCAAAGATTCCTTAGATTGCTGAGCAGTAGCAGATAATTGAACCATTGCCTCACTTATTTGGTCTGCACCTTCTGATTGAGAGCTAATACCAGTATTAATATTATCAAAATCAGGAATTAAATTATTTACTTGGTCAATAATTTCTGTTAATTTATCACCCATTTTCTGTATCTCGTCAGTTCCTGTTTTAACTTCTCTACTAAATTTATCCATTTCCATCACACCACTTGAAACCGAACCTTGCATTTCTCTTACCATATATTCAATATCTTTAGTAGAAATGGCAGTTTGCTCTGCAAGACGGCTTATTTCTCTTGCTACTACTGAAAAACCTTTGCCAAATTCACCAGCTTTTTCTGCTTCAATTGCAGCATTCAAGGATAATAAATTAGTTTGGTCAGAAATTTTATTTATCGTTGTTATTACAGTAGAAATTTTATTAGCTTTGTCGCTAATTACTGATAACTTTGCAGTGATTGATAATGTTGCTTTAACTAAATCTCTAATTGCTTTATCCATTTCCAACAAACTTTCTCTTCCTACTTCTACAATTTTGGAAGTATTCGATACTTTTGTTTGTACAATTGAAATAGCCAAACTAAAATTATGTGCTGAATCTGCAATTTCTTTACTCGTTGCAGTTACTTCTTTCGTTGAAGCGGCTTGCTCAGCAACAGTTGCTTCCAGTTCACGAGCAGATGCAGAAATTTGAGTTGCAGATGTAGTAACTTGAATACCTGATTTTTGAACCTGAGATATTAAACTTTTAAGATTGTCTGCCATTGTAACAAAAGACAAGAATAATTGTTTAGATTCATCTTTTGTGTTGTTTCTGTAATTCTTTAAATATTGACTTGAAAATTTTGAAATTATAAGTTCAGCATTTAATAAATCACCTTCTGATATAAGCTTTGCAACTCTATTAATAACATTCAATGGTTTTGCAATTCTATCAGAATACCAGAATGATGCGAAAATTACTATAAAAATGACAATTACACCAGCATAAATTAAATTATTCATCAAAGAAACTATTTCAGATTCAAGTTGCTTTTGAGTTTCATGAAATTCATCTTCATAGATACTCGTACCCAATATCCAACCCCATTCTTTAAAATATGTTATTGCAGCAAGTTTCTGTCTTGATTCTGTTTCATTATGATTTTGCCAGTCGTAATATTCTATATAAATTTCATCATTATTTAATTTAATTGCTTTATTGTAAATATCCTGAACAAATTTTCTACCTGTTGCATCAGTTGCTTCCCATAAATTTTCTCCATCTCGTTCACCATCTTTAGAAATTATATAGCGACCTTTATATGGTTCTTTAGCTCCAAGTACAAAAACGTAACCAGTCTTCCCTACTTTAATACTTTTTACAGCTTTCCTTAATGATTCTATTGAACCTAATTTCTCACCAACATAAATCATTCCAATAATCTCACCTTTAGAATTGTAATATGGTTTGTAAGCTGTTAGATACCAATCATTTACCACATAAGCACTTCCCCAATAAGTCTTACCTTCCATTACAGTTGAAATTACAGCATTTCGAGTTCCATCTGGTTCAATTGCAGGTATGTAAGTACCTATTGCTCTTTTATTTTCTGAATTAGGAACTGAAGTTGCAATCCGTAACATGTCACCTTTGCTATTAATTTTTTGGAAAATTGTTGTTGTAGAACCTGAAAGAGCAGTATTATCATCTACTATTGCCATATTAACTTTAAAATCATTATTCTGTCCAAACCAATTATTACCTATTAACATCTTAGGAATTTTAATAATTTCCTGTTCTTTGGTTTTTGAAAACTGATTAATTGCATTCCATTGAACTAATTCGCTACTTAGATTCAAATTACCATTTTTTTTAATCTTGTCTTCTAAAAGGTTTAAAGAAACCTGAAGTTTTGATTTTAAAATTTCGTTTGCGGTTTCCATTATTCCATATACATCTTTAGTAATTTGCCGTACATTTAAGTCAGTTAACTTGTCCAACTCAACTTCGGTACTCATTGTAATACTACTCTTCAAATTTAAGGATAGAATCTGAACGATTAACATCGGCAATACTGCTGATAATATCGCAAGAATAGCTATTTTTCCTTTGAGTGAAAATTTCACAATACACTCCAAATTATTATCTTTCAAAAAGCAAAAATTTTGACTTATCAAACTATGTAATTTAATCAATTTGTGAGAAGTAATCAATATAAAAAAGTTTATACAAGATATTTTTTTTTAAAACTAAAATTATGGTTTTATTTTTTATGAATTAATCCGTAAATTTGTTTGTTATAAAAAAATTATTAGTATGAAATAATATGGATGAAATTATAAATTTTTATAATCACATGCCAACAATAATTAAAATAATTATTATTGTTTTTGGCTTGGGAATTGTATTCTCAATTATTAAGAAGTTTTTGAAAGCTGCTATTTTATTTGCAGTGCTAATTATTTTAATTATCGTGATTCTTAAACTTATCAATGGAGTATGATTAAATATTATAAAATTTATTTTTCATTAACCAATTAATTTCGATGCAATTCGTTTCATTTTTCTTTAATAATTATTTAAATGAATTATGCAAAAGAAACAAGCACTTTGGAAGCCATCTCAAGAAACAATTGACAATTCTAATATGACTGATTTCATTAATTATGTTAATTCAAAATTTGGAATAGAACTTTTGGATTATGAAATGCTTTATAATTGGTCAGTTAATTATTTCGTTAGCTTTTGGCAAACTCTTGCCGAATTTTCACAAATTCAATTTAAAAAGAATCCATTACAAATACTAAAACATAAAAATTCTGCTCGTTCAAATGAAAATATGTTGAATTATAAATGGTTTGATGGTGCTGAAATAAATTTTGCTGAAAATCTTCTGAGGTATAGAGATGACAGAGTTGCATTAATACATTATTGTGAATATGCTGACCCACAAAGATTAACTTACAATCAATTATATTCTCAAACAGCAAAAGTTGCTCAAAAATTGAAGAATTTGGGAGTTGTCAAAGGCGATAGAGTTACCGGCTTTATCTCAAATTGTCCGGAAGCTGTGATAGCAATGCTTGCTACTGTTAGTATTGGAGCAATTTGGTCATCTTGCTCTCCTGATTTTGGCTCATCTGGTGTTTTGGATAGATTTCAACAAATATCACCTAAAGTTTTAATAGCCGTTGATGGATATAGGTATAATGGTAAAGTATATAATACATTAGATATAGTAAAAGAAGTATCGAATAAAATAATTGAGTTAGAAAAAGTAATAATTCTTCCTTTTATGAATATATTTAATGCTCAAAATTTTGATACTAAATTTATTGAATGGAATGATTTTATTGATGTTGAAGCAAATAAAATTGAATTTGTATATTCCGATTTTAATCATCCTATTTATATAATGTATTCATCAGGAACTACTGGAATTCCCAAATGTATTGTTCATGGTGCAGGTGGAACTCTACTTCAACACTATAAAGAATTGGCATTGCATACAAATTTAAAAGAAGATGATAAAATATTTTACTTTACAACTTGTGGATGGATGATGTGGAATTGGCTTGTAAGTTCATTATTTGTAGGAGCGGCTGTTGTATTATTTGATGGAAGTCCAAGTTATCCCGATTTAAATCGTTTGTGGAAGATTGCTGAAATTGAAAAAATAAATGTCTTTGGCACAAGTCCAAAATTTTTAACTTCTTGTATGAAAGCGGGATTAAATCCTAAAATGGATTTCGATTTATCTGAATTAAAAGTAGTATTATCAACTGGTTCACCATTGGCAGCTGAAAATTTTGAATGGGTATATAGTAATGTTAAAACTGATGTTCAATTATCTTCAATTGCTGGTGGAACTGATATAATTTCATGTTTTATGCTTGGAAATCCTCTTCTACCAGTATATTCTGAAGAAATTCAATGCCGTGGACTTGGAATGAAAGTTGAAGCATATTCTGAAAATGGTAAAAGTATAATTGAAGAAAAAGGTGAATTAGTATGTACTTTGCCATTTCCATCAATGCCAATATATTTTTGGAACGATGAAGATGAAAGTAAATATCGAAGTGCATATTTCGAATATTTCCCAAATATATGGCGACATGGTGATTATATAAAGGTTACTGAAAATGGTGGAATTGTTATGTATGGTCGTTCTGATGCTACGCTAAATCCCGGTGGCGTAAGAATTGGTACATCAGAAATTTATCGAATTGTTGAATCTATACCTGAAATTCTTGATAGCATTGTGGTTGGTCAGCCATTTAAAAACGATGTTAGAATTTTATTATTTGTGGTTTTAAGACCCGGTTACGAACTTGATTCTGAATTTACAAAGAAAATTAAAAATACAATTCGTGAAGAGTTAACTCCAAGGCATGTACCTGAATTAATATTCAAAGTTAATGAAGTTCCACATACTATTAATGGTAAAAAAGTAGAACTCGCAGTTTTGAAAGTATTAAATAATGAGGAAGTAAAAAACAAAGCCTCATTAGCAAATCCAGAATCTTTAAAACAATTTGAAGGAATTTTGCCTTAATTTCAATTAGATGTAACAAAAAAAGTTATTTAATTATATGAATTTGATTGAATTAAAAATAGAAAAAATTATTGAAAATGAAAAAGTTGTATTGTTCCCTACATTGATACAAATTAATGGTCGGAATTATCTTGTGGATTGTGGGTACGAAGAAACAAGTGAAGAATTAGAATCTAAATTAAGTGCTTTAGATATAGAATTAATAGATTTAAAAGGTGTAATTATTACTCACGATGATTACGACCATATTGGAGGTTTAAAATATCTAAAACAGAAAAATATGAATATTGAGATTTATTGCGGTGAGTTGGAGAAGGATTCTCTAATAGGAAAAATTAAATCAGAAAGACTTGTACAGGCGGAATTGTTTTTTGAAAGTGTTCCAGAGGAAAAAAAAAAATTGGGCTATGAGTTTTATTCAGAAATTGCAAAATATTCAACGATTTAGTGTTGACAAGGTTTTTCAGGATAATGAAATATTCGAAGATGATATTATTGTTATACATACTCCAGGCCATACTAAAGGTCACATAGCATTATTTATTCCAAAGTTAAATACTTTAATTGCTGGGGATTCAATTGTTGTTGAAAATGGTGTACTCAACATTGCTAATCCTACATATACTTTAGATATGAAACAAGCAATTCATTCAATTGAGAAAATCAAACAATTAAACCCAAAAAAAATCATTTGTTATCATGGTGGAATTGTAGATGAGGACATAGTTCCTAAATTGGAATCATTAATAAGTAAATATATAAACCACCAATAAAATATAAAAATCAGTACTAATGATTATTTAGTTACATTAATTTTCCTGACTATTTGACTAATACGAATAAAATTAAAAAATATGGAATTGCGATTATTGTTTGTTTGGAGTAATTTAAATAAATGAGTAAATTTGTAATTGATTAATTTAAGGGATTTGGTAAATGAGGTATTTTGCAATAATAGCAAGAACCTGAAAAGTGATAATAATGAAAAATTTAATAGGAAAATTTGTTTCATTCAAATATCGAGATAGAAAAGACTTAATATCTGGATACTTAATTGATTACAATAATGATTGGACTTTGATAAAGTATAATATAGCAGATTATGTGATTGACGGGTACATGATTTTAAAGACAGATTGGATTCTCAAATATAAAAGAGATGATTACGAAGAATTTAGGGAAAAAGTATTGAAAGTAAAAAATTTATTACCGACCGAAGAAGACATTTTTCCAATAACTGATTTATCTGAGACTCTTCAACTAATTTCAGAGAGATACGGAGCATTTAAGATTGAGAAAAAGGATGATACAGTGTGCTTTATTGGAAGACTGGTAAAAGTAACTAAGCAGAATCTTATAATACAAGAGATTGATGCAAAAGCAAAATGGTCAGAGACTGTAAAGCATAAACTTAAAAGTATAAGGATTATTGAGTTTGATATAGACTACGTGAACTCATTGATTTTATACAGCAAAACGATTGAAAATGAATAATCTACTTTCCACAAAACGAAGTATAGCCAATAAGTGTTCATTGGTTTATGAAGGATAGTAGCCAGTTTCAACTTTTCGTATAACTTGGTAGAAAATCACCTACGAACGTCAACTTTTCAAGTTGCTGAAAGTTAGTCCAAGTTCTAAGTGATTGAGATTAATTGAAGTGAGCAATTATTATTTAAAACTTTTCCTAAAAATATGAATTCTATATATTTTTGAATTTATTAAGATTATGATTATATTTGCACTTGAGTTAGTGATTGATTTAGTAATTATTGTATTATTTACTTTAATTGATTTGTACAATTTTAAATAATTTTAGTGATTTTAATGATTTTAATGATTTTAATGTAAATTTGGATTATGAGATTTCATGAATAATATTCAATTATATTCAAAGCTATCGAGTTTACCTATAAAACTGCAATATGAAGTTTCGGAATTTATTGATTTTTTGAAATATAAATCAAAAAAACAAAGTCATGATAAGCCAATAAGAATTTCAGGAAAAGCCAAAGGTCTAATTAAATTAAAAGAAAATTTTGATGACCCAATTGAAGGATTTAATGAGTACATAAAATGAACTACCTGATAGATACTCATGCATTGATATGGTTTATTACCGATAATGAAAAATTACCACGATTAGCAAAGCAAATTATCGAAAATCAAGATAATAACTGTTATGTAAGTATTGCTTCATTTTGGGAGATTGGAATAAAATATTCTTTAGGAAGGCTTGATTTAAATACTGATTTAAATAATATTTTTCAAATTATCGAAGATACTGGTTTTGATATTTTACCCATTACGATTAATCAAATATTAAAAAATGCCAGTTTGGAGTTTCATCACCAAGACCCTTTTGACCGAATAATTATTTCCCAAGCCATTACAGAAAATTTAACAATAATTAGCAAAGACTCTCAATTTGATAAATATAATGTACCTTTAATTTGGAGCAAGTAATTGACTTTAAATGAAGTAAATCTTGATTATTAATCTACAAAAAGTATATACAAGAACTTATACATCATATATCAAAAGACAATTTTTTTGCTTTTAAAATATTTATTTGTTAAATTTGTAATTCATTTATTTAGGGGATTTAGGTAAATGAATTGGGTGCAAGTGTATGGAACCAACAAGAATTAAATATAGTCAAGAATATTTAAAACAATCCCATAAAAGTTGTTCCCATAAAAACGAAATTATAGAGAGTAATTTGTGTGCTTGTTTTTATTGCAAACAGATATTTGAACCTAAAGAAATTAAAGAATGGATAGAAGGAAGCATTGAGAATGAAGGCACTGCAATTTGTCCGAAGTGTGGAATAGACTCAGTTTTGAGTTCAAAACTTCCTATTTTCGATAAACAATTTTTAATTGAAATGAATAACTATTGGTTTTGATTTATGAAGACACGAATAATGTATATTGAAAATAAAAGTGGTGCAAATGACCTGACTGATGGTGCAAGAATTGGGCGTGTTACATTTTCCAAAACTGGAAAGTCTATCCACTATAACGGAAAAACTTTTGAGACTCTAAGTGGACGTGGCTTCAAAGCAAATTATTTTGACGTTGAAACTGGCGAACATTACTGGATTTCTGGTTGCAAAAAAGATGGTAGCGACAGACTTTACGGAGAAAGACTTCCAATTTATATTGACGAAGAGGTAAGAGAAGAATATTGGAATGAAATTCGCAATTTGCCAACCAATTCTGAAAGAAGAATTACAAATGGCAAGTAAAAAAATATAACTTACAGATAAAACGCCTGAACACATTACAGTCAAAATATAAGTTTTGAAATATTTAAAATAGTTATTCGTTAAACCATTGATTGTTATTTGTGTAATGGTGAATTATGGGATACACACTGACTTTAACATTGAATAATGAAATTATTGAAAGAGCTAAAATTTATGCTACTCAACATAATATAAATCTATCAAAATTAATAGAAACATATTTAGATTCTATTACTAAAAATTCTTTAAATACTTCAAATTCAAATATTGTAGATAGTCTGATTGGCGTTATTGATTTATCTGAAGACTTTAATTATAAAGATGAAATTTCAGGTTGCATTTTGGAGAAGTATAAATGAGAAAAGTTTATGCTGATACTGATATTGTAATTGACCTTTTGGCTCGGCGTGAACTTTTTTTACAGAGATACAAATATTTGTTAGAATTTCTCAGTGAATAAGCATATAAATGCAATTTACTTACTTTAAAGAATCTTTAGAGTTACATTAGAAAATAATTGGAAAACCGCATTTTATGAAAATATTACTAACAGGAGTAACCGGATATATTGCTCAAAGATTGTTGCCAGTTTTATTGGAAAATGGGCATGAGGTTGTTTGCTGTGTAAGAGATAAAGTTAGATTCAACAAAAAGAATTATATCAATTCAAATATTTTCCTTATCGAAGTTGATTTTCTTAAAGAGGAAACTTTAAAGCAAATTCCCAAAGATATTGATGTAGCATATTATCTGATTCATTCCATGTCAACTCAAAGTGGTGATTTTGGAGATATGGAGGAAATCTGTGCCACAAATTTCAAAAATCGTATCGAGCAAACAAATGCCAAACAAGTTATTTATCTAAGTGGAATCAGCAACGCAGACGAACTCTCGAAACATTTATCTTCGCGTAAGAATGTTGAAACTATTTTATCAAGTACAAATTATGCACTAACAACATTACGAGCTGGGATAATAGTTGGCTCAGGAAGTGCTTCTTTTGAAATCATTCGTGATCTGGTAGAGAAATTACCAGTTATGATTACTCCGCGTTGGCTCAATACAAAATGCCAACCAATTGCAATTCGAAATGTAGTTGAATTCTTGATTGGAGTGATAGGAAGAAGCGAAACTTACTACAAAAGTTTTGATATCGGTGGTTTGGATATATTGAGTTATAAAGAAATGCTTTTGAGGTTTGCAAAAATCCGACAATTAAAAAGACGAATTTATATCGTACCGGTTATGACTCCAAAAATATCATCATATTGGTTATATTTTGTTACAGCAACTTCTTTTGCTCTTGCCAAGAATTTGGTTAATAGTATGAAAATTGAAGTGATTTGCAAACCCAATAACTTGGCAAACTTACTGGGAATTACTCCTATTGATTACGACACTTCGATTAAACTTGCTTTTGATAAAATTGAGCAGAACCAAGTTATTTCAAGTTGGAAAGATGCCCAAACAAGTAATCTATTAAGTGAAGGTCTATCAAAATTTATTGAAGTTCCTGTTGACGGATGTTTCAAGGATATTAAAACCCGGAAACTTGATAATTCCAAAGTTACACTTGATAAGATTTGGGCGATTGGAGGAAAAAATGGTTGGTATTATGGAAATTGGCTATGGGAAATCAGGGGATTTATGGATCAGTTAATTGGCGGTGTTGGAGTGCGAAGAGGTAGAAAGAGCGACACCGAAATAGTTACTGGCGATACACTTGATTTTTGGCGAGTACTTTTGGCAGATAAGCAGGAAAAAAGATTGCTATTGTACGCAGAAATGAAATTGCCAGGTGAGGCATGGCTTGAATTCAAAATTGACAAAAATAATGTCTTAACTCAAACAGCAACATTTAGACCTTTGGGACTGTTTGGAAGATTGTATTGGTATTCCGTTCTTCCATTTCATGTCTTTATTTTTAATGGAATGATAAATAAATTAGCAGAAAATTGATAACTTAATTTATAGATTAGAAATTTCGGAATGAATTAAATATAGTTTTGGTAAAATATTAACAAATGATTAAATTTGAAATTCATAAAAGGATTTGATTATATTGAATGTGTAGAATACTAAAAAAATGCAATTAAAAAAATGATTAATATATACTATAACAAACTTTTTACTATACTATGAGAAACTATAGAATTATATTCTTATTTATCTTGTTATGTTTTTTGTCATGTAGTATGAGCGGACAATATCCTGACAATACTAAACCAATGTATGGAGAAGTAAAAAAAAGTGAAGAATATATTAAATCGGATGAGGAATTTATAAAGGAAAGTATTAATAAATTTGGAACAATTGACAGTTCAATAAATGTATATATTGACATAGCTTGGAAATATTTTTATCATAACGACTTAAATACTGCTATGAAAAGATTTAATCAAGTTTGGCTATTGAATAATGAATTTCCAGACTCTTATTTTGGATTTGCTGCATTATTGGAAATGCAGGGCAACAAAACCGAATCCCAACGTTTTTATAAGTTAGGAATTGAAAAAGACAAAACAAAAGAACGAATACAAGATTGTTATCAACTTATAGCTGATTGTAAACAACAATTAAAAGATTTTAATGGTACGATAGAAGTTTATAAAAAAATTTTGGAATTCAATCCCAACTATGTTTTTGCTTTTAAAAAGATTGGATATTTACAAATGCAAAATAGTAATTTTGAAGAAGCATTAATAGCACTCACAAAAGCAATTGAATTAGATACAACCGATGCTATTACTTACTCTAATAGGGCTTTCTTATACCAAACAAATCAAAATTATTTAAATGCAATTGCAGACTATACTAAAGCAATAAAATTAGACCCGAATTATATAAGAGCTTATGTTAATAGAGGGCTTTCTTCAATAGAGCTAAAGAAATATAAATCAGCAAAAAATGATTTTGAAATTTGCATTCAACTTGATTCTAATTCAGGAGAACTGAGAAGAATTTTAGGTTTATCAAAAATTTATTTAAATGACATTGAAGGCGCTTGTAAAGATATGAAATTAGCAAATAAATTGGGTGACAAGCAAGCAGAAGAACTTATGAGACAAATTTGCAAATGAAATTGAGAATAAATGCATCCAAGTGTATGTGAATATTCAAGATAGAACATTCATAAGTTCTAATTATTTCTAATTGTTTTCACACATAATAGAATCAAAAATTAATTGTTGAAATATATGTTGTGTTAGTAATTGAATATTTGTATTTTTTGCAGAAGATGAGTAGAAGCATACAAAAATACGAATTATTTTTTTCTTACCCTCTATAAATGATGAAGAACCATAATTTAGAACTTAACTTGGTATAAAACTTCTTTTTTTTAAAAGTATAAAAATAAAATTTACATTTATAAGTTATTATACTTTTTAATATAAACTATTTATTAATAAATTGGATTAAACTATGATTTCATTTGAATACTCCGATATTCAACTTTCTATTCAAGATATGGCAAGAAAATTTGCAGAAGAAGAAATTGCTCCTTCGGTTATCGAACGCGATATTAATGCAGTTTTTGCAAAAGATATTGTTGCAAAAATGGGCGAACTTGGCTTTATGGGAATGATGGTATCGCCTGATTATGGTGGTGCTGGCTTGGATACTGTTTCTTATGTTTTGGCAATGATTGAAATTTCTAAAGTTGATGCAAGTATCGGCATCACAACTTCCGTTCAAAATTCACTTGTGGATTGGATTTTAGAAAATTACGGCACAGATTTCCAAAAAGAGAAATTTCTAACTCCACTTGCTGAAGGCAAATATATTGGTGCTTATTGCCTTAGCGAACCAGAAGCTGGCTCCGATGCCCGTGAATTGCATACTATGGCTGAAAAAGTTGATGGCGGATGGGTACTCAACGGTATGAAAAATTGGATTTCTGCAGGTAAAAGTGCTGATATTTATATTATTTTTGCCCAAACTAATCCTGAATTAAAGCATAAAGGTATTGCCGCTTTTGTGATTGAAAAAGGTACTCATGGATTTGAACCGGGGTTGAAAGAAGATAAAATGGGTATGCGTTCAAGTGATACAACTTCAATCAGTTTAACAAATGTGCATATTCCTGATGAGAATTTAATAAGTGAAGTTGGTCAAGGATTTTATATTGCAATGCGTGGCTTGAATTGCGGAAGAATTGGTATTGCCGCTCAATCTGTGGGAATTGCAGAAGGTGCATTTAATGCGGCTGTAAAGTACGCAAAAGAACGTAAAACCATGGGTAAGCCAATTGCCGAACATCAATTAATTCAAGCAAAACTTGCTCAAATGTCCACAAAAATCAATGCTGCAAAACTTCTCACATTAAAAGCGGCTTGGCTTAGAGATAACAAAATGGACCACATTCAGGAATCTTCTGAAGCGAAATTTTTTGCATCAACAATTGCTAATGAAGTTACCCGCGAAGCAGTTCAAATTCATGGCGGTTATGGCTATGTTCGTGAATATCACGTGGAAAGAATGATGCGTGATGCCAAAGTTGTTGAAATTTACGAAGGAACTTCGGAGATTCAGCAAATAGTAATTGCAAGAGAGATTTTGAAGAAGAATTAGGAAGTGATTGATATTTTTCGAATAGTTAATAAATGCTTCAACCAAGTTCATTTCATTTTAATTTTGATAAAGAAATTGGTTGAAGTACGTTTTTTAAATTTTTATTTAAAATAATAATTTTCAAATTATGGCAACAAATACAGAAATATCAGAATTTTTCGCTAATTTTAGCGCTCTTGTAGTTGCAAAAGCAAGTGAATTACGTGCTATCATTTTAGAAAATTTACCCAACATTCAGGAAATTTTGGATATCAAAGCAAAATTGATTGCATACTGCTATGGTCCCAAATATGCTGATATGATTTGTGTGATAATTCCATCGAAAAAGGGATTGAAACTCGGTTTCTATAAAGGTGTACAAATGACTGACCCTTATCAAATTCTCAAAGGCGATGGCAAATTCTCCAGATATATTGAAATTGATTTAAAGAATAGATTAAATATTGAGCATATAATTTTTATGCTTCAAGAAAGTCTGAAATTATATGGCAAGAAACAAATTAAAAATATAGACCAATAATTTGTATTTACAAAAAATAATATTGATTTTCAAGCAATTATTTACAATTATCTAATAACTCAAATATCAAATTTTGTCATATTTTCTAATTCTTTACAATCTTTAATAATTTTGAGAAACCATTAATATTTATAGAGATGAAATACATACCACCAGACAATTTAGAAGTATCAAATATAATCTTACCTTCTTCTCTGTAAATATTATTTTTATTTTCTGAAATTAACTTATTTAAAACTGCATTTGATAATTGTTTGCCAAATATATCAATTAATGAAATATTATAATTCAAACCACTTTCCTCATTGCTTTTGTAATTATATTTGATTTCTACCTGATTTGATGCAGGATTTGGATAAGGATTACTGATTGAAAAAGTAGTACTCAAGCCCTTAGGAACAATTTCAATATCAACATCACAACGTGTATTACCATCACTTCCAACAGCAATTCCCCAGCTTAGAATTGGTATAATATGTTCACTACAATTATCTTTAATACCAATGGTATCGCGTTCTTCACCGATTCTTCGTGGAGAATAGCAAACTTTAAAAGTTTTGGACTGATTTGGTTCAATTAAAATAGGAAATTGTGATGCAGGAGCCGAAAATGATAAGTTTTTGAAGAAATATGGATTATCAATAACAGCAGTTTTCCAACTAATATTTTTAATTTCCAAATCTCTACATTGAATAGCAGGATAATTTGTAGAATCAATTACAAACACTGAATCATTGTTACTGAAAGAATATTGTAGTTGATTTGAATCAATTTTTATATCAACATAAATACTGTCAGAATAATTAGAACAACCATTTTGAGTAGTTGTTAAAAGTCTATAACTTCCTGAATTCGTAATAAGTACTAGTTTTTCATTTGAAAAAGAATTAGAATCATAATCTTTGAACCAATTATAATTAGAATATCCATCTGGAGCAATCAAAGTTACTGAATCTCCAATACATAAATTCATTTTTGATATTTTTGTAATTACTGGTTTTGGATTTGGGTCAAATTCAATTGGAAATTCTTTTATAACTACACATCCATTTGAATCAATAATTTCTGCTTGATAAACCCCATCTTTTGTAACACTAATAGATTTTGTAATTTCTCCAGTATTCCATTTAACTGATTTGATAACATCGTTAATATATAAAAATACAATATCTCCAGCACATGGTTTATTGTTCTTTATGTTGGATAAAATCTGAATATCCTGCTTTTTGAATGTCAATACATTTACAGCTTTTGTGGTGGCACTATCACAAATATATTCATTGAATACTTTAACAAAGTACTTACCTGCTTTTGAAACTTTAATGGTTGGAGTTGTTTCACCAGTTGACCATTGATAATTCAGGTATTTCTCTGTTGTTGATAATTCAACAATTTCACCATCACAAACAACAATACTATCATTTGCAGCAATTTGTGGTTTGAGTTTATTAATCGGTTTATATTGCCATAGCCCATCACCTGCAATCCAAATTGTTGTGTCATTTATTACCCAAATATCATCAAAATTTATTCCAGACGGAACACCGCAAGTGTAATTAACCCATGTTTTACCAGCATCACTTGTATAAACAGCAGTTCTATCAAATCCAACGCCCCAAGCAGCTTTTTCATCAACCATAAAAGTACCATACATTGGTTTAGATGTTGAGTATTGTATCCAATTAGTTCCACCATCAGTAGATAGCCGAACTCCACCATAAGCAACTTCAGTACTACCATTGCAATCTTTTGAGTATGGTAATGCGATTGATTGATTATAAACAGATAATTCTTCTTGCCAATCATTATTGAATGCACCTGCAGAACCACCAGTTCTATTAAATAAATCCCAATTTTTACCAAAATCTGTGGATTTCCATAGCCAACCACTACCTACAGCAATTCCATTTCCATCAGGATATACAATCAAGTCAGACATTTTTGAAGATGGTTCTGAATATTCTACCATTGTCCAAGTATTGCCACCATTTGTTGTTTTGAAAAAACGTTGTGGTGTGCCACAACCACCGCCAATAACAAAACCATTATTTTCATCAACAAAATAATTTCCCCATATTTCAAGACCATCAAATTCAGTGTTGAATTTTTTGATGTCCGGAGTAATATTTTTCCAAGTAGCTCCACCATCAATAGATTTTAAAATCATATCTTGCAAACCAATCCCAGAGCTTAGAGGACCTGAAGTAAAACCAACTTTCTCATTAACAAAATGGATACTTTCGAGCTGTAAATTAAAAGGTAAATGTGCAACTTTCCATGTTTTTCCTGCATCAATAGTTCTAAGAGTAATACCTTTAAAACCACAAGCCCAGCCAATATTAGGTTTATCTTTCAGGAAAAAAACATCTAAATAAGTTTCATTTTGATAAGCTGGTGGCATACCTAAGTTCTGAATCCATTGAGATTGAACCTGCAATACTAAACCAAACACGAACAGATATATTAAAATTTTATACATTTCCATTACCTCAACATAAAGCCAATACAATATACACATATTTACGAAAAAGTTGCAATTCTATTTTGAAGAATTGGAATTTGTTATGATTAATACAATGACAAATACTTTGGTTGTCATTCCGCACTTGATGCTGAATCAAATATTTGCAGAAGTCAAACACTTCGGAAGTGTCGGACTTCTTTTGTTGAAAATGACCTGGAAAAAGGATTCTGAACCAAGTACAGAATGATAATATTTTTGGTATCATTACGCACTTGATGCGGAATCTCTGCTAATATGTATCAGAATTTAGCAACGTAGTTGCGACATATTAATAGAACAGATTTGTTTTTTTGTTAAAGCTCCGTAGGAGCGGCATAAATATATCACTGATAAGCAGCTTTTTTGTTTTGCTTGTTCAAATTTTTCTATTATGATGTTGCAACTACTTTGATAATAAGGAAATGATTCCTGAAACAAGTTCTTGAGCAAGTAACTAATTGCAACATATTGACAAATATCATCATTTAAACTTATTTTCATTTAATAATTCTTAATTCAGTAAAAAGAATCCACTTAAATTCATCCATCTTCACCAAAATCAAATTAAATACTTAAAATTCTAATGAAATCAATTATTTTTTCATTAATTTTGAATTAATATTTTTGTAATTTTTTTTGGACTATTTTTTATGAAAAATTTTATTAAAACACATTTAATTATGTTTGTTTTATTTGTTATGACATCCGGTTTATTTTTAAATTCCTGCAAAAAAGCAGAAGAACCGTCAAACGAGGAGCAAAAGAAAATGGAAGCAAAATTTGAGACTTTTAAGAAAGAATATCTTGAATTCGTTAAACCTGTACTGATTAAAATGAATACTGCATATTTTGAAGCATCTATAAACAGCAATGACGAAAATTGGAAAAAAGTTACTGATAATGAAAAAATTTACAATGACTTTGTTTCTAATAAAGAACGTTTTGCTGTTATCAAAGAAATCAAAGAATCTAATCTCATCACAGACTCTGCTCAAGCAAGAGAAATTAAACTAATTTATAATGAATTTGCTGCAAAACAAGTTGATACTGCCAAATTGAATAGATTATCCGAGATGACTACTGCTCTCGAAGGTAAATATTCTAAATTCAGAGCAATTGTTGGCAAGAAAAAATTATCCGATAATGAAATTGAACAAGTTTTAAAATCATCAACTAACAGTAAAGAATTAGAAGATACTTGGAAAGCTCATAAAGAAATTGGACCTATCGTTGCTACAGATATTATTGCTTTGGTTAAATTAAGAAATGAAGTTGCCAAAGATTTGGGTTATAGCAACTATCATGAAATGAGTTTAAAATTATCTGACCAAGAGCCAGCTGATGTTGTTAAATTATTTGATGAATTGGATAATTTAACAAGAGATTCATTTGCTAAATTAAAGACTGAAGTTGATACTTATTTGGCTACAAGATTGAAAATTAAAACTGAAGAATTGATGCCATGGCATTATCAGAACAGATATTTTCAAGAAGCACCACAAATATATCCAATTGACCTTGATAAATATTATTTAGGCAAAGATATTGTAAAATTAACTACAGAATATTATAAAGGTTTAAATCTTCCAATTGATAAACTTGTTGCTAATAGTGATTTATTTGAAAAAGAAGGCAAAAACCAGCACGCATATTGTATTACAATTGATAAAGATGCACCAGACATTAGAGTTCTTTGTAACATCAAAGATAACTCAAAATGGATGGAAACTATGCTTCATGAATATGGACATGCTTTGTATGATAATTATTATGCTAAAGATTACCCTTGGGTATTCAAATCTCCTGCACATATCTTTACTACAGAAGCAATTGCAATGTTATTTGGAAGATTTGCATCAAATGCAGAGTGGATGAAAGTTATGTTGGGCTTAAATGATAAAGAAACTGCTGAATTAAGTGATATAGCTCGTAAAACATTGAAATTACAACAACTTGTGTTTAGCCGTTGGTCTCAAGTAATGTTTAGATTTGAAAGTGCAATGTATGCAAATCCTGACCAAGATTTAAATAAATTATGGTGGGATTTAGTTGAAAAATATCAAATGATTAAACGTCCTGCGGATAGAAATATGCCAGATTGGGCTACAAAAATTCATATTGCTACAAGTCCTTGTTACTACCATAATTATCATTTAGGTGAATTATTAGCATCTCAACTTTATTTTACAATTGCTGATAAAGTACTTGGAAAAGCAAATGATATGAATTTAAGTTTTGCAAATGAACCAAAAGTTGGCGAATTTTTAATCAAAAATGTATTTTCGGTTGGTTCAAAATACTACTGGAATGATATGATTGAAAAAGCAACTGGTGAAAAATTAACTGCAAAATACTATGCAAAGCAATTTGTAGATTAAAAAATCAAATTTCTAAAAAAGACACCTTCCCAATTAAATCTGGGCAGGTGTTTTTTTTGAAGAGAAATCAATATTTATAGATTTTAAGATATTGGTATTTCAGAGTTATTTCAAAATTATCTTTACTAAATTAGAAAATATAACTAAATTTGTAAGAGTGCATTTATTAGTAAATAAATTAAAATTATATAGAAGTAGATTATGGAAATTATAGCTGAACCGATTAAAAATTTAGATTTGACAACAAATGGAATAAATGCGATAAGTATTAATGACAAAGAAATTGTAGATGATGACCTGATAAATACAAAAGCAATTGATTTTCGTAAAGAAGTGTTGCGAGATAAAAGAATACTATTGTTTCAAGGCGATGCAAGAAATCCAAATACTTTTGATAGGGAGTTTATTGATTTAATTGTAACATCGCCACCATATAATGTTGGTATTGATTATAATTCAAACAATGATGAATTAACTTATGATGATTACTTAGAATTTACAAAAACTTGGGTTACAAATTGTTATAATTGGAGTAAACCACAAGCAAGATTTTTACTAAATATACCGCTTGATAAAAATAAAGGTGGACATAAAAGTGTTGGTGCAGATATTACGAGAATTGTACAAGAAATTGGATGGAAGTATCATTCTACTATAATATGGAATGAGGGTAATATTTCACGAAGAACTGCTTGGGGGTCATGGCTTTCTGCTTCCGCCCCTTATGTAATAGCACCTGTAGAATTAATTTTGGTTCTATTTAAGGATAGTTGGAAAAAAACAAATGGAACATTAAAATCTGATATCACAAAAGAACAGTTTATGGAATGGACTAATGGAGTTTGGACTTTTAATGGAGAAAGTAAAAAAAAAATTGGACATCCAGCACCTTTTCCAAAAGAATTACCTTTAAGATGTATAAAATTATTCAGTTTTGTTAAAGATATTGTTTTTGATCCATTTACTGGTAGTGGAACAACATTAATTTCTGCCTCTAATAATAACAGAATTGGTATCGGTCTTGAAATAGATGAAAAATATTGTAATTTGGCAAAGAATAGAATTAGCAGAGAAACCAATATAATGGAATATTGATATGAAAGAAATTACACAAAGTAAAATTGTAATGGAATATTTTATTAAAAATCCTTATCGGGAAATTCATCATCCTGAAATTGTTGATTGGGTAACAGAGGAATTTTTTAGAAGAACTGGTAAAGTTTTCAGAGATCCTGATAGACAAATTAGGAAGTTGGCTCAGCAAGGATATTTGATTAAAATTTCAAAAGGAATTTACAAATATGACCCAAATTTGGTTGAATTGAGAGATTTAGAAGATTTTACAGAATCACAAAAAAAAATCATACTTGAAAGAGATAATTATAAATGTGTTGTTTGTGGTAAAGGTTTGAAAGAAGGTGTTGAATTACATATAGACCATATAAAACCTAAAGATTTTGGCGGTGAAGCTATTATTGAAAATGGTCAAACTTTATGTGCTCAACATAACTTTATGAAAAAAAATTTCAAACAAACTGAAACTGGGAAAAAAATGTTTATAAGATTATACGAACTGGCTAAATCTGAAAATAATTTACAACTAATTAACTTTTGTTCTCAAATATTAGAAGTATTTGAAGATAATGATATTAATGGACACATAATTTGGAAAAAATAATCGTATTTTGCATTTATGTTGACTAAATTTTATATGTTATCATATTTTAATTCATATTATTTCAAATTATATGAATTTTTTTTAAAATCTTTGTGTACTTAAATAAACTAAAAAAATATAGGGTCGTATGGGAAACAATAAATATAATGAAGTTTTTCTTTATAATGAAACTATAATAGAAATTTTCAAAGAATATTGTCATGAACATGGATTAGAATTTAGTGAGACTGAGTCATCTAAATTTATTAATTATTTAAGTTTAGATATTTATGATTGGATTAAAGGTAATTTGAAATATTATGAAGAAAATTAGTTAAACATACAATTCAATAATAAGTAAATTAATTCTTCATTTACTTATTATTGAATAGATAAATTTTGCAATAGAAAGACAAGAAGTTAAGCCGGGTGATTCGATTCCAATTAAATTAATCAAACCTGCTAAATTTTTTTCACTTTCTTCTTGTATATAAAAATCCCTAAAAAATTCATCTTTTTTCTGCAACTTTGGTCTGATTCCTGAATAATCTTCAGTAATATCATCAATATAAATATTTTTAATATATCTCTGTGCAGCTTTTATGAAAATCATTTTCAATGTAGGATTTATCGTATAATCTTGATTACTCGTATCTAAGAATAAAGTATCAGGACCTAATTTTAATTCACCTGCCAAATCAACCGTTAAATGAATACCAAGTCCGTGATGTCCTGTAGTTACTGGATAAATTAAATGTTTTGCTAAATAATTCTTTGATGATGCAATTTTGAAATAATGTCCCTTGCAGTAATTTAGTTTTAAATTGTTTTTTTGAAAATCAATACCAGCCATTTGGGCTATAGTATCAGAATTTAAACCCGCACTATTAACAATAAATGACGACGATATTGAAGAATATTGATTTAGTGTGTCTTTAACTACTATTTTCCAGCCGCTTGGTAACTTGTATAATTCTGTTACACAATGATTGTATGCAAAATCACAACCATTATTAATTGCTTGATTTTCCAATGTTAGCATTAATGAATGTGAATCAATAATACCTGTATCCGAAGAAAATAGCACTGCTTTGGCAATTATATTTGGCTCTTGATTATTGAATTCAGCAATTGAAACTTTTGAAAGACCAGTTACACCATTATTAATTCCATTTTGATAAATACTTTCAAGTTTTTCGGTTTCTTCATCAGAAATTGCTATTAAATATTTGCCAATTTTTTTATGAGAGATTGAATTTTTTTCACAATATTCATAAAGTAAACGATTCCCTTCTACACATAACTTTGTTTTTAAAGAATTAGATGGGTAGTAAATTCCAGCATGGATTACCTCACTATTTCTTGAACTTGTTTCCTGTCCAAAAGAAGTATGTTGCTCAATAACTAAACATTGAAAATCGTTTCTTGACAACAATTCTGCAATTGCTAATCCAACAACACCCGCCCCAATAATTACAACATCATAATCCATAATATTTTCCCAATTATAATTTACAAAATTAGTAAATTTGTATTGATTGTTTGGAATAGTTTCTTTAAATTGTTAAAATTTTTGATGATATTATGAAATTACTTGAATTTGATTTTAAAATGATAAATGCAATTGTTTGCTTAAATGGTGATATACCAGAAAGTAATTTTTTTAAGAATATGATAGATATACCAGTAATTGCGGCTGACGGCGGTGCGATAAAATTAATAAATATTGGTATTCATGCTGATTATGTAGTTGGAGATTTGGATTCATTTTTGAATTATGAATTAAGTAACAAATTTAATGATACCAAAATTTACTATGAACCAGATCAAAATTCCAATGATTTTGAAAAAGCAATGAATTTTTCAATCCAAAAGGGTTTTAATAAAATATTAATTGTTGGAATCAACGGAGGTGATTACGAACATTCTTTAAATAATTGGAGTATTTTGATGCGATATGGAAAATTGGTGGAATTATTCATTTATCATTCAGAGAGAATAGGGATACCAATATTCAATAGTATCAAATTTAATTGCAAAGAGAATGAAATTATTTCGCTTATACCACAACCAATTGCAAAATTACAGACAAGTGGTTTAAAATGGGAGTTGGATTGTGAATATCTTGAATTGGGCAAGAGAGAAGGTGCGAGGAACTGTGCTTTACTAACCAAAATTGAAATTAATTTATTAGAAGGTTCATATTTATTATTTAAAGATGCTTGAAGAAAATAAAATTTCAGAGATTGTATTATTAGAAAATGAACGATTTGATTATAGAATAACAATACAATAAAAAATACTAAATTTAAATATATATTTGTATTATTGAAAAAATTAAATAAGTTCGTAATAAGAAAGAGTGCATATTTGAGATATTTATTGGTGATTTGTGAAATTAAATATTAATAACAAAGTTTACGAAGTGAAATCTTCTCCAGATACTCCCCTTTTATGGGTACTGAGAGATGAATTGGGTTTGACTGGCACCAAATATGGATGCGGTATTGGGTTTTGTGGAACTTGTACAGTATTGATAGACGGTAAAGCTGAACGCTCTTGTGTCTATCCTATTTCAAGTTTAGAAAAAAGTAACATTATTACAATTGAAGGTCTATCAGAAGCTGGCAATCATAAAGTTCAAAAAGCGTGGCTTGAAATTGGAGTTTCTCAATGTGGATATTGTCAGCCAGGTCAAATACTGACAGCTGCTGCATTATTGAATGAAAATCCTAATCCAAATGATACTGAAATTGACCATGCTATGTCTAATAATGTTTGTCGTTGTGGTACTTATAATAAAATTCGTGAAGCTATTCATATTGCGGCAAAAGGGTGATTTTATGAAAGAAAAAATTAATATTGGAAGAAGAAGTTTCACAATAGGTGCTTCAATTGGACTTGGTGCCATAATTACCGGATTAACAAGCACTACGGAATTACTATCTCAAATTCAATCTTATGATAAAGAAAAAGGTGCGTTTTCTTTAGTGCCTAATATCTGGCTTGAAATTAAGAAAGATAATACTGTAATAATCACAATTCCACGTTCCGAAATTGGGCAGGGAGTCCGTACTTCATTATCAATGATAACTGCTGAAGAATTAGACGCAGATTGGGAAAAAGTTAAGCCAATCAATGCTGTTGGAGATGCAAAATATGGAAACCAATCTACAGGTGGAAGTACAAGTATCAGAGTTTTTTGGAATACATTAAGAACAGCAGGAGCTCAAGTTCGGTTAATGCTTGTAAGTGCAGCTGCACTAACTTGGAAAATTTCAGAATCAAATTGCCGAACTGAGAATGGTTTTGTATATGAAATTGGTGGAAATCGTTCCATTTCTTATGGAGAATTGATTGATAAAGCATCAACTTTACCTATTCCTGATGTTTCTAAAATTAAACTAAAAGACCCATCTGAATTTAAACTAATCGGAAAAACAAAATGGAATATTGATAATCCTGAAGTTGTAACAGGTAAAGCAATTTTTGGTTCTGATTATAGAATTGAAGGAATGAAGTATGCAGTAGTATTAAGACCACCTGAAATTGGTGGCTCCCTTAAATCATTTGATGATATAAATGCAAAAAAATCTGCGGGATATTTTGGAGCATATCAAATACCAGAAGGTTTAGCAGTAGTAGCCGATAGTACTTACAATGCTATACAAGCATCTGAATTAATAAATGCTAATTGGAATCCCGTACCAATTTCATTGAAAGACAGTAAAATTATTTCAGATGAAATGAAAGAAAAATTGGGAAAACTCCCTAACTTGCCATTAAATAATATTAAAGAACTTGAGGCAGTGTACGAAGTACCATTATTAGCTCATGCTACAATGGAGCCAATGAGTTCGTTTGCTCATTATAAAGATAATAAATGTGAAATTTGGACTGGTACTCAAAATCCTCAAACTGCTCGAACGTTAGCAGCTAAAGCAGTGGATTTACCTGAAAGTGAAGTTACTGTAAATGTGTTGATGTCGGGTGGCGGTTTTGGACGCCGTCATAAAAACGATTATGTTGCAATGGCTGCCAGAATTTCAAAATTATCAGGTATGCCAATTAAATTACAATATACAAAGGCAGATGATATTCGAAACGATTATTATCGTTCATTTAGTGTTCACGGATTGAAAGCTGGAATTGATAAGAATGGAAAAATTAATGGCTGGATTCATAAAGTAATTTCACAAGGAAATGTTGCGGCAACTAATCCAACTTATGAAATTCCTGATATTCAGAATTTGGCTGATAAAATTGATTATTCTGTGCCTTGGGGTTCTTGGCGTTCAGTTAATAATACACAAGTTGTATTTGTGAATGAATGTTTTATTGACGAACTTGCATATTCTCAAAATATTGACCCATTGCAATTCAGACTAAATATGACAAATGACGATAAGCAAAAAAATGTTTTAAAACTTGTGGCTGAAAAAGCTGACTGGAATAGAAAGCTTCCTAAAAACTGGGGGCGTGGCATTAGCTTATTTGTTGGCTATGGTGGTTATGCTGCTCACGTAATTGAAGTTTCGGTTGATGATTTTGGTATCTTAACAGTGCAACGAATAGTTGCAGCTTTAGATTGTGGAATTGCAATTAATCCCGGGAATATAGTTCAGCAGTTTATTGGTTCAGCTATAGATGGGCTTTCTACAGCAATTAAATCTGAAATCACAATCAAAGATGGGAAGATTGTACAATCAGGTTTTCAGGATTTTGAATGGTATTCTTTTAAAGAATCGCCCAAAATTGAAGTTCATATAGTTCCAAGTGCTGAATCTCCAGCAGGTATTGGAGAACTCGGTTTCCCTTCAATTTCCCCAGCGTTATGTAATGCAATATTTGATGCAACTAAAATTAGAATAAGAAGACTACCAATCAAACACACAAGTTTAATGTCCAAAGAACAAGAAATTAGTCAAAAATCAGAAGTTAATTTCGAAGCCTATCCACTACAATTAGAAAATAAATTGAGTTTTCGGATTGACTTTACTGACAAGGAAAGCGACCAATTTGAAATTCAGCTTAAAGATATTCTGGGGAACAAAGTTGCAGCTATGCAGACTTATTATAATGGTAATTCACTCACAAATAGTATTTCTATCCCAAATATAAACCCAGGTAATTATATTATCATAGTAAAAAAAGGTTCAAAAAAGTATGGTTACAATGCTGTAAAATCATGAGGTAAATGAATTAATGAATTGAATTTAAATAATTTTTATTCTGAATTGCTTATTAGAACTTTAAAAAGGGACTTTCAATCAAATTGAAGAAAGTCCCTTTTAAAACTTCACAAAATAATTTAAAAAACTACCAAACCTCAGTATTTGACAAATATTCATTTATTGCTGCTGCAGCTTTTCTACCTGCACCCATCGCAAGAATTACAGTAGCTCCACCTGTTACAATATCACCACCTGCAAACATACCTTTGATATTAGTTTTCATATTATCTTCATTAACAAGAATATTTCCCCATTTATTAACTTTTAAATCAGGAGTTGTATTACTAATAATTGGATTTGAGCCGTTACCGATTGCAATAATTGCCGCATCAATTTCAATATCCTCAATAGCATCTTTAATTGGTACAGGTCTGCGTCTTCCGGAGGCATCTGGCTCTCCAAGTTCCATTTTCTGTACTTTTACATGCTTGAGCCATCCTTGTTCATCACCAACTAATTCAAGTGGTGCAACAAGAAATATAAATTCAACTCCTTCCTCTTCTGCATGATGAATTTCTTCAATACGAGCAGGCATTTCACTTTTTGTTCTACGATATAGAATCATTGCACGTTTCGCACCAAGTCGCAAAGATGTACGAACAGCATCCATTGCAGTATTACCACCACCGAATACAGCTACATTTTTACCAACAAGATTTAGCATTGGAGTATCTGTTTTTGGAAAACTATATGCTTTCATTAAATTTACACGAGTGAGAAATTCATTAGCAGAATAAACGCCATTAAGATGCTCACCTGGTACATTAAGGAAATAAGGCAATCCAGCACCAACTCCAATGAAAATCGCATCAAATTTTTCTTGCAATTCTTCTATTGTTTCAGTTAAACCAACAACGTAATTTGTAACAAATTTAACTCCGAGTGTTTCAAGTGCATCAACTTCAGCTTTTACAATATCCTTTGGCAAACGAAATTCAGGAATACCATAAATAAGTACGCCACCAATATCATGTAATGCTTCAAATACTGTAACATCATGACCCATTTGAATTAAGTCACCTGCACAGCTTAAACCTGCTGGTCCACCACCTACGATAGCTACTTTTTTACCTGTTTTAGGTTTTAATTCTGGAGTTCTTAGTTTATTTTGTTGGCGTTCCCAATCTGCTGCAAATCGCTCAAGATAACCAATAGCAACCGATTTTCCTTTTTTATTTACTATGCAAACAGCTTCACATTGTTCCTCTTGTGGACAAACTCTACCGCAAACAGCAGGAAGAGCATTATCCTCTTTAAGAATTGCAGCCGCTTCATCAAACTTACCTTGTGCTATCATAGTGATAAATTCAGGTATTTTAACAGAAACCGGGCAGCCGGCAACACAGGTAGGATTTTTACAACGAAGACAGCGTTCTGCTTCTTCCATTGCAAGTTCTATAGTATATCCAAGGTTTACTTCTTCAAAATTTCTTGCTCTTTCCAATGGGTCTTGTTCTATCATAGAATGTCTTGGAATTGCATATCTTTGTTTTGTTGTTAATTCAGCCATATTAATTAACCTCCACTTCAATTTGTGTTTTCTTCAATTCTCTTTCATACATAGCATCATAATGACATAAGTGTGATTCTAAACTTTCCTTCTCCTGTGGAAGGTACATTTTATTTCTTTGAACTAATATTTTAAAATCAACTTTATGAGCATCAAATTCAGGACCATCAACACATACAAATACTTGCTTATTATCAACATAAGCTCTACAACCACCACACATACCTGTACCATCAACCATTACAGGATTTAAACTAACAACAGTTTGAATGCCCAAAGGTCTTGTTACTTCTGCTACAGCTTGCATCATTGGAATAGGACCAATTGCAAGAACGAAGTCAATTTTTCTGCCTTCGTCAATTAATTGCTGTAACTTTTGAGTTACAAATCCATGAAAACCATAACTTCCATCATCAGTTGTACAATAAACTTCATCAGCAACTGCTTTCATTTCTTCTTCAAGAATGACATAATCTTTTGAGCGACCACCGATAATAGAAATTACATGATTACCTGCTTCTTTCAAAGCTTTCGCAGTTGGGAATGCGATTGCAGTACCAACTCCACCACCTATACTAACTGCCGTACCGAAGTTTTCAATATGTGATGCTTTTCCAAGAGGACCAACTAAATCATGGATATCATCACCCACTTTCAGCTCATTTAGTGCTTTTGTGGTTTTACCAATTCCTTGTACAATAATTGTGATTGTACCATCATCAATATTTGAATCGGCTATAGTCAGAGGAATTCTTTCACCTGCATCAGAAATTCTCAGAATGATAAACTGACCTGCTTTGCGTTTTTGAGCAATCTTTGGTGCTTCAATTCTAAATAATTTAACATCAGGACCGATAAATCTTGCTTCGACAATTTTGTTCATAAAAATACCTGAATTTTTTCAATATATAAATTTAAATTTTTGCAAATTTCTAAAAAATAAAAATACAATTTTCTTTTTTAATAATGTATAATAAAATTATAAAAATTTAATGTTTTTTTATGATTAAGTAATTGAAATTCAAAAAAATAATTATTAGAATATATTTTGGTAATTTGCTTGTTAATTATGTTATTAATTTATTTATAAAATAAAAGATGTGGCACATCTGAGAGATGTGCCACATCTTAAACAAAAATTCAAAATGATTATTTACCAAAAATTGATAGCAATACACCAGCAGCAATTGCAGTTCCAACTACACCAGCAACATTTGGTCCCATTGCGTGCATAATTAGATAATTGTGAGGATTGTATTCCTGAGCAACATTATGTGATACACGAGCCGCCATTGGTACAGCAGAAACACCAGCCGAGCCAATTAATGGATTTACTTTACCACCTGTAACTTTATACATCAATTTTCCAAGTAATAGCCCACCTATTGTTGAAAATCCAAATGCAACTACTCCAAGAAGAATAATTTTCAATGTTTCCATTTTAAGGAATGCTTCAGCACTCATTGTTAAGCCAACGCAAGTGCCAAGGAAAAATGTAACAATATTAATCAGTTCATTTGATGCCATTTTCGTCAATCTCTCAACAACACCACTTTCTCTTAATAAATTACCTCCCATAAGCATTGCCAATAGAGGAGCAGCAGGAGGAACAATCATTGTTCCAAAGCCAATTACAGCAATTGGAAATATAATTTTTATTTTTCTTGATACAGGTTTTGATGGTTCCATTACAACCTTTCTTTCTGCATCTGTAGTAAGTAATCTCATTAATGGTGGTTGAATTAATGGAACGAGTGCCATATAAGAATACGCTGCTACAGCAATTGGTCCAAGTAAATGCGGAGCTAATTTCAATGTTAAATATATAGCAGTAGGTCCGTCTGCACCACCGATAATACCGATTGCAGATGCTTCTTGAAAATTAAAACCAAGCATAACAGCAACTACTAATGCTATAAATACACCAAATTGTGCAGCAGCTCCAAGTAGAAAAGTTTTAGGATTTGAAAGCAATGGAGAAAAATCAGTCATTGCTCCAATTCCCAAAAAAATCAATGGAGGAAAAATTTCGAGTTCAATACCTTTTGATAACCAATAATACAAACCTCCAGCATGTTCAAACATTGGTGCATTATTAACCATGTGAATGATTGGATTATCAAGCAACCCACCTCCTGGTAAATTAGCGAGAAATGCTCCCAGACCAATTGGTAATAATAATAATGGCTCAAAACCCTTTACAATTGCAAGATATATTAAAAGACAAGCAACGAAAAGCATAATAAAATGCCCGCCTTCCAATTGCCAAAAACCCATATTTCCAATAAATTTTTCAATAAATTCTAACATATTATACCTTCATATTTTTTCGATAATTGTAAATTAACTAATGTCCCTGCACATTATGAGAGCTGATAACATCAATTTTACCTATCTGTGACCAAGTTGAATCATCTTTGTTTCCAAGAAATGAAATAGTTTTAACACGAACAGGTTTTCTAACAATAGAATAAGCTGCAGCAGAAATAACAGCAATTAATTCATTATCTATTTCATTTATTCTTGATAAATCTTCAGCTTCTTTTCTTTGATTAGTTGCTATTTCAAGTGTTTTACTTTCTTTTGCTTGAATCATACCATCAATTTTTTTTAATAGTACAATTAAAAGATAAAAGAATATCAAGGAAGTAAATACACCACCCATGCCAATTACAAGCACTTCTAAAGCTTCAATGAGTTTTTCCCACATTGGCAAAATCCCCTTATTTAATAATTAATTTTTTCATTCAAATACAATTAAACCTTGACCAGATTCCACATTATCACCATTTCTGACCAAAATTTCAGAAATAGTAGCCGCTGCAGGTGCATATATATTAGTTTTCATTTTCATTGCTTCAAGGATGATGACAACGTCTCCTTCTTTAACTGTTGCTCCAGATTTGACTGGAACTTCAAGAACAACACCATTTATTGGTGATTTTAATGTATTGCCTTCCATTGAAGCACCCTGTTTTTTAGGTTTTGGTCTTGCAGCTGGTGCTGACGAAGGACTTTTTGCAGTACTGGCAAAATTTTGCTGTGGATTATTCTGAATAGTATGTACTTCCATTGCATCTTCTTCGAGAACTTCAATATCCACATCATAAGCTTGACCATTTACTGTAATTATCATTTTACTCATTTTTATAACTCCGAATTTAAAATTTTATTTTTTTATAATTAATAATATTGATTACAATGGAATTAGACCGTGTTTTTTCTGTGGTCTTAAATCACGTTTGTTCTTCAATGATTCTAAAGCAATTGAAATATATTCTCTTGTTTTCATTGGTTCAATAATTGCATCAACTAAACCAGCTTCAGCAGCAGGATATGGAGTTGCAAATTGATGTTTATATTTTTCGATTAATTCTTTTCTTTTAGCTTTTGGTTCAGAAGCTGATGTAATTTCACTCTTATATAATACTGATACTGCACCTTCTGCACCCATAACTGCGATTTCAGCTGTGGGCCATGCAGCCACACGGTCAGCACCGAGAGATTTTGCACTCATTGCTAAATATGCACCACCATAAGCTTTGCGTACAATAATAGTAATTTTTGGAACTGTTGCCGCTGAATATGAGAACAACATTTTTGCACCATGTCGAATTATTCCACCAAATTCTTGTTCAACGCCTGGCAAAAATCCCGGAACATCAACAAATGTAATAATAGGAATACTGAAAGCATTGCAAAATCTAATTAATTTAGCTGCCTTATCAGAAGCATCTATATCAATACAACCATATTTTTCAAGCGGTTGATTGGCAATAACACCAACAGAGCGACCATTCATTCTTGCAAATGCAACAATCATATTCTTTGCAAAATGTTCTTGAATTTCAAATACTGAACCTGGGTCCATTACTTTTTCTATAACATCCATCATATTATATGGGTCTCTTGGGTCATCAGGTACAATACTATTTAAAGCTTCGTCTTCAAAAATGTGAATTTGACCATCTCCAGTATAAGGAGGCATTTCTGTATTATTTGAAGGCATATAGCTAAGAAGTTTTTTAGTCATTTCGATAGCATCTGCATCATCTCTGGCAATCAAATGCACATTACCACTAAATGTAGCTTGAGACATAGCTCCACCAAGTTCTTCATCAGAAATATCCTCGCCAGTTGCTTCTTTTATTACCCTTGGACCAGCAATGAAGAGTTTTCCAGTACCTTCTACCATAATGATAAAATCCATCAAAGCAGGAGAATAAGCAGCACCACCAGCACAAGGACCAGCAATAATCGCAATTTGAGGAACTACTCCAGAAAGCAATGTATTGTAGTAGAAAATTTCGCCATAACCACGAAGTGAGTCAATAGCTTCTTGAATTCTCGCTCCCCCTGAATCATTAAATGCAACATAAGGAGCACCATTTTTCAAAGAGCGGTGCATAGTTTCGATAATTTTCCAAGCGTGCATCTTACCAACACTACCACCCATCACAGTAAAATCTTGCGATGTAGCATAAACGAGACGTCCATCAACAGCACCGAGTGCAGTAGCTACACCATCGCCTGGTAATTCTTTGCCTTCCATACCGAATGCTGTACTCGTATGCTCAACAAAACGGTTCATTTCTTGGTATAAACCATTATCAAAAAATAAGTGCAATCTTTCTCTGGCAGTCATCTTGCCTAATTCGTGTTGGGCTTTAATTTTGTCCTTCCCACCACCGAGCAAAGTCTTTGCATCTTTTTCTTTCAATCTTGCAATTTTTTCTTTTACACTTTCCATAACATTTTTTAGTTCTATACTAATACTTAATTTTTAAAAAACTTATAAAGGAAATTTAACAATTTCCAATTACAAACTTACAAAATTCCACAAGAAAAAAATCATAAATAATTTAATTTCAATTCATTTATTGTTAATAATTTGTAATTTATTTTTGTGTAATTGCATTACATCAAAACATTTGTAGTACTTAAATTTGATAATTTTTCATTAATTATATAATTTATTCACATATTAAAATACGTTGTTATGCTATATTGCTACACTTTTATTATTTTATGTGAGTATAAATAAATCAATAGCTTCACAAATTATAAAAAGAGAAAAGCGTTGTAGTAAGAACATAGTTGGGAATGTTATAAGAATGTTTAGATATAATGAGAAAAAATATTAAATATATTATTGTTCAATCAATTAAGACTGTTGCATTTCAAATCCATTTTTTTTAACTTTTTTGTAGTTTACTGCTATTGAATCTGAATGGTAAGAAAATTTAATTTTGCAACAGTCTTTATGGAATACATCTAAAAATTTAAAATTAAAAGTCAAACAAATCACTCAAAAAAGAATCTTTTTTCTTCTTTTTGTAATCATGAGAATAATTATCATATTCCTTAGGATTTTTTTGATAATTCTCGAACGATTTTCTGTTATGTTCTCCAGAGCGTTCAATAATTTTGTCTAACTCGCCTCTGTCAAGCCAAAGACCACGGCAATCAGGACAGTAGTCGATTTCAACACCGTTACGCTCTGACATAACTAAATTCACATCACAATGCGGACATTTCATATTTACCTCACAATTTTTAAAAAAATATTTACAAATAAAATTATTGTTGTAATACCTGATTATATTTAGAAAACATAATCAAAATCATCGAAGCAATAATCAACATAATAGAATTACGATTTACTTGAAATATTATTATGGACTAAACCTATGAACAATATTTTGCAAAGCAACATCAGCAGATTCAAAATATTGCTTCTTCTACTTACACATAATAATCGGGTTTCTTTGATACATCTTACAAAATGAACTAATTGACAAGTTGTAGTCTTTACCCAAGTTGCAACTCAATTTCCCGAAAATAACTTTTTTTGTTTTTTTTGACAATATTTTTAATTTGTAAGTGCTTGAAAAATCAGATATTAATTACAACTGAAAAAATATAGTTAGAATAATGAACTTCCAGAAGTTGGTAACTATTTCAGTCAAGAACAAAGACAAGAATGAGATAATTATTAGAAATTGCTCAAGACCAATATAGAAGGCGATGGAAATATACAAGCTTTGAAAATTAGCTCGGTGCCATTCACAACCCAAAAAATATGTAGTTACCCATTGAAAATTTTCATTATTGATTTTATAGGGACAATTACACAAAAGGGTGCAACTTGGGTTAATTAAAAACCTTCTCAAATGAATTAATTATTGAGAAGGTTTTTTTAAAACAATAAATATAAATCAGTTTTTATTTCATACTCAATTGCCACATAATAAATCTCCATTCAAGTTCTGTATTTTCAATCATTTGTTCAGTTGATTGTCCAGAACCATGTCCACTATCAAAATCAACGAAAAGCATTATTGGATTAGTTTGTCCCGGATTGTTTTGTAATGCTGCAGCATATTTTTTTGCGTGTAATGGGTCAACTCTTGTATCATTTTCTCCTGCTTTAACCATCATTGCTGGATAATTAAAACCTGGTCTTATAGTATGATATGGTGAATACTTCAAGATATTCAAAAAATCTTCTTTTTTATCTGGGTCGCCGTATTCCGGAATCCAATATCTTGCAATTAAAAATTTATGATAACGGAGCATATCCAATAATGGAACAGCAACTATTGCAGCTTTCATCAAGTCAGGTCTTTGTACGGCAACTGCACCTGTTAATAAACCACCATTACTGCCCCCGCGAATTGCTAATTTGTTATTTGTAGTATATTTTTCATTGATTAAATATTCAGCAGCAGCAATAAAATCGTCAAAGGTATTTTGCTTTTTGAATAACATACCGTCCTGATGCCAATTTTCACCATATTCTGAACCGCCTCTAAGATTTGCTACTGCATAAACTCCCCCGCGTTTGATAAAAGACAAAGTGCTATTTAAAAAGCTGGGTGTCATTTTGATATTGAATCCACCATATCCATAGAGTAAAGCTGGATTAGTTCCATCTAACTTAATATCTTTTTTGTAAACAATAAACATAGGAACTTTAGTTCCATCTTTAGAAGTATAAAAAACCTGTTTTGATACAATGTCTTTTGTATCAATATCAAGTTTATCTTGCCAATGAAGTTTCCAAGTTAAATTTTTCCCATCAAGATGATAAACTTTTGCTGGTGAGGTAAAAGTAGAAAGAGTAACACTTACTGTGTTTGATTCGTAATGATAGCTTGTCCCAGCAATATTTCCAATTTCTGGAATTTCAAGTTCTTTAATAAACTTACCATTTAAATCATAAACCAATAGTCTCGAAAGAACATCTTTTGTATCTTGAATTAAAATAAAATCTGATGTTATTTCATGACCAACCATCACGTTTTTACTTTCAGGAATTAAATCCTTCCAGTTTTCATATTCTGGTTTATTTATATCAGTTACCATAAGTTTATAATTAGGGGCATTGTCATTTGTGTATATATAAATTTTTCCATTTCTTACTTCTACATCTGATTTATATTTTTTACTTGAATAAATTACCTTTAGTTCATCATTTGTAAATGTTTTTTTAATTTTTAGGGTATTGGAATAAAAATCGCCTTCAGAAGTGAAAGTAACATCTGCAAATCTTGCATCCCAAATACTTGAAAAATCTTTTGCATCCTTTGGGGCTAAAAGAAATTTGTCTTTGCTTCTTTCTGTGCCTATTGTATGTAAATATGTTGCAACTGGTTGTTGCTTTTCTATCATTTCCTTAGTCCTAACACTAATATAAGCACTTTTCTCATCTTTAGTCCAGCTAAATCCACTCAAACCATCAATGGTATTTCCAAGAACTTTACCATCTTTTGTATCAATGATTCGATATGTACTTATTTCATTACCTTTATATTGAATCCCTATTGCAGCTTTTTCGCCATCTTTTGTATAAGATACACCTGTTATGGCAGATAAACCAGTATTATCAAATTTTAGTGGGTCAAAAATCAAAATTGATTTACCTTTTATTATTGTATATAATTTTGATTGTTGTTCACCTTTTTTCTTAGCATAATAAAATTCGCGATTGCCAACTTTAAAGGGTGAACCTTCGTAATCTCTATCTACTAATTTTGAAATTTCATCTCTTAAACCATCTGGTGATATTGTATTTGATTTTAAATAATTAACAGTATAATTATGTTGGGCTTTAGACCATTCAAGAGTTTCAGGATTATTTTTATTTTCGAGCCATTGATAATAGTCTGTTATTTCAAAATTATGAATTTTATCCACAATAGGAATTTTTTTTGTAGCAGGTGGATTAAATTTTGTTTGTGAGAAAATACTTATGCTCATAAATATTGTTAAAGTTAGTCCGAAAAATAATTTCATGAAATATTACCTTAATAGTTATTATAAAATAATAATTACGGTTAATTGAAAAAAAAGTTTTAATTAAATTTAAAAAAACACTCATTTACAAAAATCTTGACTGGATTAGTCTGTACTTTTTATCATTTATATCAAACCTAAAAGGGAATAATTTTATTCAATCCAAGTAAATTCAGCATAATTCATTTTCCATTCTCCATTAATTTTAGAATAAATTACTTCGCCTCCCCGATAAACCAACCGAAAATTCACTTTTGCTTTTGTACTGTCTTTATTAAAATAAATAATAAAAATTTCAGGATGAGTATTTATATGCCAATAACCACCCCAATGCCATATCGAGCATTTCTTACCAATTCAACTTCTCTTGTTATTTCTTCCATTGATGGAGTACGATCTGAATTTTTTCGTAAACTTTCTAATAGTTTTACAAATTCAGATTTAGATTTTTCTTTTTTAATTCATATTAATTCCAACTTAGCCAAGTTTTGAATCAATCTCTGTGCCTTGGGATTTATTATTTCAATATTCATTGTTTCCATTTTTGTACTTCTAATTTTTATGATTAAATTAATTTTCAAGAATTTTAAAAATAATTCATTTAATTACAATTAACATTATTAGATAACATTAACTATTGCCCTTGCAAATTTAATAAAATATTAATGATATTTAAAGAAAATTTCTCCCAAATTTATAGCTCATCAATTTTTTCAATGATAATCTGTTTAGAATTTCCCACTTTTAAACTTTACCGTCTTTTGCAATAATAATTGATTTGTTATTTATCAAATAAAATCTATTATTGTATCAAACAGGAATGTTCTAAAAAATTACAGAGTAAAAATTTTTTTTTAAAATAATTATCCACAAAAAACGATTTAATTTTATTAAGTGGTAAATTTTTCATAATTTTGTAACTGATTGAAGTAACTAAAAGAGATAAATGTTATTATTAATAACAACATATCGCCACTATTATGATTCCATTGCAGAATTTGCATTGATTTCACCACTCGCTTTACCCAAAACAAGAGCAAGTAAAATAATCCAATTTAAACATTACACTACAGACGCACCTGTATAATTAAATCCGTTAATCATTTTTTATTTTATAAATTTAAATTTTTTTATAATTTTTTTATAATTTTATTTTGGAGATTATAATGACTAAAGATTTTTTAATGGTATCCGACTTCACAACTGAAGAAATTTTGGAAACCTTTGCAATTGCTTCAGATATGAAGAAAGACAGAAGAAAATACAGCAAAGCTCTCGAAGGAGAAACTCTTGCGATGATTTTCGAAAAACCATCTTTGAGAACACGCACTACATTTGATGTTGGTATCCAACAACTTGGTGGATTTTCACTTTATCTTTCTCCTGCCGAAATCAATCTTGGCAAAAGAGAAGGCGTTCATGATGTTGCTAAAAATTTAGAAAGAATGGTTCAAGGCATAATGATTCGTACTTTTGGACATGATATTGTAGAAAATATGTCAAAATGGGCTTCAATTCCAATAATCAACGGCTTAACTGATTTCAGCCATCCTTGCCAAGCAATGGCAGATTTCTTAACTTTGCAAGAAGTTAAAGGAAAATTACAAGGTTTGAAATTAACTTATGTTGGCGATGGCAATAATGTTGCTCATTCATTGATGGATGCTGGTGCAATGCTTGGTGTTGATGTAACAATTGGCTGTCCAAAAGGATACGAACCAAATGTAATGATGTATAATCTTGCAGTTGAAAAAGCAAAGGCAACTGGTGCAAAAATCACAATCGAACACGACCCATATAAAGCAGTAGAAGGTGCAGATGCAGTTTATACTGATGTCTGGGCTTCGATGGGACAAGAAGCAGAAACTGCAAAAAGAAAAGAAATCTTTATGCCATACCAAGTAAACGAAAACTTAATGAAAGCCGCTAATGCTGATGCAATTTTCTTGCATTGCTTACCTGCTCATCGCGGTGATGAAGTTACTGATGGCGTTATTGACGCTCCATATTCTTTTGTATTCCAAGAAGCAGAAAATAGATTACATGCTCAAAAAGCAGTTATGTATCAATTAATGAAGAAATAATATGTCAAAAAAAGCATTAATTGCTGTTGGCGGAAATTCTCTAATTAGAGCAGGTGAACGTGGTACCATTGACGAGCAACTCGTCAATGCCCACGCTACCTCGAAGGCAATTGCCGAAATGATAAAATCCGGTTGGAATGTTGTTGTTACTCATGGTAACGGACCACAAGCAGGTGCCGCACTTCTACGTTCAGAACGTGCCGCAGGTGAAGTTTATACCCATACACTTGATATGTGCGTTGCAACTACTCAAAGCGAAATTGGTTATATAATGCAAAGAGCATTGGAGTTTGAACTCAAACATTTAGACTTGAATCATTTGGTTACAATTGTTCCTACTATGGTTGAAGTTGACAAAAACGACCCAGCATTCCAAAACCCAACTAAGCCAATCGGTCCATTTTATACAAAAGAAGTTGCTGAACAAAAGAAGAAAACTTTAAATTGGGATATAGTTGAGGATGCTTCACGCGGTTATCGCAGAGTGGTTGCTTCGCCACAACCGAAAGAAGTTTTGCAATTAGAAGTGATTAACAAAATAATTGAAATGGGTATTGTTACTGTTGCACTTGGTGGTGGTGGAATTCCTGTGATTAAAAACGAAGATGGAACAATTACTGGCTCGGAAGCAGTTATTGATAAAGACCGTTCATCTGCATTACTTGCAAATAGTATGAATGTAGATTTATTTATAATTAGCACTGATGCCGATAAAGTCTATTTGAATTTCAAAAAGCCAAATCAAATTGGTTTGGATAAAGTAACTGTAAATGAATTAGAAAATTACTACAACGAAGGACACTTTCCAGCAGGTAGCATGGGACCAAAAGTGGAATCAGTAATAAATTACATCAAAAACGGTGGAAAGCACGCAATAATTACAAGTTATGAATATTTGTCTTTAGCCCTAGAAGGCAAAGCAGGTACACATATTTTACCATAATTTTTAAACTAATTAGGAAAATAAAATGCCTTTTAGACATATATTAGAATCGCAACAGTTCACACTTCCTTTGATTAAGGAATTGTTTGATAGAACTGATTATATGAAAAAAGTTGTTGCTCGTGGTGGCACACGCGACTATGAAAAGAAAATTGTTGCTACTTTGTTTTATAAGCCTTCAACAAGAACACGTTTTTCGTTCGAAGCGGCGGCTTATCGACTTGGCGGAAAAGTGCTAACTACCGAACAAGCAAAAGAATTTTCTTCAGAAGTACAAGGTGAAATGCTTGAGGATACTATTCAAATCATTTCAAACTACTGCGATGCAATAGTTATTCGCCATCATGAAGAAGGTGCGGCAAAACGTGCGGCGGCAGTTTCTCCAGTGCCGATTATAAATGCAGGAGATGGCAGTGGTGGTCAGCATCCTACTCAAGCATTGCTTGATTTATATACAATTCACAATGAATGTAATACCTTGAATGGCTTATCAGTTGCTTTTATTGGTGCTTTAGATAATGGTAGAACAGTTCGTTCACTTGCTTATTTGCTTGCAAAATATGATAGAGTAAAATTATATTTTGTTGCACCGCCAGAAATGCAAATCAAACAAGATATACTCGAATATTTAGACAAAAGAAATGTTGCTTATCAATTGTTAAATTCAGTTGAAGAAATTCTGGGCAAAGTTGATGTTGTTTATCAAACAAGAATTGACAAAAGCAGACTTAAAGAAGCAGATATGGATTTGAGCAATTTCAATCTTGATGCATCAATGCTTCAGAAAATGAAATACGATGCAATTATTATGCATCCGCTTCCACGCTCTGTTGAAATTCATCCTGAAATTGATAAAGACCCAAGAGCCGCATATTTCCGTCAAGCAAAAAACGGCTTGTACGTTAGAATGGCAATGATGAGTATGCTTTTTGATGTTTATGATTCTAAGTAATAAATAAAATTTTGTTAAATTAATAAATAAATAGAAATATGAATACACAAGATTATATTGCAATTGAAAATGAGTATGGAGCTCATAATTATCATCCATTAGATGTGGTGGTAAAAGAAGCAAAAGGTGCTTGGGTAGAAGATGTTGATGGTAAGAAATATCTTGATTGCCTTGCCGCATATTCTGCTGTAAACCAAGGACATTGCCATCCAAAAATTATGGAAGCATTTATCGAACAAGCAAAACACGTTACTTTAACAAGTCGTGCTTTCCGCAATGATAAATTGCCAATGTTCTACAAAAAATTAAATGAAATGACTGGCTACGAAATGGCTTTACCAATGAATTCTGGTGCAGAAGCCGTTGAATCTGCTGTGAAATTGGCTCGCCGTTGGGGTTACGATGTAAAAGGCGTTGAAGCAAATAAAGCTGAAATAATTGTTGCTGATGGTAATTTCCATGGTAGAACTACTACAATAGTTGGTTTTTCTGATGATCCATCATCTTTTGCAGGATTTGGTCCATATTGCACAGAAGCATTTCCAATGCACAAATACGGTGATATTGAAGATTTGAAGTCAAAAATCACTCCAAATACAGTTGCTGTATTGATTGAACCAATTCAAGGTGAAGGCGGTATTGTTATTCCTGTTGATGGATATTTGAAGCAAGTTGCAGAAGTTTGTAAAGAAAATAATATTCTCTTTATTTGCGATGAAATTCAAGCAGGACTTGGAAGAAGCGGTAAATTGTTTGCTCATTATTACGAAGATGTTCGCCCTGATATGGTAATTATCGGTAAAGCATTATCTGGTGGATTCTATCCAGTTTCTGCAGTTTTGGCTGATAAGCACATTATGCTTGTTATCAAGCCAGGTGAACACGGCTCAACTTTTGGTGGTAATCCATTAGCCGCGGCAGTTGCAATCAAAGCATTAGAAGTGTTAGAAGAAGAAAATTTAGTACAACGTTCTTATGAATTAGGTGAATATTTTATGCAAGAATTACGTAAAATCGAATCACCACATTTGAAATTAGTTCGTGGTCGTGGTTTGTGGATTGGCGTTGTTCTTGATAGAAAAGCACGTCCATATTGCTATAAATTGAAAGAAGAAGGCGTTCTTTGCAAAGATACACACGAAAACATCATTAGAATTGCTCCACCGTTGGTGATTACAAAAGAAGAAATTGACGAAGCAGTAGTAAAATTTGCAAAAGTTTTGAAAGAAACGTTGTAATTTATTAGTTTTAAATTTGTTTAAAGAAATGAATTTATATTTATGAATGAAAATAAAAATATAATTGAATTGATTGATAAAGAATATATCAAGCGGTTTTGCGAAAAATGGAATCTTAAAGAATTTTCTGTTTTTGGTTCTTTCGCCAATCATCAAGAAAATGAACAAAGCGATATTGATATTTTAGTCGATTTCAAAGATAAATTCAAAAATAGTTTATTTGATTTTATTGAAATGAAGGAAACTTTGGAAAGTTATTTTCATAGAAAAGTAGATTTACTTACTTTAAACGGATTATTAAGAAGCAAAAATATAGTTAGAACGAGAGATATTCTTGACAATAGAGTAAAATTATATGAATCGTGATTTAACATATCTTGCGGACTTACTTGAATCAGCTGAGTTAATAATGGAATATATTTCCAATAATACTTATGAAGATTATTATTCAAATTCAATACTGCAAGATGCGATTATCAGAAGATTAACTATAATTGGTGAAGTTGTTACGAGATTATCTGAAGAATTTAAACAGAATAATTCAAGTATTCCATGGGCTAAAATCAAAGGATTTCGAAATATTTTAGTTCATGAATACAATAGTTTGGATTATGATTTAGTTTGGAATACGGTAAATAAAGATTTACCAGAATTAATTAAAAAGATTAGAAAGATTATTATTTAAATTTTATTTTTCCAAGGAGAGAAAAAATGGCAAAAACTAAAGTAATTATTATCGGTGCCGCCGGTAGAGATTTTCACAATTTCAACACAATGTATCGCAACAATCCAGATGTGGAAGTAGTTGCATTTACAGCCGCTCAAATTCCTGACATTGATGGCAGAAAATATCCTGCATCACTTGCTGGTGAGTTATATCCTGCTGGCATTCCAATTTATGACGAAGCAGACCTCGTAAATTTAATCAAAGAACACAACATTGAAGAATGTGTGCTTTCATACAGCGATTTACCTTATGCTACTGTTATGCATATCGGTTCAAAAGTTATGGCGGCTGGTGCTAAATTCTCAATGATGGGCTCAACTCCAACTATGATTGAATCAACTAAACCAGTTATTTCTATCTTAGCAGTTCGTACTGGTTGTGGCAAAAGCCAAACTACTCGCGAAGTTGTTCGCCAATTACTTTCTATGGGCAAAAAAGTTGTATCTGTTCGCCATCCTATGCCTTACGGTGATTTGGAAGCTCAAAAAGTTCAACGTTTTGCTGAAATTTCCGATTTAACTAAACACAAATGTACAATCGAAGAAATGGAAGAATACGAACCACATATAGCAATGGGCTCAGTGATTTATGCTGGTGTGGATTATGAAGCAATCCTCCGCGAAGCAGAAAAAGAAGCTGACGTAATCGTTTGGGACGGTGGTAATAATGATATGTCATTCTACAAACCTGACCTTACTATCGTAGTTGTTGACCCACTTCGTCCTGGACACGAAATTGGCTATTATCCTGGTGAAGTTAATCTTCGTTTGGCAGACGTTGTTGTTGTGAACAAAATAGACTCTGCTTATCCAGAAGATATCGAAGAAGTTCTTGATAATGTTCGTGAATACAATCCAACAGCTCAAATTATTCTTGCCGCTTCATCAATTATCGTTGATGAACCAAAATTGATTAAAGGCAAACGCGTTCTTGTTGTTGAAGATGGTCCAACTTTGACTCACGGCGAAATGGAACAAGGTGCTGGTATGGTTGCGGCTCGTAGATATGGCGCGATTGATTTCGTTGATCCACGTCCATACACTGTTGGCAAACTTACTGAAACATTCGAAAAATACCCAGAAATCGGTATTTTATTACCTGCAATGGGTTATGGCGATGAACAAATGAAAGATTTGGAAACAACTATCAACAATACTGAATGTGAATCAGTTGTTATCGGTACTCCAATCAATTTGGCTCGTTTCATCAATATCAACAAGCCATACACACGCGTTAATTATGAATTAACAGAAATTTCTGCTCCAAAAATCGGCGAAATCTTAAGAGATTTAGATAAATTGAAGTAAGAAAGTTTTTAATTTAAATCAATGCTCTTCGATTATTCCGGAGAGCATTTTTTGTTTTGATGGATATTTGTTATTTTTGTAATTCATTTATTGAGAGTACCTAAATAAGTGAGTTATGTGGCATATTAGAACGACACAGGTATGACAGAGTTAATTCCGACAATAAACCAAATTGTAAAGCATGGACTTCAACCAAACTTGACAACGACCGACAAAGAAAAAGAGTTGGAAAATACCTTGTGAAAATTTACAGCCTTTATTTTGATATAGAATTTAATTTTGACGAAACGGATTATCCTGATTTCGACAAAACCGAATATGCCGATATTAGAAAAAATGTAACAAGCAATTTTAAAGATTTCAGTTTCTATAAAACAGTATTCGACATTAATGACATTGACAACTTAAAAGACATCGAAATTGGTGATGCACTTGACGACTTAACGGATATAATTATAGACTTATTAGAAATTAAGTGGAGAATAGAAAATAATAGTTTGGCTGATGGACTCTGGTTTTTTGAACTGACTTTTTATAGCCATACACAACAGCATATTCTTGACCTTTTAAAATATATGAAACAGAAAAATGGTTAAGTTTCAAATTGGTATAAAGCAAATTTTGATTTGGCTCGTAATTATTGCGGTTGACATGATTGTTTTTATAATTTTAGGTCTTCTACTAATGAACTATGAAGACTTTTATGACAGTTCAAAAGGAGAGTATTTGAGTTTAGCAAGTATGAACTCTACTGAAAAAGTTATTTATATTTGTTACAATGTTTGGATAGCTTTTAACCTAATCGGAATAGTTTACATTGGATATAAAATTTTTCGAAAGATAAGTGAAACAAAGAAATACGCCACATAACAGCCGTTTTCAAAATCGGTGTTACGTGCTTCTATGAAAGTGAAGTACTATATAGTCTCTGGAAATAAACTCATCAAAGTAAATAATATCCATAGTTTAGCTTGGAAAATATAAGATGAAAAAAAGTGAGAATGTGGATAAGTTTTCATAAATAAACATTAAAAAGCTTGATTAGGTGCGGCAAAAGCGTTATTTTTGTATTGTAAGTTGGTTGCAATTTGAAAAATTATTAAAATCTTCGGAAAAAAATTATGCGTAAAATAATTGATATTACAAACAGATTTGGCAATGTGGATATTTCTGAAATTCAAATTAATCCAAAATCTCGAGATGAAATTGATAAAACTCTTCGTGGTCTTCAATATTTATTCACTAACACAGAAATTCGAGCAGAAATTTTAAAATTATTAGATGAAGAATTACTTCCCAAGGTATCAAAGAATAATGGCAGACCAGGCATGGATTTGTGGAAGATATTAGTATTGGGACTAATTCGTCAAGTTTCCGATTTGGATTATGATAAATTGCACAATTTATCAAATGAGCATAGAACAATCAGAGCATTTCTTGGACATGATTCTTGGGAATGGGGTGACACCAGTAAATATGAGCTACAAACCATCAAAGATAATGTGAAGTTATTGACTCCTGAATTGATTGATAAAATCAACAAAATCGTAGTAGATTGCGGACACAATTTATTGGGTGGTAAAAAAAAAGATGAATTACATGTGAGCATAGATTCATTTGTAATAAAAACAGATGTACATTACCCCACCGACATCAGTTTACTTTTTGACGCTATTCGCAAATCAATCCAACTAACCGCTAATCTTTGCATACGACTACAATCTGAGTGAAATGCGTCAAAGCAATTATCAACTACGCAAAATAAAAACGTTATTTAGAAAAGCACAGAAAGCAAATCAATCAAACAGTCCTAATAAAGAAGAACGCAAAAAATCAACACATAAAGATTATCTTACAGAAGTACAAAAAGCAGAAACAAAGGTAAATGAAGTAATAAAGATAATTCTTGAAAAAGTAGCTCCAAGCCCAATTCTATTAGCAAGAATATTGGAAATCGACCGTTATATGCACTGGGTAAGTCATCAAAAATCGTTAGTCGAACGTAGAGTATTAAACGACGAAGTAATCCCACATTTAGAAAAAGTACATTCAATATTTGAACCACACACCCGCTGGATATCGAAAGGTAAAGCTGGCGTTAAGGTAGAATTAGGTCTTCCTGTAACGATAGCCAAAGATCAACATGGCTTTATTTTGGGTTATAAAATAATGGAAACAGAAAGTGATGTAGATGTAGCAGTGCCACTTACAGAGCAATTAACAAAACAATATCCAACAATAGTATCAGAAAGTTTTGACAAGGGTTTTTGGTCAAAGTCAAATCGTGAAGCAATCGGAAAATTAGTTCCCAAAGTAATAATGCCCAAAAAAGGCAGGCTGAACAAGGAAGAGGAAAAAGAACATAGTACAGAGGAATTCAAAACTTTACGTAAAAAACATTCGGCAGTGGAATCCTCCATCAACGGCTTGGATCACACGGGTTTGTCCAAATGTTACGACCATGGAATTCACGGATTTAAACGTTGTGTTTCACTATCAATATTAGGAAGAAATATCCATACACTTGGAGTAATTTTACTTAAGAAACAAGAAAAGCAACGAAGACGAAAACGTCACAAACAAGCAGCTTAAATCACAATAAATATATGTAAATATATATAATACAAGGGATTACTATGTCCCAACCCTCCTTATTTCTTGACAAAATCATCAATTTTTCTAAAATATCACCGGATTTTATATTACAAACAACAATAACTACATAAATATAATTATCTGTTCAATAAATTTCAAAAATCCCAACCTATTTTTTTTGCCATTTTGAAATACTTGGGGGTTTTCTTTCAGAGACTATATACATGATTTTTGCTTTTAGTGATGGTTAATATTGAAAATCCCAACCACTACGCCAAGCCGCAAACCTTCTCCAAATTTCCTTTCAGAAAATTTGCGAAATATTACGTGATATGGATATATTTAAATAATTATTAAGTTGAATGTTATAATGTTATAATTCTCTGAATGTCCAATATTTTTTTAAATGCTGGACATTTGTATATATATAATTATCTAATTTCTTATTTTGCAATAAATTAATTAAATTCACGTTACTCATATTAGTTGTCGATAATTGTAAAATTAGCAAAACAATGACCAAACATTTCAAAGGAGCATAAACCGAAAAGCTTTAAGAGTAGGTAAAATTAATAACAAATAAAAATGAAATTTGACATAACAGTAAAAAATATTTCAACTGTCGAAGAAATTCCAAACTATTGGCAGAATCAGGACTACATCAATTTATTAGAACGCTTTAATTTCCCTGATGCAAAAGCCTTAAATGTAGAAAATTTAAGAGAAATGCTGAACATGGCTATTACAGATTTTGAGCCAAATGAAGCCGCTGCTATTGTACTAAACTATAAACTTTCTGATAGATTAGCTGAAGGTCAAATTGCTCAGATTTCGAACGATATGCTGCTTGACAAGGTATGTGAAGAGTATCCGGAAATTGATTTGCATTATGATTTATTCAATGTTAATCAATTGCTTTATAAGGCATTCAACGGGAAATTTCCAAATGCAAAAGCAACTATTATTGACTTTTCAATAGTTTCTAAAGATGCTTACGATAATGAAATTACAAAGGAAATTGTTTTAAAATCTTTCAATAATGGAATTTCGGACAGGAATCTCATTAAAAGATTATTTACCGAACAAATGAGCACTGACAATGAATTTTTGGAAGCTGAATCAGTATTGTGGGAATTAAATATGAAGGATTCTCATAATTTCACATTGACGACTTCGGCATATTGGTTAAAGAAAGATGATTTTGAATCGTATGAATTTGAAGGTGAATTTCTCCTTCCTGATGGCGAAGAAGATGAAAATTAAATAAGTATATTTTATATTATTATGATGTCCAATATTTTTTGAATTGTTGGACATTTTTTTGTAAAATGTTGGATTTTGATTAATTTTGTAATTCATTTATTGAGGTGATGTAGGTAAGTGAAAGCTGTTTAAAGGAATAATATAAAATGAAACTCATTATAAAATTGGCTTTGCTTCTTTTTGTTGGACTTAGTATCTCGTGTACCGAAGAAATGGCTGTAGATCCTTGCGAAAAGATTGACGAGCAACTTGAGGGATATTATATAGTCACGGTCACTCATTATCCGTTACAAAGTTCTCAAGAGGGTTATAAGGAAGAAGTTAGAGTGTGGACAAGTCTTGATAAGTGTCGTAATTATGATATCTCTGATGCAATTTATTTCTACAACCTATTTAAATATTATGAATGTTCAGAAAAGATTGAACTCATAGACAATCATAAGTTCATCATAGAATATGAGGATGGTCATGAATGGGTATCCGCTCCGGTGAAGGGAGAAGGAACGATAGTTGATGAAAAGTTCAACTTTACAGGTACTGTTTACACTTCTGCGGGCGAGTTTCCAATCGTTCTTGACGGTTTCAGGTTCTCCTCGGACATTGGAAATAACATTTGTAGACATTAAATTTTTTATTAGATTTGTTAACAATATTTGAGATTATGTTACAAATAAACGAGTATATAAACTTAATAAATAATTGGCAAATATGCTAACCAACAATCGACAGAACAGAATGCCAGCCGCTAACAGCACCTACCCGCAAGTGGCGGTTCAGTGGTTAAATCAAGATTTGTGCATCTATCAAAGTTTGTGCTTGGTTGACAGTGAAGTGCTTCGAAATCGCTACCTTCGTGTAGCTGCAAACCGTTACTTGAAATTTCAGCTCCAAAAATCGGCGTAATCTTAAGAGATATGGATAAATTGAAGTAAAAATCAAACCCATAAAAAAACATCCGATGTTTTGAAAACATCGGATGTTTTTTTTTAGAAGAATTCTTCAATGATATTTTTTGAATTTTGTTTTAATTTAAAATAAATCTTGATTAAATTTGTTTTACAATTTTTAGTAAAATTGATTATATGAAATTTTATTTTTCATTGATTGTTTATAATTTTTTGAGTGTTAAAAATGAGTAATTACGAATCATTAGAACAAAAAATCAATCAATTATCTCCTAATCTTGTTGTTAAACTTGATGATTATTTAAATTTTTTGTTATCCAAAAAGCAAGATGCCATTGAATCTGTTTTCTTGAAACAAACTTGGGCAGGTGGTCTTGAAGATTACAAAAAAGACTATACTTCCTTAGAACTTCAAAAACTTGCACTTGAATGGCGAAGCAAATGAACTTTTTAGTAGATACAAATGTATGGCTTGAAAGATTATTAAATCAGGAAAAATCGAATGAAGTAGATAAATTTTTAAATACAATTCCTTCAGATTTTCTTTCTATTTCAGATTTTTCTTTACATTCGATTGGTGTTATCTTATTTCGATTGAATAAATTAGATGTTTATCATAGATTTATTGATGATTTATTTTATAATGGAATGGTTTCTTGTATTCAATCTGAACCAATTGATAATATTACAGTTATTGAAATTACAAAATCAAATAAATTAGATTATGATGATGCTTATCAGGTAATGATTTCAAAAAAATTTAAACTCCAAATTGTAACATTTGACAAGGATTTCAAAAAAAATGGAATTATTGCTTTAAATCCCAAAGATGCTATTGATTTATTTATACAAAGTCAAAATCTTACCTGATTATTTCTGATCGCATTTTTTTTTAATGGATAAATCTATTTTTGTATTTTTTTTTGGCTTATTTATGACAACAATAGAATTAAAAAATATTCTTATACATAAAATTGCTGGAATAAATGACAAATCTATTTGAAATGAAATTAAAACAATCATTGAAACTAATCTGAATCATTAAATTTATAAAACATTTCAGAAAAAATGTTGTTTATAAATGAGGGTCGTGAACATACTCCAGATGATTATTATTCCAAAGTACAAGTTGAAATGGTAATTGTTATATTGCTAAAAGAAAAGAAAGACAGTCGCCCAAAGCATAGCTACATAAGTATAATTAGGTTCAATTAATTTCAAAAATTCCAATAATTTTTTTCTATCATTTTGAAAAAATTGAGGTTTTCTGTCAGAAACTATTTATAAGTAAATCTACGGAATTATTTATTTTACTTTTTCGATTCTTTTAATTTGGGGGATTTTCTGAATAATTACACGTTCAATTCCAGCTCTTAATGTCATCATAGCAAGTGGACAATCGGCACAACTGCCAAGTAATCTAACTTCAAGAACTTTTGTATTATCTTCATAATTCACAAATTCAATATCCCCACCATCTTCAAGAAGGTAGGGACGAATTTGCTCAAAAATTTCAATCACTTTTTCTTTTAGTTCTATATCAGTCAACTCAATCATAATTATATTGATATTTCTAAACTTTGTGTATTTGTTATTTTATAATTCTTAATTCTAATTTCTCTTACCATTTTTGCTGTAATTTCTTTTAGTATTTCAGCTTGATTACTTTCTTCTGAAAGAACAATTGGTTTGCCACCATCATTCTTTTCTCTCATACTGATATTCAAAGGTACTTCGCCAAGTAGATTTACTCCATAGTCATCTGCTATTGATGCTCCCCCACCTTTGCCAAAAATATAATATTTTTTATCTGGCATATCCTCAGGAACAAAATAACTCATATTCTCGACTATTCCGAGTATGTCCACATTAACTCTATTGAACATAGATATACTTCTCCTAACATCTGCCAATGCAATTTCTTGTGGAGTTGTTACAACTACTGCACCAGTAAGAGGAATTTTCTGAGTTAAAGTAAGCTGAATATCACCTGTTCCTGGTGGTAAATCAAAGACAAGAAAATCAAGATTTCCCCATTCAATTTGTTCAAACAACATTGCAAAATATCCAGCAAGCATAGGTCCACGAACGATAGCAGCATCATCACGATTCAATACTAAACCCATTGAGGCAATTTTAATTCCATATTTTTCAACAGGAATTGCCATTACAACACCATCTTTTTCTACCATCCCGTATTTTTCTTCGGTTACACCAAACATAGTAGTTTGACTTGGTCCATAAACATCACCGTCAAGAATACCAACTTTAGCTCCTTTTAGAGATAAAGCTGCAGCAATATTTGAAGAAATTGCTGACTTTCCAACTCCCCCTTTGCCTGAAGCAACGGCTATAATATTTTTTACAGATTTCAATAGATTTCTGTTGGATAAATCAAAATCTGCTTCAGAAATAAAAATTTCATGTTTGAAATTACTTGCAATATTATCAAGTACTCGTTTAATTTGAAATTTTACATCTTCATAAATCCACTGTATTGGTTGTATAAGTTTTACAAAAACTTGAACAGTATTGTTTTCTACTACAACCTTTTCAATTGCACTCAATTCTGATAAAGATTTTTCTAAATCATTATCAATTATTTTACCTAATTCGGTAAAAATTAGTTCTTTATCTATATTCATCAAATAACCAAATCCTTAATTAAAAATCAATTTTACAAATTACATACCACCAGATGTGATTACCTTTGTATGTCTTAATACTTTATCATTAAGCATATAGCCACTTTGAATTTCCTGTACTACATAGTTTTCGGGTAATTCAGACGGCATTCTCATCATAGCTTCATGATAATCGACATTAAACTCTTTACCAACAAAACTTTCAATTGGTTTCACACCAGCATCTTCGAAAAGTTTAATGGCTTTATTTCGAATCATCTCAACACCTTTCAATAAGGCATCATAATCATTAGATGATAAAGTAGCGTTGTAAGCATTATTGATATCATCAAGTAATTCAATCATTTTAGAAAGTAGTCTTTCGTTTGCATAGTCAATCATATCTTGCTTTTCTTTCAAACTTCTGCGTCTTATATTCTCAAGTTCGGCAGCTTTCCTCACTAATTGCTCTTTTAAATCATCTTTTTCTTTTGTGATTTCTTCTAATTGATTATTCAATGTTTCAACAGCATCTTTATAATCTTCTATCATTTTTTCATAATCATTTGAATCCATATCTTCATGTCTCATATTATTATCTTCATTTTGAGTTTGCTCATTAACATTTGTATTCTTTTCAGGTTCCGAATCTGTAATCGGAATATTCTTAGCACCATCATTTTTAAGGTAGGTATCCATTAGGTCCTTTGATTTTATTCGAACTTTTTCTTAAAGGTTTTGCTTGACCTGAAGTCATATCTTCCATGTTTTCACCGAAATAATTTTTCAATAATTCAAAAATGAATTAATATAGACGAATTAATTAGAAAAAATTGGATTTATCATCAATTCATTAGAGTAATAATTCCATCTAATACTAAATGTTCTTGATAAATATAATTTTCATTATCTAAATTTATGTGATTAATTAGTAATTTTGCATATCCACCTGTTATAAATATTGGAATATTTCTTCGGTTAAATTCATTTTGTTTAATTTTATTTACAAGATATGTAATCCCGCCAATACTACTTGCAATAACTCCCAGACTTAGAGCTTGAGTAGTATTTTTCCCAATTCCGAAACCAATTTCATCTTCATCAATAACAAGATTTTTTAAATTATCTGTATGATTATCTAATGCTTTAATTTGTGTATATAATCCTGCAAATATAGCCCCGCCCCTACAAATACCATCATCATCGACAGCATTTACGGTAATTGCAGTACCACAATCAACAGTGATTAAAGCAGGTTCGTCATAATATACTGCTCCAATCAAACCAAACATTCTATCATAGCCCATACCTTGAATATGACCAAATTTGATATATTTTTGATTATGGATTAAGTCCTTGGGTTTAATCAAATCAATATTCGAAAAATTACTCATTAATTCTAAAAATTCTGTTTCAATATTATGATTAACCGATGAATATCCAGCAATTTTTGTATCTTTACTATTCTCTAACAAATTTACTAAATATGATTTCCAATTTTCTGAATATTCCAAAGAATAAAATTCATCATTTATCAATACTTTTATTCTACTATTTCCTATATCAAAAGCAACTTTTTGATTATCGCTTATCGAAACTATATCTGATTGTGTCTCCATCATCAATAATTCTCTCTTCATTATTTTCAAAATTAATTAATTGCACTCTACCATCATCTAACAATTTCAATGCCTTCCATTGTAAATCCGAACCTTCTAAACGAATAATTCGAGATTCAATATCAAGTTTATTTGCCCATAATTCAAACAACTCGATATTATCCATTACGATGAACTTTCTAATATTTTCAATTACTTTAGAGGTTAAAATTTGAATATCAATATCAAAATTTAATAATTTTAAAGATGTAGCTGTATTTTTAATTGTATCGGAAAAATAAGTTTGATTTATATTTATTCCGATACCAATCAAACTTGTTTTACATTCACTACCCAAAAAAGAATGTTCAATCAGCACGCCACTTATTTTTCTATAATTTCCATCTTGATTAGCGTAAATATCATTTGGGTATTTTAATCGAAAAATATTTGAGCCAGTAATTGCTTCTAAAGAATTTATTACTGCTAAACACCCTACTGCTTGAAAAAGTACCAATTTATTATAATCTGGTGATTCAAAATGATTAATTCCATAAGTTAAATATATATTTGTTCCATAATCGCCCTCCCAATTTCTTTCTTTTCTACCTCTACCATTTGTTTGAAAGTCAGCAGTAACAACTACACAATCTTCCTTTTTAAGCAGTTCTTTTGCATAATCATTTGTAGATGAAATATGATTAAAGTGATAGTGTTTCATTATAAGCCCAATTGATATTTAGTTATAGCATTGCTAATATCTACTGAAATTTTATCAGAAATTAATGATAATCCCCTACTACAAGCAGGAGCAATTGAGCTTGCAAAATTATTTTGCCTGATAACAGTTTCGCTATACAATTCAGTAAATATCGTTTTTTCACCCGGTTTATCTTGGTTTTTAATGATTAAATTGATTTTCATTTCAATTTCAACGTTATTTTTTCCTTTTTCGGGATTTTCAGTATTGTTCACATTTAGATTAATAATCTGACCTTCCAAAATAAATTCAGGGATAATTACTGATGTAGAACGGATAGGTCCTTCGCTAAAAACTTTCAATTTAGCAATTCTATTAAAAATATAATCAGTAGTCATATCAGAAATATCATTAATCCATCGATGATAATAATACTTCTGAACTCTAATTCCATCCCAATTTGCAAGCAGATGCTTAGTATCACATTCACTATTAATAGAAAAATTCCTAATATGCAGTGCACCTTTAATCTGTTTTATTTCGGATATAGTAGATGGCAAATCACTAAGCTGATAATAAGAGATTTCAGGATACTCATCTTTTAGGTTGATACAACCAGACAAAAACAATACAATTATAACAGAAACAATATAATTTTTTTTCATAATTATACATTTAATACAAAACAATTTGTAATTTACTAAATTTTCTTTATTTGGTAAATCTTTTTTTGAATATCAATAATTTTTTTTACAAATTTTGTTTGTTTTGAAATATAATTGTTCAAATTGCAGTTTGAAATTCAGTATTATACAAAGTTGCAATCAATAATAATGTAACAAGTACATTGACAATCCCATCTGGAAAAAATTTTTGAAACACGAGTTGTTCACGTTAGTATGAGTAGTTGAAATTTTTAATATTAATTTTTTAATTATTTTTTTTGCAACTTAATTAGAAGATATTCGTTTAAATATTGATTTTTTTATTCATAATGGACTGAAAATGAGCATAATTAACGTTGAGAATATTTGGAAATCATTCGGAAATTACAATGCTGTAAGTGATATTTCATTTAAAGTGGAACCGGGTAGAATTTTCGGTATGTTAGGACCAAATGGTGCAGGCAAGACAACCACTATCAGAATGATTACTAATATTATTTTTCCCGATAAAGGAAAAATACTTATCAAAGGTGAGATTGCTGGACCAATTCACCAAAATATCATAGCTTATCTTCCTGAGGAGCGTGGTCTTTATAAAAAATTAAAAGTAATCGAACAACTTATTTATTTTGCTCAACTCAAGGGAGTGAGCAAACAGACTGCAACCGGAAAAGCAAAATTTTGGCTTGCTAAGATGGGTGCTGCCGGTTGGGAAAATAAAAAAATTCAAGAGTTATCAAAAGGTATGCAGCAAAAAGTTCAGTTTATTTCTACAATGCTTCACGACCCTGAAATTATGATACTTGATGAACCATTTTCAGGATTTGACCCAATCAATACAGAATTATTAAAATCTGTGATTCTTGAAATGAAAAATGCCGGAAAAACAATTATTCTTTCTACCCACGTTATGGAACAAGTAGAGCAAATGTGTGATGACATTCTTTTGATTAATAAAGGTATTTCAATTTTAGCAGGTGATGTTAGAAATATCAAAAAAAGCTATGGACGCGATACTATTTTAATTGAGTTTGATGGTGATGAATCATTTATTGAGAATTTACCAAATCATAAAATCATTTCAAGAACGCAAAGCAGAGTTGAATTTAAACTTGAAGATAATACTATTTCTTCAAAAGATATTCTAAGTATTGCATCTGATAAAGCTGAAATTTATAAATTTGAAAAAGTAGAACCAAGTTTACACGAAATATTTATTGAAGTTGTTGGTAAAGAAAATATGAAAAAGGGGAATGAAAATGCAGCATAAATCTAAAATTTGGACAATTATTTCACATGAATATCTCACAAGAGTAAAATCTAAGGGATTTATTATAGGAACTATTCTCGCTCCATTGGGCTTTCTTGCGATAATTGGTATATCTGTGCTGGTAACAATAATGTCGAAAGAAGACACATCAAAAAAATTAGCAATTGTAGATAAAACTACACTAATTGGTGCAAAAATTGTAAATAATGACACAAGCAAGTACTTTTTGACTGATAAACCTATAGAAGAATTAAAAAAAGAAATTCTGGCTGGAACTCTTGATGGATTTTTCTTGATTCCAGAAGACTTTATGGATAATGGAAAAGCTGAAGTATTTACAAGTGGAGGCGGAGGACTTGGCTATGTTGAAGCTTTGAAATCTAATTCAGAAGAAATTCTAATTCGAGAAAAATTATTGCAAATAAATGCTGACCCATCTATTTTGAAAATCGTTGAACGTGGTGTAAGCATTGATACAAAAAAAGTAACAATAGAAGGTGAAAAGGAAGATTTCACACAAGTTTTTGCTGTTCTTGGTTATATACTCGGATTTGCTATTTATGGTTTAATGTTTGCTTATGGTGCAATGGTAATGCGTGGTGTTATAGAAGAGAAAGCAAACCGAATTATCGAAGTTATAGCGTCATCTGCAAGTCCTTTTGAGATTATGATGGGCAAAGTACTTGGAATTGGAATGGTTGGATTAACACAAGTGTTATTCTGGTTACTTTTAGGGGGCATTGTTTTAGCTTCAGGTGGTACAATTGCATCGATGATGATTGGACCTGACCCTGCAACTATGACACAAGGAATGGCTACACAATCTAATCCAAATGAATTGATTAATATGCTTAATCAAATTCAAATTTCATGGGGAATAATTGTTGGATTTATATTCTATTTTCTTGCTGGTTATTTTATTTATTCTACATTATTTGCCGCGGTAGGTAGTGCTGTTGACCAAGAGCAAGATGCTGCACAGTTACAAATTCCAATAACTCTTCCAATTATCATTCCAATTTTGTTTATCACAAATATTATGGCAAACCCAGATGGAACTTTGGCAACAGTTCTTTCGTTAATACCATTTTTCACACCGATATTAATGATTGTTAGAATTGCAGCAACAGATGTTCCTATTTGGCAAATTGCATTATCAGTAGTATTGACCATTGGAACATTCTTTTTGTGTTTGTGGGTAGCTTCTAAAATTTATAGAGTTGGTATATTAATGTATGGAAAGAAACCATCATTTAAAGATTTAGCAAAATGGTTTATGCTTGCTAAATAATACAAACGTCAAATAAAATTTATAATTTTACTTTAAGCTGTCACATAAGTTTTCATTCTGAAGTGCGGAATAAATATATTTAAAAAATATGCAAAATGACACTATTATGAAAAATTTTAGTCATTGGTAGATTGTTTCAGACCCTTCAATGTAGCATTAATTCAAATCCCCCTTTCCCCCTTTATTAAAGGGGGATTAAGGAGGATTTCTTTCATCCGCAGTTAATTGGAACTGCCTCAAAAGTCGTAATACTGATGCAAGGAAAAAAGATGTCATTGGTAACTCGTTTCAGAATCTATCTACGATTTATGTCATTATCGAATCAAGATGTCCAACACTTTAAAAGTGTTGGACATCTGCATATATTTGATTCCGCATCAAGTGTGGAATGACAAAGTGGAAATTGTAATATATTAACAAAAACCGCTTAATATCCAATTTTTTTTCATTTCTGTGAAACGAAAAGCACTTTGATGTGTCATTATAGATGTGGGAGATAGCAAATTTGGAAAAAGTATTTTTTTTAGGAGTATCGTTATGTTACGCAAGATGATTTTAATGGTAGTGGCTTTTTTTATGCTACTAATTTGCAATTCAGAATTAGTTTCTGGAGAATTGATTTTAAAGTGGAATATTATTGAATACACGGATAGAGTTTACGATATTGAATTTATGCCAGACCATGATTATTTCATCACTGGAGGTCCAAACCAGATAAAAATCAGAAGAACTGATAATGGAGATACAGTTAAGTCATTTCCCTTACGTGCATTTGATATTGAATTTACTCCCGACAGTAGTAGAATAGTTTTACTAACTGCAATTAATAATGCAAGTGGGGATCCTTATGGAAGATTACAGTTAAGAAATCTGGAAGATATGTCATTAATTAAAGAATTTGTTCTGGAAGATGGACCAGATACAAATGGACCAAATGGGTGGTATTCAACTTTTAAGTTAGTGGTAATTGATCCAATCAAACCGTACCTATATGCGATTTGGAAACGAGGTGAAGCATTATACGACCCTGGTAAACCTTCAAAACTCTATTATACAATCCAAAAATATGATTATGAAAAAATGGAATTAGTAGAAGACTTGACTTTTGAAAATGAACAAGGAATACAATTCACACATCTTGCTATTTCAAAAGATGGAAAATATTTGGCGGCATTAAATAACGGTGAATCAAGATTAATCGTCTGGGATTTAACAACGAAAAATAGAATTGTTAACTTCCTTCTATGTGAAGATTTACATAAACAACATTGGAGTGGAGAACCGAGCTGTATGAAGTTTTCAGAAATAGATACAAAAAAAATATATATTGCAGGGTATTTCCCACACGGAGATGGTTTAACAAGTCTTCCACAATATAAATATCAAGGATTATTAGTATTTGATATCGAAAAAAATGCAATCATTGACTCTACATTTGCTGTCAGCCCATTGAATATTGGTAGTGGTCAATTTGAATTTTCTGATGACGAAACTAAAATATTCACAAATGGTGGAAACTACTTGAGAGTTATTAATTTAGAAACACGAAAATTAGAATCTCAAATAATAGATATGAATATTTCTGATTCAATTATAATTGCATACATGATTTGTTCGAGAAATTTAACAAATATTATTGGGCACGGTTATCAAGTTGTAAATAGACTAATATTTGATTCAACTTTGGCTGGTATAGAGTTTGAAAAAAAAGTTGTTGAAGTAATTTACCCAAATCCAAGTAATGGCATAGTTCAAATAAAATCAGATTGCCAAAATGAAAGCTGTAAATGTGAAATTTTCGGAATAAATGGTGTTCAATTAATTGATATTCCAATAATTTTTAATAATTCAGGATTAATATCAATTGATTTGGGTATTGCAAAATCCGGTATTTACTATGTAGTGTTATCAAAAAACAATAAAATTGAAACATATAAAATAGTAAAGGAGTAGAAATATGAAAAAATATTTTCAAGTAAAAATATTTCTTGCACTATGCATTACAGCAGTTATCAAAATGTCATTATTATCTATTTGATACATTATTCTATACGAATGGAATAATAATTCACGTTTAGATTCATCATTGAATTCTGGTATGATTCGTCCCATTTTCGGAAAATCTACTAAACTATCAGTAGATTCAATTAACTTTAAGATAAATAAAGATGAACGAACAACTGAATCACGAGCAATAAATTCAGCAATCGAGTCAATGTCATCAATTGCGGAAGGAGCCCAAATTACTTTACCCATTTAAGCAACCTTTTTTTGGCTTCTTCGTTTGAAATGCCATTGCCATTTTTGATTTCGTTCAATCCATTTTCAAACTTAGCTTGTACATATATTGCATTGATAATATCTTCATAATTGGCTTCATCTGGCAATTTATCAATTGTATTTTTTGCTATTTCCTTTGTAATCATTTTTCCCTCCAAATAAAAATTGACGAGAAATTCCAAAATTATTTTAAAATAAACAAATTTTCTCTGAAACGAAAAGCACTTTTATGTGTCATTATATATGAGGGGAATTGCAAATTTGGAAAAAGTATTTTTTTTAGGGTTAGCATTATGATACGCAAGATGAGTTTAGTTTTAGTAGCTTTATTTATGCTACTAATTTGCAATTCAGAATTAATTTCTGGAGAACTGATTTTAAAGTGGAATATTATTGAATCCACAGATCAAATTTACGACATGGAATTTATGCCAAACCATGATTATTTCATTACCGGAAGTGCAAACCAGATAAAAATCAGAAGAACTGATAATGGAGATTCAATTAAATCATTTCCTTTTCGTGCATTAGATATTGAATTTACTCCCGACAGCAGTAGAATAATTGTCCGAACAGCAAATAATAATGCTAGTGGCTATCCTTACGGAAGATTACAGTTAAGAAATCTTGAAGACATGACATTAATTAAAGAATTTATTCTGGAAGATGGACCTGATACAAACGGACCAAATGGATGGTATTCAACTTTTAGATCTATGATAATTCATCCAATTAAACCATACTTATATGCTATATGGGAACGAGGTGAAGCAACCTATAGTCCTGGTAAACCTCCAAAGCTCTATTATACAATTCAAAAATACGATTATGAAAAAATGGAATTAGTTGAAGATTTGACTTTTGAAAATGAACAAGGAATACAATTCACACATCTTGCTATTTCAAAAGACGGAAAATATTTGGCGGCTTTAAATAACGGTGAATCAAGATTAATTGTATGGGATTTAGCAACAAAAAATAGAATTGTTAACTTTCTTCTATGTGAAGATTTACATAAACAACATTGGAGTGGAGAACCGAGCTGTTTGAAGTTTTCAGAAATAGATACAAAAAAAATATATATTGCTGGTTATTTTCCACAAGGAGATGGATTAACTGATCTTCCAAAATATAAATATCAAGGATTATTAGTATTTGACATAGAAAAAAATGCAATAATTGACTCTACATTTGCAGTTAGTCCTTTGAATATTGGCAGTGGTCAATTTGAATACTTTGACAATGAAGAAAGAATTATCCATACAAACGGTTTTACAATGATAGTATCTAATTACTCAACGTTGAAATGGGAAAGAACAGGTGGAATATTTTATATAAATGACAAAATCCTATATGACAAAAAAAATAAATTATTTATTGGTTTAGGAGGTAAAAATCACATATCATCGCTAATATATGATAAATCAATAGGAGTAGATAATGAAAATAGTATTATTTCAACAATTTATCCGAATCCAAGTAATGGAATAGTCCAAATAAAATCAGATTGCCAAAATGAAAGCTGTAAATGTGAAATTTTTGGAATAAATGGTGTTCAATTAATTGATATTCCAATTATTTTTAATAATTCAGGATTAATCACAATTGATTTGGGAATTGCAAAATCCGGTATTTACTATGTAGTGTTATCAAAAAATAATAAAATTGAAACATATAAAATAGTGAAGAAGTAGATAAATGAAAAGATAATTACTTCACTTTTTTCCACCATTCAGAAAACTGTTGAGAAGTGTCATTTAAGTGAATTAATTCACCAATCATTGGAGTAATTACATTAACTTCTTGATTTACTTTATATTTATTTACTAAATTCATTGGTTCATCCCAAGGGTGAAGTGCCAATTTAAATTTTGAATTATGTACAGGAAACAATCTTTTTGCTTTTAATTCTTTGGCTGCAAGCATAATTTCATCAGGCATTAGATGTATGTTTTTCCAAAATTTATTATATTGTCCATTTTCAAGTATCGCTAAATCGAATTGACCAAATTTTGAACCAATTTCAGCGAAATGTTTATCATATCCACCATCTCCACCAATAAAAAAATTAAACTTAGGAGATTTTAGTACATAAGATGTCCATAATGTTTTATTTCTAAAAATTCTGCCTCCAAAATGTCTTGCAGGTACAGTATTAATTACAAACCCTCCATCAAGTAAAATCTCGGTATTCCAGTCTTCTTCAATTATCTTATTTTTATCAAAACCCCAATATTCAAAATGCTCGCCAACTCCAAGCGGACAGACAATTCTATTAATTTTTTGCTTCAATTCAATGATTGTTTCATAATCTAAATGGTCCCAATGGTCGTGAGTGATTAACAGATAATCAATTTGAGGAATATCAGCAGCAGAATATACATTTGAACCTTTAAAAGCCGTAATACTGAATGGCAATGGTGAAGCACTACCACTAAAAACAGGGTCAACTAAAAATCGCTTGCCATCAGCTTGAATAAAATATGAAGAATGACCGAACCAAACCATAATATCAAGATTTGGTGCTAAATTCAACAAATTTGTTTTAATGGATGGAATTTCATTCACAGGAACAGCGTTTTCAGTCTTACCAAAGAAGAATTCTTTCATTACATCAAAATATGTAACACCATCAGCAAAAACAGGTGTGAAAGTCTGATTATGAAATGCACCATCTTTGTAATTCACAGATTTTTTTATTCGTTCCAATCTTTCACCACTTGGCAGTTTTCCAAATTTACTTTGATTGATAAATAAGAACACAGCAAGTGAAATGACAAGAATAATAGCAACTATTATTAACATTATTTTCTTTAACATAAATTTTTCAAAAATTAATTTTTAGTTTAACCTAAGAAGTTTTAATTGAAATGATATTTTGGAATTTTTTGAAAAAAATGTGCTTATTCAGAAAATTTTCAATAAAAAAATATTTGTTTTTTTGAAAAAATTCCTTGAAATTCCCATTGAGAATTAATGTTTGTAACAGAAAAATCTCCCATCGTCCACCAGCAACACCGTAGGGATTGTACTCTACCTTTACATTACTTATCGTTAGTTTGCATTATTTACTATAAATTACTATATTGCAATAGATTACGATATTTTCATTGTAAAGACAAATAAAGTTCAATCGTCAACAAATAAAGAAAAAGTGTTGGATTATTGTTGGAATTTTCGTAATTTTGTATGTTGTTTTTTCAATATTTTGGTGCTTTTATGACTATAAATTTTTATTTGGATAGCAAACTTCTACGCAGTAATGAAAAATCTATTATTTGCTTTATTAGAGGTATTAAAAACTGTAAAACTATCAATATTAATACACAATTGAAAATTTCTCCTGAACATTGGAATCCGAAAAATCAAAATGTCAGGAGGTCGCATCCTGATTATGCTCAATGGAACTCTTATTTGGATAAGTTCAAAAACGGGGTAAATTCTGCTTATATTGAATTTACGAAGAAAAATTTTCAACTTGAAACTAACGTCATTAAATCATTTATCATAGACCGAATATTTAATTCACCTGACCAACATAAATTTGATTTTTTTGAAGTTTTGGACAAATATATTGAAAGTAAGAGTAGTGAATTTACGCAGGGCTACATTTCCAATATTGTAAGTCTGAAGAAAAATTTACTTGAATTCCAGGTTACAAGCAAAACAGTCATCACTTTTGAAAATATTGATTTGAATTTCTATGATAAGTTTGTTCGTTATTGTATTCAAAACAAAGAATTTAAGAACAATACAATTCAGAGTAAAAAGAAGCATTTAGCGTCATTTTTAAATTGGGCTATGCAAAGAAACTACCATAAAAATAATCAATACAAGCAATTCAAAGCAAAATCTGAGACTATTGATATTGTTACATTAACATTTAATGAATTGATGCGATTGAATAATCTTGATTTAGAGGAAAATTCTATTCAGTACCATATCCGAAATTTATTTTGTTTGAGTTGCTTTACTGGTGCGAGATATTCCGATATAATGAACCTGAAATTTGAAGATATTTCGAATAATACATGGCATTTGCGAACCAAGAAAACAAAAGATATTATTGAAATTCCATTGATTGCAAGTGCTTTAGTTATCATTGAAAAATATAAGAATACAAATCAAAATTTTCCGAAAATTGACAAAAATAAATATAATATTGAGTTGAAAAACATTGCGAAAATGGCTGGATTAGATGCTCCTGTTACGATTGTAGAATACAAGGGAGCTGTTAGATTTGAATCTATTAAGCCAAAATTTGAACTTGTAACCTCACACATGGGTCGCCGTACTTTTGTAACTCTTTCGCTTGAAAAAGGTATGAGACCAGAAATTGTAATGAAAATTACCGGTCATAAAGACTACAAAACATTCAAGCGTTATATCGAAATTACAGATAAAGTTAAGCATCAAGAAATGATGAAAGCGTGGAATTAGTTTCAAAATTCATTGCATTCTTACTGATTTCATTATTTTCCAACAGAAATTGAATCATTGAGTGTCAGATTGAATAGTAAAAAAATATTTTCTTTATTGGACTTCACCTTCAAGTTAAAGTCCATCTTTTATAAATAAGGAATTTATTGTAAATTTTCTAATTGAAATCTGATTTACTATAACGATAAAAGGTAATCATACATGCCAATTATTTGTAATAATAAATTTTGAATAGAACAAGTATTTTATTCCTCCGAAGACTTCACCCCATCGGAGGAATGATTCATTATTCTACTTCACCACCACAACTTTCTCAACTGCACTCTTTCCGCAACTTTTTAATATTAAATTATAAGAGCCTGAACTGAAGTTTTCGGAGTTGATTGTGAGTTTGTGAGTGCCTTTGATTTGTTTATCATTTGCGTTGTTATGTAACATAATTTGATAATCCATGATAAAACCAAAACCAAATATTATAATCTTGATGAAAAATTTAAAGTAGTTTGTGTTTATTTCGTTAATTGATATTTAAAAATCATATTGTTATGGCTATTACACAAGAGAATATAAGTTCGGCAATATACCATGCTATAGATTACGGTGCAAGTAAATTACTCCTTTTGGGTAGTGCTTTGGACGATCCACAAAATGCAAATGATTTGAATTTAGGAATTGAAGTTATCGAACCATCTAAATTCTTTTTATTTGGTGCTGATTTGGAAGATATTATAATGAAGACAGTTGACCTTGTTCCTTTAGAATTCAATTCGAGTTTTGTTAATCATATCAAAAAATATTGGAAATATATCTATGAATCATCAAGTACTAATTGACGAAATCAATAATGAATTTGAATACTTAGACCTTACGATTAACTCTATTAACGGTTTGAATAAATTAATTGTCGGGGACGTGTTAATTCATTTTATACATTTCTAAAAGTAAGTAAAAGAGTAAACATAGACTTATTAAGTATTTACAAGAACGCTAAAAGAGTTTCTTTTACTTCTGCAAAATTGAGTTTATAGTAAAATGTAGAACTAAATGTAGAAAACAATTTGTTATTTATGTACGAAAAACCTCATCAATTTACAAAATATCTAAATAAATTATGTTCTGATTCCTTAATGTATTAAAACAATCTATTCAGAACTAAGTATATACCCAACTCCAGTGATAGTTTTTAAGTATATTGGCTTTGCCGGGTCGGTTTCTATTTTTTTTCTGATTTGACCGATGAAAACTCGAAGGTATTGTGTTTCATCAGAAAATGGGTTTCCCCAAATATTTTCGAGAATTTGTTTATGAGTAAGAACTTTATCTTTGTTGGAGGCAAGAAGTTTCAGTATAGAATATTCGGTTGAGGTCAGATTAATAAGCTTACCATTCTTTTTAACAGTTCTTGATGAATAATTAATTTCCAATTCTCCAATAGTTTGAACGGTTGTATCCTTAACAACTTCTATGTGTCTTAATGCAACTCGAATACGGGCTAATAGTTCTCCTGAATGAAATGGTTTTGTAATGTAGTCATCAGCTCCTAAATCGAGTAAATGTATTTTATCTGTTTCTGAACTTCTTACAGAGAGAATAATTACAGGTATGGTACTCCATTCTCGAATTTGCATTAAAACACTTAATCCATCTTTATCAGGTAGATTTAGGTCTAATAAAATTAGTTCAGGTTTAAGTGATGCTGTTAATTGAACACCACTTTTCCCTGTTTCAGCCGTAACGACCTCGAAATTATTTGCTTCTAATGTCATTTTTAAAAGCTTCCTTATTTGAGGCTCGTCATCAATTACTAATATTTTTATCTTATTATTCATATAAAGGCAAAATAATATCAAAAACCAAGCCAGAAGGTTCATTTTGTCTAACCGAAATTGAACCACCGTTAGCTTCAATAAATCCTTTAGCTATCGAAAGACCTAATCCAGTGCCACCTGCTTTAGTTCCTGGCGGTCTGTAAAATTTTTCAAAAAGTCTATTTATACTTTCCATACTTAGACCTTGACCATTATCAGAAATAATTATTTTAATTTTTTTAGCGAATATTTCTGTAAAAATGGTAATTGTTGTGCCATCAGCAGTATAAATAAAAGCATTATGCAAAATATTGAAAATTGCTTGACTTACAAAACCATAGTCTATCATAGAATTTGGATTATTAGCTTTCAAATTCAAATTGAGTTTATGATTAATATTTATATCTTTCAATTGTAAAAGAACTTCAGCAATAATTTCGTTCACATTGTATAAATCTATAGTTAGTTTCAATTTACCCGATTCTAATCTTGTTATATCTAAAAGATTTTCAACTAATATATTCAGTCTCTTGGTTGCGGTATAAATTTCATCTGCAAAATTTCTAACTAAAGTTGGATTGTTTATTATGTTGTCTTCAAGAAGACTTGTAGAAGAACCTGAAATAACGGCAATTGGAGTTCTGAACTCATGAGAAATCGAATCAAGCAATGTATCGTATAGTTTTTTTGATTCTGCTTCAATTTGGATATTTATTATTTTATCAGCTGCTTCTTCTTTTTCATAAGCTCCAGCTAATTGTGTTATGATATTATTTATTAAATTTTCATCTTCAATTGACAATTTTTGTACTAATAATAGACATATAACACCAATATTTCTTCTGTTAGTCATTACCGGGTAATACTGTCCAACAGATTGAGGTAGATTATTTGTGAATTTCCCTCCAATCTTATTATTTTCCATACACCATTTTGCAATTGAAATTTCCTTAATTTCAAAATTATAAAGGTCACCCGAACTGATTTTTGGTTCTGCATTCTCATCAAAAAATGTTGCATTAACACTAAAATTTAAATCAATATGTTTTAGAGCGATTGAAATTGCATCGTATTTATTTCGACATATTGATAATTCTTTTGTATAATTCAACAATGCAAAAGTATTTTTTTCTCTCGCTTGTACTAATTTTTGTTGTTTTCTGATTCGAGTAGCCAACAATCCTGATGTTATTGCAATAACCATGTTGAGTAAGAGAGTAAGAACATCGTGGAGTTTAGCAATTTCAAATGTAAACAATGGAGGTATGAAAAAGAAATTCCAAATAATAGCATTTAAAATTGCGGAGAATAATATTGCACCCCTACCAACATAAAATGGCATAATTAAAATATTAAAAAGTAAAATCAAGCCAACTGATTGATAGCCAATATATTCTGTAAAGAAAAAACAAATTAAAGATAAAACAATAACACTTAATGTCGAAACAAAATATTCTCTAAAAGGGGTAGTAAGATTTAGTATTTTTGGCTTTTTTACTTTACTTGTTACTTGTGGCGGTCTTACAATATAAATATCAATATTGCCACTTTCCTGAATAAGTCTATCAATATAATTATCACGCCTTAGAAAATTCCATAAATTGTATTTTGCCGGTTTGCCAATTATTATTTGGGAAACATTGTGTCTTTTAGCAATTTCTAATAAGCCATCAACAAGGTCGGTATCCGCCGAAGTAATCACTTCTGCACCAAGTTCTTTTGCAAGTCTAAGATTCTTTTCTAAATTTGCACTTATTTTTTCATTTTCTTTAAAGCCAGTATTTACATAAACAGCAAACCATTTAGATTTAAGTGCATAAGCCATTCTACGTGTCCATCTAATCAGTTCACCCGAAAATGGACTTGGACCAACTGCAACCATCAGTTTATCACCAGCTTTCCAAGGTCCATTTATGTTTTGTTCGCTCATGTAATCAACTAAATCACTTTCAACTTTTTCTGCTGTAAATCTTAATGCCATTTCTCTCAATGAAATAATATTCCCAGTTTTGAAAAAGTTTTGAGATGCTAATTTTGCTTTCTCTGGTATATAAACTTTTCCCTCATCAAGTCTTTTCAATAACTCCTCAACGGGAATGTCTATAACTTCTATATTATTTGCCAATTCAATAATGGAATCAGGAACTGTTTCTAATATTGGAACTCCGGTAATTTGCTCAACAGTTTTACTGCGACTTTCAATATGTTGAACATTAATAGTAGTCAGTACATTGATTCCATTATCAAGAAGTTCAAGAACATCTTGGTATCTTTTTGTATGAGTCGAACCCTGAACGTTGGTATGAGCAAGTTCATCAACAACTATGTATTCAGGTTTGAGTTCAATCGCTATAGCTAAATCAAATTCTTCAAAATCAACGCCTTTGTAAGATATAATCTTTCTTGGAAGAATATTTAAACCTTCAAGTAATTCAGCAGTTTCTTTTCTTCCATGAGTTTCAATATAACCCACTTTAACATCAATTCCCTTTTTTGCAAGTTCTTTTGCATATAACAACATAGAATATGTTTTGCCAACGCCTGCACACATACCAAAAAATATTTTGAGCTTGCCGCGTTTCTTTTGATACTCTTTTTTATTGATATTTTCAAGAATTTCATCTGGTGTTTTCATCTTTCTTTTCTTCTGTCAAATATTTGCAAAACATTACAATTCTTATTGCCAACTTAAAACTTAAATCTTTAACTTCATTTGCCATAATTTTCACATTCGATTTCATTTTTTTAATCCATAATCTATCATCTATAATTCATCAATTTTCAAATTCAATTCTAAAACGTTAATTCTATACGTTCCAAATATATAAAAATCTGGTGATTCAATTGACGAATTAATTAATTTGATTAGCTGATTTTTTTGATTATCGTTAAAATTTCTTGCTTTAGCAATTCTTTCTACCTGAAAATATGCTGTTTCTGGTGATATATGCGGGTCAACTCCACTACCTGATGCAAAAAGTAAATCCTTTGGTATTTTATCAACTGCCAAATTGCCATGATATTTTCTGATTGTATCAACTCGAGCGTTGAATATTTCTCTCAATGGTTCACCTACAGGACTTAAATTACTTCCACCCGATGGAAGTGGATTATTTCCAATTGCTGATGGTCGTCCCCAAAAGTATTTTTGGTCTTGGAATTGCTGACCAATTAATTCTGAACCTACATATTTCCCATGATTTTTTATCATAGACCCATTTGCTTTCTGTGGAAATGCTATTTGTGAAATTCCAGTCATCACAAAAGGATATATTACACCTAACAAAATTGTCATTGCTAAGAATAATTTAATTCCAATTAATAAGTTTTTCATTTTTTACCTCTAATTATTATAATTTTAAATTAATAAATTTCTATTATACAAGTTTAAGAAAATTGATTATAATATCAATTAATTTAATCCCTATGAAAGGAACAATCAAACCACCAAGCCCAAATATAAAAATATTTCTTCTTAATATTGAGCTTGCACTTTTAGCTTGATATTTAACACCTTTCAATGCAAGTGGAATTAAAGCAATAATTATCAATGCATTGAAAATAACTGAGCTTAGAATTGCACTTTCTGGGCTAACTAATCCCATTATATTGAGTTTTGAAAGTACACCAATTCCATTTACTGAATATAATGTTACAAATATAGCTGGTAAAATGGCGAAGTATTTTGCAATATCATTTGCTATACTAAAAGTAGTAAGAGAACCTCTTGTCATTAAAAGTTGTTTCCCAATTTCTACCACATCAATTAACTTTGTTGGATTACTATCTAAATCAACCATATTCCCTGCTTCCCGAGCCGCTTGAGTTCCTGTATTCATTGCTACTCCAACGTCAGCTTGTGCTAATGCGGGAGCGTCATTTGTTCCATCGCCAATCATAGCAACTAATTTCCCATTTGCTTGTTCGGCTCTTATTCTCTTTAATTTATCTTCTGGTGTTGCTTCAGCGATAAAGTCATCAACACCGGCTTCAGCGGCAATAGATACAGCAGTTAAAGGATTATCTCCAGTAATCATTACTGTCTTAATTCCCATTTTTCTCAACTGTTCAAATCTCTCTTTAATCCCTCCTTTAACAACATCTTTAAGCCGAATCACCCCTAATACTTGAAAGTCATCTGTAACAACTAATGGTGTAGAACCTTCTCTTGAAATTTTTTCAACTACCTTATCCACTTCTGGTGAGTAAAATCCACCATGATTTATTACATATTGTTTAATTGTTTCTGCAGCACCTTTACGAATTTCCTTTATTTTGCCATCAATTTTAATGTTTACACCACTCATTTTTGTTTGGGCAGAAAAAGGAACAAATTCTACAAAATTTTCATCAAGATGACGACCTCGAATTTCAAATTTTTCTTTTGCTAAAATGACAATTGATCTTCCTTCTGGTGTTTCATCTGATAAAGATGATAGTTGTGCTACTTCAGCTAATCTTCTTTCATCAATTGAATTAGCAGGCACAAATTCAGTTGCCATTCTATTACCTAAAGTAATTGTACCTGTTTTATCCAAAAGTAAAACATCTACATCACCAGCCGCTTCAACAGCTTTACCACTTTTTGCTATAACATTTCTTTTGGTAAGTCTATCAATTCCACTTATTCCAATTGCAGAAAGAAGACCACCTATTGTTGTTGGAATTAAACATACTAATAATGATATTAATACTGGAACTGTTAATGTAGAAATAGGATTACCTGAAGCATTTATTGCAAATAATTCAAATGGTTTTAATGTAATAACAGCTAATAAAAATATAATTGACATACCACTCAACAAAATTGTTAAAGCTATTTCGTTTGGTGTTTTTTGTCTTTTAGCACCTTCAACGAGTGAAATCATTTTATCAAGAAAAGTATTACCTTGCTCTGCTGTAATTTTAATTACAATTCTATCACTAATTACTTTTGTTCCACCTGTAACTGCACTTCTATCACCACCACTCTCACGAATTACAGGTGCAGACTCTCCTGTAATTGCAGATTCATCTACACTTGCAATTCCTTCTATTACTTCGCCATCAGATGGAATTAAGTCTCCTGTTTCGCAAACAACCAAATTGCCAACCCTTAGTTCATTCGAGAGAACCTTGTTTTCTAATCCTGTTTGACTGATTAATCTTGCATACGTATTTGTACGCATTTTTTTCAGTGATTCTGCTTGCGCTTTACCTCTACCTTCTGCCACTGCTTCTGAAAAGTTTGCAAATAGAACTGTGAACCATAACCAAATTGAAATCTGAAAATTAAATGCTGTAAATTCTGTAACTGTGATTGCAGAAGTTATTATTGCTCCAATAAACACTATAAACATTACTGGATTTTTTATTTGTAATTTTGGATTCAATTTCAAAAATGAATCTTTAATTGCTGTTAAAATCAGCATTTTATTAAAAGTTTTTGTGTCTTTTGACATTTTATTTTTTCCTTACTTAATTATCATTGTTAATTGCTCAGCGACAGGACCTAATGAAAGAGCTGGTAAAAATGTAAGTGCCCCCACAATTAGAATTACTGCTATCAAAAGAAAACCAAATAGTGCATTATCTGTATGAAATGTGCCATTAGATGCAGGTGTTATATTTTTAGCTGATAATGAACCAGCAATAACCATCACAGGAATAATAATCGCAAATCTGCCAATCAACATACCAATTCCCATCATAATATTATAATATGGAGTATTTGCATTAAGCCCACCAAATGCAGAGCCATTATTTCCAGCAGCAGATGTAAACGCATACAGTATTTCCGAAAAGCCATGTGACCCTTGTTCCTGCAAACTACTTAATCCCTGAGGAATAATTACTGATATTGCAGTAAATACAAGTATTACAAAGCTGGGAGCAATAATTGACAATATTGCCATTTGAACTTCCTTTGATTGAATTTTCTTACCAAGATATTCAGGTGTTCGACCGATCATCAAACCTGCTATGAAGACTGTTAAAATAATAAATATCAACATACCATATAAGCCAGACCCTACCCCACCAAATATTATTTCACCTAACATTATATTCAGCATCGCAACACCACCTGAAAGTGGCATCAATGAATCATGCATTGCATTGACTGAGCCATTTGAAGCAACTGTTGTAGAAGTTGAATAAATGATACTATTTGTTATCCCGAATCTTGTTTCTTTTCCTTCCATATTCCCGGCTATACCTAAATTCTGGTTCATAGAGTATTCATTCATCAAAGAAATGCTTAGTCCCATTATAAAGAGTATCAACATCACAGAAAATATTGTCCAACCTTGTTTTGAAGAGCCAACCATTTTACCATAAGTGTATGTAAGTGCTGATGGTATTATTAAAATAGATAGCATAACAAGAAAATTTGAAAAGCCAGTTGGATTTTCAAATGGGAAAGCAGAATTTGCATTGAAAAAACCACCACCATTTGTACCAAGCTGTTTAATTGCAATTTGTGATGCAGCTGGTCCTGATGGAATAATTTGTTTAATTCCTTCAATTGTTGTCAATTCAATATATTGAGCAAAATTTTGAACTACACCTTGGGATACAAGCAATATAGTTAATATTACACTTAATGGTAATAATACAAATAATGTTGAACGAGTCAAGTCCACCCAGAAATTTCCTAAATTATCTGTCATTTTATTCCTTATGCCTCTTGTAAGGGCAAGAAGAACTACTATACCTGTAGCGGCACTCAAAAAATTCTGAACTGTAAGTCCTACCATTTGAACAAAATAGCTCAAAGTTATTTCACCAGCATAAGATTGCCAATTTGTATTTGTTACAAAGCTTATAGCTGTATTAAAAGCTAAAGAAGGTTCCACATTTGGTAAATTTTGTGGATTTAGTGGTAAGTATAATTGAAACAATTGAATCAAAAATAGAAATCCAAATCCTAATCCATTAAACAAAAGTAATGAAATAAGATAACTTTTCCAATTCATTGATGTATCAGGATTAACATCAATTAGTTTGTATATTCTATTTTCAATTTTTCCAATAATTCCTTCATTTTCAGGACTATCAAATATCTTAAACATCATTAGTCCTAATGGTTTTGTTAAAGCTATTAAAGCTAACAAAAATACAAATATCTGCAAATAATCAAGCCAATTCATTTTGCCTCCTAAAACTTTTCTGGTTTGAATAATGAATAAAATAAATATCCCAAAATTAGAACCGATAATATTACTGCGGCAACTAACATAATATAATTCCCATTTATTGTAAAATCAACCAATACAAAATTATCCGTAATGATATAAGTAGGAAATTAAGAAGCTAGTCAAATGTATAAAGAAAGTATAAAGAAGTATATAAAGAAGTTATTATAATAAATGAAAATATTTTTCGTGTATAATATTTATTTGTAGATACATTTATTGAGAATTCGTAAATAAATGAATTAATTCTAATTATTAATAAGACCCAATATGAAAAAAATAGTATTCATTCTAATTTTGACACTTATGACAAATTTATCTTATTCTCAATCTGAAAAATATAAAGAAGTTTATAAAAATTTCAAAGAAAATTACAACACTGGTAATTTTGAAAATATATTTAATGTTTTTTCAAAGGAAATGCAAACGGCATTACCACTTGAAAATACAAAACAATTCTTCGGTAGTCTTAAGTTTCAAATTGGCAACATTAAAGAAGAAAACTACCTGAAAATAGAGAATGGTACTTATGCTGTTTTTAAAACCACTTTTGAAAGAGCAATTATGACATTGTATATTTCAATTGATGAACAGAATAAAATCAATGGTTTAAATATTAAGCCATTGATTGAAGAAAAAATCAACAATCTTGTAAATAATTTGTCCAATTATCCACAAGATATTTCTAATGCACTTTACTTGAATTCAAAAGATTTGCCTAACAAAACCCAACTTTCTATAGCTGTTTTGAAGAATGGAGTTGTTAAATATTACGGTGTAATAATTGAAAAAGATACTTTAAAAGCTATAGAAAATTACAATAAAATTTTTGAAATTGGCTCTATAACTAAAGTTTTCACTTCTTCAGTTTTGGCATCTTTAGTAATTGATAAAAAAATAAATTTAAATGATTTTGTAAACAGTTACTACTCATTCCCATTTAACAATAGCATTAATATTGATTTTTTAAGTTTAGCAAATCACACTTCAGGTCTTCCCAAATTACCCGGAAATTTAGATTTAACCAACGAATCTAATCCATATAAAAATTATGGGGGAAATGAATTGAATGACTATTTATCAAAACTTATGAAAATAGAGAATAATGGTAAAAGGAAATATGATTATTCAAATTTAGGTGCTGGTTTGTTAGGACATACTTTAGGGATTTCTCAAAAACAAAGTTTTAATGACTTACTTCAAAAGAGAATTTTTGATAAATATAAAATGAACAATACTTTTACTTATCTTAAAAGTATCGACAATAATATTGTCAAAGGTTTGGATGAAAATGGGAAAGAGGTTTCTAATTGGGAATTTGATGTTCTATTTGGTGGCGGTGGCATTTTATCAACTACAGAAGACTTAGTAAAATTTTCAATGGCGCAATTTAATCCACATAACAAAGAGTTAGAACTAACCAGAAAACCTACATTTGATGTTAATGAAAATATGAAAATAGGTTTGGGATGGCATATTTTGAAATCTACAAACAACTTCAATTTAATTTGGCATAACGGTGGAACTGGTGGTTATTCTTCTTCTATGGTTTTGGATATAGAAAAGAAAAATGGAGTAATAATTTTGTCAAATGTAGGCGGGGCAAATGATAATATTGACAATTTATGTTTTGAACTATTCAAAATGATTGATAATTGATAATATCAGCCATCAGTCCCACATTTTAAAAAGTAGGACATCTGTATAATGTTTCTCTATATGTAATTTCTGAAAGTTTGCTATATTTGGAATAGCTTTTAACTTTAATTGCAACAGTGTGTATTCATTGGTAACTTGTTTCAGGATCTATTGATAATAAATGACTTATCGTTTATAGATTCTGGCTCAAGCACTAAATGTCAGAGTTTTGTAACTGTTTAATTGTGTAGAATCAATTATTTTTCAACAAAGTATTGAGTTGACTCTATTTGCTTTTCTTTTTGCTATTCTCTACAGCTTTATACTCTACAATTCTTGCAATTAAATCAAAAGGAATTGGCTTATCAAGTGGGAACTGGACTGAACCTTTAACCTGTTTATAAATGGCAAGTTCATCTGAAAATTGAGAATGACCAGATGGAGTTGCATAAAAACCGATATGATTTTTATATCCTGCTAAATAAACTAATGGTTTTCCTTTAGTTTTGTAAGATGGCATTCCATTTAGGTGTGGCACATCTCAATTCAATATCATCTTCTTCACTCAAATCCCCTTTCAAAGAGCGGCAGTATGTTGTCTTATAAAATTAATCAAATTGCCACTTCCCAAAAAAAAGTTGTTGTTTTATTTCAAATAACACTTATCATTCTAATTATGTTTTTATCTATTCTCAAATTTGTCTATCATTGTTTTTCAATTTAATATATATTTTCTTTTTTATCAAATGATTTTTTCCGCATAATCTTTTCCAAACCTGTTTTTCATAAATTACAAAATTTCCTCAAAATAAAAAATTGAAATTGTGTGAATAAGTTATTTTACTGTGTAAATAGGGTATTTTGGCTTGTGGTTGCGACCTAAATTTTTTTTATAATATTTTTTCAAAGAAACAAAGTACAAATATAAATTGCAGGATAATCTATTCTGTCGTTTGAAGTAGGTAATGAAAAATATTTTTTGAAATTTCTTACTAAAAATGAGCTTCATATTTAAGTGAATAGCAAATTTCCCAGTAATTGACTTGCAAAATTCAGTTGACTTTTTAATTTTCATCAATCTTCAAGCAAAACAATACTGAATTTTTCCCAATATTATCTGCTATTTTCCCCATGAATCAATAGAATATGCCTTTATTTCTGAGCAAATTCAATTTGCTGTTCAATCGTGAACAAGCGTCAACAATCGTGAACAAGCGTCAACAATCGTGGACAAGCGTCAACAATCGTGGACAACGTCTAGACAATTCGGGACAAGGTTCGGACAAATTTACGTGCAAAAATGCCATTTTGCTATACAAACCTAAGACTAATCTTGGACTAACCTTAGAATTTGAAGTCGATTTTTTGGACTTACTTTGTACTTACCGCAAACAAAAGTCCCGAGAATTTTTCTGAAACCTATCTGAAATCCTGACAAATTTGTATTTTTTTTAGTTCTTTTAACCAAGCATACCTCGTTACTTCACCACTTAACGCCAATTCTTTTACTTTAGGTAAAGTATTTGAATTTGAAACTAATAATTGAGAACGAACACTCAAACTTTCAAATTTTTCTTTTATATTAGGAAACGTTTCCCAATTTGAAGAATATTTTTCTATTTGTAATAAAATGTTTGCATGTCTGGGACTATTTCATAGTTCAGATTTGACCCACTGTTTGAAAATTTCTATATCCATAGTGTTGCTCATGTAATAGATTACAAATCTTGAATCTAAGCCATTTTCAGTATTTAGAAATTTTGAATTTCATTCAAAAATTCAATTAAATTATCCCTTTTAAATCTATAGTTATCAGCAAGAGTATTGCCTTCATTCTTATAAATTCCGGTAAAATGGTTATGTGCTTTCAAAGTAAACATTATTTAACTCCTTTATGTCAAAAAATAATCAATACAAAAATATCAATACAAAATTATCAAATCCATATAAGATTCAAAAGCAAATTAAATATTTTTGGAAATTGTAAAGCTCAATTTCATCATTTAATGGCTCTTCATTATTTTTATACTTATTCAAATTGGAATTTGCTTGCTGCAAAGTAATCATATTATGGAAATTGTCAATTGTGTTTCTTTTTGTATTGATAGTAAATGATGAACCTAAATATGCTTATCCTATAACATCAATCTTACAATATATTTTTCTATTAATGATTGAAATTTTACCTTTTTGTTCAAGTATTTTTACATATCGAATTACAGTTTCCAATCTTAAGCCAATCATATTTGCTAATTCATTTCTGGAAAATGGAAAAACATAATAAAATTGATTATTATATTTTGTTAATGTCTCTTTTTTTGAAATCGAAACTTCTTTAAAGTAGTTAATCAGACTTAATATTCTTTTTTCAGTATTGCTACTCATAATATCTTTTAATAGCATAGATTTGTAATTCATCTTTTTGGATAATGCCTTATCAAAATTCAAGTGCAGATTGAAGTCGCTTTTCAACAAATTTAGAAATAGTTCCTTCTTCAATTTCCATACTGTTGAAGCTTCTATCGACATAGCAGAGGCGGGAAAAGGGAAATCTCCAAATAATGCAGCTTCCCCAAAACTTTCACCACAACAAAATACTCCGTGAATATATTCAGCTCCACTTTCAAGAATTGAATACATTTTAATTTTTCCTGAATCAACTTGATAATAATATAATGCGCTATCACCTTCATTAAAGATGATTTCTTTTTTATCTAAAGTGAGTTTAGTGCCACCAATATTATTTAGAACTTCATCATCTATCAATTTCATAAAAATATTTCCTATAAATCAGACAAATTTATCTTGTTATGATTTAAATCATAAAAAAATAGTTAAAAGAATAATAAATTTGATTTTAAATTTTTACAAATATATATAAGGTTTTTGATATGTTAAACAAATCATTAAATAAAATTTTACCTTTGTTAATTTTTTCTCTTTTATTTGCAGTTTCTTGTGGTGGTGGAAGTGATGAGCCAAAGGGCGACCCAAATGACCCAATGAATAATAAAGGTATTGGACCAGTTAAATCTTTGCCTTTACCTGCCATGATTAATGTTACAATGGCAAAAGAAGGAGAGGAATTGTTCAAATTAAAATGCACTGCTTGTCATAAGATTGATACAAAATACATTGGACCTGCACTCAAGGGAGTAACGGAAAGACGCTCACCAGAATGGATTATGAATATGATTTTAAATCCAGATGTTATGGTAAAACAAGATCCAATAGCAAAACAGCTTCTTGCTCAATTTTTGTCTCCTATGGCAAATCAACAATTAAAAGAACCAGAAGCCAGAAAAATTCTTGAATACTTAAGAACAAATAAATAATTTTTTTCAATTTTTAGGGAATTTGAATTATGATTAACATTACTACAAAATTTCTTTTGAGTGCATCTTTTATTGTTGCAATGATATTAGTATCCTCGTGTGGAAATGACGGCAAAAATGGCTCTGGTGCAATTTCAAATAGCGATGCCGCAAGTAAAGTTTATGTGAAACCAGGTGAGTATGATACTCACTACGCATTTATGTCAGGTGGCTTTAGTGGTCAATTAAGTGTTTATGGTTTACCTTCGGGAAGATTGTTTAAAGTAATTCCAGTATTTTCACAAGACCCAGAAAAAGCTTATGGTTATAGTGAAGAAACAAAACCAATGATGATGACTTCTCACGGTTTTGTTCCTTGGGATGATTCTCATCATCCTCAATTATCCAGAACTAATGGCATTTCTGACGGAAGATGGGCATTTATTAATGGCAATAATACTCCAAGAGTAGCAAGAATTGATTTGACTACTTTCGAGACGGTTGAAATTATTGAATTACCAAACAGCGGTGGAAATCACCCTTCACCTTATTTAACTGAAAATACTGAATATGTTGTTGCTGGAACAAGATTTAGCTTGCCAATTCCTCAGAAAGATATTTCGATTAAAGAATATCAGGAAAAATTTAAAGGGACTCTCAGTTTTATAGGTGTTGATAACAAATCAGGTAGAATGAATGTCGCATTTCAAATATTAATGCCGGGATTTGATTACGACCTTGCTCATGCGGGAAAAGGGAAATCTCACGGGTGGGTATTTTTCACTTGCTATAATACAGAAAAAGGTAATTCACTTAAAGAAGTGGCTGCTTCACAAAATGATAAAGACTTTATCACTGCTGTAAATTGGAAAAAAGCTGAAGAATATATTAAGGCAGGTAAAGCTAAAGAAATTCCTGCAAATTATTATCACAATATCTATGACGAAGAAAAGCAAACGGCATATTCAAACAAGATGGAAAAAGTAAAAGTTCTTATTCCTGAAGAATGTCCGGGATTAGTTTATTATCTGCCAACTCCAAAATCACCACATGGTGTAGATGTGGACCCAACAGGTGAATTTATAGTAGGTGCCGGTAAATTATCTTCTGATATGTCAGTCCATAATTTTGATAAAATGATTCAAGCAATTGAGAAAAAAGACTTTGAAAAAGTAATTGAGGGAATTCCCGTTTTAAATTATGAGTCTATTCTTGACGGTATTGTAAAGCAACCAGGGCTTGGACCTCTGCATACAGAATTTGATGGAAAAGGTTTTGCTTATACTACATTTTTCATTTCTTCAGAAATTGTGAAGTGGAATGTCAAAACCAAAGAAATAGTTGACAGAAGTCCTTGCTATTATTCAGTAGGTCACTTAATGATTCCCGGTGGTGATTTGAGAGAACCTTATGGAAAATATATGGTTGCTTTAAATAAAATCACAAAAGATAGATATTTACCTACTGGTCCTGAATTAACTCAATCTGCACAATTATATGATATTAGTGGAGATAAAATTGAACTTCTTTCAGATTTTCCAACTATTGGTGAGCCACATTATGCTCAAGGTATTTTGGCAGAAAAGATTGTTCCGAATTCTAAGAAGTATTACAAACTCGAAGACAATCATCATCCACACGCCATTAAAAATGAAAAAGATGTAAAAGTTGTAAGAGAAGGTAATGTCGTTCGTGTTTATATGACTACCATTAGAAGTCACTTTGCCCCTGATAATATTGAAGGACTAAAAGTAGGAGATAAAGTATATTTCCATGTTACCAATCTTGAGCAAGATTGGGATGTTCCTCATGGATTTTCTGTTCAAGGTGCAAGTAATTCTGAATTATTGATAATGCCGGGTCAAACCAGAACTTTACTATGGGAACCAAAATTTGAAGGAGTATTTCCTTTTTATTGTACTGATTTTTGCTCTGCATTACATCAGGAAATGCAAGGATATATTAGAGTGTCGGCTGCTGGCAGTAATCCTAAAATCGAATGGAAAACTGGTGATTCACCACAATAGTTGAAATTGAATAGAAAATACTATTTTATACAATGTTTAAATTAGATTTTCTGATATTAAAGAATGGAATTTTAAATTGAAATAGTTTAGTGTCATTCAATTAAAAGAATGGCACTAAATTCATTTGAAACAGAAAATAACTTTATTATGAACAATTAATGTAAATGCTGAATTTTGCAAATAAAAAACAAATATAAGCGAATATTAAAATGAAGAAAATATCTATGGGTCTTGGAATTATCGGCTCACTATTATTATTGGTTACTTTCCTTTTCCCAATATGGAGCATTAACTTACAAGCACCACAATATCCAGATGGAATTACTATGTATATATGGATTAATCAAATTACAGGTGAAACCGAATCAACATTACAAAATATAAATATTCTAAATCATTATGTAGGAATGAAATTTATTGAGCCAGATTCAATACCAGAATTGACAATTTTCCCATATATAATTGTATTTATGACTTTATTAGGAGTAGTGTTTTCGATACTCAATAAACCAACATTCTATTTGATTTGGGTAATTATGTGGGTTTTATTAGGGATAGCAGGAATGTATGATTTTTATATGTGGGAATATGATTATGGACATAATTTAAATCCTAATGCACCAATTAAAATAGAAGGACAATCATATCAACCCCCATTAATTGGTTCAGAAATGCTTTTGAATTTTAAAGCAACATCTTTACCTGATATTGGTTCTTATTTTCTTGGATTAGGAATATTATTTCATTTGATTGCATTTATACTTTTGGTGAAGCTTAATAAAAAAATAAACTTACATAATGCAAGGGTTGCTGGATTAATACTTATTTCAACTATTGCACTTATATCTTGTTCTCCACAGCCAGAAGAAATCGAATATGGTAAAGATGAATGTGTTTATTGTAAGATGACGATTGTTGATGAGAAATTCGGTGCAGAATTGGTAACACAAAAGGGCAAGGTATTTAAATTTGACGCCATAGAATGTATGTTTGATTATATTTATGATTCTGAAGAAGTTAAGAATGAATTTAGTTTTTATTTGGTAAACAGATTTTCAGAACCAAAAGTTTTAAGTGATGCTACAAGTTCGTATTTCCTTATCAGTCAAAGTATTCCAAGCCCAATGGGAGGAAATTTGAGTGCATACAAATCTACAGAGGAAGCAAAGAATAAATTAGGCAATAATGCAGGCGAGCTATACAATTGGAATGAAATTAATGAATTTTTTAAATCAAGATATGATAAGTTTCGTAAAAGTCATTAATAATGTAAAGCAAGGCAATCTATATGACTAAAAGTAATTTAATTGATAATGGAATTTGCACCCCAAATCAAAATCCAAGCAAATTTAATATTTCTGTTAGAAGTAATTATTTATTAAATTCAAGTCTATTTAGATTGCCTTTGCTTTCATGTTTAATTTTAATGTTTGTTTGCAATACAGAATCTGCTATCTATAAAATAAATCCCTCAAAAGATTTTAATCCAATTCAAAAGGCATACCAACAATCAAAATCTGGCGATACAATTCTATTATCGAAAGGTACATACAATGTTAGCAGATTTGTAATCTCAAAAAAAATTACTTTGTTATCGAATGAAAATGCAATCTTAAATGGTGGAAATAAGGGAACGATTTTAATCATAAAATCTGATAGTGTTACAATTTCAGGTTTAACCATAGCAAACACTGGAAAAAGCTATATAGATGATTATTCAGCAATATTGAGTGAATCATCAAAATTTCTGACAATAAGAAAATGTACGTTTATGAATTGCTTTTTTGCGATATATTTAAAGAAATCCACAGATTGTTTGATTGAATATAATAAAATTATTGGGAGAGCTATTAGTGAAGCAAACTCTGGAAATGCGATTCATCTTTGGAATTGCAAAAGAATGTACATATACAATAACATAGTTGCAAAGCATAGAGACGGCATTTATTTGGAATTTACAGAAGATAGTAAAATCATGTATAATAAATCATATAATAATTTGAGATATGGCTTGCATTTTATGTTTTCTCACAACACAACTTATATTTCAAATCTATTCAAACACAATGGTGCAGGTGTTGCTGTTATGTTTTCAAAACATATTAATATGTACAAAAATCGTTTTATTGAAAATAAAGGTTCAGCTTCTTATGGATTATTATTAAAAGAAATAAAAGATGGTACTATTTCAGGAAATCTTTTTTCTAAAAATACTATTGGCATATATGCTGAAGGAACAAGTAATATGATGATAAAAGAAAATAATTTCGAATACAATGGATGGGCTGTTAAAATGGTTAGTAGTTGCTATGATAATACAATTACATTGAATAATTTCAAAATCAATTCATTTGAATTTACCACTAATTCAAGTCGTTTTAATAGTAAAATTGTCAAAAATTATTGGTCGGGATATTCAGGTTACGATTTGAATAAAGATGGTATTGGTGATGTTGCCCATAAGCCAATGAGTTTATATAGTTATCTTGTACAAAAATCACCGGAGGCAATTTTACTTATCAGAAGTCTATTTATGAATATAATGGATTTGTTGGAAAAAATTGCACCAACTGTAACTCCAAGCTATTTGAGTGATGAACAGCCATTAATGGAGGAAATAAAAAGGTGATTGAAATACAACAAATATGCAAATCCTATAATTCTGTTCAAGTGTTAAAAAATGTTTCTGTTTCATTTGAATCTGGAAAAATTACTGCCTTATCTGGTCCAAATGGCTCAGGAAAAACCACAATGGTAAAAGCTATATTAGGAATGATAATGTTAGACACCGGTGATATTAAAATAGACAATAAAAGTATCAAAAATCAAATTGAATACAAAGGAAAAATTGGCTACATTTCACAGAATGTAAATTTTCCAGAAAATTCCAAAGTTTATGAATTAATCAATACAATTTGTTCGCTTCGTAATCATACACCGAATTTAGAATATTATTATGAAACATACCAATTAACTCCACATTTGAAGAAAAAATTCAAGCAATTATCTGGTGGTACAAAGCAAAAAATCAACACTATTCTCGGAATTATGTTCGACTTTGATATTATTATTGCAGATGAACCAAGTGTTGGTTTAGACCCACATACAAGAATAACATTTAAAAATACATTAATAGATTTAAAAAATTCAGGCAAAACAATTATTATAGTTACACATCTACTGAATGAAATTGAAGACATAGCTGATGATATTGTGTATTTGATAAATGGGAATATCATTATAAACGAAAATGTAAAATCATTGAAAGCTAATGGAAAGAATTTAGATGAAATAATTGCGGAAAAGGTAAATAATTATGAACACAGCATTTAATATTTTCAAGTATTGTATACACGATTTACGAAGAAGTATTTGGATACTGTTTTATCCAATTTTTTTCATTGCAACAAGTTTATCTTTCATATATTTTACTGGTGATTCATCAAAAGCGGTCATAGGTACGATGAATTTTTCAATTTTAATTATACCATTGATTGGTTCAGTTAGTGGAGTAATGTATTATTACAACTCACGTGAATTAATTCAAATATTGCTTGCTATGCCTATCAAAAGAAGTAAAATAATATTTAGTATTCTTGTTTCACATACATCAATGCTCACTATCGGTTTTCTAATCGGAATCTTACCCTTAATATTTACTGCAACAAGCAATGAAAGTTTGGCTGGGCTTGGATTATTAGCACTATGTGGAGTATTTCTCACACTAATATTCTCAGCAGTTTCTTTTTATCTGGGAATTTTATTTGATGATAGAATTAAAGGATTTGGTTGGACAATACTTTTCTGGTTATGTGTAGCAATTCTTTATGATGGACTAATTCTAAGCATTATTGTTTTCTTTAAAGAATATCCTTTAGAAAAACTTTCAATTTTCTTAAGTATGTTAAATCCTATAGATTTAACAAGAATAATGGTACTTTTAAATTTTGAAAGTGCTTCAATTCTGGGTTACACAGGAGCTGTATTTAAGAAATTCTTCGGTACTTCAATTGGGATTATAACGGCAATTTTATCATTGATATTTTGGTATTCAACTATAATTCTCCTAATTAAATTAAAAATCCAAAGAAAAGATTTCTAACAACCAAGAATTATTCAGAAATGAAAATCCAGAATTTTATGAATCATTAGCTATTGCTTTCTACATATTTAACCAGGTGAAGAAAATTGTTCATATTGAAATTCTATATGATTTATCTTTGTAAGTTTTGAATGATAAACAAAAAATACAAATTTTGTTGAACTTCATAACACTTGGCAAATAGTTTTAGATACAAAAGAAATGAATAAATGCTTTTATCTTGAGATTTTCAAATTGTATGAGTGGGTTGTAATAATTGTAAAATTTCCTATCTTTTTTAAAGAAAATTTGGAAATTACTATTGAATTTATCCAATAATTTCTACTATTTTTCTTCATAAATCAATAGATTTTTCCCTTTATTTCTGTGCAAATTCAATTTGCTGTACCATCGTGAAAAAGCGTCAACAATCGTGAACAAACGTCAACAATCGTGAACAAGCGTCAACAATCGTGGACAACGTTCAGACAATTCGGGACAAGGTTCAGACAAAATTACGTGCAAAAATGCCGTTTTGATATACAAACCTAAGACAAATCTTGGACTTACATTAGAATTTGAAAGCGATTTTCTGGACTTTCCTTGTACTTACCTCAAACAAAAGTCCCGAGAATTTTTCTGAAATCTATCTGAAATCCTTACAAATTTGTATTTTTTTTTAGTTCTTTCAATTCCGCAAACTTTGTTACTTCACCTCTCAACACCATTTCTTGTAATTCTGGTTAATTTTAGGGCTTGAAACTTAAAATTGGGTTTTATTCCCTAAATTCTCAAATATGTCTTTTGAGTTTTAAACCAGTTTATAACTGTTTGAAATTTCCATATCCATAATGTTGTTCATATAATAGATTAGAAATCTTGAATATAAGCCATTTTCAGTATATAGAAATTTTGAGCTATGGTCTACAGTATCTGAAATCAAGCAAGTTATTTTTTGAAATGAAAACGAAAATCTATGTGTAATGCTATCAATTTTTTAATTCAAAGACAAGCAAAGTAACGAAAACAGATATATTTTAATGTGAAGAAATTGTAGGTTTGGAAAAATATTTTTTTCATTTGGTAATTTCTTTCTTATATTTGTAATGCCATTTGCTGAGAAGATGTATGTAGGTGTTGGGAAAAACTAACTTCGTTTCGCAAAATTGTAGGAATTAAAACTAATGATAAGAAAAATAATTTAGTGAAACTAGTGAGTTTATGTGGAAACATGTTGTTATTAACTTAAAAAATGGACTTAGTCATAACTGAAAATGAAAACATTAAATAGATTTGAAGATTTAGATTTTTTTAAATTCTTGTTACCAATAATGCGAAATTATTTATCTCAACAGGAAATTGGCAAGATTTTTACTAAACAAACATCCTTTGAGAAATATAATATTGATGTTTTGTTGTCAGCAAGTAATATAACAGAGTGTTTGGACCAAATTAATTATTCTATTGAAATGTTATCAGGATATAAAATCAAAAAAAGATCATCAATGAATAGACATGATTATATTGTGTTTATTCTTGAGAATTTTTATCTAAGGATTACATCAATATTTGATAGAGTATTACGGTTTACAAATGTAGTTTTCGAGATTGGATTGCCTGAGAAGGAATGCAAAGAATCAACAATTATTCAAAATGACAAAATTAAAGGTACTACTTTAAGCACTTCAATGAAAAACATTGATAAATTTGTCCAAAAGTATAGGTGTATAAGGAATAAAATTGCACATTCAAATTCTTACTATGAAAAAGAACTTGATGATATTCAAGGATTTTATATTGTACTCGATTTTGATAATGATAAGGAATTAGAGAAATACAAGTTTTTTTACAAACGCATTACTGATGAGTTTGTCCAAAATAAGAAGATTGAATTTAAAAAAGTGTCAGACGAAATTGAGTTATTAATTAGAGTCTTTTTTAAGGAAATTACACCACATATTAAAAAGATTGGTCAAAAATACAATGAAGAGTAATATAATTAAAATAGCTGTAATTTTTTAATTTTTCTTCTAATTTTGTAATGCCACTTGCTGATAAGATGTAGGTAGGTGGAAGGGAAATTGAAATTAATTAAAAATGTGTCTTTTGAGTAGTTATACGAAATAGAAAACCTACATTCACATAAACACCTGTTCAGGTTATGAAAGTTAATAAAATTCTATCAAAAGCTCAGTTCGTAAATTAATGATTTATATACCATTTTAAAAGAAGAAAAAATCAATGATAACAAAAACATTTATTGACAGGTTAAACAAGTCAATTACAATAGAAGGTCAGACTTTAATTCTGGAATTTTTTATAACTTTTTCAAGATTTGAGTGTGCATTAAAAGCTTCGAATTTTACTTCAGGTAACATAGACAAAGTTTTTGCAAACTGGGATACATTTATTGCTTCTATAAGAGATACATTTGACAAAAATAATAATAAAGAATTAAGACAAGCGGTTGACTACCTTATTAAAAATCCTCCAAAAATTCAAATGATTGATAATGGTCAACTTGGTTGGAGAGACAGAATTTTCAATTCCGAAGACCCTGAAATTAACAAAATAAGCCTTTCGATTCGCGACATACGAAACAATCTTTTTCACGGCGGCAAATTCAATGGAAATTATCAAGTTGATATTTCAAGAAATTATATTTTGCTTAATAATGCTATAATAATTTTGAATGATTGGCTTCGCTTAAGTGACCAAGTTAGACTCAATTTTTCAAAACAAATATCATAACTTATTTCAAAAGAGAAACAAATTTGCAACACTGGTAAAAAAATCCACATTTTAATAACCTTTACATTTTTAATCGTAACCAAGCTGGGACTTGGTTAAGAGTTTGAAAAAAAAATTGGTAATTGACCAAATATATTACTGAATATATTGAATAATCCAGAAAAAAAGGGATTTTTCTCTATGAGATGAAATTCACAAAAAAAAATCAATAGTTATTATTCAATTTATTAATTAATTTTGTAAAAGTAAATGTTTACTTTTTAAATTGAAAATGAGGGGTTCTCATGCTATTCAGATTACTATTAATAAGTATTTATTTATGTTCTGTACTTGTTGCAAAAGCTGAACTACCTGAGAAAGTAAAGGGAGGCTTCACAAGTTGTATCAAATATCAATACAGTTATAAATTTGGCAAAGTGGATCAAAATTCAAAAAAAGAAGGTATGAGCTTTAAATATGACACCAATGGAAATATAATTGAGGATGTCCGTTACAGAGAAGATGGCAACATATTTGATCGATCGATTTACGAATATGACAGTAATGGTAAGAAGATTGTGGCTTGGGAAAGAGATAGAAAAATAATCTACAAATATGACAGTAATGGTAATAATATTGAGAATGTTACTTACAATCAAGATGGCACGTTATATAGTAAAAATTTCTACAAATATGACAAAAATAGCAAGAAGATTGAGGATGTTGATTACGAATGGGATGGCTCGATAAGTTGGAAATTTATCTACAAATATGACAGTAATGGAAATCATATTGAGTTAGTCGGTTACGGTAGTAATGGCTCGATAGAGTATAAAATAATGTACAAATATGACAGCAATGGAAATCAAATTGAGGAAGTATGGAATGAAAATGGCTCGAAAGGTGGTAAATATACTTGTAAATATGATAAAATGGGAAATAAAATTGAGAGAGCTTCATACAAAAGAAATGAATTAACAAATAAACAAATCTACAAATATGACAGTAATGGAAATGAAATTGAGTATGTAGATTTCTCTATTTAAATTACATACAAATATGACAACTATGGGAATATTGTTGAACAAGTTAATTATAATAAACTGAATGACCCAATACTCAAATATGAATATATTTATAGTAAATAGGAAAAATTATGTCTGGATTATTTGCTGATAATATCGAACAACCGAAAATTGATAAAGTAAATTTAAATTCACCTCTTGCTGATAGAGTAAAACCCAAAAACATAGATCAAGTAGCTGGTTAAAAGCATTTATTTCAATTCTGGAAACTAAGCCCCTGCTTAGTTATCTTAACGTTTATTTAACGTAACCAATCTGGGGCTTGGTTACGAATGCTTAAATTAATGAAAAACAATATTAATTTATTGTTTGGAAATTGTTGGTGGGGAAAAATATTTTTTCCGTTCCGTCACTTGTTACAACTGATGCTGTATGTAAGTCGATTGTAACAATCTACAGAACAAATTATCATTGAACAACAAGGATGTTGTTTGTGGAGTAGGAAATTCAAAATTAACAAATATTAATTCTCTAAGAAATTTTTAAGACATTAAAAAAAAATCAAAAAGTCTATATTATTTAAAAGCAGCTGAATTGTTAAAATCATTTTTTTTAGTTGCAAAATATCATTAAATTTGTATTAACATTTGTCAGTATTTGATAGGAATTGTTGAAAAGCATTATTATTAAATTTAAAATTATTATTCAAAAGGAGTTATATGTTACCGGGTCCTAATTATTATTATAAATGTCCAAATTGTAAAAACGTAATATAAAAAGATAGTATTAGTAGTGGAAACACTTTTGGATCAGAATTATACTCTGATGGTAAAAGAATTGCAATTATGATGCCTGATTTTCCTGACCTTACAAAATGCAAGAAATGTAACACAATAGTTTGGTTGAGTAAATTGAAGGATGTTGAAGTTTACAAATGGAGTTATACAGACGGTCAAAAAGTTGACAAAGCTGAATTTCTCGAAATTGATGACTACTATAAAGCTCTGAATGATGGTATTGCAGAAAATTTGAAAGATGAATTATTCATAAGACAAAGAATTTGGTGGGCATACAATGACAGAATTCGAAATGGCAGTAACATTTTCATTGACGAAAATGATGAATTAAGGTGGAAAGAAAATTGTAATAAATTAATCTTATTACTTGACCAATCAGACTTGAATCAGAACATTATGATTGCTGAACTTCATAGAAATTTAGGTGATTTTGATGCGTGTATTGATATTGTCAGAAAAATCAATAAAGTTGATATGATTTGGTTAAAGGAAATATTTATTATTGAATGCGAACGAAAAAATAGATGGGTTGTTCTATTAAATAGATAATACTTTTTAATTCTGGTAACAAAGTCCAAACTTACTTAATAGATTATTTATTTACCATAACCTAGTGTTATGTTAATCATTAAATGACGGATATAATTTTTTCAACTTGATTCTGGCCTCTTCATTTTTAAACTGCCAGTCAATTTTAGAGTTTTTATTGTTCCTATGTTTTTCCCAACATTCAACTTGTCTTTTAATCTCTTCTATTGTAGAAATGTGCCGGTTTAAGCATTGTCCATTTAGTACGTGCAACTCAATTTCTGCCATATTCAACCAACTACCATGCTTGGGAGTAAAAATAAACTCAAATCTATCCCAAATTCTTTTGGCTTCTTCTGGAAAAAACGTTTCATATAAGGCTGATGCATCGTGCGTTTTGAAATTATCCATTACAAGTCTTATCTTCTTAGCATTCGGATACATTTCATCTGCTATTTTTTTTACAAACATCGCCCAATCTTTTTTGGTTTTTCTTTCTGTTATTTCAACATATCTTTTACCTTTCAAAGGTTCATTTGCCATGAAAATATTGACCATTCCATGTCTGATATATTCATAATCTACTCTGGCTTCCTGACCTTTTCGCATTGCCGTTGAGGCAACATCTTCAATCAATTGCTTAGGTGATTCATCCATACAAACTACAGGAATATCTTCATCGTAAGGAAGTTTATATATGTCTAATATTCGTTCCATATTGGATACAAACTCGCTGCTTTGGACCTGAGGAATTATCCAACCTTTTGTTTTCCAAGGCTTAAGTTCGTTTTTTTTAAAACCTTACTTATTGTTACATGCGAAATGTAATCAATATACTGTAATTCCACAATTTTATCTGCCAATAATCGCAATGACCACTTGGCAAATCCATCGGGTGGTTTGCTGCAACAGAGATGTGCAATTTTGGCTTCTAAATCTCCATCTACTTTTTTGACATAGTTTTGGGACGATGGGCGTCTTTCCAATACTGAATCAAATCCTTCTTCTATGAACTTCTTTTTTACCCTATCTATTGTACGGTCGCCAATTCTGAGTATTTTACTAATTTCAGCATTTGTTATTTTAGTATCCTTTGAAAAATCACCCTTGTCGCAATTCAATAGAATATATGCCGCTCGAAATGCTTGCGTAGTGTGACTGCCTTTGCTGATTATTTGATTGAGTTCGGCTACTTCATCTTGACTTAGTTTGATTGTATAGAGTATCATATTTTAAATCCTTATAATCGTTTTATAAAAATTCAAAAATACAATATATCTACGTCATATCCAAATTAACATAACACTAGCTTGGGCTTGGTAACAAGTGTTAAAAGATTTGTTGTTATTGTGTATATTTTTTATTTTGTGGAAATTTTTTTTGGATCGAGTAGGAGGAAGAGTTACCTCCTCCGTCCTCTCACACCACCGGTCGCACAAAGAAAAATCCCCCGCAGGAGTGGCGGTGGAACCATAAGATTTGATAATGTTTAAGAAGGTTCTTTTCTATCTTCAATCAATGTGTATGATATTATCTTTTTGATAACCAGATTAATTTCTTGTTTTGTTTCTTCATCATTGTCATCAATAAATTTTTGGCTATCCTTCAAATTTTCAATAATTACATCTCTATAAGCATGGTCAAAATTGTAATCATTTTCAAGACCTTTTTTGTTATCGGATATATGTTTTAAGTGTCCTAAAATTTTATTACATGTTTCTTTATATTGTTCTTTATACTTAATTCTGTTGTTATCTAAATTTTGTATTGTAATTAAAATATATGTAAGTGAATTTGAAAGATAAGTTAATTTATTTGTATCTTGCTGTGTTTGAATTATTGCCTGAAATTTATCCATAGAGACATTAAATAAAGTGTCAAAAATTTCAAAATGATTTATGTGAAATTAAATGAAAAAATTGCTATGAATCCCTTTGCTAATGTTAATAAACCCACTTGCAGACATTGTAACTGGAATTTTGGAGAAAACAAATCACACAACTTAGTTTCTAATTTGATTATGCCAACTTTGTTGCCTTCAGTCAATGCGATTGTATTAGAATTTCAATTCTAATATAGTTCGATTAAAAGCTAACAGACTTGAACAAAGCATTCAAGGTGTTGCATTTCAATTCTAATATAGTTCGATTAAAAGGCAGAATGGTACGCAGAAAAATTGAAACATAAAACATTTCAATTCTAATATAGTTCGATTAAAAGCACCTTTTTCAATGCTAATTTGGGGCAAACAAGGTAGATTTCAATTCTAATATAGTTCGATTAAAAGTGGCACTTGGGTGATGAATTAACAGATGACGAAGCTAATTTCAATTCTAATATAGTTCGATTAAAAGCAACTAAAACTAAAATTACTTATGATGCTAAAGGTTATTTCAATTCTAATATAGTTCGATTAAAAGTGTAGTAGGAGTTGAAGTTGCATCTACTAAAGACTGATTTCAATTCTAATATAGTTCGATTAAATGAATTGCTATATCATTATAACCATTATTTACTGTAAAATTTCAATTCTAATATAGTTCGATTAAATGATTAACAACGTTACCCGCTGTTAAATTCTCACTTGCATTTCAATTCTAATATAGTTCGATTAAATGTGGTTTCTTTTTTAAGTTTCTCATAAAGATTACTTCATTTCAATTCTAATATAGTTCGATTAAATGTATTGATGACGTTACTTCATTAACTACAACTATTGAATTTCAATTCTAATATAGTTCGATTAAATGCAAAGAATCCATCAAAGGACTTTTTAGCAATGATTCAATTTCAATTCTAATATCGTTCGATTAAATGCCATTCAAAATCTCTGTATAAATATTTGAATATATAATTTCAATTCTAATATAGTTCGATTAAATGAATCGGCTCACCAGTATTGCAATCAACTTTTTTAAGATTTCAATTCAAATATAGTTCGATTAAATGGTGGACAGCAAGTGTTAAGTCCAATAGTTCTTAGCAAATTTCAATTCAAATATAGTTCGATTAAATGGCAGGTTGCGTCTTGCGGGTATGTACGTAATACAGATATTTCAATTCTAATATAGTTCGATTAAATGTGCAAGTCAATGAAGGGTTTTGTTGGTATAACACGATTTCAATTCTAATATAGTTCGATTAAAAGCTTTATCAAATAATGGTTGGTCAGTTGGTCAAATTAGATTTCAATTCTGATATAGTTCGATTAAATGTGAATTGCAATTGAGTAGTATCGGTGAAACGATTAAATTTCAATTCTAATATAGTTCGATTAAAAGATTCAATACTGGGATTGGGAAAGTGAGCTAAATGATGTTTCAATTCTAATATAGTTCGATTAAAAGTGGATAGCTTCTTCGAATTTGTAGAAGATTTTCATGTTTCAATTCTAATATAGTTCGATTAAAAGTTTGCCAACTGCAATAGACGCCACGAAAATAGCAAAGTTTCAATTCTAATATAGTTCGATTAAAAGCACCTCGATATAAAGGTCTTAAATTCATTATACAGTGTTTCAATTCAAATATAGTTCGATTAAAAGAATTATAAATCTTGATTCTATGTACTCAACAAGTGCGTTTCAATTCTAATATAGTTCGATTAAAAGAGTATTTTTACGTATTGTTAGATTACCATTAGGCATGTTTCAATTCTAATATAGTTCGATTAAAAGTCAGATTGAAAATTAACAATAATATCATCTTGAATATTTCAATTCTAATATAGTTCGATTAAAAGGAGTACCGTCATTATTTATTCAAGCAACAGCAACAACGTTTCAATTCTAATATAGTTCGATTAAAAGCCTTTTGATACATTTGAAGCCGCCATTGCACAGTAGTTTCAATTCTAATATAGTTCGATTAAAAGAGCTTTTTCAATAGCAACAACTTCATTTTCAGTTAGGTTTCAATTCTAATATAGTTCGATTAAAAGTAAATGGAGATTAAAAAATGAAAGAAATAGAGTTATGTTTCAATTCTAATATAGTTCGATTAAAAGCAAGAATCAAGACTGAAGAATGTTAAAACTAATGAGTTTCAATTCTAATATAGTTCGATTAAAAGCACAATAATTGGATTAAGTAAAACTTCATTCCATAAGTTTCAATTCTAATATAGTTCGATTAAAAGTGTGAATCTATCAGTTGTTGTAACTGGTGCTGTTGTGTTTCAATTCTAATATAGTTCGATTAAAAGTCAAGAATCAAGACTGAAGAATGTTAAAACTAATGAGTTTCAATTCTAATATAGTTCGATTAAAAGAGTAATGCGACTATTTAGAAACAGGAAAGAAATACTCATTTCAATTCTAATATAGTTCGATTAAAAGCGAAGGAGTGAAAAATGGGTTGGAATCATAGAGTAAATTTCAATTCTAATATAGTTCGATTAAAAGCGTATTATAAGAATCCATTATAAGTTCTTTAATGTTCTCGTTTCAATTCTAATATAGTTCGATTAAAAGTGATAAGATAAATTTATTTTTTGATAATGATAAATCGTTTCAATTCTAATATAGTTCGATTAAAAGCACCGCACATTGTTTTTAAAAATTAAATTTCTTTAGTTTCAATTCTAATATAGTTCGATTAAAAGCATAAAAAACATAGAATTGCAAAATATGTTTGTTGAGTTTCAATTCTAATATAGTTCGATTAAAAGTGTTTGCAACCAGTCAGGTTGAATTTGAGTACCTCCGCTGTTTCAATTCTAATATAGTTCGATTAAAAGTATAATAGTTTAATTACAAAAGAAGAACGTGATAAAGTTTCAATTCTAATATAGTTCGATTAAAAGAATATATCCCGAATATAAACTAATTAATGCAAGTTTGTTTCAATTCTAATATAGTTCGATTAAAAGAGAGAAACAGGGCTATTACAAACGTAGAGCTGAAGTTGTTTCAATTCTAATATAGTTCGATTAAAAGTCTTACAGCATTAAATGCAATTTCACCGTTTTTATTGTTTCAATTCTAATATAGTTCGATTAAAAGCTTACAGCATTAAAAGCAATTTCACCGTTTTTATTGTTTCAATTCTAATATAGTTCGATTAAAAGATAATATTGTTCCTGAAATTCAAGATGCTATTGCGAGTTTCAATTCTAATATAGTTCGATTAAAAGAACCTGCCGTCTCTTTTGTTCGCATAAATACTGCCGTTTCAATTCTAATATAGTTCGATTAAAAGCAAAAAAATAACCGTTGTAAATCAAAGACTTACAAGTTTCAATTCTAATATAGTTCGATTAAAAGTGAAAATTTAGATTTAGAATTTTGCAATATCCAAATGTTTCAATTCTAATATAGTTCGATTAAAAGATAACCGACTGCCAACGTGCAGGAATAGAATTGGAGGTTTCAATTCTAATATAGTTCGATTAAAAGTTTGCAACCAGTCCGATTGAATTTGAGTATTTGCAATGTTTCAATTCTAATATAGTTCGATTAAAAGATTTACCGTCATCTGTTTTGACTGTTCCAGAAAATAACGTTTCAATTCTAATATAGTTCGATTAAAAGGATTAAAATTGATTTTATAAATAGTTTTTTTTAAATAATTTCAATTCTAATATAGTTCGATTAAAAGTTGAATCTGAAACTTGCAATAATTTTACATCACAAATATTTCAATTCTAATATAGTTCGATTAAAAGCATATCCAACTAATCCTGCGTGCTTGGTTTATGATAGATTTCAATTCTAATATAGTTCGATTAAAAGTTCATTTATATTTTTATTCAATCCTTCCGAACTTTATTTCAATTCTAATATAGTTCGATTAAAAGGAGGTAGTAGTGCTATTGTTCAATATGCTCGTGTTATAATTTCAATTCTAATATAGTTCGATTAAAAGTATTGTCTATTATTAAGATTACGGAACTCCTCCTGTATTTCAATTCTAATATAGTTCGATTAAAAGCATTATGACCACATTATGACTGCAATTTGCATCACTTATTTCAATTCTAATATAGTTCGATTAAAAGCCGTTCATTCTCCCAGATATATAGATTTTTAGACGTTCGTTTCAATTCTAATATAGTTCGATTAAAAGGTAAACACGTCAAGAGTAGCAAAATATATAGAAAGGTTTCAATTCTAATATAGTTCGATTAAAAGTAGAAACGAAATAAAAATATTTTAGGAGTAAAAAAGTTTCAATTCTAATATAGTTCGATTAAAAGCAACAATAGACACAACTGAGAGTATTGCAAAGACTTGTTTCAATTCTAATATAGTTCGATTAAAAGTGAGTAAAAACAGATTAGAAGAAATTGTATTTGCAGTTTCAATTCTAATATAGTTCGATTAAAAGAGAACGTGAAATAATCATAAGGGACAACGTTTCTAAGTTTCAATTCTAATATAGTTCGATTAAAAGTATCGACACAGAGCCGAAGGAGTGAAAATGAATAAGTTTCAATTCTAATATAGTTCGATTAAAAGTTTTTATAAAACCGCTTCATTCTAAAATAAATGTGGTTTCAATTCTAATATAGTTCGATTAAAAGCAGTGGTTTGTTGTAGATATAAAAGAGGTTAATTAATGGTTTCAATTCTAATATAGTTCGATTAAAAGATTGAAATCAATCGGTATAATCAGATAATTTTATACGTTTCAATTCTAATATAGTTCGATTAATAGTGCTTCATTCAAATAATTTCTCAATTCATTATGTTCGTTTCAATTCTAATATAGTTCGATTAAAAGCCTAAGGGGGAAATAGAATAGCCCCACGTTTTAACGGTTTCAATTCTAATATAGTTCGATTAAAAGTTGAGTTCACCTTGCCCCAAATTATGTCATTCCGCGTTTCAATTCTAATATAGTTCGATTAAAAGAGTAAAACAGCAACTCAAGCATTTAGTAGTTCAGAGGCGTTTCAATTCTAATATAGTTCGATTAAAAGTTCAACCCAATACCAAATATTTGCAGACCTCATATATGTTTCAATTCTAATATAGTTCGATTAAAAGAAATTTTGTTTTCGGAATAAAGTGGTCTATTGTTTTGTGTTTCAATTCTAATATAGTTCGATTAAAAGCATAGTTCGATTATGAGCAGTTTTAAGACTTGCTCGTTTCAATTCTAATATAGTTCGATTAAAAGTTACAGGTTTTGTCGATTAAGTAAATGTAACGTAGTGTTTCAATTCTAATATAGTTCGATTAAAAGAGAAGTTTTACATTGAATAGTAATTCTGTGAACCGTGTTTCAATTCTAATATAGTTCGATTAAAAGTTCCAATTCAATTAGAATTACAGGGCTGTCCGCAAGAATGTTTCAATTCTAATATAGTTCGATTAAAAGATGGTACAGCATACCAGAAGCAAGCAAAATGACTGTTTCAATTCTAATATAGTTCGATTAAAAGAAGGAATTACAACAGAACAGATTAAAAAATTACAAGCTGGTTTCAATTCTAATATAGTTCGATTAAAAGTCAACATCATAAGAACCAAAAAGACCAAGTTCAAGTTCGTTTCAATTCTAATATAGTTCGATTAAAAGTATATTATTGTTGTTTATTATGGTCACTAAAACTTAGTTTCAATTCTAATATAGTTCGATTAAAAGTTTCAATGCTTTTTCAAGTTGATAACCCAATACTACGTTTCAATTCTAATATAGTTCGATTAAAAGCAAACAAGACTTTTTTTTGAATGAATCCGATAAAATAGTTTCAATTCTGATATAGTTCGATTAAAAGAAGAATATGCCAGCAAGTCATTTGCTTAATGAAACGGGTTTCAATTCTAATATAGTTCGATTAAAAGTAAAATTAGCAAAACTCATAAAAGATTATGAATATCATGTTTCAATTCTAATATAGTTCGATTAAAAGAAGCAACAGTCGGAGTATATCCTGAATGTATTTGTGGTTTCAATTCTAATATAGTTCGATTAAAAGTTTATCAAAAGAAATTCACGAAAATGCAGTGAATAAGTTTCAATTCTAATATAGTTCGATTAAAAGTTGTTTTAATGATTTCAACTAATTTGTATGATAAAAAGTTTCAATTCTAATATAGTTCGATTAAAAGTAAATTTAAGGTATAATATTATGAGTACAGAATTATGTTTCAATTCTAATATAGTTCGATTAAAAGACTCAATCAATTCTATTCGTTCCATCGGAATTTCAAAGTTTCAATTCTAATATAGTTCGATTAAAAGTCAAATATCAAAATTATTTTTTTTTGCGAAAATATTGTTTCAATTCTAATATAGTTCGATTAAAAGGTCTTTGAATCCTAAACTAAATTTTTAGGAGTTAGTTTCAATTCTAATATAGTTCGATTAAAAGTAAATTTTAAAAAATGAGCAGTTTTAAGACTTGCTCGTTTCAATTCTAATATAGTTCGATTAAAAGAAAGTTGTTTGTAATAGCTTAATTGGGTGCTTTTTAGTTTCAATTCTAATATAGTTCGATTAAAAGTATTTTTGTGGTGGAATAGCTCTTTTAATCATACTTAAGTTTCAATTCTAATATAGTTCGATTAAAAGTTCTGCGAGTACTTCCATATTTTGTTGTGATAAATTGTTTCAATTCTAATATAGTTCGATTAAAAGAATCGAAACATCACTACCCAAATATTGATATTTTTGGTTTCAATTCTAATATAGTTCGATTAAAAGTTAAAAGAGCTATTCCACCACAAAAATATCAATATTGTTTCAATTCTAATATAGTTCGATTAAAAGTTCATCTATTTTATTGTTACCTAATTTATTAGTTACGTTTCAATTCTAATATAGTTCGATTAAAAGGGGAATGTATGGTAAATATGCAGGAATATAATGCTTAGTTTCAATTCTAATATAGTTCGATTAAAAGATCGCTATTCAACAGGGCACCAGTATTTTTTACAAGTTTCAATTCTAATATAGTTCGATTAAAAGTCACAATATCAGCCGTTTGTATTTCTTCCTGATGTTGTTTCAATTCTAATATAGTTCGATTAAAAGCCAAAGACAATTGTTGAACTCAATTAAATCAACAATGTTTCAATTCTAATATAGTTCGATTAAAAGGAGAATTGAAAACAGGGGTTTTCTAATGAAATAAGCAGTTTCAATTCTAATATAGTTCGATTAAAAGTTAATAGACCAAGCATATAAAAAACTATATCATAATTAGTTTCAATTCTAATATAGTTCGATTAAAAGTTAATGCTATAAGAGAAAGTACAAATTATAATTCCGAGTTTCAATTCTAATATAGTTCGATTAAAAGTAAAAGAGCTATCCCACCACAAAAATATCAATATTGTTTCAATTCTAATATAGTTCGATTAAAAGTAAATTGTTTTGATTGAACTTGAATTATCTAATCCTTGTTTCGATTCTAATATAGTTCGATTAAAAGTTCCTCGATTCCAATTCAGCCTTGAATTTATTCCTGTTTCAATTCTAATATAGTTCGATTAAAAGCACTTTTTCCTCAACTTCAATCTTTGGTATTATTGGTTTCAATTCTAATATAGTTCGATTAAAAGCGTTTCTGAAAATTACCAACAAGTAATTAATTTGTGTTTCAATTCTAATATAGTTCGATTAAAAGCATTAAAGCATTTAATTTTGTTGTCGCTTGTGCTGTGTTTCAATTCTAATATAGTTCGATTAAAAGGTTAGATAAAGAACAGCAGGCTAAGATAAAAGCATGTTTCAATTCTAATATAGTTCGATTAAAAGTTACAAGTCTCATTAGAAAAACAGGAAGTTGTAGTGTTTCAATTCTAATATAGTTCGATTAAAAGTTTCTTTACTTCTTCCGTTGATTTAGCATTTTTAATTGTTTCAATTCTAATATAGTTCGATTAAAAGTGTTGTATTTCAAAATGCAAGATTAGGCAATACAGGGTTTCAATTCTAATATAGTTCGATTAAAAGTTTATTGACTTAATAGCTTGACTAATATCAATGTCAAGTTTCAATTCTAATATAGTTCGATTAAAAGTGAAATTCTTAGTATTGCCAAAGTTTGTGAATTAGCGTTTCAATTCTAATATAGTTCGATTAAAAGTAGCATTCTTTAAAGGCGATGTAATAATTAATTAGTTAGTTTCAATTCTAATATAGTTCGATTAAAAGTGTAACCAGTCTGATTGAATTTGTGGGTCTGGAATTGTGTTTCAATTCTAATATAGTTCGATTAAAAGATTTACCAATAAATCAGGTGATTTATTTGGGTCTGCGTTTCAATTCTAATATAGTTCGATTAAAAGAGGACTATCATCAAATATCGCAAGTGCTTCTTCTTGTTTCAATTCTAATATAGTTCGATTAAAAGATAATCAACGTCAGTGCCGTGTACATTTACTTCAATGTTTCAATTCTAATATAGTTCGATTAAAAGGTTTGCCGTCATCTGTTTTGACTGTTCCTGAAAATAGTGTTTCAATTCTAATATAGTTCGATTAAAAGATTTACTATCACTTGCTTCATTAATAATTACAACAACGTTTCAATTCTAATATAGTTCGATTAAAAGTCTTTACTTGTAGTAATTTCTACGTGGTCATCATAGTTTCAATTCTAATATAGTTCGATTAAAAGATAACTGGATATTAGCATTAAATAGTGTACCTATTATGTTTCAATTCTAATATAGTTCGATTAAAAGTAAATTGTTTTGTCATAATCTTTTACGTTCAAAACTATTTCAATTCTAATATAGTTCGATTAAAAGAACTGTTATGAAATTTGCTATTTCCAAAGTGTTCTAATATTTCAATTCTAATATAGTTCGATTAAAAGTTTACGGGTTTTAACATTTATAGAGCAACTAAAAAACTATTTCAATTCTAATATAGTTCGATTAAAAGAGTATCAAAAAGCAAAAAGTTTTGAATGTATTTTTTATTTCAATTCTAATATAGTTCGATTAAAAGATAATTCCTTTATTTTCTAAGATTTGTTCAGAACTGATTTCAATTCTAATATAGTTCGATTAAAAGAAGAGCAAACAAAAAATTGTACTTTGTTGGTTAAGATTTCAATTCTAATATAGTTCGATTAAAAGTATTTTGTTGTATATCTCAGTTAAACAAACTTTTAGATTTCAATTCTAATATAGTTCGATTAAAAGTCAAACGAAAAAAATTTTCAGTAACTTATCTATTATTTCAATTCTAATATAGCTCGATTAAAAGTTGGCTAATATTAGCCACATTACAGGCGTATCACTTATTTCAATTCTAATATAGTTCGATTAAAAGTGTATCGAACAAAAACACGTCTAAAAACGAATTTAATTTCAATTCTAATATAGTTCGATTAAAAGGAAAGACCGATTTTACGGGTTTCAATATTTATCGATTTCAATTCTAATATAGTTCGATTAAAAGTAAAATTTCATTTAATAGCTTGTCATAATTTTGCTCGATTTCAATTCTAATATAGTTCGATTAAAAGAGCTTTCCGATGATCTAATCTGGCTGTCGAGTTTTAAATTTCAATTCTAATATAGTTCGATTAAAAGAGTTTCAAAAAGCAAATAGTTTTGATTGTGTTTTTTATTTCAATTCTAATATAGTTCGATTAAAAGAATCGAAATTGTATTAATTGCAAATTACGAACTAAATTTCAATTCTAATATAGTTCGATTAAAAGCTTCACATACTTCACATATTTCACATACTTCACATATATTTCAATTCTAATATAGTTCGATTAAAAGTATTAGAATTTCGTTAAACTCTGCAACTTCTTTATTATTTCAATTCTAATATAGTTCGATTAAAAGAGTTTCAAAAAGCAGATAGTTTTGATTGTATTTTTTATTTCAATTCTAATATAGTTCGATTAAAAGGAAAATTATGATGTTCACTCCATTCCTTTACTTTAAATTTCAATTCTAATATAGTTCGATTAAAAGTGAATAGTGATTCTATTTCTTCAGAAGTACCTTCATTTCAATTCTAATATAGTTCGATTAAAAGCCTAACTTGTTTAATTGCAATGACGTTTCTTTTATATATTTCAATTCTAATATAGTTCGATTAAAAGGCAGCAGACAAAAAATTGTACTTTATTGGTTAAGATTTCAATTCTAATATAGTTCGATTAAAAGTATTTTGTTGTATATTTCAGTCAAACAAACTTTGAGATTTCAATTCTAATATAGTTCGATTAAAAGGAACTTAATAATCTCTATTGGAAACTCTTTTTAATATTTCAATTCTAATATAGTTCGATTAAAAGTTTTTGACTGCTGATAAAAAAGATAGAACTAATATTTATCACAGATTTTCACGGTAATAATTGTAGTAGTTGAAACATCAAACAAAATAACTAATGACTTTATAAGTCTTTGAATATCAATAAATTATAGAAATATAGTCAGAGTTGTAATTTAGTATATTACGTATTATGTGTACTGTTATAGCAGTTGTAAAAATTCATTATTCCTGTAGTTGAAAAATCTTAATCCTTGTAAATGCCAGTAAATACACATTTATTGACTTTTTTGCATTTTTTTCTTGGTTGTTTAATGATTTTTTATTAGTTTTGTCATGGTAATAATTACACGTATTTGAAAAGGTTTTTTTATGAATGACAAAGAGTATTTCTTAAACCCGACTTCGATTTCTCAAAAGAAATATGAAGCTCTTAGAATGTATTTTATTGATGATGTTCCAGCTGCAGAAGTTGCAAAAAAGTTCGGTTATACCTATCGTGGATTTACCACATTAGTTACCTGGTTCAGAAAGGAAAGAAAAAATAGCAATTCTGACATCTTTTTTCTTGAAAAAAACCAGCAGGAAAAGACCTGTCAATATTGAATCTGCCGAAAATTTGATTATTCAACTTCGGCTTACAAATCATTCTATTCCTGAAATTAAAACAATTCTTGATAGCAAAGGGTATAATTGTTCTGAAAAGACCATCTATAATATTCAGCACGAAGCTGGTTTCAAAAGATTGCCAAGAAGAAGCAAAGAAGAGAAACAACAATTAGTTTTTCCAAAGATAGCAGCTGAAAAAAGTGCTTCTGTTGATATTCAAAAAAAGGACGAATTTAAAAGTGATGCAGCAGGAATTTTATGTTTACTTCCTTACATCGAATCTACTGGTATTAGACAAATCATTGAAGAATCAAATTATCCTGAAACGAAACAAATTAATAGATTAAGTTCAATATTATCATTTGTAGCATTAAAAGCATCAGATGTCAGGCGTTATACTGCTTGACAATATTTGGTGTATGGACAAGGGTTCAGGTCTCTTTGCCGGATTAAATGTATTGCCTAAGGCGGCTTGGTTAACTTCATATTCGGATAGAGTTACGTCGGATATGAACAAAGATTTTCTCATAAAATTGAGCAAGAAATGGATTGAATTAGGTTTAATCAAAGAGACCTTTAATCTTGATTTCACGACTATTCCTTACTGGGGAGATTCAGAACATTTGGAGAATAATTGGTCTGGCAAACGTAACAAAGCACTTCCAAGTATGCTGGCGGTTCTGGCACAGGATCAAGAAAGTGGGATAATTGATTATGGAGACACGAATATAATGCATAAAGATGAAAATGCTGTTATTTTGGAATTTATTGATTTTTATAAAGCAGGTTCTGACGGTAAAATGGAATTAAAATATTTAGTTTTTGATAGTAAATTTACAAATTATGAAAATCTAAACCGTCTAAATAACGATGGAATAATGTTTTTAACGATTCGTAGACGAGGCAAAAATATAGTTGAGGAGATTGAAAATCTGCCAAAATCTGAATGGAAAACTATTAGAATTGATGGCTCATCGAATAAAAAAAGAACATTAAAAGTTTGTGACCAAAAGGTCAAACTTAGAGGATACGAGGGCGAGGTCAGGCAAATAGTGATTACAGGAAACGGTAAGATAAAACCTGCAATTATAATTACAAATGATTTTGATTCATCAGTTGAAAGTTTAGTTAGAAAATATGCGAGAAGATGGTTAGTTGAAAAAGAAATTTCAGAACAAATTTCATTTTTTCATCTTAATAATGTTTCCTCTTCAATGGTTATAAAAGTTGATTTTGATTTGACAATGTCAATTCTTACGCATAATATATACAGATTATTTGCAAATGATTTGCCGAGATATGAAAAATTATCAGTTCAAAGTTTGTACGAAAAGTTTTTGCTCAATAGTGCTGATATTCAAATTGAAAATGATAGTATTATTGTTAATCTGAAAAAGAAAAGAAATCTACCACTTTTACTCGAATCAATGAACCAATTTAACGATTTGAAATACCAATCCTTAGGTTACAAAAAAATGATTTTCAAAGGGGCTACCTATTCGTAAACTACGTATCATTCTTTTCCGTGAAAATCTGTGTTTATTTCAATTCTAATATAGTTCGATTAAAAGAGCAATATTTACACTTACTTCCTGCTCTGTTTTCGAATTTCAATTCTAATATAGTTCGATTAAAAGCAAAAATTAGTCTTGTTTGATTAATCATTTGATTGAGATTTCAATTCTAATATAGTTCGATTAAAAGGAATTGAACATTTAACCGCACCAGTGCATATATTATGTTTCAATTCTAATATAGTTCGATTAAAAGATAATCATCACTTTCACGCATCATTAAACTGTTATCGTTTCAATTCTAATATAGTTCGATTAAAAGATTACTATTGAATTACGGTTTCTACTGTCAAAATCTTGTTTCAATTCTAATATAGTTCGATTAAAAGATATATCAGGCATAGAAAGAAAACGAAAAGCAGTCTAGTTTCAATTCAAATATAGTTCGATTAAAAGCCGATACAAAAATAAGGATTTCTCCGCATTAGACAAAGATCTTTTTTTATGTTTTGGGCTTTTTTGTTGTCAGCCCCCATTCGCCCAAAAAAGTCCGTCACCCGACAACCTCTGTTCTATTCTGGATTTTTTCCAATTTTCAAAGAACAATTTGTAATTTATGTGATTTTTTCTGACTCATTTTTATTGAATTTTTTTGGCTGACAACTTCGTATTTATTTAACCTCATATAAAATTAGAAGTTAGCGGTCTCTTATCTAACCCCAAAATTTTTCGATAAAGATATTTATCAGTACTTAATTGAAAAATGATAATTGAGTCCTCCTCCCTATCAATCAGCTTCAACGCTTTCATCTGAAATTCCTCAAGTTTGGATTCGGTAATTTCCCCTTCAAACACTGAATTTTGTATCCATCTCAAATATTGCCTTGAGAGTTTGAGCATTTTGCCTACTCTTTTTTCATTCACGTCATACATCATTATGCAATACATTTACCACCATATCTTAAAAGGTTCATATTCGCTGTCGCCCATCAAATGTTTAATCAACTTGTAACATTCCAAACGTATTATCCTCCTGTATGATACATCTCGACCCAATTTTCTGTGTTTGATTACCGTTTTCAACTTTGTATCAAACTCTTGTACAACAGTTTTTCTGCCATTTTCTTTTAAATACGAGCCATTTAAGTGATTTTCGAAATCATTCGCCTGAATTTGCCTATTATTCAATAATTTGAAAATGATTCTATCAGCAAAAATCGGTTTGAAAATTTCTGCAATATCCAACGCAAGCGAAAATCTTCTTTCGCCCGGTTCATGCAGAAATGAAATTGTTGGATTTAGTTGAGTACGGTAAATTTCCGAGAGAACAGCGGTATAAACCAGTGAATTTGCATAAGAAATCAGTGCGTTAATCGGGTTGGACGGCGGATTATACTTTCGGGCTATTATTCCATATTCTTCACCGATAATCTTCTCAAAAGTCGAGTAATAAATCTTTCTCACATTCCCTTCAATACCCATCAATTCCGGTATTCCCGCCTGTTCGTTTACGCTCAATGCAAGCGATTGAATAGTATCAATTTCAGCTTGAAGGTCAATATTGCGATTATTATAATACCTCAGATTCTTCACAATATTAAAAATTGCGGCATCAATAAAAAGTTTTGCAATTTTCAGCCGTTTTTCTTTGCTTGTATGATGCTTAACCTGATTAACAAGCAATCTACCACTCAGCAAGTAATCTCGCGGATAAAAAGTACCAGTATAATAACCGTACCTATTGAAAAAATGAATCGGAATATTATTTTTTGTACAGAATTCCAGAAATTTGGTATTGAACGAACTTTCGGTCATAACAAAGAATGAATCAATATCGGCAATCGGTATCACAACTTTGTCTCTTGGAACAACTTCATCAATATCCGAATCAATCGAGAGTAGAATATCATTTTGAAGGTTCTCATCTTCTTGTGGCTCAACATCTTTGAAAGGTACAAAAAATATAGTATTGTCCTTACGTTTGAGCTTACCGGACGTAAAAATATAATAAAATCTTTTATTTAACTATTAGTATTATCTGATTAATATATTTGAATAATATGATTATGATAAATCTGATTATTTAACCGATAAACTCTTTCCATCTCATTATGAATTTTGTCTGAATCATTGTATTTTCCAAGAAGAAATAATAACAGATTTTTTTTGAGTTTGACTTCTTTACCAAGAATTTTTTCATTCCAAAATATATACTTCCAAATATTTCCACTCAAATTAAAATCAACCTGTCTAAGCTTTCTTTGAAATTCTGATAATTCATCATTTGAAAACTCTATATAAACGTTAGCAATAAGTTCTTGTCCAAAAGGTCTTAATAAAAGACTGCCACCTGTTAAATCATTTCGCTATATTGGTTTATTATTTATTCTGAGATTTTCATTTTCATCAATAAAATTTATCAGCTCAGGGAAAGTTTCTAATAAAATATTCCAAAAAGTAATAGATTTTTGAAAATGTTTTTCAATTGTTTCATTATCAGGTCTTACAGAATAATATGCAGATTCATGTGAATATAGTTTTTTATTGATATTGTATAATGTAACTAATGTAGTAAACGATTTATTATCGTTTGTTGGAATTGCAGCAGATTTTGAAGAAGACAATGCGTTTAGTTTAGACAAAACAGGATGTTCTAATACTAATCTTCTAGTATTGATTGCAGCAACATCATCTTCATCAAGTATTATCAATTCTGCACCTTTAGGTATTTCTGCATATTTGTTGAGTACAGTAAATAACCGTCTTGTTTTTTCAACATTGTCATGATTATGAATTACAAAAATTACAGGAATTTCAAGGTCTGCAATTGAATTATCCTCAAGGAAAGCTTTTCGTAACCCTATTAATCGGTGTTGACCATCTAATGCAAATATTTCTTCCTCTCCCATTAATGATAGAATACCAAATTTACTACCTAAGAAATTTACTTGTTCTTGGTCAATTTCCTTACCATCAATTTCAATTCTTTCAAATAAATCAATATCAAACCACTTTGGACTTCCTTTATGGATTGCTAGAATTAAACTACTAAAAAATCTTTCATCTTTTTCTTTAATAAATTTTTTTAATGAATTTATTCTTTTTGGATCTATTTCTCTTTGTAAAATTTGATTAATATTCTTAGTATATAACTCTTCAGATTCTGAAACTGTAATTACTCTATTATCAATAACTAAATCTTTAATTTTAATTACCGTGGAATAATATGTCCAATAACCTATATTGCCTCTAAGGCATGCTAAATTTATCATGATTTATCTCTCTAATAAAAATTTCTTATTTGTTCTGTTTTGCCACCGATTTTTGAGTTCAATGGTGGTACTATTTTTTTAATAATTTCATCTTCAATTCTTGAAATTTCTTCGTCAGGTAAATGATTTAAAGAATAAAAATAGACATGAGTGCAATTTGGCCATAAATTCGTTAGATGAACTTTAGTTAAGCTTCCATTTACATCTCCAATTTGATTTTTGTATTCATAAAATCTTTTATAAAAAGAATGATTTGTTTTCCCTTCCATTACTCTTCCTATATATAGCAAATGATTTATTATTGGTTCAAAAGGGTGCAATGGCTCCAAAAAAAACATATAAAGCCCCTTATTATTCTTTATTGATTTAGGTAAATTATTTTAAATATTTTCATCAAATTTAGTTTTAATAGGGATAGGTAATTTTGTAATATTCAAAGAATTCCATCTGTCCGGACATACCATTTTTCGTTTCTTGTTCTTGTATTTCTATTTCCTCTGTTTCATCTTTAGCCTTTTTCCTAATATTCAGATGAGGAGAATTTGTACTAAAGCCGGAATATGCATATTCTGTTGGTGTTTCAACAGAAAAATAAAACTTGTTTTGCTTTTCTAATTCCAATATGAAAGCAAATCTTGCTTCCTGCTCACTTATTCTTAATCCTTTATGATGATATTTAGGAATTATCAATAGAGATTCCTCAGGATTGTTATACATTTTAACCAATCTTTCAAAAGTTGATTCCACAACTTCATCAATTTCTTTCATATAAGAGATATTACTCATTTTATTAACCTTAAATTTATCTTAAATATTGGAGTGAAAATCCTTGTAAAGTAACCATTACGACACAAATTGTTTTACCTTGCTGTACATATAAATTAAATTTATCACGGTATAATTCATTGAAATCAATCTCATCCCAAGCAGCACTAAAAATAAGAATACCTTCGTTTATTGCACTACATGATTGAAAATAGTGGTCAACTAAATACTTAGCAGAACCCTTAAAGCCAAATTTGAATGAGTTCCATTTTCCAATCGCATTGCAAACCAAAATTGGTCTACAATTCCCTGGTTCGCCATTTGGGTAAGTATTAATATACCCGCCTCTTCCTATTTCGTTTATAGTTTTGCCAAAATCTTTTGTAATGTCTTTTGTTCTTCTACCTATCAAAGGTTCCTCACTATTATAATCTGATGGATATATATTCTCCCTCTCAATTATCTCTTTAGCAATTTGCTCAAAAATATCACCTAATTGATTATTTTTCCTTGAAATCCTATTCCTGATTTCAACAATTTGTTCATACATAGCTTATCTTCTTTTGTTCGTGAAACAATAATTAATAATTTATTTTTCAAACTTAATCTTTTTTATTCAATTATAAAAGAATAATAATCATCGTATAAAATTCTTATTATAGATATATCGGAAATGATTATTTTCATTAATAATTTGGTTTCTCTGAATTTTTTGCCTTCGATTAGTTTCAATTCTTTGACACAATTATTAAACAATTCATAAGCATTAAACATTGAATTCTTGAAAAAAATAGTACCAAGATTATCGTAATTTGAATTATAGAAATCAATCCATAAATGAGAAAGCTTTTCTAATTTATCAATTAATTGTACCATCAAAATTTCATCATATACATTTACCTGAATCTGATTAATCTCTTGAATCAATTCCATAAAATCTGTGTATGACTTTAAATATTCTTTATCATTCATTTAAATTACTCCAAGATTTTGTTGCAATTTCTTCTGTTTCAATTCCATCTCTAATTTCCTTATTTAAATCATATATTATCTCGAATTTGTAATAATTAAAATACAAATTCTACAATTTTCTTATCTTATTGTAAACAATTTCATTAATATCAGTTTTATAACTTGAAAGCATTTCTTTTTTCAAATTAAGTTCAACTGCAAATTGCAAATATACTATTGTCAAACGACAACGTAATGTCGTTCAATTACTTTCTTGAAAAATTTCTTGAAAAAATAAAAATATTTAACTCGAATCAATAAGACTCCGAAGATAATTTTCTATCCCATTAAATTAAATTTGCTTTTGACTATTAGATGGATTTGAAATTTTTGTATTGATATTTCTTGACATAAAAGAGTTCAATAATGTTTACTTTGAAAGCAGATAGCCATTTTACCTGAATTTTATAAAAATGAAGGCAATACACATGCTGATAACTATAGATTTCTAAGGCATAATTTAATTGATTTCTTTAATAAAATTAAAAATTTCTAAATACTGAAAATGGATTATATTAAAGATCTGTAATCTATTATGTGAACAACACTTATGTATATGGAAATTTTCAAAGTTGGGTCAAGTCTGAACTATGAATTAGTCCCAGACATGCAAACAATTTATTACAAATAGAAAAATTTTATTCATATTGGGAACTGGTTCCTAATAAAAAAGAAAACTTTGAGAAATTAGCGTATAAAGCCCCAATTTTTAGTTTCAAGCCCTAAAATTAACTTGAAGTACAAGATATGGCGTTAAGTAGTGAAGAAGGGAAGTTTGCGGAATTGTAAGAATTAAAAAAAATATAAAATCGACAGGATTTCGGATAGATTTCAGAAAAATTCTCGGGACTTTTGTTTGCGGTAAGTACAAAGAAAGTCCAAAAAATCGCTTTCAAATTCTAATGTAAGTCCAATATTTGTCTTAGGTTTGTATAGCAAAACTGCATTTTTGCACGTAATTTTGTCTGACCCTTGTCCCGAATTGTCTGGACGTTGTCCACGATTGTTGACACTTGTTCACGATTGTTGACGATTGTTGACGATTGTTCACGTTGGTACAGCAAAATTGATTTTTCTCTAAAAAAAAGGCAAAAATCTATTGATTCTTGAGGAAAATTGCAGATGATATTGAGAAATTCAGTAATAATTTCTATTTTTTTGCAAATACGATTTTTATTTCCTGATTTTTTTAGCAAACAAGCTCAGGAATTGAGAAGTTATAAAAAATCAACAATAGAATTGCTCATATTTGCTTGTAAAATTATATTGAATTGAAATGATAATAAATTCAATTGACCTTCGTTTCATTATTTATTGAATTATTTAAAATTTTATTGAATTTATTATGGCGGTGAAATATTTAAATCATTATACAGGCAAAAATGGCACTCAAGGATATAGTATTGAGGAAATATTATAGAGAGGAGAGGAAGCAATTTTTGGAAATTTTGGCTCAAATGAATGAAGAATATCGTCTAAATTAAATCAATAGCGACATAATTAAATTAACAGAAGAATTAAAATCTATTGCACCTGACATATTTGAAACATACCAAAATGGAGATTTGTTTTCATCAAACATGTATTTTGGAATGAAGAAGGAAAATGAAATTGCACTAGCGAGTTATATTGAATTTCTTAAGATTTTAAAAAATAGATACGAAGAAATTGAACAGTTCAAGTTAAAATTTGGAAATTAAGTGGATTGGTGGTTATAGCAAATTTATAGAATTTCATCAAGTACTTAATAAATATGAATTTGTTAACTGTGATTTACTCAGATTCAGACAATTTTTTTCATTCAGAGCTAATTTGAATTTCAATCTAAATCTGTTTAATACCTCAATTTTATTTTACAAACTTAATGAAAAGCGATTCATATCAGAACAAACATTAAATAAGCTGATTGAAAATAATCAAATCTTTGGGATTAATGGCAGATATAAAAAAATAATTCAATCTCCAATCGACATGAAAATATTTAATGACAATAAATGCAAATATATAGGAGGCAAATTTATAGCAATCAAAAATAAAAGAGGTAAAGTTAAAAAAGAAAATTAATAGAGAGTGAATATATAGGAAGCAAACCTTATAATAGAATAGATTCAAAATTAAGAGAAGCAATGTCAATTTTTGGGTTTGAGTTCGATTGATGTAATATTTAATCTCCATACTCTTAATGGGCTTCGTATCGTCTCTCCCACTCGTTCAAATGATATAGTATAGAAACTCCAAACCCTGAAAAGCTACATCTATTCAGCGTGTAAATTTCATCCCAAACGCTAACAACCCGCTTAAATAACTGTGATTTTATTACGATATTACAATCTTTAAAGTAAATTATTTTTAATCATATTTAAGGAGATGTAATGAGTACAAACTTAACCATCAGTTTCGATAATAATCAAATCGAAGAAATTTTACAGCATATTGTTCTAAAACAACAAGATATTTCAGCAATTTCAACTACCACAAATAGTGAAAAGTCAGCTCCAAAAGCAAGTATGGGCTTGCCAAACTTTCTTTCCATTGAAGAAATGTGCAAACTATTCAAAGTAAGCCGAGTAACCATCAATACTTGGATGAAACTGGGCAAAATTCCATTCCGAAAAATATCAAGACGTGTGTACTTTAATATTGACGAAATTATTGGAAATTCATCCAAATACAATTTGAAATCAGTACATAGTTTTCAAAAAACATTGAAAAATAAAGAACTTAATTCAAGTATATCAAAATAATTCAAAAGTTGAATATTTGAAAAAAGTGCAAGTTTATGGTTTAATTTTGAAAGAATAAAAATATTTATAAATTAATTAAAAAGGTATAAAGATGAAAAAATCACAAAAAAATGGAAATTCAGAATTGGATTTATCAACTGTAACCGCAGATGAATTTGAATTTATTTTAGATGATATGAGGTTACAACAGAAAACTATTATTGCAAATTCAGATTTTGCAAGAGGCACACTTTACAATGACTTGAAAGCCAGTCGTGAAGGAAATAAACCTGTAAAAGGTTATTGGGTGGCAATATTACAAAATGTACTCGGTGAAAGGTCATTCCAAATTTCAAGAGTAAATTACAAATATTATCTTGAAAATTTATGTAAGTAATTGACGGCTTGGAATTAATTTGAAATTCTTACATTTATAGATGGACTTCACCTTCAGGGTAAAGTCCATCTTTAATAAATACGGAATTTATTGGCAATTTTCAATGGGAGAGAGCATTTACTTTAATTCAAAATTTAATAAATGGATATTAGAGTCATAATCAAAGCACTTGCCAATCCATAATTTCTATAAGAAAACTAATGATTTTTATGTGAATTTCATTTATATTAATTCAATTTATCAATTTACTTCAATATGAACCCACAAAAATAATAGTATAGCAAAATCAGAAAAGTGTTGGAAATATATTGGAATAGTATTGTAAATAGCTGTAATCCCTTTTATATCAATCGTTTTGCTATGTATCCACCAACGCCGTAGGTGTTGAATGTGTATTTGAACTTTTCAATCCATACTGGATTGCTGGACTTAAGGGGATTTCGTTTGTTACAAACAGGTAATCCCAAACGGGATGTGTATTTGATTTTTTCAAAATTTAAAAACTAATTCAATTTGAAAAAATTTGTTTAGAAACTAAATTATGATAGTGTGTAATTATTTTTGATGAGTAGTAATTCTGATGAAGTCATTTCTTTATTTCGTCTTGCCATTACTTTTTTTGCAGTTTCAATTGCTTCTTCAATATTATATTTCTTTGAATTAAGAGAGCCACCCCAACAAAATGAAGGAATAGTTGTACTTAGAAAACCTGATTCAAAAAGCACACAGCAAATTCCAGTAACTGTTCCAGTGTTGAATTGTGTATTAATTGCTGTTTTAGTGTGGTCTCCACACATTAAACCAAGAAAAATTCTACCAGTTTTTACAGTTTTGTGTGGCAAACGCATTTTAATTTCTGAGTAAGTATTTTTCAAATCTGAATTATTAGTATCAGCACCCAAATTAACCCATTCACATATATATGAATGTCCCAGAAAACCTTCGTGCTGCTTATTTGAATATGATTGAAAAATAGAGTTTTCTACCTCTCCCCCAATTTTGCAAAATTCTCCAATGGAAGTATTAGGATAGATTTTTGCACCAATTTTAATAATTGAATTTTTTCCTATATAGCATGGTCCAACAATTGTAGATTGAGCCATTATTGTAACATTATCATCAATAATAATTTTCCCTTGAGAGCCGTCAATTACACAATTAGGCATAATTGAAACATTTTCACCAATTTGAATATTCTGTTGATTTATAAAATAAACACCTTCAAACAAACTGAAGCTTCTATGATTAAATAAAGAAATGTCATTGTTAATTTCGTCCCCTACAAAATCAAGAGCATCCCACAGATAATTTATTTGTTTTATATTATCTAAATCAACCATCAAGAAGTTGTTATCAGTTGTAATCTCAAAAAGATTTTGTGATTTTTCGATAGCATTACTCGAAATATATTTAATTATAACTTGATTTTTTGATTTAAATATAATGTCTAAATCAGGATTTTCAATAATATACTTCTCAATTGTATTTCTCAATGTTAAATTAAAGATAATTGTAGAATCAATAATAAGCAAATTTTCATTGATAATTGTTTTATTTTCTATTGCAAATCGTTCAAGAAATGATTGAGTGTGAAGTTCTCTACCTTTAAATATAATTTCAGCTTCGGAAAAAAGTTTTTGAATTCTTTCAAATTGTCTTATTGCACCAGTTCTCAATTCCCATAAGCAATGTAAAATACTGAAAGGATAGAAATCTTCTATCCTTTCATTTTCTAAAATCAAAATTTGTTTAAATTCAAACATTACTTAATGTTTAATAATTCAACTTCAAAAATTAATGTTGAGTTAGCTGGAATTGAACCTACACTTCTGCTTCCATAAGCTAAATCTGCTGGTATAATAAGTTTGCGTTTGCCACCAATTTTCATTGTCATCATACCTTCGTCCCAACCTTTAATTACACGTCCAACACCAATTGCTGTTTCAAATGGCTGACCACGTTGAACTGAACTATCGAAAATAGTTCCGTCTTCCAAAGTTCCGTGATAGTGAACGACTATTGTTTGTCCTTTAGTAGGAGAAGCTCCTGTACCTACAACCAAATCTTGATATTGTAGTCCTGATTCTGTTTTTACCATTCCCGGTATTACCTTAGATTGTTCTTTAATAGATGATTCTTTGTTTGAATTGCAAGAAAACAAAGCTGCAATTAGTACAAATGAAATTAATAAATTCAATAATTTCATAAAATTTTTCCCAATATGTATTTAAAAAAATGCAAATTAAACAAAGTTGATTAACCAAACAAAAAATATTTTTCTTGCATATATTAACAATGTTAATTATTTTTGTATTTGTTAATTATTTGTATTTGAATTAATATTTTTTATATGTATTAAATGGATTGAATTATGGAAAAGAAAGAATTACAAGAACAAAGAGTTCGTGGCTACTTTATTGATGCCACTAAGCAAATGATTAAAGGTGAAGGGATGAAAAGTATCAGTGCAAGAGCAGTTGCTGATTATGCAGGATACTCTTATGCCACTCTTTACAATTACTTCAAAGATTTGAAAGAATTAATTTTTATTTGTGTTAGTGATTTTATAACAGAAATAAGAGATTACGTAAGCTCAAATGTAAATTCAGAATTATCAGGAATTGATGGAATAATTGCAAGAACAGTTGCTTATTCAAATTATTTTGTTCAATATATTGGGATTTACGATTTGTTATTCTTAGAGAAAATGCCCGAATTTGCCTTTACTCAGGGTCTATCAGATGAAATTTGTAACTTGATAATAGAAATTACAAAAGAAGATTGGATACAATTGAAATGGGAATATAATTGGACTGATGAACAATTAGTAGAAATGCAGGAAAGATTTAAGTACTATCTTGCTGGAATGTTACTTTATTATTTGAATAGAAGGATACCAACTGGATATCAGGACTTTATGACAAATATGAAAAAGAATATTAGGATTATTATTTCAGGGTAAATTTAAAAAATATTATGTGTTCTTGGCTGAGTTGCTACTAAATTTACACTATTAAATATTTTTTATCAAAAAATAATTGTAGATTAACTAAAAAATGATTAATTTACATTTTTGAATTTTAGAATTCAAATAAAACAATGTTTTATAAGCATTTAGGAAAATAAAATGAAAACCTCAATTAAAATTCAAATTAGTTTAATTGCAATATCAATGATACTTTTTGTATCTGGATGTTGCACTTCTCGAGTTGAAAAATACTCTACTCAGATGTGGGTAGAAGTAAAAATTCCAATAGAGAAAGTTCGAGATTCAGTCAAAATAGAAGCAGCAAGAGAATTAGAATCACCTGGTAAAATTTATACTATTGGCAATTATATATTAGTTAGTGATAAAGGGAAAGGTATTCATATTATTGATAATACCAATCCAGTATCACCTAAAAATATTTCTTTTATCAATATACCGGGTAATGGCGATATTGCTGTAAAAAATCAGTATTTATATGCTGATAGTTATGTAGATTTGCTTACATTCGATATTTCTAATCCAAGTTCACCAATTTTCGTGAAAAGAGTTGATGCAATTTTTAATAGTACTCTTAATTCTGAATGGGCATATTATGATGAAAAATCAAATATGTTAACTACTTATAAATTAGTTGATACAGTAATTTCTTATACTATTAATAATTGTGATGATGCAATGACAAGCCCAGATTACAGAACTACTGAAGGAGGTGGAGCAAAAAATGGTGCCTCAAATGATGGTAGTGGTGGCACAGTTGGCAAAGGTGGTTCTATGGCACGTTTTACTCTCTATGATAAATATTTATATACTGTTTGCAATACATCATTACAAACTTTTGATTTGGACGACCCTAAAAATCCACGACCTTGGGCTCAAATAAATATTGGTTGGAATATTGAAACAATCTATCCTTTTAAAGGGAAATTATTTATTGGTTCAAGAACTGGAATGTTCATTTATGACATTTCTACTCCTTGGAATCCAACATATATTAGTGAATTTACACATTTTAGAGCTTGCGACCCAGTAGTTGCAGATGAAAAATATGCTTATGTTACTCTAAAAGGTGGCAATAATTGTGGCAACAATCTTAATCAACTTGATATAATTGATATTTCAAATATAATGAAACCTGTTTTAGTCAAATCTTATCCAATGCAAGGTCCATTGGGTTTGGGTTTAGATGGAAATACATTGTTTATTTGCGATAGCAAAGCTGGACTTAAAGTATTTGATGTATCAAATCCAAAGGAAATTCAATTGTTAGATTGGGAATCAGATTTGAATACTTATGATATTATACCACTTGGGAGTCGTGCAATTGTTGTTGCAAATGATGGTCTGTATCAATATGATTATTCTAATCCAAAAGAAGTTAAATTGCTAAGTAAGATTTCTATTAAGAAATAATACCAAGTTTTTTTTAAATAATGTTAATTGTTAAATGAACGAAGAAAATTTGAATTTTAAATCAGATGCTTTAAAAAATTCTATTAGAGAGATTACCGAATCCAAAAATTCGGGTCATGACTTTCAAAGAGAAGGATTTGATGATTTAAAAAAAAGAGCATTTGATTATATTGATGATTTTATTCTTGACAGAGATGAGAATAGCTTAAAAAAAGTTCTCGAAGAAATACATGTTTATCATATTGAGTTGGAAATTCAAAATGATGAATTATTAAGAACTCGTAATCAATTAGAAGCTCAACATCTTAAATTTTATGAATTGTATGATTTAGCTCCGATTGGATATTTAACTGTTGATGAAAATAATACTATTACAGAAATTAATCGCTGTGCATCAAAATATTTAGGAGTTGCTAAGAGTGAAGTAATCGGAGTTGATTTTACAAAATTTATACATCGTGATTATCAAGATATTTTCTATTTTAAAAAAAATGAAATTAATGATAATTCTGATGAAGTTTCATTTGAATTAGTATTAAAAACTCAACATGATAATATACATTGTTTACTAAATATTGTTCGAATTAAAAGAGAGAATGGAACAAATTTTTTTGTTACAATCGATGATATTAGTTTTGAGAAAAAAATCCAACAAGAGTTAGAAATATCCAAAGCAAATTTAACATCATTGTTAGAAAGTTCTGAAGAGATGATGGCATCTTTTGGAATCAATAGTGAATTAACATCATTTAATAGTTCATTTTATGAAAATATGCATTTCCTATTTGGTATTGTTCCATTGATTGGAATGAACATTTTCTCTGAATTCCAAAAATCTTATTATGAATGGTTCTATGAAAAAATAAATCGTGCATATTCTGGTGAAAATGCGACTGAAATTTTACCTATAATTAACCAAAATAAGGACTTAGTTTTTTATAAATTCACTTTTGCACCTATTTTAAACTCAGGTAATATTAATGGCATTATTCTCAATGGCAAAAATATCACCAAAGAAAAAGAAGTTGAAATTAAATTAAATATTTCAAACCGAAAATTAGATAATCTACTTTCAAATATACCTGATTGTGTTTGGTCTATTACAATAAATAATCATTCGGAATTAGTTAATTTCTACATTAGTACTAATATTGAATTCTTAACTGGTATGAATAGCACATATTTTTTGGATTCTTATGAAAATTATTTTAAGTATATACATCAAGATGACCAAAATAGATATAAAGCCAACATTAATAATATAATCAATAACCACAAGTATGAAAAATTCCTTGATTTTAGATTAGTCAAATATGATGGAACTATATACTGGGTAAGAGATTCAATCAATCTTGAACTCTTGGATAATGGTTCAAAAATCATATATGGAGTTATTAGTGATATTACAAAAATTAAAAACATTAATTTTCAACTAAAACAATCAGAGAGCAAATTAAAAGCAATTTTTGATAATTCTATCATTGCAATTAGCATTCAAAATAGGTTGACAAATTTTGAGCTTTTTAACACTGCTTTATGTGATATTACGGGGTATTCTAAAGAAGAGCTTCATAAATTAACAGAAATTTCAATTACTCATACTGAAGATGTTGAGCTAAATACAAAATATCTAACTGATATTTTTGATGGGAAAATCAAAAATGCAAGTTATGAGATAAGATATTTCCGTAAAGATGGTACTTCAGTTTGGATATTAAAATCCATTTCAATAATGAGTCAGGCAAATAATAAAATTGAAACTGTACTTTCTATGATTATTGATATAAATTCCAAAAAATTAGCTGAACAAACGTTAAATGATAAAGAATTATTACTTCACAATATTACAGAATATGCTAATGACGGAATAGTGATGATTGACAATTTTGGAAAAGTATCTTATTGGAATAAAGCAGCAACAGAAATATTTGGTTATAATTACGATGAAATAGTTGGTAAAGATTTGCATCAAATATTAGCAAGCAAAGAAGATTACAATTCATTTGTTAAAGTATTTCCAAAATTTAAAATTTCAGGTGAAGGAAAACTTGTAAATAAAACTTATGAGATGATTACAATAAAGAAAGATGGTACACATTTTCCTGTTGAATTATCGCTTTCACCTGTAAAAATTGGTAATTATTGGCAGGCAATTGCAATAATTAGAGATATAACTGAAAGAAAAGAAATTGAATATGATACTTTAAAACTTCTCGAAGAGATTCATATCTCGCGTGATTTGATTGAAGAAGAGAAAGTTAAAATGAATGAACTTAATAATAAATTGTATGAATCTGAACAACAACTTATTGAAATTATCAGTATGCGTGATAAATTCTTTAAAATTATCGCTCATGATTTGAGAAATCCAATAGGTTCATTCGGTCAATTGACTTCGTTAATGCAGGAAAATTGGTCTGAATTAGACGATAATGATAAAATTGAAATCATTGCAAGTTTGGATAAAGCTGCTACAAGTGCATACAATTTGCTCGAAAATCTGCTCGAATGGGCTCGTTTGCAAACCCAAAATACAGGATTAAATCAACAAAATATTGATTTGATGCCTTTAGTTGCAAAAATTATCGGTACTTTGGAGCTATCGGCAGAGAATAAAAATATTAAAATACAAAATCAATTAAGTATGAATACTTTTGCTTTTATCGATAGGGAAATGATTCAGACAGTATTTAGAAATATTATTTCAAATGCAATAAAATTCACAAAAGCAAATGGTTTGATAATTATTAGTTGTAAAGAAATTGGAAATTTCTGGGAAATCTGTATTGAAGACAATGGAGTTGGTATGACTCAAGAAAAATTGTCAAATCTTTTCAGAATTGACCAACAAGTTTCAACCAGAGGTACAAATAACGAAAAAGGGACTGGATTAGGATTGATTTTATGCAAAGAATTTATTGAAAAAAATGGTGGGAAAATATTTGTTAATAGTGAAATTGGAAAAGGAACAAAATTTTTCTTCACGTTGGCTAAGTCATAAAGTTATGAATTATTTTTATTCCAAATTCGCTTAAATAAGACTCTGGATGAAATTGTATTCCTTCGATTTTTAGAAATTTGTGTTTGATTCCCATTATAATATTATCATTAGAACGGCAAGTAATTTCTAAATCTTTTGATAAACTATCCTCTCTAACAAACCAAGAATGATACCTTCCTACATGAAATTGTTCTGGTATATCAATAAATAATTTTGAATTATTAAAATGATTAATTTTTGATTTTATTCCATGTTGTGGCAGATTATGATTTTGTAATGCAGAATTAAAATGCTCAGCGATTTGTTGATGCCCTAAGCAGATACCCAAAATATTTTTATTATGAAAATTTTCAAGTATAAATTTCATTCCTTTTCTCTCCGATGGCAAACCAGAACCCGGTGAAAATATTATATTGTTGAAATTATTAACGTAATCGGTGATTTCAAATGAATTTCTTTCAAAAAAAATGTCTTTACAAATCACAGGATTAAAGCCTGCTTCTTCAATTAATTGAGAGAGGTTATAAGTAAACGAATCATTATTGTCAATTAAAAGTATTTCCATAAAAATTGAATTTTTTTTGTGATATTTTTTAAAAATTTCATACAACTAATTAACTATAATAACGTTTCTATACAATTTTAATTGAAATAGAAATTTTAAATTATGAAAGTAGTAGCTTTAATACCAGCAAGATATGAAGCAAGCAGATACCCGGGAAAATTAATGGGTTTGCTTGGTAACAAATCAGTGATTTTAACAACATTTCAAAATACAGTTGCAACTGAACTTTTTGATGAAGTTTATGTAGTAACTGACAGCAAAATAATCTTTGAAGAGATAAACAATAATGGTGGAAATGCCATTATGAGCAAATATTATCATTCAACTGGAAGCGATAGAATTGCAGAAGCATGTCAAGAATTGGATACTGATATTGTTGTAAATGTTCAAGGTGATGAGCCATTTGTAAAGAAAGAACCTTTAGAAAAACTTTTACTCGCTTTCCAAGATGATACAGTTGAAGTAGCTACACTTATGCAGAGACTTTATGATATTAATTTAGTAAGAGATTATAATTATGTGAAAGTAGTTGTAAATAATAAAAATGATGTGATGTATTTTTCAAGAGCCCCAATACCAATAAATCGAGATAACGATATAGAATCAATTTACTATGAACATATCGGTGTATATGCTTTTAAAAAAGACACATTGATTAAATTTTCAAAAATGGAGCCAACTACAATTGAAATAATGGAAAAAATCGAACCATTAAGATTACTTGAAAATGGAATTAAAATTCGAGCTATTGAAACTGATTATATGGGATTGGAAATAGATACTCCCGAAGATTTATTCAAAGCAAATGAATTTCTAAAAAAAATTAAATAGTTTGTCAAAATATAATAATGAATAATTATGTATAAAAATTTTAAGTTAATAGATAAAATTGTATATGGAAGAGGTAGTTTCAATCAACTTCATTCTATATTAAATGACCATAGAGAATCTCATGTTGTTTTTGTTGTTGATGATGTTTTTATTGGCAAGCCACTTGAAAAACTTATCCCAATTGAAGCTCATGATATGCTCCTTTGGGTAAGTGTAAAAGATGAACCAACGACATATTATGTAGATGAATTAACTTCTGAAGCACGGAATTATTCTGAAAGAAGACCGTCTGCAATTGTTGGTATTGGTGGTGGTAGTACCATGGATTTAGCAAAAGCAATTTCATTAATGCTAACTAATGATGGCTCTTCAGAAAAATATCAAGGTTGGGATTTGATTAATTATCCTGCAATTTATCATATTGCTGTTCCTACTTTATCAGGAACTGGTTCAGAAGTTTCAAGAACTACTGTTCTTACTGGTCCTGTAAAAAAATTGGGTTTAAATTCTGATTATACGGTTTTTAATCAAGTAATTTTGGACCCAGATTTAATTAGTGATGTACCAAAAGACCAATGGTTTTATACTGGTATGGACTGTTATGTTCATAATGTAGAAGCACTTGCAGGAACTTATATAAATGAGTTTGCTCGTTCTTTTGGTGAGAAATCAATTGAACTTTGCAGAGATGTTTTTCTTACAGATTTGCCTAAATCAATAAAAGATGAAAAATTAATGATGGCTTCATTTATGGGTGGTATGTCAATAGCATATTCTCAAGTTGGAGTTTGCCATGCTTTATCCTATGGAATTTCATATATTTTAAAAACACATCATGGTTTAAGTAACTGCATAGTATTTAATAAATTAGATGAATTTTACCCTGAATATGTCGAAGAATTCAGACGTATGATGTTCAAAAATGATATTGTTTTACCTCAAAATATCACTGCGAATTGTACAGACGAGCAATTTGAAAGAATGATAGATGTATCAATGGTTTTAGAACCACTGTGGGAAAATGCACTCGGTAAGAATTGGAAAACAAAAATTTCAAGAGAGAAAATTCTTGGACTGTTCAAAAGTATGTAGGGAAATATGTTTGTTATAAACATGCAATCCCTCTGGGATTGTTGGACTTACGCCAGTTCCTTCCCCTTGGGGAAGGTTAGGCTGGGGTTTACAAACATGTAATCCCCATCTGGATTTTCAAGCAACTTAAATTTTATAATTATTTTTTATTTCGATAAAATTACTCGTTTTTACACATTCAATTAATATAACAATATATAAATTTTGTAACGGCTCTTATCTAACTTGGCAGCCAAACATCCGATGTTTTTGAAACATCGGATGAATTATTGCTACTCTTACTTCACCACCACCACTTTTTCAACTACGCTCTTTCCACAACTTTTCAATATTACATTGTAAGTTCCAGAAGAAAGATTTTCGGAGTTGATTGTGAGTTTGTGTATGCCTTTGGATTGCTTGCCATTTGCAATGTCGATTACTTTCATACCGCTAAGATTGTAGAGTGAAAGTTCTATTTCGCAATCGTCAGCAATTGTGAAAATAACTTCTGTGCTATTGGAAAATGGATTTGGATTAACTTTTAATGAAATTGGCTGAGTCAATGCCTTACCAATCAAAACAGCATCTTTGTTGTAAGTCAGTTTGTTGTATTTTGTGCTTGTTATAATATCTGTCAAATCAAGATTATCAATTTCTGTATATTTACCATTCTCTGCATCGTAATTCATAATTCGTAATTCGTGATTGGTTATTTCTTCATCATCGCCCCAAATTACAATTGCAGTTCTGCCATCAACAACTCTACCTGTTCCAACAATTTTGTTGTCATTATTCATTACAGCCAATTCAGTATTATCAGCTAAATCCACATCTAAAATTAATGATGCATTATTGCCAGTATTCTCAAAATCTGTTTTGATAATTCTTGCATCAAAATCATCAACTTTGTTTGAATTTGAAGAACGACCTGCGGAATTTGATGGATAAACCAAAGTATCTACTTTATTCAAATATACTTGATAACCTTCGCCCGGAAGCATACTGCCTATTTGATTTATATCCAACGATGGCATAAATATTTTACCAGCGTTATTTTTTGCTATTGTTACTGAATTTCTATCGGTTAGTGTTGCGAAGCATTGAGCTATATCTTTAGGTGTATTTCTTAAATAAGAAATTATATTCCAACCCGATGCCAATACTATTGGATTGATTTCAGGTTTTACTTTCATTCCATTTATATTTAAAGTGCAGAGTTGATTAGTATAAACCTGATAACCATGCTCAAGATTCCAACTTCCTATCTGATTTACTCCATTCGGTATGAAAATTTTACCAAAATTATTCTTCATTATCACAAGCTGACTAAATAAATCAGCCCAAATATCGGGCATCAAATCTGGTTGATTGATATGCAAATTCGATGAAATGATATTCCAACCTTTTTTTAATGGTATTGATTGAGTAATTGTAAGTTCAGCTTTCAATGTTGAAAGATATGATAAACCATCTATTTGGTAATTATCCGGACCCTCGCTGAATGTAAATTCTGTTGCATATTCCCTGCCATTGAGAGCGTCCCATAGCTTAATGTTGTACATTTCATTTACCGAAAATCCGTCTTTTATTGATGTTTGGTCATCATCGCCCCAAACTGTGATTACCATATTTTCATTATTCCATAAGCCATAACCTGCACATTTATCCACACCATTTAATTTGTAGAAAACCCCTATTGCATCATTCTTTTGAATGAATCTATCTTCCATTTCTGGTTCAATGCTCATTGGTACGGCTATTGTTGAATTATTACCGGTATTACTTGTAAATTCCCAGCTTGATGGCGGTGGTATTATTGATGGAGTTGTAAATGTTTTTTGAGAACCATAAACTGTACCTGCTATATTTGTGGCATAAGCCCGAACATAATAAGGTGTGTTTGGAATTAACCCTGTTATATCACTTACAAATCCACCCTCACCAGTACCATCTTCTGTTTTATTATTTGCTATTGTTGGGTTTGAAGTTGTTGCCCAGCAAACGCCACGAGCTGTTACTATTCCATCACCATCATCTGTTACGTTACCACCTGAAACAGCACTATACAAGCCAATTTCAGTAACCGAATTTGTTGTAACTGTTGGCTGGTCTATATCATTTGTGGTGAATGACCAAACTACAGACCACAAACTATCTGCTTGGTTTAATGCCGCAACTCGCCAGTATTGTGTCATAAAAGGGTTCAAATCTGTTATTGTAACAACTGTATCGGTTTCTACTTGGTCAATGAATCTTATTGCAAATGTATTAGTATTTGAAATTTGTATTCTATAGCCAGTTGCATTTTCTACTTTTCGCCATTTAAATTGTGCAATTCTGCCGAGGTTGTTGTCATTATTTGCTGGTTCAATCAATACTGGTGTAGTTAGTGCTGGTGGCAAATACTTATCTGTGCCGTGCTTGTATTCATACGCTCCAATATCAACAGTTCCTACCAAATCAGCATCTTCACCATCAAGTTTGCGATAAAATCCTTCACCTCTTATATCATACATTTCATTTATAAAACTATCATTACCCGCATCTACACAAGGTGAAACTCCATAAACACGATAATCTTCGCCATTTGGGTCAACAAAAATTGGGTCTGTATTTATACAGTTTACAGCTGTTATAGTTCCAAAAATATCACCATTGCCATTACCATAGCAAGAGTTTTCCAGAGTTACTGAACCACTTTCTTTATATATTTCGTTCCCATCTATTGTAGCAACATTGCCCCAAAGGATAGTGTTTTGTATCTGAGTTGTTCCATTAACATTAATGCCACCACCCAATTTTGATGTATTATTGGCTATTGTGGAATTTACAATCCTTTTAATACCATTGCCGCTAATTAATATTCCTCCACCACGAGACAAATTAGTGATTAAATTATTTGAAATAATGCTATTTTGCACCAGAAAGTCACCATTATCCAAATTTATTCCAAGGTAATTTCTATCAATTTTACAGTCTTTAATTGAAATAAGTACATTTCCACCCCCTGAAGTACTAGTTCTCAAATATATACCAGTTCCTTTGTTTTCTGCAATCAATGAGCTTTGAATTATACTTGATGGCACATTTTGTGAACTATAATCAATATTAATGGCATCATTATTCCCTGTTACAATACAATTTTGGATTTTTATTACTGTTGAACGAAATTGCATACCGTAAAAAGTATTATCTTTAACAATAGAATTAAGTATTGTTGTATATTTATAATTTGAAAAATCTTCAGTTTTTATTCCTATCTGATTATTGTTAAAATTTGAATTGAAAATACTGTTATTATTATAGTTTGATTCATATCCAATTTTAGTATTTGAATTGATAAAGCAATTGGAGATGACTATTGATCCATTTTTAGAAAATATACCATCAGAATTGAAATTTATTAAAGTCGAATCAATTTTCAAACTATCTGTATAATAACAATACAAACCACCACCAGAACCACTTTTATTATAACTAAATTCACAATTATTAATAGTTGTATAATGTGCATAATAATTAAATAATGCTCCACCTTCAGTAGTTGCTGAATTATTAGTAAATTTACAATTTAAGAAATTAACTGCTGTTTCTCCATTGTAAACTGCACCTCCACGAAATCCACTAAAGTTATTTTCAAAACTACAGTTTTGAATCGTTGGGGTACCATTATTATTTAGAATCATTGCGGCACCCCTATTATCTGGATTACTACTGTTTGAATTTCCATATTTAATTGTAAAACCATCAAAAAGGTCATCATTGAAAAAATTATCTCCAACTTGATAAGTAACAATATGATAGCAATTATCTGTACTATCATTTGCAACTCCAATATCGCCTGAAAGAATTGTTGGATTATTTGCAATATTTCTTTGATTGATTGCAGTTTCAGTGCCTGAAAAACCACCAATTAAACTAATCCTTTTTTTCATCAAGAATGATTTATGTCTATCGCTATTGCCATTCACTTTTATAGTTGGTTTGTAAGTACCGCGTGCCACCCAAATTTCAGAATTTTCTGTTGCATAGCTCAACGCAGTCTGCAATGAAGTAAAGGCATCTGTCCAGCTTGAACCATTATTCAATCCCGAAGCATCATATTTTACAAATATCTTTTTCTTATATGCAAATCTAATTTGCTCACCATAACTTGTACCAGCAGAGTTAGTTGCATAAGCACGAACATAATAGGTAGTATAAGGATTAAGTCCGGTAATATTGCTTGTGAACTCACCCAAGCCATTTCCATTTGTTGTTTTGGAATCATTTATTGTTGGATTAGGATTTGTTGACCAGCAAACTCCCCTTGCTGTAATTGCACCACCACAATCATAAGTAATATTTCCACCACAAGCAGCACTATTTGATGTCAGATTTGTAATTCCATTAGTAAATATAGTTGCTGGGAAAATCACATCATATTTTGCAATAAAAGCATCTGAACTTCCATTATTTGTTAATGTTTTTCCATTATTAAAAGTAAGAGTTGATGATGAATAAGATCCAGTTATATATAAATATCCACTTTTATCTATTGCAATACTTCTTGCATAGTCAGATGAACTTCCTGAAATTTTATCTGCACCCAAACATATTCCATCACTATTATATTTTGCAAAATAACCATCATCAGAACCACTATTTGTTAGTAACTTTCCATTGTTAAATAATAAAGTTGAAGAACTAAAATATCCAGAAATATATGCATTACCACTTTCATCTAATGCTATACTAAAAGAAGACTCAGTTGAAGTACCTGCAATTTTATCTGCCCACTGACATACTCCGTTACTGTTGTACTTTGCTATAAATGAATCGTTAGATCCAATATTAGTTAATACTTTACCATTATTCAAAGTTAGAGTTGATGAAATAAAATAACCTGTTAAATATACATTTCCACTTCCATCTACTGCTATACTGGAAGCATTGTCTTCGCTAAAACCAGCAATTTTCTCAGCCCATTGGCATATTCCATTGCTGTTATATTTTGTTAAATAAGCGTCTGTACTACCACTATTTGTTAAAGTCCTACCATTATTTAAAATAATTGTTGAAGATGAAAAATATCCAGATAAATAAAAATTTCCACTCCCATCAACAGCTATACTGCTTGCTGCGTCAACGCCATATCCCGCAATTTTTTCAACCCACTGACATAATCCACTGTTGTTATATTTTGTTATAAAAACATCCGAACTTCCACTATTTGTCAATGTCTTGCCATTATTAAATGTAAGCTGTGAAGATTGAAAACTACCCGTTAAGCATATATTGCCACTTCCATCTAAAACTATACTCTGAACATTTTCATGACTTGATCCTGCAATTTTTTCAGTCCATTGGCAAACACCACTTGAATTGTATTTTGCAATATAAGCATCAGAAGACGTTGTTGTATTTGAAAGTGTTTTACCATTATTAAATGTTAAAGTAGAGTTTCCATTCCAATTCCCTGCAACATAAACATTACCATTACCATCAACTGCAATGCTGAATGCGAAATCATTACTTGATCCTGCAATTTTTTCAGCCCATTGGCAAATGCCACTACTGTTATATTTTGCAATATAGGCATCATAACCACCGCTACTATTAAGTGTTTTTCCATTGTTAAGAGTTAAAGTAGAAGAAGTAAAATTTCCACAAACATAAATATTTCCATCTGCGTCAGTAGCAACGCTATACCCATAATCATCACTTGTACCTGCAATTTTCTCAGCCCACTGGCAGGTCTGGGAGAACAAACCAACATAAGTAAATAAAACAACAAAAATAAACAAGCATTTTTTCATAACACGCCCTTAATTAAATAAATAAAACAAACTTAAATTTTCAATAATACATTCACTATTTTTAGGGCACACACGATTTTTATGGGGATTATTGCTTAAATTTGAAATTTAAAAAGAAACAAAGAGAGAAAAAAAATCGAAAAGTTAGAAAAAAATCAAAAGGAACATTGATTGATTTAGAAAAATTCAAATCAATAGTTCAATATTTTTTGCCTTCATTATTGTTGGAATATTTTGATATAAGTGATGTATCAGAAAAAGAATCTGAAGAAACAAAGATGAAGTATCTTCAAATTGATATGGTTGAGAAAAATATAATTCCATCAGGTTATGAAAGTTCAGAATACGAATCAAAAGGCTTTTACAATGTAAAATTAATCCAGGACTTTCCAGTTCGTGGTAAAGCTGTGTATTTGGCAATAAAACGCAGACGTTGGCGCCACAAAACAGAACACACAGAGATACATAATGATTATACCTTTATCGCAGATGGCTCAAAATTTACCAAAGAGTTATCTGATTTTTTAAAAGATACAGGTAGAAAGCCGTGAGGAAACAATAAAAAGCATAGCCGAAAATTACTGCATAAATCCAGATACTTTGCGTAGGCATTACAAAACCCGTAGCAGTAATTTCAATGATTGGGAGCAGAAGGAACATGCAGAAAACTATATGTTATTCCCAGGAAACATCGGAGAATATTTGAGTATAGATGAATTATCTCTTTCACGTGGCGAGCTTTACACATTCATAACAAATAAAAACGGAAAAGGCAAGAAAGGTACTTTGGTAGCATCAATTAAAGGCACATTGGTAAAAGATATTGAAGCTGTGTTAACAAAAATTCCATTAGAAATTAGGGAGAAAGTCAAAGAAGTAACCTTGGATATGGCAAGCAATATGGAATCAGCCACAAGTAAGTCCTTTCCTAAAGCACGTTTAGTAACAGACCGATTTCATGTTGTCAGATTAGCAACTGATGCATTACAACACATAAGAATTGGCTTACGATGGAAAGAACTAAAGAAAGAAAATAGAGCAATTGCCAGAGCAAAGAAAAAAGGGATTAAATACAAATCCAAAGTTCTTGAAAATGGAGACACTCCCAAACAACTTTTAGCTCGTTGCAGATATATTATCTCTAAAAAGCCATCTGAATGGATAGAAAGTCAACAAATTAGAGCAAAATTGCTGTTTAAAAAATACCCAAAATTAGAAAAAGCATATTATCATGTAATGGAATTTAGAAATATTTATGAACTTAAAAATCAATATACAGCAAAAATTGCCTTCCAGGAATGGATTGATAAAACTAATGAATTAAAGATTGAAGAATTTAATACTGTTGCTAATACTGTAAGTAGCAATATGAAAAACATTCTTGGATTCTTTGTAAATCGAAACACAAATGCTAATGCTGAATCTTTTAATTCAAAAATTAAACTCTTTCGTGCAAATTTAAGAGGGGTTACAGATAACACATTTTTCCTCTTTAGAATCAGTAAACTTTTTGCATAATCCCCATTTAATTGAGGTGTCCCATTTTTAGTGTATTTTTTTTTATTTTCCATCGAACATTTCTAAAATATAAATAATTTTCTTTTCTACCAAATAAATTTCTCACTTGTAACCATTTCCAAACCCTTTTTTCACAAATTACAAATTTTCCTCAAAATAAAAAACTACTTTTACATGGATGAGGTATTTTGGCTTGTAATTAGGGTATTTTGGCTTGTGGTTGCGACTTAATTTTTTTTTAAATATTTTTTCATAGAAACAAAATACAAATATAAATATCAGGATAATGTATTCTGTCGTTTGCATAATTGAAGAGAAAATATAATTTTTCAGATGTGCCACATCTCGAAGATGTGGCACATCTTTTCCTGATTGTTAATTTGGAAATAAAATTCTTACTTCACCACCTCCATTGTGGTTGTTAAATATTTCAATTTTTGTATTAAATTTTTCTGCAATATCTCTAACTATTTGCAAGCCTAATCCATATCCAGTTTCTTGAAAAGTACCGAGCATTGATGTATTAGTTTTGTTGGTTATTATAGATTCTGGAAATCCAACGCCATTATCAGATACAGTCAGAATCTTGAAACTAATATCTTCCTTAGTTTCGATAATTATTTCTCCATTATTGTGGACAAATTTAATTGAATTATTAATAAGATTTCTCATTATTAATCTAAAAGCTTCATTCTCCATATTTACAGAAATATCATCTTTTACATTTACCAAAACATTGATATTTTTTTGTTTGATGTTGAAATCATATAATTTCAAAACATCATCAATTTCATTCTTGATAATTAATTCATTATTAGCTTTGAAATTGAATCCATTTAAATTAATTTTCGACCATTGCAACAAAGTTTCCAAAAGTAATTTAAGCATAATATTTGACTGAAAAATACTATTGCTGGTTAGTTTAATATCATGATTGCTCATTTTATCAATCAAATTCACAAGTTGTTCAGATAGAATGTAAGTAGAATTAACAGGAGCATTTAAATCATGAGAAATTATTTGAAATAATTTATTCTTGGTTGTATTAGCTTCTTCAAGCAGTTTGTTTATTTTATTGATTTTTTTATATTTCGTATAAACTACCAATAGAATAAGGAATATGGAAATAATGATTATAGACACAATAAAATAAATAAATTTATTCCATAATTTATTGGCTTCAATTTTATTGTTTAATTTCTGATTTTCTAATATACTTTCATTCTTTTTATTAATGTTATCAATAGCATTTACATAATTTGCAAAATTTAAACTATCAGTATGAAGTTTCAAATATTCGTATTTTTCAATTATTGAATCACTAATTTTTTGACTTAACTTGAAATTTTTCTCTGTTTTTACATAATAGTTCAATATTTTCAATACTTCAATTGATTGTTCCACTAAATTATTTTCTTTGCAAAAAACTAAATACTTATCAATGGAATCTTTTGGTAATCTGGGGGTACCAGTTAAAGTGAAAATTTGATAATGATATATTATAAGTTCAATAGTATTTTCACATTTGCTTAAAATTGAATCAATGTATCTTTCCTTCCTTGTTATAATAAATGATAGTACATATAAATCAAGTTTGTTATCCAATTTTGAAATGAAATCATTATCGAAAAAAATACTTGTATCCTTCAATTCCCCAGTCAAATAGTCCAATTCATTAATATGAAATCTCAAATCAAAATACAAACTTTCATCATTCAATTTATTTTTTTCATATATATCAATAGCTGTTTGAATATTAATTTTAGCTTCTTTATATTCACAATATATAGAATATAAGTTTGCATAACTCATATGAGCTTGAATCATTGAATAATAATCCTTTTGCTTATATGATTCTTGTAAAGCTAAGTCATAATAATATTTAGCATTTATATAATCATATTTATTATACAATAAGCCACCCATATTTTCTAATAATAAAATTTTTATCTTTCCTTCGGGTTTTAAATTGAGTCCTTGTTTGAAGTATTTCTCTGCAAGTTGAAATTTGTATATTTTTAAATAAGTAAAACCAATATTATTATAGCATCTTGCTTTAATGCTATCAACATTCGTTTTTGAAGAAATTTCCGATAAAATTCTTAATGTTTCAGAATAATTACCCTTATCGAATTCATGTTTTGCATTATCAATTGTAAGTTCTGTCGATAAGCAAATATTTGATGTTACAAAAGCAAAAGTTAGGATAATTATTGATATAAATTTCATTTTTCTTGAATTTTAAGTTAATTAATTTGCAATGGAAAAATTAATGAATCAAAAACAAAAATACAACAAACTTTTCAAATACAATAAAATTTTTTCTAATTTGAGTATAATGTTTCCCAATAGAGGATTATTCTGATTTCTGTTTCCTTTCCAGATGTCCAACATCTCCAAGATGTCGGACATCTTTTGAAATTCGAGAAAATTGATAAAATTGCACCCACCATAAATACCTAATTACACGTTAGAATTCCACAATTTTTACATTTTGTAAAAAAATATTCAATTTATTAAAAATAATTCTGAATAATTATTTTTTAGAATTGTAGAGTAATATTTTTGTGTATAGGGTATTATAGATAATGTAAGTGTATTTATTTGAATAATGCGATGGAAAGGCGAGGTTGTTAAATTTTATAGCAAACTAACAATCATAAAAGTAATAATTGATATTTCAACAAATGGAAAAAGTTAGTAATTAGTTAAATAATTTGCGTATTTCTAAAAAATTTTGATACTCATTTTCAGACCAAGTAGGTGAATTTAAAAGAATTTTCTGAAATTCATTTGGTTCAATATTTGCGGAATTTGAATTATTGCAAATGTCGATTAAACTATCAACTAAAAAATTTTCGTTCAGTTCCTGTACTTCCAATATAATAATTTCGACATTTTTCCCTTTAAAATTACTCGGAACTTTAAGAAGAAAAGTATCATTGCTTATATTTAACTTTGTTTTATACGCTAACATAATTATCTATTTAAAAACTAAATTATAAAATTGATGGTCAGCAGTTCTTGTCCAAACTATATTGCGTTTAACCATTCTGTATTTCTTTTAATAAGACTATCTTGAGAAATCATTCTGCCATTTTTAATATCTTCATCACTCAAATCCAAAATCATTTTTTGTTCCAGTGTTAATTCGACTAAATCAGTACTATTTACAATTAAAGTATCCAATGCTTCCAAAAAATTAATATTTGAAATTGCAAGAATTTTATTAATCACATTATTCCTTATTTCTTCAACTGTTTCCATAGTATTAATATTTTAATCTTAATTTAAATCAAAAAATTATTTACGATTTTTCAATAAACTTATTGCAAATCAAAATCAATACAAATTTAATTTACAGTAAAAATTTTGAAATACTTAGAAAATTTCTGAACAAGTTCATTTTGAATTGTATAGTAAAAATGATTGAAAAAATTTGAAGTTTTTTGATTAATATCAAAATAATTCTGAATATTATTTTTTTGAATTGTATAGTTAATTGAGAGTGAATTTAATTTTTTTATACATATTTTTTGGGAGGATGTTATGGGATAGAGCAATCTGTAAAATGTACAAAACAATTTTTTTGCACGATGGAATCTTGAAGTTTTATGTGTGGATTGTCATCAAACAAGACATAAACATAAAATTTTAAATTATTTTTTTCATTGATTAGCAAAACGACAAGCTAATGCAATACTGAATTTAAATTTGTGTTTTTAATTTTTACATATTTTTTTAATGTTTTAATAATTTATTTTTTACTTTATAAGGAGATTTCCAAATGGAAAGTAAACATCAAGTTCACAATCTAATTATTTTAGATGAAAGTGGGTCTATGAACTCAATCAAAAATTCAATAATCACAGGATTTAATGAAATTGTTCAGACTGTAAAAGGGATAGAAATTGAATTTCCCGAACAAGAGCATTTTATTTCATTTATTACTTTCAATGGTATTGGAAAAAAAATATTACATTTTATTGACCCTGCAGTAAAACTTGAAGAAATTGATTCAGCAAGATACAAACCTGAAGCAAGTACACCACTATTTGATGTAATTGGATTTGGAGTTAACAAACTTAAGCAACATTTAGAACATCAAACAGATTACAATGTCTTAGTAACAATCCTCACAGATGGCGAGGAAAATGCTTCGACTGAATTTAGTGGAAAACAAATCAATCAAATGATTCAAGAATTGAAATTAGAGAATTGGACATTCACTTACATTGGAACTGACCACGATGTAGATAAAATGGCAAATTCAATCTCAATCAATAACACGATTTCTTTTGACAAATCAGAAACGGGTGTTTTATATTGTATGAGTTTTGAAAAAGAATCAAGAAAGAATTATAGCCGAAAAATACGAAATAAAGAAGATACATCAGATTATTACAGTTAATTAATTAAATGGGGGGAGTCTCATAAGTTGTATTTTAGATAATTTTCAATTTCAATTCATAGAACCTCAAAATAAATAAAAAAAGTGTAGTAACATAATATTACTACACTTTTACTACACGTATATTTTAAGTCTTATTTTAAAAAATTAAATCATAGACACAACAAGCTTTATGAGAGTAAAGACCTACACAAATATTTTGTTGTTATAGTTTTGCTTGAACAACACTTTTATCAAATTTTACTTTCGTATTGTCAGCAATTTGCAATACTATTGTTTTATCATCAACTTCAACTACACTGCCATGAATACCAGAACTTGTAATAACTTTATCGCCTTTGCTAAGACTTCCCAACAAAGTTTGATGTTCTTTTGCACGTTTTTGTTGTGGTCTAATCATAAAGAAATAGAAAACCGCAATTAAGCCACCGATAAATACAAGGTTCATTATCATACCACTATTACCGCCAGCACCTTGAGCGATTACAGGATGAATAAAATTAAGCATAAAAATCTCCTAAAAAAAGTTAAACTTCACTATTATTAAACTTATATATCATTTCTAATTTCCATTGACGAAAAGAACCATCAATAATTTTTTCTCTTGCTGTATTTACTAACCATAAATAAAATGAAAGATTTTGAATTGAAGCAAGTTGAAGTCCTAATATTTCATCAGCAATAAATAAATGTCTCAAATATCCAAGTGTAAAGTTATTGCCAGAATAACACTTAATTTCTTCGTCAATTAACTCTTGAGAATATTTGTATTTCGCATTTTTGATATTGATTTTGCCTCTGGAAGTAAAAATTTGTCCATTTCTTGCATTTCTTGTTGGCAATACACAGTCAAACATATCAATTCCTCTATCAATACATTCAAGAATATTTTCAGGTGTTCCAACACCCATCAAATATCTTGGCTTATTTTGAGGTAGAAAATCAGTTGAGAAATCAGTCAATTCATACATTAATTCAGTTGGCTCTCCAACAGATAAACCACCAATAGCATTGCCATCAAATTCCATTTCAACCATTTGTTCAAGGTATGATTTCCTTAGATTTTTAAACATTCCACCTTGTGAAATTCCAAATTGAAATTGTTTAAATCCATACAACGGTTCTGAAGATAGAAATTTCTCTCTTGAACGCTTTGCCCAATCAAGAGATAATTTCATAGATTTGAATGCGTAATCTTCAGTTGAAGGATAAGGAACACATTCATCTAAAACCATAATTATGTCTGAGCCGAGAAATCTTTGAATATCAACTACACCTTCAGGAGAAAAGAAATGTTTTGAACCGTCAATATGAGATTTAAATTCTGCGCCTTCTGGCTTGAGTTTTCTCATATCTTGAAGTGAAAAAATTTGATAACCACCGCTATCAGTTAGAATTGCACCATTCCAATTAATAAATTTATGCAATCCACCAAAACTTTTTATAACGTCTGTACCGGGTCTTAAATATAAATGGTAAGTATTTCCTAAAATTATTTTTGCATTTAACTCAACAAGTTCACGTTGCTCAACGGCTTTAACAGTTCCTTGTGTTCCAACAGGCATAAATACTGGAGTTGGAATTACCCCATGTGCAGTATTTAAATATCCTGCACGAGCTTTACCTTCTTTACTAAGAGACTCAATTTGAAAAAAATCTGTCATTAATCATCAAATATAAAAATACAAATTTATGAAAAATATCCCACTTATTTTTGAATTAATTCAAATGTTATTTTTCTTACTGAATTTACAAACAAAATTTATCTATCAGTTTGATTGAAATACATTGAATAAAAAGTGTTCTTAAATAAAAAAAAGCCCTTTTGTGGATATTCCAACTTAGGGCTTACAATTATTAAACTAATTTATGTAATCAATTTCTATGCCAAATAATGCATGTTATTTTGAAACTCTTTCGAGCCATTTTAGCATAACAAGCATTGTTACCATAGAAATCAAACAAGCAATAACGAAAATTAACCAAGTCATCCAAATTGGAATATGTTCGTAAAGAATAGCACCAATAAATAACAATTGATTTCCAAGTGCAGTTGCACCCAACCAACCACCCTGCATAACACCTTGATATTTAGGAGGAGCAACCTTTGAAACGAATGATATTCCAAGCGGGCTAATAAATAATTCCGCTACAGTCAAAATGAAATAAGTTCCAATCAATAAAAATGGAGTAACTCTTGCTTCAAGTGGGAATACTCTTATTACATTAACAACTTCCTTACCTGTTTCTGGATTTGTTACTTTCTCAAATAATGAAGACCAGAGGGGAAGGTCCGAAATATATGATCCAAATGATAAAACCATAAATGCAGATGCAGCAATACCCATACCAATAGCAATTTTTTTTGGAGTAGAAGGCTCAATATTTTTTGCTCTTAACCAACCAAACAAACCCATAACTATTGGAGTTAGAAGTACAACAAACAACGGATTGATTGATTGAAATAATTCCGCTCCTTTAATTTCTAAACCAAATAAATTTACTCTCATTATGCTAAGGTCTGTAAAATCTTTAGCAAATAGTGTTAAAGTTAATCCATTTTGATGGAATGAAAACCAAAAGAAAATTACAACTCCAAAAACAGCAAATAATGCCCACAATCTTTGTTTGATTTCCTTTGAATCCATCTGATAAGCATTTGAATCCGCTGCTTTTGCTGTCTTGTCTTTTGGATTTGGAAATGTCTTTTTATTTAATATATATATTGTTAAAGAAATAAGCATTGCAAAAATAGAAATTGCAAATGCATAATGGAATCCTTCTGTAAAAACATTTAAATAATTCTGAGCAAATATTGTTAAATCTGTAAATTGTGTTTTACTAACTTCTGCAGCAGCTTTTGTAAATTCATTTACAGCATCAGGTTGCATTGTTCCACCCAAATAGGCATGGCACTGCGCAGGTAAATCTTGATTATAAAGGAATCCATTTCTACCTAACCACCAATTTCTTATTCCAACAGCAGCTAATGGTGCAAAAATAGCCCCTACGTTAATAAACATATAAAATAATGAAAAACCTGAATCTCGCATTTTGCCAAAAGTTGGATTGTCATACATCTGACCCACTAAAGCTTGCAAATTGCCTTTAAACAACCCATTTCCAAATGCGATTACAAATAGCCCAAAACAAGTACCAATCAAGTAAAGTGTTTGATTAGGAACAGGAGTTTTAGTAGGGATTGCTACTAAAAGATAACCAATTGACATCAAAATTATACCAATTAAAATAGTACCTTTATAATTTCGAGTCCTATCAGCAATCAAGCCGCCTACAAATGCTAGAATATAAATTGAGAAATAGAACACTGAATAAATAATACCTGCATTAGTTCCATCAAGTCCAAATTTTGCTTGAAGAAATAGAACCAGAATAGCCATCATTGTGTAAAAGCCAAATCTCTCTCCCATATTGGATAAAGAAGCCGCAATTAGTCCCTTTGGATGATTTGAAAACATATAGTTCCCTAATTTAGTTTAAAAAATAACAATTACATTCCTAATTTAAATCACAAATAATAAAAAATTAATTTTTACATTAATTAATCTTTTAAATTTATGAAAAATTTCACACTTTTTTTAATAGAAAATTTCAAATATTGTATTTTTCAGTATTATTTGATAATTGAATTGCTCTAAATGTGCAAAATAAAGCCAAACATTCAAAATTGCGTTCGAATTTTAAAATACTTTAATTATTCCAATCAATACAAACTTAATTCAATTGAATGAATATTACTTGGATAATTATTAAATAAAATTCTTTTGTCTAATGTTTTCTCTGCTAATAACTGTAAGCTTGCCATAAAAATCTATTTCAATTGATTCCAATAATTTCAACAAATATTCACCCGGTTCATTAGGTAAAAAAATATTCCACCGAAAATAAATTACCCCATTATTTGGTTTATAATTTTTTTTAAATATTAATTCTCCATAATCGCGGTCAAAAGTTAAAATTGTTCTGTTTTCATTGATAGCTATATCTATAACCTCAGAATCAAGAATACCAGAATAATCTTTACCAATATAAGTTACGTCATAGCCGGCACTCAATAAAATTAATACACTACTAAAAGGAAAATTTTCATTAGCAAGGAATTTAATCATACCAACACCATTGATTTGTTATATATGAAATCATCCATAACAATGTCTTGTAAATATAGAAATACTGCCTGTATTTGTAATTGGGTCAATCTTGGATAATTCTCTAAAATTTGCTTCTCATTCCAACCTGAAGCAAATAGATTGATAATATGTTCAACTGAAATTCTTGTGCCTTTTATATAGGGCTTAGCAGCCAATACATTTTCATTCATTTCTATATAATTTCTCCAATTCATATATTTTAATCCCCAATAAATTATAAAAAACAACAAGAATGCAATAACAATAAATGTTATAAATCATACAAAAAAACGAAAATAAGAAGAAAATCTTTTATTAAATATTAATTAACACTAATTTTTAAAAGTACTCAAATTTTCTACCTAATTTAAATAATATACACTCAATCCAAATTGGACCATGGTACGTATAATTATCTCATTCTAAACTTGTGGCAGATTCATTTATTTGATATTCGGTACTAATTGAGAAATTACACCACCAATTTTTTTAACCCCACAGAATTCTCAGCATTATTGATGCTTATTGACTCAATCTATTTTGCATTTCAACAATATTATTAATTATTCCAATTAATACAAACTTAATTCAATTACAAGTTGTGAGTTTTTGAAACTATAAATTTCGAGCAATGTATAAAAATCAAATGCAGTTCCATGAGTACTTTGCATATTATCTTTACTCACAACATTTTTCAAGTTACTAGTAAGAGCACTTTCACCTAAACCAATTTTTAGAATATTTTCATTAATTTTAAAATTTGAATTTTGAAATTTGAAATTTAGAATGTCCCAACCTAAAACACCACTTCCAGAAACATACCTTGTAGAAGAGAAATCCATATTTGAAATTTGATTATTCTCAATGACAAAATCAATAATGGCATAAGTTATAGATTCTTTTGCAGCATCTTTGTGATAACCCGAATAAAAGTAATACCTATTTGAATCAAGTATTGTAGTATCCCTTTGTATTTCATATTCTCTAGTATCAGATAAATAATTGTTATAACCCGTATAACCAGTCTGTCCTTGATAACTTTCATGTTTTACACGACAATCTGAAAGTTTAATATTAACATTAACTTTTATAAAACGATAAGGATATTCAAAGTCAAATTTTATTTTTATTGTGTCCACATTCTCAACATCAAAAGAATCTAATATTACAGGATTCCTATTTTTTGAATAAGCTGTAAATCTATACATATAATTATCAATTTCATATTCCAGCTTTTCATAATTTATGTTATTGTTATCGCTTGTAAAATCGTTACCATTAATAAATTTTTTAGTAAATACTTTATCATTGATTTTGATTAGAATGACAATTAAACCAGATGGTAATTCACTTTTATCATATATAAAGACATTATTTGCTTCGTTGAGTTGAATAATATCATTCAAAATACAACGTCCAGAAATGTCATATAATTCTAAAGTACCGCGACCAATATCCATTGATTCAAAATTAATTTGTAAATTTTTTGAATCTGAAATAACTTTGATTTTGCTATCTGAAGAATTAACATTCCCATTAATATTTGAAAGGGTTTTCAAATCTATATTGCTATAATTGAAAATTGTAAAGCTGTAATCAGTTCCATAACTATAAACTTGAATACTGTCAAATTTCAATCCATATTTTTTATAAACGTCATCACTATAAAACCCTGTTGGTTTAAAATTAACAATTTGTGATTGCATTGAAACAATGCTAACTAACACAAATAAAATTTTGATTATTAATTGTTTCATTTTGAAATCCTAACAAACTCTTCAGATTTGGATAGATATTCAATACCAATAATCTTATCATGAAAAATGAATTAACATAGTTTGACTTTTCAATTCTTATTGATTCTAATTGTTTGAAAGTTCGTTCAAGAATAGAATTTTTGGCTACATAATAGGAATAGAAACTAACTATTGCAATCGAAAACAAAAATAGAGAAAGGAAATAGATATAATATTTCTGAGTAATTGAGATTTTTGTCTTCATAAATTCATTTTTTTCAAAATATTAAAATTCAAATCTACAAAATTTTAGTTTAATTATCCAAAAATTTATAAATTTCGGTAATATTAACTGATTAACAGTCTTTGAGCAAAGTAATGTTTGAAAAATCGGCAAGAATGTCTGTTCTACTAAGTACTTTTAATTTTAGTTGATCAGATATTCTTTTCTGAAACTCATGATTCTTATTTTGACTTTTTCAAAAGTTAGTTATAAAGGAATAAATTGAAGGAATACAAAAAAATTTCGGCAGTAAAATTAATTATTAGAAATTGTAATAATTAATTTTATTATTTTTGTATTGGATTTGGATTTCATAATTTAACTTTTTGATATATGAAAAAGAAAACAATCTTTGTAGTTTTAGTTGTTGTAGCTTCCTTCGCATTTGGGATTTATATCAACTCACTTTTTGCAAACCAATTTAATACAAATTCAAAAAAGGAGAAAAAAGAAAAAATGAAAGTTGGAGCATTTTCAATTAGTTTGAGCGTTAAAGACCTCAAAATTTCAAAAGAATTTTACGAAAATATCGGTTTTGAAGTGTTTGCCGGTAGTATGGAGCATAAATACTTGATAATGAAAAACAATAATGCTCTTGTTGGGCTTTTTGAAGGTATGTTTGAAGGAAATATTCTAACATTCAATCCCGGCTGGGACGAAAATGCAAAAAATTTGGAAAATTTTGATGATGTTCGTGAAATTCAAAAGCAAATTAAGAATAATGGAATAAAGTTGATTCAAGAAGCTGATGAAAATTCAAGCGGTCCTGCAAGTTTTATGCTAACCGATCCCGATGGAAATATGATTCTTTTCGATCAGCATCGTTAAAATCACAATTTGTTTACTTTTTCAAATTAAAATTTGGGCAATAATCAAATGAAATCGATAGTTAAAAATTCAAAAGAACTAAAAAAAACGCCAACCCAAAAAGAAAAAGCAGAAATGTTGTTTGAAAGAATAACTGTTTCTCAACTTAGAGATTTTGTGTTTGAAAGATTTGAAACTGATACTGCATTTCTGGATTTATTTGTTGTAACCTTTGCAAACCTCGACTCAAGTGAATCAAAGAAGGATTACTTAGCACACTTGATATCACTGAAAAAAAAGCACATAGGAATCACCAGATACACACAAGAAGTAAATTTAAAAAAATTCAACAAAGAAGTGAAAATACTTTTGAATGTTGCTCATAAACATGTAGAAGATAATAATTTTAATTCTGCATTCTATATTTCATCTGCAATTTTAGAGGTATTTGCTGAAATTCTAATTTCATTTAATTACAAAATTGAATATTGTTTCAATTCAGTAGAAGAAGCAATTGAAATTATTTATCACATTTCTCAAACGGACATTACTGAAGATTTAAGAAAGAACATTTTGAATTTTTGTAAAAAATCCTTGAAAAGCGGAAATTTTATACAATGGGACTGGCAATCTGAAATTTTAGAAATCGGACTTCATATTTGCAAGAATGATAAGGAAATTGAAAAACTTTTAGACATGCTTGATGCTGATTTGAAAACAAATGATTTGATTTTTACTTCTCAAAAGTTAAAATTTGATACACTGCTGAAAATAAGAAACGAGGAAGAAGCCGAGCAATATATGATGGAGCATTTAGAAAATCCAAAACTCCGCCATGAAGCAATTGAAAGAGCATTTACAAACAAAAATTACAGCAAAGCAATAAGTTTGGCAGAGGAAGGTGCTGAAAATGACTTCAACTATAAGACAAAGTTGATTGTATGGAATAAATTGCTTTTGAAAATATATCAACATTTGGATAGTAAAAATGAAATTATTAAAGTTGCAAAATCATTAATGATTGATTCAACTAATAAAGAAGACTATTTCCAAATTATAAAAAAATCTGTCCCAACTGAAATATGGGATGAATTCTTAGATGAATTTATTATAGAATTAGACCCAAAAGGATATTGGGATGATATCAGAATGGTTTTATTGATTTTAGTTTGGGAAAAAAATTGGGTTCAATTGCGAAATAAAATTAATAGTATAATATATGAAGATTACAGGATAAGTAACATTGAATTTCTATTGACTAAGTATAATACTCCCGAATTGGTGTCGATTTATAAGAATGAAATAATTTCTTATCATCAAAATAAAAAAAGTACATCAAGTTATAATGCATTAAGGAACCGAATAGAAAGCATAAAGGAATTAGGTCATGGTTCGGTAGTATTGGAAATCATTAATTACTTCAAGACTAAATTTCCCACTCGTTTCGCAATGCTAACTCAGTTGGGATTAATAAATTTGAATGATTTGAAATATACCAACAAGTAATAGAATTATAAAAATTAATTAAGAAAAGAATGGCTAACCTTCTTAAATGAAATTTATTTTAGTAGATTAACCATTCTTCTCTGATTTATTGAAAATTTGGTTGGTTAGTTCTATAATTTTATTGGAATTCCACCATTACCTAAAGATTTATTTGCAGCTTCCAAGATTTTCACAACATATAAACCAGATTCTCCATTTGTATCAGTTTGCCTCTCGTTTATAATACAATCATAAAAATGATTACATTCAGCGGCTAATGCTTCATAATTTTGGATTGCAGGCGAATACATATCTCCTGTACGATATTGAATTAAAGCATTGTAAACATCATCTCTTGATTGAATAGAAACTCCTGAATCATATATTTTAATCTTTGCCATCGGCTCCATATCATCAAATACAAGCATTTTCTTGCTACCACCTATCATAATTTGGCGAATTTTAACTGGCGACATCCAATTTACATGAAAATGAGCAATTGAATTATCTTCAAGTTCAACTGTTAGATATGCAATACTTTCGATTTTCTTATCATTGAAATTATGAAATGACATACCGTCCGCTCTTACAGAAATAACTTTTTTATTTGATATATATTGCAATATAGAGATATCGTGTGGAGCTAAATCCCAAATAACATTTACATCATGCTGAAATAAACCAAGATTCACACGAACGGAATCAAAATAATGTATATCACCTAATTCACCTTTTTCGACCAATTCTTTAATTTTGCGAACTGAAGGCGTATAAATAAATGTATGGTCAACATGAAGCAAAAGATTTCTTTGCAATGCTAAATTAATTAACTCCTCACTTTCTTTAACTGATGAAGTCATTGGTTTTTCGAGCCAAATATGCTTCCCAGCAAATAAGCCAAGTTTTGCAAGTTCAAAATGAGTGTTTACAGGCGTTGCAATAACAATAGCAGAAATATTACCATCAACTAAAATGTCATTATAATAATTTGTAGTGGTGATATTTGGATATAATTTGTTCACTTTTTTTAATTGATTTTCATCTAAATCGCAAACATATTTCACATTCCATTTTTCAGAACTATTGAAATTCCTAACAAGGTGGTTTCCCCAATAACCATAACCAACAATTGCAATATTCATAAATTAATTCCCGAAATCTAAATATTCTTTCCAAATTAAAAATAATTGCCAAGTAGAAGTAATATCCCTCATACAATATTCTGCAATTTCAAGAATCTTTCCATCAGCAAACATCTCACGAACCATACCACCATTAACGTCCATTGTTTTGGGAGTATGAATTTCGTGACCGTATTTCTCGAATTGCTGAGAATAAAAGTCAAAATTATATCTGCGAGTTGGACCTGATTGCTGAGCCATATAAAAAGTTAGCTTATCAATTAAATCAATGTGCATCGGATAGTTGAATTTTGTTCCTTTCATCAAATCGCGACTTGGTTTTATTTTCATTAAAGCTGAACGTAACATCAAAAATGGTGCATCAAAATTTCTGCCGTTGAAAGAAATCAGACAAGTATCTTTGCCACTTTTTGAAGTGAAAATCTTCCAAAAATGCTCAAGTAAATTTTGTTCAGTTGATAACCTGCAAATATCACCTGTGGGTAGTTCAACCTCTTCAACTTCATCATCTTTCTTGGTAGGGTCTAAAGAAAATGCCTTTCTACTTAAAGTTTTATACGATTTACTTTCTTCATCAAAAGTAAACATTTCCAAACCGATACAAACTACATGGGAAGTCAATGCAGATAAGCCGGTTTCACTCTTCTTCTTTTCAATTTCTTCTTCAGTAACTGCACCACGAATCAAATATTCCTTTTGCGAGTCAGAGTATGTGTCCCAATCAAGAGGGGAAGTTTCTATATCGAAAACGAGATAATTTATAGCCATTTTTTTGAATTCATCAATGTAAATAAACAACAAGCAAAAATACGGAAAAAACTAATATTATGGAATTTTGAATAAATAATTTATTGTATTCATTAATTAAATAGTATAACTAATACCAAGTTGTGTTCATAGATATTATATATTATACTTTAAAAACCCATAGGGAATAATGTTTATAATAAATAATTAAATATGCAAAGTCCTCTGCTTTGTGTGATTTAGGTGGGGTTTTGTTTAGAAGGTAATTTATTTTTAATTTTCTTTCTAAGAAATTTACATATCATACGTCTTTAATAACCAATTATGTTTATTTGAAAATTTTTAGTAAATTTGAATTTTATAAAAAGAAGATTTGATGAAAAATAGAAATTATATTTTACAATCGCTATTAATTTTAGTCGTTTCATTGTTTATTAGCTCATGCGCAGGTACTAAAGGACCCGAAACACGCCCTGTTGATGAAATATTCAAAAGTGCTTTAGAATTATTTAATTCAGAGGATTATCTTGAAGCTCGAACACTATTTGAATTAATTAAATTGCAATATCCTGCAAGTCAGTTTGCTGATGATGCCCAATATTATTTTGCTGAAATACATTATAACCGCGAAGAATATATTATGGCAGCATTTCATTATAATCTTTTAAGAAGAGTATATCCAGGTAGTGAGTATGGCAAAATTTGTTTGTACAAAGCAGCAATGAGTAATTTTAAGTTATCTCCCCCATTCGACAGAGACCAAGATTATACACGTAAAGCCATTGATGCTTTTCAGGAATTTCAATATATGTTTCCAACCGATTCATTATATAAAGAAGCATCTGAAAGAATAATGGATTTACGAACAAAACTTGCATATCGTGAGTTTTTTACAGCTGGTCTATATATAAAAATGGAAAGCCCTAATTCTTCCATCATTTATTATGATGCTGTAATCAATAAATTTAATGATACAAAGTATTACGAACCCGCTTTTGTTGGAAAAATTGATGCATATATGATAATGAAAAAATATGATAAAGTTCGTGATTTGATTTATCTTTATAAAAATAATTTTCCAAAAGGTGAAAATATTCAAAAAGTTGAAACAATTTTGAATGAAATATCAAAATTGTAGAAACTTAATTTTTTGTTTATTAATTATATTTTGTTATTTTTGCTTTTTTTAATTGGGGAAATTCTAATTATTAAAAATGAATAAAGTTTATTTATATATTGTGTCAGTTTTATTGATATTAACATTTACAATTACAATTGTAGGTGTTCCTATTAATTCTCATTTCTGTGGGTTAACAGGAAGCAAAACAGCAACAATATTAGTTACTCCTCAATGTGCTTGTGAATCCAAAACAGACATTCAAATAAATTGCCATAATGATGGCGATGGAATTGACAAATGTCATCATCATCAATGTGAAGATAAAAGTCATCATAGCGAAAAGCAAGAATCAATCAATAGTGAAGATTGCTGCTCTGATTTAAGTGAGGTTTTTTCAATCAATGATGATTTTATTTCTAATTCAAAAAATAAATTAATTTTTGATTTTTCAATTATTCAACCATTAATTGATACAATCGAAAATTCAGAATTGTACAAAAGTATCAAAAAAAATGTTTCTGATGTTCAGAAAGATATTAAAATATTTGTACGAAAAATAATACTTCTTCTATTATTCCAATCAATTTCATCAGATAATCCAGAAGCCCCTCCAATAAATTAATAAAATATTAATTCATTATTTTTTTTATTTAATTTATTTTTAGGAGAATATTATGCTTCGGAAAGCATTATTTATAATTATATTTATACCAATTCTATTAGTTTCAAAAGAAATTAAAGGAGTTGTATATGGAGTTGGAGAAGATGGAAAAGATACTCCGCTCAAGCGTGCCTCATTGCAAATTCTTGATACACAGATAGGCACTTTTACAAATGACAAGGGTGAATTTAAATTAGATTTGCCAAACAAATCAAATAGAGTTATATCAAGGTTTGTAGGTTATGAAAATGACACTACAACCGTTGAAAATACAAGTGATTTAGTTGTTATCAGATTGAAAACAAATATTACAACAGATGCTGTGAAAGTTGAAGCTAATTTACCAGCTTCAATTATTTCACATAGTGAAATTGTTAAATCCGAAATGATAACTTCAAAAGGATTACAAAAAGCTGCGTGCTGCAATCTTGCAGAAAGTTTTGTTACCAACGCTTCAGTAGATGTGGAATATACTGATGCAGTATCAGGAGCAAGACAAATTCAGCTTCTTGGATTACACGGTTCTTACAGTCAGATTTTAGTTGAAAATATACCTAATCTTAGAGGAATTGCTTCTCGTTATGGACTTGGATATATTCCGGGTCCTTGGATGGAGTCAATTTCTATATCTAAGGGAACCGCTTCTGTTGTTAATGGTTTTGAATCTATTTCTGGGCAAATTAATGTCGCATTAAAAAAACCTGAAACATCAGCACCATTTTTTGGAAATATGTTTGTTGATGATATGGGAAGAGTAGAAGCAAGTGTAGATGGAGCTTACAAACTAAGCCCATCAACATCAACAATGCTATTATTACATTCAAATATGCTACAAAATCCTTTAGATATGAATCACGATTCATTTATCGACCACCCGCTTGTTCAGCAATTTAATGCAATAAATAGATGGAATTATGCTGGTGAAATACACGAGTCTGTTTCAGGAGTGAATGTGTTATTTGAAAATCGTAATGGCGGACAAAGTGATTTTGTAAATTCAAAGAATCCTGATTTTTATGGTTTTGATGTGAAAACTGAAAGAGTTCATTTATTTACAAAAAATGGATTTATTATACCAACAGAAATGCATCAAAGTATTGGTACTATAATTAGTGGAACTTATCATAAGCAAAACTCTTTTTATGGAAAAAATACATATAATGCAAAGCAAAATTCTTTGTATGTGAATTTACTTTATCAAGCTGAATTTAACGAAGATAACAATCTTACAACTGGCTTAAGTTATCAATATGATAATTATGATGAAACATATAAGAATCTTAATTATAAAACTGAAGAATCAATACCAGGGATTTTTGCTGAATATGGATATAATGGTTTCAAAGATTTAACTCTTGTTGGGGGTATCAGAGTTGATAATCACAATGATTATGGAACTTTCATAACTCCAAGAATGCATATTAAATATTCAATTGATGATGTTACAACTATTAGATTATCAGCAGGGAAAGGATTTCGTTCAGCAATTATTCTTGCCGAAAATGCTGGTATAATGGCAAGTTCGAGAGATTTCACAATTGAGAGTAATTTAAGACTTGAAGAAGCGGTAAATTACGGCTTGAATTTTATTACTGAATTTGATTTTTGGGGTATTTATTATACTTTGAATGTTGATTTTTACAGAACTGATTTTATTAATCAAGTTGTAGTTGATTTGGATAGATCGCCTGATAAAGCATATTTTTACAATCTTGAAGGTGAATCATATTCCAATGCTTTTCAAGTTGATTTGATAATAGAACCATTGGTTGATTTCGTGATTACAACAGCTTATAGAATGAATGATGTTAGAATGACTTATAATAATCAATTACTTGAAAAACCATTAGTTAGTAAACATAAAGGATTTTTGAATTTAAGTTACTCATTTTGGGAAAAATCGCTTAATTTAGATTATACAATTGAGTATAATGGTGGTGGTAGACTGCCAAATACTTCATCAAATCCAGAAGAATACAGATTAGATGAAACTTACCCTGAATTTATTCAGATGCATGCTCAAATCACAAAGAAATTCAGCAAGTTTGATTTATATATCGGTGCAGAAAATCTAACAGATTACAAGCAACATCACCCTATTCTTGCTGCAAAATCTCCGTTTAGTCAATATTTTGATAGCTCAATGATTTGGGGACCAATATCAGGAGCAAAATTTTATCTTGGATTTCGTTTAAATTTATATAATTAATTTTTTAAAAGGTGTAAAAATGAAAAAAACAAATTTTGTAATTGGCAATTTTATCTTAGTTGCAATTATTTTATTTATGGGAATAAATGTTTATTCTCAAACAGAATGGAAAAATGTAGAAATTAAAACTACTGCTGAATGTCAGCAATGCAAAGACAGAATAGAAAAAGCTGTCAATAAACTTGATGGTATCAAATCTGTGGATTTGGTCATTGATACTAAAATTTGCAAAGTTTCTTATGATGAAAAAGTTGTAACATTGAAAGAAATTCGTGAGAAAATTGCAAGTGTTGGCTATGATGCAGATGATGTAAAAAAAGACCCAAGAGCATACAAAAGATTACCTAAATGTTGTCAGATTGATGGACATAAAGACCACGAACACGAACATTAGTTATCACAAATTATATATGAAATATTCATCCGATGACTGTTATTCATCGGATGAATGATAAAAGCATTCTTAAGTCTTTGATAAGTCCAAGACCTAAGTATATTAAATAAAGGTTAATAATGTTTTGGTCTTATATCTTTGAGTTTTTCTACTAAGGTTACAATAGGAAATAAGGTTTTGTAATTGAAATTTTTAATAACCTTAATAGGAAAAATTATACAACCCATTTGAAACTTTATTGACCATTTTTTTTTGGGGGGGGGGAAATATATCATGAATAATAATTATGAATAAGAATACTACTTTTATACATTCAGAAAACTAAAATCCATCTTAAAATCATTTTTTACTTAATGTTTTACTTAGATGATTTATATTTTTATCAATTTATAAACTACTTCAAATTTATTTTTTAATCATTCAAATTAATTTTTTTCAACAATATTCTAATCTATTCGTCAATTTAAATTCACTAACTTATCATTAGTGGCAATTTGCAAAAAATGTATTAATAATTTATATTTAAGAATAAAAAATGCAGAAAAAAGGAAATTTTAATCGAACTTGTTCTTTTTGTGGGCAAAGTGAGCATAAAGTTAAATTTTTAATCGAGGGTATGAATAATACTCTTATTTGTGATGTTTGTATTGTAAATGCTTCTGAGATTCTGAAAAAATCACAAGTTCAAGAGTTACCAATATATCAAACAAATAAACTTCCTACTCCCGCTCAAATGAAGGAAAAACTTGATGAATACGTGATAGGTCAAGATTATGCTAAGAAAATTCTATCGGTTGCGGTTTATAACCATTACAAAAGAATTCAATATAATGATTTATATAAAAAAGAAAATGATGTAGAAATTGAAAAAAGTAATGTTTTGCTACTTGGACCAACTGGTACAGGTAAAACACTATTAGCAAGAACACTTGCAAAAATTCTACAAGTTCCATTTGCAATAGCCGATGCAACAACAATTACAGAAGCAGGTTATGTTGGTGATGATGTTGAAACTGTGTTGTTGCAATTGCTAACAAATGCTAATTATAATGTATCGCTTGCCCAAAGAGGTATAATATATATTGATGAAATTGATAAAATTGGAAGAAAAAGTGAGTCATCATCAATTACAAGAGATGTTTCTGGTGAAGGAGTTCAACAAGCTTTATTGAAAATTCTCGAAGGTACGCGTTCTGGAGTTCCTCCTAAAGGTGGCAGAAAGCACCCTGAACAACCATTAGTTTATGTGGACACAACAAATATATTATTTATTTGTGGTGGTGCCTTTGAAGGATTGGAAAAAGTAATTTCACGTAGAATGAGACAGAATACAATAGGATTCACTGCTCCAACTTTTGAAAAAATTGATGAAAATTATGATTTATTAAAACACGTTGAACCAGATGATTTAATCAAATTTGGTTTTATTCCCGAATTAACAGGAAGACTACCAATTCTCGCTCCATTAGAAGAACTTACAGAAGAAGCAATGAAACAAATTCTAACTGAGCCAAAGAATGCTATTCTTAAACAGTACAAAAAATTACTTGAATACGAAAATGTAGAAATTGAATTTGAAGAAAGTGCTTTAAATGCCATAATTTCAAAAGCAAAAGTTCGTAAAACTGGTGCAAGAGCTTTAAAAGCAATTGTAGAATCTGTAATGCTTCCAGTAATGTTTGAAGTTCCCGATATGAAGGGAGTGAAAAAAATTATTATTAATGATGAAACGGTAAATAAATCTGAAGATGCAATTTATTTATTTGATAAAAAATCAAAAACAGCATAAAGGTGTTGAAAATGAATGATATTATTAAAAGAGAAAAAGAATCAATACTTCAAACATATAAAAGACTTCCTGTTGTAGTTGATTACGCTTCAGGTTGTTATATCTATGATAAGGAAGGAAATAAATATTTAGATTTTCTTGCAGGTATCGCTGTAAATGCTTTAGGGCATAGCCATCCAGCGATAATAGAAGCTATTCAGATACAAGCTTCAAAATATCTTCACATTTCTAATTATTTTTATCAAGAACCACAAATTGAATTAGCTGAACAAATCAAAGAAATCAGCGGTTTGGATAGAGTTTTTTATTCAAATTCAGGCACTGAAGCAACTGACGGAGCAATAAAATTAGCTCGAAAATGGGGATTTGAAAATGGAAAAACTGAAGTTATTGGTTTTTCAGGTGGATTTCATGGCAGAACTTATGGTGCTTTGTCAATAATGGATAAACCAAATTATAAAAATGGAATGGGACCATTTTTAGAATCCGCCAAAGTATTACCTTTCAATGGAGAAAATGCTTTAGAAAACGGTATATCAGAAAAAACTGCTGCTGTATTCTTGGAATTTATTCAAGGTGAAGGTGGAATTTCTGAACCAAATTCTCGATTTTTAAACGCTTTAATGGAAATGAAAGAAAAATTTGGTTTCTTGCTTGTAGCTGATGAAATTCAAGCTGGAATTGGCAGGAGTGGTAAATATTTCGCATTTCAACATTATAGTATTGTACCTGATATTATTACATCTGCAAAAGGACTTGGTGGTGGTTTGCCGCTTGGTGCAATAATTACTAAAGAGTCATTAGCAAATATTTGGGAAAAGGGTAATCACGGCACTACTTATGGTGGAAATGCTTTGGCTTGTGCAACAGGACTTGTTGTTTTAAATGAATTGAAAAATGGTTTGCTTGACCAAATAACCAGAGTTGGCGAATATTTCCATCATAAATTATTAAAGATTCAAAGCAAATATCCCGAAACTGTATTAGAAGTTAGAGGACGTGGGCTAATGAAGGGCTTATTACTATCTTATGATGCAGCTTTATTAGTTGATAAATTGTTGGAACATAGAGTGATTTCTAATGCCGCATCGGGAACAGTTTTGAGATTAGTACCACCTTTAATTGTTACAGAAAAAGAAATTGATGAATTTATTGAAAATTTATCAGCTTGTCTGGACTAATTATTGAAATATTTTTCATAATTTTATATTTTACAGATAAGTATTTTGAATTATCTTTATTGGGTTAATTATGAAAGTTTGGTTACTACTTGTTGCTCTGTTGATTCTAACAGTAGGATGTTCGGAAAATAGTTCTACAGCTTATATCTTAGAAGAAAATGATTTATCAATTGATAAAGAAGAAATTGATTTTGGAAGTTCAGATTCATTAACTCAATTATCAATTAATATAAAATCAGGTAAAAAGCTAAAATGGATGCTTTCAAAAACGGCTGATAATCAATGGCTTGAAATTGATTTAGATAATGGTTATGAATCAGCAATAGTTAATATTTCGATAGATAGAAATTATTTGCCAATTGGTGTGTCTGCTGATTCCCTAACATTAACAGGAATTAGTGCTATTACTGATAGTAAATTGACTGACAGTTCTGATAAATCAAAGGAAATTGTAAAGAAAATTGCTATAAAAGTAGAGAGAAAAGCTACATATATTGACCTATTAAATCAAATAATTGGGAATGAAGTTTTTCTACCACCAAATGAAATAAGTTCTGGATATTCATTCCAAGGTTCATTTCAAATAGAAAAAGGAAATACAGTCAAAACTGCATTCTCGACTTATTATTTCGATAAACAGTTTTCTGAAATTAGTGATGATGTTATTTTCAATGGAAAAAATATTAATAACTCAATTTATAATGTTTCCTTGAAAAAGAACAGTTTCAATTACACTACTGTCGATAGTTCCTCTTATAATGCCGTATATTATTTAGCTGAAAATAATATCTATGAAAATAATAAAAGTGATTTTGATAATTCCACATTTCACAAATTTTCATTTAGTAATCTAAGTATAGACAGTCTTTACGGTGATAGGATTTTATCAGTAAGTAGTCCGAATTGGAAAAATCCTGCTTTTTTAGTTTCAAAATCAAGTGATTTAATTGTTCAATGGTCAAGTACAGCTCCATTAGATGATATTATATTTGTAGTATTAGCTTCTAAATCCGACACATCAGTTAAGGTAATGCCAACTGCACCTGTTTATGATACTAATGAAATTATTACTATTCCCAAAGAACATATTGCAAAATTAGCTCTTGCTGGTTCAGAAGGTGTATTATGGCTCGTTAGATATAGAATCAATAGAGATGCGTCCATAAAAAAAATTGCATTTGTTCAAGCACAAAGCTATTATACTTTTAAAATCAATTAATAAAGGGTCTTTTTAATGAAATTTTTTACAATCTTTCTTATAAATTTGTTCTTTACTTTAATTGTTTTTTCTCAAGATGGAACAACATCTTTTCTTAAAGATGATTGGATTGAGCCAGTTGATATGGAAATTGATTTTCTCCATTTAAAAGCAGATTTAAAAATTGACCCTTATAAACCTCTTGTTGAAGGTAGTGCTGTTATTACTTTTAAACCATTTAATTCATTTACTGATTCAGTAGATTTCCTTATGTCCGGCTTGAAAATAACATCTCTTTCATTAGATGGAATCAATCTTGAATATGAAACATTCGGCAATAATATTAGAGTATATATTAATCAAAAATTAAATAAAAATAAAGAATACAATCTTTATATTGATTATAATGGTTTTCATGAAGAAGGTTTGTATTTAACTGGTTGGAATGATACAAAAGGGTTAATGCGTAAGCAAGTTTGGGCACATAGTCCTGCTGGATGGCTTCCAATTGTTACTCAAAAACATGATTTATTTACAACAGAATTACTTGTTACATTCGATAGCAAATACAAAGTATTTTCAAATGGAGATAGACTTGCAATAAAAGATAATGGCAATGGAACAAAAACATGGCATTACAAAATGACAAAACCACATGTTGTATATTTGATTTGTCTTGTAATTGGTGATTATGAGTACAAAATTAGCAAAACAAAACGAGGAGTGCCTGTTGAATTATGGTATTATCCCGATATGCCTGAAAGATTTGCAGTAACTTACCTTCATTCAGAATACATGATTGATTTTTTTGAAGAAGAAATTGGTGTTAATTATCCATATTCAGTTTACAGACAAGCTCCTTTGGCAGATTATCTTTATGGCGGAATGGAAACAACTACAGCTACTGTCTTTGGTGATTATATGTACATTGACGGTAGAGCATGGTGGATGAGAAACTATGTTAATGTAAATTCACATGAGTTAAATCATCAATGGTTCGGTAACTATATTTCCCATTTAAATAATAGACATACTTGGCTAACAGAAAGTTTTGCTACACATTATGCAAAAATATTCGAAAAGGACATAAATGGTGAAGATTATTATCAGTGGGAACGAGATAAGGAATTAATTCGAACATTCAATGCTGCAAAATCAAACAATAATCCTGTTGCTCACTCTCAAGCTGGAACTGACCGTTGGTATCCTAAGGGTTCGCTTGTTTTAGATATGATGCGTACAGTTCTTGGAAATGATGATTTTAGAGCGGCAATTAAATACTATACTGAAAAAAATGCACTTCAAGTTACAGAATCTTACGACTTATTAAAAGCAATCAGAGAATCCACAGGGCAATCTTTAGACTGGTTTTTTGATGAATGGATTTTCAGGGGTGGTGAGCCACATTACAAAGTTGAATATGAATCCGTTACTGATGAAAATAAGGAAAAATTTACAGTTTTTACTGTAAAGCAAATTCATCAAGTATCTTCATTAATAAAATACTTCAGAATGCCAATTGAGTTTGAAATTCATTATACAGATGGCTCAATAGATAATAAAACTTTCTGGGTAGATGGTGAAACTACGATAATCAAAGTACCAAATAAATCAGGAAAATCTGTGGATTTTGCAGTATTTGACCCAAATAGAAAAATTATAAAAAAAGTTACATTTAATAGAAGTTTCAGAGAATTATCTGCCCAAATCCTAAAATCAAAAAATATGATTGATAGATATGATGCTTTGTTAGAAGTAAAAAAAGAAAAGCCGGAAGTTAAGCGTGAATTATTAAGAAATGCTTACGAAAAGGAAACATTTCACCTTACAAAAGCTGAAATTATTGCTCAGCTATCATCCGATTCACTAAATTATGATATTATGTTTAAAGCATTAAATGATAAAGATGCTTTGGTTAGAAAAGCAGTACTTGATAATTTAAAGACAATACCTTGGTCTTTAGAAAGTGAATATAGAAAATTATTAAAAGATAGTTCTTATACAAATGTTGAACTTGCCTTGCATAATCTCTCAAAATCTTTCCCAGAAAATATTGATAGTTATTTAAATTCCACTAAAGATGAGATGGGATGGCGTGGGAATAATATTAAAATGAAATGGCTTGAAATTGCTATTCAAAGTGGTAAAAAAAATTATATTAAGGATTTGATTGAATTTACGAGTTTAAGCTATGATTTTGAGACAAGAATTAATGCTTTTAATTTATTACTTTCTTTCAATTATTGTGATGATACAGTAATCAATAATGCTTTTCAGTCAATAGCATATTGGCATTTTAAATTGAGAGATACTGCAAAATCTTACATTCAATATTTCGCCCAACAAACAAATTATTATAAAGATATAGAAAGATTAATTGATATTAGCAAACTTGATGAAAAGAAGAAAGATAGAATAAGGGTTTTGTTAGGGAAATAGAATTAAAGTTATAAATAATGATTGTTTTAAAACTGTGTCATTCTGTACTTGATACGGAATATATGACGTTAAGTCATTTAATTTCAATAGATTCTGAAATAAATTCAGAATGAAAAATCTGCTCGCTATAGAGTTTTGCAACGGTCTAAATTTGTTTAATTTATTGAGTAAAAAAAATTGAAAATCTACCTTATATTAATTTGCTTGTTTTTGATTAATTCTACAAATATATATCCCAAAAATAATTTCCCTGATTTTCTGATAGGAAATTGGAAAGTAGAAAACAAAGAAATTTACGAGGAATGGGAGTTTGTATCGGAAATTGAATTGAAGGGCAAATCCTATAAAATCATCAATGGCAAATCAGAAATAACTGAATATTTGTCAATCACAAAGAAGGAAAATAAAATAGTTTATTCGGCTAACGTTATTAATCAAAATGATGGACATATAATTGAATTCAATCTGAATTTTATAGATAATAAAACTTATTCATTTGAGAATCCCAATCACGATTTTCCCCAAAAAATCATTTATCACATTATTTCTGAAAATAAATTATTTGTCGAAGTGGTTGGTGATAATGATAAGGGTTTTTCATTCAATTTGTTTAGAATAATCAATTAGCAACTATCAAATTTCTTGTAAGTCAAACATTCCCTCTGAATTAAATGTTTGCAACAATAGAATCACTATTATAATTTCAAATATTCCAAATCTAAAATAAATGGAACTTAGTTTTAATTGCAATAGTCATAAAAAAAGAAAGCAATACACACTCCCCTACCTGAAGGTCAGGACAAAGAAAAAAGAAACGATTTATATGAAATTGCTCCAACTATTTTTATATACCTGTAATTTATATCCATATTTTTTCTTCAAATATCTACATCTTCTCAATAAATGACAATACAAAAATAGCAATTTTCTTCAAACTAAAATACTATGTTTTCATTATCCCTCTTCCTATTCTTGTAATCATAAAATTAATTAAAAACTGCTAAATACTTTTTTGATTTAAACGTTTTTAAAGTTTATTGTTTGATTGAATATAATTCAAAATTGATATGCTATTTGTTCAGATATTAATGGAAATACAAAAATGAATGTGTTGCAAAATGATTTGATAAAGGTAACCAATAACATTCCTTACTACTATTTACAGGATTTATTGGATTATGCAAAATATTTAAAACAAAAAGCAGAGAAGGAAAATGACACAGATTATTTAGAAAAAATGCCTGGAATTGTAGAATCTATTATTCAAGCATCAAAAGAAGAACTGGCAGATTGTTCAAGAAAATTGGACTGGTAGATGTGGCAATTGTATTTTACAAAACAGGCACAACAAGATGCTAAGAAATTTGCAGGTTCAAATCTTAAATTCAAAATCGAAGAATTACTTGAAATAATCGAAAAAGATCCTTTTGCCTATCCTCCTGAATTTGAGATATTAAAAGGAAAGTTGAAAGGTTTTATTTCAAGAAGGATAAATTTGCAACATAGATTAGTTTACCAGATCATCGAGAAAGAACAAGCTATCAAAATTTTGAAAATGTGGTCTCACTACGAGTAAGATGGACAAATAAATAAAAATTATTTATTAATACTATCAATATATAATCAAATTAAATTAATTGTTAAGAATATTTTTTTGGATTTTTTAATATTGAATTTACGAATACTCAATAAATGACAATACAAAAATAGCATAATTCTTCAAACTAAAATAATATCAATTCTAAATAAATTTAAAAAAATGATTTCAATAAATATAATCTTTTCTTATTTAACTCACAAAAAAAACACCTTCTGAATTAATAATATTCTGAAGGTGCAATTAACATAAATGAAAAAATTTACTTTTCCGCTAATTTTAGTTTCGCATTCTTAATTCCATGGCAATCTGCGCATAATCTTTTTTCAATATTTAAATTATCGCCACCCGGATGGGCAAAAGCCAAATCAATTCCTCTGCTTACTTCCGCTTGGTTCGGTGGTTGTTGCGAAATAATTGTATGGCATACATTGCAATCGTGTGAAATAACTTTACCTGTATTTGAAACGTGCTTTCCATCATGACAGCGGAAACAGCCATTAGTATAAAGATGTCCAATATTATGAGGATAATGTTTCCAGTTTGCTTTCATTTCAGGGAAATAATTGCGTAAATAAATTCTATTTATACTTTCTATGCTTTTAGTTATTTCATTTTGCTTAACTTTTGCAATATCAGGATAGTATTTTGTATAAAAATTATTTATATAACCATCGATTTCTTTCTTTGAATTCTCACGATTTATTGAATATGATTCCAAAATTTGAACTGATAAATTCTTTATATAAGGAAGCGATTTATCAATTCTATTGTTTGACATATATGTATTTACTTCTTTGTATGGAATGTGATAAATATGAGATGGACGGTTATGACAATCAATGCAGTCCATTTTTCTCAATTTTTCCGGTTTAATCATATCATCTGTTATTTTTATGCCTTCTTGACGATAAATAGTTGTATCGCCTGTAACTTTGGAAACAACATGAATATATGGAATTTCTTGTCTTTTATTATCAGTCGCAAGATAATGAATATCATTTGAAATGTTCATGTGCCAGTGAATACCTGAATTTACTCCACCTTCTTGAGTACCACCACCAGTTTTCAATAGCATTGTTAGTTTAGTTTCTGAATTATTTTCATCGGATTGGAAAAAGTCGAAAACTACTTTCTTTTCAGCATTAAAATGTGAGGGCCAATGGCATTGTTCACAAGTACCTTGAGCAGGTCGTAAATGTTCAACTGGTGTTGGTATAGGTTTTGAATATAAATTTAGAGCAGAAGAAATCAACTGCCAACTACCAGAAATTTTTGCTTTTACAAACCAATCGGCACCTGAACCGATATGGCATTTCACACAGCCAACTCTTGAGTGTGGAGAATCCTTGTAAGCTGTATATTCAGGGTGCATTACTTTATGACACACAGTTCCGCAAAACTCATCAGATTCAGTATAATGAAATGCTTGAAAACTACCTACAACTGTTAGAAGTAACAGAAAAACTGCACCGATTGAACCAAAAAATATTGTCTTTTGTACTTTGGGCTTATTAAAATCAATTATTGGAAGTAATTTTTCTTTATGTTCAGCTTGATTTTTCTTCTTATGATGCCATAATGCACCTAAAAATACTAAAATCAATCCCCCTACCATAAATGATGGCAGAAAAATGAAAGTAATTATTCCAACATAAGGATTTACAAAACCTATAGCAAAGTCAAATATCATCAATATTAATATACAAATAAATGATACCATCGATAGAATTGTACCAAGTATTGTAAGTGGATTATAAAATGCTATTGGAAATAGTGCATTTGTTCCTTTTTTTGCAATTGCAACTTCATCAGTTTCAACATCAGAATTTTCATCATAAAGTAATGAACCTTTCGCAATTGCTGAAAATAATTCACCTACTGTTTTGCCAGTTGTTCCGAGATATAAATGCAAAATAAACATCAATGTAAACAAATATCCAAGAATTGTATGAATTAATGAAATTAGCCAGATATTCGACTCTGCGAAAATATCTTTATTTAGCAAATTAGGCAAAAGTAAAGTAATACCCGTTAGAATAATTAATGGTAGAACAAAATACATCATTTTAAGATGAATTAATTGCTTAACAATTCCGAACTTTGTTTTTTCAGGATTATAAGGCAAATCTTGCTTTAAAAATATATCCCAGAAATAGTATTTGTATTCTTTTTTTAAATTTCTAAATAAATTTTCCGGTATTCTAAAATAGTGTTTAATATTTCCTGTTAATATATTTGCGATGAAAAAGAAAGTATAAGCAATTGATAAAGAAACACCTGACATAATATGAATAGTTAATGCAGTATGTATGGACATCAAACCGAAATGAATTCCAACACCCGACAATAATAATAACACAAAAAGCAAAGAACTTACTATATGCCAAATTCGAATCCACAATGGATAAATTTCAAGTTTTTTCATTATTTCACCTTTCCTTTTTTGAAGTACCATCTGATATAGGAATGAATTGCAAGACCGAAAACTACTCCTCCAAGCAATATCAAACTTAGATAATCTAAAATTATATTCCTTGATAAACCAACATAGTTGTTGTTGCCAGAAATATTTCCACTAATAAATCCATCTTTATCAACAGATTTATTCTTTTCGTATTTATATAGAATTGATTTCAATTCGAGTGTTTTGCTATGGCAATCATTACAATTTCTAAAACTTTTTTCAATCGGTAAAATATTATGTGATAAATATGGCTCTGTGTAACTTGAATGACAATCATAACAACTAACTGTTGCAAAATGCTTTTCCAATTTCGGTAGCCATTTATGCGAAACTTTTAATGATTTTAAATTTGCAGAAACTAAAAGAGAATCGTTTGTATGGCAATTAATGCAATTATTGATTTTTGCCTTTTCTGCAAAATTTCTGTCTAATGAGTTTTCTGCAAAAATAATATCAGCGATTTTTACACTTTTTTTATTAGTATGTTCATAATGGCAACTTACACAACCTGCAGCTTGCATATTCCCTTTCATTTGAGCAAGACCATGAATACTGTTTTGGTATTCCTGAGCAATATGAACGTGGCATTTGCCACAAGAGCCAGACGAATTCTTAACGTTCAGACGTGCCTCAAAATCTTCATTTTTCTTTATATTATGAAAACCATGGCAATCTGTACAAACAGCGGCGTGCTCTTTTCCTGCTTTACGTAATTTTGAATGTCTTGACTCATCATTGCTGACTTTCTTTAGAACTTCAGGATTATGTGAATCAGATTTATGACATTCCACGCAAACATTATTTTGATTATCTTTTCTTGTTTTATAATCACTTATCCAGCCCTTTGTAATAGGATTTCTATGGCAATAATTACAATCAGGTGCATTTGCATTGTTGATTTTTTGCAATGCCTTAAAATGCTCACTTTTTATGTATTCTTCTTTAACATCTGTATGGCATCCACCACATTTTTCCAAGGCATTTATTCCACCTACTCCAGAATTTACTCCCTTAACAGGAGTAACATAATGGTAAGTATGGCACTGTTTGCAATTATCTTTCAGAGGTGCATTTTTCATCCATGGATGGAAAGTATGTTTCTTTTCTGCATCAACATGGCAGGATTTGCAATCAACCTCAGTGATTTTTTCTTTATGAGGAATATCATCAGGATTGAATCCTTTGTGGCATGATACACATTTCTGATTTTTATGTGCGGAAAAAATGAATTTGGAATTATTTACCCAAAGAGAAATTGTCTTTTTCCCTTTATCCATTGTCATTTCGGGATCGCCGTGGCAATTCAGACAATCGTCATTTGTTTGCCCTTTTGCGAATGTAAATGAAATCATCAGAAGGAAAATTACTTTGCAAAACACTTTCATTTATCACCTCAAAAATTACTTTACAATAACAAACACGTGTTTGTAATTATTTGCTTTAGCAATATATAGAAATAATTTTTAATAATAAAATAAAAAAAATATTTACTTCGAGGTATAAAAAACTTTTTAGTAACTTGCTCTACTAATTTCTCAAACTTGCTTTAGTGATTTAGGAATTGCCGCATGATTATGTACGAGCACCGCAGTTGCTGTGTCGGATGCAAATTGAAATTTCGCCGCTACCCACGCATTATTTACAAAGAACGGATGCTCATCAGTACAAACAATTGGAACAGCACCAATATGCAATTTAACAAACTTGTAGGGAAATTCCAATTGGGAGGATTTTCATCCACCCAATTAGTTTTTGGTTTTCAAAGAACAAATTTATTAATATCAAGTTTCAATTTAAACATAATACATTAATGCAAATTTGAAATCTTTATTTAATATCATTATTATTCTTTGTTTGCAATAAATTAAATATAAAATCAATTTTATCATTGATTGTTTTATAATAAATGTCTTTATCCAGGAGTAAAAGTGCATCCATTTCCCAGCCTTCATGTATTAAATAATCTAAAATTTTCTTTTTTACACCAATTTTTTTTAAAACTTTTTTAATATACGGAGTAAAAAAAATCACTTCGGTCTGAAAGGGTGTAATTAGATTATTTTTTAATGCAAAATAAATTCCTAAACATAAAAGAAGTACAATTTGCTCAACCTCTTCAATCGTATTTAATTTAAGTTTTAAAATAAGTTTTTTCATTTACCAAGTACTCCATTGGTTTAAGGTTTTAACATTAAAGACTTTACCTGATTGACTTTGAAAATAGTGAATAGAAGTTTTATTACCAAAAGCATCATATCCATTTTGATATACTTTTTTCCAATTTCCAGATTCAAATTTTCTAAGCATTTCCAAAACATTTTTATCCTTAATATTAACTTTTTTTAAACCGTTCTTAACTGAAGAAAATCCTTTAGGGTATAAAGGAGCACCTTTAAAAGATTTATAAATAGAATTTATTATATCACACTGATTATGCACCAGCACACCGCTCGCAGATACATAATAATTGCTATTACCAGATACCTCAAGATTATAAACCGCAGTTGCAGTATCAGTCGTACATTGATTTACAAAATCACAAAAAAAAATCAATTCAAAAAATCATTGTCTATTCGTAATGCCCATAACAACTCAAAACAAGAACAATTACGCTTTCCTCGAACACCCTATAAATTAATCTGTGTTCTTTATTAATTCTCCGTGAATAAGTAGGTTCTATGAAATGCTTGAGTTGTTCAATTTGTCCGGTTCCACTATATGGATGTTCCCTTAATTCATCAAAGAGCAAATTTAATTTCTTAAGAATAGATTTATTCCCAGATTTTTTTAGCTTGAAAATATCTTCTGTTGCAATAGTTGTTATTTGAATTTGGTAACTCATAAGCCAAGCAAAATGCTTTGTTGCTCTTTTGTAAGTAGTGTAATATTGCCATCAAGTGCCTGCTGAAAAGAATGATTAATTTTATTGATAAACTCGTCCTCGTTCATAATAGTATCATTTGCATCAACAGAAGATATTCTATATGCTCTATTTTTACCCCTATGAATAATCACATTTTCATTCTTGTCTATTAAATCAAGATAATGTTTTTGATTTTGCCTGAATTCACGGCTACTAATAATCAACATAAATTCCACACAATAAATTACCAAAATGGTACACACGAATTGTACAATTAAATATTTTTTTTTGCACCAGCACACCGCTCGCTGATACATAAAAATTATGATGGTCTTAAAGCTACTCCAAAACTTCCTCCCAACAATCTAATGGTATTCCAAATTCTTCAAATGCTTGATATTTACAAATATCTACAGTATCTTGAAGATATTCAAATTGACCAATTCCATTCTGCCATATATATAAATAAAATCCAACTTCTGGCAAATCTTCTTCGATTACAGCTTCGTATATACCACATTTTGCTTTATATTTTTTACTGAATTCCATTTAAATACCTCATTTTCAATAATCCTTTCGGTGAAATACTTTATAGATTAACTCATTTCATTATTAATTAATCATTCTTTCTTAAATTTGCTATATTATATACATCCATATTTTCACGCATATTTATGGCAATTATAAAAATTTCAATTTTACTTTTATCAATTTTATAAATAATTCTGATTTGTTTTTTATTGGCATATAGTTTTCTGAATCCAGTTAAATCCATACCTGCTTTATTTCCTAAAGCTTCGCCAAGATATGGTTTTGTTATTAATTTTTTAATTTGTTTCAAAACAATAATTTTAACAGAGCCATCAAGTTCAGCAAGTTCCTTTTGTGATTCTTTATGAAATTTGATTTTATAATTCATCAATAGAAAGCCCATTTTCCTTCAAAACCATATCGAAATCAACATAATCTGGAGATTTTTCACGTTCATTTACTAAGTTGTATATTTCAGTATGCTCTTGCAACTCTGACAAATTAACAATATTTTCATAAATAGAAATTGGTAATATTATCGCTTCAATTTTATTATTTCTAATAACTGCAACTTTATTGAGTTTATGTTGGGCAAGATTATTCAATACTTCACTGAAGTTCCTTGAAACTTTTGTTGAAGATATAATCTCTTCCTTAGTATATTGAATCATAATAGCATCTCCCATTTTAAAAAGAAAATTAAACACATAATATTACGTATTATATTGCGAATTATTATTTGGAATATTGGGCTTAATTTAGTTCTGTTTCAAACCTAATTATTTCTTAATTTTTCTATAAATTCTTTGAATAAACCTAACCCAATATTCTACTAATACAAAAATGAAAAAGGTTATGAGGTGTATAGTTAATATCGAATTACCAGTTCGCAAGTCTTTTGCTGCTACCTATTTTTTTGAAAAAAGCGGATGCTAATATATATTTTTTACTTTTTCATATAATTGCTTCTGTTCGTCAACTTCTTTTAAAAAACTCTCATTAAGAAGATTTTTATCTAATAATTGGAACAAATCGTATGCTTTTATAAAAAAAGCAGTATTTGAGTGAAACCATGGTTCATCTCCATACCAACTTATTATATTTAATAAAGCATTGATACATGTTGGGCAAATTTCAATTGCTTTTTCATAATAATATAAATACTCTAATTCATCTTTTGCACCTTCTGGGTAAGCGCCTTTGAGTATTCCCCCAATCATATTTGCTGCATTCGCTTTATCTTCTAATTCAGTAGAACTATTTAAAATTGAATGGAATACTTCTAGTGCTTCTTTAAATTTATTTTTATTAAAATAATCCATGCCTAATTGAAAATTCATTTTATTTAACTCCTGCATTTACCATTCTTATTGTTCCATCGTAAAACCTAGTGCCTTCAATCCAAATTGTCTGTCCTTTATAAACTCCTGTTTTAATTAATCCCTCACCAACACCATGTAATTGTTTTGTAACTACCCATTCAGAATTTTTGGCAACATGTTGAATAATTGGAGTTACATCTTCTAAAGTAACTTTTGCTAAACCAAAAATTTTACTCCAATTGTGATGTTCAACTGTTACTGTATGTGCAGTAATATTCCAAATATCATCACAATTATGCACCAGCACACCGCTCGCTGATACATAATAATTGCTATTGCCTGCTACTTCAAGGTCATATACCGCAGTTGCAGTGTAAGTTGTAAATTGATATACAGAATCAATTCTTAACTTAGCACCCGAAAAAGTGAATAGCGAATCACCCTGCTTTAAATCTTTTGCCGCTACCCACTCATCATTTACAAAGAACGGATGCTCGTCAGTACAAACAATTGGACTAGCACCAATATGCAATTTAACAAATTTTTGGGAATATTCCAATTGGGCGGACTTTCATCCGCCCGGTTAGTTTTCGATTTTCAAAGAACAGAGAATTTGGTTTTGTTATGTTATGGTAAAAAAGTAATTATGTATTTATGTTTTGCTGTGGGCAATTCAATACATATTTTCTTTAGTATATTTATTTCATTTGTATATGCATTTTTATCAAATAACTGCAAATAAAAATATGGAATTAAACAGTCTTTATCCTCGTATTTTTTTATTAATTCTTTGCAAAACTGTTCTGAAAATTCAGTACCAAACAGTCTATGGGAAAAATAATACTTCCAAAAAATCAATTCAAGACTATTAGGATAAATTGCTAAGCCCTTTTCTAAGATAGACAAAAATCTATTACCTCCAATTATGCTCCATTCATCTGGAATTTCATTTGGTACATTGAATTCCATTTGTTGAGAAGCAAATGACCAATAAATAAATGCTAAATTTAAAAAACTTTCAATTAAAGGCATTGACGAATTATCAATATATTGTTCATAATTCTTGACTGCATCTAAATAATTTTTATTTAAATCTTTTTGTATTGCATTTTCTAACATTGCATTTATCCTATTATTTGGGAATATAATTAATACCAGCGTCAAATATTCTGCCATTTCTTGTATGTACCCATACTTGAATGTTATTTCTAAATGTTTTCGCATATCCAGTAAATCCATCTACTGTTCTTTGATAATTTGTTAAAACATTTGGATTAATATTACTTACATCATTCGCTACACTTTCAAATAATTTTATATATCTATTTTGAGACGCTATTGTTGAAGGATTAACATGCCCTGTTGCCTCTCTAAAAATATGACCTAATACATCTTTTGTTTTTGGAACAGTATTAGTAATAGTCTCACAATTATGCACCAGCACACCGCTCGCCGATACATAATAATTGCTATTCCCAGCTACTTCAAGATTATATACCGCAGTGGCTGTATCAGTTGTAAATTGATAGACAGAATCAATTCTTAACTTAGCTCCCGAAAAAGCAAAGAGCGAATCACCCTGCTTTAAATCTTTTGCCGCTACCCAGCCATTATTTACAAAGAACGGATGCTCATCAGTACAAATAATTGGAACAGCACCAATATGCAATTTAACAAATTTTTGGGAATATTCCAACTGGGCGAACTTTCATTCGCCCAATTAGTCTTCAGTTTTCAAAGAACAGGAATTATTTCAATTAGTCTTCCTTCCTGCCATAAACATAACCATCCAAAATATCTAATATATTCATTGGGTCTGTAGAATAAATACACTCCTCAAAAATATCTCCATAATCAGTTGCTTTTAAACTTGAGGTGAATTCTCCCATTACATCACTAATATTATCATAATCATCTTCATTTGGTTCTCTATCCAAATAATATCTTAGGGTGAAATCTTTGGAATTTTTATCATATTTATATACTACCATTCTAATACTTGGATATATAAACCCATATAAAGCATAAACTAAACTGACGATAATCTCTTCTCTTGTTAACATTTTCAACTCCTTTATTTACCATTGTACCGGATTAGCTTGAATAATATGAACACCAGTTGTACTATTAATAATTTGACCATATTTTGTAGGTCCTATTTTAACACCATCTTTAAAAAAAGTTCCTATATTTTTCCCAAAATCTACAATTCTTTTATTTTCATTGATGATTCTCAATGTTTTAAATGATCCTGAGTGAAATCCATCTAATAAAATTTGTGCATCTACTTCAAGAATACTCCTACCAACTTTATACCCTTCTCCCAAAATATGTCTTGATTGTTTTGCAACATTTATATATTTTGAGAAATTACAATTATGCACCAGCACACCGCTCGCCGATACATAAAAATTGCTATTACCAGATACTTCAAGATTATATCATTTTTTCCTTTTCCTTCATTAATTCATCAATTTTTGCAAGTGCTTCTTTGATTAAAATTTCCAATTTATCATCTCCGAATAATTGAACTGAATCAAGACTTCGAATAGATTCATCAATTTCATAATAATCTAATGATGAAGATAAACCAACCAATAAATCATACCAGTCCGAATCATTATCAATAAATTCCAAATCTTCCGATGTTGTAATTAAATTAATAAAATATTTAACATTCTCTTCTCTATTTGTTCTATCATTTAATATATTTTCTAATTTATCTTTCAATTTAAATATTTTCATATAAACTCCTTATTCAATTGGAATCCATCGTTTGTTAAAAACCCTTCTCCCTTTATTTACAGTCATAATACGATTCATGTTTTGTGGAGTAACAGCAATCATCATATCATGACCTTTTGCTGATGCCCCTTTTAAATAATAGACTATACTTTTATCAACTGGATCCCAATATTGAGTTCCTTTCCTCATTGTAACTTCAATCATTTTTTGAGTAATACCCCTCTGCGCCATTCGCTGCGTAGCATGAACAGAATACTCAAATAGTGGTTTGATGGCAGTTTCACAATTATGTACCAGCACACCGCTCGCCGATACATAATAATTGCTGTTCCCCGCTACTTCAAGATTATATACCGTAGTAGCAGTATCTGTATTAAATTGATATACAGAATCAATTCTTAACTTGGCACCGGAAAAAGCAAAAAGCGAATCACCCTGCCTTAAGTCCTTAGCTTCTTTCCAGCCATCATTTACAAAGAACGGATGCTCATCAGTACAAATAATTGGAACAGCACCAATATGCAATTTAACAAATTTGTGGGAATTACGCACATAATTATTTATTACTTCCGAAAGTTCAGTTGTGCCTTATCCAATATTGTAAGTCCAAACACTAAGGTGGGAATTACAAATCCAAAACAATTTTTATATTTTCAACTACTTTTTTTATCTTATCATTTTTCAAATTGCCAACTTTTCTAATTAGTCTTTTATTATCAATAGACCTAATCTGATCAATCAAAATATCACAATTTTCATTTAGATTTGATTCCCCTTTTTTCAGGTGAACTCTCAAAGTATCCATTTCATTTATAATATCGGTTGTTAATGGGCAAATAATTGTTGATGGATGGTTTATTTCATTTAGCAAATTGGTCTGAATTATTAATACAGGTCTAACTTTACCGGATTCAGTACCAATTTGAGGATTCAGGTCGGAAATCCAAATAGAAAATTGTTCAATCTTCATATTCAATTTCCTCAAATTCCTTTAGAATTTCCATAGATTGCCTTCTACCCAATTCTGATTCGATCTCTAATTTTTTTTGCAACAAAATTCTTTTTTGTAATTTGTTGTAAAATTCAATTGCCTCATTTATATACCTGTTACGAGGTTTTTTCAGGGTAGAGAGAATTTTTTCTGTTTCAGAAAAATTATTATCTTCAATTTTTAATGATATAGTTTTCATATCTTCACCGCATATATAATTAGTATATACGCTTAATATATACTTTTATTGCTATATATTATAAAATATATTTTTTTTCAATATAATTTTCAATCTTACATAATAATTGCTATTCCCAGCTAATTCAAGATTATATACCGCTGTCGAAGTTTAACTTAACCAACCAAAGGTGTTAAACCTTCGGAAGGCTGAAGTTCAACCCACGCATTATTTACAAAGAACGGATGCTAATTAAGACAATCAAACTAAAGCATATTTTTCTAATTCATGTTTGAATGAAAAGTTTTCATAAATTGAAACAGGTATTTCAAATTTAATAATTGGTAATGGAATTTCCTTTTTTTGTTCAATCATTAATTCAAATGCTGTTTTTTTAACAATATCTAATTCATCAAGAGCATCTTTTTCTGATATGCCATAAGCACATAATCCAGGAATTTCTTTTATTTCGGCACAAAACATTTTATCCGGAAAACTCTTGATTTCAATCGTATAACGTTGTTTCATATAATAAGATAAATTTTTCATTTGCTATTCTCCAGTAATTTTACTGAATTTAATGCTTTTTTAACCTGATATTCAGGTAAAATTTCATTTTTCCCATGAGAAACTAAAACTATTAGTGTACTAATTCTTGTATGACTATAAACATAATGACTGCTGCCTTTACCACTTTGTCTTCGTTCGTAACCCAAATCAATCATATATTTAATAATACTAAAAATTTTACATTTTTAGTATTATTAAATATATCCTTTATTTTCTTAATTTTTTGAGTCATAGTTTCATTTCGAAATTAAAATATTTCAGACGAAACAAATCAAATTTATTATTATTTTAGTTATTCAAATTAAATTAAATAATGGATTTACTATAAATATATTATAGTATATTTAAATCCTACAGCATTCTCATTCACCGAATTCCTGAATTGATTTTCATCAGTGCATACACGCAGGTCTGCCCACAACAAAATCTAGAAATTAATCATATTTATTTTATTTTCCAATTGGGCGGACTTTCATCTGCCCAATTTTTTGGTTTTAAAGAAAGGTCAATCATAATAATTATTCAATCAATACTGATTTTATTTTATATTCATCATTCAATACTGAATACATCTCTCTAATCTCATCCTTCAATGGCTCAAAAGTTTGTAATACAATATCCTTAATTTCATCTTTAAATCCAAAAATTGCTGGAGTTTCTACTGACTCATTATCATAATATAAACCCCAAAGGCTTGATTCACTAAAAACAAAGTATTGTTCATAAAACATCTCAAAAAGTACTGTTGAAATGTAATTCCCACTCATCAATTCTGCTTTTGTAATAGTTGATGGCAATTTAATCCTAAAAGTTGGTGCATGTTCTAATTGATTTATACGATAATCCTGAATAACAACAAAATTAAGTTCATTCATTTTTTTTAAAAATGATATAATTACATTTAAATGCTCTTCGGGTAACAATACTCCACCTTGTAAGACTATTAGATTAAAATCTTCTTTAAAAGCTAAATCTGGAAATATTTTATAAGAATTTTTAAAAATATTATTTTCAGATAATTTCCATTTATCTAAATATTCTTGTTTTTGTAACCAATATTTTGACAAAATAATTTTTGCTGAATCTGTATTTACCCATTCATTCCATTTCCAATTTTCTTCATTACTAAAACACGAATAATATTCTTTACAATAACAGTTAATATGATCATTAAATTCATCCATTACTTTACCCTTATTTTATATAACTTACCATTTAGATTGATGTGAAGCGTTGGATCATGATATATTGATTTTGCTTACTTATGTATACCAACTCTTACATTTCCAGCTTTGAAAAAGGTTTCTTTCCCAACAGTTTGAATATTTGCATTATATTGCTTCGCTAAGCCATTGAAAATATCATCAATGTTACCCGAAATCTCTTTTTGGATAGCATTTTTAATCTTGCTCAAAGGTGATGCGACTTCGATTAAACTTTCAACACTATTAAATCTTGCAAGCAGTTTTGTCTCACAATTATGTACCAGCACACCACTCGTCGATACATAATAATTGCTATTGCCTGCTACTTCAAGATTATAAACCGCAGTTGCAGTGTCAGTTTTAAATTGATATACAGAATCAATTCTTAACTTAGCACCCGAAAAGCAAAGAGCGAATCACCTTGCCTTAAGTCCTTAGCTTCTTTCCAGCCATCATTTACAAAGAACGGATGCTCATCAGTACAAACAATTGTATTAGCACCAATATGCAATTTAACAAATTTTTTGGAATTACTCACATTAATAATTTTTTTTGCAAGTTTCGGCTTATTTGTTTCTAATCTATATGTCCAAACAGTGCTATTGATTAGATAAAAAAAGAAAGGAAATTAATTTAGCAATTAATTTGCAATTATGACGTTTTAATATTTTATTTAGATTAAATAATGGAAAATTTTATGATTAGTACTTATAAAACAAAAGCAAATGAATTGGACGAAAGTTTATTGAATTCAATAAAATTAACATATTTAAATAAAAATATTCAAATTATTGTTTCAGAAATTACTGAAGATTATTCAATTAGCGACATGGAATTAACTAAACGAATTTTTGAAGTTGATAACAATATCAATGTTATAAATTTTACAACTGATGAATTTGATAATTTTGTTGAAAAACTGTTGTAATTTATGAAACAAATTGTTTTCAGCTTGGATGCGTTTGAAGAATTTGTCGAATGGTCATCGGTGAATAAATCAATATTTCTTAAGATTTCAAAATTAATTAAGGAAATCCAACTGGATCCATTTGTAGGAATCGTTGAACCTGAGCCTCTTAAATACCAATTCCAAGGCTACTGGTCCCGTCATATTACATCTGAACATAGATTAATTTACAAAGTTGCAGATGAAAATATCAAAATTATTTCTTGTAAATTTCACTATAAAAAATAGATTTGAATAAATAAACGCAAAGAACGGATGCTCAATCCTACAAGACAGACTATAATAAATAGTTATACTATCAATTGCCTTCAATCCATTGCTTGTTACAATCAATGTACACGAAACAAAACAAACGCATTTCTCCGCACTCAAAAATACTTTACGATATTAAACAAGTGTTTGTGATTATTTGCTTTAGCAATAAATTGAAATAATTTTTAATAATAAAATAAAAAAATTGTCTTATTTTTATATTTTGAAATTATTACAAATTGAGGAAATATTTATGATTAAAAAAATTGCTTTGATTTCTGTCTTATTAGTGTTTTTTGCATACACCAATAATACTTTTGCTTGCACAAATTTCATAGTAACAAAAGGCGCCTCTGTTGATGGCTCAGTTATGATTACTTATAATGCAGATGCTGGTGGTTTTATGGAACCATTGTATTATTATTCAGGCGGAACTTACAAAGCTGGTGATTCTTTGGAAGTGTATGATTGGGATTCGGGCAAATATCTTGGAAAAATTGCACAAGTAGCAAAAACATATAGAGTTGTTGGCAATATGAATGAATTTCAGGTTGCTATCGGAGAAACCACATTTGGTGGAAGAGATGAATTGATTGATACAACTGCAAGAATGGATTACGGCTCATTAATAAGAATCGCACTTCAACGTGCAAAAACTGCTCGCGAAGCAATCAGAATTATGGGTGACTTAGTTGCTGAATATGGATATTATAGTTCAGGCGAATCATTTTCAGTTGCAGATAAAAATGAAGCATGGATACTTGAAATGATAAGCAAAGGGACTCATGAGAAAGGAGCTGTTTGGGTAGCTGTTCGTATCCCTGATGGTTATGTTGCTGCTCATGCTAATCAAGCAAGAATCAGAGAATTTCCAATGAACGACCCTGAAAATTGTATGTATTCTAAAGATGTTATTACTTTTGCAGAGAAAATGGGTTATTATGATGCGAAAAAGAATCCAAAATTCAGTTTTGTTGATGCGTATTGCCCTTTAGAACCCGGAAGTTTGCTTTTCTGCGAAGGTAGAGTTTGGAGTTTATTCCGTAGAGCTGCTCCATCACAAGAATTTTCAGAAGACTATTGGAGAGCTTACGAAGGAGCAACTCCATATCCATTATATATTAAGCCAGATAAAAAATTGAGTGTTAAAGATGTTGTTGCTCTTATGAGAGACCATTTTGATGGAACAGAATATGATGTATCAAAAGGACTTGCAGCTGAACCATTTGGAAATCCTGTTCGTTGGAAACCGCTCACATTCAAATTAGAAGGAGATTCTGTAAATAGTTATGGTTTTGAACGCCCTATTTCAACTCAACAAACTGCATTTGCATTTGTTACTCAAAGTAGAAATTTCTTACCTGATGAAATTGGTGGGATTTTCTGGTATGGCGTTGATGATAATTATACTACTGTTTATATACCTTTGTATTGCTCAATGCTGGAAGCACCAAAATCTTTCCAAGGATATTCAATAGCTGATTTTAGTTTAAATTCTGGTTTTTGGGTATTTAATTTAGTGGCTAATCTTGCATATACAAAATATTCATATATGATTAAAGATATTCAACTTGTTCAATCAGAACTTGAAAATAAATTTTATGCTTTCCAGCCGGCTATCGAAGCAGGTGCAAAAGCTATGTATGATTCAGACAAAGCAAATGTAGCAAAATTTCTGACTGATTATTCTGTTAGTCAGGCAGAAATTACAGTTGAAAGATGGCGCCAACTTTGGGAATATCTTGTTATGAAATACAACGATGGCTATATCAATGATGTAAACAAAGATAATGGCAGACATCCTAAAGGTGTTGGCTATGGCAATCCACTACTTCAAAGAATGGTAAAAGAACGTCCGGGTTATTACGATGTAAAATGGAAAAAGAAATCTAAGAAAAAGTAATTTTTTGAATAAGAATTTGAAATGATATTTGGGCAGTTGTTTGCTGAATTTTCAATTAAATTATTTTTTGCGAACTTATTAATATGTAGTGAAATTTTAGAATAAGGTAGAATATTTTTTTGACATAACAATATTTATAGCAATTTATATAAATTTCCATGGAAATGTTTATTTGTTTTTTGAAGGATTAATCGTAATTTAACAACTCCTGAGAAGTTAAATTTGTATTAACCAATTATTCAATCCTACTCGGATTGAAATTGTGTAAGTACTAATTCAACTTCCTCGGAGTTGTATATTTAATAGATTAATTCTCGATTACAAACATTAAATTCAATCGGGTTTCTCATTTTGTAAATATATTATTGAATTCAACTTAGTTTAAGTAGTAACTAAAATACTTGATTTTAATAAAAATTTAAATATAATTTTATAAAAATATCTATTTTAACAAATCGTTTTACCTAAAGAATTTGGAGAAGGAATAATGGAAACAAATATTATAACTTATGAACAATTGATGGATTTGTTCTTAGTATTGAGAGAAAGTCAAAAAGAAACAGATTTGAAATTCAAAGAAACTGATTTGAAATTCAAAGAAACAGAAAAACTTATCAAAAGAATTAGTCAGGATATTGGCAGTCTTGGAAATAAATTTGGAAAGTTTAATGAAGCATTAGTAATTCCTTCCTTGGAAAAATTATTTGCTGAAAAATTTCATTGCAATAGTATTTCTCAAAACCAAAAGTTCTTAATGAACGGTAATTCATTTGAAATTGATATGCTTGCTATTTCAAATAATGCTTGCTATATTATTGAAATTAAAAGTAAATTCAGAAAAGATGATTTGAAACAGATTATAAAAAATATAGAAAAATACCGAATTAATGTTCCAGAAAATAAGGATAAGAAAATTTTTGGTGTAATTGTTGCAACAGAATTTAACAAAGACAATATCAAAGAATTAGAAAAAAATGGTATTTATTTTATTTCAATTACAGATAATTTAATCAAATTACATGAATCAGACACATTTATTCCAAAATCATGGTGAAATGTTAAAATATTTAAAAAGGATATTTAACTTATTAATTCTGAAAAAAAATATAAATTAAACATCCTTTTACATTAATGGGCTTAAATTAAATTTCAATTCTTAAATTTTCTAAAATCCTTGCTTCTGAATAAAAACGCCTTTATCCACTTTCATAAAGAAATCTTGATAAAATTTTGGGTCATCTACAGTTTTTACTTCAACTGTATTTCCTTTATTATCTAAAATCTTTGCTTGAAAGTTTGCTCTAACTTTTGACTTCAAACCAAATTCAGAAACATTTACTGATACTTCAACGATTTTCAACTTTTGATAAGTTTGCTCGTTGTTGTGGCTCTTATTACTTCCAGAATTCGCCATTGCAGTAAATAAATTATTCCAGAAATCACTACCGCTTTGCTTTTGTTGCTGAATATCAATTTCCTTGCTTGCTGAAAGCAAACCTAAATCAGTAACAGCATTCTTTACAATAAACCCGTCATCTTGCAGAACGTTCAATAGTGCTTTCATTATCAACTTAGTATCGTTTGTATCAAACACTCTGGTCTGAAATTCCCTTGTTTCAAGTTGGGTCTGTTGTTTTGGGGCAAATTGTCCCTGTCGTTCTATAACCATACAAGAACTGACAACGAAAACTAACCCTATAACCGTAACGAATGATATTATTTGCTTAGCTCTCATAGGAATCCTCTAAAATTTGCTTGAATGATAGGAAAATTCCTTTACTTTCTTATTTTCGTTAAATTTAATAACTACTGTTAATGTCTTTTGAGTTACTGAAGCTGTTTGTTGAGTGTTAGTTTGACCATAAAGAATAAGAAATAAACCATCAGAACTTCTTGTATAATTTGCTTCAGTAGCTATTTTATCATATACCCAAGTTTCATCACCATTTGCATCTTGCGTAACTATATTTGGAGAACCAAGTGCTTCAGCTACTTCAGCACCTGACATACCTTTAGTAATTTCACGTTGAACTTTTCCAACAGTTAGGTTAGAATCTGTACTTCCACTTCCTGTATTGTAAACAGTAGTGCAGCTGAATAAAATTGCTGACAATAAAACAGCAGCGACAATCATAATTCCTTTTTTCATTTTTTCCTCATTAATAAATTGTTAATATAATTAAAATCTAACAGTTAATCCTGCTTTCATCATTACTAAATCAGTTGCATCAGTTTGAACTAATCTATCAACGTAACTTGTTCCATCAAGTTCATATACTTTGAATTCTGCATCTGCACCCTTGAGCATTCTGAAGTTAATATCAAACATCATTTGAATTTTTTCATTAGGAATAGCAATTTTAGTATAGAAAGGTATGGCTAACCCTGCACCAAAACCCCAATGAAATGGAGTTGCACCATCGTTGTAACTCTTATTATAATTACCGGTATTATAAGACGATTTATACTCAACCGAAGTAGTAATTGGAGTAAATCCAACAAATCCCTCAATATATGGTTGCAGATAAATTAAGTCAGGTTGAATTCGCATAAATACATTAAATGGTATAAAACTCGCACTTGTTGTAATTGTATCATTGAAAAATAAATTTCCAGCACTTGTTACATCATATTTTGTGTCGGACGCAAGAAAATTGAAATTCAAATCAAAACCAAAAGCTATGGGAATTTGGTCACTTACAAAAACTCCACCACTTAAGCCAAATCCAGGAGCAGAAGCACCAAGTTTTTGTTCAAGTAAAGCGTCCATAAATTTATCCTGTGCAACAACATTTGAAAATGAAATATATCCAAAATATGGCAAAAACTTTTTCTTTAAATTTTCTATTTGTTGCCATTCTTCTTTTGAAAAATCAGCATTTCCCTGCTGAGCAAATAAGCTACTGCTGAAAATTGCCATGCCTATTGCAAGAATCAAAGTAAATTTCTTAAACCTCATCATTTTATCCTTTTCAATAATTAATTTTACAATATCCACAAAAATACAATACGTATATAATTAAAAAAAGTTTTTTATATTTAAAAAAAATATTCAAGAGAGGAATCATTTTGAAATACTAGGATTTATCTAATAGAAACTTATTCTATATAAAAACAGAATCAATTATATCATCAAAAAAATGCACTTGGAAATACTCGAAGAGCATTTTTATATTTAAACCTTCCGAAGGTTATGAAATGTTTATTTAATTTATGCAAATTTCTTGAGATTTCTCTTATTTTGAATTCATATTGCGTGTGCCTGTTTTAATTATTTTATCTATCATATATTTTTCATCGGTATAGCAACTGACTACAATGCGATATTTTGATGGTTCTTTTGAAATTTATACCATTGCTAATTCTTCCATCAATGCTTTTCTTTTGGGATATTCAGTTTTCAAGTATGCAATAACTTTATTTGCTTTGTCTCTTGCACCAAGTTTGATAATCTTTCTGATATATCTACAAGCATTTTTGTAATGTTCTCTACCCATTTTGATTTTCATATATTTGGTAATTCCAGTAACATATAATTCGACAAGTTCATCAGAATAATTCTTAGAAAGATACTTCTCGTAAGTTTCAATTGTATTTAAATCTGGTGATTTTTTAACCAATTCAAAAAGTCTGTCCCACCATTCTTCTTTAATAAAAATATTTGCAATCAAATTTGTGTCAAAAAATCGATTTTTAGTTGTAATATCATTTATAATTCCTTCAACAAATTCATTCCATTTATCAGATTCTACATTGTCTTTCAGTATTTGGTAATAATCTTGCTTATTCATGTAATTGCCAATAAAAAGAAAACGAGCGTACTCAATTATTCTTTCAGAGTCGTTTTGGGCTTGTGCAATTTTTAATAACCAATCATACCATTCTTTTGCCAAACCCGGTTTATCCATCATATCATAACTTACTCCGTCCTTGGCTAAAGAAATTGCTTTTTCATAATTTTTCCTTTTCAATGCATCTTGAATACCTTGCCTTCTTAGAATTGAATTTGTAATGTTTTGCTCCAGATATTCTTCTGCAACATTTTCACCTTTGGTTTTCAATAAAATATCATACTTTATACTCTGTGCTGCTTCCTTTGTATAACTCGACCCTTCAACTTCATCAATTTGTTTAAAAATACGTTCTGTTTCATCTTCTGTTTTTAAAAGAAAAGCGGCAATACTTAGAACACCAATATGCCAATCCCAACCCGAATAAATTTGTTTGTCAAAAGTAGTGAAACAATATTCAATAATTAGTTTTCTGATTTCTTCGGATGATTGTTCCACTGCAATATCATAAAGCACATTGTAAGCCGCACTAACCCTATCGCCAATATCTCCATTGCTGTCATCCGAATATTTAAAGGCATTGGTCATTTGCTCCATTATAGCAGTACAAATAAAAAAAGCACTTTTATAATTGCGGTTGTTTATATGATTTTGTGCAGTTTCCAAAAGGTTGTCAATGGTTTTGCCTACAATCCTTGATGCAGACCAGTCTATAAAACCATATCTGTCAGAAGCCGCTTTAAGGATTAATTGTACCTGTTTTGCATAAAGTTCTTTCGATTCATCTGAATTGTGTTGGGCAAACGATGATAGAAACAAGTTTCTGAACTTTGCGTCAGCAGTTACATTTTCTCGTACAAATTGTTTCAATTCATCATGAGTTACTTTTTCGAGTATTTCGTCAACCTGTTGGGCAGGGGTTTTAAGTTTTGCTGGTTTCGCAGATTTGCTTATTTTTGTTCTTTTAGTATTTAAATATAACTCAGATTCATTTTGTTGCAAGTATAAAATTACTGCAACCACATGCTTGCATACTGGACCTAAGTCGTATGGGCAATCGCATGATTGCTCTATAATAATTCCGTTTTCAATAGTAAGTTGCACTGTATAATTATCTGTGCCTTCAACAATGGCTTCGTACACGCCGGGACTTATTTCTTCAGGTTCGTGTACATATCCTTTTTTAAAGTACTGCAAACCACGTTTCATTATGGATTCGTCTATATATTGCTCAAATTGGAACTGCATAAATTATCCTAAATTATAATTATAAATGTATCATATTTAGCTTTAGTGACGGAAACAAAACAACTCTTTTGCAAACTGAAAAATCTGCTTGTGTGTAGGGGCTTGAAATTGTGTTGATTTGACCATAGTAATTTTTCATTTTTAAATTCTTTCTTTTAAGTATTAAATTTTGCGCTGAGTTGTTGTTTTTAAATCCCAATAATTACATGTATGGCTTCGTTAAGTTTAAGTACCTCATTTTTTCTTATTTTTGCTTTAATTGGCAGTAAATAAGTATTAAGTTTTGTGTCAAACCAAATTGCTGTTTCCCATTGACTCTGTCCAATTTTTGCAGTGGCTTTCATTCGCCCCCAGCCTTCTTCCTGCCATTTTAGATTTTCTCTTATTTCGCTTGAAATTACAGCTGGCAGGGATACAAAATACCAACCATTCTGTCCAGAATACTGCCATAGTTTTGCCCAAAATTCAAATATTATTTTATCTTTCATTGATAACCAACTTTTTAATCAAAATTGTTAATGGACAATTGAGAGAATTTTTAATGCTTCAGTCAAAGTGCTAACAAAGTTAATATGCCCTTTTTTATTGCTTTCATATATAAAGTCTTTAATGCTTTTACTTGAATATGGTGTATAGTCGCCAAGTATTGCCAACCGAACACGGTAATTAGAAAATTTTTGAAGTATTTCACCTGCCATACCGTTTTTTAAGTCAAAGAAATCAGGTATTATATTTTTTTTATGGACTATTATTTTGTCAAATCCTTGGTAATACAAATTTCCTAACATGTCTAATCCGTCTTGACTATTACTTATTATAATTATATCTGATACGATTTCAGCAATTTTCATGCAGTTTAAATTGTGAATTTCAATTTTCATTTTGTCAATTTGAGTTATTGTTGGTTGCGTCCTTTTACAAATACTGCTTTTCACTTACCTACATCCCTTCAATAAATGAATTACAAAAATAGCAAATTATCCAATAAAAACAAAAAATGCTCTCCGAAATTATCGAACAGCATTTATTTATAAAAACAGAAACATCAGATGTTTTTAAATACATCGGATGTTTTTTATGGGTTTGATTCTTACTTCAATTTATCTAAATCTCTTAAGATTTCGTGAAAATTCTTTCAAAACTCGAAGTAAATTATGACAAATTAATTTCTTATCTTAAATGTGAAACCACTGGTCTCATAATATAAGTTATGTACATGGCTTTGTTGAAGTTTGTGCTTTGCGATTCTTGAAATATTCCAAAATTTCTTCTTTTGACATTTTGGCTAATTTCTCACTTATTCTGTCTCTTTGCTGACGCATAAATTTTACTGCGTCAAATGATTTTTCAGTCGTCTTCATAATTTTCAAATTCTCTTGGTGAACGAATTTCTAATTGCTTGTAACCGTTTTTTATGTTTATTGAGTTATATCCTCGTATTCTCTGAATGTTCACAATATGTTTGAAGTTCCAACTTAGTAGTCGTTAAGAATTAAAATTTACATTTATTGGATAAATTGTATAATTCCATTCACCATGAAAATCTTCGGAATGTAAATTTAGATCAGTCAATTCTTTATTCTCAACCACTATACCTTTTTCATAAATTTTTTCATCTAACATCGACTTTACTTTCAAACCCTTTTCTGTTGTTGTAGCGCCAATTAAGCTTACTATTGTTTCAAAACTTGTCAATGGTTTTCCACGCCAATTCATTGTAATATATGAAAATAACCTATGTTCTATTTTATTCCATTTGCTCGTTCCAGGAGGTAAATGGCAAACAGATATTTCCAAGTCAAATTCCTTACTAAATTTTTGCAACTCCGTTTTCCATAGTTTTCGCCTATAACCATTACTACCACCACCATCTGCAATTATTAATAACCTCTTCTTCAGCATATATATCTTGCCCCATACTAAGCCACCATTGCCGAATACTGGACACTGCAAATGCTGATGTATCATAACTTTTACCCACATTTACAAAACCTTCATTCCGTCCGACATCATAAATTCCATAAGGTACTGCCTTTCCAGTTGATAAATTTGCAAAGTCATATACATTTACCGCTATTGGCTGTCCGACTTTTTCCCATTCTTGTCCAGAGTTCTTATAATTTCCAATTAACTCTTTCTTTTTGGTATCTACCGAAATTACAGGCTCATTTACCTTTAGATATTTTTTTGTCTGCTCATTTATATGTTCAAATTGCTGATTGCGATCTGGATGAGTGCCGCCTTCATTGATTTTTGAGTTTGATTGTAAACTGTAACCCATGTTTTTTAATATCTCAGCTTTTGTTACATGACTAATATTTAGACTTTTTGTTTTTAATGCTTTGGAGAGTTGACGTGTACTTTTTGATGTCCAACGAAGTGGCGACATTGGATTGCCACGTGTTGCGGGATCAAGCAAACTGTCTAACTCCCTTTGTATCTCTGGTAACTTGTCTACTAACTTTTTTCGTCCACCACCTTCTTTCCGAATTCTTGCTGTTTTCGTTTCAATGGCATGTATTTCTAAATCTTTTTTGCCTTCAGTTATGGTAGGGCGAGATACTCCACTTAATTTTGAGATTTGAGTTATTCCGCCAAATCCTATTGCTTGGGCTTCTAAATGTAGATAAATCCTTTGTTGCTTTTCATTGAGGAATTGCAGCATTGTCTTTAACTTTTCTTCAAATGATATTTTCATATTTTTATTTCCTTGCACAAAATTTATTAACATGCAAAATTAATAAAAATATTCTATATGTAAAAGTTATTTTTTAACGAATCCAGAAAAGGTAAAGGCGGAAACAAAAACAGAAGAAACTCAATTACAAATTGCAATGAAATTGTATGAGAATTACAAAAATATCAGTAAAGCAAGTACAGAAGAGAGAGAAACATCAATTGAGAAATTACGGATTGAACAAAAAAGAGAGAAAAACTCCATTGACGAAATTGCAATTCAGCAAAGGAAAATAACTGGTATTGATGAAGAAATTACAAAATACAAAGAAATATTCAAAGTAATTGAAACTTCTGATGGTGAAATTAAAGTAAATATTGATGCAAAACCTGAAGAGAAAAAGAAAATATTAAATGATTATAAATCATTAGTCAATCTATTGAATAATGAAAAGAATCAAGAATCACAATTAAAAATCAAAGTAGGATTAGATGAAGTTGCATTAAAAGATGCAATCAAGAAACAGGAATTAGACAGACTTAAATTTCAAATTGGACTTGGAATAAAACCTCAAAGTGATATTCTTCCTTATATTGAGGAAGACATTAAGGAAATTCAATCCGAAATTTCAAAGAATGAAGATTTGAAATTGAAATTAGAAACAACAAAAGATGATTGGACACAACAAGACCAAGCGTATTATGCTTCTATTATCAAGAAATTAGTTGATTTGAAAAATAAAGAAACTTCAATATTGACTGAATATTCATCTGTAAAAAAGAGTATCTATCAAGATGAAATGAAAGAATTAGAAGCCAAGCATGATTTAGAATTAGATGAAATTAAAAGAAGAATCGAAGAAGAAAACAAACTTAAAAAATTGGTTATTTCTGGTTATGAAAATTCTGCATCAGGAATAGTTGATAAAAAGACAGATGATGAATTAGGTAAATTAGAAGAGCAAAAAGATAGTGAACTAATTACAGAATTAGAATACAATCAAAGAAAAGAGGATATTGAAGCTGAACATCAACGTAAATTAATGTTGATTAAAGAGTCTGCACGTGGAATGGAAATAGAAGCCCAGCGGAAAATGAATTTAGATATACTTGAAGCTGAAAAAACACGATTAGAATTAGAAAGACAAAAAGCAACAGAGGGCGGGGACCTTGGAAAAGCAAAGCAAATAGATGTACAGTTAGCAAAAATCAGTAAATCAATTCAAACTGAGGGTGATTTACTTACTGCATATTCAGGGGAATTACAAAATTCTTTAACTGAAGCTTTCAGTAATCTTTTCACAGGTGACGAAGATGCAATGAAAGAGCCGTTCCGAAAACTATTTAGTGTTATTGGTGGTGCTTTAAAACATTACCTTACAATACTTGTAACGGAAATGGTATTTGGTTCACTTGAACAATATTCTAAATCAATGGGTGTTACTGCACTATTTTTAATCCCAGCTTTCCAAGGGATAGCAAATGCTGCTTTAGGAGCAATACTTGATCCTGTACTTGAAGGTATATCGTCATTCTCAACTGGTGGTAGAGTAGATGAGCCGACACTTGCTATTGTTGGTGATGCTTCAAATTCACGAACTGGTGATGATACAGAATGGATATTGAGAGATGACCAATTGTGGACAATTGTGAATGAAGCAGTTAAGCAAACAATGGATAATTACTCCGATAAACAGGAATTGACAAACAGTATTTTGAATGAAATTAGTTATAAATTGGAAAATAACAGAAATGAAATTCTTACTCCAAAAGCAATTGAGATGATTTCAGAGAAAATTACAGAAGTTGACAATCGAAATGCAATACAGTTAGAGCCGATAATTTCTAAAATCAGTCAGCTAACACAGTCAATTGATAAAATCAGACCTTTTTTCAAAGAAAGTGAGTTTAATTTTGAGAATATTGAGAAATTATCGAATGAATATGTCCGATTGTCATCAATTGAAAGACAGTATAGTGAAAACAAATTGACTGAAGAGCAGTATCTCACTCAAATGCAGTCACATTATATTACAGTAAAGAGTTTTGCATGTGGTAGTGGTTTCCTTAATCAACCAACTTTAGCAGTTATTGGTGATGCAGGTTCGAATAATCCGGAAATAGTGCTGAATAACCCTCAACTTCAATCAATAATTAACCAAGTGAGCAATAAAGGAAATCAGGAAGTAGTAAATGCTATAAATAACTTAGCACTAACGATACAGAACCAACAATTCAAGACAATAATTGCAGATGTAAGGCAGGCAACAGATGAAATTAATAGGGAAAATAACCGTAGGAAGCGGTAAAATGTATAAAAAGTGTTACATTTCTGTAACAAATATGCTGCATTTATGTATAAAAAGTGCTACATTTTTGAAAAAAACGGTAAAAAAAATGAAAAAATCTGAATTATTTGAACTTGTGATGGCAAATGTAAGGCAAAATGATTTGATGTTAAGTTATTGCAGGGATAAAAAAGAATATTTCCAAGCAAAATTAGCAAAGATTAACAAAAATGATGTTTCTGGAGTTCAGGAACTAAAAAAAGAATTAAAAATATTTCAAAATGAAATAGAATTAAGACTTAAATTAAGTCAATTTATAAAATTAATAAAGGAATAGCAAAATGGCAACTCTTCAGCAATGTTTTTTTAACCAAGACGAATTAGAAAAGGTCTTTGGAAACAATCCTGAGTACAGGAGAATATTGGATTTTGATAAAATCAAACCAGTAGTTACAGAATTTGAACCAACTGAAGTTGAATTATCAATTTTGAACAGAATTGAAGTTCTTGAAGCTGAAAAAGCGAATGACAATAGAATATTAGATGAAATATTGAACCAAATAAACGGTACAATTGGGTCTATTGATGAAATTAAACTGGGTGTAATGATGGGGGAACGTCCTCAAAGTGATTTAAAAATTGCAATGCAAATCCGCCAAAGTCGAGAAGAAAACGAGAAATTAGCAGAAGAAAAAAAGAATGATATTAAGTTGAAAACCACAGCAATAAATAATTTGCACGAAAAAATTATACAACTTAAAATAGACAGATTTGCAAGTGTTTACGGTGCAGAAGTTGAAACTATAAATCAAAAAGTTGATAATCTTTTCAGCAAAACAATGCAATTGGTTGAGCCATTGGAAGAATTAATATCAGAACTAAAGGGTCTTGGATTGCATTATAAAAGTTTTAACGACCAAAATTTATTGATTAATACAATTGAATTGCTTCAACCAGTGCTTTACTATCTATCGGTAGTGAAAAGAGTAGCATCAAGGGACTATAAAAAAATATCTTTGTAACTCTCCATTGATTAAAAATTGGGTACAGATTTTGTACCCTTTTTTTTTGTAATTGGTTAATATTGGACTGTCATAAATGGCTCACAATCAACGTTTAGAGAATATTTGATGTTATGTTAGGGTGCAAATATTGCTAATTTCACTTTGAAACTTACAATACAATCTTAAAATATCTAACAACATACAACGACTACATTATTTTAAGAGAAAGAAAAAATAAAATATAGTTAGCAAAATCGTTAGTTTTATGTTAGTAACAGATTATAACAAACAAGTAAATATATGAAATATATAGTTTTAGTGTGTGTATTGATGTTATTTAGTCGATATAGTAATATTCAATTAAATTCGAATAATTCAAATAAGGATATAGAACAAGTGAATAATATAGAAAAGGCAACATTTGCAGCAGGTTGTTTTTGGGGTGTAGAGCTTAAGTTTTCCAAACTTAATGGTGTTATCTCTACTCGTGTAGGATATATGGGTGGTAAATTGGAAAATCCAACTTATAAAGATGTTTGCTATAATCAAACAGGGCATGCTGAAGTTTGTGAGGTAGTTTTTAATCCTGAAATTATTTCATACAAGCAATTAGTAGAATCATTTTTTAAATTTCACGACCCAACACAATTGAATAGGCAAGGACCTGATATTGGTGACCAATACCGTTCTGCAATTTTTTATTATGATGATGTTCAACTAACTATTGCCAAAGATGTAATTGCAGATTTAAATCTTAGTAAATTTGGTAATAAGATAGTTACTAAATTAGAAAAATCTGACAAATTTTGGGATGCTGAAGAATATCATCAAAAATATTTAGAAAAAAGGGGTGTTAATTCTTGTGGATTTTAGTAAATTTTAAATAAATTTCAAATTATTACGTATATAGATTTGATTATGAAAATTTTTCGTTTTTTTAATTTTTAGGAGCTTTATAATGAAGTTATTCAATGTGGCTAAATATTTTGCCATTTTTGCAGTTGCTGCAATTCTTTTTTCTGCTTGTACAGAAAATTCTACCGACCCTAACACAGATCCAGAGCCAAAACCTGAAGCTATTACTGGTTTGATGGCTACTACATTTGCAAAAGACACAATTGCACTCAAATTTACTCCATCTGTGTCTGAATCTAATACTTTATTTACTGATTACACTTTGGTAGTTACTCCAGGTTCTTATGCACCTATGACTGTTCCTAAAGGAACAACTATGATTAAAATTGGTGGTTTACAATCAAATCTTGAATATACTTTTGCTATAACTGCTAATTATTCTAATGATTCTTCAAGCGCTCCTGTTTCAATTAAATGGGCTACAGCTTACAGATTTGACAAAAATATAAATGATGATACTGAAACTATCAAAATTTATGAGTCAGCGTCTGATTTTGGAAGTGGTTTGATGTTATATACTTTACAAGGTACAACTGCTGGTTCTATGGCTAAGAAAATTTCTAATAGTGCAGATTGGGATTTAGCTATTAATACTCAAACAGCTGGTCAAATTAGATTTGGAACAGCTAAAGGCATTGGTTACAATTATTCTACTCAACCAGGTGTTACTCAAATTAGTGACCCTATCCTTGCTGATAGATTAAATGATGTTTATGATAGCCAAGGGCTTGATTCTAAAACTTATAAAGAACAATATGTAAACTTATCAAATTATGATAAAAATATTGTTTTCTATGCTCGTAAAGTAGTTGGTAATGATTATTATTATGCAAAAGTTCTTGTTAAAAAAGGAACTACTGGATTTTTACAAGGTTCGGGCAACAATCGTTATTTAGAATTAGAAGTGTCTTATCAGACAACTAAGAATTTACCTTACGCTAAAACATCTAAGTAATTATTAATAGGATAAAAAAAATGAAAAACAAATTAGTTATTTTAAGTATCGCCCTTGCATTCATTTTTAGTAGTTTAATAGTTGTAGATGCTTACGCTCAAAAAGCTGCAAAACCTTTAAAGGGTGAAGTTGTTAGCTTGAATGATATAGTTATGGGTGGTAAAGGCAAAGTTACAAAAGATGAAGCTAAGAAACTTGCTGAAAATGGAAACGCAATTGTTTTCAAATCAGGGAAGAAAATTTATTTTGTCTATAATGAAGACGGAACTTTTGCTTCAAAGAAATTAGCAAATTATGCAGAAAGTACTTCTGTAGGTATTGTTGGCAAAACTAAAACAGTTAATGGTATCAATATTATCATTATGTCGATGATTGATAATATGTAATTTTTATCAAAAAAACCTACCATAGTTTTGGTAGGTTTTTTAATATTGATAAAAATATTAAAAATTTTTAATAATTTGGGAGAACTGAGATGAATAAACTATTTTTATTACTCTTAGTAATTACTGCCTTAATCTTTGTTAGTTGTGGTGATAAAGAGAACGCTGAGCCACAGAAAGATGTTCAAGATTTAGAGCAAGTTATTCCTGCAGAAGAGAATAACAATGTAGCAAAAACTGATTCTACAGTTGCTTTAAAAAATACTGATGAAGTAAAACAAGCTGAAATTAAATCTGCAGATGAACCTGTAGTTGAAAAAATTGATAATACCAACAACGCTATGAGTGGAGTTGTAGTAAGTATTAATGAAATTGCTTTAGGTAACAATGGTGAAGTATCTTCTTCTGAAGCGGGTAGAGTTGTTTCAAAAGGAAATATCCTTGCTTTTAAATCAGGAAATCAGATTTATCTTGTTTATAATGAAGATGGAACATTCGCAAGCAAAAAATTAGCTAACTATGCTGGCAAAAAGAACCTGAAAATCAAAGGTGAAATTAAGAAAATTGATGAATTGCATGTTCTAATTGCAACAAGTTTTGAATAATATCATCAATTTTTTAGTTTTTGACTAACAAATAATCCAAATCAATCAATGATATTAATTAATCATTGATTGATTTTTCATTTTAACCCATAAGAAAAATTAGTTAATTAATCAATTATTTATAATATGTCATAAATATATTGTAATTTTGTAGTTTGAGTAATTTGTATTTTTGAAATAATTATAGATATTGAATGAGAGCAGTAATTCCGGTTGCCGGTGTGGGAACACGTCTTAGACCATTCACATATTCATTGCCAAAAGTTTTACTAAATGTTGCTGGGAAGCCAATTTTAGGGCATATTTTAGATACATTGCTTGAGCAAAATATCACAAAAGCAACAATAATTACTGGTTACATGGGAGAATTGGTTAAGGATTTTGTTGCAAAGAAATACTCTTCGATGGAGTTTTCATTTGTTGAGCAACACGAACGTCTTGGATTAGGACATGCAATATGGACTGGTAGAAATACTTATCAAAAAGATGAACCATTGTTTATTATACTTGGCGATACAATCTTTGATGTTGATTTAGGAAATATCAAAAATTCAAATTTTAGTTCAATTGGTGTTAAAGAAGTTGAAGACCCAAGAAGATTTGGGGTGGTTCTTAATGATGAAAATGGAAAAATTATTAAGTTAATAGAAAAACCCGAAACACTTGTTTCAAATTTAGCAATTGTTGGCTTATATTACATTAAAAATTCTACGCTTTTGAGTAATTGTTTGCAAGAATTGATTGATAAAGATATTCGAACAAGAGGGGAGTACCAACTAACTGATGCTTTGCAATTAATGCTCGAAAATGGCGAGGAGTTTGATACTTTTCCTGTTGAGGGATGGTATGATTGCGGAAAGCCAGAAACTTTGCTCTCAACAAATAGATTTCTCTTAGATAAAAAGCCACAATATGAAGATACGGAAGACACAATTATTATTCCACCTGTTTATATTTCAAAAGATGCAATAGTTAAAAGGTCGGTTATTGGACCTTATACTTCTATTGCTGACGGGGCTGAGGTAAAAGATTCTGTGATTAGAAATTCAATTATTAGTTATAATTCTTGTGTTTATTCGTCTTTATTGGACGAATCAATTATCGGAAATGATGCCGATGTAAAAGGACATTTTCATAAGTTGAACGTGGGCGATTCAAGTTCAATTTCTGAAACTTGGATTGATTAAATTAGAAAAATAATTTTAAAAATAAATAGGATATAGAAATGGAAAAAAACTCATATTTGTTCACCTCGGAATCAGTTTCCGAAGGGCATCCAGACAAGATTTGCGACCAAGTTTCAGATGCTGTTCTTGATGCAATGCTCAAAGATGATCCTGCAAGTCGCGTTGCTTGTGAGTGTTTTGCATCTACTGGAATGATTGTTGTTGGTGGCGAAATTACAACTAATACTTATGTTGATTTGCAGAAATTGGTTCGTGATGTTATTCGTGATATTGGCTATGTTGATGCTGGATTGAGATTTGATGCAGACTCTGCGGCTATTATCAATGTTATTAATCATCAATCACCTGACATTGCAATGGGTGTTGATACTGGCGGTGCTGGCGATCAAGGTATGATGTTTGGCTATGCAAATACTGAAACAGAAGAATTGATGCCTGCTCCAATTATGTATGCACATAAATTGGTTGAAAAATTAGCAGATATTAGAAAAAATTCAAATGATATGCCATATTTGAGACCTGACTCTAAGTCTCAAGTTACTATTGAATATAATGAAAATAATGAAATTGTTAGAGTAGATACAGTTGTAATTTCTACTCAGCACCATCCTGATGTTAAGCAAAGCAAAATCAAAGATGATGTGATTGAATTATTAATCAAAAATGTAATTCCTGCTCAATATCTTGATGAAAATACTAAATACTATGTGAACCCAACTGGTAGTTTTGTTATTGGTGGTCCGCATGGTGATACTGGCTTAACTGGTAGAAAAATTATTGTTGATACTTACGGTGGCAAAGCTCCTCACGGTGGCGGTGCATTTTCCGGAAAAGATGCAACAAAAGTTGACCGTTCTGCCGCTTATGCCGCAAGACATATAGCAAAGAATATAGTTGCAGCTGGTGTTGCCAATGAATGTACAATCCAACTTTCTTACGCTATTGGCGTGCCACAACCTGTAAGTATTCATGTAGATACTCATGGCCGTTCAAAAGTAAATCCACGTGATTTGGAAAGATTTATTAGTGAAAATATTGATTTATCTCCAAAAGGTATTATTGAACGCCTTGATTTGAGAAAGCCAATTTTCCGTGCTTCTGCCGCTTATGGTCATTTTGGCAGAAATATGTTTCCTTGGGAAAAATTGGATTTGGTAGATTTATTTAAGAAATTGGCGTAATGAAACAATCTGTTGCAAATTGGATTGCAAATTCAGATTATGATTATGATACTGCAGTTGCAATGTTTGATTCTGGAAGATATTTATACGTAGCTTTCACTTGTCAACAATCTATTGAAAAGATTTTGAAAGCTTTTATCAATTTCAAAACTAATCAAACGCCACCATATATTCATAATTTGAATAAATTATTTATTATATCTGAATTGCAATTGAGCACCGAATTTGTTAAGTTTTTAGATGAATTAAATTTTTATTACATAGAAGGTAGATATTCTGAAAATGTAATGGAATTAGCCAAAGGTTTTAAAAAAGAATATGCTGAGTATATTTTAACAAAAACAAAGGAATTACATTCATGGATACTTCACCAAATAAAATAGTAGAAATTGTAAAGAATTACAAATCGAAGGTTGAAGAGAATTTTGAATTAAGTAAAGCTTTGATTTTTGGTTCTTATGCGAATGGAACATATACCGAAGATAGTGATATTGATGTAGCACTGTTTATAAATTACAAAAGTATAGATGAATTTTTTGAAATTGGTCCGAAATTATGGAATTTAGCTCGTCAGGTTGATTTAAGAATTGAACCGAAATTATATAAGAATGAGGACTTAATCAGCATTGACGAAGGAAGCATTTTAGATTACATTGTTAATCATTCTATTGAAGTAAATTAGTTTTTAATATATATTATAAAAAAAGGAAAAATTTAAATGTCGAATATTCCTCAAAAAAAAGCAACAGGTAACTTCTCTGAAGTAGAAGGTCAATATTGCGTTAGAGATATTAACCTTGCTGATGAAGGTCAGTTGCTTATTGATTGGGCAGAATCAAGAATGCCCGTTTTGATGGGCTTACGCGAAAAATACAGCAAAACAAAACCTTTCGAAGGTTTTACTATTGCTGGTTGTTTGCACGTTACAAAAGAAACTGCAGTTTTGATCCGCACTTTAAAAGAATGTGGTGCTGAAGTTCTTTGGTCAGGTTGTAATCCATTATCTACTCATGATGCAGTTGCGGCGGCTCTTGCAAAAGACGGCATCAAAATGTATGCTTGGTATGGTAATATGGAAGATTTCTATTGGTGTATCGAACGCACAATCGATGCAAGACCACATCTAACTCTTGATGATGGATGCGATTTGATTGATACAGTTCACGAAAAATATCCAGAACTTGCCACTACTCACATTATCGGTGGCTCAGAAGAAACAACAACAGGCGTTCATCGCTTGCGTTCACGCTCTGCGGCAGGAAAATTATTATATCCTGTTTATGCAGTAAATGACGCAGAAACAAAATGGGATTTTGATAATGTTTATGGAACAGGTCAATCAACAATTGATGGTATCATTCGTGCAACTTCTGTTTTGATTGCAGGAAAGAATTTCGTTGTTGCTGGTCATGGTCATTGCGGTTCAGGTGTTGCAAAAAGAGCAAAAGGTCTTGGTGCAAACACTATCGTTACAGAAGTTAGAGCAACTGCCGCTTTGAAAGGCATTCTTGAAGGGCACGAAGTTATGACTATGGAACAAGCCGCTTCAGTTGGCGATATTTTCGTAACTGCAACAGGTGTTAAGGATATTATCCGCAAAGAGCATTTTGAAGTAATGAAAGACGGAGCTATCGTTTGCAATACTGGTCATTATGATGCAGAAATAAACATTCCAGAATTAGAAGAAGTATCTACAAAGAAAAGAACAATCCGTCCAAATTGCGAAGAATACACTTTGAAAAATGGCAATAGAGTTTACTTGCTTGCTCAAGGCAGATTGATTAATCTTGCGGCGGCAGAAGGTCATCCATCAGAAGTAATGGATATGTCTTTTGCTAATCAATTTATGGCACATTTATCATTGGTTGAAAGATATAAATCAGGCGAAAAAATGCCAATCGAAGTTATGGATATTCCACTTGACCAAGATGAATTTGTTGCAAAAACAAAATTAGAAATGATGGGCTTGGGTATTGATTCATTAACTGCAGAGCAAATTGCATACATCAATGATTATAATGCTGGAACCTAAGATTTAAATCTTAATTGATTTTTTAATGAAACATCCGATGTTTTTTGAAAGCATCGGATGTTTTTTTATTTTGCAACGTAGTTGCAACCTGCTAGTAGCAATGCAAAACCTTAAACAATTAAGCACCGTAGGTGCGAATTTAACCGTAATTTGTAATATACAATGAAAAAACCCACTCCTATGGAGTTAATTCGATCAATTCAGATTTTTCTACAAATAGGAAACTCCTATGGAGTTGGTAACAAAAACAATCTCCCAGCTCCACAAAAAACAAGGAATTTTTTTTAAATTTTTTCCCATATCCCTTAGTGATTCAATGATTATAGAAAAGAATTTGCCTTTGCTCTGATACGACCTCTTCGTGGTCGAATTTAAATGTTAATTATCTTTACTATAAGCATTTGACATCTTCGAGGTCTTTATTTGGATAAAACAAAAATCATCCGATATCTAATATAATATCGGATGATTTTAAACTTAAATTCAAATATTTTGTGAGAAGGCTATTATTTTGCTTTGCCTTGATTTGCAACTGAATCCATAGCTTTTTTTACTTCTTCTTCATCACCAAGATAATAGCTTTTAATTGGTTTAAGATTTTCATCAAGCTCGTAAACCAATGGCATTGCTGTTGGTATATTGAATTTTAGAATTGCTTCTTCTGAAATATCATCTAAATGCTTTACCAATGCTCTTAAACTATTTCCGTGAGCAGCTATAAGTACTTTTTTACCAGCAAGAACTTCTTTAGAAATTACATCATTCCAATAAGGTACAAATCTATCAACAGTATCTTTAAGACATTCACCTAATGGTATTTCTGATTCATCTAAATTCTTATATCTTGGGTCATTACCAGGGTAGTATTCATCATCTTTTGTCAAAAATGGTGGTGGTGTTGCATAACTTCTTCTCCAAACCAAAACTTGTTCATCACCGTATTTAGCTGCAGTTTCAGATTTGTTTAAACCTTGTAATGCACCATAATGTCTTTCGTTCAATTTCCAAGATTTTAAGACAGGTATCCATAATAAGTCGAGTTTATCCAAAGTAATCCAAAGAGTTCTGATAGCCCTTTTTAGAGTACTTGTAAATGCAATATCAAAAGTAAAACCAGCTTCTTTTAAAGTATCTCCAGCTTTTTGGGCTTCAATTATTCCCTTTTCAGAAAGGTCAACATCAACCCAGCCGGTAAATCTGTTTTCCATATTCCATTGGCTTTCGCCATGTCGTAAAAGCACTATTTTGTACATTTTTCACCTTTAATAAAATTTATTTTTTCCATTAATTATAATTATTTTTATAAAATTCTTCAGCAACTTTCAACTCAACACTTGTATTTATACCTTGTAATTCGTTAAATTCAGCACAATCAAAGGCAAATACTTTTCTTTGTTCATTTTTCATAATTCCAATAATATCAGTAAGGTAATACTCGCCTTGAGAATTATTATTGCTAATTTTCTTTAGAGAATCAAAAAGTAATTGAGAATTTACAAGAAAAATTCCACTATTTATTTCATCGATGTTTAATTCATCAGAGTTTGCATCTTTATGTTCTGTTATTCTTAGAAAATTACCATTTTCATCTCTTACAATTCTTCCATATCCTGATGGATTTGGAGCAATTGTTGATAATACCGAGCAATCAGAATTATTCTCTTTATGTTTTTCAATAAAATTTAACAATGTATTTGCTCGCAGTAAAGGTACATCTCCTGCAAGAATTAAAACAGAATAATTGTTATCTTTTAAATTATTCTCTGCTACCAGTACTGCATTTCCAGTACCTAATTGTTGTTCCTGATAAGCAAATTCAATATTTTCAAATTCTGAATTATTGCAATAATCTATCACTAATTCTTTTTTATGCCCAACAACAACAACTGTTTTTAAAGGTTCAAGTAAAAAAGTTTGTTTTAGAACATAGTAAACTAATGGATTATTTGATAATTTTGCAAGCACTTTTGGAATTTCGGGGTTATTCATACGCTTACCCTTGCCAGCGGCAAGGATAAGCACGGCTATATTCTTATTCATTAACATCTGGGCTATTTGGATTTGTAATATGGTTGTAATTTAGTTTAATTTTATTATTTTCATCAACAAGTACTACATTTGGTGCATAATTCTTGTATGTTTCAGAATCAGTGTCCATTATACAATAGCTGATAATAATAATTCTATCGCCTACAGCACCTTTACGTGCAGCTGCACCGTTTAAGCCAATAATACCGCTTCCGCGTTTTCCGGGTATTACATAAGTTTCAAATCTTTCACCGTTATTAATATTAACAACTGAAACTTTTTCATTTTCCAGAATATCAGCTTTTTCCATCAAATCCAAATCAATACTCAAACTTCCTTCGTAATAAAGGTCGGCTTGAGTAATCTTTGCCTGATGTATTTTAGACTTTAAAAAAAATCTTTGCACTATAATCGAATCTCATAGTTTAAACAAATCTGCAAACAAGCAGAATTCAAAATTAACTCTTTATAATTATTCTACCAAACAATCAATTAATCAAATGTTAATGCTTGATGAATAATTTTATTTTGCTCTTCAACATGAATTTTCGCAAATCCAGTAGCTGTAGATGCACTCGCTTTTCTGCCCACATAACGGAATTTCACATTTGAATTTAAAATTTCTGTTATCAAAGGTGTTACAAATGAAGCTGCACCCATATTTTTCGGCTCTTCTTGCACCCAAAATACTTCTTTTAAATTGTTGTAATTACCGAGTAAGCTGTTCAATAAATTACTATCAAATGGATAAATCTGCTCTAATCTTAGAATAGCAATATTATCAATAGCTTTTTTCTGTTTCTCTGTGAATAAATCAAAATAAACTTTACCTGAGCAAATTAATACTCTTTCAATATTTGATTTATTTTCAATATCATCGTCAATAATTGTATGAAATTTTCCATCTGTCAAATCATCAACTGATGAAACTGCAAGTGGATGTCTGAGTGTTCCCTTTGGTGTCATCACAATCATAGGTATTCTGAATGGCATAAGTGTTTGTCTTCGAAGAGCATGAAAATAATTTGCAGGCATTGTAAAATTTGCTATAATCATATTTTCTTCTGCGGCAAGTTGCAAATATCTTTCCATTCTTGCACTCGAATGCTCTGGACCTTGTCCGTCATAACCATGTGGTAATAAAACTACCAAATTAGAAGTTTGCCCCCATTTAACTTCAGCACAAGAAATAAACTGGTCAAAAATTGGCTGAGCCCCATTAGCAAAATCACCAAATTGTGCTTCCCATAAAGTTAAACCATCTTTTGAAATTACGCTATATCCATATTCAAAACCAAGAACTGCCATTTCAGATAGAGGGGAATCAAAAATTCTCAAAGGAGCTTGACCTTTTCTGATATTGTTCAATGGAGTATAATCAGCTTCTGTTTCCATATCTGTCAAAACAGCATGTCGGTGCGAGAAAGTTCCACGTTGTGAATCTTGTCCAGTAAATCTGATTTCTTTACCTTCAATCAATAATGAACCAAAAGCAAGTGATTCAGCCATACCCCAATCTATCATCGGTTTGAATGATTGCATCATTTCTAATCTTTTTTTCAATAATTGAGATATTTTGGTATTAGGAATAAAATTAGATGGCAATGTTGTCATTGCTTTAGTAATTTCGGATAACATTTCAATATTAACAGAAGTATGGTGGTCATCGAATATTTTTTCAGCTTTATGTGGTTGAATTAATATCTGTGTTTGCTGAATTTTATCTTTTCTTCTGCTGAAAGCTTCATCTAATTTTGTCTTGATTTCATTTCTAATTTTTTGAATTTCATCAATATTAACTAAGCCATCATTCAATAATTCTTTTTCATAAAGTCGTGATACATTTTCCAAAGATTTAATTTTCTTGTATAAAAGTGGTTGTGTATAAGTTGGTTCATCAGACTCATTATGTCCATATTTTCTATAGCATAGCATATCTATAATAACATCACACTTGAAAGCCGCTCTATAATCAGCCGCAAGAGATGCCGCAGTACGAACTGCTTCAGGGTCGTTACCATTAACATGAATAATCGGTGTTTGTATCATTTTAGCAATATCAGTAGCATAAACAGTTGAACGAGATGATTCGATTGTTGTAGTAAAACCGATTTGATTATTGATAACAACATGAATCGTTCCACCCGTTTTGTAACCGTCTAATTGTGATAAATTCAATGTTTCGGCTACTATACCTTGCCCAGAAAATGCAGCATCTCCATGAACAAGAACAGGAATTACTTTTGAATAAGATTTATCGTGAATTTCATTCTCCAAAGCACGAGCCATTCCTTCTACAACAGGGTTTACAAGCTCAAGATGCGATGGATTAGGTGCTAACTTGATATTCACCTTATTATTGTTAAAGTTATTATAAACTCCCTGCTCTCCAAGATGATACTTAACATCACCAGAACCTTGGAATGATTCAGGGTCAATTTCACCTTCAAATTCTTTAAACATTTTAATATAAGATTTTCCTACACTATGAGCAAGTACATTCAATCTACCGCGATGAGCCATACCCACGATGACTGTATGTAAATGATTTTCTGCGGCTTGTTCTAATATTCTATCTAAAAGAACAATAAATGCTTCACCACCTTCTAATGAAAATCTTTTACTTCCAACAAATTTCGTATGCAAAAAGTTTTCAAATTGCTCGGCTTCAGCCAATTTTTTGAAAATTCGTAATTTTTCGTCTTTTGAATAATCCACAGTACTGCGTGATAATTCTAATTTACTCTTTATCCAGTCCTTCTTTTCTGGATTTTGGATATGCATAAATTCAATTCCAATAGAACCGCAATAGGTTTCTCTTAGAATTTCAATAATCTCCCTTAAAGTTGGATTATTGTTATTCCATGAGTCATCAGCATGAAATACTCTATCCAAATCCCAAATAGTAAATCCATAATATGCTGGGTCAAGCTCAGGATAATAATAATTTTCAAAACCGAGTGGGTTGATATTTGCTAATAAATGCCCACGCACTCTATAAGCATTAATCATCAGCATTACGTGAGCTCCCTTTTCAATATCATCTTCAGTATGAAAAGGACTTAATTTTCCAGAAATATCTTTCGCCCATTTTACTGGTTCAAACGGAATATTCAAACTATAAAAAATTTGTTCATAAAACTGGTCATAACCAAGTAGTAATCTATTAATATAATTCAAAAACTCAGCTGATTCTGCTCCTTGAATTATTCTATGGTCATAAGTATTAGTTAATTGAACAACTTTTGATATAGCAAATGTAGAAAGAGTTTCTGGACGCACTGCTTGAAATTCTGGAGGATAATCAATTGAACCAGAGGCAATAACCATACTTTGCCCATTAAAAAGGCGAGGGATGGACGCAGAAGTACCAATCATACCCGGATTGGTAAGACTAATTGTTGCATCCATCAATTCTTCATATTTAATTGAATCAGTTCTTGCCTTTTCTATCAATAATTCAAATTCTTTAACAAATTCAATAAATGATAAATTTTGAGCATTTTTAATACAAGGCACCATCATCAAACGAGTTCCATCAGCACGGTTCACATCAACTGCAAGACCAATATTTAATGATTTTCTCTTTACTTTGTAAGGAATCCCATTCTCGAAAGTAATTGTATCATTCAAAAAAGGGAATTTCTTTAATGCTCTTACAACTGACCAAGCAAGAATATGTGTAAATGAAATTTTTTGCTTTTTTAATTTATGATGATAACGGTTAATTATTCTCTTGTTTTCATCAAGTGCTTTTACGGGTATTGTTCTAAAAGAAGTAGCTGTTGGTACTGACAAACTCTCCTGAATTATACCTGCAATTTGAGCTTGATACGAACCAATCGGCTCTGTGAAATCATCATTTTTTAAATTATATTTAAATTGAGAATAGGGTTTTGATACAGATGAATGATGAGTTTCATTCATTGTATCTGATGCTGGTTTTGCAAATCCGTTATCAAGTACAAAAACGGATTTGCCATGTACTTTTTCAAAATAATCTCTCCATTCCTTACTAACAGAATCAGGATCTTTCAAGTACATAAAATACAGTTCATCTTCAAAAGCAGAATTTAAATTAATCATATTTTAATCTTATCTAATAAAAAAATTAATCATTTTCTTCCATTTTGTTAAATAAGTCAACAACTTCTTCTGTTGTACCGCAGTCCATAAGCTGTATCTTAAAGGATTCGTTATTCATCAGTCTGGATATTTTGCTTAATAATCGCAAATGATTACCAACGTTATTCTCTCTACCAAGCAACATGAAAACTATTGATACAGGTTCGCCATCTAAAGAATCATAATCTAAAGGTTCAGCAAGAAAAGCGAGCGAACCAACTGATTCTGTTACAGCATTAGTTTTGGCATGGGGAAGGGCTATGCCCTTCCCAACACCAGTTGACATTATTTTTTCTCTTTCTTTAATTTCTTTTAAAGCAATATCATTATCAGTTATTTTACCTGACTTCGCAGCTAATAATAACATTTTTTCGAGTAATTCATCTTTTGAATCCGCTACCAAATTGATTGCAATTGATCCAATAGTAATTATTTCGGTAATTCTCATAATTTACCTTATTAGTTTTCATCTTTCCAAATATTTATCAAGGCGTCATATTTCTCAGCCATTTTAATTGCTGATTCCATATCATCACCTTCTCCATATACAATAAATGCACCTTTTTCTTTTGCAGGTAGTAGCAAAACAGAGTCATTGCCTTCAAATATTTTAACACCTTCAATTAATTGTCTTACCATAGTTGAAGAATGTTCCATTGCTTTACGCATAACTGTTCCTTTAAAGTCCCAACCAACTGGCGTTTCAATTATGTGTTGATATCTTTTTGGAAGCATTTCATCTAATTGAGATGTTGAATAGCCAGTTTCTGCAAGCATTTCAAGCATTTTACCTACTGTAAACATACCATCTGAAGCAAATAAGAAGTCTCTGAATATAAAGCCACCATAAAGACCTCCAACAAAAAGAACAGATTCTTCAAGAGTAGCATCCATCATCGCAGAATGTGAATTGTTAATTCGCAAAACTTCAACATTGTAATCTTTGGCAATCATTTCAATTTCTTGTGGCGCAACAATAGAAATTGCTATTTTGTAAGGTTCACGATGTTTGTTTGTTTCTAAGAATAATTTTGTTATTAATGTTAATAATCTTGTATGAGGTATCCAATTACCACGTTCATCAATTAATGAAATTTTTTCAGCACCTGACTGCATTCTAAACCCAAGTTCATAGCCAAGACTACGCATAATTTTTCCTGTTTCATCGGATTCACCTTGTAAATCTGATGGGTCTGGATGAAATCTTGAACCATCAACATAATTATTTAAAGATAAAACTTCACAATTAAGACTGCCAAGAATATTTGGGAAAATAGTTGAAGCAAGTCCGAAAGAATAATCCATCAATAATTTAAATTTACGTTTTTTGATTAATTCAATTTTCAATGATTCAATGTATCTTGAAACATAAATCTCATTTGTTCTTTCAGGGTAATATAATTTTCCAACTTCAGAATAGTGAACGCGCTTGATGTCTTCACCGAAGAAAAATCTTTCAACTTTTTTAGTTGTGTTAATTGATATATCTCTACCATCTTCACTAAATATAATAATATCGATATAATCTGGATGACGAGGTGACCGTCTGACGTGGATACCACCATCATATTTACCTGTACGTAATTCTTGACGAGTTTGAGGTATTGAAACTTGTTGTAAATCATTGACATCTATACCAACAGATGATATACCAGAAGTTAAAGCTCGTTTCATAATTCTTGAAACTGGGTCTGGGTCTCTACTTGCTAAAATACTTGATTTTTTATCCAAAGTTAATCCATACGCAGCACCAAGTTTAGCACAGAATTCAGGATTCATTTCAATATTTGACATACCTGATATTCGAGCATCAGTGAATAATTCACGCAACCACTTTTCTTCTTGAACAAGAGAACGGAACAGTTGAGACCCATCTTCAACATGTTTGTTGGGCCACAATTTAACATTTGGAGTAATTCTAACTTTTCTACCTATTAAGCAATTTTCTGCAATAATTACATTTTCGTGAATGATTGCATAATCCATAATTTTTGTATTATCACAGATTACTGTATCAGTTATTTCTACAAAATCACCAATTTTAATATTATCCCAAAGAGTAACTCCAGATAATTTGCAACCGTTTCCAATACGAACATTATTTCCAATAACACAATCAAGAATTGTAGTATTTTCACCAATAACTACATTTTCACCAAAATTGTTTTTCCCTGATATAGTTGCAGAAAGAGCAATATCGCAAGATGGTGGAATAACAAGTTCCGTCTGATTCATTTTAAGATTAACTCTTCCCATCAAAGCATCCATTTGACCAATTTGATATTCATCTAAATTGCCGATGTCGCGCCAGTAGCCCTCAGTAATATAGCCATATAGTGGCATACCATTTTTGAGCATAAGTGGAAATAAATCCTTGCTAAAATCAAATTCTTGTCTGAAAGGTATCAAATCTAATACTTCAGGTTCAAGAATATAAATACCAGTATTAATTGTATCTGAAAAAACTTGTCCCCATGATGGTTTTTCAAGGAATCGAGTAATCTTGCCATCATTATCGGTCATTACAATACCATATTGCAGTGGCATAGTAACTCTTGTGAGTAAAATAGTTGCCATTGATTTCTTTTCAAGATGAAATTCAAGAGCTTTGCTAATATCAAAATCAGTTAAAACATCACCACTAATAATAATAAATCTATCATTAAGATATTCATAAGCATTTTTTACCGCTCCTGCAGTTCCATAATCTGCTTGAGCCAAAACATAATTCATTGACATGCCGAATTTTTTCCCATCTCCAAAATGATTTTGGATTTTTTCTGGCTGGAAATACAATACAGAAACTACATCATTGATGTTGTGTTTTGTAAGTAAGTTTGTAATATGCTCCATCATTGGAGTATTCAAAACCGGAACCATAGGTTTAGGAACCCCCATTGTTAGCGGTCTAAGTCTTGTTCCAAATCCCCCTGCCATTATTACGGCTTTTTTCATAATTACCTCAAAATTTAATTTATTATTCAATTTAAAAACATTTTTTCATAACAACAATCTTTTTCAATATTTCAATTTAATCAAAACACAAAATTAGTATATTTTTTGTATTTTTGTAAGTTAAATTAGACAATTTAATTGTATGTTTTATTTTATATTTTTTGATAATAATTAAAAAAAGATAAATTGAGAGTATTAGTAACAGGCGGAACCGGCTTTATTGGTTCAAATTTAGTTGATTTATTGCTTGAAAAGGGGTATGAAGTTTCTTGTCTTGTAAGAGAAAACAGTAATTTGCAATGGCTGAAAGGAAAAAAAATTCAATTAATTATTAGTGATTTTAAAAATTTTGATAATTTAGGTGACATAATTGCGAATCAAGATTACATCTACCATCTTGCTGGACAAATTACTGCCAAAACAGAAAATGAATATATTGAAGCTAATGTGATTGTAACCCAGAATTTTCTCAACACAATTGTAAAATACAATAAGAAGTTGAAACGTTTTCTTTTTATGGGCAGTCAAACTGCAATAGGACCATCAATTAGTATCAATTCACCTATTGATGAATTATCTATCACAAATCCAATTACTGCTTATGGTAGAAGCAAAAAATTGGCAGAAGATATAGTTATGGCAATGTCAACAAATTTACCTGTTACTATTGTTAGAGCGCCAGCTGTATATGGACCAAGGGATAATTCTACTCTACCAATTTTTAAACTTGCTTATTCTGGTATCGGAACGTTAATCGGTTTGAACAAAAAGTATATAAGTACTATTTATGCAAAAGATTTAGCAGAGGGTGCAGTACTTGCGGCAGAGCATGATAATTCTTTAAATCAGACCTATTTTATTAGTTCAGATGAGTTTTCATCTTGGGATGAAATAATAGATGCAATAACAATGGCTCTAAATAAGGAGTCTGTATTTAAAATAAGGATTCCTGATTTAATATTCCGAAGTTTTGGCGGAATTTCTGAATTTTTTGGGAAATTATTTGGTTACACGCCTGTATTTAATTATGAAAAAAGTCTTGATATGACTCAAGATTTTTGGACTTGTAGTAATCAAAAAGCTAAAAATGAAATTGGATTTTCTTGTAGATATAGTTTGATAGAAGGAATGAAAGAAACAGTGTTATGGTACAAAAAAAATAATTGGCTGTAATTCTATGAAAGGACTAACTTCGATATTTGCTTTAATTATTTCGTTAATAATTGTTGGGATTGCTTTTTTAATTTTTAGTAATTCTTTAATTTATAATTCAGTTAATAATTCAAAAACAAAAATCTATTCCAAAAAAGTTAATTCAGATATAAATATATATGAGAATTATTACGGAATACCACATATTGTAGCAGGAAATGAAGATGATTTGTTTTTTGCAATTGGATATTTTCAAGCAAAAGAACGCCTTTGGCAAATGGATTATTTTAGAAGAACAGCACAAGGTAGATTATCAGAAGTATTTGGTGAAAGTACTGTTAAATATGATAAATTCTTCAGAAGCTTGGGTATTAAAGAATCTACATCGAAAATTTATGATTCTTTAAGCCCATTATCCAAAAAGATGCTAACCAAATATTCTGAAGGTGTAAATTGTTATATCGAAAACAATAAAGATAATCTTTCATTTGAATTTTCAGCATTAGATTTTATACCTGAAAAATGGCAACCAGTACATAGCATAATGTTGGGAAGGTTAATGGCATTTGAATTATCGCTTGGTTTTTGGATTGATAATGCTATGGGAGAAATTTCAAAAAAAGTTGGATTTGAAAAAGCAAACGAGCTAATTCCCTCATACCCATTAAATGCTCCCCATATAATTGATGATTCAAATACAGTAAATCTCAACAAAAATATATTTACTGGTCATTTCAAAAATAATCAAAATACCTATTTGCAGAGTTTTGCTTCATATTTAAGAGAAATAAGAGAAGGAATGGGATTATTTGCTACTTCAGTTGGAAGTAATGCATTTGCCGTAAAATCGTTCGATTCCTTGAAAAATCGTAATAATATTATATTTGCAAATGACCCACATCTTACTGTAGAACTGCCACCACGTTGGATTCAAATGCAAATTACAGCTGGTGATTTTAATGTAACAGGTATGACTATTCCCGGTATTCCGTTGATTCTTTCGGGCAGAAATGACAATATTGCTTTTGGAATCACTAATATAATGGTAGATGATGTTGATTTTTATGTTGAAACTTTAGATAAAACAAGAAATTACTATTATTCAAATGATTCTACTGAAAAGCAGAAAATCAAATTTAAAGCTGATACAATCAAAATAAAAAATGGTAAAGAAATACAATATTACCGAAGATTTACAGATAAATCTGAAATAATTTCAGACCATCATTTATTTAATTATAATGATGCTTTGTTTAAAAGTAATAAAAATAAAGCAAATCAAAATTTTTACAAACAACATGCTATAACTTTTCTTTGGACGGGAAATTTCTTTTCTGATGAATTTTTTGGATTATATCATATCAATAAAGCTAAGAACTTGACTGAATTTCAATATGGTGCAAAATTTTGGGGAAGTCCAGGATTGAATTTTACATATTGCGATAAAAAAGGTAATTTAGCAATGTTTCCATCAGCATTGATTCCCAAACGTGATTTTAACTGCAATCCAAATTTCCCTAATGATGCAAATAAGAAAAATAATAAATGGCTTGGATTTGTTAATAATGATTCGATTCCGTATTCAATTAACCCCAATAGAACTTTTGTTGCATCTGCAAATAATCGTATCTCAAAAAATTTAAAGTATCATATTTCTGATTATTGGGAACCATCTTCAAGAATTGAAAGAATTTACGAATTACTTGGTCAAAATAGCGGTAATTTTACATTAAGAGATGCTCAATATGTACAAAATGACTATTTATCTCCATATTCGAAAGAGATTTTAAAAATTGTATTGCCAGTATTTGAGAAGTATTTCTATTTATTAAAAAATGAAGAAGTTAGAACTTTGAATTATCTCAAGAATTGGGATTATATTATGAACTCACAAAGCAAAGAAGCTGCTGTTTTCAATATGTTTATGTATAGATTGATATACAACACTTTTTTTGATGAACTTGGTGAGGATTTATACCGAGAATATGTGTTTGTAACAAATATACCAACAAGAATAATTCTTGAATTATTACTTATGAATGATTCTCATTGGTTTGATAATGTCAATTCTTCAGAAGTCGAAACAAAAGAATATATTATTTTTAATAGTTTTAGAGAAACACTTGACTTACTTGAAAAAGAATTTGGAACAAATAAAGTTGAAAAGTGGCGTTGGGGCAAGCTTCATAAATTATCATTAAATCATATTTTTAGCAAAAATGAGTTTTTAAAACCTTCAGTAACTATTGAAGAACTTGAAACAGGCGGTAATAACACTACTGTAAGCAATACTGAATGGAAATATTATGAACCATTTGCTACAAAAGTTGCTGCATCTATGAGATTTGTATGTGATTTGAACGACACAGTAATCTATACAAGTATTCCTGGCGGTAATTCTGGAGACCCTATGAATCCAAATTATGCAAATCAGACACAAATTTGGATTAATGGTGGTTATATTAAAATACCATTTAGTAGAAAAATAAATGAAGAATTTAAATTATCAGTAAAAATACTTAGAGATTTTTAATTTATTTCTTTTTAATTTACTAAATTTTATTTAATTTATATTTGGTTGATGAGACAATTGGAAAAAGATGGGAAAGGGTAAAAATTATAGAAATATTATGACAAGTATATTTGGAGTAACTATCCTTGCTTTCATTGTACTTATCTCTTTTGCATTCTATTTATTTTATGATATTTTGGTTGATGCAAGAAATAATGAAATCAAATTAACATTAAAATCATATACTGTCCAATTAAAAAATCAAAAAGAAAAATTCGACCATAGAGCAAGAAGAATTTCTTCTATTGCAAGAACATTTTACGAATTAAATAATTCAGGTGTAAATGACTTTAATTCCATAGAAAGAGAAATGCTTGATTTACTCACTACTACAACAACACAATTACCAAATGTAACTGGTATTGGCATTTGGTTTGAACCATATAAATTTGATAAAACTAAGTTTTATTATGGTCCATATTCATATTGGAAAAATGATTCTGTTGTATTGACTTGGGAGTATAGCAATCAAGATTATAATTACTTTAATTGGAATTGGTACACAAATGCGTTGCCAACGAATTGGGATAGAATGAAAAAACGCTCTCAAGATGTTTATTGGAGTGAAATTTTCTATGATTCAGTAGCTACAAAAGAGACTATGATTTCATTAGCTGCACCAATTTATAGTAAGAAAGAAGAAATAATTGGAGTTGCAACTGTTGATTTAGGTATGAAAAAGTTAATGAAATTTGTTGATGAGATGAAGGTTACACCTAATAGCAATTCTTTTTTGATACAAAATAGTACAGGAAAAATAATCACTTTTTCGAGTGATACAAATTTAGTTTTAAATTCTTATTCTGAAATTAAATGGTTGAATAATTTAGATTTTAAAAAATCTAAATCAGAAATTCTTAGTGATGAAATCACAATCAATGATGAGGATTTTCAAGTTTATTATTCAAATTCAGTAGGGAGTATGCTGCTTGGAATAATTATTCCAAAATCAGATATATATCAACCTTTATGGCAAAATTTCTATTTGATGCTTGCTGCTGTTTTTCTTTTATCTCTCATTACATTTTTAATTCTTAGATATACCGTCAATAGAATTTATTCACTTGTTGCAAAGAATAAGGATTTATCAACTTATTTTTATAATGTAATGAATAGTACACCTGATGCAATTATTATTCATGATGAAAAGGGGAATTTTGTTGATGTAAATGATAGTTTCTGCGGACTATACGAATACTCAAAAGAAGAAAGTAAAAATTTGAATGTTGGTAAAATAAGCAGTAGTTTTTATCCAGAAGAACTGGCTAAAGACTATCTAAACAGAACACTCAGTGGCGAAGAAATGGATTTTGATTGGATTGGTCTTACCAAATCAGGTGTAGAATTTCCTGCTTTAGTCAGACTAAGAAATCTTGTAACAGATAATTCAAAACACGTTATAGCTGTTGTTACTGATATGACTGAAATTGTAGCTGTAGAGAATGATTTAAAACAACTAAATCAAGAGCTGGAAGAAAGAGTTGAAGATAGAACATTAATGCTTCAATTGGCAAATGAAAATCTTGAAGTTGAAATACAAGAAAGATTAAAAGCAGAAGAAAATCTTGTTAGAACAAATGAAGAATTATTGTTGTTAAATCAGACAATTGCAGATGATTCTCAAAAATTATTGAAACTTAATGAAAATCTTTTGTATTCCGAAAAATTATTAAGAGAGGCAAATTTTACGAAAGATAAATTCTTTTCTATTATTGCACATGATTTAAGAAATCCGATGCACGCCATTAAAATTAATATCGATTTTCTTAATTCTGAATTTAATAGATTAGATAATAATTATATGCAGGAATTATTGAAAAGTACTGGTAATGCAACAAATCATTTGTATGAATTGTTGGAAAATCTTCTTCTTTGGTCACGTTCTCAATCTGGTAAAATTTCTTTTAATCCTGACTTGCTAAATTTACATTCTTTGCTTATTGAAATTGTAAATTTATATACAAATAATCTCGAAAAGAAAAGTATCAATTGTATTCTTGAAGTTGATACAGATTATACTGTTTATGCAGATGAAAATATGCTAAAGACAATTCTAAGAAATCTTATATCAAATGCACTCAAATTTACTCCTGAAAAAGGAAGAATTACAGTTACAGCAGCACAAATTAATGACAACAATGTAATTTCAATTATTGATACTGGCATTGGTATGACACTTGAAGAAGCTGATGAACTATTAAATTATGATAATTCAAATACAAAATTAGGAACTTCCAAGGAAAAAGGAACAGGGCTTGGATTTATATTATGCAAGGAATTTGTTGCTGCGCATGGTGGTAGAATTGAAATTGAAAGTAAAAAAGGAAAAGGAACAAAAATGATTGTTATTTTCCCGAATAAAGATTAATTATTAAAGTAAAAAATGAGGAACAAGTGTCATCTAAATTAAATGTGATTTTTATCGGAGATATTGTTGGACAGTATGCTCTCAATTTTTTAATTGACAATATTGGAAATATTAGAAATAAATATAATGCTAATTTTGTTATAGTAAATGGTGAAAACGTTGATAATGGAAAAGGAATTACTGAAGAGCAAGCAAATAGTTTGTTTGAGGCATCTGTTGATATTATCACTACAGGTAATCATATATGGGACAATTGGAAGTCAAGACCATTAATTGCAAAAAATGACAGGGTTTTAAGACCATTAAATTATCCACCCGGAAATGCAGGCAAAGGTTATAAAATTATTGATTTGCCAGATTTTACTAAAGTTGCTGTAATTCAGATACAAGGTAGGACATTTATGCAAGCAATTGATTGCCCATTTAGAACAATTGACAATGCAATTAAACAAATTTCTGACAAAACTCGTAATATTATTGTTGATTTTCATGCTGATGCAACAGCTGAAAAAATAGCTATGGGCTGGCATCTTGACGGACAAGTATCTGCAATGGTTGGTACTCACACGCACATTCAAACAGCAGATGCCTGTATTTTACCAAATGGAACTGCCTATATTACTGATGTAGGTATGACTGGTCCTTACAACTCTGTTGTTGGAATGAAAAAAGAAGTTGCTATAAAAAGATTTTTCCTTCAAACTGCTCATAAATATGAAATTGCGGAAGATGATTACAAAATAAGTGGGGTATTTATCGAAATTGATAAGCAGACTGGACAAGCAATGAAAATTAATTCTTTCATTTTACCAAAATTTGTTACTTCAATATATGATGAATTGTAAATTTTTTTCTAATTTTGTGTTTTATATTTAAACTTTTTTGAGAAAAGAAATGAGTTTGTTTAATCAGTTAATTATTAAAACATTACCATTGGTACCAAAACCAATCGTTCACATTTTTGCTAAAACATATATCGCAGGTGATACAATTGATTCAGCGGTAAAAGTTACACAGGATTTTGCTAAATTAGGCGGTTGGACTACAATTGATGTGCTTGGTGAGTTTGTTACTTCCAAAGAAAGAGCGTTGCACGAAAAATCAATGAGTGCAAAAGTACTTGATGCAATTAAAGAAAATAATTTAAATACTTACCTTTCTGTGAAACCTACTTCACTTGGCTTGGGGATTGATGAAACGTTTGGTTATGAAAATGTTAAGGAATTAGTTGTAAAAGCTAAAGCAAATGCCACTTTTGTTCGTATTGATATGGAAAATTCTCCTTATACTACCAAAACTATTAATCTATATAAAAAATTAAGAGTAGATGGTTACGACAATGTTGGTATTGTAATTCAAGCATATATGAAACGCAGTTATGACGATATCAAATCATTACTGGAATACAAACCTGCAATTCGTCTATGTAAAGGTATATATAACGAATCTCCTGATATCGCATTCAAAGGTTATGAAGAAGTAAGAGATAATTTTAAATTATTATTAAAATTGATTCTTGATAATCAGCTTTATGTTGGTATTGCAACACACGATGAGGAATTAATCAAATTTGGCTTGAACCAAATTAAAGAAAGAAATCTAAGCAATGATAAATATGAATTTCAAATGTTGCTTGGAGTAAGAGAACAACGCAGGAATGAAATATTAGCACTTGGTCATCATTTACGCATTTATGTGCCTTTTGGAGTGGATTGGTATGGTTATTCTACACGCCGATTGAAAGAAAATCCACAAATGGCTGGACATATAGTTCGTTCAATTTTTGGAATTGGTAATTAGTGAAGTCAATCAAAACAATACTACAATTGTTAATATTTGTAATTTTTGTATCTTGCTCGAATGCAGGTACAGATAATAGCGATTCAATTCATATTGCCACATTCAATGTAGAATGGCTTGGTGATGGTATTGATGATACTAAACCTCGTACGCAAGAAGATTATGCAAGAATGGCTGATGTCATTCTTGCTACAAAAGCTGAAGTAATTGGATTACAAGAAGTTGAAAATGAAACTGCAATGAAATATCTATTGCAGTTTTTACCTGAATTTGATTATTATATCGCTAATGATGACTATCGCCAAAGAAATGCAGTTCTAATCAAAAAGACAGTTACTGTTTTAGAACATAAAAATTTCAATGATTTGATAGTTAAGGAAAACAGAACACGACCCGGATTATTGCTTAATCTTAAAAAGAATAATTTCGATTTCAATTTGATGGTAGTTCATTTTAAATCTACATCAAGATTTGACAGTACTGATGAAATGAAGTTTGAAAGTTATGAATTAAGATATAAACAAGCTCTTGTTTTAGACAAATGGGTTGAAAATACACTTAATACTTCTAACGAAAAAGATTTGATTATTATGGGTGATTTTAATGATAATCCAAAAAATAAAAAACCCCGTGGTAATCTTGATGCTTTGATTGAAAATACAAATATTAGTTTTTTGACAACAGATTTGACAAGTTGTAAAAATGCCAAATGGAATGTCATCGACCATATTATAATTTCAAATTCTGTAAAGAATAGATACTTTGAAAATAGCGTACATTTGTATGATACATATTCAGCATATACACACGATGAAGTTAAACTGATTTCTGACCATTGTCCTGTTATTGCTACTTTTGATACTAAAATGCCTGATAATGATTAAAATTTATTTCTGTATTTAGGCAATTTGCTTGTTTTTTTGCTGATGTTCGTTAATAATTTTTGAAGAAAACAATTATTATGTTATTAAATTTAAATAAAGTACAAATAAACACTACTTTGATAATTTCAATTCTGATTGTTGTTTTTAATTTTAATATGGCTGCTCAGCAAACCAAAGATACAATTTTTGTGAAAAAATCTTTCTGGGGAAACAGTTATATTATAAATGATACAAAATATACTAAAAGTGAGATTGAGCAAAAAATCAATGATAATCAAGCTATTGCTTCATTAATAAATAAGTCTAATACTCAAAAGGTAATCGGTACAATTGCATTACCAATAGGAGTATTATTAACTATAGCTTCAATTAATGAAATTGTTACAGCAGATTTCAATTACGGAACTGCACCAAAATCTGATTTATTTCCTTTAATGGTCGGAGGTGCTGTTATTCTTGATATAGTAGGAATTTTGTTGTTGTCCAGTAGTAAGAGAAATTTCAATTCTGCAATAAACTTGTATAATGGAAATCAACTTAAAACAACAGGAGCAAATAATTACCATTTAGATTTACATTTGGGGATAAACCAAATTGGGCTAAGTTTAAGATTTTGATAATAAGTGTTATTGAAATGGATTTGAAATGAAGAATAATGAATAATTGGAATGACATATATGTAACCCCACCTAAATCCTCCCCAAGGGGGAGGACTTTACATATATTCCTTCCCCTTGGTGAAGGTTAGGATGGGGTTCTGAAACAAGTTCAGAATGATATAATACGATATAGTATCAAAGTCATTGCAAATCCCAGCGGGATTAAATGTTTGTAGCAGGAAATTGTTACGTTAGACAACCAATCCCAGCGGGATTGAATATTGTTTATGAAGTGGCAACATGGCTAAAGGCACTAGATTCCTCACTTTGTTCGGAATGACAGTATTCAAGATGGATTCTGAAACAAGTTCAGAATGACAAATTTAGAAACAAAGGGCTTAAGCCCTTTGCTTCCAAGAATGGATTCTGAAACAAGTTCAGGATGACAGTTTGATTAGGTGTGAATTGCTTTTGTCTTTTATTTGAAATGAAAAATAACAATTTTTAAAATAATAATATTTTATACTTGAATGGAAAATTTTAATACAAACCTGAAATCAAAAGTTATTGAAGCTTTTGACTTTTTGAAGTCGAAAACAGACTTCACTCCCGAAATTGCAATTATACTTGGTACAGGACTTGGTAAATTAGCAAATGATATAAAACCAGAATTTGTTATTAGTTATGATGATATACCATACTTTCCTACATCCACAGTTGAATCTCATCACGGAAGACTAATTTTCGGCTATCTCGAAGGGAAAAAGATTGTTGCTATGCAAGGAAGATTTCATTATTATGAAGGGTATTCATTACAACAAATAACTTTTCCAGTTAGAGTTTTCAAGCAATTTGGAATCAATCAATTGATTGTAACAAATGCTTGTGGTTCTGTAAATCCACATTTACCTAAAGCCAATGTTATGGTAATAGATGACCATATAAATCTGATTGGTGACAATCCATTAATTGGACCACATGATGATTACTTTGGACCTCGATTTGTTGATTTGAGCGAACCATATTGCAAAAAATGTATCGAACAAGTCGAAAGAATTGCTTTAAATCATAGAATTAAATTATATCGTGGTGTGTATGCTGCAATGAGCGGTTCATCACTCGAAACAAGAGCCGAATACAGATATTTGAGAACAATTGGTGCTGATGTTATTGGTATGAGTACAATTCCTGAAACAATTGTAGCACGACAAATGGGAATGAAAGTTCTGGGCTTTTCTGTGATAACTGATGAATGTTATCCTGATGCACTCAAACCAATCAGTTTAAAGGAAATGATAGAAACAGCAGATATTGCTGAACCAAGCTTGACAAAAATTATTAAAGAATTTGTGAAGGATTACATTCCAGAGAAAAAAGAATCATAGAATTTAGAAACAAGACTTAATTGAATTAACTCGAATCTATATATTATAAAAAACCAGCCACTTTTAAAAAAAATAGTGGCTGGTTTTTATAGATTGTATTTTTCTCTAAGAATTACTTTTGTTGGTATGTATTCAATGTACCTTGTCTTTGCTTTGCTTTATCATCCCACTCTTTGCATAAAGTGTTCAATAATTCTAATTTTTCAGCTTGTAGTTTAGGAATGTCAAGACCAATATATTTCTGAGCTAATTCTTTTGTAGAAATATCAGGCATTGGTATTGGGATTTGTTTATTATGCTTAACAAATATTACACTTAATAGACCACGAGCTTGTTCGGCTTTTTGAACTGATGTGCCGAGAACTCTCAATGCTTCAACCGGAGCATGAAATCCAAGACCATTAGCTGCTGCAACCCAATCCCATCTCCATTGTGCATGACGAATAAGTTGAAGTACAGGTTTCATTTCTTCTTCAGTAGCACCAGCTTCCCAAGCTGCTCCAGCTTCAATGTGTGCAGCAGCTAAAGATTTTTCAGCAAGACGTCTAATTTCAAGAACTCTTTCCTGACGGTCAAGAACATCTTGAACTAAACTTTTTTCGCTTTCTTTATGACATACTTGACAAGCATTGGCAATATTATTTAGTGGGCTTTGAATATGATGGTCTGTGAATTTTACGCCACCTTCTACTTTATAAGGCATGTGACAATCTGCACAACTAACACCACGTTTAGCATGAATACCAGTCATATACAATTCATAATCTGGATGTTGAGCTTTTAACATAGGAGTTTTAGATATTTTGTGAGTCCAATCAGAAAACTGAATTTCATCATAATATGCTTCCATAGAGTCAGCGCTGAATCCTTTATCCCAAGGAAAATTCAAATAATTTTTTGGTTCTTTCTTGAAGTGATATTCAACATGGCATTGGGCGCAAACAAGAGAACGCATTTCATTATGTGTGAAACTCTCAACTGTCCTTCCAAGTCGTGCATAAGCTTCAACCAAAGCAGGTCTTGAAATTCTCAAATTCATAGTTTTAGGGTCATGACAGTCTTGACAACCGATTGGGTTTACAACTTCAGCACCTAAATCAATCCATTTACCAGCGTAGTATTCAGCAACTCCCATTTTTTGCATTAATCTTGGCACGTCAGGGCTTTTACAAGTCCAGCAGGTTGCGGGCATAGTACTTTCTTTGCCACCTGTACGTAAAATACTTCTAATATCCTTTACAGCATAAGCATGACCACGTCCTTGATTATACTCTTTAGAAAAAGCATAACCAGCCCAAAGTACAACCAATTCAGGATAATTTTCGAGATAGTCGTGCTTCACCGAGCCGCCATGAGCCGATGCAAAATTAGTATCAAGTGTTTTTAAATAAGTTTCATATTCTTTTGGGAAGTTTTCGCCCCAAACTTCATTTCTTGGCTCCCAATCAGCTATTGGTTTAGTAATTTGAAATTTTGCGGCTGTTTCGGCTCTTCTTTCCATAATGGAAGCGGTAAAAATACCAGCTAAAAATACTACGATTACTGTAACAGTAAATATAACCCAATTTAAAATTGGTTTTCTTTGATTAGTAGAATCGGACATTTTTTTTCCTTTTTATTATTGTTTAACAAATGTTCTAAGCCAATCTGGTATGGCTTGTTTTTGAGATGGAATTAATGAATTTGGTGAGCTTGCTTGACTGCTGACTCTTCCATGTGGTACTTCACGATGACAATCCCAACATAATTTACCTTCACCGTGTTTGTAATTCTGTCCTGTTACATTCTTGGCTGATACAGGATTTACAACATTAATATGACAACGAACACAGTTTTCTTGCACTACAGTTTTACCTGCTTCATTAATCATAAAAACTTGTGGTTCGAGTCGTAGCGTGAACATCGTAGCATGCCTTGAGCCATCACTTGCTTTAAAGAAGTACTTTCTAAAAACATTATCATGAGGCACGTGGCAGTCATTACAATTAGTCCATTGGCGATGACTGCTATGAGTCCAAGTAGAATAAAAAGGGGACATAATATGGCAATTGATACACGCTTGTGGGTCATCAGACAAATATGATGCTGCATTTGAAAGATGAAATGCAGTCAAGCCCGAACCAACCATTATCCCGATAAGAATTAATACCGGTAGTTGCCATTTTGGCGGCGGTATCAATTTTCTTAACCAGCTTTTTGACTTTTGATTGACCATTACTTTTAGAATTAGTTAAACAAATTTCATTTAAATCAGATAATATAATCTGAAATGCAAAAATATAAATATATTTAATGTTATGCAAGATATATTTTAAAATATATTTTTAGCATAATAAACTATTTCTAAAAAATTATTGTATATTTAATAAATTGATTTGAATAATCAGTACCACAGCTAAATGTAAAAATAAATTCATTCAATGACACTAAGTCATCGTATGAATTAACTCTTTGCTTACTTAACCTTCGTAAGGGATATTGCTAATAGTTTTTAATTATTAATGGATTTTTCACTCTAATCTTTCTCAATATAAAATTTTCTGCCTATAAAATCCATAATCGTAATTTTGTTTTTCAACAAATCATAACCGATTACAGCATCAGCATTTATCATATTAAACATCATATCCATCACATCAGGAAGTGTACCCACTTCAATTTCAAATTGATGAGATTCAATAGTGATTTCCGTTTGATAAATATTTGTTGTAAAATCGCCATACATAGGATGTGTGTCGTTTTCAACACGAAGCGATGGCTTGCCCTCGAAGTAACTCCTTCTGAAATAAGAAATCGTTGCCCCAGTATCTATAAACGAATTAACAATTTTCCCATTAAAACCAATTTCAATAAACGGAAGTTCTTGAAGATAATTCATATCAGTTATTAAAAAATCACTATAATTGCCAGCAATCGAAATTTCAGATAATAATAACTGATTTGTCTTCAAATCGAAAGTACAACAAGTATCACGAATCAAATCACAACCAATTATTCCCGTTAAATCTACACCGATAAACTGACTCATCGCTTTCAAGTTAACCATATTCGCAAAGATTGGGTTAGCAATAATCTGCTTATCAAGAAAAATGAATTGCAAATTATCACTCATAGAAAAAGGAGAACCTGTATCTATAACATAGTATCCATCTGCCAATTTAATTATCAGATGACCGTTTGAAATCATTAAATCATAACTTTTCATTTTGTACCCCCTTACTAATAACATATTAATTTGTTATAAAACTGATTGCATAATTTTATTCGTTTGATACAATAGAATACTTCAAACTGAAAAAAATAACTTCATGTTCCATAGATTTTGAGACGATTACTTTATATTTCTTCTTGCAAGGTAGAGTCATCCACTGTTTTCAAAATATTGGATAACTGATTCTCAAATTATAGCAAACAATCAATTCCCTCTGTAATTGTTATAAACCAACTAATTTCTCCAACTAATGGTTAGAGAAATTCCATTTGGCTGTAATCACTATCATAATTTACTCCAAATTTGTTGATTGAAATATTGAATTTCTAACAGTTTGTCACTAGGGAGCAAGTTCAGAATGAACTGTGTTAAAAAACAAGTTTATTTTGAAAATTATTATCAAAAAACACATTATTTTTAACAACAATCCAAATTTGTTTTATTAATTTATTTACAACTGCCATTAAAGCAACTTTCTTTAATTTACCATGCAAAATTAATCTTTGGTACATTTCTCGACAAGTTGTATTGTACTGTGATGCTGACAATGCACACAAATATAATCTCGTTCGAATACTTGCATGACCTATTTTGCTAATACTACTTCGACCCTTCACACTGGTACCGGATTCTATTATTCGTGGACAACAACCAAAGAAAGAGGATAGTTGTTTGGCATTGTCAAAATTTTTAAAACTCTTTGTTATTGCGATTAACAATATCGCTGTACTTTCGCCTATACCTTTTATGCTACTTACTTTTTTTACCATTTCTAAATTTTCTTTTTTTACTAAGTTTGATGACTCATTGCTTAGTAATTTTATTTGTTCTTGAAATATTTTTATCATTTTCTTTAACGTCTTTATTAATATTTTGCTCTGTTGTGGTAGATGAAGTAATGCTTCAAGCTGATTTAATAATGCTGTTTGTTGCTTCTTCAATTGGATTAATGTAGTTTCAATTTGCTTACTTCCTTCTATTTCATCACTACCAAATTGATATTCTTGTAATGTATCTATGGACAGCTCACCAAATTTAGTTATTTGTTTGGCGTCTATTTTGTCTGTTTTTGCTTTTGATAAGCCCATCTTTACGAAGTATTTAATCTTTACAGGATTAACTATATAAACATGATGACCGGAATCTATCAATGCTTTAGCTAAAACAATAACCGTATGTACTCGTTGATTCCATTATACAATGACTACCTATCGCCAAGTGATTTATGAATGCCAAGTATCCTTCTGAACTATTTACATAAATATTTACCTTGCTATTTTCACAAGCATGAAAACTTTTCTTGGATATATCTATCCCTACAATATTCTTATACATTAAACTTTTCCATTAGTATATATTGTTAATTAAAATATATTAATTAGCGAAACATTATTTCAGTAGCATAGCATCGCAAATACGGGTTTTTTTCCCAATGAACTGTTCTTGCTTAGTGAAACATAAGAAAGGGGATCACCATTCTGATAGATCATTTTTGATCAATGACATAACTCGATCTTATTCCTTTCCTTTGTTTCGTTTACTAATAATTTCAATCTAATTTAATCAATTTTTCTGTAACATATATGATTTATTTTTAAATTTTTAAAATTAATTTTTTTGACCCAAAATCATATACAACTATAAAGTATCGGGGGAGAAGAACAACAATCCACTCATAAGGAGAGTGCATTGTTGTTGTTCGCTTTATATATATTCCTTTTTACTTATAATTGCTATCAGTTTTTTCTTTTTTAATTTTCTCTTTTTATAACAATACAAACATACGATGACCATTATGCAACTTATACTATGAAAAAAATCAAAACCCTACTTTTCTTTTAAATTCAAAGTAGGGCTTTTGTAAAAAAAAAATTTTTTTCAATTTAATTTTACTTCACTAATTTTATCTTTTCCACTTGTATTATTTCTTCAGTATTATGATTTCTTACAATTGCTAATAATTCAATTTTGTCTGAGCGCCAGTCTTTACCTTCGGGAATTGTGTATTTAATAGACTTATTTACTTTATTACCTGCTTTAATTACTGTTTCAGCAATTGGCTCTCCAAAATTTCCATTCATAGATGCACGCAAAACGTGTTTATGTACATAAAACGTATCATAAGGGAAAGGTTTTAGAAAATCATTTTTCTGTGGTTTAACAATAGAATCTTCAATGACATAAACAACTAAATATTCCGAAGAAGTTCCATCTTTAATAAAATTAATTTCAGTATTAATTGAAATTTCTTTCGTAGATGAATTAAATGAGGCATTTAATTTTAATCCAATGTCAGCTGTTTTTTTTAATTCTTCTTTTACTGCTGCTTCCCACGTGTCTGGTGATAATAGAGTTTTACCATTAAATACGGTTCTATTTATCATACCAAAAGGTGTAGCAACAAGTTTAAACTTAGTTGCAAGTGCAGTAGCTTCAGGAGTAATCCAATTATATTTAAAAAGACTTCCAAGTGGTTTAGCTAATGGTCCTTCATGAACACTAATTGTATAAACATTGCTATACGCTCCTGTAAGCTGCTCTGCGACTTCTCTTGCTTCAGGGCAATTCCCACAAAAATGTCCTGTAAAATCCTCGATTAGAATTTTTTTCTTTGTAGTATCAATATCAATAGGACCACTATTTTCTTCAAAAGGACGATTTATCTCATCGCATGAAGAAAACAAAGCAACAATAGCGATTATTATTGTAAGTTTGAATATATATATGTTTTTCATTTTTTAATCCTTTTAAAATGATGATGAAACACTTAAATAAAAGCCGTTTGATGCAGGTACAGCTCGACAAACACCTCCAACACAAAGAATACCTTTTCTCTGTTTACCATATCCTAACTGAACTCTGCTTGATTTAAACACATAAGCCAAAGCACCATTTAAATAATGTATCTGATTTTCTTCCTTATCATTTCCATAATTATATTGGTCATAAAAAGTTATAAACCAACTTGGAGCAATTGTATATTCAAAAAGAAATTGTAACCAATTTCCATTTACATTGTCAGGAACAATTAAAGCTGAATCTTGCTTTGCCCAAATATGTTGAAATTCACCTCTGATTGTATTTTTTCTATCAATATTGTATGTCAAATCTAAAATCAAGATGTCTGCTTTTACTTTGCCATAATCAGGTGCGCCTTCATTTTCCATAATATCTTTGTCATAAGTAATGTTAAGATATTTGATTAATGATTTAAAATTCTTTGTCCATTTTGTTTGCAATTCAACATTTATGTCTTGAAAATAAACTCTATCTCCAAATAATGAATTTGATTCATATTCATATTTATCAATCCAAGTAGTATCAAGTGAACGAACTAAAGCGTAATTCAATGCCAATGTTGAACCACCAAGGAAAAATGCTTTTGGAATGGTATAATTAATCTCCGCTTGTAAACCAGCTTCACCATTCATTTTTGTTGAGAATGGATATATTGATGCAAGACCGTAAGTATGCTGAACAGTTAATGGTGGAATGTAATTAATTAGCAATTCATTACCTCTTGCAGCTCTGTCGCTTCTGAAATCCATATTATCAATTCTATGAACCATTAAAGATATTCCTAAACCATCAGTAAAGTATGAACCAGACATTAGCAAACCACTACCTGGGTTGAAATTATACTTGTTTGTAGCATTTGGGTCATTATATTTATAAGAATATTCAATGTCGAAATTGAAGGAATTTGTAGAAAGTGATGCTCTTGTCGAATATGCTAATGTATTTTCTGGTAAATTCAAGAATGAATTATCATCTTCCTGATATTTGCTAATTACACTTGCACCTAAAGTTAATTGATAATCATTTGAAATAAATCCACTGATTAGTTCGTTAATATTCAAGTTAAGATTGCCACCACGAATCGAACCACGACTTCTATCCCAATATAGTCTTTGCTTGCCAATCAATCCAGTAAATTCAAATCCAGCCAAAGGTCTAAGTTTTACTCTTAATCCATCAACTGAATTATCAATTCCAAGCGTCCATTCTTCATAAGCACGAAAAATCATACCGCTACCGAATTGCTCGTAAAAATTTCCTGCTGTTACATCAATTTCATCAGATTTATATGTAGCATAACGATATGCAATTCCTTGACCTTCGTAATTCTGCTCAAAACCTAATAATGGTTTCATATAATTCTCATAACGCATACCTATATCAAACTTTCCACTTGTATAAATTAAGTTCAAATAACCATTTGACCTAAATTTATCGGGAACATTTTCAGCTCCAATTACCGAATCAGTAACGTAAGATTGGGCTTCAATTTGAAAATTACCTGATATCTGCCCAGCTTGAAATTCCTGAGAATATGCAATCAATGGTAGTAAAGCTAATAGCAATACAATATAAATTTTTTTCATAATACTCCTTTATTCTTCTTTAGATATTTCGTCAATAATTCTTTTAGTTTCTTCTTCAAGATTATCTAAGTTGCCATTTAGTTGTAAATAGGTATCAAAATCTTTTAATGCTAAGTCCTTCATTCCTTTGAACTTATAAACTACCCCTCTTCCATAATACGCTAATCCAAATTTACTATTTGTTTTAATGGCTTTAGAATACTCTTCTATTGCTGCATCATCTTCTTCAAGATAATAATACAAATTTGCTTTCGTGTAGTAAGCTTCGGCTGAATTTGGATTTTTGGTAATGTAACGAGTTACATCAAGCATTGCTTTATTATACTCACCCATATCACTCAAAGTAATAGCTCGTGCAAGATATGGTTCAATGTAAGATGAATCCAATTCTAATGTTTTTGCAAAATCTAATAATGCCTGTTGATAATTGCCTGAATGGTGATATGCTAAACCTCTACCATAAAAGGACATAGCATATTTATCGTTAATTTCTATTGCTTTTGAGAAATTTTGAATAGCAACTTCGTAATTACGACTTTTTAAAGCATTATTCGCTGTTTGCAACAAACTTGATTGCTGTGCATAACCCACAACAATGAACGAAAATGTAAATGCAAGTATAAGAAATTTTTTCAATATCATAATATTTCAATAAAAAATAAATTTTGTAACAAAACAAACTTTAAATCTAACAAATATTTTAGAATTTTCATTTATAAAATATTTTTTTTGTTTAAATTTTTCAATATTAATTCAATATTTGATAGAATTTCTCATTCGACCAAAGATTTGGAGAAATCGGATGAATTAAATAAAAAAGATGTCCAACACTTTCAAAGTGTTGGACATCTGCAAATATTAGATTCCACATCAAATAAGGAATATCATTTGTGAAAATGGTTACTCAAAACTTTTTAAGAATCCATTTCATTAACGAATAGAAACTATTAACAAAATTTACTTATAATTGACTATTTATAAGCATTAATGACTTTTTGTATAAGTATTTATCAATCTGATCCAACAAAGGGTCTATTGTATTAACTTGAATATTATGTGGTGGATTCCATTCAATCCATTCATAACCACAATGCTCGGCTAATTTGATTTCCATTGCTTCTTTTACAAATCCGAGTAATACTTGAAGCTCTTTATTTATGATTTGATTGCCTAATCTTCTTGCTCTGGTTTGATAACTTGTTGCAAAATGAAAACCACCTTCCACAGTTACTAAATCACGGCTTATGCCAGTTTCATCTTCCAATTCTCTAAGAGCTGCATCACGCTCTGTTTCACCATCTTTTAATATACCTTTTGGAATATCATATCTTGTTGGATGCTTTAGAACGAGAAACTTTTTCCTTACACCACTTGTAAATAAAATTATCCCTGCTGCTTTAACACTTCTCATCTATTTCCTTTATAAATCAAATATTGACTTTAATTTTTATTAAAAAAAATGTTATTATTTGAATTACAAATTTAGAAAAATATTCTTTAAATAATAAGAAAAATATAAGATTTTGTTAGAATATGGAATAATTTTTTTAATTTTGATAAATAATTGTAATTGAATTGAAACATTTATTGCTTTAATTCGAATTTGATTAAGATTATAAATTATTTTTTGGGTGAAAAATGAAATTTTTGAAGTACGCATTTGTTTTGGGAGTTGTTTTTGCAACTAATATTTATTCACAATCTTTTCTCCAATATACTGAATTGACAGATTTTTGGTACACATCTCCAAGTGCATTAAAAACAGGTTTATATGGCTTTGAAAATCCCGCTGTATTGAATTATCAACATAGCGGATTTGGTATGCAGTTGGTAGCTTCTGAAAAGTATAACACATTTTCAGATTTTGACAGATGGGGTTTATTTTTTGCATCAAAACAGTTAGGTTTTGGTGCATTAACTCAAAAATTTGGAGATAAACACATCACCGATTACAGAATTTCTACGGGATTTGGCGATAGAAAATTTGGAATGGGTTTTTCTTATGGATGGTCTGGTGGTGATGTTGACTTTTTTGGTAGAAAGGATAACGTTACATTTGGATTATTGTATCGCCCTCTATCACAATTATCGCTTGGAGCTCATTACACTAAATCTATTGGAAATGAAGATTATGATTTGGTAGGTGAAATTGCAGTTAGACCAATTGCTAATTATCCGTTTACAATATTTGCGGATATTGCAAAGCAAAATAAAATTGAATGGGGTGATTCCTTTTGGAGTGCTGGTTTAAGTTGGGAATTTCTCCCCGGTATCAGAGTTAATGGTAGATATTTTAATAATGAATCATTTTCAGCAGGATTTGATTTGAGCTTAGGCAATTCTGGAATTGGTGCAATTGCACAATTCGATAACAAACAAGAACATGCGTTTAATTCCTATATAATTAGATTAGGTGGAGATGACAGGTCAATTATTGATGATTTCAGTATTGTAACATCATATTTGAAAATTAATCTATCAGGAGATATTGCGTATCAAAGATTTCAATGGTTTGATAATTCCACTACATTGCTTGATATTCTTGACTTGATTAAAACAGCGAAAGAAAGCAAAACTATTAATGGTATTGTAATAAATACTTCTGGGTTAAATGCAAATCGTTCTATGCTTTGGGAAATTAGAAATGAGCTTGAGTTATTTAAAAAATCAGGCAAATCTATTGTCATTTTTATTGATAGAGCTAATATTGATTTATATCATTTTGCATCTATTGCAGATAAAATTGTTTTAGACCCAATGGGTGGTTTGTCATTAGAAGGTTATTCAAGAGGTAGAAGTTATTATAAAAAATTATTAGCAAAATTAGATATTGGGTATGATGAACTTAGATTTTTCAAATACAAATCAGCGGCTGAATCTTTCTCAAATGAAAAAATGTCAGATGGTGAACGTGAACAATGGGCAAAATTGATTGAGGATTGGTACGAAACAGCAAAAACAGATGTAGCAATTGCAAGAGGATTTAGTAAAGACAAATTTGATGAACTTGTAAATGGAAAAATTGCTTATTTGAGTTCAGATGCACTTGAAAATAAATTAGTTGATACACTTGGCAGATGGGATAGAGTTGATGAAATTGTCAAAAATTTAAAATTACCAAATGAAGCTAAATTTTTTGTAAGTCCCGGATTTTTATTTGCTGAAAATAAACCTTATGATTTGAAATGGGGCGATGATTCAAAGAATATTGCTGTGATTTATGCCCTTGGTGCATGTGCTATGGATGATGGAATTAATGCACGTTCATTAATTGAATACGTTAAATCTGCTTGCAATAATGACAAAATTAAAGCGATTGTACTCCGTGTAGATTCTCCCGGTGGTGATGCAATGGCAAGTGATTATATCGCTGATGTTGTACGACAATTTAAAGACAAAAAACCAATAATTGTATCACAAGGTTATGTTGCAGCGTCTGGTGGATATTGGCTTTCAATGGATGCACATAAAATTGTAGCAACTCCACAAACAATTACAGGTTCAATTGGTGTTATCAGTTCATTTATGTATGATAAAGGAATGAAAGACTCATTAGGAATTGATTATGATGTTGTTAAGAAAGGAAAATATTCAGATTTAGGTAGTTCTTGGACTTTACCTTTGTTACCAATTTTTGGTTTACCTAATAGACCAATGACAGCTGATGAAAGAATTCAATCTGAAAATTCAATCAAAGTTTTATATAAAGATTTCGTTACGAAAGTAGCAAACGGCAGAAAAATGACTTATGAAAAAGTTGATGAAGTGGCACAAGGAAGAATCTGGAGTGGAACAACCGGCAAACAAATTGGCTTGGTTGATGAAATCGGAAGTTTAACTACTGCAATTGAATTAGCTAAGCAATCCGCTGGAATCAAAAGTGAAGATGAAGTAAAAATATATGAATATCCTTCGGCTAAATTACTTGATTTCAGTAGATTTATGCCAAAGTTGATTGGGGTTGATATGAAACAAACTTCAAACGATTTAAAAATGCTTGAATTTATGTTAAAAAATAACGGAGTTCCAATGCCTGTTATGGGTCTGGACTTATTGGATAAGTTTGAATATTAAAAAAGGAATGACGAATGCAAATTATGTCATTCCGCACTTGTTGTGGTATCAAATATATACAGATGTCCAACACTTTCAAGGTGTTGGACATCTTGATTCGATAATGACATAGTCGTATTTGGATTCTGAAACAAATTCAGAATTAAAAATATTTATATGTGCTTCACAACGGTCATAAAATTATAAAAAATCCGGTCAATTTTTAGTCCGGATTTTTTTTTGATAAATTGCATTTTTTGTACCATTAAATTCAAACTTTAGAAAAAATTCACTTTTTTTGAAAAAAACTTTGTCATTTTGAAAAAAAATGTTATTTTGCATTCGAAGTTGTGTAAGAATTCTTACACACTTTTTTTGAAAAGAGTATTTTTTGTTTGAATTGCTGATTGGTTATTGTATTTGAGGATATTTTTAAATCAATACTCTGATTAATAAATTATAAAAAGGAGGATATATGGATTTTTCAAGACTACCATCTATAAGAACAGTATTAATTACTTTGTTAATAGCACTATTTATGGTTACTTCTGTTACAGATGTTTATGCAAAAAGAAAATCCAAAAAACGCTACAGAGCAAAACGCTCATATAACCCCCAAAAAACCAAAGCCGAAGCCCTTGAAATTATCAAAGCTAACCCAACTTTATCTGCTATAGCAGGTGTTGAATTTGTCGAAAATGCTGCCTTGTCAAGTGATGCTATAAAAGTATTAAATGAAAATGAGGAAGTATTAACTGAAGACGGTGAATACGGTGAAGACTTAGCAGAATTGGCGGCTGAAGATGATGTTACTGTTGATTTAGAAGAATTTAAAAGATTATGGCTTCAATATGTAGATGATGGGTATGACTCGATGACTGATTATGGTGTTAAGTCAAGTGATTTAATGGATGCCATTATGCAATGGTTAGGAACTCCTTACAGATTTGGTGGCACTACAAAAAGTGCAATTGATTGCTCCGCTTTCACACAAAAAATATTTTTATCATCCGCTGATATTTTATTACCAAGAGTTGCAAGAGAACAGGTAAATGTTGGTAAAAAAATAAACAGAAACAAACTTAAATTTGGTGATTTAATATTTTTCCATACATATTCACGTAGATTTGCTTCTCACGTAGGAATATATCTTGGAGATGGTCTTTTTGCACATGCCGGCTCTAAATTTGGAGTTACAGTTTCATCACTCGAAAGTACATATTACAAGAATCGTTTTATTGGTGGCAGAAGATTGTCTTTGCAAGATATGGCAAATCTTTCAATTACAAAAGAGAATACTTATAACGCAAGTGTTCAAAAGCAAGATACTAACGATGAAGAAGGCGATAAATAGTATTTCTTTTATAAACAAAGATTTGGTTTCGGTTATTATAGGCAGATGTCCAACACTTTTGAAAGTGTTGGACATTTTTTTGAAATAGTTCTGCATCGTTTAGATGTGCCACACTTTTGAAGTGTGGCAAATTTGAAATACAGAGAACCTTCCGTAGGATTTGAAACCTTCGGAAGGTTTCGATTATCCCTTCAAGAAACCACATTCATAAACCTTTGGTTCGATTTTCTTTGCTAATAGTTTTAGTTTATCTCGCAAATCGCCTATTAATTCCATATATTTTGTATCATCGCTTTTGTTGTTCATTTTTCCGGCTGGATTTCTGCCTTGGAAATATTCGCGAATGTCGTAAAGCGAAGCATTCACAGAGCCAACTTTAATACTTGAATTTGATTGTTGATTAATACAAGAATGGTAGTATCTCCATAATTCCCTGCCTGCATCAAATACGGCTGTTGCTTCTGGGGAGAAAACAAGTGGAGTTGTTCTCTTTTTGAATTCATCCGAGGACTTCGAGTCATCGGATGAATCGAACATATCACCGTTATCAACCTTCCGAAGGTTCGAAACCTTCGGAAGGTTTAAATCCTTTTTCCCCTTTATAAAATCGGTCATAAAGTTGCTATCGAATTTCTCTCTTGAATTTACTTCCTGCTCGGTGAATGGAAGCCAATGGTTTGTGCCACCTTTTGATGAAATTTGATTTTGGCTTGTAAATAAAGCAAAAGTTAGACAATTGTTTTGGAAAATACTATCACTTTCCCATCCATTATTTGGATACAAGAAATGTTCTCTATCATTTAGCCAATTTTGTTCAATTACATGTCTCATTGTTAAGTAAATACACATCTGAATTACATTATTCTTAGTTATATTTGTGGTTAATTTCTTATGTAAATCATTTTCAGATGGTTGATTTGTAAAAAAAACTCCAACATTATTCTGCATATCAGTACCTACCATTCTTAAGTATGCAATTCTCTCTGAATTCTTGTCATAAAATTTTCTTAACCAATTTATGATGTAATTATCTTTTTGATATGTATAAATTCTTTTAATTCCAATAACATTTCCATGTTTATCATATAAATCACATTCAATTTGTACTATTGTATTCTTTTTTTCAAAATCCCAAATAAAAAATCCGATTGGAAATTGACCTTTGACATTATCAAATGTATTAGCAGGAACAACAAATCCTTTTTTAAATTCAGCTTTGTAATAATTACGAAATTTATCAAAATTTGGAGCTTGAATCATTTTTAATTTTGAGAATTGTGCTAATTTTGAATTTGGAATTTTTGTATATATTCTAAATATAAATTGTGTAAATACTTCTCTTGCAGCAGTTCCAATAATATTATGAAATTCATCATATACTTTTGTTTCTGTAGCAACACTTGATTTATTTTCACCTCTTCCTGAAACTGTATCGCGATTACTTGCTTCCGCATAAGGAGGATTTATATAAATCACCAACTTCTTTCTCTTTTCTGGATTATTGATAATTTCATAAAGTGGTTTGGGTAATTTATTAAAATCATCATTTAGAAAATCAAATTGGAAAACGTGGTCTTCAAGCAAGTTTGCTCCATTTTTGATACGATCTTTCATTACCTCAACATCCTGAGTATCAAGAGTTGAAGCCCAAATATTATATTTATTTGTAAGCCCGGTTAGGAGATTTCCCGTTCCTGCCGCACAATCCCAGATATAATATTCATCTTGCCAATCCTCACCCAAAACATCGGTTAAATATTTCTGCGAAAGCTCTACCCATATTTGCGGAGTAAAGAAACTGCCTTTCCGCTCACGAACATCTTGCGGAACAAGCAAATCTCGCCGTTCTACAATATAATCCCAATATTCTTCTTTTGGAGGGCGTTCGTATTTATTCCAAAACTGCGTATGTGCCTTTTGATTATCATTAAAAGTGGTGGTACGCGAACTAAACATACCCATTTCGTCTATTTTGCGGTCTAACTCGTATTGGTTTTTTCGCAAAAACACAAATAATTTGTCCTTCAGCGACTCATTTTCATGCGAAAGCAAATCCGCAAGATAGAAATCGCCATCAATAATACCAATTTTTTTTGCAATATCCCAATTCACAGAAATAGACGGCTTCACAGACACAAGCCATTTATTATAAATCACCAAAAAATTATTCTTATCAATCTTAACCTTTGACGCATCCGACTTTCCAAGCACGAAATTAATCTTGATAAACTCCTTAATTTCCTTGTCGTCATTGCCAAAATCAAACATCAAAGAATTATTCTCGATAATGCTTTTCACCTTTCCAAAAACCGTCTGAAATTCCTTAGTTTCATGATTAGAAGGAGTAACATTCCAATTAAAATCATTCACATAAAAAATATCGTGAATTTCGTTATAAGGTATAAACGCAATTTTTTCTGAATCAAAAGCACCCAAAAAAGCCGGTGGCAAATTCTTATCAAAAGTCCTGGCTTTTCCAATCGTCAAAATCAATTGCACAATCGACTTAATCACGTCCGATTTCCCTCTTTTTGCCTCAGCCCAAAGCAAAGATTCGGTTTCAATATTTTCCTCAACCTTCCGAAGGTTCGAAACCTTCGGAAGGTTCACATTAAGCGTTACACAAAAATCAATATTTCCAATAATCTTTGTGCAATCAAAATGATGAAAATAATCATGAGCAATCTTATTCTTTAATTCCTCTTCGCGAATATTTTGGTAGTGCATAGTATTTCATACAAATTCATTCAACAATTAAATGCAAAAATAAGAAAAAAAAGTAAGTTAATCTCAAAGAGATTAAATGAATATAAAAATGAATTTTTTGTGATTAAGATACGACCTCTTTGAGGTCGAATTTACATTTCAATTATTTCTGCTATAAACATTCGACCTCTTCGAGGTCGTGATTTTGTGATATTTCTTTTTTAAAATCTGGAAGAGATTCAATGTTAATAGAAAATAATTTGCTTTTGCTTCTATACGACCTCTTTGAGGTCGAATTTTGATATTAATAATCTTTGCTATAATCATTGACCTCTTTGAGGTCGGATTATTTTAACCATTCAAATAAATATTCATCTTTATAATCAATTTTATTTCTGGTCAAAAACTCTTTATATTCATCTTGAAATGTTTGTTTTTTTTGATGTTCTTTTTGACGATTAATATAGGAAATTACATTATCTAACGCATAATGACTATATGAAAATGCTCCTGCCATGCTAAACGTCCAAATAATTTATAACCATATCTACCCACCACTTACCTATAATTTCCAAAAAGTGAATTTCTTTCACTGTTTTTATCTAACCGTGGCTTTCAAAACATCGGTTGGCTTTTCAAATTCTGTTATTTACCTGCCAAATTTCTCTTGGTGAATTTCTTCATTTGCTTTGCCAAATGTTGATTCTAATCCTTTTATAAATTCTTCAGTTTCCTTGACGCTCAATCTTGCATCAGGATGTAAAAGTTTGTATGGTAATATTGGCATAACTTCTTTTCTAACTTCTCTTGCAGCTTCATCAGCTTCATTCAGATTACCATTTGAAATGTTGAATTTCTCTCTTCCTTCTTTGATATCATAAGCAATTAACCAAGAAAAAGGTGCAATTCTTGAATAAAATGGAAAATTCACTCTGTTGCTATGACAATCAGCACAAGCTCTATAGAAGTATTCTTTTGTTGTTTGACTGTCCCAATTTGGCTCTTTATGCTCAATTGGATTACTCATTTCAACAGGAATAAATTGCAATATTACAAATATTATTAATATTGCAAATAAGATATATTGGTACTTTTTCATTTTTTAAATCTATTAGTTTAAAATTTCAATTCTAAAATTATCGGACAATGGTCAGAACCTTCTACTAAGGGTTGATGGTAAGAAGCCGACAGATTTGGGAGTAAATTATTTGTAACAAAATGGTAATCAATTCTCCAGCCCACGTTTCTTGCTCTTGCATTTGCTCTGTGACTCCACCAAGTGTAATGATTTGGCTCAGAGCATAATTCTCTAAATGTATCCACATAACCCCAATTCACAATATCATCAAGTTTAGCCCTTTCAATTGGCAAGAACCCTGATGTTTCTTCATTTTCTTTAGGACGAGCAAGGTCAATTGGATGATGAGCTGTATTATAATCTCCACAAATAACAATTTTCCTGCCCTTATTTTTTAATTCATTTATGTGATTGAAGAGTGCATCATAAAATTCAAGTTTATAATCTACTCTATCACTACCTGATGTACCATTTGGAAAATAGATATTGAATAAAACAAATTCATCAAAATCAGTTTCAATAATTCTCCCTTCATTATCAAATTTATCTATCCCAATTTTTTGATTTACTCTAACTGGTTCTATTTTGGAATAAGTAACTACACCGCTATAACCTTTTTTTCTTTCGCAGGAATGAAAATAGGCATAATAACCTTCAGGTGCTTGTAATTTTTCATTAATTTGCTCACGGTCTGCTTTTGTTTCCTGAATACAAATCATATCAGGATTTTCTGAAGCAATATATTGATGCAATTTATTATCAGTTGATACAATGTCAAATTTTTTACTTGGATTCTGTCCTAAAATTGAACGAATTCCATTTACATTCCAAGAGATAATTTTCATATATTAAATTATTTAAATTGGTTTAAAAATCAATTAATTATTAGTTTATTTCGGTACTTGCAGTAAGCATATCCGAAACATTTTTAACGATTGCTATCATTTTAGAGTAGTTCATTCTTTTTGGTCCTATTAATCCAATAGAACCTGACGCTGAGCCGAATTTATAATTTGTTTTAATCAATGAATAATCATTCAGTAAATCATTTTGTAATTCTTTACCTATCAATACAGTTAAACCGTCTTGATTTTCACATTTATCAAGTAAATGAATGATTACATCTTCATTTTCAATTAGTTCAATTACGCTACGAACTCTTTTTAAATCATCAGCTTCTGGATAATCAAGCAAATTGTGAGTTCCCGTAATAATTACACGTTCACTATCACTATTATTAAATATTTTATCTAAAGAATTTGTAAAAAGCCGAATTAATGGTGTGTTATTAATACTCGAATCGCTAAGCAAATCATCAAAATTTTCTTTTATAAATTTCAAAGGTTTCCCAACAATTCTTTCATTTAAAAATGTTGTTATTTCATGCAAATAATTTCTTTCAAATTCAATTTCAGCTTCTAAAGTAACTGTTCTTACAATATTTGATTCCAAGTCTAATATTACAAGAATACGAGTAGAACTAAGAGAAACAATTTCAATTTTATCAACAATGTATTCTTTAATTCTGGGAATTTCAACAACACCAAGAAATTTCGACAACATTCCAAGAACTTTTGATGCATTTTTTAAAATTGACTCGCTATCAGCTTGTGTTAATTTCCCCTGAACTGCCATAATTTCATTTGCAGAAAGTAACTCAATATTTTCCATTGAATCCACATAGAAACGATAACCTTTATCAGTAGGGATTCTTCCTGCTGAAGTATGAGGATGACTTATATATTCAAGTTCTTCAAGGTCAGCCATGATATTTCTTAATGTGGCGGGTGACAGTTTCATTTGGTCTTGAATATATTTAGAAAGAAATCTTGAACCTATAGGATTTGCCTTCAAAATATACAAATGAACAATTCTACGAAGAATTTCTTTTTCTCGTTCAGTCAATTCACGATTATCATTTTTTGTTATAATGTCCGAAACATTCATCAAATTAAATTCAATGTAAATTTATACAAAATAAGTCAACAATTAATACTTTTCTATGAGACTTAAAAGTTCGCTTTTTGTTGTATGGATATAGTCAATTTCCATCATATTTAATTTTTCTATATCTTCATCACTTCCATCAACAAAAATCATAGGTATATTTTTTGTTTTCGGATATTCCTTCAAAAATTTTGCTGCCCTTCTACTATGAGAAGTAAGATTACTGTAATTAATAATAATCATATCGGGAATATCCTTCCTGATTTCTTTAGTAGCATTGGCACCATCTTTGTATTCGGCATCAATACTATATTTGGTTTGGTCAATCATATCTTCATACACAGAACGATTTTCCCTATTCCAATCCATTATGTAAATTTTTTTCAAATTAATTCTCCTATAAGATTAATAGCATTATTTAGAATATTTTTATCTACCATTGATGAATTTAAAACTGAATTTGAATTTAAAATTACTTGCGCTTCTTTGTATTTTTGTTGTACCATTAATGAAGTTGCAATTAAAAATTGTCTTAATCCATCAATGTGAATGTTTTCTGATTTAAAACTTGTCCATTTTTCAATTTCATAAATATTTTCTTTTATTAAACTTATTTGAGCTAATCTAAGCCAAACATTTTCAATTTGTTCTAAAGAAAGTTCTTGACTGTTATGTATTGAAGTAAATAGTTGATAAGCTAAATCAAAATTCTTAAGTCCAAACTCTGTATTCGCAAGATGATAAGTATTGTAATCAGTGTGATTATTCAAAATTTCTTTTTGTAGCATTTCTTTGTTACGATTTTGTTTTTCAGTATTTTGATGAGAATACCCATAATGAATAATTTTAGAATTTCCTTGAATAATCTCAAAACCAGATCCCTCGATAGATTCTCTAATTTGCTCGTGAATAATACCTGAAAATCTAAATGCTTTGTTATTTCTAAATAAACGAGTATAACGGTGAGATGAAGTTAGTTCAGCGTTATACTCATCTAAATAATTAATAATTTCAAGATTAATTCCACCGACATTTGCCTCAATACTACTCAAATTTAATTCGTTTGGAACGAACTTTTCATCAGAATCAATTACGAGTATCCAATCAGTCCGCATTAATTCTAAACCATAATTTCTTGCTTTGGAAAAATCATTCACCCATTTAAAGAAATGAACTTCGGCACCGAATCGAGTACAAATAACTGGAGTTGAATCAGTAGAACCTGTATCAATAACAACAATTTGCGAAGAATAAGGCATCACAGAATTGATTGTTCTTGCAATGCTATCCTTCGCATTTTTTGTAATTATACATGTTCCTAAACTACATTCCATATATTAATTAATAATTTTTATGAAATAATTATTTCCAAAATACTGCTAACCAAACTGTTTCTTCATTTTCTGAAGTATATTCTACTCTATGTTTTTGATATGCAGGAATATAAACAAAATCATTTACTTTCAATTCTACAATTTCATCTTTCTCTGCGAATCTTAAACTTGCTTTGCCCTTTAATAAAATTACCCATTCATTTTCTTCTTGTTCGTACCAAAAATTTTCAGGAGAAATTTGACCTGACGATGTAATTCTTTCAATTCTAATATTTTCAGACGATTGAAGAATTTCAATTACTTCATTTTGCTTAGCATCTGGTAAATTTATTAAAAAATTATCAATCATAAATTCTACATATACCTATGAATTTTACCATTCTGTACTTTAAATTCAGGTAAGTATTTCTCTGGAGTTCTACCAAAACAAACACCCATACTTTCATAAAAACCAATTTCATCAATATCAACATTTCTTTGTTTAATAGCTTCTTTGGTATCCATATATGTAATTTCGTTTGCTTCAACCCCTACAACTGTTACTCCAAAAATTCCTTTCATCATAAGTAAAACTGCTGCTCCACCGCCTTGTTTACCAAAAGTAACATCGTATGAACTTGTAGTTCCTGTACGTACAAGATGTCCTAATTGAACTTCTCTAATTTCAGGACGAGTATAAATATCTTCAACAAAAATACCTTCTTGTTTTAATATAACTTCCCAGTCATAATCGTTTTTCAATTGACTTTCGAGTTGTTTTCTGATATATTGTCCTACGCCTGTTAATTTTTGATGTCCAAAAGAATCTGCTCCGTTAGCTTCATCAGTAAAAAATTTACCTTCTTTGTTTTTCAAACCTTCCGCAGCAACAATAATATAAGTTGAACCTTTTACATCGCTTGTTAATAATCTATTAATATAAGTTTTTTTGAAATGTTGATAAACTACATCATAATCTACAGATATTTCTGGTATTAAAATACAGTCAGCATCAGCACCTAATCCACCTCTTAAAGCTGTATGACCAGCATATCTACCAAATACTTCTATAATTAATGCACGATTATGTGTTAGCCCTGTTGTTCTTAACTCTTCAGTAAATTTTGAAATTCTATTTATAGTAGAGTCCCCGCCAACCGAATATGTCTGCAAATCCAAGTCCATGGTTTTGGGTACGTGAATACAATTAATACCTTGCTCAATCAAATCCACTACAACCGAGCCAGTGTCATCTCCTCCAGCAATTATTAATCCGTCAATATTATGCTTCTTAAGTCCTGTTCTGATAACTTCATATTTATTTTCATCTTTAATTTTGCTGATTTTTACCCTTGAGTGTCCAGCTTCAGAGCCGGCAACCCCTGAATGAATTCTATCAGCACGAGCATAATCAATAACAACAGGTTCTAAATTATTCAAATTATATAATCCTGCATATCCATTTGGAATTAAACAGGTTTCAATACCATAGCTATTTGCCATTCTTGCGGCACCAGTGATAACAGCATTTAAACCACCACAATCTCCACCGCTTGTAATAATTCCGAGTTTTTTTACCTCAGACATAGTTTCTCCTCAATTTGTAAAATGTATTAATTTTACTAATATTTTTTTGCAAAATAAATCAATTGAACTAAAACACAAAACTAATAATTTTTTTTGGATTGTTTCAATATTATTTAAAAAAATTTGTTTTTTTGAACTAAATATTTTCCTTAAATTTATATGATTTTTTTGATAAATTTTAAAAAACTTAGGATAGCAATGAATATTTTATTAATCGGTGGTGGTGGAAGGGAACATAGTTTGACTTATGCAATTTCAAAATCAGCTTCATGTACAAGATTGTATTGTTTTCCCGGAAATCCTGGAATTGCAAAAATTGCTGAATTAGTCGATGCAAAAATTGATGATTACGTTGATATTGTTAGTATTTGCAAATTAAAAGAAATTGATTTGGTTGTGATTGGACCAGAACAACCTCTTGCTGAAGGTCTTTCTGATTATTTGAGATTGAATAATATTAATGTGTTTGGACCAAGTAAATATGCGGCACAACTCGAAACTTCAAAAGATTTTGCAAAATCAATTATGTTAAAAAATAATATTCCAACTGCAGCATATCGTTCTTTTAATTTGTCACAATATGACGAAGCTCACCAATACTTAGATTTACATTCTTTGCCTATTGTACTCAAAGCAGATGGACTCGCTGCAGGGAAAGGTGTAATCATTGCCGACTCACATAAATTAGCTCACGATGCCCTTAATGACATATTTAATGGTGAGTTTGGTTCAGCAGGAAGCAAAGTAGTGGTTGAAGAATTTCTCATTGGTGAAGAAGCATCAATTTTTGCAGTTTGTGATGGAAGTAATTATATAGTTCTATCCACTGCTCAAGACCATAAACGAATTTTTGATGGTGATAAAGGAAAAAATACAGGTGGAATGGGGGCTTATTCACCGGCACCAATTGTTACTGATGAAGTAATGGTGAAAGTTAAACATCAAATTATTGAACCAATGTTGAAAGCAATGCTTGATGAAGGTCATCCGTTTGTTGGTTGTTTGTATTGTGGTGTTATGATTCATAATGGTAATCCAAAAGTAGTTGAATTTAATGTAAGATTTGGTGACCCTGAAACTCAAGTTGTGCTTCCCTTGATTGAAGGTGATTTTGTTAAATTATTATATTCTGCTGCAATTGGAAATTTAGATATAAATGCAATTCAAATTTCAGATAAAAAATTTGCTACTTGTGTAGTCTTAGCTTCAGATGGTTATCCAGATAATTTTCAGAAAGGATTTGAGATTACTGGAATTGAACAAGCTGAAGAATTGGGAGCTATTGTTTTTCATGCCGGTACAAAATATGAAAATGAAAAACTTGTAAGCTCTGGTGGCAGAGTATTGGGTGTTACTTGTTTGGGTTCTACTTTAAAAAATGCTGTTGATAATACATATAATGCCGCAGATAAAATTAATTTTTCAAATAAATATTGCCGTAGAGATATTGGCAAAAAAGCACTATAAAATATGAATATACATGAATTAAGCGGAGATTCCCGCGTTGAAAATATGTCTTTTAATGAGGGTTTCATTACTTTTATATTTGAAGATTATGTGTCAGATAGAATTTTTGAAATTCGGATTAAAACTGATGTAGCATTTATAAATTATCGCTTAGATGAATTTGCTTATGAATATTGTTCAATTAAAAAATTTAATTTAATGGAACATTTATTAATTGACGAAAAATCAAAATTATATATTATGCCAAGTGATTTTATCTCACAAATGAAAATTGCTCGTCAAAAATTCAACCTTGCAATAGGTTTAAATTCAACTGAGTGGAAAGAATTTATTCAAGTTATTGGCTATGGAGTTATAATTGCTTGTCCTGTAAAGTCTTCAGATAGTGTTGATATAACTGAAATTGGTTCATTAATTAATATTCATCCGAATTGAAAATATAAAATGCAAAACTATGTAATTATTAAATTTTTTAAAATCATAGTTTTGCATTTTTTCTGTAAAATGACCAAAAATTTCAATCTTCAATTATTTTTCAATACTCTTAAGGTAAATATTTCCTTTGTAAACTGCTTTCCCAACAAACCATAATAAACTTGAAATTGAAGATAGAGTCAAACCAAGAATAAGCATAAACTTTCTGTTTGGAGATTCGCGTTCCTCAGGTAAATTTGGCTTATCCAACATTTCAACAATAGGAACATCTCTTTTTTCTTGAATTGCTTCCTGATGTTTTTGAGTTTCAAGATAAATCAAAACTTGTTCAAGAACTTTTCTATCTCTCATTAAACCAATATAAGTTTTCATAAGATGTGGAACTCTTTCAAGTGGGAAGGAATATATATCAGTAGATTTTAATCCACCTGTTTGAATATTTTGATACTGTTGTTGCAAAATTTCATATTGCTTTTTATATGCTTCCAATCTTGGTGAATTTTCTTGAAATTGCAAACGAGCAATACTTAAATCAATATCGGCAAGAGCTAATTCTTTACCAACATCAACTGCTTGACCTACAATTGCTTGTGTTTGCTCTTCTATTGCCAATACATTATTCTCTTTTTGAAACTTTTCCAGATTAGTTTCAATTGTATCAAGTTTTTGTCTATAAAAAGCAATTTCTTTTTGAATATATTCCTTAGTTTTTCTGGCAGTAGATGTGCTTCTTTCTCTGATAATTTTATCCAAACCAGCAACTGCTGAATTTAAAATATCTTTGGATAATTTAGCTGCATCATCTTTTTGATTACTAATAAATGGGAAGAAATCTGTATATGCTGAACAATATAATTTGATAACGCCAGTTTTGGGTAATTCAGCTTCTAAACTTTTTTGAATTAACTTAATTAATTCCAAATTTTTCATTTTTTTAAATCTATCATCTTCTTTTAACTTTAAATCTTCAATGATATATTCTGCAGTTGTTCTACTTTGAATTATTTCAAGAAACAATTGAACTTCATCATTTTTTCCCAAACCACCCATAGCAAGATTACCTGCCATATTCTGCAAAAAAGAAGATAGCCCACCAGCACTTTCCTTTTTTGGGGGTAGGACAGATGCTTCAGAAACATACTTTTCAGGTATGATAAATGAGAACGCAAATAGTAAAAGGCAAAAAGAAAAAACAAATATTATTATTTTCTTTAGGTTCAATTTTATAATATTTAATATAGAATCGAATGTTACTTCAGAATTTACTTTTAAATAGTTCATATTTTAATTTCGTAAATTAATAATGGTTAATACGATACCGGCAATTGTAAATAATTGAGTTACAATTGTAAGTGCAGTTGCAAAAATTTCATAAGCAGATATTTCTTTTTCGGTTGGTACAAGAATAACATCACCCGGGTCAATTTTGTAGTCTTTGGATTTTGCAAGATATTGCCCACCTTTAACTTTATTGATGAAAGTTTCATCGATATCTGCTCTATAACTATACCCTCCAGCAAGTCTAATATAATCTTCATAGTTGAAATCTGGATTGAATTTTACAAAGCCCGGATTATTAACACGTCCTTGAATATTTACATAGTCGATTTTTCTGGGTATAATAATAGAATCTTTATCCATAATAGAAATATTATCTTCAGAATTCGGATTAGCCAAGGCATTTAAAAAATTAATCGCCATTGCACCTTTCTTTTCACGTGACCTTGCTTGATAGTATCTATTTTCACTCTCACTCATTTCTGAAGGAGGTAGTAATCTTAACCTTTCAAGTTCTAAGTCGATTTTGTCCATTTCTGTTTGTCTAATAAACTCGGCTCGTTCAGGTGAAGCTAAATCAGTAAAACCACCAGCCCGATTGATAATATCTTCGATTTTTTCAAATTTTGAATCAATGGCATATTTACCAGGATATTTTACTTCGCCCAAAATAATAGCATATTCAGTAGGATTCCAACTTGAAGATTTTCTTATATATAATCTATCACCAGCTTGAAGTTCAAAATCATTTGGTAAATTATTTGATGTTGTAATTGCATTCGCCCAGCTTGTTAAATCTATCACTTTATGTTCCAACGCACCTTTGAAATTAAGTCGAACAAATTCAACAGAATCAAGTAGAGCAGATTTGAGAAATCCTTGAGAAAATTTAACTAAAGTTGACAAAGAATCTCCAGCAACATATTCAAATGTTCCAGGCGAATAAACTTCACCTGAAATTTGAATAATTTCTTTTTCTGAAATTGATGATATTTGAATAATATCACCATCTAAAACGGTTGGATTAGCTTCATCAATTCCAATTGAAAAGAATTTTAGCAAATCAACGTTAAAAACTAAATTTTGACTTTTTCTCCATAGTATAATTTTTCGCTCTGATGAACCAAATTTCAAGCCACCAGCTCGGTCTATAACCTCCGATACTCTATCAGCAGCAGTAGCAATAACTGAAACTGGCTTTGCTATTTCTCCAGCTACAATTACTTTGAATTGTCTAATTTCTTTTAACATTACATCAATTGATGCACTTTTGTAAGTCTGCTTTGCTTTTTCGATAATTATTTGTCTTGCTTCAGAGAGCGTTTTCCCGTTTAAATCAACTACTCCAGCTCCTTTTATCAGAAACTTACCATCAGGTGTAATTTTATCAGTAAGTTCAATTACTTCTGCTGAAATAATCGAAACGGTTAGTTTGTCATTTGGACCCATCAAATATTTATTTGGGTCAATTGCTTTTTCTAACAATCCAATAGATTCTTGCATTAATTTATTGGTGGTTTCTCGAGCAAGAGTATCAATATAATTTAGTTTGGCTCCAGAAATTCTATTTCTGTCGATAATATTTTTATTCTTTTCTTGAGAATGTACCAAGAATGAAAATGAGAGAATGAATAATGCAATGATAAATGATTTAAAATTCAAACTAACCTCAATTTTGTATTAGCAATAAAATCACTATACAAAATTAATAAATTTTTTCTAAATATTTTCATTCAATCTATATGTTTATTAACTTTGTAATTGATATTTTTATACATTTTAAAAATGATTATGGAAAAGAAGATTTTAGATGCCGCAGTTGATGCTGCAACAAAAGCAGGAAAAATCCTGAATGAAGGATTCAGAACGAGTTTTAAGATTTCTTCCAAAGAAGGTCGAAACAACTTTGTTACCGAATATGACTTATTATCTGAAAAAATTATTATAGAGACTCTTAAAAAACATTTTCCTGATAGCTATTTTTTGGCAGAGGAAAGTGGAAATACAGGCAAAGAAAATGCAAATAAAATTAAGTGGATAATTGACCCATTAGATGGGACAACAAATTTTGCACATTCATTACCAATTTTTTGTATTAGCATTGCAGCAGAATTGAATAATGAAATTATTTGTTCAACTATTTATCAACCTGTACTTGATGAATTATTTGTTGCTTTCAAAGGTAGTGGCGCTAAAAGAAATGGAAGTAATATTGTAGTTTCGGAATCTTCAGATTTTGACTCCAGCTTTCTGGTTACTGGATTTCCTTATAACGTAAATGAAGACCCTTGTAATTGTGTAGAAGTTTTTGTTGATGTTATTAAACAAGGAATACCAGTTAGACGGCTTGGCTCAGCAGCATTAGATTTAGCTTATGTTGCCGCAGGTATTTTTGATGGTTTTTGGGAAATTGAATTGAATCCATGGGATATAGCTGCAGGTGCATTATTAGTAGAAGAAGCGGGTGGAAAAGTATCTACTTATAGTAATACACAATTTTCAGTTTATGGAAATAGTATTCTTGCAACCAATGGTTTAATTCATAATCAAATTGTTGATATTTTGAATGTTTCTTGTAATAATAATTGTAATGGACTATGCAGATAAAATTAACTTATATGTCGGGTGCAGGTAATTTGTTTACTGTAATTAATAATAATAATTATCAATTTACAAAAGAAATTGCTGAAAAAATTGCTCCAATATTATGTAATATAAATGAAATTAATCATTTTAAAACTGAAGGATTAATTTTGGTAGAAGATTCAAAAGATGAATATACTGACTTTAATGTAATGTTTTTCAATCCAGATGGCTCATCGGGTATGATGTGTGGAAATGGTGGTAGAGTTGCAATTAGATTTGCTTCTTTAAAAAAAATTACACATAGTAGTATGTTTTTTGAAACATTCTTTTCAATGGCAAACAAAACTTACAAAGGAATTTTACAAAAAGAAACTATTGTGCTTTTTTTGCAACCTCCAAAAAGTATAAAAAGAAATATTAATCTATATTTAAATGATCTATGCTTGAATTGTGATTATGTTGATATTGCTACTGACCATTTAGTTATTGATTTTAATCAAATTAGTAGTAAATTCAATTCCACATTCAAGGAATTTGATTTGTTTAATTTTGCTCGTGATGTTCGCTATCATAATGATTTTAAACCCCGCGGTGTTAATGTTAATGTTTATGAATGTTTGGGTGAAAATACTTTAAATTTGAGAACTTATGAAAGAGGTGTTGAACTTGAAACAGGTGCTTGTGGTACTGGAGCAATTTCTACAGCAATCATTGCAGTTATGAAAAATCAAGTTACATTTCCTGTTAAAATTGTTCCGACAAGTGGTTTGGCTTTAATTGTTGATATTGTTGGAAAATTACCTGATAAAATTGATAGTATTACACTTGAAGGAAATGCTGAAGTATTGAATGAAGTTGATGTTGAATTTCCGGAAAATTTGCTATGAGGTCGGAGTTTTTTATTCAAAAATTTATTAATTTTAGAATATTAATAATATTTATTGGAATAATTTCCATAACTTCTTGTTCAAATAGCATTAGATTTTCTTCAAATTCTTCAAATAATACACCAAGCTCCACTACTAATAAATCAGGAGAAGAGTTACCAATCGGAACTAAGTTTTATGGCAAAGCATCATTCTATGCAGATAAATTTGATGGAAGAACTACTGCAAATGGAGAAATTTTTTCACAAAATAAAAAAACAGCTGCTCATAGAACGCTGAAATTTGGTACGATTCTAAAAGTAACTAATATCTCAAATGGGCTTTCTGTTGTTGTTCAAATTAACGACAGAGGTCCTTTTGTAGGTGATAGAATAATTGATTTATCACGAGAGGCAGCTGAGGCTATTAAAATGATAAATCTTGGAGTTACTGAAGTTGAATGTGAGGTTATTGATTAAACACTCATTTTCACGGCAATAATAAGTGGAAATTATTGAAGAGCATTTATTGATTTTATGGAATAATGTGTTAATTTTGTAATTCATTTATTGAGGGGCTGTAGGTAAACGAATTAGTGGTAAGTTTAAAATAATGACAATGAGAAACTACATATTGACAATTTTAGTTTTTATCTGTTCACTGACACTTTTTGCAGAGAACAAACTTGCAATTATCAACGACCCAGACGGTTTTACATTTGTTCGTAGTGGTCAAGGAAAAGAATTTAAAGTAGTTGACACTCTTTTCAGTGATGATTTTTTCAATTTTCAATTTATTGACAATTCAGATTGGGCTAAAGTATCTACTTGGAAAGGCAGACAAATAGAAGGATTTATTTGTAGAAGTAGAATTCAGGAAATAGAAAAGCTCAACATTAAAAAACAAAAAGAGCTTATTGAAAAAACCTTTGAAAAACATATAATTTTTGCTTTCAATTTCCAAAGCGTTTTAAAATATAATGACATTGTAACAAGAAATGCTGTTAATGAACTTGAATTTCACAACGATACCAAATACGACCCGATACTTTCCATATTACCAAAATACTTCTGCTTGACAAAAGACGTTGAGGTTCTTCAACTTTTTTTTGCAACAATGTGGGCAGACAAAGGTTCTGCTAACGAGATGCCCTCTTTTGCTATCGGTAAATGTTTTGTTTGCAATCCCGACTTAGTTATAGAACAACTGACCAAAATTAAAATCGTAGAGCAGAAAACACTTATCTTTGACCATATTGAATGGGGTCTTCTTAACTATTTTGACGTTGAAGAAAATGGAAAATCGGACAACAAAGAATTTAATAAATTGAAAGCACGACTTGACAATGAGAGAAATAAAGTCATCCCAGATAATTGATAATTAAAATAAGGATTTATAGACAAATGCCACCCACATTTCTCATATTTCTTGGACTAATCGTATATATCGGCTTAATAATTGTAACACTTATTGTGTTTACACCAATGTTATTCATAAAAAGTAAAAAGTTATTTGCAAAAAAGGTTATTGCTACAGTTTTAATTTCTTTTCCTTGTTTAATTTTAATGATATTTTCTTGTGGAATCGTTTTCATAATTCCAGCAATTGTATTCATTTTGTTAAAAAATAGTAATTATATTCCACAGACAATTGAAATTATTTTAAGTGTTATCGGAGTTTTAACTTTTGTAATTACTGTTGTTACGAATTCATTGTATTTGTGGTTTTTTTTGAGTAGAATAATATATCAACGGCTTGAAAACAAACCATTATCTGATTTTGTGGATAATGACAAGGTTTTTAAATTCCTGAGAACTTATTTGATTAAACATAAACTTAATACTATTGCAAATTGACAAAAAGAACCAAAATATTAACTTCAGTAATGTTTATCGTTTCAGGTTGGCTATTAAACGCTTATGCTTGGACAACAACATTAGGTCATCCTACCAGCACGATTTGTTTGTTATTAGGTTTATTGCTCTTTTTTACTGGAATTATTTTTCTATTTGTAAGTTTAAGCTATCAAATAAAGGGACACCTCAATTAAATGGGGATTATGCAAAAAGTTTACTGATTCTAAAGAGGAAAAATGTGTTATCTGTAACCCCTCTTAAATTTGCACGAAAGAGTTTAATTTTTGAATTAAAAGATTCAGCATTAGCATTTGTGTTTCGATTTACAAAGAATCCAAGAATGTTTTTCATATTGCTACTTACAGTATTAGCAACAGTATTAAATTCTTCAATCTTTAATTCATTAGTTTTATCAATCCATTCCTGGAAGGCAATTTTTGCTGTATATTGATTTTTAAGTTCATAAATATTTCTAAATTCCATTACATGATAATATGCTTTTTCTAATTTTGGGTATTTTTTAAACAGCAATTTTGCTCTAATTTGTTGACTTTCTATCCATTCAGATGGCTTTTTAGAGATAATATATCTGCAACGAGCTAAAAGTTGTTTGGGAGTGTCTCCATTTTCAAGAACTTTGGATTTGTATTTAATCCCTTTTTTCTTTGCTCTGGCAATTGCTCTATTTTCTTTCTTTAGTTCTTTCCATCGTAAGCCAATTCTTATGTGTTGTAATGCATCAGTTGCTAATCTGACAACATGAAATCGGTCTGTTACTAAACGTGCTTTAGGAAAGGACTTACTTGTGGCTGATTCCATATTGCTTGCCATATCCAAGGTTACTTCTTTGACTTTCTCCCTAATTTCTAATGGAATTTTTGTTAACACAGCTTCAATATCTTTTACCAATGTGCCTTTAATTGATGCTACCAAAGTACCTTTCTTGCCTTTTCCGTTTTTATTTGTTATGAATGTGTAAAGCTCGCCACGTGAAAGAGATAATTCATCTATACTCAAATATTCTCCGATGTTTCCTGGGAATAACATATAGTTTTCTGCATGTTCCTTCTGCTCCCAATCGTTGAAATTACTGCTACGGGTTTTGTAATGCCTACGCAAAGTATCAGGATTTATGCAGTAATTTTCGGCTATGCTTTTTATTGTTTCCTCACGGCTTTCTACCTGTATATTTTAAAAAATCAGATAACTCTTTGGTAAATTTTGAGCCATCTGCGATAAAGGTATAATCATTATGTATCTCTGTGTGTTCTGTTTTGTGGCGCCAACGTCTGCGTTTTATTGCCAAATACACAGCTTTACCACGAACTGGAAAGTCCTGGATTAATTTTACATTGTAAAAGCCTTTTGATTCGTATTCTGAACTTTCATAACCTGATGGAATTATATTTTTCTCAACCATATCAATTTGAAGATACTTCATCTTTGTTTCTTCAGATTCTTTTTCTGATACATCACTTATATCAAAATATTCCAACAATAATGAAGGCAAAAAATATTGAACTATTGATTTGAATTTTTCTAAATCAATCAATGTTCCTTTTGATTTTTTTCTAACTTTTCGATTTTTTTTCTCTCTTTGTTTCTTTTTAAATTTCAAATTTAAGCAATAATCCCCATAAAAATCGTGTGTGCCAAACATATCACCATCTCTATAAATTTGCCACACAGTAGATGCTTTTTCAGTTAATTTACTACCTAAATGCCCTGTTGCTTTTCTATCTTTGCTTTTCTGTCCTATTTGACTTAAATTTTCGTGAATAACGCAAACAAGGCTGACATTAAATTCGTTCACTAATTTATTAAAGTAGTCTGCAATTTCACTTGACTCTTTAATATCTAACAAATCTGAAGCGAAATCTTGACTTACATCTAAAATAACAACAGTTTGTTTATCAGGATTTTTTTTAATATAACCCTCAATTAACTTTTTCAAAAAATCTTTCCTTTTAGACCTTTCAACAGAAATCAATGAAAAAGGAACATAATTTTTAGGTATGACTGCCATTTCATACCCAGCACGTTTTTTAACTATTTGAGTGGAACGAGGAAAGTCGTTTTTCTTAGAACGTTCAGTGTCAAGATGAATTAATTGATATTCATAAGATTCATTTCTTTGAATATCCCCATTGTTTTTTTCTGAAATAACTGCAGTTTGGATGAGTTCAACAACTCGACTTTTCCCAGTGCTTTTTAATCCTTGTATCAAGCAAATACTATTTTCAAATAATATTGGATAGTTGTTGATGTGTAATAATACAGGAACAGGTTTTATTGGTTTTGTAGCTAATTCAATAATACTTTGTGATGTTTTGAATAATTCAATTAATTCAGCATCATCTGTTTCAAAATACATATCATCATAATCATCAAATTCTATTTTGGTTTCAACTTCAATAAAATCGTCAATTCCTGTTTTTTCAAATTTCAATTTTGCAACTTCCCATTTTTGTAATTCAAAATTTCACCAGTAAATAAATTGTAAATTGTTGCTTCTGTATTTCCATAAAAAAATGTTTTAAAAGCCGTTGCTTTCGTGTCATATTGATTTGGAAAATGCTTGAAGTATATTTCCTGAATTGCTTTGTAAGTATCTTTATCGTTAATAAAACGTCCTAAATCAAATACAATCCTGAAACGTTCCCAGTCCGCTGAAAAATTAGGTGTAGTGTATAGGAATAAACCAGTTTTAATCACAATAGGATTTTCAAGAACTTTTTCAATTGATAAATAATTATCAACATCTTTTATCTTTTCACCATTTACTAATTTAGAATTATCAAAATCCAATGCAATCAATTCAGAGCCGTTCCAATTTTCATTAATGGTCTTAAAATGCTCTCCAGAGCCATTTTTCAGTACACAAGGTATAAAACTATTACCTGCACCAATATAATTAAAAATTTGGTTTAAAGTCAGTTCACAATTAGAAAAATTATTGGTTGCAACCGAATGACTTTCTTCAAATTTACCGTCTTTTATATATCCATATTTTTTAAATTTTGCATTTAAATTTTTATTGAAAATATCTTTGTTTATTCCAATTCTGAAAATCCGTTCTTTTGAAGTAAATACTTTAGGATTACTTTGCTTTTGAATTTCAACATATTTTTTGGCTGAATTAACATCATGAAATTTGTTAAACCAATAATTAAAACAATCCTCTTCATTAAATACATCTTTGTTTATTAGTTTCTTATCAATATCCAATTTTAAAGGTTTTGGTTTTTGAATATTATTTGTAATTGGTTTTTTATCATAAGACAATCCTGAATTTTTTGCGAAATCATATACAAATTTATTTGCTAAATCCTTATCATTTCCAAATCTAAATTCCCTTACAAATTTGTAAAGATTATAATCTACTGCATTACAATTTGTTGCATCAGAATAAAGATGAAGCAATTTTGAATCTTTACTTAATACAGCAGATGTACCGTTCTTTTTTCCGTTTCGTGTAAAATAAACTCTTTTACTATCCTCACGATAAATATTAAACATACCAGTTGCTAATATTTCATCTTGAAATACATGATATGAATTAAGTTCGTAGAAAATTTCAAAGCTATTCATTTTTCTAATTCTCAAACAATTTATCAATATCAGAACGCTTGTAATAAATCTTCTTTCCGATTCGTTTGCCAACTATACCGTGCTTTTGGGTAACTTGATAAATCCCACTTGGAGACAGTCTCAACTCCTCCATAACCTCTTGGCGACTTACAAAACCGTTATAATCACTATTCTTAGCTTGAACTTCAGCTTTTGGAGCCGTTAGCAATGAATTAACTAAATCTTTCAATTCACGAACTTGGTTAGACAAATTGTCAATCGGTTCCATTAATTCCTGTTTGGTTAAATTAATCAATTGTATCATTTTTGCACCTCATCAGCAATAAAATTTTCATTAGTTTTAAAAACAATTTCCTTTTTTGGAGTAAAACCAAAAATAATAGCACTATCAGGCAATGTTAGAAATGCCTTTTCATTAATCAAGTCAGTTAAAACCTGAGTTTTAGTCTTCCCATGTTGCATTGCAAGCAGACTCAATAACCGACCAGTAAACTCATCAAAAACCATAGTATGTTTTGTTTCTAATGCCATAACACAATTCCTTATATATGTATAAAATCAAATTACAATCTCATTCAAAATGCTATTAAGTAACTTATTTCTAATTTTACTTTAATAACACAGAACAAAATTATAACAGAATTAGCCCTAAGCAATACGATTGTTTAAAACGCCCAGAGTTTCAGTAACTACCTTATAAATCAATATAGAATTTTTATTTTTTGATGATTTTTTCTTTGTCATTCTGAACTTGTTTCAGAATCCATATTCTTTCAGCAACATAGTTGCGACATCATAATAGAAAATTGACATATGGAGGTTTTAAATTTATTTGTTTGGTTATTATTTATCTGTGTTGTAATTTTGCAATTGATGTATATTTGATATTGGAGTAGTTAAATGCGTAAATCGTCTAAAAAAGATCCCAAACAAGAAGCATTAAGATATATTGACAATGCAATTGAACAACTTAAACAAGCTGGTAGTGAAGACTCTGATTATTATCTTGATGAAAAGTATGTAAAAACCGCTTGTGGAACTGCTTATAATGGTGTATTGATTGCAATTGATGAATATTTGAAACAAAAAGGAATTGAAAAAAACAAAGGGAGAAAAACAGAATCATTTTACAGAAAAGAACTTGGAAAAATCAATAGACAACTACTGAACTTATACAATTCAAGTTACAACATATTGCATCTTTCTGGTTATTATGATGGAATTACAGATAAAAAAATTATCAAACGTGGTTTTGAAGTTGCCAATCAGATAATAAGTAAATTATAAAAAAAAATCCTCCATTCAGGAGGATTTAATTTGTTATGTCTTTACTTATTTCGTTTTAGGTCTTTCAGGAAAATAATCATCAACAAGTATCCTTGCAAATTTAATAAATTTTTTGTCCTTAGTATTCTCCCTTGTGTTATCTGGTTCTTTACCATTTTTGTGATTGCGTTTACTATTCTTAATTCCTGTTATTGCTTCATTTATAGATTTTTTTTGTTTTTCTGCAGTAGTGTTCTCATATTTTAAAATTGAAGAAAAAACATCAACAACATCCTTCGATATAAGACCAGCTTCCGATAAATAATAAAACAAATGCCCTGCTGACGCTATTTCATTCCCCGTCCAAGTTATTAATCCCGTATTCCTTAATTCTATTTCTTTTAAAACAGGATCTTCTAATTCATTATTTATATATTCTCTTAAATAATTGAGGTCTGTTAATGATAAAAATTTGAAATAAATATAACAGGGATGGTCCTTATTAAATCGACCGCACATTTTTCTATAATATCTACTTCTTAAATATTCTGCATTATGGGGGTTGTTTGTATTTGGTTCGTTATATTTTGGCAATAAATAGTTAATATCTTTTTCACTTCCTCCATTATCAGTAAACCACACATAATACGCTTCAAACTCTTCTCTATACCGTTCAATCATGTCTAATGCTTCTTGTGCAAAACTATTGTACAATCCTTCTATTGTTTTTAATATTTTACGATTTTCATAATAAATTAATTTTAGATTGTAATGATATTCATCAATTGTATTGAATCTTTTTGCTTCATATGGCGAACATTGATAAATACTCATATCCATTATATTTGAATAGCTATTAATAAATTCTGATAAAATATCAACTAATTGAGCATCATTCCATATTATATATTTCTTTTCTTTGAATTTCAGGTAACATTCATTGTGAATTTTTGCATAACGAGCATTATAATCATCTTTATTAGAATATACATTACTTATTGAAATATTTTCATCTTTCAATACAATTTCTTTTTTTTCTAACGTCTCTTTCATTGAGGATCCTTTCCTTATGGTTTATTAAATTGAGGTGCCACGAGTAACATTCGTAGCACCTTTTTTATTTATTATAATTCAATTAATAAATTGTTATTTTTTAAAACTTGCTTTAATACTTCAAAAGCAACTTCAGTGCCTACTAAATTATCACTTTTTGTAAGTTCATAAGTAGTGCCGTCTTTATCATAACCCAATACAACCCAATCTTCAAATTGACCATAAGTAGTAATTCTTTTAATAGAGTCAATATCAATCAACTCACAATGACTTGCATGATCTTGTATAAACATAACATACTCCCTTATAATTCTATTAATAAATTATTTGCTTTCAAATGCTCTTTTAACACGAAAAAATCTGTATGGGCATCATCGGAGTTTGTAGGATTAGAAAATTCCCACCAAATACCGTTTTTACTTTTCCCAACTACTGCGAAACCATTTGGACCCATTGTTACACAATCAGTACTACAAGTAAAAAGTTCAATTTTATTTAAATTGACTAATTCATCAGTATTTTTATTTACTATAAACATTTTTTTATTCCTATTTTATTTAAAGAAAAATTATTAAATTTGAAAACAGTCAGCAAGTTCAAACTTGCAAGCAACAATTGGCGTCTTCAGAAGTGCAATTCTGAAGACTTTTTTTTTCCAATACAATTCTAAGTAAAACCACTCATAAGACCTCCAAATTTAAAAAAAAATAATTAAAAACCATCAGAAAAAGCAGTCAAATATTTTTTGAAAGCTTCATCTTGAGTTGAATATAGATATTTTAATAAACTTTGCAATGTAGTATGCCCGCTAATTTGCATAATTTCAGCAAGAGTTAAACCCTTTTTAAGAAGTTGCGAAATACCCATTCTACGTGCAGTATGGCTCCTAATCAACTCATATTTCTTGTAAACAATTTGTTTTTTACCACTATAAGCCAACACCTCTTCATCAATACCAGCCAAAATACAAATTTTTTCAAGATAAGAATTATATGTATATTGAGTTATTGGCAAGTCGAAATCATGTTTCTCTAAAATCTCACGAACTTCAGGCAACAATGGAATTTTCAGCATATTTTTAGTTTTCTTCTGCTTGATAATAATAAAATCCTTACCATCAATCGTAGTAATATTATTTCTATTCAATAGATGCATATCACTAACCCTTAATGTAGTCAGCATTTGAATTTTAAACTTATCCCTTGCAATAATAAGAGATTTTCTATTCAATTCCACTTCAAAAAATCTCTTTACTTCCGCTTCATTCATAATTACTAAAGGTTTCTTTTGAGTTGATTTCGGTTTAGTTAGCAACTGTTTAAATCTTTCCGATTCAATCAAACCCAGCTTCAAACCATAACCAACAACGGATTTTATCATATACCCATAATTAATTAAGCCATTAGCTTTTAACTCATTAAATTTGCGAATAAAAGTTTCAACAAAATCAGCATCATTAAAATCATTAACCAAAATTGGTTTCCCAGTTTTCTCGTTCAATTCCAATAACATTTTTTTAACTACACGATATTTATTCTTTGAAGCTGGTTCTAATTGATGGTTCTCAACATATCTATCAAATAAAATAATAAAATCATTTTGATTAATCTTCTTTTGTGGAGTAATAAGCTCTTCAACAAATTTCTTCATTTCCGATTTTTCAATAAACTTGCGGTTCAAATTTCCAAGTTGGTAAAATCTTTCAATTTCAGATTCAAGTGCTTTTAAGTCAGTATTGAATTTAGCATATTGCGAATTTTTATTAATCAAGTTATCTTTGCTAAAATCAGCGGGAGGAACTTTAATTTTTGTGGATAGCTGAACACGAAAACCATTAAACCCTATTCCCACCATTATAAAAGACAATGGCAACTGTGGCTTATCCAAATAAAATTTAACACTTACATTTTTCATAAAATTGTTAGTAACTAACTTGTCAAACATCAACACTACAAATTTACTAACAAATTTAATAACCTCCAAAAGAATTTTTCAAAATATCAAAACTTTTTTAAAATAATCATAAAACCGCATCCAATGACCAATTCCAGCTTTATTAATTCCTATCACTACCCAACAAAATCCCCAATTTTGTTAGTAAATATTATTGTCTAAATAACACATATATAGTTGTTATTAAAATTAATGATATTACTACTTTTTTCAATTTTAACCTCTTAAAAAAATATAAATCGAATTTGACTAAGAAAAATTGTTATTTAAATTTTTTTTTAGTCAATGCTAAATATTCCAAATAAATATTTGAATTGAACGTAAATCATAATTGTTAATAACAAATTGGAATGATTGTAATGAAATTTAATAAACTCAATATTGAAAATTCAATAGCAGAAATTACACTTAACAATCCTGAAGTTTTAAATAGTTTCAATATGGAAATGTCTTTAGAATTGATTGATTTATTGAGTAATTTAAACAAAAATAATGAGGTAAGAGTTGTAATTCTAACTGGTGCAGGTCGTGCTTTTTGTGCTGGACAGGATTTACAAGAAGCTATAAGTGGTAAATATAAAATTATCGAAATAGTTCAAAAGCAATATAATAAAATAATTAATGGCATTACATCTTTAGAAAAACCTGTAATTGCAATGGTTAATGGTGTAGCCGCCGGAGCCGGTGCAAATATTGCATTAGCTTGTGATTTTGTAATTGCATCAGATAAATCTTCATTTATTCAAGCATTTAGCAAAATTGGATTGATTCCCGATAGTGGCGGTACTTTTATTTTGCCAAGATTAGTAGGAATTGCCAAAGCAAAAGAATTGCTTATGCTTGGTGATAAAATTTCCGCTTCAGACGCTGAAAAAATCGGAATGATACTCAAATGTATAGAAATGGAACAATTAAGAAGTCATACTTTTGAATTAGCCAAGAGATTAGCAAAAATGCCAACCAAAGCACTTGCCTTAACTAAGTTAGCATTGCAAAATTCGTTTTCAAATTCCTTGACAGAGCAATTAAATTTGGAAGCTGAGTTACAAAATATTGCAGGAAATACTTATGACTATAAAGAAGGAGTCGCTGCATTTTTGGAAAAAAGACAACCAATATTTGAAGGTAGATAATAGAGTTTCTCTAAAGTAGCATATTACTATTAGATTTCGAGATTCCTGAAATTTGAAAGATAAGTAAGTGTTTCAAATATAAAAAAACCCGCACATTTTACTGATACGGGTTATTCTTTTCTTTTTTTTTAAACAGTTTATTTGACAAAACTCATACCAATTTCAAAAGCTTGTTTATTCAAAGGTATCAATTTGTGGTATCTTTCTGGTAAAACTTGAGCTAAAGCTTTCATTACAGTTTCTTCTGCAACAACTTTAGTTGCTTTTACGAATGCTCCAAGCATTATCATATTAAGAACTTTGATATTTTTCAATTTAACAGCTTCAACACTACCTGGAATAGAATAAATATTGATATCAGTTCTTGTAGGTGGAACAACAATATTTGCTGAGTCATACAATAAATTGCCACCTGGTTTCACTTTAGATTCAAATTTTTCAACTGAAGGTTGGTTTAAGGCGATAACACTATCAAATCTTGTGATAATAGGAGAACTGATTAATTCATCAGAAACGATAGTGATAGCATTTGCAGTACCACCACGCATTTCAGGACCATAAGAAGGCATCCAGCAAACTTCTTTATTTTCAATCATACCAGCATAAGCAAGAATTTGTCCCATAGAAAGAACACCTTGACCGCCAAAACCTGCGAAAATTGCTTCTTGTGTCATAATTATTTGCCCTCCGGTACTTTAATATCGCCAAGTGGATAGAAAGGAATCATCTTTTCATCAACAAATTTATTTGATTGTAATGGAGTCATTTTCCAGTTAGATGGACAATTTGCTACAATTTCAACCAGACAAAAACCAAGTCCTTGTTTCTGATATTCTAAAGCTTTTGCCAAAGCTTTTTTTGCTCTTTTTACATTATTTGCAGTATGTACAGATTGTCTTGTTACATAAGCAACACCTGGAAGCATAGCAAGCAATTCACCAATTTTCAGTGGGTGCCCCATAGTTTTTACATCTCTACCAAAAGGTGAAGTTGTAGAAACCATACCTGGCAATGTTGTTGGAGCCATCTGTCCAGAAGTCATACCATAAATACCATTATTGATAAACACAACAAGAATATTTTCACCACGGTTAGCTGCATGAATAGTTTCGGCTGTACCGATAGCAGCTAAATCACCATCGCCCTGATATGTATAAACGTATCTTTCGGGGAAACATCTTTTTATGCCAGTTGCAACTGCACAAGCACGACCATGAGCGGCTTGCTGCATATCAACATTCATATAATGATAAGCAAAAACAGAGCATCCAACAGGAGCTACACCAATAATATCATTTTCGATACCCATTTCATCAACTACTTCCATCAATATTTTATGAGTAGTACCATGACCACAACCAGGGCAGTAGTGCATAGGAGTATCGGTAAGTGTAGATGGCTTCAAATACTGTGCATTTTCTTTAATACAAATATCTTCAGTTACTACTGTGTTTTCAATTTCTTCATTTATTGCTATATTTTCACTCATTTTTATTTATCTCCATTAATAAAAGTGTTGATAAAATTCTCGTAAATTTCTTCAGGAGAAGCAAGAATACCACCCATTCTACCGTAAAATTCCACACGTGTTTTTCCATTGACAGACAATCTTACATCTTCTACCATCTGACCAGCGTTCATTTCAACATCAAGAATACCTTTTACTTTGTCTGCTACTTCAGAATAAACTTTATTCGGGAATGGGAATAAAGTAATTGGACGAATCACCCCAACTTTATAACCATTAGAACGTGCAATTTGTGCTGCTTTAAGACAAATTCTTGCTCCTAAACCAAAACCAGTGAAAATATATTCGGCGTCATCTAAATAATGTGTTTGAAAAAGAACTTCTTTTTCTTGCATAACAGCATATTTTGCTTGTAATCTTTTATTGATTTCTTCCATCAATTCAGGTTGAATGTGTAGAGAAGTAATGTATCTTCTTTCCTTACCAACAGGTTTACCATTTGTAGCCCAATCAGGATATTCAGTTTTTCTTGGCATTTGGTCGAATAATTCAACTTTTTCCATCATTTGACCAATTGCGCCGTCAGTTAAAATCATTGCAGGATTTCTATATTTTTCTGCAAGTTCAAAACCAAGTTTAACGTGGTCAACCATTTCTTGAACTGAAGATGGAGCAAGAACGATTAATTTATAATCACCGTGTCCTCCACCTTTTACTGATTGAAAATAATCTGCTTGTGAAGGTTGAATCGTACCAAGACCTGGACCTCCTCTAACAACATTTGCAAGTAAACAAGGAATTTCTGCACCAGCTATGTACGAAATACCTTCCTGCATCAAACTCATTCCCGGTGATGAAGAAGTAGTCATAACTCTTTTACCGGCACCACCAGCACCATAAATCATATTAATTGCAGCTACTTCACTTTCTGCTTGAAGAACAACCATACCAGTTCTTGCTGTTGCATGAATAGCCAAATATTCAAGTACCTCAGATTGAGGTGTAATAGGATAACCAAAATAAGCATCACAACCGGCTCTAATCATAGCTTCTGATAATGCTTCATTACCTTTCATTAATTTAATTTCACCCATTTCAATTCCTTTATGATATTTCTACTTCTTTAATTTTTGCCGGCTTGGGCTCTCTAACTACTTTTCTGTAAACAGATATAACTGCATCAGGGCAAACCAAAGCACAGTTGTTGCAACCAGTGCATAATTCATTTACCATGATTGCGTATTGATATCCTTTAGCGTTAATTGTTTGGGCTATCGAAATACAATCGTGAGGACAAGACTCAACGCATAATTCGCAACCTTTGCAATTCTCAATATCAATAATAATTTTACCGATAACTTTTGCCATAAATATTACCTCAATATTTCTTTAGATATAGTATCATTATTCAAATAAACTTTTGTTCATTTTTTTATGAAAAAATATTTATTTTTCACCAAAAAATCAAAACAAAATTACGAATAATAATTGGAATAAAAAAAATAAAATCAATAGGTAGCAATATCTTACCCATTGATTTCTATGAATTTACAATTTAAATAATTTCTATCTAACTAAACTAATATTTAGGGCTGCTTAATATTCGATAATTTTTCCTGTTTTATAGTCATAAATTGCTTTTGTGAACCATTGATAAGTTGAACCACTTTTCCTAACTCCCAAAAAAGCATAATTTCCGTATTTTCTATCCCCGTTTGAATTTAATTCCATTTCGCCACTAATTCCAGTGGATTCTTTCGCATATTTTTCAATATTGGAAAGAATGTTGTTTAGATTCTTGTTTTCGTAATAATTTGTTTCTCTTATTATTCCATAAAGCAGTGCGGCAATATCATAAGCAACAATTGCATAACTTTCAGGAGTTCTGCCAAGCTGAGTTGTTAAATATGTAAATAATGGATTCGCTTCATTTTCTTTTGGGATTGCAAAAACCGGGCATACCAAATTTGCAGAAATAGCATAGTTTGCAGCTTTTTCTTTTGTTAATAATGAAGAATTATTAGCAAAAGCTGAACTTCCAATCAATCTTAAATCTTGATTAGCAGAAATAGAAGATTCCACTATTTTTTCAATAATCTCCGTTCCTTCACCAAAAGTAGCAAAATAAATTGCAAGTTGTTTCATATCTTTCGACAAATCTTTATAAAGTTTTACATTTTCTCGAAGCATATCAACATTTGAATTTAAATCGGTTAAATTCGTTTTGTATCCATAGAAATTATTTGTGAAATTGCCATCAAAAAATCTGTTCTGTGTAATATGTTGAGTTAAGTCTTTTCCCCATACATCATTTCTGTAAATGCCTGTGAGATATTGGATACCTTTTGTTTCTAAATACTTATGAACAGCACTTGCTTGAGCAGAATCATTTGGGGCAAATCTAAAGATATTATCATTATGATTAGCCAAAGAAATTGCTACACTCGAAGGGCTCATTACAATCATATTATTTGCTTTTACATAATCGGCAATTGCTTCGAGTTCGGCACTTGAATATGGTCCAATTATGATTTTGATATTTTTAGAATTGAAATATTTAATTCCCGTCAAACACTTTTCTGGATTTGTTTCAGTGTTATAATATTCAAAATCTAAATAAAAAAGGTAGTTTACCATAGTAGTTAAATAATGATTTTTCAAGTATTCCAAAGCAAGTTTCATACTTTCCCCAGTTGAAGCACCGGAACCTGTCTCTGGTAAAAGAACACCAATTTTAATTGTAGGTTTTTCATCATTGTTAACTGGGTCGTCTGAGCAAGAACTTATTAATAATGCAATCAAAACCATTAGACTAAAGAAAATTGCAAAATTTGATTTTTTCATCTTTATTTTTCCTTTATAATAAAATTAATTTCTTCAATACTTAAATTTGTTATTTGTGAGATAATATCAATTGATAATCCAGCTTTATGAGAATTTAATACTGTTTCTTTTTTTTCTTTTTCAATTCCTTGTTTCACTCCTATTTCTATGCCTTTCTTTTCTCCTATTTCTATGCCTTCTTTCTTACCTTCCATTCTGGCGTTCCATTCTTGTTCAAATCTGATTGTTTCTGCATAGCTTGCATTTGAACTTAATTCATCTAAATAGCGGTCATATTCTCTTAATTCTTTCTTGCTCATTGACAATGTTTTTAATTTTTCTCTCGCTTCTGTTATACCCTTTGCTTTAAAATCATCTGGTATCTCACTATTTTTGAAGAAATATATCCATTCATCAATCGTATTTTTTGCAATATCGTCAAATTGATTTACTCGAATCAAATAATGGAATGGAAAAATATCTTCAACACTATTTTTATTGAATAATGCTTTCTGTTCTTCGCTCAATTGAAATACGTCTTTATAATTTACACCGATAAAACTTGTTTCACCTTTATAAAGGTAGTCCTCGCCTTGTCCAAAATTAAAATAAATTATACTGATTGTAATTACTTTCTTCACATTTGAATATGAATCACCAAGATTCATATAATCTGTTATTACTTTTGAAGTACTGAAAATTATTCTAAATAGATAATCCAGCTCTTTTGTATTTTGAATTTCTACGATGAGCAGTTCTCCTTTGGAGTTTTCCACTAATAAATCAACTCGATTTGTTTTATCGGCTTGAGAATTGGCGTTACCTTCTTCCGAAAGAATTTTCTGTATTTTAACATCTTCATTGAATAATTCAGATAGAAAACCCTCCAAAATACCAAAATTTGCTTTACTTCTCAGTATTTTCTTAGCTGCCCAATCAAATCTTATATGTGTTCTATTGCCTGGTAATGACATAATTTTCTCAACTCAATATATAATCATTTATTTGAATTTTCTTCAATAATTAATTCTATTTCTTCAATACTTAAATTCGTTATTTGGGAGATGATATCAACTGATAAACCAGCTTGATGAGAATTTAATACTGTTTCCTTCTTTTCTTTTTCAATTCCTTGTCTCACTCCTATTTCTATGCCTTCTTTCTTACCTTCCATTCTGGCGTTCCATTCTTGTTCGAATCTGATTGTTTCTGCATAGCTTGCATTTGAACTTAATTCATCTAAATAGCGGTCATATTCTCTTAATTCTTTCTTGCTCATTGACAATGTTTTTAATTTTTCTCTCGCTTCAGTTATACCCTTTGCTTTAAAATCATCTGGTATTTCACTATTTTTGAAGAAATATATCCATTCATCAATTGTATTTTTTGCAATATCGTCAAATTGATTTACTCGAATCAAATAATGGAATGGAAAAATATCTTCAACACTATTTTTATTGAATAATGCTTTCTGTTCTTCGCTCAATTGAAATACATCTTTATAATTTACTCCTATAAAACTTGTTTCACCTTTGTAAAGATAATCTTCACCTTGTCCAAAATTAAAATAAATTATGCTGATTGTAATTACTTTCTTCACATTTGAATATGAATCACCAAGATTCATATAATCTGTTATTACTTTTGAATTACTGAAAATTATTCTAAATAGATAATCCAGCTCTTTTGTATTTTGAATTTCTACGATGAGCAGTTCTCCTTTAGAATTTTCCACTAATAAATCAACTTGATTTGTTTTATCGACTTGAGAATTAGCATTGCCTTCTTCCGAAAGTATTTTCTGGATTTTCACATCTTCATTAAATAATTCAGATAGAAATCCTTCCAAAATACCAAAATTTGCCTTACTTCTCAGTATTTGCTTTGCTGCCCAATCAAATCTTATATGTGTTCTATTGCCTGGTAATGACATAAGTATAATCCATGTTCATATTTTCAATCCATAAATTAATCGTTTATTCAAAATAATTATTGTAAAAAAAACTTTTAAATAATCTGTTCCTTTTTTTAATTTGAATTGTCATACAATTGAATGGGTTGAAATTCGATTATGAGTTATGAATATAGAAAGATATACAGATAAAGAGTTGGTTGAATGTTTGAAAGGAAGCAAAAAATTAATTGAGCTTGCTTTCAAAGAGATATACAGACGCTATAGTTCTTTGATTTCTGCTTATTGTAGATGCATAATTTATCAAAGAGATGTTGCTGAAGATATTTTTCAGGAAACATTTATTAAGTTTTATCAGTCTATAAATAAAAACACAGAGATAACTAATTTACCTGGCTATTTAACAACAATAGCAAAAAATTTGAGTTTCAACTATTTGAAATTAAAAAAAAACAATGTACAGATAGAAGATGGAACACTTACAGAAGATGCGAACAGAAAATATGACAATAAGGAATTACTTGAACTGATTATTACTTCTTTAGATTTGATTGATGCTGATTATAGAGAAATATTTATTTTACGAGAATTTGAAGGATTGAGTTACGCTCAAATTGGTGAAAAACTTGAAATTACAGCAGATAATGCCAAAGTTCGTGCTTTAAGAGCAAAACAAAAAATCATTCAGGTTTTGAGTCCATATTTAAAAGATTTATCAAAAAACAGTTAATTATTAAGAGAAAAAGTGATGGATAAATTTGATTTACTATCCGACCTTGCAGATGGGGTGCTTGACAATGAGCAAGAAACTTTGCTTTTTTCGGAATTGGCAATCAATGAAGAATTAAGAAGCGAATTTAAACAATTACTTTCTTTTAATTCTGCTATAAAGAATAATAGAAGTTTATTTGCTGTAAACGAAAGTTCAACTAATGCAATTTTTTCTGCAATTGGGTTACCACTTGCTGGGGCAAATGTTGCAACTGCAACTTCTGGAAAACTAATTGCTGGAATTGGCTTAACTGTTTCCAAATATTCGCAATCAATAATTGGTGCTTCTGTTGCTACATTGACAACTGCCGCATTGTTCTTATTATTTTTCAATCCATTTAATTTTTTCAGTAACAAAGAAAATTTAAATCAGAATCAGAAATTTAATAGTCAAGTTTTAATTGAAAATGATTCAACAATACAAAATTCATCAATTCCGACTGTAAATTCAAACGAATTGGTAGATAACAAATCAAATTCTACGAATCCAAATATTAAATATATTTACATTGATAGACCTATTTATATTGAAAAGACTGAACAGGACAAGAATAGTCAAATAAACAATAGTGAAATAGTTATTAATTCTATCAAAAATGAACCAATTATTTTGAGTGTTAATTCTAATGAATTTAAAAAATTATCAAATCAAGAATTACCTTCGTTTGAATATTCACCTTTTGATAACATATTTATACAATCAGATGATAACTTAAAAATTGAATTTGAAATAAGAAGTTCTCAACATTGGAATACGCAAGTTGAAACAATTACTCCTTCAAAAATTGCAGAATTTAATAATACAGCTATTAGTGGTTTATATAATTTTAATCAGAATTTTGCAGTTGGATTTGATTTGAGGCAGGAAACATTTTTTCAAAAGTTCCAAGGTTCAGATAAAATGGGGCAATTAAACGTATATGAACAACAGCCAAATTTTACTTCTTACAGTTTTTTGTTAAGATATGGATATGATGTTTTTGAAAATTTCAAACCAATTGCTCAAGTAACTGTTGGTGGAACTAATGTTGGTTTTATTGGTAGATTTATGACAGGATTTCAATATAAGTTTAATCAAGAATTAAAATTTATTCTTGGTATGGAGTACAGCAATTTATTCTATAATTTCCAAAGTACAAATTTCAATTCATCTAAGATTGGTATTAATTACGGTATTAGTTATAGTTTTTAATTTTCTTATTTTTTTAGGAGTTTTTTATGAAAAAGCTAAGTTTATTTGTAGCATTACTTGCAATGCTTGTTTTGTTCAATAGCTGTGATAATCCATTAGGATTAGAAAAAAAGGTCAAAGTAACTACATCTTTAGACTTTAAGACCGTTTTGCAGGAATCCAGACTAATATTCGCTGCTGACGGAGACTACAACTTAACAATTAGTAACTCAAATGAGTTAGATGACTTCGTAATGAAATACTTACCACATATTTCTGCAAGACCATTTACAAAAATATCTGCTCAAGTTGATTTTGAAAAAGAGATGCTTATTGTTGTTGGCTGCGGTATGCGTTCAAGTGGTTCAGATTATATCGAAGTAAAATCAGTATATTCTAACGGCAAGCAAATCACTGTTTATGCTAAAGAAGTAATTTCTTCAATTGGTACAACAGATATTGGCTATCCAGTACATATTGTAAAAATATTAAAATCTGATTTGCCAGTTGAATTCGCGAAAAGAGAAATCGTTAAGCAAGAACCTGTAGATGATAATTTTGGAATTCCATTTGTTACATTAATTCAAGGTTCACACGAAGTAATTAGTGACGGTTCATTCAATAGTGTATTGAAAAATCAATCAGATGCAGATAATTTTATTAAAAGTTACAAAACTAATCAATATGATGCTAATGGTAATCCAATAGGTATTAAATTACCAAAAATTGATTTCAATAAAGAAATGATACTTGTACTTCATGCAGGTACACAATCAAGTGGTAGCAATAAATTATCAATTGAAAAAGTTTTGATGATGAATGGTACAATTTATGTTTATTCAGTTCTTTACATTCCTGAAATTGGAACTGATGATATTGGTTATCCTGTGCATATTGTATCAGTACCTAAGTATGATACTAAGGTTGAATTTGTACCTTCAAGAATCGAAAAATTGAGCGGTAATCCTGATGATGATGGCAATAATAATCCAATTAATGAATTGCAGAATTCAAAATGGGAACTTTATTCATGGACTAACGCTACTGGCGAAACAGTTAAATTTCAAGATATTCAATTCTTTAAGGAAGAACCATATTTCACACCTGAAAATTTCTATATATCATTTGATTCTAATCTGAATTTCTCAGGCAAAGCAGGTTGCAATGAATTCAAAGGAATTTACAAAGCAGATAACGGTTATATGGGTATTGGTAATTTAGGTTCAACAAAAATGAATTGTTTTATGACATCAGAGTTTATGATGGGTCTAAATGGTGCTTACAAGTATTATTTTACTGATAAGACAATTCTCAATATCATGAGTTCTGACTCTAATATGAATGTGATGACATTTGTATTATCGAAGTAATCATTATTATTAATGCCGTAATCAATATGTTATTATAAATATGGGGCTTTATTAATATATTGAGACAGCCCCATTTATGATGTTTTCTTGTTCTTTGGATAAACATTCAGATAAATCCCCCTACCCCCTTTTAAAAAAGGGGAAAGGAATTCAGAATGAAGATTTTCAAGATTGTCATGCTGAATTAAGTTCAGCATCTAAGAAATGGATTCTGAAACAAGTTCAGAATGACAAATTTGGAGGATTGGATTCTGAAACAAGTTCTGAATGACAAATTTTGAGGATGGATTCTGAAACAAGTTCAGAATGAAATACGAAACCCCACCTAAATCCTCCCCAAGGGGAGGACTTTACATATATTCCTTCCCCTCGGGGAAGGTTAGGATGGGGTACTGAAACAAGTTCAGAATGGTAAAGGTAAAAATCCCCCTGCCCCCTTTAAAAAAAGGGGGTAAGGAATTTTTCCCCCTTAAATAAAGGGGGCAGGGGATTTGAATTTTCTCCATTGATTGAATGGTCAAGAGCGATTTTTTTTAATACTATATTTTTTTTAAATATGAAATTTATCTTATATTTTATATTAATTATTATTCTAACTACTTCTTGTTCAGAACCATTGGGAGTAGAAAAGTCAATTAATATATCCAATTTATCAGAATACAAATATTTTAAAATTAGAATAGGTACAGAATTAGAATATAATGTAATTGACTATGATGAATCAGAAAATATGATTTCATCTCCCAAAAAAGAAATATGGAAAGTTGAAAAAATTGAATTAATTGACAATTACAATTCTTATAAAATAAATATTTATGATGAGGGTTTGAACTATTCTCATACAATAAATATTGCACCAAACAATAATCTATTAGCATTATATACTAATAATTTCCAGAATTTTTCATACAGAAATAGTTCTTTAGATAGCAATTATAATAAAATTTTCAATTATAACTGGTTAATATTATCAAAAAGTAGAAATAATTGGCAAGACAGTGTATTACTTTTGAATGATACAATTAAACTATATGATGATATTAATAAATCAAATGAAAATTTCGTTAGAACTGTTTATTTAGTAAATACGGGTACTTATGAATATATTGAAAATAGCAATATCACCGATAATGAAAATTTAAAAAATCAAATTAATTCAAAAATTTTTGAAGCTTATTTTCCTGTAAATCCAGTCTCAAATAACTCAGTTAAAAGTTTAATTCTCGTGTCAGAAAGTAATCATTATTTTGAATACACTGAAAATGGTGGATTAATGAGAATTATCAGCGAAATTAAAGAATTAAATAAAAGTACTTCAAATCAAAATAATTTGAACTACACTTATAAAAAACGTGTCAAAGAATTAGTTAATTACAAGTATTAGCTATTATAATAATATTAGCCAATTGTATATTTTTATCCAAAATTTGAAAATTTCAATTATCTCATCAACTATCAAAACTCCTTTTATTTCCATACATTTAGCATATTACATGCTAAATAATTTATTTATGGTACGTAGATTGTGTACAAGTTATTTGGTAATTATTATGCATTAAAAAGTATATTATTATGCTATATATAGATACAAATATAATTGAAGAAAATACTAAACCTAAGAATAAATTATTAACAAATTTATCAACATATTACAATTCTATTTCACAGTTAATTCAAAAAAACAGAAAAATTGTTGCTTCAAGTATTATTCTGTTTTTAATTTTTGGATTCTCGTCATCTACTTATTCACAAGGACAAGCCCCAGCAACAGGAATTACATTACCTAAGCTATCAGTAAATGTAGATATGGCTGATGGTAAGAATGACTTAGTTTTGACTTTGCAGATACTTGCAGTGATGACAGTATTAACTCTTGCTCCTTCGATATTAGTAATGATGACAAGTTTTACCAGAATAATAGTAGTATTTCACTTCTTGAAACAAGCTCTTGGAACTCATACACAACCACCAAATCAATTACTTACATCTTTAGCATTATTTCTAACATTTTTTGTAATGCAACCTGTATTAGACGAAGCAAATTCCAAAGGAATTCAGCCATATATGAAAGAAGAAATTACTCAAGAACAAGCAATTGAGAATATTGTTAAACCATTTAGAGAATTTATGCTACGTCAAACAAGGGAAGAAGATTTAGGTTTATTCTTAAAATTAAGTGGAGCCGATAGACCAAATGATGTAACTGAAGTTTCTACTTGGACTGTAATTCCTGCTTACACATTAAGTGAATTGCGAGTTGCTTTTCAAATAGGTTTTATGGTATTTATTCCATTTCTTGTACTTGATATGATTATAGCAAGTACACTTATGTCACTTGGTATGTTTTTGCTTCCACCGCAACTTATATCATTACCAATAAAAATATTATTATTTATTTTGGTAGATGGCTGGTATTTGTTAGTTGATTCTTTAATGAAAAGTATTTTAAATTAATTAGTAAGAAAAATGACTGATCAAGTAGTTATATCACTCGTAAGGGATGCATTTTATTATGTGTTTATCATTGTTGGACCATTGTTACTTGTATCATTGGTAATTGGTTTGATAATTTCAATATTTCAAGCGGCGACTTCAATTTCAGAGCAAACACTTACATTTGTTCCAAAATTAGTTGCAGTATTTATAGTAATAATACTTCTATTACCATACATGATTTCTCAAATGAAAACATTTACTATTCAAATAATGAATACTATAGCGACAATGTAGCTTATGTTGGATTCAAATACATTATTTGCCCTTACTTCAAAGTTCCTAATAGGAACTTTGATTTTTATTAGAATACTTGGAGTAATGGCTGGCGCCCCAATATTTAAAAATGATGTTATAATTCCTCATGTGAAAGTTTTTTTAGCTATTATTCTATCTATTTCTGTAACAAGTATTTATTGGCAAGACCAACCTACAATTGAATTTCATTTGTGGTATCTTGCCTTAATTGTACTCAAAGAATTTTTATTTGGCTTAATTATTGGTTTTTCGATAAATCTTGTTTTCCTTGCTGCAAGAATGGCAGGTGGATTAATTGACACAGATTTGGGATTTCAAACAGCCGCTATGTTTGACCAAGCAAGTCAGAATCCAACATTACTTGGTGAATTTAAAGAAATGATTGCTTTAATGCTATTTCTGTCGATTGATGGTCATCATCAAATTATCGAAGCAATTTATATTAGTATGAAAGCTGTACCATTGTTATCTTTTTCAATTACAGAAACAACTGAAATACTGTTAGTGAAATATGCTACAACTGTCTTGATATTAGGTATAAAAATCGCATCTCCAATTTTAGTAGCTATGTTTTGTACGAATTTGGGGTTAGCACTATTAGCAAGAATAGCACCGCAAACCAATATTTTTATTCTTAGTTTTCAATTTAAAATATCTGTGGGATTAACTGTTTTGTTATTTTCAACACCATTGATGATTTATATAATCAAATGGACATTGGGAATTGTACAATCTCAATCATTACAGATAATTATGAGTTTAAATCCAGCTAATGTTCCATAAAATAGGATAATAAATGGCAGAGAATCAAGATGGAATGGAGAAAACCGAGCAAGCGACCCACAAGCGTCTAACGGACGCTCAACAGAAAGGTCAAGTTGCTAAAAGTACCGATGTAACTACTGCAGCACTTTTATTGCTCGGTGGTATGTCTGTATTTATATTTGGTCCAGCTACTCTTGGAAATGTTCAGGGTTTAATGAAAACAATGCTTCAGAATTCTGCCACAATGGAAATAACTGATGCTAATGTAATACGTTATACCTCTGAGTTATTCTTCTTTTTAGGACAAGTTTTATTACCTGTTGTTGGAGTAATTTTTGTAATTGCATTTCTTGGAGACGCATCTCAAATTGGAGTAAAGTGGGCAACAAAGAAATTCACAGAAGGTCTTCGATGGCAACAAATATTTAATCCTTTTTCTGGAATTAAGAAAGTATTTATATCAAAAAATTCAGCTATTGAATTATTAAAAAGTATATTGAAAATTACTTTACTTGGAATTGTCATTTATGCTGTTTTGATTAAAAGAGATGAGGAGATAATCGGACTATTAGAACGCCCTTTTATTGATATTGGTAGTTATATGGTCGAAGTTGCATTTGAATTAGTTTGGAAAGTTGCAGCTGCATACATTGTAATTGCTTTAGCAGACTTCTTTTATCAGCGTTGGAAATATCAAGATGATATGAAAATGACAAAAAAGGAATTAAAAGATGAATCTAAACAAGCTGAAGGTGACCCTTTAATCAAAAGTCGTCTTAGACAAATGATGAGAAGCAGAATAAGAAGATTAATGATGAAAAATTTGAAGACTGCTGATGTTGTTATCACAAACCCAACCCACTTTGCAGTTGCATTAGCATATAAACAAGGCGAAATGAGCGCCCCAAAAGTTGTGGCAAAAGGTGCTGATTTTATGGCTTTTAAAATAAGAGAAGTTGCAACTGAATACAAAATTCCAATTGTTGAAGACCCACCATTAGCTCGTGCTTTATATGCAAATGTTGATTTTGATGAAGAAGTACCTGAATCATTATTCAAAGCGGTTGCACAAGTTCTTGCTTATGTTTACTCATTAAAAAAGAAAATTTGATTGAATTTCAATTCAATCCTAAAATAATTGAGTTTATATTTCAGCAAATATGAATATTGTTTATTGTCATATATCCTTTTATCTTGTAATATAAATTACATATTTATTCGGACACTATCCATTAAGGTATTATTATTCCTTTATCAATTTGATAATTGATATTAGCAATTTCACTTTTAATGTTATCAGGAATTTCATCGGTATAATCGTGATATGGTGCCATCGCAACTCCCCAATTTGACATATTGGCTTTAAATATTGTACCACCTTTAAAATTACCCTTAACAAAATTTTCTGTAACTTCATATACTGGATTTCTTGTATTCTTTATACATGAAGATAATAAAATATCTCTTACGGTTGGCAAAGTCAAATATTGGTCATCATCAACACCTATTCCCCATTTCCCTCTTTGTTTTAAAACTTCTAATGCACCAACTCCACATTCACCAGCAACTGTAAAAATCACACTCACTCCGCTATCAATTAAATGATTCGCCAAATTTCTTCCAACATTTAAGTCCCTAAATGTGTTTGAGAAAACAGTTTGATTTTCCACATTTTTTCCGTGTTTTGAATTATAATATTTAACACCTTTATCAAAAGCAACATAAAACTTTTGTAATGTTTTAGAATCAAATCCACATATAGTTGCAGTTTTGGGATTTATTGGACTTTTTGAATCAGCCCAATATGCAGCCAGATAACCGAGTGGAAATGCTGCTTGTTGAACTTCAAAGGTAATTCCAAGCATATTACTTGGAGGAAGAGATTCTTTGTCATAATCAATCATCACAAAATTTCTTAATGGATACTTATCTGCAAATTCTGTTGAAATACTTTCAAAGAGAAAACCCGCATAAAAAAGTAAATCATATTTTTTGTCAATAAAATATTGAGCATTAGCTCTCACAATTGCATCACTTGTACCATCTTTAAATTCAGCAATAAAATCATACTTATATTGTGCATCTAAAATACCTTGTTTACAATTTTCATTATATGAACTATCCCCAAAATTTTCTGCAAGCATACCAATTTTTAATTTATTTGAATCACTTGGTTCATTAGATGTATCGCAACCGATGAATGAAAAAATCAGTAATAATACAAACATCAATTTAAAGTCAAATAACAATTTATTTTCAAAATTCATTATAATATCCCAAAGAAATTTATTTCAATTTATTTTATCAATTCTTTCATACTTTTAACATTTTCTTCAAAATTTCCGCTGAATAAACCAGAGCCGCTAACTAAAATATTGGCACCAGAATCAACTATTTCTTTAACATTATCTAATTTTACACCACCATCTACTTCAATTTCTATATGGCTTAATCCGTTATTATCTAAAAATTCACGTAATAACTTTGCTCGTTTTAAAAATGAAGGAATAAAACTTTGTCCTCCAAATCCTGGATTAACGGACATTAGCATAATAAAATCACAATATTCAGCAGCAGGATAAACGAACTCCAAAGGTGTAATAGGATTTAATGCTATTCCAGCTTTTACTCCAAAACTCTTTATTAATCCGATAGACCTATGTAAATGATGGGTTGCTTCTACATGGATTGAAATCATATCAGCACCAGCTTTGACAAATTCTGGTATATATTTATCCGGCTCTGAAATCATCAAATGACAATCAAGAGGCATTTTAGTATGTGGTTTAATTGCCGCTACTACCAAAGGTCCAATCGTGATATTGGGTACAAAATGACCATCCATAATATCGATATGGAGTAAATCACAACCAGCGTTTTCACATTTTTTTACTTCACTTTCCAAATTTGCAAAATCAGCTGATAACAAAGATGGAGCAATTTTATTTTTTAATTTATTCATTTCTTTCCTAACTGTTACTTCTTTTCCTTTTGGGACTTGAATTTGTTTTTGATTTTTTATTTATTTCTGCAAGCAGATTCAATTTTTCAGCTACTGTTCCAAATAATGAATCTGATGAATACTCACCATCTTCATTCAAAATTCCAGCTTGAATGTCAAACAAAATCTCTACTCCTTCTTCAATAGTTGAAATAGAATAAACAGAGAACTCACCTTCTTCGCAAGATTTGATTATATCTTTATTCAACATTAAGTCTTTAACATTTTGAATTGGAATTATGACGCCATTTTTTCCACTAAATCCTTTCTGTCGGCAAATTTCATAGAAACCTGTGATTTTTTCATTCACTCCACCTATTGGCTGAATATCCCCTTTTTGATTCACCGAACCTGTAATTGCTATGTCCTGATTGATAGGAATACTTGAAATTGCTGAAAGAAGAACATAAATCTCGGCTGCGGAAGCACTATCTCCATCAATACCACCATAATTTTGCTCAAATGCAAGTGATGCAGTAAGAGATAACGCTTGTTTCTGAGCAAATCGTTCTCGAAGAAAACCCGAAATGATTAAAACACCTTTATTATGAATTTTACCACTTAAATCAGCTTCACGTTCAATATTTATTATTCCGGAGTTCCCGGCAGAAATACTTGCAGTTATTTTAGCTGGTTTACCAAAAGAATAAATAGAATCATTGTAAACGGTAAGTCCATTTATCTGACCAATTTTTTTACCTTGTGTATCAATCAAAATTGAATTTTCAAGAATATGCTCGGATAATTTTTCATCTATAAGATTATTTCTAAATTTACGTGCTTTTATTGTTTTTTCCACATCTTCACGATTGATTAAATGTGATTTGCCTTCTCTATAATAAAAAGCAGATTCACGAAGAATGTCAGCAACATCAGAAAATTTAAGTATAACTTTATTTTGAGAACCTGACTGCTCAACTGCCCATTCAATTACAGCTGCTACTCCACTTGGCGAGCAATGAGGTATATGTTCTTTGCTGCAAATCATTGAAATGAATCCCACATAATTTGTTAGCATATCCTCATTATTTTTTGCTTCATAATCAAATTGAGCATTTACTTTGAAAATTTTCTTAAATCCTTTTTCATAATGATAAAGCCATTTATAAAGAGTTTGACCACCAATTATTATAACCTTTACCTTTACATCAATGGGTTCGGGTTTCAGATGAGATTGAGAAATTTGAAAATATGAATCAAAAGGTTGAATTTCTAATTTATCATAAAGAAGAACTCTTTTTAATGATTGCCATACTCCGGGTTCTTGAAATAAATCATTTGCATTAACGATTAAAAATCCTTGGTCAGCTTTGAGTAATGAGCCAGATTTTATTTTAGTAAAATCAGTTTTCCAGAATCCTTTTTGGTCATAAGTTTTCTCAATTGTACCAAATAGATTGGTATAAGTTGGATTTGTCTCAATTATTACAGGTGAAGTAGTTGTTTCTGAATTATCAAGAATAACATTAACTGTGAAAATCTGGAATTTTTCTGCAATGGAAACATCTGAATCATCTTCTATTTGTTGAGTAACGGTTACACCAGCTGGAACAAATATATTTAAATTATCCAAAATATAATTTTTAACTTCATTTATATAATCCACAACTTTATCGAAATTAAATTCATCTATTATGTTACTGAATGATGAATTAACAATAATTTGTGCTGATGCTTTGTCATTTTCAAGCAATTCCTTACGAAACTCTTGCATTAATTTCATACCTACACGTGCTAAATCATAAATTTCATCATGAAATTTTTGCCAAAGTTTTCTTAACTCATTTGCCTTTTTTTCAGTTATTACTTTTTTTTCTACATATTCACCAATAGCTTCAATTTGAACAGGATTGCCATCTATAAGCGGAAAAACTTCAGGCAGAATATTTCCTTGTTCATTTTCTAACTGTCCTCTAATAAAACCATACTTTTTAATTTTGTTATCAAATTGTGATAATACTTCTCTTTCTTTATCTTGGTAAGATTCAATAATTTTCTTTCTTGATGATTGATAATTATCCTCCTCAAATAATTTAGGTAATCGTCTCCTAAGAAATGTAATAGTATCATTCATTGAATCACTTAATTTTTTTCCAAAACCTTTGGGCAATTTCAATAAAGTTGGCGAATCTTGATTTTTGAAATTATTTACATAGCAAAAATCATAAGTAATAGGGCAGGTTAATGAATTACTATCTAAAATTTTCTTGACAGTAGTTGTTCTACCAGTACCTGAAAGTCCAGTTACAAAGATATTATAACCCTTTGCATTAAGTTCTGCACCTAACTTAATAGCTTCAATTGCTCTTTCCTGTCCAACAATTTTTTCTAATGGTTCAATTTCGGAAGTAGAATTAAATTTGAAAAAATCCTCAGGACAATTCCATCTTAATTTACTTATATCCAATCTTCTTTCTGAAATATTTTGCACTAAATCCATAATTCACCGTTAATTTAACTTAGCTGTTTTCTCTGCAAGCAATTGATCAAAATCTTCCTTTGTCAAATAATAGTGTTTGTTACAGTATTGACAAATTAATTCATTGTGATTATCTTCATACATTCCTTCAATTTCACTTTTGTTTAAAGTTAAAATTTTACTTTTAAAAACATCTTTTGAGCATCTGCAAAAGAAATCAAGTGGAGTAGAAGCAATTACATTATAACCAAATGGAATTAATTCTTTCAAACAATCAACTGGAGAAATATTTTGACTAAACAAATCACAAACAGGTGGGAGAGCAACAATTTTTTCATAAAGTTGTTCAATATCTGATTGTTTTGCATCTGGCAAACTCTGAAACATAATGCCACCAGATTGTTCCAATAAACCATCATCAGCAAATTGAGTATCCATTTGAATAAATGTAGGAACTTGTTCTGATTGAGTAAAATAATAAGCAAGGTCATTTGCAAGGTCGCCGTATTGCAGATGAACAATACCTTGAACAGGTTGTTTGTGATTGTACATTATTTTTGTTACTTTCAACAAACCCAATCCAACAAAATCACTAATGTTATTAACCATTATTGGTTCAGTAATTTCAGATAGTCTTGCATAACCTCTTACTTCACCAACTTGCAATGCTTCAGCAAGTGCTCTTGATACGATTCCACTACCCTCAATCTCTAATACCACTCTTTCTTCACCTTTTAATAAAGAAGCAAGCATTGATGCACCTGTTAGAATACGAGCCAAAACAAATGCTGGAGGTTGAGATAATTTATGGTTCAATTGAGCAGTTATAGCAGAATTTGAATTTTTAACTAATACAGCTCTAAATAATCCATCTTTCGATATAACTTTTATACATCTGTCACGGTTGAGCAGAGTTGTTTTTAAGTCATTTATTTGCATTAAATTTTAATCTCTAATTTATAAAATTCAAAAATAATAAAAAAATACCAAACTTTGGTCGGCAAAATTTGGTCTCATTGCAAATTTAAACAAATATTTATTTTAATAAAAGATATTTGATATATGTATATTATGAAAATCGGAATAGAAAAATTCTTACATACACAATCAACACTAAAAAGTTTGTTGAGTGTTGTAGGATATTTATCAGTTACTCATATAAAATCCAATATGGCTTTTATAGAATCATTATTATCTTGTAATACTTTGTATATAACTTTGATACGTAATGATAATTTTATTATAATATTATCTTTCAAATTGTTAAATTACAGTTTTTTATAAGTAAAAAATTGAATTAATATGTTTGGATTACCATTTAATACATTTGTAAGACAGCAAAGTAAAATTCATATTGCAGGCAAAGATGTTGAATCTGATTTAAATTGGTTTTTAAAAGAATGTAAATCTAAACTTAAAAACTATAATGAACAGAAATTAAAAAAAGCATTTCTTATTTGTGTTGAAGCACATTCTAACAAGGTTAGAAAATCTGGTTTACCTTATTATACTCATCCGTTGGCAGTTGCTGAAATTTTAATGAATGAAATTCCACTCGATGATGTTAGTGTAATAGCTGCATTACTTCATGATGCTATGGACGAAGGCGATAAGATTAATCTAAAAGACATTAAACAAGAATTTGGAACTATTGTTGCCGATATTGTTGATGGTGTTCATAAAATTGACCACATAGAAACTCAAAATCAGAATTTTACCGAACAAGCTGAGAATTACCGAAAATTATTATTATCATTATTCAAAGATGTAAGAATTATTCTTGTAAAATTAGCTGACAGATTGCATAATATGCGTACAATTGAACATTTAAGCAAAGAGAGCCGCCTAAAACTTGCTCGAGAATCTCTTGATGTGTATGCACCATTTGCAAATCGTTTCGGTTTAAGAAATTTAAAGTGGGAATTAGAAGATTTGTCCTTTAAAACTTTGAATTATACTGCCTATGAAGAAATTAAATCTGCATTAAATGCAACAAGAGAGGAACGTGAAGAATATATTAAAAAACTAATTGAGCCAATTAAAGATAGATTACAAAATGATGAGTTTTTAAAGAAAAATAAGATTACATTTGATATTACTGGAAGACCTAAGCATATTTATTCCATTTTTAATAAAATGAAGTTAAGAGAAAAAAGTATTGATGAATTATATGATTTATTTGCAATTAGAATTTTAATTGATACAAATGACCCTTTTATGTGTTTTTATGTATATGGAATTATTGCAAGTATCTACAAACCAGTTCCAGAAACATTCAAAGATTACATTTCAGTACCAAAGAAAAACAACTATCAATCACTACATACTGCAATTGTTGGTTTGAACAGCAAATTAGTCGAAATGCAAATTCGCACTGTAATGATGCATGAATTTTCCGAAAATGGTTATGCTGCACATTTCAGATACAAAAGTGGAAAGGTTGATAATCTATCAATTTTAGAAAATGAACATATATTAGAATGGATTTCTTCAGTTAGAGAATTATTTGAAAATGCAGGTAATGGCAGTAGTGAGGAATTAATTGAACAAGTTAAAAGTAATCTTTTCCTTGATGAAATTTATGTTTATACTCCAGCTCACGAGTTCCGAACACTTCCAATTGGTTCGATGCCATTAGATTTTGCTTATGATATTCACACTGAAATTGGAGACCATTATATTGGTGCTAAAGTGAACAGCAAAATTGTACCAATGGATTATAAACTACATAGTGGCGATATAATTGAAATTCTCACGTCTAAATCTCAACAACCCAAAAAAGAATGGCTGAAATTTGCCTATACTCCAAAAGCTAAGTTTTATTTAAATAAGTACTTAAGAGAAAAGGAGAAAGAAATTGAGCAAATTGGTAGAACAATTTGGGCTGAAAAAAGTAAAGAATACTCTGTAAATTTGAGTGTAATTGAATTTGAAAAATTACTAAAATCTCTTAAATTTGAAAAAGATACTGATTTTTACATTGCATTAAGCAAACAGGATTTAAATATTAAGAAAGTATTCGATTTTATCAAATACAAGGTTAGAGATGGATTTAAAATTTCAACAGATTCAAATATGTCATCAAGCGAACTTGATGAATTTGAAACTATTGATTTGATTAAATTCACTTCTGAAAAATCAAAAGAAGAATTAGTTGAGTTATTGATTAAAGTTTATGGTATTCCAAATCAACATGTAGCAACAGGAATAATAAACTCAATACTTGATATTAAAAATTTACAAATATTATCTGTCGAATGTAATGATGATGAAATTAAATTTGAAGAAATATTGAGAATTAAAGCTTCTAAGGAGCATAAAATTCAAAGCATATCATCAAAAATTTCAAAAATTGAAGGGGTAAGTAAAGTAGAAATTGAAGAATTATAATATTATTGATATTTTTGTTTTGTTGCAATGATAAATATTACGTATTTTTGCTTGATTTTAAAAATTGTAAAATAATGAAAAGAATGGAAAAGTGAGTTTATCAGTATTACTATTCGGAATATTATCGGCTCTTGCAGTTGCAAGTGCGTTAATTACAATATTGAGCAAGCACCCTGTGAGGTCTGCTATTGCTTTAGTATTTCATTTTTTTATGCTTGCTGGACTATATTTAACTCTTAATGCACAATTTATTGCTGCCATTCAAGTATTAGTTTATGCAGGTGCAATTATGGTACTTGTTATTTTCGTGATAATGCTTTTAAATCTTGAAAATGAAAGTACGTTGAAGAAGAAATATAATATTGCTCAATGGATAGCTTCATTTCTTGGTATAGCATTGATGTTTTTATTAGCAATTACCTATTTATCCTCAAATTCAGGTTTGACATTTAATCCTCAAATTGCAGCTGGTAATTCAACTGCTCAAGCACTTGGTAAGTCATTGTTTGAAGGATATATATTCCCTGTTGAAGCCATTGGAATTTTATTAACAGCTGCAATTGTAGGTGCAATTGTCTTAGCAAAGAAAAAATTAAGTAATTAAAGATAAATAATTATGATACAACAAATACCTTTAGAATATTATTTGCTCTTATCTGCTGTTCTTTTTACCATTGGAACAGTGGGAGTATTAACAAGACGAAATGCTATTATTATTTTTATGTCTATAGAATTAATGCTTAATGCTGTAAATCTTACATTTGTAGGATTTGCATCATTTATGGGTAATAATGCTGGACAAATTTTTGTGTTTTTTGTAATGTCCGTAGCTGCAGCTGAAGCCGCAATTGGTCTTGCAATTGTTTTGGCATTATTCAGAGCTAAAAGGACAGTATATGTTGATGAGGTCAATTTACTTAAATGGTAACCATCAATGATAAACCAATTGGTGTGTTTGATTCTGGCATAGGCGGATTAAGTGTTTTAAAACAATTAGTTCGCTTTATACCTTATGAAAAATTCATTTATTTGGGAGATACTGCAAGAGTTCCTTACGGAAATCGTTCTGTTGAAATTGTTAAAGAATATGCGAAGCAATGTACTGAATTTTTAATTCAAAAAAATGTAAAATTAATTATTGTTGCTTGCAATACTGTTTCTTCTGTTGCTTTAGAAACAGTAATCGACACAGCTGGAAATATTCCTGTTATAGGTATGATAAAGCCAGCAGCGGGGGCGGCTTTGCGTTCAACAGTAAATAAAAAAATCGGCATTATTGGAACAAGAGCTACTATAAGTAGCAATTCTTATAGTAATGAAATTATTAATCTTGCTAACGAATTAAATGTTGATATATATTCACAAGCATGCCCATTATTCGTTCCTTTAACCGAAGAAGGTATGATTCGACATATCTCTACAAAAGTTATTGCCGAAGAATATCTGAGTTTTCTCAAAGAAAAAAATATTGATACTCTTGTACTTGGCTGTACTCATTACCCTATACTATCTCAATTATTTAATGAAATATTACCTGATGTAAATTTAATTGACCCCGGTGAACATTCTGCCGTTACTGCATTGAGATTGCTTGCCGAATCAGGTGAATTAGTTGAAGAAAAACAAGAATTTTTAATAAAGCCAAATATTGAATTTTTTGTTACAGACGTACCCGCATTATTTTACGAACAAGCAAAAAACTTTTTGGGCTTTGGTATTGATGAACCTAAAAAAATAAGTTTAGAATAATAAATTATTAAAAGATAAAAATTAAAATGGAACAAACTATTTTGCATGAAATATTTACAGGTAGTACCCCAACCGGATGGTTGGTTTTTTTTGGTATAGTTGCTGTAATGCTGTTTCTTGATTTATTTGTAGTGAATAGAAAAGCTCATACAATTTCATTAAAGGAAGCGTTAATTACAAGTTTAGTCTGGATAGCTGTTGCTTTAGCATTTAATCTCGGAATATTTTTATTTGGAGGTCATACAAAAGGTGCTGAATTTTTGACAGGATATTTAATTGAAAAATCATTAAGCGTTGATAATCTTTTTGTCTTTACACTAATTTTTACTTATTTTAAAGTGCACCCTGAATATCAACCTAAGATTCTAATTTGGGGAATACTTGGTGCTTTGATATTCAGAGCTATATTTATTGTAGTTGGAGTAACTTTGATTGAACAATTCGAATGGATATTATACTTGTTTGGAGCTGTTCTTGTTGTTACAGGATTTAAAATGATGTTTCAAAAAGATGACCAAGAAGTACATCCCGAAGATACAATGGCAATTAAATTAGTAAAAAAAATATTTCCAATCACAACAACTTTTGATGGTTTTAGATTTTTTCTTAAAATAGACCACAAAATTTATGCTACATCGCTATTTTTGGTTCTTATTGCAATCGAAACGACAGATATAATTTTTGCAATCGATTCCATTCCTGCAATATTCGGTATAACTCACGACCCATATATAATTTACACTTCAAATATCTTTGCTTTACTTGGATTAAGAGCATTGTATTTTGTACTTGCTAATATAATTGAAATGTTTAAATATTTGAAATATGGCGTTACTTTAGTTCTGATTTTTATTGGTATTAAAATGATGATTGAATACTGGGTACATTTTTCAACTTATTTATCACTCGGTATAATTGCATTGTTGTTAGGCGGTTCAATAATAATCTCATTAGTAAGTAATAAAAGGGAAAGCAAAAAATCTTAATGGCTAAAAAAGTTATTATTATTGGTGCAGGTATTGCTGGGATTAGTGCGGCTCTTGAACTAATAAACGCTAATTACGAAATACATTTATACGAACAAAAAAATGAAATTGGCGGAAGAGTAAGTTCAATTTTTGATAAGTTTTCTAATGAATATATTGATAATGGTCAGCATCTTTTAATAGGGGCTTATCATAATTTTTTAAATTTTCTTGAAAAAATTAAAAGAAGAAAATACATAGAGGAGCAAACTTCTCTTTCTGTAACGTTTTTGGATAATAATTTAGTTAAAGATACTTTAAACACTTCAAAATTACCTTGGAAATTTGGAGTTATTTACGGCTTATTTTCTTTGAGACAAATCGATTTACAAGAAAAAGTCAATCTAATTATTCTGTTTATTAAAATTCAATTAGATTTAGTTGATTTCAAAGATATTAGTTGCTCAAAATTTTTGAAAAATGAGAACCAAAGTAAAAATGTAATTCAAAGATTTTGGGAGCCATTAATTTTAGCAATTTTGAATAATGATATTAAGAGTGCATCGGCTGAGTTAATGGTTATATCACTTAAAAAAGCATTCTTTTCAGATAGTTCTAATTCTAAATTAATTTTTCCTATTGTAAATTTGAATAAATTGGTTTCAAATTTCACAGAAGTATTTATCCAATCTGGTGGATTTTTGCATTTAACTACCAAAATTGATAAATTAATTATAGAAAATGAATCAATTGTCGGAATTCAAATAAAAGGCGAAGTAATTAAAGCTGATTTTGTTATTGTAGCAATTCCGCCAAACTCGCTTATTAAATTAATTGATGAATATAATTCAAATAAATACTTTTCATATTTGAAAGAATTTAAGTATTCACCAATTATCTCAGCTTTTTTTTGGTTTGACAAACCTATATTAGATGAAAAATTTCTGGCTGTAATTGGCTCAAAAACTCAATGGATTTTCGACAGAAAAAAAATTTTAATTGACGAATATCAATCTAATAATGAATCAATTACTGTTACAATAAGTAATGCAGAAAGTATTGCTAATCTTTCAAATGCTGAAATATCAAGTATGATTTATGAAGAGTTGAAAATTCTTCTTCAAATTAATGAGAATACAAAGTTGCTTCATTCAAGAGTTATTAAAGAAATGATGGCTACTATTTCAATTACTCCAGATATAGAAAAAATAAGACCTAATACGAAAACAAGTATTAAAAATCTATACCTTGCAGGTGATTGGACTAATACAAAACTACCCGCTACAATTGAAGGTGCTTGTCAAAGTGGTATTGAGGCATCAAAAAAGATAATAGAGTCAAATCTGAATTTAATTGATTTTCAATGTAATTCCACAATATGAATTAACTAAATTGAAAATGTATTCTTATTTATTTTTCTTAACTACTTAGTCGTATTCATTAAATTTAATTGCCACGAGCTTCAGCTCGTGGAATGAGTATTCATGCTAAGTTTCAGGGTTTTATCCCAATTTACAAGTAATTTCAAATAAATTAGAGTTGTTTTTGGCTAAAGCCACACTAATCATAATCAAAATCGCCCCCGCCATGAATGGTAGGGCAATTGATGAGAAAAATAATAGCAAAGCCATTTATGGCGGAGGTTCAAAAATAGAGGTGGGTATCGGCGTTAGACAAAAAATATATCCAATATGAAGATAAAAAGTTATTTTCATTTGCAATTCATTTAAGAATCAATATTTAATTTAATTGAGTAGTTATAGCCAATCTATTCAATTTCAGTATATGGTAATTCAATAAAAAATTTACTACCCATTCCAACTTGGCTTTCTACCCAAATTCTTCCTTCATGTAAATCAATTATTTGCTTAGCTATATATAATCCTAAACCTGTTGAATTTTCTCCTGCAGTTGGTTGTGCTGAAAGTCTTTGAAATTTACCAAATATCTTTGATAAATCATCTTCACTCATTCCAGGTCCTTGGTCTGTTACTTTGAATTGAACAATTTCTGAAAATCTATTAATTTCTACATTTATTATTGAATTAAATGGTGAATATTTAATTGCATTATTGATTAAATTTTCAATTGATTCTCTAATTTTCAAAGTGTCCCCATTAACAAAAAAATGCTCACCCCATGATTTATTAAATTCTAAAATCTGGTCTTTCTTTTCAGCTAAATGCTTATTTTGATATACAATTGCGGAAACTAATTCAGATAAATCGAAAATTTGACGCTTTAATTGAATTTTTCCTGATTCTATAACTGTTGAATTCAGTAACTCAAGAATTAAATCCAGCATGTGTTCGCTTGAGTTTTTGATTGTTGTAACAATTTCTTTTACATCGGCATCTTCATCAATTAATACACCTTCAAGTATTTTTGTATAACCAATTATAACATTTAATGGATTTTTTAAGTCGTGAGCAGCTATATTTAGCATATCTGATTTAAGGTCATTAGCTTCTTTAAGTCCATTGATTGCTAAAGAACTGATATAGGATTGAGCTAAAATTAATTGATAACTATCTAAAATTCTATATTCCCCATTATCAAACTTAACAACTATTGGATGCTCTAATTTATGATTTGGTGTATTGAGTTTAGTTTGTAGTGCCTTAATTATTTCAATATTTGATGGTAAAACAAGCACCGATGAAAGACCTTCAAAACTTTCTAAGTAATACTGAATATTTCTTTTTGAAAATATTTCAGAAACATAAGGTTTACTAAAATGCTCAAAAAATGAATGTCTTGAAATCAAAGTAACCAAATTTTTCTTATCAAATATTAACACACCGGGTATTTCAGGATGAAGATGAAGTTGTTTTCTGATATCTACTACTTTTGCTGAAATATCGAATTTAGTATCAATTAAACTTAACTCAGCAAGAGTAGATTTGATATGTAAATTAAATTCGAATTGATTTGGCAATTCCATTGATTCACTTTTAAATAAATTAATTTATAATGGGAAATTCTAATGTGATTTTTGTTCCGTATTCTTTTTGACTTTTTATTTTAAAAATGCCTTTATTAAGCTCTGTAAGTTCTTTTGCAATAATAAGACCAAGCCCATTACCTTGTTGCTCGTATATATTTCTATCGAATTGTTTAAATGCATCAATCTTTGAAATTTGAGTGTCTGCCATTCCTCGCCCATTGTCTTTGATAGAAATCGTATAATTATTATCTATAATTCTTGCTACAACCCATATTTCATCATTTAATGATGAGAATTTCAAAGCATTATCAAGTAATTCGTATATTATTTTCCTGAAGTGATATTGTGAAATTTTTATAGTAGCATTCTCCAAAAACATTTGTACATCATTTTTCCTATCTGTGTGTGCAATTAAACTATGTGAAATATCTGCTATTACTTCCTTGGTATTTGAAAGTAGTACTTTTTCTTCTATATTATTAATATCAGGTTGATATTTTAGTAATTGCAAATTTGAGTAAAGTATGAAATTTTCGGTTATTCTTGATAAATAGGAGCCGGAATTAATAATGAAATCAGACATTTCAAATATTTCTTGGATTTCACCTTTTGCTAAATGAGATTTTTCATAAGAAATTTGAGAAATTGTTTTAGCTAACCCTATTATTCCTGATAGTGCTGTTCTGAATTCATGGGGCATTACCATAGTTATATTTCCCCTTATATTCTGTAATTTCTCCTCAAATTGTTTATATAGTTGCTCATATTTATCTACAAATGATTTGATTCTTGCCAACATTAGTTTTGGATTCAAAGGAGAAAAAATAAATCCATCAACGCCCATTTCTAAAGATTTAATAATTCTTATTTCGTCATGTTTTGATACAATAAATAGTACTGGAACAATGCTTGACCTTGATTTTAGTTCTTTTATTGTGTTTAGAATAGAATCATAGAAATCCATTCCTACAATTAACATATCAATTGTATTTAATAAATTTGAATTGCTAATCTGCTCAATTTCTTTCAAATGATGTATTTGATAAATATTAGGTTCTAAATAATTGTTAAACGTTTCAATGTGAATCTCACTCTTTTCAAGCAGGAGGATAGAATATTTATTAATTTTTTCCATTTATCACCGTAAAAAGATGCAATTTAACATTATAGTATGAAGGTATAATTAAGAATAAACGAATAAGGAGTTAATTGAATTCAATTCAATGAATATTATGAATTACTATTACATAATGTCCAACAAGTGAGGGATATAACAGTATTTATTTATGTCAAACTGAAGTGTTCTACAAATACGTGAAGTTAAACAATTTAAAAATTTTAAATTTGTAACTGATTTCAGAATTTAACCATGTAATTCAATTTACGGTAAATAGATGTCCTACAATTTTGAAGTGTAGGACATCTGTTATTTCAAAACTATCATTTATTAATTCAAAGATGGGTCAACAATATTCGAAGACTTCAACTTTGCTATATGTTCTTGTATCTTTTCAAACATAAGATTTTCTACTTCTTCATGAAAAGTACCTGTTAACATCAAATTTAACTGCGGACAATATGAAGCATATTCAAATTCACCACGTCTGCGAATCATTACTTCATAATCATCTGGATTTTGGCTTGTAGATATCTGAAATGACATTATTTCCTCAAAATTATTAAAATATTTCTAAAAAAAAATTAAAGACTGTTTATTGTTAAAATAATTTTTAAGATATTTGAATTTTATTATAAATGGCAAAAAAAATTTGTTTCTATTATGAAAATAATTTCAATATTAAATAAAATTTCGAGTACAAATCAAAGTGTTTTAGTAAAAAAACTTTGGAATAAATTCTATTATTTATTTTATGATTTTACGAACTATCTTATTGATTTTTCAAGAGGTACATACTATTGTGATAATGCTAATCAGACCATTGGGGTATCAATTTTGAAGAATAATTCTTTCATTGATAATCATAAAAGAGAAATAATTGATTTTGCAGATTATATTGCAGCACATAAATTTAGTTTTCTAGGTACTGGATTTGTAAATCTTAATAAAGCAAATCAAATTTTAAACAATAATATAAATTCAAATAAAAACAATTCTTATAAATTATTTAGTTTAATTGATAGAAAGTACAAATTAATTGAATGGCATAAAGATTTCAAATCAAATTTCACTTGGGATAATTCTATTTGGTACAAGAAAATTAAATACGGAATAAATAATTCTGATATAAAAATACCTTGGGAACTTGGCAGAATGCAGTATTCCATGGTTTTAGCTTATGCTTTCTCAATTTCAAAAAATGAAATCTATGCTAATGAATTTAGAAATCAATGTCTTGATTTTTTCTGTCAAAATCCACCAAAATTTGGAGTTCAATGGAAATCTCCAATGGATGTGGGAATTAGAACTGTAAATCTATTAATTGCTTATCAAATCTTTAAAAACTCAGGATTTAAATTTGATTCAGAATTTGAATTTGAATTTGCAAACTATAATTATTACTCAGGCAAGTTTATATACCAAAATCCAGAATGGAGTGGAGGACAAAGAGGCAATCATTTTTTATCAAATATTTGTTCATTAATAATTATTTCTCAATTTTTTAAAAATATTGAAACAGAAAAGTGGTTAAAATTTGCAATTAATTCATTAGAAAATGAAATTTTCTATCAATTTGGCGAAGATGGTGGCAATTTTGAGGCATCTTTAAATTATCATTATTTTGCTTTTGAAATGATTTTAACTGCATTATTAGTTTTGAAACAGAATGACATTCAACTCTACAATAATTTTATTAATAAAAAGAACATTATTCATAGAATTAATCAAATCCTTAATTTTTCATTTAATAATTTGAGTCTTGATAATATGGATAATTATTTCACAAATCAAATTGGTGATAATGATAGCGGATTTTTTACAAGTTTATTTTTTGAATTACATGATAATCATTATTCTTTTGATACATCAAAGAAAAACAATATCATTTATTTGATTGATGAATTATTTGATGTAGATAAAAGACAGATAGAATTAATTAAAAATAGTTTTAACGCTTATAAAGATTTTGGGTTGTCTATTTATAGAAATGACTTATTTGATTTTTCAATACGTTGCGGCACTGTTGGGCAGTATGGAAAAGGAGGACACAGTCATAATGACCAGCTTTCAATTACACTTTCAGTATTGGGAAAACAAATAATTGTAGATTCAGGCACTTATATCTATACTTCTGAAGTTGAAATGAGAAATAAATTTAGAAGTACATCTGCTCACAATACTCTTGTCATTGAAAATGTAGAACAGAATGAAATTGGTAACGATTTGAGTGATTTGTTTTGGTTAAAAGATAAATCTAAAGCTGAAATTCTTAATTCAACTCTGAATGAATTTAAAGGTATTCATTTTGGATATAAGCAACCCCATACAAGAGAAATAAAAATTGTAAATAATATTATTTATGGCAAAGATATTTGTGAAATTGATATTATTAAAAAAATTAAATTTCATATACACAATGATTGCGAAATCGAGCAAATGAAGAGTAATTCCATTAGTATCAAAAATGGAAATATTCATATAATTTTGACTTCAAAAGATGGAAAAATTAAAATTGAGGAAAGTTTATATTCTCCAGAATATGGAATTATACAAAAAAACAAGGTTATTATAATAGAAAGTGTTAATTTTGAAATAGATTGGAATTTAGAGTTCAATAAATTTGAGTTGAAATGAATTTATTAGATAGATATATATTGAAACAGTTTGTATTAACATTGATTTTTACAACTATTGCCTTATGTTTGATTTTTATAATTATCAACCTGCTTGAAGGTTTAGATAATTTTTTAGACTTGAATGTACCTGCTTTTATAATTGCTAAATATTATTTTTATTATTTACCTGCAATAATGCAGATATTATTACCAATAGCAACTTTGGTATCTACGCTATTTACTATTGGAAATTTATCAACCAGAAATGAAATAACTGCAATGAAATCAGGCGGACAGAGTTTATATAGATTAATGGTTCCACTATTAGTATTTACTGTTATGTTGAGTTTTTTTCATTTATGGTTTAATGGCTGGGTAGTTCCAAAGTCGAATCAATACAAGCACGAAATTGAAGCTCAATATCTTAATAGGTCTCCAAAAGGTGGCGGTACGATTTATAATTTATTCTTCAGGGATTCCCCAACTCGAAATCTTGTGATTCAATATTATGACTCACAAAAAAAGACTGCGGGAATTGTATCTATTGAAGACTTTACAAGTGAAACAAAACCAAGACTTAAAAAAAGACTTGAAGCTGAACAAATGGTTTGGGTTGACACATTAAATAAATGGGTAATGAAAAATATTATTTCTCGAAATTATTTTAATCCTTTGGTTGAGACCGAAGTAATACAAGAAATGCCAGTCGATTTAATGCTTACAAATCTGCATATTGAGCAATTGAAGAAAAACACAGATGAAATGAATCTTGACGAAAGAAAAGCATATCTTGCATTGTTGAAACAAGGCGGCAAAGATACAAGGGTTCAATCTATCACTTATTATGGTGATTATGCGTTCCCTTTTGCAAATTTAGTAGTAATTCTATTTGGTGTACCATTTGCTTCAGTTAGACGTAAGGGTGGTATTGCAATTCAAATAGCCGCAGCAATGATTATTTCATTTGCTTATATGATTTTCAGCAAAGTAAGTCAAACATTAGGTAATTCTATGAATTTTCATCCAATTCTGGCTGGGTGGATTTCGAATATCATTTTCTTTATTGTTGGTTTGATTACAATTTTTAAAACAAAGACTTGATACTAATATGAAAAAAATTGACTCATTTTCTTCATTTGAAGGGAGAGAAATTCTTCACAGAATTTTTCATAAATTAAGATATGAAAAAAGATTAAGTTCTTATATTACTTTAATTACTTTATGGCGAATTGTATGTTTTGAAAAGCAATTGAATAAGTATTTGAATGAGGATATTTCAATTGCACACTCACTTGGATTTTTTAGTGGTACTTTTCTATGGATGGAAGAAATTGTAAATCGTTTCTATTTTTCTACAATTAATTCATTTGTATATTTTGGTGCAGCAATATTACTCGTTTTAATTGGAATGAGAAGATTTAGCGATAGAGTTACTGATGATATTGTAATTGCAGGAATCATATTCGAAGCATTGATGCTGGTTGTCATGTTTGTAATTATGTTATTTTCACCAAAAGAAGATACATATCTTGAAAAAGATAAAGATGATAAATTAGAAAATGATATGCAAAATGACTTATTAGATGAAATTGGTGAAATTAGCAGAGATTTTGCAGCGTCTTTAGTTCAATTAGAATCTTTAACCGAATCAATTGTAAAAATGAATGATAATCAGGAATTAATTGCAGATAGATTAGAGCAAATTTTAATTTCCTTTCAGCAAGCCAATTCACCAAATCCGCAAATGCTCGAAGAAATGAAAAATGTTAATAGTTCCCTAACAATTTTTCAAAAGAATTTAAATCAACTAAATACCCAAATTGAATCTCTAAAAAAAGAAGAAATTGAAATTACTGTAAGAAAAGAAATCGAAAAATTAATTTCAAAAAACATTACTGAAAAATGAAAGTAGTTCCCTATAAAAAACGTAAAGTAATTGAAATATATTTTGTGCTGTATCTCGCAGCACTTATTTTGCTTATTCCTGGTAAAGAAAGTGATAAAAATGCTTTTACTGATGAATATGGGTCTCCCCTATTCCAACTTGATTTTAATTTAAAAGCAGAAAAATCAACTTTGAATTATGTGTATTCTGTAGATTCAATGGGCGTACATATTGAAAAAGCCGATTCAGTTAATTTGATATTTCATACCGGTGATGTTACAAATATTAGATACGAATTTATAGTAGAGGATTTATTAAGACGAAATAAATTGATATTATCATCAATTAATAATTCGACATCAAAATTTTTTAGAATAGAAAAAATTGATAATGAACAAACAGCGAAATTTTTCTGGCAACCATCTTTTAATGATTTATCAAATAAATCTTATTTAGTAAGGGTTATTGCTACTGCTATTGGTAGAAGCGGGAAAAATCAAGGAAAAGAAATTAGAAGTAGCACTCAGTTTTCTATGAATATTACTATTGCGAATCAAAATACAAATTTACTTACTGTTCAAAATAGTGCAAATGATTCACTACTTATCTCAAATAATAGTCAATTTTCAAATCAGCCATTTTTTGTTCAAACAGGTAATATAATTCTTATCCCGCAACAAGATATTATCAAAACAATTGCATATAGTCGATGGCAAAATATTATTAATGTGAGTGGATTGAATCCTAAAACAGATTTATTAAAACAACCAACTATTTCACTATCAAAATCTGCTGATGATGATAAAGTTGGTAATGCAGTTATTAAAAACTATACTGAAAATTGGATAGCTATTGAAGGAGTTGCTCCTGCTTATGGTTCAATGAAAGTTAAATTGCAACTTACTCGAAAATATGACGGTCAAGAAAAAAGTATCGAATTTAAAATTGAAAATCAATTATTGGGCGAGCCGAAATTTTCTAATACTATGTATCCCGGAATTAATTATAAATTTGAACCAAATCTACCTCTTCTTACTTTGCAATCAACTAAAGCAATATTAAGAACTAATGATGGTAAAAATATTCTCTATTCTTCAAACGAGGGAACTCCCTTTTGGTTCACTCCATCAATTAATGATACAGGAAAATTTTTGGAATTTATCAGATATATTGATAATAACGAAGTTGGACAGAAGTATTCAATTAAAATTATTAGTTTTCCAAATCCTGTTATCAATAGAGTTTCTGAAATAGAAAAAAACAAAGTGAGAATATATACAACTTCTTATGGAATTTATAACGGCTCAGAAAATATAATCACAAAAATTGAAATAGTTGACGGAAATATCAAAGCAAGAGAAATAATTGGTCAAAAAGTAACTCAAAATGATAAAATGCAACATCAGCAAGTTTTTGAAATTATTAACACCAATCCAAATTCCACATTTTCATTCAAAATAAGGGCAATATCATCAAATGGAACAAAATCATCTTTAGTTAATTACCCATAAATTTATTGTTAGCCATAAGTGAAGAATATTTAAAAACGTAAGATAAATAGAAATTCATTAATGATAATTTATAAAAATATTATCAAAAAGATAACGTCAAAATTTATTCATGGATATTTAAATTTTAATTTGCTGAATTGAAACCTTAAAAAGTAATAAATATATGAAAAACAATAAATTAATAAGATTTGATTGGGCGATGAAAACAATTTTGCGTGATAAAGCAAATTTCGATATTCTTGAGGGATTTCTCTCTGCATTACTTGAAGATGATGAAATAAAGGTATTCAATATTTTGGAAAGTGAAAGCAATCAAAATACAGAAATTGATAAATATAATCGTGTTGATTTGTTGATAGAAGATAAAGACAAACGCAAAATCTATATTGAAATTCAAAATACAAGAGAAACAGATTATTTACAAAGTTTACTTTATAGCACATCAAAGATAATTGTTGACCACCAAAAACTTGGCGATGACTTTAAAAATATCAGCAAAGTAATTTCAATTAGTATTATGTACTTCAATCTTGGCATTGGCGATGATTATATTTATCACGGCACAAATGAATTTGTTGGCTTGAATACTGGCACAAAATTAATAGTAAAAAAACAGCAAAGATTAAAAGATAGTATCGAACCGAAGTATAAATTTACAGACACAAATATATTTCCAGAGTATTATTTAATTACCGTTGACCGTTATCCAAACATAATCAAAAAGAAGATTGATGAATGGATTTACATGTTTAAAAATAATGAAATTGCTGATGGTTCTCAATCTAAAAATATTGAACAAGCAAGACAGAAATTATCAGAAATAAATATGGATGACCAAGAGCGAAAAATTTACGAAAAATATATAATCAATACAGTTCGTGATAGGGATGCTTTAAATACAGCAAAAGCAGAGGGAGATAAGAAAGCAAGAATTGATGTAGCAAAGAATTTGTTATTGAATCGAGTTCCAATTGAAATAATTGTTAAATCAACTGGTCTTACAGCAAAAGAGATTGAAAACCTTAAATGAAAGACCCTCTTGGGAATGTTCGTGTAGTTTTAAAGGATTGGAAATTGAATCCACCGACTACCGCTTCTGTTTCAATAGTATGCTTAGTGATGATGATGTGAGGGATACTGAAATTTTTTTTAACAATAATAATATAATGAATTTGTCTAATATTTGTGATTTAATGTGTTGAGGGTAAAAATGCCAGAATTATCAAGATTTCTTGGGGTTATAGTTTATATGCTTTATAATGACCATAGTCCAGTTCATTTGGAGTAATAATGAAAAAGGATTTAGAAATTATTGATGCTCAGTATTTAAGTAATTACAATATTTTGCTATTTTTTAATGATGGTAAAAGTGGTGTAGTAAATCTTGAAAATGAATTATGGGGAACTGTTTTTGAGCAATTAAAAGATAAAAATTATTTCAAAAATTTCAGAATTTCAGATTTATCAAGAACAATTGAATGGGAAAATGGAGCAGATTTATCACCAGAATTTTTATATGATAATATACAATAAATTGATAATAACTCACCCTCTTCAAATTATATTCGGCTTCAATGGTATGCTGACAGATGATGTAGGTGGTTCATTACATTAACAATAGTTTTAATTATTAAATGTCAATATTTTATTTAAAAAAGGATTTAATATGAATGAAATAATATTTTATATAGAAGAAGAACCTGAAGGTGGATTTACCGCAAAAGCAGTCAATTATTCAATATTTACTCAAGGTGATGATGTGGAATCGCTGAGAATCAATATCGCAGATGCAGTTAAATGTCATTTTGATGAAGATAAATTACCAAAAATTGCAAGACTACATTTTGTACATCAAGAAGTATTTGAATTGGTATGAAAATTCCACGTGACATTACTGGAAAAGAGTTTGCAAAAAATGTCAAAATGTTTGGCTATAAAGTTACTCGACAAAGCGGAAGCCACATAAGATTAACGACATTTTCCAATGGTGAGCATCATATAACTATTCCTGCTCATGATCCAATAAAATTAGGAACATTAAACTCCATTATAAATGATATTGCACAACATTTGAATAAAGATAAAAATGAAATAATAAATGAGTTATTTGAATAAATTAAATAGTAAATTTTTCAACGCCAGACCCGACTACCGCTTTGGCTTTAATGGTATGCTGAGGGATGATGATGAAATTTTATTAAAATAATAGAATATAAAAACTGTTTAATTTCTTTTAAAGGAGAAAATTATGATTATAGAGAGAACTGAAAACGAAATGATATTAAGATTACCTTTAGATATAGGTACTTATTATCTTGAGAAAATTACTCACTATCTTAAATATATTGAGGCAAATTCTGAAAGCGTATATATTGAAACAGAAATTAATAATATTGCAAATGAATCCAAAAATAGATGGTGGCAAGAAAACAAGCATAAGTGTATCAAATGATAATTGTAGTTGATACAAATATTGTATTTAGTGCAATTATTAACGGCAGAGGATTCATCGGTGACATTTTATTCAATTCACCATCACATTATACATTTTTTTCTCCTGAATTTATGATTGATGAAATATCCCGTTATCAAGATAAACTTATCAAATCTTCAAAACTACCATTAAATAAATTTCATGAGGCAAAAGCAAGTGTTTTACCCCAAATTGAACTAATTTCTGAAGAAGTTGTTAGTCTGAAAAATTGGGAAAAAGCATATCACCTGACATTTGAAATTGATCAAAATCATACACCATTTGTTGCTTTTGCCTTAAAACTTGATGCAATTCTTTGGACAGGCGATAAGAAGTTAATAAATGGTATGAAAAATTTGGGCTTTGATTTTTGTAAATCCACTGATGAAATTTTATTTATAAGAAATTATTAAGAAAATTAAGATAGTATGCTGATGGATTCTGACGTGAGTAAACAATTAATAATAAATGGGAAATCAATTTATATTTTTGATTATGACATTGCTGAATTTATTATTTATGCAAATAAAGTACTTGTAAGACTTGATGTTCTTGCTAAAAATTCTAAATTAAATGAAAATGTTTATTGTTTAGATATGAATGGTAATATTATTTGGCAAATGGAACAAATTTCAAGAATATCTCAAGATTCCCCAATTGTAGATATGAGATTAGAAAATCATAATACTTTAAAAGTAATTGATTGGAGTGGTGAATATTTCATTTTAGATGTAAATAATGGTAAAATAATTGATTCAGGACGTGGGAAAGGTAAACGACCATGGTAATTAACAATTACAATCAATCAATAATAAGAATGCGGACAGGAAAAGCAGGTATAATTTGGGGCGATATTAAAAAAGATGCAAATAAAATGGCGGAGGAAGGGAGATAACTATGAAAAATATAAATACTAAAATAATTCTGTTACAAAATTGTCAAATAAACATTATTAGATAAATTTAAGGTATAAATATGCCAACAATTTCGATGTTTTATGGGATTAGTATAAAAATGTTTTTTAGTGACCATAATCCGCCTCATATTCATGCTGTTTATGGTGAATATAACGGCTTGTTTGATATTCAAAAATTAGAAATTATTGAAGGTGATTTACCTAAAAGAGCAGTAGATTTAGTGATGGAATGGACTTCTAATCATCAACAAGAACTTATAAATATTTGGGAAACAAAAGAGTTTCATAAATTACCGGGTTTAAAATAATGTTAAATTATCCGAAAATAAAGAATGCAAAGGCATTACAAGATTTGTTAATGGAAGTTGAGTTTGAAAATGGGATTGTGAAATATTATGATTACACTAATTTTATTAATAGACATAAAGTATTTGAATTGAAAGACTTCAACTTTTTCAAATCCTTTACTGTTGATACTGCCGGTTATGGTATTATTTGGAATGATGATATTGACATCGCAGAAGCAGAACTATGGACTAATGGTACTCTTAATATTCCAGAAATGATTTAACACTTTTGAAATATTTGCTACCGCTTCGGCTTCAATGGAATGCTGAGAGTTATTTTTTATTTCAATAACAATATTTGAATTTGTCTATTATCTTAATTGTTTTTAAAAAGGAATTTTTTATGCAAATTACATTTGAAAACGTTACACAAAATCCATATTACTATTTAAGTAATGTGTTGACAGGTACTGAAAATTTAATAGTTGCATCCGAAAATGGTAATTTGTTAATTACTCGCGAAGAGGATTGGAATCAATTAAATGAAACCATACGTTTGCTGACTGATAAAAAGTCCTTGCAATCCCTTTTAGAAGGTATAAAAGCTCGTCAAACAAATACACCTATTAATAGTTATTCTATTGAGGATGTATTTAGTGGCATATAAATTGAAATTTTTGGAACAAGTAGTCAATACAAGAAAAATTGACGTTTCAACTTGTAAAGAACATTATGAATAGCACTCCCGGCTACTGCTTCGGCTTCAATGGTATGCTGAGGGATGTTGATGTGAGAGATAAGGATATAAAATAAATAAATAATTTATAAAGAGGAATAATAATGAAATTAAATTTCAGGTTTAAAAAAATAATAAAATCAAAAAGTCTTCTGTTTAGTTTTATTTTTATTATTTTATTTACAAGAAATGCCTTTAGTCATGGTGGTTTAGAACATTATTCTTGGACTACACTAAGTTCGAGTGGTTTATATGATTTAAAAAATGATAAATTATTTTCCAATTATGATTTGAATTTTAGTCTTATGATAGTAAATCTGGGGTTCTCTTATAAAAATATAACATACGCAAAAGCTGATAATTTTACAATATACTGCGGTATTGGAGCTGGTAGTTTTTTCCAATTTCAAGTAGGATTAACAAGAGAAGGTCATTCAATTAGAAATCGCTTTGATATTCCAATGGGATATATTTCAAGTGATTTACTAAAAGAAAATTCTTTTTTGTCTTATATCACTATATCACCTGTGTTTGAAAAGTATTTTAATAATTCAAAAATGGATTGGTATTATGGTATTGGAATCGGTATTTCTATTAACAATGTTCAAGGTTTTGACTATTTCAAATTTCAACATCCTACATTGTTTTGATAAGTTTTTATTGATAAATTATTAATTTTATATTTGCATAATATTTGCAAATTTTCCAAACGACACTCCCGACTACCGCTTCGGCTTCAATGGAATACTGATAATTGATAATATAAGTCCAATAATACTGCTAAAATAAAATCAGTTATACTCAAAATACATATATTTATTAAAAATTTGAAATTTATTTGATTAATCAATTGTTTTATTACAATTTATTATTTCTTTTTGATATTTTTGTATTGTGAAAAATTTGCAAATAGTAAAAAAATATGGTATGGATGTGAAAAACACTTTTAGTGATAGTGAAATCATTCATTTAGCCGAAAGGTTTAAAGTCCTTTCTGAACCTTCAAGATTAAAGATTTTGCGGTCTTTATTTGATGGAGAAAAATGCGTTACAGAAATAATTGAATCTACAGGTTTGATGCAAGCTAATGTATCAAAACAACTTAGAATACTTCAAAATAATGGTATTGTAGAATCTCGTGCAGATGGATTGCAAAGATTTTATTGTGTGAAGGATTTTACAGTACTTAAAATCTGCAATATTTTTTGCGGTATAGGAAATAATTAAATATTATGATGAAATGATAACTTATTATTTTAAATTATTGCTCGTAATGCTTACAACTGCTATGTACACAATAGCAGCAATTGTTGCTATTCGCATCAAAGGCGAACATATTTTCCACAAGTTAGCTCACAGTTGGTCCGGTATTTTGTTGAAAATTGTGGGTATAAAAGTAGAATTAATTGGTGCCGAACAACTTGACAGAAATATGTCTTATATTTATGTAGCCAATCATTCATCGCTTTTTGATATTCCTGTTTTGCTTTATTCGTTAAATGATAATGCAAGAATAATGTATAAAGAAGAATTGGAAAAAATCCCACTTTTCGGGTATGGTTTGAAGAAATCTCCCTTTATTTCAATAGTAAGAACTGACCCAAGAAACGCAATGACAGCAGTTGATACAGCCGCAAAATCTATTAGAGATGGTGATTCAGTCATTATATTTCCAGAAGGAACACGGTCGGAAGATGGGAATCTTGGTGAATTCAAAAGAGGTGCTTTTTTATTAGCTGCTAAGTCAGGAAAAACAATTGTTCCTGTTACAATTATTGGTTCATCTAAAATTCTTGCTAAAGGAAAAAAGTATTTTAAAAAAGGAACTGTGAAGATGATTATCGACAGCCCTATAAAAAATGAGTCTGATAGCAAAGAAAATCAATTAAAATTGATGAAAGAAATAAAAGAAATTATGCTAAGAAATTTAAATAATAATTTGTAATTATTGAAGTTAGGTCTATGAAAAAATTTATATATACATTACTGTTTCTTTCAATTTGTTCGAGTATTTTTGCAAAATTGAATAACGAATATTTTATTGACAATTATTCAACTATTGCTGACAAAATCATTGCTGAGTCAATGAATGACAGTACAGCTTGGAATAGATTGGCTTATTTATGCGATGTGTTTGGTCCAAGATTATCAGGAAGCGATAATCTTGAAAATGCTCTTAACTGGATTGAATCAGAAATGAAGAAAGATAATCTGGTTAATGTTAAGAAAGAATTGGTTATGGTACCGAATTGGAGACGAAATTACGAAAAATGCGAAATGATATATCCAAGAATAGCCGATATTCCAATTCTCGGATTGGGTGGTTCAATAGCAACTCCAAAAGAAGGAATTACTGCTGAAGTAATCGTTTTTAAAGATTTTGATGAATTAGAAGTCAATAAAGATAAAATCAAAGGAAAAATTGTAGTTTACAATCAGTCATTTATTAATTATGGCCAGTCCGTCCAATATCGTACTCATGGTGCTTACAGAGCTTCTAAATATGGTGCTGTTGCATCGTTAATTCATTCCGTAAGCCCAAATGTAAGTAGAAATCTTCATACAGGTATGATGATTTACAAAGATTCTTTACCTAAAATACCACATGCAGCAATTACACCCGAAGATGCAATGCTACTTCAAAGATTGCAAAGTTATGGAATTACCCCAAAAATAAAATTAGTAATGAATGCAGAAACACTTCCAGATAGAGAATCATCAAATATTATGGCAGAAATAAAGGGTAGCGAATTTCCAGATGAAATTCTTGCTATTGGCGGACATATTGATTCTTGGGATGCAGGTACTGGTGCTCATGATGATGCAAGTGGTTGTATAGCTACTTGGATGGCAGTTAAATTATTGAAAGATTTAAATATCAAACCAAAAAGAACGATAAGAGTTGTTTTTTGGGCAAATGAAGAAAATGGTGTTCGTGGTGGAAATGCTTATAGAGATGCCCATAAAAATGAAAAACATAGCTTAATGTTTGAAATGGATGGTGGTGCATTTACCCCAAAATCAATGAGATATACTGGACCCGATTCAATTTTTGATGAATTGAAAAAAATTGAACCATTACTTAAGAGAATTGCTCCAATGACAGTTGAAAAACAAGGTGGTGGAGTTGATATTGGACCTATGATGCGGGAAGGAATTCCGGGTATGAGTTTGCAAACAGATGATAAAGGAAAATATTTTTATTACCATCATTCACATTCAGATACTTCAGATAAAGTTGATGCAAACGAACTTAACCAATGTGTTGCTTCGATTGCATTGTCTATTTTAATTTATGCAGATTTACCATTTGAATTAATAAATAAGGAAAAATATGAAAAATCAGGAACTCGCTAAAAGTATCTTTGATGCGGCTTATATAACAGGTGAATTTTTACTTCGTTCAGGTAAAATTAGTAATGAATATTTTGATAAATACAGATTTGAATCTAATCCTGTATTATTAGATAAAATTACAGATGAAATGTTGAAATTAATTCCGCAAGATACTAAAATACTTGGTGCTTTGGAAATGGGTGGTATTCCAATTGCTACATTACTTTCATTGAAATCGGGTTTACCTGTCTGTTTTATTAGAAAAAAAGCAAAAGAATATGGCACAAAACAAATTGCTGAGGGTGTAAAATTCTCTGGTAAGAAAATGCTTTTAATCGAAGATGTTGTAACAAGTGGTGGGCAAATAATTCTTTCGACAAATGAACTTAGAGGCAGTGGTGCCATTATTGATGCCGCACTATGTGTAATAGACAGACAATCCGGTGGAGTTGAAGCATTGCAAAATATTGGAATAAAATTGACTCCCCTATTTACAATGAGCGAATTGAAATCAGCAAGCAATTAATGTTGTTACCATAATATAGAAAGCAGATTTTAAATTATGTAACAATCAATAACTCATGCAAGGTTGTTTGCACTATTCAGTATAATAAATTTAAGCATATCAATTCAGCTTGAAAAAAAAACCTCCCGATTTGGGAGGTTTTAAGAGTTGGTCTTGAAAACAAAATTTCTATAATAACTTTCTGATTATTTAATTATAACAAACTGTTTATTTGCAACTTTGTTATTCATTTTCAATCTAATACTGTATGTGCCATTAGGAATATCTTTAAGATTGACATTAAATTTATATTTCCCAGAATTATAGCTATCATTAGCAATTACATCAATTTGTTGACCCATTAAATCAAATATTCCTAATTCACAATGAGTGTTGTCTGATAATTCGATTTCAACATATAGTAAATCTTTCGCAGGATTAGGATAAATACCAAGTATTGGAATATCTCTATCCAATCCTTTTATATCAACCTTAATTGATAATACTTCATTGTCGTTATAAATTAATTGATTCACATCAGTATTTAACAAACTATATATACTTGAAGTATTTACATCAAGAAGCTCTTTAGAACCATAAGGCAATATTTTAAAATGTAATTTATCGTTGTTTTTAGCAGTGTAAATTTGATTTGTAAATTCATCTGCTCCCCAAATTGTGATAACAGCTTGTTTATCAACAATTAATGAACTTCCGAGTAACAATCCATTTTCATTCCATACACCTATTTCATCACCAGTCTGACCATTTGCAATATATAACTGAATTACCATTGACTTACTCGTTGCTGTTATGTTCGTTTTTAAATGATTAGCTGAAAAATCGTCAATTAAATCATAAGAACCTGCATTCCTTTCTGCATAATTTGCTATGTAAATTAATGTATCTTTTTCTTTTAAGTATGCTTGATAAGCTTGCCCAGGTTTCATATTGCCAATTGTATTCATACTATTTGGCATATAAATTTGACCAGCACTATTTTTTATAATTACAAGGTTATTGTATTCTTCAATTGTTTGCAAAAGATTTCCAATATTTGCTTCAAATTTTCTTGAATATGGAATAATTGACCATCCTTTATTTAAATATATCGGTGTATTTTGAGGAATTACTTCCATACCAAATACTTTTAAAATAGTTGATTTACTTACATAAATTTGATAACCTTCTTTATAATTCCAATTTCCAATGGTATTTGTATTGGATGAAGGCATATAAATTTTCCCTGCTGCATTTTTAACAATTACAACATCATCAATATTATTCTCAAATACTTTACTCATAGATGCATTTGTAGGATTGATATATGAAGATGTCAAATTCCAACCTTGGTTCAATATGATACTATGAATTATGTCATTCCCAAATAGTTGTGATAATACAGAAAATCCTGCATTTTCAAAATATGATGGACCCGATGAATATTTCACTTTTGTAGCTATTGATTTCGATTCTTGCCCGTCCCATAATTTAATTGTATAGTCCTCATTCAGACCAAATCCATCTTTAATAATCGTATTAGGATCATCACCCCAAATTTTGATATTTAAATCGTTGCCATTCCAAACCGAATATCCTGCACACTTTGATACAGAGTTATCATCAAAGAATACGCCAATAGCATCACCTACCATTAATTTCCTGCCATTAATAAGATTATCAACATTTTTTGGAACTGAAATAATTGAATAACTTCCTGTTTCTTCAGTATATGCCCAATCCGATGGTACATTGTCAGGATATTTCCCATTTGTGAATAATACTATTTCTAACAACTCTGCGTTACAAGATGAGACAAACAAATCAGTTATTCTTGAATAATTATTCATTAATGTTAATGTAATTATTCCATTTGCTGGGCTTGATTTTTCATCAATCAAATACTCATTATCATACATAAATGCTTGTGTACAATTTGAGCCACAATTATTCTTGATAATTATTTTAATTGAATCGACAAAAGGATTCAGATTTACAAAATTAAACTTAATTCTTGCATTATTAAGATTCAATTTATCATTAGAATTTGTGAAAATACAATTTCCCTCACCTCCACAATCATCTGAAGTTGTACTTATTGATGATATATCAATATTATTCTCTACCCAAACTACATCACAATTATCAGACTTATTTCCAAGTAAGGAAACAACATATTTATTTATGCTACTACTATTACCTGTTTTAAATTTCCAAGCTGAAGACCAATTACTTGTATCACCATCAACAATTACATTAACACGCCAATAATAATTTGTCAATTGATTCAATCTGCCTGTTTCAATAATATAAGAAGGTAAATTTGGATTTGTTACATCAACAGCAATTGTATTGAAGTTAACATCACGAGCAACCTGTACCCTATAACTATCAGCATTTAATATTTCACTCCAAATTAACTTTGGAGTAAGTGAAACATACTCATCATTATTGTTAATAGAAATTAATGTTGGTGCTGTTGGTCTTGGTAAAGTTGTGAATTGCCATGTGCCTGAGAATGCTGTTGTATCTGCAAAGTCTGCAGCAAGAACACGCCAATAATAAACTGTATTGTAATTCAAATTTGTAAGATTATATTCACTATTTACTAACCATTCATCTTTTAATAATGTACTGAAATTATTTAAAGTTGAAACTTGTAATCTGTATTTTTCAGCAAAATTTACATTATTCCAATTCAAAGTCAAATAAACTTTTTGATTCGTAGAATTATTTGTCGGAAGTATCAATACTGGAACTGTTAAATTCTGCTTTGTTGTAAATTGCCAAGTGCCTGAAAATGCAGTTGTATCTGCAAAGTCAACTGCCAATACTCGCCAATAATAAGTAGTATTAAAACTCAAATTTGTCAAATTATAGTCACTATTATCTAACCATTCATCTGTTAACAAAGTGGCAAAAGTATTTGAAGCTGAAACTTGCAATCTATATTTTTCAGCAAAATTTACATCATTCCAATTTAATGTTAAATTAGTTTTTTGATTTGTAGCATTGTTTGACGGACTTGCTAAAACTGGAACAGTTAAATTTTGCTTTGTAGTAAATTGCCATGTGCCTGAAAATGCTGTTGTATCAGCAAAGTCAGCTGCTAATACCCGCCAATAATAAACTGTATTGTAACTCAAATTTGTGAGATTATACTCACTATTTACAAGCCATTCATCTTTTAATAAAGTGACAAATGTATTAGAGGTTGAAACTTGTAATCTGTATTTTTCAGCAAAATTTACATCATCCCAATTCAATGTTAAATTGACTTTTTGATTTGTAGCATTGTTTGACGGACTTGCTAAAACTGGAACAGTTAAATTTTGCTTAGTAGTAAATTGCCAAGTGCTTGAAAATTCTGTTGTATCAGCAAAGTCAGCTGCTAATACCCGCCAATAATAAACTGTATTGTAACTCAAATTTGTGAGATTATACTCACTATTTACAAGCCATTCATCTTTTAATAAAGTGACAAATGTATTAGAGGTTGAAACTTGTAATCTGTATTTTTCAGCAAAATTTACATCATTCCAATTCAATGTCAAATTAGTTTTTTGATTTGTAGCATTGTTTGACGGACTTGCTAAAACTGGAACAGTTAAATTTTGCTTAGTAGTAAATTGCCAAGTGCTTGAAAATTCTGTTGTATCTGCAAAGTCAGCCGCTAATACTCGCCAATAATAAGTTGTATTATAACTCAAATTTGCAAGATTATACTCGTTATTTTCTAACCATTCATCTTTTAATAAAGTGGTAAAAGTATTTGAAGTTGATACTTGTAATCTGTATTTTTCTGCAAAATTTACATCATCCCAATTTAAAGTCAAATTAGTTTTTTGATTTGTAGCATTGTTTGACGGACTTGCAAGAACTGGAACTGTTAAATTCTGTTTAGTAGTAAATTGCCATGTGCCTGAAAATGCGGTTGTATCGGCAAAGTCAGCTGCCAACACTCGCCAATAATAAGTTGTATTGTAATTTAAATTCGTGAAATTATACTCGCTATTAACAAGCCATTCATCTTTTATTAAAGTACTGAAATTACTTAAAGTTGAAACTTGTAATCTGTATTTTTCAGCAAAATTTACATCATTCCAATTCAATGTCAAATAAGTTTTCTGATTTGTTGCGTTATTTGATGGACTTACTAAAACAGGAATTGTTAAATTCTGCTTTGTTGTGAATTGCCAAGTACCTGGAAATGCGGTTGTATCTGCAAAGTCAGCTGCCAATACCCGCCAATAATAAGTAGTATTGTAACTCAAATTAGTAAGATTATACTCGCTATTAACAAGCCACTCATCTTTTAATAATGTTGTAAAATTATTTGAAGTTGAAACTTGTAATCTATATTTTTCAGCAAAATTTACATCATTCCAATTCAAAGTTAGATTTGTTTTTTGATTTGTAGCATTGTTTGTTGGAGTTGCTAAAACTGGAACAGTTAAATTCTGTTTAGTTGTGAATTGCCAAGTACTGGAATATGCCGTTGTATCTGCAAAGTCAGCTGCCAAAACTCGCCAATAATAAACAGTATTATAACTCAAATTAGTAAGATTATACTCGCTATTAACAAGCCACTCATCTTTTAATAATGTTGTAAAATTATTTGAAGTTGAAACTTGCAATCTATATTTTTCAGCAAAATTTACATCATTCCAATTAAAAGTTAGATTTGTTTTTTGATTTGTAGCATTGTTTGCTGGAGTTGTTATAATAGGAACAGTTAAACTATCTTTAGTTGTAAAACTCCATACTGATGACCAAGCTGATGTATCAGTATTATAGACCGCCCTTGTCCGCCAATAAAACTGAGATGAATGAAATAGTGAGGCATAGTATGAAGTATCAGTTGTAAAAAATGATAGCAAATTTGTGCTGAAATCATTAAATTTTGATAATTGTAATTGATAATTAGTAACACTTGGAATATGACTCCATTTTAAAATCAACGTCTTAATTTGTTTAATTGCATTATTTGTAGGAAGAAGTAAATCAACAGGTTTTGCGAAAGTTTTGAAATTATAAGTCGTTGACCAATTTGAGGTAGTATCCGCATTATTTGCCATCACTCTCCAATAATATACTGTACTATAATTCAAATTCTGTAGATTATAAGTCAAACCACTTTGAGTAGTATTAACTAACAATGTTGAAAAATTACTTGTTGTTGAAACCTGTAAAGTATAACTTGACGCATTAGTTACTGTATTCCAACCCAGTCCAACAGGTAAAGTTAAATTAACCGAATTATTGGTTGGAGTAGTAAGTGTAGGAGTTGATAAAGGAGTTGGATTGATATATACACTATAATCCTCTGCTTCTCCATAATCAGAATAAGTGCATGGATTCAAAGAAATACTCCATACAATTCTTGTTCTCATCATAGTTTTGCCTTTAGTGGCAGTCATAGGAATAGAAATATTTCCTGTAAATGTTGAAAAATTAGTTGTTGATAATTGAGTAAATTCTCCCGAATCATCAAAATCCCCATCTTGATTCCAATCAAACCAAACACCAACATAATCACTTGTATAAGGAATTGCGTTCGTTACAGTTAATGTATAAACATTTCCCTTTGTAACCCCTGTAATATAATCAGAATAATCAGAATATCTTGAATCACAATCAGACTCTTTTGATATTGTATTGAATACAACTTTACTAATATATTCATCACAAGTTGAAGTTGAAGGAATACAATAAACATGATTTGATGTTCTTGTAGTAAATTTGAAAACTGAAGACCATTCACCAACTTCATTATTCTGCATAGATAGAACTTTCCAATAATAATTGGTATTCATTTTAACATTTAATGTGCCAAGCCAAAAGAAATTATTAGTTATAATACCATCATAAAAATTTGTTGTAAAATTTTGGTCGGTACTAATTACTAATTGATATTTAGTTGCTCCAGTAACAGCCGACCATTTTAGTGAATCAGTTAATTTAATTCCAGATGCATTATTTGCTGGAAATGTAAGCGTAGGTGCAGCAATATTAACTTTTAATTTGAAATTCCAGATATCTGACCAACTACTTGTTTGGTTATCTCTTTTAGAATTTACACGCCAATAATATGTAGTTGCATAATTAAAAATTGTATCTACAATTGTATAAGTAGTATCTACAAGTCCTGTTACAGAAATAATTGGACTACTCATATTTGCGTTTACAGAAACCTGCAAGCCATAAGAATCAGATAATGACGCTTTAGACCAAATAATTTTTGTATTATTTGCAATACCAACACTATTGTTGGATGGGGCAATTTGTGTAGGTGTCAAAGCATATTCTTGCGTTTTAAATTTCCAGATACTACTCCAATTTGAAGTGATTGTGTCTTTTTTTGCATTTACTCTCCAATAATAGTTAGTATTATAGGCAAGTAAAGTATCCTTAATTACAAAAGTAGTATCAGTTAAACCTGTTTTGCTATAAAGTGGATTGCTCATATCAGAATTTAATGAAATCTGCAACCCATAAGAAGTAGCATTAGTAGATTTTAACCAAATTAATTTATCATTAAATGCAAAATTTATTGAATTATTGGTTGGACTTTTAAGTTCTGGAGTATCAACTTCATTTGAAGGTGTAATATCAGATTCCCAAACTCCTCGCCCATAGGTAGCAGCCCTTAGTTTATTTGTTGCATAATGAATTTCTAATTCAGTAATTTCAACATCTGGCAAATCACCATTAAAATCTTGCCAACCGTCTTCATTATCATCTATCCAAAATACACCAATATCTGTACCTATATATATTCTATTGTTTAAACTTTTTTGATATATAATAGTATTTACAGGAACATTTGGCAAATTATCTGATATATTAGTCCAGCTTGTACCAGCATCAGTTGAATAAAATACTTTATTTCCAGCACTGTAACCTGAAAAAGTTGCATAAATTTTTAAAGGATTTGTATAATTTATTGCAAGATATGTTAAAGTTTGTGAAATTGGTAGTGTAATACTAATCCAATTAGTTCCACCATTTGAAGTATATTTAAGTGTTGAGCCAGTTCCTGCATAAATATAGTCTGGATTTGAAGGAGCAACATGAAGAACGCTTAAATTTGATGACCATCCTGAGGTAATTGCTGTCCAATTTGAACCAGCATTTACTGTTTTATAAATATTCTTATAACCCATATATATAGTATTAGCATCAGTAGGATGCATAACATAAGGAGAAACCCAACCACCTTGTTCAGAACTTGAAACAGTAACATTTGAAAATGATGAACCCGCATTAACAGATTTCCTTAATGCTCCATAATATAGAGTTCCATACATAATATCAGCATTGGAATGGCTGATAATACATTCCATACCATCACCACCAATTGCATCATACCAATTGCCACTTTTTAATAATTTTGTACCATTGTCTTGCGCCCCAGCAATAATTCTGGTAGAGTTAGTTTTTGAAGTACCTAATCTATATAATTGGGTAATTGGAAGTCCATTTCCGAGCCAAGTCCAGTCAGTTCCATTATTGGTAGTTCTATAGATACCACCGTCATTTCCATTATATAATCGTGAAGTATTTTTTGCAAAACCAAGATAATGATGGTCTGCATGTACAGCATCTACTCCATCTCCCCACCAATGTGATGAAATACTCCAATTAGTGCCTCCATTTGTAGATTTCCAACAATTCACCCCACCAATGAAAAGCATATTTACATCTGTTGGAGATACTTCTAATGTTAAATCGTACCATGCTTGCCCCCCTGTGTCTCCACCATCGGATTCCCAACCAAGTAAATTAGGAGTGCCACCATCGTAAGTAGCTCTTGCAGTCCAATTTGTTCCTCCATCTGTAGAACGATAAACACTATGAAATCCGCTATTATTATTTCCACCAGAATAACCTGATAAAGCATAAACATAATTTGGATTATTAGGTGAAACAGCAAGTTCGATTCTGTAAATTCCTGTTGTAGGCAAGCCACCACCAAGGACAGTCCAATTTGTACCTGCATTCGTAGTTCTGATTACTTCATAAAAGCCAGAGGCATACAATGTATCACTACTTCCAGGTTTGAATTCAATATCAAAATATCTTGTAGTAGCTCTTACCTGTGTCCAGGTTGAACCAGCGTTTACAGTTTTATATATCCCGTTAGAAGTGGCTGCATAAAGAATATCATTGTCATTGGGGTCCATAACAATTTTTCTGATTGTTCTGTTATTAGATGTAGTCCAATTCAAACCAGTTGTATTCCATGTTTGACCACCATCAGTTGATTTCAATACACCAATACTATATGTATCAGCAACATCACCATCTCCAGTTGCAATATACATTATGTCGGAATCAACAGGGTCAATGATGATTGATGATACACCCATACTACCAAATCCCTCAAACTTTGATTCCCAAGTTGCACCATCATCTTCAGTCTTCCATAGCCCCCCCCCTGGCGAACCAATCCAAATAGTTTTATTGGTAGTTCCATTATAATCAGGGTCTTCTTCTACCCAATTAATTCTACCTAAACCAGAATATCCACCATCTGATTCAAATGGTCCAACATTCGTCCAATTATTTATATCTTGCTTTTTCTCCTTGCTATTTTCTTTCCTTGATTTCCATTTTCTCAATTCCATTAAATTATGACCAGCTAAGGGAAATTCACCCGTTGGAGCAACGCGTTGTTCCCAGTACCATTCCCACCTTTTGAATGCCTTCCAGCCACCCATTTGATTTTTTGGAGTATTATGACCAATATTTTTAGGTCCCCAATAATCATTGAATTGCTTTTGTATTTTATAAAAATTTACATCGTTACCAAGTGAATCCCAATCCATCCAATTTTGAGAACTGGCTTCGGAAAAAAACAAAATTGTGCTGATAATAACAAGTAATTTAAAGGCGTGCATATAACTCTCCAAATATTTAAATCAATCAATATTCAAACTTAATGAAATTTAAAAATATGAACAAAAAAAATGTTAATTTTCCTATAATAAAAAAATTAGTTTCTTCCCAGCAAATATAAATTATGTTTCACTCTATTGTAATTTGAAGGTTTAACAACTAAAAATTTTAGAAATGTTAAAAGTAAAATATTTTTAACTAATAATCGTGTTATAAATGTGAATTAGAGTTTTGAATTTTATGGATTATTATTTTATTTAAGATTTGTTCATAAGAAGGTTTAAATGGATATTTTAACAAAAATACTCGCAATCGCAGTACTAAGTTACCTTGCAGGAGCAATCCCAACAGCAGTAATTATCAGCAAACTTTTTTTCGGATTTGATATAAGAGAAAAAGGAAGTGGTAATATGGGTAGCACTAATGCTTTCAGAATACTCGGCTGGAAGTGGGGGCTTACTGTTCAATTGATAGACATCGCTAAAGGAATGGTTGCGGTAATGCTTATAGCACCTTATTTTGGTAGTGGTGTTCCAGTTCCTAATGCTACATTCTTTGAAGATATTACTCTAATTAAGATTGGCGCTGGAATCATTGCTGTTTGTGGTCATATTTGGTCTGTATTCGTTGGATTCAAGGGGGGCAAAGGTGTAAATACTGCTGCCGGTATGTTGCTCGGACTTGTGCCTGTGGATGTTGGTATTGCTTTTGGTTTATTCGTGATTGCAGTTATTTTTTCTGGATATATTTCACTTGGTTCAATTATAGCAGCATTTACTTTACCAACATCATTATTGGTAAGGTACAATATATTTCACGACAATATCCCTGGTTATCAAATATTGATATATTTTAGTATTACTGTTGCCGCATTGATTATTTATACACACAGAGCGAATATTAAACGATTATTGAAAGGAACGGAAAACAGATTTTCAAAATTACATTTGATTAAATTAGGGCATAGCAAAAAAATACCAAATCAGAACAATGAAATAATCTGATTAGGTAATAAATTGAAGTTAGTTAATACAAAGAGCGATTTACTTGATTTAAGTATTTTTTCTGGTGGCAGATTCTATGTTGATAATCTTGAATCTGCCTATTTTTTTTGTGAAAAAATTGCAACTTCACATTATGAAAATTTTCCTGTAGGTTCATTAATTATTCCCAAAAAATTTAGAAAGTATTTTTATTCAGTTTATGCTTTTTCCAGAATTGCAGATGATATTGCTGATGAATTAGTTTCAGAATCTACTGAATTCAAAATAAATGTTTTGAATTCTTATTCCGATTGTCTTTTAAACATAAAAGGATTTTCATTACAAAAAGGAAATCCTATCTTTGTAGCCCTTTATGACACTATTGAAAATAAAAAACTACCCATTAGCACATTACAAAAACTAATCACCGCATTTAAAATGGATGCTGCATTTAAGCAGGCAAAGGTTTTCGATGAACTATTAGATTACTGCCAGTTTTCAGCAAATCCTGTTGGTGAATTAGTTTTGAGAATATTTGATATGTATAATTCAGAAACTGCAAAACTCTCTGATAATATTTGTACGGGTCTTCAATTAATTAATTTTTGGCAAGATTTATCAGTTGATTTAAAAAATGATAGATGCTTTATACCCGAAAATTTATTATTAAAATATGATTTAACAAAAGAAAATTTGGAATTGGAGGAAAAAAATATTAATTTTAAAAGTTGCATAAGTGTAATTTTAAATAATACTATGCAAATTTACAAAAATGGCAGAAGTTTACCGAAATTATTGAAGCCATGGCGATTGAAATTTGAAATAGCTATTACATTTGAAAGTGGAATGGTTATTTTAAAAAAATGTGAGAAATTAGGGACTAAATTGATTAAAATAAGACCAAAATTATTTTGGTATGATTATTTAAATATTTTATTGAGAGCATTTACAAAAATTGTTTTTTATGGAAGCAATAACACAAACAGAATTAGCTAATTACGAAAAAGTTGAACCTCCTGTAATTCATAGGTCAAATTTTTTGTACTCCTTTTCTTTGCTACCAAAAGAAGAGAGAAATGCAATAAATTCCATTTATGCATTTTGTAGCTATATTGATGGAATTGTTGATAGTACTCCTAATATTAATAGCAAAGTTATGCTTCGTAAAATGGAACGCCTTGACTGGTGGGAAAAGGAAATTGAGAAAATATATGATGGCAATGTTAACCCTTTAATTTCACCACTTTATTTCACTGTGAAAAGATTTGACATTCCAAAGCAATATTTACTTACATTAATTGATGGTGTGAGAAGAGATTTACTTCAAACTCGTTATAACACTTTTGAAGAATTAAAGAGTTATTGTTATAGCGTGGCAAGTATAGTTGGTTTAATCAGTATTGAAATTTTCGGTCATAAATACGAAGAAACCAAGAATTATGCTGTTAATCTTGGTTATGCACTTCAATTAACAAATATTCTCAGGGATATTAAGCAAGATAAAGATAGAGGATATATATATTTACCTTTAGATGAAATGGAAAGCTTTAAATATTCTGAAAAAGATTTAATTAACGAAAATTATAATGATAATTTTGTTGAGATGATGAGATTTCAAACATTAAGAGCAAGAGAATATTATCATAAAGCTCGCACTTTTTTAAGACCTGACGAAAAACCCACTATCATCGCTGCAGAAATTATGGATTCAATTTATTTTCGTCTTTTAGAAAAAATTGAATTAAACGAATTTGACGTATTTTCAAGAAGAATTAGAGTTTCTGCTTCCCATAAATTTTTAATAACAATGAAGCATTGGGTGTCTATGAAAATGTTTATCAGGAATTTAAAAAAGCACTAATTAATTTTCACATTACTACTTTTGTATAATATTCTATAAAAATTTCTTTTCAATTCTTATTAATTACTCATTTTTCATTATATTTGTATTTTTATAAATGAAAAGTTAGAATAAATTATGCCAGTTATTAATAAAAAAATTCCGTGTCCTTACTGTGATACAAAAATTGATATTAATCCAACCACTCAAAATCCACAGAACTTGTATTGTTCAAGTTGTAAAAATAAAGCAGAAGGGTTTCTGAGATATTTTGAATTAGAAAACGAACAAGCAAGGAAATATTATGACCGCAAATTTGCAAAGGATAAATTATTATTTTTAAGTGTTACTATTGTTATAACAGTAGCATTCTTTGTAATATTTTTGATGATGCCATATATTAATTTAATATCAGGTAATGGCAATTATAATTTAACAATGTTATTATTATATACATTACTAACTCCTATTGTTACAGCAATATTTACAGTAATACCATTAATTAAAAATAAAAATCAATATGCAAAAAATGAGCCAGTGAAAATTTATTTTTACAAAGACTTTATTGTTATAAATAATAAAATTGTTTGGGATAGATTAATCAAGAAAACTAAACTGATGTTATCTGAAAGTAATAAACTTATTGAAATTATTCAAACAGGTTCTTTCGGCAATAAATTAGTTCCAGCTCATTATGATTCTATTGAAATAGATGAAGAATTTATTAAAGAAGAATCTTATTTGTTAGATTATTATAAAAGAAAATAGGTAAAACTCAGATATTTTTAAGTTAGATGAGATATTGATTTTTTTTATAAAATAAAATTTATGAAAATCTCATCGATTTACCTGTTTGTTAACCCTTCCAAAATCCTCCCCATTTCGATGGCGACTGTATATACAATTTATACTTGATATAAAATATTTTTGAAAAAAATAAAAAAAAATTTAAAAATTATTTGTTTGTTTAATAATAATTTTGTAATTTTGAAATGAGATGACATCATTATAGAATAAATATTTGTTTCTATAGAAAATTGTTAATGAGTGATGGAACTCTTATTACTGAAAATATTAAGGATAATAAAATATATGATTGCGAAATAAAAACCTTGATTTGTGGGATTGAGTTCACAAAATTACAATTCAGAAAGTTTAATACAATTTATTATATATTTGAAAATTGTTACTTGAAAAATAATTTCAAAAAAAAATAAAAAATATTTGAAATTATTTTTTTATTTCAATAAACTTTTTTATTTTTGTTTTGTTGGGAAAGTGGGATTGTGATAATGAATTTGAGCAAATTCTCTCTCTCTCTCTCTCTCTCTCTCTCTCTCTCTCTCTCTCTCTCTCTCTCTCTCTCTCTCTCTCTCTCTCTCTCTCTCTCTCTCTCTCTCTTAATGAGCAAGAACTGAGAGATAGAAATTTAAATATTTTCGAACTTAGGAGGATAATTTATGCGTGTATGAAAAGCAAAATAAAAAGGTCAGGTAGTTTTACTTGGAGAGTCAAACTATTTTTCCTGACCCATGCTACCTTTTTTAAAGGGACTGTTGGTTCCCTCTAATGTCAGCGATTTGTTGACGTAAGGGATGCCTATATATTTTAACTAACAAATTTATTAATTTTTCTTAGGTTATCAAACTAATGTCAGCAAATTGCTGGAGTTTAGAGATGCCTTTGTTTTTTGTAATTTTTTTAATAAAATTTAGGATAATTAAATGAAAAAAGTAGTTTTATTCTTAGCGTTGATAACTATATCAACTTTGACAGCTTTTTCTCAACCTGGTTGTTTCCCTGATGATTGCGACAATGTAGCACAAGCACCTATAACTTATTCTGTTTTTCATCCAAGTTGTAATTTGACTTGTACTTACACGGTTTTTTATAGCGAATGTATAATTGAAAATGTAAGTACATTTTTAATCGATTCCGTTGCAGCAAGTCCATATAATGATCCTTGTTGCCAAGGCACAGCAACAAATGACCCTATGGTAGCAGGTTATATTTTGGATGAAGCTGGAAGATTAATAAGCTTAACTGGGATAGGTTCTGATACAATTAATGTATATACTCCTTCAAGATGTTGGAAATGGGAAGGTACTTTAGGACCATCTGGTATTCATAATGCAGTTTTGGTGACCTGCGACCACGGTATTAGTTGCTGTATTATGATTTACGTAATTGAAGGTGGAGATTCAGAAATAATTGGAACATATTCGAGTGGACTAATGACATGTGATCCAACCGAAGCATGTATGCGTATTTGTGATTAATTTTTTTTAATTAAATTAAGGTTCATAATATGAAAAAAGTAGTTTTAATCTTAGTATTGATAGCTATATCAACTTTGACAACTTATGCTCAAACTAATTGTTTTCCAGGTTGTGGTGACGGGGAACACCTAAGTTTAGATTTTTATTATTTTCATCCAAGATGTAATTTAGAATGTCGTTACACGGTTTTTTTTACACAATGTGTAATTGAAAATGAAGCTACATTTTTAGTTGATTCCATTCGAGCTTACCCCGATAATGATCCTTGTTGCCAAGGTACAGCAACAAATGACCCTATGATAACAGGTTATATTTTGGAAAGTGCTGCAAGAATAGTAAGCGCACATGGGTATGGCGATGATACAGTTAGTGTATATACGCCTTCAAGATGTTGGAAATGGGTAGGTACTTTAGGACCATTTGGTATTCATGATGCTGTTTTAGTCCCATGTAGTACTGGAATTAGTTGCTGTAGAATTACTTACGTAATTGAAGGTGGAGTTTCAACAATGATTAGCCGATATTCAAGTGGACCAATGACATGTAATGAATACGAAGCATGTATGCGTATTTGTGATTATGATTATTAATAATTGGTATTTTGTATAAGGTATTAATGATGAAATAATGGTGGTTACTGAATTGATTAATTTTAATACAGTAACCGCCTTATTTAAATTTTTTTAATAAAATTAATAGGTTCACTAAATGAAAAATACAATAATAATTCTCTTATTTATTTTGGGATATGCAGTTGTGTTTGGACAGAATAAACATGAATGGGAATATTGCAGTGAGGGTCTGGAAGGTTTCTATTGGCTAATATCTTTTGAATTTGAAAATGAAATATATGAATCAATTTTAGGATTAATTTCAAAAGATACCGCAAAAACCTGGGTAGTTACTAAATATAATATAGGTAAAATATATCCCAATCACTTCTATTTTTTTGATATGTTTAAATATAGAAACAAATATCTTGGATTTTCAGGTAATCATTATTATTCTTTTGATAAAAATAACTGGCACTTAATTTACAAGTATAATGGGATTCCTAATTCAGTAAATCAAAAATATTTTTTTGCAACTGATTCAACATTTTTGATTCAGGTTTTTAATCCAGATGACTTTAAAAATAGATACCGTACTTATATCACTAAAGATAGTGCTGACTTTAAATTTAACTTAGTTGAAAAAGATATGCCTAATGAATACATTATTTTTAATTGTACAAATATAAATGGTATATTATTCGCAACATCATCTTCTTCACTATATATCGGCAAATATTACTATTCATCTGATGGCGGAATGAACTGGCAATATGATTCAATACCCAATATTCCCGAAAAATTAAAATATGTAAAATATTTAAACAACAGGTTTTATATTATTAGCAGTATGGGTTTATGGGGAAAAGATAATTCAGGGAATTGGTATGAATGTAAATCTGATGAATTATTAAAACCAATGACGAGAGACATTTTGGTTGCCTTTAAAGATAAAATAATTACTCATTCTTCAATAAATGGAGTACAGGTATTAGTATCCAGTAGTGATGAGGGTAAAACTTGGGAAAGATTCGGAAGCAGTAATTTTTATATCAGACAATTATTAGTCAAAGGCAACACTTTAATTGCTTTTACACATTTAGGTGTAATGACTTCAATAGATGATGGTAAAACATGGTTGGAAAGTAATCATGGCTTATTTGCATCAACTGAAAAGAGTGATAATTCTACTATGCAAATAGTATCAAAGGATAATGAAGTATTGACTGCTCCAAGGAATAAAATGATAAATAATGTAATTATGAAGTCATACAACAATGGTAAAACTTGGTCAAAAAAGCAAATAGATACTTCATTTAGCCAACCCGAACAGATGCAATTAACAAAGGACTGGTATTCAGTAGTACAAACAAAATGGGGTGTATTTGCAATAAATGGATATGGCAATGCTTATAAAACTGATGATTTTGGCGAAACATGGTATTTATATTCAAAAACCTCAGGTGGTGTTTTTCTTAACACAAGAAATTTATATGAAAGAAATGATACAATGTTTTGTTTTTTTTCATCGTCTATTTATTATTCTACTGATAAAGGAGTTTCGTTTAATCTTTCAGAAATAAAATATAGAGAAAATTTGCCAGATAGTTGTTGGCATTGGACTATAATAGACGGAATTCATTATGCTCTAAACAAATACTTTAAATTCTATAAATCCGAAAATGAAGGTAGAAATTGGGAATATGTTTCAACTTTTGATTTAAAAAAAGAAGATAGTGGTTTTCCACAAATTATTTTCATTGATGGCAATAGAATTTATTTTATGCCAGTTAGTGGTCCAAATCAACCAGTATTTGTATCAGATGATTTTGGTAAGAACTGGAAAGAGGTAGATATGCCTATACCCAAAATGGCACCTCACACATGGTTAAAACATAATGGCAGTATTTATATTGTGTATATAGAAAATTTTCAAACATCAATATATGCCTCAAGCGACAACTGCAAGAGTTGGGTATTAGTTAGTGAAGGATTGGGTAACAAAGAAATAACAGATATATTTTCAGCCGGTGATTATATATATGCCAGTACAAAAGAAGGATTATATAAAGCATATACTGAAACAAATGATGTAAAGATTGAAATTGAGACTTTATTTCCAATAGAATTTTATCCTATGCCGGTAAATGACAAAATCAACATCAAGAATAATTATTATAAACTAATCAATGTAAAAGTTTACGATGTAACAGGTAAGGAATATCCCGTTAGCCGTTTTTCAAACCATGAATTTGAATTACCATCTCTTAAAGCTGGTGTTTACATAACAATGCTTATTTTTGAGGGAAATTGGTCAATTACAAAGAAATTTATTAAAATGTAGGTAATTGTTATTGACTCCACTTTATTCAATTGGGAAATACGAAATGTCCACCACATTCTAAAGTGTCGGACATTTTTGTTTTTTAGTTTCCGCTACAAGTGGGGTATAACAAACTATTGTATTATGTCATATTGATTTTATTTCAGAATCCAACTCGAATTCCGTCATTCTGAAATTGTTTCAGAATCTATGCATTTAGTTTTGTAACAGAATGAAAAAATCAATTAAAGCTCGCTGGGATTGTTGGGCTCACGTGAATATTACTTATTACAAACATTCAGTCCAGATTGGAATTTATATGGAAATTTCAATTTATGATGTTTTTTTGTCAATTTTTATATAATTTGAAAATGCTCTTGCAAATTAAAATTTATAAATATGGCTAAGTTGTTACAAATTATAAAAATACTGTTGATTTCAAAGTATTTATCAAAAAATATTATTAAAATCAACAGATATTTTTAAATGTTGTTGGATTTAAAATCCTTAATCGTAACAGCCAATTATTCTTGAAATGACTAATCTTTGTATTTCAGAAGTTCCTTCACCTATTTCAAGTATTTTCTGGTCTCTATAAAAACGTTCAGCATGGTATTCTTTCATTAAGCCATAACCACCCATAATTTGAACACAATCATTTGCTGCTTTGTGAGCAAGTTCTGAACAGTATAATTTAGCAATAGCACCTTCTTTTGTGATATTTTCGCCTCTATCCGCCATTCTGCATACTTCATATAGGAAATTACGTGCAAGATTTAGCCCAACTTCAATATCGGCAAGTTTGAATGAATTTGCTTGATAAGTGGAAATTGCTCTGCCGAAAGTATGGCGTTTTTTTGCATAATCAACAGCGTAATCAAACGCACCTTGTGCTAAACCAAGTCCCATAGCCGCTATTGAAAGTCTGCCCTTATCTAATGTGGAAAGCATTTGCTTAAAACCATCGCCTTTTTTCCCAAGTATTTTACTGGAAGAAACTCTACAATCATTAAAGTATAATTCACTTGTATTTGATGCACGCCATAACATTTTATGTTTCATAGCTTTTGCTTCAAATCCTGACTTAGTATTTTCCACTAAAAATGTAGTATATTGTTTTCTGCCATCGGGTTGCTGCCCTGTAACTGCGAGTACAGAAGAACCAAGAGTTAAATTTGTGGACGCATTAGTGATGAATATTTTTGAACCATTAATTATCCAATCTTCTCCATTTTGAAAAGCTCTTGTTTTGGTATTACCAGCATCTGAACCTGCTTCTGGCTCCGTAAGACCAAATCCCCATAATTTTCCAGAAGATAGAAGTGGCAAATAGTGCATTCTTTGCTCTTCAGAACCAAAATAATAAATTGGTCCTATGCCAAGCGAATTGTGTGCCGCCACGGTAGCTGCTTGCGAACTATCAACACGTGCAAGTTCTTCAACAGTAATGATATAGGAAACATAATCCATACCAGCACCACCATATTCTTCAGGTATAAATGCACCCATAAATCCCATATCGCACATCTGCAAAGTAATTTCTTCAGAAAACTCTTCTTTTTCGTCTAACTCTTGAGCTTTTGGTTTAATTACTTCTTCAGCAAATTTTCTTACAGTATTTCTTAATAGAATCTGCTCTTCGTTCAATCCTCTGTTTATCGACATTGGCTACCACAATTTAAGGTTTTACAATTTTAAATTTCATATTTCCCAAATTTTAATTTAATAATATTTTAGTTTAAATGCAAAATAATTTTTCAAAAATATTATTAGAATCAAAAAAACAGTAATTAATAGTTTAAATTACTAAAATTTGATTTGTATTTGCAATCTCATATTACATAAATTTTAGTAAAATATTTTCAAAAAAAAATTAAATTCACGTCTTGATTGTATTATTTGATTTAATTTTCATAATTTAATTTGAAAATACTTTTGAAATTCAAAATATTTAGCTGAAAAGTTTTTATTATTTGATACGTAATTTTAAAAAAAGTCTGTACTACATATTAGCACAGACTTTTTTGATATATTAATTCAACCTACTTACTTCCCTTTCAAATATTTTTCTAAGAATTGGTCTTGTTCCCATAGCAAATGTAAAATATTTTCTTTGGCAACATAGCCGTGGCTTTCCTTTGGAAGTATCAACATTCTTGCATTGGCACCAAGTCCTTTCAATGCTTGGAAATAGCGTTCAGTTTGCAGAGTAAATGTACCGGGATTATTATCAGCTTCGCCATGAACAAGAAGAATTGGAGTTTTCATTTTATCTGCTGTTGTAAATGGAGACATTTTTGAATATACATCCATCGCTTCCCAGTAATTTCGTTGCTCACTTTGGAATCCAAATGGTGTTAAAGTACGGTTGTATGCTCCACTACGCGCAATTCCACAAGCAAATAAATTTGAGTGAGTTAATAAATTTGCGGTCATAAAAGCACCATAAGAATGTCCGCCAACGGCAACTTTTTTTCTATCGATATATCCCATTGCATCAACTGCATCAATTGCGGCTTCGGCATTGGATACTAATTGCTCAATAAATGTATCATTTGGTTCGGCTTTGTCTTCGCCAACGATTGGAAATGAAGCATCATCAAGCACAACATAGCCCTTTGTTACCCAATAAACAAATGAACCATAATTTGGAAAAGTAAATTCGTTAGGATTTGAACTGCTTTGTCCAGCACTATTTTTATCTTTGAATTCTTCAGGATAAGCCCAAATCAAAAGGGGCATTTTCTCTTTCTTTGTTGTATCATAACCAATAGGAAGATATAAAGTACCCGATAATTCCACACCATCTTTGCGTTTGTATTTTATAACTTCTTTATGAACATTTTTGATACTTTCAAATGGATTTTTGAATGATGTTATTGGAAAAAGTGATTCTTTTTTGTTTAAACTTCTTATGTAATAGTTTGGATATTCACTTTTTGATTGAATTTGAACAAGCACTTCGCCTTTTTTAATATCAACTATATCATAGATATTTTCTAAAATATTGTTCATAGTTGAGCGATAAAGTGGAGTAGTTTTGAAAGTTTTCAGATCAAATTTGTGAATGAATGGAATTTGACCTTCTTTGGTATATCCATCACCAATCAAAAATGCATTTCCATCATCAATTGCAAGCACATATCTACCGTATTGATTGCGTTCTGTTTCAAAATTCCCCGGGTCAGAATAAATATCCTGATAATTTCTATCCCAAATGATTTTTGCTTCTTGCTTTGGATTTGATGGATTGATTAAATATGTTTTTGAATTTCTGGTATCGTACCAATTGTCGCTTAAAATAGCCAGATTTTCATTTCCCCATGTAATGCCATTAAATCTGTTTATTGTTTTGGCAAATGATTTTGGCTGATTATCGAATGGTGCATCCCACAAAAATAATTCATCTCTAAAATCTACTTTTGTTTCAGGATTTCCACCATCAATTGCTTCAACAAAGTAAAGCGTTGAAGGTTTATCATTTCTCCAAGACATACTTCTTTTGCCTGTTCTAACTGCCATAAATCCTTTTGGCAATACCTCAGACAAAGGTACTTCGTTAACAACTTTAACTTCTTTTCCTGCTGAATTATAGACAACTGTTTTTGAAGGAAATCTGTTTAGTGGAACAATATAAGAAAATGGCTTTTGAATTGTGCTAATCATAATATAATTGCCGTCTGGTGAAAATGATTCACCTGCATACATATCTTTTGACATAAACAATTCAGAATTGCCATTGATATTAACTTTATAAAGTTCGGAACTTGTGATATTTTCAAAATTTATTTCATCTGTACGGTTTTTGAGCAAATCTTGGTAAGTGCGGTTTTGTGCTTTTGAGCCATCGCTAATTGAAATAATTGGACCAGTTGGAATATTATTTACAGCATCTATCAAAGCCGTTCTATCTTTTGGCAACATTTTCACAAGTAAATTTGCATTGTCATTAAACCAACTGAATGGGCTTCCCAAATTTGCATTTAATTTATCATCAGTTAGTTTCTTTACTTGAGCAGAAACAACATCCACCACCCACAACTCTACTCCTTTTGCGGTTGTATTTGTGAAGGCAATCATTTTTTCGTTAGGTGACCAAGATATATTGCTGATTTTTGGATTATTTGGTAATCCCTGAATTTGTGTTTCAATTTTATCTGTTAACTTTTTTATTTTCAAATTGTTGATATAAGTAACTGTTGAAGAAATATTTATAATTGGATTAATTCGCAAACCACCAAGACGGAGTTCCTTTTGATTCAAATCGTCCAGAGTTTTATAAGTATTTCTATATGAAAATAAAATATACTCTTTCTTGCTATCCATCGAAACCGAAGGTGGTCTTTCGTAATCGGCAAGTTCCAAAATTTCTTTTGATGGCTTTTGATAAGTTAGATTCTCTTGAGAATAAACTAAAATACTGATAGAAATCAGGAGCAAAAATGATGACAAAACTTTTTTCATTTTTTTTATTAATTAATTATACAAACACTAAGATTATTAACGGAATTAATCAAAAAATGTTTCTAAAAAATAAAGACATAAATCAGAAATTTCATTAAAAATTTTTGCCTCAACTCGTTACCTTAATAGTCTATTAATAAAGTATAGATTTAATCATCTTTCATGTGGTTTTAGCCACATGAAATAGCATTTCAATATTACTTATTCAACTGACAGTTAGCAATTATGATAAATCAATATAAATGATAATTCAAATTATTGAAATTACTATTCTGTATTCAAGTTACTTTTGAAAGAATAAATATTGTAATTAATTGAAAAATCTTTGAAAATCCCAGTAGGATTGAATTCTTTTTTTTCCGTAGTTAAGCCATTTTTAGTACTTATGTGCAATATTTTTCTACAAATATTTCGCAACTACGGTACAAAGACAACCGTCATAATTAGTTCTCGTATTTACTGCCCTCCAATTACCTCGTCATAAGTTACATTTTCGAGATTGTCAAAAATTGTTACATTGTATAATAGTTTTATCAGGCGATGATGTCTGACATACTTGTATTATAATGACTTAGTAGAATATTAATCTTGTCGGTTTGTTGAATTATTACTTATTATACATCCTCAGTAAATAAAATAATTACAGATTTTCATGAAAAAGAATAATAAAATTGTTGTTAATTCGCATTAATTGATTTATTTAATCAAATTGTTATGATAAAAGAATACAAAAGTTATTTGCTGATATTTATTATTGGATTTTTATTTTTTATTCCTTTTCTTGGTCAGGTTCATTTGCTTGATTGGGATGAAATCAATTTTGCTGAAGCAGCCCGTGAAATGATAGAGACTGGCGATTATTTAAGTGTTAGAATTGATTATGAACCATTTCACGAAAAACCACCGCTGTTTATATGGTTTCAGGTGGGAGCAATGAAAGTTTTTGGAGTTACAGAATTTGCTGCAAGACTTCCAAATGCTATTATTGGTATTATTACATTACTCTTCATTTTTCAATTAGGAAAAAGAATATTTGATGAAAAATTTGGACTGCTTTGGGTATTAGCTTATATCGGTTCATTTCTTCCGCATTTTTATTTCAAGACAGGTATTATTGACCCTACTTTTAATTTGTTTATTTTTGCCAGTATGTATTATATTTCAGAATTGGCATTCAAGCAAATTAATTCTCCCAATTTAAGTATAAAGAGAGATTTACTTCTGGCTGGTTTATTTAATTCACTGGCAGTTTTAACTAAAGGTCCAGTAGGCTTTCTTCTTGTATTCCTTGCTTGGTTTGCATTTTGGGTAATTAAAAGGAAAAGCTACAAATTTCCAATTAAAGAAATGCTAATTTTCGGGATATTATCAGCATTACCTATCATAATATGGTATATATCAATATTATCTCAAACTGGCGGCGATATAATTAACGACTTTGTAATGTATCAAATTAGACTTCTCACAACTGGAGACGCTGGACATGAAGGACCAATTTATTATCACTTAATACCACTTTTTATTGGCTGTTTCCCTGCTTCGATTTTTGTATTAAGAGCATTCCGCCATCAATCAGATGATAATACTTATCAAGACTTGTTCAGGGTTTGGAATATAATTTTGCTTGCAGTTGTTATAATTATTTTTTCAATTGTAAAAACCAAAATTCTTCATTATTCATCATTAGCATATTTTCCAATTACTTATCTTGCCGCATATTCAATGTTCAAAATTAATTATCACAGTTTAAAGTGGAAAGTATCAACATCTGTGTTAATTTGGATAATTGGTTTAATTTTATCATTAGGTTTGATTCTCTTTCCAATGATATTGATGAATATAGAATTATTTTTACCGAAAATCACAGACAAGTTTACTAATGCAATTTTACAAACCCATGTTGAATGGCATGGATTTGAGCAAATTTCTGGAGTTGTGCTACTTATTGGATTAGCAGTATTTTCATTTTATATATATCAAAGAAAATTCATAAATGCTTTTATTTGGTTATTTTCTGCAAGTGCAATTACAATTATGATATTTTTGCCAATGATGACTCCAAATATTGAAAAGTTTTTGCAAGGTACACCAATTGAATTTTATAAAGAATTTAAGGGTACGGATAGCTACATTCATACTCTCGGTTATAAGAGTTATGCACCATTTTTCTATACCGAAAAACCAATTCACTTATCAAGATACTATCATAAAATGAGTGGTTCAGAATTTGAAGAGTGGCTGTTAGCTGGAAATATTGATAGAGATGCATATTTTGTTTCGAGAATAAATAATTACGAAAATTATACCACAAAATATCCCGAATTAAAGGTAATTAATATTAAGAATGGTTATGTATTTTTGAAAAGAGATAAGAAATAATGAAATTATTACTAATTTTGGCGAGTATTCTATTTGTAAATTATTCTTTAATATCAAATGAAATTAGAGTTGGCGAAATTTATATTGAAAGAAACAATGTATTTGAAAAAAATGATATTGATTGGTTTTTTGCATCAGATTTTCTCAATAAATTGCATTGGAAAACCAATTTGTATTTAATCGAAGACGAAATTTTATTTAATACAGATGACTTGATTGACGAAGAGTATTTACTTGAAACAGAAAGAAATCTACGAAGTACAGAATTATTCACATCTGTTAGAATATTTTTAGATTCAGTAAAGTATAATTCTTATAATGTTACTATCGTTACCAAAGATAGATGGTCTTTATATCCTGCATTACTTTATGGCACAGGCGGTGGAAATAGTAATTACGGAGCAAGACTGGAAGAATTTAATCTATTTGGTATAGGAACAAAATTGAGTTTAGAAGGATTATATAGAACTGAAAATGAGATTGGGATACAAGGTACCGTAAAATTAAGTAACAAGCGTCTATTCAGAACGGAGATTAGTCTTGAATCTGAAATTACAGCAAATAAATATAGAACAGACCAGAAAATAAAATTATTCCAACCATATCGTACATTAGATACAAAAACATCTTTTGGAATTGATTTTCTTAATTCTTTTGGTGATAATTTTCTCTACACAAATGAAAATGATTTTAAGTTGATGCCATATTTAGAACGAAATGGGAGCATTTTCTTTTCAAAGGCGTGGTCAAGAAAGGATAGGGTTTTCGCTACTGCCTATCTTTCAGCAAGTGATGTTAATAGGGGTGCTTTAGAATATGAGCAAGCTTTTGATAACACATTAAAACTTTTATTTCAATTTTCATCTGTTTCACAGGATTTTTATTCTGTGAAGAAATTGAATGCTTATTACGATGAAGATATGACAGTTGGAGGATATGGCTCGGCTACAATAGGTAGAATGTTTGATTTAAGAAGAGGCGGAGGATTTTATTATGTTGCAGGACAGGGAGAGCGTTCTTATTATAAAAACAACCTATATTTGTTTGGACAATTAACCGGAGCTTCGGGTTTTATCCAAAGTAATGGAATCTTTACTTATCAAGAATTCACTGGTACTGGTTTTTATAAATTTAATGATAATATCGTTTTAGCAACACGAATTAGACAGCAAACTGTTTGGAATTGGTTTGCATTAAGACAATTAGTATTAGATAATGAAACGGGATTACGCGGATATGACGCAAATAAAAGAATCGGTGATAATAGAATAATAGCAAATGTTGAAATGAGATTTTTTCCTGATTTAAGATTCTGGTTATTTGGTTTATCAGGTGTTGCATTTTATGATGTAGGTACAGTTTGGAATCAAGACCAAAAACTACATCAATCACAATTTTATAATTCAGTAGGCGCTGGAATAAGATTTCATTTCACAAAATCTTCAAATCCAGACCATACATTAAGAATTGATTTTGCTTACAATTTAAATGAAAATAAATTTGGTGGAATAGTATTTTCAAGCAAACAATTATTTTCAGCATTCGGAAATCATAATTTCAAATTACCTGAATTTTTTGGTTCTGAATTTGATTATGAATAAGAAATTGTTATTACATGTTGTAAAACCAGCGAAGTCATATATTTTTATAATACATTCATAAAAAAAGAATTTCTCATAAAGACAGCAATTCCAATGGAAATGAATTACATTTAATTGAACATACAATTCCAACAGAGTTGGCTTCTATCTAACTCTTATCTAACAATGTAGTCAAATATCCAATGGTTTGGAAACATTGGAAGTTTTATAAAATAGTAAACTGTAAATTGCATAATATTTATCATTTAATTAATGTGAAGTTACAGTTTCAATTATTCCGTTTCAAATGCCAATTTCCGTTTTACTTTTGCCTGATTTCTTTGCTTGATTTTTCCCTTTGATAAAATTGTCTTTTTTAATATTTGCAAAATATCAAAAAAAGTGTGAAATGGATAGTGTGGTATTTTGTTTTCATTGCAAAATGCTGCTAAATTTCGCTTTGCAAAAATAATATCAGAATGTTCAGCTGCACAAAAATCTGAATATCCATCACCGATATAAACAATAATTGTATCATCATCAACATTGTTAATCACTGCATTTCGTTTACAAGAAGCACTCATACAATTGCATGACTCATCTGCTCCTGCAAAATAAGGTTTAATAATATTTGTATCAAATATCATTTTATTACAATTTACAGGCAAATGCGAAAGTTCAAGTTTATTCAATATTGGTTTAATGTATTGCTCAAATCCATCGCTCACAATTGAAAGTGATATATTACTATTTTCACAGAATTTTACAAATTCCACAAAATAAGCATCAATTTCATAACTTAAAGAATGATTATTAATTTCAGTTTCAGTTAGATTTGAAGGTAGTGTATCAAACAATCTTTTCCAGTATTCTTTTATACCTATCTCTTTGTTTACCAATTGAGTATGAAATGGTTCAAACTTACCAAAAACTTTGAAAATTTCATCACCTAAATCTTTTTTTGTAATTGTTCCATCAAAATCACAGAAAATTTTTATGTTATAATTTGTCATTATTTTGTTATATTTAAATTTTTAAAAATACAAAAATAAGCAATTTGATTAATTCTATTGTTTATAAAAAAAGTGAATTTAGAATAAAGGAAAATAGTTTTGAATGAATTAGTCAAAAGAATTTCAGTAGCCATAATTGGAATACCATTTGCATTAGTTGTAATTTGGGCTGGAGGATTATATTTTACGTTTTCAATAATAATAATTTCAACTTTAGCATTATGGGAATATTATAAAATATCTGAAACAAAATCTATTAGTCCAAACAAGATTATGGGAATTACATCAGGAATAATTTTGCAATTGATAATATTTATCGGAGATTGGAGGATTAATCAATATCTTGTAGTTGTATTTTTGATTTTTCTGTTATTGACTTTAGTTTTTGAATTATTTTCACGTAAATTAAATCCAATTACAAATATTGCAGTTACAATAACTGGACCACTTTACGTTTCCCTTATGTTGGGCTGTCTTATAGCAATTAGAGAATTTTATAGATTATTCAATTTTAATGATAACTATATAACTTTCTTATCTACTTCAAATAATGAACAAACTTTTGCGTATTTTGTATTTGCATTATTTGTTACCGTTTGGATTTGTGATTCTGCAGCGTATTTTTTGGGAAAAGCTTTTGGGATCCATAAATTATATCCATCTGTAAGCCCAAAAAAAAGTTGGGAAGGTGCAATCGCTGGTTTTGTAGCTTCAATAATTACATTTACTATTTTAATATATTTACTAATACCTGAATTTCCAATGATTCATAGTATAATTATTGGATTATTGATTGGTATTTTTGGTCAAATTGGAGACCTTGCCGAAAGTTTACTAAAACGAGATGCTGGTATCAAAGACAGTTCTACAATTTTACCCGGTCATGGTGGTTTTTTAGATAGATTTGACAGTATAATTTTTGTTGCTCCAATTTTATTTATTTATATTTATGTGTTATTTTGTTCAATTTAAATAATAGTTTATATGGAAGAATCATTAGGCATTATCGCCAAACAACTTTGGAAATTTTATAAAAATATAATTGAATGGTTGCCTGATTTACTTGTTGCAGTGATTGTAATGATAATTTTTTACTTCTTGGCGAAATTAGTAAAAAGGTCTTTAAAAAATGTATTAGAAAGAGTGAAACCAGTTTCTGCAATTACTCAATTAATCACAAACATGGCTTATGTTTTCGTAATTATAATGGGGATGATTGTTGCCCTTGAAGTAATGAACTTGAGTGATACAGTAAATAAACTACTTGCTGGTGCTGGTATTATTGGTCTTGGGGTGTCGTTTGCGTTTCAGGATATATTAGCAAATGTATTTGCTGGAATTATTATTGCAATTAGAAAACCATTTGACATTGGAGATATGATTGAAATTAATGGAGTGGTTGGTCAAGTTGAGTATATTAGATTAAGAAATGTTTATTTGCATAATTACAAAGGACAAATTGTAATAATACCGTCAAGAAGCATTTTACAGAATAATATTGTTAATTATGCAAAAAAGGGCATTAGAAGAGTTGATGTTAATATAGGTGTGGCATATAATTCTGATATGCTTTTAGTTAAACAAGTTACAATTAATACTATTCAGTCTCTACCTTTTGTAATGGCAGAGAGAGTAATAGATTTTTATTATATGAGTTTTGCTGATAGTTCGATAAATCTTTCTGTAAGATTTTGGATAGATTTGAATGAATTTTCAGATTTTAATTATGCACAAAGTGAAGCAATGATTGCATTAAAAAAAGCTTTTGATGATAATGATATTAATATTCCATTCCCAATTAGAACAATTATCTCACAGGAAAATTAATTTTATTTATAATGCACGATTTTATTTATTATTACGTTGAAATGAAATTGTTATGGTAATTTTGAGTTATTATTTTTTTATGAGTTTCAAATAATTTGATTGATTTAATTTGATGTTATTCTTAATTTAAATCGACCAAATTAAATTGATTGAAAATAATTTGTTTGAGGATGGTATGAAGTATTTTTTTGTTGGATTAATTTTTGCAATAGCTTGTTGTAATAATATTCATTTATTTTCCGCTGATAATTATACAATGAAAATCATTGGAAAACACGATGACGAAGTGTTGGGTGTTTTTGTCAATTGGAATAATACTATGTTTGCTTCTTGTAGTGTTGATGAAACGATTAAATTGTGGGGGCTTCCAGAGGGGAAACTTTTAAAAACTATGATAGGCCACCTTGGAGAAGTAAATAATGTGTCATTTTCTGGAAATGACAAATGGCTCGCAAGTGGCTCAACAGACCATACAGTAAAAATTTGGGATGTAAATACTGGTAAAGAAATTAAAACTTTGTTTGGACACACAGACCAAGTAATTGGGGTTTATTTTAGTCAAGATTCCGCAAGTACTTTTGTTGCAAGTACAAGTTTTGACAGAACAGTAAAATTATGGGACGTGAGATTAGGCACAGAAATCAAGACATTACGTGGTCACAATGCAACAATCAATAATGTTGCTTATAGTTACGATGGAAAATATTTAGCATCATGCTCTGATGATAAAACTATCAAAATATGGTCAACTGATTTACAATCAAAGGAACCTGTTAAAACTTTAGTGGCTCACGAATCACCTGTATTAACTTGTGTTTATAGTTTTGATAGCAAAAAATTAGCATCTTCTGATCAATTTGGGAATATAATTATTTGGTCAGTTCCTGATGGAAAAGTTCTGCATAAATTTAAAGCTCATAATGAATTAATTCAAGATGTTTCTTTTGCTGAAGATAATGTTACTATCGTAAGTGGTAGTTTGGATAAAACTGTAAAACTTTGGAACACAAACACAGAAGAAAATATTATGACTTATAATGTTGGAGTTGAAGTGTGGACTGTTGACCTAACAAGTAATGCAGATATTTTAACTTTGGGTTGTGCCGATGGTACTGTTCGATTATTAACAAAAGAAGTAGCTTCAAATAAAAAGAATGAAGGCAAACCAAAAAAAGAATCAAAAAAGAAAAAATAAGTTCTTTTGTTAAGATTAAAATTTTAAATAAATATTTAATAAATTGAAAAAAATATTCAGGGGTTTCTGATGAAAATATTAGTATTAATGATTTTTTTGATGAGTTCAGTTTTTTCTTATTCCCAAATAAAAGCAGTTATTACTTTGAAAGGTACAATACAAAATGAGATAACAAAAGAACCAATAAGTGTAGAAGTACAACTTCTTGATTCGAATGGGAAAAAAATTAATTTTTCAAGAAGTAACTCCAAAGATGGTTCATACCTTTTGACTGGATTAAAACCTAATAATTCATATAAAATTACTTTTGCAGATAAAGCAGATAAAGGTGAATTCTTTTTAAAAAAATCAAGAACAATTAAAATGCCTGATACTGAAAAATATCTGGAATTATCAAAAGATTATACTGTTATTCCAATAAAAAAAGGTCTATCAATTCCTCTTGCTATTTCTCCCTTTGAAACAGGTAAACACAAAATAAGACCTACTATTGATATATATATGGAAGAAATTATAGATATGATTAAAATGAATCCGAGAAATGTATTTACAATTAGTTGTTTTCCTGATAATGACAATGATGAGTCTGCTAATCAAGAATTAACTTCAAAACGTTGTGAATCTTTGATTCAATATTTTGTATCAAAAGGAATAAGTCCAGATAGATTGAAACCAAATGCAAATTCTAAAACAGACCCAAATAATCCACTGCCAATTGAGAAAGTTGCCAAAGGAAAACGATATAAAGGTTCTACCTACATAATAATTGATAATGAATAATATAATCCCCGTTAATTTATAATAAAACGGGGTATCAAATTCTTCATTTAATTATCAATTTAATATTTCAATCTGATTCTTCATCATCAAAAGTTGCTAACGCTTCTTCAACAGTATCATAAAATTCAAATACTTCATCAATTCGAGTCATACTCATTAAACTACGAACAAATTCTCTTACTCCAACAAGAATTACTGGAATTGAATGTTCTTGTAATTGTCTATTGGCAAGAAGCAATGCTCCTAAGCCAGAACTATCAATTGCGTCAACAGATGAAAGATTAATAATCAAAGCATCGATATCTGGTTGCGCCAAAATTAACATTTTAGCTTTTAAGTCAGCTGATATGCTTGATTCAACAGTTGTATTTTGTAGTTCAAAAATTACAATGTTGTTTTTGTGTTCTACTGTATAATTCATAATTAATTTTTAATTAGTGAATAATAATATTTATTTTTACATTTTAAACAATAACAAATTTACAAATTTTGCTTGTCAAATTATATGAAAAAATCGAATTTAATAAATAAAGATAAAATATTAGTAATCAGACTTAGTTCAATGGGAGATGTAGCTCTTACTACTCATACTGTTAGATGTATAAGAAATACATATCCTAATGCAAAAATTGATTTTATTACCCTGAAATCATACTTAGAGATTTACGAATATTCTCCATATATTGACAATTTATTTCTATATGAAAAAGAGTTTTCTGATATACAACTATTAAATTTCAAAAAAAATATACTCGAACAAAATAAAGGCAAATATTCAATTATCATCGATTTACAAAATAATTTCCGTTCAAAAAAGTTATCTCAAGGTTTATCAGATAGAATTGAAAAATTCAAAAAAAGACGGCTACATAAACTTTTTTTAATTTTTCTCAAAAAAGGTTTAGATAAGCGGGGGCTGACTATTCCTGAATTATATTTAGAAACTGCTAATTGTATTGATGTAGTTGATGATGGTAAAGCTCTTGAAATTTGGACTTCAGATGATAAAGATAGTGGCAAGTACCTCCCCTATTTTAGAAATTCAGAAGTTAAAAATAACTTAACTATTGGAATTGCTCCAGGCGCCCATTTCTTTACTAAAAGATACCCACTTTCAAAATTTGTTGAATTAATAAATTTGATGAAAATTAAATTTAATTGCAACTTTGTATTAATTGGAGGAAAAGACGATTTTGAATTATGTGAAAAAATCAGAAATTCAAACCCTGAAATAATTACGAATAAATCTGGCTCAGAATCTATAATGCAAACTATTAGTAATATTGATACTTTTGATGTATTAATCACAAATGACACTGGTGTAATGCATCTTGCATCTGCCAGACAAATACCAATAATCGCTATATTTGGCTCATCTGTTAAAGAATTCGGATTTGTTCCATTTAGAGTGAAAAATATCATAATTGAAGAAAATATTGGCTGCAGACCTTGCTCACATATTGGAAAAAATGCTTGTCCCAAAAAACACTTTGATTGTATGGAAAAACTTGAACCTAAGGAAATAACTAAAATACTACTTGAAGAAATTATTGCGAAGAAATAAATTTCAAGTCTAAATTTGACAAATAATTAAATTTTGGGTAACTACACTATACTAAAATATTCATCCTTAATTACATGAAAAAAATGATTTTCTTTGACATATTAAATCTCTTAAAAAAAAACTTTTCAACATTAAGTATTATTAAGGAAAAAATTCGTAATTTTGAGTTTAATTTTTAACAAAGTATTAATAAAGTTTATCTAAAACAATGGATTTACAAATTGAATTTTCAAATAAACAGTTTGAAAATAATAAAAGAAACGCCGAAGGTTTTATAGAAATTGCCACTGAATTAAGAAAAGACATTATAAAAAGTTTGGTATTGGCAAAATCAGGACATAGTGGTGGACCACTTGGAATATCAGATGTAATGTCTGTGCTATTTTTCGGTGGAGTTATGAAATATGATTCACAAAACTGGCAATGGAAAGAGCGTGATAGGTTTGTATTAAGTGCTGGTCACATGGCTCCGGTTTTATATTCTGCATTAGCAAGAGCCGGTTATTTTCCTACTGAAGAGCTTTCCACATTACGAAAACTTGGAAGTCGTTTGCAAGGTCATCCCGGTTTAGATGTTCATTTACCTGGTATTGAAACTTCAGCAGGTTCACTTGGACAAGGTATATCAATCGCAGTCGGTATGGCAATGACTGACAAATTAATTGACAGAAATAATAGAAAAGTTTTTTGCATTTCTGGTGATGGCGAACTTCAAGAAGGTTCATGCTGGGAAGCAGCAATGTGTGCTGGAAATTACAAATTAAATAATTTATGCTGGATTGTTGATAATAATGATTGTCAAATTGATGGTAGAGTAAAAGATGTAATGAGTGTTTATCCTCTTATTGACAAATTCAAATCATTCGGTTTTGAAGTTGTTGAAATTGATGGACATAATTATTCTGAAATAATTTCTGCTTTTGAAAAATTTGAGAATAACATTAAAGTTGGAATTGAAAAACCATTTTGTATTATTGCAAAAACATTTATGGGAAAAGGTGTATCATTTATGTTCGATAAATATGAATGGCATGGTAATCCACCTAAATCAGAACAAGCAATTAAAGCATTGGAAGAACTCTCTAAGGTAAGTTAGTAAAATATGAGTATTATGCGAGTCTATATTTTTCTTTTGTTGTTATTACTTATCGCCTGCAATGAAAAAAAAGAGCAGGTTATTACTAAGAGTTTGGAGAATTCAGAATCTATTGCGACAAAATTGGATTCTGCAAATCAAATTGAAAAAAAAGATATTGATACTTCAAAAAATAGTATAGCTGATGAAGAATACATTAAACCAAGAGTTAAAGTAAATATTGAAAAAAACTTGACTAAAGAACAACTTGTTGGATTTCTGCCAAAATCAATTAATGGTTTTGAAACTGTAACTCCAACAACTGCAAGTATTCAAGAAAATGATAGTATAGTTATTGTTACCGCAAAAGGACAATATAATATTAAAGGAAGTAGAAGTTTAATATTAATTGATATAAATGATTATGGAATAAATTCAGAAAATTTTTTATCTGGTAGATATAAAAAATTACCTTCTGAACCGGGTACATTGTTCGAATCAATTAGTGAAGCGGGAATTAAGGGTTATTTTAAATGGCAAGATGCTTATCAGTCTGGGGTAATAAGATTTACAATAAATAACAGGTTTGAAGTTATTATTCGAGCAGATAAAACAACTTTTGAAAAGTTTAAGAGTTATATAAATTTAGTTGATTTTAATAAAATTAAAAGTATTAAATAAAGAAATAAATGGAAAATTTTATCTTACAAGGCAGTAAACCAACAAGATTTGGTTTTGGTGAAGGATTAGTTGAATTAGGTGAAAGAAATGAGAACATAGTTGTTCTTGGTGCTGATATAACTGGTTCTGTGCTAACATCTTTTTTTAGGGACAAATTTCCTGATAGATTTTTTTCAATTGGTATTGCTGAGCAAAATGCTACAACAATTGCAGTTGGTATGGCATTATCAGGCAAAGTTCCATTCTTTGCAAGTTACAGTGCATTTGCAGCATTCAGAAATTCAGACCAATTAAGAATTTCAGTTTGCTATAATGATGCAAATGTGAAAATTGGTGGTGGTCATTCAGGCATAACAGTTGGTCCTGATGGAGCAACACATCAATCACTCGAAGAAATTTCATTTTTAAGAGCATTGCCAAATATGACATTGATTGTACCTTGCGATTATCTTGAAACAAAAAAAGCTACAATTGCTGCCGGTGAAATGATGGGTCCTGTATATATCAGATTTGGTCGTTCTGCTGTTCCGATGTTTACAACGGAAGAAACACCTTTTGAAATCGGGAAAGCAAATGTTTTAAGGGAAGGTAATGATGTTGCAATTATTGCATGCGGTTTAACAGTTTGGGAAGCATTACTTGCCGCTGATGAACTTGAAAAAAACAAGGGTATTAAAGCAAGAGTTATCAATAATCACACCATCAAACCGATTGACTCACATACTATTACTCAAGCTGCAATTGATTGTGGAGCAATAGTTACTGCTGAAGAACATCAAGTTTATGGCGGACTTGGTTCTGCTGTAGCTGAAGTTGTAGTCAAAAATTATCCTGTTCCAATGGAATTTATTGGGATTAAAGATACTTTTGGGTTAAGTGGTGAGCCAGATGAACTAATCGGCTACTTTGGTTTGACAAAAAAAGAAATTTATGCCTCTGCTTTGAAAGCAATCGAAAGAAAGGAAAAAGGATTTATTGGTGTTCGTGAATTAACTGATATTGCACCAATAGCTGAATAATTTTTATACATTAATTTTAAAAAGCGAATTGACAAATAATGACCGAAGAAATTAACAAAAAGCCAAGGAAAAAACGAAAAGTTGAAATGATTGGCGTCTTTGACGACAGTAATAATTTTATTCCTATTACTGAAACTATATTAAAAAAACTTGCAAGCATAGCTGCTACAGAGAATTTTGAAATCTATGTAGTTGGTGGGTATGTTAGGGACTATTTTCTAAATCGTTCAAGGCATGATATTGATATAACTGTAGTTGGAGATTCAATCAAATTTGCAAAGATTGTTGCAAAGAATTTCAATACTAAGCCAATTATTTATGAAAGATTCAAAACAGCACTTGTTCCTGTTGGTAAATTTCATATTGAATTTGTTGGTACAAGAAAAGAAGAATATTTGCCAAATTCCAGAAAACCTGTCGTAACTGAAGGTACACTCGAAGACGACCTGAAAAGGCGTGATTTTACAATTAATTCAATGGCAGTTTCTCTAAGCAAAAGCAATTATGGTAGATTAATTGATTTGTTCGGTGGAAAAAATGACATTGAAAATCACATATTGAAAACTCCACTGGAGCCGGGAATTACTTTTAGTGATGACCCATTAAGAATGATGAGAGCTGCAAGATTTGCCTCTCAGCTGAATTATCAATTAGAACCTGAAGCATTAGAAAAAATGACTGAAATGGCTGAAAGAATATCAATTATTTCACAAGAACGCATTACAGATGAATTTTTGAAAATTATTGAATCTGATTACCCTTCTGTTGGTTTAAGTATTCTATTTCAAACAGGATTACTCGAGCAAATATTTCCTGAGCTTTATAATTTGGCTGGAGTTGAAATAATCAATGCAAATGATAGGTCGTTTGCTCATAAAGATGTATTCAGACATTCGCTAAAAGTGCTTGACAATATTGCCGAAATGACTGATAACAAATGGCTAAGATTTGCAGCGTTAGTTCATGATATAGCAAAACCAAGAACAAAGAGGTTCAATAAAAATACTGGTTGGACTTTTCACGGTCATGAAGACCTTGGTGCAAAAATGATGACCAAGATTTTCAAGAAAATGAAATTCCCGCTTGATAATCTTGAATATGTTGAAAAATTGGTTAGATTACATCAAAGACCTATGTCATTGGTAGATAATGAAATAACAGATTCTGCTATTCGCCGTTTAGCATTTAACGCAGGTGATGCTCTTGAAGATTTATTTACTTTATGCAGAGCTGATATTACTACGAAAAATCCAAATCTGAGTGAACAATACAAACAAAATTACGAACTTGTTTTTGCAAAAGTAATTGAAGTTCAAGAGAAAGACAAATTAAGAGAATTTCAATCACCAGTTCGTGGTGAGGAAATTATGGAAATTTTTGGTATTGAGCCATGTAAAAATGTTGGAATCATCAAAACTCGTATAGAAGAAGCTATACTTGACGGCATTATACCGAATGATTATGATATAGCTAAAGAATTTGTTTTGAAAAATAAAAAAGAATGGGCTAATGAACTTGGAATTTAGAATCTGAATCAAGTTAAGAATGACATAATTACATTCTTTGTCATTCCATACTTGATACGGAATCAAATAATAATATGAATTCTGTATTAAGAGCTTGTCCAATCAGTACGATTTTATGTAGATATAGTCAGACAAGGATGTCTAATCCACTTGAATTATAATGACTTAGCAGAACAGACACCCTCGTCTGTTGTCTAATTTATCACTTATTGGACAAACTCTTACTTATTTTTTCCAATTTTTTCAATTTCTATTTCCGAGAAACAAAATGAATTTCAATGTTCAAGTCCCTTCACTTGCATAATCCATGAGAATTATTATTTTATTTCATCGGCAAACTAAACCAAAAAGTGCTACCCTTCCCTAATTCACTTTCTACCCAAATATTACCGCCATGCCTTTCAACAAATTCTTTGCAGAGTATCAGTCCAAGACCTGTACCCTTTTCATTATTTGTACCAGTTGTAGTTACATTTTCATCTATTTTAAATAATTTTTCAATAATTTCTTTTTTCATTCCTACACCCGAATCTTTTATATAGATATGAATTTCTGATGAGTTATCCGATGACTTCAAGTCATCAGATAACTTTGATTTTATTGAACCAATTTCAACATTACCACCTTCCTGTGTAAATTTAATTGCATTGGAAACTAAATTTCTAAAAACTGCTGTTATCATATTTCTATCACAATTAACAAAAGTATCTGGCAATATATTCTGTATATAAACTATATTTTTATTTGATGCCATTTGTTTTAGTGAATAAGTAGTATCAAATGCTAATTCATAAATATCCAATTCTTCAGAATTAAATTTTATTGAACCAGTTTGAGTGGCAGACCATTGCAAAAGATTCTCAATTAGTTTGAAAACAGAATTTGCTGATTGATTTATGGCTTCAGCCATCTTTTTAATATCTTTTATTGATAGTTCATCTGCTTCTTTTGCCATTAAATCTGAAAGCACAAGAAAACCAGAAAAAGGTCCTCTCAAATCATGAGCTATGATTGAAAAGAATTTATCTTTCGTAGCAACTATTTCTTTTAATTTTGCTTCAGAAACAGATAATTCTTCTAATATTGAATTCTTTTGATAAAGTGCTTCTTCAATTATTTCATTTGAATATTTAAGTTCATCATAAAGTCTATTTAGCTCTTCTTCTGCATTTTTTCGTTCTGAAATATCTTCTTTAACACCAATAAAATGAGTGATTTCACCATCAGCATTGCAAATTGGTGATATTGAAACAGATTCCCAGTAAAGCTCACGATTTTTTTTCCGATTTATCATTTCACCACGCCACTCTTTGCCAGATAGTATTGTGTTCCATAAAGTTTCATATACTTCTTTTGGTGTTTTGCCAGACTTCACAATTTTAGGATTTTTTCCCAATACTCTATTTTTATCATAACCTGTTATCTCACAAAATTTAGGATTTACATATTCTATTGTACCATTTTTGTCGGTAATTACAATACTTGCTGGGCTTTGCTCTATTGCTTTTGTGAATTTTATTAATTGGTCAATTTGCTGTTTTCTTTCACTAATATCCCTACACACAACATAAGACTTCAAATAATTTTTGTTTTCATCATATATAAAGCTTGCACTATCCTCACGCCAAATATATTCACCACTATTTATTCTGAAACGATATTCATAAATCAAACCTGATTTTTTTTCATCTATAGCTTTGAAAATATTGGCAAATATCACTTCCCTATCTTCAGTGTGAATCGCATTGAAAATACTATTTTTATCCTTTTTGATGACTTCTTCTTCACTACAATCAAATAATTTGCAATATGCTGGAGATGCATACTCTATTATATGATCTGAATTAAGAATTATAATACCATCTGATGTATTTTCTGAAATTAATCTGAATTTTTCTTCGCTTTCTTTTAATGATTCTTCAATTTTTTTTCTTTTTGTGATGTCTGCTACTACCGCAATATGGTAATCTGGGGTAGAACCTTTTTCCCACATTGGAGATACAGATAATTCAACCCAAATAATAGACCCATCTTTATGAATAAGTCTTTTTATAATATTAAATTCATTAATTAGTCCCTTTCTCAATAGTTCCATATTGTCTAAATCTTCTTGTAAATCTTCAGGAAAAGTTATTGTTTGAAAATCTAATTCTAAAATTTCTTCTTCAGAATAGCCAATTATTTCAGAGTACTTTCTATTAATTTTAACAAATTTACCCGATTGTGTATTAATTTGAGCCACACCAACAGCTGCTTGTTCAAATAATATTCTGAATCTTTCTAAACTTTCATGCAATTCCTGTTCTATAATTCTTCTATGAGTAACATCTCTTGAAACAGCTACTAATTTGATAGGATTCCCCTTTTCATCTTTTATTGGAGAAACAACTACTTCCCACCATTTTGGTGTTTCTTTGAAAGTTTTCTTAAACCCAAAGAATACACCTCTTCCCTTTACCCTTGCATCATTCAAGGCAGCAATTGCTGATTTTTGTTCGTTTTTATCCCAAAAATCAACCCAAGATGTATTGATATATGGTTCAATATCATCAATTTCTAAAGACTTTATTCCATTTTCGTTCATTGATAGTAATCTTCCATCAATATCCAAAACTTTTATGCAATCATTACTACCTTCAATTACACTTTTTACAAATTCTTCACTTTCACGCAATCTTTCTTCAGTTAATTTTCTATCAGATATATCAATGAATAATTCAAGTAACGCTTTTTGATTATTAAACATTAAGCCAGTAAAAATTACTTCAATTGATTTACTTTGTGTTATGATTTTAGTATCACGCTTTTTTGTAATACCAATTTCAATTCCGTCTTTTAGAGGGCAAACTTCACATCGACAAGCATCATCACTCAAAATTTCCCAGCATTTTTTACCTGCGGCATAATTCACATAATTTACTTTGAAATTTTCATTGCAATAAAGTGTATTTCCAGTTTCATCTACAATGTTAATACCAAATGGAATTGTATTCAAAAGAGTTTCATTAAAATCTTTATGATTACTTATAATTTCTTGAGAATTTAAATTTTCTAAATTATCTGCTTTTAAAGATTCTTTTAAAAATTGATTCTCATTTTGCAACTCTTCAATTATTTGCAAGAGTTCTTCTTTTGTTTTTTGCGAAAATTCCATTTGAATTAACTCCCCTAATAAAAAAAATATTAACTACTGATTTTGCTTTATCGGCAAACTAAACCAAAACGTAGAGCCAACTCCTACTTCACTCTCTACCCAAATTTTGCCTCCGTGCTTTTCAACAAATTCTTTGCATAAGATTAAACCAAGTCCCGTTCCAGATTCTCCTGCTGTACCTAAAGAAGAAACGTTTTCATCAATTCTAAACAATTTTTTGATTGTTCCCTCAGTCATTCCTACACCTTTGTCTTTAACAAATATGTGCATAAATCCTTCTGAAGGTTTTATAACCTCACCAATTTCAATTAACCCACCAATAGGTGAGAATTTAATTGCATTAGATAATAAATTTCTAATAACTGTTATAATCAAATTTGTATCTACACTGATTAAATTATTTGATTGCATAAGGTTCATTATTGTAATACTTTTTTTATTAGTAGTTAATTTCAATAATTGTATTGTATCTTCGACTAATATATTCAAATCAATTTGCTGTGGATTAAAACTTATCTTCCCTTGTTGAGAGCGGGACCAATCTAACAAATTTTCTAAAAGTGAATAGATATTATTAGATGAATTTTTCATCAACTCCAAAAATTCCATTTTTTCATCTTCGGTAAAATCTGCATTTGCTTCATATAATAATTTAGTAACCTCTCTAAAACTACCTAATGGATTTTTTAAATCGTGTGCAATTATTGAAAAGAATTTATCCTTTGTCGCATTGGTTATTTCTAATTCTTGATTTTTAATCTGAAGTAAACAATTTAATTCCTCTTTCATCTTGGCTCTTCTTTTAATAATGAAAAGAGTAATAACAATCAAACTGATAATTATAATCAATGAAATTATCGTAATTCTTAATTGTTTATTATTTAGTTCTTTTACTTGATAATTATATCTCAATATTTTATTTTCATTTTCTTTTCGTTCAAATTGGAATTTTTTATCTATTTCAGCAATTCTTTGTGTTTTTTCAATTTTATTAAGTGAATCTTTCAAATTAATATGTAAGACATAGTATTTAATTGATTTTTTCAAATCATTCATTTCATTGTAAATTTCTGCATAAAGTCGATAAGAATCAAGAATTAATTCTATTCTATTAGATTCTTTAGAATATTTTACAGATAAATCTAAATATTCTTTACTTTTATTAAATTGCTTAATTTCAAAATAAATTTGACTTTGCAACATGTAATTGTAAGCAGTAGAACTTTTATCTTCTAATTGAATCATAATTGGTAATGACAGTTCTAAATATTTTAAAGCATCTGAAAACTTTTCCTCTTCATAATATATTTCACCTAAACTCATCAATGCTGAAGATTTGATTGTCAGAATATTATTATCTGCAGCTATTTTATATGCTTTGGTATAGTTTTCGATACAACTATCAATATTTTTTAATTTCAGCCAACAAATTCCAGTGTTATAATACGCGATTGAAAGACCTTGCATATCATTTAGTTTCACATAATATGTTTTTGATGTTTCAAAATATGTTTTTGCTTCTTGAAAATTATTTAAATTCAACTGAAAAATACCAAAATTATTCAATAAAATTGCATAAAGTTTATAGAATACATTGTTATTATCTACATTTAATTTTAATTTCTCAAACAATTTATATGCACTGTGGAAATATTTTTGTGCGTTCTCCATATCAGAAATTGAATTATAAACATCTGCAATTGCCCTCAAATTATTGGCAATTTTCAATGAATCATTTAATTGTTTGAATTGTTCTAAAGAACTATTCAAATAGAAAAAAGCCGAATCATTATTGTTTATAATAAGATGGGTGACACCAATTGTATAATTCGAGCTTGCCACAGCACTATCAGATTGAAGTTTTAATGAAAGTGCCAATGCTTCTCTGCTTAATCTAAAACTTTCCTGCGGATTTGAAAACCAATATTTGCTTGCAAGTTCATTTATTAATTTAGGTTTACGAATTTCTGGAGTAGAAACAATTAACTTTTTTAAGCTATCTATTTCTTTAGAACCAAAACTATCACAATAAGCAAAAAGAATAAGTATCAAAATCAGCAAATTATTTTTGAACATCTTTGTATCTCTATTTATATTATTATTCATTTTCTATTTTTCTATCCATTTTAATTAATTCGGCAAACAAAACCAAAACGTACTACCCTTTCCTACTTCACTTTCCACCCAAATTTTTCCACCGTGCTTCTCAACGAATTCTTTGCAAAGAATTAGTCCAAGTCCTGTTCCCTTTTCGTTGTTTGTACCTAATGATGAAACAGTAGTATCAATCCGAAAAAGTTTTTCTAAATTGAACTTAGGAATACCTACACCCGAATCTTTCACATAAATGCGAACCTCCTGTGAGTTATCCAATGACTTTAAGTCATCTGATAACTTAACAATTTCCGCACCAAGTTCAATTTTTCCACCAATTGGTGTAAATTTAATTGCATTACTCAACAAATTTCTAATTACTGTATTTATCATATTTCTATCAAAATTTGCATTTACATCTGTATTGTATAAAATTATTTGAATGTTTTTTTCTTGTAAATTTAATTTAAATAACTCAATATTTTCATTGATAACTGAAGTTAACAAGTGATTATTTGGTGAAAATTCTACATTATCAGTTTGGGACCGTGCCCAAAGCAGTAGATTTTCTAATATTTTATAAAGAAAATTAGAACTTGTTGATAATTTATTAATATGTTTAAGCCGTTTTTCATCGTCATACTTATGATAATGATTAAGCAACAAGTCAGAACCAGAAATCAATGCTGTTAAAGGATTTCTTAAATCGTGTGCAATTATTGAAAAGAATTTATCTTTTGTAGCATTTGATTCTAACAGACTTATATTAGAAATTTCAATCTCTTCATTTTTCATTGATAATTCAGAATTCAGATAATCAAGTTCTTGATTTGCATCTGAAATGATTTTATTTTTTACTTCTAAAGCAATGTTATTTTTATACATTTTCCAAAAATACATTGAGATAATAAAAATAAGTACTATTAAAACAAACGCACCAATTTTGTAATTCCTTTCCTGATTTTTTCTATTAATTTCTTCGATATTTTTCCTATTAGCAATATCTTTTTGCTTTAATAATATTGATTGTATTTCTTTATCTTTTTCTAACAAATGAAATTTATTCAAATTTTGTTCCAATTCTAATTTCTGTATTTGTTGAATACTTTTTAGATTTTTAAACTCGATGTTTTTGCGTTCTAATTCACTTTGTTTAAGTTGAAATTGTACTTTTAAATTTTCATTTTCAAATATTTTTTGTTGTAATTCCAACTCATATTCCTTTTCGACTTTAGTAATTTCAACAAGTTTATTCAATTGAAACATCTTCAGTGTAATTTTGTTTAATTCGGTTTCAAATTTAATTGCATTTATACTATCTCCAATTGCATAATACATTGATGAGATATTAATATAATTTGTACGTAATTGGTCAAGATATTCAAATTTTTTATTCTGTTCAATTGCTTTTTTTACAAATTCAAAACCTTTGTTTAAGTAATTTTTTTTCAAAGATTCATTAATATTACTTGAAGAATCATTTGCAATTACAAAATAAATTACTCCTAATTTCCCTGTAATAGATGCAATTTCAAATTTTCCGCCAATTTCATCAAAAATTTTATATGCACTTTCAAAATGTGTTAATGCTTTTTGATAATTATTCAACCAAAAATTAATATTCCCAAGCCGTTCTAAAGAAAGACCAATAGAACGCTTATTCTCTAAATCAACAGCAATTTTAAATGATTTTTCATATAATTTCAATGCTTCATTTAATTTAGCTTCTCTATTTTTTTCATCGTAAGAGCCAGATGATTTTTCAGTAGCAATTCCCTTGTTGAGTAATATTTTTCCAATACTTTGAATATCTTCTGCTTCTTCAGCAAGTTTCAATGCTATTTCAAAGTATTTTAATGCTTCTGGCATTGTATATAAATACAAATAAAGCACACCAAGATTAGAATAATCATTAATCAAACCTTTAATGTTATTTATTTCTTCATGTATTTTAAGAGCTTTTTGGAAATTTGTTAGAGCATCTGAAAAGTTTGACTTTAAAATATGAATATTTCCAATAAATCCATAAATTTTTGCAATAGTATATTTATCCTTTTCTTTATTTGAAATTTCAATTGCTCTTTGAAAATAAATTAAAGCAGTATCATTTTTACCTTCTTTCTGAAACATTAATGCTAAATTTTGATATGCTAAACATTCACCTTTATAATTATTACATTCTACAAACTTGTTCTTTGCTAAATAATAATTTTTTTCTGCATTGTTATAATCATTCAAGCCAGAAAAGACATCTGCAATTCCAATTAAATTATTTCCAATTATTTGACAATTATTTATTTTATATCCAATTTTGAGTGAATTTTCATAATTGATTTTTGCTTCGTTGAATTTATGTTTGAATAGCAAAATATTACCAGAAATATAATTACTTTCCGCTAAACCTTTTTCCCAATCTAATGATTGAGAAAGTGAAATAGCTTGCTTATTAAAAATCAAACTTGAATCAAATTTAGACACTTCAAAATAATACTCTGATAAACGAAGTAATATTTTAACTTTATTTGTATCTGATTTAGCTTTTTTAAGTTCTTGAAGAAAAATGTATGACTTGACCTGCACATTATTTTGAGCAAGTAAACCAGTCCAAATGAAAAACAAACATAGCAATAATATTTTTTTCATTTTACCTAAAAAAATTAGTATTTTTTGGCAAACTAAACCAAAATGTACTGCCCTTGCCTACTTCGCTTTCTACCCAAATTTTGCCGCCAAGCAATTCTACTAAACCCTTACAAATAGAAAGTCCTAATCCAGCACCTTCATAATCTCTTGAAATTGATGAATCTGCTTGGTAAAAGTTATCAAATATTTTTTCTTGATGTTCTGGAGATATTCCAATTCCATCATCTTTCACATAAAATATATAATACTCATCTTGAAATTTACAGCCAATAACTATTTCTCCTTTATTCGAAAACTTAATCGCGTTATTAACTAAACTATTCATAATTAATTCCAATTTACCAAAATCAGAATGAATTAAATTTAACTCGCAATTGTTGAATTCTATATTCCAGCTGAGATTCTGTTGAATAAAATAGTCAAGATTATGATGTAATACATCATCAAAAAGACTTTTCAAATCGAATTCTCTTATATTGAGATTTATTTGACTTGTGGATATTTTGGAAACTTCAATTATATTTTCTACCATTATTTGTAATCGTTTGCCACTTTTCTTTATCATTCTCAAAAACTCATCTCTATCATTAGAATCCAAATCATCATATCCAAGTAAACTTGTAAATCCAAGTATACCATTTAATGGAGTTCTGATTTCGTGTGAAATATTTTGCAAAAATGCAGATTTAAGTTTTTCGGATTCCTCTGCTTTTGATTTTGCTTCTTCTAATTCGTAATTTGTTACTCTAAGAACTTCGTTTAATTGCATATACTCTTCATATTGCTTATCAAGTTGTTTATTTTGGTCTATCAGTAATAATTCTGAATGCTTTCTTTCAGTTATATCATACAGAACAACCAAATGGTTACCCATAAATGATTTGACAAGTGAAGTTGCACCAGCTAATACAGTTCTTACTTCTCCATTTTTACAAGTAATATTTACTTCCAGAGGATTGAATTTTGTATTAGTTGCATTTGCTCTCTCGAGTTCTGCTTGCCATGAATCTATTACCCATTGTCTATATTCCTGATTTGGATATGCTGTAATCCACCATTGAGTAATTGTTGGAATATCATCTAACTTGTAACCAAAGGTTTCAATAAAAGCAATGTTTAAATAAATTATGTTTTGTAGCTCATCATTCAAAGCCATGGGAACGGGAGATGCCTCGATTATTCTGCGAAACAACATCTCACTATCTTCAGCTTTAGATTTTGCTAATTCCAAATCATAATTTGCCACCCGTAGCTGCTCATTCATTAAATATGATTCTTCATACTGTTGCTCAAGCTTTTGATTTTGGTCTTGAAGAGTTATTTCTACATTCTTTTGTTCTAATAATTTCCAAACTGAATCCATCATTAGAGTTAATTGTCTTATATCGGAATTGTCATAATCTGTTGATTTGTTTGCAACTCCTACAACTGCAACTATTGAATCGTTAAAATAAATTGGTAAAGTGAGAAATTTTTCGAGTGTAACGTGACCTTCAGGATAACCTTTTTTGTAAGGATTTTCATGTTGGAAATTATTTTCCAAAATTGGTTTTCTCTGTCTTACTGCCTCGCCCCACAATCCAGTTTTTTCTAATTGATAAATTGTTTGTGGTTCAATTACTTTACATTCAGCCATCACTTCTTTCGACCATGAATTAAGTGTGAATTCTTCTTTGCTTTCATTATATAAATAAATATAGCCAATTTTACTATCAGTAAGTTCAATAGCTTCATTTAAAGCATAATCAAGTAAATCATTAATACTTTCTGATTTATATTGGCTAATTCTAAGCAAACCTTCCAGTCGAGCTTCATTTTTCTTGATTTTTTCTTCATTTTTTTTGCGTTCAGTAATATCGTTAAAACTTACTAAACTTGCCCAAATCTTATTATCATCATTATAAACTGGAGTACCATAAACTTCCAAATAAGTAAAAAGCCCATCAGGTTTTTTGACAATCATATTATCAATATATAATGATTCACCATACATTCCTCTTAAAATTGGCATTTTATCTGATGGATAAGGTTCCATAGTCTCAGCCAAAAATGCTTCGTAAACTTCAGAAATATTGTGATGATCAGCATCAGGCAAAATACCTCTACCGAGTATTTTTTTCGCTGATTCATTTGCCATAATTGGCTTGCCTGATGGTGCCTCAACCATGAATACACCTTGAGTAAGGTTATTCAATAATATTTTGAATAGTTCATTCTGCATTTTTAATTCTTTTTCACTTTCTTCTGCTTTAGATTTTGCAATTTCTAAATCATAATTCGTTGTTCTCAAAACTTCATTCAATTGCATATATTCTTCATACTGCCTTTCGAGATTTTTATTTTGTTCAATAAGAAGTTCTTGTGCGGTTTTACGTTCTGTAATATCAGAAATAAAGCCATCAATATGTATCGGTTTGCCACTTTCGTCAAAAACTAATTTTGAAGTTACAGACACCCAGATAATACTGCCATCATTTCTTTTTAATTTGCACTCGTAATCTTTAACTATATGATTAGTTTTCAATAAAGATAAATATAATTCCCTTTCTTCAGGATAAAGCCAAACCTGATTTGCAGTGCTATTTATATAATTGATTGCTTCTTCTGGTGAACTATATCCTAATATTGCAGCCATTGATTTGTTTGCTTGAAGACTTTTACCTTCTATTGAAGTTCTGAACATACCTTCAATTGCGTTGTCATATAAATATCTATATTTTTCTTCACTTTCTTTTATAGCAATTTCAGCTTTCTTACGTTCGGATATATCTCTTGTTATACCTTCAGTACCAATAATATTACCTTCTGAATCCCTAATAAACTTTACATTCATTGATACCCAAAATTCACCTCCATCTTTTCGTTTAGCCAACAATGTTTTATCATTAACATAACCTTTTGAACGTAATTCCTCAATTAATGAATCTCTATCTTCCTTTCTTGCATAAAGATTAGACGCTGGTGAACCGAGCAATTCTTCAATTGAATCATAGCCGTACATTATTAATGATGTATTATTTACAATTGTGAAATTACCATTAATATCAGCCCTAAAAAAAGCATCTTGAAAATTATCCAAAATGCTTTTCAGCATAGTTTTTTTCTCAAAAAGTTCATTTTGAATAGTTATTCTTTCTTCAATTTCTTTCGTAAGTTTTTCATTTGTTGCAGATAACTCAGAAGTTCGCTCATCAACCATATATTCAAGTCGTTCGCGATACTCTGCAATTTCTTTTTCCATTTCGTGTTGTTTAGTTCTATCTATACCAATGCTAAGAGTTTTAATTAAATTACCGTCATTATCATAAATACCTTTGTTTGTCCAAGCAATCCATACTTTTTCGCCGTTCTTTTTTACATTTTCATTTTCGCTACTATAAAAATCTTGAGGATTATGTTGAACCACATCCATTTTTTTTGCAAGGTCAAAACCAACAGTATCAACGGGTTCTACTATCGTTCCCAATACATTTTTACCAATAATTTCCTGTGGAGTAAATCCAAAAAAGTCAAGACCAAACTTGTTTAAATATAATATATTACCATCAGTATCCCATTCCAGAACAAAACTTGTAGAATATTCTACAATATTTCTATACTTTTGTTCACTTTCATTTAATATCTCTGCTCTGTATCGAAGAACTTCAATTTCATTTTCATAATATTTTTTATTATTATGATTTTGAATCTCAAGTTCATTGATTTTATTTCTTAACTCTTCTAAAATACTATCCATAACAATCTTTTAATTGTTCTAAAAATACTATACAAATATAACAAATTTTCAAACATTATTCATTGGCAAACTAAACCAAAATGTACTTCCTTTTCCAACTTCGCTCTCTACCCAAATTTTCCCGCCATGCTTTTCAACAAATTCTTTGCAGAGAATTAATCCAAGACCAGTACCAGATTCTCCTGAAGTGCCTTTATTAGTAACATTTTCTTCAATTTTAAACAATTTATTTAAAATTTCTGGCGGCATTCCAACACCAGAATCTTTTACGTAGATTTGAATTTTATTAGAGTTCTCTGATGACTTCAAGTCATCGGATAACTTTGAATTTATTGCTCCAATTTCTATTTCTCCACCTTCGGGAGTGAATTTAATTGCATTTGATAGTAAGTTTCTAATTATGGTATTAATCATATTATAATCAGCAATCAGATATATATCTTTATGGATTGATTTAAATGAAATATTAATTTTCTTATCTGTTGCATTTATCTTATATAGTAAAATATTAGATTCAATTAAAATATTGAGTAGAAATTGCTTTGGCATAAATTCAAATCTGTTAGTTTGTATTCCTGACCATTGAAGAAGATTGTCAATCAATTCTTTTAAATATATTGAAGTATCAAATAATTTACCTATTTTCTCTCTAAATTCAATTTCTTCGAATCTATCATAATACTTGACAAGTAATTCTAAATTCATATAAATAGCTGCAGCTGGATTTCTCAAATCGTGGGCAATTATTGAGAAAAATTTATCTTTTATTGCAATTGCATCAGTCAATTTTTTCTGGGATTCAAGCAACTCTTCATTCAAATTTAAAATCCTATTTGAATCAATCATAACTTGTTCATTCAACGATTGCAACTCAATATTGGCATCATTCATCTTCTCCATCATATTTTGCAATTCTAAGGTCCGTTCTTCCACTCTTTTTTCAAGCTCGGTATTTAGGAATTGTATTTCCTCTTCAGCTTTTTTTCTTTCTGTGGTATCATTAGCAACACCAATTATTTGTCTAACATGCCCATTATCATCGATAACAGGTGAAAATAGTGTTTCAAAAACAACATCTTGTATCTTTAATTCGCATCTTTGTTCAAATCCTGCAAGTGAGTTTTGAACAGCGTTGATTATCATTGGATAATCTCTATAGATTTCAAATACTGACATGCCAACTACTTGACCTGCTTCAAGACCAATTTTTGCTAATCCTTTACCTTCGGATAGAGTAAATATTCCCTTATCATTAATTACAAATGAAACTAATGGAGAATTAGAAACAACAGTTCTAAATCTATTTTCACTTTCACGTAAAGTTTCCTCTATTTTTTTTCTTTCTGTAATATCCCTGTGAATTCCAAGAAAACCAATTATTTCGCCATCATCATCTAATATAGGGTCTGCCGAACCTTCAATATTAATGAATTTCCCTTCTTTTGTTGCATTTATATATTCACCAAAAACTCTTTCTTTACTCATAAGTGCATTCCAAAGATATTTAATGAATTCCATTGAACTCAATCCACTTTTTAAAATTCTTGGCGTAACTTTACCTATAACTTCTCCATGAGTGAATCCATACATATTAGTAAATGCAGGATTTATGAATGTAAAAATTCCTTCTTTATTAGTCATAAAAACTACATCTTTTAATTCAGCGATGGCTTTTTTTAATTTAATTAGCTCCATTTCTTGTTGTTTACTTTGGGTAATATCTCTGATTATACTAAAAGATTCACCATCATCAAAAGTTTTAATTCTTGATTCATAGTAATGAATCCCATCTCGAAGTTCCATAGCATATTCAAACATTTGCAATTTATTTGTAATCAAAGCATTTTGATATACTTCTCTAATTTTTTCTACAAGATTTGCAGGTAAAACTTCATCCATTTTCTTTCCCAGAAAATCCTCAGGTTCTGCATATAAAGAAGAAGTTTCTGGAGCATGGAAATAAATAAATTCCCCTTCTTTATTCTGTACAAACAGTAAATCAGGAATGGCTTTGATTAAAGCAGAATACTGTTCTTTGCTTTTTGTTAAAGCGACTTCAAGATTAATATCATCTTTAGCTTCATTTAAATGTATGAATCTAAGATTTGCATTTTCTCTTCTTATATCAGCCAATTCTAATAATAGCTCTTCTTTTGTCTTATCAATATCATTCATTTAACTATTCCAAAATTTAATTTTCTTTAATAATTAGTTATTTATCAATTGGCAAACTAAACCAAAAAGTACTTCCTTTTCCAACTTCACTTTCTACCCAAATCTTGCCGCCTAATAATTCCATTAAACCTTTACAAATTGACAATCCTAATCCTGCACCTTCATACTTTCTGGAAATAGATGAATCTACCTGAAAAAAGTTCTCAAATATTTTTTCTTGTAAATTCTCCGCAATGCCAATACCTGTATCTTTCACAAAAAAGTTATAATTATTATCAGACAAAGTGCAACCAATAGTAATTTCTCCAAAATTAGTAAATTTAACAGAATTATTTATCAAACTATTAAATATAAGCATTAATTTACCTTCATCTGAATAAACATAATTTTCTTCACAATTAATAATATCGGTTGTAAATTCTAAATTATTATCTTTAATAAAAACACTATTTTGAAAGAAGATATCATCTATAAATTGTTTAATCGAAAAATTCGATTTCGTAATACTAACTTGTCCTGTTGATATTTTTGACACTTCGATTATATTATCAACCATCAATTCCAATCTCTTGCTACTTTTAGTTATAAAAGAAATATATTCTAACTTTTCATCTTTATCCAAATCATCGAATTTCAATAATGATGTAAAGCCTAAAATACCATTTAACGGCGTCCTAATCTCATGAGAAATATTACTTAGAAATGCAGATTTCAATTTTTCGGATTCTTCAGCTTTAGCTTTTGCCTCAATAAGCTCATTCTCAGCATTTTTTCTATCAGTAATGTCGGCAGCAGTACCATCCCATATAATTGTATTATTTTCATAAGCTCTTGGTCTGGAGTATATATTCATCCAAATAATTTCAGAATTTTTCCCAAGCATTTTCAAATCCATTTCAAAGTCAGTTAAATATTGGGCACTTAAACTTACTTGATTAAAAAATTCTGATTTCATAGTGTCATCTATTGTTTCAAGTAAAACTTCTGCATTTTTTAAAATATCATCCACATTTACACCGTAATGTACTCTTTCAACACCACTGCTTATAAATAGAAAAGAAAATTTCCCGTCGCTGTCCATCTTAAATTGAAAAATATATGTTTTGGGCAAATTATCACTAATGAGTTTCAACATTCTTTGACTTTCTTTGATTGCTTCTTCAGCAAGCATTTTGGCTTTATTTGATTCAAACTCTTTTTTATTTCTGTATTTGATATAGCCAATATAAGTGAAAATAAAGATAATAATTATTATTAAAACAAAAACTAAGATATGATAAATTAGTTTAGCATCTTTTTTTTCAATTTCAAGATTTTGAATTTTTATCTGTTTATCACGCAGTTCGATTTCACGTTTATTTTCAAGCAATTCAATTTTTTGATTGTTATTTTTGAAATTAATAGAATCGAATGCGATTTTATAGATTTTGAAATATTCTAATGATGATTTATAATTACCCAATCTTTCATAAATTATACTTAAAGTTTTTGCAGTTTCTTGAATTTGATTAAAATCCTTAACTTTTTCAAGGAGGTTTAAAGATTCAAGTAAATATTTTTCAGATTGTTTCAGATTTGCAAATATATTTGAATTATAATAGGTACAATTTTCTTTGGGTAATAAAGAATCATTTGCAATTTGAAAGTAAATCAAGCCAATTGAACCAGTTATAGTAGCTATATCATAATTATAATTAGCTTTTTCACAAATAGAAAGTGCTTCGTAAGATAATTTTAATGCTTTGCAATAGTTTTTGATTGAAGAATAATTTGAAGATATATTTATAAGAATTTGATACTTAAATTCTTCATTTTTTAATTGAGCTGCCAATTCAAGTGCTTTATAGAAATATTCATTAGAATTTTTTATATCTGGGAACAATGAATAAGTGATACCAATATTGCTATAACCTTTATATAAATCTATCTTATTATTTAATTTTACATTTATATCAATAGCTCGTTTTAGATATAGAATAGATTTATCTAATTTATTTAACTTCCTATATATATTGCCAATATTATTTGAAAGATTGGCTATTCCTTGCTCATCTTTTATTTCAATAGATTTATCAAGTGATTTATGGAAATACTCCAACGCAGTTGCCAAATCACCACGTACAGCATAATTTGTTCCAATTACATTATTTGATAATGCAACACCTTCGTCCCATTTTAATTTATCAGAAAGTACTAAAGCTCGTTTGCCAAAATAAATACCTTGTTCGGTATCAAATCTATAATACTGCTTTGATAAATCTGCTAATATTTTAACTTGAGATGTATCTTCGTTTGTAGACTTCAATTTTTCTTTCAATGAATCAATTACTTTTATTCCTTGTATTTGAGAATAAATCGTTGTACAACTTAAACAAATTAAAATTATTATTTTTTTCATATTTTTATCCCAAAAATTAATTATTAATTTGGCAAACTAAACCAAAAAGCACTTCCTTTTCCAACTTCACTTTCTACCCAAATTTTTCCACCGTGCTTTTCTACAAATTCTTTGCAAAGAATTAATCCAAGACCTGTTCCTGATTCTCCACAAGTTCCTTTATTTGTAACATTTTCTTCAATCTTAAACAGTTTATTTAGTATTTCAGGAGGCATACCAATGCCAGAATCTTTTACGTAAATAAGTGTATAACCTTCCGAAGGTTCTAATCCTTCGGAAGGTTTGGTAACCGCACCAATTTCAACACTTCCACCTTCATTAGTGAACTTGATTGCATTGGAAATTAGGTTTCTAATTATCGTTGTTATCATATCTTCATCAAAATAACAAATTATATTATCGGGAGATTTCTTCTTTAATTCAATATTTTTTGTCTGAGCATTTAGTTTTAATAATTCAATTGAAGAATCAATAATATTCACAATATTGTCATTTTTTGGAGAATACTGTATTGCACCAGTTTGGGACCTTGACCAATGCAGTAGATTTTCAAGCAGTTTAAATAAGAATTTTGAACTTTCAGAAAGTTGCTTAATTTTTTGTTTTATCTCTGCATCGCTAAATTTATCATAATACTGAAATATCAAATCCGACCCCAATATTAATGCTGAAATTGGATTTTTTAAATCATGTGATATTATTGAGAAAAACTTGTCTTTGGATGCTAAAGTTGCTTTGAGTTTCTCTCTTGATTCTGAAATTTCTTCTAATAATGCACTTTTTTGATATAAAGCCGCTTCTATTATTTCATTTGATGCAGTTAAATCTTCATTTAACTTTTTGATTTCTTCCTCAGCAATTTTTCGTTCAGTTACATCTGAAATAAATGCCAAAACAGCAGGTTGATTTTCCCAAATATGAAATATAGAACTTACTTCAGCCCATCGAAGTTCATTGCTCGCATTGTAATATCTATAAGAATATTTGCTGATTTCTTCTCCAACAACTAATTTATCTTTATAATTATTTAGAATTCGCTCTCTATCATCAATATGGATAAAACTTGTAAATTCTTTTTCCAATATATCGTCTGGAGTTGAGCCAATTAACGATGCACCATGTCTATTGACAAATTTGAAAACCCCGTTTTGAACAATAAATATTCCTTCATTAGCATTTGTAACAATACTATTGAATTTCTCTTCGCTTTCTTTTAATGCTTGTTCTGCTATTTTTCGTTTAGTAATATCCTGAACAATTCCAATAATACCTTTTGTATTTCCCTGAATATCATTATAAAGCACTTTTATTGTGGATGTCCAGAAAATTTCTTTCTTTTTATTTGTGTGCTGAAATTCAAAATCTTGAATTCGTTGTTTAGTTTGAAGAATTTCATTGTCAATTTTCTCATAAATTTCAGGTTGATTTAATTCTTTGTCTGATTTACCAATAATTTCATTGATAGGTAATTGAAGAACTTCTGAATATGATTTATTAACAAGTAAATATTTTAGATTTGAATCTTTCAAATATATATGTGCAGGAAGATTATTAATTAATTGCTCAAGCAAAATTCTCGTATTATTTATCTGTGCTTTTTGTTCTTCCAATACTTTATTATCTTTTTTCTTACGTGAAAAAAAGTAAAAAATAATCAAAGAAAAAACCAAACCTAATATAGAAATGAGTATAAGATAATTTTTAATTATTTGTTGCTTTTCATTTTCTTTATTTAATTTTTCAATTTCTTTTTCTTTTAACTGTGTTTCTCTTTGAGATTCAACTTTGGCAAATAATTCAGTTTTTTCAATGTTAAATACCGAGTCTTTAAACTGATTATGCAGTTCATAATATATAATGGCTTTTTTATAATTGCCGAATTCTTTATGGGCAAGGTATAACAAATTATATGACTTATATAAAATATTCAATGCTCCAACTTCTTCTGCAATTGGTATTGCATTTAACGAATATTCGATTGTCTTATTCAAATGAAAAAGTTTATTTTTATCCATTGATTTATTATTCTTATTACTTTTCAAATTCAATGAATCCTCATAAACATTATAATGCAACAAACTTAGATTATGATAATTTGCAGAAATTCCGAGTTTGTTATTTAATTGTTTATAAATGTCTATACCTTTCAAATAAAATTCTGCCGCCTGATCATATTTTAAAAGTATTCTATAAATTATTGCAATATTAATATAATTATCTGCTATATCGTTTTTTGAATTCAACTTTTCATCAATTTCTAAACTTTTATGAGTATATTCCAATGCTTTGTTATATTCTGATAGATTTATTGTATCACCTGAAATTCTTTCATATTCTAAAGATTTTATATAATCGCGGGATATACTTTTGTATATAGAAGAAATTTGTTGTTCATCGCCCAATTCCATTGCAATTTTTAATGCTTTAAAATGGTAATCCAATGCTGTAGGAAATTTTTTTTGAAGTCGATAAATACTTCCAATATTATTCAAACACTTTGCAATTCCACTTTTATCTTTTAGTTCTTCAAATATTTTCAATGCTTTATAATTATTATCAAGAGCATTTGGAAAATCAGATTTCAAACGATAAATTGTACCATAACTGCAATAAGATTCTCCGAGACCTTTTTTCCATTTAAGTTTGCTTGAATAATCTAATCCCAATTTTGCATACAAAAAAGCACTATCGGCATTGTTTTTAACAAAATGATTTGAAATACCAATTAGTAAATTGACTTTATTTGTGTCCATTTTTGCTACTTTTAATGCTTTAAGCATAGAATCAATTTTTTCATACCCTTGTTTTTGTGCAAATACAAATGCCAAAGGCATCATAAACAATATTACTAATATCATTTTTTTCATCATTTCCTCTTTTTTAAACCATATCCTTCGGCAAACTAAACCAAAACGTAGAGCCCTTGCCTACTTGACTTTCCACCCAAATTTTGCCGCCATGCTTTTCTACAAACTCTTTGCAGAGAATAAGCCCAAGACCAGTGCCCGATTCGCCAGAAGTGCCTTTATTTGTAACATTTTCTTCAATTTTAAACAATTTATTTAGCAATTCAGGTGGCATACCTACGCCTGAATCTTTTACGTAGATAAGTGTATAACCTTCCGAAGGTTCTAAACCTTCGGAAGGTTTGTTAACCGCACCAATCTCAACACTTCCGCCTACTGGAGTGAATTTAATAGCATTTGAAATAAGATTTCTGATAACAGTATTGATTAAATTCGCATCTGCGTTAATATTGAGTTGTTCAATGAATTTATTAATTAATATAATTTTCTTGTTTAAGGAAGCAAGTTTGTGCAGATTAACAATTGAATTAACTAAATAACTTAAATCAAAAACTTGTGGAGAAAATATAATTCTACCACTTTGAGTTCTTGACCAAGTTAATAAATTCTCCAATAATTCATAAACTGCAATAGATGACCTTTTTAATTCAATGAGATAATCTTTTAACTCTTCTTCAGAAAAATCGTGATAATCATCTGAAAGCATTTCACTAATTTGCTTGAATGAAGAAATTGGATTTTTTAAATCATGGGCAATAATGGAGAAAAATTTATCTTTGGTATTATTCAAATTTGTTAATTCTTGATTCTTATTCTGAATTTCAATTTCTGTTTTTTTCCTATCAGTTATATTTCTAAAAGTTCCCATAATTGCATCTATGCCTTTATAATGCACATCTGATGCCAATATTTCTACTGGAATGATTGAATTATCAGAACAAATAACAAAACTCTCAACTACAGTTGTAGATTTTGAATTTACTATTTCATCATTATGAATCTTAAATGCATCTTTACTTGAATTTTCCAATTCTAATGGATGTAGTTGGGTTTGATGAAGCCCAATAATTTCATCTAAAGACATTTTAAGCAAGTTCGATGCAGCTTGATTTGCATTCAAAATAATTCCTGTATTTTTGTCTGCTATAAAAATTGCATCGGCTGCATTTTCAAATAAACTTTTAAATTGTAGTTCACTTTCTATTAAAGCTTTTTCGGAATTCTTTTGGTCAGTTATATTTACGCTCATTCCAGAAGCACCACATACTTTTCCATCAACTACAATTGGATTCAAATAAACTTGATAGAACTGATTTCCATTTCCCCTTTTGATATTAAATTCAAAACTTACACGATTACCTGCTAATGCATTGTCATATTTAGGTCTCCATAAATCGACCAGTTCACTTGAAAGTAATTCCATCGCATTCATACCTACTTTTAAATCAATATTGAATACACTTTTATATTCATTTATAAAGAAGTCATTTAAAACAAGGAAAATATAATTTGAATCAATTGACCATATTGATTCATCTCTGTTATTAATTAAAGACTTAAGATTTTCTTCATTTAATTTTATAAGATGTTCTTTTTGTTTGGTTTCGCTAATGTCGTACATAAAATTAAGAGTTGCAGGTTCTCCTTCCCAGACTATTTTCACTCCACTCATTTCCAACCATACTACACCTCTATATTTAGTTAATATTCTAAAATTATACCTGTTTTCAACGTATTCACCTGTCATCCTTTTAATATAATTATTCATCATAATTTGTCTATCGTCAGGATGAATGAATTCAATAAAAGGTATTTGATATAATTCTTCCTCTGTATAACCAGTAATTTTCAAAATCATAGGATTGAAAAATTTTATTTGTGTGCCTTGGACAACTACAATTCCTTCGTTTGCTGTTTCTACTAAAGTTCTATAACGCAATTCACTCTCTTTGGCTCTATGCCTTTCTAAAATATAGTTTTTATGAAGAAACTTAACAATTAAAAATATAAAAACTGAACTATACAGTATTGTTATATAACCATCTATCCATCGTTCTTGTTCCGATACAAAACCAATTATTAAATCGGGTCTTAATAATTGCAGAAAATACAATAATGAAATAAGTGTAATATGAAGTGATAACACATAATATTTATTTTTATCAGAAACAATAATCAAAGCAAGTATTAATATCACAAGCAAAGTTATACTATTTGAACCATCAATTCCACCATTAAATATCCAAATTATTGAAACTCCTACCATTGCAATTATTATAATTGGGAAAATTAGAGGTTTCATTATTTTCTTAAATCTTACAAGGTAGTACAAAAATCCCAAATTAGTAGTTAAAATCAATGGTATGATGCTCGCTGTGATTGATGTGGCAAGCACAAAATTCATTATTGAACCAACTATACTCGTTAGAATTCCGATAATGATAGATGCCAAAAATAAACGATTTTCCAACGAAAAATCTTCTTCCTCTGCAAATATAAAACTTATAAATTTTTTAATATTCATATTTTTCTCCTTTTTAATTATTTTGCTGGCAAACTAAACCAAAAAGTACTTCCCTTTCCAACTTCGCTTTCTACCCAAATTTTTCCACCGTGCTTTTCGACAAATTCTTTGCAAAGAATCAATCCAAGACCAGTGCCTTTTTCTTTATTTGTGCCTTCTAAAGTAATATTAACATCAATTCTAAATAATTTATTTCTTATTTCTTCAGGCATACCAACTCCAGAATCTTTTATGTAGATATTTGTATAACCTTCCGAAGGTTCTAAACCTTCGGAAGGTTTAGTAATTGCACCAATTTCAACACTTCCGCCTTCTGGAGTGAATTTTATTGCATTTGAAATAAGGTTACGTATAACAGTAGTTATCATATCTTCATCAAATACAAAATTCAATTCATTTTTTAAAGTATTTATCAAATCAATTTTCTTTGATTGAGCTTGCAATTTCATTAATTCAATATTTGAATTAATAACTTTATTTAAATTCAAAAATTCAGGAGAAAACTTTATAGCCCCTGTCTGAGATCTCGACCATAGAAGAAGGTTCTCCAGAAGTTTAAACAGAAATTTTGAACTCTCTGAAATTTGACGAATCTTTTTTACTCTATCTTCATCAGAAAATTTATCATAATAATCTGATAGAAGTTCCGAACTCATAATCAAAGCAGACAATGGATTCTTCAAATCATGAGAAATGATTGAGAAAAATTTGTCTTTGGTTTCATTTGCTAAAGATAATTTCTGCTCTGAAATTGATAACTTGTCATTTAGAAATAATAATTTCTGTGCTTCACTTGCAATACCTTCATTTAATATTTGCAGTTCAGCATTTGATTCTTCGATAACATTTAATGCGTTATTTAATTCCGCTGTTCTTATTTGTACTTTTTCTTCAAGTTCTTCATTGAGAATTCTAACTTCTTCTTCTGATTTTTTCACTTTAGCAAGAGCATTTTCACTTCTTTCGATGAATTTCAAATAAATTATGCTTAAATTATAGGAAACTATAGCAATTAATATTAATGCTAAGGTATTATCTATAAAATAATCAAGAATATCGCCTAAATCTATATCTGTAGTTGTTTTAATAAAAACTGAATAAACAGCTAAAATAAGCAGGTTAGATACAGTGTAAAGAAGCAAATATTTTGCTTTATTATGTGTTAATAGTGCTGTCATTGCAAGTACACCAAATGCTAATGCTATCGAATTTAGTCGAGGAATTAATGGCTCTTCATTACTGAACATTATTATCCAAATGGCAGAGAAACAAAGTATCAATATATAATGAATTGCTTTGTTTAACTCACCTTTTAAGAGAACATAAATCGAATTAATCAATAAACCTAAACCAATAAATTCAACCAGAATGATAAATGGTTTGATACCATCATAAAATATGGACTGGATTAATATTGTCGATATTGTTAATAATCCTAAGATTAGTGCCATTACTATACTCACTTTATAAATAAAATGAGCTGTCATTTGAGAAATAAAATCTGCATCCTGATAATTTTTCAAATATGGCAGTTTTTTTTCATCATATTCTAATCGAAAAATCTGATTTATCATTTGAATTTTATCTCAAAAACATAAATTCTTTTTATTATTTTAGCTAACATCGCAAACTAAACCAAAACATACTGCCCTTTCCAACTTCGCTTTCCACCCAAATTTTGCCACCATGCTTTTCAACAAATTCTTTGCATAATATTAGTCCAAGCCCTGTACCACTTTCGCCTATAGTACCGATTGATGAAACATTTTCTTCAATTTTAAAAAATTTTTCAATTGTAGCTTTTGTCAAACCCACACCAGAATCCTTCACATATATATGGATATATCCTTCTGAAGGTTCGAATCCTTCGGAAGGATTAGTAACCGCACCAATCTCAACTTCACCACCTTTGGGTGTAAATTTAATTGCATTTGACAATAAGTTTCTGAATACCGTTTGAATCATATTTCTATCACAAATAGCTAATGAATCGGGTTGTATCATATTTATTAAAGTAATATTCTTTTCTGACGCTTGTGCTTGATTTATATAAACACTATTAAAGCCCAATTCATATAAATCTAATTCTTCTGGCAGGAACTGTATTATTCCCATTTGATTTCTAGCCCAATGTAAAAGATTTTCTAATAATTTGTAGGTATGTTTTGATGATTCATTAATACTCTTCAAAATATTATTCCGTTCTGTTACTTGAATTTTATCAATATTATTTATAAGAAATTCAGACATATTCAACAAAGTAACAAACGGATTTTTTAAGTCATGCGAAATAATTGAGAAAAATTTATCTTTTGTAGCATTTAGCTGTTTTAATTCTTCATTTAATATATGAATTTTGAGGGAGTTTTGTTCTACTATATTTTTTTCAATTGTAAGGTCTGTAATAAGTCTCTGAATTTCATTTTCATTTTGTTTTCTTAAAGTAATATCTTCTTTAACAGCAATATAATGAGTAATTGTTCCATTGTTATTAAAAATTGGTGATATAGAAGAAGATTCCCAATATAATTCTCCATTTTTATTTTTATTCAAAAATTCACCCATCCATACTTGACCATTTGTAATTTTATTCCACAAATCATAATAGTATTCTTTTGGAGTTAATCCTGATTTCAAAATTCGTGGATTTTCTCCAATAGCTTCTTCATAAGAAAAACCTGATGCTTCAGAAAATTTTGGATTTACATACTCAATTTTGCCTTCATAATTGGTAATAACTACTGAAGCGGGACTTTGTTCTATCGCTTTGGATATTTTCAAAAGTTCATCTTCAGCACGTTTCCTCGCTGAAATATCTACAAAAGTACAAACAACTTGATGAACAAAACCTTCTGTTGAAAATTGTGGAATTGCATCAACTAACAACCAAACTCTATCTCTCATTTTTGAATGTTTAACACCTACTATTACTCCCTTGATAGGTTTCCCTGTATTTATGGCATGAAGAACTGGGTGAAAATCTATTGAAAAGGGTTCTCCATTTTCATTGATAATATTCCAATCTAAATTAAAGGAAATTTTCCCTGTTATTTGTTCTTCAGTAAGTCCAAGTAATTCTAACGCTGTAGGATTACTTAATAGAACTTCAGCATCTAAATTATGAAGTAGGACACCAACTTCCATATTAAGAATCAAATCCTTAAATTTCTTTTCACTTTCTAATAAAGCTAATTCTGCAAGTTTTAATTTTGTTACATCTAAAACAGAACCAAAACTATTAAGATATTTACCTTCAGAATCATAATTATTAGATGCTCGTTCAGTAATATATTTAATATTTCCTTTGGGAGTTATAATTCTATGTGTATATTCGAAATCTGTATGATTTTCAACAGAATTAAAATATTCATCAATAACATTTTTTCTATCATCAGGATGAAAATACCCTACCACATTATCAAAATTCAATTCAAATTCGTCAGGACAAATTTCGTAAATTCTGAACATTTGTTCAGACCAATTCAGTTTATTCATAATCAAATCATATTCCCAATGCCCTACATTACCTACCTGCTGTGCCATTCTAAGCTTTTTCTCATTATCGGCAATAACATTTTGAGCCAATTTAATATCTGTAATATCTCGAATTACATTAAGAACATACTTTTTATTTTGGAAATCAATGATTTCACCAGAAACCAATCCTGTAACTAATTCACCTGATTTCAGATTGAATTGAGTTTCAAAATTTTCAATCCTACCATTTTGCAACAATATACCCAAATAAGTATTTCTATCATTTATATTATGCCAAATATTTAATTCAAAAATTGTTCTACCAATTACTTCATCTTTCGAGTAACCTGACAGTTGATACATTCGCTCATTAGATTCGACAATTCTTCCGTCTTCGAGTGAAGATAAAACTATGATGTCAGGGCTGTTTTTAAATGCTTTGGAAAACTTTTCTTCGCTTATTCTAATAGCTTCTTCAGCAAGTTTTCTTTCAGTAATATCACTTACATTCGCAATAACTCCAATAATTTCTCCATTTGCATTTCGTAACGGAGTACTCGTATCAGAAGCCCATCCTTGATAATTAGTTTTGGAAATAAAAAACGGAAAATATACTGTGTCTGGGGTTTCCCCCAATAATGCTCGATTTAGTCTTTCAATCACACCACCATCTTCAAGGAATGGAAATAAATCCCAAGGTTGTTTTCCAATTACATCATTAGAATTCAAACCTGTAATGTTTTCCATAAATGGATTCCAAACCAAATATCTTAAATTCTTATCATAGACAATTATCCCTTCATGAGCACTTTCAATAATTTCTTTGTTTAATTGGCTTTGCTCAAACAAAGCAACTTCTATTCTTTTACGTTCTTCGATTTCATCATTTAATTGTTCGTTGATTAATTGTAGTTGGTTAGTTCTTTCATCAACTCGATTTTCAAGTTCTTCATTTAATTTTTCAATCTGCTCTCTATCTTTTTTATGCTCTTCAATTTCTTTTTCTAATTCAATTGTTTTTTGATTTAGTTTTTCAAATAAAATGGAATTTTTATATCCAATAGCAATTTGTGATGACAAGGTTTCTAAAAAGAAACTATTTTCGGTAAAATCTCTTTTATTATAAGAGCCAATTCCAATTATCCCGAGAGTTTTATCTCCAGATATTAATGGTAAAGATAAAAAGGATTTAATTCCTGATAATTTACATTCATCCCTATTGCATCTACTATCATTCAGAATATCTAAGCAATAAATAGGACTCTTGTCTTTTGCACCTAAACCACACAAACATTCACCAACAAGATGTTTATCAGATTCATTAATTAAATATCCATCATCTTTACTATAATAATTCATTATTTCTAAAGAATCATTATGATATGCAAAAAATATTATTAAATCAGGATTCAGATACTCTTTTATTTCATTTATTGATAATTGGATTAGTTCATTCATTGATATTTTTGAGATTAATGATTGACTAATTTTATATAAAATATTTAACTCTGAATACTTTAGATTTAGCTTTTCATCTGCCTTTTTCCTGAAAGAATTATTTATCGAAAAACCTATAATTTTCTTTGGTAATCCATTATTATCTTTTGAAATAATTCTAACCTTGTCAAAGAACCATAACCAATCTCCATTTTTTGTTTGTAGTCGATATTCAACCTCAAAATAATTTGAATTCCCATTTGAAAAATTTCTAATTGAATTAATTGTATCATTAAAGTCATCGGGATGCAATAAATTTGCAAATGATTCAAAATTATTCTCTAATTCTTCTTGATTATATCCAAGTAACTTAGCTTTCAATTCACTAAATTTGAACAATTGATTTTGATAGTCCCATTCCCACCATGCAATATCACTATCCCAAATAATTTGAATACTATTATCATCTGATTTGTTTATAATTTCTCTCAATACAGCATTTTCATGTTCAGATTTTAATTGGTTTAATTCTAAATTTTCATTTTGAGAATTCATATAAATACTTTTTTGTTAATAAAAAAAAACAAATAACAATATCACAAATATAGTATTTTTTAACATATTTAAAAATATTAATTGAAGTATATTTCAAAGGATTTCAATTCAGAATTCAAATTTAATGAATTTAAAAAGTAATGACAAGAGATGGTATATTAATTGCATGAGTTAGTATGCTTGAATTGCTTAAAATCTAATATCAATACTTTTTCCTTCTCATTGAAGTGATGAATACAGTAGCCATAATTTGATTAGATTATGAATTCATTCACTTAGTTTATAATAACAAACAACTAACAGTCTGTTGATATAGTATAAATTTAATCATCTTTCACGTGGCTAAAGCCACGTGTTGCATATTCAGAAATCAACACGTGGCTTTAGCCAAGTGCAATATCATTTCAATATTACTTTATCAACAAACTAAGGAATTAATACCTTATGAGCAGTAATTAATTACTAAACTTACAACTTCTATGGAAGTGTTTTAAATGCTATATATCTTAATAGAATTTCCAAAAGAAAAAGCCCTAAAGCAACCATTGCAAATAAATAATATTCCTCTGTTTTCTTTGAATATACTGCAATGTCTATTTTGGTTTTTTCCATTTTATCAATTTCATTATAAATGTCTTCCAATGCTTTATTTCCTGTTGCTCTGAAATATTTGCCATTAGTCTTTTTTGAAATTTCTTTTAATATATCTTCATCAATTTGAACTTCTACATTTCGGTATTGTCTGCCAAAAGGAGTATCAAAAGGATATGGAGCCATTCCCTTTGTTCCAACTCCAATTGTATAAACTCTAATATTATATGTTTTAGCAATATCAGCTGCCGTTGAAGGTGCTACAAAACCCATATTGTTCACACCATCAGTAAGCAAAATTATTACCTTGCTCTTTGCCTTGCTGTCTTTTAATCGTGTAACTGCAGTGGCAAGTCCCATACCAATAGCAGTACCGTCTTCAATCATGCCACTCTGAACAGATTTGAACATTTCTTTTAATACAGTATGGTCAATAGTAACAGGGCATTGAGTAAAGCTCTCACCTGAAAAAATCACTAAGCCAATTCTATCGTTTATTCTATTTTCAATAAATTGCAAAGCATATTTTTTTGCCGCATCAATTCTATTTGGCTTAAAATCTTCAGCAAGCATTGATGTTGATACGTCTAATGCTAAAACTATATCAATTCCATCAGTTCTAACAGTTTCTTTACTGGAACTCGATTGAGGTCTGGCTATTGCAACAACAAGCAATGAAAATGCAAGTAATCTCAAAACAAATACAGAATGTCGAAGTATTAATCTGGCAGATGGTTTAATACCATTAAATGCAGATATAGATGAAACTTTGAATGTTACTGTTCTGGTTTTTTGTCGCCAAATATACCATGCTATAAAAAAAGGTATAAATAACAACAAATAAAAGTATTCAGGATTCGCAAAAATTAATTTTTCAGAAATCATTAGAAATCCTCCTTCTTTACATTTGAAGAAGTGTTATCGCTATTTTCAATTAATTGAGCTGTTAAATTGACAAATTCAATAGCATTTGCAACACATAATTCATTTTCAGATGCAATTGGCTCATATTTTGCAAATTTTGCTAAATCTGATAATTCAAGCACTTGCCTTAATTTCAACTTGGCTTCATCGAGAATATCAAATTCATTAACTTTATCATTAATTTCTTGCGTAGTCATTTCCAATGCAATGATATTAAAACGATGCTCAATATAAGTTCTGATAATTTCTGATATTTCTGAATGATATTCTTTGAATTTTCCATTTGTCCAAATTCTCTGAGATTCTACTCTTCTCAACTCACGCAACGCAATAATATGTGCAGGTTCTGTTGGTTTTGGTCTTTGTTTAATTAGAACAATGTCAGATTTTTTGAATTTATTGTATAAAACAATTCCTATCCAAATCAATAAAACTACACCTAAGAAAATTAAAAGATAAGGTAGAAATTCTTCAAATGTCCAAGGGGCATCTAATGGTCCTTTTATATCTTTTATATCCAAAGTAGTATCTACTTCTACAGTTGCAAAATTAAGATACATTGGATTTGTTGAAATTGGATAAGGCAAATCAAATCCAGCTTTTTCATACAAAAAATTAAATGATGGAATTTCGTAAGAACCACTATCGAAACTTGTTACCAAAAGTTCCTGCTTATAAAGTTTGTAAATAGAATCTATTATTGTATCCACTTTGGAAACAGAAATGATTTCAATCTTGCCAATTGAATCCTTTGGTAATTGAGTCCAAATTAATTTGTAAGATGAATCAAGTTTAACTTTTAATTTAACTTTAATCTGTTCACCAATTTTTACATTATTTGTATCTATCTCAGTAATTGCTGAATTTTCTTGTGAATATAACAAGAAAAATTCAGCAAAAAATGAGATAATTAAAGCAAAAAATAAAATATTTCTTTTCATTCCGTTTATTTTCATCATTATCTAACAATACTTATAGATTTAATAATAGTATTATCACCATTAATTAATCTTATATAATACATTCCTGACGCTAAATTATTTGATTTTAGCTCAAAATTATAAGTTCCATTATCTTTATATTCATTTACTAATCTACTAATAATCTTTCCATCTTGTCCAATTAATTCTAAAAGGACATTACCTGATTTAGAAATTTCATAATTTATAGTAGTTCTATCCTTGAATGGATTTGGGAAAGCCATCAATTGAATATTACTTTCTACTCCTTTTTCAACACTTACAACTTTTTCGGTAATAAAATAATAAGCATTTGAATAAACACTCTCTTTATCATCGAAGAATGAAGTCAATCTCCAATTGTGTCTTCTGTTCTGTTGAATATCAGTCAATTGAAATACTGTATCAGAAATAATGGTATCTATTATAATGGTATTGAATCCTACACCTGCAGAAACTTGCAATCTGTATTTTTGTGAATTTTCGACAGAATTCCAAATTAATTTAGGACTTGTAATTACATCAATTGAAGTATTTTCTGGATAAAGTAATGTTGGTGGTGCAATCGCTGTAGTAAATGACCATACTTCGGAGTAATCACTATATCCGGCATCATTTATACCTCTTACACGCCAATAATACTTAACAAATCCTTGTTTGAAATTTGCAATTTCTACCGCAGCATTTTTTAGTCCGCCAATCACAGTATCAATAGTATTGAAATTTTCATCTCTTGAAACTTGAATTTCATAAACGCCAGCAGTTTGATTTAAATTCCAACTGAAATTAGTTTTATCTAAAATATGTGTTGATAGATTTGAAGGTGATATTAGTGAAGTCTTTTCTGGTAATTGTGGTAGTTCGTTGATATATGCTTGATATATCCCAGCTCCATGGGTTCCAACTACTACATATCCGTCAGAATGTCTTGCATCTATCATATCAACAGGTACATTACCAATTGTAGTTGCACCTTCTTGCCTCCAAACTGTACTTTCGCCATTTATAAAAGTTGTCGAGAATAATCCAGCAGTTGTACCTGCATAATAAATTTTCTTATCTTGATATTTCAAAATTTCAATCCATTTTACACCTGGTCCAACACCTGTTCCATCTGGTCTTTCTTCAAGATTTCCAGAAATTGCTTTCCAGCTTAACCCTGCATCAGTAGTTTGGAATATACTCATTACGCCATAATTAGTAAATGAAACAGTTGCAATAGAAGCATTTTCAGGGTCTATTGCAATCGAACCAATATATGCAGCTTTTGGGAAATATTGTCCAGTAATTTCAACTGGTTGAGGATTGCCAGTATGGGCGTCATCAATTCTATATAATCTTCCTCGAGTTGTACCATAATAAAGTACATTTGCAGGTTTTGTTGAAACTTGAATAGCAGAAATATGTTCACTTCTTGTATCTTCCAATATAAAATCAATTCGTGTATGATTCAAGCTATCCCAATTTATTGAAGTGGAATCTTTTGAATTAATTAATGGTATTTCCATAATATCATTATTTCTCCAAACCATTTTTCCACCAGCCAAATACATTCTATTTGTTTCGTTAGGGTCAAGAACAAAAGGAGTATTCCAAATAAAGTCTTTCCCACCAATTGGGTCAATTCTTGTTTGAATTAGATTAGTTCCATCTGGATTAAGAATAGTTCTCCATACACTTATTTTTGGCTGTGGAGTTGAGTTTTGAGATGTAATAACATATTCAGCACCATTTGGAATTTGACAGAAAAAACCATCTCCTTTGGTAGGATTGTTCCATTCTTTTTTCATTTCATTTTGCAATGAAAGTAAAGTGCCATTATCTTGCAAACCGCCAACAACAATTTCATTATGTTTTTCACTGTGGTCAATAGCAAGAGCATAGAACTGAGTAGTAAAATAGCCATTATTCAATGAAATCCAATCCTGTATATCAGCCATACAATCAATAGTTTTATGAACACCACCATCTGAGCCGGTATATAATACATTATAATCATTTCTTGAAAATACAATTGTATGCAAATCTGCGTGGTGGTTCGGGTATCTCCATTGATAATCACAATCATTAAAAGGACATATACCTCCAATTATTGTATAATCATTGGTTTTAAATCCATCATTTGAACGATATAACGCAACTGCACCAATAAAAACCACATCAGGATTATCGGGCTTAACTTTAATATCCAAATCATAGCCCCATTGAGAATTCATACGTCCTTTAGTTTCTTGATGGTTTGGTAAATTTTGACTTCTGTCTTCCCAAATTCCATTTTCACCTGTACCATCTCCACTTATATAAGTATATTTCCATAAACTATGATAAAGACTATCTCCCCTTGAATTTAAAGTAAGCAATCCTGATTTAGGCGTTTCACCAATAAAATAAACTTGATTTTCATCAGAAGGTGCTATTCCAATACAAATTCTGTTGTATTTGACTCCGAAATTTTCAGGATGTATTCTATCCCATTTTAAGCCGTCAATTGAACGATAAATGCCTTGAGTAGAAAACTGGTCAGGATTAGCAACTGAACTTACAGTTGCATAGAATACACCATTTGAAGTAATTTCAATTTCAGACCAAATATTTGCATATTGGGCGCCACCTAAAGTTTTTTGCCATTTCAAACCACCATCAGTTGACCGAAAAATTCCATTATATCCTGTTGCGACATAAATTTCAGTACTATCAGAAGGAAGTGCTGTATTTATAACAATTTTTGTAACATAGTCAAAAGGATTTTCAAATGTCTGCGGTTTATTTGTAGAAGTTGAAGGAATTATGTTCCAACTTAATCCGTTATCTGTTGATTTGAATACGCCATCACCAGTAATATCGGCAGAATTGCCATAAAGCTCACCTGTTCCTGCATACCAAATATCTTCGTTTCCTTGTCTTGTGTCTTGAACAAGGCATGTAACAGAATGTAATTGGTTAGGTAGAGTTGATTTTTCCCAATTTTGTCCACCATCGGTTGAACGCCACATACCACCAGAAACTCCACCAGCAAGAATAATATTTTCATTTCGGATATCAAGACCTAAAGCACGAGTTCTTCCACCAACTTCATAAGGACCTCTGCGTTTCCATTTCTCACTTTGTAAAAAATCTTGCTTACTTTTTAGTTTATTAAATGAACCATAGACAGTATTTACAAAATTATTTTCCAAAGTTCTAATATTTTTGGGAACAAGACCGGTTTTTGGGTCACGTAATCTTTCCCATTCACGATATTGTCTTTCCTTAGAAAACTCAGGAGCAGAAATTGATTTTTTTTCATTTGGTATATTTTTGAAATCAATTTTCAAAATATTGAATGAAACCAATGAAAATATTATTAACCCTACAGAACTAAATATTAAATTTTTCGAACTCATTTCTCATATCCCTATAATTATTTTTATCTTCTTAATTCCCTTTTCAAAAAGAAATTCCTTAATGGAGTGATATATGATTGGTCTGTTCTAATTTGAACCAAATCAACATTACTTCTTGTTAAAACAGTTGTCAAATTTTTTTGCTTGGATTCCCACCAATTTTTATAAGCATCTCGAACATATTTTTTTGTAGAATCAATCCACATAACTTTTCCGGTTTCAGCATCTACGATTCTCACCATACTCATTCTTGGGAATTCTTCTTCAGCTTTGTCTAAGAATTGCATTGCAACAGTATCATGTTTTTTCGAAAGAATCATTAATGACTTTTCAAAATTATTTTCATCTAAAAAATCAGACATAATGAATACAATACTGCGTTTCTTGATTACATTGCTTAAATATTTTAATGCTTCCTCGATATTTGTACCCTTATTTTGCGGTTCAAATTCGAGTAACTCGCGAATAATTCTTAAAACGTGAGATTTGCCTTTCTTAGGTGGAATAAATTTTTCGATTTTATCAGAGAAAAATATAATTCCAATTTTATCATTATTTTGCATAGCTGAAAAGGCAAGAACAGAGCATAATTCAGTAATTAGCTCTTTCTTGAATTGAGTTCTTGTTCCAAAGTATTCAGACCCTGAAACATCAACAAGCAAAATTACAGTTAATTCACGTTCTTCTTCAAATATTTTCACATAAGGTTCGGCATATCTTGCTGTTACATTCCAATCAATAGAACGAATATCATCGCCTACCTGATATTCTCTTACTTCACTAAAAGCCATACCACGCCCTTTAAAAGCACTATGATATTCACCAGAAAATATGTGCTTAGATAAACCACGTGTACGTATTTCAATTTTTCTTACTTTCTTTAATAATTCGGAAGTTTCCATATCATTAAGGTACTTCTACTGAATTTAAAATTTCATTAATAATATCTTCACTTGTAATATTTTCAGCTTCTGCTTCGTAAGTAATTCCAATTCTATGTCTTAATACATCCATACAAACAGCTCTGATATCTTCTGGAATCACATATCCCCTTCTCTTGATAAATGCATAAGCTTTTGCAGCCATTGCAAGGTTGATAGTACCACGTGGTGATGCACCAAAACTAATTAGCTGTGTTAATTTTCCTAAACCATAATCAACAGGATAACGAGTTGCGAAAATAATATCAAGTATATATTGCTCAATTTTTTCGTCCATATAAACATCTTTCACAACTGTTCTTGCTCTTAGAATATCTTTTGGACTTACAACAATTGAAGCTTTCGGAAAATCCTGAGCTACATTCTCTCGCAAAATTGACCGTTCATCATCTCTTGTTGGATAAGTAATTTTCACTTTAAGCATAAATCTATCTACTTGAGCTTCAGGTAAAGGATAAGTACCTTCTTGCTCAATAGGATTCTGTGTTGCAAGTACTAAAAAAGGTTCTTCAAGTTTATAAGTGGTATCGCCAATTGTAATTTGACGCTCCTGCATTGCTTCAAGCAAAGCACTTTGTACTTTTGCTGGGGCGCGGTTGATTTCATCGGCAAGGATGAAATTCGCAAAAATTGGACCTTTACGAATTGTAAATTCTTCTAATCTTTGATTATAAATCAGAGTACCCGTCAAGTCAGCGGGCAATAGGTCAGGAGTAAACTGAATTCTTGAAAATTTCGCATCTATGGCTGATGCCATTGTATTAATTGCCAATGTTTTTGCTAATCCTGGCACACCTTCTAATAATATATGCCCATTAGACAACAAACCAATCAACAATCTTTCAATCATATACTTTTGTCCAACAATTACTTTACCTATTTCCATCATAAGCAAATCAACAAAAGCACTTTCCATTTGAATTTTTTCGTTTAACTCACGAATATCAATCATAAAATCCTCAAAATTTTCCTTATTCAAACAAACAACATAAATAAACGAATTAATCATTAAAGAATTTTTTAAGAGATGATTTTTTATTTTAATTGAAGTTTAAATATCCATAAAAATCAATATATCCGACTACTTGGAGATATCGGACATCTGATAGAGTAAATTAAATACTACTTCTTCAAGCATAGGCAAGTTTTTCATATATTAAATATTTTTTTACCAATTCTTTTTATCAAATTAAAAATATATTCACCAACTTCTGAGACCATTACTCCTGATAATAAAATCGCTCCGCCAAGGTATTCCCTAAATCCAAATATTTCATTCATAATATAAATTGATAAAATACTTGCTATAATTGGTTCTAACGAAAAAATCAATGCCGCTTTGACAGGAGTTGTAAATTTTTGCACACTTGTATGAATAAATGTTACCAAGAAAGATGCCATTATAGCATTAAATGCAAGAGAAATAAGTAAATTTACAGTTGGATTCATGAAAACTGTACTGTAATCAAAAATAAAGAATGCAATTACTGCAAGTGGTAAAGCACCAACAAATTGCAACATCAGTATTTGGGCAGATTCTTTTGTTGTGTTTCTATGTTTTGTAAACACATCCATAAATGTAATGTAAAATGACCAGCAAAAACAAGATAATAATGTAAAAACATCTCCATAATTTATTTCATTAAAATCTGGATTTGTAAAAATATATAATCCAATAGTAGAAACTACTACACCAATAATTGACCATAAAGCAATCGGTTTTTTTCGAACTAAATAAAATACGAATGGTGTAATTGGTACTGTCATACCCGTTATAAATGCAGATTTGGAAACTGTAGTGTAATTTAATCCGTAAGTCTGTAATAAAAATCCAGTTCCGAATAGAAATCCAAGTATTAAACCTTGCTTTAATATTGAATATTCGAATTTCTTGTAATATTTTCCGAAAATAATAAAACACATTATTAGAGCAATTACAAATCTTAATATTATATAAAGTGAAGGTGGGACATCACTCAATCCCAATTTTGTAAAAATAAATGTTGCTCCCCAAATTAGAGTTACAACCATTAATGATGATTCAGCTTGCCATGCTTTCAATCTTTTTCCAAAAAATACGTTAATACAGCTTTCAAAATTAAACAAATTTTAAGAACTATTCTAAATTTGATATAATTATAACGGAAAATATAAATGAAAAATAGATTAGCTTACGAAAAAAGCCCTTATTTACTTCAACACGCAAATAATCCTGTTAATTGGTTTCCTTGGTGTGATGAAGCGTTTGAAGAAGCCAAAATGCAAAACAAGCCAATATTTTTATCAATTGGATATTCAACTTGTCATTGGTGTCACGTAATGGAACGTGAATCTTTTGAAGATGATAATATAGCAAAAATGTTGAACAACACTTTTATAAATATCAAAGTTGATAGAGAAGAAAGACCTGATATTGACCATATTTATATGACTGTTTGCCAGATGATGACTGGTGGAGGTGGTTGGCCCCTATCAATATTTATGACTTCTGACAAAAAGCCCTTCTTTGCAGGTACTTATTTCCCCAAAGAAGGACGAGCCAATATGATTGGAATGCGTCAATTAATCGAAAGAGTAAATACAGTTTGGAAGGATAATTACAATGAGATAATTGACTCGGCAAATGATATTGTAAATGAAGTAATTTTACATTCTACCAACTCTCAGACTCCGTCAACATTTAATGAAACGATATTTGAAAAAGTAAAAAATGGTTTACTTGCTTCTTATGACGAAGTTTTTGGTGGATTTGGACAAAAACCAAAATTTCCTTCACCACATAATTTCATATTTCTTATGAATTATTATAAATATTATCAAGATGATACAGCTTTAGAGATTGTTGAACACTCACTTAATAAAATGAGAAATGGCGGTATATATGATAGTGTTGGCTTTGGATTTCACAGATATTCAACTGATAAATCTTGGATGGTACCACATTTTGAGAAAATGCTTTATGATAATGCAAATTTATTACAAGCATATACTGAAGCATTTAAACTTACCAATAAATCATTTTACAAAGATGTAGCTTTTGAAATATCAGAGTATGTTTTAAGAGATTTACTAAGTCCAGAAGGTGCTTTCTATTCGGCTGAAGATGCTGATAGTGAAGGCGAAGAAGGTAAATTCTATTTGTGGGGAATTGATGAAATAAGAGAAAATCTAATTGGTAATGTTGAAATTTTTTGTGATTACTTCAATATCAGTGAAGAAGGCAATTATATTGATGAAATTACGCATAGTAAAACAGGGAAGAATATTCTATATTCAATTAATCCAATTGAATATTTTACTGAAAAATACCAAATAGATAATGATGAATTTATTGAAATTATAAACAATTGCAAAAAGAAATTGCTTGAAGTTCGCAGTAAAAGAATTAGACCGTTCCTTGACAATAAAATACTTACTGATTGGAATGGATTGATGATAGCTTCATTGGCAAATGCCGGAAAAACATTTCAATCTGAAAAATTGATTAATCAAGCTGTTGTTGCTATGGATTTTATTCTTGATAAAATGTATATTGAATCAAATCTTCTTCATCGATATAAAGAAAATGAATCAGGTATTGATGGTATGCTTGACGATTATTCATTTATCATTTCAGCTTTGCTTGAACTATTTTCTGCAAATTTCAATCCTTTATATTTGCAAATAGCAATTGAATTAACTCATATTTGTATTGAAAAATTTTATGATTATGATAATGGTGGTTTCTTTTTTGCAGAAGTAAGTAATGATTTAATTTTCCGAAAAAAAGAAATTTATGATGGTGCAATTCCATCTGGAAATTCTATTATGATAGGTAATTTGATTAAACTATATTCCTTTACAAATACAGCCCAATACATTGAAATTGTTGATTCAAACATAAAACACTTTGCAAATACAATCAATCAAATGCCAAATGCTTATACAATGTTTGCAAGTAATTTATTCTCATTTTTCAAGAATGGTAAAGAATTAATTATATATGATGAAAATGATTCTGATTCTAATGACATAATCAATCAAATTAATTTAAGATTTATTCCTGATTTAACTTTAATAAAAATAACAAAGAACAATAGAGAAAATTTGATTGAATTATTGCCACATTTAAAGAATTACAATTCAATCAATGGGAAAACAGCATATTATTTATGTTCAAATTTTGTTTGCAAAAAGCCAGAAACAGATATTAAAAAAGTAATTCAAGAATTGAATTTGATGTAGTTCATCTTATTCAAAAACTAATTTCAGCTTGTTCAGTCAAACTTAATTCCTTTCCCACTTTCTTAAAGGGGGCAGGAGGATTTTTTCCTTTGTCCTTCTGAACTTGTTTCAGAATCCATTTTCAATGCTGAAAAGAAGAAACCCCACCTAACCTCCCCAAGGGGAGGAATAATATGTAAAGTCCTCCCCTTGGGGAGGATTTAGGAGGGGTTTAACATTCTGTCATTCTGAACTTATTTCAAAATCTATTGACTTTAACATCGTAGATGCGAAATCATAATAGAAAAAAATAAATAAAAGTAACAAAAAGTTGCATAGTTTTGACATATTTTTATACTTCTTTCTATTAAGTTGCCGCAGTTACGCAGCTATAAATATTACATTTAATATTTATGTTACATTAATTATTTTTCTTACAGCAAAAAATATTATTAAAACACCTAAAACTATCAAGCCCCATTCTGGTAAAGTTGGTATAGTAGTGAACATTTGTTCATTTCCATAAGCGGTACCTGTTCCATTTGTTGCATAAGCACGAACATAATACAAAGTACTTTGAGTTAAACCTGATATATTTGAAGTAAAAGTCCCTGTTCCAGCTCCATTGGTAGTTTTGTTGTTGGCTATAGTTGGATTAGGTGAACTATTCCAGCAAACTCCTTTTTCAGTTACAGGAAGCCACCCCGCACTTGTTACTACTCCACCTGAAACAGCACTGTTTAATGTAATTGAAGTAATAGCATCTGTTGTCAAAACTGGAATACTTGTAGTTTTGTACATAAACCAAAAGCCAACATTCATAGTATTGCTTGCTACAGCTGAAGAAGTACCAACATTGGGTTGGTATGCCGAGCCACTCAACTTATATCCAGAACCTGTTGAAGTGCCACCACCACCAAAAACACTATGCTTTAATTGATATTGAGCTAATATCGGAGTGGCACAAATTAATATAATAATAACTATTTTTTTCATGTTAAATCATTTAAATTAATCAGAGATTCTTGTTAATACAACGTTTCCAGTACATAAGTATGATTCATCATAAGTAGAATGTATTCCATCAACAATAATATCCGCAGTACTTGTCAACACAATGACCTGACATATTGACACATAAATAGGTCCATTATTTTGTGTAGTTGAAGTACTTCCAGCTAAAATAGTAGCACCTTGACGTACTCTTGTTAAAACTGTATTTAAATTTGTTGCGTAATTACAGAATACAGTTATCAAATACTTCCCAGTTGATTCTATTGGTACTGTTTCTAATGTTGTATATTCACTTTCTACAACACTTACTGAAAATGAATCATTAAATTTAACTATAAGATTTGGAACTTGCCAACTTGTATTTCCAATACCATCAGTTTGAAGTACTTGTCCGCTTGAACCTCTTGTTGTTGGGAATGAATAACTTGAGTTAATTCCATTTTCATTTATTGTTAATGAACCACCAATCATAGAATTCCCATTTTTTAGAACAGTCATTGCATTGCTCCTTGAACCATCTGCAGTTCCATTACCAACAACCAATAACCTGTCTGTGGCTACATAACTATCAATATCACCAGCCCCAACCGTTGCAAATAATCCTAAAACAGTTTCACAATAAGATTGAGCAGTATTTCCACGACCACCTACAACTGTTGAATAATTTCCACTTGCTATATTGCTGGAGCCACCACTTATTGTAGAACCATAATTGGTTGCTGAATTATTTACACCTCCTCCAACTGTGGAACCATACATACTTGATGTATTTGCAATTCCACCTCCAATAGTTGAATTTTCTCCACTCGCAGTATTGGTTAAACCACCTCCAATATTTGAATATTGTCCACTTGCTGTATTAGTATTGCCGCCACTAACAGTTGACCATCCGTTACTTGCTAAATTGCTTAGACCACCAGCAATAACTGAATTAATTCCGCTTGCTACCTGATTAGCGTTGGTTCTAACCGACTGTAAATCTACTGCATAAGTCCCTCTTTTATTTCCACCAGAAGACAATCCATCTGGAATATCGGCAAGAATCGCACCGTTTCCTTTTGGATTAATTGCAATATCAATATCTGTTTCATTTCCAAAAGCAATTATTTGATGAGCTGGTATTGACGTATTAGGTTCAGATGTACTACGATTAACATCAAAATAATTAAATGTACTTGATTTAATAGCATAACCCGTTGCATTAAAAGCAATTCTCGGGCTAAGAGTTGTTGCTTCTACTTGAATTTCTAACCATAGATTTTCAGCAAAATTGACCGAACCAATATTTAACTCTACACTAAATAAACCATTTTCTATAGATACTCCACTATGTGTGTCAGTAGCAAGTAAAGTACCATTAGTTAATGCATTATAAACTCTGAAAATCAAATCTCTATTCCCATTAATTAAATCTCCTGAGTTATCTGTCAATACTCCTTGATAAGATATTTTATTAGGTTGAGAGTAAGTATTAATTGCTAACAGTATTATAAAAGTTAATATAAGAATGTTTTTCATAAAAATACCACATATTTTCAAATGTATAAATTCAAATAACAAAAATAACGAAATTTAAAATTTCTGCAAGTATATTTCTAATATTTATATTTTTTACAACTCAACTATTTTCAAATCAGTAAATTTCAACAGTCTGTTAGAGAATCTTTGAATCGCATTTTTTTATTTTAGTATCAGAAATATTTATTTGCTATTTTTGTAATTCTATATGTAGATACTTGTTATTAATTAAAAAAATTATGAATGATATTGATAAATTATTCTAAATTACGTGATTAATGAAGAAACAGAATTTTGAATTTTACTGTGAGTTTAAATTTATATGAATAATATTAAAGAAACTATATATGATAATTTTACATGGATAGACATTGTTAAACCTCATAAGAATCAACTTGAGCAAATTGCAGAAGAGTATAAGTTAGATTACTTTCAAGTAATAGACAGTTTAGAGCATGGTCATTTGCCAAAGTTTGAAAAATTGCCAGATTATAATTTTGTAATATTAAGGGCTTATGTTGGTGGCACCAATAATAAATTTTCAACAGTAAAAGAACTATCTAATAAAATTGCTTTTTTTTATAACGACAAAAAATTAATTACAATACATAGGTCAAATTTTGATTTTCTTGAAAACATAAATCAAAATTTTACAAATACAAATCAATTACTAATATTCATTATAAATAACATGGTACAAACATTCTTACATCCATCAGAATGGCATAGCAATAAAATTGATGAGGTTGAGAAATCTTTGTTTTTAAAGGATTATACCAAGATTTCTTTAGAGGATTTATATTTTCAAAAATCACAAACACGCATCAGTAAAAAATTATTAATGATTTCACAAGATGTTGTAAATAAAATAATTGTTGATGAAGAGTCCAAAACGGCTATGCAGGATGTAAAAGATAAAATATTTAGTCTAATACTAATTAATGATGAAGTTGCTGAAGATGCGCATAATTTGTTGAATACATATTTATCAATAACTGCAAAAAAAAGTAATGATGTTATAAAATTACTAACTATATTTTCTGTATTTTTCTTACCCTTAACATTTAGTGTTGGAGTTTATGGTATGAATTTTGAATTTATGCCAGAACTGCATTGGAAATATGGTTATTTATATGTGTGGATAGTGATGATTACTATAAGTTTAATAATCTTAATTTGGTTCAAAAAAAGAAAAATATTTTGAAACAATATGAAATCAAATACATAAAGAATAGATTTAAGGTAAAGTTTCAATCTTAGCTGGATTATAATAGAGTAATTTTAGAAATTTTTATAAGAATTGAGCGATATTGAATTGATTATACTTTTAAAAAAGAATTAACTTAAATTGAATTAAAATATAATGACAAAAATGAAACCAGACACTTTTACAAAATTGGCTTTTGATGAAGCAAAAAACTTTAAATATGATGAAAAATTATTAAAAAGACCATTAGTATATGGTTATACCATTGATGGACCTACTTCAAAAGACCTTGATGACGCTATCATGCTTATCAAAAATGATGATTCTTATACCCTGCAAGTTTCAATTGCAGATGTTAGTTCTGCAATTGAAATCAATTCTGAACTTTATAAGTGTGCTTATGAAAAAGTTGAAACACTTTATCGAAGGGATTTCAATCTTCCTATGCTTCCACGCATCCTTTCTGAAAGAAAATTGAGTCTTACTCCAGAAAAAGTTAAACCTACAATTACTTTTGAAATAGAAATAGGAGCCGATTTAGAAGTTATCAATTTGAAAATAACTGAAACTGCTTTTAAAAGTATAAGAAGATTGAATTATTTTACTTTTGATACAGTTATGAAGGAGGAGAATTCTTTCGATGCCAAATTATTTGGTGAAATGGCTGAATTAGCAATAAATCTTCTTCAAAAAAGACGTTCCAAAGGTGCGTTAGCAATCTATGATTTAACAAAAGGGTACTATACTAATGAAGAAGGTCAAGTTGTTAAATTAATTAAGGAACATTCTTGCATCAGTTACATTGTGATTCAAGAATTTATGATTCTTACGAATAAAGCAGTAGCGAGTTTTTGCGCTCTTAACAATATTCCTTTACTATTTAGAAACCATTCTGTAAGGCAAATAGCTCCGGGTAGGCAAGAGATAATGTCCCAGATGAATATGGCAATTGATAATCCGCAAATTTTCAATGCTGTTTCGTCAAAAATGTATTTATGGTTTGAAAAGGCGGTTTATAGTCCATATCTTAAAGGGCATTTTGGGTTAAATGAGCCAGCATATTGTCATGTTACATCACCAATTAGGCGATTTGCAGATGTTATAAACCATTATTCAATAAAAGCTTATATAAATAAGACTAATTTCGAATTCGATTTTAATCAACTTATTACAATTTCAAACCACATCAATGAAATTATTGCTCAACATAAAGAAGAGGATAGCAACTATTTCAAAGAAAGAAGTTTGATATCAAACACACAAAAGATTAGTGAGTTAAATTCTTATGAAATTGAAAATCTTAATGATTCAGATTTTATTCAACTACTTCGTACCGCATTAAGTTTTGAAGAATGTGATGAAAATGTAAAAGTGGCTGTTTTGAATAGAATTAAAGAATATAAATTTGATATTTATTTGGTTTATTTAGTACTTACAAAATCTAAAATCGAAAATGATTCTTGGAAAGAATTATTCTACGAAACCTTTAAATTCATCTATTTTAATAAAGGTTTTCCTTTCCAAATATTAAATATTATGAAACAAAAGCAATTTTTATCAAGTGTTATTGTTGAAGAATCTACCGATGGTATAAATTTTTCTGCGAATTTGCGAGCAAATTACGAGGATTTAGAAATTATTGGAACTAAAGCTGTATCTACTAAAAAGAAAGATGCTCTTCATTTTGCGTCTGCAAAATTAATTGCTGAAATTTTCAAAATTCCAAAAGATAAATTCGATGAACTTACAAATAATGATTCACAAATATTCATGGATAGTACTGATAATTCTGAAATTGAAAAAATTGAAACTTCATTCAACGAAAATCAATATAAAAGTGAATTTCAGGTTCGCTCAGAAAAAACAACTCCAATTCAAGATTATCCACCAGAAACAAAAAATGATAATGATTCAACTGACTATGACCCAAATTTTAATTATATCGGTGAATTATTAGAATTACTTTCTAAAAACGGAATAGCTAAGCAACCAGAATTTACATTCACTACGTCAGGTCCCCATCACCAAGTAATGATTACTTGTGATTGTACCTATAATTATGAAAACAATAATTTCTTTGTTTCTGGAAGTTCTACAAATAAGAAGTCTGCTAAACAAATTGCCTCTTACAAATTAATCAAAGAAATTCGTGAATTGTTACCAGCGAGCAAGAAAAAGGAAATCGAGATATTGCCTGATAAAATTGATGATAATTTTAATTATGTAGGTAGATTAGCAGAAATATGTTTAAAAGGAAAATTTTCAATTTCAAATTATTATTTTCATGATGTGAGCAGTAAAACACAACAACAATTTAGATGTGGACTAAGATTGTTTTATGATAATGAATGGCAAGATTTCAATGATTTCGCTAATACAAAGAAACAGGCAAAGCAAAAAGTATCTAAACAATGTCTGAATTTTATTAAAGAAAATATTAATAATTTAGGTTCAACTAATTCATTCACAATTTAATAATTTTGTTAATGAAATTTAAATTATAAAAAAAAATATTTTGGTAAAAAATATAACTATCTTTGAAAAATTTGATAAAAATTATGTCGTTGGTAACTTGTTTTAGGAACAATCCAAGATTCATTTCATTTTCGTAACAAGCTGTCCAACACTTTTGAAGTGTTGGACAGCTGCAAATATTAGATTCCGCATCAAGTGCGGAATGACACACAAAAAAAGTCAGTCTGAACTTGTTTCAGAATCCATCTCTTTTATCTATGTTGAGTACTTACAATAAATCATAATACTTTGAAAATTGAAATTTTTTTGGTAATTTTGCTTTCTATGAATTCTTAAATTAAGTTACAATTGTGATTTAAAGAATGGAAATGATAGCATAATTGAATTGATTTTAATAATTATAGTCAGAATGTAAATATGGTAAAATTCTTAGATTTAAAAGGGCAGTACGATTCAATAAAAGAAGAAATTGACAATGCAATTTACTCTGTAATAAATGATACAGCATTTGTAGGTGGCAAGTATGTTAAGCAATTTGAAGAGCAGTTTGCTAACTATATTGGTGCAAAGCATTGTATTGGAGTTGCAAATGGTACTGATGCACTTGAAATTGCAATCAAATCTTTGAATTTACCTGAAGGTAGTGAAATTATAGTACCAGCAAATTCCTTCATTGCATCATCAGAAGCAGTAACAAATTCTGGTTATAAAATCAAATTTTGCGATAATAATCCTGATAATTATACTATTTGTACTGAAGATTTAAAAAAGCAAATTAATGAAAATACTTCAGCTATAATTGCAGTTCATCTCTATGGGCATCCTTGCGATATGAATGAAGTTAATAATATTGCAAAGAGTTACAATCTTAAAGTTATCGAAGATACTGCACAAGCTCATGGTGCTGAATATTATGGTAAAAAAGTAGGCACATTTGGAGATGTAGCTACATTTAGCTTTTACCCTGGAAAAAATCTTGGAGCTTATGGAGATGGTGGTTGTATTGTTACAAATTCAGATGAATTTGCAGAAAATAGTAGGTTGATTGCAAATCATGGAAGTAAAGAAAAATATTTACATAAGCAAGAAGGAAGAAACTCTCGATTAGACGGACTTCAAGCGGCAATTCTAAGTGTTAAATTGAATTATTTAGATGTATGGAATGAAATTAGAATTAATTCTGCAAATTTGTACTCTGAATTATTAAATGATTTCGATTTAATTTTGCCAAAAGTTGAAAACTATGCAAAAAGTGTATTTCATTTATATGTTATTAGAACCAAAAACAGGCAAAATTTGATTAATTTTTTAAATTCAAAAAATATTCAAACAGGGATTCATTATCCTATTTCTTTGCCAAATCTTGAAGCATATATTTATATCAAACAAGATACATCAAATTTTAATGCTGTTCATCAAGAAGGAGAATTATTGAGTTTGCCTATGGGCGACCACATCACTCCTGAAATGGTAAATATTGTTGCTTCTGCAATTTCGGAATATTATCATTTCAAATAGATTTCTTTCTTTAAAATATCCCATTTGTTGAATGCAATTTTTTGAGATAGAAAGATTGTTACAAATACTGTTAGTACACTACCAGCAAAAATTGCTGATACAATAACAATCTGATATTTTATAGCAATGAATGGGTCGCTACCTCCAAGTATTTGTCCTGTCATCATACCAGGTAACCATATCAAACCAATAGCTGCAGTTGATGCAATAACTGGATTGAATGCCTCACGAAAAGCATTTCTTTTGAAATCAAATATTGCTTCATATTTTGTTGCACCACATGCAAGCATATATAAATAACTATTTTCTTTTACTTTTAAATTTTCAAAAAATGAACTTATTCCGATGATTGAACTACTTAAAGTATTTCCAATCACCATACCCATGATTGGAATTAAGTATCTGGCATTAAATAAGTTATCCATTCCTTCAAGCATCAATCCAAAAACTACTCCGTTAAAAATTACATTTGAAGAAATTGCAATAATTATTGGCAAAATCAGGTACTTTATTTTCAGATTACTTCGTCTTGTGATTGAAATTGAAGCAACAACTATCATAATTACAACCCACAACAGATTGATAATTACAGAATCATATTCAAAAATATATTTCAAATACACGCCTACAAATATCAATTGTAGAGCCATTCTTCCAAAGCTAATTATTGTATCTTTTGATAAACCAGTTTTGAATTTATAAAGAATTATAATTGGTAAAATCAGAGTTGATAAACCAAGTATAAGTCCTAGCCAGCTAATATCTGCACTATGCAATTTTTAAATCCATTGAATTGTTACAAAAAGAAATCCATTCTTCATCATGAGAAATTGTAATCACGCAATTGTTCTCTAATTCGAGTATATATTTGGCAGCCAGATATTTACTTTCTTTATCTAATGCCGAAGTTGGTTCGTCAAGAAGTATTATTTTACGATTGAGAAGTTTGGAAATTATCAAAGCAATTCTCTGCTTTTCACCACCAGATGCTGAATTAAAAGGATTATCAATTATTGAACTATCTAAATTTAATTTCTTAAATTCATTCAAAATAATTTCTCTATCAATTTTGATGTTTTTGTTGATTTCAAATTTAAATGGATTCATAATTGTTTGAAATACTGTTCCACTATTTAAAATGTTATAATTTTGTGGCAAATATGAAATATTTGAACGTATTTCACTACAATTAAATTGAGTTAGCTTATTACCAAGAATATAAATTTCCCCTTCATCAGGCTCAAAAAATCCTAATATCAAATTGATTATACTCGATTTACCACCACCAGACATTCCTTTTAATGCAATGGATTTATTTATAGGTAAATCTAAGTTGAAATTTCTAAACAACCATTTATCATTATACTTCAAGCCGACATTTTGTAATTTTATCATAATTCTCAATTAATCCAATAAGGCATTTTCATTCTTAAATCCTTTCTCATAAACTTCCATAGTTAAATTATTAAAATCTCTTGGTATTGTGAGTTCTGCTAAATCATCAAATTTCACATCAATAGAAAGCCAATCTTTTCTAAATTTTTCATCAATAATTACAGGCATTCTATTATGAATACTACTCATAAATTCATTTGCTTGGGTTGTAATAATAGTGGTAGTAGTGAGAATTGTGCCATCATTTGGATTTTTCCATTGCTCCCATAATCCACCAAAAGTAAATGGCAAGCCATCATCAAAATAAATTAAGTATGGTAATTTCTTTTTAGAATTTGGAATTGTTTGCCATTCATAAAAGCCATCAGCAAAAATCAGACACCTTTTACGATTTACAAGGTGTCTAAATGATGGTTTTTCGGTCAAAGTTTCAGCTCTTGCATTAAACATTTTATTACCAATAGATATATCAGAAGCCCAGCGGGGAATCAAACCCCAACGAACTTCACACAATTGTTCAGGTTCAGAACTTAAAGCTACGATAATATCCTGAGTTGGAGCGATATTATACCTTGATTTAAAAGGATTGTCAGCTCGAAAACCGGGCAATAATTTTTCAACATCTTTTGTAGTTGCAGTTAATGCAAATCTGCCACACATACTATCCTCTTATGAAATGAGGCAATTCATAAGGAATTTCACAACTAATTTCAATTAATCCAATTTTATTTTCTTCATCATACCAAGGCATTTGCGTAATGAATTTCTTATTACCATTTTTTTCAATTGTATAATTGTTTGGTTTGCCTGTTTCTAAAATATCATTAATAATTTTTTTTGAATTAGGATTGTGAAATTCAAGTAAATTCTTTCCAATTAATGAAGCACCACCTTCATTAGCAAAAACTTCTTTAGCTTTTTCGTTCATATATATAATTATGCTGTTATGGTCAGTTATTGTAACTGCAGCCGGTATTTTTTTGAAATAATCAACCATTATTCGTAATTTCCTATATTATCATTAATAAATAACTATTAACGAATTAAAATGCAATTAAATATAATAATTTGTAATTAATATTTTGTTAATTAATTAAAAATAATTTAATTTGTATTTGCATTTTTGGTTTTACATTAAATTGTATTTGAGGTTAAAAAATGAAAAGTTTTCGTAAAGAGTTAATTATCAGAACAAACAACCGCCGTGAATATTTGAATATTACACATGATGTGAATCAATGTTTGAAAGATAGCGGAATTAAAGAAGGGTTTGTTTTAGTAAATGCTATGCACATAACTGCAAGCGTATTCATCAATGATGATGAAAGAGGGTTACATCATGATTTTGAGCTTTGGCTTGAAAAATTAGCACCAGAAAAGCCATATAGTCAGTACAAACACAATGGTGTTGAGGACAATGCAGATGCCCATTTAAAAAGGCAAATTATGGGGCGTGAAGTTTTAGTTGCAATTACTGATGGAAAATTGGATTTCGGTCCTTGGGAGCAAATTTTCTATGGTGAATTTGATGGTATGAGACAGAAAAAAGTTTTGATAAAAATTATCGGGGAATAAATGGTGTTTCTATTTATGTAATTGTGAATTCGGTTCTGAATACATTCACGAATTATGTCATTCTGAAGTGCGGAGCCAAAAATATTTAAAAAAATTTGCAAAATGACACCATTAAAAAAAATTGTAGTCATTGGTAGATTGTTTCAGAGCCCTCAATGTAGAATTATTTCAAATCCCCCTTTCCCCCTTTATTAAAGGGGGATTAAGGAGGATTTCTTTCATCCGAAGTTAATTGGAACTGCCTTAAAAGTCTTAATACTGATGCAAGGAAAAAAGATGTCATTGGTAACTCGTTTCAGAATTATTTTTTCTATGTTGTATAATGTTTAACTCCATCCTAACCTTCCCCATTTCGACAAGCTCAATGACTAAAGGGGAAGGAATTATATGTAAAGTCCTCCCAGTCACTGAGCTTGTCGAAGTGTTCAGTATAAAGAATTATGTTATTTGTAACTCTTTTCTGCATAAATTTTATGATAAGAATCTGTCCAATTAGAAATTCGTTATCAGTCAAAAATAAATTAGAAATTATGTCAAAATATTGGATTTGGGATAGTGATTATTGGGAATTATGTAATATCACTGAATATGACACAAAATAGTAAAATAATATCAAAATTTGGTTTTTTTGGAAAGAAACAATAAAAAATGGTAAAATCTTACTTTACAAATTCACACTGTTAGATAATTATTAAATATTAGCTGAATTATTTAATTTTGTCCAATTCTATTTCAAATAATGACTGGTCATTATTATTCAAAATTGTATCAAAAAAAATCTGTGTTCCTGCTTTATGTGAAGGTAATTAAAGTCGGTCGAGACAAGCATCAAGATAGAGCCATTCGAAAGATTGATGCTCGTTTGAGAGTTTGATTTCGCAATTGCTATCTACAAGTATTCCAAATACAGGAGATGAATTTACTGTATCTTTTTTCCAACTATAATATTGTGATAGATATGGTATTGCCCATAATTTAATTGGCATCAAACCTGTTTCTTCGAAAGTCTCTCTTAATGCTGTTTGGATTGCAGTTTCATTGGCTTCAATTGTGCCTGTAACTACTTGCCAAATATTAGGATAAACTGATTCATTTGATGCCCTTTTTAATGTAAGAAATTTATAAAAATCAAATTCTTCATTAAATGAAGCAATATGAACCTGAACTGTATTAGATATAAATGTTGGCATTTCAATCAATAAATTTGTGAATAAAATTCAAAAGCACTCTACTATCAATGTCCCAATTATACTTGTTTTCAAACGAATTATAAGCATTACTTGACAGTATTTCATAATCAACTTTTTTTAGTTCTGATAGAGTTTTTGACAGAGATTCTACATTTTCACAATTAGCAATAATACCTGCATTTGTTTCTGTTATTATTCTCTTTAATGGAGTTACTTCCGATACAATGACGGGTTTCCCAACAGCAAAATAATCAAATATTTTATTATGAATTGTATAATTATTAAAATCGCTCACTTGATAAGGAATGATACCAAAATCACAATTATTTATAATACCTTGTAATTCGTCATAATTATACTTTCCAAGAAAAACAATTTTACCTGAATTAATTTCATCAATCGCCAATTGCTTGTATTCATTTTCACATTCACCATTTCCAGCAAGAACTAATTTCAAATTTTGATTTGATTTAATTGCAATTTTAAATGCCTTGATTAAATTAATCAAACTTTTTTCTCCAGACATCCAACCATGATGAAGTATTGTAATTAATTTATCATCTTTAGTTGATTTCAAAGGTTTTAATACGCCTCTTGAAATAGTGTTGTGAACAACAGAGATAAGTGTTTTATCAAAATTATAATTATCATATAATCTTTGAATTTGTTCATCACATACAACCATTATTCCATCCATTAAAGCAACTGAAGTCTTTTCAATTCTATCAGGAAGTTTTAAGTTGTGAACTGCATATTTTAACAACTTTGATTGATTATATTTTTTGAAATCTCTCATTGCGGCAGGATAGTTTTCTGCCATATCCATAATAATAGGTATTCCATATTTTTTTGCAAATCTACCTGAGGATATTGCTAATAATATTTCACGAATTATAATTAAATTTGGCTTGATTTTACGAATATGAAACTCAATAGCATTGTCCCAAATAGGATTGAATTGTAATGGAATAGTCATGAAATTTGGTCTTCCATAACCAACTCTAATAACATTTATTCCATTGATAATTTCAGATTTTTTTTGACCCTTTTTCCATCTGCATAATAAATAAACGTCATTATTATTCTTTACCAAAGATTCGCATACTTTTTGAACTCTGATATCCCAAGGATATAAATCTTTCCATATATATAATATTTTTTTCAAATCATAATATATATTTTATTGCAACGAAACCACCAATCAAAAGAATCAAAAATATTATTGATAATTTATCAAAATATTTATCAATATATGTTTTTACAGCAGGTCCTATGAAGTAAATCAATCCTCCAACAAGAAAAAATCTCCCCGCCCTGCCTAATGTCGAAATCAAAATAAATGGAATTAGCTCCATCTGAGTTGCACCAGCTGCAATTGTTGCTACTTTGAATGGTATTGGAGAAAATGCGGCTCCTGCTAAAAACCATAAACCCACTTCACCTCTATAAATAGTTACAACTTTGTCCCAAACTTCTTGCGCATTGTAGAATTGAACTATTTGATTTCCAACTGTTTCCATCAAACCATAACCAATAAAATATCCTATTACACCACCAATAACAGAACCAATAGTACAAAAAAGAGCTGCTTTAAATGCTTTCTTTGGTGCTGAAACAGCAATTGCAATCAGTAATATATCAGGTGGCAATGGAAAAAATGAAGACTCTGCAATAGCTATTACAAACAAAATCCACATAGCTTGTGGCTTTTCAGCAAATTTTTCCATCCATTCTTTTAAACTTCTAAGCCATTCGACCAATTTTTTCATATTTTCTTATTTCGGTTAATTTTGTTGTTTATAAAATTCAAATATAAATTTTCAATTGATTTTAATTGATATGTATAAATACAAATAATTTTCTATTATTTTGCATTGAAATTTCAAATTAAATTATTGAATATTTAATTTAGGTAATGTAAATGAAAAAGTTGTACCTACGCCTACCTCACTTTTAACAAATAATTCACCATCGGATTTATTAACCAATTCTTTGCAAAGAACAATCCCTAAACCCGTACCAGATTCATTATTAGTACCAGGGGTAGAATGTTTTAAATCCAATTTGAATATTTTTTCAATTACATCTTCAGACATTCCTACTCCATTATCAATTACTGAAATTAATACTTGGTTTTCGTCATATTCTTTAGCTGTTACATTAACACTACCATTATTCTTTGTAAATTTTATGGCATTCGATATTAGATTTCTCAAGATTGTCTGAACAACATTACCATCTGCAATTATATATGTATTTTGATTAATTTTATTAGATAATACAATATCTTTGTCATTAGCTGATGTAGATAACAATGAAATTACTTTGTCTGCAACATAAGAAATATCTAAATTTGATTTATGAATCTCTAATCTACCAGTTTGAGTTGATGACCATTCCAATAAATTTTCGAGAAAACTAAATAATCTTTTAGCAGCTTTGTTCATACTTTCTGAAATTTGTACAATTTCACTTTTATCTAAAGAATCATATTCATTCATCAGAATATCTGAAAGCCCCAAAAATCCGCTAAATGGTCCCCTAAGGTCATGGGCAATTATTGAGAAAAATTTATCTTTTGTAGAAATTAACTGTTTTAATTCGGTTTGATAGTCATGTAATTGTTGATTTTTTAGAATAAGTTCATCTTTTGATAATTTTAATTCAATATGAGTTTTTACCCTAATTAATAATTCAACTGAATTAAATGGTTTGGTAACATAATCAACAGCACCAACTTTAAATCCTCTAATTACATCTTCAGTTTCAACTCTTCCAGTAAGAAAAATAACTGGAATATCTTTAGTATCATTATTTTCTTTTAGACGTTTGCAAACTTCATATCCATCTAATTCAGGCATCATTATATCTAATAAAATCAAATCAGGTTTAGTAGTTTCCAAAACTGATAGAGCTTGTAAGCCATTAGATGCAAATGCAATCTGATAACCTTCTGCCGATAAAATACTTGATAATAATTGTAAATTTTTCGGAATATCATCTACAATTAAAATCAATGGAACTTGTATGCCAGTATCTGAAATTTCAGTCATAATTATTATTTCAAAGTAAAACAGTAAATAAATTTCTACACAAATGTAAAATTACTGAAAATTCACAAAATATTCTAAATAAATATTATGTTACAATTGTACTAACTTGCGGAAAGGGAGGGATTCGAACCCTCGGTACCTTGCGATACACACGCTTTCCAGGCGTGCCAGTTAAACCACTCCTGCACCTGTCCTTAATTAATCAAAAACATAATTTCAATTTTTGATTAAATAGAACTTTAAAATTAGGGAATTTTTACGTAATTTAAAAATTATTATTTTTGTTTTTTTATTTTTTGTTTTTTTTATGGATAGAAGAGATTTTGTAAAGGGAATTACCGGTGGTTTGATTGCAGGGAGTATTATTTCAAGTAATGCAAAAAATACAGATATAACTGAACCCGTAGTTAATTTTAAATATAATAGTATAATTCCAAATGGCTTAAAAAAAGGTTCTAAAATTGCAATTACTGCACCTTCAAGTCCAACTAATCCTTGGGAAATTCAGAATTGTTTAAGATTTTGCAAAAATAATGGTCTAACAGCTATAATTGGTGATACAATTAAAAATCAATCCAACAATTATAAATATTTTTCTGCTCCTGATGATGTTAGATTAAAGGAATTAAATGGATTTATTGAACGTGATGATATAGACGCAATTATATGTGGTAGAGGTGGTTATGGAATTATGAGAATTCTTCCTAAAATCAACTACAATGCCCTTATTTCTTATCCTAAAATTATTATGGGTTTTAGTGATATAACTGCATTATTATTAGCAGTAAATAAAATGACAAAATTAGTTACATATCACGGACCTGTTGCTTCTTCTTTATTCGACCAAACACAATCATCTAATTTATTAAAAACTATTTTTTCAAAAGATGATGGTAGTAAATTAAAAATTTCACAGCCAACCGCCCAAACTATTTATCCGGGAATTGCATCTGGAAAACTAACTGGAGGAAATCTTACAATTTTAACTTCAACACTTGGAACAGAGTTTGAAATTGATACTACTGATTCAATCTTTTTCTTTGAAGATGTATCTGTTCATTCATATCAAATTGATAGAATGTTGACACAACTACTATTAGCTAATAAATTGCAAAAATGTAAAGGTATAATTATTGGCGAATTTAAAAATCTCACTTTAAGAAAGCCATTTTATCCAAATAAAGGTTATTCTTTAATGGAAGTTTTCGACCAAGTTTTGAAACCATTGAATATTCCTACTGTTTTAGGATTTAATTTTGGACATTTAAATACTTATCTTACATTGCCTATCGGTATCAACGCTACACTTGATGCTAAAAAATTAACCCTGACAACATTAGAACAAACTGTTTTATAAGATTTCTTCTCTATGTACTTGTTTTAGAATCAATTTTGAAATTTCATAAATTATGGTTAATTTAGATAGATATTTTTTGTAATAAATTGGATTTAATTATGAAAATAATAATTACTTTTTTTATTGTATGTACAGTTTCATTATTTTCTCAAAATGGAAACTTTAGAGTTGATGATGGCTCAACAATAAAAGGATTTTACAATGGTTTAGCAAATTATGAAGAATCTGTACTTGTTAAGCCAAACGGACCAGGAACTATTAAGAAAGTTTATATTTATCTTGCTGGAACTACAGCAAACAAAGACACAATATGGATAACTCAAGACCCAACTGATGGCTACCTGCCTGGCTCTTTATATTGCCATTATATTAGTGCTTTTGATGGATATGTAATTGATTATAAGGGAGTAGCTGGTTGGTTCGCAATTGATGTAAGTAATTTGAACATTAAAACGGGTGGAATAAACGGTATTTGGATTCAACATGTTATCAAGCCGAATGGTCCTTTTTTTGTAATTGATAACGAGCAAGACAAAAACAATTATACTTCATTTTTGAATGATGTATATAAGCCAAACCCTAATTTTTACAATATTAGAGGTTCAATTGTAAGTATATGTCAAGGTGATTATCTTGCTGGTGTTGATATTGAATATGATTATCCAAAGGAAAAGATTTCAGCCCCTCCCCCATTTCCTGTTTTGAATGACGTTACAACGTCAGCAAAACTTTTAAATACAAGCGGTGGAGTTATTGCCTCAGAAATGGTTTCTGTGGCTGATTGGAATAATGATGGTTGGGATGATATTGCAATTAAATCAAATTTCTTTCAAAACAATGGTGATGGTACTTTTACAAATGTTAGTGCTAAAATAACCGCTCCAAATAATGGAACTATATGGGCAGATTTGGATAATGACGGTAATTTGGATTTTTTTGCATCAAATGGCTGGAAAAATGACAGAATTTATTGGGGCAATTCAGATGGAACGTTCACAGAAAATACTGATGAAATAATCAAACAAGATGCCCCAACAGTTTCACCACTTCTATTAGATTTTGATAGAGATGGTTTGATTGATATTTATGTTGCTTACGGTAGAAAAGAAGTTTCGGGACAAGAAACCTATTATGCTGATAAATTATTCAAAAATCTTGGCGGTCGAAAATTTCAAGATGTTACCCAACAAGCAGGTATTACAGCCGAAAATATATCTCCTTATGACTGTTGGGGTGCAAGTGTAACAGATTATAATTCAGACGGTTTGCCAGATATATTTGTAGCAACATACAGACTTGCTCCTGATTTACTTTATAAAAATAATGGCAATGGTACTTTTACAGAAGTTGGTGTAGCTACAGGTGCAAGAGGTGCTCAAACTTATTATCCAAATTATTTCGGTCATGGAATGGGAAGTGATTGGGCTGATATTGATAATGACGGAGATTTGGATTTATGTGTTGGCAACTTGGCTCATTGGGATGAAAGAGCATTATCGTCTAATCCATCCCTGATTCTCGCTAATCAAGGACCCCCAAATTATAATTTCAGTGATTTTACAAAAATAAGTGGCTTGAAATTTTTCGAGATGAATGCAGGAACAGTATGGGCAGATTTGAATTTAGATGGGTATCAAGATTTGTGGCACTGCCAATATGCTTATGAAGCGAAGGGAGTATCAAGAGATAAATTTTCTCGAGTTTATATTAATAAAGGTAAAATATTAAATAATAAATTTGAAGATAAAACTTGGGATTTTGGCTCTTATATTCATGGAGCATGGTCGCCAGTAAGAATTGATTATGATAATGATGGCGATATGGACTTATTAATCGGTTCAAGTAACGAAAATGTTAAATTATTTGAAAATAATATCAAAAAAGAAGGTAATTGGATTTCTTTAAAATTGGTCGGTAGCCCAGCAAATAAGGTAAATAGTCAAGCTTATGGCAGTTGGGTTACGGTTGATGTAAATGGTACAAAATATTACAGAGCATTACCCGGCTCTGTTTTGAATGCAAGAGCATCGCAAAGTTCAAATGAATTAAATTTTGGTTTGGGCGATATTAACCCATTAATCAAGGTGAAGGTTGAAGTAAAATTCAGTGATGGTAAATTATTGAATTTTAGTGATTTAAGTATAAATAGAAAATATTTAATCAATTATGATGGTATGATTGTTCCTCAGCCAATTTCAAGAATAAATTTAGTTTCACCTTTAAACAATAGTACTCAAAAGACAAATAAAATCTTATTTAAATGGAATTTAATCACTGGACATTCAAGCTATACACTTCAAATATCAGACAAACAAGATTTTAGTAGCAATGTTGCAAATCATGAAAATTTAACTGAAAATAAATTTATAATAAATCTTGAACCAAAAAAAACATATTACTGGCGGGTAAAAGGCATTTCTGATGATTATACTACTATGTGGTCGCCAGTTTGGAGTTTCAATAAATTAGAAACTCCACAAAAGCCAAATGCTCCTCAACTTATTTCTCCTGCGAATAATTCTATAAATATACCCATCAACAATCTTGAATTAATTTGGTCTAAGATTATAGGAGCTTTTGCTTATGAGTTATTATTATCAGAATATGAAGATTTTCATGAAGTAATTTATACATCATCAGCATCAGGTAATTCAGAGATAAATTCTACATTAATTACTAAACTTTTAAAGAAAAATACAAAATATTATTGGAAAATCAGAGTAGCTTGGGAATATGTTCCTGGGTTAGAGGATGACTCACAATGGAGCGATTGGTCAGAAATCTGGGCATTTACTACGATTACTCCTGAATCCAAGCCAGATGCCCCAAAACTGATTTCACCTATAAACAATGAAGTTGACGTAAGTTTAATGCCAACTTTGAATTGGTCATTAGTTCAAGGTGGAATATTTGCTGAAATATATTTATCTACAAGTCAAGATTTTAGTAGTGGAGTTTATGAATTTTCAAGACTAATGCAAACAGAAGTAACAACATATCAAATTCCGTCAATGGCTGAATTAACCAAAAATACTAAATATTATTGGCGTGTTAGATTAGCTTACGAGAAGAAAGATAATAATGAAACTAATTGGGGTGATTGGTCTAAAGTATGGTCATTCACTACTGGAGATCCTTCATCTGTAGAGGAAAGTATAAGCGGTTTTACTTTAGAAGAGCCATCACCAAATCCTGCAAATAATTATGTTGATATTTCTTTTAATTTAGAAAACGAAGCTGAAGTAAGTTTGGATATATATAAAGCAAATGGAGAATTTGTTCAAAATGTTATTAATTCAGAAACAAAAATCGGACTTTGCAAGTACAGATTAAACACCGAAACTTTCCCACAAGGAGCATATTTATATACAATTAAAGTAAACGGAAAATCAACAACAAAGAAATTTATAGTTTTAAGATAATGAAAAACGAACCTGTAATTTTCAAAGATATTTTAAATGTGATTGTGCAAAAGCTCGGCTGGTCCGAGCTTTATTTGCAATCTCAATTAGAAAATGACTGGAAAGAACTTCTTGGTGAAAATATTGCAAATGTTGTCAAAATCAGAAAATTAAAAGACAAAACACTTGTATTAAAAATCCATTCTTCAACTTGGAGAACAGAAATGACATTGCGTAAGCAATGGCTAATCAATTTAATCAATGATAAATATGGCGAAAATTCAATAATTGATATTGTTATCAGATAATATGCGAACCTATATCTCCATAATTTCTTGTTCTAATATCTGTTGCTTATACATTCTTGAATAAATACCATCAATATTCAATAATTGTTCATTGTTACCCATCTCTTTAATTTCACCATCTTCCATACATATAATTAAATCAAAATCTTTTATAGTTGAAATTCTATGAGAAATAACAATTGTAGTTCTGTTTTTCATAATCTCTTTTAAATTTTCGAGAATTGAATGTTCAGTTTGTGCATCAACAGCCGAGAGTGAATCATCTAAAATTAATATTTCAGGATTACGAATAATTGCTCTTGCTAATGCAACTCTTTGCTTTTGTCCACCTGATAAAGTAATACCCCTTTCCCCAAGCATAGTCTCAAACCCATCTTCAAAAGTTTCAATTTCTTTGAGTAACATTGTTTTATTACAAATATCAATTATTTCTTCCATTGTTGCATCAGGTTTTCCGAAACTGATATTATTAATTATAGTATCTGAAAAAAGAAATGATTCTTGTGGAACCATTCCAATAGAATTACTTAAAATATCCATTGGAAAATGCTTTATTTCTACATCGTCAATTTTTATAATACCACCTGTAACATCGTAAAGTCTTGGGATTAGATTAATAAGTGAAGTTTTTCCTGCACCAACCGTTCCAATTATTCCTACTGTCATACCAGCTTTTATGTCAAGATTAATATTTTTTAAAACATTATTTACTGTGCCATCATACTTTAAACTAACATTCGAGAATGAAATATTTCCTTTTACTTTGTCAATTTTATAATTAGTTGATTCATTTTCAATAATATTTGGTTTCTCATCAAGTAATTTACCTAATCTTGCAGAAGAAGCTGCACCGCGTTGAATTAGATTTGTTACCCATCCAATTGCAGCAACTGGCCATATCAACATTTCAAGATAAATAAAAAATTGAGTTAATTCGCCAAGTGTAGCTTGATTTTGAATGACAAGCCAACCTCCATAAGCAAGAACAGCAATTTGAGAAATACCGATAAGCATCATCATAGATGGCATCATAATACTTTCCAATTTTGCCATTTTTAGATTTTTTTTCAAATAATCTTTGCTAATTTCAGCAAATTTAAATTTTTCAAAAAATTCACGAGTATATGCTCTTATAATTCTAACGCCGGAAATTGATTCCTGTGCTTGAGTTGTCAAATCAGCAAATTGTGCTTGAACATCTTTGAATGTAATGAAAAATTTCTTACCCAAAATATATGTAAAAAAAGCAATTATTGGAAGTGGAATCAATCCAACTAATGCGATATTTACATTCAAACTAAACATATAATATAGTGCCATACTGAATGTAGTAATCGTATTGGCAGAATACATTATCGCAGGACCAAGAAATTCTCGAGCTGAAGGTATATCATTTGTGGCATGAGCCATCAATGAACCAGTTGAATTTCGGTGAAAGAAACTTACTGACTGACTTTGTATTGCCTCTATCAAGTCTTTTCTTATGTCATATTCTATCTCGCGAGAAGCAACGATTATAGTTCTTCTGGTGCGAAACATAAAAAATCCGCTTGATAATGTCAATAATAATATGAAAAGTAGATTTAATAGAACTGTATTCATTTCAAAACCACCAACACTTACGGTATCAATAGTATTTCCAACAATTCTTGGAATATATGTTGAGGATAAATTTGATATAGTTACAAAAATCAAACCGAGATATAATTTATTTTTATATTTTTTTAAATAAGGAATTAACCTTTTTAGTTCTTTCATATATAAGTTTTAAGAATACTTTGTTTAATAAAAGAATTGATTAACGGTTAATTCTAATTAGTATTATTTTTAATTCGTAAATATTGATTAAAGACTAATACTAAATTGCGTTCTAATATACAATAATAAGATTTTGTAACGATGTCATTGATTTAATAATATCTGTTTTTGCTTGTAAATCACTTAAACCATCACAGACTTTATTCATAGTTTCATCTAAAGAATTAAAAAATAAATCACAATTTTAATTAATTAATTTACTAATTTTGTGGTCTGAAAAATGGGGAGTAGTTTAATGTTTTCATTTATGTTGTGAATTTATTTTAATTTTTAAAATATAATTTAATTACTCATAAGTTTAAATAAATCAATAATTTACAATATGATTCATTATATATATAAAGTTAATATTGTTATAATATTTAAAAAAATTAATTGTTAATTTAATAATAATGTATTAAATTGGATTTTTTTTGTATGTTGAAATCAAAATAAAATGGCTGATAAGATAAAAGTTCTAATTGTTGATGACCAACCGCTTGTGTTGGATATTTTATCCAAAGGAATTGCAAAAGATCCAGGTATTGAAGTAGTCGGTACGGCAACAGATGGTTACATTGCAATGAACGTAATTCCAAACTTAAAACCTGATGTAATTATACTTGATATGGAAATGCCAAGGATGAATGGAATTCAGTTTTTACATAATCTGATGCCTGTTAATCCAATTCCAACAATAGTGCTTAGTGCCTTAACAGATAACAACTCAAAAATCACCGATGAAGCATTTAATGCTGGTGCAGTTGATTTTCTAAAAAAACCAGCAAGTGGTTCACAAGGGTTACCCACACTTTTAGTTCAACTTTGGACTAAAATTAAAATAGCAAATACAAAAGATGTTTCCCATTTTAAGAATATGAAGCGGGATTACAAAATACCTCCAAATGTATTAGATAGAACGGCTAAAACCAACAAGTTAATTCTTGGTATGGGAAGTATGGATGTTACAAACGATCCAAATGCAGAATTGAAAATATTTGCTCTTGGTTCTTGTATTGGATTGGCAATGTTTTGCCCCTCCAAACAAACTGTTGGTCTTTCACACGTTGCACTCCCTAATTCTAAAACTGACCCAACAAAAGCTCTTAATCTCCCAGGATATTTTGCTGATACTGCAGTACCAGCATTATTAAAAAAGATGCAGGAAAAAGGATGCGAACCAAACAGAATTTATGCAAAAATTGCAGGTGGAGCAAAGACAAGAGTTGAAATTGGTGATTTCTTTGGTATCGGACAGAAAAATAGCATTGCTGTAAAAGCAGGATTACTGAAAATTGGTATTAAAATTCTTGGTGAAGATACTGGTGGAAATATTTCAAGAACAGTAACATTGAAATCTACTGATAAAATGCTTGCATTATACTTTCCTGAAAAAGGTAATTGGGAAATTTAATAATGGGAATTGAGTATGACAAAAGATGAGATAAAAGAACTTGCAATTGCTTTAACTGATTATCAAGAATCAATTCATAGTGCTGAATATGCACCTAAATGGGAAGGTGGTTCAATTTTCTTTATTCCTGGTACATCAAATACAAAAGAACAGGAATTGCCCCTTGATAAGCTTATGCATAAGATAATTATGATACGCGATAATCTTCGTGTACTCGAACAACAAATTAATTCATCTGATTCGTTATCAAATGGAGAAAAATTAAAATTTCAAGCATATATTACCAAATGCTATGGCTCTTTAACCTCTTTTAATTTTCTTTTTTATAATGATGAAGATAAATTTAGTTCAAAAAAATAATTCTATTAAATAACCAAAAGATAAATATGCTCTGTATATATAATAAATCAACTGAACCATATTTCAATATGGCTACAGAAGAATATCTGTTTCGTAATTTCAATAATGATATTTTTATGCTTTGGAGAAATGATAATGCAATTATTGTTGGCAAGCATCAAAATACATTAGCAGAAATTAACATTGATTATGTTAAAGAAAAAAATATTAAAGTAGTGAGACGGCTTTCAGGTGGTGGAGCTGTTTTTCATGATTTAGGCAATTTGAATTTCACCTTTATTATGAATGTTAATGAAGGACATTTGGTTGATTTTAAAAAATATACACAACCAATTATTGAAGTTTTACAAAAACTTGGCGTGAATGCCATTTTTGAAGGACGCAATGATTTAACCATTGATGGCAAAAAATTCTCTGGTAATGCTGTTCATGTTGTTAAAAATAGGGTGCTTCAACATGGAACTTTGTTATTTGCTTCTGAAATGGCGGATTTGTCTTCCGCTTTGAAAGTTAATCCATTGAAATTTACCGACAAAGCAGTAAAATCAGTACGTTCAAGAGTTACTAATATAACCGAACATCTACCTGAAAAAATATCATTAGAAAAATTTACTGAAATGATTATGAATCATATTAGAGAAATGTATGATGACACAGAATATTATGAAATTAATGATACTGATTCACAAAAAATTCAAGAATTAGCTGATAGTAAATATTCGCAATGGGATTGGAATTTTGGTTATCAAGCAAAATATTCTTTTGAGAAGATGATTAATACCAAAGGTGGTAATATTGAATTTCATTTGCAAGTTGATAAAGGAATAATCTTAGAATGTAAAATTTTTGGTGATTATTTCAATACACTTGAAACTTCTGAAATTGAAAAAGCACTTACAAATGTTATTCACAAAGAAAGTAATATTAGGGAAGCTTTAATTAAGTTCAACATTGATGATTATTTCAAAAATGTTACAATTGATGAAATTGTTGCGGGATTGTTTTAATATTTATTATTCTGTTTTTCTATAATTTTTTTTGATGAAATATGAAACTATTGCTATTTAATTTGTTTTTCTTTTTAATATTCATAAATAATCTTTTTTCTTATGAAAATTTACTATTTGAACCTCTAACAGCAAATCCACTTGAAGGCAGAATAGGTTCAATAATACAAACAAATCAGGATAATCTACGATTAGATATTGGTGCTTCCTTTGATTTGATAGAATTTAATCCTTCTTTAGAGTCTAAAATTCGACTTGGAGCAGATTTTTTTACTTATACAAGATTGCGTTCTGAAAAAAATTTCAAATTTCCAGTTGAAACTTCAGACTATTTTTTTGGGATAAATGGTTCATATAAAGGAAGTATTTGGAATATTCCCATAAGTTCAAGATTGCGACTTGCTCATATTTCAGCACATTTGGTAGATGGATATTCAAAAGATGGCAATTTTTGGAAATTACCTTTTGTATATAGTAGAGAATTTGCAGATTTTACTCTTGCATTTGATTCTCTATTAAAATCAGAAATACTACCTAATGGAATTAGATTTTATCTCGGACATAATTTTGTATTTTCTAATTCTCCTGAAGATGCTGAATCAATGATTAGTAATATCGGTTTCGATATCAAATACCCTTTAATAGATTTTATATATTTGCAATTAGGTATTGACTACAAAACTTCTTTAAGCAATTCAAATTATTATCAATTTGCTGGGCAAGCAGGAGTTTATTTTGAAACTTCATCCAATAAAGGAATTTTTGTTGGGTATTACAATTTTAACGGATATTCGTTACATGGGTTATTTTATAATGAAAAAGATAACTATTCTGGTATCGGATTTCAAATTTTTTATCATTAATGAAAATATTTTTTTGAATTAACAAAAAAACTTATTAACTTTACTTTTTTTGAATATGATACATTTGATTCTTTTTTTATGATTGAGGTATTTTATGGCAAGAAGTTTGAATCGTGCAACATTAATCGGAAATTTAGGTAGAGACCCTGAATTACGCACAACACCCGGCGGTATATCTGTATGCACAATAAGTGTAGCAACCACAGACAGTTTTAAGAATAAAAATAACGAATGGCAGGAATCAACAGACTGGCATAGTGTTGTACTTTGGGAGGGATTAGCAGAAAGAGCCCACAAATTCTTAAAAAAAGGCAGCAAAGTTTATATTGAAGGAAAAATCAAAACACGCTCTTATGAAAAAGATGGGATAACAAAATTTGTTACTGAAATTCGAGCAACAAATTTAATTCTTATGGGAGAAAGAGTTGGAAATGAAACTGGTGAAAGATTCCATTCGGATTCCGAATCTGTTTCTTATGAAGATGGTAGTATGAATGCCGATGACGATGAAGTACCATTTTAAATAATATTTTAGAAATTAATTTATTAAATAGATTCCTATAATTCAATCATTTTCAATAAAGGATTGAAGAATAGGAATTTATTTTAATTATACTCCAAGAAATTTAATATATAAAATACTTCTAATCAATTACAACAGATTTAAATCCTACAAAACCATTAATACTTGCTGTTATAAAATACTTTCCTTTGGATAAATGGTTATTGAATTCACTCATTTTTTTGTGGATTTTAATTTCATTTTCAATATAGCCATCAAATATTTCACCAATATATTTGCCTTTAATATCAAACAATTTTACGACACAATTTCCCTGAATGTTAGATTTAACATTTACATTAATATCATTGATGATTGGATTTGGATTAACTTCTATAATAATGTTTTGAGAAGTTTTATCTACATCTTTTGAATCAATATTATTCATATATGAAATTTTCAAGTCCCAAATACCTCTGCCATAAGTACCAAATCTTGCAATATTCTGGCCTTTAATAAATTCAACAGTCCAATAAGTTTGTTCAGGAGAATCGTAACTCATCAAGCTATACCATTTGTTAGTTGAAGTAATATATACATAAGGACCAAGTGTTGTAGCTGCGAAAATGAAATTTTCATCATTTGATTGAGCAAGTTCCAAAATTGTACATTTGGGTAAACCTTCACCAACTGCTTTAAATGATTTACCACCATCATTTGAGAAGAACATTGCTGAGTTATTATAGCCACTACCAGCAAAATATACATTATTTATATTCAATTCTGATGGTAGAATTGCAGAACCGTATAAATAATGTCCGTCTGGCCCTGCGAAAACATCTGATTGTGTCCAAGTAATACCTCTATCTGTAGATTTGTAGAAATTCCCTCTTTTAGTACCAGCAAAATACAAATCAGGGTTAATTTTCGAAATAGCAAGTGCAGATACATCGTTATATGAATCATCTGAATCAAAGACATAATCAAGTTCTTTCGATTCTATCAACTGACCATTATAAGTTAGTTCCCATATTCTTGAATTGTTTTGTGAACCTCCAGCCGCAACAATGGCTTTTTCAGGACTATCGGGAACAGCTACAATTGGTGGCAACCAAACTCTATCATCATAATTTCCACCAAAATTATTGGTTTTTAATTCATTTGTTGATGCAACATAAAGCAACGAAAAACCAGGATAAACAGACCAAACGTATAATCCATCATTTGCTGAATTAACGTGTCCATAATCACCACTATAAATTTGTTTAAAATCAAGGACTCCTTCTTTGTTGAAAATTGATGCTTGAAATCCTTGGTCTTGACTTCCAGCAAAAATATTTGTTTTTCCTGTATAAACACTATAATACTGAGAAACATTCAAGCCAGACATTGAAATATTGTTCACTTCTGTTCCAACTGCTGTATAAATTCCACCATCAGTACAGATTAGAAAAAATTCTTTGTTGTTTTTATCTAAAAAACTATGAATACCAGGTATGTCTGCGTGTAATTTTGTTTTAGGATTAGGGTAATAATCATACCATTGATTTACAAGTTCCCAATTCATTCCACCATCAGATGAAAAACTGCAATTTACGCCACCAATATACATATTCAGAGGATTAGCAGCACCCAAATCAAAACTATTGTTCATAAAGAAAAAATTTTCAGTAGGATTGGAAGAGAGCCAATACTTCCCACCGTTTGAAGAGTAAGATACATTTGCTTTGCCACCCATATAATATGATACTGCTAAATGATTAGTGTTATTGATATTGACAACTCTAAATGTATAGTTAAAATTCTCATCAAACACTTCTTCTACTGTATCATTTACTCCAACAAGTTCAAACTCATCAACTGAATTGAGTAGATAAACTTTATCATTTGCTATTAAATATAAACTATTATCATTATATTTCGGAGTTGCAATTCTTACATTTTTTTCGTTAAATTCTTTGATTTTTGTGAAATTTTGTCCTTTATCTATTGATTTATAAACTACAAATTTTGAAGTACTTGTTTGATAATTCCATTCTTCTGTTAAAGTAAATACAGTATTATTAATAGCCGTAACTACTCCAACCATAACTCTACCCCAATTGTTGACTTCATCTAAGCCTTTAGATTTAGTCCAAGTTAAACCATCATTATCAGTAAGCCAAGTATTTTTTTCTGCAAATGCTAAAATTCGTACTTTATTATTTTCTTTGATATATCGGATATTGACAATATTATTAAACTGTAGAGAATTATTCAAACACTGCCAATTTGTGCCATCAATTTTACCTTTCCACACATTTCCACCAGATGAGCCAAGGTAAACAATATCTGTTTCTTTATCAAAATCGGCTGTATGTATTCTTCCAGATTGATTAAGACTTCCTTTTTCGAACCAATCACCTTTCAATCTACCATTTGCCACATAAACACTATTGAGCAATGATTCATCAAATTTTCCAATCTTTATATCTTCGGAAATTTTTGTATTTCTCATTTCAAATCTTGATAATCTTGCTTCATTCTCTAAAACAAAAGGATTAATATCTTCTGAAGTTCTTCTAAGTTCTTTTTGCCATAAATCTCTTAATTGTCGAAATTGATTTTTTTCTTTAATTTCTTTCTTTAAATGAATTTCATTTTCTTGAGAAAATAAAGTTAATGAAAAAAAAACCAATAGAATAACTGATGTTAAATAATTTTTGACTTTCATTTAAATAATTCCATAAATTTTTAATTATAATAATATCAAATATAATTAATTTCTGAATTTTATCAAAAAAAATAAAACGAAATTTCATTATTCATTTATTATGAAGTTGATTTAATAAGTGATGAAAAAATACGACTATTTTGGTAGATAATTTCTTTTGTTAATAAATTCACAAATAAAACTTTGATTAAATTACAAGATATTCATAATTTTGAGTTTGTAATTATTACAAAAAATGAAATAGTATTTATTAATAAAAATAAGTGAATTACAATGCGTACATTTAAAGTTTTAGGAATTCAACAAATTGCTGTTGGTAGTGAAGATAAGGCAAGATTAAGAAATTTCTGGGTTGACATTATGGGTTTGACTCCAACAGGAACATTTCAAAGTGAAAAGGAAAATGTTGACGAAGATATCCTTAGAATTGGAGAAGGTGTGAATGCCGTAGAAGTTGATATAATGCAACCTTTAGATATTAATAAAAAACCTGCAGTTCATATCCCTCAATTAAATCACATTGGTTTATGGGTGGACAACATTCAAAATGCCTATCAATGGCTCGAATCTCAGGGTGTTCGCTTTACGCCGGGTGGCATCAGAAAAGGTGCTGCGGGTTACGATGTTTGTTTCATTCATCCAAAAGGCAACGAACAATTTCCGTTATGTGGAGAAGGTGTCTTGATTGAATTAGTACAAGCACCTGAAGATGTAATTAAAGCGAGAAGCTAAATTTTAATTTGGGGAGAATTAATAATATTCTCCCTTCTTTGAATAAATCAGTTAATAAAGACATTTCTTCAATATCTTATAAGAAATAACAAACTCATTTACAATCTATGAAATTTCATAAATAATTTCATTTGAAATTCGTTAAATAAAATAATTATAGAATTAAGGAAAATAAGAATGGAAAACGAGTTAACATTGGAAAATGAACTTCAATTGATGAGAGAATCAAGATTGAAGCTTCAAGAAACTGAACGGATGCTAAAAGATTTATTTTTAGCAACTGATAAGAAATTTCAAGATACTGATAAAAAATTTCAGGATACTGATAAAAAATTTCAAGAAACTGATAGGATGATAACTAATCTGGGTAAAGAAATTGGTGGATTAGGAAAATCAATAGGCAATATTGCAGAAGGACTTTCATATCCATCATTAGCCAATGAATTAATTGAAAAATTTAATGTCGAGTTTGTTGCCCCTAACGTGGAAAAGCGAATGGGTAACGAAGTATTGGAATTAGATGTTTTTGCATATTCAAACAGCACAAAAAATGAGCTTTATGTTATTGAGATTAAAACAAATTTAAATGAAACAGCTATAGAGCAGCTTTCTAAAAGTGTTAATAAAATAAAGAAATTCTTTCCTGAGCATAAAGACAAAAAAGTCTATGGAATCATTTGTGCAATTAAAGCATCAAAAAAGCTAAGAGAAGAGGTTCAAAAGAAAGGATTTTACTTTGCAACTGTAAAAGATGGTTTTTTTAAAATCATTGAGCAACCAAAAGAAACACCTGTGAAATCATTTTAATTAATTTATTACTAAAATTAGGAAAATAAAAATGGAAAACGAGTTAACATTGGAAAATGAACTTCAATTGATGAGAGAATCAAGATTGAAGCTTCAAGAAACTGAACGGATGCTAAAAGATTTATTTTTAGCAACTGATAAGAAATTTCAGGATACTGATAAAAAATTTCAAGAAACCGATAGGATGATAACTAATTTGGGTAAAGAAATTGGTGGATTAGGAAAATCAATCGGAAATATTGCAGAAGGACTTTCATATCCATCATTAGCAAATGAATTAATTGAAAAATTTAATGTCGAGTTTGTTGCACCTAACGTGGAAAAGCGAATGGGTAATGAAGTATTGGAATTAGATGTTTTTGCATATTCAAACAGCACAAAAAATGAGCTTTTTGTTATTGAGATTAAAACAAATTTAAATGAAACAGCTATTGAACAGCTTTCTAAAAGTGTTAATAAAATAAAGAAATTCTTTCCTGAGCATAAAGACAAAAAAGTATATGGAATAATTTGTGCCATTAAAGCATCAAAAAAGCTAAGAGAAGAAGTTCAAAAGAAAGGATTTTACTTTGCAACTGTACAAGATGGTTTTTTCAAAATCATTGAACAGCCCAAAGAAACACCTGTGAAATCATTTTAATTAATTTTTTGCATATTATAGTTATCAAGGATTCAAATGAAAAAATTATTAATTACTGCCTTTTTACCATTACTAACATTATTTGGCTGTGGTTCAAATTATGCACCTCTTGATGTTGTTGAGTACGTAGATTTAGACAAATATTTAGGCAAGTGGTATGAAATATCATCATTTCCTCAATCCTTTCAAAAAGGATGCAATTGCTCAACTGCTGAGTATTTCAAAACAGATGATGGCTATATAAGAGTAGTTAATTCTTGTAGAAAAGACAGTCCAGACGGTGAAGTAAAAACTGCAAATGGCAAAGCATTTATTGAAGATTCAAAATCCAATGCAAAATTAAAAGTTCAGTTCTTTTGGCCCTTCAAGGGAGATTATTGGATTATTGATTTGGCAGATGATTATAGTTATGCTGTTGTTGGTCATCCTAATAGAGAATATCTTTGGATTTTATCAAGAAAACCTGAAATGGAATCAACATTATACAATTCTATATTAGAAAAAATTAAACAAAAAGGATTTGATATTAGCAAATTGAATAAAACTAATCAAACTTGTAATTGAAAAAAATCAAACTGATTACAATAAATATTAATCAATTTCCTTTATATCAGATTACTAATATTTAAAATTGAAATTTAGTAACATTTTACAATATTGTTATATTTACGTTTTTTTAAAATAATTTAAGTTATTGAATTGAAAAATCTTTCTGAAAATTTTGAAATTGTTGTAAAAACAATGCAAGGACTTGAAGATGTTCTTGAATCTGAATTAATAAATCTTGGTGCTACCAATATTACTAAGTTAAAGAGGGCTGTAAGTTTTATTGGAAATAATGAATTACTCTATGAAGCAAATTTGCATCTAAGAACTGCGATAAGAGTAATTGTACCAATTTATAAATTTAAAGTAAGAGATGAAAATGAATTGTATAAGAAAGTTCAGGAAATTGACTGGAGTGAGTATTTGAGTAATAATGATACTCTTGCAATTGATTCGGCAATTCATTCTCCAAATTTCAATCACTCGAATTATGTATCGTTAAAAACAAAAGATTCAATTGTTGACCAATTTCGTAGTAGAACTGGCAAACGCCCATCTGTTGAACTTGATAATCCTACAATCAGAATAAATGTTCATATAAATATAGATGATTGTCAAATTTCCCTTGATTCCTCAGGATATTCACTGCATAAACGAGGTTATAGGATTAATCAAAATTCTGCTCCTTTAAATGAAGCACTTGCTGCGGGATTAATTATATTATCGGGCTGGAATAAAGATTGTGATTTTTATGACCCAATGTGTGGTTCTGGAACAATTCTCATGGAAGCCGCAACCTACGCAAGAAATATTGCGCCAGGGAAAAATCGAAGTTTTGGATTTATGAGATTTAGAAATTTCGATGAAAAATTATGGAATAGAATCCATTCCGAAGCAGTTGCGAATGAAACAGATTTCAAATTTAATATTTATGGTTCAGATATTTCTGATAACTCTATCTTCATTTGTAAGAATAATATTATACATTCAGGATTTGATGAATTCATTCAACTTGAACGAGTGCCATTTGAAAAATTACAACCTAAAGGTGATGCTGGTTTGATAATTACAAATCCTCCTTATGGTGAAAGAATTCAAAAAGATGAACTTTTTAATTTTTATGAATTGATTGGTGATACTTTAAAACAAAGATTCAAAGGATTTAATGCCTTCATTCTTGGCGGAAATCTTGAAGCATTTAAATATATTGGACTAAAGCCATCAAGAAAATATACTTTATTTAATGGTACAATAGAATGTAAATATCAGAAATTTGAGATGTATGCTGGAAGTAAAAAAGCTAAGTATCAAATTACAGATGCTACAAATAAAATTGATTCAGAAGTTATCAACTAAAGAATTTCAAAATATAATCTGATATATATTTACTTGCACCTTTTGAAGTATTTATATATTGGCTATTTATTTGCCCGATTTCAATTGATTTGCTTTTATTTTCTATCATCAATTTTAGCCAATTGTATATATCATCTGAATTTTGAGCTAAAAATAATCCACCTAATTGACGTAATTTGACTGCATCTGGCATTTTGTTAATGTTTGGACCGCAAATAAGAGGTATTCCATAACCTGCTGGTTCTGATACACTATGTACCCCATCACCCCAACCACAACCGATAAAAGCAACATCAGCTATTGAATAAATGCTCAACAATTTTCCGATACTATCTACAATAATATCTTTATTTTGAATTATGCTTGTAACTTCATTATCATTGTATTTATCGAATAGTTGCATCAATTCACTTAATAATATTGAATTTGGTGCTAATTCTTTAATTTCTGCAATTCTTAAATCTGTTGGTTCATGTGGAACATATACAACTCTTATATTCAAGTCATTATTTTTCAATTGATTAACAGCTTCAGTCAAGTATTTTTCATCGGTTAACCAAGTACTACCTGCCACAATAACAAAATCATCATTGAATAACGTTTTGGGAATAATAGGGCTTTCATTTGCTATCTCAACTTGTTGAGCAATTCGGTCTAATCTTGTATCTGAAGTAGTATTAATAAATGAAGTTGATTCTATTGATTTAAAATAATTTGACTGCTCCTCACCTACTGTAAAAATTGTATGAAAAGCATTGAAGCAATATTTATAATACTGTTTGAGTATTGGAAAGTTTTTAAAAAAATGTGATGGCATAGTTGCATTAATCAAAATTGTATTTATTTTCCGATTTTTTAATTCAGTCAGATAATTTAACCAAATATCATACCTTACAAATATAGCTAAATCGGGCTTGATTAGTTCAATAAAATCAATTGCATTACTTTTTGTATCAAATGGCATATATGTAATTATATCGGCGAAAGGGTAGTTCTTTTGGTTATTATATCCTGATGGGGAAAAGAACGAACAAACAATCTCAAATTGACTTGAATTATTTATTAATTCTATTAGTGGTTTGGCTTGTTCAAATTCTCCCATCGATGAAGCGTGAAACCAAATCCTATTTTTCAACTTAGGAATTTTTCTAATTTCTTTATTAAGAATTGGCAGAGTTTCTTCTCTATCAGCTATTTTTGAATTAAACTTTTTGAGAATAGTTAAAATTTTTTTTGCAATTGGAATGAAAGCAATATTATAAAAGAAATTAATCATTGTTATTTTAATTTAAAAAAGAACAAAATTATAAATAAATTACAAAATAATTATTATACCCATCAAAAAAATTTTAAATTTGTTTTTTATAAACTTTACATTTATTAAAATGATTGAAATTCCAAATTTCAGTGATGTTCAGAAAGCACATCAATTAATAAAAAATCAAATTCATAGAACTCCTGTATTATCATCAAAAAGCATAAATCAAATTGCAAATTGCGAGATATACTTTAAATGTGAGAATTTCCAAAAAGTTGGTGCATTCAAATTTAGAGGTGCTTCAAATGCTGTCTTATCTTTAACAAAAGATGAAGCAAAAAATGGAGTTGCGACTCATTCTTCTGGTAATCATGCTCAAGCACTTGCACTTGCTGCAAAAATGTTAAATATTCCAGCATATATTGTTATGCCAGACAATTCTCCTCAAGTAAAAAAAGAAGCTGTTGCTGGTTATGGTGCTGAAATTATTTATTGCAAACCTACATTAGAAGCAAGAGAAAGTACATTGAATCAAGTTGTAGATAAAACTGGAGCTACATTTGTTCACCCTTATAATAATTTCAAAGTTATTGCCGGACAAGGCACTGCCGCTTTGGAATTAATTGAAGAAATTAGTGATTTGGAAATAATTATGACTCCTGTTGGTGGCGGCGGATTACTATCTGGAACAAGTATTTCTGCAAAAGCTTTAATTCCAAATTCTAAAGTCATTGCTGCTGAACCGTTAGGTGCTGATGATGCTTATCAATCTTTCTATCAAAAAAAATTAATTCCATCAATTAATCCCAAAACAATTGCCGATGGATTATTAACTTCACTCGGTGAATTGACTTTTGAAATAATTATGAAAAATGTAGATGATATTATTAGGGTAAACGAAGATTCAATAATTAAAGCTATGAAATTGATTTGGGAAAGAATGAAAATCATTATTGAACCGTCTTCAGCTGTTACATTTGCAGCAATTCTTGTTCATCCAGAAATATTTGCAAATAAAAGAATTGGTATTATTTTATCAGGTGGAAATGTTGATTTGGGTAAGTTGCCATTTTAATATCAACGGTATTTTAAAAATAATTAATTTAGGTAGATTATGAAAAAGTTATTGATGTTATTATTAATTATTACATCTTTTCAATTTGTATATTCGCAACGTGTGCCGAAGAAAGTATTTGAATTGAAGGAAAATAAGAATTTTATCAGTTTGACTTATAATAGTGGAGTTGCATCGGGTTTTTATGATTTAAATGGAAAATTTGTTACAAGTTTATGGGATTCTACTTCATTCAAAGATACTATAACAAATGAACCTATCCATCGTGAATATATATTTGAATTACAAAGTTACGGAATAGAATTGGGATTTAATTATAATGTAGCTGATGAATTCAATATAACTGCTGATATCCCAATAACTTCTTATTCTTTGAATGAGCGATATGTAAGCAAATTTATTTATGATTCATTAGGATATTTATTGGGAAATTTACCCAAAATGAACAAAGCTGATTTTAGTCGAACAAGAGTAGATTATTTTGGTTTAGGTGCTAACTACAAAGGCAGTTCAGATGACTTGCGTTATGGGGCGAATTTTCAATTAAGAATACCGTCAAGTTTTGAAAGCGGACAATTTGATAGTTCCGATACTTTTTTAAGTGATGGAGCATTTGCAATTCTTGTTGGCGGTAATATTGGTTATAGAATGGATAAATTGACATTTGATTTAGCATCAAATTACTTTTTTAGAACAGAAGACTTCAAAGACCAGATTAATTCTGTTTTTTCTGTCTCTTTTAGTGGCGTAGAAGGCACTTATATTAAAGGTGTAGTCGAATATAACAAAAGTATGGAAAGTTTTGATAATACACCTTTGTTAGATTATCACAGGGAAGTTGTTCAAGATGATTATCTTGCAGTTGGAGTTGGTTTCAAAATGCTATTAGGACAAGATTTATCGGGAGAGGTCAATTACAGAGTTAAAGTTTCTGGTACAAATTCATTGAATTATAACACATTTAGAATTACTCTGGGTTATAGTTTTTAATAAGTTTAAAAAAAAGCCCGGTTATGATACAAATTCCGGGCTTATGTTCAATTATTTTGATTTTACTTGTTTAATAAATTTTTCGGATTTTATTATTAAAGAGATTAATTGTCAATTTCAATACTTCACATTCCTATTGTATATTTGTTTGGCACAATATATGTTTTTATATTATAACTACCAAAAGCAAGTTTTGACAAATCAAATTTTGTCAAAATTAAAATTTCTTGTTCTGAAAATTTCAACATAACTATAGTTTTACTAATTTGTTGTAAAAGCATTGACCATTTTGAATTTGCAATTTTACTAAATAGACTCCTGAATTCACATCAGATAAGTCAATTTCAATAATATTTTCACCTTTATTATAGTAAGTAAAATCTATATTTTTTATAGAATTACCAATATTATCATAGACATCAATTTTCAATAATTTTTGCTCATCTAATCTGAATTTTATAAAAGTACTTGACTGAACTGGATTTGGAAAAATTAAAGATGAATAATTATTATTCTGTATATCCAAAACAGACAATCCTTTACTCATTTTCAACAAATAAGGCGAATTTGGAGCAAGTAAATAACTCCACTTGTCTTTGAAATGTATAAAAGATCTAAATTCAGGAATACTCGTATTATCGTTTACAAAATTAGAATATTCTATTGTTGATTTTGTCCATGTTTCACCTTGGTCTAAAGTTTTGATTATCATCTTACTATAACCAACAGCAAATCCAACATTTTCACTTTCAAATACAATATCTTTAATAAAATGTGGTATTTGATAAACACTATCCAAGTATTTAAGTTCCCATGATTTACAATTATCAGATGTTTTGTAAATTTTTGTCAAGTAAGATGTTGAAGAATCATGATAATATGTGAAAACTTGAAAACCTACACTATCATTTATAAAATGAAATTCCATATCATTAATTGTAAAATTAACTTCATAAATATTTCTTTTTTTCCAAGTCTTTCCCCAATCATTAGACCAGTAAAGTAAATTATTAAGTATTGGTACAAATTTAAAGTTACAATAATATGTTGAATCGTTTAAAACATACATATTAGCAAACATTCCTATCTGGGATGTGTCAAGATTAATAGTATTATATGTTTTCCACCCATCTTCCGTAATCAAAATGTGATTTCCATCAGACTTAGATCTACATATACCTCTATTATCATCAATCATTTTTAAATCTGGGTTTACCCAAATATCCACATTTGATTGAACTGTAAATATTTCCCAATTTTTACCAAGATTTGTTGTTTTAGCGCACGTACCAGCATCAGTCATTGCATAAATTGTACTATCGCTTGTAAATGCAATATTTTTAATCTGAAATATTTTATTTTCAATATTGATATTTTTAAAGTTATTAAAAATTTCAACAAAACTTTTCCCAGCATCTTCAGTAAGAAATATTTTATAGTTTCCTTCAAATTTACTTCCATTCATACTTAATTGCATTGTTGCAATTATAAATCTGTATTCGTCAAGATTTGATATATCTAATATAAATCTACTTTTCTCAAAATGTACTTGCGAGAGAATAAATTCATCAGAAAATAATTTACAAGATAAAAAAAGAATTATGATAATAATGTATTTTTTCATCAATTTTAATTCCTATTTAATGATGCTAAAACTTGATGAAAACTCGATAGAGTCACTCAAATATATCGAAATATAATATAAACCAGTTGGGAGTGTACTAATATTTATTTCGTTCTCAAATAAAAAGGAATTCTTATGCCATTGCTTATTAAATATTACAATTCCGAGGTTATTCGAAATTTTTATATTATACACTGCATTTTTTTTTCCTATTATTTTAAAATTTAATGAACTTGCATCTTCAAAATTATAGATATAACTATTATTTTCATAAATTTGTGGATCACTATAACTATTATAATTTGAAGATTTTATTTTGGGATTGCTTGGCATTGGACAATAATCAACACAGTTATTGCTAACATCACATAACACAGTCATAAAACTATAATTATTAATCAGTTCAATACTGGTTACAAATCCATTATAATCCCAGCACACTTCGTAAACACCATAGCAGCATCCAGAAGAACTGCAAGGAAAATACCCAGTAATATTGTTAATAGTTTCAACCGAAATTATCGGGGAATCACCCTTTGCATATGTAGGTAATGGTACAAAATCTTCTGGATCTATTGTTTCCATATACAAACACTGTGGTTTAGTTATTTGAATAGTGGAAGTACAACCATTTGGTATTATTGGAGACAATTCATCACCGACAGTACTTAATAAATACAACATTGAATAATGGATGATATCTTCTAAAGAACAACCTGAACAAGTTACTTCGTCAACTAAATAATATGCTGTTATTTGATAATCAATTATTCCTTCCACTATTCTTCGATAATACTCAATGTAGATTACACAATTCGGACAATCCGCTTCTAAACGTGGCCAAGATAATGGTATGTACTTAATAAAAGGACCTTGATAAATCACACCGGCTCCATAATCACAAGGTGGGTGGTACTCAATTGATATTAATTGTCCATATATGAACATCAATATTAATACTATAAATAATTTTTTCATAAAAACCAAAAAAAAGTTTTAAAAATTATAAAATAACCTAATTCCAAATTAAAAAATAATATTATTCTACGCAAGTAATATTTCCATACAGAAAAAAAACTACAATTATTTGGAAAAAACACAATTACAAAATCAATAACCAAATTAAAATAGATTTGTTACAAAAGAAAATATATTTATTTTTTTCAGAATCAATCACTTATATAGCATTTTTTTTGTAAAAATACTAATCAACAAGCAAATTCATAATAAAAGAATTATTCGGTTGAGAAGTTACATTATATTACACTATAAAATAAAATCAGTTAAAGCTAAAAATAAATTAATTATTGTCTAAATTGAACCAAATAAGAAAAATACTTTATCGTCTAAATTAAATTATTTAAAATAGAATATTTGATAATTATTGGATTTATACAATGCATATTAGAGTGGTTACTGCGGCAGCTTTATTCGATGGACACGATGTTTCAATCAATATTTTCAGAAGATTGCTTCAAAAAAGAGGGGCAGAGGTTATTCATCTTGGGCATAATCGCTCTGTCAAAGAAGTAATTACTGTTGCTTTACAAGAAGATGCTGATGCTATACTTGTAAGTAGTTATCAGGGTGGACATAATGAGTATTTCAAATTTATAATAGACTCATTAAAAGTTAATAACGCTTTACACATCAAGGTATTTGGTGGAGGTGGAGGAGTTATATTGCCATCTGAAATTTCTGATTTAGAAAAATATGGTGTCGAAAGGATATATCACGCAATTGACGGGCAAAAAATTGGAATTGACGGTATTGCTGATGATATAGTAAGCAGAATTAAAACATTTAAATCAAATAATTTATCAAATTTCAGTATTCATGAAGACATTATTTCAAATAACAATTTTGATAAACATTATGATATTGCAAAGCAATTATCATTGATTGAAAATATTGAAGATGATAATAAACTTTCTGAAATCAGAGATATTTACAAAAAACATAATAAAAGTAAATCATTAGTACTCGGTATAACTGGTACAGGTGGAAGTGGAAAAAGTTCATTAATTGATGAAATAATTGGCAGATTCGTTTCAGTAACAAATAATATTTCTGTGGGTATTCTTGCAATTGACCCAACTAAAAGTCAGACTGGTGGTGCTTTACTCGGTGATAGAATAAGATATAATCAAATTTATAACGATAGAGTTTATTTAAGAAGTTTTGCTACTCGTTCAAGTAAAGCAGAAATTAATGATAGAATTGAAGATGCAATTTGTGTATTGAAATCTTGCGGTTTTGACTTAATTATTGTTGAAACAAGCGGAATTGGTCAAGGAGATAGCAGAGTTGTTGAAATTAGTGATAAATCTATATATGTAATGACAGCAGAATTTGGAGCTCCTTCACAATTAGAAAAAATTGATATGCTCGATAAAGCAGATTTTGTAGTAATAAATAAATTTGAAAAACGTGGCTCGGAAGATGCCTACCGAGAAGTTTTAATTAATTATATAAGAAATAATAGTTTAATTACAGATAAAACAACTCATTTAGATGATTTGGAACTTCCTGTTTATGCAGTTTGCTCTAATCAATTTAATAATGCGGGTGTAAATAGATTATTCAAAGATATTTATTCATTAATGAAAGAAAAATTCAACAATGATTATGTTGTGAATCAAACAATAATGAATATGTTACCTACTAAATTAGATAGAGATTTTGGTTTGATTGATAACGACAGAGTACATTATTTATCCGAAATTGCTGAAACTGTTAGAAATTACAAGAAAAATGTTTATATAGAATCAGAATTAGCTGACAAATATCAAGCCCTTGAAATTTCTAATACTTTAATTGATGATGAAAGTACAAAATCTAATATTTATTCAAAATTGATTGAATTTAAAAATCAACTCAGTCCTGAATCACTTAAATTTATTGAAAATTGGCAATCTATTAAAAAAGAATATACTCAAGACGAGATAAATTATCAAATTCAAAATAAGCAATTATCAATAAAACTTTTTTCAAAAAGTTTATCTGGTACTCCTATTCCAAAAGTTGCTTTGCCAGAATTTACATCTTACAAAGAACTTTTGAAATATTATTACCTTGAAAATCTACCCGGTAATTTTCCATATACAGCTGGTGTATTTCCATTTAAACGAACCACCGAAGACCCAAAAAGACAATTTGCAGGTGAAGGTAGCCCAGAAAGAACAAATAAAAGATTTCATTATTTATCCCACAATGATGATGCAAAACGTCTTTCAGTAGCATTTGATGGAATCACTTTATATGCTGAAGACCCAGCCGAGCAACCTGATATTTTTGGAAAAATTGGTGAAGCAGGAGTTTCAGTTTGTTGCATTGATGATATGGATAAATTGCTTGATGGATTTGATTTGTTGCATCCATTAACATCTGTTTCGATGACAATAAATGCACCTGCTCCGATTATGGTTGCATTCTACTTTATGACGGCAGTAAAACGTGTAACCGAAAAGCAAAATTTATCTAATTTATCTTATGAAGAGAAAGAAAATCTGAAAATTCAAATTTTCAGAAAATTGCGTGGTACAGTTCAAGCCGATATGTTGAAAGAAGACCAAGGACAGAATACAATAATTTTTTCAATTGATTTTGCAATGAGATTAATTGGAGATTTGCAAGAATATTTATCAAAAAATAAGATTCAAAATTACTACTCATTAAGTATAAGTGGTTATCATATAGCTGAGGCAGGTGCTAATCCTATCACACAATTAGCTTTTACACTCGCAAATGGCTTTACTTATGTTGAATATTTCCTTAATCGTGGTATAAGTATTGATGATTTTGCACCAAATCTTTCTTTCTTCTTCTCAAATGGAATGGATCCGGAATATTCTGTAATTGGAAGAGTTGCACGTAGAATATGGGCGATTGCAATGAGAAATAAATATGGTGCTAACGATAAAAGTCAGAAATTAAAATATCACATTCAAACATCAGGACGTTCATTGCATGCTCAAGAAATTGATTTTAACGACATCAGAACAACATTGCAAGGGCTTTTAGCATTTTATGATAATTGTAATTCATTGCATACAAATTCGTATGATGAGGCGATTACAACACCTACCGAAGAATCAGTTCGCAGGGCTATGGCAATTCAATTAATACTCTCAAAAGAATTTGGTATGTTGAAAAATGAAAATCCTACACAAGGAGCATATATTACAGAACAATTGACTGAGTTAGTTGAAGAAGCCGTATTAATGGAATTTTCAAGAATTTCAAGACGTGGTGGAGTACTTGGAGCAATGGAAACACAATATCAACGTTCAAAAATTCAAGAAGAATCAATGTATTATGAATATTTGAAGCAAACTGGAGAATATCCGATAATTGGTGTAAATACATTTCAATCTTCTGACAGCGATAATCTTTATGATAATATGCAAGTTATAAGAACATCAATCGAAGAAAAACAATCAAGGTTAGATGAAATTAATCAATTCAAACATAAGAATAATTCTCAAATAGAAACAGCTTTGCATAAATTGAAAGAAGTAGCTCTCAGTAAAGGCAATATTTTTGAAGAATTATTGAATACAGTTGAAGTAGCAACAATGGGACAAATCACTAAAGTTCTGTATGAAATAGGTGGTAAATATAGACGTGGTATGTAAGTATGGGAATAATGGGCTGTCTTTACATTTAAGACAGCCCATATTTCAAACATTACAAATGGTCAGCTACATTTCCGTGAGCAATTTGATGAGCAATATAAGTCAAAGATTTAATTTGAGAAGATAGTTTGCTCGAAAACCTAACTGCAATAATTATAACTACTAAAATTATAATTGCTATAAAAATAAAAGAGTATAAATATATTGAATCTATTTCTTTTTGAATTGCTACATCATGCTGGTCAATCCAAATACCTGTACCGATAATCCAACCCCAATCTCTAAAAAGTTTTACATAAGAAACTTTGTCAGTTGGTTTAGTTTCATTTACTTTAGCCCACTGATAAAATACGTATCCTTCCCCATCTTTTTTACAAACATCAACCATTTCAACAAAAAGTTTTTTTCCGTTTGGGTCTTTATTTTCTGATAAATCTGTACCGTTTAGTTTTTGATTAGTAGGGTGCATTATCATTGTAGGTTTGTCATCGTTTACCCAAAAGTAATTTTTTCCATCCTGATAACGCATGGTTTTTATTCTTTCCAACGCTCTTTTTTGTGCTTCCTCAAGAGTAAATTCTCCAGAATCCGCTCGATGTTGATATTCATGTAATAAATTGTGGATCATTTCAACATTATATTTCAATCCTTGTTTTTTTTCAATTAACATCACATTCTCATATTGCGGCAGTAAATAAAAAAAGAAAAATAAAAAAAACAAGATGAAATTAATTGAAAAAATCAACATTAATTTATGAAACAATGACCAATTGGAATATTTTAAAATCATAATGCCTCCCCAAAAATACTTTTTAACATCTCTATCAACTTTGAATTTTCATTTTAATTAATTTACAAACATACATAAATCTCAATTTTTAATTTTACATTAAATAAATTTATTCAAGTGGCAAAAGTAAAAAAAATTTATAGAAAAAAAAAGAAAAATATAATTATTTTATTTTAATAAATTAGTTAAAGCAAAATTATTTAATATTAAATTAATTGAATTAATTATATAATAATTATGAAATATTTTATTCAATAGTTATATTGACAAATATATAAATAGCAACTATATCAATAATCTCACTAATAATAATTTTATAATTATAGTTTATTTTAATTTACCTATCAAGTTATATTTACAGACACAAATTTATCTTTATCTATATGAAATATTTGTATTATAAATTAATTTATAATTGAATTGGTAAAATCTAATAAACAAATTTTTGTTACAATTCAGTACCTAACAGTCTTTTTATCATCGCACTACTAAGCTTCTAAATGATTAGATTTCAAAGTAGATTTTGAATCGTATAATATGAAGATGGATATTGAATCAAATACTGACTTAGATAATTCGTTTATATATTTTTTAAGTTATATTTAGATTAAAAATAATGAATAAGAAATATATTAAACCAATTGTCATTTCAATTATCATAATTATATTGGCTGGTTGGATATTTATCCCGAAATTTGCCAACTCGAATGTGCCAAATTCAACTGTATCAAATCAAACTAAAGCTATGCCAAACGCAGTTAAGGTAAAGCCAATTCCCGTGAACGTAAAAATATTGAGTTATGAAAAATTGGGGAATAAATTTTTCACTAATGGCACCGTTATAAGTAATGAAGAAGTTGATTTAAAACCTGAAATAGCAGGAAAGATAACAAAGATTCTATTTTCTGAAGGTAAATTTGTGAAGAAAGGTGAGTTGCTCGTAAAGCTTAATGATGCTGATTGGCAAGCTCAACTGAAAAAAGCCACTGCAAAACTTGAATTATTAAATTTAAAAGAAAATAGACAGCGAAAGCTTTTAGATAATAATAATGTTAGCAAAGAGGAATATGACGTTGCAACCAATGATGTTATTACTCAAAAAGCAGAAATTGACTATTTGAAAGCTATGATAGATAAAACAGAAATCAAAGCTCCATTTGATGGAATTGTGGGTTTGCGTTATGTAAGTGAAGGGGCATATATCTCCCCTACTACAAATATTGCTAAATTACAAAATATTAGCAGTCTAAAAATTGATTTTTCCATACCACAAAAATATTCAAATGTATTGAAAATTGGTGATAAAATTAAATTTAGAATACCATCAACTGATATTTATAGTACTGCAACCATTTATGCTATTGAACCAAAAATTGACCAGATGACTCGTACTATCAAAATGAGGGCTATAACTCAAAACACATCAAAACTTCACTCTGGTTCTTATACAGAGGTTGAAATTTTGCTTGATGAAATAGATACTGCACTACTAATTCCAACCGAAGCATTAATTCCAGACATTGATGGTGAAAAATGCTTTGTATATACTAATGGAGCAGCATTGTCAAACAATATTACAATTGGATTAAGAACTAAAAACGACATTCAAATTACTGACGGTCTTGATGAAGGGGATACAGTTATTGTTTCTGGTATTATTCAACTTAGACCTAATTCTCCAGTAAAAATAGCAAAAATTATTAAATGAATTTGATTAAAGAAATATTCAAAATTCTGAAGAATAATTATGAAATTTTAAGAATTATTCTTCTGATTTTATTTCTATCATTTCTTACTTTTTTGAAGACTAATAACTTAATTTTCGGATTGCTCATCATCCCTTTTGCTTTATTAACGATTATTCTTGCTGTAAATGATAATTTAATCCTCTTTAAATTAAAATCTAAGAAAATTATAATTAAGAAAGTATTTAGATTATCAATTGATATAATTCTAATTACTTTGTCTTGGATCTACATTTATTTTGCAATTATAAGCATTTTAACTTACTTTGCAAGTTAGTAATTTAGTTAGTCATATCAAATTATTAAATATTTTAAATTAGGACATATATTTTCAAATAAAATTTAATTAAATGCCCTACACTTTGAGAGTGTAAGGCATTTCAATTTATCTAATTTTTAAGTGCTAAACTAATTAAGATTTAGTCGCAACTTTTTACAACTTCAACAGTAATTCTTCTGTTTTGTTTTCTGATATTTTCTAATTCATCTTTCGAAATTTTCTTCAACGCTGCACCAGTTGGTTCTTTGATTTTTGGATTTTTAGTACCGTAACCAATTGCACCTTGAATTTTACCAGGATTAACACCTTGTTCAATAAGCCAAGTTCTTACTTTTTTTGCTCTCAAATCAGATAATTCTTGATTTCTAACTTTGCTACCTTCTTCAGAGGCATGACCTTCAACTCTAATTTGTAAATTAGGGCATTGTTTTACATATTCAAGTAATTTTGTTAAATTCTGAATTGTTCCTGCATAATCAAAATTGAAATTATCAGTATTTACAATGAATAAAATATCAGGGAAATCTGTTTTTGTACCGATTTTTGGAGCAACTGGACAACCATTTCTACCTTTTTCGGAGCTTGCAATACCAGGTGTATGAGGACAATCGTCTTCACCATCGATGATAGTATCTCCATCAGTATCAGGATTTAATGGGTCAGTTCTTGTTTCATTAATTTCCTTACCGTCAGTAAGTTTATCATTATCAGTATCTGGTTTTAAAGGATTTGTTTTATGAATATTAACTTCATCACCATCTTTAATACCATCTCCATCAGTATCAACTTTTAAAGGATTTGTCTTATGTGTAAGTACTTCTGCACCATCACTTAACACATCAACATCTGTATCTGCAAGAATTGGATTTGTATTATGCTTTGCAATTTCATCGCCATCTTTCAAGCCATCTTTATCAGAATCAGCAAGTAATGGATTTGTTTTGTGTTTGCGTACTTCATCACCATCATTCAATCCATCATTATCTGTATCAGCTAAAAGTGGATTTGTACCAAATTCATTAATTTCTGAACCATCTGTTAAACCATCACCATCTGTATCAGGTTTAAGTGGGTCAGTTTTATGTGTAGAAACTTCAAGCCCATCAAGCAAACCATCTTGGTCGGTATCAGCAAGAATTGGATTTGTTTTGTAATTTTTAATTTCATCACCATCAGTTAATCCATCTGCATCAGTATCTTTAGCTTTTGGGTTTGTGGCATAAGTTGTTACTTCTTCACCATCAAGCAAACCATCACTATCAGTATCTGAATTTAATGGGTCAGTTTCATATTTCTTTACTTCATCGCCATCTAATAACTTGTCATTATCGGAATCAGATTTATTTGGGTTAGTATTCCTTGCAACTTCTTCACCATCGTTCAACCCATCACTATCAGAATCAGGTTTTACAGGTGATGTTTGATATTTGAAAATTTCATCATAATCATTTAATCCATCATTTTCGGTATCAGGAGCTAAAGGATTAGTATAATATTCTTTTACTTCTTCACCGTCTTTAAGTCCATCACCATCAGTATCTGGATTTCTTGGGTCTGTACCGATTTCTTTCTCTCTTGAATTTGTCAAGCCATCTTTATCATAATCAGCATCGCCAAGTATATAATATGAAAATCCCATACCAAAAGTAAGCAGTTCGTCATCTCCTTCTTTGCCATTTACAGTTGAAGGATAATTTGCATCTGATAAATCATCAAAAAAGTCTGTACCCATAAAACGATAAGTTAATTTACCATTAAATGCAAGATTGTCTGTTAAGTAAATTTCATAAGCAAAGCCCACAGGAAATGATAATTTACTCTTTTCATAAATGCTTCCTTGATTATTATTTGGAGCAGGTCCATCATAACCAGTATCACCAATTTTTGTATCCCAATCAAACCAGCCAACACCACCAAAGAAGTATGGCACAAATCTTTCATTTGGAAACAAATTGAAAGATAGAGTTAAATCATAAGCATTCCATCGGATTGAATTTTTTTCTTGGATGTTTTTGTTGATATCATAATAAGTTTGTGTAATTCCAGAGTTTGCAGTAGTACTAAAATAATCTGTGTATTTGTCAATTACAGCTTGGTCTGTTTTAAATCTTGTTTGACCTAAATAGAAAGAACCATTTAAAGATAGAAATGATACTATATTGTATCTGATAAAGGCATCACCATAGAGCCAGAACTGATTATCAGTAAACTCTCCCCAGTATTTGTTGCCTCCTGCATTGAATCCTATCGCAAGTCTTTGACCTTCACTTTGCGAATAAAGATTAAAATTGCCACATATAGTTAAAAAAACAATGACAACAAAAAAATATGGTTTTAATAGATTAAACATTCTCATATCAAAACTCCAAACGTGAATAAAAAATTTATTTATATTTACCTAAAATTATATACGTAAATATAAATTATTATTTCAATTATAATTTGTAAGTTCGGTTGTTGTTTTTATTTTATTTGAATTGATGACATATTTTACACTTTTATAAATAGTAAAAATTGAAAATAATAAAATTAAAGTTGCTGCAAACCAATTAGGTAACCATATATTATCAGCAATTATTTGTGTGTCTGATTTAAATTCCTTACCATCAATCACTCCACCTTTTGAATAAAGATAGCCAATACTCTGATAAACACTTGCAATTGCTTGTATTCCGATAAATTGTAAAGTTCCACGCTTTAATCCATCTTTTCCTTTAATTGCTATAAAACTAAAAATTAGAGCAAAAATTCCAGTTATTGCAAAACCGAAACTTATTAAAGGACGCACCCAAATAAGTAATGATATAATTAGCATCAAAGAAAAAACAAGTAAAATTATTCTTGTTACTTTTATATTCACTGAAGAAATAATAAAAATTGAACCCGCAATTGTTGGAGCTAATGGTCCACCTGCAGCAACCAGTGCTTTTCCAAAATTTGCAAATAACAAAGTATCATAACTAAATTGAGCATAGCCAGAGCCATCTGGAAATAATACAAGTTGATGGAAATTTCCTCCGAGTAATTCTGCAACCATCCCATGCCCCATTTCGTGAAACCATGTTCCAAGAATTGTAAAGGGATATAAAATCAAATTACCAAAAGGTACATTCCATAAAATAATTGTTAGAAGTCCAAATCCCGTTATCCAAAGGATTGATTTATTGTTGGTTTTATTCTGATTCATAAACATCAATTAATAAATAAAAAATTAATGACGGCAATACAAGAAAATAATTTGTATCTAACTACGGGATTACAATATCATTGGATTTAAGTATTTCTTTTATTTTAAAATTTGTTCAAGATATTAGTATTTTAAACTTTCAAATTCCTAAGAAATAGAATTTCAAATCAGCTGAGTGGCTAAATATTACCAACTATTTTCTTTTCTTTTGGATATTTTCAGATACTTTAAATTCAACAATTCTTGCAATTAAATCATAAGGAACTGGCTTATCAAGTGGAAATTGGACTGAACCTTTACCTTGTTTATAAAGTGCAAGTTCATCTGAAAACTGTGAATGACCAGATGGTGTAGCATAAAAACCGATATGATTTTTATATCCTGCAAAATATACTAATGGTTTTCCATTAGTTTTGTAAGATGGCATTCCATAAGCAAAACCTTCGATTGCTTCAGGAGCAACACTTTTAATCGTTTCTCTGATTTGCAAAAGTTTGATTTGCACGTCCTGAGGGAAATTTGCAATATATTGCTCTATTTCATTCATTTTATATTCCTTTTACAATCAATCTTTCAATTGAATGAAGTAACGAAATTCAAACATAATTATTTACATTATTTCCGATAACTTATTCTATAAAATTAAAAATATTTCCATTAATTAATTATTTATTTATTTTTTGGTTGTTAAATATTAGTTGAATTATGGCGCCGCCTTGTTCTGAATTGAAAGCTTTTATTTTGAAATTATGCATTTCCATAATAATTTTAGCGGCTGCAAGACTTAAGCCTGTTCCCTCTGAGTGAGACATCAAGCTATCAGTAGATTTAAAGAATTGAAACATATTATCAAGAGATTCAGAAGAGAAACCATGTCCTTCATCAATAATATTCAAAATATATTCATCATTTTCTTTATAACCTTTTATATTAACCTTTGAATTTTCTTTAGAATACTTAAGTGAATTTTCTAAAACAAAATCAAAAACTTTTGTAATAAGGCTTGTATCAGCATTTATAAAATAGTCATTTTCTGATAGTTGTAGAATAATCTCAATTTTTTTGGAATCAAATTTATCCTTAGCTCTATATAAAGAAGTATTGATTATTTCCTTTAAAAATTCTTTGTCATATTTCAAATAATATTTATCAGTTTGAATTCGTGTTATAAGTAAAGACATTTCTGCAAATTTTCTCAAACGAGCTTCTGAATCTAATATCATTTCAGTACATTCAATAATATCTGGATCTTCAGTTAATTGAGAAATGAGCTTTGCGTTCCCATTTATACCAATTAATGGAGTGTTTAATTCATGTGATAATAACCCTAAAAAATAATTTTTTGCTGTATCCAGTTTAAGGAGTTTTTCATTAGCATATTCCAAATCTAATTGCCTCTGTGCTAATGCAATATCTTTTTCATAGCTTTTTAAGGCTTCTTCAACAGTTAAGATAATATCACCCGTTTCCCAAGGTTTACCAATAAATCTATATAAACCAGCTTTATTTATAGCATTTACAATTCCAACAATAGTTGCCATGCCTGTAAGCATTATACAATAAGTTTTAGGACTGGTTTTTTTAATTTGTTGCAATACTTCATCACCCTTCATAATAGGCATTAAATAATCAACAATAACAACAGGGACATTATAATTCTGTTCAATTAAACTACAAAGTAATTCAATTGCTTCGCTTCCACTTTCAGCAATTTCAATCTTATAGTCCTTAAAAAATGATTGTCTTAGTTCTTTTTTTAAGCTATCAAGAACAATTTTTTCATCATCAACACATAAAATTACATTTTTTTTCATATTTTTTAACACTAATTACATTTAGTTAATTTGTCAATTATTTTTTCATCCACATTTATAAAAATGTTACCATCAAATTGATTAATTAATGCTATATTCAATTCCTTTTATTCAAATAACGGCAAATAAACATGGAATGTTGTACCAATCCCAGCTATGCTTTCAAATTCTATTTTACCATTATGATTTTTCATGATTTTCTTTACAATGTCTAATCCTAAACCAGTTCCTTCTCCTTGTGGTTTTGTAGTAAAGAAAGGTTCGAATATTCTCTTTTGAATTTCAATAGGTATTCCTTCACCAGAATCTGAAAAATGAATAACAGCATAATTATCAATTATTTCTGTTTTAATAGTTATTTTACCTAAGTTTTTCATAGCATAAAGTGAATTTTGTACCAAGTTCATCCAAACTTGACTAATCTGATCTGGTAAGAAAGGAATAGAGCGCTCTATATTATAATCAAGTATAACTTCAACATCATTTTTTAATTTATTATGATATATAGTTAGTATATTTTCTATACTTTCATGAATATTTCCATTTGTTTTTTTGCCTTCACCATCAAATCTGGCAAAGTTTTTTAATGAAAATACAATTTTTGATACTTTCTCAATTGAGGATGCAATAATATCAGTACTAAATTTAATGTCTGATAATTTATGGGCTGTAATTAAATATTCTTCAGCTTTTTCTGATTTCAAAATACCTATAAAAGTCTCAATATTTTCATAAACACCTAAATCCACTAATAAATCGGCAATTTCATCAGATTTATCAATATTCAATTCTCTTAATAATGGCTCAATTTTATAGCGGATTTGCCTTTCTTCTCTTGATGAAATGTTAGAGTTCTTATTATATGAAATTTCGATTAATTTTTTAAACAAAAATTCAAATTCAGGAGTAAAAGATTTATAGATTTCAGGAGCTTCTAATAAAATAAACTTTAAATCATTGCCGATTGCCTTATTTGAAGAGTTAATTGCACCAATTGGAGTGTTGATTTCATGTGCTATACCTGCTACTAATTGACCAAGTGCAGCCATTTTTTCTGATAAAATTAATTGATTTTGTGTATCCTTTAATTCTTTTAATGTTGCATCTAATTCCTTATTTTTAATTTCAATTTTTTCACGAGAATTTTTCAATTCAAGATGATTTTTTACTCTTGCTAAAACTATAGGTGGGCTAATTGGTTTTGCTATAAAATCAACTGCGCCTAATTCTAATCCTTTAACCTCATCTTCAATTTGATTTTTGGCTGTAATGAAAATTACCGGGATATCTTTGGTAATATTATCTTCCTTAAGCTTTGTACAAACTTCAAATCCATCCATTCCTGGCATCATTATATCAAGTAGAATAAGGTCAGGCAATTTATCCTTTGCTAACTTTAAAGCTCTTTCTCCATTAATTGCAATAAATTTTTTATAATCAGTTAGAATTTCCCCAAGTATATCTATGTTTTCAGGAGTATCATCAACAATTAAAATCTTCTGCTTTTCAATAATCTGCTCACCCATATAATTTATTCCTCATTAATTTTGTTTAAAAGTTCTTCTGATAATTCCAATGCTTCTTCAAATTCATATTTTTGAATTTTAGTCGAAATTTTATTAAGATTTTCAATGAACAATCCAATACCTGGAATTGACATTAGATCGTTTATTTTAGCTGAAGCATCAAAATCATCATCTTTAAGTAACTCAATTGATTCTTTTAGAATTTCAAGAAATTTTTCTTTATCAAACAAATCAACTTCATTTGTTTTTGTTATTTCTTCTTTTTCGGCAATCAATTCTAATGACTTTAAGACCATGTTTAATTTCAAATTCAATTCTTCTAAAGAAGTGCTAAAATTCTCCATATTATTTAATTTCAACAAAAATTCCATTCTTTCAGCACTTTTTTGTAAGTCAGTTGCACCAATATTTCCGGAAACACCTTTTAGAGTATGTGCAGCTCTTACAGATTCTTCAATATTTTTCCTCTTAACCATATTACTTAAATTTTCAATGAAATTCAAATAATTCTTTTTAAAATCTCTTAAAAGTTTCAAATATAGTTTTTTGTTATTGGCAACTCTACGTAATCCATCATTAATGTTTATAAATTCCATTTCAGGGATAATAATATCTTCTTTTGATGAAGTTTCTTGTTTCTTAGGAGCATATTTTCTGATTTTTTTTGGGTTTATCCATTTAATTAAAGTCGCAAATACTTCATCGGGATCTATTGGCTTTGAAACAAAGTCCATCATACCAGCTTCTAAACACTCTTCTTTTACTCCAATCATTGCATCAGCAGTCATCGCTATTATTGGTAAAGTTAAATAATTACTGAATTTTCTGATTTCACGGGTTGCAGTATAACCATCCATTATTGGCATTTGCAAATCCATAAGTACTACGTCGAATCGAGTAGGATTACCAGAATTTTTCACTATTTCAACTGATTCTGCACCATTATTTGCAATTTCAACTTCAAAACCAGCTGCTTCCAAAAGTTCAGTCGCAACTTGTTGATTGATTTCGTTATCCTCAGTCAATAAAATTCTTGCTCCTTGAATTGCTTTCAACTGCTCTAAATACTTAGTTCCTTTTCTTTGTGTTTTGTTAACTCTTTTTATATCTTTACCAAATACCCTCATAATTGAATCAAATAATAGCGAATCATTTACTGGCTTAACTAAAAATCCATTAAATCCTACTGCATCAGCTCTCTTTAGAACTTCTTCACGTCCATAGGCGGTTACCATAATAATAGCAGGGGAATGAGGTATTCGCTCGTCTTTTTTTATTAATTCAACTGTTTCTATACCATCCATTTCTGGCATTTTCCAATCCATTATTACTAATTCAAAAGGATTACTTATGTTTTTTTCCAATATTTTTATTGCTTCTTTTCCTGAATTAGCAGTTGTAACATTGAAGCTAAATGATGTTAGAGTACTTCTTAGCATTTCTAATGACGTTTCATTATCATCACAAATTAAAACATTCATCCCTCTTAAATCAATACTTGGCTTGAATTCTTTTCTTCTTTCATGAATAGGTATTCCTAATTCAGCAGTAAATATAAAAATACTACCAACTCCAGGTGTACTTTCAACCCAAATCTTACCATTCATCATTTCTACAAGTCGTTTACTGATAGTTAAACCTAAACCTGTACCGCCATATTTTCTTGTAGTTGAAGCATCTGCTTGAGAAAATGCTTGGAATAATTTATTTTTTTGTTCTTCTGTTAAGCCAATACCAGTATCTTTTACAGAAAATTGTAATTTATAAAAATTTTCATAAGTATCTATCAATTTTGCTGAAATTATGATTTCACCTGAATGAGTAAATTTAATAGCATTCCCGGATAGATTGGTCAGAATCTGTCCAATTCTTAATGGGTCACCAATTAAATTAAAAGGTAAATTAGGGTCAATATCAAAAATCAATTCCAATCCTTTTTCCTGAGCTTTGATTGTAATGAGATTGGAAATTGTATCAAATACTCCATCAAGTTCGAATTCAATATTTTCGATATTTAGCTTACCTGCTTCAATTTTAGAAAAATCAAGAATATCATTTATAATTCCTAAAAGTGCAACAGATGACCTTTCTATTTTTATTAAATAATCTTTTTGCTTAGGAGTAAGTTCGGTTTTTAATGCCAAATGAGATAGACCAATAATTGCATTCATTGGAGTTCTGATTTCATGACTCATATTGGCAAGAAATGAAGACTTAGCTTGTGTTGCAGATTCAGCTGTATCTTTTGCTTTTTTCAATTCTTCCTGAACTAATAATTTTTCAGTAATATCCTCTAATGTTCCTTCAATATATTGATTTTCGGAATTATCACCTTCAATAAAATAGGCACAAATAGAACAATAAATGATTTTACCTGAGTTATGATAGAATTTTGATACAAAATCAGTAACTGGTCCTATTTTTATCAAATTCCACAATTTATTTCTATCAGTTGGATCTACATAAATATTTGGTAAACCTACTTCATTTAATTTCTCTAAAGAATCAAACCCCAAAATTTCTAAGAATTTTGGATTTGCTAACCTAACTGTCCCTTTTTCATCGGTATTAAATATGCCCACCAAAGAACGAGTTATTATCTTCATATATTTTTCTTTAGAATCCTGTAATTCCAAAAGAATCTTTTTCCTATCAGTTATATCATAAGCTGTTATAAGAACCGATAATTTTTTCTCATATTCAATTAATGCAACATTAAAATGGAACCAACTCAAATCCCCGCTTTTTTTAATAATCTTCAACTCATACTGAGAAATTGTTTCTTCTCCTTTCAATCTTTTTAAAAACCTTTCTTTCACAATTTCACGATAATCTGGAGCAACAAGATTAAAGAAATTTTCCATTTGATAAAATTCATCTACGGAATAACCCGTTACAAGACTACAATATGGATTAACATACTTAACATTTGTATTCTGTAGAATCAGTATTGCAACTGATGTAGTTTCAGTTAAAACACGGAATTTGGACTCACTTTCAAGCAAATTATGTTCAATTATTCTTCTTTCTTCAACTTCATCTTGTAATTTTCTATTTGTTTTTTCTAATTCTATAGTTCTTTCTGTAACAAGTTTTTCGAGATTTTCACTATATTCTGAAATTCTATTTTGAAGATAAAAGTGACAATTTTCTTCTTTGTTTAAACCATTATGGATTGCCTTAGCCATTGATTCACAATTATTATATCCACAACTTGCACAATTCTTTATATCAGTATCAGTATATTTTCGCATAGTGCGGAAAATATTGTTTAATTCTTCGTGATTTGGAGTTTTGATACATTCATTTAATAAATCAGAACGTTCTACGTAAGTTCGGTCATATAATCCCTTTTTCCAATACTTATTTATAACGTTTTGTAAATTTTCAATAGAATCAAGATTGTTATGATTAGTATTATAATGCTCTTTCATCTTTTTGCTACGCATCTCAGTATAATATTCTAATTCATCAGCAGTTTTGTGATAATTATTTGTACCAGTACCACCATTGCATCCTAATTCACAATTCAGACAATCTATTAGTAATGGATTAAAACCTTTTTCAACCAATTCAGGAACTTTATCAAAATAATCATAGATTACTTTGACGCCTTCAATCTTTCGGGTTTTAAAGCTAATTCCTGGCACGACTCTCTCTGCGGTTGCTAACAATCCTCCTGGATTTGAAAACAGAACAGCTCTTTCTGCAGGGTCATTATCAAACTCAATCTCTGGGAATTCTGATAAAGAAATATTATTATCATTAAAATATTTAGTAAGTTTACTTATTATTACATTAAAATCACCTATTCCTACTTCTTCAAATTCTCTTTTCTTTGCCACACAAGGAGATACGACTAAAATCTTATGATTCTGGTAATCAGGATAATATTCTTTAATCATTTTCATAGTGTGCATCATAGGACTATCGCAAGGTGCAAGATATTTTAAAAGTTCAGGTTTATACATCTCAATATATGATACTAATGCTGGACATGGTTGAGAAATAATTAATTTTGGCTGTTCTTCATTGAGATATTCAATATAAGATTTGATTGTTAATTCTGCACCGAAGCTAACATCAAAAATTGCTTCTATTCCAATTGATTTCAACCACCCATTAAGTCTTAGAAAATCATTTGGGAATGAAGAAGCAATTGCAGGAGCAACAATTGCAACAATTTTTTCACCTCTTTGAATAGATAACATAGCCATTTCAAAGTCATCCTTTGCAATTCTTGCATTATGAGTGCAAGCTATTACGCAATTTCCACAGCCAATACAGAATTCATTATGCAAATGGATTACTTCTTTACTGCCATCATTACAATATTTTACAGGACAAACTGAAATACATTGATGACAATTAACACATCTTTCTTCATCAACACTTATTACCCCAATCATTTGATGCACCCCAATGGAAAGTCTATTTAATTTTAATATCTGTTACAACATTATCCAACAAACATACGATTAAATTTGTTGAATTTAAAAAAATATCATTACATACAAATCTATCTTGTTAGTAAAAATAAATTTCCCTATTCTTGTGGAAATAAAATTCAATAAACCAACAAATATTATAAAATTAACACAAATCAAAATTACTAATAATTTTATTATTTTCAAAATTTTTTTTATATATTCTATCTTGTTAATATATTTAGTTTATTTGTGATAAAATAAATGAATTAAATTAGAGATGTGTAATATAAGTGAAATTTTTAAAATTTTTTCTTGCACAGAATTCTGAAACTGTATATATTGCATATAGTCAGTATGGACAAATTGAAAAAGTTATGAAGATTGAATTGAATGAAAGAACAAATATTCCGCTTCAACAGCAGATTTTCACTAAAATCAAGGCAAAAATCTTGTCTGGCGAGCTTAATGCCGATTTTCAACTTCCTTCTATAAGAAATTTTGCAAAAGATAACAGAATAAGCGTGATAACAGTTCAAAAAGCATACCAAATTCTTGAAATTGAAGGGCTTATATATACAAAACGTAACAAAGGATATTTTGTTAAAAGTTTGAATAACGATGAAAGAAAGGTTATTGCGTCTGATAATTTAGCACGTGATATTAACCCTATTATAAAAAAGGCATACTCTGAAGGATTGAATATTGATGAAATTTTGAAAATAGTAAATAGTATTATAAATAATTTTGAGCCAAAAAATGAAGTATAATTTAAAAGTAACAGATGTTAAAAAAGGATTCAAAAATTTTCTGCTTGGAGCAATTTCATTTCAATTGGAGCAAGGGAAAGTGCTTGCGTTAGTTGGTCCGAATGGTGCAGGCAAAACTACTACTCTTGATTGCATATCTGGGATTTTATATCCAGATTCGGGCAAAATTGAGGTTTGTGGTATTGAAACAAATCTAAATGATAAAAATTGGAAATTTGAATTTGGATATGTCAGTTCTGAACCCGTTTTCATAAAATCTATGAATGGAGAAGAATTTTTGAAATTTATTTCGAAATACTATCCCAAATGGAATTTTAATTTGATGGCTGATTTGATTGAGAAACTTGAATTCAATACAAATGAAAGAATTGACAAACTTTCCACAGGTAATAAAACTAAGTTGGAAATTATTACTGCAATGTCGATTGAGTCCAAATTATTGCTCTTAGACGAGCCAACAAATGCACTTGACCCGATTATTCGCGACAGATTTATTGATATTGTTTTTGATTATATGTCAAATGAAGAAAACTCTGTGATTTGGTCCACTCATATAATTTCGGAAGTGAGTAAAATTGCAGATGAATTTGCTTTTCTTCATAATGGCAAGATTTATGAAATCAGTTCAAAAAACGATTTAACTGAAAATTGGCGAAGAATAATTATAAAGCAAGACTTACAAGTTGAAGATATTCCAGATGCTTGTGAAATTCAGAAAATTGACAATCATTTTGAAATTTATACTTCAAATTTCCAAAATACTGTTGAATATCTTAAGAAAAATAATATCGAAATCATCAATGAGTACTTTATGAATATAGAAACAATTTGCTTGAAAAATCTTGAAAAATACAAAAGAGAAGATTATTAGTATAGAATCGTAGGGACAGGTCGCGACCTGTCCCTGCATCTGTCGGAAAAATAATCAGGAGAATTTATATGAAGTTTTTTGTTGAAGAAATTAAATTGAATGGAAAAGAATATTTCTACACTTTGCTCTGGTATATAACGCTTATTGGAATAGCATATCTATTCTTAGATAGTATTGTTACTGAATTTTTTGATAATATTTACAGATTCATGGTTTTGATTTTCTTTTCAGGAAGTTTTGGGCGAGTTCCAGCTATGCAATCTGAAAGAACAATGTATGTTTATGCAAAATTGCCTATAACCATTAAAGAATTATATAGCATGAGAATAGTAAAAGCATATTTATTAGCATCTTTTTTGATGATTTTACTATTAATTTTCAGTATATGGGATAATCGAGCATTATCATTTGAAACAATATTGTTTATCTTGATTTTTGTGAATTTTACTTCAATATTTTGGGTTTATCATGATGTTAAATTCATTACTGAATCAAAGGGAATTTTCAGAAGAATAATATATACAGTCGCTGGTGCTATCGTGTTGATAATTCCATTAGCAGGTTATGTAGTTATTCTGAAATCAAATGAGTATCTAACAGATAATATTTTGTTAAATATTGGTACTCTAATTGCCTATATAATTTATTGTTCATTTATCACATTTTACATTTTCAAACTAAGAAAGAATTACAAATATTAGGGGGCTTAATGAATCATTTAATAATCGAAAATCTGAAAATATATAAATACCAATATTTATTGAGTATTGTATCAGTTTCAGTTGGCATTGTTCTTACAAATTATATTGATGTAAGTTCATTTTTTTTCTTGATAATGCTATTGGGATTAATGCTATTTCCTGAATTACAAAGATTGAATATGCTTACTAATGACGGATATTTGAAATTAGTAAATAAATTACCGCTTACTTTTAAAGAAATCTATTTGCATAAATTTGTTGTAAGTATTTCAGGAATTCTGATTGTTATGTTTATGTTGTCTATATCAACAATCTTTTTTGGAGTACCTAATAAACTATTCAAATTTATGAACATTCTTGTTAGTAACATTTATGCTGGAATTATTATTCATAACAGCACAAAACTATTCGTCAATCCCAAAAAATATTTTAAATTTCAATGGACATTTGCTAATTTTTTATTTTATACTATAACATTATTTATCTTCTTTTCATTATTTGATATAATTACAGAAAGAAATTATGTTCAACTCCCAAATTGGCATCGCTCAATAAATTACTTGATTTTCTTTTCGGTGCAATGTATTCTTGCTTTCTATATTGGAAAATTGAGAGAATTTGTTTCTAAATTTCAATTTTTAAAAAATTATGATTATGAGAATGAGCCGAAAGTGTAAAATGTAAAAAAAAAAAATCCTTGCAATTCCCATCAAGATTGAATTTTTTTATTAGAGACAGGTCGCACCCTGTCCCTAATAAAACCTTCTTCTTGAAAAAATCTAAATACATTCAATCCCCGCTGGGATTTTCAAGAAATTTATTTTTATTAATTTTATTTATATGCGATTTGGTATTAATACTTATAAAACGTGCTTACTCAAAATAAATGAATTTAGCTGAGTAATACATTTAATTTATTAAACAAACAAGAAGTGCAAGCAATAATTTGTTGCAGTATTCACCATTATATTAGTAAAAGAATTAGTCGAGGTTTAAAATGATTAATGACCCTATTGTAGAAGAAGATAGGAAAACCTAGAAAAGATTCTTGAGAATTTTGATTATGAAATGAAAAAGTTTATGGAATATATCATTGAAACGCAAAATGAGTACTAATACAGGTTAATAACAAAACCTTTTATAAAAGAAGTATTGAATAAGTTACATATTGATAAGTAATAAAAAATAGCCCTGTATTTAATGCAGGGCTATTTGTAAAAAATGTATTGATAGAAGAATGGAGCAATTAACCAAGATATGACCTCAATGCTTTTGAACGGGACGCATGTCTTAAACGTCTGATTGCTTTTTCTTTAATTTGACGAACTCTCTCTCTTGTTAAATTGAATTTCTCGCCAATTTCTTCCAATGTCAAAGTCTGACCTTCTAAACCGAAATATAATTTTATTACTTCAGATTCTCTCTGTGATAAAGTTGTAAGCACTTGCTGAACTTCAACACGCAAAGATTCTCGAATCAATTCAGAATCTGGAGGTGGTTGCTGTTCGTTGGGCAACACATCAAGTAATCTGTTATCTTCACCCTGAACAAATGGAGCATCAACAGAAAGATGTCTTCCAGAAATTTTGATGGTTTCAGAAATTTCATTTACACTCATATTTAATTGGTCAGCAAGCTCTTGAGCAGTTGGTTCACGTTCAAACTCCTGCTCTAAACGGCTAAATTCTTTACCAATTTTGTTTAAAGCACCAACTCTATTCAAAGGTAATCTTACAATTCTTGATTGTTCGGCAAGAGCTTGAAGAATCGACTGGCGAATCCACCATACAGCATAAGATATAAATTTAAAACCTCTTGTCTCATCAAAGCGTTTAGCGGCTTTAATTAAACCAAGATTACCTTCATTTATCAAATCACCAAGTGATAGCCCTTGATTTTGATATTGCTTTGCAACTGACACCACGAAACGCAAATTCGCTTTTACTAATCTTTCCAAGGCACGATTGCCTTCAAATCCACCCCTTCTGATTGCTTGAGCAAGGTAGATTTCATCATCAGGGCTTAGCAGTTCAACTCTGCCTATTTCCTGCAAATATTTATCAAGCGACTGACTTTCGCGGTTAGTATATTGCTTCGTTATTCTCATTTATTTCCTTAGAGCCAAATTTTAATAATTCTCTAAATATTAATTATTATTAACGTTATTTAAATAGTTTTATTTTCAAAAAAGAAAAATTTTTAATGAAATTGATGAATTACTTGATTTTACTACCCAATACTTTCTTCCAATTCCATCCAACGCATTGTCATTTCTTCAATTTTATCTTTAATTTCGTTTAATTTTATAGCCAATTTTTCAACTTCACGATAATCCATATTGATGTCCATCATTTTTTCTTCAATAGACTTGTATTCAATTTCAAGTTTTGGTATCATTTCAGTAATTTCATCATATTCTCTTTGCTCTTTGAAAGATAGTTTTACCTTAGCTTTTTCTTGCTTTTCTCTTTTAACTTTTGGTTTGTCATCAGTTTGCTGATTTAATTTACTTTGCTTTTCTTTTTGTTCAAGATAATATGAATAATTTCCCGGATATTCCTTAATAGTTCCATTCGGTTCAAATGACCATATAAAATTTACAGTTCTATCAAGAAATGCTCTATCGTGAGATACAATTATTAAAACGCCGTAAAAATCATCGAGATAATTTTCAAAAGCATTCAAAGTTTGAATATCGAAATCATTTGTCGGTTCATCAAGAAAAAGAACATTTGGATTTGCCATCAATACACGTAACAAAGCAAGTCTTCTACGTTCACCGCCAGATAAAGTACTAACATAATTATTCTGTTGATAACGTGGGAATAAAAATTTATCTAATAATTCGCGAGTTGTAATATACCTATCGCGTCCAACACCTACATCAATATATTCTGCAATTTCTCTCAAAGCAGAAATAGGAGTAGCATCATCAGCTAATTCCTCAAATTCCTGTTTAAAATAGCCAATTTTGATACTGCCTCCAATATCAACTCTACCATCATCGGGCTTTAAATCACCCATCAACACACGTAGAAAAGTTGATTTTCCACAGCCATTGGGACCGATAATTCCAATTCTATCTTTCGGTTTGGCAATATAAACAAAATTATTAAACAGCTTTTTATCAGACATCGCTTTAGAAATATAATGAGCTTCAATAATTCTATTACCAAGAAATACTTTTCCAAGCTCAATTTCTATTTTTTTATCTTTTGTTTTAACTGCAGATTTTTTTAGCTCGTCAATCCAATCAATTCTGCTTTTTTGCTTGGTGCGTCTTGCTTTTGCACCTTTCATAAGCCAAGCAAGTTCACTTCTTAATTGAGATAATTGATGATGAACAGTAGATTGTTTTGCTTTTTCAAAAGCTTCTTTTGCTTCGAGATATTTTTCGTAATTCCCAGGATAATTGAAAATTTTGCAACTGTCTATTTCCACAATTCTTGTTGAAACGCCATCTAAGAAGTATCTATCGTGGGTTACAAACAATAAAGAAGAAGATGAACTTTGCAAATAATCTTGAAGCCATTGAACAGAATCTGCATCAAGATGATTAGTTGGTTCATCAAGAATTAGTAAGTCCGGTTTTGAAAGTAGTGCTTTAGCGAGTGAAACACGTTTTTTCTGACCACCTGAAAGCGTATTGACATTATCAAGTAAATTGAACATTCCCAATTTATTAAGTAATGCCTTTGCAGAATTTTCAAAATTCCATCCATCTAACAAATCAATTTTATGAGCTGTATAATTTAATCTTTCTTTAGCTTTTTCGGTTAAATCTTTGTCTGAAATGGAGCAAATTTGATTATGCTCCTCAATTAATTGAAATAATTCCAAATTTGATTTCATCACATAGTCGATAACAATTTCATCAGCATCAAAAATCGGCATCTGGTCTAAATATTCCATTCTTACACTACTATTTAGAACTACTTCACCTTCGTCTTGTGGCTCTAAACCTGCAATTATTTTCATTAAAGTAGTTTTACCAGCTCCATTTTTGCCGATAATACCAACTCTATCACCTTCTTCCATTCCAAAAGCAATTTTTTCAAAAAGTAGTTTATCGTTGTATGATTTTGATAAATTATTACAGGCAAATACTGTCATTTAAATTAAAACCTTTGTCTAATTGATAATATTATAGAATAATTTATTTTCTTTGAATAATTTAATTATTATTGGAGATGGTCTATATCTATCTTCATTGTAAAATTCGTACAAATCTTTTAAATTAGAATATACTTTTTCGATTCCGATTTCATCAGCCCATTTCAATAAACCTTTTGGATAATTAACTCCACTTGTAACGGCAATATCAATATCTTCTCTACTTGCAATTTTTAAATAATACGCATCGGCAGCTATATTGATAAGCATACTAAGTATTCTTTCAAAAATTTGTTGATGTAATTCAGTATCTGAATCTAAATTATTATTAGCATTTGTAGAATTATATTCATAAAATCCTTTTCCAGTTTTTCTACCAAGATTTCCAGATTCAACAAGCCGTTTTTGTGTAATTGAAGGAGTGAAACGCGTATCAAAATATAATTGTTCCCAAACTTTTTCGGTAACTTTGTAATTTATATCATTTCCAATAAAATCCATCAATTCAAAAGGACCCATTTTAAAACCACCAATATTTTTCATTGCATAATCAATAGTTTCAAAATTTGCAATTCCCTCTTCGTAGATTCGCAATGCTTCACTGTAATAAGGTCTTGCTACACGATTTACAATAAAACCGGGAGTATCTTTTGCAATTACAGGAAGTTTTTTCCATTTATCCTTGAGTAAATCAACAACAATTTGGACAATTTCTTTACTTGTAGAAGAAGTAGGAATAACTTCGACTAATTTCAAAATATTCGCGGGATTGAAAAAGTGAATTCCAAGAAAATTTGATTTGTTTTTTACTGTCGAAGCAAGAGAAGAAACAGAAAGGGACGAGGTGTTAGTTGAAATTATGCAATTATCATTTACAATATTTGATATTGATTGAAACAATACTTTTTTTGCGTCAAAATCTTCAATAATTGCTTCTATAAACAAATCGCAATCTTTAAAATCATTTATATCTTCAGTAAAATTAATTCTATTTAAAATATCAATTTTTTCAGTAGAATTAATTTTATTTTTTTCGAGTAATTTATTCAAATTTGTTTCAATAATGCTTTTAGCATTATTAATTGAATTAGGGTAATTGTCATATAGAATAACATTTGTACCTGCAATAGCACCTGCTAATGCAATTCCAATCCCCATTGTACCTGCTCCGGCAATACCAATTGTTTTAATGAACATAAAAATAGAATTTTAATTTAACAATAATCATACATTTACGGATAAATAATAAAATTGTTTTAAGATTCATAATTGATTTGTTTCAGAATCCATTCTTGAACACCGTCATTCCGAACAAAGTGAGGAATCCAGTTGCTTAGCAATGCCTCTATGTCGCTCCTACGGAGCTTCAACTAAAAAAAACAAATCTGTTCTATTAAGATGTCGCAACTACGTTGCTAAATACAATTGCAAGAATTATGTCATTCTGAACCTGTTTCAGAATCTATTCACTATTCATGTCATTTTCGCAACAAGATGTCCAACACTTTGAAAGTGTTGGACATCTGAATATATTAGATTCCGCATCAAGTGGGGAATTTCCTGGAAAACAAAGTCATTCCGAACATAGTGAGGAATCCAGTGCTTTTAGTAATGTCTCTATGTCGCTCCTACGGAGTTTCAACTAAAAAAAAACAAATCTGTTCTATTAAGATGTCGCAACTACGTTGCTAAAGAAAGAATTCACATTTCCATTTAAATTCCGCATCAAGTACGGAATGACCCGGGAAAAAACGTCATTCCGAACAAAGTGAGGAATCCAGAAAAATAAGGTTGATTTGTTTTTGGATTTTAATGTTCTGCTAAGGTTTATAAGTGTTCAGATTTTAAAATACCTTATTTAAATTATTAACCTTAGTAGAAAGCAAAAAACCAATGACAATTAACCTTATTATTTATATTGCTTTAATTTATTTTCAATTTTTGAAACTAAGAAGTTATTTCGAAAGAAAACCTCAAAGAGGTCAAATGCTTATAGAATAAATAATTGACACATAAATTCGACCTCGCTGAGGTCGTATCGTAGTAATTTCAAATTATTTTCTATAATTATTGAATCTCTTTGAGATTTAGTACGAAAATAAATTAAAATATCTGCTTTTTTGGGGAAGCAAGGAAATTAATTTCTATTCTGGAAACAAAGCCCAACTTTGTTAACTGAATTGAAACCCCACCTAAATCCTCCCCTAAGGGAGGACTTTACATATTTTATATTTTTGGTTATTACAAACAGGTAATCCCTAACGGGATTTTCAAGGAATTTTATTTTTTTCATTTCTATGAAACGAAAAACACTTTCATGTGTCATTATATATGTGAAGAATTGCAAATTTGGAAAAAGTTATGAAGAATTTAGTTTTGTTATTAATGCTACTATTTTGTGGCAGTAGTTTGTTTGCGGAAGAAATCCCAAATGGTGATGGTGACTTGATTTGGGAGCAGGATATTTATCCCAGATTTGTTAGAGATGCAAAGTTTCATCCAATCAAAGGCAATATAATTGCTGCTGTGAATCATGAAATATGGGAGATTGATGTAAAAGATGGGCACAAAATCAGAGTTTTTGAAGGCGGACCCGCAACTGGTCCAGATGACCAATTTGAAAGACTACAAATAACAAGCGATGGAAAGACAATGGTTACTGGCATGGGAGGTGGAATAAAAGGACTAATTATTTGGGATTATGAAAGTGGGAAAATTAGACGTGTTTTTGATAAAGTTTTTCCTTGGCAAAAGTGTTTAGGAATCTTTCCTGACAACAATAGGATTGTTTTATTCTGTACATCAATACCGAATTCTACTGGAAAGCATTACTTAGTAATTTATGATATGCTAAAAGACTCAATAATTAAATCCGAAAATACTAATTCAAAATTAATACAGCAAATGTCCTTATCAAAGGATGGTAAATATTTAGCCGTAGGTTGTTGGAATTCAAATGAAAATAAGTACAAAATGGAACTCTGGGATGCAGAAACACTAACACACATAAGAGATTTTGGCGAGGCATTTTCTGCAAATGAATTTTGGGACGTAAAAATCTCTAATGATAATCAATATGTTGGGTTCGTGGCTAATAATAATTATTATTTTTATAATATTGATGGGAAAATAATTGACATTGCTAAAGATACTGAGCCCAGTTCATTTTGCTTTGATGATTCAGGTAAATATATTATTTATAGTGGTAGTTATAACGGTCAAGGAATTATCAAAATTATTAATCTTGAATTGATGAAAACAGTTTTTGAATTTAAAAAAATTCAACCCTTCAAAAATTATATTTTAAACTCAAAAAATCAATTTTTTTCTGGATATTCAACTTTGCGATTATTCTCAAATCGTTGGTTTACAGTTGATGTAGATGAAGAAAAACCAGATATATTTAGAATAAACTATCTGAATAACAAATTAACAATCGACAATTCAATTGGTTTAATTATTAATAAAATAAATATTACTGATATAACTGGTAAAACTATCTATTCAAAAGAAATTGAACTAAATTCTATAGATATTGTTAAATTGGATATATTATTGAAAAATGGAGTTTACTTTGCAACAATACATATACATACAGAAAATGGTAAGATTTATTCACAAAAATTTATGGTTGTGGAGTAGGTGAAATTCTTGACGTTGTGGAGAAAAGCAAATTCCAGATGTCTCACTTTTGGACTGGAAGTACGAAAACGATTAAAAATAAGGTTAAATATTTTGGGAAACTTTTTTCTACTAAGGTTTATGATTGAAAATAAGGTTTTTGAATGTCTAATATTTTAAAAAACCTAATATTTTAAAAACCTTAGTAGAAAATTTAAACCGCCCAAAAATCAACCTAATTAATTTCTGGATTCCGCACTTTGTTCGGAATGACGGTGTTCAATGAATGAAACATCTGATGTTTTATAGAATAGTTGCTGTAATTTGCAACTGACATAATAAATAATTTCTATGGCTGCGTTATTGCTATTTAAAAACATTTTAAATTTTTAAATTTAATTACAAATAGCTTGGATTTTTTTATTATTTTTGTATTCTAAAACTAATTTTTAATAATTAAGTAGTTATAAAAAAATTAAATATTATGCAATTAAATAGTAAATTTACAAGTTATGATTCATTCAATAATGATTTTAGTTTAAATTCGTTGATTGAAACTACAAAAGATAGAATATGGTGTATAGATAAGGACTATAAGCTAATTCTTGCAAATTCTGTATTTATAAATCATGTCGAAAAATTCACTGGGAAAATCATTGAAATTGGTGATAATATATTTGTTGATGGATTAAATAATGAAATAAGCAAAAAATGGAAAGCATATTATGATACTGCTATAAATGGTGAGAGATTTAAACACGAAGTTAAAACTACTGTTCTTGAAAAACAATTATATATTGAATATCAATTTAATCCTTTAAGAAATTCTAATGGTGATATTGTTGGAGTTAGTATTTTTGGACATGATATTACTGAAAGAAAAGAATTAGAAAACAAACTCCTCATTATTGAAGAAAGATTGAATGATGCACAAAAATTATCCCAAATCGGAAGTTTTTATTATGATGCAATCGAAGATAAATCTTGGTGGTCAGATCAATTATTCAGAATTTACGGTATTGAACCTCAAGAAAAACCACTGAGTAGAAGTGAGATTGCAGTTTATACCCATCCAGAAGATAAAAATGTTGGTGATGAATTTATTTCTAAAGCTCTCAATACAGGAAAACCAGTTGATGTTGATTATAAAATCATTGCACCTGATGGAACGGTAAGATATCATAATGCAATTACAAGAGTTAAAGCAGATGAAAATGGTAAATTGCTTGAAGTAAGTGGAACAATTCAAGATGTTACTGATAAAAAATTAACCGAAAAAACCATAAAGGAAAGTGAGCAAAGATTTAGAAGTTTGCTTAATGATATTTCTTCAGTATCAGTCCAAGGATATTCAAAAGATGGAATTGTAAATTACTGGAATAAAGCATCTGAAATTTTATATGGATATTCGCAAGAAGAAGCAATTGGAAATAGTATTTTCGATTTAATTATACCAGCAACAATCAAGTCGGAAATTCAATCAGATATAAATTTTCTTTTGGAGTCAAAAGAAACTTTACAAGCGAAAGAGATTGTATTAAAGAGAAAAAATGATGAATCTATAACTGTTTTTTCAAGTAAAGTAATTGTTCAAATCCCTGGAAAGCCAATTGAAATTTTTTGTATAGATATTGATTTGACAAAACAAAAAAAATATCAAGAATCATTATTACAAAATGAATTGAAGTTAAAAAAAGTGTTGGCAGAAAAGGATAAATTTTTTGCTATTATTGCTCATGATTTACGTACTCCATTTCTTGGGTTTTTATCTCTTGCTCAAACTTTAGCAGAAGATTACAAAGAACTTAGTTTAGATGAATTGAAACATTATGGTTCATCAATAATGAAATCAGCAAATCAATTATATAAATTATTAGAAAATTTACTCCTTTGGTCGAAAATTCAAAGAAATGAAACAGAATTTTTCCCAGATTTCTGTGTATTAAAATCTATGGTAAATCAAAATATTGAACTACTTAGACAAAATATTTCTCAAAAAAAGTTAACTGTAAATAATTTAATTCCTGACCATATTCAATTAAGTGCAGACCAGCAAATGCTGAATACAATTCTAAGAAATTTATTTTCGAATGCAATTAAATTTACAAATGAAGGTGGTATAATTGAAATAGGTGTTGAAAAATCAAAAAATATTGACCAACAGATACCATACAATCATTGTATAATATATGTGAAAGATAATGGAATCGGAATGAGTCAGAATTTAATCAATAATTTATTTAGAATTGATGAAAAAGTAACCAGACCAGGAACTGATGGAGAATCAAGTAGCGGATTAGGTCTTGTTTTGTGTATGGAATTTGTAAAATTACACAATGGAAGATTATGGGTGAAAAGTGAAGAAGGTAAGGGAAGCACATTTTATTTTACAATTCCATATAAAAAATAGCTCCATAATTTTATACCTAAAAATCTAAAGTACGATAAATAAATTTAGAATACAGCATTTTATGCTAATCAAAATTGGAATTTTTTAGTATTGGGGTGAAATTTCAAGTTTTGCTGGAGATTTTACTGTTGAAATTTCATGATTTCTAATATTTAAGCACGTTTAGTTCATAGATTTCCCTTTCGGATTTTTCCTACAACAAAATATGCATCTGATTTTTGTTTGTAATTTGTTTTTTTATGCAAAAACCAAATTATCAACCGCTTTTTCAATTTTCAACCACCTGTCTTTATAATGATATGCTTCGTACATTTTTAACCAAAGGTTTCGTCCATTAATTACAATCTTGCCAGCCACCTGCACAAACCATGCACGAAAAGTGTTTGGCTCTTCACGCCAAGATTTTTCATCGCTCAATTTTCGCATCCATAAACTTAAATTGTATGCCAAGACACTCATTTGCCATAATGTTTCATTCGCCCAAAAATCTTGCGTTATCATGCTTCCGGCAAACATTTGTCGTTTTACTTGTTCAATCCAATTTTCACTCTCGCCTCTGTCACCATACAAACGATGAATCTCTAAGGGACTGTCATATATATTAGTTACATAACAAAAATAGTCATAATAGTAATCGGTTTTAAATAATCCATCTTCAGTATGAACCAGCACTTTCTTGCGTAATGCAACAAACTTTCTTGCTTTTTCCCAGTCGGCACACTTGTACATAAATTCTGTCATTTGCCAATTTGGCATTAAGGGAATGCTTTCCCAATCCTGACTTGATAAGAGACTGTTCAAGTTTTTCAATTTTACTTTGATTAAATATAGCGTATTTTTACGTGATTCAAGTACTTGCAATAGTATACCGTTGAAAAATCCACTGTCGGCTCGTACTAATAATTCTTGTATGCCGGAAGGAGCAATCCAAATGCCTGCTCAATAAATCCGTGCGAATTATTGGCTGTATAAGTATCGCCGACGAAGCCAACTCAACAAACATTCCTTAGTGCTGTTTAAGAAACACATAATTGGATGATAACTTTTTGCTCCTTTTTTGCTTGAATTAAATCCTTTGGCAACACCTTCTTGATGACCATAAAGTGTATGAACGGTTGAATCTAAATCTAATATATCCCTGTTTGTCTTCAATAAATCATGAACTTTTGACGATAATTTTCCATTTATGTTCATGATTTGATTGTTTTCATTCATTCCGAAACGCTTGATTCTATTGAATATAGTGTCGGCATCAATATTTGTAGCTAAGCACAACAATTTTTGTATCAATGGGTCGCGACTAAATGATTCAATTTTGCTTACACGATTAAAACCACTAAATATTCCCAAAATTATTGTTGATAAAATTTGGAAATTTGTAAATTTAATATTGTGATGCAAATTCAAATCAATCATATCGAACATTGATTCTATGCCAATCTTACGCATAAATTTAGAAATAACTTTAATGCCACTAAAGTTGGTCAAAGATTTTGAATCAAAACTTGTTTTGATATTTGCAGGTTTTTTCGTATTTTTGTTTTGCATGGATTAAGTACCTTTTTGGGTTTACGTTTTTGTTAATTAATTCTTGTAAAATCAATTACTTAGACGACTTAATCCATGTTCTATTTTAGACTTTTAGGTTATACATTAATTATATAATTCGTCTCAAAGAACCATTTACTAAAACTCATTAAGAGTTTTTTATCCAAAGGAATACAATATTGGTTGATTTATCATAAATTTACTTTGTTAAATTGTATTTTTAAGCACATAAATTTCTAAACTTTTCCACAATTCCAAAATTTAATTAAAATTTTTTGGATATTTGACTTAAAGTCCGTAATTTAGTATTTTATATTAAGTCAAGAATATTGAATTAGAGGAAAAATAAAATGGCAAGAAGATGTGATTTAACAGGCGTAGGACCTGCAACAGGAAATAATGTTTCCCATGCTAACAATAGAACACGCAGACGTTTTTTACCAAACCTTCAGAAAAAAAGGGTCTGGATACCTGAAGAAAAACGTTTTATTACTTTGAAAATTACAGCAAGAGCTATGAGAACTTTGGATAAAAAAGGTTTGGTTGCAATGTTAAAAGATATGGCATAACCTTTATACAATCAAATTTTATGATTAAAACCCGTATTTTACGGGTTTTTTTATTTTTTTATTTGCAATTCCTTTTTAAATTTAAAAAAAATTATTAATTTAACATAATGTTTATGGTATATTATTAAATATTAATTTGAAAAAATTACTTTACTATATTATTTATATTTTTGTAATATTATTTACTGAAAAATCTTTTTCTTTGGATTTTACTGTTGATAATGGCGATAGTAGAATTATTGATAACAATATTGGTTCATTAAGAAGAGGGTTTTATGATTGGCAATATTTTATTAAATATCCTTTAATTAGTAATTATTGTGAAATTTACTCAAATTCTACTTTTGGCAATCTTATTCATATACGAACTGATATAAATGTAGAAGATATTTCGTTCCCAATTTTAGTTAGATTTTATTATAATTCAGCTTCAGATAATTATGGGTTTACTGGATTGTCTTGGAAATGTAATTTATCAATTAGATACATAACGAATAATCATAATAAAAGCATTATAATCATAATGCCTGATGATAAAAATCTACTTTTTAAATATGATAAATTAACTAATAAATATTTGCCTCAATACGGTTGCATAGATAGTTTAGAAGTAATTGCAGATAAAGGATTTAAATTAAAAATCTATAATGATAATTATTTGAATAATGGGGATTATAGTGAATATTTGTTTGAATCCAATCTACACCATTATGTTACAAGAATTATTGACAGAAATAAAAACACAATTTTCTTTGATTATTCAAATAATAAAAATCTGTCAAAAGTTACTTATCCTTCTGGCAGGATTCTGAATTTCTTTTATCTAAATGATAAAATATCTTCAATAAATTTTGATGGTTTAAAAAATATAAGTTATCATTATAATCAAGAAGGCGATTTTGATAAAGTTATTTTAAATAATAATTACGAAGTAAATTACTACAGTGATATTAATTGCAAGAAATTAACAAGAATAATCGAAAATAATGTCAATTTGATTGATTTAGGATATAACGAAGAAAATAAGGTAAATGAAATAAGATATAATGATTCAACGGTTAAATTTTCTTTAAATTATAATGAAAAATCAAGGACTACAGAACTATACAAAAACGACATATTTTTTTCAGGATTTAAGTATGACTCACTTTATCGATATATAGAATTTTTTGATTTTAATAATAATTCTGAGTACTATACTTGGAACTTGGATTACCAGCTAACTAAATCTATTGATAAAAATAGTAACCCAACATCATTTTTTTATGGAAATAGTGGAAAAATTCACAATATAGTTTTTCCTGAAAATATTATTAGAAATTTTAATTTTGATACTCAGCATAAAAAAATTCTCTCTTTTAATGATGAAGAAATTAATACTTATGAGTATAAATATGATAACTTTGGCAACCTTGAACAAATACTATTAAATTCAAATTCATTTATTTCTCAACAAAATGATGAAAATGGTTTGCCGGTTGGTTTTATTGACCCAACTAAAAGAAACTGGACAATTAAATATGATAAGTATGGAAATATTAATAAAATAATATTTCCAAATACTGCAAATTATATATTTGAATCGGATAGATACTCCAATATTACTCAATTTTTAGATGCAAACAACCACAATTATCAATTTATATATAATTATTTTAATTTTATACAGTTGATTTCAAATCCTGATAACACAAGCAAAAAATTTATTTTTAATGATAACGGATTTTTGACTTCGATACTTAATCCTGATAATTCATCACTTGCAATTAATTATGACAAAATGGGTAGAATCACTCAATATACAGGTCTATTGAATGAAAAATATCAATTCAAATACGAAATTAATGATAATATAAGTGTTACACTTCCAAATAATCAAAATGTTACAATTGAATATCTATCGAACAATAAATTAAATTCTATTACAAATGCTAATAACAGCACTTATTCAATTTTGTATGACAAAGTATTTAATATTAAATCAATCAAAAATTTCAATAATTCAATCTTTACTTATGAATATGATAAAGCAAACAGAATTACAGCAATTACTGATTTGAACAACAGAACACTTCGTTATACTTATTATCCTTCAGGAAAAATCAAACAAATCATAAATCCAAACAATGAAATCACAACTTTTAATTATTTTAATGATAAGATGAGAGAAATAAGCAAGTCATTAGGATTTAAATTTGTATTTGATTATGATTCTGATGGCAATATTTCTTCTTTTACTGATGCAAATAATAATAAATATCAATACTTATATTTTTATGATGGTAAACTGTCAACAGTAATAAAACCAAATCAGTCAACTATAAAATTTGAATATGATAGCAATGGAAATCTAATTTACAAATACAATGAAAATAATGATAGAATTGAGTACAAATTTACAGCAAGAAATGCCATTAAAGAAATTATTAACGAAAAAGGTTATTCAAAAATCTTTAATCTAAATTTTGCAAACAGAATTACTCAATATTCAGATGAATTAGAAAATATCTACAAATTTGAATATGACAAAGCAGGTAAGATAATAAATATAATTTATCCAAACGGCTATTTCAAAAAATTCGAGTATGATTTTCAAAATAATTTAAATTCATTTAGTATCAATAATGTTACAAATATAAGTTTTAATTACAATCTAATCGGCAACTTAATAGAAATTAAGTCTTCAGAACATAGTCCATATAATTATTCATACAATTCGAATAATGAATTAACTGCAATAGATAATAATTTTGATGAAATTAAAATTTTATATGATAAAATTAACAGACCAATTAATATTATTGATAGCTATAATAAAATGTTTACAATAAATTACAACAATAATTCATTAATCAATAAAATTACACTTCCAACTGGAAGTAACTACGAAATAAACTATAATGGTTTGAACTATCCAGTAAATATCAGATACCCGGAAAATTATATTTGGAGTTATTTTTATGATTTAAATGGAAATATAATTAGAAATTCGATTGACGAAATTACTTTATGGAGTTTCAATTATAACAATATGAATTTATTAATCAAAGTAGCCACCAATACAAATGACACTCTTGAGTATGATTATCTAACAAATGGAAAAATTTCAAAATTTAGAGATTTATATTCAAATTACTTTTACTTTGCTTATGATAAAAGCTCTAATTTAGAATTGATTAATATGATGAATGAAAAAATTAAATATAATTACAATGCTCTAAATCAAATTATTCAAATAGTTTATGATTCAATAAATTCTCTTTCTATTGATTATTACAATAATCGAAAAATTAAAAAAATCAATTATGGAGATATGGAATTTTCTTTTCAGTATAATTCTTTGAATTTTACAAATAAAATCAAACTAAATAATGCTGATTTGTTTAATTTTACATTTACAAATGATGGGCTAATTAATTCAATTGCTGACAGATACAATAGCATTACAAAATTCAAATATAACCAATTTGGAAACATAACGAGCAAAATTTCTAAAGATAATCTTGAATATATATATGAATATGATTTACTTGGGCGGTTAAACAACACTTATGATACGCATGGCAGGCAAACCAAAATGGATTATAATGAAAATGGTATGCTTTCAACCCTAACTAATAGAGAATTGATTCAAACAAATTATTTTTATGACAAAGCAAATAGATTAAAAGTTATTAAATTTAATAGGACAGATTCAATTGAATTATCCCATAATTATTTCAATCAAATAGCTTCATTAAAAACAAGAAATAATCAACTTTACAGATTTGAATATGATTTATTAAACAGACTTACATCAATCATAAGTCCAACAAATAATACATTGAAATTTAAATACTCAGCCAATAATGCGAATATTCAAATCATTTCCCCGCTTAATGATACTTCATTATATAATTATGACAACAAATTAAGATTACAATCAATTTTAAAAGCAGACTCTATCAATTATAAATATGTATTTAATAAATATGGTTTGGTAATGAATGAATCAATTAATAATCATATAATAAATGCAAATATTTATGACAATTCTTTTAAATTAATTGCTCAATTGAAAGATAAAATTAATTATACATATCATTATAATGATTTACTTAATATTGCAAAATTTGAAATTATCAATGATACTTTTAATATTCAATACGATGCCAACTTCTTTTCAGAAATATCAAACAAGAAAAATATATTTAAATTTCAATACAACAAAATTGGAAATTTGTTGAATTATCAAAATAATAACAAAAAATATTCTTTTATTTATGATAATGATTTTGGATTAAAAAGTTTAATTGCTCCATTAAATTATAAATTTGAAGTATTTTTTGATGATGAAGGCAGAATAGATTCGTTAAGAAATCCAATTCAAAATTTAACATATTTTCAATACGATGGATTAAATAATGTTAGAAAAATTCAATTTTCAAACAATTTCGAGAATACTAACTCTTACGACCAAAATTCTAATTTAATTTTATACAATGATGAATCGTTAAATAAAATTGATTTAAAATATGATTCTAATGATATGTTGGCTTCAAAGACAGCTTCTAAGGGAAGTATAACCAATTACAAATACGACAAAAATGGAAATACTTTTGAAATTAATCATTCAGATAATATGTTCAGTTTAATGTATCCAAAGTATGATGCAATAAATAGATATATAGGTTTAGATATGTATTTTATGAGTTCTATAAAAAGAGAAATTCGTTTCGATTTAGACTATATGAATAGATTATCAATAATAAAATTTAATGATTTAGAAAAAATTACATACAAATACAATAACGATGGTAAAATTAATTCAATCATTGATTACGATAATGATAGTATAATATACAATTACAACTCAATTGACCGCAAAAAAATTGTTCGATTTCCAAATGGTATAAATGCTTCATACTCTTACAATTTGCAAAATCAAGTTTCTGAATACAAATTAATAGATGCAAATAATTCTGAAATAATTAAAAGATATTATTCTTATGATGAGTATGGAAATATTATACAGATTAAATTTGGCAATGATTCAATTTATTCACTGATTTATGATGAATTAGACCAATTGATATTTATTTATACAAATTTTAATGATACTATAAGCTATAATTATGATGCACATGGAAATATAATAAATCAAAAATATAACGATATTTTAACTATTTACAATTATAACTCTAATGAAAAATTAACATCCTTTGGAAGTGTTGAATATACTTATGATAACAATGGTAATGTAACATCTAAGGCAGATTCAAATGGAACAATTCAATTCTATTATGATAGTGAAAATAGATTAGCAAGGGCTATCAAAAACGATAATGAGATATTAAATTTTCATTATTCAGGTAAGAATCAATTAATTAGAATTTCAGGTGCAATAGAAGAGTTTTATTTTCCTTTCCAAATTGAAAATGAACCAAACTCTAATATTCTTATGGAATATGACAACAACCAAATATTAAAGAAAAGATATTTGTACTCACCAAATGATAGTAGTAATTTTGAAAATATTGGCTATATTGATATTAGAACGAATAAAAAATACTATATTCATAGAGAACCTACAAACACAAATGCTTTTATTTCAGATGAAACTGGCAATGTACTTAAATATTTTGAAACAGATATTTTTGGGAATGTGACACAAACAATTCAATCTGATGCAAAATTTAGATTTAATGGTATGGCTTGGATTGATTTACTAAAAATGTATTTCCATAATGGTAGATTTTATGACCCAGCTTGTGGAAGATATATTCAAAAAAATAAACATAATAATTCATTATTGACTAATAATTATAACTTCAATAATAATAATCCACTTAACGAAATAAAATTAAATAATAAGAAAGAAAAACTTAAAATTAACCAAGATTTATTAATTAAAGACATATCGCCTTTTAATAATATTTTCTTAAATACTAATCCTGCATTTATACTTAGTGATTTATATAGTTCATTGATTAATCAGCAATTTAATAATTTTGTTAATTTCAATGTAAATACAAATATAAATTACAACAATTTATCTAATTTAATTGATTCAAATTATTCAAATCCATCTAACTTTATTGACTACTTTTTGAATAATGAAATTGAACAATTTACAAATTTTGATTTTGTTAAGTTTTATCCAAAGTTGAATTCTGAAATTTTTGAACCATTTTTGTTTGAAAGTATAAATCAACCAATAATTCAGGAATTATCTATACCTATTTTGCCCAAAAATAACAAAATTCAAAAAGTCATAAACTTAATTTCAATGACTGAACTACCCAAAGAGCAACATTACAAAAAGCAACTTGAATTTATTGTTAGGAGAATAAAATCAGTTGAATTTAAACATAATAATATTTTTGAAATTAAGTTAAATAATGTAAATTTCAATGATTTGAACTTAATATTTGACTCAAAATATAATTTTATAAATATTTATAAAAACAACTTTAAATCTCATAAAAGCGAACAATTTTCGGAGCTTGAAGCACTAAATTCTATAAAAAATTTGGAAAATGGATTCGACAGTTCTGAACAATCAGTGAATAATTATATATTTGATAGAAATTTATTTCCACTGATTAAAAATACTCAGCCAAGTATTTCATTAATGCAATTAATTCCAGAAATAAATGAATTTGCAGTTATAAAAGAAGCTAACAGCAAAAATATTCATAATATGATAAAGTTTCTTCAAAATATTAATCCAGCAAAATGGAATTTTGGTAAATATTTATATGATAAACAGTTATTAGAACTCCCCTATTCTTTGGAATATGAGAATAATAATTTAATCCTTCCACTAAAAAAGAATTATTCTAAAATTCCTTCAAAATTACTAACAAAATAGTATATTTTGTATATAACCCATTCCAAAAGTTAAGGAACTCTCTATAGTCCTAAAATTTCAGCTTTTATTTTTGATTTTCATTACCCCAAGTTGCACTCTAATGTGTAAAAGTACCTATAAAATCAATAATGAAATTTTTAATGAGTAACTACATATTTATTGGTTGTGAAAGGCATCAAGCTAATCTTCATAGCATTGTATAATTCAATCGCCTCCTGTATTGGTCTTTTGCAATTTCTAATAGTTATCTCATTCTTATCTTTTTCTCCGATAGTTGATAAGCAAAATACTTTTCCCTTAGATGTATTACTCTTTTTAACTTCTATAATAAAATTTTTCATTCTGTAAAATTCAACAGTTACAAATATTCGCAAAAAAAGTCATGCAATGCAAGTACCCTAAACATCTCAAAAAGCAATTTTGGGTCATTTTCAGATTGAATTCAAAAACTCAAGAATTCCGTTTTGTTATATATCAATCACTTACAAATTAAACATTTTTTCAAAAAGCCCCTAAAAGTAATTTTCGGAAAATTGAGTTGCAACTTGGGTTAAAGAACATAGCAAATAGAAAAATTTAAACAAATGAGTAGTTAAAAAAATTTTTGAAAAAAAATTTTTGTATTTGAAATAATATTTATATATTTGAGATGTAGTATTTGAAATTGTAATATTTGTTGAAATATTTAAATCTTAGAATGAAAGATAATCAATTAAATAATATTATGAAATTGATGATAAAGCAAATTTCTGCTATAAAAAAGGCAACCGAGGTTGCTGAAAATGAATTTGTTTTTATAGGTACAAAGTTATTTAGCATTAATTCATATTCCAAAACAATCAATCTAACTTCAAATGCAATATCTGAACGATTTCAATCGGGTAAAATAGATAGCAATATCAATGAAATTGTAGCTGAAAATAAAATTATTGTTGAATATCTATCTGACTCATTAAAGAATTTTGAACTTATCGAATCTACTATTGCTTCAATTAATAAACTTTTAGAAGATAGTTTGACTTACCTTTTGATTTATGACAAGATTAAAATGAAGCTGAATATGTTATCAGTTTTAATCAGAATTGAAAGTGGCTGGCTCGGAACTTTGGGTGAGGGTTTCTTATCATTATCAGATTCTATCATTAATTTATCAGAAACAATTTCAACTGAAATCAATAATGTAAAAATTGAAATTGCATCAATTATAAAGTATTTGGATAATGCAAATTCAATGGTTAAATCCATTACAAAGAATTTGAAACATTCAATTGCAGAATTAAATACAAATATAAACAATTCAACAGGTTTATTTGCTCAAGAAATGGTTCATAAAAATCATGAACTTGATGAAATCAAATTAAAAATAAATTCAATTTTTAGTAATATTAGTAATGTTATTACATTGTGTCAAGTTCAAGACGCCACTAAACAGAAATTAGAGCATTTAATAGATAATTTACCAAAATTAAATGAACAAGTTGAGTATTATGATTCAGAGAATAATTATGAATTTGCATTAAAATTAATCGAAAAAACATTACAAATTGAAAATAATCAACTTGAGGTAACTAAAACAACATTTGTAAACTCAACTATTGAAATTATCAATACCATTCAAGGTATTTCTGATATGGCATTATCAGTAAAGTCAAGAATGAATAGTATTATTTCAACCAAGAATGATAAAAATAATCAAAATATATTAGAAAAAATAATTAATGAAATTTCCCCTTTAGCTAATGAATTATCTGTCAATATTCAAAATAGTCAAGGTGTATTTCAATTAATAAATAATGTAATAAGCAATCTTGAATCTATAATTAAGTTTATTGAATCAATCAACAATATCAGCGATGAAATTGATTTGCTTTCAATAAACTCAATCATTAAAGCAACAAAACTTGGGGCGCAAGGTGCAGCATTAGCTATAATTTCTGAACAAATTAAAATTTTAAGCGAAACTTCTCATGATGAAACTCAAAAAATAACTGAACAGCTTGAAATTGTGGGTTCAGGTGCCCAGAAATTATCAGATATATATAACAAATCAGACCAACAAAATAAATTCATATCTGTTAAAACAAGTTTAGCCAAAATTTCCAATAAATTACACACATTAGAAGATGAAAATAAAACGATTAATGAAACTGTGAAAGTATTATTTGACCAAATTAATTATTTAGTGGATGAAATTCATAATTTAGGTGCAAAAATTTCTGTACAGAAATTTTTTGACAAACAATTATCTGAAGTAATTAATGTATTTGGCAATATTTGTTATCAGATTGGTTCAATAAAATTTACTGATGATTTTCATCAATTGCTTCAAAATAATGAATTTTTGAATGGTATGATTAAACAATATACAATGGAAAGCGAGAGAATCATACATCAAAGCCACATGAAAGGAACAAAACATATTGTTATTGATGAACCAAAAAATGATGAAGTTATGTTTTTTGATGATTTTGAAAACTTTGATAATTTCGATTCAAACAATGGTTCCGATAATTCTGTTGAGCTGTTTGATGAAGTACCGCAAACTACTGTAAATTCAGAAGATGATGTTTTATTTGATGACAATATTGAATTGTTTTAATATTAGGAGTATTTATGTCATATATTTACAAAATTCAACAAAATGCCGATATTATTGAATTAGAATTGAAGGGAGAATTAAACATTGAAAAAATTGATGAAGTCAAATCTATATTATTTGATTTTATCAATTCTGGTGAAGTACTTGAGATGAAAAATTCTAAAATTGAAAGTATTGATTTGACTTTCCTTCAATTATTAGTAGCATTGAAAAAAGATGCTATAATTGGAGGAAAAAAACTTACAATCAGAGATGATTTTAATCCTGATGTATCTAATTATATTAATTTAAGTGGACTTAGAGAATTTATTTTTTAGGGTGATTGATGAAAAAAATAATGACTGTCGATGATTCGATTAGTATTAGACAAATGGTATCTTTTACATTAAAGGAAGCCGGTTATGATGTAATAGAAGCTGTTGATGGATTAGATGGATTCAACAAAGCAAAGTCAAATTCAGTGAATATGATTATTACGGATTTAAATATGCCTAATATGAATGGAATTGAATTAATCAGAAATGTAAGAACTTTGCCTCAGTATAAATTTATTCCAATAATACTTCTTACTACCGAATCACAACAAGAAAAGAAAATGGAAGGTAAGGCGGCAGGTGCAACTGGTTGGATAGTCAAGCCATTCAATGCCGAACAATTATTAGCTGTTATCAAAAAGGTGTTAGGATGAAAGAAAATCATTTACAGGTTTTTCTTTTGGAGATGGGGGAACTCTTGGAAGAAGTTGAGCAAACAATGTTAGCCCTTGAAGAAGATATGAATAATATCGAACTAATTGGTCGTGGATTTAGAGCAATCCATACTATGAAGGGTTCAAGCTCAATGTTTGGTTTTGAAAGAATAAGTTCATTCTTACATAAAATTGAAAATGTGTATGATTTGGTAAGAAATGGTTCTTTAACTCTAAATAGTCAAATAATTACTCTAACTTTAAGAGCCGGCGATATTATCAAGAAAATCATTGATAATGAAGATGTTAACGAAATTGAAATCAACGGAATTACTTCCCAATTTGCTTCATTTCTAAATTCAAGTAGTGAGCAAGATATAAATTCGGTTAAGTCATCGATAACTACAAATCAAGAACGTACCCAAAGTAATGGAAATTCAAAATTTAAAATACTATTTGCACCTACTGAGAATATTTTTCTCACTGGAACAAATCCTCTTTTGATTTTAAGAGAATTGGCAGATTTGGGTAAAACTCAAATTAATGCAAATATTGATGTTCCTAATTTAGATAAAATTGAGCCGACTCTTTGTTATACTAAATGGGAAATTCTTCTGGAAACAGATAAAGATTTCAATACTATTAAAGACGTTTTTATATTCGTTGAAGATGATTGTTTGCTGGAAATTACTGCAATAAAAGAAGATATTATTGAAGAAGTAGCTGAAAAAGAAAATTCTCCAACCCAAATTGAAAATTTGGAAAAATCAGATACTACACAATCAAAAAAAGTAGCTACTTCACAGAAAGATTCGATAGCAAGTATTAGAGTAAATTCTGATAAATTAGATGAATTGGTTAATCTTGTTGGTGAATTGGTAATTGTTCAAGCAAGATTAACACAAATTGCTTCAAAAAAGAATGATTTAGATTTACTAAATATTTCGGAAGAAGTTGAAAGATTAACTTGGAATTTGAGAGATTCAACACTAAATATAAGGATGTTAGCAATTGGAACAACATTTAATAAGTTTAAGAGATTGGTTAGAGACTTATCTTTAGATCTGAACAAAGATGTTGAACTTACAACTTCTGGCGGAGAAACTGAAATTGATAAAACTGTTATAGAAAAACTCAATGACCCGTTAATTCATATTATCAGAAATAGTATCGACCACGGCATTGAATCCCCTGATAAAAGAATCGCAAATAATAAACAAAAAACTGGAACAATTCATCTGAAAGCTTCACAATCAGGCGGATATGTTTTCATCAAAATTTCAGATGATGGGGCTGGTTTGGATAGAAACAAAATTCTTCAAAAAGCAATTGAAAAAGGTTTGGCACAACCCGACAAAGAATATTCAGATAATGAAATTTATAATTTTATATTCTTGCCAGGATTCTCTACTGCGGCATTAGTTACTAATGTTTCCGGTAGAGGTGTTGGAATGGATGTAGTCAAGCGTTCAATAGAGGGTTTGAGAGGAACGGTTGAAATTGATTCTGAATTAGGGAAAGGCACAGTTGTAACTTGTAAACTTCCTCTTACTTTAGCTATTATTGAAGGATTACTTGTTAAAGTTGCAAACGATTACTTTGTAATCCCACTTAGTCAAGTTGAAGAATGTGTAGATAATACAAATCAAAAAGTATTTAATAAAAATGGCAGAAGTTTAATTGAAATACGTGGTTCGTTAATCCCATTTATTTCTCTGCATAGATTATTTGAATTGCAGCATGATGAAAATCAACGTGAGCAATTTGTTATTATTAAAGACAGTGGATATAAAATTGGTATAACAGTTGACCAAATAATTGGTGAGCAACAAGTTGTAATAAAATCGATGGGGTCTGTATTCAAAAAAGTTGATTCAATTTCAGGTGCTACAATTCTTGGTGATGGTTCGGTAGCACTGATTTTAGACGTTCTAAGCTTAATATCAAAAGCTGAGAAGGATGAAAATTCATTTACTAATAATATGTTCTCCTGATCTTTGAAATAGTTAAAATAATAGAATTAAATTCACAAATAAATCAATGATTTATTAATCAAAAATGATGAGGTCTTATATGAATCCAAGTAGTTCTACTAATTCATTAGTCAGGCAGTTTTTAAACTTTAAGTTACTGGATGAGGTTTTTGGTGTTGATGTTTTTCAAGTTAGAGAAATATTGGAATTTACCAAAATCACTAAAGTTCCAAATACACCTGATTATCTTTGCGGGGTTATCAATCTGAGGGGTGCTGTTGTACCTGTTATTGATATGCGATTGAAATTTGGGATGCCCAAACCTGAAATCACGGTTAACACTTGTATTATTGTATTAGAAGTTTCAATCGAAGATGAAAAATCAATAATGGGTGCTTTGGTTGACGGAGTGCAAGAAGTGATAGAAATTGATACTCTCAATATCGAACCACCACCTAAAATTGGTACTCATTTAAACACAGAATTTATTCTGGGTATGGGCAAACATAATGATAATTTCATTATGCTTTTGAATATTGACAAAATCTTTTCAAGTGGCGAAATTTCGCTGATAACTACTTTATCAAAAGAAAATAATTAATTAATTTAAAGGGATATAAATATGAATTGGTTTAAAAATTTAAAAATCGGATCTAAATTAATATCAGCATTTGTGTTGATGGCTATTATTTCAGGAATAGTTGGATTCGTTGGTTATTTAGGATTGTCCGATGTTGCTGATAATATGCATGAAATTGGAGATGTTAGAATGCCGAGTATTAAGGCATTATTGGAAATTGATGCTAATCAAAATCTTATGGATGGTGGTGAAAATTATTTACTTGCAACGAAGATTACAAATGAAGATAGAGAAAGAGTTTATGCATCTTTTGAAAAAGCTAAAAAAGCTATAAAAGCTGCTTGGGACGTATATGCACCACTTCCGCAAACACCAGAAGAAGCTCAGTTATGGTCAGAATTTGTTCCGATTTGGGATAAATGGATGAACTTACATGAAGAATACGTGCAATTAGCTAAAGAATATCAATATAATCCCAATGAAATTACTTATCAAAAATTGATTGATTTTGAAATTTCTCCAACATTTGAAAAATGTACCGAATATCTTGCAAAATTGGAAGCAATTAATGATGAAGTTGGAAAAGAAGCTGTAATTAAAGGTAATGCAGTCGCAGATAGAAGCAATTTAATTTTAGTTATTACTATTGCTATTGGAGTTATTCTTGCTTTGGGTTTAGGAATTTTGATTTCAAAAATTATCAGCACCCCTGTAAAAGAAATTACAGATATTGCTAAAGAGCTTTCGGTTGGAAATGTTGATGTTAAAGTCAATATTGATACAAAAGATGAAGTTGGGGACCTTGGCAGAGCATTTTCTGCAATGATTTCAAATACTAAAGAGCAGGTATCTTGGGCTTCCAAAATTTCTGAAGGAGAATTGAGGTTTAATATTGAGCCAAAATCAGAAAAAGATGCAATGGGTAATGCTTTGAAAACTATGCTAACTCAATTAAAAGAAATTGTAGAAAATATTATGACTGCATCAAGCAATGTTTCAAATGGCTCACAGCAATTAAGCTCTACTGCTGAAGAATTAGCTCAAGGTGCTTCCGAACAAGCATCTGCTGCTGAACAAGCATCAAGTTCGATGGAACAAATGACTTCTAACATCCGTCAAAATGCTGAAAATGCGTTACAAACAGAAAAAATTGCCGTTCAATCGTCACATAATGCTCAAGAAGGTGGTAAAGCTGTAAATCAAACTGTATCTGCAATGAAAGATATTGCTAAGAAAATTTCCATCATTGAAGAAATAGCACGTCAAACAAATCTTCTTGCATTAAATGCTGCTATCGAAGCTGCAAGAGCTGGTGAACATGGTAAAGGATTTGCTGTTGTTGCTTCCGAAGTAAGAAAACTCGCTGAAAGAAGTCAGATTGCTGCTGCGGAAATTAGCGAACTTTCTTCCTCGAGTGTTGAAGTTGCAGATAGAGCAGGAGTGTTATTAACTCAAATAGTCCCTGATATTCAAAAAACAGCTGACCTTGTTCAAGAAATTACAGCTTCAAGCAGAGAACAAGATACAGGTGCAGAGCAAATCAATAATGCAATTCAACAATTAAATGAAGTCATTCAGCAAAATTCAGCAGCTTCTGAAGAAATGGCTGCTACAAGCGAAGAATTATTAAGTCAAGCAGATAATTTACAAGAAATTATTGCATATTTTAAAATTGAATCAAGTAATTTTAGTAGCAAGAAAGAAACTCGAACAGCAAGTAAACCTAAATCACAAACTCAGAGTTTTAAATATACTCAACCCAAACCAAAAAAACTTTTGAATAGTGGCAAGGGTATAAATTTAGATTTAGGCGGAGATTCTGATAGATTAGATGATGATTTTGAAAAATTTTAATAAAGTTGTCTAAATAGTTTTGATTTAGAACAAAGTGAGAAATCCAGTTTATATTTAACAAATCAAATATCTGGATTTTTCACTAATTTTAAAATGAAAAAACTATGAATAAACTAGAGAATGCCACTTTGTTAAAAAATATAATGGATTTTGAACTTATCATTGAAAACAAAGATGAAGTATCATGCATCCTCAATTGAATGTAAATACGTGAAATTATAATTGATATGATTTATATTTTATATAATTTAAAAAATTAAACTTAGAATTATGACAGCAAATGTAGTAAATAAAAATGAATTATCAAACGCTGATTTTGAAAGACTTAGTGGTTTCATTTATAAAACTTGTGGGATTCATCTTACACCTGTCAAGAAGGTAATGGTTCAAAGTCGGCTATCAAAAATCTTGCAACATTCTAAATTCGATAATTATACCGATTATTTAACTTATGCAATAAACTCCCAGGATGGTAGTAGTGATTTGATTGAACTTATTGATGTGATTACAACAAATAAGACTGATTTTTTTAGGGAATCGGTACATTATGATTACTTGAAAAGTGTTTGGCTACCAAAATTAATTTCTGAAAACAAATCACTTACATTTAAAGTATGGAGTGCAGGTTGTTCAACTGGAGCAGAGGCATTTACTACTGCATTTGTTCTTGAAGAATTCAAAAGACTAAATTCTGGATTTGATTATCTAATTTATGCAAGTGATATTTCTACAAAAGTATTAGGAATTGCCAATAAAGCAATTTATAATCTTAGTGAAGTTGATGTAGTTCCATTAGAGATGAAAAGAAGGTATTTATTGAAAAGTAAAAATCCAAAAGAAAAAGTAGTTAGAATAGTAGCCGAACTAAGAAAAAAAGTTGAATTCTTTTATTTAAATCTTATGGATGAAAACTATAATTTGAAGCATCAATTTGATTTGATATTTTGCAGAAATGTTTTAATTTATTTTGACCAAAAGACCAGAGAAAGTATAATAAGAAAACTATGCCGTTATCTTAAAAAAGATGCAGTATTGTTTTTAGGTCATAGTGAATCGATTATCAATATGAATTTACCATTAAAACAGATTCAACCAAGTATTTTTGTTAAGATTTAAAATGAGCAATGCAAATACAATATTTTTGATGCCGGGTGATATTCATTTTTCAAATGAAGAACTTTATGTTATGACTATACTGGGTTCTTGTGTTTCAATAATATTTTATGACAAAAAATCAAAATATTCTGGAGTATCCCATTGCTTATTACCAAAAAAAAATTTAATTGTAAATGATAGAAGTGATAATATATTTAGGTATGTTGATACTACTATTGAATTTTTAGTAAATAAATTTGATGAACTTGGAGCTAACCGAAAGGATTTAGAAATAAAATTATTTGGTGGTGCATCAATTCATCCAAAAGTACAAGACAGCAAAATTAATGTAGGCATCAACAATGTAGAAATGGCAAAAGAAGTATTAAGCAATTATAATTTAAGAATAAAAAAACAAGATACTGGTGGTTTAATTAGTAGAAAGATTATAGTTTCCACTTCAAATGGAGATGTATTTTTAAAAAGGATATAAGGTATATAAATGAAAGACTTTAAACCAAATATTTTAGTTGTAGATGACAGTAAATCATCATTAGCTTTGATTTGTGATTTATTAGGTGGTTTTTATGCAAATCTTATGATAACGCAAAGTGCTAAAGAAGCTCTTGATATTTTAGCAACAATGAAGATTCATATCATTATTTCTGATGTAAATATGCCAGAAATGGATGGATTTACATTAGCAAAAAAAATTAGAGCTGAAAAAAAATATTTAAACATTCCTCTGATTCTAATGTCTGGCTCTTTTACAGATGAAGTATATCAAAATTTAGGATTAAAATTAGGTGCAATTGATTATATCAATAAGGAATTAATTGATACAACATTACCACAGAAAGTAAAAAATTTGTTAGAAATTATACGTTTTCAATTTATTTTAGAAAATGACATTGAACACTTCAAAATCCAAAAAGAAGAGAAAAGTGAAGATATTGAAAAATTGAAAATGGAATTAAATAGTTGCCGTGCTGCCAATTCTTTAAAAAGTCAAATTCTTATGATTTTGTTCCAGCAGATTCGTAATCCTTTAAATTCTCTATTAAATAACATAGATATTTTTGAATTGAAAAATGAAAAAATGGAAAAGTCAGGAAAAGATAATTTATTAAAGAACATGAAATCTTCAGCTTATGAAATAAATGATATTTTAGAAGTAAATGCATTATCATTAAAAGCTATTACAAAACAATTGGTTTGTGATTATGTTTATTGCAAAATTGATGAATACTTTTCTGAAGTTATTGATGGAATTTCAAATTTATATCCAAATATTAAAATTGGTATTTTCTATAAAAATATTGATGATAAAGAATATTTGTTAGACCAATATCATTTGAAAATAATTTTTGATAATTTAATCGATAACGCTATCAAATACTCTGGAAATTCTAAAGAAATTAAGGTAACAATTGAAATAGATGACACAAACTTAAAGTTCTGTATTCAAGATTTTGGAGTTGGAATTCCAGAAGAGTTTAGGAAAAATATATTCGAACCGTTTATTTCCACTCATAATGTATCATCTTTAAAAGGTGTAGGTTTAGGGCTTGCAATTGTTAAAAACATAGTTCAAGCTTTGAAGGGTGATATTTATTATGAATCTAAAATTGATTACGGTACAACATTTACAGTTCAAATACCATTAAAGAGACAATAACATGAATAAAATTAAAGTTTTAATTGTTGATGATTCTGCATTAGTCAGAGAAACACTTTGTGATGTTCTAAGTTCTGACCCACAAATTGAAGTAATTGCAACTGCTTCAGACCCTTATATTGCAGCTCAAAAGTTAAGGGAACAAATTCCAGATGTAATTACTCTTGATATTGAAATGCCAAATATGGATGGCTTGACTTTTTTAGAAAAATTAATGAGCCAGCATCCAATACCCGTTGTTATTTGTTCAAGCTTGGCAGAAACTACTTCAGCATCAGGATTGAGAGCGCTCGAACTTGGTGCAGTGGACATAATATCAAAGCCAAAAATTGGAACTAAGCAATTCTTTGAGGATTCGAGAACTCAGATATGTGATATAATAAAAGCTGCAGCTCAAGTTGAAGCAAAAATAATTTTACCCAAAAGAAAGGTTGAACCAAAACTTTCAGCAGATGTAATACTTGCAAAAGCAAATATGAAGTCAATGATTACTACAACTGAAAAAGTTATAGTTGTGGGTGCTTCTACAGGTGGTACTGAAGCATTAACAACCTTTCTAACAGCTTTTCCACTTGATTCACCTGGTATATTAATAGTTCAGCACATGCCAGAACATTTTACTAAATCTTTTGCTGATAGATTAGATTCTATTTGTAAAATAACTGTTAAAGAAGCGGAGAATAACGATACAGTTCTTCGTGGTCGTGCTTTAATTGCCCCTGGAGGTAAACACATGATTTTGAAAAGAAGTGGAGCAAAATATTATGTTGAAGTGAGAGACGGCTCTTTAGTTTCAAGGCATAGACCTTCTGTTGATGTTCTTTTTCGCTCAGCCGCAAGATATGCTGGAAAGAATTGTGTTGGAGTAATAATGACTGGTATGGGTGATGATGGAGCAAAAGGTATGCTTGAAATGAAAGAAGCAGGTGCTTATAATTTTGCACAAGATGAAGCAACTTCATTGATTTTTGGTATGCCAAAAGAAGCAATTAAGATGGGAGGTGTTGATATGATTATGCCATTAAATCAATTGCCTATGGCTGTATTAAGAAAATGTCAAAGCTGAAATCATATAATTTAAGTAAAAATGATGTTTGGTTAATTTTGAGTCTTCTACTACGAAATTGATTGCAAGGAGGTTGCGATGAAATTTGTATATATTATATTTCTATTATATTGGGTTACAAATATTTCTGCTCAGGAACTATCTGTTGATGATTATCTTGACCTATCCATTGAAGAGTTGATGAAGATAAAAGTTGTAACAGCAAGCAAGCAGGAAAAACAAATTTCAGATGTACCGGCAAGTGTTATTATTATTACTAAACCTGATATTGAAGCTTATGGATATCAATCATTAAAAGAAATTTTATCTAATGTACTGGGTATGTATAAAATTGATGATTACAGAAATGTTAGTTTTGGAGTTAGAGGGTTCTTCACAAATGTTTATAGTAGAAATATTATTTTTATGATAAATGGTGTTGTACAAAAACAACCAATGCAGAACTGGAACGATTTAAACTTAATGAATTTGCAAGTTGAATCTATTCAAAGAATTGAAGTTGTAAGAGGACCAGCAGCTATTATATATGGAAATGATGCTTTTTTTGGTGCGATAAATATAATAACACATATTGATGATGAGACAGATTCAAAATCTTCAGGCATAATCTCTTATGGGAGCAGCAATTCATTTAGGTCAAATTTTCAAGTTACTTCTAATACTAATAATTCAAATTTTAATTTATCGGCTGGTTATTATCGTACCGATGGTCGTGATATTCCATTTAATAAAATAATTGACTCTGTACAAAAAATGGATAAAAATTGGATAAAAGATGGTTCAACTAATGGTTATTTTATTCAAGATAGCAAGTACATTAATTTGAGTATTAAGCATAAAGGATTTTATGCAAATCTTAGTTTTGATGAAACTGATAGAAATCTAATTCAACTTTTGAAAATAGTATATGATACAACAAAACTTAAAAGAAATGACAATATTATTAGAAGTAATATTGGTTATAAATATGAAATTAATCCAAATTTTATTTTTGATATTCGCTCAACTTATGAAAAATACAATCTTCTTAGTCACTATAATGATGGATATATTACACCTGAAGTGAATTATGGGTTAGGAAGAATTGAAATCAGCAGATTCAATTATGAATTGTTGGTGTTTTTGAAACCATTGGATTATTTAAATATTACTTTTGGTGCAAATCATTCAATAGTACCAAATGGTGCAAACAATCAAACGGATATTCCTGCAACTGGTAGAAACAGATTCAGTGAAAATCTACTTACAAATGAAGCAACATATTCATTATTTTCTCAAATTGATTTTGAAATAACAAAATCATTAAGATTTGTTACAGGATTTAGAGCAGATAAACAAAATCCATATAAAATGAAAAATATTAAATTTGATTCAAACAATTATATTGATTCTGTTTATTCTTATAACTATGATGATATTGAAATAATACCGCTCGCTTCTTTGATTTATAATCTTGACGAAAGGAATATTTTTAAATTTATTTATAGTGAAGCAATTGGCCGGCCAGGTATATATGAAAATTTCTATATCCTTTGGGTAAATCATCCTGAATTAGTTCCACAAAGTATCTCTACTACAGAATTTAATCTATCATCAATTATTTTAAAGAATTTTTCTGTTGATTTGAGCATATTCTACAACAATCTTAAAAATTTACTTGTTAGAAGAAGTACTTTTATATCAGAAGTAAGTCAAACTATTAATACTACTGATAATTCAGGCAATATGGAAACCGTTGGTGGCGAAATACAAATAAAATACGAACCAATCAACAATCTATTTCTCGATTTTTCATTGAGTTATCAGAATACTAAAAATAATACTTTCGATATTGAAGCAGCTTATTCACCAAATATTTTAGCATATTTCAAAGTAAAATATTCGTTTACTAAGGATATTATTTTCAGTTTAAGTACTTATTATGTTGGTTCAATGGAAGCAGATTGGAATGAAACCCCAATTGACCCACAAAATGGAAATTTTAACCCTATTGGTAGAATAAATGAAACAACACCATCGTATTTGAATTTGAGTGCAAATATACGATTTAATGATATTTTAAAAGAAAAAGTATTTTTTAATATACATTTTGATAATATCTTAAATTCTGATTTTCATTATCCACCTACTTATGCCAATTGGACAATTTTACCTAATGGAACTTATGACAGTGGATTTCAGATTTATGCAACCTTGGGAATTAAGTTTTAACAATCAATATACATTATTAATTCAAATTAATGTGGTATAAATTAACCTAAAATGAAAAAATTGAAGAATATAAAAATAATTATATTTATAGCAATAATTGGCTTGTCGATACAAATGTATTTACAAGCACAATCCATTGAATATTCTATCAAAGCATCGTTTATAGAAAAATTTGCAAGATTTACTGACTGGGGGGAATTGAATTCAGACAGCTTTGTAATTGCAGTACTTGGTGAAAATCCATTTAATGGCGAACTGGAAAGATTGGCTAAAAAAGTCAAGATAAAGAATAAGCCAGTTAAAATTTTATATATTAAGAATTATACAGAATCATTTAATTCCAATATATTATTTATTTCAGCATCAGAAAAGAATAAAATAAGAGAAATTACAAAATATGTTGAACAGTTTAGAATATTAACAGTTTCAGATACACCGGGATTTTGCTCCAAAGGCGTACATCTAAATTTTTATCTTGATGATTCTGAAACAATAAAATATGAAGTAAATCCTACAGCAATTAAAAAGTCAAAATTAATAGTTGAAATGCAATTGTTAAGTTACGGTACAATAATTTCAAATTAAAAATAAGGTTATAACTATGAAAAAGTTAAGTAATCTGAAATTCAAAAATAAAATTATAATGACAATTTTTATTATCGGAGCTATATCTACAATTGCAGGAAATATTATTTCATATTATTATCAAGTAGAAATTGCAAAGAAAAATTTAATTAACAATACAATTCTTCAAGCAAAATTAATTAGCGAGAATTGTTGGCTACCTATGGAATTTAACTATCCAAATGATGCAAAAGAGACTTTAGATAAATTATATACTATTCCTGATATAAATGATGCAATTTTATATACTTTAGATGATTCTGTCTTTGCTTCTTATCATAAATCAAAAGAAAGAGAGTTCAAATTTCCTGATGAATTGAGAAATGATAATGCTGTCATTAAAGACAATTTTCTTCATATAATGCAACCAGTTACTCATAAAGGACATAAATATGGTTATCTATATATTAGGTCGGTTATTAATTGGAAGGAATTGATTGGCTCTCAAATTCAAATTAATATTGTTATCATTTTGATTATTTTTGTATTACTTCTATTTTTAGCTTATAGTACTCATAAAGTTGTAACTAAGCCAATTATAAAATTGGCTGAAGAAATGAAAGAAATCGGATATAAAAAAGATTTTTCTAAACGTTTACATATAAATGGTGATGATGAGATAACCCAGTTATATCAAGAATTTAATTTTATGATTTCTGAAATAGAAACAAAAGAAAAGGACTTAAAGAGAGCTTATTCATCTTTAGAAATCAATGAAAATAGACTTAAAAAAATATTGGATAAAATGCCAATTCCTATATCTATTGCTGATTCCAAAGGAAATATAACTTTCGTAAACGAAAAGCATATAAAATTATTTGGTTATTCAAAAGATGAATTATCAACTATTAACCATTGGATTGATATTGCTTATCCAGATTTGCAATATAGAGAAAAAGTATCAAAAATATGGAGTGTCGCTGTTGAAAGTGCAATTAAATACAATGAAGACATAACTCCATACGAATATAAAGTATGCTGTAAAAATGGCGAATATTTAACAATTATTATTTCTGGAACTGTTTTAGGTGATGACCACTTAGCTACTTTTCTTGACATAACTGAACTAAAAAAAACGCAAGAAAAACTACAATTAGCATATCATTATACACGAAGTCTTATTGATGCAAGTTTGGATCCATTAGTTACTATTAATGCTGATGGTATTATTACTGATGTGAATACAGCGACTGAAAAAGCAACAGGAGTTTCACGAGAAATTTTGATTGGTTCTGATTTTTCAAACTACTTTACAGAACCACAAAAAGCAAGATTTGCTTATCAGCAAGCATTTGAAAAAGGGTTTATTATTGACTTTAATCTTACAATTAAAAAAGCGAGTGGTCAATTAATTGATGTTTTATATAATGCAAGTGTTTATAAAGATGCGAATGGTCAGGTTCTTGGAGTATTTGCAGCAGCACGAGATATTACCGAACGAAAGAGAGCTGAGAAGGCATTATATGCTGAAAAGGAATTCAATAAAACAATTATACAAAAATCCCCCGCATTTTTTGTTGCAATAAGCAAAGAAGGCAAAACATTATTAATGAATAATTCTATGCTTGATGCATTAGGTTATATAATTGATGAAGTAGTTGATAAGGATTACATTTCATTGTTCATTCCAGATATAGAAAAATCTACTGTTGCAGAAAATTTCAGAACCATTATCGAAAATCAAGAAACTACTATTAATATTAACCGAATACAGAAAAAAGATGGAAGTTGCTTAACTTGCGAATGGCGAGGAGTTCCAATTATAAATAATAACTCATTTGAGTATTTTATAGGAGTTGGAATAGATATAACTGAACGTCAAAAATTTGAATTAGAACTTAAACAATCTCAAGCTAATCTTTTAGCTTTAATTGAAAGTACAAATGATCTCATTTGGTCGGTTGATATGGATTACAAATTGGTTACTTTCAATAGCCATTTTGCACAGCATTTTAAAAATAATTACAATACTAATTGTTTTGTAGGTGCTTCAATTCAAGATGTTCTGCCATCTGAAAGGGCAGTGCTTTGGAATCCAATGTATGATAAAGTGCTTACAAATGGGTCGTACAAATTAGATTATAATTTAGCTGGTGGTAGGGTTGTTGAATTATTTTTTAATTCAATATTCCAGGATGGAAATGTTATAGGAATATCAATTTTTGGTAAAGATATAACTGAAAGAAAACTAAATCAAGATTTATTAGTTGCGAAAACTGCATTGTTAGAAGCACAATTAAATTCTACACGTGATGGTATATTAGTTATTGATGAAAATCAAAAACGAATTTTAGTAAATAAACGTATAAATGAATTATTTGAACCACCTGCTGAAATTATGAATTATGAAGATGATTCATTATTATTGAAATATGTTGTTGGATTAACAAAGTATCCAGAGCAATTTCTTGAAAAAGTTTTGTATTTGTATGCTCATCCTGATGAAACCAGTTTAGATGAAGTTGTATTCAAAAATGGAATGGTTTTATTAAGATATTCTGCTCCAGTATTAAGTAATGAGAAGAAATATTTAGGAAGGATTTGGACATTTACTGATATTACTGAGCAAAAAAAAGCTGAAGAACAAATCCAATTATTGAAACAATCCATTGATAAACATTATGATGGAGCATATTGGACTGATAGTAATAATACATTTATTTATATTAATAAATCAGGTTGTAATGCACTTGGATATTTACAAGAAGAGTTGCTTGGGCGAACAATAAATTTTGTAAATCCATTAGCAACCTATGAAAAATTAGAGCAAGTTTGGAAAACACTCAGGCAAAATGGGTATTATGTTTCTGAAACTAAACATCGTAGAAAAGATGGAACAGAATTTCCAGTCGAACTGATTGCAAATTATATTGAATTCGATGGGAATGAATACAATTGTAGTTTTGCTCGTGATATAACCGAACGAAAAAATGCAGAAGAACTATTGCTTCAATCTGAAGAGAAATTCTCAAAAGCATTTCGTGCAAGTCCCGACATTATTATTATAACATCAATTGAAGATGGTAGAATCATAGACATTAATGACAGAGTTGAAAAAATTCTTGGTTATACAAGAGATGAATTGGTAGGAAAGACTACTTTAGAAATGGGAATATGGGAAGATTTAAACCAACGTGATTATTATATTTGTTTACTTAATAAAAATGGATTCGTTTATGATTTAGATGTTAATTTTGTTTCAAAGAATCGAGGAATTATTAACGCTGTTCTCAGTACGGAATTTCTAACACTAAGCGAAAAGAATTTTGCTATAAGTTCAATTAGAGATATTACTGAAAAAAAACTAGCCCAAAATGCTCTTGAAAAAAGTGAAGCCCTATTAAAAGAAGCACAGAAAATTGCAAGAGTTGGCAATTGGGAACTTGATTTAAATACTAATAAACTTAATTGGTCAGATGAGATTTATGAAATTTTCGAATTAGATAAAAATTCTTTTGAAGCTACTTATGATTCTTTTTTAAATGCTATTCATCCAGAAGATAGAAATGCTGTAAGCCAAGCATATTCAAACTCACTCAAAAACCATAAACCCTATGAAGTTTTTCATCGCCTTTTATTGAATGACGGTAGAATGAAATATGTTCAGGAGAAAGGGAGAACTTACTACGATAACGAAGGAAATCCACTTCGTTCAGTTGGTACAGTAATGGATATAACTGAAATTAAAGAAGCAGAAGAACAGATACTTAAGACAGAAAAAAGGTTCAGGTCATTGGTTACCGCAACATCTCAAATAGTTTGGGAAACTAACCCAAGTGGTGAAGTCGTGAAAGACCTTCCTTCATGGCGAGAGTACACTGGACAAACTATTGAAGAACTAAAAGGATTTGGCTGGGCTGACGCTGTTCATCCTGATGATAGAAGAAAAGCTATTTCAGACTGGAATTATGCTGTTCAAAATCTGACAACATATCAAACAGAATATAGATTGCGTAATCGAAATGGAGAGTATTTTTATTTTGTTGCAAGAGGTGTGCCTATTTTAGAAAATGGAATGGTTGTGGAATGGATTGGAACTTGTACGGATATAACACAGAAAAAAATGGCGGAGGAAGAAATACTATTATTGAATTCAATTCTTGAACAAAAAGTTTTAGAAAGAACAGCCCAATTGGAAGCATCAAATAAAGAACTTGAAGCGTTTTCATATTCAGTTTCACATGACTTGCGAGCACCATTAAGACACATTAATGGTTTTACGGAACTACTTGTTAATAAATTCAATGACCAATTACCTGATAAAGCAAAACAATATTTGAAAACAATAACTGACTCCTCACACCAAATGGGCAAATTAATTGATGATTTACTTCGTTTTTCAAGAATAGGAAAAGCCGAAATTCAAACATCTTTGGTAAATATGAATAAACTTGTGAATGAAACTATCGAATTTCTAAACCATGAAACTCCTAATAGAAAAATAAATTGGCAAGTCGAAGAGTTACCTGATATTTACGGTGATTCATCTATGCTCAAACAAGTATGGGCAAATTTACTTAGCAATGCTGTAAAATATACTGGAACAAGAGATATTGCAATTATTAGATTATATGCTAAAAAAGAAGAAAATAATATAACTTATTATGTTGAAGATAATGGCGTTGGATTTGATATGAAATATTGTGATAAATTATTTGGTGTATTTCAAAGATTACATTCTTCAAATGAATTTGAAGGCACCGGCATAGGTTTGGCAAACGTTCGCAGAATAATTTCAAGACATCATGGAAAAATTTCTGCAATTGCTGAAATTGAAAAGGGTGCTACTTTTAAATTTTCATTACCAATTCAAAAAGGAACAGATTTATGATAAAGGGATTTAAAAATAATTCTTATAGAAGTGTTGGTGAAATTTTAAATTATCTTTTGGTGCCAGTACTTATATTTTTGCTTTTAATTCAATTACTACCTTTTGAAGCATATACCCAGCAAAAAAAAGTTAATTCTACAAAAACCGAAACAAATATAAATATATTAACTTGGGATGGTTATATCACAAACGATGATATTAAGAATGTAAATAATTTATTAAAGAAAAATCAATATAATTTCAAAGCCAATATTATAACACCTTATGCAGAAAATGATGAACAGATGTATAATTTGATGAGAAATAAAAAAGTAGATATATCTTTTTTGACTTTATTTTTTGTTAAACTTCAAGATGGGAAAATTGCCAAATTGATACAACCTATAAACACTAATTCACCAAGATTAAGTAATTACAAATACTTATTGCCTTCCTTAACTAATATTGAAATGGGTATGGATGGTAAAAAGCCATTATATATTCCATTTGCTGGAGGCAGTTATGGTTTTTATATAGATAGAAACAAAGTTGAATCTAAATTTGTTCCAACCAGTTGGAAAGATTTACTTAATCCAAAATGGAAAGGTAAATATTCATTAAACAAGGCACAGGTTTGGTATAATATAGCAATTGCATCTATGATAATAGGTAAAACTCCTTATTATCTTAATAAGTTAGCCGAACAAGGTAAAAGAGATTCAATCAAATATGAAATTCGAGATGGTGGCATCCTAAAGGAAACATTAATTACTTTATATAGAAATGCTGGTTCTTTTTGGTATGGAACAACATCATTTTCACCAAATTTACAAATAGTTAGTAGTTGGGGTATAGAAATAGAACAATTAAATAAAAAAGGTGGGAATTGGCAAATAATTCAATTTAAAGAGGGAAATTTGGTATGGATGGATACAATGAACTTTTCAATTGATTTAGAAGGAGAGAAATTAGAAGCTGCTGAAATCATTGCTAACTATTTTATTGGTAAGGAAGTACAAAGTAGGATTACAAGTGAATTGGCGTTGGTTTCTGTATCATCTTTAGCAAAAACAAATCCAATACTTAAAAATAATCCAAAGTTCTTCATTGAAGGTACTTTTGTTCCTCCTTATCATATTATTGCTGATAATGTAATGAATCAATTATCAAATGATGCATTTAAGAAAATTGAAACCTTGAAAAATAAGTAACTTATAAATTTAAAAGCTATGATATATGAATTGAGTTTGGAAATTGAGATGAAATTAAAATTAAATATTTCTTTAGCAAATTATTTGGGAATATTTTGAAATCTATTAACAAACAGATAATTGCTTCAATACTTATAACTGTATTGATAATTTTTGGTGGAGGGGGTTTCCTTGAAATCAAAAATATAATCATTTTTGAAAAGGAAAGACTAAAAAATATTCAATCAAATACAATTAACAGATTAGCTTATAATTTGGGAAGTCCTCTTTGGAATCTAAATCTAACTAATATTGAGAAAATAATTCAATATGAATCAAATGATAAGAATATTCGTGCCATTTTAGTTTATGATGAAAACTCAGAATTATACGCTGGTTATATAGTAGATAAAAGCAATAAAATGCCGATAAAGTTTGATGTTGGAAATCCTGTTCATCGGCAATTAGAAATTGATAAATTTAGATTTATTCATAGGGATATTGAATATCAAAATACAATTATTGGAAAAGTAGTATTATGCGAAAATGATGAACCACTTAAATCATTAATTTGGAATTTAAAGAAAAATCTTTTCTATAAATTGTGTGTATTAATGTTGTCAATTTCAATAGTTCAATTTTTGATATTAAACAAAGTTGTCATCAAGCCATTGAAGCTATTAACTAATTGGGCATCTTCTTTATATCCAGAAAGTATAACAAATCCGCCTAATTTAAGTCACAGTATGGAAATAGAAACTTTAACCAATGTATTTATGAATAATACAAAAAAACTTGCCAAAGAAATTAATGAACGTAAGATAATCGAACAAAATATTGCAAAACTCAACTTAGAACTTGAACAAAAAGTATTACAAAGAACAGCCCAATTGGAAGCATCAAACAAAGAACTTGAAGCATTCTCATACTCGGTTTCACATGACTTGAGAGCACCTTTGAGACATATAAATGGTTTCACTGAACTAATAGTTTTAAAATTCAACGAACAATTACCTGAAAAAGCTAAACAATATTTAAAAAATATTAATGTTGCTTCAGAACAGATGGGTAAATTGATTGATGATTTACTTCACTTCTCAAGAATAAATAAAGTTGAACCTCAAACATCTTTAGTGGATATGAATAAGCTCGTTAGCGAAACAGTGAATTTTCTTAAACAGGAAACACCTAATAGAAATATAAATTGGCAGGTCGAAGAGTTACCTGATATTTATGGTGAATCATCAATGCTAAAACAAGTATGGGCAAATTTACTTAGCAATGCTGTAAAATATACTGGAACAAGAGATGTAGCTAATATTAGTATAAAAGCTAAAAAAGAAGAAAATAATATAACTTATTATGTTGAAGATAATGGAGTAGGTTTTGATATGAAATATTGCGATAAATTATTTGGTGTCTTTCAAAGATTACATTCAATTGAAGAATTTGAAGGGACAGGAATTGGGCTTGCTAATGTTCGCAGAATTATTTTAAAACATAAAGGACAAATTTCAGCAAATGCTGAAATTGATAAAGGTGCAACTTTTTATTTTTCACTACCAATAAATAAGGATTATTTATATGAAAAATCTTAGACCAATACTACTTGCTGACGATAACCCATTTGATATAGAGCTTGCACTCGAAGCTCTTGATGAATTTAATATTGCAAACAGAATTGTTGTTGTAAATGATGGGGCAGAAGTTCTCGAATATTTGAAATACGAAGGCAAATTCAGTAACAGAAAGCAGGAAATGCCTATTGTATTACTTTTGGATATAAAAATGCCAAAATTAGATGGTATAGAAGTTTTAAAGATATTAAGAAAAGATACTTCATTTAACTCGTTGCCAATAGTAATGCTCACATCTTCTCGTGAAGAACAAGATTTGGTTAGAAGTTACGAATTAGGAGCTAATGCTTATGTTGTTAAACCTGTTGGTTTTAAAGAATTTTCTGAAGCCGTAAAAAATATTGGAGTATTTTGGGCGATACTAAATGAATTACCTTAATTGGGAAGGAATTATTGAAAGCATCAGAACATATTAATAATTCAAGTTTATTTTTTAATATTCAAAAAAGTGATAGAATGAAAACCAATAAACCAATTTTGCTTGCTGAAGATAATCCTCTTGATATTGAGCTTACTCTTGAAGTATTACAAGAATTTAATTTTGCAAATGATATTATCGTTCTTAACGATGGTATTGAAGTCCTTGATTTCTTGAGATATGAAGGCAATTATAAAAACAGAGAAAAGATAATGCCCAGTCTATTATTGTTAGATATAAAGATGCCCAAAATGGATGGTATTCAAGTACTTGAAATCTTAAGAAAAGACAAAGCATTTAATAAATTACCAATTGTAATGCTTACATCATCTCGAGAAGAAAAGGATTTAAATAAAATTTATGAAATAGGTATTAATGCTTATGTTGTTAAGCCATTGAATTTTATTGAATTTAAAGAAGCTGTAAAAAATATTAGAAATTTCTGGACTTTATTGAATGAATTGCCTTAGTTTATTGATTTTATTATAAATATTGTTTTGATTAGTAATTATTAGAAAAGAAAAATGAAAAAAAGTAAAATTATGATATTTGAAGACCAAACTTCAATTTCCAATTTAATAAAAGAGATTCTGGAAGCAAGTGGATATATCATTAACGGAATTTTTAAAAACGCTAATGACGGAATAAAATTTCTCAAGGAACAATTACCTGATTTGATTTTGATGGATATTATTTTAATAGGACAAATGACTGGAATTGAAGCAGCCGAAATAATAAAAGACAAATGGGATATTCCAATTATTTTTCTTACATCAAACACAAATACTGAAACCTTTGAAAAGGCAAAATTATTAGGAGCTGATGGTTACCTTCTGAAAGATAATAATTTGAACTTTAATATCATTTTTCAAATTGAATTTGCATTGGAAAAATATCTTTTTGAAAAAGACTTGAAAGAAACACAAAAATATTTAATAAATGCAAATGAAAGATATTTAAGTCAAGTAAATGATTTAAATGAACTTAATGAAAAATTATCTATTGCAAATAAAAAACTACAAGAAAGTGAGTCAAAGTTAAAAGAAGCATTAGACACAAAAAACAAATTTTTTTCGATTATATCGCATGATTTAAAAAGCCCATTAACTGGTTTGATTAATCTAACTGATATAATGGAATCAGAAGTTGATTCTTTATCAACAGAAGAAATAAGAGAAATGTCCAAAGCTCTTAACAATTCTGCAAATGCACAATATAAACTATTGACAGATTTGTTAGAATGGTCTCAAATACAAATTGGTTCAATTCCATATCATCCAGTTTTAATTGATTTGTTTGAAATTGCGACTGAAACAAAGTGCTTTTTAAATCAAATGGCATTAAATAAAAATATTATTCTGATTCAAAATATTGAAAAAAATACTTTCGTTTTTTGTGATAAAAATATTGTAACGACTATATTTAGAAATTTAGTAACCAATGCTATTAAATTTTTCAGAGCAGGGTGATACTGTTGAAATGGGTATTTTGAAAAATAATTCAACAATATACAATTATTTAGTTAATGTTCAAAATGAATACTTGACAATTTTCGTCAAAGATAATGGAGTTGGTATTGCCAAGAAAAATTTATTGAAACTATTTGAAATTAGTGAGCATTATACAACTATTGGTACAAAATTTGAGAAGGGAACAGGATTAGGTTTAATTTTATGTAAGGAATTTGTAGAAATGCATAATGGGAAGATATGGGCAGAAAGCATTGAAGGTAATGGAAGTACTTTTTATTTCACCCTACCTCAAAAAAAAGGAGATGATTGATGAATTACCTTCAAAAAATACTTTTTGCAGATGATAATCCATTAGATGTGGAGTTGACTCTTGAAGCTCTTAAAGAGTTTAATTTAGATAGCAGGGTTGATGTTGTCCTTGATGGTATTGAAGCATTAGAATATCTAAAGTGCCAAGGTAAGTATTCAAATAGGCGCTCTGAATTACCTGTAGTTCTTCTGTTAGATATAAATATGCCACGTATGGATGGGTTAGAAGTTTTGAGAATTATTAGAAATGATGATGAATTGAAACATTTACCTGTTGTAATTTTAACTGCATCAAAAGAAGATGAAGCACGAATTGAATGTTTTGAACTTGGAATTAATGCTTATGTAACTAAGCCAATCAAATTAAAGGAATTTATAGATATTTTATATCATATTGGAAATTTTTGGGCAAATTCTGATGTATCATCAAGCAAGGAGAATGAAAATTGATAAATCCAGATATGAATAGAACATCTCTACACGCATTATGTGTGGAAGACTCCCCCTTTGATGTCGAACTTATTAAGGAATTATTAGAAGATGCCGGGTTTAATATGACTATTGATGTTGTATTAGATGAAGTTGATTTTATTACTTTATTAGAAAATAATAATTATGATATAATTTTTTCTGATTATAATCTGCCTAAATTTAATGGTATGGTCGCTTTGGAAATTGCATTACGAACTAAACCCGATATCCCTTTTATTTGTATTTCTGGTGCAATGAGTGAAGAAGTAGCAGTCGATATGCTAAAGAAAGGTGCTGTCGATTTTCTAATGAAAGATAGAATTAAAAGACTACCGTATGCAGTAAAGGAAGCATTAGAAAAGAAAGCTGTTGAAAAAGAAAAAGAATTTGCATATAAAGCACTAATTGAAAATGAGAAGAAATATCGTAAATTAGCCGAAAAAGTCAACGTTGTATCCTGGGATTATGATATTATCAATGATAAGTGGGATTATGTTTCTCCTCAATCTGAAAAAATCCTTGGATATGCACCAAATGAATGGAGTAATTGTTCATGGAAAATTGATAAAATTAATGAAGAACATAAAGATAATTATATCAAAAGTTGTTCAGCTGGTAATAAAGATGAGCTTGATTTTATTTTAGAATACAAATTTAAAAGAAAAGATGGTAAAATCATTTGGATTCAAGATATAATTAATATTCATTCTGTAAATGATATACCTGTTAAACTTCGTGGTATTATGATTGATATTTCAGAAAGAAAGAGAATAGAAGAAGACCTAATAAAAGCAAGAGAAAAAGCTGAAGAAAGCAACAGTTTGAAAGATGCATTTATTCAAAATATGTCTCACGAAATCAGGACTCCTTTAAATGGAATTATTGGATTTGCAAAAATTCTGAAAGAATTAAATCTTGATGATGAAGAAAGAATTGAATATGCGTCATTAATTCTTAATAGTGGTAAAAGATTATTAGATATATTAAACAATATTTTACACTATTCAAAAATTGAATCATCAAAATTTGAGATTTTTGAAAATAACCTCAATATTAATGATTTAATTTATGGAATTATCGAAGAAAATGATTCTTTTGCACAAGAAAAAAACAATAAAATTATTTTCGAACCAAGTTTACCTGATAATGATAGTATCATTTGTTCTGATAAAGGTAAAATCTATACAATTTTGAATTGTTTAATTAAAAATGCATTGTTATTTACTCGAAATGGTAAAGTAGAATTAAAATATCAAATTAGTAATTTAACATTGCAAATGTCAATAAGTGATACTGGGATTGGTATCAAAGAGGAATATTTTTCCAGAATATTTGATAAATTTTTCCAAATAGAAACAGCATTTAATCGAAACCATGAGGGAGCTGGTTTGGGTTTAACTATAGCTAAAGGATTAATTGAATTATTAGGGGGCAATATTTGGCTTGAATCAAAATTTGGTGAGGGTTCTACATTCTACTTTACTATACCATTTATTGAAGATATACCTCAATTAGAATCTATATTGAATGAGCGATAATGAATTTCATTATATCCCCATCGAAATAATAAAGCACTGAGTTCCTTATCTGTGCATTTAAAGAATTTGGGAACAAATCCTTTTGCTGATGTTGCATTTACTACAAATCCATTAACATATTCAAACAACAGTGAATGGCAATGGGCATACCGACAGAGTGCATTGGGAGGACGTGAGCAGAAGCGACTTTTGACCTCTCTGCATAGTGATGAAACTGCCAATAACGGCAAGATTTTTGCTCATCTTTGGGAGTATTCTTTGCTTGTAGTATGGCTCGACCCAAGCGGGCTCGCTGAAATGTTTTTAAAAAACATAATAATTTGTTTTTATTAAATGATTTGATTAGTTAAATTTGCAACTTGAAAAGAAATTGTGTTTAGAATTATTAACTGGAAATAGTTAAAAATATGACTGAGGATAAAATAGATTTTGATAATCATAAATTTATCAACTATTGGAAAAATAGTGCAGACGATGATTTTATAACAATGGTAACATTATTTGAGGGGAATAGATATTCATGGAGTCTATTTGTTGGTCATTTAATGATTGAAAAGTTATTGAAAGCGCTATTTGTTCAGGTTAATAATGATTTTCCTCCTCAAATTCATAATTTGCTAAGATTAGCTGAGTTATGCAATTTGAAATTATCAGAAGAAGAAAAATATAATTTTGCAACTATTACGGCTTTTAATATTAATACCAGATACGATGATTATAAAATGAGTTTCCAAAAAAAATGTACTCAAGAATTTACTATTAATTGGTTTCAAAAAATTAAGGAAATTAGGGAATGGATACTCTCACTTTTAATAATTTAAAAGACTATTGTAAAGAAATATCATTATTAAATCCTAATGTTGTTGAAGCGTATCTATTTGGTTCTTTTGCAACAAATAAGCAAAGAAAATATAGTGATATCGATATAGCATTTATTATTGATAATTTGTCGGAAGAAGAAAAATTTGAAACTCAAGTTAATTTATTGGTTTTGGCTTCTAAATATGATACAAGAATAGAACCACACCCAATATCATATACTGATTTTTATAGCAATAATCCTTTTGCAAATGAAATTAAACAAAACGGTATCAAATTTTTTCTATCCTAAATTAAATTTTTCTGCCCGAAAATGTTGGGGGAAATCGATTGAACGAAGGGAAACAATGAAAAAACTACTTTTAATTTTAATATCACTAATTCTATTTAGTGCTTGCACAACTTTCACTCCTGATGAACAGGAACGGATTGATTTTATCAAAGATATGATAAATAACCCTCGTAAAATTGAAGAAATAATTAAATCAAGTAAGTATTATGATTCTACTTATGAGGAAAAGTTAAAAAATGGGCATTTGTCTTTCTTTAAAACAAATTTAGTAGAATCGAAAGAAAAAAAATTAGATGTTGAAATTGAGGCTACACAAATATTTGATAATTATGAATTAATCAAGGAGTATCCTGGATTAATTGAAGATAATCCTGGTGATTTTTATAAACAGAGTATTGCTGTAATTTTTGATAAAAAAATATTTAGACCAAGTATCTATGTTCTTACATTTAAAAATTTCAAAGATGGAAAGTGGATATTAACTGAGATTGCAGTTGATATTATGTCTTATTAACTACCCTTCCCCCAGTCCACAAAAGCTGGGGGAAATGAAATATACAATAAAATTTAAATAGTTTGTCTATAGTATTTTATGTATTGAATTAGATGACGAGAAAAATTAAGCAAATTGACAAAATAAAAGCTAATCCAAAAGATGTTAAATTTTCGGATTTAGTTATTTTGCTTAAAGAATTTGGATTTGATTTGAAGAGAATAAAGGGTAGTCATCATGTTTATAATCGAGATGATGTAACTTTTATAGTACCTGTTCATAAAAATCGAATTAAAGAAATATATGTAAAAAGAATTTTAAGTTTAATTGAAAAATTTGAGGATTAGAATGATAAAATATCCGGTTATATTATATCCAGCTGAGGAAGGAGGATTTGTTGCTGAAATAATTTCATTACCAGGTTGCTTAGCTCAAGGAGAAACTTATCAAGAATGTTTGGAGGAATTAGAAACTGTATGTCAATTATGGATAGAAGATTATTTAACTCGAAAAGAATCTTTACCAAAATTTAACGATGTGTTGGATAAATTACTTGAATTCAACAATTTAGAATTCGCTTAATTTAAATCTATGATTAAGAGTTACGATGCTGAAAACGGTTACATCTCTATGGAAGCAAGAACTTACTGCCAAGACATTGGTCGTTTTCTGCAGTCCGACCCACTTTTTGAAGCATTTGCAAGACATACGCCCTATCACTACAGTTTCAACTCTCCATTAGTATGGCTCGACCCAAGCGGACTAGCCGAAATGTTTTTAAAAAACATAATAACTTGTTTTTATTAAATGATTTGATTAGTTGAATGTGTTAAGAATTATTAACTGGAAATAGTTAAAAATATGACTGAGGATAAAATAGATTTTGATTATCATAAAAATCTATTGTTTCCAATTTCTTCTCAATTATCAATACTCTTATTATTATTTTTTCTTTGATATAGTTTGATAATTAATTAAATTGCATTTTTTTGAAACAAAGTTTTATATATTGATGAAAAGTTGGACGAAAACAGTTTTAAAATGGGTTATAACGTTACTAATTGCAGGAATATCACTTTATTTATCTTTGAAAGATATTGATTTTTCTCAATTATGGGCAATTTTGAAAGAGGCAAATTATGAATGGGCATTGGCAACAATTCCAATTCAGTTACTATCACATTATATTAGAGCTATTCGTTGGCGAACTATTTTAAAACCTTTAATGAATCCTAAATCTACTTTAAATTTATTTTCAGCTGTTATGGTAGGTTATTTCTTTAACAATTTACTACCAAGAGGTGGCGAGTTTGTTAGACCTTATGTGTATGCAAAAAGAGAAAAAGTATCTTATTCAAGTGTTTTCGCAACAATTATAGTTGAAAGAATTATTGATTTAATTACTCTTGTATTGCTATTTGCATTGGCATTTTATATAACTCGCGAGAAAATAATCAATGCTTTACCAAATGAAATTGACCCAAATAAACTGATTTATTTGTCTGTTGCTTTAATTCTTGTAATGGGCTTGAGTTTTTGGAAGAAATTTGTTTTGGAATCACTGAGAATTTTTATAAAACCATTTTCTGAAAAAATCCATGAAAAGATACTTGAATTATATGAGAAATTCATTAAAGGTTTTGAAATAATCAAAAAACCATCTTCATATTTTCGGATTTCTTTGGAATCAATCTTGATTTGGATATGCTATGCATTACCAATGTATATAACGTTTTTCTGCTTTGATTTTCAACATACACTGGATATTCAACTCGGTGATGCATTGTTGCTTGTTATAGTATCTGGGATAGGTGTTACAATTGCACCATCTCCAAATGGAATAGGAATATATCACTATGTTGTAATCGTTGCTATGATGAATCTTTATGGGATAGATAAGGTTTCCGCACTTGCTTACGCTACATTAAACCACGCATTAAATACTTTTGTACAGCTATTTGTTGGTGGTGTATTTTTCTTAAGAGAAAGAAAAAATACCTTTCTCGGCTCAGAAAGATTGCAAAATAAAATTGATATTGAAAATAGAAGTACATTGAAAGCATCAGAATAATGAATAAATTAAAATTAAAAAAAAACTCAGACCGAAGAATAAAAAATGGGCATCATTGGATATTCAGCAATGAACTTCAAGAAATTCCATCTATAGAACCTGGAATTATTGATGTATTTAATTACGATAATCATAATTTTGGGAAAGCCTTATTTAATCGCAATAGTTTAATTTCTGGAAGATTATTATTTACTAAAGAAGATGTTGATGCGAATTTTATTTATAACAGAATAAAAAAAGCTGCTTCATACAGAGATACTTTATTTCCAAATGAAAAATGTGTAAGATTAATATTTGGTGAATCAGATTTACTTCCAGGATTAATTGTTGATAAATATGGGAAATATTTAGCAGTCCAAATCTTATCAGCTGGATTGGAAACCATTAAAGATTATGTTTATGAATCTTTGAAAAAAATCTTTCCAGAAATTAAGGGTATAATTCAGAAAAACAGCAATTCATACCGTGAATTTGAAGGTTTATCAACTGAAGACGAGTTAATTTATGGAGAGATACCTGATAGTTTTATTAGCATCGAACTTGGTATTAAATTATCAATTTCTTTAATTACAGGACAAAAGACAGGATATTTCCTCGACCAAAAATTGAATAGATACAAATTAAGAGAAATAGCAAAAGATAAAACGGTTTTGGATTGCTTCTGTAATCAAGGTGGATTTGCATTGAATGCTGCATTTGCTGGAGCTTCGCAAGTTTTGGGTATAGATATTTCCAAATCTGCTATCGAAACAGCAAATAAAAATGCTGATTTAAATAATTTTGAAAATTGTAGATTTGAAGTTGCAGATGTTTTTGATTTTTTAGAAGAATCATTAACTAAAGGTAAGAAATGGGATATTATAATTTTAGATCCACCCGCTTTTGCCAAATCAAGAAAATCTGTTGCAACAGCTATAAAAGGATATGCAAAGATTAATAAATTTGCTATATCTTTATTGAATGATGGCGGCTATTTAATTTCTTCGAGCTGTTCACAATTAGTTGATGAAAATACTTTTCTTGATACAATTAATTCTGTGGCATCAAAACAGAATAAAATATTGAAAGTAATGTTTAGGGGCGGACAATCTCCTGACCATCCAATAATAACAGCTATGCAAGAAACAAATTATCTCAAATTCTTTATATTCAAAGTTGAGAACAGATTTTTGTAAAAATATATTTGATTTGAATTGATTATTAATTAATTTTGAATTTTTTTCATACAATAACAGGTTAAGTGATGGAAGTTGTAGTCAGAAAAATGGAAATGCAGGAAATAGAAATTGCAATGTATCTCGCTTACAAAGAGGGTTGGAATCCGGGCTTGAATGATGGAATTGCTTTTTATAATACAGATCCTAATGGTTTTCTCCTTGCAGAAAGTAATGGTGAAGTCGTTGGTTGCATTTCTGCTGTATCATATAGTGATAATTATGGATTCATCGGTTTCTTCATAGTTGATGCCGAACATCGTTTGGGAAATGCAGGAGCTCAACTTGGTCTATATGCTTTAAAGCATCTTGCGGGAAAAAATATTGGTATTGATGGAGTATTAAATCGAGTTAAAAATTATGAAAGACTTGGTTTTAAATTAGCATATAAAAATATTCGTTTCGAAAGTATAGGTGGTCATTATTTTACTGATGAACATATAGTCCCATTTAACGAAGTGAATTTTGATGATATTTTAAAATATGATTTGCAATGTTTCCCTGTAGAAAGAGCAAGATTTCTTAAAGAATGGACTTCCCTACCCAATGTACATTCATACTGCTATGTAAAAAATAATAAAATTTGTGGATACGGTACTGTTCGCCCTTGTAGAAAAGGATTCAAAATTGGACCTCTTTTTGCTGACAATTTACATATTGCTGATGAACTATATAAAGCTCTTTCCAATCACGCTGTTGATGATTTCCTTTATTATGATGCACCGGAAGTTAATCCATTTGCCCTCGAAATAGCAAATATATACGAAATGCGAAAAGTTTTTGAAACAGCAAGAATGTATAATCACGAAGAACCAATTATAGATTTGACGAAAATTTATGGTGTTACAAGTTTTGAATTAGGATAGTATTTGATTCAAAATATTTGTGTTGATTTTCAGTCATTTTTTTGAATTTGGATAAGGTATTTATGGCAAATAGAAGATTAATTAAATTTGACTGGGCTATGAAAACAATTCTCAGGGACAAAGCAAATTTTGATGTTCTTGAAGGATTTCTTAGTGCGTTACTCGAAGATGATGAGATAAAAATATTAAATATATTAGAAAGTGAATCAAACCAGCTAAGTGAATCTGACAAATTTAATAGAGTTGACTTATTAGTTCAAGACAAAGATAATCGTAAAATATATATCGAGATTCAAAATACAAGAGAAACAGATTATTTGGAAAGTTTACTTTATGCTACTTCTAAAATAATTACCGACCATCAAAAAATTGGATTGAATTTTCAAAATATTAGCAAAGTTATTTCAATAAGTATTCTTTATTTTAATTTGGGAGTTGGAGATGATTATTTGTATTATGGAACAAATGATTTTTACGGTATGAATACAAATAACAGACTTATTTTGAATAAAAGAGTAAAATTTGAAAATGATTTACTACCTAAATACAAGATGATAGAAAAGAATATTTTCCCTGAATATTATTTAATCAATGTTGAAAGATACAAAAATATAGTTCAAAGAAAAATTGATGAATGGATTTATATGTTCAAAAATGATGAATTGTTAGCTGGTTCAACTTCAAGGAATATTGATAAAGCAGAACAAAAATTACTTGAATTAAATATGACTGAACAAGAAAGAAGAATCTACGAAAAATATTGGATTAACAAAGTTCGAGATAAAGATGTTATGGAAACAGCATTGTTTGAAGCTGATGAAAAGGGATTTAATAGAGGGATTCAGTCAACCAAAGATAATGCAATTAGAAATGCTTTGATAAAAGGCAAACTAAATAACTAAGAAATTGCCGAAATGCTTGAGGTTTCAGTTGATATGGTAGAACAAATAGCTTTAGAATTAGAAAGATAATTACAATTCATTATCATTCTTAATTGCATCTGTAGTTACTTAATTAGAATCAGATTCTTTCATAAATCAATTATCAATATGTACATCAAACCAAATAAAAATGCAAGTAAACTATCACAAAGAACATATTCTGAAAATATTATGCGGATAGCTTATTCTACTGCAGCTTGCTCTTATAAAATTATACCAAATGAAATAGTATTTCCAAAAAATGAAATTGACATAAAAGATATATTTGAATATGCCAAATTAATTTCATCAAATATTACTTTCAGAGGTGGAGGTACAAGTTTATCAGGACAGTGTTTGGGTGATGGAATTATTTGCAACTTATCAAAAGAATGGACTTCTTATGAAGTAATAAATAATGGTGATTCAATCAAATGCCAACCCGGTATTGTAGCCGGCAGAGTTAATGAAGTATTAAAAAAATACAAGAGAAGAATTGGACCTGACCCTGCTTCAATTAATGCAGCAACAATTGGTGGAATTCTTGCTAATAATTCATCTGGAATGATGAGTGGAATAAATCAAAGTGCTTATCATAGTTTTCAATCAATGAGTTTTATTTTATCATCAGGAACACAAATTAACTCAGCTGATGCTGATGCAGATGAGAATCTTAAAATAAAAGAGCCATTTATTTATCACGAACTTCAAGAAATTCGCAAATATATTTATTCAAATGAGAAAATACTAAGTAAAATTAAAAAAAGTTATGAGCTAAAAAATACAATTGGTTATCAGATGAATGCTTTTGTGGATTTTGATAAACCAATTGATATTCTTACTCATCTACTGATTGGTTCAGAAGGGACACTTGGATTTATATCTTCAGTAGTGTTAAAAACATATCCGATTTATGATTTTAGAATTACCGGCCTTGCATTATTTAACAATTTTTCTGGTGCAGCAAAAGCTATTCCCCATATTAAAAATCTAAATCCTCAAAGTGTTGAAATAATTGATATTAATTCATTAAATTCTGTAGGTCATTTAAAAGAATTACCAGAAATAATTAAAAAAGTCAATTGTGATGATACAGTTTTACTTTTTGATTTTGCTTCAGATTCAGAAATAGATTTGAATAATTTCAAGAATGATTTTGAAAATATTAGTGCCAGTTTTTCAAACTTAAAAAACTTCATTTTTGAAAGCAATAATGTTTTACAAGAAAAAATTTGGAAAATTCGTAAAGGATTATTGCCTGCTATTGGAAAATCTCGTCCTTCTGGAACAGGAGTAATTATTGAAGATTTATGTTTCAAAATCGAAGATTTTCCAAATGCAATAAATGATTTAAGAATTTTATTGAAGAAATTTAATTATGAAAATGTTAGTATTTATGGGCATGGTTTTGATGGAAATATTCATTTTCTTCTGAATCAATCTTATGGAAAATATTCAGAAGTAAAGAGATTTGGCAATTTTATGGAGAAATTAGCTGAATTAGTAGTCGTTCAATATGATGCGTCATTGAAAGCTGAACATTCAACGGGTAGAAATCAAGCACCTTTTGTTGAAAAAGTTTGGGGAAAAGAAATATATCATCTAATGAAAAGAATTAAAAAAGTTCTTGACCCTGAAAACATTCTAAATCAAGATGTAATTATTTCTGATGATAAACAAATTCATTTGAAAAATCTCAAAGATATGCCTGAAACAGACATGCTAATTGATTCATGTATTGAATGTGGCTTTTGTGAACCTGTATGCCCATCAAGGTTTGCTACATTAACACCAAGACAAAGAATTTCAGTTTTAAGACATTTTAAAAATTTAGATATAAATTCTGATGAGTATATTAATTTATCTAAAGAATATCAATACTATTCGATTAATACTTGTGCAACAGATGGTATGTGTGAGTTGTCTTGCCCTGTTGGAATCAATACTGGTGATTTAATTAAGCAATTCAGAAATAATTCACATAGTAAATCTACAATCGATGTTTCACTATTTTTTGCAGATAAATTTAATATAATTGAAAATGTATTGAATCCTGCAAATTCAACTTTACATTCGTTAAATAAAATATTACCAAATAAACTTGTCGATGACTCATTTGTTTATTTGTCTAAAAATCTACAAAAAATTGGAATTGATATAGATCAATGGAATCATAATTTAGGTGAGAAATCTTCAATAAATTACTCAAATATCAATAATTCCAAGGTAGATTATATCTATTTCCCAACTTGTATTACAAGAATGATGGGGCAAGATGCAAATGATAAAACCGATTTACATCAAACAGTCTTAAACTTGGCAAAAAAAGCAAAAATAACGGTGGACATTCCTGATGATTTTAAATATCTTTGCTGTGGACAGGCATTTGCATCAAAAGGTTTCGATGATGCAGCTAAAATAGCAAAACTAAATTTACTTGAAACAATTTATAAAGTTACAAATAAAGGTAAAATACCATTGATTATGTCAGCATCTTCATGTGCTTATCATATAATTAAAGATGAATCAAATTACGAACCGAAATATACAGATTTGAAAATTATTGAAATTACAGAATGGGCTTATATTTTATTGAATTACTTAAAGTTTATTAAAAGTAATAAAAATATAATGCTCCATATAAATTGCTCTATTGACAAATTGGGATTAAGAGAAAAATTAATTCAAATTGCAAAAGCAGCAGCCAATTATGTTTATATTCCAGTTCACTCAACTTGTTGTGGGAGTGCAGGAGATAGAAGTTTAATTTATCCAGAAATTATCGAATCATCATTGTATCAAGTAAAAAAAGAAATAATAAATTTGAATATTACAGAATGTTATTCGTCTAATTCTACTTGTGAATTTTCAATTGCTAACTCATTGAAAATTAAAAGTAAATCTATACTTTTCCTTCTTGATGAGTGTTCATTTTAATAAAGGTTAAATTCCAAATTTAGTGTGAATAATATGGATTATAATAATTGCACCAAAGAAGAATTAATAGAATATATTAATTCTCTTGAGAATCAAATCAAAAAACATGATGATAATACTATTGATTCAAATCTATTGCAAAATGATTCAATAAAAAGTAATACAAAAAAAATATTTAATAGAATAGAAACAATGGGTTTTGCCATTGATAACATATCTGAATATATTCTATGTATAGATCAGGATTCCAATATTATCTATGCAAATAAAGCAGCTTGTGCATATCTTGGTTTTACTTTTGAAGAATTAACCAATCTATCAGTTTTTGACCTTGATGTTGTTGCAAAAAAAGAAGTTTGGCCTCGAATGAGAGAGAAATTGAAAATAGATAAATTAATTGTATTTGATACTATTCATCGGACAAAAAATGGGAAATTAGTCGATATCGAAGTAAGAGCGAATTATTTTGAAGTAGATGGCAAAGAATTTAATATTTCAATCATGAGTGATCTAACCGAAAGAAAAAAATGGGAAATTGAACAGAATAAATACAAGAAAATATTTGATTTATCACCAGCTGTTATTGCATTGTTTGATGAAAATGGAAGCATAATTGAAATAAATAACAGAGTTTTTGATTTGATTGGCTATTCAAAAGATGAACTAATTAACCAGAATCTTTTCAATTCAAGTATTATTCCAAAAGAAAATTCTAATTTTATTTATCAGAATTTAAAAAAAAGAGTGGCTGGTGTTGATATACAACCCTATGATACTGAGTTAATACATAAAAATGGCAACATAGTATATGTTAAAATAATTGGTTCATCAATAATTAATCAAATTGATGGTAAATTAGCTGTTTTAGCAATTATTAACGATATGACAGCTGATAAAGAAATCCAAAAGAAGCTTAAAATTAGTGAGGAAAGATACAAGGGGCTTATTGAATCACAAACTGATTTAATTGTAAGAGTAACTAAGTACGGTTTGGTAACTTTTGCAAATGAAGCTTATTGCAAATATTTTGGAATGTCAAAAGAAGAAATTATTGGTACAAATTTTAAACCTCAAATTCATAAAGACGATATTTTGGATGCAGCAAATGTTTTCCAGAAAGTGCAAATACCTCCATACAACATTAGTTACGAAAACAGAGTGATTGTTAATAGTGAAGTAAGATGGATTTCTTGGAGAGCTTATACAATCGAATTTCAAAATGGAAATCCTACCGAAATTCAAGCAATTGGAAGGGACATTACTTCTCAAAAAAAATCAGAAGAAGAACTTTTAAAATTGCAATATTATTACCAATATTTGTTTGAAGAATCACCTGACGGTTTAATTATAATTGACCCAAATACAAAAACTTCAAAAGAATTTAATACACTTGCTCATAATCAATTAGGTTATACAAGAGAAGAATTTGAGAAGTTGACAATTTCAGACTATGAAGCTCTTGAAAATCCTGATGAAACATTAGAACACATTAAAAAAATCTATAAATTAGGATATGATAAATTTGAGACTAAACATATTAAAAAAGATGGTACAATTATAGATGTTCTTGTAAAAGCCAAGTTAATTTCAATAAAGGAAAATGATTACTTATATTGTGTATTTCGGGATATTACCGAACAGAAAAAAACTGAAATAGCGTTAAAAGATAATGAAGAACTGTTCAGAACTCTTTTTGAAAAATCTGCAGACCCAATGTTTATGATGGAAGAGGGTAAATTCACAGATGCAAATAAATCTGCTTTGAAAAAGTTGCAATATGATAGTGTAGATGAATTGAATCTTCTTACACCTGATGATATATCTCCTATGTTTCAATATGATGGGAGATTAACATCAGATTCAGTAGCCGAAAAATTTGAAATAGCAATTAAAGAAGGGAATCATATTTTCGAATGGCTTCATAAGAGTAAAGATGGAGAAATTTTCTGGGTTGAAGTTCAATTAACTCCAGTTTTACTTCTTGGGAAAAAGAAATTCTTTGCTATATGGAGAGATATATCAGAAAGAAAGAGAATAGAAGAAGAAACTAAGAATTTAATTGACAAATTACTCGCTTCTGAAAGAAAATTGCTTGAATTATCCGATGAATATGAAAAAGTGTTCAATGGTACTCAAGATGCAATGTTTTTGGTTGAAATTGAACAAAATGGTACATTTCGATTTAGAGCAAATAATCGTTCTCATCAGATTAAAACTGGATTATCAGCTGAAATTTTTCGCGGTAAAACTCCGTATGAATTAGTAGGTAAAGAAATTGGTGATGCACTAATAGCTAATTATCAACAATGTATAGATAAAGGGCACGCTATAGTTTACGAAGAAACCTTAGCATTACCAGGGGGCAAAAGAGTATGGCTAACAACATTAACACCAGTTTTTGAAAATGATTCAATTAAATATTTAGTCGGGTCTTCATTAGACATTACTGATAAAAAGTTAGCGGAAGAATATTACAAGGAAAGTGAAGCCAAATTTAAAGCAATGGCATTAAATGTACCTGGCGTAATTTTTGAATGGTATGAAAGAAAAGACGGTTCAAGAGGATACAGATATATTAGTCCAAGATGTTTAGATTATTTTGGTGTGAGTGCTGAAGAAATGATAAATGATTGGACTGTTGTAAAGATTCATCAAGAAGATTTGATTAATTGGAATGAATCTATTGAAAATGCAACAAAAAATAAATCTGATTGGTATTTTGAAGGAAGATTTGTTCTGCCTGATGGTAACATTAAATGGTGGAATGGTTTTGCTTCTCCAGTCAGTTTTAATGACGAGGAGATAGTATTTGATGGAATAATAGTTGATATTACAGCTCAAAAAAATCAAGCTGAAGAACTTATTAATTCATATTCTTTAACAAAATTAATGCTTGAATCAGTTAATGAAGGTATTTTGGTTATTGATTCTTATGACAATATAAGCAGTTATAACCAATTATTCTTTAATATGTGGAATTTAAGCAACTATTATAAGGAGTTCAAACAATCACATATATTCTTTGAATTTTTAATTTCATTAACAATCAACAAAGATGAATTTGAAACTGACATAAAACGAAGTATCGATACTCCAAATTCAAATCTTAATGGAACACTTTATTTGAAAAACAAAAAAGTTTTTGATTTTAGTTATAAACCTCAAATAATCAATAATGAAGTTGTCGGAAAAATATGGATATTTAGAGATATTACAGAATGGACTGAAGCCCAAAATAAAATGATTTGGTTTAATCAAGATTTGACTATCGCCAAGATGATGCTTGAGGAAAAAACTAATATTCTTGAAACAACCATTAACGAACTCGAAGAAGCAAAGAAACTTGCAGAAGAATCAACAAAAGCAAAAAGTATGTTCCTTGCGAATATGAGCCACGAAATCCGTACTCCTATGAATGCAATACTCGGTTTTGCTGAACTTTTACAAAAATATCTTAAGAATGAAAAAGAAAAAGAATATATTCAAGCAATTTATTCAAGTGGTAAGAGTTTATTAAATCTCATAAATGACATTCTCGACCTTTCAAAAATTGAAGCCGGTAGAATCGAACTGTATTACGAAGATGTTGATTTGAAACTTTTGGCAGCTGAAGTAATAAAAATATTCAAAATTTCTGTCGAAAACAAAGGTCTTGAGTTATTTTCTGAAATAGATTTAATGATTCCAGATTATGTATATGTTGATGAAGTTAGAATTAGACAAATTTTATTTAACTTGATTGGTAACGCAGTAAAATTTACAAAAGATGGATTTGTTAAGGTAACTATTAAAATGTCAAGAATAAATTACGAACAGCAAACTTTTGATTTGAATTTTATCATTCAAGATACTGGAATTGGTATTCCTCAATCTGCCTTTGAACGAATCTTTGAACCATTTAAACAACAGGATTCTAAATTATCACGCAAATATGGTGGCACTGGACTTGGCTTATCTATTACAAAGAGATTAGTTGAAATGATGAATGGAAGAATATGGATTGACAGCGAAGTAAATGTTGGAACAAAATTCTACGTTGAAATTCCAAATATTCAATTTTCGAAAAAAGTCCATCAAAATTTAATTGCAAATGAGCAAAAGGTTAATATTTTATTTAAAAATCAAATTGTATTAATTGTTGATGATATCAAAACAAATCGTGATTTGTTGGTAGAAATGCTATCTAATAAAAATTTAATTATTCATCAAGCTGAAGATGGATTTACTGCTGTTGAAATGACAAAAGCAATCAAACCAGATATAATTTTAATGGATATTAAAATGCCCGTTTTAGATGGGTTTGAAGCTTCAAATTTAATTAAATCTGATTCTATATTGAGTAAAATTCCAATTATTGCAGTAACTGCTTCTGTCTTGAATGATGATGAAAATCCTCTTAGAAATTTAACTGATGGTTTTCTAATAAAACCTGTATCTGAAATTGAAATAATGAATGAATTAGTTAAATTTCTGGACTATTATGAAGAATCATTTACAAATAAAATTGAGACAAGTAAAGATAACTTAATCCCTGAAAATAATTTAAACAATATCAACAATATGAGTATATTAATTGATGTACTTTTAAATAATTTCATACCTAAGATAAAACCTTTATTAGATTATTTCGTTATAGATGAAATTATGAGTTTTGCTAATGAAATTATTGAACTTGGAAATTCTCATAATGCTGAAATAATTGTTAGACAAGGTGAATTGATTTATGATTTTGCTAATAGGTTTGATGTTGTTAATTTGCAAAAAGCCATATTAGAATTGGAATTAATTGCTTCAAAATTAAAGAATATTTATAATTTAGGATAAAAAAATGGATAAGCAGGAAAAATTTTTAATATTAATAGTAGATGATAACCCATTAAATATTCAAGTACTTGGTGAACATATCAAAAATCCAGAAATAGAAATTGCAATAGCAGTTAACGGGCACAAAGCTATTTCAATTGCTAATAATAAAATACCTGATTTAATTCTATTGGACATAATGATGCCTGAAATTGATGGTTTTGAGGTATGCAGACTCTTAAAAGCAAGTGATGTTACTAAAGATATACCTATCATTTTCCTTACAGCAAAAGTAGCAACTGAAGATATAGTTTATGGCTTTGAATTAGGGGCTGTTGATTATATAACAAAACCCTTCAATCCATCAGAGTTAAAATCCCGCGTATCTACTCATTTGCAATTACAGAAATATAAAAAACAGATATTAAAAGATAAAAAAAATCTCGAAAAATTGAATATTGAAAAAAATGAATTTCTTGGTATTGCGGCTCATGACTTAAAAAATCCAATTTTCAGTATTCAATTACTTGCAAAAGTTATCAGAGATGAAAAATTAGAATATGATGAAATTCAAGAATTTTCAAATGATATAATTACTTCTACTAATAGAATGTTAGAAATTATTTCGAATTTACTTGATATCAATGCCATTGAAGCTGGAAAAGTCAATATGCACTTTGAAGATAACGATGTCTATACTCATTTATCGGTTTTAGTAGATAGCTATGTTGAAAGAGCAAAAAAGAAAGACATCGAAATAATTTTTGATGCAAAAGAAAAGCCAATTGTGTATTGCGATTTAAATTCAATGAAACAAATTCTTGATAATTTAATTTCAAATTCTATAAAATATTCTCCATTTGGAAAAAAAGTATTCGTTAATCTTTCTACAAATGGTAATAATTGTAGATTTGAAGTAAAAGACCAAGGACCTGGTATTAATTCAGACGATATGAAAAAATTATTTGGTAAATTTACAAAATTATCTGCACGACCTACTGCAAATGAAAACTCTACGGGGCTTGGATTATCAATAGTTAAAACATATACTGAAGCAATGGGTGGAAAAGTTTGGTGTGAAAGTGAACTCGGTAATGGAGCAACTTTTATTGTCGAATTGCCACTTAATAAAGAATTGGCTTAAAAAAAATAATTGGATAGTAAATGAAAGTTCCATACATATATAAACTAAAAGTTAAATCTCAGTTAGCAATATTTTTTTCTGGGATACTAATTATTGTTTTCTTGACAAATTTTTATTACTTTTATAAATCACAATCTGAACTGTTGCAAACCTCATTTGACGATATTGCAAAAATTACAGCAAATTATGCAAGTATGAGCATTATATATAATTTAGAATATACAGATAAATTTGAATTGAGTAAAGATATTATCAAAATGTTAAAAAAAGATAATAATATTGCATTCTTACAATTAAAAGATACTAATTCCATAATATTATTACAATATCCAAATAATATTGAGAAAATTACATTTAAACAAAATAATGATGTAATTTTTATGATTAATGATTCAATTAAAGTATGGCAAAGTGTAATAAATACTAAAAGAGGAAATTTCATTCTTTCAATTGGATTTGATACAAAATATATAGAAGAAAATTTAAATAAGTCAATGAAAAATCTGAGAATCATAGAAGTTGTACTCTTGATTTTTGCCTTAGGGTTAATTTATATATTTTCTCAAATTATAATAATTCCATTAAATAAATTAAGTAAAGTAGCTCTTAACATAAGAGATGATATAGATTTTAAAACAAAAGCAAATGAGTATTCTGGTAGTGAAGAAATAAGAAATTTGGCTGGTGCATTCAATTCAATGTTAACTAAAATTTTAGATGCAAATAATGAACTCACAAAACGAAATGAAGAGCTGCAAAATGTAAATATTATATTAAAAAATGAAATTATTGTTAGAGAAAACTTTGAGAAGGAATTAGAAGCAAATCAGAATTTATTAAAGGGACTTATAAATACTGCTCCAGCAATTATAAGTTTTCTTGATGCTGATAACAAATATCAAATTGTTAATCATTACCACAGCGAAATATTTGGAGAAGATGCTGATAAAATAATTGGAAAGAAATTTTGCGATGTTATGTCAGATAACATAAAAAATATAGCAGTTGATAAATTTCAAGAAGCACGCAAGACTGGCACCGTAATGTCATTTGAAATGAATGTTGGAGCTGAACAAGTTTTTCTATGTTATATGAAATCATTGTTTGACTTAAACAATGTATTTATTGGAACTATACTAATTGCTGTTAATATTTCAAACTTAAAGAAAACAGAAAGAGATTTAATCGAACACCGCAAAAATTTCAGTATATTATTTGATGCCTCACCAGTCCCATTAATTTTGTCTGATATTGAAACGGGTGAAATATTATTAGCCAATCAAATCCTTGAAGAATTAGAGAAAAAAATAGGCGGCTCAATTATTGGTAAATCCACTCTGAAATTCTTTGCAGACCCATCTACAAGAGATGTATTGATTGATAAATTAAGAAAAAATGGTTTTATCAATCAATATGAAATTACTCTTAAATATCCAAATGGTGATGATTACTTTGGACTGCTATCAAGTCGGGTTTTAACTTATTATGGTCGAAGATGCACTCTTACAGGTTTGATTGATATAACGAAAAGAAAACAACAGGAAAAAGCATTTCAAAGTCTTGTAGAAGGGACTTCAAGTAGTATTGGTGAAGAATTTTTCAAATCATTAGTAAAAAATCTGGCAATTTCTCTCGATGTAAAATACGCTGCTATTGCTGAAAGAGTTCCTGAGAAGCCAAATTTCTCTAATATTATTTCTTTATGGGCTGGAGATGGATATGCACCAGTTTATATGTATGATATTAGTGGTACACCTTGTGAATATGTATTTGGAAAAGAAATGAGACTCTTTTCTGATAATATAAAATCTGAATTTCCTACTAATGAAATGATTCAAAATTCTGACTTTGAAAGTTATTTTGGTATGCCAATTTTCGATAGTAAAAAAAATGCAATTGGACATCTGTACGTTGCAGATACAAAGCCAATGCAAGAATCAAAAATTAATGAATATATTTTGAAGATATTTACTGCAAGAGCAGGTGGGGAAATTGAAAGAAGAATATCAGAAAAAGCTTTAATCGAATCTGAAGAAAGATTTAGATTACTGACTGAAAATTCAACTGACCAAATTATTGAAGTAACGAATAATGGACTTGTTTATGCAAATAAGAAGTATTGGGATTCATTTGGAGTTGAACCTCAAAACGACAATCCTGATTGGGATTTGTTCTATGGAATGGCTGAAGAAGACAAGGACAGATTTAAAAAAGAATTAGAAGATAGCAATGCTTTGAACAATGAGCCAAATACTAATTCGATAAGTAGCAATATAAGAATTTTGTTGCCTGAAATTGGTTTAAGATGGATGCAAGTAAGAGTGAATTATTATTTTGCAGCGAATGGCGAGAAAAGAACTGTTTTTGTAAGCAGAGATATAACAGATTTGGTTGAATTTTCAGAAAAACTTGAAGAGTCAAAAAATAGAATGGCTCTTGCGTTAGATGCAGCAGCGGCAGGTCTTTGGGATTTAGATGTTAAGTCAAAAAGATATTTAATTAATGAAAAATTATCAAATATTTTGGGCTTCAGTAATTATGTTGAAGAGATAATTGTAACTGAAAAAAATAATTTCTGGGAAGAAATAATTTATCCTGATGATGCGGCGTATGTTAAAGAAGTATTCGATAACTTTATAGTGGGTAATATTGATTCTTATATTTGTGAACATAGAATTATTAACCTTAAAAATGAAATTATTTGGGTTGATAGTAGAGCCAAAATTGTTTCAAGAAATTCTAAGGGAAAAGCAACCCGTATCATCGGTACTTTTATAGATATTACAGAAAGAAGAAAGTATGAAGAAGAAATTCGATTGATGAATATTATTTTGCAGACACAGCAAGAATTATCTCCAGATGGTATTGCGATTGTTGATAAGAATGGAGAATTTATTTCTGTTAATAATAAATTACTTGATATTTTCAATGTTCCAACAGAAGCAAGAATTAATAAAGATTATAGCGAAATTACAGATTATGCTGGTGAAATGATGTTACCTGAATATAATCCAATTAATTTGAAGGAGTACGTACATCAGCAAAGTAATCAAATAATAGATGATGAAATTGTTCTAAAAAATGGAAGTATAATTCATAGGTTTATTACACCTCTTATTAGTTATGATAATGTGTATTTTGGGGTAGTTGTATATGTAAAAGATATAACATCTCAAAGAGAATTCGAAAGTGAATTGAGAATTGCAAAAGATTTAGCTGAATCGGCTAACCGTGCAAAATCAGAGTTCCTTGCTAATATGAGTCATGAAATTAGAACGCCAATGAATGCAATTCTTGGATTTTCGCAATTGTTACAAAATCAAATTACGGACATTACATTACAATCATATATAGAAGCAATCAGCTCAAGTGGAAAAAGTCTGCTTGGTATTATCAACGATATATTAGATTTATCAAAAATTGAAGCTGGGAAAATGGTATTACAGCTTGATTCAATAAATGTCAGTAATATTTTTTCGGAAATTAAAAATATATTTACATACAAAATAGCTGAAAAGGGTCTTGATTTTATTGTTGGAATAGATGATGATATACCAAATGGATTAGTATTAGATGAAATTCGATTAAGACAAGTATTGATAAATTTAGTAGGAAACGCACTAAAATTCACAGAATCTGGTTATATTTATTTAACCGCAAGAAAGTTAATATCTGAATTGGATAACAGTAAAATTGATTTAATCATTGCCGTAAAAGATACTGGTATTGGAGTATCTGATGACCAAAGAGAGAATATATTCAGAGCATTTATACAACAAAGCGGGCAAAGTACTCGAAAATTTGGCGGAACTGGTCTTGGACTTGCTATCACTAAACGCTTGGTCGAAATGATGAATGGCGAAATAGCACTTTACAAGAATGAACCAAATGGTTCTGTATTTGAAGTTATTTTAAAAAATATTCCAATTTCATCTGTTCAAACTGATGATTATTTTACAAACACTTTCGATTTTTCACAAATTAAAATTTCAAATAAAACAATTCTTGTTGTTGATGATATCGAATTAAATAGAAAATTGATTAGTGAATTTTTTAAGCAATATGAAATTTCAATTTTGGAAGCCCAGAATGGAGTTGAAGCAATTGAAATGGTTCAATCTTATATTCCAGATTTGATTATTATGGATATAAAAATGCCAGTAATGGACGGCTATGAAGCAACTAAGATAATTAGAACTATTCCGCAATTTGCAGAAATTCCAATAATTGCTTTAACTGCATCTGCTATGAAAGGAGATGAGCAAAGCATATTAGAAGCTGGTTGTAATGCTTACCTCGCTAAACCTGTAGATAAAAATTTACTTCTTTTTGAAGTAGTGAAGTATCTATCAAATGAAAATAATCTTGTGAAAAATGAACTTTCATTAAATGAACTTACTGATGCAATTCCAATTAAAGATGCTGAAAAATTCTTTTATGTTTTAGATACTGATTACAGAATTTTACTCAATAAACTAAATCATAGTTTAATTATCGGTAATGTTAAAAAATTTGCACAAAGTTTGATTTCCCTTTCACTTATTCATAATTGCAAAACTCTTGAATTATATTGTGAACATTTAATTACTTTGTCGAATAATTTTGATATTGTGAATATAAGAAAAAATCTCGATAACTTTTGGGAACTAATAGAACGAATTAAGCACCAAAATGCTGATATTGAAGAAGAAAATAAAAAAATAATAATTAATAAAGGAAACTAAAATGAGCGATATATTTTTTGATGCAACAGATAGAAAGGCATTAATTTTATTGGTTGATGATGTTCCTAAAAACCTGCAAGTTTTAGCAGCAGTTCTTTATCAAGAAGGATATGAAATTGCTATGGCTGACAGAGGCAAAGCAGCTTTGGAATTGATGGAAAATGTTATTCCTGATTTAATTTTATTAGACATTATGATGCCTGAAATGGATGGATTTGAGGTTTGTCAAAAAATTAAATCTAATCCGAAAACTGAAAATATACCTGTTATTTTTTTAACAGCAAGACACGAAACTGAAACAATCGTCAAAGGTTTTGAATTAGGTGCAGCTGATTATTTAACAAAGCCATTCAATGCTCCTGAATTAATTTCAAGAGTTAAAACACAAATTCAACTAAAACATAGAACTTCCTTACTTGTTGAATTAAATGCTCATCTTGAAGAAAAAGTGAAAGAAAGAACAATGGAATTAGAAGTTGCATATCAAAAATTATCAAAATTAGATGTTGCAAAAAATTATTTTCTTGGATTATTATCTCATGAATTGAATACACCTCTTAATGAAATTAAGGGCTTTGCTTTTATGCTCAAAAATGGTTCAATAGATGAAGACACAAAAGAATATGCTGATTTTATTATGCAATCTGCCGAAAGATTAATTAAATTTGCTGAAATGTCTATGCTTATTACGAGTTTAAAGTCAGATAAATACGAAATTAGCAAAGATGAAGTTGAAATTCATTCTACAATTCACGAATCAGTTTTTACTTTAGCAGATTTTGCTCAACAGAAAAATATCAAAATAATCACAGATTTGATTGATGATGATTTATTAGTAAAAGGAGATTTTAATCTTTTAAAGAAATCCTTCGATTTAGTTTTATCAAATTCAATTAAATATTGCGATTATAATAAAGAAGTAATAATAAAAACAAGAATTGTTGATAATTTTGTTAAAGTAGATTTTATTGATTCCGGTAATGGTTTTTCCGAAAAATCACTCGAAAATATTTTTGAATTATTTAATACTACTGAATTGTTAAATCATAAAGAGGGCTTGGGTCTTGGTTTGGCTACTTCAAAATTTATTATTGATTATCATTCAGGCATAATTGAAGTCGGTAATAATCAAGATAAAGGAGCTTATGTTACTATATCACTACCATTGGAGTAAATATGCCATTATTTGAAACAGAACAAGATATTGACAATAAGCCATTAATTCTTATTGTTGATGATATCCCTCAGAATTTGCAGGTTCTTGGTGCAATTTTATTTCAAGAGGGATATGAGCTTGCTTTTGCAGAAAATGGGGTTAATGCACTCATTTCATTAGAAGAATTAACTCCTGATTTAATTCTTCTTGATGTAATGATGCCAGATTTAGATGGATTTGAAGTTTGTAAAAAAATTAAAAGTGATGATAGAATAAAAGATATTCCAATTATTTTTATAACAGCAAAAACAGAACCTGAAAGTATTGTAAAAGGATTTGAATTGGGTGCTGTTGATTATATTAGTAAACCATTCAATTCAAAAGAACTATCAATACGAATTAAAAATCATCTCGAACTAAAAAAATCAAGAGAAAAGATGATGGATATAAACAAAAAACTTCAAAAACTTTTGGAAGACAAAAATGAATATCTTGGTATTGCTGCTCACGATATGAAAAATCCATTAAACTCTATCATTGGATTTACATCTTTAACAATTGAAAAAATATCATTATGCAAACCTGATTGTTCAATTGACCCAGCAAAACTTGTTAGAGATTTGTCAACAGTTAAAGATATGGCAAGTTTTATGTTTAGAACTATCAATCAACTTTTAAATGTTGAAACACTTGAATCTGGTCTTTTAAAATTGAAATTGGCGAAATCAAATATTTCACAAATTGTAGAAACTACTATCCAGCAAAATATTATTCTTGCAAATGCAAAACACATATCAATTTTCGTAAATGATTTTTCACAATATTTTGGAATTATTGATGAAGATAGGTTTAGGGAAATTATACAGAATCTAATTTCAAATGCAATCAAATACTCTCCTTATGAAAAAAATATTTTTGTAAGTTTGAATTGTTTTAAAACAGATAATGGTTCATTTTTGAAATTTTCTGTCAAAGATGAAGGACCCGGTTTAACTGATGATGATAAAGAAAAAGTTTTTGGCAAATTTCAAAAATTATCAGCTAAACCTACAGCTGGCGAGCAATCTTCTGGATTGGGATTGTCTATTGTAAAAAGAGTTACAGAAATGCTTAATGGGAAAGCTTATGTAATAAGTGAAGTTAATCAAGGTGCTGAATTTATTGTTGAAATACCATTTGAAGCTGATTCAATTATCGAAAACCAATCTCTTGAAGTAAATGATTTTATTACTTTTGACCAAAAAATTAAAAACGTTCAAAAAAAGTATATGGAATCAACTCTTGAAGAAGAATTTCAAATTGATGGATTTGATGAAAACAAAAAAAGGAAAATTATGAGTATTATCCCAACTCTTGAATCAAAAATTTTACTTATGAATTCATTAATCAAATCTAATATCATAAATGACATTAAAAGATTTGCAGTTGAAATTCGTCAATTGGGAATTGATAATGGTATTGATATACTGGTAAATTATGGTGAAAAATTGAATTATCAATCTCTCACTTTTGATATTGAAAAATTACCACATACATTGAAATATTATCAAATTTTAGTTGAAAAGCTAAAGAATGTATCTGTATGAAACTTTGAATTGGTTTCTACGTTTAAGTAAGTTAATAATAAAATTTTTTATATTTAGGAGTAATTATGAAGAGAGGATTTATCATAGGTGCTATCACCATCACTATTGGAGTGCTGATTGGTGCATTATTACCACCTTTAATTTCTGGAGATAACATTTACGGTCAATTAGACAAATACAAATTAGTATTCAACACAGCCGTTAAAAATTACGTTGATGACATTGATTCACAAAAACTTACAGAATCTGCGATTAGAGGGATGCTAAATGAATTAGACCCTCACTCAACTTATATTACTGCTGAAGAAATGAAAGGTGTAGAAGAAGATTTTTCTGGAAGTTTTGAAGGTATTGGTGTTCAATTTGACATTATTAATGATACAATCACAATAATTACACCGATTCCAGGAGGACCATCAGAGGGCTTAGGAATACAGGCAGGTGATAAAATTGTTAATATAGATGGGCAATATGCTGTTGGAATAGATAGAAATGACGTTCCTAAAAAATTAAAAGGACCAAAGGGTACAAAAGTAAATATAGATATCAAACGTTGGGGTGTAAATCAATTATTGAATTTTTCAATTACAAGAGATAAAATTCCAATACTTAGTGTTGATGCTTCATTTATGTTTGATAATACTGATGTTGGTCTGATTCGTGTAAATAGATTTGCAGCCAATACACATAGCGAATTGGTTGATGCAATCAAGAATCTCAAAGAACAAGGAATGAAAAAATTAATTCTTGATTTACGTGGAAATCCAGGTGGGTATTTGCAACAAGCATTCTTTATGGCAGATGAATTCCTTGTTGGTGGTGATACTATCGTTTATACTAAAGCACGCAAACCAGAATTTGAAGAGCTTTATATGTCTAATGCAGGTGGATTATTTGAAAAATTGCCTTTGATTGTAATGATTAATGCTGGTTCTGCGTCAGCAAGTGAAATTGTTTCTGGTGCAATTCAAGATTTAGACCGTGGTTTAGTTGTTGGTGAAACATCTTTTGGAAAAGGATTAGTTCAAAGACAATATCCAGTTGGTGATGGTTCTGCTTTCCGTCTTACAATCGCAAGATATTACACTCCTTCAGGTAGATATATACAAAGACCTTACAAAGATAAATTAGATTATCGCAAATTATACGGAAGATTAGAACTTGAAGAAGGTTCAAATATCGAAATGGCTCTTGAAAAAGCTAAAAAAGACATCATCAAACATAACGAAGATGAACTAAAGAAAAATCCGAAAAGTAAAAATATCATTGATGTAGATTCAATCGAAATTTACAAAACAAAATCAGGTAGAACACTACTTGGTGGTGGTGGCATTGTTCCTGATTACATAATTAAACAAGATACAATTACTGACTTTAGTATTCAATTACGAATGAAGAGAATATTTAACGAATATATTAGTAATAATCTTGACAATGGTAAAAAAATTAAAGAACAGTATTCTAATTTCAATGATTTTTACAAAAATTATAAAATAACTGATAAAATGTTAGCTGATTTCAAAGCACTTGCGGAATCAAAAGAAATCAAATGGAATGACAGTGAATACAAAACTGACAAAGATTTTATCGTTACAGAAATTAAAGCTTCTATTGCAAGCATAATTTGGGGTTATGATAAACGAGTACAAGTGTTTTATGATATTGATAGACAAATTCAAAAAGCTCTTACTTTATTCCCAGAAGCAATGAAAGTTGCCAAACTAAAGTAATAATAGTAATTGAAAATTTTAAAAGCCACAAATTTTAATAAATATGTGGCTTTTTTTTCTGAATTCGTTCATAAGTAATACAAATATTTACCCTTTGATAACTGCTAATGGCTTTAATTTTGTTACAATTTCTACCAATTCTTGCTGATTTGCCATCACTTGGTCAATATTTTTATATGCTCCTGGTGCTTCGTCTAAATCTTTTGTATGGCGTATTCCATGTATAATTCCCTTCGCATCCATTTTTCTTATTTCTTCACTCAAATCTAATAATTGTTTGGCTTTTGTACGACTGTGAACTCTTCCAGCACCATGAGAACAAGATTTGAAACTTGAATCAGCCCCTTTCCCTTTAACAATGTAGCTTTTAGTGCCTTGCGAACCAGGAATTATACCTAATTCGTTATCTACAGCTTTTGTTGCACCTTTACGATGAACAAAAACATCTTCTCCAAAGTGATTTTCAAGAGCCGCATAATTATGAGGAATATTTATCATCTCGTCAAAACTAATATTACCATTTAATTCTAAAAATCTATTTTGAATATTTTGCATCATCAACTTTCTATTTGCAAGTGCAAAATCGACACAGAATTGCATTTCATTGAGATAATTAATTCCTTCTTCACTATCCGCAGGAAGATATGCCAATTGCCAATGTTGAGGTATATCCGAATTTATCTCTTCATTAATCTTGATTGCTAATTTATTATAGTAATCCGCAACAGTTTTTCCAATATTTCTGCTTCCTGAATGTATCATTATCCAGATAAATCCTTCTTCGTCAGATTGTATTTCTATAAAGTGATTGCCACCACCAAGAGTGCCGACTTGTTTCAATGCAGAATTAAATTCTCGCAATGATATTGCATCTGAATGAAGTTTCGTTGTATCAGGCATATAAACTGGATTCATAGCCCTTTTGTGATGATTAAATCCTACAGGAATATCAAGACGAATTTTCCCCATAATTTTCTTTAAATCATCTTTAGAAATATTATCAATTGAAGTACGAACAGCACACATACCACAGCCAATATCAACTCCAACTGCATTTGGAATTATAACATTTTTAGTTGCAAGTACTCCTCCAATTGGCATTCCAAAACCAACATGTGCATCGGGCATAATAGCAATATGGTCAAATGCAAATGGTAAATTTGCAAGATTCTTTGCTTGTTGTAAAGTTTGCTCATCAATATCATCAACCCACAACTTAATTGGAATTGGTTCAGATTTAATTTCTTGAATCATATCTATACTATTATTTTAATCAACAAAAAAAAACATTAAAATTCATATCTTTCGAGAGTGAATGTTTCTCCAAGATAGCGTTTTCTAACTTCTGCATTTGAAGCAATTTCTTCACTTGTTCCAGAAATATAAATATTACCATCAATCAAAATATACGCTCTATCAGTAATTGATAGTGTTTCGTGTACGTTATGGTCGGTAATTAATACGCCAATTCCTTGTTGTTTTAATTTGTAGATAATCTTCATAATATCTTCAACTGCAATTGGGTCAATTCCTGCAAATGGTTCATCAAGAAGTACAAATTTTGGACTTGAAGCTAAGGCACGTGCAATTTCACAGCGTCTTCTTTCGCCACCTGAAAGCATATAACCTTTACTTTTTCTGATGTGAGTTATACCAAAATCAACAAGTAAGCTTTCAAGTTTAGTTTTGATTTCCTTTGAACTTAAATTCTGAAGTTGTAAAATAGCTTTTACGTTTTTTTCTACAGTCATTTTACGAAAAATAGATGCCTCCTGAGGCAGATAACTGATACCAAGATGAGAACGTCTATACATAGGTAAAGATGTAATTTCTTTATCATCAATTTCAACAATGCCTGAATTTGGTTTTATCATTCCAACTATCATATAAAAAGTAGTGGTTTTGCCCGCACCATTAGGTCCGAGCAAACCAACAACTTCACCTTGTGAAATTTCAATTGAAACGTTATTTACTACTACACGTTTCTTATATTTTTTAACTAAATTTTTAGCTTTTAATACGCTTTTTATTTCCAAAATTAACGCCTTGGTATTTGTTTTAATACTAAATCTCTTGTAATCTCTTTACCATCACGGAGCAATTTAAATTTTAATGATTGCCCTACTTCCCCATCACTTACAACTACGAAATAATCATCAATTCTATTTATTTTATATCCTTCAATTTCAAGGATTATATCTCCAAGTTTAAAACCGGCTTGTTCTGCTGGGGAATCCCTTTGAAATCCATAAACAACTACACCGTCTTTTTTATCAGTTCCAATATATCTTGCAAGTTGCTCATCCATCTCTTTGATTTCCATACCAGTATAAAAATCGCGATTTATTTGCTTATCTTGCTTAATTCTATCCACAATTTTTTTTACTCTGTTTATTGGAATTGAAAAGCCAATGCCAATACTCCCTGCTCCCTGTCTTCCTTGAGAAGTGGAATAAATAACTGTATTCATACCAATTACTTCGCCAAGTGAATTTATTAATGGTCCGCCAGAATTACCAGAACTAATTGCTGCATCTGTCTGAATCATTCTTTTATAAACACGGTTATATGGCTGGTCTTGATGTAGAAAATCAACATCTTTATTTGAAACAACCCCAACGGTAACTGTTGGTTTTGAATTCATGTCAAATAATCCAAATGGATTACCAAATGCGATTGCCCATTCACCAATGATTACATCATCAGAATTTCCTAATTTGATAAATGGAAAGTTTTTTCCATAAATTTTCAATAAAGCAACATCAGAAACCATATCTGAGCCAATAATTTCAGCATCATATTTTTCACCATTTGTTAGAGTTACCACTACCTTAGAGGCATTCCCAGCAACGTGATGATTAGTTAAGATATATCCATCTGATGAAATCAAAAATCCAGAACCTAATCCTTGTACTTCATATTCTCTGACTCTTTTTCGTGTTTCTGTTTCTCCAAAAAATCTTCTGAAAAATGGGTCATCAAATATTGATTCACGATATGCTACTTGTCGAACTTCAGTAACATTTATTCCTACAATTGCAGGACTACATTTTGCAACTGCATTTGTAATAGCATTTTGCCTCGAATTTGAAATATTATCATTCGATTGATTGTTCTCTGCTTTATTATAAGCAAGATTGTCATAATTCTGATATACTTTTTCTTCGGCTTTACAGCCAGATACATAAATTGAAATGAATAATACAATTGATATTAGTTTAAAATAATATCTTTTCATAAAAATACCTGCTATATTAACAAAAAATAATACAAATCAGTAAATAATTCAATCAATGTTACTCTCAAAATATTTTTCAAAAATCTAAATTACAAACACAGTAATAAAGAATTAAGACCATTTTTATTTTGAATTTTTTAATAATTTCTTTTTGTTGTGTTATTAATATGTAAAAATTCTGTAACTACACAACCAACCATAAATTTGTAATTTCTTTATTTTGAATAAAATTCCTTGAAATTCCCTTAGGGAATTAATGTTTGTAACAGACAAATTACACATCGTCCCCCGCAACGCCGTAGGTGTTGAATATGTATTTGAACTATTCAATCCCTATGGGATTGTTGGACTTACGCCAGTTCCATCCCCTTGGGGAAGGTTAGGTTGGGGTTTCCAAATATGTAATCCCTATCGGGATTTTCAAAGAATTTCATTTTATAATTATTTGCAAATTGTTCAAAGTATACATTATTTTCATTCAAATAACAAATCAATTTGAAAATTTCAATTCGGCTATGTAGTTGCAAAAATCAAAATATTTTTCAACAATATGAAATTATTCATAAAAAAATACGTTTTATCAAAATTATGTGTAAAAATATTTTATTATTATGAAAAATTTATTATTTATGTTTTTTAGTTTTGTGTTGTTTTCATTATACTCATATTCAAATAAACTTGCTGAAGTTAAAATTTATGGAGGTCCGAATTTTCCTATTAATTCATTTGGAAATTTTACTGTAGATGAAAGTATTAATTATTTTGTAAATGATACTACGATTTCAAATGGAAAATTAATTCCAAACTCTTCAAATATAGGATATATTCTTGGTTTTCAAGTGGCATTAGATTTAAATGATGATATTCAATTTTTTGGTAGTTTGGAATTTAACCGATTCAATACTAAAAATATTCAAGTTTTAGAACATAATTCACCAGATTTATTTACAAAAATTGATGTAATCACCACTATAATACCTATTTCTTCTGGTATAAATTACTATTTAATGAAAGAAGAAGTTTTTGGTATTTACATTTTTGGTGATTTGTCCTATAACTTTATCACATACAATCTTGATTATCCAATATTAGAAAAGAAATTAGATATTTCAACAACAGTATCAAAAGGTAGATTAGGATGTGGAACTGGTTTTGGATTTGATTATGTTTTAGATAAAATCATTTTAAGCATTAACTATAAATATAATAATTACAATTTTATCGGCAAAGATATTAATGAAACTACAATGAATGCACACTCCATAAGAATAGGTGCAACATTTTAAATAAAATGTGATATGTTTATTAATTTTTTGCTAAATAAGAGAAATTGTAAAATATTTAAATCATAATTTCGATTATATTCTTTGATATATAAACAATTGTAAAAAAGAAATAATGTTTTTTTAATTATAGAGTTGATAAATGAAAATACACGAACATCAAGCCAAAGAGCTTTTGAGACGTTATAATGTTCCTACACTCAAAGGATTTGTGATTTTTGCAGCAGAAGATGCTGGCAAAATTGTATATGATGAATTTGAATCAAAGGGACAAAATGTTATTGTATTAAAATCACAGATTCATGCTGGTGGTAGAGGAAAAGGAACTGTAATTGATGTTAATACAGGTAACGAACAAGTTTTGTTTGAAAAACCTGTAAAAGGCGTTACAATTATTAAAGACGGCAATATTGCAGATAAAGCATACCAATATTCAAAAGCAATATTAGGCAATAAACTTATTACAATTCAAACAGGTGCTGAAGGTAGCATCGTAAACAGACTTCTAATTGAAGAAGGTGTTTCAATTGAAAAAGAATTTTATGCAGGTATCGTTCTCGATAGAGCTTCTGGAATGAATTGCGTTATGGTTTCAACAGAGGGTGGTGTTGAAATTGAAAAAGTTGCAGAAGAAACTCCTGAAAAAATTATCAAAGAATTTATTGACCCTAAGTTTGGATTCCAATCTTACCAAGCACGTACTTTAGCGTTTGGATTGGGCTTAAAGGGTGACGCATTCAAAAACTTCATCTATTTCATCACAAATCTTGTAAAAGCTTATGAAGATTTGGATTGCAGTTTGATGGAAATTAATCCTTTAGTTTTGACAACAGATGGAAAAATTTTAGCACTCGATGCTAAAATTACTTTTGATGAAAATGCACTTTACAGACATCCTGAATATGAGGAAATGCGTGATATTTCTGAGGAATCACCTTTGGAAGTTGAAGCATCAAATTATAATCTAAATTATATCAAATTAGATGGTAACGTTGGTTGTATGGTTAATGGTGCAGGATTAGCTATGGCTACTATGGATTTAATCCAACTTTCCGGTGGAAGACCAGCTAATTTCCTTGATGTAGGCGGTGGAGCTAACCCTGAAAGAATTTCAAATGCTTTCAGAATAATGTTAAGTGACCCTAACGTAAAAGCAGTATTAATCAATATTTTTGGTGGTATTGTTCGTTGTGATAGAGTAGCAGAAGGTATTATCACAGCTTTAAAAACAGTTAAAGTTGATTTACCTGTTATTATTAGACTTGATGGAACAAATGCAAAAGAAGCATCTATTATGTTAAAAAATAGCGATATGGAATTCAAAGTAGCATTGAACTTTGAAGAAGCTGCTAAATTAGTAACAGAAGTTTTTGCTGCATAACCAAATTTCTTTCTAAAAATTAAAACCCATATTTAAAATATGGGTTTTTTTCTTTAGTGAAACGTTTCACTATTGAAGAATTTTGAAATAAAAATCTTCCACATTCTTGGCATGTTTAATAATATCAAAATGAGATAATGCTCTTTGTCTTGCTGCAATTGAATATGAATTGTATAAATCTTTATCATTTATTAAAACATTGACGGCATCATATATTTGATTAGGTGATTTTTCATCTATTAAAATTCCTACATCTTTGCTTATTGCTTCCTTAATGCCTGATATTCTTGTACCAATAACAGGTTTACCACAAGCCATACCTTCGATTAAAACTCTACCCATACCTTCCACACCTTCAAAAGATGGTAGAATAATTATGTCAGACGCTTGCATCCACTTATGTATATCTTTTTGATGCTCAATTAATCGAACAATTTCTTCTAAATTATTCTGAGAGATAAATTTATCAATTTTTTTCAAAACTTCTTTATCATTAGCTTTGCCAATTAATAAAAAAAGAACTTCACTTCTTTCATCGGAATTATTAAATAATTTAGCTGCTTCTAAAATATCAAATATACCCTTCCCTTCATTCAATTGTCCAATAAATGACACTATAAATTTCCCTTTGGGTAATTTGTATTGATTCCTAAGTGGCAAACTATCAATAGGTTTGAAAATATCACAAAATACACCATTGAAAATAGTTGATGTTTTGTTTTCAATTTTGCTGAAATTTTTAAATCTATATTTAATATCATTGGATATAAGTATGATTCCATCTGCAAATTTTGTTATAATACTATCTATAGAATCAGGACGAGATAATCTTGAATGCCAAATTAATTTTGCTTTAGTGAAATATTTGGCAATTCCAAATACAAATGCATCTCTTTCAGTATCAGTATGAATTATAGAAATGTTATTATCATTTACAATTTTTATTATTTTGCGGATTGTTGATAAAACTTTAAAAAAATTCTTTGGTTTTAGTGGATACAATTCTAATTGATAAGTTTTGCAATATAATTGCCGAGCTTTAGAGAGTAATTCCCCCTCTTCAGGAGCAAGTACAATTGGCTTGAATTTGTCAGTATTTAAGTTTTCAATTAAAGCAAGCATACTTTTTTGTCCACCCATCCTATAATGAGGATAATGACTAACGTAAAGTATATTTACTTTTTCATTCTTTTCCATAAAAATTACCAAATATATCCAAATATTGCATCAATAATCAAGATTGAAGCCGCAGAAATGGTAAATGCTCTAACAGTACTATTACCAACTCCTTCTGCTCCACCAGATGTATTGAAACCAACATGAACACCAATCAAAGCTGTAACTCCTCCAAATACAAAACTTTTCAACAAACCCTGCATTATCTCTGCTACTTTGAAAAATCTTTGAACTGAATCAAAAAATATTTCAAAGCTGAAAGAAAATTTAATCATTGTCAAAATATAACCACCTGCAAGTGCAACGATATTAGAAAATACAGCAAGTAAAGGCATCATAATTAAAGCTGCTACTGCTCTTGGCATCCCCAAATACCTGTCTTTGTCTATTGCCATCATTTCTAATGCATCAATTTGTTCAGTAACTTTCATTGTGCCAAGCTGAGCCGCCATAGACGCACCAACACGCCCTGCAATCACAAGTGCAGTCAATACAGGAGTTAGTTCGGTAAACACAACAGTAGCGATAGAAGAGCCAATAAATGGCTTTGCAATTCCCACTAAATTAAATTTATCAAATAAATTAGTTGCTTGCAAAGCTGCAATTGCTCCTGTAAAAGAACCAATTAAAATAACCAATGGTAGTGAGTCAGCTCCTACAATTGCCATTTGTTCAATAACTAACTTTCTATCTTTTATTATTCTTGGGAAAAATTTACCAATTCTAAATGATAATATTGTAATTTCACCAAATTCCCTTGCAAAATTGATTAACATCCTGCCTATCAAAGCAATAAATCCGAACATTTTCTATCCAATTAATAATTTAAACACAAATACAGCAATTATACAATTTCAATTAAAATAGCATCTTTATCTACAGCTTGACCTTCTTTTGCGTGAATTTTCTTGATTGTGCCATTTATCGTTGACTTTAATATATTTTCCATTTTCATTGCTTCAACAATAATTAACTTATCTCCTGCCATTACACTCATTCCTTCTTCAACTAAAATTTTTATTACAAGCCCAGGCATAGGAGCTTTGATAATACCTCCACTTTTGACTTTGCCAATTCCGCTCTCACTGATATATTTAGACAGCATTTTCTTTGTATCTGTAGAAATTTCAATGTCATATACCATACCGTTCAATGAAATTTGCAGATTATCATTTTCATCAAAATCAAAATCCACTTGATACAATCTTTGATTTACAGCAAAAGAAAACACATCATCACCAAATTTTTTTAAAAGTTCAATTTCAAATGGTTTTCCTGCTATAAATACTTTGCCATATTCGGACTTATCGTAATGGACTGGATAATCCGTTTCATTAATTCTTAAAGTTATATCTTCCATAGATTTTTCATCATTATAAATTAAAAAGAAACTAATATATTACATTTTTTAGTTATTTGCAAATAATTGATTCAATTTGTTTATAAACTTTATCAGGTTTTATGCTTGTCATACAAATATGTGTCTTAATTGGACATATTTTATGTCCATGCATCCCGCAAGGACGGCATTTAATTTCTTTATTTTCAATTACAATATCATCTTTTCCAGTAGGTGCAAAACCAAACTCCGGAATTGTAGGACCAAAAATTGCAATTGTTCTACATTTGACTAAACCAGCAAAATGAATTGGGGCGCTATCATTTGTAATTAATAGTGTTGCATTTTTCAATAATAAAATTGTTTCTGGAATGCTTGTTTTTCCTGATAAATCAATAGAGTTTGTATTTTCTGCAATGTAAGTGCAAATTTCAACATCAGATTTTGAACCTGACAATACACACTTAACACCAGTTTTTTCAATCATTTTAACCAATTCAACAAAATACTCAACACTCCATCTCTTTGTACTCCATACCGAGCCGGGAGCAATGACAATATAATTATTATATAAATTATGTGCAATTTGACTTTTATTAACATTCTCAATAGTTTTATTATCGAGTCTTAAGTTGATTATATTATTTTGTGGAATTGTTTTATCAAATTCAAAGCAATTCAACAAACTCAAATTTCTGTTTATTTCATTCAAATCATTTCTATACTTTTCTCTAAATTTATATAAAAAAGATAGATTAGCTTGAGCAAATCCAACAGAAAATTCTGCTCTTGAAAAAAATGACAGCAATGTAGTTCGCAAAGACTTATGTGGAGCAATTATCAAATCAACATTTCTTTCTTTTAAAATATCCGAAATTTGAAATATTCCACTAATACCTTTATTTGCATATCGTTTATCGTACACAATTGTTTCATCAATTGCATCACAAATATCACCGAGTGATTTAGAAACAGGTGTTGTAACAAGTATTAATTCAGCATTAAGATGGATTTTTTTAATGTAATCTGCCAAATACAAAACAAGTGTAACATCTCCAATGAACGCTGTATGAATAATTGCAATAGTTTTGAAATTAGAAATTTTAGGATTAACTAACATTGCTATCCTTTGGTTGATGCTTCCATCTTCTATGTTGCCAAGCCCACAAATGCGGATTTTCACGAATTGCATTTTCCAAAATTTTCACATGTCTTTGAGTTAATTCTCTTATACCTTCATCATCACTATTTAAATCATCAAATTTCATTTCCTGCAAAGCTACTCTATAAGAGCCATCTTTTTGACGCACCGAAAACCCTATAATTATAGGCACATCAAACCTTAGTGCAAGAGCAGCCGGTGTGGTAAAAGTTAAGGCAGGTTTCCCAAAAAAATCAACAAATATATCCACAGATTCATTTGCACTTTGGTCAGCAAGTAATGCTAATGCTTCTTTGGCTCTAACAACACTTATCAAAGCTCTTTTAGCATTATACATTGAAACTAACTTATTGCCTCCCTTACTCCTGTAATCATTCAAAAACTTATCTGCAATTTTATTTTTTTGGGGCTTTACAATAACTGTAACTGGGACTTTGGTAAATAAAGAAATACAATATGCAACCAATTCCCAATTGCCAAAATGCCCTGATAGTAAAATCATTCCTTTATTTCTATTGTAAACTTCTTTAACCAATTCAATATTATCAAATTTGATGTATTTTTCAAAATCGTTTATATCAAAAGATGGAAATGCAAGTAGTTCAGCGAGTGTAATCCCCAGATTATTATAACTTTCATACATAATTTGAAATTGTTCTGAGTTACTTAATTCAGGCATCGCTGATGAAATATTTTGTAATGTGATTTTCTGTCTTTTTCTATCTGCATTCCTCAAAAACCATCCAATTAATCTTCCAAATTTTGCACGGCTATACATAGAAGGTAAATTTGATGATATTACACCTAATAATAGCAAAATTCCAGTAACTAAATAAAATTCAATTTTCTGTTTCATCACTTTACTTTTAAATTTGAATCTTGATATTTTTGTTTATTAACTTCACTATTTTTGTCAATATATTGATTGTACCAATCGGGATTATATATATGCTTAGGATGAGTTGAATGTACTAAAATATATCCATTATTTGAAGAAAGGTCAGCAAAGTAGAAATATGCACCACCTTCAATTGTATTATATTGCCATTCTTCATAAGCTTTTGTAGCCCCTACAGCTTCATAAATATTTCTTGTTTCTGGAATGCCATATTTCAACATTATTTCGCCTCTTTCTGTATCCCAACCTTCTTTTAGTCCTTGGGGAAAGTGTAAATTTGCAAAAGAAACAGATTTTCTGAATTTCTCTAACCTTTCATTAATCGTTGGAAGTGTGTCAATATCACGAGTATTCCAAAATTTATACAAAAATCTTTGTTTTGCTTTAACTGTCCCTAATTTTTCAGCAGAAGCTATTTCTTCACTAGTAGCAATCTTTTTAGCCATTCTTAATTCTAAATCAATCCTATTATCAATCATAGATGCAAATTCACTTTTTTCAAATTGTTCATCTTCTGAAAAAACTGCAAGTTGTTTTAATGGAACATTTTTGTTAATGATATAAATTCTTTTAGAAATTGAAACAGAATCGGTTGGATTAACTTTTGGAAATGATACAGTAATATTATAAAAATACAAACCAGTTGGAATAACATTTACAGGTAACTGTATTGTTTCTAATAATTTATCAGAGTCAGCAATTTTATCGCGAGAATAAAATAGTACTTCCTTTTTTTGTAGCATCTTTTAATATATAATTTATTATTACTCCATCAGGACTAATTTTATTTGCATTATATATTTCTAAATATGAAATTATAGTAGGGTCTTCCCCTGTAACTTCTAATGATGGATTAGGTAGAATAAACAAGCCCTTTTTTAAAAATTGCTCTTCCCAATCAAAAGATTTTATTAATTGTGATTCAATCAAATGAGAAATTTGGATATCGCTTAAAGAGATTTTATCATTTGAAAAATTTTTGGTTTTTAATTCGTAATTAATATTCTGAACATCTGATAATTTGTTAAGGTCTGTAATTGTAAGCCCAACAGAATACTCGCCAGTTGGAATGATAAATGACTTAGTACCAAGGATTTCCTTTTTCCCGATATCATTTATTTGATTTACAGAATTTACATTTTGCCATACTGTATCTAATTGTATTTTTTCATTAGATTTCAAAATTAATCTGAATTGAGCTTTGGAGATAATCTTCTCATTTTCAGTAACATAATTGAATGTATTATCAGGAAATGAATAATAAAACTCCCATTTTACATTTTTTTCATCAAAATAAAAAACTGCACCATCAATCGCTAAACCGAAATTTTTCCCAAAAATAAAATTTACACTTAACAACAGAAAAACAAAAATACTTTTTTTCATAATAAACCTTTGACAAAAAAAATTGCCGTTAATGAGTATTAACGGCAATAAAACCAAAAAAATGTATTAATTTGAGAAATTATTTTTAATTACTTAAATTAATTCCAACAGATAATCTATGTACCAAGCCAATATTGGCAGTTGGATTGATTGAATAATCAAATTTACCACCAAAAGTACCAGTATAATATTTCAAACCAATACCACCACCAAAACCAAATTGGTCGTTACCAATCAAATAGCCCGCTCTAACAACCAATAAATCATTCCAAGTACATTCTGCACCTAATGAGAACTGTTCGGGTGAATCTGAATATGTAACAAAATCAACTGCTGAAAGTACACTAAATTCATCATCTTTATATACTTCAGAAGAAACACCAGCTCTAAATGCAATTGGTAATGAGAATTTGTAAGCGATATAATTTGCATCTAATGGTGAAGCCCATAATACATCATTATAACTTTTTGAAGTTCTCAAATCTTGACCAGCATATTGTTGCTCGCCACCAAGATTGAAGATTGCAAAACCAATATTAATACCATAAATACCTGTATGATACAATGACCCAACATCGAATGCCAAGCCAGAAGCATTAACTGAACTAAACTCATTACTAATATATTTTGCAGTAATACCAAAAGCAAATTGTTCTGTTAAATAACCAGCAACAGATAATGCTATTGAAACATCATTTACACTATATTTAGCACCAGTTCCTTCTGGTCTTTCCATAGTAGTAACAGGTATGTCACTTTTGCCAAAAGAGGTAAAGCTAACTGCAGCAACAAAATCACCCAAAGGCATTGATAATGCTCCCCAATTATGTCCAAAATCTGCAAACCATTGAGTATTATTCAAATCTACGCTCATACCCTTTACATTTGCCATACCAGCAGGGTTCCACCAAATCGAAGTTAAATCATTTGCTAATGCAGTATATGCACCAGCTAATCCATTTGCTCTTGCACCTACAGGTATTTTCAAGAATTGAGCACCTGCAGCACCAACTTTTGAAAATGCACCTCCCTTTGATGAACTATAAGTATCATTTGGTGAAGAAAAAGCAACATCAAAAGTAAATACAATTAAGACAATTATACTTATTAATAAACTAAATTTTTTCATTTTATTCTCCATTAATTTTTAAACAATCCCCTATATAAAATTATATAGGGGTTTGATAATTGTTACTCTTCAAGTAATCTAAATCCACCAACAACGATACTAAATGTCTTAACAGTTTGCGCTCCATCTGGTGTGGTAATAATTGCAACTAATGTCTGGCTTTGAGCTCTTTGACCATTCTTTGTAATTAAATTCCATACTTCAACTGATGCTTCATTTGAATTATCAGAGTTTGCTATATCGTGATTGATAGTTTGTACTAAATCACCTGTAACTGTATAAATGTCAATTGTACACTTATTTGGTAATTTTGTAAAGTATAGTTTTGAGTCGTAAGGTGATTTCATACCTTGATGTGTAATTACAAATGGATTAGGAACAACCATAATTTGATCTAAATAAGAATCAGTATAGTTTGTAATTTTAGATTCTGAAATCTTGAATCTTACTTTTGCTCCTGGTAATGGTAAGCCCAATGCACCACCAAATGTATTTGCAACTATTTTGTCACCAGCTTTAAAGTCCACCATTGTATCAATTTTAATTGATGGTTCTCTACCCATTAAAACTGTAAAGTTAAGTTTTGTAACAGCAGAACTTGGTTTATTTGCATAATTGAATACAAACCAACCACCATTAATATTAATAAAGTTTGTAAAGTCTAACCATTCTTCACCATCAAGTGATTTTCCTGTTAGATAATATCTACCTTGTTTACCAATTGGAGAACCAAAAATATCAGCAGGAATATCAGTATAATCTAAATCACGACATTGCTGTCTTTCGATAGTAGTACCAACATTTGTGTTTCTTGCTGCATCTGTTGATGCAAAACCTAAAGCAAACGAAGTAAATTTATTCAAATAGTCAGACATTTTCGCAGGATTTGTCAAAGCAAGATTTCTTGGGTCTGGATAATATCTGTCTTTTAAATACAAACTATATAATTCTGTTGTAAATGTTTGTCCAAATGCAAATAGACGATATGTAGTATCAACTGCAGTTTTTCTTGTGTAGAATGGAATTTCCATTAATGGAATTTCAGATGGATATTTCACTTCAACAGAATCACCTAATACCGAACCACGTTTGTAAGTTAATTTATTTGTTACTTTGTAAACCAAATATGGAACTCTGAATTTTTTAACTGTTGGAGTTGCCGCACTATTATTGAAACTCAAAGTCAACTCTTCTTCACCACCTGGTAAAAATTCAATTTCATAAGTACCTGGTCCATTGTTAAAGCCAGCTTCGATTGGAGAATGAGTATCAAAATCCCATCCTAATCTTTGGATGCTATTTACATACTTATCAGCACCAACGATATTAAATGAAGCATTTGCTCTAACATTTGCATTTGTATTTGTATATACAACTGTATCAGGTCTATATCTTCCACCCCATTGTTCTAATCCAAAGTTGAAACTCAAGCCAAGTGTACCATAAGCATCAGCATCCCAACCAAAAGCGTAGCAGAATCCAGCATTTTTAAAATCACCAGTTGTAAACAAACCTGACATAGGTTTAATTCTTCTTGAAAATGGTGTACCAAAATCACGAATCGGGTCATCTGGATTGAATGGGTCAATTGTATCAGTTGTTCTTAAAACTTGTGAAGCAGTATAATCAGTTAACCAATCTGACCAGAAATATTGACATGGTTCTTTTTCATACATTACTAAAGCTCTATAAATAGTATCTTTTGATTCAACTTCGGTTAAAGTAGCGATACTTCTATATAGACCAAATTTAACTAAATCAGTAGGTTTGTTATTCAAATCCAACTCTCTAAATTCATAGAAAGGTTGGAATTCCAATTCCAATTCTTTTCCTGCAAATTTTTGCATTACTCTGTCTTTGTCCAAACCAAATAATTTGAAATTGTATAAACCACCAATTTTATCGTTATCAACAAAAACTGTTTCAAATTCGGGATATTTCCCAATTGGAGCAGCTGTTGGCATCATTTCAATGATATTTGGCAATCCAGGTGTAGCTTCATTGATTTTTACATCAGTTGGCTGTTGGAAATCACCTTCATCATAAGCAAGAATTTTGTAATAATAAGGAACATTATTATATAATTTTTCAGTTGTCGCAATTTCACCATCATCATCAATAAATGCATCACGTCTATCATCACCAACATCAACAAAAGTTCTATTATTGGTAACCCTCGCCATATACGGTTTAATTACCCCAGAAATAACTTCAGGTCTTTGTTCGACATCAGGGAAATCAATTTTCAATGATTTATTCAAAATAAATGTGTATAAAGAATCTGTTAATTCATTTACATAACTAAAATCACTCATAGTCTTCTTTAACAAATCATAATAACTTCCAACACCTGATTTAAGATTATGAGGAATGAGCATATCTACCAAATAGGTTTTTGTGCCGTTTACTTCACCCAATCTCAATGTATTATAAAACACAACCGAATCTACTCTTACAATAGTAGTATCCCATTGGTTTGTTTTTGTATTAAATTCAATATTCAATTCACCAACAATACCATCTTTATAAACATTTTGCAATTGAGTAATTTGAGCTGCAGTAATTGGCTTCGATAATCTTGCAAAAAACATTGGATTATATTTATGCAAAGCTGGATTTAATCTTACTGTACCAACAAGCAAACTATCAAATACAGGGCTATTTAATCCTGGATACCAGAATAATCTATTATTGTAAGGATTTGCTTTGTGTTTTAATGTACCCGAACCATCTCTATAAACATTTGGGTCGGATAATAAAATATTGTTGAAATAAGTACCCCAAGGACCAAATATCGCTGAAGTATCAAGGAATCTAATAGTATGCAAGAATACAAAATCAGGATTTGGAGTTCTGAATGTTTCAGGAATAAATCCTCTTCCTATTCTCATCACTTTAAATGCCATAGAATCAATAATGTTACCTGTTGCATCAGCATCTGGACCAAGTATGATTAACGAGTCAATACCTGGCATAGGTATTTTAGGATTATTTGGAGGAATAACATGATATGTTTTGTTGAAAGGAGTAGGCATTCTATAATCAGCAAGCATTTTCCAACCTAAAGGTCCTTTACCACTTGTAAATTCGTTATTAGGAGAAACAGTATTAACATCAAATGTATCAAGATTATTTCTTCTTGCTCTGTAAAGTCTGTAGCCCATAAAATCTAAACCTCTTTCATTATCATCAACAGAACCTTCAGATGCATCGTCCCATACTATTCTTACTGAATTGTTAAATGCTTCAGATGTAACAGTCATGTTTGGGTCATTCCATTTAATGATATTAGTACGAACAGGAGGAATTGGAGCTCTAAAGTTATTATCATATACTTCTTGAGCAAATTTATCTTTTTTAATCAATTCTCCCATATCGCTACATGAACCATCAGCTTCGGCACCATTTGCAGCACTAGCTAAAATAATACCAACTACTGTTCTTACTGTATCGCCCGGTCTCATGTGAAATGGACCAGTAGCCATCATAAATCTTTTATCACCAGGACCAGTATCACCATCTCTGATACCAGCAGAGATAAAGTTATATCTATCTTCGTCATTCAATTTATCATCTTGAATACTCCAGTTACGGAAAGTATTCAAACCAAGTTGCTCTGCATTTGTAAATACAATTTTGTCTTTTCTAACAAAATCTCTATCTGGAGGGCATAATTCTTTAGGTCTTTCAGTAACGGTAATTAGTGTATCAAAAGGATTATTTGGATTAACTGTTTTCGTTGTATCCAAATATTTAATAATTGAAGGAGATTCAAGGAAGTCAAATCCTAAATATCCAAAACCTTTTCCTCTCTCACCTCTATCACCATTAGTCCATTGTGCAGCCATATTCAAAGTAGAATCGCAATCAACGAATTTTACGCGGTCGTTACCAGCACCAGATGCACTACGTTGACGTTCAGCAATATCCACGTCCATTACAGGTGCAAGCCAGCAATCCCATAAAGTATCAGTTGAATAATTTGTAATTTCATATTTCAAGAATAAGAAATCTCTGTACTCTCCAAAGCCCCAAGAATAAATCATTTTTTCAAATTGAAGAGTCAAAGGATAACCCTTTTCTTCATCAACTGCACGATTTGGATATCTTGATAAATCAGTATCTTTGAATGTAGAGAAAACGTCTTCAGCGGAAATAAACGCAGGACCTTTTTTATAAGTTTCTCTGTTTCTATTTGTATTACTTGGAATGTAATATCCAAAATATCTGGCAGTTTTCAAAGTATCTTCAGTTCTTGTACTTGCATCCCAGATAGGCCAATTTGAGCCATCATCAGGATTTAACGCTTGACCGTTTGCTGAGAAATCTGTTGAAAAATAAGCTCTGAATAATTTTGGTTCATTGGCATCGTATTTCAAATTGATAGCTTCTTGAGAGAAAGGACCGCCATCTCTTATTCTACCTGGAACACACCAACTACGACCATCATTAGGATTATATGTAATTGTTACATATTTATATCTTTCAGGGTCTTGTTGATTTTTTTGCTTAGTGGCACCAAACCATACACCACCACCAAAAATGTATTGATTATTAGAACCGCGGGGCCAAAAAGTACCACCAACAGCTCTTGCAACATCGAATCCAAAAATACCATAATTAGTACTATAAAAATCAATATTACTAATTGTGTTTCTTTGCAAATCAAATACGCCTGTTGAAGATCTTTGCAAGCTCTCCAACTCATCTTTACTAAGTTTGCTTCTGTCAATATCAGCATAAGTCGATAATGTCATTACTATTGCCAAAGCAAAAAGCAAAGGATATAAAGATATTTTAAATTTTCTTAATAGCATTTTTACCTCACTAAATCTATGCTAAATGATTAATTCAATTATTTACTTAATTAAAATCTAAACAACATACCAAATGTTACAGTTCTCGGAGCTCTAAAGTTTCCTCTGAATTTAAGTGCATCTTCTACGTAACGGTAATATGCTTCGTAAGTTTCTGATTGTGTAACAGCACCATTATTGTCAAAGTCTGCATGTGCATTGTAAATTCTGTTTCCATAAGAATCATATTGTGAAGCTGTATAAGTTGAAGGATTTTCAAAAACTGCATCTTCATAATATGTAGTTGAATTGAAATCACCATATTGTCTGTTGAATATTCTACCGTTATCTATAGGGTCACCAGTTGCAGAATTGAGTCCGCGTATATCATCAATATCAAGTAAATTATAAACATAAGCATAAAATTCCATTTTGGTATCGCCAGCCATATCTCCAAATACATCAATTAAAGGTACAGTTTTTCTGATAACCATATCCAATCCCCAATATGATGGTTGGCGTTCGCTATTGATTTCACTTATTGGTTTTCCGCTGATGTCAGTTTTAGTATAAGGTACACCACTTCTCCATTCAAATGTAAATGAAATATTCATGTTTTGTAAGAAATTCAAATCGCCAATTGTTGGTCCTTGGTCATTTCCCCATTCAAACATTATATTTGCTTTAACATGATGACGAATATCTCTACCAAGAGGATATTCAGCCAATGGGAATGTAGGTAGATTTGTGTAAGGGTCTATAGTAACACCATAATTAGAAGTAGCGGCATCAGCAGTACCTGTTAAATAGGCAAGTGTATAGCTTAAATCAAATCCAAAATGATCTTCCAATGTTGACTGTTTTCTTAATAAAAACTCTACACCTCTTGAAGAACCATATTCAGCTACAATATATTGATAGTATGGGTCAGGTGTGGCTTGGATAAATGACATACCTACTTGATTATAAATATCTTTATAATATGTAGTAACTCCAAGTCTAAGATTCTCTACAACTTCTACATTATAAGATGCTTCGTAATTATTTGTTTTTTCAGGTTCAAGATTAGGATTACCTACAATATTACCTGTTCTGAGATAATCAAGATTAAAGTTGTCATACATAAGTTGAAGAGTAGGAATCTTGAAATACCATCCATAAGATAAACGAATATTTGATGATGCAGTTATAGGATAAGAAACTGACATTCTTGGGCTTAATTGATATTTTGCTTGAGTTGTTGCAAATCCAGAGTCTGCTGAAATTGAAGTAAAGAAACCAGTGTTCAATCTGTATTTTGCATTTGCATCAAAATAATCAAATCTCAATGAAGGGCTAAAATCAATTCCTTTATATTTTATTTGGTCAGATACATATATACTCAAATTAAGAGGATTGTATGGTTTTGAAGTTTCTTCTCTAACTTTTTCGTTTTGAGCATAAATATTACCACCCCATTTATCTGTATAAATATCATAAAATGGTGATGATTCATAAGGACTACCATTATAATGACGGTCAAGTGTTGTACTTTTTGCTTCAAATCCAATTCTCAAATTATGGGAAAAATCTCCTAAAGTCAAAAACTGTTGATAAATTCCATCTAATTGCCAGTAATTTGAAGAACGGAAACTAAATGCTCCACCACCAGTAGTAGCAAATAATGATGCAATTCCATAAGGATTATGTGAACCAGTTGAATTTGATGGACCTTCAAAATATCCTGATATTGGATTACGTTGTGGTAAGTCCATTTTGAAATATCCGTCTTCTGTATATCTTATACTTGTTGTATTTTGATAATAGTCAATTGTATTATCAACACCTGGTACCAAACGACCTTTATCAACTCTATAAGCATCAATTGGTTCCCACTTTTCAAATCCGCCAAAGAATGATGGGTCTTCCATTCCTACTCTTCTTGCATTTTCTTCCACATCAGAAGCGTTCATTATATTTAATTCAAGAATACTTGTTGGAGATAAAGTATATTTCATTTTTGCACGGTATGAATTTACAAATTGGTCTAATACATTTTGTCTGGCTATTCTGTCAGGAATTCCATTTGTTACAGGTTTGCCATCAGCAGTAGTTTTTAATACAAAATTTCCTGCTTCATCTTTGTCATATACCCATCCTTCAGTATCAGAATATATCCAACTCCAGCTTGAGGATTCAAAACTTGCAACTCCATAATTGGCAACTAATTCTAAATCAAGACTTTTATTTAGTTTAATATTTAACTTGCCATACAAATTTCTTGTCCATGAACCATTGTTAGGTAAATGGCCTAAGTTATTTCCCCAAGGGTCATAAATTTCATAACTTGCATTTCTATATGGTTCATGAAGAAAATTTGCATTGATACTAAATGTTGCATATTCCTTTAAGAATGGCATTGGACCACCCAGAGAAAAGTCATATACATTTTGACCTGAACTTTGTAATTTCTTACCTTCTCCGTAATCAATTGCCTTATATTGAGCACCTTCTTTGATAAGTTTCAAACTATTTGCTTGACTTCCATAGAGAAATCCAAGTTCTGTTTGATATCTTAAATATCCTTCGTAACGGTCATCTTTACCTGTCTTAACCGCTGTACTAACTACACCACCAGTAACGTTTCCATATTCAGCACCAAAGCCACCAGTCATAACCTGAACTTCTTCAGTTGCATAAGTAGAAACCATTGGGAAATAAGTTGAACCCGAAGAGCCGAAACCACCAGTAAACTGATTTGTTACTTCTACACCATCAACTAAAATTTTTGATTCTGAAGTACGGCTACCACGAATAATAAATCCACCACCACTTTGAAGTACACCACTACTCATAGCGATAACACCACTAATACCTTCACGGGCAGTATTTGTGATTTCTTTGTTGGATTTAATATCCTTAGTTCCTTCAGTAATTTGAACCAATTTTTCTCCGGTAACAGTTATACTTTGTGTAGTTTTACCGGTTGTTTCATCTTGTAATTCAAAATTAACTTTAGTAGTTTGATTGATTGAAACACGCACCTGCTTTCTCAAAGTGGTCTTACCAACGAATGATACTTTAACAGTCCATTCTCCAGCAGGTATGTTAATCAATGTGAAGTTTCCTTCTTTATCTCTGATAACAAGACCCTTCTGTGTTCCTTCCACCAGCAAGGTTGCTCCAATAAGCCCTTTACCTGTTTCATCAACTACCTTACCTTGCAAAATACCGGTAGTTTGAGCCATGATAAAAGCAGGACTTAAAATAGCAAAAAGAAAAAATATTGCGATAAATTTACGCATATTACATCTCCTTAAAAAAATACAATTTATTAGATATCTTAATCATTAATAATCCAATTAAAAAATATATAAAAATTTTTGAAACTTAATTCCACAAATTACGTATTATTAATTAAGTGCATAAAGCATTTATACCATATTAAAACTTAAAATATTAAGTTTTAAGTGTATAAATTTAATAATACTGTCCGATATTTCATTAAGTTACTAAGTGAAATGCTGTAGAAATTCTCATGTACATTATCCTATTTAATTAACAAAAAATAAATTTTTTTTCATTCAATTTTAAAAAATCAAATATAAGAATAAATTTTAAAAAAATCTTAAAATATTAATCCACAATTATATGAATTTGCTAAGATTTAATTAATTTTTTCAAAATTTAAACTGTAATCCATATACAAAACCAATTGACCTGCTAATATTATCATCAACTTTTTTCAAAGCATCTGTTGAAAATATTCTTCCTTCTGTTCCAAAAGTAAGATAAATTCCTCTGTAAATATCATATTTGGCATTGATTCTGCCAAATCCTACATAACCACTATTTGAAGCACCAATTCCAATTCTTGAATCTATAATCAATCCATTGTATGAGAGCCAATTATTTTCAAAAAACATTGTTCCCCAATATAATTGATGATTTTGATTAACATTTACAGGTACAATTATATAGTTATTATCCCCAATTGGGTCTAATACTTCTATGTTATTACCAATTTTATTATCATTATCAATTTCACTTATAGGTACATATATATATGAACGCTTATCATATTGAAATTCAGTCAAGCCAAATTCAAAACCAATTTTGATAGATTCTGAAATTGAAAATCCTAAACTTTGAGAATAGTGAATTACTGGTTTGTTACTACCTGATGTTAATCCATTCTGTGCAAAACCTTGAATATAAGTAGATGACAAAGTAATATCATTTTTCACATAAAACATATCATAACCAAATTGATTAATCAAACTACTTTCGATACCACCAGATGTATTAGGGAAAGCACTAATTTGGTTTGAATTCACAATATTCAATGATTTTTGATGTTTTGATTCAATTATTGAATTGTCTTTATTTGAATTAGTATTTTTGCTTACTTCTGCAACAGGCATTTCGGAAAAAGAATTATTATCGACATTATTACTAATATTATTATCATTAGTAATATTTGAATTCAATTGCATATCAGCATTTTTATTTAATTCAACAGAACTAACAATAGTTGCATCATTATTATTTGCATTTTCAGCAATTTCAACTTTGCTTGTTGCAAATGATTTTGAATTCTTTTTCACTAAAGCATTAATTTCTTTGACTTCTGAATTTTTCCCTTCAAATACAGGCATATCACTTCTATTAGCAGCTGAAGAAACTAAACCACTTTGATTTAAAACAGGTGATTTGTATTCATAAATACTAAATACAAAAAACAACAGCAATGCCGCTACCATTGAAAGAAATTGTGGAAATTTTCTTCTTGCTACAACTGGTTCTATTTTATGAATAACAACAGGAGTTGCTTTCAGTATTTCCATCATTACAATGTCTTCTGTAGATTTCTTTAGTGTTTTAGGCAACTTAATCGATTGAGCGTCTTTTTGGATTTCCATTTGTATTTCAATATAATCGTCAAAAACGCTACGTGAATATGGGTCAGCTTTAATTAATTCCCTCAAAGCCACGTCCTCTTCATGAGTAAGCTCACCATCTAAATACTTCGATATTAACAAATCAAGATTCATTTATTTCCTTAACCACTGGATTTAATAATTTTTTTAACATAACACGAGCTCTAAAGACCCTGATTTTAACAAGAGATAATTCAATATTCAAGATTTCAGCAATTTCTTGATACGAACAATCTTCATATTCTCGCAAAATAACTACTTCTCTGAACATTGGAGGCAACTGTGCAATTGCTTGTTCTATACTCAATTTCATACCTAAATCAGTTTCGGGGATATTATGAGAGTTATGAAATTCTTCATCAAATTCAATCAATTCTTTCTTTTGCCTAAGATAATTGTAACAATTATTTCTCGCAATTGTAAACAACCAGCTTGCAAAATTTGAACCGACAAATGAATTTCTCTTTTCATAAACTTTAATAAAGGTATCCTGAAATACATCATCAGCGATTACAGGGTCTCCGAGCATTCTAAGGCAGAATCTATACACTTTTTGACCATACTCATTATAAAGTATTCTGAAAGCTTCGGCGCTACCTTGTTTTAGCTCCTTTGTGGCTTTCGCTACTTCATCATCAGTATTCTTATGTATGTTCTTAAAAAACATTTTTACATTTGCCTTAGCTTTTTTGTATCAATCTCAATTACATAGACACATCAAAAGTATAAAATGTTACAAAAAAATAATTATTTTTTTTATTTTTTGTCATTTTTTTTTATTTCATGCCAATTTTTGTAGGAAATATCTTGTTTTTTTCGGTTTGGTGGTACTTCTCTTAAGGGCTGACATCTTTTTAAACTATTTTTACAATCATTCGGTAGCTGCTGATATAGTTTTGTTCCTTCGGATTTCCAATTTAGCATTTCATCGCTTACTTGCTTGATTATTTTTGCAGGATTTCCTACAACAACACTTCTATTTGGAATAATCATATTTGCTGGAACAAAACTCAAAGCTCCAACAATACATTCATCGCCAATAACTGAACCATCCATAATTACAGCATTCATTCCAATCAATGAATTTTTTCCGATAGTGCCACCATGAATGATAGCTCCATGACCGATATGTGCTGCAACATCTAATTTGACTGTAATTCCCGGAAACTGATGAATTATACAATTCTCCTGAACATTGCAACCATCACTAATTATTATCTCTCCCCAATCGCCTCTGACTACAGCACCCGGACCTATATAAACATCTTTACCAATGATTACATTACCTATTATTACAGCACTTTCGTGAATAAAAGAACTCTCGTCAATTACAGGAACAAAGCCATCAAATTCATAGATATAATTCATGCTAATTTACATTAAATTAAAATACAAAAATACTAAATAATATAACCAAACTAAAATTGTGAAATGATTTTATAAAAAAAATCCCATACACAAGAACGAATAATTATGTATGGGGATATAAAACCGAAGTGATAAATAAATCTTTACCAGTGATTACAATCACCTGTACAAGGAATAGGTTCTCCTGATTTACAATCAATATAATTAGAACTACCATCACAATTAGTAACTGAAACAAATGTAGGTGAATTTACCTTTGTTCGCCAAGTAGCACCGTCAAAATATCTTTGACAGCTATAAACTCTTTTACAGCATTTTTTACCGCAATATTGGGAGCGACTCCATTTAATTACTTTGTAATGAACTCCATTTTCAAGAAAATCTATAATATCATCAGTTACATTAATTCCATCATCACAACATGCAATGGTAAAATCCCTATCCAAATTAATATAGACATTGGAAGTAACACTACAATCTGTTTCATAGTAAACATTAACTGTACAATTATAGGGTCCTTGAATATCAGGAACCACATTATAAATTGCCTCCATTTCAAAAATTTTTCTTAAAGCTGAATTGGATATAAAATCATTTTCATTAACAAAAGTACTCCAGTCCATAACTATATCATAGCTGAAATTACCATTTGATCTATAAAAAAACTCAGACGATGTCATACTGCCGTATTGACCTAAATCATAATCTGAATAACCTTTATCCCAATTTGTATAATCTTCTGGACAAAAACTTTGAGAAAATATAATAACAGCAGATACATTTAGAATTATTAATATCAAAAAAATTAATCTTTTCATTTTTTTACCTTATTTAAATTTGTTAAATCTAAAAAACTTAATATTATTATAATTATCATGTATTTTAATAAAATACATTCCAGTATTGATGTATGAAATATCAATTACATTAGAATTAAAAGGAATTGTACCATAACTTTTCCCAAGTATATCAAATATTTCGCAATTAATTAATTGATTTAAACTTTCAATTTTGATTGTGTTGTCATCATATAAAAACTTCAAGTTATCATTTCCAGCATTTGAGGATACGATATTTGCTTCTTTCATTTTAGCAGATATAAGTCCTCTTGATGTTACAAATAAAAACAAGTTATTATCAATTTGATGAATGTTACGTATTACATTAGGGCTAAATACAGAAGTATCAGACATTGATTTTAATTGTGATTTCAAAACATCAATAAACTCTATATATTTGATATCAAATGAAATATAATCAATTAGTTCAAATGCTTCCTCCCAAGTCTTGCATTTCAAATAATCATCACCATATAAAAAATAGAATTTATTCTGCCCTAAGAAAAAATACTTATTTGAACCAAACTTACACATAGCATATTGCTCCTCATAATTTTTTGGCTCAATCAAAGGAAGACCCTTTAATGTATCGTACATTAAAATTTCATCGCCATCAATCAAAGTTAAAGGTGGATTTACAGAATAAGGAATTTTATCATTATCATCAATAAAATAAACATAATCTCCAAAACCTAACCAGAATTTTGCGGAATTTTCCGGGTAAATAAAGTTAATTCTTCTGTTAAATGAGTCAAAAGGCAATTTAAAAGAATTAATCAACTTTATTGATGATTCAACGGTACCTTGTTGATTGTATATGTATAAATCTTTAGTTGTACTATCAATGACTTCTTTTTCAGTATAAACAAATACTCTTTGAGTTAAAATGTTGCCATTGGGTAAAGCAATCAAAGTTCCAATATTACTTTTAATTCCAGAAAAGCCCCATGGACTTTCCGATTTCTGTATAAAAGTAAAATTCTTGCCATCAAATTTATACAATTCAGAAAAATTAAATGAATCTTGCTTAAAAACTGCAGTAGCAGACCAGATATTATTGAATTTATCAACACAAAACTGTGTGAATTTTCTGTATGCTCTAAACTTATCATTAATAAAAAATTCTTCTAATTTATCCTGTGAGTATTTATATAATGATAAACCACTTACCCAAATATTATTATTTGAATCAAAAAGAGTTCTAGATTGTGTCGTGATTAACATTTGAGAAGTACCAAATTCAGTTTCAATTTTATTTGGTAGTTGAACTGTTTCAAAATCAGTGCTTAATATCACTTGGCCTAATAAGTATTCTCCAGGTATATCTTCGGTAAATCCTAAAACTGCTGTTTCTCCATTAAGATAAGATGAACTTATCAGATAAGGCATTTTCATATCAAAATGAATGAAGTTTGGATTTGAATTTAATAACAATGCCATTGCAAAAAATGCAATGATTTTTACAGGTATTGTTTTCAATGTATATTTCCTTTTTGTTAATAACAATTAGAAATGCAATTAACAGGGTCACCTGTTAAGCAATCATAAAAAACATTTGTCTGACACTGTGATCCTGGTGCTAAATTATTACTTTGACTTGCTATTTTATAGATTCCAATCCCAGAATTATTTTGCTCGCAATAAACTTGATAAACAGTTTCGCAGCAAGTATAACCGCACTCGAATGTTTGAGAAAATCTCCAATAAGATATATAATTAAATAATATTATTTCAGGGTCATCGCCTGTCCAATGTTCATCTTTACAATAAATACTTCTTTGATTATCAACTCTTAAATAACAATTTTTTGTGATTGTACATTCAACCTCATCATAAAAAGCTATTTCTTTATTTCCTTGCCAAGAGCAGTTTCCCACAATTTCTTTTATAATGGCAAGAATCATAAAACTTTTCGCTTCTTCATTTGTCAAATAACTTGGTAAATTGTATCTTTGAAATGAATTCCAATCTACTTTAATTTCCGTTCTATTTCCAATATTTCTGTATCTTACATCAACAGTCCCAAGTGGAAAAAACGGATATGGTTCGTTATATACTGTTATTGGATCACTCCAAGTTTCTTCCATTAACGAAGGAGGACAGTTCGACTGAGAAAATAAATTCCCAAAATTTAAAAATAACAAACATAAAATTATATTTGTAATTACATTATTTTTTTTCATTTTTTAATCATGTGATTCTGAAACAAAATTAATTAAATAAATTAATACTATTCTTGCTTAAGTCCAATTAAATGAGTAATTTTGTAGTTGTGAAAACCGCAAAATTTCATTGTTCGGTCTTAAACACCACAATTGTGATTCTGCAAGCCCAGGGGTCCCAAATCTTGGGCTTTTATTTTTGCAATCATATTTTTTTTATTCCTTTTTTATTGCATACATATATTGTTGCTCCTCATTATATTACTAAATACTCCTTAACTTTAATAGTAAACAAGAGTCTTGCATAAAGCAAAAGAGTTAAGAGTTAAGAGTTTTCGCTCCTTCTTCACTATTTTACTATGTACTCTACTTAACAAACATTTATTTCTTTATTTAATCTTCAGCTCATTTCAAATTTACAAATATTTTTTAAAACAACAAAATGATTTTTTATTATTTTTTTCAATATCATTTTCACATAAAATAAAATCGTAATTACTCTTCTGTATTCATTTGTTGTGAATTTACTCGCTAAAATGATAACAAATTGCTTTTAAATGAAGCTAATTTGAATAAATTAAAATTCCTTGAAAATCAATATCGGGATTAAATGATTTTCACAAATGTACATCCTTGACCCCCTGGCGATAAAAAAAACCTTTATGGCACTCATAAAGGTCTTTAATCAATTATTTTGTCTTAATTACAAACGATTTATTATTAATTTACGTTATATCTTAATAGTGTAGATGTGCTTCCTTTGAATTCACGTTTAAAAACTTCTACTGTTCCTAATGCTTTAGCAGAAATTGTTGTTGGTAGTGCAGTTGATTTTACTAAGCCAACTTTATCAGCATAATAACGTTTAGTAGTAATTGTAAAATTAAGATTTACATCAATTGGAAAACCATTATAAGTAATTGATATCACCGATGTGAAAATTGAATTGATAGTAAATTCTTGAGCTGAAAATGTTTTGCCTGCTGCAGTAACATCACTTTTTCCACCTTTTAATCCAGTAAATTTGATATTTCCTGATTTAATTTTGATTGGTCCAGTACCTGGTAAATCTATTTGTAAATCAGTTAATGGAATAGTGGCAATATCCCAACCAGCTGTTGCGTTCATATCTGCCATCAATGCCCATGCATCAGGTACTTCAAGTGGCAATGGAAAACCAAGTGTAGATTGGTCTGGAAGAAATCCTGCAATCAATTGAAATAATTTTTGATTATCTACATAATCATAAGATGTGGTTGTTGATTGTCCATCTACAAAATTTTTATAAACCGATGCTTGTTTTGATAATTTTGTTTCAACTCCAGTTGAAACAGTTGAGTCAACTGTTTTTACATCTTGGTCTTGGTCATTTTTTGTAACTGATTCATAAACCCAAAAATTACCGGATTTAGATGGAAAATAATTTGCATTATCCGTTGGATTTGTTGTAGTATCATCTGAACAAGATGATAATAGAAAAAATGAAATTGTTGCTGATAACAGCAATATTGATTTTAAAAATCGCATAAAAACTCCAAAAAAAAATTAAATTAATAAACTATTCAATTATTTAACGTAATTTACGTTAATTTGTTTGATTTTTTTTAATAAATTTGTGGAAATTATGCAAAATATATGGGATGAAAGATATTCAATTGAAGAGTATTATTATGGAATTAATCCAAATGAATTTCTAAAAGCCAGTTTGAAAGATTTAAAACCGGCAAAAATTTTATTACCAGCTGAGGGTGAAGGCAGAAATGCTGTTTATTGTGCAAAATTAGGGTGGGATGTGCAATGTTATGATATGAGTATGGTCGGACGTGAAAAAGCAATGAAACTTGCAGCAATTAATAATGTGATGATTGATTATCAGATTGAGAGCCACGAATCGTTCATTAGTAATTACAAATATGATGCAGTAGGAATTTTCTACAATCATCTTGCTGAATATGATAGAAAAATTTTTCACAACAAAATGGTTGATTTAATTTCTAAAGATGGGTATTTAATATTAGAAGCATTTAGCAAAAAGCAGTTGGAAAAACCAACAGGAGGTCCTACAAATTTGGATTTACTTTATTCCCTTAGTGATTTATTGAACGATTTTAAAAATTTAGAAATAATTTCAGCAATTGAAACTGATGAAAACTTGAATGAAGGTGATGGACACAAGGGTATTTCATCAATTATTAGAATTTTTGCAAAAAAAAATTGAAAAAAAATAAAAAATATTGAAAATTTATTTTGTAGATTCAAAAAATATTCTTAATTTTGAATTCTGTTTAAACGCAGTTGTTCTTTGAACCAAAAAAAATGAAATAAGAAAAAAAAATTCTTGCACAAGAAAAAAAATCTTCTTAATTTTGTAAAGGTTCTTTAAGCCACTTTAGCTCAGCTGGTAGAGCAGCTGATTTGTAATCAGCAGGTCGGGGGTTCAAATCCGTCAAGTGGCTCACAAATTCAAAGGTTTCAGATTAGTCTGAAACCTTTTTTTGTTGTGGGTTTTCGGGTTTTATGCTCTTTTCTTTTATTCTATTCTCATGATTTTTTTAAAATGGGGATTAAGGTGGATTTTTAATTATTCCAAGAAAACCAATAATACCGTTGAAAATCAAAGACTTGCAACGGTTATGAATAATTAAAGCAATTAATTGCGATACAATTTAAAATGAATTTAATTCAGAAATATTTTTAACAGTGCAGAGAAAATTAATTATGCCGATAGTTTTGATAATTTCCCAAAACCTGCTCAATGGCAAAAACCTCATTGCAATCATCAAAAGTAAAACCTTCATCACCCAAAATTTGATACTTTTTTCTTTGATTTGGGTTAAGCTGCTTGATAGTTGGGAACGCAGAAATAGGACTAATAATAATCCTACCATCAGCTAAATAAAAGAGTATTTTTCCTCTTTCAAACTTAATATCTTTTATAGCTGGTTTAACATTGTAAAATCCCTCAATAATCATAATTTTATAACCTCAATAGTTTCATTTTTGAAAAACTTTTCAATCTGTTTAAGTAGTAAATCACTTTTTGTAGTTGCTATTTCTACAATTTCCTTAATTTCAGCTGGTTTAAAATCACCACTTTATACAAGTTCAATTTTCGGCTCTAACCATATTTTAGCTGGCTTGAATGACTTGATTGATTTTTTTGCTACGTGAATATGTTTCCTACTTTCCAAAATATCAACAGCAAACACGAGATAAATATAATAATTCTTATATATTAACAATTTTGGCATAGTTGACTCAATTAAAAATGGATTTTTTTGTTTGGAAATTGGCAAAATCAACTTGACTTATCTTATCAATCCTGCTTATCGCCCTAAATTCCGAACCAGTCATTACCAAAAACCAGTTAAAAATTTTCAAAATATTTTCAATCTCAATCATTTAAACGAAACACTTGCAAAATTGTTTCTAAAATTCAACATTTATTTTCAAAATTTACCCATAATTTACCAATAAATACAACAAAATTTAAGCTAACACCAAGTCCAAACTACAAAATTTCAAAAAATACACTCAAAAATCATCAATATCAAGCATTTTTAATTGCAAAATTGTTGTATATTGGTTGTGAAGTGTCAAACTCAGTGCCAGTCCAAACTCTACTCTATACTTTGTAATCAGCAGGTCGGGGGTTCAAATCAGTCAAGTGGCTCACAAATTCAAAGGTTTCAGATTAGTCTGAAACCTTTTTTTGCTGTGGGTCTTCGGGTTTTTTGATATTGATTTATTTGCTTTTATAAAATAATATCCCCAAAAAATTACATCTTCAAAAATGAATGAATAAGCGAATTACCATTTTGAAAATTAACTTGTAAAAAATATAAACCAGAAAAATAATGTTGTAGGTTAATTTCTAACTTGGCTCCATCGAAATTACCTTCCAAGATAACTCTTCCTGTTAAATCGAATATCTTATAATAATAATTACTATTGAAATCAGGGTTCTGCAATTCTATGGTTATTATTTCTTGGGCAGGATTTGGAAATATCTTTATGAAATTATCCATTTTCTTAAGTACAGATAAATTTAATTCTAAAGGTATTTTGATTGAGGTAAATGATGTAGGTGGAAATGTATAATTATCTCCCAATATAATTTCAGAATTTTTAAATTTTACTTTATCAGGCTCATCAGGTGTATTAAAATCTAAAAAATTACCACTCAATTCATTTATAATTCCTTTTTTTCCATTAATTTCAAATGGAAAATCAAAATTAACTACGATTGAACTATCAATATGCCTATTCAATACATTCAAATATAAAAAGTCATTTTCGCCTGTTACAAGCACATCAAGATAAGGGACATCGACCAACCAGTTTAATCCTTCTACGTATTTCGGATTATATGTTGAACAAATAACTTCCGTTGGGAAAAAATATTTTCCATTATTATTTTTGTAAAAATCTAATACTGTATGTATAGGAGAGGAGTAAATGATTCTTTTTCCATTTTTGTTAAAACCGCCACGAATGTGATTCAAGCCGAAAGTTTTTTCCATGATTTTTAAAATATCTCGATTTTTCAGGAAGACATTCATACTTCCAGCCATCCATAATCCTGCTTCTAATGAGCAATTACGCCAATTCGTATCAATCCATACTGGTTGAATATTATACATTAAGAGTAATTCTGTTAATGCTAATTTTACATTATTTAGGTTTCTTGCTTTAAGCCAACTTCTCAAACTATCAATTTCTAATTGAAATAATTCAGAACCAGCAACAACCGTTCCATATAATTCTTCATCAGTACATTCTTCTTTGGGTGTACCCGATATTATTGAGTGATAACTGTAAAATTGATTATTCTCACCTATAACATCATATATATCATCTAAAAATTGCTTTCCTTGCCAAATATCACCGTCAACCATACACATAATGGATGGATCCACTTTCTTCATAGCCCAATAGTATGGCAAATACTTTTTTGACATTTCAGTTGCATTATACCATTGCTCATTTCCAATTTCCCAATATTTAACATTATATGGTTCTGGATGTCCGTTATCCTTTCTTAATTTTCCAAAAATAGTATTTGTATCTCCATTGCAATATTCAACCCAGTTAGCAGCTTCAGTTGCAGTTCCTTTATCTAAATTGACAACAATATGAGGTTCAGCGTCCACATCTCGACAGAATTGTATAAATTCATCAGTACCAAAATCCATTCTTTGTTCAGTATTACCAAAATAGCCATTAGGGGATTTTCTTTTGTCGATATCGCCAACTCCATTTAACCAATGGGATAGTTCAGTATCGGCAAAACCTCCTCCCGGATAACGCAAAATCCCCGGCTTCCAATTCAAAAAAATATCAGAGTATTCTTTTTTAATTCCATTTACATTATGTTCAGCCATAAAAGATGCTTCATCAATATCTAATTCACCTACTCCTTCCATAATTATTGATAATTTGACGATACTTTTTTCTAAAATTTTTGGTGTTTTTAATGAGAATTTCTTCCAATCTTTAGAAATATTATTGATTTCTTCTTTGAAATAAATTTCATTTGAAATTGTATCTGATAATTGAAAATATACTTTTCCTGCATTTGAAGGAGATTTCAAATAGACATAAAAATCACCACCAACTGAATCATATACATAAACCTTTGTATTTAAACTACTTATAGAATGTGCGTCATTATTACTAAAATTAATATAGTAGAGTCCATTTGGGTTATATCCACCATAAATCATATTTGCTTTATCATTTTGAATTTGTTGATTGTAAGATAAAGTCCAATATCTTGGACTATAAAATTCCATTTCATCAAAACCGCGATTTTTTAACTCCTGTGCCCATAAACCAAAATCACCATTAATAAAATCATTCAAAAATTCTAAGAAACTACCATACATTAATTTTGTAATTTTATCATTTTCAGGAACTAAGCTGTTGATTTTTATTGTAGTTTCTTGTGAAAGAATTGTGTTAAAACAAACAAGAAATAAGATTAAAAAAATTTTTAATTTCATATAAATCCTTAAAATTACTAACAAATACAATTAGAATAAGATGAGTATTACTACAAATATATTTAAATTATTTGAAATGATGAAATAATTTTTTTACTCAACTTGCACCTTTTGAATGTTCAAGTCCCTAAAAATTCAGTTATATTATTTTTAAATGGAAAAATTAATTTAATTTCATAATCAATATAATTTACAATAATTTACAATTTAAATTGTATTTAACATTGAAAATGATTATTTTAGCATTTGGTAAATGATGGTAATTTGATGAGAAGTTTTGTTGTTTTAAATAAGTATAGATTTATAATAGCAATTTTATTCTGCTACTCATATACTTATGCTGTAAATTCAATAGATACATTAGCTCCATATATATACATTGCAAATAATTGCGGTAATTATACAGTATCAGTTACTGAAACTCGTGTTGGTACAATCATAGATAATACACAACAAAAAGACGTCGGTGTAATGGAGCCACCCGGATTAGTTACAAGTAACAACAGAACTTATAATTTTGAAAAAATTGAATTACATGAGAATTTTAATCCTAATACAAATAATAAAGAATTTTCTTTCAGTTTAAATGTAACTAATAAATACAAAGAAGCTGTGGCTGTATTTTATGTATATGATAATTCTGATAAGAAAAATATTAAATATGATAGCATTAGATACATTCCAAAACTTATTGAATTATCAGGTTTAAGAGTTGATTTTGGAAGTGTGGTTGTTGGTGATAGTAGTCAATCAAATTCCCTTGTTTTCAATCCTACTGGCTCAAGTATATTGATAAAGAGTGTCTCATTGAAATGGGGTAAATATTTTAGCTTGAAGCATAACTACAATTTTCCTTATATGATGGCAGATACAACAAAATTAAATTTTGGAATAACTTATTTTCCTAAAATTGAAATATCTGAAAATCACTTGCAGGATAATGATTCATTAATAATTGAAACTGAATGTTTGAGATTTGCTTATCAGATTTCAGGCAACGGAGTGATTCCACGGATAGTAGTTGATGATTATGATTTCGGAATGTTAGAGTCCAATTCAACAAGTTGTTTTGGTGATATTGCTGACCCTGAGTCAACTATGGGTATTCGTATTTCCAACCCAGGCACAGGAGTTTTAATTTTAAAGGGAATTTATCCTTTAGACCAAACTGCTCATTTTGAGATGTCTGAACCTGTAGTACCAGCATTAAAAAATTATCAAATATTTCCGGGTGGTGAGGTTTACATCAAAAGTATTTGTTTCAAACCAAATGAAGCAGGCGAATTTTTTGATGATTTAATATTTATGAATAATGCAAAAGGACCAGATAGCATAGCAAGATTAAGAGGTTTGGCTTATGATAAAGGTCCATATATTTCAAGCATAAATTTTGGAAATACAAGGGTTAAATCAAAAAAAATTGGTTTTGTTTCTTTAAAAAATTCGGGTGACCAACCTGTTGAGCTTACAAATTTAAAATTGAAATATTCCACTTCTGATTTCAAAATTCTATTTGAACAAATGGTAAATGTACCTTCTGAAGCTAATCCTATAGTGATATACCCCGAAGATTGGGATGAAAATCTGTATGATATGAGAGAATTATTAATTCCTATTGAATTTTGCCCACAAGTTGAATATATAAAAAGTGCTGTAATTGAAGCATTTTTTAAAGATAAACAAAAAATACCTGATGGCAAGATTTTCAATTATTTATATGGATTTGGAGCAAAATCCAAGATTTCAGCAAAAGGATTTGAGTTCAATCCAAGAGTTTTAATAAACTACGAACATCCAGAAACAGGTTTTGTTGAAATTTTTTCAGAAGGAGTAACTTCTGACCTATTTATTAAAAATATTATTATAGAAGAAGTTCAACCACAAGCAAAATTGGATTTCAAGTTCATTGATGTTATACCTGAAAATACTTTTATACCTCGTGGGTCATCTCTGAAAATTCCTATTAAATTTAGACCTATGGAAACTGGAGAGCGTAAAATTTTAGTGAAGATTGTTAACGATGCTTTTGAAGGTGATAAACCTGATAATGGTTTAGACACAATTATTGTTTCTGTTGCAGGTAACTCATATCTTAAAGTACTGTATGCGAAAAATTTTGATTATGGAGTAAATTTTCATTGTTCTGAACGAACATCATTGATAGTTTTTCATAACACAAGTGCTACTGATACGGCAAGAATTTTAAATATTGAGTTGATAAGTGGTGATGTTGATGCCTTTAAAATTGAAGATAATAGTTATGTTTCAGGATTTGAAACCATTAAACCCGGTAGCAATTTAAGTATTCCTGTTATTTTCAGACCAAAGAACTACAATGCTTCACATTTTGAAGCGATAATTAAAATGACTGCAGATATTGATACTTGTTTGGCTATTGTTAAAGGTGATTCATACAAATTACCACTTGTTATAAAAATGGATACAGTTAATGATATGGTTCCAGGTTTATTAACGAGAAATAAGCCGCCTAATTTTCCGTATAAAGATTTTCCGATTAAAATTGAAAGTAATAGCATAAACAGCATCTTAATTAATGAGTTCGAAATTGAATTAATTTACAATAGAAAAGATTTGTTATTTGCAGGAATTATTGATGAAGGTGATGTTACAAAAGATTGGCATTTTTATTACTATAAAGAAGCCGATTACAATGCTGATTATAAGGTGCTAACTGTAAAAGCAAAGGGACTTAAACGAATATCAGAAAATGGGGTATTATTCAAACCAGTTTTTAAATTGCTTCTTGGTGATACTACATTTTTAGATGTAAAATTTGGATATATATTTTTATTCGATGAGCATAGTTGCGTAAATATCTCTGCACAACCAGGTAGAATAAATTATTCCGGCTGTGGTATAGATATTAGAAATATATTAATATCACATACAGAATACTCTTTTAATTTATCGTCAATTAATTCTTATTCAGATATTTTAAAATTTGAGTATGGAATAGGTCTTGATACTTATACAAATATAAGTATTTATAATTCTATGGGTGAACTAATCGAAGTTGTCCATGATGGTATTCATAACAGTGGAATTTATAAAAAAGAGATACCAATAAATAATATTAGTACTGGAATATATTTTGCAAAAATTTCATCTGGTCCATTTTCAAAAACAATGAAAATTATTATTAGCAAATAATTGAGCCAACTAACAACTATTAGAAATCTCAAAACAACTTTAATTTATTTATTTTATTACCAAACCAAATATATTTAATCAAAGTAGTTGAGTCATTCATATCCGTATATATCAATATAAGATAATTTCTTTTCTGTTAATTGTATCTCTCAAAATTAACAGCTTTTCTATCATAACCCATTGATAATAAGTTTTGTCTTGTTTCTGTTACCATATCTTTCCAACCACAAATATAAAAATATCTATTCTTATTAATTTCAGAATATAACTCTTTATAAACACTATGAACATATCCTCTCTTTCCCGTCCAATCAGTTGAATTCTCTCTTGATAAAACTGGTATAAAATTGAATCTTTCATCGTTTGCCAAACTCTGAAATTCATCTAAATAAATCATATCCTTCATAAATCTTGTACCAAAAATAACAGTAATTTTCGATTTGAAATTTTCTTTATTTAACAAATCCAGATACATAGAACGTAAAGGTGCTAATCCTGTCCCTGTTGAAATAAATACATATTCTTCTAAATCCCAATCTTTGACAACAAAATTGCCCATGTTCTTTGATACTTTAAGAATACTTCCAACATTAACTTGATTAAATAAATAATTAGTAGCAAGTCCATTCGGGTCAAGAACTATTAATAATTCAATTACATTCGTGCCATCTGGTTGGCTTGCAATTGAGTATTGTCTATAATTCTTTTTTGAAGGTATTGGAAATTCAATTTTAACATATTGACCAGCATTGAAATCGTACTGCTCTAATTCATCAAATTTCAAAAAAAATCTTCTTATATTGTGAGTTTCCTTAATTATATCAACTACTCTTGCATTATACCATTGAAAATCAGACATTAAATAAACCAATAATTAATTAATACTAAATAATAAATTAATTGACGCTAAATTTAAATAAATATTTTTTTCATTAATTACCAATAATTAGAAAATTTGAAAGTATTAATAAAATCACAATATATAGATAAATAATTGCTCAAAAATCAAATTTTCAATATTTTTTTAATAATTATATATTCATCAAATTCAAATCTTATAATATATTGACCAATTGGTAAATTAGTAAGATTCATACTGAAATTATTTTCATCACTTCTTGAATTAATTTCTTCGACAATCTGTTCCTTACCATCAATATCAGAGATAATAATTTTACACTTTTCAGAATGTGGCGATTTCAAGGAAAAAGATATATAATTTCTTGTAGGATTAGGAAATATTTCACTTAGAAAATAACCATCAGGCAATTCTTCAACAATTCCTTTTTCTTTTTCATCAATGATGAATTTACCTGTTTCTCCATAAATAAAAGTATCATCACTTTTCCAAATTGCTCTAATATAGGCATCATTCGTTTTAATTTGAGGGACATTCCAACTGTAAATACCTTGTTTTGCATTAATATTTGGAACGAGTGTTATCCAATTTGAACCGCCATTTGAACTAAATTGCAAATCAAATGTATCAACACCAACTGCATTCCACCTAACTGTATATTTTAAAGGGCTACCTGCAGTCCAAAGTATAAGAGTGGTCGCATTTGGAGATGAAAATGTTACAGAACCAGACATAATACGAAATTCACCCGAACGAGCAAGTTCTTTACCTGTTTCAGTGTCGGACATTTTGATTATTGCTTCTTTTGTGGTAACGAATGGTGCTTTAAAAGATAAAGTTTTATTCTTAGCAGCAACTTTTGCATTAATATTCTTCCATGTTTTGCCAGCATCTGTAGAATATTCAAATTTTAGAAAATTATAACCTTGAGAATTCCACAAAATATCAATATTTTCGCCACCAACATAAACTGCATCAGATGACGATGGACGAATTAATATTGCAAAACCGTCAATAATTTTAAATTCTGCATTACTAATATCAAGTTCCATTTGCGAATCGAAATCTACAATTCTTATTAAACAATTATCAGAAATTCTATTAGGTGCTGTCCATTTATATAAATTTGAATTAATTGGAACTTTTTCTGAATTAATTTTAGTCCAAGTAGAACCACCATTTGAACTGAATTGCAAATCAACATAAGCAGTACCTGTAGAAGTCCAAGTAATATTGACTGGCAAATCAGGTCTATACTCTTCCCCACCGTTAGGACTTGTAATTGTAGTAGTATATTGGAAAAATGGTTTTATTTTTTCAAATGTACCATAATCAGTTACAATCTGTTTGTTGGTTGAATGAACAGATGTACTTTTATCCCAATCAAATGTAACAATTGAATTATTCTTCAAATCAAATTTCAATGTAGCAATATAATACTTGGTTTTGGGTACAATTTCACCACCCAGATTGTTAAATGCATCATAATCTATTTCAATTGTCTGAACTCCCTTTACTGCATTAGTATCACCTTTTGTTGGAGAAGTACGCAAATTATAATAACCCTTAAGTGGTTTATTATGATATAACATATCTGCTTTTGTTGTAAATGTTCTAAATGTAAGATTTACAGGATTATATTTTACCGCAAAAGTACAATTTCCAAGTGCAAAATCATCGCCATTACTTTGTAAATAAATATCAAGGTCAATAATGGTTGATGTTTTCTTAATTTCACCAGTCAAAGTATAACTAATGTTTGCCTGTAATTTATCTGAAACTTTATTATTCTTTTCAGAAGCATTAATGTTTGAAGTAACTGAAATATTATCAAGAATTTGTATGTCAGGATTTGGAGTTTCAATTTTTGATAATGGTAAACCCAAATCAGCAACAGATGATTTTTTCCCTCTATTGCGGTCTGCAATAGTTCTATCATCAGCATTAATAATTCCATCACCAGTAATATCAGCTATAAAATTTGTCGTCATTTCCAATTGTCGAACTAAAGTTCTATCAAGTGAATCAATTATGCCATCAAGATTTACATCACCGCCAACCATTGCGGCAAAAGCATTTGTAGTATCACCAGCAATACCTGAATTAAAAATCAACGCTGTTTCTGCATATTTTTCTTTTGTTTTATTTGATTCAGAATATCCAAAAGCTGAGTAAAATCCACCACTCCAAGGGTCAGTTGTTCGATTAACCAAAACATTTTCACTTACTCCGTTCCAACTCAAGAAATCCCAACCAGATTCAATTCTGAAAGTATTTTCATCATCACCTGTGAATTTATAAGTAACTGGAAATCTCGAAAGTATTGGTAAATGATTTTTATGTTCAACCAAAACCCAATAATTATCATCAACAATATTCGTAAATACAAAATTCACATTGGCAAATTTGTTGTTTCCTGCATCTAAATTTGCAGGACTTAAATCAGTATAACCTTCAAAAGATTCAGAAGAATCAATCAAAGCTCCTGGAGAACCACCCAAATCTTTAAATAATTTGATTTTTAATCCACCATCTGTAAAATTATATTTCAAATTTCTTATTGAATCAGATAATTTTCCTTTATGATAACCTTCAGGCAATACTCTAATTGTAAAATTTGTTGCAGGAGTTATTGTAAATAAAGGTCCTTCGTTTTGAAAACTAATATTTTCAACTAAATAAGAATATTTACCTGTAATTCTAAATCTGGCATTTGTCAAAGTAGCAGAAATTGCTCCTTGGTCATCCTGAATACCGTCATTACTTAAATCAGGGTCTGCCATTGAAACATTTAAACTACCTGCATAGTAAACATTTTTTCCAGTTCCGTTAAATCTATAGATAATACTATCTGGCAAAGTTAATGAATTAATTGCATTTAAAGGAAAGTATCTGCTTCCAACATATTGATAAGGTTGGGTTTCTGTTCCACCTCCACCAAGCAGTGAAAATTCCAAGAATGGAGGTTTTCCCGATTCCCCAATACCAAAATCAGTTCCATTATAATTAAATCCGACCCAACGAACATATAAATCAGTTGTTTTATTTGAAACTTTTTGTTTGAAAATCGGCTCAACCAATTTAATATATGGTTTCAATCCTCTGAAATGAATACCATCATTATAAAATCTTGCATAAATATTTGTATCATTTGAAGAGCGTAGCATTCTATTTATGCCCATATTATTAAAAGTACCACCATCAAAAGTAAAAACAGCATATAGATTTTTTCTATTTTCTGTATTTAAATCATTAGCTTTAATACTCTGACTACCCTGAACAAATCGAGTATAATCATTTGGTTCAGCGGAGGTTAAATCAAAATTATTTGGAACTCCCTCCCAAAATCGTATTTCCCTAATTTCCCCAAGAAATCCATTTGCATCACCTTTGTCATCTTTTTTTGGATAAGAACCTATATAAGTTGGATAACCATTTGAAAAATTTGGTTTTAAATTTGTACCTAATTGATTTGTAATTTCAGCACTTCTCTGAACAACTCCATCAATATAAAATCTAACTTCCGAATAGTCATTTCCATCATTTTTTTTAAAATAAACAACAATGTGAGTCCAAACAGAGTCCAAAGCAATTGAATTTGGTGCAATTACTGGATGTTTGATGTCGCTAAGAGCTGTTTTCACACTTCCATCAATTGTAGCAACATTAAACTGAATTTGTCCAGTTGGCAACAATCGTATTGAATAATGTTCCTGTAAACTATCTGGAGAAACTTTTGCAATTAGAGGGAAAAATTCTTCTTTCTCAGTTGGAAATCGGAATGGACGTATCCACATTTCAAAAACAGCTTCATTTTGAATAAGATTCATTCCCAGATTACTTGGTATTACTATATCGGAGTATTGTTCTTTTTGAAGTACAAAATTTGGAGCTACTTGAAAATATTTTGATGTATCCATCAACAAATTTTGATTATTTGTAAGTGTTCCTCTAATTCTTAATAATGTGTGTTTAGAATAAGGAGAAATACTTCTTAAATTTGCTAAAGAAACATTATTTTGATATGGCTCCCATATCACTATATTTTTTTCAGCATCTGGAGCATTGATAGTTGCAAAATCTCTACCTGCGGAGTCTCTCACAGGATACCAACTCTTTGCACTATCAATTGAATATTCAATTTCTACATCACGAGAATTCAATTTTGAAAAATCACCAATTTCATAAGTAATCCAACGAATTTCATTTCTATCTTTCAAATTATTCAAAATACCTTCATTTCCAATTGGTGATGTTAATTTGATATGTGGTAAATCAGGTCTAAAATTTACTTTCGTATTTTCAATAACTCCAACTTTATAGTAATCAAGATTTTCTTGTCCATTTTGATATTGAATATTTGTGGCTTCGTCACTCAAATCACCTTGAAATTTATAATACATTTGCAATGCACGTCTTAAATCTTCAAATCCTGTTACATTAGATGGCTCAACAATCATTGCGGCTCTTGCTCTAATTTCTGCTTGTGTAAGTGCAGTTCTATATACTCTAACACTTTTTATTCCACCATGAAAATAATCATTCGCATCTATTTTATCATTTGGATTTATTCCAATCCAAATTGGATGATTAGTAACTAACATTCTGGCATCCATCGATTGCTTATTTTCATACCAATCTACTAATTCACCATTTACATATAGTTTAACTACATTATTATTAACTGTTGCACTTAAATATACCCAATTTCTTTCAAAATCAATATTTTCAAGTGAATCTGATGATACCTGACGTAAGGGGTAATAACTGATTAGTTCAGCCAAATAACCATTGTTACCTCTTGCAAGTAGTTCTCTTACTCTAAAAGCTGGATATTTTCCATCTTTCAAATATAACATCCAACTTCCTTCTTTTGAACCGAAAATTGGAATAACTTCTTCGCCACCACTTGAAGCTATAACGCCTACTTCTGAGCCGACAGCTTTGAATGATGTTAGGTTTATCCACGCTTCTACTGTTAATTGAGTTGCATTACTAAAGTTACCTTGTGTTTTGAAATATTCATCTGTACCGTTCAATTGTGCAAAAAATAAGCGACTATATTTTGAACGAAATTTACTGGTATCTTGAATGGCGGTTTTTTCCCAAGTTACTAAATTTGTCCCAAAATTCCCTTTTATCTGTGTTAATCTTAGTTTTATTTGCTCCGCTCTGTCATTTGTTTTTGAATCAACTTCCCATAGCACTCGAATTGGTTCACGGAAATTATTCATCGTGATTTGTTCACCACGCTGTGTTGTAGTAATAAATGTTCCTGCAGTTAGTGGAAGTGCAATTGCTCCTGACATATAAATCGGACTTTTAGTAACTCCAATATTGATATCAAGTTCTAAAAATCGTCCGGTTTCATACCATTCTGCTCCTGAATCTGTAGTATATTCCAGTGAGTAACCAAGATTTTTTCCAAGTGCAGGTGGCATTTTTGTTGGGATTTTATAAATACTTGTATCAACACTTCTTTCGTAATAAATTGGATAACCAAGATTAACATATCCAGAATTGAGGCATTTATATAGTTTATCTCTATCAATAATACTATTAGCTAATTTAGGAGTAAGCATTGTTACTCCAATAACAGTAAATGGAGAAGTTTTTGTAAATTCTGTAAATTCTGTTGTTTCTGTACTGTCAATGTCAAATACAAGCGAACTTCTATCTTGGTCATCTGACCAATTTATTCCAGTAATCGAATTTTCTTTTGGCTTATTATATATACCAAATTCAACAACTCCAATAAGCGACCCATTTCCAACTAATGAAGGAATAATACCAAGTTCATTTCTTTTTTTTAGTTTTAATATGATGTTAAAAGTAGAATTAGCTGAATCAATACTCGTTGCTATTACACTATATCCATTAATATTATTAAAAGATGAATTTACATCAACAACTATTTTTGTCAAGTCAAAATCTGGCAAAATTGTATCTGCTGACAGCTTTAAATTTGGTATTGGTTTCAGATAAAGGGAATCATATTTTATTTTCAAATAAGCATAACCAAGCTTTGGAGCAGTTGGAGAAATAGCTTTTACCCATACTTCAACATTAATCCTATCATATCTTCTTCGCTGATTTAATGAAAATGAATAATCTTGAGCTATTGAAAAATCTGATAATATTATCAAACTAATTATAAAAGTTACTATAAAAAGTCTAATTTTAGCCAATTTATTTAAATTATTCAATTTCAATATATCATTAATCCTATGGTTTAACGCCATAACTGCTTTTCCTAATTACATTTAATTACTATCAACGAATAAAATATGCAAAAATTATACCAATAATAATTTTATAAAATTAACAGGTAAATTTTAAAACTATTCAAGAAAAACAAGGTTACTTATTTTGAAATTACAAATATTTTTAATATTATTTTGGCATTATTACAAATATTGTTAAAAATAGGGGTAACAAACCTTGTACCCCTTAATAAAAATTATTTCAATTACACACATTTATTTGTTATCAGGGTCTTTTCCTTTCTTAATCCAATCAATTGCAATTTCTTCCCAATTTGGGTTGTTTGCTGAATCAATATATCTTTCCCATTCATAAATACCTGTCTGTTGAGCTATCATTCTAAACTGAGTAGCCAAAAATCCTTGACTTACAATAACAGCAGAACGATTCATACCTTTTTCTTTGTAAAGTATTTGACCTTCTTGCATTTTATCCTTTGCCCCAGGTGATAATGGAGATAGTTCTCTCATATCAACAATTACTCCAAATGGTGAATTTTGTGGAGTTAATGCCTGTTTAGAATCATTAACCCAAGATTCCATTTCATCTACTGAAATTGAACCTCCAAAGGTTATGATAAAACCAAATTCTTTCTTTTCGATATTTGTCATCGTGAATTCCCTTTATATTTAATTAAAATAAGTTATTTTTAAAATTATATTTACAATATAAATATTATACAAACAAATATAATTCATACAAAAATAATTACATATTTTATTTTATACAAATTAATTTTTATTAATAATTTACAAATATATTATTCATTAAATTATCATTTATTAACAAATATTAATTTGCTGATTGATATATCTTATTATTTTCTAAGGTATTAATAATTTCAGTAAAATCATAATATTTGAATATTTAAATATGATACATAAATATTTGAATAATACTTAATATTTAACTATTAAAAAAGTTAGAAACAAACTAAATTTTTATTATGTAATAATATTATTATTTTTCACTGAGATTCAATATTTGATAGATTTATCATTCATATCTTATTAAAAACATAAATTGAAGTTGTAACAATCCAGTTAATTCTACAAATCTAATAGGTTTATTTTCAAAGGTAAAATTTTAATTTTAAATGAATTGTTATTTTTTCTTACTTATCAGTAGTATTAAGTAGAAATAAACTGAAATGATGATATTAGTACTTTAATTCCCCAAAACACAAATCCTCCCCAAGTTAGTAAGTCATTTCTATTGGGGAGGATTTATTGTATTTAAATATTTGAATAAACTAAGATAGAGCTTTATTTCCTTTACATTTCATCGCCACCTTCGCGTCTTTCTTCGTCTGCACTTTTTTGTTTTTGTTTACGGAATTCGTTTAATCTATATGTAATTCCCAGAAAAGCAGTTTGTGAAGCACGCTTCCAATATGTATATGATTCAAAATTTGCACCATAAGTTTCACTTTCGTGTGTCATAGTATCAAATATGTCACTTATACGGAAATTAACTGTTAATGTATTTGGAATTATATCCGCTTTGATTGCCATATCAGCCCAATATACTTCTTTAAATTCACCTTGAATTGTAACAGTAGGAGCATTATAAGTAAAGTTGAACTGTAAATCTGCAAGCCCCCATAGATTAATTGAAGTATTTGCCTTTGCAGTCCAAGAATTGATGTCATTTTTAATTTTATTACCGTTATAATTACCTTCAACTGAACTGTTGAAATAGCTAAAACTACCGTCTGCTCTCCAAAATTTTAAAATTTCTTGCTGAACAATAAACTCTAATCCATAATTATTGCTTTTTAACATATTCTGTGGTTGAATAAACATAGCCCCAGATGGTAATAGGGTTCTGAACTGAGAAATAACATTGTCTGTTTGTTTATAAAACACAGTAGAATTTAAAGTAGTTTTAGAAAATGACAGTAAATGACTTAATTCAAACGAATTAATAAATTCAGGATTCAATTTTGGATTACCACCACGTAAATTCAAAGGGTCTTCATAGTCAATAAAAGAATTTAAATTTCTGAAACTCGGACGATTTAATCTTCGAGTGAAATTCAATTGAATTGCATTCATTGGTGCAAAATCATATTTAAAGAATAATGAAGGGAATAATTCCAAATATTCTCTTTCGTAATAATCTTTTATTGTAACTTGGTCTGATATAATATCAGAATATTCTGCTCTTAATCCAGCCATATATTTGAAATCACCAATCGAATTAGAATATGTTACATAAGCAGCATAAATTTTTTCATCATACAAGAATCTATTTGAAATATTGGTATCCAAGACCATTGCTGAAAATTCTTTGATATTATAAAATTCCAAATCCATTTCAACATCTCTTAAACTCATTCTTACTCCTGTTTCAAATTTTGAATCCTTTGAAAAAGGAAGAGTATAATCTAATTGAAATGTATATAAGTTATTTAGAGAATTATTGATTTTCTTTTGATCTGTTTGGTTGAAAATGCTTACTGGAAAATTTTCAGCGAGATAATCACCTTCTTTATAGTTTGCATCAGAAGACCTATCATAATAAGAGTATAATACATCAAAAGATAAATCGTGCTGTTTTTCCCCAAAATTATGCTTGTAATTCAATGCTAAATCATAACTGGTATTCGGGTTTGCTTCATCAGTTTTTCTTTGGAAAGAATTATAAGGAACACTATCTAAGTAAAGTAGGTAATTCATAGTTTCCTTGCCATCTCGACCGCCAGTATTTAACAAACCTGATAAAGAAATCATATCATTTTTTGATAAATTAATATCTGTTCCTAATTTGACATTATGAAAATTACCATATCTTAAAAAATCTTCTCTCATATCAAGTTGATTTGCAGTATCACGCAAATAAGTTGTTTGGTCATTTTGACTAAAACCTGTCATGCGGAAAAATCTGGTATCATAATTAGCATAAATATTAATAAAATTGTATTTATAATTAATATTGAGTGATGACATATATTTATCTAATGTTCCAACATTTAAGGTAAACAATCCATTCCATCCATCATTTGAACGTTTTTTCAAAATTAAATTAATAATGCCTGACTGTCCTTCTGCTTCATATTTTGCCGATGGATTGGTAATTAATTCTATACTTTCGATTGCAGTAGCAGGAATTTGTTCTAATATCTGCGACCCAGTCAAACCAGATTGTCTGCCGTCAACAAGTATTTTTACATTTTGACTGCCACGTAAGCTAACATTACCATCAATATCAACAGTTACAGATGGAACTTGTTGAAGAACATCAGTAGCTGTTCCACCAGTATTAGTAATCATTTTATCAACATTAATAATTCGTTTATCAATGCCTACCTCAATAGCTTCACGGTCAGCATTTACAATAACTGCATCTTTTTCAATGGCTGAAGAAGAGAGATAAGTAGTTCCCATCTTTGCATTTGGATTCATTCTGTTGATTGGAACCGGCTCACTATAATAAATGGAATAGCCAACATAATTGATTTGTAGCACATATCTACCAAAATCTATATCATTTATACTATATAAACCTTTCTCATTTGTAACTCCACCAGTTGTGATTGTAGAATCAGGCAATTTCAACAATGAAATTCTTGCACCTGTGAGAGGATTTTTTGTATCGGAATCAAGTACTAAACCTTGAATAGTACCTAAATTATTTTGGGCATAAAGACCATCAGCAACAAACAACAAAACCAATATTGCTAAAATATTTTTCTTCATAAAAATTATTTTTAAAAATTTGAACAAATAAGAAATATATAGACAATTAAAAATTAAAAAAAGTTTAAAAAAGAAAAATATAGATAAAAGTTCAATACTCAGTTTTATAGAACATCAGTCGATTAGAAAACATCGGAAAGTTTATATATCCAAAGATGTCCGACACTGATATGTTTTTTCTGTTGGAAAAATGAAAAATATTATTCCTACGTGTTTTGAAATTATCACGTAGTGATTAAATTGTGGTAACAAATGAATTTCTTTTTAATTCGATATCACGTAGTGATTAAATTATTAGTAACATCTTGTAATATTGAAAGTTAGAATAATATAATCACTACGTGATAAATAACTTTTATGATTGTTCTGTGTTACCATAATGCAATCACTACGTGATAAAATCAAAACCTGTAGAAAAAAAATTATCCTTTTCCAATGGAATTACCTCAAAAGTCGAAATTCATATTTTAATTAGTCATATCAATAAATGAGCGAAAAACGGGACTCGAACCCGCGACATCCGGCTTGGGAAGCCGACGCTCTACCAACTGAGCTATTTTCGCTTTTTCAAAAAACTAAATTAATGATATTTCGCAAATTTTCAAAGAATTTTCAATTCTATGCATAAAATAAAACTATTTTTTTCCTTGCTTAACTTCCAAATAGAGTTCAGATAATAAATTCATCGCTTGAATTGGAGTAATGTTTTCTATTTTCAAACTTTGAATTTTCTCTCTCACAGCATCATCTCTTATCTCGAAAATTGCTAACTGGTCTTCATTTTTTTGCTTCTTAGTTTTTATTGACTTAATATCTGGTTTATTTTTGTTTTGATTGCCTGAATCATCAGTTCCATCTTCGAGTGTGAGCATAATTTCATTTGCTCTTTCAATCACAAAATAAGGAAGTCCAGCCATCTTTGCAACATGGATTCCAAATGAAAAATCGCTTGCACCACTAACAACTTTATGTGAAAAAATAATGCTTGTACCAGTTTCGATTACTTCAACTTTGTAATTTTTTATTCGTGGATAACGTTCAGCAAGTTCATTCAATTCATGATAATGTGTTGCAAAAAGAGTTTTAGCACCTATATTATTATGAATATATTCAGTAATTGACCAAGCAATTGAAATACCATCAAAAGTAGCCGTACCTCTTCCAACTTCATCAAGCAAAATTAAACTCTTAGAAGTTGCATTATTTAAAATGTTTGCTGCCTCTTGCATTTCTACCAAAAATGTTGATTCACCTGCAGTTATATTGTCTGATGCACCAACACGCGTAAAAATTCTATCTACTAAACCAAATTTAGCTGACTTTGCAGGTACAAAACAACCGATTTGCCCAAGCAAAACAATTAATGCCGCTTGTCGTAAATAGCATGATTTTCCCGACATATTTGGACCAGTTATGATATGTATTTGCTCATCATCAGTATTTAACTTTAAAGAATTTGCTGTGAATGTTGTACCTATTGGTAGTAGTTTTTCAACAACCGGATGTCTGCCATCAACAATTTCCATATCTGTACTTTCATCTATTTCCGGCATAACATAATTATATTCCAATGACGCTGTTGCAAAACTTTGCAAACAATCAGCTGTTGCAATAAGCGAAGCAGTATTTTGAATCTCTGATGTATAATTAATTATATGATTCTTAACTTCAGAAAATAAAATGCTTTCTAATTCCAGAATTTTTTCTTCAGCTCCAAAAATTTTTGCTTCCATTGATTTTATTTCAGGGGTTGTATATCTTTCTGCATTAGTTAATGTTTGCTTTCTTTCAAAGTATTCAGGTACTTTCGATGATTGAAGTTTTGAAACTTCGATGTAATATCCAAATACACTTGTAAAACCAACTTTTAAAGTGTTAATTCCACTTTTTTGGCGTTCATTTTCTTGATAATCGGCTATCCAATTTTTCCCTGAGTATTTAGCTTCTACATATTCATCAAGTTCAGAATTATATCCTGTTTGAAAAATATTACCTGTTCCCATATTTACTGATGGTTCTTCAAGCAAAGTATTTTCGAGAAATTCAACTAAGCTATTCAAATCATTAAGATTAGATGAAATCTGTTGTAAATATTCAGAACTATGCTTTTTTAAGATTTTTTTAATCTTAGGCACTATTTTCAAACTATTCTTCAAAGCAACACAGTCGCGTGGATTTGCTCTACCAGAGCAAATTTTTGAAATAAGTCGTTCGATATCGCCAATTTGTGATAATAAATTCCGTATTAATTCACGAGATTCATTATCATCAAAAATTGATTTTACTGCAGATAATCTTTGATGAACTAAATTCAGGTTTTTTAAAGGTAATGATATCCATTTTTTAAATAATCTCCCACCAGAAGCAGTACATGTTTTATCCAAAATTGAAATTAACGTTCCATTTTGATTATCATTCATTGAGTATAAAATTTCAAGATTTCTACGTGTAGAATAATCCAAAGTCATAAATTCAGAAGTATCATAAATACTTAAACTTCTGATTTGCTCTAATCTTCCTTTTTGAGTTTCGCTGATATAATTTAACAATGCACCACAAGCAATTGTACTCAATATATTATCTTCAATTCCAAATCCCTTAAGATTATGAGTTTTAAAGTGCTTGAGTAAATGCTCTCGAGTAAATGAATATTCAAAAATCCATTCTTCAAGTTTTGTAATTGCAGGTTTAAATGATAAATTTGAAAGTAATTCACTAATCTCATTTTTTTGTGATTTTGAAACAATTATTTCAGCGGGAACTAAAGTGTTTAATGTATCAATCAAATTTTTAGCAGGTATTTCTGTTGTTAAAAATTCACCCGTTGAAATGTCGCAAGCAGAAATTCCAACATTTATAAATCCATTTTTCTCTGTTTTAAGAAAAATTACTGCAACATAATTGTTGCTTTTTGTATCTAATAATTTATCGTAAAGTGCAACTCCCGGAGTAACAACTTCAACTACGCCTCTTTTTACAATTCCACGAGCAGCTTTCGGGTCTTCCAATTGCTCACAAACAGCTACTCTATAACCACCTCTAACTAATTTTGGCAAATAGGCATCAAGTTGATGATGTGGAAAACCTGCAAGTGGCATATCACCTGTACCATTATTACGTTTAGTTAGCGTAATTCCACATACTTTGGCAGTTATGACAGCATCATCGCCAAATGTTTCGAAAAAATCTCCCAAACGATATAAGAGTACAGTTTCAGGATATTTCTCCTTAATTTGGTTATATTGACGCATTAGTGGTGTTTGATTTTCTTTCATATATTACCTGTTATTTTTTGGGAATTGCAATTCCACCCATTCTTCCTTGAACCCAAGTTGCTCTTTTTTTGATGTAAGCTGTTGGTTTTCCTGCAGACCATCTGATTGGATTTGGCAGTACAGCGGCAAGTAATGCAGCTTCTCTCGAAGTAAGATTGGCGGCAGATTTACCAAAATGCTTTTGAGCTGCTGCTTCAGCACCGTAAACCCCTTCACCCCATTCTACAATATTAACATATACTTCCAAAATTCGCTTTTTTCCCCAAACTGCTTCAATTAAATAAGTAAAATATACTTCAGCAGCTTTTCTAACATAGTTTCTCCAATGAGGTAAAAAAGTATTTTTAGCGGTTTGCATTGTTATGGTACTTGCACCTCGTTTTTTTTTGCCTTTGTACCTTTCATTGTAACGTTTGGCTGCATCTACCGCCTTCCAATCAATGCCATTATGTCGCATAAATTTGCCATCTTCTGCAGCAATTACTGCCCGATAAAGATGTGGAGACACTTCGTCATAACTACGCCAAGACTTATCAATTGAAACAAATTTACCGTCAAATAATCCGCCAATAGAGCGTAAAACCATGTGTGGTGTAACTGGTGGAGGTACAAAACTATATAATGCTACAATCACTACAGAGCTTGCAACTAAGATTACAAAAGACCACAAAACAAATTTTAGAATTTTCTTTATTTTCTTACCCATAAAAATACAAATATCAATAATTATTAATCAATAACTTATTCAATCAAATTCATTAATAAATTCAAAAGTATATAATTAATAATTGACGTTACATTAATACTGAAATTTTGTGTTAAATTTAAATTCAATATAAATTTATGAATTAGTAAAAAAATTGCAAAAAAATTAGTGAACTGTACTACAAAGCCATGGATTCAGAACCAATTCAGAATATCGTTTTTTGCGTGTCATTATGTACTTGATGCGGAATCTAATATTTGCAGATGTCCAACACTTTGAAAGTGTTGGACATCTTGATTTGAAAGTAAATTGAATCTTGGATAGATTTTGAACCAAGTTCAGAATGACATAATATTATATTCGAAATTTTTCAAAAAATTCAATTATTCTTTTATGTTATTCATTTCCTCACATTATCTGAATTTATACTATTAAGAATAATGAACAAAAAAATAAGTATTTAGTTAATTTCAATGAAAAAATATTTATTTTTCATTAAAATTAATTTGCAATTAATAAATATTTTCACTAATTTTATATTTGGGTTTAAAATTAATTTTCAATTAATTATTGAACAAATTTTAGCAAGAAAAATGAACTTATATTCATACAAGAATTTGTAAATTGACAATTATTAACAAAATGAAGATTATATTAAGATATTATAAATATTTTGTAACAAATTTATATTTGATTGGTTAATACAATGTAATTAAATTTATTTTGTTTGGAGAAAAGAGATGAGAATTTTTTCAATAATAAATAAGATTTTGATAAACAAATATCAAATTATACTAAATTTATTTTCAAACAAATTTGAATTAAATCCTACTGCAAACAATGTAATATATATCAATAAATTGTTTAACTGTACTCAATCAAATAATATCACTCCCAATTTTAAGTTTTATAATCAAAGTACGACAACTCACATTAATCAGATAGGTGGATTATGAAAAAGTATTTTACTCCATATTTGGTAGTTATAACATTTTTTACAATGTGTATATCTTGTTTTAGCGTGTCGGAATTTCGTATAACTACGCTTAACAATCCTGCCCCGGGTGTATTGTCCTTTAATTTAGGAGCAGTTGATAATATCAAATTAATTGATAATTATGGTAATAACCTATCTCCAAATAAAATTGTTACGGGTAGTTCGTTACATAAAAAATTAAAAAATGGGTTGTGGATTAGTATGTCTGGCAATAAATATCGTTTATATAATGATAATCAAGATTTTGTGGATAGCATTCCTAATCCTACTAATTATAGCTTAGATTTTCATGAAGTTGAATTATTGTCGAATGGTCATTACTTGTTACTTTTAAGAGAAACAGTAGTTGTTGATTTAAGTGATAAAATTGAAGGTGGCAACACAAATGCAAATTTGATAGTAAATGTTCTTGTTGAAACTGATAGAACAGGGCAGATTTATTGGCAATGGAAAATACTTGACCACATTGAAGTAACTGATGTTACTGATGATATTAATTTGACCGATAATTTTATAGATTTGACGCATATAAATTCAATTTTTGAAGATACTGATGGAAATATTATTATTTCGATTAGAAATTTTGATGAAATTGCAAAAATAAATAAATCAACTGGCAATTTTATATGGCGTATGGGTGGCTCAAAATCAAAGAAAAATCAATTTACTTTTCTGAATGATACCAAAGATGGTTTTTTTGGTTTCTCACACCAGCATACAGTTTCAGTATTGGAAAATGGAAATATTTTATTATTTGACAATGGAAATCTCAAACCAATACAATACTCAAGAGCAGTAGAGTATTCTGTTGACTATACACAAAAAACTGTATCTAAAGTATGGGAATTTAGAAAATCGCCTGACTATTATCAACAATCAATGGGTAGTGCTTTTCGCTTATCAAACGGTAATACATTAATAAATTGGAGTCAAGGGAGCATTCAAGAAGTAAAACCAGATAAAACAATAGCTTTGGAAGTTGCCATTGATAAAGATATGATTTATAGAGTCCAAAAAGTTGCTTCTCAGATGAGTTTAGTTTCAAAAGACGTAATAGATATTGCTCAATTTAACTTTATGGATGAAATTCATAATACAGGTGTACAGTTAGCTGTTCAAGCTAAAACAGGTAGTGGAAAATTACATTTGCAAAAATATAATTATTCACCTCAAGTTGCTATGTTCAATGATAGTAGTTTCACTTCAGTATTTCCTTATAGATGGGTTTTGAGTAGTGACGCAATTTCTGAAATATCTGGTAAAATATATTTTAATACTAATTTGATTAATGGTTTAAATGATTCACAATCTATAACTGTTTATAAGAGAAGTAAAGAAACTGATGGAATATTCATTAAGCTGAATACAAATTTTGATTCTTATTCAAAAGAAATTTACGCTGATTTTAGTGGAATGGGTGAATTTGTTTTAGTATCAAACAAATTAGGAAAACCTGTTTTAATTAATCCAATCAATCATAAAGTTGAGAAACCTAATGGAAAATTAGAATGGGAACCTACGATTGGAGCTACATCCTATCAAATTCAATTATCTAAATCAAATAGTTTTGATAAAACTATTTTAAATATGTTTACAGCTGATAAGATTACATATTTCAATTACACAAATCTATTAAGAATTGACTCTATCTATTGGAAAGTAAGGGCAATCAACTATAAAGATACATCAGCTTGGTCAAATATTGGAAGATTTACAACTGTTTTGCCAGCTCCGAAATTATTATCCCCCTATAAAGATACTCTGAATTTAGGGACTGAATTAGATTTAAACTGTAATTCTATTTTGGGTGCAAGTTCATATTTATTTGAAATTTCTACAAATCAGGAATTTAATCAGAATCTGAAAAGCTATTTGGTTGATGAAAATGTTCTTAATTTAAAAAATTTATATTATAATCAAAAATACTTCTGGAGAGTTAAATCTGTTAGAAGTACTGACTCGAGCAATTGGTCTGAAGTATGGAATTTTACAACATTACTTAAAACACCAGATTTGATTTCACCAGCGAAAAAAGCAATAAATGTAGTCCCAAATCCAATTATTTTATGGAATAAAACAGAAGATGATTTCACTTACCACCTTCAAATATCAATGAATAATACTTTCAATAAAATTATTATTGATACAAATAATTTAATCCAGAATAGTATTAAATGTGAAGAGTTACAGCCAAATACCACTTATTTTTGGAGATTGAGAGTTATTAGAACTAATCAGTTTAGTGATTGGTCAGATATTTGGTCTTTTACTACAGGAAATGGCTTCGAATTAGCTAAACCAAGTTTAATATCACCAAAAAATAATACTGAAAATTATATAGCTGGTATTATGAAGTGGATAAAAGTTATAAATGCTATTAAGTATAATTTACAAATATCTCTTGCTGATGATTTGTCCCAAAAAATTATTGATACAATAATTGAAGATAAAGTTGAATACACTTATAAGAATTTAAATTATAGCACCAAGTATGCTTGGCGAGTTAAAGCAATGAGTGTTTATTCAGAAAGTAAATGGTCGGATTATAGTTATTTAAATACATCTTCTAAAAGAGATTATGTTCAATTAGCTACACCTTTAAATGACGATATACAAGTAACTGTCAATGGTAAATTAGAATGGTACGAAATTACTAATGTCGATAATTATCTACTACAACTTGCTGAAGACTCTGAATTTAAAAATATAATCATTAATTCATCTTCATTAAATACGAATTTCTATTATTTCACAGCACTGAATAAATTTACAAAATATTATTGGAGAGTTAAATATGTTGAAAATAATACTGAAAGTAAATGGAGTGAAACATGGTACTTTACCACTGAATCTGAAAATTCAATAAGCAAACCTGAATTATCTTTTCCAGAAAATAATGCTATTGCTGTTAAAACCAATGTATCATTATCATGGGCTAAAGTTTATAGTGCAGAAAAATATCAAATTTCTGTTTCTAAAAATTCTGACTTTTCAAATATACTTTATTCAGTAAATGATTTAACTGATACATTCTTCGTGATTAATAATTTAGAATATAATCAAAGATATTTCTGGAGAGTTGCTTGTTCTAATATTAATGCTCATAGTACTTGGACAGAAATCAATACTTTTGTATCTGAATTAAAAAAGCCGGGAATTTTAACTCCTGCTAATAATTCAACATACAATCCAAATGAAGTTGAGTTCAAGTGGACCTATTCAGAGTTTAATCAGTATTTTACTTTGCAGATTTCAACAGATAAAAATTTCATTGAAGATGTTATGGAATTGGTAAATATTGAAACAAACTTTGTTACAATTCCATTGCTACCATCAAAACATTACTATTTTAGATTGAAAGCCTTAGGAGATAATAATGAAAGTAATTGGACTGAAACTGTAGAATTTAATACAAAAAGTGAAGTTTCTGTAGATGACAATTTCATTTTAGATAAAATTGATTTTTATCCAAATCCTTGTGTTGATTATTTAAATATCAAGTTTGAAAGTTCTGAGAATATGACTTACGAAATACTAAATATTAGCGGTATTCAGCTACAAAATGGCTATCTAAAAGATAATATTATTAATACAAAAAATCTTGAGAATGGTATTTATTTCATCAGAATTAATAATCAATATTTTCAATTTGTGAAGTTTAACTAAGGAAATTTTAAGCAATTATTAATATGATTTCTGTTTTATGATAGGAAACAAAATCCCCCTTTTAAAAAAGGGAAAAAAATTTCTTTTCTTTACCTTTTAATATTTTTCCCCTTTAGCAAAGTAATGGCACTTGAATAGTGCGAATAAGAATAATTTTATTATATTTGTATTTTAAAAATTGCAAAAATTATAAAAGGCAAAATAATGACATTAAATTATTCTTTAGAATTGACAATACAAATACAAGAATTACTACGAAGTGAATTAATCGGAGTATTTAAAGAGTATTTACCTGAAGAAAAGATAGCAAGTTATCCATCAAAAAAAGAACGAAGGAACAGAATATTCACAGATGAAACAACTTTACTTACAATGTTAATCAGTGCAACACAAGAGGATAAAAGTTTACAAAATTCTGTAAACATCTATGCTGAAATACATAATAGATCAATCCCTTTAATAAAACAAAACGTAGCAGCATTAATTGAAAAAGATAAAGAAACAGGAAAAAAGCGTGGAAAACCCAAGACCTATAATAGACTGGTAGCTAAAAGTAAATTACAAGATATATCAACAAATACAGGCAGTTATACAACAGCAAGACAGCGACTGGATATAGAACTAGTCAAAATGGTATATGAAGACTCCGCAAACTTTGAAAATATCAAAATAAATAATAAATGGAAAGGTATGCCTGTTGTAATCACCGATGGCACCTATATCCAACTGCAAGACAGCAAGGAATTAAGAGAACAATACGATGTAAAGAGCGGTTCAGAGAATTATAAATCATCTTATCCACAGGGTTTACTACAAGTATTGATTGAGCAGGGTGGCGGTGGAATAAAACATTTTGAATTAGGCAGCCGCAATATATCCGAGTTATCGTTAATTTTTAAAATGTTACATAAGATATCAAAAGGAACATTATTATTAGCGGATGATTTATATTGTACTTATGCAATTTTCTATTTGATACAAAAATATTGTCTTGAAATCATAGTACCAGGCAAAAGAACACGAAAATATAAAAAAATAAAAGAAATAAGTCAGGGTGATGAAATAGTAGAGCTAAAAAGGACAGCTCATCCAGAGTGGTTACCAAATGAAGAAAAGTTACCAGAGACAATATTAATGAGGCGTTTAAGTTTTGAAGATCCAATGAATCCGGGTAAAGAATATGTAATGTTCACTTCAATAATGGATGAAAAAATAAGAATGGCAGAAATAGTATCAAAATTCTTTACAAGATGGGATATTGAAATAAGTATAAGAGAAATCAAAACATTAATGGATATCAATGTGGTAAGAAGCAAGAAGCCTGATTTAGTAATGAAAGAACTGCTGACAGCATTAACAGCATACAATTTGATGAGAAAAATCATAGCAAAAACCACTGAGAACAGTGGTTTTTCCCCCGAAAGAGGTCTCATTCAAAAATACCTTGAGGCTGGTAAGACAGTATTTATGGACAAGAAAGGGCGAATATACCAAAGATGGTCTCCGGGAAGAAATGGATTTGCTTCAGAATAAAATCTTACGTCATATAATTCCTAAGAGGTTAGGTAGGCATTTTGAACGGAAAACCAAAACTGGCAAATATCAAAAATATGCATAATCGCACTATTCAAGTGCCATTATTTAGCAAAGGGGGCAGGGGGATTTGCTAATTCTTACCCCATTTCATGATAAATTGAATTTAATACCTCATTCAATTGATTTTTTATTTGTAAATTTGTAAACCTTAACACTTTTAAACCAGCTTCTTTTAAGTATTCATCTCTCACTCTATCATATTCTATTGCATCATCAGTATAATGTTGAGAACCATCCAATTCAATAACAAGATTAAACTTCGCACAATAAAAATCAACTATGTAATTTCCAATCGGTTTTTGCCTATAAAACTGTGCATTTTTTAATTGCTTACCTTTCAACTTTGACCACAAAATAATTTCCGGTTCAGTCATATTGTTCCTAAGTTCCCTTGCTCTCATTTTAATATTTTGACTATATAAAATCATATCTTAACTCTTGAGCTATTTAATATATGTTTGTTTTTATCATTAATACTTTTCACATACATAATAATTACAAATCCCCATTTTTTTCATCCTGATTTCAAAATCCCCCTTAATCCCCCTTTTAAAAAGGGGGAAAAATTACTTTTCTTTACCTTTTACTATTTTCTCCCTTTTAAAAAAGGGGGAAAATAACTTTTCTTTCCTTTTCCCTATTTTCTCCCTTTTAAAAAAGGGGGCAGGGGGGATTTTCTTTTGGATATATTATTACTTGTTCAATATTTCTGGTAATACGCCTACACCTAATTCTTTTAATTGTTCGTTATCTACTGAAGATGGTGAACCATCCATAAGTGATAAACCAGATGTAGTTTTTGGAAATGCAATTACGTCTCTAATATTATCAGTTCCAGCAAGTATCATTGTGATTCTATCCAATCCTAAAGCTATACCACCGTGTGGTGGGGCGCCATATTTCAATGCCTTAATTAAATAGCCAAACTTATCTTCAATTTCCTTATCGCCTAAACCTAATTTGCTAAACATCAATTGTTGAATTTCATTTTTATGTATTCTGATAGAACCACCACCAAGTTCTGAACCGTTTACAACTAAGTCATAAGCTTTAGCTCTAACTTTATCAGGATTTGTATTTAAAAATTCTAAATCTTCTTCCATAGGTGATGTAAATGGATGGTGCATTGCATAATAACGTTGTGTTTCTTCATCATATTCAAATAACGGGAAGTCAACTACCCAATGGAATGAGTATGTATTCTTGACTTTATCCATAATACCAGTGATTTTGGCAACTTCTAAGCGTAAAGCTCCAAGAATGGTTTGGGCTTTGATTTTTTTATCTGAAGATATTAAAATCAAATCTCCAGCTTTTACATCGAAAGTGTTTTTTATAGCTTCAATTTCATTTTCATTTAAGAATTTTGCAATTGGTGAATTTACTTCAGTTTCTGTGAATTTCATCCAAGCAAGTCCTTTAGCTCCGTATTTTTTTGCAAATTCGGATAAATTATCCAATTGTTTGCGTGAAAATTCAGCACCATTATCTACTTTGATGCCAGCGATAATTCCACCCATAGATATTGCTTCTTGAAATACTTTAAATTCTGCATTTTTTACAATTTCAGTAATGTTATTTATTTTCATTCCGAAGCGTAAATCGGGCTTATCACTACCATAATTATCCATCGCTTCAGCCCAACTCATTCGCATAAAAGGTGTTTGAATTTCAACATCAATAATTTCTTTCCAAAATCTTTTAATTAATCCCTCTGTCATTTCAAGAATATCGTCTATTTCAATAAAAGACATTTCAACATCAATCTGGGTAAATTCTGGTTGTCTATCCGAACGCAAATCTTCATCTCTGAAGCATTTCACAATTTGAACGTACCTATCAAATCCAGAAACCATCAATATTTGCTTGAAAATTTGTGGAGATTGTGGTAGTGCATAAAATTTACCTTTATTAATTCTACTTGGTACTAAAAAATCTCTTGCACCTTCAGGAGTTGATTTCATTAAAACAGGTGTTTCAACTTCAAGAAAACCGTTTTGCTCATAATAATTATGTGTTATCTGATATATTTTATTTCTCAAAATGAAGTTCTTTTGTAATTCTTGGCGGCGTAAGTCAAGATAACGGTATGTTAGTCTTAATTCTTCATTTGTTTGAATTCCATCAGCAATTTCAAATGGCGGAAGTTCGGCTTTGCTAATGATTTCAAAGTCATCAACAACAATTTCAATTTTACCTGTTGGAATATTTAAATTTGGACTTGAACGTAAACGAACTTCTCCGCTTATCCACATCACAAATTCAGACCGAATTTCTTTTGCTTTTTCAGCTAAATCTGGGCGATTTTCGGGTTCGATAATCGCTTGTGTAATGCCATATCTATCTCTTAAATCAATAAAAATTAATCCTCCAAGATCTCTTCGTGAGGCAACCCATCCGTTAATAACGACTGAACTATCAATATGTTCTTCCCTGAGCAATCCACAGGTTACTGTTCTTTTCTTAAACGACATTTTCTACCAAAATTATTAATAAATTAAAATACAAAAATAGTGAAAAAAACAAAATAGTTAGGTATAAAATTATTAAGTAACATTATTGTTACATCAATAGAAACACACATAGATTAAAATTTTGGTTTTTATGACTATTCAAACATTATAGTGAAAATTGTAACCACTCACCTATTATATAATTATCAATTTATTTTTTTTAAAATGAATAAGAGTATATTTGGAACAAGTTGAAAAAAATGAAATTCTTTGAAAATCCCGATAGGGATTAACAGTTTGTAAACCCCAACCTAACCTTCCCCAAGGGGAAGGAATACCCGTAAGTCCAGCAATACCAGCGGGATTGAATAGTTCAAATACATATTCAACACCTACGGTGTTGCAGGAGGCGATGGGAGATTCTTCAGTTACAAACATTAATTCCCGATGGGAATTTCAAGGAATTTTTAAAAAATGAACAAAAATTCTAAATGATCTATAAGCGGCTGAGTGGTTACAATTATTTTACTTTGTTAAATCAAATAAATTAATTATTTTTTCAAGTGGTTTTATAAAAAAAACACAAAAGTTACCTACTGTTGAACTTGAAAAAGCAACTAAAATTAAAAATACTTATTTGGGAGAGAATCATGACTAATGCTGAAAAATACTTTCAAGAAAAAATGAAAGACCCAAATTTCAGAGAACTTTATTTGCAAGAAAAATTCAAATTGGATTTAGAATTCCAATTAGATGAATTAAAAGAACAAATTAAGACTGGTAAATCAAAAACTACTCTGATAAGAGGAGTTAATAAAATAAAGAAATCTTTAACAGTTGTTTAATAAAATTGTAGAAATTAATTATTGAAAAAAAAGAGTATTTAATTTAACATATTTGTAAGTGTTGTCTTATAATCGTTCTTTACTGGAAATCGCCAATTTCAAAGCACGAGAACGGTAAGAAGGCACGCTCCAAGAAATCGGGGCGTTTTCCTTTTTGCTTTCACTCAGTGTGTTTAGCGATACCTATCAAGAGGGCAAATTGTGAAAATGCCCTTTTATAGAAGTGTTTAGTAGATTGCATAACATGATAAAAAATAGAATTTTACTTATAAAAAATAGAAAAGGAATATAATATGAGCAAAAAAAATGAAAATGATACCAATTATTTAATAAAAAAGTGGTATAGCGATATTACAAAATTATCAATGAATGAAATGAAAGAGTTTTTAGGGTTAGATTGTGAAAATGATTATTACGAAATTGGAAACCTTTCCCTGTCAAAAGACAAAAGTCTAATTTCAAGAATGAATCCTTTAAAAAAAGATATATATTATGACATAGCAGTATTGGATGACAGCCGTGATTTAAAAAATAATTTAGTAATTAAAAATAAAGATTTCGTTTCCCTTGTTACAACACGATTTCAATCCAAATCCCCAAAATTAACAGAAGCAGAAATAAAAAAATATTTCATAAACGATGGATTGGAAGAAATAATAATAAATCATAATTTGCTTTTAACAACAAGCAATAGTGAAAATGAATATATTATCGAATTACTTGACGATTCTAAAGATGCTGATGGTAAAATTCACAATGATTCAATTGACTTAGCTGAAGTTAAAGATCACATTTTGTCAATAAAAGTCCCCAAAACAAAATATGATTATGAATGCGAAAATGAAGTTACTTTAAACAGTTATCTATATGAAGAAATTAAAAAAATTTACAAATCAGTTAAAAAATCTTCGGGACACAACACACACTATTTTGATTTGGAAATTGGAGTAAATTCAAAAAATTCAATTGTTATTGAAATAAAATTAGCTAAAAACCTAAAAAAAATGGGTGAAATGCAAAGAGCTCTTGGTCAAGTAATTGATTACAAATATGACAAACCAGCATATTTTATATTATTAGTTGTTGGATTAAAAGAAGAGAAGGGTGATGATTGCAATATCTATAGGTTACAAACACATATTTCTAAAATTAAAAATTGCGAGCTATTATATAAGGAAATCAAATAGTGATTTAGGATTGCTAACAATGGGCATCAAGTCAGGTTTTATGACCACATTGTATTTATGACAATAGTATTTGATTCTTTCCCCAGCCTCAAAAGGCTGGGGAATGGTAAAATTGAAAATATTTTTTAGATTCCGCATCAAATTCAGAATGACACTCTTGATATTTATGTCATTCTGAACTCGTTTCAGAATTTATTCACGAATTATTTCATTTTCGAAACAAGATGTCCAACACTTTCAAAGTGTTGGACATCTGCATATATTAGTTTCCGCATCAACTGCTGAATGACACTCTTGAAAATACTCTTACGCTTCAAATACTAACTTATCTGATGTAGCTCTTCTACCATGAACAATATTACGAGCAACAAAGCTACGGTTTGATTTAACTGCTTTTTCGAATTCATCTCTAAATTTGGTAACAAATCCTCTAACGGGCCAAGCTGCCGCATCACCCAAAGCACAAATAGTATTTCCTTCGATATTGTTTGCAACTGATACAAGTAAATCCAAATCTTTACTTGTTGCCTCACCTTTGTCAATACGTTTGAGGATTTTTTCCATCCAGCCACAGCCCTCACGGCAAGGAGTACATTGTCCGCAAGATTCATGATGATAGAAATGTGCTATTCTTAAAGTTACTTTCACTAAATCAGTATCTTCGTCCATAACCATTATACCACCAGTTCCAATATGAGTGCCAAATTTTTTCAATGATTCTTCATCCATATTTACACCATCTATTTCATCTCCACGAAGTGGCGGCATTGAGGAACCACCTGGGATAACAGCTTTAATTTTCTTATTTCCAATTACACCACCACACACATCATAAATTATTTCTTTCAATGGTGTACCAGTAGGTAATTCATAAACTCCCGGCTTATTAACGTGTCCGCTTACTCCAAATAGTAAAGTTCCCGGATGACCTTCAGCACCAATTTTTGCATAATTATCGGCACCAATTCTTAAAATTGCTGGTACAGTTGCAATTGTTTCAACATTATTAACGGTTGTTGGCATTCCCCAAAGTCCTTTCTGAGCAGGAAATGGAGGTTTTACTCTTGGATAGCCACGTTTGCCTTCAAGTGAATTCATAAGTGATGTTTCTTCACCACAAATGTAAGCGCCAGCTCCTTTATGTACATAAATATCAGTTTTGAAATCCACTCCAAAAGTTTCTTTCATTTTATCACCAACGAAACCTTTTTGATAAGCAGTTTCAACCGCTATTTCCATCAGTTTAACCCATTTGTGATATTCGCCACGAATGTAAATATATGATGCAGTCAATCCCATAGCATAGCTTGCAATCAATATACCTTCAATTAATTGAAATGGATTTGATTCAAAAATTTGTCTATCTTTGAATGAACCCGGCTCAGATTCATCGCCATTTACAGCGAGGTACTTAGGTTTGTCAGTTCCTTTTGGCATAAAGCTCCACTTCAATCCAGTAGGGAAAGCTGCACCACCACGACCACGTAGTTTGGATTTTTTTACTTCATTGGTAACTTCATCGGGAGTCATTTTAATTGCTTTGCGGAAAGATTCAAATCCGCCATTTGCAATATAAGTATCAAAATTACTCAAATTTTCAATATTTGGCAATACTAATCTTGGAAAATCTTTAGTCATAATTTATCTCAATTAAATTTAATTTCATCAAACTTCAAATATAATACTATTTATCAAATTTTTAAAAAAGTAATTGTATTTTTTTTAATTTTCTTTCAAAATAATATCAAAAGCTACTTTTATACCATCGGCTGCCGAGCTTACAATTCCACCAGATAATCCTGTTCCTTCACCTGCAAGATACAAATTTTCAAATCCAGCACATTTCATCCCATCTCTTATAACCTGAATAGGTGAAGATGTTTTACTTTCCAGTCCAATCAAAATTCCAGTTTCAAAACCTTTAATTTTTTTATGAAATTCTTGTAAACCAGCTTTCATCGAATTAATTACTTTCTTTGGCAATAAAGTATTAAAATCAGCAGTTAATAATTCAAATGGATAACTTGATTTTCCAAATGTAGAAGATTGTTTGTTATTTAAAAAATCAATAACATTAACTGCTGGAGCATTGTAAGAATTTGAAAATTCATAGAATTTTTCTTCCAAATTGACTATCCAATCTAATGCTTCCAACGGTTCGACTTCTCTTCTTAATATTTCATCAATTCCAAATGCAGCAATAATTGCCGAATTTGCAAAAGGATAATTGCGTTTATAATTACTCATTCCATTTACTAAATTTACTCCTTTGCGATACGCCGCAGGAACAACCATCCCACCCGGACACATACAGAATGAGTAGCAGGGAAAATTCTTGTCATCATCATAAGTAACGGCATAGTCAGCGGCTTTTATACCAGGAATTTCGGCTACTTTCCACATGGCTTTATTTATTAATTCCTGATGATGCTCTACCCTACTTCCGATAGCAAATCCTTTTGTTTTGAATTTAACTTGGTTTTTGATTAACATTTGCAGTGTATCAATTGAGCTATGACCAATTGCAAAAATAAAATAGTCAGCTTCGATAACTCCCTTTTCGGTATCAATGCTCTCAACAACACCATTATTAAATTTGAAATTCAATAATTTGTTATCAAAAATTATTTCACCACCTTTGGCAATGAAATCATTTCGCATATTTTTGACAATTTTGGTAAGAATATTGCTTCCAATATGAGGTTTTGCAAGAAATTTAATTTCTTCGGGAGCGCCATATTCAACATACTTGTTAAAAATATATTTTTTTTCTTTATTAATCGTTTTTGTTCTTGAAGTTAATTTTCCATCTGAAAAAGTACCTGCACCACCTTCACCGAAAGCGTAATTAGCTCTTTCGTTTAGTTCTCCAGTTTTTTCAAAATTACGTACTTTTTTTGTTCTTTCAAATACTTCGGGACCGAGTTCGATTATTTGAACTTTAAAACCAGCTTCAAGCAAAACAATTGCGGAAAAAATCCCAGCTGGTCCTGTTCCTACAATTACAACTTTTTTATCTGTATTAATTTTAGGAATATCTATGGATTGATTTTTATCATCTACTATTCCAGCAATTTCTTCAGAATTTACAAGAATTTTTACAACCCAACAAATATTTTTGTAGTTTCTACTATCTAAACTTTGCTTTTCAATATTAAATGTAAATTTAGAAATCCCAAGTAATTTCTTAATGTTCTTTACTATATCATCACTAGTGAAGCCAATTGGTAATCTCAAATCAACAAATTTATTTCCCATAATATTTTCTTTTATTCACAAATTTATTAACTAATATTTGACGTTAGAATGAGTAAATATTTTATATGGCAAATATTTCATATTTTTTTAGTACTCAAGTATTTTCAAATCAAAAAATGTAAAAAAGTACAATTTCAAATTATGTGAATAAATGATGAATGGTTGTACTGTGGTTTCTTTGATTCTTTTTCTACCAACTTTGGTAATTAAAAATATGGGTTCCTAAACGATTAGAGAAAACAGCATTGATACAGTCTTACACTAAGTTCCATCAAAAGTTAAAAGATATAAATGCTCAATATTCTCAGATGTGATATAATATTTATTTTTTTTACGTATAGACAGATCGCTTCCTGCCCCTAAACGATAATTATAATTGAAATTATCTATGAGCATTCAATTACATTTGGATACATATAGAATATTATTTATTATGTTTGAATGCAATTGAGTAAAACTAAATATAAAGAGTAAATCAATTAATAATTACAAAAAAAAATTTCAAACACTAACAAGTATTCATCGGATAAATATAAGTAGAAACTAATATAAAAGATGTGCCAAATCTACGAGATTTGGCACATCTAAGACTAATATTGCAATCAATCCGATGCTTTCAAAACATCGGATGTTTCATTAATACACAGTTTTTTAAAATATTCTTGTATTATTGTTTATAATTTTTTGCAGCTTCTTGGAATGAAAGAACAAATCTTTTGTATCTTTCTGCTTGTGCCGCTGGTATTGATGAACGTTCAAGAAACTGAATTAAATTATTCGCAGTTGCCAAAGGTGCATCAAGGTCCATTGTAGCAGATAATTGCAAGTTATCTTTTTGTGCTTTTTCAATATAAGGTTTCAAAAAAGATTTAACTGCAAGAAAAGCATCAACTTCATTAGCTTTTAATTCAATTGATGACAGTAATTGCCAGCTAAGAACCAAATCTTCAACATAAACTTTTGGTTTTAAAATAACGTTCTGCTGTTGAGTTGCAGGTTTTTGCTCTTGAGTTGGAGTTTGAGCAAAAGACACAGTCAAGAAAGCTAAAGCAATAAAAATTACAATTGCATATTTTTTCATTAAATTAATCCTAATAAAATAAATAATCGTTATTAAATATCTAAACTAATACTGAATCTATGTAATGAAGCAGAAGCTCCATATTTAGAATAGCCGTAATCGAAATTAAAATCATTAGTTTTTACACCCAAACCACCAGAAAATCCTGTGAAACCTTTATCTGTTGTGGCTGACGTGAATGTTCTAACCTGATTATCGTATCCAAGACGCACTTGGATGTATTTCCCTACATACAACTCACCACCAATGCTAAAACTTTTGAATTTATCAAAGAAACTGTCTGTTTCATCAGCTAAATGATGAAAAGAAAAGTTCATCAACAATGGTAAGCCGCGTAATCTGTGATTTGCACCTATTCTAATATCTAAAGGTAAACTTGCTGATTCATTGCCAATTTTACTTAATTGAGTACCCGCATGCAAAACTGAAACACCTATATTAGACCTTCCGTCAGGAAGTTTATAAAGTATTCCTGCATCAAGAGCAAGTGCAGTAGAACTTGCTTCTTCAATTCCAGTATAAATGAACTTTAATGAAACTCCATAGTATAAATTACTATCTAATTCGTTTGAATAGCTTGCAGAGAATAGCAAGTCATTTGCAGAAAATGTATTACCATCAAGATTACCTGAAGCATTTGCATATTCAAAACTGCCATAATTTGTAAATCCTACAGATGCTCCAAATGTTCCCCAGTCCTTATAATCAAATATATATAAGGAATTTCCAGAATTTACATCAAGCACATGCTTCAAAAATGTTGCAGAAAACTTTTTCTCTTCAACAGTTGAAATTGTTGCAGGGTTGTAATACATTGCAGTTGGGTCATTAACCACAGAAACAAATGCACCAGCTAATCCAGCTGAACGAGCTCCGTTGACATATCTCAAGAAACTGAATGGGGCGCTATTTGAATAAGCAAATTGGCTCATAGTAATTGCAGTAATTACTAATAAAATGGATATTTTTTTTAATTTCATTTCTATTCCAAAATAATGAACATAGTGAAAATTGCCATTCTTAAATCCTTATTTATTTTCCAACTTGTTCAATAATTCAATAAACATTTTTGGTGGCTTCACAGGTCTTTTCGTAATAGAATTCATAAACGAATGTATTGTATAGCCAATTGTTATTGTCGAATTATCACGCAAAATATTATAATCAAATTTTAATCTTGCACCACCTTCGTAAACTAATTTTGCTTCAATATCAAGAACATCATCATACAAACCCGGCTGAATATATCTTGCATTACATTCAGTAAGGGGTAATTGTATTCCTGCATCTTCCATATCTTTATATCTTAAACCAAAATGACGCATTAGTTCAGTTCGTCCAATTTCAAAATATTGATTATATACTCCATTCCAAACGAAACCCATCATATCAGTTTCAGCATATCTCACTCTAATTTGCGTTTTGTGGATTAATTCAATCATAAATTATTCACTTGTTATTTCATTAAAAATATTTATTAATCTTTCCAAATCGTCAGGTGAATAAAATTCAAATTCAATTGTACCGCTTTCTTTAGATTTTGGAGTGATTTTTACTTTCGTGCCAAATGACCTACAAAGTTTGTCCGAATAATCATTCAATACAATTCTTATATTTTCTGGAATTGGATTTGTAACAGGTTTAGATGAACCTATTTGATTTTTATTTGTCTTTGATTCGTAAGATTTTACTAATTTCTCAGTATCTCTAACTGATAATTCCTTCTCAACTATTTCTTTTGCCACTGAAATCATTGTTGAATGTTCGGGTAGTGCTATTAATGCTCTTGCGTGACCTGTGGTTAGTTTTTTATCTCTTAACAAGTCGTGAATAAATTCTGGTAATTTTAATAATCTTAAAAAATTGGCTACTGTACTGCGGTCTTTGCCTAATTTTTCAGCAACTTGTTCTTGAGTATAATTACATTCATCAATCAATCTTTGATAACCATAAGCAACTTCTACAGGATTTAAATTTTCACGTTGAACATTTTCGATTAACGCCATTTCAAGCATTTGAGCATTTGAATTTACATCAAGTACAAATGCTGGAATTTGTTTTATTCCAAGTTCAGTAGTTGCTCTGAGCCGTCTTTCACCTGCAATAAGTTCGTAGCCATTAATTGACATTCTCACTGTAATCGGAGAAAGTAATCCGTGTAATTTAATTGAATTTTTTAATCCTTCCAAAGCCACAGGGTCAAATTCAGTACGCGGTTGATAAGGATTTTTGTGGATTTTATCTACATCAACATAAACAACGAAACCAACATTGTTTTCATTTTCAACTTCTTCCTTATGAATACTGAATCCTCTGTCTTTGTCAAATTCTACAGAAGGAATCAATGCTCCCAGACCTTTACCTAATCCATGTTTAATTTTACTTGTCATTTCTTATTTCGTGCAATAATTTCTTTTGATAATTCGAGATAATTTTGAGTACCAATACAAAGTGCATCATATAAAATTACTGGTTTACCATGACTTGGTGCCTCGGATAAACGAACATTTCGATGAATTAAAGTATTGAATACTTTTTTTCCAAAATGACTTTTAACTTCTTCTACAACTTGATTTGATAATCTTAAACGAGAATCAAACATAGTAAGAAGTACACCTTCAATTTCAAGGTCATGATTGAGCTGATGAACAACAATTGCAATTGTATTAAGTAATTGTCCAAGTCCTTCGAGAGCATAATATTCACACTGAACAGGAATTAAAACTGAATCTGCAGCAGATAGAGAATTAAGAGTCAATAATCCCAATGAAGGCGGACAATCAATTATGATAAAATCATAATTATCTCTGATTTGATTAATTATATTTTTTAATATCAATTCTCTGTTTTTGATACTTACCATTTCAATTTCAGCACCAACAAGATTGATATGAGACGGCAATAGCGAAAGGAAAGGCATATTTGTTTTTATAATTGCAGACTCAACAGAAATTTTATTTACTAAAACTTCATATACAGTTTTGTCGAGCATTTTAACATCTACTCCAACGCCACCAGAAGTATTTGCTTGCGGGTCAATATCAACAAGCAAAACACTATATTCGCTTGCTGCCAAAGAAGCCGCCAGATTTATTGAAGTGGTGGTTTTTCCAACCCCACCTTTTTGATTTGCTATTGCAATTACCTTACCCATTTTCTATCTTATATTTAAACATTATATTTGCGAAAATAATATAAAAACGCTGTGAGAATTACAGAATGATTGATTCTTCCATTATCAATAAATTCTTTAATTTGCTCCACAGATAATTCTAAAACGTTAATATCCTCGTTCAAGTCTAAATTTTGCTCAAATTTCTTTTCACAGTCAAACCATACATAAGAATGGCATCTATTATTTAGAAAAGCAGGATTTGGCAAACTTATTCCAGTCAGTATAGCACTGTTTTCACCTTTATAACCTGTTTCCTCTATACATTCCCTTTCAGCTGCTAAACGCGGTTCTTCATTTTTCTCAATCAATCCACCAGGAATTTCAAGAGTAACAGTATCAGAACCATGTCTATATTGCTCAATCATTACAATTTTATTTTCTTTAGTTACTGGTATAACATTCACCCAATCAGAAGATTCAAGCACAACAAAATCATCTTTTCTTCCATCTGAAGGATGTAATCTTGTTTTTTTCAGAGCATTAAAAATTTTCAAATTTACTAAATGTTCTGAACTAATTGTTTCCCACTTTTTTATCAATGTTTTTTATATTTTCAATTTTATACAAAACACAAATTTAAGGAATAAATTACAAATATTTGTAACAATAAAAATATGAATACATTTTTTAACTCTACATTAATTATGTAATCAAAAATGTATTTATCTATTTGGCTCTATGTGAATTAAAATATTATCTAATTCAGGAATTTCATTTTTTAAAGTTGATTGTAACTTATGAGCTAAACTATGTCCACTTTTAACAGTAATATCTGCATCTACTATCGCATGTAAGTCAACATGATATCTTAATCCAGCTTTACGCACATAACATTTTTCTGTATTAAGAATACCAGCAACAGTCAAAGCTACTTTTCTAATATTTATAATTAAATCTTCGTTCAAATTTTCGTCCATTATTTCACCTAATGCTGGTCTGAAGATTAAATAGCTATTATAAAGTATAAATCCAGCAGCAAAAAGTGCAGCCCAGTCATCAGCTGTTTCATATCCATCACCAAAAATCAATGCTATTGATATTCCAATAAATGCTGCAACAGAAGTAATTGCATCACTTCTATGGTGCCAAGCGTCTGCTTTTAATGAGGAGCTTTTTGTTTCTTTACTTTTCCGAACAACAACTTGATACGAAATCTCTTTCCATAATATTATACCAGCAAGAACAAATAAAGTCCAATATTCAGGTAGTTTGTGTGGTGTTTGGATATTATCAATACTTTCATAAGCAATAATTGTGGCAGAAATGATTAAAAAACCTACAACAAGAAAAGTGATTAATGGTTCAATTCTTCCGTGACCATAAGGATGATTTTCATCAGCTGGTTTTATTGAAAATTTCAAACCCATTAAAACTAAAAATGAAGATAAAATATCAGTTGTAGATTCAATTGCATCAGCAATTAAGGCGTAAGAATTTCCAAAAAATCCAGATAACCATTTAACAACTGCTAAACAAGTATTCCCTATAATACTAAAATAAATTGCTTTTATCGCTTTTTGTTCGTTAGTCATTTTCTTCATATCCTACAATAACATTATATTTTCAATTTCAAAGGGCTTTTAAACGTCAGTTATAATTTAATAGTGTAATATTTGTTATTTAACTTATTGTATAATTAACTATTGCCTAACATAATGTAATTGAACCAATCCTTTAGCAAATTTTTTTGATGAAACCAATTTGAGTTTTAATTCTGGATTACTCCCTTTGAAAAGTGGAATTCCATCTCCAAGAAGAATTGGTATTATTGAAATATAAAATTCGTCAATCAAGTCATCTTTCAATAACTCATTTACAACTTCAGCTCCCCCATCAACAAAAATATTTTTTCCATTTTTGTTTTTTAAAGTTTCAATGAGTTCATTTATATTACCTGTGTAGAAATTGACTAAATTCTCTTTTGGTTTAGATGTTCTTGTGATGATATATGTTTCTTTATCAGAATGTGGGAATCCGAATCCCATTTCAAGAACTTTGCTGTAAGTTTTTCTACCAAGTATCACAGTATCAATATTTCTAATAAAATCACTGTAACCATAATCTTCACTTTCTTGTTCAACCATAGACAAGAAACTAATATCATCATCTTTTTTTGCAATAAATCCGTCTAAACTCATTGCAATATAAAGAATTACTTTTCTTTCAGCATACATATTTCACCAATAAATTATAACTACATAATTCTTTCTAAATCAGATTCGCTTTCCATTAATACTAATCTTGCATTACTGCCATTAAAAGGACCTATCACCCCATAAGCTTCAAGTTCATCTATTAGTCTTCCTGCTCTTGCATAGCCAACTCTTAACCTCCTTTGAATCATTGAGGCAGATGCTTGCTGTTGAAGAATTACTAATTTTGCAGCATCTTCAAATAATGGGTCTCTATCATCAGGGTCTAAATCTCTTCTTTCGCCAGCAGGAGCATTAAGTGAAGGTAAATAGTATGGCTCAGAATATCCCTTTTGCTTTCCTATAAATTCACAGAGATTTTCTACCTCATCAGTATCGATAAACGCATTCTGAACTCTGTCTGGTTTCGGCTTACCAGCTGGAAGACAAAGCATATCGCCCTTTCCAAGAAGTTGTTCTGCACCTTGCATATCAAGAATTGTACGTGAATCAATTTTAGAGGCAACAAGATATGCTATTCTTGCAGGGAAGTTTGCTTTGATTAATCCTGTAATAACATCAACAGATGGTCTTTGTGTAGCAACGATTAAATGTATTCCAACCGCTCTTGCCATTTGAGCAAGCCGAGTTATCGGTTCTTCGATTTCCTTTGATGCAGTAAGCATTAAATCCGCTAATTCATCTATAATGATAACTATATAAGGTAATTTTCTGTGTATCATATCCTTATCGTTAGAATATCTACCTTCAACTACTTTTTTATTATAATCGAAAACATTTCTCTGTCCGGCTTTTGCCAAAATATCATATCTTTGTTCCATCTCAACAACAGCTGATTTTAATATTGAAACAGCGTCTTCTGGCTTTGTAATAATCCAATCACGAATATCAGGCGAAACAGCAAGGAAATGGTCCCTAAGTTGTGCATATTGCTGGAGTTCAACTTTTTTAGGGTCAATCAGAACAAATTTCAATTCGCTTGGGTGCATTTTATAAAGTAAGGAAGCAATAATCGTATTAATACCCACACTTTTTCCTGCCCCAGTAGAACCAGCAATTAGAAGATGTGGCATTTTTGTCATATCTAAAATATAAATATCACCAGAAATAGTCTTTCCTAACGCCAAAGGTAATATATCAGTAGTTTTTGCAAATGCTACTGAATTTACTATTTCACTAAATAAAACCATTGATGGATAAGCATTTGGAATTTCAATTCCAACTGTACCTTTGCCCGGAATCGGTGCAATAATTCTAATTCCTTTTGCTTTTAATGCCATAGCAAGGTCATCGGCAAGAGATTCAATTTTGCTAATTTTAATTCCTGCTGCTGGTACAAATTCATATTGAGTTACAACAGGTCCCGGCGTAATCTGTAAATTTTCTATATATATTTTGAATGTTTCTAATTTTTCTTGAAGAATTTGGGCATTTGTTTTCAATTCATCATCGCTTATCATTACTTCTTTAATGTTATTATTTAATAAATCTCTGCCCGGAGTTTTATAAGTAATTTCTTCATCATGAATGTAAGTACCAAGTACATTAGCCGGAGCTGAACTTCTTGATATAGTTTTATTAATAGTAATATCAACTTGTTTGATTGGCGGTTTGATTGAATTTTCAACTAATTTCGTATTATTAATTGGTTTTTCTTTTTCAATTATATCAGAAATCGAATCTTCTAAATCAGATTCTTTAGGAATAAATTCCGTTTTTTCTGAAGGCGAAATTTTTGTAACATCTATGTCAATAGGCGGTTCTTTCAAAATTGGCTTATCTTCAAATTTTGGTTCTTCTGGTTTTACTTTTTTAATAATTTCAATTTTGGGTACCGACTTTAATTCAGATTCGTCTTCATCTAATTCTTCATTAATTAAATTGTTTTGCTCTTTAACTTCAGATTTGGTTTCTACTTTTGGTATCACTTGATTTGGTGGAGTATTATTATTTTCTACAATTGGCAACACTTTTTCAACTCCAATATCTGTAATATTTTTGTTATGATTAGATTTCTCCAAATCCAAACCTGTACCTACAACAACATCATCAGTATTTCTAATTATCGGTTTTCTAATAATATTAAAAGGTGTTGGAACTTGTGGTCTTTCATCATTATCGTTGCTAAAACCAATAATTACTTTTTCATCGGAATTTGTTTTGGCTTTATTTATATTATTTTCTTGTTCAGTTGATGGATTTTCTTGATTTGCTTCAGAATTAGTAGTTACTTTAGCTGTAATATTCTTTTCTTCATTTTTTGATTTAACATCTTCTTTAAATGAAGAATAAGCTTCTTCGGCACTTGCGGTCATAGTATTCCAAAGTCCATTAATTTTCTTCCATATTATTGAAATATTTAAATTAAAACCAACCACAATAGTAATTAATGATGAAGTAAAAAATAAAATTAGAGTACCCGCCATTCCTACAATACTAATTAATAATGCGGAAATATATTGACCAATCGACCCACTTAATTCCTTTTCAAAATGACTAAACATCGATAACTTCTGCATTGAAGCCGTGGTTCCAGCAAAAATAATCGATAAAATTAGAAAAATATAAGTTCGCCTAATTGTAGCAACAGGTATTTTTTTCCCAGTAAATAAGTATCTTGACCACACAATTATAAAAATTGGAAACAGATAAACTGCATAACCAATAGTATTATTAATCAAAAAATTAGCAAGAAAAGCACCAAATATACCAAGCCAATTGATTGTTGTTGCAGCTTTTGCTTCAATTTCATCATTTCCAAATGCAAGTTGCAACAACTCTTTAAAAGTAATCTGGGCATTAACCTCATCTTTTGTAGTATAAGAAATTAAGGCGAGAAAAAGTAAAATAGCAAACATAACAAGTAGAATTGAAATAATCTTATATTGATTATCAAATTGTCTGATAGTTGGCTTACTTTTTGGCTTAGGTACTTCTTCAATCGGCTTATCAACATCTACATTCTTCATTTTTTTACTTTTTTTTATGCTATTATTTGGGTCTATTTCAGACATAAATCACCTGCTAATTTAAATTTTATGTTCGGCTAATTTGATACTGGAATTATAAATCAACGGAACCACCGGATAAATATCATAAGACAATGACAAATCAATATCTTTCTCAAAACCAATCTTTTTTAAATATTTTGAATGTTCGCGAGTACTTAGAAATTCTTTTAGATTTGAAGAATGAAAATTATACAAATATCTTGCAACTTCTGCAGTATCAGAAATATTTGCTCCTCTATGCAAGTACCTATTATAAATAGAATTTATAAATGCACCAGCACATAATGTATCTTCATAAGATAATCTTCCATTTGTTCCAGAACATAAGAAAATTACTTTGGCGTTTTCAAAGTCACTTTCATTTTTATCTAAATCATCAAAAATAAAATCAAGAATTGCATTCAAATTTACAAATGCTCCTATAATTCTATATTTTGCATTTTTACCTTTAATAAAGGTACGTGTGCCATTTGTTGTAGAAATTATTACATTTTTCCCTTTAACCGCTTGCTCAGTGTATTCATAAGGAGAATTTCCAGCGTCAAAGCCATCTGGCTTAAGTCCATTTCTTTCTCCACCAAGAAATCTAACTTCCTTGCTTAAGCTACTATATATTTTCACCGCTTTATCCAATGATTCGCTTGGAATTACTTCTTTAGCAGAATTATACAATGCTGTAGTTATCGTTGTTCCTGCACGCAGTACATCAATCATTACTACAATTGCATCTTTAAAAAGATTTTCTGATTCTGGAAAATATGGAGTCAAAAAAGCATCTAACTGCATAAAATTACCCTTAATAATATAAATTAACACACAGCAGTTGCAATACTACCAACTACAATACTTTTTCTCAAATGATTTTCTGCTGCAATGTAAAAATATGGAAAAAAATAGAAATAAAAAAAAATGTTATAAATAATTGCAAAGAAATTTATTTAGATGAAAATAAATATACAATTTAGAGCTATAGCAGTTATTCTAAAATGTAATAATTTAAAAATAACATGTTTAAAAATGGAGTTGATTGGAAAAATCAAATATTTATATTTCTTATACAAAGTCGTATTCAAATAGTAACCACTCAGCCGAACTGATATTTTTAAATTGCTTTGTTATTTGAATGAAAAAAATGTATTTTTCGCACAATATGAAAATAATCATAACATGAAATTCCTTGAAAATCCCGTTAGGGATTAAATATTTGTAACAAATTGAATTCACCTAAGTCCAGCAATCCTAGCGGGATTGAATAGTTCAAATTCATATTCAACACCTACGGCGTTGTTGGAAGTCGAGGGAACTTCATCAGTTACAAACATTAATTCCCGCTGGGAATTTCAAGGAATTTTTAAAAAATGAACAAAAATTCTAAATGATCTATAAGCGGCTGAGTGGTTACTTCAAATATAAAATTTATAAATCTTGATAATCCAAGCTGTGATTTTTCAATATTTATTACATAATGTCTTTGAAAGCAACTTCAGATAAGAAATTGATTATTTTCTAAAGATTATTCAACAATTGGCATATTTATTGAAACAATAAATTTTATTTTATTTAATGTAATTGAGATAAATTTGATTATTACAGTTCTATATACAATTTCAATTGTGTCATTCACAGTATCGCTTGTTTTATTTCAAAGAAACAAAAGTATTGATATTATTCCATTATCATTGTTTACAATTGCGGTTATTGCGGATTTAATTTACAATTTACAAAATTTAATACAATACTATTCAATAAGAGTGATACAATTTTACTTTATTGACTATATCGCATTAATAATGATGACATATACACTAATTATATTTTGGAGAGAAACAGATAAAAATAACTTTGGATGCGAAATTAATAATACTAAAATGAGATTTCTGATAATCTCCTACATTTTATTTATTATTTCGTTTATCTTGGGATTAATACCAACAATTGTGATGATGAAATAACAATTATTCAATAAAAATTAATTTAATTACTTAAAAATGAAATGGGTATAATAGAAAAACTCTTGTAGTTTCGCCAAATTCAATTGCAGGTGAAGGTAACTTTATATAATTCAAAGATTGTCGCAACCAATTCCAAAATCCAGCTCCTTCAGGTAATAATCTTACCAAATCATAATCTAAAGCAATAATATATCTTGGGCTACCATACACATAATTATCATAATATGGTTTAGATTTGCTTAAATCACAGTCATAACCAGGCGAACAAAGATTTCTTGCTGCATATCCAATGCTTAATTGTAACCATGGTATCCAATATTTTTTTAAATTTTCAGGTAATATATTATAAATATCAATTGAAACAAAAAAAGTTTGTGATGAATAATCATCTATAAACATTTCTGAAGGTTTCCTTTTTAATTCAGAATGCCAATCAGCTGGGAAATACATAAATTTCATTTGAAAATTTTGCATAAATGGTATGTAATGCTGTCCTAAACTCAATAACGCACCTCCAATATCACTATACATATCCGAAGGGCTAAATCCCCAATTTTTTCCATACCCATCCATAATCTCTACATAAGTCTGATAACTTAACCCAATCAGAGTACCTGTAAGTACAGACATATCCCAGCTTAAACCACTCCACATCAGTAATTCAGAATAAATATATGAATTCAAATAAGCACCGTAGCAATGCCCTACTTTATCGGCATACAAACCATAAGGACCGTCTTCAATAATTCTAAATTCAGTCTTATCCTTCCAAATATTACTCAATTGATATAAATGCTGAGCTACCATAAATGAAGTAGCAGCACCAGCAACAATTCCAAAATTTAATGGTCTAATACTTGATTCTTTCAATGGCAATTCACCATTAAATGTATAACGTCTTTTTCCTGCATAGACAAATTCTTCTGGGGAGAGATAAATATCAGAATCCTCATCAGAATTTATAGTTGTATCTTGGTTCTTATTTTTATTGAAAGTAAGTGATTTGTCATAATTATTCCACTCATTACTAACTTTCCAATTAAGTGATTCTTGTGAATAAATATCAGAACAATAAATAAAAATTACAAAAAAAAAGATAGAGAAAGCAGTTTTATACATAAATATATGGTATAATTATTGATAATATTTGAATTTAATTTATGATTAATTACATTAATCATAAACAAAATTAGGAAATATTTTTGAATTAAAATACTTATTAATAGATAATAAAAAAAAATTTGTTATTTTTGTTTTTTGGGAATTTAACAGACGGGAAAAATGGTAGAGATAGGACGCAAAATACAGGAAGCACGGAAGAGAAATCATCTATCTGTTGAACAATTAAGCGAAAAAACGAAAATTCGCCCCTATATAATTGAAGCCATTGAAGCTGGTAATTTTAAAATACTCCCTCCTGTTTATATTAAATCATTTATAAAAACAATTGCTCAATTTTTGAAAATTCATGACATCGAAATAAATGAAATTGACAATACAAAATCAAACAAAAAAGAGTTAGAAATAGAAAAAAAAGAAACTAATATTGAAAAAAATGACATAATAAAAGAAAGCAACAAAAAAGAGATAAATCAAATATTACCAAATGAAACCATAAACTCAATTAAAAACAATGTTGAAAACAAAAAAATTATACTTGATAATACAAAAATCACAGGAAATTTCACAGAAATTTTCAAAAAAAACAATATCAAAAAATCTTCAAATACATATTTTTTTAATTATGTAATATACTCTATACTTTCATTTGCTGTTATTGCGGCAGTTTATTTTACTTTTATAACTGTTAATTCTGAAGAAATATCTACTACACAATCAAATTCCTCCAACAAAAATAATGATACTACTGAAATCAAAGAGAAATCAGACAACTTACTTTCATATTTTGAAAAACCAGATTCGCTTACTTTAATAGCTAAGGCACATGATACTGCTTGGATGAGAATAAATATTGATGGTACTTCAAATAAAGAAGTGTTGATGAAACCGGGTATGGAAGAAGAATGGAAAGCAAAGGAGTTTTTTTTAATTGACCAAGGTAATGTTGGAGCTATAAAATTTATCCGAAACGGTGAAACTCTCCAGCCATTTGGTTCGGCAGGTAGTGTAATTAAGAATGTTAAAATAACTGTAGATCAAGTAACAAATGCAAATGTTTGGAAATTGGACACCGCTAAATCAAATACTAATGCAGCAATTAATAACGAGCGACCAGCTCGAAGAAAAGTAAAGAAAGAAGAACCTAAACGTAGAATAATCCTTGAAGAATCAAATGTTCAAAGTCCTTCTATATTCAAACAAAACGAAACTAAACCACCAAATTAGACACCAGTTCTAATTATATCATGCAAACGGATTAAACCACATATTTGCTTATTTTCATCTAAAACGGGTAATACATTTATTTCGCTTTCTCTATTTTCCATTACTTTAAGTGCTTCACCAAGAAACGATTCAGGTTTAATTACTATTGGCTTTTTTGTCATTACATCGCTGACTTTGATTCCCCTAATATCTTCAGAACTTTGCAAAATGCGTCTAACATCACCATCAGTTATCAATCCTAATAACTCATTATTGGAATTTGTAACGCACACACACCCCAAATCTTTATTTGTAATTTCAATAATAGCATCTCTAAAAGAAGCATCTTGATTTATTAAAGGCATATTTTCATTGGTATGCATTACATCTTTTACTTTAACCGAAATATTTCTACCAATTTGTCCCAAAGGATGAAGTCTTGAAAAATCTTCAAGAGTAACATTTAAATATTTCATTGCACTAATAGCAAGAGCATCACCAATAGCAAGAGCAACCGTTGAACTCGTAGTTGGAGCAAGATTAAAAGGACAAGCTTCAGCTTTAACAGAGCCATTTAATACAATATCAGAATGTCGAGCAATAAATGATTTTGTATTACCTACAATAGAAATAATTTTTGCTGACCGCATTTTAATAAAAGGTAAAAATCTAATAATTTCATCAGTAGTGCCACTTTTGGAAAGAAGTATCACAACATCATCTTCTTGCACCATACCAATATCACCATGTAAAGCTTCCACAGGGTGTAGAAACACAGATGAAATACCGATACTCGAAAAAGTAGCAGATATTTTTCTTCCGATAATACCAGACTTACCTACTCCCGAAACAATTACTTTATGAGCATCGCAAATTAATTTTACACTTTCTGCAAAATTATCATCAATAAAATCTTTTGTAACTTCCAATGCTTCAATTTCTTTAGTTACAACATCTTTACCAATTTCAATCAATTCATTATTATTCATTTTAAGCCGGATTCCAACCTAATTGTTTACCACCAATTAAATGAAAATGAATATGAAACACAGATTGCCCACCTTCTTCATTACAATTAACTACAATCCTATACCCTTTTTCAGCAATACCTTTCATTTCAGCAATTTTTTTTGCAGTAAGAATTAATTTACCCAATAATATAGCATCACTTTCAGTAGCATCATTTATTGTTGAAATATGTTTTTTGGGAACAATTAATATATGTACCGGTGCTTTGGGCGATATATCATTAAAAGCAATCACATCATCATCTTCAAAAACAATATCAGCAGGAATTTCTCTGTTGATAATTTTAGTAAAAATACTTTCTGCCATAATTATCTCAAATTAGTACAATAATACAAGTTCAAAAATAACAAATTTGTTAATCAGATAAAACATAAAAAAACAGCTCTCTGAAAATCAGAGAGCTGTTTATAAAATTATCAGCTAATAAATTAATTTATTAACGATAAAGTGACATTTTGCCAGTTAAAGTAGTTTCACCAGCTGTAAGTCTATAAATGTAAGTTCCAGTTGAAAGTACATTACCGTTACTGTCAGTACCATCAAATGAAGCATATTGAGTGCCTGCAGATACATTACCATCTACCAAAGTTTTAATAACGTTTCCAAGGATGTCAACTATTTCTAATTTAATGTCTTGTGAGAAAGGTACATTAAATTTAATAGTAGTACTATTCATAAATGGATTTGGAGAGTTTTGTTCAAGAGCAAGTTCTCCAACAACATCATAAGTAAGAGTAACAATATCAGAAGTACTGCAATATTGAGTACCATCAAAATCAACTTGTCTTAAACGATATTGATAAGTAGTTTTAACTTCAACATTTTCATCAGCAAAATTGTAGAATTTGCGTGAGTTTGAATTACCAGCACCTTCAACAAATGTAAGTTGTTTCCAACTTTCGTCATCAGCACCATAAACTCTTCTTTCTACAAAGAAACCATGATTATTTTGTTCTGAAGCAGTTTCCCACCATAAATCAATACCACTTCTGCGTACTTTACCATTGAATGCAATGATATTTACAGGTACTGAATCATCAGGACAAATTTGGAAGTCTTCAGCATTTTCACCGTGAGTTTTCACACCGAAGTAAGGACGAAGCATAGGAATCCATGAACCCCTTGTCAAAGTTCTTGTTGGACCAGCATCTGTTACTTGACCAAAATGATTTAAGTGAGGATAACCAAGTTTACCAGTTGATGGAGTAAACATTACCCATCCACCACCAGAAGCCACATTTTCATAGCAGAAGAAGTTATTATTTTGCCAGTTACCAGCAACTTTTCTTCTGAAAGATTTATCTAAATAGAATGCATTACCTGCAACGTTCCATTCACCTGTATTAGGGTCAATGAAAGTATTCATTGTTCTCAAACCTGAACGTGAAGAAGAAGCACCAAGTTCAAGACCAGTTTGACCATCTTGAGAAATTGATAACCAATAAACGCCACGTGGAAGAATAATTGTTTGACCTAAGTTATAAGTTACGTATCTACCATAAATATTTTGATTAACGCCACCACGAGTAGTAACAGCACTAAATAATATAGTAGAACTTGGAGTAAGGTCTGAACCTTCGTATAATCTAAATGTGATTTGATCTGAAGACATATTCATTTGACCGAAATAAGCTTCAAAACCACGAAGTGTATCAGTATTCAATAATTCAAATTTCATTGCAATAGAACCACTACCATTACCACCGATAGCACCAGTTGCATGAGTTGTAGCATCCCAAGCTGGTCCAGCGTTAGCACCATCCCAGTTATAACCAAACAAATTCAAACCTTTTCCACCTGGTAAACCAAATGAAGGTACGTTGTTTTCAGGTTTTTCAACAGCAGGGTCATAAGCAAATACACGACCGAATCTCAATGTAACATCTGTGTAAGTAGTATCATTCTTTGGTTCAAGATCTGTTTCAGGCATAGCAACCATTGCATAAATTCTATAAGTACCAACTGTATCAACTTGACTCTTACGAGCATTCCAAGTTGGCATAATTAATTCAAGCTCGTTACCTGAATTTAAGTTAGAAACAGGTTCAGTACGGCAATAAATAGGGTCTTTATCAATATGATTACCTAATTGGTCTATTCTAAAGATTTTAACTTTTACAGCAAATCCAGGAGCATCCAATGAAGTATTATTTGATAATTTTACAGTAACAGGAATTGATGTTGCTTGTGATGCAGGAGCGATAGTATAAGGCCACTGTATCTTAACTGATGCAACTTCAATATCAGTAATTTCCGCTGGGAATGAAATTTTAATGTTATCAACTAAGAAATCGTCAGTATCATCAGAGATACATAAAGCACATTTCAAGTCATTAGTAGCATAAACTTTTACTCTGAAACGGAAGTTTTTAGCACCATCAGCTTTCCATCTAATGAAAGTATCAGGAATTGTAACGTAGTATTTCTTATATTCAAGGTCAAAACCATCATCATAGATAATCTTTGTGAATGGAGTTGGTCTCAAAGAGTTAATTTTACCTGAACCAGGCAAAGCTAACGCAGAGTCTTTTTGTGTTTCAAGGAAACCGATTAAATAACCACCAGCACCATAAACAGTGATTGCAGCCATATCAGTAATTGCAGCAGCTTTTGAGCCACGTGCTTGTGGATGGTGTCTCCAATTCTTTAATGTAATATTAGTGATATCTTTAATACCATCGTCTGAAGGTTTTGCAAATTCAACAACGATTTCGTCTGGTACTTGAGAAGCAGTCAAACCATTGTTTGAAATTGTAAATGGGTCGCCATTATGAATTGTACGTGGTTCTGGACCAACTAATGTAAGGTCACCAAAACCTCTTGGCCAATCGTCTTTCTTCAATACTCTTTGAACAGAGATTGAAAGAGACGCATTATATTTGTTACGTAAGTCAATTGGGAATGAACGAAGTTCATCACCATTTCTTGCAGGTGTTCTTGAGTCAGCATATTTTGCTAATGGTTCCATATCGCCTGTACCCCAAGTTCTGTTCATCTTAATAACAGGTGAAGCAACTCTTCTTGTAGGTTCATTTGCAGCAGCATAAGTACCTCTTGGAGCAAGTGGGTGATTAGAAACTACGTCACCATTAACGATTTCAGCGTTGATACAAACCCATTTGTAAGCAGATGGAATCTGTGAACCGTCTGATTTATCAACGTGGAATTGAGTACCGTCATCTTCAAATCTTTGGAAACGTGGGTCTGGGTCATCATCGCTAAATCTTTTCATTACGAACATACGAATGCTAAATGTATCATCAAAAGGCCAGTTATCTTTCAAAGCTTCGCCAGTACGAGGATTGCTTGGGTCAGCAATGATATATGATTTCAAACGACCAATGTGGTTATCAATAAATTCGTTTGGTTCGAATGGAGGGAAGTGAATCAAAGCAAAGTAATATGGAGGAATACCTTTCCAGCCAGTAGCTGTGAAAGTTGAACCATATAAAGTATCAGTCGCATTTACAACATAGTTAGCACCTGATTTGTTTACTTTTTTAGCCATACGAACGCGAACAGTTGGGTCGCCATTACATAAGTTAGCATTAGATTCATCTAAGCCCAAACAAATATCATCAACAGGAACGATACGATTGTAAACGATTCTGTCTGTGATTACATTTAAGATTCTGAAACGAGCGCGGAATTGTAATTGTTGTTTTACAAAGTTAACGCCATCTGGACCTTGAATTTCATTTGTTAAATTTTGAATCAAAGCGATTGGCTGAACAGCGCCTAATCTTTCATGACCAGCAAGTAATTCATAATCTTCAACGTTTGCTGAAGGAATTACAGTAACGAATTCTAATGGATTCAATGCATTTGCTTCTTGTGAACGAACTCTGTACTGAATGTCAGTTACTCTTAAAGTATTCTGCCATTGTTTGAACTTAACAGTATTTGGAGCTTGTTGTGGATATGCAAAGTTTGCATTTAAAGTTCTATCCCAATAAGTTGTAAATTGTTCGTATTCTGCAGCCCAAGGTTCCATATTAGGAATTGGACAAGTTTTGCCATAATTTACGTGGCGAGCAAAACCGCGAACACCAGAAGTAGCATTATAACGGAATATATTATATGCATAAGATTCCTGTGCATAATCCAAACGACCTGTTAAGAAGTTATAATGGATATTAACACTTGAGTCGTTAGATGCAAGCACAACTTGGAAAGTTGCTTGAATATAATTTGCACCAGGACGTCTGTTTGCAGTATAGTTATAAGTACCATAAGTAGTTGCATAAATAGTACCCTTTGGCTGATAGTTGTAGAAGCCGATAATTAAAGAGTCACCAGTAAATGTTCTTTTATAGAATACTTTACCATGGTCGTCTTTTTTCTTATTATCTTCATCCCATTGTGATAAATGTCCATCAAGCCATAAAGGAGCAATAATAGCGGACTTAGAAGTAGTAGGAATACTATTCATTGGACCACCACGTTTTCTAATACCACCTAAAGCATTTGTACGGTCGAAAGAACCGATACTTTGAGGATTAGCACCAAGAACCGAGAACAAATAACCGAAGTTATCAGGATTTGGGTCAGTTAAACCATCTTTAGTTCTAACATAAGTTAAACCATCGCAACCTACAAAAGTTACAGGGATTTTTTTCATTGTAGAAGGATTCAATGAGTCTGAAGTATTATTCCAATTACGTACCCATAAAGTATCACGCATACGAATACCACCAGCAAACCAGTCCATTGACATTGGGTCGTAGCAACTTGTTGCACCAGCAGGAATAACTCTTTGACCATTAGCGTCATAGAAATAACGTCTATTAGTTAAGGCAATAACACCGTTAGCAGAAACATAAAATGAATCATAACGGATACCATTAAAATAGAATCCGCCTTTGATACCTAATGGAATAGGACCAGCGATAGCGTCATCAGTAGAGTCTTTAGGATCAGTCCAGAATGTTTCGTCTGAACCACCATCAGCGGGGTTACGGAAGAAAGCAAAACCTTCTTGATTTGAAGAGCTGTACCAATAATCCTTTGGAAGAACTCTTGGTCCAGAAATGATACGTCTCCAAAGCTGTGGTTCATAAGTTGTATCCACATATTTTGGTTTAGGAATCATTGCCTGAAATACAGGTCTTCCAGGAAAACTTTCATCACTATTCATAAAATAATAACCAGTAGAGATAGCCGCATTAGATGGCGTAGTCTGTTGGTTTATTTCATCAAAAAAGCGAGGAAAAGAAGTATCTTCAGGACCAGCACCGGTTGGATTAGCAAACACGCCTGGTTCAGAAAGATTACTTTTTGCTTGCAACTGCTCTTCACTTTGTTTAGTTTGAGCAAAGGCGTAACTGACACTTAGCATAAGAGCCAGAAACAGTAAGGTTCTTTTCATTATATCACCTTATTAATTAAACAAAAAAATTAATTAAATATTATTGTAAAAAAATCTATTTCAAATTATCGTTTAAATCTCCAGCCCTTATCTTCATTTTCGAAGATCCAGCCAACGATTTTCCCTTCATCAAATCCGTCAAAATTATCCCAGTAATCCATTGTATAAGTAAATCTTGAGCTTGTGTCATCTGATGGAAGCTTAGAAGTATAATCCATAATTTTATCAATCATAGTCTTCCAATTATCCCAATTTGATTCTCTTAAATCAATCCAACCATCATAACACCATTGCTCAATATTGTCATTTGTCATTTCTAATTTGTAATCACCTCTTCTAACTGGAATTTTCACATCGCCACCGCGGAGATAAGATTTTCCATCAGGAAGAAGAATTACCAAACCAATTGAAAGCATTTGAGCTCTAAGTTTTTCATTGCTTTTTACTAATTCTGCAGCTTTCAGTGAAATATCTTTTGAATCAAAACCATTCAATTTATTCATACCTTTAACAATTTTACGAAGTAAGTAACCTTCGTAAAGAAGTTTTGATAATCTTGGAGGACCAAGTAATTCAAATGCTACTGAATCAACTTCGTGAATTTTTTCGAGTTCATCAATTTTTTTCATAGCTACATTTCTAAGCATACCACCTCTATAAGTTGGTCCCATAGTAAATGCATCTAATCCTTGAATCACATCTTTACCAGTATTTCCACCGCGAATTTCGTGAACAAGATATTCAGCAATTTCTTCTGGAGTTATTATTTCCATTTGCCCCAAAGCACTTATCGCTTGAAATTCACCTCTCGAGAAAATACCATTCTCGCCTGTATCTATAAATACCGACTGGAATAAATTACCAGTATCGATAATACCTTTGTTGTCATCAAAAACAAAATCACCACCAATAGGTAAGGCATCATTATAAGGCATATCTACTAATTTAATAGTTTGCCCTCTGCGTTTTACATCACCATAAGCAATACGTTTCCACGCAATTGCAGCAGTTGGTTTGATTTCTTTAACAAGTGGTCCATTAGGAGTTCTTGCCAAAAGAAACAATAACAGAGTTTGAGCTCCTGCTACTGCAGTTTTGGACAACAAAACTCTTGAAGGTCTTTCTTCGCTGTGTGTATAAGGAATATTGAATCCCATACCACCAGTACCACTTGTACCGACTTTGAAATACATTTTAGTACTTGCATCACAAAGTCCTTTGTAAAATAGTTGAATATGTCTGATTAATTGCGGAATGTAGTCGCTCGCCATAATATTTTCGACAAGAGATTCATCAAGCAAATCTTCTTCCATTCTTTTTATTGCATTGATTGTTGTGTTGTATATATCCAAGTAAGCAATAGCTGTTGCTGTATTAATACAATCAATAACAATGTCAGGTTTTGTTTCTGTGATTAATTCATATAAAGCTGAATTTTTAACCACATCTTCACTCATTTCATAGAAAATATCTTTAATATGCTTTTTACGACTTTCAGGATTCGATAAAACTTGTCTGAAATCAATATCCTTCCATTCAGTTCTTGTAAAAATATTGCCCCATCTTGCTGAAAACATTTCGGGGTTATGCTCGGGATATTCCCTTCTAAGCTGTGTGATAGCATCTTCAGCTTCGGATTGCTTCAATGAAGAAACTATTAATTCTGCGGGTGAGAATTCCATTAACTTACGGCAAATAGCCGAACCGACTAAACCCCAGCCGCCTAAAACTAAAATTCTTGAACCTTCAATATTCATAAATTACTATCCAAAAATATTTTTCCAAAATACATTTTTAAACATAGCAAGTTACGAAAATTCACGCAATTATCACAAAAATCTTTTTCAACATTTCACTTTTTTTTGCAAAATTTATGCAATTACTCAATTTTCAAAGAACAAAATTATTTTATTAATTCAAATTCCAAAACTATTTATGTCTATCGCTCCCATTTTTTTGAGGAATTTTTCTTATTTCAAAAAACTTTTTTCAAATTTGTCATTCCCCTCATATATAATGACACATGAGTTGGTATTTCTTCTCACAAAAAAATCACTTTTTTTCACTTTTTTTCACTTTTTTTGAAAAAAAGTTGATTTTTTTTTAAATTTTTTGAAATTTTACCTTTTTTATGAATTAATATTCATTTTTGTCGTTGAAATTTCGCTTTTTAAAGTAAAATTCCTGCAATTGTTGCTGTCAATAAATTCGTTAATGCACCAATTAACATTGCCTTAAATCCCAAACTTGCAATTTCTTCTTTTTTCTCTGGAACTAATGCACCAAGACCACCAATTTGAATTGCAATTGAACTGAAATTTGCAAATCCACATAAAGCGAATGATGATAATATTGCTGTTCTCTCAGATATTGCACCTTCTTTGATTAAATTTCCCAAATCGATGTATGCTATAAATTCATTCAATGCTAATTTTGTTCCTAATAAACTACCAAATATTTGTGCTTCATTTGCAGGTATTCCAACTATATATGCAAATGGCATAAATAAGTAGCCGAGTATTTCTTTTAATGAAGCTGGAAATCCATTATAACCAAGTTTTTCAAAACCTATGTGTAGCAATCCTAAACCTCCATCAACAACTGCAATCAATGCTATAAAAGCTACAAGCATTGCCATAATATTAACCGCTAACTTAACTCCATCACTTGCACCATTCGTAAATGCAAGTAAAGGTGTTTTGGCAACAGGTATATCCAAATTTTTAATTTCTTCCAAAGTTTTTGTTTCTTTACTTGGCGGAATAAGAATTTTTGATAGCATCAAGCCGCCAGGTGCGGAGATTAGACTTGCCGTTATAAGATACTCGGGTTTTATTCCAATGCTTATATATGCCGCCATTACACCACCTGCAATTGTAGCAAATCCACCAACCATTATAGAATTTATTTCCGAACGCGAGGCATATTTCAAATAATTTCTAACTAATAATGGAGCTTCAGTTTGTCCAAGAAATATATTGGCTGACGCTGATAATGATTCAATACCAGAAGTTCTCATAGTTTTTTGCATTATCCATGCTAACCAATATACAATCTTTTGCATTACTCCATAATAGTATAATAAAGATACAAATGACGAAAAGAATATAATAGTACAAAAAACTATAATTGCAAATTGAAAACCAAAGATATCTCCTTTATCTGGCGAAAGAGCATTCCCAAAGAGAAAATCAGCACCTTTAAGAGAGTAATTTAAAAAAGTACTAACCTGAGTTCCTATCCAAGCAAACAATTTTACGCCCCAATCAACCTTCAGAACAAATATTCCAAAAGAGAATTGAAGTATAAATCCCCAAATAACTATCCTGAAAGGGAAATTCTTCCTATCCTCACTAAAAAGCCACACTAATAAAAATATTGCTATTATTCCAACAACAAAAAGTAATTTTGACATACAGATTATTCCAATTCAATTTGCAAAAAGTACAAACTTACTATTTTTTTCTCTTTTTTCTCTTTAAAATTTCAAAAATTATCATTAGTTTAGCTTTTTTTCAATTATAAATTGTAATGTTAAAAAAATTTATTTATAATTATCCAGCATTAATAATTCTGTTTGTAATACTAACAGGAGTATTTTTTTATTCAGTATGGAATTTTGATTTAACCTATACTATTATTACACTAAGCTCTATTCTATTACTTTCTTTAATTTGTTTCATATCCAATTTTATATTTTCAGCAAAATACTTACTTGGATTTGGAATCGGCATAGGATTGGGCTTTCAAATTCAACAAACTGAATTTATATTTCCAGAGAAGAGAATTCCTGAAATGAAAGCAGTTTTTTCTGGGAAAGTTCAAAAAATCACAAATAAAAGTGAAAAGATTATCAAAGTCATTGTTCATGGTGATTTAGATGCACAAAGATTAGAAAAATTAACTAACACATCAATTTTATTAAATATTTTCACGTCAAATAAAAGCATCAATATAAATCAAGGCGAACATATTTATTGCAAGATGATGATAAAATTTCCTCAAAAAAATAGATTCAATTCCACTTTTGATGAAAAGAAATATCTTAAAGCACTTGATGTACAATTTGTAGGGTTTGCAAATTCCAAAGATGTTGCCATTATGGAACCACCATCATTATTTGATAATTTTATAAATAGTATAGTATCATCTATTGATGGTAAAATATCTTTATTATTTGTTGATAATTCGAGAGCAATTGTGAAAGCTATCGTTTTAGGAAACAAAACAGAATTGACTTATGAACAAAAACAAATATTTTCCTATAGCGGTACAGCACATATTTTAGCAGTAAGTGGTTTGCATACTAGCATTATAGCAGGAATGATATTTGTATTACTTGGTTTTGTCCGAAACAGGTATTTAAAACTAATTTTCTTTACAATTTCCATTCTATTGTTTACATTTATTTCTGGATTACAAGATTCTGCAATTCGTGCTGCACTTCTTTCAATTGCGATATTATTTGCTTACACTTTCCAGAAAAGATATAATTTAATTAATTTATTAAGTTATATTGTAATTTTTGTAATAATATTTAATCCAAATATAATTCATTCAGCCGGTTTTCAAATGTCAGTCGTTTCTGTTTTTGGAATATTGATTTTTTACAACTCAGTTAAGAATTTTATTAATCAATTTATACAATCAGAAAATTTAATTATTAATTTTGTGATTAATTCAATTGCAATTACAATTTCAGCAAGTATTACAATTTCTCCAATAATTGCATATTATTTCGGTATATATTCAATAGTATCTCCTTTGGCAAATTTATTAGTTATTCCACTTTTTACTTTTACATTGATATTTTCGATTATTTCTATAATATTCTCATTTATTTCAATGCCAATTGCGGAATATTACGCTGCTACAAGTTCATTTCTAATAGATTTATCAGAAAAAATTACGAGTTTTTCCGTTTCATTACCATATTCATATTTGGATACTGAAATCATATTTCCAATTTCGATTATTGTTTCCATTCTATTAATATATATAATACTATCAAATGAACTCAAAACAACATTTTTTAGAATTGTTGTCAGTTTCTTCATTTTAACATGTTTTGTGATTTTATTAGAAGAAAAAGATGATAACAAACTTAGTATAATTTCTGGAAATCAATATTCTGCATTAGTTATGCCATTAAAATACAACAACACATATATTTTGATTGCAGATAGAAAACCATCACAAACACCAAAAAGAGATTTTGAATTTGAACAGTATTTACTTGGATTAAACCGAAAATTAATTATTGGATATACTGGAAATTCTGGAATAAAATTGTGCGATGAATTGAAAAAAATTACACATATTAAAGAAAAAGAGGTAAGAATAAATCAAATTCACTATTTAAAAGAGAAGTTGAATTTACCCCGTCATTTACCACAAATTATTGAGTATTAAGATTATGATTGAAATAATTACATCAAATATTTTTCCAAATGATAGAATCATTGCTGGAATTACTACAAAAAATGTATCTGAATATCCTCCTTTTGGATTTTCTATAACTCCTGCATTGATTTATGATGATGAAACTATTTCCAAGCATAGAGAGGACTTGTGTAATCAGCTAACTATCCCATTGAATCACTTAAAAATACAAAAGCAGATTCATTCAGATATTATTAGAATTGTTAATTCTAACTCTGGAATTGATGAAAGTGATGCAATGATTACAATTAAGAAAGGATTTGTAATTAATGTTTCAATAGCAGATTGTGCTGCAGTTTTAATCTATTGTCAAGATGTTGATGTAATTTCAGGCATACATTCTGGATGGCAAGGAACAAAACTAAATATAGTTGGAAAAACAATAAATAAGCTCATAAATGAATTTGGTGCCTTACCCCAAAATATGCTTGTTTATATATCACCAAGTGCTGGTGGTGAAAAATATGAAGTAGAATTTGATGTTGCCAAATATTTTCCAAATTCAATAGTTCAGATTTCAGAAACTAAGTATTTATTTGATAATAAAAAAGAGTTAAAAACTCAATTATTAGAATGTGGAGTAATCGGAAATAATATAGAATGCTCCCCTATTTGCACAATTTCTGATGATAATTTTCATTCTTATCGAAGAGATAAAAATACATCTGGTAGAATGTCGGCATTTATTGGGATAATAAATTAAAACAGCTAAGTAGTTAACAAATCTTTTACAATAGAGTTTCAAACATTCGTCTATTTTATTTTTTTATATTAATGAATAAAAATTTAATAATACAAATAAGTGATATTAGCAAAGCATTTGCTATCAAAGGTCAAGCAATAACAAATGTTCTTTTCAATCTCAATGCCACATTCAAAAAAAATGAATTTACAGCTATTATGGGACCATCTGGCGTTGGCAAAAGTACATTACTCTATTTACTTGGCTCTTTGGATAAACCAGATTCTGGTAGTATTATTTTTAAGCCAGACAATGAAGAATTTGAAATAAACAAACTGAATGATACTGAAATATCCAAAATCAGAAATAAATATATTGGTTTTGTATTTCAATTTCATCATTTATTACCAGAATTTACTGCATTAGAAAATGTTTTAATGCCAGCTTTAATTAATAAACAAAATAGAAAAATTGCAACAAATGAAGCAAATAGATTAATAGAACTTGTTGGTATGAGCCACAGAGCAAATCACAAACCATCTGAACTTTCAGGTGGTGAACAACAAAGAATTGCAATTGCAAGAGCTTTAATAAATAAACCTGCTTTACTTATTGCTGACGAACCTACAGGGAACCTTGATTCGACAAACACACATCAAGTCTTGAATTTACTTGAAACATTAAGAAAACAATTCGAACTTAGTATTATTGTAGCTACCCATAGCAATGATGTTGCACAAATAGCTGATAGAATAATAATTATGGGTGATGGAAAAATTATTGATGAAAAATATAAAAAATAAATAGTGTTTACAAATTTTTTGGAGTTGTTTTAATGAATATTAAAATTGGTTCTTTTCCAAATGGTGACAGAATTAGCCATAAAAATGGTTTTTGTGTGCCGTGTACTGAAGGTGGCATTACCTTTGGACACAATCGAAATCCTCAAATTCAATGGGATTCATTTCCCGAATCGACAAAGTCTTTTGCTTTAATTTGCGTTGATAAAGATGTACCTGCAAGTGGTGAACTTGTTAATGTAGAAGGAAAAACTATCTCAGTTGATTTTCCAAGATGCGATTTTTATCATTGGGTTCTTGCTGATATTCCGGTGAGTATTACAGAAATTCCAGATGGAGCAGATTCAAGCGGTGTTACAGAAAGAGGAAAAGGGGTAGGAAAAACTGAATATGGAACAAGAGGCATTAATGATTATACAAATTGGTTTGCAAATGATGACAATATGAAAGGTTATTACGGTGGTTATGATGGACCTTGCCCTCCTTGTAACGATGAGAGAATTCATCATTATTATTTTACTGTTTATGCATTAGATATTGATACTGTAAATTTAACTGGTAACTTTACTGGTGCTGATTTACTTAGTGCCATTCAAGGACATATATTAGATAGTGCAGAATACGTTGGCACTTATACCTTGAATGTAGATTTATTGAAAAAATAATTAACTTCAAAATTAACTAACCAAAGTGCTTTATTTATTTTATTAAGCACTTTGGTTTAAATATTTTTTTCACAATATCTTGATTTGAAAATTTACTTTATAATTACAAATTGTTTATTGAATACCTTATCATTGATTCTTAATTTGATATTATATGTTCCATTCTGAATTTCTTTTATATTAACATCATATTTAATTGTTCCGGAGTTAAAATTAGCTTCGGCTATTGTACTAATTTTTTGACCAATTAAATCATATATACCCAATTCACAATAAGCATTTTCATTTAAAAATAATTCAATATTCAATAGATCACTTGCAGGATTTGGATAAATGTAAATTATATCTAAATTTTTTCTCAATTCATTAATTCCAGTATGAATAACCAAAACCTCATTTTCATTAAATATTAATGGTTTTAACTGTTCATCAAGCATACTATAAATAATTTCAGGATTAATCTCAATTAAATGATTTGAATTTTTTGTCAGTAATTTTAATGTTAATTTCTCATTTTCTGCTGCGGTTGACAATTGATTTGTAAATTCATCATAACCCCAAATTGTAATTATTGCTTTTGAATTAATTATTTTTGAACTCCCAACCAATAATCCTTTCTCGTTCCAAACACCAATTTCATCACTATTTTTACTATTCATTACTGTCAAATTCAAAACCATTGATTTGCCAGTTGGAATCACTTCATTTTTAAGTATTTCAGCTTCAAAAACATCATGATTATAATTAATCTTTGTACGTTCTACATAATTTGCAGAATATATCAATGTATCAGGATTCTTAAGATATGCTTGATAACCTTGACCCGGCTTCATATTTCCAATTGTATTCATACTGTTTGGCAAGTAAATATTTCCATTGTTATTTTTTACAATTGTTAGATTATTATTTTCTTCAATTGAACTTAGCAATAAAGTAATATTCTTTTCAAATTTCCTCAAATATGGAATAAATGACCATCCCTTATTCAAAACTATTTGTGAATTCTGTGGTTCATTTTCTTCTCCATAAATCTTTAGTGTTGTTGATTTATTTGCATATAATTGATATGCTTCTTTGTAATTCCAATTTACAATTGTGTTTGTATTTGTAGATGGAATATAAATCTTACCAATACTATTTTTAACAATTGTAACATCATCTTTAATATTTTCAAAAACTTTGCTAATACTTGGATTTATTGGAATTATATACGAAGATATTAAATTCCAACCTTGATTCAACGAAATCCTATGAACAATATCAGAGCTATAAATTGTCGATAATTCGGAAATTGCATTTACTTCAAAGGAATAAGGTCCATACTCATATTTGATTTTTGTTGGTAAAGTTTGAGCTTCAATTTTATCCCATAACTTAATAATATACTTTTCTTCTAAATCAAAACCGTCTTTGATTAATGTATTTTGATTATCTTGCCATACAATTATATTCAAATCAGTCCCATTCCATTCTGAATACCCTCCACATTTGTCAGTACCATTATCATTATAAAATACACCAATAGCATCTCCAACTTGAAAATTCCTACCATTAATTGAATGAACAACATTTTTTGGAATTTTGACTAAAGAAAAGTTTCTAAATTCATCATCATAATTCCATTCATCACTCAAATTATTTGGATATTTCCCACTTGTAAATAATTCAATTTCAAATATATCTCCACCGCAAGATGCAATAATTAAATCTGTAACTCTTGAATTATTATTTTTTAAAGTCAAACTCTTAATACCATTTTCTATTGCAGTCTCTTCGTCAATTATTAAGTCATTATTATACAAAAATACTTTTGAACAATCATTGCCACAATTATTTTTCAAATATATTTTCACTGAATCCAACATTGAACTAAAATTGTCGAAATCAATAACTAATCTTGCTTTATTTAAGATTAATTTATCATTTGCATTGAAAAAATTGCAGGTTTCTTCATTACCACAATCATTATTGAAAGTAGTTGTTACATAAAGCAATTGATTATTTTCTATCCAAAATTCATTACAATTATCTGTTTTATCACTCGACAATGTAACCACAAATTTATTCAAATCATTCTGATTACCAGTTTTAAAATTCCAAATTTGAGACCAGTTACTTGTATCGCCATCAACAATTACATTCACACGCCAATAATATTGAGTTAATTTTTCTAATGAATCCAAATCAAAATAATAATGGTTAATACTTAAATCATCTATATCTTTGACAATGTTATTAAATTCAAAATCACTTGCTAATTGTAGGTGGTATTTTTCGGCATTTAATATTTCATTCCAAATTAACTTTGGGGTTAGTGAAACGTACTCATCATTATTTTGAATTGAAATTAATGTTGGAGCAGTAGGTCGTAGCTTAGTTGTGAATTGCCAAGTTCCTGAGAATGCAGTTGTATCAGCAAAGTCAGCCGCCAATATTCTCCAATAATAAGTAGTATTATAACTCAAATTTGTTAAATCATACTCACTATTTACTAACCATTCATCTTTTAACAGTGTGGCAAAAGAATTTAAACTTGAAACTTGTAATCTGTATTTTTCAGCAAAATTCACATCATTCCAATTCAATGTCAAATAAACTTTTTGATTTGTAGAATTATTTGCTGGAGTTGCAAGAACAGGAATATTTAAATTCTGTTTTGTGGTGAATTGCCAAATACTTGAAAATACAGTTGTATCAGCAAAGTCAGCCGCTAATACTCGCCAATAATAAGTAGTGTTATAACTCAAATTTGTTAAATCATACTCACTATTTACTAACCATTCATCTTTTAATATTGTACTGAAAGTATTTGAAGTTGAAACTTGTAATCTGTATTTCTCTGCAAAATTCACATCATTCCAATTCAATGTCAAATTTGTTTTTTGATTAGTTGCATTATTTGCTGGACTTGAAAGAACTGGAACAGTTAAATTCTGTTTTGTTGTGAATTGCCATGTACCTGAATATGCTGTTGTATCGGCAAAGTCAGCTGCCAATACTCTCCAATAATAAGTAGTATTGTAACTCAAATTTGTGAGATTATACTCACTATTATCTAACCATTCATCTACTAATAAAGTACTGAAAGTATTTAAAGTTGAAACTTGTAATCTATATTTCTCTGCAAAATTTACATCATTCCAATTTAACGTCAAATTCGTCTTTTGATTCGTAGCATTATTTGACGGACTTGCAAGAACAGGTACTGTTAAATTCTGCTTAGTTGTAAATTGACAAGTGCCTGAAAATACAGTTGTATCGGCAAAGTCAACTGCTAATACTCGCCAATAATAAACTGTGTTGTAACTCAAATTTGTGAGATTATAATCGCTATTAACTAACCATTCATCTTTTAATAATGTAGTAAAAGTATTTGAAGTTGATACTTGTAATCTGTAACTTTCAGCAAAATTCACATCATTCCAATTCAATGTCAAATTTGTTTTTTGATTAGTTGCATTATTTGCTGGACTTGAAAGAACTGGAACAGTTAAATTCTGTTTTGTTGTGAATTGCCATGTACCTGAAAATGCTGTTGTATCAGAAAAGTCAGCCGCTAATACTCGCCAATAATAAGTAGTGTTATAACTCAAATTTGTTAAATCATACTCGCTATTAACTAACCACTCATCTGTTAACAAAGTGGCAAAAGTATTAGAAGTTGAAACTTGTAATCTATATTTCTCTGCAAAATTTACATCATTCCAATTTAACGTCAAATTCGTCTTTTGATTCGTAGCATTGTTTGACGGACTCGCTAAAACTGGAACAGTTAAATTCTGCTTAGTTGTGAATTGCCAAGTTCCTGAAAATGCCGATGTATCGGCAAAGTCAGCTGCCAACACTCGCCAATAATAAGTAGTATAGTAACTCAAATTTGTAAGATAATAATCGCTATTTATAAGCCATTCATCTTTTAATAATGTACTAAAATTACTTGAAGTTGAAACTTGTAATCTGTATTTTTCAGCAAAATTTACATCATTCCAATTCAATGTTAAATTTGTTTTTTGATTTGTAGCATTGTTTGTTGGAGTTACAAGAACAGGAACTGTTAAATTCTGCTTAGTTGTAAATTGCCAAGTTCCTGAGAATGCAGTTGTATCAGCAAAGTCAGCTGCTAATACTCGCCAATAATAAGTAGTATTATAACTCAAATTTGTAATATTATACTCACTATTTACTAACCATTCATCTTTTAATAATGTACTGAAATTACTTAAAGTTGAAACTTGTAATCTGTATTTTTCAACAAAATTCACATCGTCCCAATTCAATGTTAAATTGGTTTTCTGATTTGTAGAATTATTTGTCGGAAGTGTCAAAACTGGAACAGTTAAATTCTGTTTTGTGGTGAATTGCCAAGTTCCTGAGAATGCAGTTGTATCAGCAAAGTCAGCTGCTAATACTCGCCAATAATAAGTAGTATTATAACTCAAATTTGTAATATTATACTCACTATTTACTAACCATTCATCTTCTAATAAAGTACTGAAATTATTAGAAGTTGAAACTTGTAATCTGTATTTTTCAGCAAAATTTACATCATTCCAATTTAAAGTCAAATTTGTTTTCTGATTTGTAGCATTATTTGTTGGAATTGCTAAAACTGGAACAGTTAAATTCTGCTTAGTAGTAAATTGCCAAATACCTGAAAATTCGGTTGTGTCGGCAAAATCAGCTGCCAATACTCGCCAATAATAAGTAGTATTATAATTCAAATTTGTAAGATTATATTCACTATTTACTAACCACTCGTCTTTTAATAATGTACTGAAATTACTTAAAGGTGAAACTTGCAATCTATATTTTTCAGCAAAATTTACATGATTCCAATTTAAAGTTAAATTTGTTTTTTGATTTGTAGCATTATTTGACGGACTTGCAAGAACAGGTACTGTTAAATTCTGCTTAGTTGTGAATTGCCATGTACCTGAAAATGCTGTTGTATCAGAAAAGTCAGCTGCCAACACTCGCCAATAATAAGTTGTATTATAACTCAAATTTGTGAGATTATGCTCACTATTTTCTAACCATTCATCTTTTAGTAAAGTGGTAAAAGTATTTGAAGTTGAAACTTGCAATCTGTATTTTTCAGCAAAATTTACATCATTCCAATTCAATGTCAAATTTGTTTTTTGATTTGTAGTATTATTTGCTGGAGATGCTAAAACAGGAATTGTTAAATTCTGCTTTGTAGTAAATTGCCATGTACCTGAAAATGCAGTTGTATCAGCAAAGTCTGCTGCCAATACCCGCCAATAATAAGTAGTATTGTAACTCAAATTTGTAAGATTATACTCATTATTAACAAGCCATTCATCTTTTAATAATGTACTAAAATTACTTAAAGTTGAAACTTGTAATTTATATTTTTCAGCAAAATTTACATCATTCCAATTCAATGTCAAATTTGTTTTCTGATTTGTAGAATTATTTGCTGGAGATGCTAAGACAGGAATTGTTAAATTCTGTTTAGTAGTAAATTGCCAAGTACCTGAAAATGCTGTTGTATCAGCAAAGTCAGCTCCCAATACTCGCCAATAATAAGTAGTATTGTAACTCAAATTTATAAGATTATAATCGCTATTTTCAAGCCATTCATCTTCTAATAAAGTACTGAAATTATTAGAAGTTGAAACTTGTAAACTGTATTTTTCAGCAAAATTTACATGATTCCAATTTAAAGTTAAATTTGTTTTTTGATTTGTAGCATTATTTGACGGACTTGCAAGAACAGGTACTGTTAAATTCTGCTTAGTTGTGAATTGCCATGTACCTGAAAATGCTGTTGTATCAGAAAAGTCAGCTGCCAACACTCGCCAATAATAAGTAGTATTATAACTTAAATTTGTAATATTATACTCACTATTTACTAACCATTCATCTTTTAATAATGTACTGAAATTACTTAAAGTTGAAACTTGTAATCTGTATTTTTCAGCAAAATTTACATCATCCCAATTCAATGTCAAATTAGTTTTTTGATTTGTTGCATTATTTGTTGGAGTTGCTAAAACTGGTACAGTTAAATTCTGCTTTGTATTAAATTGCCAAGTAGCAGAAAATGCAGTTGTATCAGCAAAATCTGCTGTCAAAACTCGCCAATAATAAGTAGTATTGTAACTCAAATTTGTGAGATTATACTCACTATTTACAAGCCATTCATCTTTTAATAAAGTGACAAATGTATTAGAGGTTGAAACTTGTAATCTGTATTTTTCAGCAAAATTGACATCATCCCAATTCAATGTTAAATTGACTTTTTGATTTGTAGCATTGTTTGACGGACTTGCTAAAACTGGAACAGTTAAATTTTGCTTTGTAGTAAATTGCCATGTACCTGAAAATGCAGTTGTATCGGCAAAGTCTGCTGCCAATACTCGCCAATAATATGTTGTATTATAACTCAAATTGGTTAGATTATAATCACTATTAACAAGCCATTCATCTTTTAATAATGTACTGAAATTACTTAAAGTTGAAACTTGTAATCTGTATTTTTCAGCAAAATTTACATCATTCCAATTCAATGTTAAATTTGTTTTCTGATTTGTAGAATTATTTGCTGGAGTTGCCAAAACTGGAATAGTTAAATTCTGCTTTGTAGTAAATTGCCAAGTTCCTGAAAATTCAGTTGTGTCTGCAAAGTCAGCTGCCAATACTCGCCAATGGTAAACGGTATTGTAACTCAAATTTGTCAAATTATACTCACTATTAACAAGCCATTCATCTTTTAATAATGTACTGAAATTTCTTTCTGTACTTACTTGTAATCTATATTTTTCAGCAAAATTCACATCATTCCAATTCAATGCCAAATTTACTTTTTGATTTGTAGCATTATTTGTTGGACTTGTAAGAACTGGAACCGTTAAATTCTGCTTTGTTGTGAATTGCCATGTACCTGAAAATGCAGTTGTATCAGAAAAGTCAGCTGCCAACACTCGCCAATAATAAGTAGTATTGTAACTCAAATTTGTAAGATAATAATTGCTATTTATAAGCCATTCATCTTTTAATAATGTACTAAAATTACTTGAAGTTGAAACTTGTAATCTATATTTTTCAGCAAAATTGACATCATCCCAATTCAATGTTAAATTGACTTTTTGATTTGTAGCATTGTTTGACGGACTTGCTAAAACTGGAACAGTTAAATTTTGCTTTGTAGTAAATTGCCATGTACCTGAAAATGCAGTTGTATCGGCAAAGTCTGCTGCCAATACTCGCCAATAATATGTTGTATTATAACTCAAATTGGTTAGATTATAATCACTATTAACAAGCCATTCATCTTTTAATAATGTACTGAAATTACTTAAAGTTGAAACTTGTAATCTGTATTTTTCAGCAAAATTTACATCATTCCAATTCAATGTTAAATTTGTTTTCTGATTTGTAGAATTATTTGCTGGAGTTGCCAAAACTGGAATAGTTAAATTCTGCTTTGTAGTAAATTGCCAAGTTCCTGAAAATTCAGTTGTGTCTGCAAAGTCAGCTGCCAATACTCGCCAATGGTAAACGGTATTGTAACTCAAATTTGTCAAATGATACTCACTATTAACAAGCCATTCATCTTTTAATAATGTACTGAAATTACTTTCTGTACTTACTTGTAATCTATATTTTTCAGCAAAATTCACATCATTCCAATTCAATGCCAAATTTACTTTTTGATTTGTAGCATTATTTGTTGGACTTGTAAGAACTGGAACCGTTAAATTCTGCTTAGTTGTAAATTGCCAAGTGCCTGAAAATACAGTTGTATCGGCAAAATCAGCTGCAAGAACTCGCCAATAGTTAGTAGTATTATAACTCAAATTTGAGAGATTATAGTCGCTATTATCTAACCACTCATCTGTTAACAATGTGGCAAAAGTATTTGAAGTTGAAACATGTAATCTATATTTCTCTGCAAAATTTACATCATTCCAATTTAACGTCAAATTCGTCTTTTGATTCGTAGCATTGTTTGACGGACTCGCTAAAACTGGAACAGTTAAATTCTGCTTAGTTGTGAATTGCCAAGTTCCTGAAAATGCCGATGTATCGGCAAAGTCAGCTGCCAATACTCGCCAATAATAAACAGTATTGTAACTCAAATTTGTGAGATTATAATCGCTATTTATAAGCCATTCATCTTTTAATAAAGTAGTAAAATTATTTGTAGTCGAAACTTGTAATCTATATTTTTCAGCAAAATTTACATCATTCCAATTCAATGTTAAATTTGTTTTTTGATTTGTAGCATTGTTTGTTGGAGTTACAAGAACAGGAACTGTTAAATTCTGCTTAGTTGTGAATTGCCAAATTGAAGAAAATGCCGTTGTATCGGCAAAGTCAACTGCCAATACTCGCCAATAATAAACTGTGTTGTAACTCAAATTTGATAAATCATACTCGCTACTTTCTAACCATTCATCTTTTAACAATGTACTGAAAATATTTGAAGTTGAAACTTGTAATCTGTATTTTTCAGCAAAATTTACATCATTCCAATTCAATGTCAAATTTGTTTTTTGATTTGTAGCATTGTTTGTTGGAGTTACAAGAACAGGAACTGTTAAATTCTGCTTAGTTGTGAATTGCCATGTACCTGAAAATGCAGTTGTATCAGAAAAGTCAACTGCCAATACTCGCCAATAATAAACAGTATTGTAACTCAAATTTGTGAGATTATAATCGCTATTAACAAGCCATTCATCTTTTAATAATGTACTGAAATTACTTTCTGTACTTACTTGTAATCTATATTTTTCAGCAAAATTCACATCATTCCAATTCAATGCCAAATTTACTTTTTGATTTGTAGCATTATTTGTTGGACTTGTAAGAACTGGAACCGTTAAATTCTGCTTTGTTGTGAATTGCCATGTACCTGAAAATGCTGTTGTATCAGAAAAGTCAGCTGCCAACACTCGCCAATAATAAGTAGTATTGTAACTCAAATTTGTAAGATAATAATTGCTATTTATAAGCCATTCATCTTTTAATAATGTACTAAAATTACTTGAAGTTGAAACTTGTAATCTGTATTTTTCAGCAAAATTTACATCATTCCAATTCAATGTCAAATAAGTTTTTTGATTTGTAGCATTATTTGCTGGAGTTGCCAAAACTGGAATAGTTAAATTCTGCTTTGTAGTAAATTGCCATGTACCTGAAAATGCTGTTGTATCAGAAAAGTCAACTGCCAATACTCGCCAATAATAAGTAGTGTTATAACTCAAATTTGATAAATCATACTCGCTATCAACAAGCCATTCATCTTTTAATAATGTACTGAAATTGCTTAAAGTTGAAACTTGTAATCTGTATTTCTCTGCATAATTTACATCATTCCAATTTAATGCTAAATTTGTTTTCTGATTTGTAGAATTATTTGCTGGAGTTGCCAAAACTGTAATAGTTAAATTCTGCTTTGTAGTAAATTGCCAAGTTCCTGAAAATTCAGTTGTGTCTGCAAAGTCAGCCGCTAATACTCGCCAATAATAAACTGTATTATAACTCAAATTTGTGAGATTGTACTCACTATTTACAAGCCATTCATCTTTTAATAATGTACTGAAAGTATTTGAAGTAGAAACTTGTAATCTATATTTTTCAGCAAAATTTACATCATTCCAATTTAATGCTAAATTTGTTTTTTGATTTGTAGCATTGTTTGACGGACTCGCCAAAACTGGAACAGTTAAATTTTGCTTTGTTGTGAATTGCCAAGCATTGGAAAATGCTGTTGTGTCAGCAAAGTCAGCCGCAAGAACTCTCCAATAATAAGTAGTGTTATAACTCAAATTTGATAAATCATACTCGCTATTAACAAGCCATTCATCTTTTAATAATGTACTGAAAGTATTTGAAGTAGAAACTTGTAATCTGTATTTTTCAGCAAAATTTACATCATTCCAATTCAATGTCAAATTTGTTTTTTGATTAGTTGCATTATTTGTTGGACTTGTTAGAACTGGAATAGTTAAATTCTGTTTTGTTGTGAATTGCCAAGTTCCTGAAAATGCTGTTGTGTCGGTAAAGTCAGCTGCCAATACTCGCCAATAATAAGTAGTATTATAACTCAAATTTGTTAAATCATACTCGTTATTAACTAACCACTCATCTGTTAACAAAGTGGCAAAATTATTAGAAGATGAAACTTGTAATCTATATTTTTCAGCAAAATTTACATCATTCCAGTTTAAAGTCAAATTTGTTTTTTGATTCGTTACATTATTTGATGGACTTGCAAGAACAGGTAGTGTTAAATTCTGCTTAGTTGTGAATTGCCATGTACCTGAGAATGCAGTTGTATCAGAAAAGTCAACTGCCAATACTCGCCAATAATAAACAGTATTGTAACTCAAATTTGTAATATTATACTCACTGTTTACTAACCATTCATCTTTTAATAATGTACTGAAATTACTTGAAGTTGAAACTTGTAATCTGTATTTTTCAGCAAAATTGACATCATGCCAATTCAATGTTAAATTGGTTTTCTGATTTGTTGCATTGTTTGACGGACTTGCAAGAACAGGAATATTTAAATTCTGCTTAGTAGTAAATTGCCAAATTCCTGAAAATTCAGTTGTATCAGCAAAGTCAGCTGCCAATACTCGCCAATAATAAACTGTGTTGTAACTCAAATTTGTAAGATTATACTCGTTATTTTCAAGCCATTCATCTTTTAATAATGTACTAAAATTACTTAAAGTAGAAACTTGTAATCTATATTTTTCAGCAAAATTCACATCATTCCAATTCAATGTCAAATTTGTTTTCTGATTTGTTGCATTATTTGCTGGAGTTGTTAGAATAGGAATAGTTAAACTATCTTTAGTTGTAAAATTCCAAACTGACGACCAAGCAGATGTATCTAAATTGTAAATTGCTCTTGCTCTCCAATAAAATGTAGTTGAATTAAACAAAGAAGCATTGTATAATGAATCTGTTGTAAAGGTTGACACAATATTCGCTGAAAAATTTGCAAATTTAGATATTTGCACTTGGTATTTAGTAATGCCTGTGTTATGATACCATATCAAAGGTAAATTTTCTTTTTGATTTGTGGAATTATTCGATGGTGATAGCAAAGTTACAGTTTCAACTTCATTCAAAGTAGTGAAATTAAAGGTAGAAGACCAATTTGAATTAGTATCAGAATTATATGCTAAAACCCTCCAATAATACAATGTTTGCGAAATTAAATTTTGTAAAAAATATGTAGTAGATGCTTGATTAACATTTGTTACTAAATTGGAAAAATCACTTTGTGTAGAAACTTGCAAAGTATATCCTGTAGCATTAGAAACTGAATTCCAGTTTAAATCAAGAGAAAGTGATTGATTGACAGCATTATTTGTGGGAGAAACCAATGTTGGAGTGTTTAAAGGTACAGGAGCAATATATATACTATAATCTTCAACTTCACCCCAATCAGAATCAGTGCAAGGATTCAAAGATATATTATATACAATTCTTACTCGCATCATCGTTTTTCCTTTGGTTGCCGTATTGGGTATAGTAATATTTCCAGAAAATGTTGTATAATCGGATGTGGTTAATTGGGTAAACTCACCCGAATCTAAAAAGTCGCCATCTTGATTCCAATCGAACCAAACCCCTACTTTATCGTCATTATATGGGACCCCATTTGTTATTGTAATTGAATAAACACTTCCTTTGGTAACTGCAGTAATATAATCAGAATAATCTGTATATCGAGTATCACAGTCGGATTCTTTTGAAATTGAATTAAACACTACTTTTTTTATGTATTCATCACATTCAGCTGAAGATGGAATACAATATTGATGATTAGTATTTCTTGTTGTAAATTTAAATACTGACGACCACTCACCAACTTCACTATTGTACATACTTAATACTTTCCAATAGTAAATTGTACTAAGTTTTAGATTATAATTCCAGAGCCATGAATAAATATTTGTTACAGTATCATTTTTGATAATTGTATTAAAATTTTGGTCTGTGCTAATTAATAAATGATACTTATTAGCCCCTGACACAGTATTCCATTTCAATGAATCAGTTAGTGTAATACTTGTAGCATTATTTGATGGGAAAGTCAAAGTTGGTGCTGTAAGATTTGATGTCATTCTAAAATTCCAGATACCTGACCAGTTACTTGTTACATCATTTCTTTTAGAATTTACTCTCCAATAATATGTAGTTGAATAAATAAAAATTGTATCAGAAATAGTATAAGTAGTATCGCTCAATCCAGTAGCATTAATAATTGGATTACTCATATTTGAATTTACAGATACTTGCAGACCATAAGTTTGGGAATTATTTACTTTATTCCATTTGATTAAAGTGTTATGTGTAATTCCTGTACTATTATTGGTAGGTTCAACTTGAGTTGGTGTAGTTGCATATACTTCAGTTTGAAAATTCCAAATTGTACTCCAATCAGATGTTGTTTCATCTTTCTTTGCATTTGTTCGCCAATAATAAGTAGTGTAATAATTCAACAAAGTATCTTTAATTACAAAAGTGGTATCAGTTAGTCCAGTTTTGCTGTAAATAGGATTACTCATATTAGAATTTGTAGAAATTTGTAGTCCATAAGAAGTGGCATTCGTTGATTTATACCAAATTAAACTTTCATTAAATACAAAATTTGTAGAATTATTAGATGGAGATTTTAAAATAGGTGCAAGTAATTGGTCACTGTTTGTACTTACTTCAACTTCCCATAGACCTCTGCCATAAGTAGCGGCTCTTAATTTATTTGTACTATAATGGTATTCGAGTTCTGTAACTTTAACATCTGGAAGATTAGTATTGAAATCTTGCCAAGAGGTTTGTGTATCATCTCTCCAAAAAACACCAATATCTGTACCAACAAAAATTCGATTATTCATATTAGAAATATGAACTACTGTATTCACAGGTACATTTGGTAAGTTATTTGATAAATTAGTCCAATTTGCACCAGCATTTGTTGAATAATATACTTTGTTCCCTGATGTGTAGCCCGAAAAAACGGCATATAATCTTGTAGGATAAGCATCATTTATAGCCAAATAAGTTAATTCGGTTGATGCTGGTAATGATATTGCTGTCCAATTTGTTCCTCCATTTGAAGTGTATCTTAGTGATGAACCAGTACCTGCATAAATATAATTTGCATCAGAGGGTGCAACATGAAGCACACTTAATTCCGATGTACCCCAAGTAGAAATTTTTGTCCAATTTGAGCCACTATTTGTAGATTTCCATACATTTAAATATCCTAAATACAAAGTGGTTGAAGTAGTAGGGTGCATAACATAAGGAGTAACCCATGCACCAGATTCGCCACTTGGAGTGGAAATTGCTGAGAAACTACTTCCCGCGTTTGTTGACTTATTAATATCTCCATAATAAAGTGAACCGTACATAATATCTGCGTTTGTATGGTCTATAATACACTCCATTCCATCACCACCTATTGCATCTGTCCAAGTTCCACTTTTTAATAATTTTGTTCCATTATCCTGCGAACCAGCAATTATTCTTGCAGAATTTGTTTTAGATGCTCCAATACGATATAGTTGTGTTATTGGTAATCCACTTCCAAGCCAACTCCAATTTGTTCCTGAATTTGAAGTTCTGTAAATCCCTCCATCATTGCCATTATATAATCTTGATGTAGTTTTTGCATACCCAAGAAAATGGTGGTCTGCATGAACAGCTGGAACACCATCGCCCCACCAATGAGAAGAAATACTCCAATTCGCACCACCATTAGTTGATTTCCAGCAATTTACTCCACCAACAAAAACTAAATTTGCATCTGTTGGTGAAACCGCCATAGCTAAATCATACCATGCTTGCCCACCCGTATCTCCGCCATCACTATCCCATCCAAGTAGATTTGGAACGTTTGCTTGTCCCCAAACTGCTTTTGCTGTCCAATTAGTTCCGCCATTTGTTGATTGATAAATACTATGAAAACCTGCATCATTATTGCTACCTGAATAACCAAATAGTGCATATACAATATTTGTATTGTTCGGTGAAACAGCTAACTCAATTCTGTTAATTGAAGAAGTTGGCAAACCACTCAAGGTGGTCCAATTTGTTCCTGCATTTGTTGTTCTAAATACCTGCGAAAAACTCGAAGCATACAAAGTATCGTTTCCATTTGGTCTATATTCAATATCTATAGTTGAGCCAGTTTTAACTTGTGTCCAAATTGTACCTGCATCAGTAGTTTTGTAAATACCATTAGTAGTGGCTGCAAAAAGTATAGATGTATTATTTGCATTCATAACAATTTTTCTAATAGTTCTGGTATTTGAAGTACTCCAATTTAAATCAGTAGTGTTCCAACTTTCACCACCATCAGTAGATTTAAGTACGCCAATACTATAAGTATCAAATGCATCACCATCACCAGTAGCAATATACATTATATTAGAATTACTTGGATTAATTACAATACAAGATACACCCATACTTCCAAAACCAGATAATTTCGATGTCCAACTTGCACCGTCATCAGTAGTTTTCCACAAACCACCACTTGGCGAACCAATCCAAATTGTTCTGTTTGAAGTACCATTATAACTCGGGTCTTCCTCTATCCAATTTATTCTACCAAGTCCACTATAGCCCCCAGAACTTGTAAATGGACCAAGATTTGTCCATGAATTTGCAGTTTGAAGTTCTTCCGAATTTTTTTTGTTTTGAGCTTTCCATTTACGAGATTCTTTAATTAAATGGTCAGAAGAGGGGAAAACTCCGCTTGGTGCCACACGTTGCTCCCAAAACCATTCCCATCTTTTAAATGCTTTCCAACCACCCATTTGATTTTTTGGAGTGCGATGACCAATATTTTTTGGTCCCCAATAGTCATTAAATTTCTTTTGTATTGAGTAAAAATTTATATTATCGCCGAGAGAATCTCTATTTAACCAACTTTGAGATTTAGCTTCAAAGAATAACATTAATGCTATTATAACCAAGAGTAATTTGCTGAATTGCATAATTTTACTCCAAAAAAATAAATTACTAACTTCACATTCTAAATTAATGAAAATTATAATCATTTCATTATATTATTTTGTTATTTTAAAATTAAATACATATTTCATAATTTTGTATTTATTAATTTGATGGAGCTGAAATGGATTGGTATATAAAAGTTATACAAAATTATACAAATTTTAAAGGGCGTGCCAGAAGAAAGGAATTTTGGATGTTCTATTTGTATAATTTAATTATTGCTGCGGTAATTAGTGGAATTGATTCACTCTTGGGGTTTAGATTTGGATTGGGATATTTAACTTTAATCTATTTCATTTTTTTGCTTGTACCTTATATAGCATTATGTGTAAGAAGATTGCACGATATTGGGAAAAAAGGTACTTGGTTATTTGTTGGTTTTATTCCATTAGTGGGTGCAATATGGCTCTTAGTATTCATGGTTACAGAAGGTCAAGCATTTACAAATGAATACGGACCAAATCCTAAAGAATTAAATGAAAATTGAAAACCAAATTTATTTTGAACAATTTCGTTAATATTCTTTTTTAATTTACAATAAGGAATATAAATTTGAATAACCAATTAATACCTATGGTTGTTGAACAAACATCACGTGGTGAACGTTCTTACGATATTTATTCAAGATTACTCAAAGAAAGAATCATTTTTATAGGTACCTCTATTGATGATTATATGGCAAATTTAGTTATTGCACAATTATTATTTCTTCAAAGTGAAGACCCAAACAAGGAAATAAGTATATACATTAATTCCCCTGGTGGTAGTGTAACTGCAGGTTTGGCAATTTATGATACGATGCAATTTATCAAACCTGAAATATCTACTATTTGTATGGGACTTGGTGCATCTATGGCGCAAGTTTTACTTTGTGCAGGTACAAAAGGAAAAAGAATTTCATTACCTCATTCAAGAATTTTAATGCATCAGCCATCAGGTGGTACTCAAGGACAATCTTCTGATATTGAAATTTACACAAAAGAGATTTTAAGAATGAGAGATACTCTTTATCATATCATTGCAAAACATACAGGCAAAAATTACGAACAAATAAAAATTGATGCAGACCGCGATAAATATATGACAGCCGAAGAAGCACTTGAATATGGAATTATTGATAAAATACTTGAACATTCTTTTGATATTCAACCAAAAACTGATAATCAATAGGAGAATTTATGTTTACTACAGTTGAGCAATTTGTTGCTGTTTTCAAAAATGAAAGCACTGGAACTCAAAAATTACTTGATTTACTTACCGATGAATCTTTATCACAGAAAGTATGGGCTGAAGGTAGAGACCTTGGTTTTCTAAGCTGGCATATAGTTTTGACTTTAGGTGAAATGATGAGTAAAACAGGATTATCACTGAAATCACCTGATGAAAATGCTCCAGCACCTACTTCTGCAAAAGAAATAGCAGATACTTATCGCAAAGTTTCCACTGAATTGATTGAAAAAATTACTACAGAATGGAACGATGAAACGTTGAATGAAGTTATTGAAATTTATGGCGAAAAATGGACACGTGGTTTTACGCTTCGAGTATTATTGAATCACGAAATTCATCATAGAGGTCAATTGACGGTTTTGATGCGTCAAGCTGGTTTGAAAATATCCGGAGTTTATGGACCTGCAAAAGAAGAATGGGCTGCATATAATATGCCTCCTATGCCATAAACAATTATTAAAAGAAAAAATCATAAAGGCAGTAATCAGATAAAAATCCAATTACTGCCTTTTTTAAAATATATTGCTGTTTTGCTTTCAAATTTTTTTTTGCAATTAATGTTTGAAATGTCTCATTCCAGTGAATATCATTGCAATATTATTTTCGTTTGCTGCATTAATTACTTCTTCATCTCTAACTGAACCACCTGGTTGAATTATTGCTGTAGCTCCAGCTTCAACTGCTTGAAGTAAGCCGTCTGCAAATGGGAAAAAGGCATCGGAAGCCACAACTGAACCAGTTAAATCTATTTCCATAAGTTTTGCCTTTTCAACTGCAATGCGTGAAGAATCAACTCTTGACATTTGACCTGCTCCTATTCCAAGAGTTCTATCATCACTTGTATAAACAATTGCATTTGATTTTACGTGTTTGCAAATTTTCCAACCAAACATTAATGCTCTGTATTCATAAGGTGTTGGCTGTCTGTTTGTAACAACTTTTAGTGCAGATTCATCTACGAGTAAAGTATTTGCTGATTGTGTCAATAATCCACCTACAACTGACCTTACATCAAGTACATTATATTTATTTATATTATCTTGATTGAATACAATTAATCTTCTGTCTTTCTTTTTAGTTAATAATTCTATTGCTTCATCAGAAAAACTTGGTGCAATAATAACTTCCGTGAAAATTGAGTGGATAGTTTTAGCAGTATCAATATCAACAGTTCTATTAAATGTGATGATTCCACCAAATGGTGAAACATTATCAGTTGAAAATGCTTTATTGTATGCTTCTGATAAATTGTCAGCTAATCCAACTCCGCATGGATTTGTATGTTTTACAATTGTGCAACAAGGTTCATTAAATTCAGCAATTAATTGAGCTGAGGAATTAATATCAATAATGTTATTAAAAGATAACTCTTTTCCGTGTATTTTATGGAAAATTTTACCAAAATTACCATATAATGCAGCATTTTGATGTGGATTTTCACCATATCGAAGGTCTGCTTCTTTTTTAAGAGCAATATTTATTTTAGAAATTTCTTTCGTATTATTATATTTTGCAAAATAATTTGAAATCAATGAATCATAATATGCGGTCAATGCAAAAACTTCACCAGCTAATTCAGCTCTTTTTTCAATTGGAATAGTGCAATCATTTTCTTTCATTATACTTATAATTTCATCATATTTATTTGGATTAACAATTGTTGCAGTCCATTTATAATTTTTTGCTGATGCTCTTAGCATTGCAGGACCACCAATATCAATATTTTCAATTAAATCCTGATGAGTTGCATTTTCTTTTGCAAGTGTTTGCTCAAATGGGTACAAATTTACAACAAGTAAATCAATTGAACTAAGATTATGTACTTCCATTTGCTTAAGATGGTCTTCATTACCCAAATCTGCCAACAATCCAGAATGAATATTTGGATGTAATGTTTTAACTCTACCACCAAGAATTTCGGGAAAATTAGTTAATTCACTAACAGATTTAACTGGAATATTTTCCGATTGAAGTGTCGATTTTGTTCCTCCAGTTGAATAAATTTCAATACCAAGATTTACTAATTCTTTGCAAAATGGTACAAGATGTGTTTTATCTGATACCGAAATCAAAGCTTTTTTAATTTTATGCAGATTAGGATTATTCATTTATGTTTTCTCAAATTTGATAATTAAACAATTATAAAATTATTAAAAGTTAATCTAATAATCAAAACAATTAAATTCAAAAAAAATTTAAAATATTTTGAAACCGAAATACATTTCATTGCGTCAAAATGTATGAATTGTTATTTTAAAATTTATTTAGAGATTGATTATGAGAGGCTTAGAAGATATTTTAGTACCGATTGTAGCGATGATTACAACTTTTGGTACAATTTTCGCAATTCCATATATTTGGATAACTGCCAGAAACAAAGAAAGAATGGCAATGATTGAACGTGGTTATGACATCAATCAGCTTATCCCTAAAGAAGATAAAAACACATATAAAAATAGTGCTTTAAAGTGGGGATTACTATTTGCTGGAGCAGGATTAGGATTGATGGTTGGATTATTTTTGTCCGGATATTTTATGTGGGAAGGGCATCAAGTTGGAGCAATTATATCAATGATTCTGCTATTTGGAGGTTTAGGTTTAATATCTTATTATCTAATCGCTGCCAAAATTGAGAAAAAAATGAAATCAGCAGAAATTGAAAAAGTGTAAAAAAATCAAGTATTGTTGTTAATCAAAATACAATCAGAATGTACTAAGATGTCCTACATTTTCAAAATGTAGGACATCTATAATATTTTATCCTTCCAAATGCTTATTTTCTTTAGATGTGGCACATATAACAGATGTGACACATCTTTAATCCTAAAATGCTTACCAATGCTTGAAGTCTTTTATCAATTATATTCTTCTTCTGAATCCTTCTCCAAGTACTTCGTGAACATTGTTTATTATTACAAAGGCACTCGGGTCAACATTCTTTATTACTTCAACTACTTTTGGCAGCTCTTTGATTGTAACAACTGTATAAATCATTTCTCTCTCAATATTTCTATAAATACCTCTTGTTTTGATAGCTGTTGCACCTCTACTCAAATCATTCATAATTGCATCACCAATTTCGTGGTATTTATCCGAAATAATATATACAGCCCTTGCATAGTCAAAACCATCAATAACAACATCAATTAATTTACTTGAGATGAACAATAGAAATAGTGCATACATTGTCAGAGAAAGTGCGGGTTTATCGGGAGATAAATCTTTCACTTCGATTATTATTCCAGCAATCGCAATTACAAAGAAATCAATTATCATAATTGCATTTCCAGGTTTGAAACCCCATCTTTTTTGCATAATTGAAGCTACAATATCAGAACCGGCTGTAGTTCCTTGAAATTTGAAGATCAAACCCAAGCCAACACCAAGCATTACAGAACTAATAAGAATTAGAAAAAGAAAATCGTGCTGAAACAAATCTTTTACTGCACTTAAATCTTGTAATCTGATAAATCCAAGACCAGGTATATCACCACGAAATAAATCAATAAATACAGATAGCATTGTAAATGCTACAAATGTTCTGAATGCAAATTGTTTGCCTAATTCCTTTAAACCCCACAAAAAAAGCGGTACATTAATTGCCCAAATCAACATACCTACAGGCAATGTTCCACTTGAAAGATAATGTAGTGCCATTGATAAACCACTTGCTCCACCTGGAACAACCTTTGCATCAATAAGCAAAACACCAATACTTATAGCCATCAATATACAACCGAGAGCTATAAAGAAATAATCCACAATTACATTTTTTTTTAACAATTGAGATGTCATTTTTCACCTAATTTTAACAAATATATTATTGCAAAATTGCAATAAAAAAAGATACAAAATTAGGTAACTTTATTTGATTAAAAAAATTATGAATTACTGACTTATTTTTTACTTATTTCAATATCAATTTTATCAATGTAAGAATCAATTTTTTGAATATATTCCTTTTTTAATTTATTAAAAGATTGGTGCTTTTCAATTTCATTATTTAGTTGTGATTCTAAAATTTTAATTTGTTCGTAACGAGTTTTCAATAACTCTTCAAGGTCATCTGCTCTTTCTCTGAATTTATCAGAATTTAATTGATTTAATTTTAAATCATTTGTCAATCTGCCAATTTCGCTCTCATAATTTTGTATTTGTTTTTCTTTTATCGCCAATTGATTTTCTAATTCTTCATTTTTATTTGTAGTTGATTCGAATAATTGCAAATTTGTTTCATTATTTTTAGAACTCTTAATTTTTTCTTTCAAATCAATTATTTGTGCTTCTAAGGAAATATTTTTTTGAGATAAATTTGAAATTATAGATTTTAATTCATCTATTTTAACTTGTAATTTATTTGCATCTTCTGTGGCATTTTCAACTTGTTCCTTTAGCATTTCAATTTCATTTTTATAATTTTCAAAATGTATTTGATTTGATTCCAAATCTATAATTTTTTTGCTATATTCTTCTTTTGATAATTCTAATTGTTGAATTTCATCATTTAAATTTTCCATCGTGGAATGTAATGAAGCAATTTTTTCCTGATACAAATTATTAATTACTAATTCATCTTCTCTTTCCTTTTTTAATGTTTCTAACTGAAGGAACAAGTCTTTTTTCTCTTCTGAAATTTCTTCAATTTCCCTCAATAAGCTATTTGCATTTTCTACAGTTTTTATTTTATCAAATTCTAAATCGTCAATTTTATTAATTAAAGTATTAGCATTTTCAGCAAGTTTTTTATTTTGATGTTGCAATGTATCATTTAAAGTTTTAGCTTCTTCATAAGCAGCTTGAGTAATATTTGACTTTTCAATTAACGAATCAATATTTTTTCCGAGAATATCCTTTTCTGAAAGTACTAATTGATATTTGTTATATAAATTGCTTTCTTTTTCAATTAAATTATTGCTAAATGACTCCAATTCTGAAATTTTCTTATTTAATTCAATGATAGCTTCTTCTTTAACTTCAATTTCAAATTTCAAATCAAAAATTTCTTTATTTAAATTCTCATATTTATATGCAAATTCGGTTTCTTTCTTAATCATTTGTGATTTCAATTCGTCAAGTTCAGCAATTTGCATATTCAAATTATTTAATTTATAATTCTTATCCTCTAAAGATTTTTTCATTACTTCTAAATTATTCAAATTTTCAGAAATGATGATATTCGCATCAGAGATATGCTCTTCGAGTTCAACAATTCTATTATTTAATGATTCTTCTTTTGGCAGAAATTCATTAATATTATTTTTCAAATTTTCATTATTAAGTTTTAAATCGTTAATAATTGCATCATTTGAATTAACAATAGATTTGTTTAGATTTTTTAATTCTTCAATTTGCTTTATATTATCGGAAATGATAATATTTGCTTCAGAAATATGCTCCTCAAGTTCGGAAATTCTAACTTGCAACAATTCTTCATTTACTTTTAAATTGTTAATTTCATTAGAAATCTTTTCATTAATAGCTTTTAGGTCATTAATTTCATTTTCATTATTAATTACTATTGCTTTGTATTTCTCAATTTCTTGCTCAAGAGTTTCTGTCTTACTTTCATTGAATGCGTAAAGTTCTTTGTATTTTTCTAAATTCTCGATAGTATCATTTTTTTCTTTAAGAAAATTTTCTATTTCATGAAATGAATTTTTTAAATTATCATTTTCGAGTAACATAGACTCAATCAATCTATCTTTGTCTTCACTATCAGCTTTTAGATTATAAATAATATTGTCATTTTCAGAAATAAGAATTTCTTTCTCCATCAACATTGTATTTGCAATATCTACTTCGGATTTAATAAAATTCAATTCTTGATTTAATGTATCAAGATTCTTGTAAAAGGTCTGTCGTTCTTGTGCTTTTTGATTTTCAAAATCTTTTAATATTGTTTCTATTTTAATTTTTTCCATCAATAAGTTTTGATAATCCTTTTCAAGGTTTTTGAATTTCAAAATCGTACTTTCAGCTTCAGCCAAATTACTATGCAAACTTTCAATATTTTGAGTTTTCTCGAATAACTTTTGATTTTTTCGGGCAATTTCTTTTTGGGCAAGTTCAAAATTTTCTTTTTCTTTAAAGAGAACAATATTTTCATCATTGAGAATTTTAATTTTATCTTCTAATTGAGCAGATTTTTCTTTTTCCTCGGTCAATTCTTTGCTAATAGTAGTAATAAAACTTGCTTTTTCTTTCATTATAAGAAATTTTTGTTCAAGCAGCTGATAATTTGAAGTTAAATCTACATATTTAGATTCAAAGCCCTTCAATCTGATAATTTCAGAATTATTTGCATCAATATTAGCTTTTAAATTCGCAATTTCATCTTTTTGAGATTGTACAGAATTTTCAAGTATATGATTCTTTTGAATCAATTCCATTTCACCGGAATCTTTATTTTCAATAGCTTTATTCAAATACAAATTTCTGTTAAGTAATTCAGCATTTTCATGCTTCAACTCGTTAACTGATTCTGCTGTATTTTTAATCAATTCCCATAGTTTTATAATTAAATTGCCAATTTGTTTGTTGTCTGAATTTTTCGTGGAATTTTCCATTATTTTTTTCTAATTAAAGTTATCAAAAACAAATAAACTTAAATAATTGTATAATACAACCAATATATCAAAAATATGATTTTTTTTGAACATATTTAAGAAAAAAGTATAAAAATGAAAAAAAGAATTACAAATCAGTTTGAATTAAGTAAATTTTTGGCAAAATAAACCGATATTAACAATAAAATGAGATGAATTTAACTTTTCATCTTGTTAAATTAACTTGGCATAAATTTTGTAATCAGAAAAATGGTGTTTTGTAAAAACTTGTATTGTGTATTTTTTGGGTGAAATTTTGAAAAGAATTTTTTTTATAACTTATTTAATTCTTATTTGTTTATTAATTGAGTCATGTGGCTCAATGAGGTCTCCAAATTCTACCCCAAAATCATCAAAATCAAGTACCAAATCTAAATCAAACAACAAGAACATTTCATCAAAAGATGAAAATCCTAATGAAAAAAATGAAGAATATGTTAGGTTTAAAGATACATTAACAGTTGTTTTGCCACCTGTTATGACTTTTGACAAAACTCAAAGCATAGATAATGATTTCGATAAAGCAGTAAATGATTTCGAAAATAGAGAATATGATAGTGCTTGTGAGAGAATTGAAGTTTATACTGGAATATTTACTCAAACTGACTCTCTATACTTTGAAGCAAAATATTATTTATGCGAGTGTTATATTATCAAAGGAAATGCAAACAAAGCAATTGAAATATTGAATGGAATTATTAATGATGATAATCTAACCGAGTCTGTTCGAGAAAGAGTATTAGTTAGATTAGGTCAATTATACTGTCTGGTAGGAAATAAATTAGAAGCAGAAAATTTGTTTTCAAGATTGAAAAAGCAATACCCTAATTCAATTTATTTACCTTATGCCAACTGCGATAAAATAAAATAGATAAAATTACAAAAGTTTCCCAAAAAAGTGACTACTCAGGCCCAAAATGAAAGAATCAAGTGCAAACAAAAACTAACTTTGTTAACAACCTTCCGAAGGTTTTGAACCTTCGGAAGGTTAATTGCCAAGTTAGATAAGAGGCCCAAAATGAAATAATCAAATACAAATAAAAACTAACTATGTTATAAACCTTCGGAATGTTCCAAACTGGTATATTTATTTTGTTGATTATTTAAATATAATAATTCTTGAATCTTCTTAAATTATCACGTAGTGATTGTATTATGGTAATAAATATTAATGAAAATATTATATTTATCACGTAGTGATTATATTATTCTAACTCATAATATTACAAAAAGTTACTAATAATTTAATCACTACGTGATAACACCTCAAACAGAAATTTACTTGTTACCATAATTCAATCACTACGTGATAAAATCAAAACCTGTATGAAATATTATTTCAAATTACCCCGCAGAGTAATCATACCAGTTCCAAACTTTCGCTACCTTCGCTAAGTTAATTGCCAAGTTAGATAAGAGGCAATTAACAATAAAAAAGAATTTTTGATATTTTGTACATAATTCCTTGAAAATCCCAATAGTGATTAAATGTTTGTAATATTGAAATTACCCGTAAGTCCTGAAATTACAAAGAAATTGAATTTTGGTTAATAGATGGACGCCACCTCTAAGGTGGCGACCATCTACAAAACACCACTTAATGAGTCTGACTCATAAGTTGTCATTCTGAAGTGCGGAACAAAAATATTTAAAAAATATGCTAAATGACACTATTATAAAAAATTGTAGTCATTGGTAGATTGTTTCAGACCCCTCAATGTAGAATTAATTCAAATCCCCCTTTCCCCCTTTATTAAAGGGGGATTAAGGAGGATTTCTTTCATCCGAAGTTAATTGGAACTGCCTCAAAAGTCGTCATACTGATCCAAGGAAAAAAGTTGTCATTCTGAATTTGTTTCAGAATCCATTAATCTATAAATGATTGATATATAGATATTCTCAACATTAAAATTAAAAAATAATCTAATATTGTACTTATGAGACAGCATCTTTACTTATTTTTATTTTTTTTTCAAACATCAATTCCTGCTTGGTAATTCAAGGATTAAAAAAAATTCAATATTATTTAAATAACTTTGAGTAATTTCAATTAAACTTATCTTTTTCGCTATTAAAAAAACATTTTTTGTTTTATTATTCAATTTTTTTTAATTTGTATTAGGAATTTTGTCAATTATAATAAAGATATTATAATGAAGAAAATATATATATTGATTATCACTCTAATAATTATAAATATAAGTAGTTTATATTCTCAAAGAGAAGCTTACAACTGGCATTTTGGATATGGATGTGGTATAACATTCAATACTCCTGATAGGGAGCCGATTTCATTACCTGAATCTGCAATTTGGCAATTAGAAGGTGTATCTGTTATGTCGAATGGCTTAGGTGAATTGTTGTTCTATTCCGATGGAATGGAAGTTTACAATAGAAGAAATAGTTGGATGAATTATCAGATTATTCTAAAAAGTCAATATTCTGCCACTATGTCATCAGTTGCATTTCCAAAACCGGGCAGCAAAAATCTTTATTACATTGTTACTTGTGATGTTGCACAGTATTTCGACCCACCGAATGATGGTATTCATTACACATTAATTGATATGAATTTAAAGAATGGAATGGGCGATTTTGTAGAAGTCAATAAACCACTTTGGAAACCTACTGCTGAAAAAATTATTGCTTTAAGACATACTAACGGCGAGGATATTTGGGTAGTAGGTCATGAGTGGATGAGCAAATCATTTTTATCATTTAAATTTTCAAAAGATGGAGTTAGCGATACTGTTTACTCCGAAGTCGGTTCATTTCATGGAGATATAAATGATATATATGATTCAACAGCGATTGGATATATGAAAGCATCACCAAGAGGCGATAGAATTGCCGTTATCAAATATGGTGTACCTGCAATTGAAATCTTCAGATTTAACAGAACTACAGGTGAAGTTTCTGGAGGACAAACCTTTTATTTACCTGAGAAATATTACCTCTATGGTGTGGAATTTTCGCCAGATGGAAATTTACTTTATGTTTCTGACCAATCAACAACCGAAATATTTAGATACGATTTATCGGCTCCAAAACCTGAAACTACTTTACTTACTTATCCTACTGGTATTAAAGGATTAGGAGCTATGCAAATTGCACCTAATGGAAAAATATATGTTACATCTTATGGCAAGACGTATTTACATGCTATTAATAATCCAAACTCAAAAGGAGTTTTGGAATTTGTACAAAATTCTGTAAAAGTATCTGAAGATTTAAAAGAAAAGATGACTACTTACGGCTTACCAAATTTTCTAAGTGATTTTTACTATCAGAAGCTCACCGCTAATGTTCAAGGTGCATGTCCCGATGAAATGGCTATGCTTACTGCCGATATGCATATTTATTCTTCATCAACTTATTTTGAATGGACTGGACCAGCTTTTTCACAACCTGTATTTGGAGATACAATTAAGTTTCTTTTGAATGATAACACAATTGGTATATATTACGTAAAAACAAAAATTGGAAATGAAACTTACTATGATAGTGTTTATGTTGATTACAAAGATAAGCCGACAGCTGAAATTGAAGGTGCATTAGTAATTTGCGATAGTGGTTTTACAATTCTCAGGTCAAAATATCAAAAATTTGGGTATAGATATTTCTGGTCTAATGGTAGAACAGATAGTGAGATTAAAGTTACAAAAGCGGGGAATTACACTTTAAAAATTATTTCAGAATTTGGTTGTGTTGATTCAGCATTGGTTAATGTAGAATTAAAAGATAAATTAGATGTTGAAATACTTGGGCAAAATGAGTTTTGTTTTGGTGATACTATTCAGTTAAAATGTAGTATTGAACATCAAAAGTATTATTATCAATGGTCAAACGGTGCTTTTACTTCTTCCATAAATGTAACAGAATCAGGTAAATATTGGGTTACTGTTCAAGATATTGACGGCTGTGTTGGTACCGATACAATTGAAGTAACAGTCAAAGATAAGCCATATATTTACTTAAATGATTTCAAAAAAGTTTTCTGTGAAGGTGATAGCACTTATATTGAAGTTTTCAATCCAAATTCCAATTATGTTTATTGGTGGAATGATGATTATAATAATTCAAACCGTACAATAAAAAATAGTGGTAAATACACGATTTTTGCGGCAAATGGTGCAGGATGTCTTGACTCTGTAAGTATCAATATTGAGGTTATTCCAATACCAAAATCAAAAATAAAAATAGTTGGCAATAATGTTTTATGCTCTGGTGAAAAAGTAATTTTAAGAGCTGAAAATTATAATATTGAATATGATTATCTTTGGTCTAATGGTTCAACTTCATCTGAAATTGAAGTTACTCAAGAAGGAATGTATTATCTTACTGTAAAAAATTTGCTAGGCTGTGGAACGATTGACAGCATCAAAATTGACAAATCCACTCCATTTACAACTACAATTGAAAAAAGTGCTGATTATATTTGCGAAAATTCTACATTAATTCTTAGTTTAGATAATGAATTTTCAAAATATTTATGGTCTAACGGTGAAGAAACGGCAACAATATCTATCACACAAGCAGGGATATATACTGTAACTGTTTGGGATTCAATAGGTTGCACTGGTGTAGGCAGTATTAGTATCGAAGAATATAATATTGATGTCAAATTTTTAGAACAATATACTTTTAAATCGGTTTGTCTTGGTGAAATTTCTTTATTAACTGTTGAATTGAAAAATGTAAGCAATACTGATATTGAAATAACAGAAACTGATATTATTTCTGAAAATAATTTTCTATCATTTAATCAAAATGATTTCAAAGGAAAATTTGGAATTAATCAAACCAAGATAATAAATTTTGCTTTTAAACCCGATACACTTTTTGATGGTGCTTATATTGTTAAATTCAAAATTAGCGACCCTTGTGAAAAATGGTATGAATTTAAATTGAATGTAAGTAGTTTTATTAATGTGGAAGTAACTCTTCCAAATATCAGTATGCTTGTTGGTGCTGATACTTGCTTACCAATTTATGCCAAACTTTTATGTTCAAATGCAAATCCTGTAAAAATGAAATTGACTGGTAAAATCTATTATGATGCTGATTATTTTCTCGTAAATAGTAGTAAAAATTTAATTTATGAAAATGAAAATGTGCTTGACAATTTGAGATATGTTTACTTTGAAACTGACAGTGTAATAATTTGTCAAAATCAAAGTATAGTTGGTGAATTATGTGGCATTTCACTTGTCGGCGATACCGAAACTACACCCCTAATGTTCAGTGAAATTAATTCATTAACAAAAAATGTAAACTTTGATACTATTCAAGGTTCTATAAAACTTGAAAATTGTATGCTTCCTATCAGACAGTTGAAAAGTTATACTCCAACATCAATCAATGTGAATCCACATCCAGCAGATGAAACTTCTGCAATTAGTATTATTACTGAAGAAAAAGGAATATTAGAGTTAAGTATATACAATCAATTAGCTGAACAGATTTTTTATAAACAATTACTGAAAAACGACAAAGTTGCAAATCCAATTATTATTCCATTAAATATTTCACATAAAGGATTATATTTAATTCAATTGAGGACGGAAAACCATATCTACAGAGAGAAATTCATTATTCTCGAAAAATAACGAGTTTTTTATGCTTTAATTGATATTAATTGGCACGTAAAATGCTATAATTTAAGCGTTGTTATTTGAAAAGTTTTGAAAAAAGAAAAATAAATTAAGATAAAGTGAATTTTTTTCTTGGTTATTTCAAAAAAAACTCTTAATTTTGAATTGTGTTTCTGATGAAATACTTGTTCTTTAAAAATAAGCGAAAGTAGCTCAGTTGGTAGAGCACAACCTTGCCAAGGTTGGGGTCGCGAGTTCGAGTCTCGTCTTTCGCTCGATAGGGAAACCTGTCACTTCCTCTTTATGCTGCATGCCTTGCTGTCTGTTCCCCCCGATAGTAAGGCATTTTTTTTATTTCACAAAAAAGCATTAAATTACATTTTTATTTATGTGAATTATGAAAAAAGTTTTTGCAATAATATTATTGATGGCAATTATATTCGATGTAAGCGGACAAATTATCATTTTCAAAAAATTGCAAAAAGATATACACAGAAAAATCAAACATGCCTGTTTCGAGCAAATACCAATTTCTCAACTTGAATTATTTGAAGTAGAATTTGGCAATACTTTACCCGGGATTATTTGGATTCACTCAAAAGAATTTAAGCTAAATGGTAAAATGTATGATATTATTAAAAGAGATACAATTAATAATAAAGAAATACTATATTGTGTTTGGGATAAAGATGAAGAAAAGCTAATTTCAAAATTTAGCTCATTAATTTCTGGAAAAATAAGAGATTTTGAATCGAAGTATTCAAGTATTCCTATTTTTGTAATAGAAACAATTTTCAAACAACAATCTAACCCAATTCAGATTGTTCGTTCAATAAACCTATTCATTTTTTACAATTATTCCATACTTGATGGTATTAAGAATAATAGCGAACCCCCTCCAAAATGTTTATAATTTGATAATAGAAGAAGTTCAGAATGACAGAGTGGAAACCCCACCCTTCGACAAGCTCTGTGCAACGCCTAAATCCTCCCCAAAGGGAGGACTTAATATATCATTCCTTCCCCATGGGGAAGGTTAGGATGGGGTTTAAGTCTTATAGATATGCCACATTTTCAAAATGTGGCATATCTAATGGAATTATTTGTGAATTAAGCAACGTAGTTGCTACATATTAATAGAATAGGATTTTTTTTTAGTTAAAGCTCCGTAGGAGCGACATAGTAAGAACTCTGCTAAGCAGCAAAAGGGATAGATTCTGAAACAAGTTCAGAATGACATAATTCGAGGATGGATTCTTAAACAAGTTCAGAATGACAGAGTGGAAACCCCACCTAAATCCTCCCCAAGGGGAGGACTTAAAATATCATTCCTTCCCCTTGGGGAAGGTTAGGATGGGGTTTAAGTCTTAGATATGAAATTTTGGTATAAAGCAACGTAGTTGCGACATATTAATAGAAAAGATATTTTTTTTTAGTTAAAGCTCCGTAGGAGCGACATAGATATATCGCAGCTACGCAGCTTGGAGTTTTTTTGTTGTATTTATTTCTATTAAGATGACGCAGCTACGCTGCTAAAGGCATAGATTCTGAAACAATTTCGGAATGACAGATTATTTAATTGAATAAGTTTAAAAAAAAGGAAAAGTAAAAAAGTGAAAATAAAAATTATATTGTTAATATTAGCATTTACTTTAATATCTCATATTGCAGAAAGTGCTGAAATTGCCCAAGACTCAATCAAATCTTACCGATTGGGTGATATTAATGTAACTGGCTATCAAAGTCGTGATAAAGTTGAATTATCTAAATATGATGTTCAATATTTTGAATTGCAACGAGCAGATGCAAATTCTTTAAGTCAATTGCAGATGTTAATCCCATCTGCAAGAATCAGATTAAATTCACGTGGAGAATCAAACCTATTTTTGAGAGGTGCTGGTGAAAGACAATTAGGATTATTCTTTGACGGTGTGCAAATGAATATCCCTTGGGATAATCGTTTCGATTTGACGTTTATTCCTACTGATGTTATTGGTAAATTAAGTGTAAATAAAAATGCTGGTTCGATTTTGTTTGGACCAAATGTACTTGGTGGTGCTGTAAATATAACCACAATGGAAAGAGTGAATGACGGCTATGGCTTTAGTGTGAAACTTCATGGTGAAAATACTGGTACTATTAATGGCTCAATTACAACTGACGGACAATTTAATGGTTTTAATTATATAGCAAACATATCTTATCTTGATTCAAAAGGGTCTGCTTTATCCAAAAATGTACCAGATAGTGTTATGTATCAAGATATAAACGAAGAATTGATAATCAATTCAGATGTTAAAAGAATTTTCGGGTATTTGCGTGGTGAATACAAAATTTCAGATTTAACTACAGCAGGTATTTCTTTTTCTTATCTTAATGGTGAGAAAGGTGTAATTCCAGAAAGTCATAATTCAACTAAACCACGTTTTTGGCGTTATCCTGAATTAAATAAAACTCTTATTACATTGAATTTCGAGCATTTATTATCATATAATTCCGAAACTTTATTTAGAGCAACATTTTGGTATGATAATTTTAATCAAACAATTAATGTTTACAAAGATTCAACTTTTTCTATTGATAAAATAAAAGAAGTGCAGAAAGATGAAGATGCTACAATCGGTGGAAGACTTGCGTTTCAATATCAATTGTTGCCAAAGCATTTTTTGACTGCCGTCTTTAATGGATTTGTTTCCAAGCATAAAGAAGTTATTAAAGATGAGTTGAATTATTCTCAAAATACATTCAATATTGGTATTGATTATAATGGAGAATTTGGAAACTTCAACTTTAATGCAGGAGTTGGTTACGATAGAAATGAAACTCCTGAAACAGGTATTTTTGTCGAAAACGAAGGATTTTCAGCTTCTGATTTTGCTGCATTTTTGAACATCAACTATACTTTAACGGATAATATTGGCTTTTTCGGAAATATTAGCAGAAGAACAAGATTTGCAACAATGCGTGAATCATATTCAGGTGCTTTAAATCAGTTCATAGCAAATCCAGAATTAAAGTCAGAAAACGGAGTGCTAAGTGAAATCGGAACATATTATAGTCATGAATTATTCAATATTAGAGTATCAGCTTTCAGTAATAATTATGCTGATATGATTACCCAAATTACACTAACTAAAGAACAAGATTCACTCAATAGAAAGATGAGAATCAATGTTGGTACAGCATCTATTTATGGAATTGATTTATCTTTCAGGACAAATCCTTGGAGTACTTTATTTATTGATGGTAATTTCACTTATATGCTTACTTCAGGCGAACAAGGTGGTATGGATGTTGAACATTTTGATAATAAACCAGAATTACTTACAGGTTTAACAGCTACATACAAGTTTCCATTTTTCTTGGAATTGGCAATTGAAATGGAAACAACAGGGAAACAATGGGAAACTATTGACTTAGCAAAACAGCAATATGCTGAAATTGACGCTTCTACTTCATTTAATTTTAGAATTTCATATTTATTTACAAATATTGATAATACTATGATTGAAGTATATGCAAGAATTAACAATATATTAGACGAATACAGACTATCACAAAGAGGAATTCCTGAATCTGGAAGAACGTTTTCAGCAGGTTTAAGTGTAAAATTATAGTCAAAACATTTTTTTTGTTTTATTAATTTAAGCAAGTGAAACAGACAAATAAAAGTGATAATTCAAATTCCTCATATTCAATCCATAAAGTGGGATTTAGGAAGAAATTTTTCCCCCTTTCAAAAAGGGGGAATTTGTTTTTTTCATGTCAATTAAATTTTCGGATAAGGCAATTAAATTGATATTATTTACTTTAATTCATATAAAATACAAAAAATTTTACACTACTCTTTTTGCACTAAAACTACCATTCGTAACTTGCACATTTTCACCATTTGATGCATTTATAGCAGTTCCTGAAAATGTTCCTTTTACATCTCCACCAACATTACCATAAGTAGTTACTTTGATAGTCCCCGAAGTTAATCCAATAACCTGTGTGCCGCCTATTGTAATTATAACTCCATTAGTGTCATCTTCGTTTTCATTTATTGTAAAAGTTCCTGTAGATTTTCCTCTGAATACGACTACACCCCCATCACTTGTGGCATTGCTGAAAGTAACAGCAGTTGCATCATCTTCAAGACTATAGATAGAACCAGCAACTACAGTATATTTGAGAGTTTGATTAGAAAAACCACCACCATTCAAAGTACAGGAAAAACTGTACCCAGAAGTATTATTTGTGGGATTTGTTGATGAACTGTCATCTGAACAAGATATAAAAAATACTCCGAATATAATCAGAGTCAAAATGAAAAATGTTTTAGTGATTCTCATAAAATACCCATAAAATAAATAAATAAATAAAAATTATTACTTATACAAAAATATAATATATTCATTAAATAGTAAATTAATTTACGATTAATTTATTATCATAAAGTGTTAAGTATTTACTCAAACATTATCTTATGATTTGGAGTATTTTTCAAATTTATTACTTGAATACTGAAAAGAAATCAAATTCCTCATCATCATCCATCATTCCACTTAAACTACCTAACAATGATTCAAATTCCTTTGCTTTTTGAAGCATCAAATAGTCCTTTACGAAATTCAATACGACTTTTTTTGAACTTGCAAATTTTAATTCTTTTTCTAACTCCAAAAAATCCTTTTGAGAATTTTTAATTAAATTATAGTCCCTATTTAAATTTCTCAATGCAGTCTTTTCATTTAAAGAAGCTACTTTTTCAATGGAAGAATACCTCGGATGTTCACGTAATGATTTTTTTTCATTATCAAGTTCTTTTACTTGTTCCTTTAAAAATGATAAATAAATATCTAATTTTTCTTCAGTCATTTTATCAAGATGGTCGCTTTCTTTTGCTACCCATTCTAATTCTAATTTTAACAATGTAGATAATTCTTTATTATTATAAGCGGTTGTAACTTTTTTCATAAGCTCTTCTTTTTCTAATTTTAACTCAATATCTAATTCTGTATCAGGGTGAAGAACTTTGGCTAAACCAATATATATTGACCTTAAACTTCTATCTTTTATCATTTCTTCTTGTTTTTGTTTCATTTCAATTTCTATCTGCTTTTTATTCTTTTTCTTACTTTTAGCATTAGTCAATTCCTCTGCTTCTTCTTCTTCTAATTTTCTTAAAGTTTCTTCAAATTCTTTGAATTTCTCGGGACTATCTTTAAATTCTTTAAAATCTACGTCTTGTCCTGTGGTTTGCTTAATAAAATCATTCATCATTGACATTGCTACATGTTCTTGGGCATGTAAAAATTCATCATAAGAATAACTTGACCAGTTATCAAACAACATAATATATTCTGGTAATGGTTCAATAACATCAAATGCATCTAAGCAAAGCTGAGAAATCGCATCAGCAATTTCGTCAATTTGTTTTTTCGTAAATTTCATTACTTGTGTTTTAACTGCAAGAGTTTGAGCTATTCTAATTCTTGCTTCACCTAATTCTTTATAGCAAGGTTCAATTTTTTTATGATAATAATTTAGAAGTCTATTTAATTTCTCTTCTTCAATTATTATTTCTTTCCTGAGATTTTCTATTCTTGTAGTATATTGATTAAACATTAGTTGTTTTTTTGATAATTTCTGTTTGGTTTTGGCTGTTATTTTTAAAGATTTTTCTTCTTTAATAGTTTCAAGGTCTTCAAATAGCTTATTCAATTTATACTCAATAAAATTTGTTGAACATAATCAAAAGTATTCTAAATTTTTCATACTTCTAACAATTCAAAATTAACGAATAATTCTAAATTTCAAAATACAAAATATTAAAATTCAAAATAAATGTATTTTGGTAATTATATATTTCTTCAGTTTAACAATCTATGTAACAACTCAGTCCCAAAATGAAAGAATCACGTGCAAACAAAAACTAACTTTGTTAACAACCTTCCGAAGTTTTGAACCTTCGGAAGGTTAATTGACAAGTTTGATAAGAGTAGAATTTTGTTATTTTGAATTTGCTTGTAGAATTGATATTGATGCCTAATTGCATACACAGATGAAAAAATCATTACATACACAATCCCGTGAGTAATTTACAAGAATTTTTTTAACATTTTTTTTTTATCATAAATTTACAAGTGAAGTTGTCAGAAAATTTTTTACAAATAGAAAATAATATTATTGACTAATATCAAATTTAGTTAATTTTGTAATTGTTATTTTTCCATAATTTTAAAGAAATCAAAAAATGGCTGACGATAAAAAAATAATTTTTTCGATGATTGGGGTAAGTAAGATTTTTCCACCAAATAAACAAGTTCTGAAAGATATATATTTATCTTTCTTTTATGGTGCGAAAATTGGTATTATCGGTTTAAACGGCTCAGGTAAATCTACTTTGCTGAAAATCATTGCGGGATTAGATCAATCTTATAACGGTGAAGTTGTATTTTCACCCGGATATACTGTAGGGCATTTATCACAAGACCCACAACTTGACGAAAATGCAACTGTTAAGGAAATTGTTCAACAAGGTGTACAAGAAATTGTGGACTTGTTGAAAGAATATGATGAAGTTGGGGCAAAATTTGCCGAGCCGATGGACGATGATGAAATGCAAAAGGTAATTGACAGACAAGGCGAACTCACTGATTTACTCGAAAAATATGATGCGTGGGAACTCGATAATACTCTCGAAAGAGCTATGGATGCTTTACGTTGTCCAGATGGTGAAATGTTAATTAAAAACCTGTCTGGTGGTGAAAGAAGACGTGTTGCTTTATGCAGATTGCTATTGAAAAAACCGGATATCTTATTGCTTGATGAACCTACAAACCATTTAGATGCTGAATCTGTTCAATGGCTTGAGGAACATCTAAATCAATATCATGGTACTGTTATTGCAATTACACACGATAGATATTTCCTTGATAATGTTGCTGGATGGATACTTGAATTAGACCGTGGCGAAGGAATTCCTTGGAAAGGAAATTATTCTTCATGGTTAGAACAAAAATCTAAACGACTTGAAGAAGAAGGAAAGACAAATGACAAAAGAAAGAAAACTTTAGATAGAGAACTTGAATGGGTTAGAATGAGTCCCAAAGCTAAACAAACTAAATCTAAAGCCAGACTTTCTGCTTATGAAAGAATGTTATCCGAAGATGTTAAAGACAGAGAAGAAAAATTAGAGTTGTTCATTCCAAATGGACCTCGTTTAGGAAATACTGTTATAGAAGCTAATCAAATTTCTAAATCTTATGATGACAAATTCCTTATTGATAATCTTTCATTCTCACTACCTCCGAATGGAATTGTTGGTGTAATTGGTCCGAATGGTGCTGGTAAAACAACTTTATTTAAGTTGATTATGGGCTTAGAAAAACCTGATGCTGGAGATTTTACTGTAGGAGATACTGTTCGACTTTCTTATGTGGACCAATCACACTCCGAAATTGACCCTGAAAAAACTGTATTTGAGCAAATTACAGGTGGTACAGATACGATGATTCTTGGCAATAGGACAGTTAATTCAAGAGCTTATGTGGCTAAATTTAATTTTACTGGGGCTGACCAACAGAAATTCTGTGGTTTTCTATCAGGTGGTGAAAGAAACCGATTACATTTAGCAATTGCATTAAAACAAGAGGGAAATGTTATTTTACTTGATGAGCCGACAAATGATATTGATGTAAATACATTGAGAGCATTGGAAGAAGGTCTTGAAGGTTTTGCAGGATGTGCAGTTGTAATCTCCCATGATAGATGGTTCTTAGATAGAATTGCTACACATATACTTGCTTTTGAGGGTGATTCCCAAGTTTATTTCTTTGAAGGAACATATTCGGAATACGAAGAAAATAAAAAGAAAAGATTAGGCGATACAGGTCCACACAAAATAAAATACAAAAAATTAGTAAAGTAGAAATATGAACCTTCCGAAGCAATAGTTTCGGAAGGGTGTTTTTGTGTAGTTTTGAACATTATTTTACAAGTTTCAATTTTCTTTTGTTAAGAAATTCTTTAAATTCAGAAAATGACATTTCTTGAGTTTCTTTTGCAATTTTTTCTTTTACTTCTCTAAAGAATTTGACTGTGTCGAAGTCTTTTTCATTTTTAGTATCTTTATTCATTTTTTAAATCTACATCATTATCAAGTTTTATTACACCACTAAGACTTTCAACCAAAGGAGATATTTCTTTATTTCCCACTTTTTGTATTGTAATAGATTCAAAAAATGATTCAATCATTTTAGAAAGACTGATACTGTGGTTTTTGGCGTATTGCTTTGCATTTACGATAACGCTTTTTCTGAGTTTTATGTTAATTAAGCTTCCATATTTCATCTATCATTTATTTATTGATTTAAAATTACTAATACGATTTAATTAGAATATTATGTTTTTTACACTTAATCTATATTAATTTATTAAATTTGAAATTTCTGTCCAGCCATAAATAAACAATTCCGATTTTCCAAAAATACTCTTGATTTTATCGTTATTATTTATTCGTACTAAAGCGTACTTCATGCCGTTTTCTCCAGTTTTGGTAGCAATTACAAAAACATTAGCGCCTTTTTTAAATAATCCAATTTGATTATTACCTTCAAATAAATACGAAATATCTGCTTGTTCATCTATATCCACGTTAGATAATTCTTCAGGAGCAAATGTTAAATAGAAATTTTTCAATGCAATAAAAGAAATTCTTTGTTGATCTTTGGGTTTATTGTCATCATAAAAGTAACCATACATCTCTTGTTCATTCAAATAACAAGGTAAAAATTCATTGAAATATTCTGCATATCCATAATAACCATCATTATTTTCTGTTAAAATGTCTGATTTACACAATTTTGAATTATGGAGTTTTGTAAAACTATACCAACTTCTCTTATAACTAAATCCAGCACAGCAAGGTTCAACTACAATAACCATAGAATCAAGTCTATTATTATTTATAAGGATTTTTTCAAAAATACCCATTATTTTCAAAACAATTTCCAAACTATCATTGCTTCTGATAAACATTACAATATCATTTTGTTCAATTCCAACTGGCATTCTACCTTCATAGATGACATCTAATAAAGAATCATTATTTATATCAATCAAATGAAATTTCTTTACTTCAGATTGAAAAAAATGGTCATAATTTTCTTGTTTGTCAAAGAATTGTTTTTTCCAAATATATTCAGTATTTACATATTGATTGCTTTTCATCAATTTCAAATATTCAATCTTCAAAGAGTCTGAAACTTGAGATTCATATTCAATCCAATTGATTTTGCTTTTATGTTCAATTTGACCAAAAATAAAACTATGGAATAATAAAATTAATACAATAATGAAACAGCATTTTATCATAATAAAAACTATAAATTGTTTGCAATAAAAAAAATATAATTGGATATGTCATTTTCCAAAATACAGAGAAATTTGCAAAAATAATTTTCTCAAAAACATCACTGCAAACTTACTCATAAAACCAAAAAGAATCAAATACAAAAAATTAGTAAAGTAGAAAAAATAAACGATATGGAGGTTTTGAATTCCATATTACTTTTCACTAATTTGTAATAGTATCATCAATTTGATATACTTTTTGTGATTCAGCTAACAATTTTCTCATTAATTCTTGTTCTAAGTTATAGTAATTTTGAACAACTTTTATTGAGAGTGTCAATGCTATAATTCCAACAACATCAGAGGCAATTCCTAATTGTAATCCAGGCAAAACATTTTCATAGAAATAATAGTCAAAAATCATCTCTCCAGAAACAAATAAAAATGTTTGATAAATTAAGAGTAAAATCCACCAAGTCAATAATATTTTCAACTTATAATTAATTGATTCTTCATTGTTATCTTCATAAATTCTATAATTTACTTTAATGTACATTTCTTTTATCAATTGATAAGGTCGTATTAAATTCAAAATTGGAAATATCCAAAGCCAAATTGTCCAATTTTCAGTATAAATCATATTTTCATGTGCTAATCTAAGATTTCGGTAGGAATTTCTCATCCAAATAATAAAAATTATAAAAAAAACATAATTTAATAATGATAAAAATGAAGATGTTACAATTAAATAAAAATGATAGTTGTTTAAAGTTTGAGTTTCATTTTCGTAATATTCACTGAAAAATTTTAAATCTTCAATAGTTATTGAATTAAAAAACTGAAACTTGAAGGTTATTGAACATACTAACGCCATTATTATCAATAAACCAAAGATTTTTATTAACCTTACTGCCAAATTATTTTTTGAAAAAAAAACCATTCTATCTCCAATTACTTTGAATAGGACCACAAAATTTTCATAACTACAATAACGGCAAACTTACTCATAAAATCCAACAGAATCAAATCAAAAAAATTAGTGAAGTAAAAATTATGAACCTTCCGAAGGTTTGAAACTGGTATGTTTATTTTGAATGGAAAATGATAAATTTTTTTCCAACATGTTTTGAATTTATCACGTAGTGATTAAATTATGGTAACAAGTGGATTGCTGTTTGATGGGTTATCACGTAATGATTAAATTATTTAGTAACTTATTGTAATATCATGAGTTACAATAATTTAATCACTATGTGATATTTTAAAAAATATATTTGCGATTAGTTACCATAATTAAATCACTACGTGATTTCAAAACTCTTGAAAGTTTAATTGATTTTATTAAAATACCACACTCCTACATCCCATCATCAATTGTCAATACAAAATTATGAAATTTTTATTTATAAATTTTAATTGAATTAATTAACTAATCTAATTTAATTTTATCTGGATTCATCCTATTATCGCGAATTGATAACAAATAAATTACATCGCCATCAATTAGATAATAAATTGAAGTAAGATTGGCAACTATTGACCGTCTGACATTTTTTAGTTTAGGTGAATTTGAAAATATTTCCGGATTGCTCGAAATGATTTCTAATTGTTTCTCAAACTTTTCTACAAATTTCTTGACAACTTTTACAGAGAAATTTTTTTCTAAGTATCTAATAATTCCCACTAAACCGTTTAATGCTTCATCAGTCCAAATCAACTTATAAGTATTTTTCATAAACTTTTCTAACAGTTTCGTGGTTATGAACTTTATTATTTGAAATATCTGCTAAACCTCTTACAATAGATTCCTTATCATCAATTGATATTTCATTCCACCAATCAACAGATTTTGAATAATCGTCATGAATATTTTTAATTTTTTCAATTACAGTTAAGTCATTCAATGAAATTATCCATTCAATTAATCCAAGTTTTTCTGTTTGTATATTCATTTCAATTTAATCCCAAATTTCAATAATCAATCTTTCAAATCACCCACTTTTATATAAAACGTAATCTCAAATAATTTATTACAAAAGTTATGATGAATTAAAAAATAACTCTTAGAAGTCAGAGTAAGAGCATTAAAGTTATAATTTATAAACCTTCCGAAGGTTTGAAACTGGTATGTTTATTTTGAGTGGAAAATGATAAATTTTTTTTCAACATGTTTTGAATTTATCACGTAGTGATTAAATTATGGTAACAAGTGGATTGCTGTTTGATGGGTTATCATGTAATGATTAAATTATTTAGTATCTTATTGTAATATCATGAGTTACAATAATTTAATCACTATGTGATATTTTAAAAAATATATTTGCGATTAGTTACCATAATTAAATCACTACGTGATTTCAAAACTCCTGAAAGTTTAATTGATTTTATTAAAAACCACACTCCTACATCCCCTCTTCAATTTAATGGCACTAAGATTAGGATAATATAAAAAATATTGCTAAATTTGTATGAGTATAAATTACAAATATGGCATAAGAAATGACAAACAACATATCAATGAAATTATCCGCTCAACTCAAAGAAGAGTTAAGCACAAATTTACTTCCATTGTTTTATAAATCTGTTAAGTCAATAGTAGTAGGTGAAGATAGTAATGACACCAAATTCAGGGATCGTGTATTTAACCAATGCGATACTTTGCTTACAATGATAAGTACTTCAACTCAAACAGATAAAAGTCTTCAAAATTCTGTAAATATCTTTTCACAGATACATGAGGAAAATATAAAACGTATAACAGAATTTGAGAAAACATCAATGGAATCAGCATTAACAGAAAAACGGAGTTCAGGTCGTCCGCGAAAGTATTTTACATCTGCAGCTAAAAGCAAGCAAAAAAGTATATCAAGCAATACGTCGGCATTTTCACAGGCACGTAACCGTTTAAAATTATCTTACGTAAAAGAAGTATTTGAATACTCAAGTAAATCAACCACAAATAACAAACAAATATTTTTTGGTCGGCCTGCATATATTACAGATGGCACATTTCTTCAAATGCAAGATACAGACAGCATAAATGCTGTTTACAAAAAATCAAAAGAAGCTGGCTATCCTCGTGGGCTATTAAGCATCATTATTCAGCAAGGAACAGGACTAATCACTGATTTTAGATTAGGAAGTGATGCGAAAAGCGAATTAGAATATTTTGCAGAAATGATTAACAATCTGGAAAAGGGCAGTTTACTTTTAGCCGATGATTTATATAATTGTTTTGCAATATTTGTACTTTGAAAAATAGAAATGCTGATATAATAGTCTCTGAAAACGTAATAGAAATTATGAAATAATAAAAAAATTGGAATCGGAGATGAAATTATAAAAGTAAAACTTGCAAAAAATAGTTCAAAGATGGCAAAACTTTATGATATAAAAGAAGAATATATAATTTTACGTAGAATTGAATATAGAACTCCAAATACAAAAGATGATATGTCAGTTTTATACACGACAATATTAGATGAAACAATTGGCAAAGAAGATATAATCTTAAAGTATGTCACACGTTGGGATATTGAGATAAATATAAGGGAAATAAAAACAATATTTGGGTTGAACATATTACGAAGTAAAACTCCGGAAATGGCATTAAAAGAATTGTTATCAGGTTTGATTGCATACAATTTCATAAGAAATTATATATCTGAAATCACTTCACAAAGTGATTTTTCCCCCGAAAGAGATATCTATGAAAAATACTATACGCTCGATAAACCTGTATTTACTGACAAACTTGGTAGAGTATACAACAAAATCTCCACAGGACGCCCAAAAAAGATTGAATGAAGAGATTCTTAAACATATTATTCCAAAGAGACCAGGAAGGCAATACCCAAGAAAGACTAAGTGTGGTAAATATAGAAAATATAGATGATATAATAGTTATCTTAGTGCCATTACTCTTCAATTGGCTCTACAAAATTATGAAAAAATGTTGTATAATTTTATATAAATTTATTATTTTATCAAGAAGTAACTATTATAGTTTAGAAATAAAAACTTCCGAAGTTTTTAAAATTTCGGAAGTTATTTAAATATATTTATTATTTTAATAAATCAATTATCACTATTTATTCAATTGTCCAAACAAAGTTTCAAAGGCTGACTTGACTGTTTTGTCTGTATCTAAATAGTTCTCAATAGTTTGGCAAGAATGTAGTACTGTCGAATGATCTCTACCACCAAATGACTGCCCAATGCTTTTTAAAGAATTTCTTGTTAATTGCTTAGAAAGATAAATCGCCATTTGTCTTGCCAAAGCAATTTCATGCTTCCTGGATTTAGATTCGAGCAATTGACTATCTAATTTATAATAATTACTCACTTTTACTTTTATATCATCAATTGTGAGTGGTAAATTATCATTTCTGTTATGCCCTTTTACAACTTCAGAAGCAAGTTCAATGCTAAGCTGCTTTTTATCGAGTGTAATTTTTGCAATTAGACTAATTAAAGTTCCTTCCATATCACGAATATTGGAATTGACATTTCTTGCAAGGTAGTCGATGATATCATGTGGAATTTCAATACCTTCATCTAAACTCTTCTTTTGCAAAATAGCCATACGCATTTCAAGATCAGGTGGCTGAATATCAACAGTTAAACCCCATTGAAAGCGTGATATAAGTCTGTCATCAACATCTTTTAGTTCTCTTGGCGGTCTATCGGATGTAAATATCAATTGCTTACCAGCTTGATGCAATGCGTTGAAAGTATGGAAAAAATTATCCTGAGTTTTACCTTTACCTGCAAAAAACTGTATATCATCAACAATCAATACATCAATAGAACGATAAAAATTTACAAATTCACGAGTTTTATTATTTTGAATAGCATTGATAAAATCAAAATAGAATTTCTCGCTATTAGTAAATAATATTCTTAATTTAGGGCTATTGTGAGCGATATAATTACCTATAGCTTGTGCAAGATGTGTTTTGCCAAGACCAGTATCGCCATAAATTACCAATGGATTAAATTTAGTTCCGCCTGGTTTCTGAGCTACAGCAATTGCAGCCGATGATGCTAATTGATTACTATCACCTGTTACAAAATTCTCAAATGAGTATCTGGCTTGCAAATTAGTCTCAAACGGAGGTTCTGGTTTGGGGTCTGCAAATTGAAGACTATTTTGAGTGGTTTTGGGATTAAATTTAAAACCTGGCACCTTAATAGTTCTTTCTTCGAGTGAGTCATTACTACTATCATCAATTACAATTTGGTAAATAATACCTGCATCATCCCCTAAGACTTTCGACACAGTATTCTTTAACAAATCGTAATAATGCTCTTCTATCCATTCAATAAAAAACTGACTTGGTACCATAAGGGTTAATCTATTTCTTTCCCACTTAAGAGCTTCAATCTGTTTAAACCAAGTTTTATAAACTGAATCATTTACATTATCTTTGATAATTTTCAGGCATTTGTTCCATAATGCTGTAGCTGGTTTTTGAATCTTATCAGTACAACTTGATTTTGTCAGAGTACTCTCTGCCGTACTTGTAAAAGTAAACAAATCCATTGTAATACTGTTAGTATAATTCACTTTCTCTTCCTTTATTAAAATATTTTCCCCGAAAATTCTATTACCCAAAATAAATTTGGGCAATAATCATCTCTCTCATCATTGTAAAAAATGAAATCAATCAAATAACTTTTTTAAAATTTCATTTTTTTCCTTATTTAAATTTCCAATTTTTTTTCAAATAATACAACAAATTTAATTTTTTTTTTGAACTTTTTTCTTTTGGATATTTTAAGTATTAGTTATACAAAGACTTATAAGTTAATCATTTTTTAACTTTTTTTTAACAATTGATTACTTGTTTTAAATTCAATAAGTTATCACTATTAGTAAAAATATCTCTTCATTCATACCTCAAAATGCCCATTCAATCAGCATTTTGGAAATTGTTATTTTTGAAACTTGCTTACAATCAACAATTTCAATTTTCAATGAAATATCCAAGAAAAATATTTCACCTCAAAAAATATTTTTGATTAATATATAAAGATGTTATTTAAAATTTTAACATAATCAATTCAAATATTATGTAATTTTTTATAATATAAATTATGTATTGCAATTTATCAACAAATTAGAGTGCAACTATACTTTTTAAGTATAAAACTTAAAATGAAACTACTATGAAGATTTAATTTATTAAGCATTTGCTCGTAAACAGTCTGTTTATAAAGTATAAATTTAATCATAATTCACGTGGTTAAAGCCACGTGTTTCAGATTCAGTAATCAACTCGTGGCTTTAGCCACGAACAAGAGCATTTCTATATTACTTGAGCAACAGACTGTTAAATAACTAATAATACTAAATTTCTGAAAAAAATAAAAAAAATTCCATGAATACCCAACTTGGATTTTTGTAAAAATAATAAAATGCAGGATTGGTCTTATGTAGAGACAGGTCTTTTGTTAAGACAGGTCGCGACTTGTCCCTACGAGTTACCTTTTCCTGAAATTATTTAAAAGTAATTTAAACGCTATGGGATTTTCAAGGAATATTTTAAATTTTTATAATTTTTAACAAAATAAATTGTAACCACTCAGTCGCTTATAGATCATTTAGAATTTTTGTTATTTTTTAAAAATTCCTTGAAATTCCCGTAGGGAATTAATGTTTTTAACTGAAGAATCTCCCATCGCCTCCTGCAACACCGTAGGTGATGAATATGTATTTGAACTATTCAATCCCGCTGGGATGTTCAAGGATTTTTCATAATAAAAATTCAATTATAAGAATACATCTTTCTAATCAAATCTTGTAGTCAAATATCCTATTTTTTCAAAACATTGGATGATTTATAAAATAGTTAGCCGTAAATAGCACGTAATTTTTTCATTTAGGGACTGGGTAGTTACGAATTACACAATTTATTTTGAAACATAATTACTGTAGTGAATATTACTCGTAAAGTACAAAAAACGGCATTAAAAAATAAAAAATAAAAATTGTAAGTCATTAAAAAGCAAGTAGTTGAAAATTCTACTTGCTTTTTTTGTTTTTTCGTTGTAGTTTTGCAATTACTTTTTTGCAACGGAATTGCAACGGTTTTTACAATGAAGTCAGAGAATCCTGTTACTTTTCGATTAAAAATAACTACTGTAGCCATTATTGATGAGTGGATTAATGACGGCAAATATCTGTCTCTGAAAGACGCTTGTTTTCAATTTTATCATAAGTGCAAAAAGAAAAAAGCTAACTGCGGTTTCATTCTTAATTCTCCCGACAAATTTTATTCCAATCTTAGACAGTTTAGGAATAAATTCACAAAAATTCACACAGAAAAAAATTCTAAGTCATTCATTCCAGAAGAGTTACAAGATTACGACTATTCAACAAATATTTTCTAACTACTTATAAGTGTGAGTAAAGTTAAAAAATATGATGCAATTGCCAAAAGTGAGAAAAATCACGAAAGGGAATTGCGTAAACAGTTGAAGGATTACGGGCTTGAATTACCAAGAAATGAACGGTCAAGAAAACCAAAATTTAGCGATCTTTGCAAGGCAGTTTGAAAATGCTCCTTTCAATGGTTTAGCTGATTATCCATTTAAAGCTGAATTAGAATGTGGTGTTGCTTATGCGACTATTACCACTTATGATAAAGCTATTTGTACTGTATGGGCAAGGGTAGAATGGAACTCACTTAGTTGGGTAGATAAAATTGTATTTTGGTCTCCTGTTAGTCCTCGTGAACAACGATTAGAAGCAGTACAAAAAGTTATTAATGCTTATGTCAATCTTCAACAAAAAGATTCATCAATGCCTGTATATCATTCGTGGCTTGCCAAAAATGGCGATAAAGCTATTTGGAATATGATAAAAAAAGTTGCTCAAATTTCTACATATAAAGATAATCAAGTTAGAATAATTTTGGATCATCTTGCTTGGGCGACTGATGACGGCACAATTCCAACAAATGAAATAATAAATCCTCGAAATGCTAAAGCTAATGTTGAAATGAGAGATACGCCTCCCGATGCAGACAGTTATAAAAATTGGGATATAACTAATGCTCTTGGCTGGGGTTTTAATAATATTGGTTGGGTTTTGGGTGGTGCTGTTGTTTTGGGTGGATTATTCTATTTTGGACCAGCATTAAGAAATGTATCTAAGAAATTAACGGATTAATTGAATGTCTCAAACATCACCACAGAAAACAACGGATATTTTAACAGGTTCACAAGATGAAATTACTGATAAAATTGTTGCGAAAATATGGAAATTGATTAATAGAGATTATTCTGCTCCGATTGTGAAGCAATTAGCACAAAGTTTGAAAAAAGGTAATAAATTCGACACTATTAAATCGGTTTATGATTATGTTTGGCAAAATTTTCCATATAAAGCTGATCCTCAAGGAATTGAACATTTAACCGCACCTGTTCATATATTATCGGGTGTACAAACTCAATATATGGATTGCGATGAGATGGTTACATTGATTTGCTCACTTCTGAAAGCTAATGGAATTAATTGTTTAATCAAAACTATTGCGTGGCGAAAACACAGTTACACTCACGTTGTATGTGAAGCAGAATTTGAAAGTGGAAAATGGATTGTACTTGATGCAACGAGAAAAGCACAGGGTTTTGGTGGTCAGGAATTAAAAGTAATTAGAGAAAAAAGGTATAAATAAAATGGCAAAAAAATTCGCAGTCGAACTGCAAGAAAGTAGATTTTCTAAACTGAAAAGAGGTGAGTGGTTTAGATTTGTAGGCAAACGTAAAGTTTACAAGTTTGATGGTGGTGGCAAGGTTAGAGGATTCCACTATTACGCTGATGATGATTCTAACGATTACCATACCACAAAAACGGACAGAATTGTAGAAATTGGTTTTACTTATTAAATTATACCAAAATGGACAAAGAAGAATTAAAGAAACTTATTTTAGAAAAAGGATTAACAATTACTGATTTGATTGATATAATTGTAGAATTAAACGGAATTATTGGTGTTGGTTTAATTACGCTTGGTGAACAATTAAATGAATATTGTAAATCTAAAATCTAAAAAAGCACAGGGTTTTGGTGGTCAGGAATTAAAAGTAATTAGAGAAAAAAGGTATAAATAAAATGGCAAATTTACAGGTAGATACATTAGAGGATTGCGGGTGTGGCACGAAAAAACCACCTTGCAAAAATTGTAATGATAAAAATTCAGGGAATTATAATGTAATCAATATTGGTAACGATATTTTACATTCTAATTATGAAAATTCGGTTGAAAATCAAGGTCAGAACAAAGAAACACAAATTGTTCACGTACCTGTTGAGAAGAAAGTTGGTGTTCCATATCCTGTAATTAAAAATGTAGGTAGCGATCCAGAAGATTTATTAGTTTGGGCAGACAGAACGGGATTTAATCCATCTGTTCCTACAAGAATTTTACGTAGTTCGGACAAAAAAGCCCACAATGAAAAAATTTCAACTTATAAGGAATTTTATTAATGGCTTATTCAGCTTACCCAAGTAATTTAGCTAAAAGCATTGCTCTTGTAGATAATACACTATTGAGCAAGTATTTTTTTACCAAGAAAACACAGTCAGAAATTGGTAATCAAATAGTTTGCGTAGCTCGTTGGTGGGCGGAAGCACAATGTTATGAAAAATATGACGGAAATGGAAATTTTACAGAGCCAAATAGTTGTGTAGAAACATTTATTAGAGATTATAAGGGCTTAACCCCAAGTGAAAAAGCTAAAGGCGAAGCGTGGTGTGTTTATTTTCCAGCTTATGTAATTAGAGAAGCAACAAAATTAATAGGTTGCCAATCAATTGATAAATTCCCAAGAAACTTATCAGGTAACGCATTCGATACCATTAAAAAATTACAATCAGTTTATCAAACAGATTACTACCCAGCTGTTGGGTCAATATTTTATCGTTATTCTACAAGTTCAAACAATTCGGGACATATGGGAATAGTGATTTATGTTGATGATGCAAGATTTATTACAGTTGAAGGTAATGTAAAAGTTGGTACTACGGGCTTGTCTGGTGATGGCGATACTACTCAAGATGGTATTGCAGTTTATGAATATCCAATCTCACATTGCTATCAAAGAACAACAGGCATATTATTTTCACATATTGAAAAGCAAAATTGTTCAGGAACATACAAACCTTACAAAGGTCGTGATTGTTTTCAAGCAAAAATTACTGAAAGTGAAATTGTAAAAGATGAAATTAATGTTGGCAAATCGGGCAGTAGTGGCTATAGTGGAATAAATGTTTATAGTGGTTATAGTGGCACAACTGATGTAGTTGAAACTCCTCCTCCACCTCCACCAGCGAAAGAGCCAATACCTTGTCCGCCTATTCCGAATTGTAAAGAATATACAATTAAAGTACCATCTACTGGTAATTTATTGCATTATTCACAATTAAAAAATAAAAGAGTATTAGCTGATATAACAAAAGCAAGCAATAGTTATGCAGGTGGTGATCCTCGTGGTGCTGTTTTCAATAGCCAAAGACCATCAGAAACACATACGGGATTTGGAATATTTAAAGATAATTATGGAAATTTACATTTCATATTATCACAGCCAAATGCACAAACTAAATATTTAGTAGAAAGTGGTTTAATTGGTCCAGATTTTTGTTTAGTAGAATTAAATTGGGATAGCAGTACTGGTAACGGTTGGGCAGAAAGAATGGCTGACCGTATTGGTGGTTACGAAGCATTTAGCTCTTCAGGTTCATTTGCATTGTCTATGGATGATAGAAATACAAGAAATCCATATATGAAAGCAGTATCAATTGGTTGGGAGAAAGGAAAAGCTCAAGCATTAAAAGATATGATTATGAGCCAAAGAGGAAATTTGCCGGGTATGATTAAACAAGTAGAACTATTTACAATGGGCTATCAGTTTAAAAAGAAAATACCATTTAATTTCGTTTGGGTTATTAACAAGCAAGATGGCGACAAGTGGAAAAGGGAGTTAGCAACTGTTATTTCAACTGTAGCAAGTATATTACCCGGAATACCCGGGTTAGCTAATGCGTTTGACCCTGCTATTTTAAAAGGAATATCTCAAAACTTACAAAATTATGCTAATGGTGGTGAAATAAACGCCTTTAGTGCAATTACAACACTTGCTCAAACAGCAGATTATATAATTCCAGAAAATATTAAAGGTGGGATTATGACTTGGGCTGATGGTGTTGGTAAATCATTGAAAACAACATTTGGTCCAATACTTCAAGATGCACAAGTGGCATTAGATAAAATATGGAAAGGTTCAGTAGTAGAATTTGAGAAATTAGGTATAAATGAAGAATTAGGATTAGCTATAAGAAATGCTTATAGCAATATTGGTAATGCCATTAATATTGATTTATCACAATATACTGATTCTAAAAGTTTTAAATATGTGCAGAAATTAGTTGAAAATACTAAAACTATGCAAATGATTAATAAAATAGGTAGAAGTTTAGATTCTCAAACTCTTGTAAGTGCAATTGCAGACCAACAATTTATTACTGATATTCCAATTGTAAGAGATTTATTTATTGCTGGCTCAAATCAAACTATATTACCAATGATGCCGAGTATAGATAAATTTGCAATTGCTATACTTGGGAATAAAAATGCTTACGATACAAATTTAGGATGGAAAGATGGCAGTAGTAACGCAGAAATTCACGCAGGATTAATTCAAAGTGTATTCGGGCATATTCCAAATAATTCAATATTTAAACCATTTTTATATGATTCATTAAAAAGTCAAGCAAATGCTTTAGGTACTTCAACTGATATATTTATTCTTCCTCCAAATATCTGTCCAGAAGAAGCAGAATGTTTTAAAATTGAATTAGAAAAAGAAGTTAAGAAGAAAATCATTTACTGTCCTCCGGGATATACTTATGATGCAATGAAACGGTCTTGTGTTAGTGAAAATACAACGGTTACTGTAAATAAAGATATTCGTATTGATAAAGATGTTAATACAAATACCAATACAAATACCAATACAAATACTAATACAAACACCAATACAAATACTAATACAAATACTAATACAAATACAAATACTAATACAAACACTAATACAAATGTATCAGGATATTCAAGTAAGGATGTTAATAATTTTGATGTAAAAAGTAACAGCGGTTATTTGGTACAAAGTGGATTTAGTGGCTATTCAGGTAGTGTAGATTATAATTTACCTCCTTGTATTGAAATTATTGATGGTCAATATTGGTTTGTTCCAAAGTCAGCGAAAGCAACTTTAACAACAATGCCGATTATTCCAACTAATCCATTGTTTACTCAATCAGTAGGCAATGAAATTATGCAAAGTCCAGTAAATAATCCCGTTACAAGCGTATTTCCAACTGTTAATATTATTCCTGCGGACAATACAAATAGAGTTATGCCGGAAATTAAATCTCCAGCAAATCCAAATACTAATTTGTTCATCACTCCTCCGCAAGATGTGTTAATGCCAAGTCCGACAGATACACAAAACAGAGCAATGCCAACATTGCCACCATTCAAAGTAACATTGAATGATGAACAGCCAACTACACGAATTAAAGCATATAGACAAGTTGGAGGTACAAGCAAGTATTTTGTGGTGATTAATGGTACAGCTTACGAGGTAGATACTGCAAATTGTGTAATTATAATTAAAGAAAGTAATAGCGGTTTTGTAGCTCAAAGTGGTTTTACTCCTTATGTACCAACTGTAGAACCTTACGTTCCGCAAGTTACTCCTTATGTACCTACTGTAGAACCTTATGTTCCGCAAGTAACTCCGTATGTACCAACTGTAGAACCTTATGTTCCGCAAGTAACTCCGTATGTACCAAATGTAGAGCCTTATGTTCCGCAAGTTACTCCTTATGTACCTACTGTAGAACCTTATGTTCCGCAAGTTACTCCTTACGTACCAGCAGATGTTATACCACCTTACGTACCACAAGGAACTCCTTATGTACCAGATGTTACTCCTTATGCTCCACAAGTTACTCCAAATATACCAAGTGTAGATCCATATATGCCACAAAGTAATATTAGTGGTGAATGTACTGATTGTGATAAAAAGAAAATTCCGGCAATGGTTGAAGAATACAAAAAAACTGTATTTGAATATGCACCGGTTACTGAAAATAGAAAAAGAAAAAATTGTGATTGCGACTGCAATTCAGATGATTGTGATTGTAATGATTGTTAATTTATGAGGTTTAAAAATGAACAGATTTTCTAATACTCCAGAAGTATTTTCCTTGCAAGATGAGGAAAATTTCTTCGATAACATTTGGAGTGGAATAGAAAAAGCCGGGAACAACATCGCTGGTGGTATCATAAATGAAGGTGATAAATGGGTTCAGGATCAAATTGGAATAAAATCTCCAGCCAATCCGAATAATGCACCGCAAGTATATGGACCGCAGGAAGCAGTACCGGTTAATAATTTACCAACACCGGACTACCCGCCGGTTACAGGTGAACCAGCACCACAAGTGGCAAAGTTTTCATCCCTTTCTATGCCCGATGATATGAAAATGATTACTTCAGTTGCTCTCGGTGCAGGTGCAACAGCTATTGCTAAATATGGATTTAAAACAGGGTGGATAACATCTTTGCTTGTTGGTACAGGAACAGGCTTTGCGTCTCACTATGCAGTTAAAAAACTATTATAAGGATAAGAAGAATGAAATTTGACTTTAAACTGATTGGTCGCTATTTAGGGCAAAAGGAATTTTGGTCTAAAGCAGGTTATACGGCTCTTGGTGCAGTTGCAGGTGAAGTATTGCCCGCAATGATTCAGGGCTTGGGAGGACGTAAAGAAGATGGAAATTACAGAATTGATATGTCAGGAGCATTAGGAAACTTTGCTTCGGGTTCAATTGTAACAGCTATTGGCTTGGGCTTCGATAAACCTTACATTGCTCTTGGTACTTTGATTACAAAAGGTACTAAATTGTTATATGTTTATGGAAATCCATACATAGCAAAGATTTTTAATTCACCTATTCCACCAGCAACAAAGAACTCTATTCAAGTGAGTGCTTCATTGCCTGCGGTAGGTGTACAAGATGATATGCCTGCACCTGCGGGTATGGAATATGTTACTCGACCAGATGGAACTAAAATATTAGTGTCATCGGGTCCAAGTGGTGAAACTGTAAATGATTCAATGCCTTTACAGCTTGAACCAGCTAATGTTGCAAGTGCGAATGTTCGTTATGGTCCAAATCCACTCGCTGATTACTCAAATAATCCTTTCAATCTCGCAGGATTCAATGCCGCATCCTTGAATGACGATTGGGAAGAATTTGCTAATGGTGTAGCTTATGGAAATATAACTCTGTAAGCACGACAAAGAAATTTATTTATTTATTTTAAAATTATTCATAAGGACAAAAAAATGTCATTTCAAGCAAAACAAACTTTGCAAGCCGTTGGTAGCTCAAACGGCGCTCAATTCCAGAACGATGAAGTATGGATAAGAGATACAGTGTTTATTAATCCATCTACAGCATTAGTTGATATGGATTTCTTTGGTAACGATGCAAAAGATGAAATGTGGAAAAGTAAGGTTTTCCCATCAAACACTCAAGCATTTGCATTAACTCATTTACGCATTGATTTTGGTATTTTATTTAGTAATACTGATCCATTGTTGAACAATGCTAAATTGAAATATTTCTTAAACAACTCTGTACTTCATATTTCAAATGAAGGTGATGATGTTGTTAAGATTCCATTGTATGAATTGGTGAATTTTGAAATTCGTCAGGCAGACAATCAAAATGGTACAGCTTCTTTCTACGGAATTAGAGATAAATTTAACAATATTTTCAAACTTGCTAAGCCCGTTATCGTGCCAGCAGGTGGCAGACCAGATGTTAAAATCGTTCCAGCTAAAGAAGTATCTACAGCCGCTTATAGTGCTACTCTTTCACCATATATTAAAAAAGCAGGTTCAGCTCTTTCAACAGCTGATCAAGGCAATTATATTATGGTAGAATTTAAAGGCGTTAAATCTAAAGTAAACGGCTAAGGAAAATTTACCGGAACTCCTCCGGTGTGGCAAGTGAGAGCTGACGATTATAGGATACTCCCAGCTCTCACTACTTTTTTAAATAATTAATTAAATAGGAAATTAAAATGTCAAATAGAACAGCAAGGCGAGTAATTCAAGCTAACGAATTAGCTTCAAGAGTGAATTATAACGACCCATTTGCTTATAATATGCGATTGGATTTAGCAACTGTTACTGATAATCAAAGTGAAGATTTATTAATTGGTAGTGATGATTTTTGGGTAGAAGATTTGCAAATTCATATTACTGATGCAAGTGGTTATAAATTGCAAGACAGAGAACAAGCACAAAATTTCCTAATGCAATTGAAAAATGAAGATGGTGAAAGCTATTTTAATAAACCAATTAATTTAGAAAATTTAAAAAATCTTGTTCATTCAATTAGATTTAAAGGTTGGATATTCCCAGCAAGAACTAAAATTAATGTAGAAGTTACAGGCGATGGAAAACCAACATCAGCCGTAGGTACTGCACCTTACAATGTTTATATTTCATTCATTGGATATAGATTATTAGGAATACAATAATATGGATTGTGGATTAAATAGTGAAATAAGAAGGTTCTATCCAGAGACGGTAGTTGCTATATTTGCGTCAAGTACAGAAAATAATATTGTTGTTACTGATGATGACAAAGATTATTTTATTACAAGTAATCCATTAGGTTATATTAACGAGTTTAATAAATGCGGACAGGACAGTGATTCAATTCCCACAAGAAAAAATAATCACGCAGGTAATAATCCTTATTCAACTTATTTACGACCTCTAACAGACTTGAGTGAAATTTTCAAAGCACAGAAAGTGTATATTGAAAAAGCAGAATTTTACGCTTATGATTCAATGTATGAAGGTTCTACATATCAAAATGAAGACCTTTGGAATGTAATTAAAGCAAGTAGGATTCCTACATCAGCAGATGAAAGTTTTCCGCAACAAATCGGACCCGGTGAAGAGCAAACTCCACCGCCATTGTACTCAAAAACTTATGCACAGTCTGTTTATAAAAACGGTTTATTATCTGTAAATTGGCAACCTAACGGATTTAGACCGCAAATAATTATCAATGACCAATTTATTCTAAAAGGAATGACAAGTTCAAATTATGGGAATAAAGGCAATGAAGGCGATATGTCAATTGGTTTACCATTACCATTTTGTGTTAATTTGGACAGAGAACTTGGCAAAGTGAATACTGTTGAAGCACACGGAGCAGTATGGCAAAGAATTGATTTACGTGATGCTTATAATCATCTTCAGAGATACCCAATTATTTGTGTCGTTACTTTTTGGACAGGAACAGGTACAGTCAATGCCAAAAATGGATAAAAATACAGTATATTCCATTGCATTAAAGCACGCAAAAAACATTGCAGGCACGTATGGAATTAAACCAGAAACAATTGCTTCTCACGTTGTAGCTATTGCAAATGTAGAATCAAGCTATAATACTACGGCTCGTAATAAAAAAAGCACAGCACGTGGAATTATGCAGATGCTAATTTGTACTCAACGTGAAAATGAAAAGAAAAGACTCAAGGTAGAATTTGCTCCAGCTATGTTTAGTTGTTCAAAAGTCTATCCAACATCAACAGTTGCAGAAAATCAGGACCGTATTTTGAACGATCCCGATTATGCAATTATGTTGTCAGTTTACGAACTTGCTTATCAGACTAAACGTTACAAAAACGATATGACTAAAGCAGTTACAGCTTATAATCAAGGCAGTTTTCCCGGTGGTAACAAAAAAGAAGGTGCAAAATATAAAGACAAAGTATTTGCTTCACTTGGTTTTGTTCCCGGTGGTAATCTTGCATCCAATGAAAAAACATCATCAAAATTAAATTTTGATAGTTCTACAGCGACTTATAAGGAGTTTTACTAATGCCACTTACATTTAATCCAGAAAAAACCTATTCATTTGGTAAAAGAAAATTAAACTGTACCAATAATCATAATGTGGAATATACCAATAATCCTATGAATTATAGCTACAGCGGACAACAATTATTGGATAGATTTAATGTTTCGGATTTCGAGGAGTTCTTGGAAAAAAATCCCTGCAAATATTCTGCAAGGGACAAAATTACTGTTTCCCAAATTGAAAATGGGGACAGGAAATATATTGGTGAAGGTATGCCGATGCCGTTCAATCCTAAGCCAGAGGGCTTAGCTGATAATGGTAGTTCTTTCGTACCTTCCGCATACAATTACAGCGACAACAAAGCTAATATTGAACATAATAAGACAATAAAAGAACAATTATCAATTAAAGAAAAAAGAATTTACAATCTTGAAAAAACAGAAACTGAACTTCGGGATCATATTTTGGATTCTGATAGACAAATTATAAAATTACAAAGTGAAAAAGAAGCTATACTCAAGGAATTGGAACTTAGAAATAAAGAATTTGAAGATTTCAAAGCAAGATTTCAGTCAGTAATTGACAAGCAACAGGACGGTGAAGCTCTTGCTGATGCTCTTTCGAGTGGTTTAGCACATCCCGCAGTTGCAGGAATATTGTCATTAGGTGGTCAAATACTTGGAGCATTTGCAGAAAAGAAAATGCGTGATTGGAATGTGGGGCAACCAGCACCACAACCACAAACGCAACAAATTCCACAAGCTCCTCCGCAATATTCTACAAATCAGAATGAGGTTTTCTAATGATAAGTATTGCATCTGATTTACCTAAAGAACTGTTGGAACTTGCTAAGAAAATAGATTTTTCGAGAGTTCCAAAACAACAGGTAGCAACTAAAATTGAACAGATTAAGCAATTAGTCATACGTTACAACATACCAAAACGAGTAGGAAAAGCTATTCCAATTCAATTAGAATTACAGGGCTGTCCGCAAGAATTGGCAACATTAATTTCAGGTTTAGACTTCTCAAAATACGGTTCAATTACAAAAAAAATTGCAATTGGATATATTGAAGCATATTTATATAAAAATGGATTATTAAAATGATAAAAGATATTTCAACTTGGGTAGTGCAGAATTTAACGTGGATAGTAATCGCCACAATAGCACTAATTTTCTTACAGCCACTCATTGAAGAGCAACGTACAATCGTGTATGTTCTGTTTTTTGAGAGTTTGGCAATTGGTTTGTCATTGCTTAATGTTTGGTTAATTTCCAAATTTGCTTTCATTCAGGCAATAGTTTATGGTACAGATTCAAAACTAAGCTCAACCGAGCAACACAGTTTCGTAAAAATGATAGGAAATGTCTGGATAGCCGTTCATCTACTGGTCGGTATTGTCGTATTGGGCATTTATATTGCACAATTTAAAATGTAGGTTAAAATATGAAAAAGTCATTATTTTTCATATTATTGCTTACTGCCAACTTATTTTCACAAATTCGTTATGAAATTCCAATTAGTAACTTTGAAATTCTTGAAATTTCAGAGGATTTTGCTATTTCTCAAATTGGAATTACAGAAAAAACGAATAAAAATGATGGTGAAGTTGAAAAATACTTACATTCAGTAGGATTAAAAAAAGGTAATCCGTACTGTTATGCAGGTCAATATTGGGCATTTTTACAAGCTATAAATCAATTAAAATTAAACAGAAATTCTATTCCTATTCCAAAATCTGGAATGGCAAATTCTGCGTTTAATTATGCGAAGAAATTCAATTACAGAACAAATTACATAGCAAATATTCACGATTTAATTACTTGGATTAATCCAAAAAGCTACAATGGACATATCGAAAGAGTTATCAAAGTTGGAAAAGCTGGATGGGTTCAAACAATTGCATTTAATACATCAAACGGAAAAGCTGGTTCACAAAGCAACGGCAACGGAGTATTTGTAAGACAGAGAAATATTTATCATCCATTATTGAGCTTGCGGATTCGTGGGCTTGTTGGATTTAGGAGGACAAATGGCTGATACATCGGGTTTTTCGGGCTGGAGTGGATTCAGTGGATTTAGTGGCGGATCTGGTTTTTCTGGATTTTCGGGCTTCGGGGTAAGTGGAATAAGTGGTTATTCGGGAGTAGGAACATCTGGCTTTAGTGGTTACAGTGGTCAAAAAGGCGAACAAGGTATTCAAGGCGAAAGTGGAACATCAGGTTATTCTGGTGCAGATGGTTCAGGTATTGGTATTCCGGGCATATCAGGATTTAGTGGATATAGTGGTGCAAATGTTAGTGGATATAGTGGTCAAAATGGCGAACAAGGTATTCAAGGCGATAGTGGTATTTCAGGTTATTCTGGAGTAGGAACTTCGGGCTTCAGTGGTTATAGTGGAATAGGAACATCGGGATTTAGTGGATATAGTGGAATAGGAACATCAGGAATCAGTGGATATAGTGGCAATAATGGCGGTGAATCTGTAAATATTGAAACATTGTCTGCTGATAAGACACTAACTTCGAGTAGTCCGACAATACAGATATTAAATCCGAACAATACCTCAGACAAGTATGTTTATTTGCCAACGACAGGTATCACCGCAGGGTACAAAATTACGGTGATGAATAATAACGCTGATTCCAATAGTGCATTGTATGTTTATAAAAGTGTAGGAAATGCAGTTGATACTTTGGGGTCTGGTGCAATACGCACATATTATTATGATGGGACAGATTGGGTATTTGCAAATAAAGAGTCAGTGTTGATTGGGGGCAGTGCAAAATCTTTTAACTATGGAGTAGCTATTGGAAAAAGTGCGTACGGATATAACGAAGGTGTGTCTATAGGTGCAAATACTGGCACAAACAGTGGAGATGTAGCTATAGGCAAATCAGCAAATTATAATGGAGTTGGACCAGGTGCTATAGCTTTTGGAGCGTATTCTGTAAACGAAAGAGCGAATGAATTGGCTATTAATGGTGATTATATTGCTAATGGGAAGTCTTATTTGGCTGTGCAAAAATATGCAAGTAAAGATTTAACTACTAATTCGGCAGCTTGGCAAGAATTATTCGTTGATGCTACAAGTGCAAGATTAACAATAATTGCAAGTTCAGTTTATCAATTCAGAATACAATTAAATGCTATTGACGCAACTGATTTTAGTGTGAAAACTTGGGAGTTAATTGGTGCTATTAAAAGAGATGCAAGTAATAACACATCATTAGTCGGTTCTGTAACAAAAACCGTAGTTGGTGCTGATAGTGGAACTACAAATTGGGATTGTCAAGTTACAGCTGACGATACAAACGAATCATTAAAGATTGAAGTGAAGCACGATAGTGCAAATTCAGTAAGATTTTCATTAAATATTTGGGCAACGGAGACAAGATTATAATGGCTATTCAAAACGCAACAACAGGCGAATATTTAAAAATAACCTCTATGCAATATGATTTTGCAAAGGGTAATCATCATATAACTTTTTTGATTTTTGCAAATGCAGACCAAAGGCAAAGATATGATGCAGGATTAAGTGAGTACGAAAAATACAAACAAGGACAGTATAACGGCTATGGACACATTAACGATGCGTTGGCTGTTTTGCCAAACGGTTTAGAATCTACAAAACAAGCTATGTTCAATGCAGCTTATACGGCTTTGAAAAATGATATATTTACTGGATGGGTAGATTGTTGATACAGATTACAATTTGATAAAAACATAAATTATAATAAGCTCGTGAAAGCGGGCTTTTAAAACAGGAATAAAGAAATGGAAGATAATTTATTACAACAAATATCAAAGCCCGCATTGATAATTGGGCTTATTATTTTAGCTGTAATATTATGGAAAATAACAATAGCAGGCTTTAATAAAATTGTAACCTTGTTAGAAGGAATTTTAAATGCAAATAATAAGTTTGTATTGCAGTTCAACGATAACAAGCACGACCACAAAAGTTTTACTGAATCTGTGATAAAATTAACAACTATCGTTACGGATCACGAAAAAAGAATAATTGATATTGAAAAGGGAAGGTAAATTATGAGTTGCTCAACAATCCCAATTGGGACAGAAGGTAACGGCTTCGGCGGTGGTGGCGGTGGTTCAGTTGGTCCAATTGGTCCACGTGGTTATGACGGAGAAAGCGGTTTCAGTGGCTATTCTGGAGGATCGGGGTTCAGTGGTTTTTCAGGATTTTCTGGGATGTCAGGATATAGTGGACTTGATGGTTCAGGTGTAGGTATTCCGGGAACATCGGGCTTTTCGGGTTTCAGCGGACTTGGATTTTCGGGTGAAAGTGGCTTCAGCGGATATTCTGGATTATCAACTTCGGGCTACAGTGGTTATTCGGGAGTTGGTTATTCTGGCGAAAGTGGATACAGCGGTTATTCGGGTGCAGATGGTTCGGGTATTGGTATTCCGGGAACAAGTGGATTTTCGGGCTACAGTGGAGTTTCTACATCAGGGTATAGTGGTTATTCGGGAATTTCAGTTTCGGGTTACAGCGGTTATTCGGGACAAGATGGAATTATTGGTGCAAATGGACCAAGTGGCTTCAGTGGTTATTCGGGCTTTTCGGGTGCAGATGGTTCAGGTATTGGTATTCCGGGAACAAGTGGATTCAGTGGTTATTCGGGAATTGCAACATCAGGATTTAGTGGCTACAGCGGACAAAAAGGCGAGCAAGGTCTAAGTGGATTTTCGGGAGTTGGTTATTCGGGTTCAGATGGTGCAAGTGGATATAGCGGTTTTTCGGGTGCAGTTGGTTCGAGAGGAATTTCGGGTTACAGTGGAGTTGGAACTTCGGGCTTCAGTGGCTATTCGGGCTTAGGTTTGAGTGGTTATTCGGGCTTCAGTGGCGAGAAAGGCGATCAAGGTATTCAAGGCGAAAGTGGATTTTCGGGATATTCAGGTGCAGATGGTTCGGGAATTGGTATTCCGGGAACATCGGGATTTAGTGGCTATTCGGGAAATTCTACATCGGGTTATAGTGGTTTCAGCGGTCAAGATGGAATAGATGGCGAAAGTGGAATATCAGGTTATTCAGGTCAAGATGGAACAGATGGCGAAAGTGGAATTTCGGGCTTCAGCGGTCAAGATGGTGCAGAAGGAACAAGCGGATTTTCGGGTTATTCAGGAATTGGAACAAGTGGATTCAGTGGCTATTCGGGAATTGGAACAAGTGGGTTCAGTGGTTATTCGGGAATTGGAACAAGCGGATTCAGTGGCTATTCTGGAATTGGAACTTCGGGCTTCAGTGGTTGGAGTGGCGTAAGTGGTTATTCAGGACAAGATGGTTCAGGTATTGGTATTCCGGGAACAAGTGGTTTCTCGGGTTATTCAGGACTTTCTACATCGGGCTACAGTGGTCAAGATGGATTAAGTGGATTTTCGGGTTACAGCGGAATTGGAACTTCGGGCTTCAGTGGTTGGAGTGGCAAAAGTGGTTATTCAGGACAAGATGGATCAGGTATTGGTATTCCGGGAGAATCGGGCTTTAGTGGTTATTCAGGAATTGGAACTTCGGGCTTCAGTGGATGGAGTGGCAAAAGTGGTTATTCGGGAATAGGAACAAGCGGGTTTAGTGGTTACAGCGGACAAAAAGGCGATCAAGGTATAAGTGGTTTTTCGGGAATTGGAACTTCGGGCTTCAGTGGATGGAGTGGCAAAAGTGGCTATTCAGGAATTGGAACATCAGGATTTTCGGGAAGAAGTGGGTTCAGTGGTTATTCAGGAATTGGAACAAGTGGCTATAGCGGGTTTAGTGGAGCTGGAAGTTCGGGCTTTTCTGGGTACAGTGGACAAAAAGGCGATACAGGTCTTAGTGGATTTTCGGGAATTGGAACGCAGGGAATAAGTGGTTTTTCAGGTTTCAGCGGTCAAAAAGGTGAGCAAGGTCTAAGTGGATTTTCGGGAGTAGGCACATCAGGATTTAGTGGCTATTCGGGAATTGGAACATCAGGACTAAGTGGTTTCTCGGGAATTGGAACAAGTGGGTTCAGCGGATTTTCGGGAATTGGAACGCAAGGAATAAGCGGTTTCTCGGGTTACAGTGGTATTGGAACATCGGGCTATAGTGGATATAGTGGACTTGATGGTTCAGGTATTGGCGTACCGGGAATATCGGGCTTTAGTGGTTACAGTGGCGAAAAAGGTGAGCAAGGTATTCAAGGCGAAAGTGGGCTTTCGGGCTTCAGCGGTCAAGATGGTTCAGGTATTGGTATTCCGGGCGAATCGGGCTTTAGTGGTTATTCAGGAACTTCAACATCAGGATATAGTGGTTATAGCGGTTTCTCTGGAGTAGGTACATCGGGCTTTAGTGGTTATTCAGGTATTGGAACTTCGGGCTTCAGTGGTCAAAATGGTATTCAAGGCGAAAGTGGTATATCAGGTTATTCAGGAATTGGAACTTCTGGATTTTCGGGCTGGTCAGGGAAAAGTGGTTTCTCGGGCTGGAGTGGTAAATCAGGAATTGGAACTTCTGGATTTAGTGGCTATTCGGGACAATCAACATCGGGATTTAGTGGTTATTCGGGACAGCAAGGCACACAAGGAACATCAGGATTTTCGGGAAGAAGTGGATTCAGCGGTTATTCAGGACAAGACGGGATTTCGGGTTACAGTGGAGTTGGAACAAGTGGAGCAACTGGACCAAAAGGCGATACAGGTACAGCGGGAGCATCGGGATATAGTGGTTATAGTGGAGCAAGTAGTGATGGCGGTGCAGGAAATGAAACATTTTTCTTCACAAATGACGCATCAGACAAAGCAGGTTTCCGTGTAATTTCACGTTGTAAACCATCTCACGCAGAAGTGAATTTCACATCATTCACAAATTTGAAATTCTTAGCAAATGCTTTTGAGCCAGCAGGTGATATTTTCCCATTTGGTAAATGGTTTTTCAATTTGAATGTTACTTCATCAGGAAGTGCATATTTAACATTTAAATTCTATGCTTTAGAAGCAGATGGTACTGAAACATACAAAGGTCAAATTTCTACCGATACATTACCGGTTAGTGGCATATATACATTTTTAGCAGATTTAAGTTGTTTCAGTTGGGAAAGCGGACACAGATTAGTTGTAAAAGTTGAGCAAACAGGTGGAGTTACTGGATTTAAAGTTGGTAATTCAACAGATCCATTAATTACACCATATTTCTCGCATCCGATTATTCCAAATACAATGCAAACAAATACATTGAGACATAACAATACAATTATTGACAGTAAAAAGAATTGGCAAACTGCAAACTTCAAAGACTTCTCGGGTACAGTTGCAGAACCTCTCACAGTTTACGGACAATGGCAAATTTCGGGATATAGTGGAGCTACTGAAGACTACACAAGAATATCAGGATTCACAGGCGATATTTCATTAAAATTGTGGGTGGACAAATCAGGACTTAGTGGCTACAGTGGTTATTCGGGCTGGAGTGGAGCATCAGGAAAAAGTGGTTTTTCGGGTGCGTCAGGTGCGAGTGGTGCAAAAGGCGAATCAGGAATAAGTGGTCAAAATGGTACAGATGGACTAAGTGGTTATTCGGGTGCAAATGGTCAAGCTCAAAGTGGAATTTCAGGTTACAGTGGTCAAAATGGTACAAACGGAATTTCAGGTTACAGTGGTCAAAATGGAAGCAATGGAATTTCGGGTTACAGCGGTCTAAATGGCTTAGATGGTCTTTCAGGTTACAGCGGTCAAAATGGTCAAGATGGTGCGAGTGGAATTTCAGGTTATAGTGGCTGGTTTAGTGGAATTAATGGTGCATCAGGTTACAGTGGTCAAAATGGTGCAGATGGAATTTCTGGTTACAGCGGACAAAATGGTTTAGATGGTGCGAGTGGTGCGAGTGGTTGTTGCTATAATTGTGTGGAATTAGTTGCATTGCTTAATGCTTGCAATATCGTTTACAATGAAGCCGCACCAGTTAATAAGTGGTCAATTGGTGCTTAATAATAATTTTAGCTGAAACTAATAAAATTGGGGGTAGGTTAATGTATGCTTACCCTCAAAACGTTGCTTAGAATTGATTTATGAAAGTCATATTTAAAAGGTTGATACAGTGAGCTTTTTCGGGGATATTACAGGAAATACACAAGAAATTAATCAACGCAGGTTGCAAAGGTTGTCAATTTGTGCTTTGTGTATTCACGTTTCGGGAAATATTAATAATTCAACTGTTCAATGTAGAAAATGCGGGTGTTTTTTACAGTTAAAAACAAAAGTTCAATCTCAAAAATGTCCAATTGGGAAATGGTGATGACAGATTTTAAAAATTATATAATTGTAATTATGGCAACTTTTATAATTGCTTTAATTGCATATCTTGTTTTTTTCAATAAATCAGAAACAGTTGTAATTGAAAAGACAAAAGGTTATATTTACGATACTACTCGAATTGTAATTGTGAAAGAACCATATTATGTAACTGGTACTACAAAAATCATTTACGATAATAAAACAGTTCTTGATACAGTTATAATTGTGAAAGATAGTTTGAGAGATACAATCATACAGCGAATTGTTCCATTTCTATCAAATGTGGATACAATTCTACACAGAAAAAGTGTAATTAAAACAGATAATGTTGAATTAAGTTTTACTCAACACGATACAGCTTTCTCACGTTTTTCATATCCATCAAATAGGTTTGAATGGGGAATTAATTCTTCTATTGATTCAGTAGTGCTACACAAATATATTCCATATCAAGACACTACAATTAAAGAGGACAAGTGGTATGAAAAAGGTTGGGTATGGTGGACAGCGGGAACAGCAGTTCAGATATTCACTATTATTGCGGTTACAAGATGACAGAGCAGAAAAAAGAAATACAATTGCCCAAATTCATTCAAAACAAAAATCAGTTGTTGAGTGAAAGTGCAGTTCAAACATTGAAAGAAAAATTATCTACGTTATCGGCTCAAGATTGGTATAAAATCACAGGTGAAGCCGTTTTCAGTAAGTATGATACAATTAGCAGAGTATTATCATCAGCTGGAAAAGAAGTAACAGATGATGCAATTAGAATTTATTTACCCACTTTATTAGCATTGTTCGGTGGTTCAATGATTTTGGGTGGAATTATTGGTTATTATGCAGGGAGAAAGAAATGATCCAATCAAAACAAGATGGAACAGTTTGGGACACATTACCAAGTGAACAAATTGTACCTCAAAAAGCAGACGTTTCTTTATTTATCAGGACAATTGATAAATTAAATATAAGAGTGAAAGGAACAGATGTTTTAGTAGCAATGACAGCCGTTGATCAAAAAAAATTATCGCAATCAGAGCTTATAACAGCTTTAACAAGTGATATAATTTTCAGACAAAGTGTAATGTCTTGGTTAAAAATTAAACACAATTACGGTCTTCCAAGCGAAGTGCAATTATTGGAAGCGGCGAATATATCATTAAGTCCATCGTACAGCCAAAACAAATGTAATTATTCTACTGAAGATAAATTATTAACTTTAGTTCCTCTGATTGCAGGCGTAGGTACAGGTATAGTTGCAAGTAAGAAATATAAAAAATCAACAGGAAAATCTGTTCTTTATGGTTTTGGTGCAAGCATATTGGCAGGTACAGTAGTTCAAGTATTACAACCAAATATGATTGATAGATTAAAGTGCAATTTAGGAGGGCAAAATGTCTAAATCAGTTGGCGAATATGTACAAACACCAGTTATAAGCGGTGGAATTACAGCGGTGGCATCTAATTTAATTGCAAAAAATTCTATCCCGAAGTCAATTGGAAATGGTGCAATTGTTGGTTTGTTGAGTGCTGGTATTCACAAAGTTTTTAAAACTAAATATTACAAAAAATTTGGGTTGAAAAAATTAATATGAATTTTGCAACAGGATTAACTAAAAAAGCGGAATTGTGGCTTGGCTGTAAAGAATTGAAATTAGCGGGTTCATCTCCTTGCTTGAATGAAATTACAGAGTATTTCAACGGAAAGCAAACTAATGAGCATTGGTGTGCAAAGTTCGTTTGGATGGTAGCTGATTTGACTGCAAAGGATTTTGGAATTAAAAATTTACTACCAAAAACCGCATCTACAGTAACGATGGTTAATTCTGCAAGCAAAAAGGGTTTGCGTGTTGATACAACAGCTAAGCCCGGATCAATTTTCTTTCGTACTCGTAGTGGTGGCGGACACGTTGGTTTGGTAGTAGAAGTCAGAAACGGCACTATTAAATGTATTGAAGGAAATAATAATGATTCAGTAACTTGGGCAAGTCATTCTTCATTGTCTGGATATAAATTTATTCACACTGAAGAAATGCCCAAAATACAAGGTAGAGCCGATGAAGGACAAATTTCATATAACTTGCCGGGATTTTTGTATGAGTTTATGGCAGGGTTTGAAGATGTTACATTGGGAATTGCAGGTGCTACAATAGCAACTGTAGGTATTACAACAGCTTATGCACTTTATAAGAAATATTTATGAAAGCAACACCATTATCTCATACAATTGGTTACAAAGTAAAACCTCTGAATATGCCGTTAAAATGGAACAAATTCTTAGGTCAAATTCCTTCAAATGTTCAATGGACAATGTTATTAACTGGTCCATCATTTGGAGGTAAATCATCATTTGCTTTAAAACTTGCTGATATGCTTTCAAGGAGTGGCAGGGTTTTGTACATAAATGCGGAGGAAAACCTCGCAGGTGGTACAATTCAAAGTAAAGCAAGGGCTTTGAAAATCAGCAGTCCTACAATTCATTTTTGGGATAATTGCGAATTAAATTCAATCAAACAGCAGATTGATACAGGCAAATATAAGTTTGTAATTATGGACAGTATTTCAAAAATTGCTATGTTTAACCAAAAAACTGTAATGGATCTGTTTATGCTTCACAATGATTATAAAGAGCAAGCTATTAGTTTTATAAGTGTTTTGTTCTCATTGAAAGGTGGAAAAAGTTTTAAAGGTGAAAATGACGTTCTGCATTTAGCTGAAGTTGTTATTCACGCAGAAGATGGTATTGCAGATTGTCATACCAAAAATCGTTATCTTTACAAAAAAATCAAAAAAGATATGGAATTTCCAATCTTTAATAATTAATAATTCATTATTCGGAGCAGTAAAATGGCTAAGACAGGTAGAAAATTTGGCAAAATTCCAAAAACGCAACAAAGAGCAGCAGCAGCTCGTATGCAGTGGAACGGTGATTTATGGAAAAAAGGAAAATTTGCTAAAAAGCGTGTAAAAGGTATGGGAATTGAAAAAGCTCAACCTTATGATACACAGTTAAGTGCATTTATCAAGAAAAAATATAAGAAATCAGCGGGTAAAGCAAAGCGTATGACTAAAAAACAATTGCTAAGGAAAAAAGCATTAAGCCGTGGTCGTGGTAGATTCGCAGATTGATTTAACAAACCGGAGGAGTAATGGATTATAAATATTTCAAAATGGTCAAAACATTGACTGAAGCCGATGAACTGTACAGGACATTAGCAAAGGAACATCACCCAGACAAAGGTGGTAGCAATGAAATTATGTCAGAGATTAATGTTGAGTATGCTCAAGTAATCAAAGATATAGAATTTCCAGCAAAAGAAACGAAAATTGAAACTCAAATGAAACGTAAACGCAAGCGAATACGTATGACAAAAGAGACTGAAATGGAATTGAAAGAAACAGGCGGGAACTTCGCAAAAAGCATATTCAATGCGTTTTTTGACAACGTTGCCAGCCATTATATAAAGAAAATATAGAAAAATCCCCCTTCCCCCTTTTTCTAAGGGGGATTTTTCTTTTCCCCCTTTATTAAAGGGGGCAGGGGGATTTCCTCACTTCATCAGCGAGCTTACAACTTTGTCAAGCTCTTTATTTTTATCTGCAAAACTGTTATCTTCATTTATCAATTTCATTTCTTCAATAATTTTTGCTTTTATTTCGAGCATATTATCATTTTCGGGAGTGAAAAAACACTTCCTCAAATATGGTCTTGTTTTGCCGTATTCTTTTGATAGCTTAGTCAGTAAACCTCTATATTTCCCTTTCAAAAATATATCATTTCTCATTTTAAAATCCATTCAAATAGTTTATAAATCAAATATCCGACAACCACAATAAGAAATATTACTGTGTATGCTTCTAAATTATTTTGTTGATACTTTTTCATTTTTTTTGAGATACAAATTATAAAATTCTTCAGTACCTATACCACTCATACTACCCCAATCTGAACGTGAATATTTTTTTTCAGTTGGTTTTGGTGGTAAACTTAATATTATTTCTTTAGATTCAAATTCTGGAAATTCCACATCTTCACATAAATTATAATCCTTAATCCATCGCGGGAAATTATCATCATCACCAAATAATTCGTTTTCTTCTTGCATATATTCGAGCATTTCCTGCGGGAAAACTTCAATCTCCCCACTGTTTAGCATTTCATAGAACTTTTTCACGTTATCAACTCCAGAATGCAACCAATGCAAAATATGGAGCAAATTTGGAATACTAACAAGCCCTGAAAAGTAGTATTGAGTAGCTTTTTTTTGCATTTTAATTTCAATATAAGCTGATTCATCATTTTCTAAATGATAATATACTCCGAGAGCCGGGTCATTATACTCCGGCTCTAAAGTTTCTGCGGTTCTAATGTAGTTCATTCTGCCTCTTCTGTCTCTTCGTCTTTTGCCCACTCTTCATTTCTTGCGTCAATTTCTCTATATAGTTCTAATGTTGATTCTGGAATTGATAATTTCCAATAAGTTTCATTGTCAATTTCCGTTTTTTCTGCCAATAGATCCCAAGCACCGTAATCTCTTAAATTCGAATTTTCTAAAAGAATTTCACCTGCGATTTTTACCTTGCAATAGTGATTATTTGCAATTTCTAAACCACTTCCTATACTGAAAAGAAATAAATCATTTCCATTTTTAGTAATAGCAAATTTATAATTTAATTCTTGAGACAAATATTTGCTAAATCTAACATTTTTGTCTCTTGTAATACTAATTTTATACTGTGTATTTGGAACATCTTTAATCAAAGTTTTATCTAAAATGATTTCCATTTTTCCTGCTCCTTATATAGCCCGGCACGAGCCGGGCGGTGATTAAATATTATTTACAATATGATAAAATGATCTTTCTTCATTAAAACAATCACTTTCCGCCCATACTAAAATTTTTATCAATGTAATAGTTTCATTTATATCTGTTGCAACGTTTATTGCTTCCGATTGTTCCGACAAAAAATCAAACTCTTCGCTTGAAATAGATGATTCCGTAAATATAGCAAATTTAACATAACTACTTACAATTGAGGTTTTAAAATCGCTTATTTCACCCCAAACCCAGCAAATTTTATCATCCTCTGACCAAATAAATTTTAAGATCTTAAATACATCTGTGGTATTTGTGTTTTTTCTAATTGAAACACCTATTAAAAAATCTAAATTGGATTTCATTTTTTCTGCTCCTTATATAGCCCGGCACGAGCCGGGCGGTGATTAAATTAAAGACTATAATAATAATTTAAACTTTTAACCATATTTAATGATTTTGTGAGTGCATTTTCTTTTGTGTCATCTTCTAAAAGAATTTTAAAATCTGGAGTTAAAATTTCGATATTCCAAAATCCAACTCCTTCGTTTGAATCTTTATAATCTATTCTTAAATCCATATCTACTGTGATAGAATTATCAAATTCTATTAAAACATGGTCATCTTCATTAATTAAATATTCCATTTTTTCTGCTCCTTATATAGCCCGGCACGAGCCGGGCGATGATTTAAATAATTAATAATTTATTATTTTCAATTGTAATTTTTGCAATAGTTTCACCTATTGAATTTTTTTCAATTATGTAAAAATATTCTGGATTATTATCCACAATATTATAAACAAACAAACCTTCTGGAGTATATTCTATCCCCGAATCTCCGTTAATTTCAATCAAACTAAATTCTAAATCTAAGTATGGTCCGGTTAGATATTGCGAAAAATCTCCCTTGATAAAAATTCCATTTTCTAATAATTCATAGCTATACATTTTTTTAATTCCTTATATTAATTTTAAAAATTCTTTTCCGTAACATACTTTGTTACTTTTTTATATACGATTTTAGTTTCAATTTGTTGCAAATTATTTTATTGAAATATTACTTTATTCATAAAATTATTTACTTTATTTTTTTTGTAATCATTTTGATTACATTTATATATACGTTTTTAGTTTCAAAATGTTTCAAATTATTTTTATTTTTTTTTCTTAAAAATTATTTTCTAATACTAAGTATTATATTTTTCATAGGATTAAGATTTAAAAATATTTTTTTTGAAAATTATTTTTATTTTCTTTGAAACTTTTTTGAAACTAATACGTTACTATATTTGTAACAAAGTTTGTTACTAAAAAGAAAATTTAAATTTAGATATAGGAATAAAAAAATGAAAAAGATTGAAATTGAATATTTAAAAAATTGCTATGATTTAAATTCATTGAAAAATGAATATAAACGGCTCGCTAAAATTTGGCATCCCGATATAAATAAAGATCCTCAAGCTACTTCAATAATGCAACAAATAAATAATGAATATGAATATTTATTGTTAAATATTGCTACTATGAATAATTCAAATGTAGAAAATGATTTTATTGATATTGATTTAGAAATGGAATATAAAGAAATTATTAATAAAATTATCAATTTTGAATTTGTAATTATTGAATTAATCGGCTCGTGGATTTGGTTAAGTGGTGCTACTTTTCCAATTAAAAACGAATTAAAAGAAATTGGGTTTTTATTTGCTCCGGGCAAAAAAATGTGGTTTTGGCGTCCTAATGAATTGAAAAAATCATTTAAAAGTAAACCACAAAACATTATTGATATTAGAAATAAATACGGTTCAAAAATTATGAATAGTTATTCAAAAAAAGAATTGAAAGGAGCTTAAAATGAATTTAAATGAAACTAAAAAAGTAATAGCAACGTTGCAAAACGTTGCTTTTAAAAACTATAGATTAGCAATATTTTTGCTTATCAATACTAAAGAAAATCAAATTTGGAGTAGTGATGTAATTACTAAAATTCCTACTCAAGAAAAAAATGTTAGTCGCTATAATGCTTTTAATAATTATCAATTTCAAATTGAATTTGAACAAATTACAATTGATAATTATGAAAATGTTTTTATTGAATTTATTTATAGAAAAAATTGCTATATCGGACCTATTGACAAAATTTTGAAAATTTATAATAGCTATAAAAATGAATTAAATCTCCCAGATATAAAGATTGAAAAAATATCTAATTACAAATATCAAAAAACATTAGATTTTTTGATAAATGAATTAAAATTCTTTAAAATTACTATTCCAGAAATTAAATATATGATTGAGCATTCAATTGATAAACTTGGTCTTATGATGACCAAACATTATTAGATTTAATTCATAAAGAATATATTTTTAAGAATAAAAGTAAAATATTTTTAAATTTTCTATTATATTACATTCAATCAAATAGAACAAATAAAGCTATTAGAACGCAGGAAAATCAAGAAATTTACGATATAAACATAGTTTATAATTTCTTTAAACAAACTCAAGAAAATTACTCCGATATTTACATTGAGACGTTTGATTTATGGAATGAAAACAGTTTCAAATTTTTAACTCCACAAGAACAAATTAGCAATATTGCAAATTATTATTTTATCAAAAAAGGTGCTTAAAAATGTTATACTACCAAACATTATTTGATACTATCAATATTTATAAAAAATATGCTCCGATTAATTCGGAGCTTGACACTTTGCAATTTGCAAATATTTTAGAAAATAAAGTAAATATAAACAATCCTATAAATCAATTTTATATCGGTTTTTTGATAGAGGTTTACGATTTTTTGAATGAAAAAGTAAAAATAAAATTCAGTGAAAATGGAGTGCAGGTAATACACACAGTTTAGGAAATCCCCCTTCCCCCTTTTTCTAAGGGGATTTTTCTTTTCCCCCTTTTTTAAAAGGGGGCAGGGGGATTTACCAATTACTTTTTGGTTTTTCAAGTTTCTTTTTTGGAATAGGTTTTGTTGCTGGTGCAATAGTCTCTTTTGGGCTTTCCTGTGGCTTTGGTGCTGTTTTCTTTTTGTCTTGACAAACAGTACAAAATGTTGCGTCTGGGCTTAGTATAGCATTGCAACGAGGGCATTCCCAACCTGTTCTAACTGTGTTCATTATTTCCTCTGATTTTTTGATAAAAATGTGATTCTTCCCAATATGTACGTGGCAATTGCTTGAGTTCATTTGGGCGGTCACTGTGATATAAAAAAGTACAATTCATACTTTTCAAATGATTTTTTTCAATTCTGCTCAACAGTGTTAAGCCCAATTGGAAAATCATCTCTCTGTCCGTAATCTCCTCCGGTTTGATTCCATCAATTTTTATAGCAATGGCTTCTTTGTTATAAAAATTATAAATAAATTCAAACTCCATCTTTCACTTCTTTTTTAAGTTTCATAAAATATTTACAGTGAAATTTACCTTTCCAATAGGTAGGTATGATTGTTTTTGCAATAACGGGAAATATAGTAGGCATACTGTACCTATAACATTTATTTTTGCGACTGCAAGCACCATTATTGCATTTTACTATATTCATATTTAAACTACAAATCTATAATTAATCTTCATACCTTACGTTATTTTTTTCAATTTCTTCTATAACTTGATTGTATGCAAGTAACAAATCTTCGTAACCAACTTGTAGTTGTAATTCCCTTATAAACTTGATTGGCACTTGCTTTTTAAACCTTATCATTCTATACAAATATCCTCCCGAATAACCAATTGAACGGCTAAACTCGGAGTAATGAAAACCAATTCTCTTTACTACCTTTGCAAAAGTATTTCCATCTATATCTTCAAAAGCTAATTTTTCTTGATTAGATGCCGTTTTTGAAGTTTTTTTATTTGTTTTTTCTTTCATAATTTACCTTGTTTACCTTGTATTTATGTTTACTCTTATTTTCTCTTAATTCGTAGTTAATTAGCTTGAATTATGAGTATTTCGTGCAAATTTGTCTTACAATAGTTTACTTTCCCTTTGTATCGCCTGCACATATTGAAATTAAACAGTAGCAAATAATTTGTTTTTAATTATATCCATTATCTCGTTATAATCGGGAAATATATCTGGATTAAACTCACATTCATTCCAAATAGCCCATTGTCTCGGTCTTAATGTAGCACGTGATTTCAAAACATTAATCTGCTCTGGATAACCAAACAGCTCGGGATCCGATGGACCCCAAATGACAATGCCCGGTTTCTCGGGACATTCCGCTTTTACCAAATGATGCAAAAAATTATCTACAGATAACCACAAATGACTGTTTCTGATTAACTTTGCAATTTCATCAAATTTCTGATTATACAAGTAACCATTTGCACCTATTTTGGGTTCATCACCTGCACCCAACTGTATCACGTACATACCCGCAAGACGCAACCTGCCTACAAGCTCTCGCCAATATGGATAATTTTTTGCATTTTGTTTATCGCCCAATTTGTTTGAAAATGGACTGATGATGATAGTATTCATTACTTCACTTCCTGCAATTGATTGAAAAATTTATTTACTAATTCAACTTTATGATTTCTTTTTGTGAGATAATTTTCCAAATATTCTACAAAATTACTTTGGAATAATTCTTTTGCTTTCTCACAATGATCAACAAATCCGTCTATTTCTTTAAATTCCGAATACTGCCAAAATAAAACTAATGCTCCAAATAGCAATTCAGTAGCAACTCCCGCTTTCTCAATTTCATCGTGAGAAACTTGAATTGTGTTATTTTCCATCAAAGCAATATGAATTTGACTTTTTACTTTTAATTCTTCACTCATTTAGAATTTCCCTGCATTAATCCATTTTGCTCTAATAATATTTTTGATAAAGGTTTATTTGTATTTATTACATTAAAAGTAAACATTATTTTTCCATTGCTAAGAACTATTGGGCTTAATACTTGCTGTCCACCATACCCAAGCGACTTTTTAAATATATCAATGAACTCCACAAGTGAATAAGTTGCATTTTGCTGTAAAAAAATTACTTCTTCTTTATTGATTTGTTTTATTTCACACATTTTAATTTTCCAATTGATATAATTTTCTATAACTGTCAATTAAATTTAACACTTGTCCTTTACTTTCCTGTTCTGCCATAATTCTGTAAACATTGTATTCTTCCCATTTGTCTTGAGGTACAAAGTAAGTAACTTCATTCAAATTCATTACAAACACATCCTTTGAATCGTGGAAAACATCTGGATTACTGCTCGAAATTACTAAGTCGTGAGTATCTTTGTATTTAGCAACAAACTCTGGTAAAATGGTTTTAAATGCAAATTGGTCGCCAATACCATTTTTCAGTATTGCAAATTTTGTCGGTTTATCGTTGTAACCCCAATTTTTCATATAAACATCCATCTTGTCTTGGTCGTGCTTCCACAAAAACTCGTCTCTGTAAGCTCTTATTCCACCTTCTGGATTGCGTAAATGCCAAACTTTACAATCGGGAGTAACAACTAATTTATGCCCTGTTCTGTAAATTTGATGCGAGAAAATTGTTTCTTCGTGATGCCCAACTGGGCTTAAATCCATTGGATAACCCGGTGTAGTTCGTGCTATTTTGGTTTTATATGCAAAAGTTGAATATAAATGTTCTGTAAATCTATCTTGCCCATCTTGAATATAAAACCATTCAGGCACTTGGTGAAATACACCTTTTGTCATTTTTCCAAACGCATAGCTCGGAACAGGATAAATTGGACGGTCAGGATGCCAAACATTGCAACCAACCGCACCTACTGTGTCATCTTCTAATTTTCGTAAAAGTGTTTCCAATACATTCGGCTCTGGATAATTATCATCATCTAATCGCCACACAATGTCTGTATCAGCCGTCATTAATGCGTGCTGGTGGTTTAGAACTTGTCCCTTTCCCTGTCCGTAAAAAACGTAATACGGAACATTCAAAATGTTGCAAATTCCAAAAATATGTTTGAACATCCAATGATTTTGCAAGTCAGGTTTGTTCGGGCTATCGTCATAAATAACGATTTTGTCGGGCTTCCGTGTTTGATGAAGCAAACCAAACAGCAACAATGGTAAAGTTGTAAAATGTCTGTCTCTCGTTGAAGTATAAGCAGTTACAGTAACTTTCGGCTTAATTACTTCATTATTTTCAATTTGCCTTAAAAGGTCTTCTCTTAAATTAATTATTTCTGTCATAAATCCTCTCTGTTGAATTTTTAAAATTTTTTTGATATTTTATACTAATTACAACAAGAACGTTTAACCACGCTTGCAGAAGTTTGATTTTTTGGCGTTTTATAAATCCACCAGCACTCCGTTTGTACAGAACTGAAAATTTCGTAATTGTGCAAGCTATCATCTACAGCTAATTTCACTTCTTTATGATTTCCGTAATAATCGTGTCCCGCAAGTATTCCGCCGTCCTTGACTTTTGGCAACCAATGAAGAATATCAGCTTTCACATTTTCGTAATCGTGGCTTGCATCAATGAAAATAGCATCAACACTGTTGTCATTGAACAAGTCTTTCGCCTCTTCTGAAGCAAACGGCAACAAAACAATATCCCTCAAAACTTGTGCGTTCTGAAGATTTTGATATGCCTTATCTGCAAGTGTAATCTGACTGTTAGCTAACATTAAATGGTGAAGTGGCTCATCACTTCCTCGAAAATGATCTACTCCAATGATTGACAAGTTTTTGCCGTAAATCTGGTTTAACTCCGCCATATAGCAAAGAGATTTACCTTCAAAAACTCCAACTTCAATAAACGTGCCATTATTTACGATTGAATTATAAATCATATCATAAACTGCTTCAAAATTAAACCAACCGAAAATGTTTTTATATTTTTCTGGATTAGTCATTTTTTAGTCTCTCCTCTAAATTTGAAATTCTATTTTTTGCTGTTTCTAATAAATTTTTTAAAGTGATAATTTCATCTTGCAATGTAGAATTATCAAATTGCAAACTTACGATTTTTTTCCACAATGACAAATAGTTTTTTCTTAAATTAACATATTCTTTTAAATTTTTTTCTTCAATCTCTGCTCTGATACTCGCCACGTACTGTTGTTTGTAGTAGTTTCCAAGTTCTCGTAACTTTGCTTGAACGACCTCAACGGACATAAAAGCATCAAAACCAGCGATTTCTTTTTCTGATGGAAAAAAATCTTTTACTGTTAATTTTTTTGGGCTTTTGTATTGCCAATTACCTTGCAATATCCAACATTCAGCTACTTCACGTTGCCAATCTTGAAAATCTTGTCTGCGTAACTCTTCAAGAATAGCAAATGCAGTTGCTTCATCGCAAGTTACAGCTTGATAAAGAGGTAGTTTTTTGAAAACTATATCCATAAACCACTGTTCAAGTGTTATTTTTCTCTCTCCATTGCTCGAATTTTCGGAGTGTGTCTTCGATATTGACCTGTTGTGGTTCGTCAATATGCTTGCCAGCTCTTGTGCTTCTATCATTTTTATTTCCTTTTAAATTTTGTTGATAAATAATTTCATTTTTGATCCAAGTTTTAATGTCCTGTTTCCAATCGGAAATCAAAACACCATTTTTATTTCGCCATTCGGAATTAGTTCTAAGATTTAACCACTTCTCTACTGAAAATTTTAAATTCTCTTCTGAAATTACTTTTGATTCTGGAATTGAATTAATTACAAATTCCAAAACAAAATCAAAATTTAAAAAATTCATTTTTGCAGTAGAGAAAGTAGTTATTTCTTCTTTCTTTTTATTCTTAGGATTCTTAGGATTCTCTTTATCATTATATGAACTGCTCAAATGACTGCTCAAATGACTGCTCAAATGACTGCTCAAATGACTGCTCAAATTATTTTCGTCATCTTTATAACTCTTTGGTATTTCATCATTTACAACGTCAGAATGACTGCTCAAATGACTGCTCAAATGACTGCTCAAATGACTGCTCAAATGACTGCTCAATGTTTTTTCGTTATTTTCATTGACATTTACAGATTGGTAAGTCTCCCAATTTAAAACACTTAGCACTGAATTTTGTTTACAATTTAGCTTAATACTTATCATATCGTCCTTTATGCACCTGTCAATAAACCGTCTGATTTTTATGTATGGCATATTGCAAACCTCACTCATATTTTCCAAAGTGAAAAGCATTTGTCCCGGTTGAAGTTCTATTTTTTTAGTATTAGAATTACGGATCGCCGTTTCATACTCACAAGTAGTCAGTATATAAATCCACAATTTTAAATAATCGGAATTATCAAAAACCCAATGCTTATTTAATGCTCTGTATAATTTAATCCAATTATTCATATTATTCTCAAAAAAAGTGTGTTCAAATACTGTTTATTTTTTCTGATACTGTTTGTACTTTAAATCCAAAAGCTCAAATGATAATCTTAGCATTATATCAATCAGAGGTGAATCTGGTTCGTAATGCTCTTGCAATTTCTTGTTAATCTTTTTAATTCTATTCAAAAGAGAAACAAGTGTATCAGGACATTCATAAATATCTGTACGCATATTTATAATTCCAAATTAGTTTGAGTTTTACTTTTTTCAAATGCTTTTTTATATTGTTCAGGAAATTCTTGTTCAATTAATGCTCCAATTTCTAACATTACTGAAACAAGAGCATCATAAGAAGCCATAAACCTATGTGTTTTACACTTATTTTTTTTGACAATTTCAACTTTGTCATCTTTATTAAATTTCATTTCATACTCCATTTCGTGAGTAAGAAATATTAATTCCATTATTTTATCAGCTTCATTTGTGCCGATAACATTATGCCTTAATTGAATTAATTCAGTCATTTTTATAATTCCTTAATTTTACCAACAATTTTTACATTAATTCGTTTGCCGTCTAAATCCATATTTTGAGAAAAAGTAAATGTACCTACATTAGCTTTGTAAATATCTTGTGCAATTACACTTAATACATACTGTGTTAATTTTATTGGATCTTCTCTCATCAATTCAACTATATATTTAGCAATTAATTCTTCTGGTATTTCAGATTCATTACACATTTTTGCTCCTTACGTGTTTAATTATTTTATTAAATATTGCTATTACTAAAAATATTGGTCCTGCAATAGATGCTGTTATAATGATAGTCCATATTAATATTTTCTTATCATCATAATTCCAAGCAAATTCTTTTGTATAGTTAATATTTATCATCACAAAAAACACAAATGTTGAAAATATGATATGTGTTATTATATATACTGTTATCATTTTTCTACCCTTTTCCTATTATTTTTCGAAAATTTTTGTTAAATCTAAATCATAATGATCCGCAATAACACTTGCCCAAAAACCTATACAGCCATTCGTCCAATGGCATATTATACCACCTTCATCAAATAAATCACGTGAAAGAAGTTTATCAATATCTTTTAACTGTGAATAATTAAGAAATAAAATAACATCTTCATAACCTGCATTTATTTCCCAATGATATTCAAGTTTGTTTTTAGTGATAAATTTATAAAAATCCAATTCAGTCATTTTTAAGCTCCATTTTATTATTTAAATCATTAATTTTTAATTCAATGCGAAGGACGAAAAACACAACCACTCCCAGTAATTGTGTGTATATCTCTTGCCCTTGTATTGCTTGGAATAAAGCGAATATACAGTACATTATCTGCATTATGAAAGTCCAAGCATATATTAGATGTTTTGTACAGCTCATACTCTGCACTATCTTTTTTAATAAACATTTCATCGTAACCACCTATTGGATTATAATTATAATTACCAATTGCACTGAAACCACTACACGCACCGTAACCACGTAAATCAAACATCATATCCCTGTTTTCAATTAATACTCTTTCCCATAAATCAGGATTGTTCTCTACATCATTTTTTTTCTTTTGTAATTTCTCTGCTTCTAATGCTAATCTCTTTTGCTTCTCAATTTCTGCTAATTCAAAAAGATAATTTGAATAAGCCCGAGTTATCTCACGAGTTAAATTTTTGTCATCTTCACTAACATAATCCTCTGCTTCAGTCAATTCCTGCTTTTTTTCTTTTTTTTTTTTTTTTGAGGTTTTTCCTTCAAAAAATAATGACCTATTTTGTAAGCTGTAAATATAAAAGCCAATCCCAAAGCAAATACAAAAATCATATTAATTACAAACATTTTTCTACCCTTTTTTAAATTTTTGCTTATTTCTTTTAATTAATTTTTCAATCGAAACTTTTGTATTCTTGTGATTATTTTGGGAGTTCCATATTCCTGTCCCACACCAAAAACCACGAGTTTTATAAATTTCTTCATACCTAAAATTTATATCAATGCTTGGTGATGTTGGGCTTGTCCCAGTCGTTGTTGTAGTAACTGTTACCATTTTTCTACCTTTGCCATTGCTGAAACCATATTAATTGAAAATTTTGTAATCTTTCGGCTAAGTAATTCATAACTCTATCACTCCTGCCTGTTTGTGAATAGTAATTATACAAATGACATTCATCACGTAATCGTGTAAAATCCTTCTGTCGTTTCATTGAAGTTTGCAAACAAACTCCATAATCTTTGCTGTACAAATATTCATTATCTGTGTCAATCAACATTAGCATATCTAACAAACCAAATACAATTGTAAACCGATATTCCAATGAAGTATGTGGATGCAAACGAATATCAGCCAGAATTGCACCTACACATACTTTTAATTCTTCTACATAAAAATCTTTCATTTTGCACTCTGTATTAAATTATAAATATCAACCTGCTCCTCAATCTTTTCAATTGTATGTCTCAATATTACATCATCTGTACACACTTTTTTCTGAATAAACAATCTATCATTTGTTAGAAATACTGTGCAATACACATTAATTGGCATAATTGGAATATAATCATTAATTAATTTTTTATATTTTTCAATTTGCTTACAATTATATTCTGCCGATAAAACAAAATCGTAAATATTTGTTCTATCCGTATTCATCATATCTGCAATTAATGATACATCTAATTTTTCTTTTTTATTCAACAAATAAGCTATGAAATATCTACCAAAAGTACTGTAACGATAACGACCTTTAGAAAATAATTTCTGTCTGTCTAACTTTAAATTTTTGCAAACATAATTTACTACATTTTCAAATGCTTGCAAGTGCGAATCGTGATATTCAGTCTTTCTCATATAGAAACAATCTCCTTGCATTTTGAACAAATTCTATCTTGTGTATATGCGAAATTTTGTTTATCGTAATAAATAATTTTGGCATTGCAACATTTAGATTTAACAGTAACTAATTTTGTAACAGTTTGGTTAATTCTATTTTGGTTGTCCCTGCGTTCTTTGTCTTTGAATGATAAGTACATCACTCCTCCAAGTCTTGATAGTAAATTTGGAAATTACACGCTTGAGCATAAGCAAGCTCTGTCTTAGCACCATTTGAATTATGCCAATTAGATAGCATATAAATAGCATTACACATTGACAAATAATATAAATCATACATCAAATATTCGCTGTATGTGGGCTTGCGACCATATTTCAATTCAATAATTAATTCAAGTTCGTAGCCCACAAAAACAGGATTGATAATAATTGCATCAGGATATTTTTTTCTTAATTCATTATACTTATCAAAAAACAGCATAAAATATTGCTCTTTATTAAGACCATTCATTTTGCCGGAAATATATATTTTTAGTTTTTGCATAGATTATTCCTCTGTAAAAATATTTTCAAATTGAATATCAAGAATTTCCGAACAATATAAAAAAATGTTTCTGTGTATCCTACCAAGTTCAAAACCTAATGCTAAACCACTTTTATCACTGTTAATTGCATTTTCTAATTGTTCTGCAAGTATTAAATATCTACTTCTTAACATTGATAATTGCCCTTCTGTAATTATATATTTTTCCATAGGTTATTCTTCCACTGCTAATTTTTCAAAACGTGAACCATCAAGGCGGGTGTAATATTCTTGAAGATAACGATACGATATTATATAATTTTTTACGTGTACAAATAGTTTATCTTGTTCTATAATCATAAACCGTTCATTAGAACGTGGATCAACAATAATTTCACCAATCAACTGGTCGCTGTCATCAAGTGGAATTAAATTTTGTGTAAGTTTTAAATCATAGATAGCACCTGTCTCAACATAATAAAGAACATCATACCAATCAATTTTATTAAAATCTCTTGTAATTAATTTATTTCCATCTTCTAACTTTGCCTGCCAATATGCAGCATATTCATATTTTTTTGAGAGAGGAAGTCTTTCCATCTCTTCATAAGATTTTATTTCAAACATTTCTAACTCCGAAATAATTAATAATCAATAATTCATAATCAAAACAAACCTATTTGATTTGGATCATCTGTAATTTGCTTGTTAATATCTACATACCACTCAAAATAAACATCTGTAGCAGTATCTTCACAAACTGGACACCAATTGCATTTCATTTCTAATGGAAATTTATCCATATCATCTTCAAATTCATATTGCTTATTGCAAGTTTCACAAGTGAGTTTCACAATTTATTCCTTCGGCTCTTTATTTGATAATTTTTTTTACAATTGTGTTTTTTTTGATTCCTTTGATTTGCATTTTAATCACTCCTAAATCTTTCAAATTTTTTCCGATACGTATTATTGTCTCTTTATTTTTCTTCATTTCAGATTCAATTTTGTCATTCATTTTCTCACTCCTTCGGCTATGTTGATTTTTTAATTTCTATTTTACTCATTTCAGTAAATAACACATCTTTTTCTTTTTCTATGTTAATTGTCATTAATTCAGTATCAAAATATCTGATACATTTTTCACATCGTTTAATGTAATTTGCAGGTTCGTAATGCAAAGTATTAGTAAACAACAAACATTGAGCTTGCGTAGTTATATGTGATACGAACAAATACTGACAAAATCCACTTTGAGAATTGCAATGTTGCCCATAGAAATCAACTTCAATTTCTTTCTTTATTTCAAATTTAATTTTCATTTTCTCACCTATAAATTTTTTACTGGATTGAGTAATTTATAAACTTGAGCATAAATTTTCTTGTGTGTTTCACTAATAGCACAGATTGACATATTATGAAAAAAATTAATAGTTTGCCAATCAAAATGCTCTTGCTTCAGTTCTTTCATTTTCGGGAAGTCTAACACAGGTTTTTGATTATTTTGTATCATCTTTTATTTTCTCTTTAATAAATTTAATATAATATTCTTTTTTAAAATTATTTAATTCTTTATATTCCAAATATTCCAAATACATCGAAAAACAATAAGCAAATACAATTATTAAAAAAAAACTGAAAAGTAATATTGTTGCTAAAATTTTCTCATTCATATCATCACCTATACTGTTGCTAATAAATCATCGAGTTGCTTATGAAACGCATTTTCGTTTTGAATATTCGTGTTTTCCCTTGCCTGTAATTTTGCATTTTTGAATTTTTTACCATATTGAAGTTGCATCGAAAAACGATTCAATTCAACATTAGAAATAATTTCCTTACTACCGAGACGCCCTGTCTTAGCGGTTATAAGTAGCTTTTGAGCAATTGCTTGACGAATAAATTCATCATCAAGACCTGTCATTTTGCTTGCTTCTGGTATGCTGTACCATCTAATAATTTCACTCATTTGTGAACTCCTAAAATAGTTTTGAAAAAATAAATTATAATTATGAAAAATCTAAAAATAATTATCGTATATTTTCGTGAAAACAAAAGTTGTTAAAGAACAAAAAAGAATTTTAAGAATTGAAAACTAACAACATTTAAAATTAAAACGTTTTTACGAGTTTTCCAAACAAAATCGTAAAAATATTTTAAAAAAAAGAAAATTTTTTTTATTTACGAGGTATAAAATGAACGAGGAACAATTTAAAAAGGTATTAGAACGGTTATTTACGCTTTATGAAGTCGATAATCCAACAGATTTATCACGTAAAATGAATATTCCTGTCAGTACAATTTATACTTGGACAAAAAAAAGGGATATTGATTTAATGCGAATAATGCAGATTAATAATAAGATTGATTTAAATTGGTTAATGGGAATAGAACCAGTGAAGAATGATGTTTATGTATCGACAAATCCTACTCAACAGTATTACAAACGTGAAATAGATAATATGGAAGAGAATTTACAGCAATTAAAAAATTCAGAAAATAGTGTTGAAAAATCTATTCAAAATGAAATTTTAATTTTAGAAGCGAAAATAAAAACCTTAAAAGATTTTTTAAAAACATATAGCGAAATGAAATGATAAAAACAATTTCCATAGTGAATAAATTATATAAATATTATGATTGTGATAATCCAGCTCAATTAGCAGAGATGATGAATATATCTAACAGCACTCTATATTCTTGGATTAAAAAAAATAATATTGATTTAGTGAGAATAGCAGAAATAGCACCAAAATTGGATATGAATTGGTTATTAAATCGTTATCAGACAGAACAAAGATTTAATAGTGCAGTTGCAAATTATGAAGAGCAAACTATTCCAGATAGTAATTTAATGATGCGTGAAGGTGATTATTACGATGATGAAATTGAGAAAAAAGTAGAAGAAAAAATAAAAATGTATCAAAATGAAATTCGTCAATTATTAGAGTTTTTAAAAACATATAGGAATTTAAAACAATGAAAAAGTTGTTACTAATTATTGCAATAGCAGTAATGTTTATTAGTTGCTCGGAAGAGGCAACGGGTCCAAATGTATCACAAATGGACTTGGATGCTAAGGAATATGAAATACAAAAAAAAGAATTAATTGCGACAGGTTATTCTGGTTATTGGGATATATCACTAAGTAAATATCTAAATTCACTGATAGATACATCCAATTTAATTGGCGATGAATTAACGCAGGAAGTTGCAAAAAAAATATATTCTTTTGTAGGAAATCAATATTGTGGTGTTGATGTTAGATTCTCTGAATTGAAATATTCGGAGGGGAAGTTAATATATGAAGATATCAAATATATTGCTCGTGTAAATTATAAACTGTATGATAAATATTCTTCTAATTATCATATATTTTATATATTTAAAAAGAATAATATATGGTATGATATAACTGTTAAAGTATATTACATATAATGGAAAAAGCACCAGAAAAACCGTACTCAATGCCCGGCTGTAAAGGACGGTTTTTTGTTCGTGGTAAAAAGAGCATTATATGGTACAAAGTAGGCAATAGAATGAAATCCTGCGGTTTGATTTATAATCGTAAAAATCGTAAAATCGCAGGTGATATAATTGCAGAAAGTGAAAGCCCAGAACATTTCAGAAATGAAAATCATCCTGTAACAATCATTCAAGCGTTCAAAATCTTCATTGAGCAATCGAAAAATACTAAGCATAAAAACACACTTCAGCAATACATTTATTCATTCAAATCATATATTACAGAAGATTTAATTTTGAATGACGATAATAAAATTACTCTGCATATAGAAAATAATTTATTGAAACGAAATCACGCTTCAAAAACGGCAACGGTTAATTTAATTAGGTTATCAAGTTTTTTCAATTACTGTATCGAAAGAGAATGGATGCGGAAAAATCCAATTATTAAAACATTAAAACCTAAAAAAACAGAAAAAATAATTGAAATATATACTCCAGAGGAAATAAAAAAAATATTTGATTATTGGCAAGAAAAGAATTATCAATTTTATCTATTAATACAAACTATCTATATTTGTGCATTGCGTAAAAATGAAGCGGTTAATATGGAATGGGACCAAGTCTTAAATACAGATGGTGATTACAGACAAAGTATAATGTTTGAAAAATCAAAATTTGGTAACAAGCCCGACAAATTTCCATTGACAGATAAATTGAAAAATATATTTGACCAAGTAGAAAGTAGGAAAGAAAGCAAAGGTAAAATATTCAACATATCAGATTATTCAAGAACGATTGACTATAGGTTTAATAAGGGATTGGAAGCATTAAATATTCCAAAATATACCGTAGGAGATGGGAACACAAAACAAATGAATATATCAGGCATAGAAAGAAAACGAAAAGCAGTCTATGGTCGTTGTATTCATACTTTGCGAAAAACAAGAATATCAGAATGGTTATATACAGAAAAATTAACTCCTCAAATAGTTAGCAAATTATCAAGAGATAGTTTAGATACAGTAATGAAATATTATGCTTATACAGATAGTGATGAACTCGGGAAATATGTAAATTGAAAAAATAATTGCAACGTAATTGCAACGACCAAAACACAGAGTAACGAATAACAACGTATAATAACAGAACAAAAAAAATACAAAACATAGAATAGATGCGGATATTGCAGACATACAAGCCACACAAAAAATTATAACACAATATAATTACTGTTTGTAACGTAAGTATGTTTGTTTATTAATTTGGAGAATGAAAAATGAAAAAGAATTTATATTTGTTAGGATTCATAATTTTTGTTTCAATAATAATCAATTCATGTACAATTGAAAATCCAACTTATATTGATGATAATGAAGATATTAGGGTCGAATATGTAACACTTTATCCAAAAAACCATTAAAACAACACAACATATATTATATAAAAAAAAATATTTTTTTTTTTTTATAACTTTTTTTTTATAATATTATTATTTTATTATTTTTTTTTTTTATAAAAAAAAACATAGGGAAGCCACCCCCCCCCACAAAAAATTTTGCTTTGATGATGGCACCCTATATACTGATGAAATTTGGTATTCAAATGATGATGATTATATTTATATAGATTATCGAAATACTATTCCTATTAATCCTACATATCCCAAAGATGTTATGAAAATTAAAATTGTTTATTACTTTTCTAATAATTAAATTCAAAATGATTCTTATATCATTAATAAATTAAATAATTGTTGATAAAGTATAAATTTAATCATCTTTCAGGTGCTTTAACCACTTGATAGAAGATTAAATTTTTATTTTATCAACAGACTATTAAACCTGTTTTTATTATATATTGCAATATTTTTCTTGTTCATCATTCAATAATTTTTTATTTAAGTTGATTTTTAAAGGTGTAACTGTGTTAGCAAAAGAAGAAACAAAATCAAATAAAATTCACACAAACGGTCATGCAAAAAGACAAAAAAGCGGGGATGAAATTTGGGATGAATTATTAGCAAGTCCTGAATCTAAAAAATTATTATTGCAAATGGCAGAAGAAGCAAAAAAAGAATTTAGAGAAGGAAAATGCGAGCCAGGAGGGTTTGGTTTTTGATGAAATCTTTCAGAAGTCCTAATTTTAATAAATTGTTTTCCAAACTGCCATCAAACATTCAAAGACTTGCAAATAAAAATTATTTGCTCTGGAAAACCAATCACCTGCACCCATCAATACGATATAAAGATGTTGGAAATAATCTAAGGTCGGTAAGAATAGGAGAACATTATAGAGCAGTTGGTACAATAGACGTAGATGTAATTATATGGTTCTGGATAGGTACTCATGAAGAATATAATAAACTCTTCAAATAAAAGAAATTTTGTGAATAGCACTCATTGAATTAGCAAATTTAAAATAAATAATAGCTACTGAAGAATCACAAAAAATATTTACATAAACTTGGCAAGTCATGATGACTTGCCAAGTTTGTAATATTAATTTTCCCACTTTTCATTTCGTCAATTTTTAATAGCTTTGATTATTGCTCTTTGATTGCTTTCATCTGTCAATGAAATTAAAACTACTCCTTTTGATAAATCAAAAAATTCAAGATTCACACTATTGATACCTGTATTGTATTCTGAATAGTCCTTTACTGTTTCTAATAATTCTCCATTTGAATTGAAAAGTTCAATTTTTAATTTTTTATCACTTTTAAGAATAAATTTAATTGTGGCTGTACTTTCTGTAATTGGATTTGGAAAAATATTTAGAATTGATAATTCACCTTGAATTTCGCAAATTCCTAAATAAGATTTCTCACCTTTCAATACCTCACAAGCATCATCAATAGTGGTAGAACCATTTTCAATATTGCTTAGCAAATCGAGTTCCTTGATTAAAGGTAATTTGTATCTATTAGGTAATCTATTTGCAAATTCTCTTGTAATAACATACCAGATATCAATGTTATTTACTATTGAATCTCCATTATTATTATAAGAAATTTCTTTAAAATTGACAGGAATTAAATTTGGAATCTTTGCTTTGTATTTCCCTAATGAATCTCTAACAATAATATCATCACTATTTAAATAATAGTATGCTGAATCTCTAACTAAATGCGGAGATTGAAAGATTTGGCTTAACGATACAATGTTGCCGATTTGTAGAGTTCTATTTACTGTAATGCAAGCCGGAGAAATGTTAGACCATAAATTATGTTCCCAACCTGAATATTTTTGTACAACAGGTTTTATCATATTGTTAGTATTATTCATATCAAATTCAATTCTTTCCTTAAGAAGGGCAAAACCCGTTGTATTATAATTAAACTCAGTTTGTATATATGTTTGAATTTTATCAGGTAAAACTGACAAATCAGAATATTCTTCTGCTTCGAATGAAATTATACTTTTTTCAATATTAATACCAATTTGTTTTGCTTCTTCATTTGTCAATATTATTTTTTCAATACCACTAATTTTTGAAACTGTTTTTGGTGCATTTTGTTTAATTTCATTTATTTTGTTTTTGCATTCTACATCTAAATTATTAATAGCTAAGTTAATTTCACTATTTATTTCACTTTCATTATAGTCCATTCCAAAATCTGAAAATAAATCAAAATCTGATTCTTTATTAAATCTATTTGGAAGAAGTTTAACAAAATTTCTCGTATTTGGATAAACCAACAGCCAAAATGAACTTGTAGAATCATTATCCAAATCCAAAAGAACAATACTTACCTGCGATAAATACTCATTTTCATCTTTATTGTAAGTAATTTTTAACTCATTTCCAGCATTTTTATCATCCAACTTTTCAAGTGTATTATGAATAAATCTCAAAAACTTGCTATTGACAATATCACTTAGTTCTGAAATATCAATTGGACCGGGGGATGCTTTGCTAAGAAACCTTCTGGTGTTTTTGAATTTTTTATCAATGTTGATAAGTTTTGCCATAATTGGAAAAATTCCTGCAGAATTATCCATTTCCCAGCCAGTATAATTAGCAATTCCAATTTCCTGAATATCATCAAAATTTAAAACTTGAATTGCTCTTTTGTAACCTTTTTTGGGGTAATTATTTTTGTAGATTTGTTCCATTTGCACTTTAAATTGGTTAATTGGATAGTTTTCTTCAGTCATTATTACATATCCACAATTTGTTTTTCTAATAAACAATTTGTCCATTTCACTTTTATCTGGAATGAAAATAGTAAAAACATTCTTTGCATCTGCTTGAACTTCATTCATTGCAATATCATAGATTTTGGATTGTTTTTTAATGTCCGAAGTTTGCTGATTATTTTGGTTAAAAGTAGATTCTTCCTTTTGCTGTTCATTATCAATGTTTGCAGTAGATTCTAATTGTGTTATGATTTTTGTTTGTGAATCTAAAAAATTCGACTGTTTATTGTTTATTAAATCAGACGCTGAATCGACTCCCAAATACAGCATAAATGCTACAAGTGAAATAAGAAAAGTCATAATTATTGCTCCTTTTTTAATTATTTGAAAATTATTTTTAGAATCCACATTTTCAATCACAGTCCGGACTTGCGAATCAGAAAATGGAAATTCGGGAATGCTTGATGATTTTACATTATTCAATATTTTATCTATATCTTTCATTTTATTTACCTACAAATTATTATATGTGATACAAGAATCAACATTGTTATTTATCAGAATACTTTTAAGTAATTGTTTTGCTCTGTAAACACGTTGTTTCACAGCTTCAGTAGAAACTGATTGGATAATTCCAATATCTTTGTGATTTAAACCAATTATTTCGCTTAAAATCACAGCTTCCTTTTGTTGATATGGTAGTTTTTCAAGAGCTTCGTATAACAATTTGATGTCAGTTTGTAATTCTGGATTTCCTTCATTAGAAGCAAGAACTGATATTAAAGCATCATAATCGTAACTATTTACTTCATATTTTCTCTTATTTTGCTTCTCAATATATTTGCGTGATGCAATAGAAAACAACCAACTTAGAAAGAATTTATTATCTTTTAACGAATCAATTTTTTTATATGCAATTTCAATTGTGTCCTGAAGTAAATCTTTAGCATCTTCATAACTATTTGAAACACTCAAGCAAAACCGCCATAGATTATGCTTAATCGGTTCAAATAATTCAAGAAAATATTCCTGTTTGTTATCCATTTTAATCAATCTAAATTTTCATCATTATATAAAATAAAAACAGTAAGAGGGCTGTAACCACCAAAAGGTAACAAAGAAATAAATTGAAAATATAGTCTAATTTGTAATTGTATAATATTGTAACCCTTTCAAAAAAATAAAATCCAAATTATGAAATAAAAACAGATAATCAAAATTATTTCAAAAATTTTTATTGTATTTTGCAATTAAAACATATATTTTATAAAGTCAAATCAGATTTTTTATTCTTATTAAAGCATAAAAATATATTTTTTCTTTGATATTATAATAAGTTTTAGTAATTTTAAATACAGATAATTTTGTCTGATTAAAAAAGTATGGGGATTTTATGGAATATCGTAAACTATGGATTATTTTAACTGCTGTAATCCTTGTTTCTTTTGGGGTTTTGCTTTATTTTGGCAATGAAATTTATAGGCAAAAGCCACCAATACCTGAAAAAATTGTAGATACTGACGGAAATGTTATTGCTACTGGTGAAGATATCAAAGATGGGCAGAATGTTTGGCAATCAACTGGCGGTCAACAGTTGGGATCAGTTTGGGGACATGGTGCATATATTGCTCCAGATTGGAATGCAGATTGGCTTCATAGAGAAGCACTTAATATTCTAAATCAATGGTCTAACGCAAAGTTTAACAGTGCTTATGATAAACTTGACAGCGAAAAGCAAGCTGTTTTGAAGGCACGACTTGTTAAAGAAATGCGTTCTAATAAGTACGATGAAAGTACTCAAACTCTCACTATTTCAACAATTCGTGCACAAGCATATAAAGATTTGAGCGAACATTATCGCAAATTATTTATGAACGACCCCGAATTGCTCGAACTTCGCAAAGCGTATGCAATGAAAAACAACACTATCAAAGATGTTGATAGAATGTCAAAACTTAATGTGTTTTTCTTTTGGTCAACTTGGGCAACAGTTACTGAAAGACCAGGAGAGGAAATTACTTACACTAATAACTGGCCCCCCGAAGAACTGGTTGAAAACAAGCCAGCTGGAAATTTATTGCTTTGGACCGGATTTAGTGTTATAATGTTGATAGCAGGTATCGGCGGTATGATTTTCATAGTTGCCGCAAGTAAAGAAGATAAAGTTGGTGCTTATCCTGTAATTAATCCTATGAAAGGACTTTCGCTAACTCCTTCAATGAAAGCAATTCTGAAATATTTTTGGGTAGTGGTTTTGCTAATTGTTTTGCAAATCATTACGGGTATCGTAACAGCACACTATGGTGTGGAAGGGCAGGAACTTTACACAATTCCGATTGCTGATTTTCTACCGTATAGTCTAACACGTACTTGGCACATTCAACTTGGTATTTTTTGGATTGCAACTTCTTGGCTTGCAACAGGTATGTTTATTGCTCCTGCTATTTCCGGTTATGAACCAAAATTCCAACGATTTGGCGTGAATTTCTTATTTGGTGCATTGCTTATTATCGTTTTGGGCTCAATGGCTGGTCAATGGGCTGGTATTATGCAGAAATTGGGTTATAGCACAAACTTCTGGTTTGGTCATCAAGGTTATGAATACGTTGATTTGGGTAGATTTTGGCAAGCATTTTTATTTGTCGGCTTATTAATTTGGCTTGTTCTGATGTTCAGACCGTTAATGCCAGCATTGAAAAAAGCAGATGAAAACAAAACTTTGCTTATTTTATTCGCAATTTCAATTATTGCAATTGCCGCATTCTATGGTGCAGGTTTAATGTGGGGACAACGCACACATCTTGCAATTGCAGAATATTGGAGATGGTGGGTAGTTCATCTTTGGGTGGAAGGATTTTTTGAAGTATTTGCTACTGTAGTAATTGCATTTTTATTTGTAAGATTAGGATTATTAAAAATCAAAACTGCAACAGTTGCGGCATTATCTTCAACTATTGTGTTTTTATCAGGTGGTATAATTGGAACATTCCATCACTTGTATTTTTCAGGAACTCCAACGGTAGTTCTTGCATTAGGGGCATCTTTTAGTGCTCTTGAAGTGGTGCCACTTGTTTTGATGGGATTTGAAGCATACAACAATTTGCAATTAAGCAAAGCCACAGATTGGCTAATGAAATATAAATGGGCAATTTATAGTTTTATTGCAGTAGCATTTTGGAATTTGGTTGGTGCCGGTATTTTTGGATTTTTGATTAATCCTCCAATTGCATTATACTTTATGCAAGGATTAAACACAACTCCATTGCATGGACATACCGCATTATTTGGCGTTTATGGAATGCTTGGAATTGGCTTGATTTTATTCGTACTTCGTGCAATGGATACAGAAATTGAATGGAATGAAAAGTTATTAAAATACTCATTTTGGTCGATCAATATCGGCTTGGCATTGATGGCATTACTTAGTTTACTTCCAGTTGGATTGATGCAAACAATTGCAAGTGTTAATCATGGTTTATGGTATGCACGTTCTGCTGAATTTATGCAGACAGATACAATTGCATTCTTCAAATGGATGAGAGTATTTGGTGATACAATCTTCGCAATTGGAGCAATCGGATTTGCATGGTTTGTATTGACTTTAAAAATCAGATTCAATAAATAAATTTTTCTCTTTTGTATATTCATAGTTGTCCTGTTTTTAGGAACAGGACAACTTTTGAAAAACAATAATCATTATCTTTCTTAAATACTAATACCAATATGCGTTTTAATAAACAATATTTAGATATGGGAACGATGTCATTGATTTAATATATCTGGTTTGATTGTAATTCCAAGTTGCTTTCAAATATAAAAGATATAAATCCTTGAACATCCCAGCGGGATTACATATTTGTATTAATGAATAGAAAACTCGAAGTTGGGGCTTTCTCAAAAGGATTCATTCTGAACTTGTTTCAGAATCCATTTTGCATTGTGTCATTCTGAACTCAAAATAAGATGTCCAACACTTTAAAAGTGTTGGACATCTGAATAAGTGTCATTCTGAACTCGATTCAGAATCCATCTCATCATTGTCATTCTGAACTTGTTTCAGAATCCATCTTCCATAGAAATTTCTTATCAAATGTTTAGTGCCACACTTTATTGTGTGGCACAAATTTTTTTATCTTTTTATAAATTTTCCGATGCTTACTATTTCGTTGTTGATTGTTACTTTTACGGTGTAGGATGCGGTTTGTAGATTGTCTAATTCGGAGTATTTGATGCTGTTGTTGCCTTCATTGATGTAGTTGTCGAATGAGCATACTTTAATGCCAAGTATATCAATTATTTCAATAGTACCAAGTCCTTCTTTTGGGCTGTCAAAAGAAATATTTAAGTAATCGGTAGCAGGATTTGGAAAAATATTGCTTGGTGCAATCTTAAAACCATCTACTGATGCAAGGTCTTTAAAATTGGAAATTACTGAAAGAAATGAATGATGATAATAATAATCCTTAAATAATGCATTATCAGTAATTGGAAATGATTGATTGCCATAAGTATAGCCCCCTAAATACAAATAATTATTAGCATTTAATTCAATATCTGTAATTGTAACATATGCAGAACCACCAAAAGTTGTTGAAAATTCTAATTTTTCAAAATTCTTATCAAGCATAGTTATAAATCCACCATACTTATCGTTATAGGGTGCTTGCCCCCAATCAAACGGGAAAGAACCTTTTGTTGTAATGGGTAAATTAGTTTTTACGTTGTTTAGGGAATCAATATTATAATATTCAGAAAATGAGCCTCCTAAGTATGTATTGCCATCTTTATCAATTGCAATACCATTCAAATTTAAATTACAAGAATTGTTTGAAAAATAAGTAGAATTCTTTAAAATATTTAATTCTTTATCAAATTTTTGAATATAAACAGATTCGAACCAATTGTCAGAAAAATCAAATTGAAAACATGGTTTTATAGTTTTAATACTATTATTTCTAACTTGACCACCCACATACACATCACCATTATTGCTTACTCTTAAAAACTCATTCAAACCTGATCGCAAAGATTCATCATATACATTTACTACATTATTCAACAAATATTTTCCATCTGGTGAAATACGTGACATAAAACCTTTTGCCGTATTCTTTGATGGAAGTGGTGTATTCAAAAAATCAACATTAGGAGTATAACCTTCATTAAAATGAGTATAACCTGATACATAAATTGAATTGTCTACACCAATTGCAACTTGTTTTATTCCACAGATTGACTTTTCGCTAACATCTACTGCATTTATTGTACCAGTATGGTAAGTTGAGAAAATAATGCTATCCAAATTTGGTGAAAATTTAGTTATATAGCCAATTCTTGATGCACCCTTATAAAGATTTGGCATATATGAATTACTTGTTGTAAAAACTCCATTACTATCACAAGAACCAACGATAATCAAATTATTATCATTATCAACAATTAAGTCGGTAACTTCTAAATTGTTATTTGGTTTATTTATATCATTACCGAAGTATGCTGATGATAAAACTTTAGTAAAATCTGAACTAATTTTTTTGATTAGCATACTTTTATGAGTGTTAAAAAATTTCGTATCTTTAATTGCTGTATCTTTAGTGTTTTCAAAAACCAAATATATATTATCCTCTTGATCTATTATAATATTATTCCAACCCAAGTTATTTAAACCAATAAAAGTTGATGATTCAATTTGAAAATTATCTTTATTTAGTTTTGTAACAAAATCATCATATCCAATTCCATTTTTCATTTTTTGAAATTTTTCTTGTATAACACCATAAGTGGTTGGATAATTTGTATCTTGTGTTCTTCCAAAATAAATTGGATTTCCTTTGCTATCTAAGCATAAACCAAGTAAATGAGTATTACCCGCATTATAATTATTGCGATGTAAATAAGACGAGTAAATCAAACCATTGGTAACAATTTGTGAAAATAAATCAAAGCCAAATAACACTAATACAAAAATAACTAATATGATTATAGGCTTTTTCATAACATCTTCCTTTGAAAATTAAAATTTTGTATATTGTGTAAAAACACAATGCAACTTAAAAAGAATTTTTATTAATTCCAAAATAAATTTGTGATTAAAATAACAAAAAATAAGATAAAAGAGCAGTTATTGAATTTGAAATAGACATTTGTTAATACGTTGCTTATAAGGATATGGATTCTGAAACAAGTTCAGAATGAACTGTGTTAAAAAACAAGTTTATTTTGAAAATTATTATCAAAAAACACATTATTTTTAACAACAATCCAAATTTGTTTTATTAATTTATTTACAACTGCCATTAAAGCAACTTTCTTTAATTTACCATGCAAAATTAATCTTTGGTACATTTCTCGACAAGTTGTATTGTACTGTGATGCTGACAATGCACACAAATATAATCTCGTTCGAATACTTGCATGACCTATTTTGCTAATACTACTTCGACCCTTCACACTGGTACCGGATTCTATTATTCGTGGACAACAACCAAAGAAAGAGGATAGTTGTTTGGCATTGTCAAAATTTTTAAAACTCTTTGTTATTGCGATTAACAATATCGCTGTACTTTCGCCTATACCTTTTATGCTACTTACTTTTTTTACCATTTCTAAATTTTCTTTTTTTACTAAGTTTGATGACTCATTGCTTAGTAATTTTATTTGTTCTTGAAATATTTTTATCATTTTCTTTAACGTCTTTATTAATATTTTGCTCTGTTGTGGTAGATGAAGTAATGCTTCAAGCTGATTTAATAATGCTGTTTGTTGCTTCTTCAATTGGATTAATGTAGTTTCAATTTGCTTACTTCCTTCTATTTCATCACTACCAAATTGATATTCTTGTAATGTATCTATGGACAGCTCACCAAATTTAGTTATTTGTTTGGCGTCTATTTTGTCTGTTTTTGCTTTTGATAAGCCCATCTTTACGAAGTATTTAATCTTTACAGGATTAACTATATAAACATGATGACCGGAATCTATCAATGCTTTGGCCAAACAATAACCGTATGTACTCGTTGATTCCATTATACAATGACTACCTATCGCCAAGTGATTTATGAATGCCAAGTATCCTTCTGAACTATTTACATAAATATTTACCTTGCTATTTTCACAAGCATGAAAACTTTTCTTGGATATATCTATCCCTACAATATTCTTATACATTAAACTTTTCCATTAGTATATATTGTTAATTAAAATATATTAATTAGCGAAACATTATTTCAGTAGCATAGCATCGCAAATACGGGTTTTTTTCCCAATGAACTGTTCTTGCTTAGTGAAACATAAGAAAGGGGATCACCATTCTGATAGATCATTTTTGATCAATGACATAACTCGATCTTATTCCTTTCCTTTGTTTCGTTTACTAATAATTTCAATCTAATTTAATCAATTTTTCTGTAACATATATGATTTATTTTTAAATTTTTAAAATTAATTTTTTTGACCCAAAATCATATACAACTATAAAGTATCGGGGGAGAAGAACAACAATCCACTCATAAGGAGAGTGCATTGTTGTTGTTCGCTTTATATATATTCCTTTTTACTTATAATTGCTATCAGTTTTTTCTTTTTTAATTTTCTCTTTTTATAACAATACAAACATACGATGACAGGATACAAGCTGGATTCTGAAACGAGTTCAGAATGACAGGATACAAGCTGGATTCTGAAACAAGTTCAGAATGACTGTATTTTAGTGTCATTCCGCACTTGATGCGGAATCTAATATGGAGATGTCCAACACTTTAAAAGTGTTGGACATCTTGTTTTGAATTAAGAATGAAAAGTAAAACGAATAAGTTATTTGTGCAAACTATTGAGATATACCCTTTAGATTTTTACAAATATATCTTATAAAACAAATTGCAATTGTGATTGAGGTGTACGGCAATCCATATCCAAACCTCTGTCGCGGTGGTCTGTAATTTCAGCTGATACACCTATTGCCCTACCAATAAGGAAAAGAATAAAGACCAAATCTTGAATCTGTTCTTTAGATATTTTGCCTTCTTGCAAATCATTCCACACCAATTTTAATGCAATAACAGAAATTACTGCATCAACATTAACGCAGAATATATTTTTTGTAGCACCTTCATTGAATAATTCAATCACTAATTTATGATAGAAATCAAGGAAAATATTATAAATTCCAGCTTTTTCCATTTCATTTTTTACAAATTCTTCACGTGGGTCAATATTAACATCATTCCCCTTAAACACAGGATGGTTCACACAAGGAATTCTACTATAACTTAATTTACCACCATCTTTTTCAGATTTCACATATTCTCTGTATATTTTTGCTGTATTATTTGCAATATTCTTTATATCTACACTATGATTTGGGTCGCCCGGATTAGTTAATTTTGTATCTTTAAAAGTATTTAATAGAAATTCTACAGCTTCAAAACCATTACCACCATGAGCAAATCCAGTATTTACAAGAAAACCAGCATAGCAAACAGGAATATGATTACGAGCAGAAACAGATTCTTTTGCACCTTTTGCTGAAATTGTACCCGGTCCGTTTGTCAAAGTCAAACCAATAACGTATTTTAATTCAGTAAGTTCAGATTCGCTTGGTTCTCTATTGAATAAAATCTTAAAAGTATTTTTTGTAAATGAATCGGTCATATTAACTGTTTTCATTTCAGTAAGTTTTTGCCAGAATTTGTTTTTGCTTCTGTCAAGAACTGTGAAAGCCACAAGATTAGCAATTACATAGAAGTAACTTAAAGCATCTTCAGCTGTTTCGCGAGTAATTCTCTTTTCAAGCATCGGCTTCCAGAAAATACACAATCCAACTGTTGCTAATAAAAATTCAAATTTATCCTTTATAAAAAGATTTCGTTCTTCTGCAAGTTTGATTATAAATTGAGATAATTGCAAAGATTCGCATTTCTTTTTTGAATTTTTTACTTCTTTAACAAGGAAATCACCTAATTTTAAATCTTCAGATTGTTGGTCAGTCAATATTTCACTGATAATAATATTAATTAACTCATCGCTGTAATTAGTTGTATTTTCAGTAATACCATTTTCACGAATTAAATCAATCAATAATTTAGAATAATGTTTTGTTTTTTTGATATATAAATTGTTTCCAATTGATAAAATCTGGCTTGCAAGATAAGCATTTGGAGAACAGCCATTATTCTTAGCATAATCAATAGCATCCATTCTTTCAGGGTCAACTTTCAACAATAAATTCAGCAGCATATTAATTGTAGGAATATCTCTTTCTTCAGGCATAACCTTTGCTAAAGAATAATAGATATTTTCTTCTAATGAATATTTTGATAATTCAAGAATTGTTTTTCCATGAAGTTCAGCTACTTGAGTAACAGCATCCATCTTAGACGCACCAGATTTATCTGCCATATTCTGACGTAAATAATGCGCCCCAATATTTTTATTAATTTCTAAAATTTGCTTGTTATAAGGTTCCATTGCCTCAACTACAGGTAAATTTAATGCAGTTGGCAATTCAACAACTTTATCGGATAACCACAACTTCAAACTTAAATCACCAGATGAATCGAAATCAGATTTTTCATCAATTTTCTTATAAACAGCAGCCATAGCTTTTGGAAAGTCTTGAATAGATGCAACTCTAACTCCTAATTTGCTAACAACAGGATTTTCTGGGTCAAAACATTCTACTCCGAAATATTCATCGAACCATTTTTCTTTTGCTAATGCATCATCAGCACCACCTGCTAAAGCACCTGCATGACCACAAGAACGAGTTAAATCTTTCTTCCATCTTCCAGTAACACATACAACTATTGGCTTATTGAAACTGTATTTTCGTTCTTTTATCCAATCAAGAGCAACTTTTTCGTAATATCCACCTGGCTCGCTATATAATGCAATTGCCTTGGTACGAGGGTCATTTTGAGCAGCATAAAGGAATTCAGGAAGAGCAAAATGTATATAAACATCTTTGCCTGAACTTACTGCTGAAGAAATTCCAAATCCTCCTGTACGTAAATATTCAGCAATTGTAGTAGTAAAATTGCCTGAATTTGAATGAATTGCAACAGAACCCGGTTTGAGTGTTTCTTCTGGATTATCACCACCTAAAGCTCCACCAACTCTAACATGGTCCCAAACATTTGCAACTCCAAGACAATTTGCACCAATAACATCAATTCCTGCTTCTTGGCACATAAATCTAATGCACATCGAATCTTTTGAGGAAACTTTTTCTGTAACAATTACAATTTTGGATAACTGCTCATTGTAATTGATTAATTCAGAAACTGCCTGACTTACTGCAGTAGGAGGAAGATAAATCACACCAGTATCAAATTCTATTCCTGCACGCATTACATCTCTTATACTTCTAAAAACTGGAATATCTCCAATTTTGGTTTCCATCACTCCTTTTCTGCCGTATTGAACACCTGCAACAATATTTCCGCCACTATATTCATGAGAAACTGGAGTAACTTTTCTACTTTCTGAACCAAAAATATTTATAACACAAACTCTTGACTTTTTAGTAACCAATTCCTCAAGTGAGTAAATTCCAACATAATAAGGAAAAGGTTTTGTTTGTAACTGTCTCATTTTATTTTAACCTGAATTATTTTCTTAATTAATTGAAATTATAAAATATATTTATTGATATAATCATTTTTACCTTCCAAACCCCACCAGTCATCAATTCGTTTAGCATAATCAAGTACTTTTATCATTGAAGAATCATATCCAAAGAATTTATATGGCAATTTTAAAGTATCAAGTATATCTTTTGCATAAAACATACCTTGTATAAGATTTGGACCACCTCTGCCAATAACAGTATAAATCGGCTTTTTGCCATTTAATGCAATATCATCACGTAAAGCATCAAATACACCTTTCAATGTAACGTAAATATCAGTATTATTAGCTTTACCACCGATAATCAACAATACATTTGCCTGATTAATCCAATTATTAAATACTATTTTACTTATTTCATATATCTTTTCATAAGGAGGATTTCCACCAAAGTCAGATGCAAAAATTGCCTTAGCACCGAGAGTTTCAGTAGCTGCAGAGTTTGCACCACCACCAAACATATAAGGAATGATTGTACCTTTAGAATTTATTTCAACAACATCGCTTTGACCTTGATAAGTTCGTAGTTTATTGATTTCAGTTTCAAATTTTGTAGAATCATTAACAAAAATTGAAGGAGGCAAACCAATACGTTTCCAATCTGGATTATCTTGGTCGAATGAAGCTTTCAAATCGCAAGCAACAGGAATATAATTTGAGCCAACTTTCTTTATTCTTAATGGATTGATTTCAAGAGTTGAAACACCGAAATTATAGTATAAATCCCATAATTTAGGTATATGCTGAACCAAAGGAGAAATATATTTTTCAGGACAACCAAGGTCATTCAATGCGTTTGTAATATCGAAAGATTTAATTCCGATAAGAGGGTCTATCCATACAACTGCTTTTTTATCGGCTGGTAATTCTTCAATATCAACTCCGCCATAAGGAGTGATTGTAAAGATTGGTTTACGTTCGACAGTAGAATCAGTTATGCTAAAATATAACTCCATATCAGAATCAGACGGAACAAATTCTTCAAAAGTAATGCCATTAGATTTTATTGGTTTTGTACCATAGAAATGACTTGCAAAATAAAGCTCTTCTTTGGCTTTCATAGCTTCTTCCAATGATTTTGCTACTTTTACCAAACCAGCTTTCCCTTTTTTTCCTACTCCACCGGAAAAGAAGGGTTTAACTACTACCTTACCGGTAGCTTTCATTAATTGCTCAATATCTTCATTTGTGGCACTTCCAAGCAGTACTTTTGAATGTGGAAATTCCACTAAATCCAATAGTTGCTGACCGTACCTTAAACCTGAAATTTGCATTTTAATTATACCTAATATAAATAATAACTTTTAAATTGCAATTTCAAAAAACATTTTTGAAAATTGCACTAACTAAAAACGAAAATTAGCACTTATTGTTAATATAGCAAAACTAATTTTATATATTATGACAAAATATTCACAATTGACGTGAATTGAATGACATAATTTCAAAAAATTCAATGAAATATTTGAAATGATTTGATTCATAACTATTACTAAGTTACTGATATATTTTGTTCGTATATATGCACTGAATCATTTATATTGAATTTGGAAGATGAATATATATTGAAGTTCTTTGATATTTTTTTGAACAGATGGACGCCATTATTGAAGTGGCGCCCATCTATAAAAATTATTAATCCCAATAAAGCAATTTTTTTACTTATTATTCATTTATTTTTTAACAGTAAATTTTTTGATTAAATAACCAACTTTTGAATTTATTCTCAATAAATATGTTCCTGTAATTATATCGAAAAGATTGATTTCAAAAGAATTTACCCCAGTTTTAAAATATGAATTTTCTAATGATTTAATAATATTTCCTTTTAAATCAATAATATCATAAGACAATTCTAATTCAGATTCTAATGTAAAATCAATCAATAATTTTGAATTTGCTGGAATTGGACTTATGTTATCAATTTTGATTTTATTATTTATTGGATTTAATGAGTTTACAGCTCCAGCATTTTTTTCAATAGGAACTTCAGCTGTATAAATTAAAATTTCTCCGTTATTGGTTCTTCCATCAGCCCAAAATGGATATGCAAATTTATCAGTCATTACTACGCCATTGTATTCACCAATCCCAAAGCCGTTATTTTGATTTCCAATATAAAGAAAATTTGAAGGTGATGAAGTTAATTTTATGTTTTTATCAAAAGTATTTCCACCATCAAAAGAAAATGCTATATAATAGTCGGTTTGTACATTATTTACTAAATCACTTCTTCTATCATAAAAAGTTACTGCAACTACTCCACTATCATTTACAGCTATATTAGAATAAAAGCTATGTGTGTTGTCATTTGGGAAATTATCATTCACAACACTTGGATTGCTCCAAGTTTTTCCTTGGTCTTCTGAAAATGAAAAATATACATCATGACCAGCGCCTACATTACTTGTAATTCCATTTGCAGTCCATGTGATATAAATATTTCCACTATTTTTTCCATTTGATTTATCAACTGCCATATATGGTGAAGGGTATAATCTACTTTCAGAGATTCCATCAATTAATTGAAAACCATTAGATTGCCTCATTGAGCCAGTAAATTCTGTAATTTTTACAGGATTTGAAAAAGTAGCTCCACCGTCTTCAGATATACAATGATAAAGAAAGAACTGATTTGAACTATTTGTTCCCATAAAAGTATAATGAACATTCCCATCATTGTCAACATCAACGTTTCCAAACTGAACTGATGCAAAACCAGCTGTATTAATTAAAGTAGGTGTTGTTAAAAATTCATCTGAGTTGGGTTCTTTTCTGTATAAAACCATTTGATATTTGCCTGTTTTAAAACTTATTTTTACAGCAGACATATATACAGAATTTCGATATTGAGAATTAGATAAATCAGTTGCCATCCATTGTTTATCAAGCATAAAATCCCAAGATGGATTTTGGTTTTGGGTGTATTTTGATTTTTGAATTGATTCAATACTTGAGCCAGTATAATTCCAAGATGCACCACCATCAGTTGATTTTGCATAAAAAAGTCCAACCATTAACGAATCAGGTGTAAAATTTGGATTATTTGGTTCTCCAACATTTCGTAAAGTTAAATACAAATGTATCCAAGACATAAATAAAACTCCATTAGCATCAAAAGCAAACACTGGGTCACCACCACCAGCTAACATAAAATCTTTAGCAGGAGGAGAAGTTTGGAATGAACTTAAACTCCAAGTTTTGCCACCATCTTTAGTATAATAAATCGGGCATGTAATTGAAGCAGTAGGGTCTAAACGATTTTGTCTGATAGGGGATACTACAACGTTCAAAGGGTCTGTTGGGTTTATAGCTGAATGAATTTCAGATTCTGGTATGTTTGATTGATTATCATTGAAAATTGATTTATCTGCTTGTAATACATCATTATTCGTTCGCTTATCCAAAAGTCGCTTATTTGCCTGATATTCAGGACTATTGATAATTTTAAGTGCTTCTTCCACATTAATTTTAATTTTTTCTTTTTTCCAGAATTCTTTCAGAGGATTTTCATTATCCTGTGAATATAAATCAAAAAAACAAGTGAACAATAAAGCAGCAACTAAGTATTTTTTCATAACTTTACCATTTATATATGATTCAAAATATTAATTAAACATTAATGCAAAAAAAGTTTCATAATTTTAAAAAAAATGCCTCTAAATGAGGCATTTTTTTATGTTTAATAAAGAATAGCTTATTCTTCAGAACCTTTCATATTCTCATTTACTTTATTTAAAAACTCTGGAGATGGTTTGAATACCGGTACAAATCTCTTTTCCAATGGCACTAATTCACCAGTTTTTGGATTTCTTGCCATTCTTGGTTTACGGCTTTTTTGTTTGAAAACACCAAAACCGCGTAATTCAATTCTCTTTCCTTCCGCAATAGCATTTACAATACTTGAAAATACACCATCTACCACTGATTTTGTTTCGATCTTTGTCAATCCCGTTGCTTTTGCAATTTCATCAACAATATCTGCTTTTGTCATTATACACCTAAAATGATTATTAAAACTTAATATTTAATTAATTTATATTTAAAAAAACAAAATTAACAAACTCAATTAGAATAGAAAAATAAAAAATTCACTTATTTCATTAAATAGCAATAAAATAGAAAAAAAATCATACTATTTATAAAAAAATCAATTATCTGTAGTTAAATTCACATAATTCTCTATTGTAGAATACATATTTATTTTATTCATAATTAATAATTAATTTTTGGTCAAATTTGTATAAGTTCACTATTTTGTAAAATTAAATTGCAAATAGAAATTGTTGCAATAACACTTAAAATTAATATTTTTTTCATATTTCACCTATTCAATAACAATAAATTTTTGTGAATAAATCTTTCCATTTGCTGTATGTATTGTTGCAAAATAAACTCCATTTTTCAATAACATATCTAATGTTACAATATCTATAGAATTGAGTTCGTTTTTTTTTGAATAGATAATTTTACCAGTAATATCAGTAATATTTATTTTATTAATCATTAAACCAATTGAGTTTTCTATTGTTAATTTGTTATTAAAGTAGTTTATTTTAAATACCTCTGGATTTTCTTCATTTACATCTACTGTAAACCAATGATTTGAGAACAAACGCAAAGTTGAATATCCAGAAAAAAATTGATTTTTTGAGTTTAATGTAAAATTTAAAAAAGGTTGTGTTTTTATATATTGATACTTAATTTTATTATTAGATATCTGTTTCACATTTACTTGATATATATTATCAATAACATCACCGTAAACAATAAATTTATTACTATCATCGAAACAAAAAGAGTATGTTTCTGCATTTGGAGCTAGATTTATAACTTTTCCATCAAAATCATAAAAATAATATTTGTTATTCGCCAAGAACCCAAAATATTTGTTATCGTTTGAGATTTTTACGTCCCAAAATTCATTTGCAGAAAATGCCTCGCCAAAATCTCTTATGTGTGTTAGTGTTTCTGCATCCCAGAGTTCCATTTTGTACTTATTTTCATTTGAATTCCAACAACCTACGGCTAAATATTTACCATCCTTTGATAAGGACATTTGCTGTATTAATTTTGAATTAGTATTTTCGGATTTAATTATTGAGTCTTTTAGCATATCATAAATTACTAAGTAATGCTTTCCAGTAGAATTCGGTATTGATGTACAGAATAAAACAACCCTATTGTTGTCAGGAAAGATTCCTAAACACTTTTGCCAAGGAAAAACTTTATCAAAAACACGTCTAATTTTCCCACTTTCATAATCCCAAATAATTAGTCCTTTTATTCCACCTCCCATGCCAGTAACCATTGTCTTTCCATCGCTTGTTATTTGTAGTCTTTCAAATTGGTCATAAGGTCCTGTAGCGGGTCCACCTTCAAAAACTCTGATTTTGTGCCCATCTTTCACATCAATTTCCCATATTTCATGATTCACAGCAGCAATTATATTTCCCGTGATAGGATGGAACTTTGCATCTCTAACAAATCTGGGCGAAATGTCCTGCTCCCAAATCAAGTCACCATCACCATTTGGGATTTCTTCCGCAAATAAACTACTGCCGCAAAAAAGTAGCATTAATAACAAAACTAAATTCTTCATAACTTTTTCCAACTTTGCAATTCTCACATATATAATGACACATGAAAGTACTTTTCGTTTCATAGGAATGAAAAAAAATAAAAAATATTTTCACTGCTCCAAAAAGCATATATTTTAATTTATTTTCTTACTAAATCTCAAAGAGATTCAATAATTATAGAAAATAATTTGAAATTACTACGATACGACCTCAGCGAGGTCGAATTTATGTGTCAATTATACATTCTATAAGCATTTGACCTCTTCGAGGTCTTTATTCAAAGGAATATTTTTAATCTCAAAGAGATTCAATGATTATAGAATTGAATCTGAAATTACTACGATACGACCACTTCGAGGTCGAATTCATATATAAATTAAAGTTACTATAAGCATTCGACCTCTTTGAGGTCTTCTTTCGAAATAACTTCTTAGTTTCAAGAATTGAAAATAAATTAAAGCAATATAAATAATAAGGTTAATTGTCATTGGTTTTTTGCTTTCTACTAAGGTTAATAATTAAAATAAAGGTATTTAAAAATCTGAGCACTTATAAACCTTAGTAGAACATGAAAATCCAAGAACAAATCAACCTACGGATGTATTTTTATATGGCATTTCTTCATTTATAGCTTTTACGAAAAATCCAGTAATAATATATAAATGAACAATTTCTGGTTTCCTCACGATGTTCGGAATAACAGGTTCAGAATGACATAATATGAAGAATGGATTCTGAAACGAGTTCAGAATGAATATTTACGAAACTCCGCACTTTTGCAAGCCCTATGTTGCTACAGCTTTTAATTAGATACAAAAAAAAACCTCTCGAAATGAGAGGTTTTATAATAATTTTCATTAAATCAAATTATTTAATTACTGTAAATCTCTTCATCAGTAAGATATCATTTGAATTAAGAACAACTGTATATGTACCACTTGTTAAATCAGCTGCTTTAATATTCATAGTAAATGTACCAGCACTTTGATTTCCATCAAATAATACCATAACTTCATTACCATTATTATCAAAAATACTAATTTTAACTGGTTGTGCATTTGTTAATGTATAATCAAATGTAGAACTGTTAGAAACTGGATTAGGAGTAACATCAGTCATTTGAATATTGCTATACAAACCACTAACTGATACAAATTTTGTTTCACTATAACTAAATGAACCATCATTATCAACCATTTTCAATCTGTATGCATACATATTACCATATTCAACATTTTTATCTGCAATTGGTCCGTAGTAAGTAGTAACTGAACTGTTTCCAATTGCTCTTTCGTTAGAAATAGTTGTAAATTCTGTAATTCCAGAAGTATTTACATTTGCTTTCTGAATTTCAAAATATCCAGCATTCTTTTCACTTGCAGTAGTCCAGCTTAAATCAACTCTCTTACCAGCTTGATTTGCATCAAATGAAAGTAATTCAACAGGTACAATAGTACCACCTTCGTAAATTACATAGTCAATAATTGCTCTGAGAACTTTTTGGATATCTCCCCAATGTCTCCAATCAATACCTAAATAAATTACATTATAAGGAATTGTAGTAGTAGCAATTGAAGAAATTCTCTTAGAATCAACAATTTTCTTTAATGGGTCATCTTGATAGTGATATTCATATTGGAAACCGATTCTTGATTCACCAAAACCAGCATTACTCATATCGAATAAACCAGCTTTAGGAAATTCATCATTTTCAAATAGAGTTGAATTGATAGTAAAGTACTGATTAATCGCAAGTTTTACGCCTTTAACTCTCAAATTATTATAAGAGCCGTTAGGTCCTGCAGGATTATTTGGAGTAGCAGCTTTAGCATTCAAAACATTCTTGACCCAAGGAGCGTTTAATTGACTTTCATTGCGTACAATTTCCTGACTTGCAATCACAAAGTTTTTCTTCACTTCAACACTTCCTGAATTTAAGAAACTGCTGATATTTTCTCTGTCAGTTCTTCTCAATAATGAAGTAGAACCATCAGCTTTGGTATCGTGAGCATCAACCCAGAATAATGAACGATAGATTGTGTAATCAATTGAACGTGGTTCCCATTTCATTCTGTCAAAAATGTCGATGTCAATTTTAGGTTGTTCAAGATTCAAATCAATTCTCCAACCAAGGTAATTAAAACCTTTAACAAGAGTATCAAGATTTAAGTTTGAAGCAATGTTTTCAAGTGGTGAAGTTTTTGTAATAGGCATAATATTTTCAGCAGAAACCATCAAGCTAATTGGTGATTTTTGAATATAAAATCTTACTACTTTTTCCCATTTATTGTTAGCATTATATTCATCAAACGGTACAGACACTACAAGTTTATAAAGTGGTGTAACGTTTGCAACCATAAATTGGAATTGTGGAGGAATTGTATAGTTTAAGTTCTTCAAGTCACCATAAGTTTTTGGGAAAAATTCAGGATTTGATGGTGGATTATTAATACCATCAGCAAGTTTGAAGTTGATTTTTGCGTTATCGCTAAAGAATAATTCTTCAATATTTGAGTCAACATTCAATTCTTGGTCCCAAGCACCAGTTGGATTCTGTCTGTAAATTTTAAGATTAACTTTTGTATTAGTTTCAATCATTAAACCGTTACTTCTAACGTTTGAAATAACATTAACAGGAGAAGTAGTCATGATATACTCTGCATCGTCAAAAGCCATTCCAGGAGTAGCTTTGTATCTACCTGGCTCAGAAATACCAATTACTTCCATATCTCTTGATAATGACATACCAGAGAACTCAACAGCTCCAATATCATAACGTTCGCCAACAAGACCTCTAAAATTACCATCAATATCAACTGGATTTTCAGCAATATTTTTACCTCTATTATTCAATATTGAATTTAAAGGCATTGGGCTATTTTTTACTCTATAAGTATAAGGTGCATTGCCAAATGTTGTATAGTCTTTTGTCCAATCACCAACTACTGATAATAAGTCTTGTTTAGTCCATTGTTGCCATTGGTCTATTGTGAAGAATTCATTTTTATAACCAGCTTCCAAAATATTGCTATTGTTATCAAGTTCAACAAATCTTACGATAGTTGCATTTGAACTGCCAAACCAATAAGCATTTCTGTCAGCAACAATACTGCCTACTCTTGGATGTGTGCTGTACATAAACAATGAAGCCATAAAAGGAGAGCTGGCATCAATTATTTTGTCAGATACAGCAATAGCATTGTTATAGAAAGTAGTATTAGTATTGTTCAACAACGCAACAGCTGCAATAGCACCTTTATTGTTAATACCATCATCTTCAAAGTTGATAGTATTATTAACGATATAATCACCTCTTGAGAAGTAGAATGGTTTAGCAGGAGTTAATGTCATTGCTGACCAATTAAATGCACTACGTTCAGTCATTAATAAAACACCAAATACGTTAGTATTAGTATTATTTGGAGTTAATCCCCAAATAATATTATTTACTACTCTAATTCTTTCATCTTCATTAGGGAAAGAATATTTATCGTCTTTATCAACAAATTCGATATGTGATTGTTCTATTTTGATACCATAAACATTATTTAAAGCAGAAATATTGCTTACTTCATTACTTGAAATGAAAATATCAATGTTGTGATAGCCGAACCAACCTGGACGCATTTCGCCACCAAGTGCAATACCACTACCAGTACCATCGCAAGTACTTGTTACATTATAAATTCTATTTCTATAAACTTCTGATGCTTTTTCAAATCCAAGATAAACACCTGCTTTTGAAACATCAAAAATCTTATTGCCATTGAATTTGTTCATACCATTATAGTATGCTTTGTATCCAGCCATTCCAGGATTATACAAAGAACCAATACCAAGAGAAACAATACCATAACCGAAATTAGAAATTTCGTTATTTAAGATAGTATTGTGCATATTTAATAAAGTATCAAGTCCATAAACATTATTACCTAAAGCAGCATCTTTTGGAGGAATACTTCTAAGCAATACACCAGCCGAGAATGTACCTGAAACATTTAAATTTGTTTCATAAGTAAAGCTCTGAGTTGCTGCATTATAAACAGTTAGAGGTATCCGACACAAATATGAAGGTGCTTGATTAACACCGTCTTTAATAATAATATTTTTAACAGTTATGTTTGATGCACCGTTAGCTAAATAAAATACAGAACGGAAAGCACTTGTAGTTTTCAAATTCATTACTATTGATTTTTTAGCACCGCCATCAAAAATAATATATCCATTACTTGATGCATAATTTTTGATTGCTGACGCTGTTACATTATATACTGTAGCTTCAGGATATTTTGGCATTGTATTCTGACCGAATAATATACCAATACCATTAGCTGTATTTAAATTTACAACTACTGAACCATAATTTGCATTCAAAGGATTTACAGTGAAAGTAACAGTATTTTCTGAGTTGATACCAATAATTTTTGAAGAAAAGTCAATTGCTGGCTCGTTAAATAATACATTACCTTCATTATAAACTGCATCATTCAAAAGGAATGTAACAGCACCAACTACACCTTGTTTGTACAATGCTTGAGTTGCTTCTGTAATTGTTTTGAAATTAGCACCAGCAGCTGTAGAAATTGTATATGTTCCTTTTAAGCCAGCAACCACATTAAAAGTAGTTTTAAATAGGTTATTAGAAGGAACTTCATCTGATTGAGCATCTACAAGAATTTCAACATCATAAATACCTGTTTCAGTAGGAATAAACACAAGTGGGAAATAAACATTTACATATTTTACTAAGCCACTTGGAACATCATCAATAATGATTGTTTCTTTATATAGTTCATTACCATTTTTCTTAATTGTAAATGTAGCTGGTACAGAAGAAATATCAGATACACCATTATTTTGAACTCTTATAGCTGGTCTGAAAGGTCTGTTCACATAAACTGGACTGGTAGGAGAAATCATTGAAACTGGTTGAGCTTCGGTTTCATAACCAACGATAAATACATGATTTGGAGATGTAGTTTTTGGGTAGATGTTATTTTCAGGAATATCATCATTAAATACAGTTGGGTTACTTACTTTAACAACGATTTTGAATGCTCCAACTTTTGTAGGTAAATACCTTGGCATATTGAATATTCTTGATTCGTTGAATAAAAGTGGATTTGAACTTAAATCAAATGTTACTGATTCAGATTTCATTGCATTATTAGTTGCAAGGTCATAAACAGTATATTCAATTTTCAATTCATCAACACTATTTGAACCTTGATTTTTAACAACAACTTGAACAGGTGTCTGACCAGAATATGAATAAATAGAACCAGTTGAATCAACAGGTGCTTCTAATTTCATAATCGCAAGGTCATTAGGGAATGCAATCGTAAATTGTGAATTAACGGTATGCAAAACTGTTCCAGCAGCATTTAACAAAATTGCTTGTACATTATATACACCACTTGGTGTATTTACAGAATTTGTTAAATTCAATGCACCATTTTCTAAAACACCAGCAAGGTCTTTAGCATAAGGCATATCTACTCTAATTAAATTGCCAAGAGGTTGTGGGTTTGGATTAACAGTATCTGAGCCAGTAATATCTGGTACATTCAATGCTGTATAAATAAGTTTAGAATTACCAACTGGACCATTGATAGTATATTTTATTCTAATGTCTGGTTGTCCTTGAGAACGAGAAATTCTAACATGAGGATGTTCGTTTCCAGTATAAACTTTACCAGTAGTTAAAACAGTATTAGAATTTGGAAATACGTCAGCTATTCTTGAAGAAGTTGATAATGTAAATGAACGACCTACAGGAAAATATTGAATCACAGATTTTGCAAGCCAAGGTTGATTGTTTGGATTGCCTGGATTATAATATAAAATTGAAGATAATTCTGGTTGTCTTGGTTGGATATTGATATAACGTGAAGTTACACTTCCAACAAAACCAAGCCATCCGTTTACACCACCACCACCGAGACCGGCAGTATTACCATATATAACTTGTATTTCATTAGTAGTTTCGTAAAATTTAATTTGTGCATCAAAAGTAGCACCTGTTTGATCGGTAATGAATCTTGCTCCTAATTGTTGAATAGTAAGCACTCTAAATGGAGTAGCACCTTCAACTTTAAAGGATAAAGTACCTTGTGTAAATAAATCTTTACCATACCAATAGATAGTGTTAGTCATTCCAGCGAAATCTGGAACAGCCAACCCACTTGGGTTACCGGCAGCATTTAAACGAATATAACCATTACCATAGATATAAATCTGTGTAATATTTTGGTTATCGTAAGAAAATGTAAAAGGCATTGTTAAATTGATCCATGGGTCATTACCATAGCCAATTTGAACTGGATTCTGTAATTCTTTCCAGAATTCCACTGTTTCACGTATAGTCGCTGTATTGAGTGCTTGTGCCTGAATATTCTGCATACAAACAACAAGTAAGCCCAGAATTATAAAACCCCGAAGTAACTTATTTGATCTCACTACGAACCTCCAAAAAATTAAAAAATTAAAAAATAATATAATGTATTACTAAATCTGTTTTCACTTTTTTTCAAAACGCTCTCTCCCCGCAATAGATGCGGTTTTTCTGTATTTGCTCTCAATATTTTTGATAAATTATTCAAATTTACCCAATCTTACCATTTCCAACTTACAAAATTAACAAAAAAATTAAAATAAACTAAAAATATATTATTCGTTTTCGATAATATACAGTAAGTAAATTACGATATTTATTTCAATTCTTAAAAAAAAATTATCCACATTATGATTTTTTCATATTAATATCTGAAATTATTATCGTATTTTTGATTTTTGGACTTTATTAATCTTATATTGTGTAATTTTTAACACACTTGAAAAAAAATTTTTATGAAAGATATTAACAGAAAATCAAAATTAACTGATTCAACAATTGTAGTTGCTGATGATTTTGATTTAACATTAAGACCATCATCTTTTGATGAATTTACCGGACAACGTAATATTGTCGAAAATCTTAAAGTTTATATTTCTGCCGCAATAAAAAGAGGCGAAGCATTAGACCACTGTCTTTTTACAGGACCTCCTGGATTGGGTAAAACTACTTTGAGCCATATTATTTCTAAAGAAATGCACTCAAATATCAAAACTTCATCTGGACCAGTTCTCGAAAAGCCGGGAGATTTAGCAGGTATTCTCACTAATCTTGAAGATGGCGATGTTTTTTTTATTGATGAGATTCACAGACTGCCAACTACTGTTGAAGAATATCTTTATTCAGCAATGGAAGATTTCAAAATAGATATAATGATTGAAAGTGGACCTAATGCTCGTTCCATTGAACTTGAATTGAAGAAATTCACTTTAATTGGTGCTACTACAAGAGCTGGATTACTTACAGCTCCATTACGTTCCAGATTTGGAATCATTCACAGATTGGATTATTATAATAGCGAAGACCTTCAGGTCGTAATTAAACGGTCTGCTGGTATATTACGAGTTCCAATTGACGAAGATGCAGCATTGGAACTTGCAAGTCGTTCAAGAGGCACTCCAAGAATTGCAAATAGATTACTCAGAAGAACCAGAGATTTTGCTGATGTTAAAGGAAATGGTACTATTACAATGGATATTGCCAAATTTGCATTAGATAGATTAGAAGTTGACCAATACGGACTTGATGATATGGACAAAAGAATAATTCTATCAATCATTGAAAAATTCAATGGAGGACCTGTTGGGCTTAATAACATTGCTACTGCCGTTGGTGAAGATGCCGGTACAATTGAAGAAGTTTACGAACCATTTTTAATCAGAGAAGGTTTTATTACTCGAACTCCTCGTGGAAGGCAAGCAACAGGGTTATCGTACCAGCATTTTGGATATGAAATTAAGCCAAGTAATGGCAATTTATTTGGTAAGTAGATTATTTGTTAACCAAACTCTTGAGATAAATTATTAGAGTCTGATTGGGTTAATAAACAGTATGTTGCTCAAGTAATAATGAAATGATTTTGCACGTGGCTAAAGCTACGAGTTGCTTACTAAATCTGCAACACATGGCTTTTGCCACATTGATTTAATCTCTTTGAGATTAGGAATGCACCTACTCCACAACCATAAATTTTTGTGAATAAGTCTTTCCGTTTTCAGTATGTATTGTTGCAAAGTAAACACCAGGAATAAATTTAAATTCAAATTCCAAAGTTGATTGGGAATTCTGGTTTAGGTTTTTTGTGTGTAGAAATTTTCCGTTTATGTCTGTGATTTCTAATGATTTCAAAATCTGATTTGATGAATTCTCAATAATCAATTTTTTTTCAGAGTAATTGATTTTGAATATGGACTCAATTTGATTGTCTTTGACATCAACAGTAAACCATCGATTGGAGAAGAGTTTTATATTATTTTGACCAGCAAATAATTCATTTTTTTGACTTACTGTAAAATTTTTGTGAGGCCAATTTGTAAGATATTGATATTTTAATGTGTTTGTTTGGATATTTTTGACTTTAACATTATAATTTCCTTCACTTGTACCTCCAAATATTAACATTGTGCTTTCATTATTAAAGCAAAATGCACTTGATTTGATTTTATTAGTTAGGTTTAGTTCTTTACCATTTATATCGTAAAACCAAAATAAATTGTTAGCTACGAATCCAACATATTGATTATCATTAGAGATTTTTACGTCCCAAAATTCATTTGCAGAAAATGCCTCGCCAAAATCTCGTATGTGTGTTAGTGTTTCAGCATCCCAGAGTTCCATTAAATGTTTATCTGAATTTTTATTCCAGCTACCAAGGGCTAAATACTTGCCGTCTTTTGATATTGTAAATCTATATGGAGCAACATATAATTGGATTCTCTTTATTATTGAATCCAATTTTATATCATAAACATTCAGATAAAATATATTACTATTTGTATAACTACTGTAAATTATTCTGTTATTATCAGGAAATATACCTATATTTCCGTAATAATCTAAATTTTCACCATTAATAAAAGTCTTCTTTATTTTTCCACTTTCATAATCACGAATGATTAATCCCTCGATTCCACTTCCGCGACCAGTAATAACATATTTGCCATCACTTGTTATTTGAACACAATAAAATTGGTCATCTGGACCAGTTGCGGGTCCGCCCTCAAAAACTCTGATTTTGTGCCCATCTTTCACATCAATTTCCCATATTTCATGATTTACAGCCGCAATTATATTGCCCGTAATTGGATGGAACTTTGCATCTCTAACAAATCTGGGATAAATATCCTGCTCCCAAATCAAGTCACCATCACCATTTGGGATTTCTTCCGCAAACAAACTACTGCCCCAAAATAGTAGCATTAATAGCAAAACTAATTTCTTCATAACTTTTTCCAACTTTGCAATTCCCACATATACAATGACACATGAAAGTGCATTTCGTTTCACAGAAATGAAAAATAATTGCAATATGACAGTTAAAGCGAAAAAATTTATTAAATTCAAATTAAATTTATTTTAATATGTTCTTTAAAATTCCCAGCGGGAATACATGTTAGTAACAGATTAATTCCCCACTTCAACCAGCAACGCAATAGGTGTTGAATGAGTATTTGAATTATTTAATCCCGATGGGATTGTTAGACTTACGCCAGTTCCTTCCCCTTGGGGAAGGTTAGGTTGGGGTTTACAAAGATGTAATCCCTAACGGGATTTTCAAAGAATTTCTTTTTTTTTATTATTTTCAACTTTTTCATATTTTTCTTGATTTTCATTCAAATAACAGAGCAAATTGAAATTTTCTATGTGGCTCTTATCTAACTTTGCAGTCAAACATCCGATGTTTTATAAAATAGTTAGCTTTAATTTGCAAGTGATTTTTTCATTTTGGAACTGCGTAGTTAGAAGTTTAATTTAAATTTAATTATTCTTGCATTCTTCATTCAAAAATATGATTAATTAAATAAACTAAAAATTCAACAATAACTTCAATAATATTTTTAAATAACAAATTTTATATTGGAGTTTATTATGTTTAAAAATCGTAGTACAAAGGCGCTAATTTTAATAATTATCAGCTTTTTTGCTGTTTTTTCTTTAACACTATTCTCAAAGGATAACAAAATGAATGAATCAGTATATGACTTTACAGTCAAGAATATAGATGGAAAAGATGTGAAATTATCAGAATACAAAGGAAAATTATTGTTAATTGTAAATGTTGCAAGTCAATGTGGATTTACAAAACAATATACCGGGCTTGAAGCACTTTATAAAAAGTATAAAAGCAAAGGATTAGTTATTCTTGGTTTTCCTTGCAATCAATTTGGTGGACAAGAGCCAGGAACAGAAGCTGATATTAAAGAATTTTGTTCTTTAAATTATCAAGTATCATTTCCATTGTTTTCTAAAATAGATGTAAATGGTGATAATGCTCATCCACTATATGTTTATCTTAAAGATGAAGCACCTGGAATTCTTGGCTCAAAAGCAATTAAATGGAATTTCACAAAATTTCTTGTTGATAAATCAGGCAAAGTTATAGAACGTTATGCTACTCAAACAACACCTGAAGATATTGATTCGAAAATTTCTGAATTACTCAATAAATAAAAAATTATTATTTGAATAATTCGTTTCTAATTAAGTTAATTTAGCAATTTTATTACAATTTAGGAAAAACTAAAAATGACAGAATATTTGAGTGATGTTGAGTTACAAAAAATCAACACAGGCATATTGGGTGCTGAAGATAAAGATAGTATTTTCATTTCTAAAAACGCATTGGAACAAGTAGTAAAAATAAAAACAGAAAATAATGTTCCTGAGGAATATTTATTACGTCTTGGTACTCGTTCTGGTGGATGTTCAGGAATGAATTATATTATTGGATTTGATTCAGAAGTTAACGACTATGACCAAGTTATACCTATGGAAGATGTAAATCTTGTTGTGGACCGTAAGAGTTTATTCTATCTGATGGGTGTAACTCTTGATTTTGTGAATGACGTTAATGGTAGTGGATTTGTGTTCAATAATCCAAACAATATCAAAACTTGCGGCTGTGGCGGCGGTGGACATTAATTTTTTTATAATATAAATAATAAGGATTAATTATGGCTTTTACATTAAAAGAATTACCATATTCAAAAAATGCTCTTTCACCATATATTTCTGAAGAAACAATGGATTTCCATCATGGTAAGCATCTTCAGACTTATGTGAATAATACAAATAATTTAATTGCAGGTACTGATTTTGAAGGTCTTTCAATTGAAGAAATCATTGTGAATGCTAAACAAGGTCCATTATTTAATAATGCTGCTCAAGTTTGGAACCACAATTTCTTTTTTGAATGTATGACTCCAAATAGCAATGGTAAACCATCAGGCGAACTTCAAACCGCTATTGATTGTGCATTTGGCTCTTTTGATGCTTTCAAAGATAAATTTGCTAAGACAGCTGCTGGACAATTTGGTTCAGGTTGGGCTTGGCTTGTTAAGAAATCTGACGGCAATCTTGATGTCGTTTCTTATTCAAATGCACTTACTCCATTACTTGAAGATGACAAAAAGCCATTGCTTGTAATTGATGTATGGGAACATGCATATTATGTAGATTACAGAAATGCAAGACCTAAATTCATTGATGCATTCTTTGAAGTTATCAACTGGGATTTTGTTGCAAAAAACTTATAATCGCAAGATTAGCAAATTTATAAATTTGCAATATTGCAATAAAGTTTTCTATTTAGATATATCAAAAATATAAGAAGTCCTGCAATTATAAATTGTAGGACTTTTTTGTAAATTTTGTTGTCTAAGAAAATATGTGAATAGCCATAAACATAAAATATATCATTTATTAAACTATAAACAGGATTTTATTTGTGTACAGAATATTTTACTACTTCTGAAATTTTGTCATGAATTATCATTTGAATGATTTTGTAATCAAAATGTTTTCAAAACACTAATACTGTAATATTTAGTGAACATTATTTCTAACATAAATATCCCCAATTATATTGTCTGTTGCATTAATTGTTTTAATTCTTTCTATTTTTTCATCGTTTAGATTTGTGCCTGAAGTAACTAATTTAAGGCCTATACTCGTATAAACACTTCTTGTGATAATCATACCACTTTCTAATTCCCTAAGTGGAACTACGATTTCTGGTGATTTTGTACCCAATAATTTTACTAATCTATTTGCATGATATTGGTCGTAAAAAGCAACTACTTTATGGTCATACAACCTATTGATTTCATGGTCTATCATTTCCATAGTTTTATCATATTTCTTCTGATTTTTATGATAATTATATTCAAAATCAATAGCGACTCTCAATATTCTACTGCCCAGAGGAATTTTCCATGCTTGAAGTTTATTTGGGACTCCAGAACCATCATAGTTTTCATAAATATGATATAAAATTTCTGCTTCTTTATCAAATTGATTAAATGGTGATAATATTTTCTTCGCAAACTGTGGTACAATCATCATATCAGGATTTTGTAGTAATCCATTTATTAACACGGGAGCATTAACATTTTTCTCACTTAACCCCAATCTACCAATATTGCATAATTCAGCTGCTAAATTAATATGTGGAATATTTTCAATTTCAGTATCGTCACATAAATGTTTTGCAATAAAAATTGAGGATTCTTTAATTGTAGTTAATTGAGCTAAAATATCATAAAATCGAGAATTTTGTAACTCTATAAAAGTATTTTTAATAGATTCATTTTGACTTAACAACTTTTGTTCAATTTCAGCAAATTTTTCTTTTGATTCAAGAATAGCAAAATCACTATTTACAACTTTCGAAGCAGTTCTTAATCTCAAAATCAGTTGGTCTAAAGAAAATGGTTTTAAAAGGAAATCATCTGCACCAGCTTGTACAATTTTTAATGGTAAATCTTTATCTGTTGATGAAGAAACAACAATAAAATAAATTTTATTTGCAATCTCTGTAGTTTTAATTTTTTTTATCATTTGAATGCCATTTATACCAGGAAGGTTGTAATCAACGATTGCAATCGAAGGATTACTTTCCCTTAAAATCAGATTTAGTGCTGTTACTCCATCATTAGCAGTTAGTACAGAAGCATTTGGAAATACTTTTGAAACTAATCGCTTGAGAGTTTCCATAACCCCATCATCATCTTCAAATATATAAAATGGTACATTTGCCATAAAATTATATAAATCACATTCTAAAAAAATTAATATATAGCAATTATCAAGCCAATAATCATATCCGAAATGTGAGAGTTTCAAATTATAAATTGTGTAATTATATATTTATATACACAATTTATTAATTTTATCTTTAAAAAATTTCAAACGAAGCTGCCTCATGATTTCTCATTCTGTACTTGTTTCAGAATCTATTAGGCCTAAAGTTATAGAAATATAAGAGTATTTCTAAACATTCAAAATGAAAAAATTTCGTTACTACTCAGACGGCTAACCATAAATTTGTATTTTCGTCATTTTGTAAGAAATTCCTTGAAATTCCCATAGGGAATTAATGTTTGTAACAGAATAATCTCCCAACTTCATCCGCAACACCGTAGGTGTTGAATATGGTAATAATATCGCCCAAAACCCTTATCCAGCAATTCACACCCCTTGGTCCCCTCTTGTTAGAGGGGAAATTTTGAGTTTTTTTTCTTTTGTTACAAACAGGTAATCCCGCTGGGATTTTTAAGGAATCAACTTTTATTCTTTCAACTTGTTCTAAATATACTTTTTTCATTCAAATAACAAAACAATTTTAAAAATATCAATTCGACTCTTATCTAACTTGGAATTAACCTTTCGAAGGTTCAAAACCTTCGGAAGGTTTTTACCAAAGTTAGCTGTAATTTGCACGTGAATTTTTTCATTTGGCGACTCTTATCTAACTTGGAATTAACCTTCCGAAGGTTCAAAACCTTCGGAAGGTTTTTACCAAAGTTAGCTGTAATTTGCACGTGAATTTTTTCATTTGGCGACTAAGTCGTTACAAAAAATCTAAAATTCTACTTAAAAGACAACTTCGTATTTTATTTTTTCATTAATATTTAATAAATTTCTTTCTTAAAACCACATTTGAATCTGTGGTGATTTCAAATATATACATCCCTTGTGATAATTTCCTAATATCAAAAAATAATTGCTTTTCATCACTGTTTATGTTTCTTGATTCTAAGATAATACCTAAAGAAGAGTACAATTTAATATTTTTGATGTTGAAATCGTTATTGGATATTGAAATAAATTCCTTTGCTGGATTTGGATATAAAATTAACTCATTATCCAAAGAATTTTCAACAGAGGATTCCCCATTTAATTCAATATCGTCAATATACCAACCATCACTATTATTTACAGGATTGGAACGGAAAATAAATCTTACAAAAGTTAAATTTCCACCCTCTAAAAAATACTGTTCCATTTTCCAATCTTTTTCATTGAGAACTTCATCATTCCAATCAGAATATGTTGTACCTGCAAAACCAGCAACACGTTTCCAAGTTTTCATCAAATCGTAACTTACTTCGACTAAACAAGAATCATCTTTATGTGTGATAGCAGCATGATAAAATTTAATATCATAACTATCGAAATAAGGAGGTATTAATAGTGTATCTCTTTGTAATGCTTTATAATTTGATTTTGGAGATTCTGTAATACAATGAGAAGGGCTGTAACTAAATTCATCAGTAATAGCCCAATTCCCAGAAATTTTATGCTTGTAACTATTGGTTTCAAAATTTTCTCTAAAGTCTTTCCCACTTATGTAATATTTATTAATAGGATTAGACAATTCTGATTCAGTTTTCATATTTTGTTGCTCATAATAATCAGAAACTGTAAATTGAAAATCATAATAACCGGGTTTAAGTTGATATGTACTAATATCGAATTTCTTTAATTTTCCTGTATCAGCAATACTTAAATCAAAAGAATTAATTAAAACTTTATCAATATATACATTTAATTTATTGATATTAGTTAAAGGAGTAACCATATCAGTTCGGGTGGTTGGAATTAGTACTTCTAATTGATGTAATTTAAGATTTAATGTATCTAAATCATCAAATAAAATTGGTGGATTCGGTTTTTCTGAACCGCCCGGATATACGGAAATTTTCCTTGATGCACTTGTATCACTTGCAAAATATGAGCATACTTCATAAACATTTTCATTAAACGGAACAGCATTTTCATCTAAAAACGATATGGCTTTTCCACCTTGAAAATTGGCTATCTCGATACCATCTCTTTTTAACAAAATATTATAATCTTCATCTTTTAAAATCTTTCCAAATGATGATTCAGTAGGATTTTTCCAATTTAATTCTACATTTTTAATATTATCATTAAAAGTATGAGCAATGAAATTGTCTGGAGGTGCTGGTGCTTTTGTGTTGATAATTGCAGTAAATACATCACTATCCTGAATATCATATTTCGAAAAACGCATATCCACCCAAGAAGGATAAATAATTCCATCATAAAAAGCACATCCATTGTAATCCCCAGCAAAAGAACCTGCGGTAAATGGATTGTATCTTAAATCGCTGCTTAAATCTGCAGCTTGTCTGTCAATCCAAGTTAGACCACCATCATTTGAATAGCTAACATAACACTCAACAAGAATATTATTTTCATCATTTCGACTGTCTAAATACATTATTGCTAAATCACCATTAGTTGGGTCAATTGCAAGCCAGGGCCAAAATTGGTCATTAGTAGTATCTGAATGGACGAAAATTGGTTTGCTCCAAGTTTCACCTTTATCGGTTGAACGAGAGAAATAAATATTTGGATAATTATCAGCAGCCCAACAAAGATAAATGTTTCCATTTCGCTCCCCACCAGTTATATCGCATACAACAACAGGATATGCCTCAGCCCGAACTTGCTTTTTGACAGTATGCCTGTACCCTTGACCTGGAATGAGTATGGTTTCTCCAAATATATTGTAATTATGTATGATTTTCGGTGCAGTATATGTCAATCCACCATCAGTTGATTTAGCAAAACCTACTCCATGTGCAATACCATTATTCCAAACTACATAAACTTCACCATTCGGACCAGTTGTAGCAAGCGGAAAACTCTGTCCAAAAGTAGTATCTTCAGAGCTACCAGAAAGTCTTGGACTTAGAGGAATTGGTACAGACCAAGTTGTTCCTTTATCAGTTGACTTAGAAATTACGATTTGAGTAGCCGAATCCCTCGGGGTTACTCGTTTCCAAGGAATATACAGATGTCCATTGTTGGGTGAATTAATTGAATTATCAACTTGGATATAATATTTATCTTCAAATGTAGAATCCAAAGTCATAGCACCTCGATGCAAAATTACTGGAGTATGAGATATCCAAGTTTTACCTTCATCTGTAGTTTTAGATATAAACACTCCATTTTCACCAACTAAACCAGCTGGTGTACTTGAAACGTTGCCAAAACCCCCATACACTAAATAACCAGTTCCATCAATAGCAAAAAATACAGATGGGTCATTTGTAGATTGCCAGCCAGAAAATGGCTTTTTCAGATTTACATTCCTCCACGACTTTCCAGCATCATCAGAAACATATACCCAAGTAGAAGAATTATCACGATAATCTACAGCAGAAGCAATTAAATTCTTTGGATTTTTGGGATTAACTGCAATTGATGATTCATTTTGACTTCTTCCAGTAGTAGTTGGTCCTTCATCAGAAATTGTATTCGCATTAAGAAAATATGGGAGGGAATTAGTATTACTCAATAGAAATTCTGGGAAAGTTTTGTAATCATTGACTGGTGTAGGGTGTGAAGATTCTTTAAGCCGTTTAAACATATCAGTTGCTCTTTGATTATCAAGAATTTCCTTGTTTTTATCAGTAGAAAACAGATTATTTAAAGTAAATAATACTATCAATATAATTGTAAATTTAATTTTCATAAAAATCAATAATAAGTTAATAAAACAAATACAAATTAGTAAATTTTTCATTAAAATTAAAGTAAAAAAATGATTGGTTTATATTAAATTTAAGTAAGAATACAATGAACTGTGTAAAAAAACAAGTTTTTATTGATAATTCTCTCAATATCGAAATATTTGGCAGAGGAGTTATATTAAATTTTATCCAAAGATGAGATTAATTATAAAAAATTGTTGTATGAGATAAATATTTCATAATTTTGTATTATTATGATAGAAAATTAATTTATCATTTTTCAAACATTCAATTGTTTTAATTTTATTTTAAAATAAATGTATGTTACTAAATGAAAATACTGATAATTAATTATTATAACATAATTTTAGAATATAAAAGTAGCACTGTTACTTTTTAATGATATGAAATTTTTTAAACTATGAATATAATAAAATGAGTGTAACAGTATCAAAAAACAAAGGTTGGTTTGTAACAACAATTGGTCTTTTAATTAATTTAGCGTTGGGCATTCTATATGCGTGGAGTGTAATCAAGGAATCAATACTTCAGTCTATCAAGACAGGAGGAGAAAGTGGGTTTCATTGGGATTTGGCATCACTGAATGATCCTTATGCTGTATGTATATTAGCATTTGCTTTTTCTATGACTTTTGCCGGAAAATTGCAGGATAAAAAAGGTCCATCTTTCACTGCAAAAATTGGCGGATTACTTGTTGGGTCTGGATTTATTTTAGCATCTTTAACAACAAATTATTATCTTTGGATTATAGGTTTTGGTCTGATGGGTGGCACAGGTATTGGGTTTGGATATTCTGCCACAACTCCAGCAGCATTAAAATGGTTTTCATCTTCAAAAACTGGATTAATTGCAGGTATAGTTGTATCTGGATTTGGACTTGCTCCTGTTTTTATTGCTCCTTCAGCATCATTTTTAGTTAGTAGCTTTGGGGTGCAAACTACTATGCTTATTTTCGGAATTGTATTTCTGATTTTTATTAGTGGCTTAGCATTTTTCCTTAATAATCCCCCAGCAGGTTATGTTCCGGAAGAAAATGAAAAGGGAAATAATGATAAAACTGAACCAAAAAATCAAGTAGAATATGATTCATTAGCTATGCTAAAAACTTTGAGATTCTATTTGATGTGGGTGATTTTCTTTATCGGAGCAGGTGCGGGTTTGATGGTAATTGGAAGCATATCTGGTATTGCAAAGGCAAGTATGGGGAAATCTGCTTTTATAGCGGTAGCTATAATGGCTGTTGGAAATGCTTTAGGAAGAGTAGGTGCTGGTATTGTTTCTGATAAAATGGCAAAATCCTCAACATTGTTTATAATATTGATATCACAGAGTTTATTAATGTTTCTATGTTATTTTATAATGGATACTAACCCATCATCAACTATCATTGTTTTGATTGCTACCTTAATTGGATTTAATTATGGAGCAAATTTATCATTGTTTCCGTCATTTACGAAAGGATTCTGGGGAATTAAAAATTTTGGTATGAATTATGGTATTTTGATGTCTGCATGGGGATTGGGAGGATTTATTTTTAGTAGGTTATCTCAATCACTTTTTGCAAGCACAGGTAGTAATAATACTTCATTTTTAATTGCAGGTTGTTCTCTTGGTTTTTGTTTGTATCTAACTGTAATATTACTTGAAATAAAGAGTATGAATTAAGGAAAATATTATTAAATATGAAATGATTTCGGTGAAAAATTTTTGATGTGAAAATTGTAAATCGTGAAAAATTAATTGCTATTTGTAGTCAATAGTTTACATTTTCACATCTGATAATTACAATTATTAAAAATATATTTTGTAATTTGCATTTTGATTAAAATAAAATTGGGGTTAATGAGTATTTTATATGGATTTGAGAAAAAGAAGAGCCAATGAAAAGAAATATATGAAATGGGTTGACTATCAAAATGGATACAGAATCTATTATTTAGATGTTCTTGGACATAATGGTAGTAAAGCAAGATATGTTAAAGAAGTTGATGAAAATGATATTACTTTAAAGTTTTATCAAGAAATTTATAACGAAATGGGTATTTTAGTTGAAATTCATGAAAAATATCCAATCAATAAAGGTCATTTGGGGGTTTAAATGTTAATTACAAAAAAAGATGTTTTTATTAAATTGCAGCAGTTTCTCAATCACGATATTTCACTTGAAAGTCTTGTTGATTGGGCAGAAATTGCAATGATGGAATATGAATTTGACGAGAATGATATTGATGTTATCAGAAATATTGTAAGCAGACTTGGGCTTGCCGATGTAAAATCTTTTGGGTTAACTTGGGATGAATGTGAATCATATATTTATAAATTAGGATACAAAGTAAAACTTGCTTTTGAATATGCATAAATTCAATTTATGTTTTTGCTCCCACATTAAAGCCAAAAAGGCGGTTTTATAAGTGGAAGAAGTAAATTTGTGATTGTTTAAAGATTTATTTAATTATTTATGGTGAAGGTTCAATGGAAAGAAATATAATTGAAAATATTTTATCCCTTTGTTATAAAGATGAATTAAAAAATTTAGCATATAGAATGGGTCTTTATGGTATTAGCAAATTGACTATGGATGAATTAAAAAAAGAAATAATTAAAGAAAATGGTCTTCAAAATATTGACAAAATTTTAGATAATATGAGTAAATATCATTTATTAAGCACTTGTGATAATTTAAATCTACCAATTAGAAAAAGGAAAAAAGAAGATTTAATTATTCAAGTTAAAGAATTTATAAAGAGTAATTCAAACCAAGGGTATCAAAAACAAGAAAATGTAATAATTCAAAAGGAAAATATTAATATTCCAGATAAACAAATAATACTACAAAATAAAGAAAATATTGCTGATAAGCCAAATAATTTAAGCAAGAAAAATGATTCCAAAATAGTTAGGAATTTGCAAGCCACTTATTAAGATCTAATAAAAATAATTGAAGAATCTGATTATGATGAGAATGATTATAATAACCCAGAATCTTGGTTTAGAAAAAAATTATCAAGTCAATTAGAAAAACAATATATTGTTGATCAAGAACATCATATGGGAGGTATTTTTAGTTTAAGAATGGATATTGATATAAATGAAGAGGAATTTGGTATTGAGGTAAAAAAATGGAAAAGTTTGAAAGCATATTGTGAAATTGAGAGAGCGATTGGTCAAGCTCATATATATACCCAAATTAGATATACAAATAACAATTTACTATTTGTTGTATATGGAACAGATAAGGAATATTCACAAGATAGAAATAAAATTGAAAAATTATCAAATTGGATTGAAAAATTTGGAGGAAAGCTATATTATAAAAAGGTAAAATATTAAGCTAATGAAGAACATATCAATACCTTCTGCCCTGAAGGGCTTTTCTACTTTTTAATACAAGCCAAAACACAAACTTTTGCTTTGCAACAAATTGTTAGGAAATAATTAGAAAAGAATGGTTGCATATAAAAATTAATTTTTTGATTAATCATTTTTTTCTATGTTTGTATATGATTTCATTGACTGGATGTAAATGAATGAGATGTTTATCAATTTAAGAAAAGTAAGTATGAAATATGTTATTATATATTTAATAATAATTCTACTTTTGATTAATTCTAAATTATTTGGAGGGCAAAATGATTTTATAAAAGTTTTGCCTGGAATTGGGATAGTTTATAATAATGACTCAATAATCCTGAACAAAACCACAATTAATGAACTTAATAAGATTTTGAAAATTAAGGATAATTCACAGCGGGTTGAAATTTCAATTAAAATTTGGGATGGAGTTGACCCCTTAACTTTGAGACCAATTTCTGGAACTGAATATATACGAGAAATTGAATTTAAATCAATCAAATTCGAATTCGCAAACAAAAAGGATATGGATAATCTAAAATTAAAGTGTATTAAAATTAGAAACGGCAAAACACTTAAAATATTCACAGTTAATGGATTAACGTTTGGCATGATTAATCCAAAAATAAGAAACTTCTTCCCAGCAATAGCAAAAGGTGATTATATTTCAGACGATGGATTGACTTTTAATTTGTATAGTTATGGGATTTCAATTCAATTGGAGAAATTGAAGAATAATGATTTGAGATTATTTGAAATATCAATTTATTTGATTCAGGAATAAACAATTGCTCACATCATAACTGAATCTCTATATGTATATTATGCTTCAATGTACTTATATTTCATTTCTAAAAAATAGTCACTTAATCAAATAAATATCCTTTTTTCAAATCAATAAAATTGATAATAATTCTCAAATTGTATTGAAATTAGATTTCTATAAACTAAAATTTTAAATTTTTGGAGTAATGGTCTTTTTAGTGTAACTATACTTGTTTTTTTCAAAATGCTCCTTATCCATTATTCTCTTTTATGAATAAATGTCATAAATTCAATATAATTTAAGCTAATTTAACTCGTCTATTTAAAATTATAGTTGAGCTATTTGAATTTAAAATTGATAATTAAGGATAAAAATGTTTCCGTCAGTAAATGAACAAATGGATGTAATCAAAAGTGGTGTTATTGATTTACTTCCTGAAGAAGAAATGGTTAAAAAAATCGAATATTCAATAAAATCTAGTAAACCGATTAATGTAAAACTTGGAGCAGACCCCAGCAGACCTGATTTACATATTGGACATGCTGTTGTATTGCATAAAATGAGACAATTCCAAAATTTAGGGCATAGAGCTACTTTAATTATAGGTGATTTTACTGCAATGATTGGCGACCCAACAGGAAAATCCAAAACAAGACCACAATTAACAATTGAAGAAACAAAAGTTAACGGTCAATCTTATATAGACCAAGCTACTTTAATTTTATCTAAAGATAGATTAGATGTAAGATATAACTCTGAATGGCTCGGAAAAATGACATTTTCTGATGTTATTAAATTATCTTCGCATTATACTGTTGCTCAAGTATTGGAAAGAGATGATTTTTCAAATAGATACAAATCAAATACACCTATTTCACTTCACGAATTTTTGTATCCTCTTGCACAGGGCTGGGATTCTGTTGTGATAGAATCTGATGTAGAACTCGGTGGCACAGACCAAAAATTTAATTTGTTGGTGGGCAGGGAATTACAAAAATCTCAAAACAAAAATCCACAATGTATTCTTACAATGCCAATTCTTGAAGGTACTGACGGTATTCAGAAAATGAGCAAATCTCTTGATAATTATATCGCTTTAACTGATACTCCACGCGAAATGTTTGGTAAAACGATGTCAATTCCAGATGAATTAATTTCGAGATATTACAAATATGCTGCACTTCTTGATAATGATTCTGTTTTGAAAATTGAAGCTGGCTTAAAAGATGGTTCACTTCATCCAAGAAATACCAAAGTAGATTTAGCAAAGAAAATTATTGAAATTTATCATAATATAGATGCTGCAAATGCCGCTTTTGAAGAATTTGAGAGAATGTTCGTAAAGAAAGATATTCCTGATGACATACCCGAAATGGAATTAGAATGTAATGAAAATGAATTAATTATTACTGATTTACTTGTAATGACTGGACTTGCACCATCAAAGAAGGAATCACGCAGACTTATTGAAGGTGGTGGAGTTTCTATTGATGGAAACAAAGCAGACGACCCATTTTATAAAGTAAATATTTCTGAAAAAAAACTGATAAAAGTTGGCAAACGCAAATTTTTAAATGTAATAAAAAAGTGAGTATGAAAGTTGCATTACTTCTTTCTGGTGGTGTTGATAGTTCGGTAGCACTACATTTATTGAAAAATGATGGCTATGAAGTAGAAGCATTTTATCTGAAAATATGGCTTGAAGATGAACTTGCCTTTCTCGGTAATTGTCCTTGGGAAGAAGATTTGCAATTTGTTCGAAGTGTTTGTGAGCAAACCAATACTCCATTACATATTGTGAATATGCAACAGGAATACCTTGATACAGTTGTGGAATATACTATCAAAGAATTGAAGGCAGGAAGAACACCAAGCCCTGATATTATGTGTAATAAAAATATCAAATTTGGTGATTTTTTCAAGAAAATAGATAGCAGTTTTGATAAAGTTGCATCTGGACATTATGCTCAAATTGAAGAGAAAGATGGACTATTTTTACTAAAAGAATCGCCTGATAAAGTTAAATGCCAAACATATTTTCTGACTTATTTATCTCAACAGCAACTTTCAAAAATATTATTTCCGATTGGTCAATATACAAAATCACAAATTCGTGATTTAGCAAAAGAATTCAATCTACCCACTGCAAACCGTAAAGATAGTCAGGGTATTTGTTTCCTCGGTAAAATCAAGTATAATGACTTTATAAAATTTCATTTAGGCGAACACAAGGGTGATATTATTGAAATTGAAACTGGCAAAAAATGGGGCGAGCATAAGGGATACTGGTTTCACACAATCGGTCAAAGAACAGGTCTTGGGTTAAGTGGTGGTCCTTGGTATGTGGTCAAGAAGGATTTAGAGAATAATATAATCTATATTTCACGTGAGAACGGTAAAGAACAAGTCGCACACGATAAATTTTATGTTTGTGATGTAAATTGGATTGGTAATAAACCTAAATCGAATGACATCAAAGTGAAAATTCGTCATGGAGCAAAAAAATACGATGCCAAAATTGAATATTTGGAAAATGGTAAATTGTTCGTCCAATTAGCAGAAGAAGACCAAGGTATATCCCCTGGTCAATTCTGCATTTTCTACGAAGATGGTTATTGTCTTGGTGGTGGAGTTATAAGTTTGGGGTAAAAATTTTTTAGATATTTAGAGTCATTTGACCTGAATTCTTCAATAACCAACTATCGTTACCAGTTTTATAAGCAATATCTTCAAGAACACTTAATATAGTTTGTTCTTCTGGAGTTACACCATTTTTAAGCAATGGCATTATACTTAGAATTATTTCATCAAATTTTGCATCTTTTTGCAAAATTTCCATTCTTCTGAGATAAGAAATCAGATAATACCTAACTCTTAATCTTACGTCAATATTACTTCTGAATTTTCCATTTTTTTTGATAGTATAAATTTCCTCTTTATCATCATAATCAAATGCATCTAAGAGAAGTGGAGTTAAATCTGTATATTGTTTTTTTAGTAGATCAAGAAAACCAAGTTCTAAACCTTTAATAATTAATTCATCATTAATTTGCTCTAAAGTTGCTCCATTTTTGCTGGCTATTAATCCTTCAATTGTTTGAATTACTATTTCTGAAATATCCATACCAAGACTTGCCTTTAGAATATTTCTTGGCTTTCTTACTTTTTTGAAATTAATAATTAATTGTCCTGATAGAACTGTAAAAGGATTTTGACGTTTTTTGAAACTGGTTTGCCCATTTTTTTGAGCTACTGCACCAGCATATTCAAAACCACATCTTTCAGCGGTTTCAATAATTAAATGCCAAAATTCAGGGTCTTTGTGAGCAAAAACAAATGACATCCATCTATCATACTTCAAAACTCTATACATTTCTTTAATACTTAATGAAATTAAATCATTATATTCTTGTTTGCTTTTACTGTGTTCTCCTCCTTCTATTGCTTCAAGTTCATAATCTTTTTCAGTAACTTTTAAGTCAAGCCAAGAGTTCCACATAATTGAAAGATCTAAATACGGAATTTTTTTTCCATAAGGTGGGTCAGTATATATATAATCTATACTTTCATTATGAATAAAATCCAAGTTTGTAGCAGTACCTAAAACAACTTTAAGATTTTCTAAAGTATCAGCATTAATTTTATAATCAAACTCTTTTTTTGCATTCACTACTTTTTTATATCTTAATTCAAAATATTTCATTAAATCTAATTCTACCGGTTTGGGAGCTATTCTATAGCGGTAGTATCTAAAAGCAGCACAATCACCACCACCAGGACTCTTGTCATTAAATTTTGAAGTATGATAAGTGCGATTAATTTTTGTAACTAAACCTGAAAACATTAGAAGAAGACTCTTTTTTATATTAATATCCTTTTCTTTTTTTATCAAATTTTTTAATAATCCAAGTTGTGCAAGTTGCTTCTTAGAAAACAAATCCTCAATTACATCTACATCAGAAGCTTTGGGCAGTTTAATTCCTTTAGGAAATTGATATTTTTTCAAAGAAGCATCTATTTCAGATTCAGTTTTTGGTTCAAATTTTTTATATAAATCAACAATTTTTTCAAAACTAATTTTTAATTGATTATAATCAACAGGTACTACTAATGAATCAACCAAAAAGAATGACAAAGGATTTAAATCAATATGAATTGCTTGTCTGTCATTCATCATTGCTTCAATTGCTGTAATTCCACTGCCGCCAAATGGGTCAAGGACAACATCACCTTTTTGTGAAAAATTTTTGATATATTCAGCTACAACATTCCATACTTGTTTTGTAAAATATCCGTGAACTCCGAAATGTCTTTTTGTTGATTGTTTTAAAGCTTTTATTTCTTCTAATAATGGTCTTTCTAGATAATTGAAAGATTTGAAATTTGATGCACGTTTAACAGTTTGATAGTTAAATGCCTTACCGCTTTGGAACGATTCAGCAGATATATATGAAGTTAATAATTCCCAATATTCCTTAATTTCTGACAATGAAAAATAGAGTATGGGTTCTGAAATATCTTGTCTGAACAATGAAAAATGTCTACCATTACACAATGCGAAAAATTTGGTTCTTACTTCAGGGTGCATTGAATATGAATACACTTGTTCAACATTTTCACCTTCCCGAATATTTTCATTTGGAGCTTTAGCATCTAATACCCAAGCATAATTATCATCAATTTTAAATAAATAATCAGGAATAATATTTATTGCCCTTTTTTGACTACCAATCTTTATAAAGGGATGTTTTAATGCTTTACTTCTAATTATTTGCGTTTGAGTATAACCCAATTCTTTAATGATTGGAAGTATTAAAATCTCTCTTACACTATCTTCTTTAAAATCAAAATTTTCTAATTGATTAAAATCAAACTCTTCAAATAAATCAATCATTTTATTTATTCTCAATAATATTCTTTAAATATAATTAGCTAAATTAAACAAAATATTTAAATTATCCAATTAATTAATAAAATTAAACTATTTCACCCTTGTCTTTACTAAAATTTCGACTGTTCTGCAATAAAATCTACCTTCAGGTATGTCATTGTTATATATTAATATTGTTTCACCTGCACCTCTTGCATTGGCATTATTTATTCCAAGAGTAGTTTTAGTCGCTGATGCACGTCTTTCTGACAATTTGAAATTGTAATCGTCATTTCCTGTACGGTCAGTAAAACCCACAATCTCAATTTCAGAATCGGGTTTTGCAATATTTTTTATGAAGTCAACTATAGTTTTATTATTGCCTGCAATATCACTTCTATCAAATTCAAATAAAATTAAGCTGAATTTATTAATTTCAAAATCAGCAGCATCACTTAAACTTTTCTTTTCTAATGATATAATTTCAATTGGAATTTGCTTAATAGTTGATTTTGCTTGTTGTTCCTTTATATCAATTGCTTTAATACTATATGAAATTGGTTTTAATGTTGCATTTATTTTTTTGTAAAAGCTGTTTAATTCAACTATTTCATCTTTTATAATATTACCGGTTTTTTTTAAAAAGTCCCCTTCTTTATCAATCATGGCTGAAATTTCATATTCTTTTAAACCAGCTTCTGAATTAATTTCCGGTACAAATTTGATTTTCTCTAAATTACAAAATAAAGCAGTATCAGTTGTAAATACAGGTTTTAATATTTCATAATTGTCAGAAACTAATTCTACTCTTCTGTTTTCTGCTATTTTATCAGGTTCTTCATAAGGTAATGATGCCTTTGCTGGAAGGTTTCTTGTTTGAATTAATAATCTATTATGTTCAATAAACCAATTGTCAACAAGATAATTTTTAACCTTTTCAGCTCTTTGTTTTGATAATTCTAAATTGCCTTTCTCTGCTCCACTATTTGAATTGCATCCAATAATAGTGAGTTTTGCTGATGGATTATTTTTTAATCTATTACCTACAATATTTAATAAATTATAATAAATAGCAAGTGTTGAATCAGCATAAAGTTTATCTTCTGAGAAATTTAAGACTTCGGAATCTCCCATTAATTTATATCTTGCCGGTATTATTGAGCTACTATCTTCAAAGAAAATATAATTGAGTAATGGGTCAAGTCGTTTGGATACAAATTCTTCAAGTACAACACGTGGTTTATTAATTGATATATCATTTGTATCAATTCCTACTGCATTTACATCAACCTGCAATTGGTATGCTCTTGGCAAAAATAGAGTATCGGTTCGGGAAAAAATTGTTGTTGTTAATCTCGTACTTGCGTCTATGTTGAATAGTTTTTCTTGCTGCTCGAAACCTAAAACTATTGTATTGGATTTCACATTCTGATTAGCTAAAATCAAAGTATCAATTTTATATATTTCTTCAAATTCATCTTTGTAAATTATTTCAGAAGGTTTTTTATATTTAATTGCTAAACCAAGACTAAAAGTGTTGATATTCCAGTCAATTGATTTTACTACATTATTAATTCCATAAGAAAAATATGCTTCAGGTGATAGCCAAAGTGAATTGCTTTTATTCATTGGAAGATTATAACTTATACCGAAAGTTAAACTAAACAAAATATCATTTGCATCAGGAATTTTTCCTGAAAATTGATTTCTAATTCTTGAATAAGTATCATTTCCAAGAGAATCAAGAAAAGTACCTTGACCAACAGGTTTAGATATTTGTTCTTTTTGGGAAAATTCAGTAGTAATTAAATAAGAAAAATCAACTCCTAAATTTATCAACAAATTATCATTTATATATAAATTAAAAAATGGTTGCAAAAATATTGCATTTAAATCAGCATCAATTGTATGTTCAAATTCACCTTCAACTGAAGTACCATTAGGAATTACATTGGTTTTTTCGGTATAAATGAAGCCACCACTAAGATTATTCAAGCCACTTCGTAAAGACCAAAATGATTTATCAGTTTCAAATAATAATCCAATTTTGTATCCAAAACCACCGCCAGTAGTAAATTTCGGACAACAATTTGGAATATCTGGTAATTTTGTAAAATTAGAATTGTAATTATTATAATTAATATGTCCGAATAATCCAATTTTATAAGGGGCTTGTTCTGAATAAATCAATGGTTCACTACCATATAGATACGTAATGAATAGAAAAAAGCAAAATAATTTTAAACTCATTTGTAACCCGAAAAGAAGTAACAAATTGACAAAAATAAAAACATAATTTAAATAAAATTTAAATTAAAACCAATATTTTTCATTTTTTTTGCATTTATTTGAATATTTTTTTTAATATATAATTATTTATTTGGACGGTAACGAAAAATTGCTTAATTTTGAATTCTTAATTTTTTGAAGATTAAGAAATGGTCAGGTAGCTCAGTTGGTAGAGCAATGGACTGAAAATCCATGTGTCGACGGTTCAACCCCGCCTCTGACCACAAAACGAAACCCTTATAAAGAAATTTATAAGGGTAATTTCGTTTATATCCAAAAATTATTTAATTTAAAATTCTCAATAATTTTGCATCTATAAATTTTCCATCTTTTTCTAATTTAATGAAATATATTCCTGATGAAAAATCATTTGTATGTACTTCATTCTTCCCATTTGTAGTTTTATAAACTTCTTCACCTAAAATATTTGTAACAATTATTGAAGTATCAGATAAATCAATATTTGACATTAGACGAATAATACTTCCCACTTTTGCTGGATTTGGATATATTGAAATATTATCATTTTTAACATCGACAACAGATGATTCATCTTTATATAGTTTATATTTAATATCTTTAACTCTGAATCCCTCATAATTTGTTCCACCATCTGTCTTCAAAACAAATCTAATTTTAATTGAATCATTCTTATATACATCAAGATTAACATCTTGTACAGTCCATAAAGGCATATATCCGTGGAATCCGGATTTATCAATTTCTTGACGGCTGTCTTTTATGCCTAAACCAATATTCATTCTGTTTGTTCTGAGATTATCCCAATTTCCAGTTTGATAGTTGAAAATCTGCAATTCTATAAAATCATAATCCACTTCAACAGCCCATTTTGCAGTAAACTCCAAAGTTAAATGACTTCCATCTATATGATAGGAAGGAAACTGAATTACTGAATTAACAGAATCAGGATATTTATTATTAAAATTAGAGGATATAATAAAATCGTGTTCAGTTTCATCGTAATAACTCCACCAATTTTCATCAAATTCAAATCCAGATAACTTTTCATCAAAACTGATTTTTTCAATTATTGGATGATAATATTGCACTGAAAAAGTGTCCTTTTTAAATACACCATTTTCTAAAATCATTGTTTGAAAATCAACAAAGATACCATTTTCGATTTTTGCATTATTTTGTAAATATATTATCAAACTTATTTCGCCACCTTTGTCAATTGGTTCAATGATTCTATTTTTATCGAAAATTTCAACATTTTGGTTTAATGCTTCAATACTGAAATTTGCAACATCGCTTGTTTCTGTACCAAGATTTTGTATAGTTACTTTTAGTTGCATTGAATTATTATCTGTCCAATTATAAACTACATCTTTTACAACTAAATTTGATGCACCAGACCAGATTACTTGCTTAATCATTTCGAAATTTTGCTCACAATATGGAATTATACTGTCATAACGAGTATAAAACCCATCTAAATCATTTCCAACCTCAACGGTATAACTATAAATCCCTTTTGTACCCCATAAATAATCATCTGCTCCACCTTGAGCTGTGTAATTTAATATTCTGCTTGCAGTGCCATAAACATAGTTGTTCTTTCTTGATATATAGTTACTAAAATCCCTAAAATATGCACTATCAGCACATTCTTCGGAACGATGATTGTAAGGGTAAATAAGTAAATTACTATAAGTATGATAATTGAATGAGTATTTAAAATTGTGCATATCAAGAAAACTTTTCATTGCTTGAGTTTCTGGCTCCGAAAATGGATTAGGTCCAGGATAAGTTTCATGAATTGGTAGCTTAGTATCACTTTGCCCATCATAATTCCAATATTCTTGAGGACCGTAATTACGATTTAAATCAACACCCATTACTTCACCTTCAATAATTCTTGCATTTTTTCTCCATAAACCGCCACCAGTTGGACTTTTTGTATAGTTAATTTCATAACCGTCCGGATTTAGAATTGGCAGAAACACAATATTTCTATTATTTAGCAAATACATAATTTCAGTATCGTTTGATTCCATAAGCTCTAATAATTTCCAAGCCGCATACACAATTAATGTAGCTCCAATTGGTTCTCTTGCGTGATGAACACCATTTATTAAAACTTCAGGGTGGGACATCGAACCCATACATCCAAACGGTCCGAAACAATAAGCAAATATTGACTTCTCATTTATACTTTTACCAATTTCAATTTTACTTATATATTTTGGAAATTTTTCCATCATCAAATTGAAATTCTCTTCAATTTCTTGAATCGTAAAATGACCAGCATAACTTCCTAATTTGAAATATTTTCCAGATTGTAAAATTTCTTGATTTTTATTAATGATTTTATATTTATCAATTAGAAATTGTTCGTAATTATCCTGCAAAATTTCAATTCTAAATTGTTTTGATAATTCTATAAATTCATTATCATTGATTATAAGAATTATATGAGAATTATCTTTTATTACGGCATTTTGTAGGTCAATCCCTGAATTAAGTAAAGATTGAAATTCAGTTTCATTTGAAAAGTCAATTTTAACATATTTGTATTCGCCTGTAGCTGCAATTACAAAAACAAAAAACAATATAATGTAAACAAATCTTAACATAATTAATCCTATTTAAGAAAAATTGAAATTTAATGAAAATAATTTAAATAATCAAGAAATTAATTTGTTAATGTTGATTTATAAAATGTGATATATATCACAATATTTTGTATTTTTGTATCTTGTAAATGTTTAATTTTAAAAAAGAAAAAAAATGGAAATCGTAAGAGATTATTTAAAATCAAAAAGATTGGAAATTCACAAGCAGTTAGAAGTAATTAATAAAGCTATTATTGAAGAAGAAAAAAGAGGAGATGAATTTAGAGATGTTCCCGAATTGACTACTTCTCAAAAAGCTAAAGTTAGAATACTAGCAAAACACCACTTTTTAGGTGGTCAAGTAGAAGTATTAGACGAAATACTTGAAATATTAGACCAAAGAATTGAAGCATAAAAAGTTTATTGTAAATTTTTGAGATTTAAAAAAAAGTACTTATAACTACTTTCTTGAATGAGTAAATTGATTAAATGATTTAGTCCCCATTATAGCAATTATTTTATACTTAATAGCCCTTACCAAAATTAATAATTCACTTAAATCACGGTAGGGCTTTTTTTATTCGTAGTTTAAATATAGCTACTTAGCCATATTCGAATCAATAATTCTGCAAGTGCATTATCAGATTTTATGAGAAAATGAATAATGACATATTTTAAAAAATCCCTTGAAAGTTAATGCAAGATTAAATGATTGTACCGATGTATCACTTGACGATTTTCAACACATTTGGAGTTGAAATACTTGTCCAAATTTTTTTAGAATAGATTTGTATATGAATTATGAAATTGTATAATAGAATGAAAATTTTTCGTTAAAAAATTTAATCAATATTTTGTTTTTTCAATTAATTTATTTAATTTTGCATTGTGTTCTTTTACAATTTACTTATCAAGAAAGACCGAGGGACTGGCCCTTTGACGTCTTAGCAACCTAAATCATAATATTTAAGGTGCTAATTCCAGCTCTGATACCTATTGGAGATAGATAAGAAAGATGAGATATAAAATTTTTGCAGAATCTCTTCCGACTTATCGGGAGAGATTTTTTTTGCTCCCGATTGAATACCAGAATATCAGAATATTTTTTTTAAATTAATATAGGAGCAATAATATGCATCTCGAAACAAGTATTTTGCATTCGCTTTATCCTGATGAACTCACAGGAGCAATTAGTACACCAATTTACCAAACTTCTACTTATGTACAAGAAGCTCCAGGTGTGCACAAAGGATTTGATTATGCACGTAGCAATAATCCAACTCGGCAAGTTCTCGAAAGACTTACAGCAAAGTTAGAATATGCAGAAGCAGGATTTGCATTTGCAAGTGGGCTTGCCGCAATTGATGCAGTGCTGAAATTATTATCAACTGGCGATGAAATAATAGCGGTTGATGATATTTATGGTGGAACTTTCAGAATTTTCACTCATATTTATGAAAAATTTGGAGTTACTGTAAAATACATTGATACAACAGAAATTGTCAATGTATCGAATTCAATTACGAATAAAACAAAATTTGTTTGGCTTGAATCGCCCACAAATCCAACTCTGAAAATATCCGACATTGAAGAAATTAGCAAAATTGCTCATAGTGTTGGTGCCTTGGTTGTGGTTGATAACACATTTGCCTCGCCAATATTACAAAATCCAATTTTGCTTGGTGCTGATATTGTGATACATAGTGCAACAAAATATCTCGGTGGACATTCTGATTTAATTGCAGGCTTGGTGGCAGTTAATTCAGTAGAACTCGCTGAAAAAATCAAATTCATCCAAAATTCTTCAGGTGGAATTCTTGGTCCGTTTGATTCTTGGTTATTGATTAGAGGAATCGAAACTCTTAAATTGAGAGTAGAACAACATTCAATAAATGCATTTGAAGTAGCAAAATCACTTGCTCAAAATCCTTATATAGCTGATGTATTTTATCCTGGATTATTGAATCATAAAAATCATGAAATTGCAGCAAAGCAACAAAAAGCATTTGGTGGAATGGTATCCTTCACTTTGAAAAATGATGATTACGACTTAACTCAAAAAATTGCATCTTCAACCAAATTATTCAAACTTGCTGAAAGTTTAGGAGGTGTGAAAAGTTTGATTTGTCATCCTGCGGCAATGACACATAAATCAATACCAAGAGAAATTAGAATAAATTCTGGTATCAAAGATTCTCTTATAAGGTTATCCGTTGGACTTGAGCATTATGAAGATTTGGTAGAGGATATTAATGAAACATTAATCAAATTTTGCAAGGAATAATGCAATGCAAAGAAATAAAATCAAACTTGGTATTTTTGGATTTGGCTGTGTTGGGCAAGGATTATACAATGTTCTTGAAAATACAAAAGGCATGAAAGCAGAAATTGTAAAAATTTGCGTTAAAGATCAATCGAAACAAAGAAATATTTCTTTGGACTATTTTACTTTCGATAGAGACGAAATATTGAATAATCCTGAAATCAATGTGGTTGTTGAACTAATTGATGACCCAGTAGCCGCTTACGAAATTGTTACAAGGGCTTTAAAATCTGGGAAAAAAGTTGTTACTGCAAACAAAAAAATGGTTGCCGATAACTTTGAAGAGTTGTTTAATCTTCAAAAAGAATATGATACAGCTTTGCTTTATGAAGCATCTTGTTGTGCTTCAATACCAATTATCAGAAATTTAGAAGAGTATTACGATAATGATTTGCTTAATTCGGTAGAAGGTATTTTTAATGGTTCAACGAATTATATCTTAACAAAGATATTTAATGACAATACAGATTTCAATACTTCTCTTGAGATAGCAAGAGAGAATGGATTTTTGGAAACTGACCCAACTCTTGATGTGGAAGGATTTGATGCCAAATACAAATTATGTATTTTACTTGCCCATACATTTGGATATTTCGTTAAGCCCGAACAAATTTACAATATTGGTATTTCCAGAATCAACGACTTTGATATTAATTATGCAAGAGAAAAAGGTTATAATATCAAATTAATTGCTTATTGCAGAAAAGTAAATAATAAGATTTATGCATTTGTTATGCCAAAATTTGTTGATAAGACGAGCCCATTGTATAACGTTAATTACGAGTTTAATGGTATAAAAGTGGAAAGTTTCTTTTCAGAAAATCAATTTTTCTATGGAAAAGGAGCTGGCAGTTTGCCTACTGGTTCTGCAGTTTTATCTGATATTTCTGCATTAACTTATGATTACAGGTATGAATATAAAAAATATTATCAAAATCATTGTTCTGAGTTGGATAATAATTTCGTACTTGATGTTTACTGCCGTTTTCCTATTGATTTCAAACTTGATTATTCGATTTTCAAATTTATTCGAGAAACATATAGTTCTCAGGAATACAATTATATTAAAGCAGAAATTTTGTATTCAGATTTGATCAATTCTGATATATTTCAAAATAAAAATATTTCAATTATCAGAAATTGTGTAGAGCCACAGTTTTGAGAAGAATTGATTTGAGAGACATAATGACAAATCAAGTTTAGATTCTGAAATAAATTAGTACTGACATAAAAACAAACTCTGTCATTCATAATAAATATTAGATAACAGAGTTTTGTTTATCATAAATTGCTATTTTACTACTGCATTATCTTCTATTTCTTTGCTTTCAGGAGTTACGAAGCACAATTTTCCGTCTATGCTCGCAGCAAGCATCATTCCTTGTGATTCTTCCCCCATTAATTTTGCTGGCTTGAGATTAGCAACTACAACAATTATCTTACCGACCAAATAATCGGGCTGATAATACTCAGCAACACCAGCAAGTATCTGACGTTTTTCATCTCCAATCTGAATTTGCAATTTCAACAATTTCTTTGATTTTGGCATTTTTTCTGCTGAAATTACTTTTGCAGTTTTAAGAGATATTTTCTGAAAATCTTCAATTGCTATTAAATTGCTTTCATCTTTAACTTCATTTTGAGTTTTATCACCAAGTTTACTTATTTGATTTTGAATAACATCGTCTTCAATACGGTTAAATAATATCTCTGGCTGTTTAATAAAATGATTTACTTGTAATTTTGGATAAGATGCTTCAAACCAATAATTAATTTCACTTGATTCATTAGGGGTACCAGTAGTTTGTTCAAATCCCAAAATATCATTAATTTTTTTACTGGTATATGGCAGAATAGGAGCAAATAACAAGGATAATGAACGAACAATTTGACAACATACATAAAGAGTAACTGCGGCTTTACTTTTGTCAGATTTGAATGTCTTCCATGGCTCTTCATCATTGAAATATTTGTTTGATGCTCTTGCTATGTTCATTGTTTCAAGCAAAGCATCTCTTAATTTAAATTTACGGTAATTAGTAGAAACAAGCAAAATCCCCCAACGCAATGTTGTTAATAGATTCAGAAGATTTTCACCATATTTAACTGAAAATTTATTTCTAATCTCCACATTTTCAAGATTGTCAGTCAATTCTGTCCAATCTTTTTCAATATCTGGAAATTCAATGGATATATCAGGAACTTTTCCCTCAAAGCTTTTATGTAAAAATTGCAGAGTTCTATTTACAAAATTGCCATAAACAGCTGCTAATTCATTATTGGCGCGTGCTTGAAAATCCTTCCAAGTAAAATCAGCATCTTTAGTTTCAGGAAAATTCATCGCTAAAGTATAACGCAAAATATCAACATATTGAGTTTCTTTGAAGTCTTCAAAGAAATCCTTCAAATCAATACTCCAATTTCTTGATTTAGAAAATTTTTGTCCTTCGAGATTCAGAAATTCATTAGCAGGAACATTTTTGGGAAGATTGTATTCACCTACACCTTGCAAAATTGCAGGGAAAATGATTGTATGGAAAACAATATTATCCTTACCAATAAAAGCAATGTAATTTGTATCTTTATCTTTCCACCATTTTTCCCAATTTTGGTTATGAGATTTAGCCCATAATTTTGTAGCCGTTATATATCCTAAAACAGCATCAAACCATACATAAATTACCTTACCTTTTGCTTTTTCATCGTCAATGCCATTTATTCCGCTGACTGATACTCCCCAATTTAAATCACGTGTAATTGCACGCTCGGCAAGACCTGCTTTAAGCCAGCTTTTTGTTTGCTGCACAACATTATCTTTCCAATTTGATTCATTTTCAGCAATATAATCTTCAAGAAATTTCTGGAATAAATCAAATTTATAATACCAATGAGTTGTTTTTTTAACGACTGGAGTTTTGCCGGAAATTATACTAATCGGATTTTTTAATTCAGTTTGATTATAATATGCTCCACAATTATCACATTGGTCGCCACGTGCTTTATCACTACCACAATTAGGGCAGATTCCTTCTACATATCTATCAGGCAAAAACATATTTGCTTGTGTATCATAAAACTGCTCTTCTTCTTTTTCATTCAGATACCCTAAATTTAGTGCTTGAGCAAAAAATTCGCGGGCAGTTTCGTGATGTTCAGGTAATGATGTACGTGAATAAATATCGAAACTCATTCCAAATTTATCAAAGGCATCATTATTTGCAAAATGATATTTATCAATAATAGCTTGTGGTGAAACTTTTTCTTTATCAGCAGAAATATTAATAGCTACGCCATGCTCATCAGAACCACATACATATAATACCTCTTCACCGGAAATTCTTAAAAATCGGGCATACATATCTGCCGGTAAATAAGCCCCTGAAATATGACCTAAATGTAAATATCCGTTTGCATAAGGTAATGCTGAAGTAATTAATGTTCTTTTCAATTTAAATTCCGAAACTTTGTAAATATTCAAACAACAAAATTAATCAAAAATATTTTTTTTGAATAATTAATAATTCAAAATGTGATAATAAATTGTAAATACCCTAATATTTTATAACTAATCAGTACCTAACATAGCAGTCAAACATACGATGTTTTGGACCATAGGATGTTTTATCAAATAGTTAGATGTAATTTGCACGTGAGTTTTTTTATTTTGGTACTCTTATCTAACTTGGCAATCTACCTTAGATAGGATTGATATGGCAAATCGTAATTTCGAGCATTGCGAGAAATCCAGTAAAATTTATAAATGAACAATTGCTGGATTCCTCACGGTTTTCGGAATGACATTTTAGATAAATTATGACATAGTTAGCTGTTATTTGCACGTGATTCTTTCATTTGGCGACTGAGTATTTAATAATTTCTATTATTTTTTATTAATTCATACAAAAATTACAAATTGAACCATACTTTAATTTTCTCTTCAGCAACTTCAATATGAGTCGGTTTGATATGAGCATGAATCATAGTCATAGCTGAAACTATCGCTACAAGGTCATCGCTAAAACCAAATAATGGCATTATATCTGGAATCCCATCAAGAGGTAAAATAAAATATCCCAATGCAGCATAAATAACACCTTTTGCCCAAGTTGGAGTATCCTTGTCAATAGCTGAATAAAACAGAACTAAAACTTTTTTTATGATTGACTTCCCGGCTTTACCAGAAAATCTTTTTATTTTATCCCAGAATGATGTTTCAGAATAATATTCTGAATAGTTTATAATATTATTTTCTGAATTTGTACTCATTAATAAACCCCAGCAGAAACACTTGCGGCAGCAACAGAACCGGCAACTGAAGATGCAATAATAGCTGTTACTTCAGCTGAAACGTCAGAAACAAGTTTCCCGATTTTTTCATTTACAATGTAATTAGAAATAATTTTTGTTGCTTGTTTTCGCTCATCTTTCAAAAACAGCTCATCAATTAAATTCGATGCTTTTATCAAACTTAATAATGCCAACATTCTATCGTCTGGTTCAGCATTTTCCAGTACAATTGCTCTAATATGAATCCTCAAATTTGCTTCAGAAATAGCATCTAAAGTAGGATATCTTTCAACAGGAATTATCCATAGGATTTTCTTTTCAATTTTCTGAAGAATTTTCTTTTGAACAAGACCATTTTCAATTCTTTCAACAAGATGCCCCATCTCAGAATTAATATTTCTAATCCAATATTTTGCCGATTCACTTTTATAACTTGAAATCAACTTTAATGCTTCATCAAGTATTGGGTCTTCAGGAAATTCTTTAGTCAAAGGTATAATTTTTTCATTTTCGAACTTAACTTTTCCTGCAAAATATAACTCCAGAAGCACTGCTCCAGCAATTCCATAAGGTAAAGCCGCAGATGCTGGTAGAATAATTTCACCAGTTTCATCATCAAGACCAAGCATTAACAATTCTTCGTATAATTTTAATTCCATTTTCAATCTAAAATAATTTTTAAAATACTACAATACGTATAAACAATTTTCATAAGGTTTTAGTGTTGCAAAAAATAAAATTAAAAATCTTTTTTTGAACGATGGCTCTAATTGCAAATTGCATTCTAACAGTCTGTTGATAAAGACAATATTAATTAAAAATTTTTTTCTTGAAAATCTAAAATAATAACTACTCAGTCGCCAAATGAAAGAATCACGTGCAAAAAACAACTAACTTTGTTCAAACCCTTCCGAAGGTTACGAACCTTCGGAAGGGTAATTGACAAGTTAGATAAGAGTAACAAAATATAAAAAATACTGCATATTACAACTTACTATCTTATAAAACATCTATTGTTTTTCAATGTTACTGCTTAGTCGCCAAACGAAAGAATCACGTGCAAAAAAACTAACTTTGTTAAAAACCTTCCGAATGTTATGAACCTTCGGAAGGTTTATTGTCAAGTTAGAAAATGGTAAGATATGAGTCGTTTCAAAATAAATTTGAATTTTTTTTGGCTATTACCAACAAAACTTTATGTGTTGAATGTTAATTTGAATAAATCAATTAAATTAAATATTACTTTTGTTAATAAATTTAACACAACATTTTGTTATAATGTAGGTATAATAAAAGTGAATTTACTACCCTTATTAAGTTCACTTTCTACCCATATTTTGCCATTGTGCATTTCAACAAATTCTTTGCATAATATCAAACCTAAACCTGTACCTTTTTCGCCCATTGTTCCATGTGAAGTTATATTTGATTCAATTCTAAATAATTGATTTTTAATTTCACTATTCATACCAATACCAGTGTCTTCAACTGAAATACTACTATATTCGATACCATCAATTGTTTTATATTCAGTAGATATCGTTATTGTATCACCTTCGTTACAAAATTTTATGGCATTTCCAATTAAATTTCTTAAAATTGTATTAATTAAATTATTATCCCCATAAACTTGAAAATCACTTTGAGAATTATTAATTATTGATATACTTTTTCTTGATAATGCTGTTGAAAAAACACCAATTATTGAACTTAATAAGTAATTGATATTAAAATGAATTGGATGAAAAGTTATAGATTTTCTTTGAGTTTTTGACCATGTTAGCAAATTTTCCAAAAGTTCGTTTAAATGATTTGAATTTTTATGCAAATCATCAATCAATTGATGTAAACTTTTTGAATCCATAGAATCTAATTCATTAGACAAATATTCCGTTGCAAGACCAAATGAATTAATTGGATTTCTTAAATCATGAGCAATAATAGAAAAGAATTTATCTTTTGTTGCATTTAAATGAAGCAAATCATTATTTTGCATAGTAATTAGCTTGTTTTTTTCGGCAAGTTCAGCACTTTTTTGCTTCAAAACTCGCTTTTTTTGATAAATATTCAGAATAAACAAAATACCAAGAATCATTAATGCAATAAGTAAAACCATAATAAATACATAATTTCCAGTTTTTTCTTTGAATTTTGTTTCTTGTAATTCGAGTTTGTGTTTTAGATTTAGATTATTAATTTCTTGAATTTTTTTATCATTAGCCACTGTATCTCTATAGTTATAAGCAAGTTTTAAATATTTATACGCTTCATCGTACCTTTTCAAATTTTCATAAATTGCTGATAGAACCCATGAAGATGATTGAATAGCTGACCTAATACCATTATTATATGAAATTCTATATGCTTCTGAAGCATATTTTAAACCAGTTTCAAATTCACCAGTTTGATTTTTAAGATTTGACAAATTAATTAAAACAGTAACAGTCTCAATATTTGATGAATCTTGTCTTGCTAAATCTATAGACTTCAGATAATAATATTCAGAAGAATCAGGGTTTGTATTGAGTCTTCCAAGAATATTATAATTATTTGAAGCTAAAGATTTATTTTTATTGATATCAATATAATTTAATGATAGATAGGAATTCACCAGTGAAAGACTATCAGATTTCATTTGTATATAAGAAGCAGCTAATCTATTATATGTTTTGGCAAGATTAAGTGAATCATTTAATTGCTTAAAAATTTCCAATGCATTATTTAGATATGGTATTGACTCATTTAATTGTGTTACTGCACGAAAATATTCTCCCATATCTCTGTATAATTCACCTAATTGTTGTTTATTGCCACTGACTTTGATTATATTTTGAGCATTTTGAAAATATTCTAATGAAATCGGAAAATCCCCAATATACTGATAGTATTTTCCATAAAATCTATAACTTAAACCAATTCCTAATTGAAAATTTATTTTTTCGGAATTTGCTTTAGCAATATCAACAATTTTCTTTGCCGAATCACTATGAGAAGATAATAATTTAAAAGCACTGTTAATTTGAGTTAATATGTTGTTTTGTTGAGTATTGTTGCAAAAAGTATCAGAAAAATTTAATAATGTTATCACAATAACATAAAATAGCAATTTCCTGTTGACTTTTTTCATAATTAATTTTTTTTTTGCATAAATAAAAATGCAATTTAAAAATAATTTCAATCATAATAAAATAAAAAATTACAAATCATTAATACTGATGTAATCTTCACACAATTGAAATTATATATACTTATGCTGATTTGTGATAATTATATCATAATGTACTTGTATAGAATTATTAATATTGTAATAATATTTTTGAATAAAAATTGCATTTCGTTATTGCGATTTATAACATATTTTTACACAATTAAATGCTGAAATGCCACACTTTCGAGGTGTGGCATTTCAATTACAAATGCAAAATACTTAATAATGCTTTTTGAACATAGCTTAACAAATTCAAAAAGTACTAATTGATTTTCTTATTTAATGGTAAAGTAATATTTACCAAATTTCCATCTTTACCCATTGATTCTAATGACATATTTCCACTCATTCTTCTAATATTAGATGCTACTTTTGCAAATCCAAGAATTATATCCTTTTTATCCACTTTCAAGGATTCAATTAAAGAATTTTGGTTGTACTTGTATATTTCAATCATTTCTTCAACTGCCTTGTTTGGAGCCGAAAGAATTTGAATTTCAGTAGCTCCTTCGTAAGGATTCTCAGATGCATTTAATTCAATAATACAACTATCCATATCTGTTGATAACACATCCATCAGATAACCAAATGAGTTAGAAAGCAAATTAAAATCTGCCAACATTCTTGCTTTTGAAGTATCGTCCATAGGTGAAAATACAACTTTCTTTTTAGATTTATTGTTCGATTTGAAATTCTCTTCGGCTTTCTTCATCACTTTTTCCATTCGGACTAATTCTAAATGTGCAGAAGCATCTTTGTCTGTCTCAATAGTAGCATCTACTATGTCAGATACAAATGTGAAAATTTCCTCTGATGATTGTTCGGCTAAAAGAATAAATGAATCATGCTCTTCCTCATTTTCATACAACTTCATTGATAGTAATTGTAAGTAACCAACAATACCTGTCAAAGAGTTTCTCAATTGGTGCGAAAGCTTAGTCATAAAGAATGTCTTAGATTCGCTTGCTTCTCGAGCAAACAATTCGGCAAGTTGTATCTGTTTCGATTTAAGTACCGCTTCTTCTTCGGCAATTTTTTCAAGGGTAACATCACGTCCAATTGCATAAATCAAACCATCTTTTTTCGAGAATGTAAAACTCCAATTCATCCATTTTAATTCGCCTGTTTTGGCTTTCATTTTTATATCTATTCTTTCTGTTGCCTCATCTTTTACATTTTCAATAAAACGTGATAGAAAATTCTTTTCACTTTCTTCGTAGATTAAAGAACTAATATTATTATTTATAAAATCTCCTGCATCAATACCAAAAATGAATTTAGATGCAGGGTTCATTGATTTCCAAATACCATTAAAATCAAGAACTGCAATAATATCTTTTGAAGACTCAACAATCCTTCTTTGTGAACGAGTCATTCTTTCAGCTAAATCAACGGCTCTTGCACGACTTGTGATTACCGATAATACAAAACCAAAAAACGCAAAACTTAAAAATAATGAACCAACCAATGATATTAATGGGAAATATGATTGGAATTTGCCACCAAAATTAGGAACTGTATAAAACTTTACTTTGTATTCCCTATCAGCAATACTAAAAGATTCAATTTGTTCAATCTGAGGTGTGTAACCTGTTTGCAATAATGAATGATTTAATGATTTATAGATTACATTTTCATTTCTTTCATCATTCATTTCCGTAATTTCAAATACAATTGTTGTATCACTTGGAATTGTTACTTTTTGGTTAGAATTTATTCCTAAAGCAAACTCAAAGAATTTTTTAATATCAATTTCTAAAGCAACTACTGCCTGAAAGTTTTTTTGTCTTTCATAAGTATTTGATTTTGCTGAATCTCTCATATAAATAGGAGTAAACATATAAAAACCCAGAGTGTCTGGTTTTCTTATATTTAAAACAGGAGTTGTTGTTATTTCATTATTATCACGTGCTTTTTCAATGTAGGATAACAAAATTGGTTCACTTGACAAGTCATAGCCCAATCTTGATTCATTTTTTGGAAAAGGTACATTAAACAAAACTGGATAACGTAATTCCCTATTTGATACTGGATGTATATTGTAATACATATATCCTTGTCTTAAAGCATCAAAAGTATATGCATCAATATTTTCATTTTTAAGGGGTGTAATATAAGATAAACTATAAATAGAAGGATAAGTTTTTGTTGGAACGGTTCCATATAATTCAAAATAATATCTAACAACTTCAACCATTTCATCATACAAACCTGACATCGATTTTAATATATCAATTTTCTTTTGAGCAGTTGAATTTAATCTTGTTAGAACAGATGTTTTAGCTTTATTGAATTCCATCATATTAGCATTTTCAACGCTACTTTTCATAAAATTCCAAATAACAAAACTTAATCCAATAAATAATATTAAAATAATATAGGCGGGATAAGTTTTACCAAAAGCTAACTTACTTGATTTTTTAGATGTTTCTTTTAAAATTGATTCATACGAATCTACGCTTTTGTTTAAATTTTCAGACATTGTTTTTCCTTATGATATAATTGATTGAATATCTGAAACAAATGTAGAAGTGTTAATTGGCTTTGGTAGATATCCTGTAAATCCAAGTTCCAAATATTTATCCCTATCGTTGTTTGTTGCGAATCCTGTAATAGCGATTACCTTAATATTACTTAACCCAGGCAAACCTCTAACAGTAGTTAATAATTCTGTTCCATTAATATCTGGTAACAAAATATCCATCAGTATTACATCTGGTTTATTGCTTTTTAAATGTTCCACCGCTGAAGAACCATCACCAAAATCACTAACTTCATAACCTGACTTTTTCAACAAAGTCGTGAACAGCTTTCGAATAGGTATGTTATCTTCAATAACACAAATTTTAGCCATTTTACCCTCTATATTTTTTTATTCAAACAAAATTATTTATCTTTTATAAACCGTAATTTCAAGTCTTCTGTTAGCTTTTCTACCTTGCTCTGTTGTATTTTCTTTAATTGGAAAAAGTGAAGAGGAATCTTCAACATCTAAAATACTCTTAACATTTTTATCTCTCAAATATCTAACACCTGCACGAGTTCTGGCTTGACCACGCTGTAACTGTTGCTGTGGCGTTCCTTGGTTATCTGAATGTCCAACTATTCTAACACCATGTCCTGGATTTGTTCTTACAAACTCTGCAACTGCATCTAAGTATTCTTTCATTTCGGTTGTTAAATTAGTAACATCAGTTCTTGGAAAAGAAAATCGTTTCAATTCATTAGGTTTAATCGTTATCTTCTTTGGAGGAGTTTGATTTGGAGTTGTCTGTGTTGTTGGAGTTGTTGTGGTTGCAATATCCTTAGGTTTTTCTGCTTGTTTAAATTCAGGTTCCTTACCTGTGGCTTCAGAAAAAATATTAGGATTATAAACCATCGCCAAATCACCTAACAATTCAACCTGATTAGGTTCAAAACCACTAAAACCAAATGGATAATTAATTCTTGCTGATACAATATCACCATATTGAGGCACATGATTTGGATCGAATGTAAGAGTATCATATTCTAATTCATTTGGACCAAACTTTACAGCCAATCCTATACGTGCATAAATTGAGTTAAATGAAGAATTATTATCAGAAATCATTGATGTTCCAAGATGTACAGAAGCAAATGGAGTAAATCGAACTGTGGTTTTCCCTCTAATATCAGCCATAAAAATATCCCAGCCAGCACCAAGATTAACTCCTGCTCTGAAATTAAATTCATTTAATTTAACTATAGTTTTTTCTTCAATTGCACCAGAGTTAATAAATCGTTTCCATTGCCTTGATTCATCATCTAAATGTATATCAAAATCCAAACCCCAAAGCAAATGCAAACCACCTATCCCAAGATAATATTTAACCGCAGGAGAAATACTCAAATATTTAATCTTAGACTCAAATTCGTATCTTGTTTGAAATGTTGTGTCAATAATTCCAGTATTTGATGTAACATTTCTAACATCTAAAAGATTAACACTTAAAGCATAACCAAATGTCTTATTCGGTCTTACCCATTCACCTGTTAATCCAATGTAATAACCCAAGCCATTACCACCATCACCGGAATGACTAAGTAGTCTGTTGAAAGGATTTTCCATTTGTGTGGGAAATCTCCATAAATTCAAATCACCAAAATCTACTGAACCATTGGCTCCAAAACGCAAACCATACCACCAATCACCATAACTTCTATGGACAATCAATGTATCCTTGTTGTCCATCAGTTCTATATTTATAAATTTATCATCAGGTGCTTGAGCAAATAATCCAACACTTGCAATAAATATTAAACATAATTTCAGTATCAAAGATTTCATTTCAAACTTTATTTTAATAATATCCCAAAAATCAATATTAAATTTAATCATAATTTTTTAATGTATCAAAAGTATTTTTTCAGATTCAAATTTATTTTTCCATCTTACATTCAAATAGTATGTTCCACTTTGGTATTTACTCATATCAAAAGTTATTGTTTCTAAGCCATCTTTTATAAATTTATCGTATATTACTAATAATTCTTCGCCATTTATATTATTTAATGTTAAAATATAATTAGCAGATTCGATTGCATTTATTGTAATTAATATTTTATCTGAAGCAGGATTAGGACTTAACTTTAAGACTTTGTCTTCCCCACCTACAACAACGTGCCTTTGATAATTATCATAACATTCTGTAGTGATATAAATCGACCCATTTTCCTTTTCTATTTCAATCAAGTTATTTTCAATTATATTAAAATTGATAATTCTCAAACTATCAAAATAATAATAACTCTGCAATGCTAATGAAGGAATTTCATAGCAAATGCCATCAATATATTCAGATTCAAATTGAAATTTCAATGTATCATATGGTATTGTTGTATTTTTGTGTGTAATTGGATTAATAAGTAATGTAGGTACTTCTAATTCTACTTCAGCTTTAAATTTTTGATTTGACAAAGAACTATTATTCAATTCTAATACTAATGGTATATCCACTAAATCACCAACTAAAGCCGTAATATTATTGGGAATAAATATTTTTGCATTTATTTTAATATTAACACTAAAAATTAAAGAATCTGTTGTCGAGATAAAATTCTTCCATAATTTAAATGATTTATCTCTTCCAGATGATAATAAAGTATCACCAGTCGGGGAGTAACCAACACTCAGAACTTGACCATTATGATTCAAAGTAACAGAATTAATTGGCTTTAAAGAAGTTAAATCCCATTGTCGAATAGTACTATCTAATGAACCACTTAAAATCGTATTTAAATTTTTCGAATATTTTACAGAACGTATATGCCCACTATGCCCATTAAAATTATGTATTTCATTAGGATTACCTATCTCCCATAACTTTATTTTGCTATCAACTCCACAAGATGCAAACTTATTTTCAGAGATAAAATCAATACTCCAAATAGTACCATTAGTGTTTCCTGTACCGTGCTTTCTAAATTCTCCAATATTCTGTTTTTTTTGCATATCAATAAGATTTATATATCCATTATCACGAGAATATGCTAAATAATTACTATTTTCGCTAAATTTGCAAGCATAAACCCTATCGAAAATCATTGGAATATCAAAGTATGCATTGTATGTTGCAATATCACATATTATCAAATGAAAATCATTATTTGCGGCGGCAATTAAATTATTTTTTTTGTCAATGTCAATATAGTAAAAGAAAGAATTTGGCAGTGGATCTGTAAACATTAATTCAATTATTTTATTTTGTCTATCCCAAACATAAATTTTATTATCTGCACAAAAAAACAATGCATCTTCAGTATCAAAAAATTTCACCGAACGAATACTTTTTACATCTTTCATGAAAATTTCATCTTCTATTTGACGAGTTTCTATATTCCATACAACAACTCTATTATCAGAGCCGACTGTAGCAAGAAATTTCCCATTATCAGAAAAAACTGCTTCCCTCACTTCCCCATTATGAGCATTTTCGACAACCCAAAGCAATTCAGGTTTGGTATAAGAATCAGTTTTAAGCTTAAGTTTAATATTTCCAATTAGATTATTCGGTGGGAGCCATTTGTAAAATTTTTCTTCAATATTCGATGCAATAAGTACCCATTTGTCTGATGTATTATCAAAATAATACAAATCAACAGGATTACCGCTAAGATTTTCCCATTGAATTAATAATTCTTTTCCTGAAATTATTGTTGTATTGTCGGTTGGACTTAATAGTGTAATTTGGCTATAAATATTCAAATTGAATAAATATATCAAGAAAAATAATATCAATATGTATTTTTTTTTTAACATTACAAATAATTATTCAATATCATTCTGGTTTATACCCTTTGACCAATCTCACGTCAACATAAGCGTTGGATATTTCGACAGTAGGGTCATCGATTGGAACTGCTGTAAACATTATTTTATAAATCCCTTGCGAGGCAAGCTCAGGTGCATTAAATGTTGTTGTATAATTACCTTTTTTCATTTCAGTATGATTTAAAGGAGCGTCATCAATATTTTCTGACTTTGGAAGATATTTAATAAATTTGCCGTTAAAGTCAAATGCTTTGACTGTTAAATATACATCATCATCTAACTCATACATAATTTTTGTTCGTTCAGAAAAAATTGCTGGAGCAGGAACTGCACTTATGATTACTGCATTCATTACATCGCAAGAAGTGATTTCTAAAAGTGAATCTTTGAAAATACCTTGAGAGTCAGTAAAATGACCATGAAGTGCATAGAAATACTTGCCACCTCTGTATGGTACTTTATCAGTTAGTTCGCCATAACTATGACCTGTTTTAGAAAATCCCTTACTGAGCATTTCTTCATTATAATAATTACTGCCAGTTTTATAAGTAAAAATGGAATCACTAAATACTACTTCTTGCCCCTCTATGCCATAGCCACGCATAATAGTAAAGCCGTCAACTCTATATTCACTTAAAGATTGAAAATTTAGACCAACATTCAATAGACCACGATACTCCGCAGTAAATTTATTATGAACAAAATTATAACCTGACTTGTTATCATCTGATAATATAAAAGTTACGTTGATACCATCTTCCATAGGTACATTATCATCTTTCGTAAACCAAGTTACATATCCAAATTTTGTTGAATCCCCTTTCAATTTATATGCACAATCCTGATAAAAGTTTTGTGGCTCAAGCCAAGATAATTTATCTGGAATATTTCCACTTTTTGTAGCTAATACAAATTTTCCCAATAAGATTGGTGGGTCAGAATCTACTTTAATACAATCATCGAAATCTGGAGGACCTAAATAAGTTATACTAATTCTATCTTTGAAAATTTTTGGTTCAATGAAATATCCATCAGTAGGTAACATATCACCACCTGTTACAGATTCTTTATTTAAATCATATTGATAAGGTTCAAGTGATACTGACATATTTGCAGTATCAAAAGCCATACCATTAGCAAAACCAAGTTGAAATGTTCCATTTGCGAATTTCAACCAGCGTTCTGAGTTTCTTTGGATATACAATTCAAATTCAAGTGAATCTTTGCTTCTCAAAACAATATTTTTTATTTTTACAACTGCAAGAGTATCTCGGCTCATATCTTGAGATATTAGCGAGTTACTAATTATAAAAAAAATAAATACTGTTATTATTAAAATATATTTCATTGCTAACTTATTATAATTAAATTATTTAACTTGTCTGTTGTTCCAACTTATATTAAAGTCTCTTGTTGTAACAATGCCACTTAAATCATAATCTGCATTTTCATAACCCATTACAGTAAATTTCTTCCAAGCGCCTTTCCAATCATAATCTTGAGTAACTGTGTTCAATAATCCCAATTGATTTTGTACATAAGGGTCACCTTCTACAAGATAACCACCACGCATTGCAAATATTCTTCTACCATCTTCAGTAACATCAACAAGTTTCAAAGCAGTTGTTCCACCTTCTACTAAAGAACTTTCTGAAAAATCGTAAAACTTATTATTATTTGCTGGAATTATTTCGATAGGACTTTCCGTTACTACCGAACTATGATTTCTATGTCTGATCGCTACAAAATAATTTCCACCCGCAGAATCAATACCATCTTTCTTCTTAAGATTTATTGCTGTATTTCCAAATTCATCAATAATTGAACCATCATACTTTACAAATCCTGTCTTTATAAAGTCTGCGGCACCAGTTCTATTTTTACGAAATTCAAGTACAATAAAATCAACTACTGAATCGGGTATTGAAGTTTTAATTACTTCTGTTAAATTTTTATCCAAATTTAATGGATATTTATTCAAATCTGTTTCTGATAATAATCCTCTTTTTTGAAGGTCTGTTCTCATTTTGCCTTCTGCATTTTCAATAAATGCTCCTTCAAGAAATACTCTTCCGCGAAAAACTAATGGTACAAATCCTTTTGAACCAATCGCAAATGAACCTAAATGACCTAAATTCGACATAAAACTCGATGCCCATTGCTTGACAACATCTTCTTTGGGAAGTTCAGATTCGTAATCATACCAATCTGCGCCAATCCAACGAAGTAATTTAACTTCCATCAAATCTTGTCCATTCATTTCATCTATTGATGATAATGGCGATTTTCTCCAGCCAAAGCCAAAGTCAAGTAACACGCCTTCTGTAATTGTATTTCCAGCAATATCATAACCAACTAATGTAATACCTCTTTCTACCTTTTCTTTTTGGTAGTCAAAAGGAGAGAAATTTTTAGGTAGAATTGTTGATACAATAGATGTCATTGTTCCCAAGCTACCAATACCTTTGAACACTACCCATGTATATGGATTATTCAATATAAAAGTATCACCGGGTGTTAAATTTGTTCTTCTGAAATTACCCATAATTTCAACACTTGGGTCGCCTTGAAATTTTGGATTATTCATTGAAGAAAGTGTCAATGTATCGCTACCTGTAATGATATTTGAGCCGACAATAATAGAATCATTTGCAGTGGCATTTTTAGATAGAACTATGCCATTTGTATTTTCTACTTTTAATTTTTGAAGATTCTGTTTCGATGAAGGAATTTCTCCACCAGTAACCATTGAGCCATTTCCAACATATTGAACGTCCACCCTACCATCAAATTTTGGTTCTGATGCGAGAGAACTACCGGTGTATCTAATTATTTCAGTTGAATCTTGCATAACAAAATTATTAGTGTTATCATTTCTAAGTTCGCCAGATTTTAATTCTAATGTCTCAGTAATCTTAAATCCACCACCTTCTACAACATTCACGCCTTTTTTATTGTCTATTCTTACTTTTGAATAAGAACCATCTCCAAGCATATTTTGTTCGGCAGTATCAGAGTTGAGAACAACAAATTTAGGACCGTTATAGTTTGCTGAATTTTTCACGGTTCCCTTAGCAAACACATCCTCTGGGAACAAACCAATCCATCTTGAAGTGAAATTAGCACTATCTGAAACAATCAAAGAATCTCTTACTACAAGGTTTCTTACTATTGAACCATTTTTATATGTATCTAAAAGTATTTTCTTAGCTTTATTTTTTAATACTAATTGATTGTAAACAATGTTAGGAATTGCTTGTTGAGTAGATGCGTCATCTTGTGAAAATTCTACTCTGCCGCCAAGTGTATCTGGTAAACCATTTACTTGACCATTTTTAACACGAATTGTACCTTTATTGTTGATTTTTCCACCACCACTATTATCAATAGTAAATTGCGAAAATAATTCAACTGAACAAAAGCTCATAATGATAATTAAAACTATATGTAAGATATTTTTTATCATATTCCTTTAATAATCATTACCCTTATTAAAAAATTTAAAACTATTTCATTTGTCATTCTGAACTTGTTTCAGAATCCATTGCCAATCACGTCATTTCGAACAAAGTGAGAAATCCATATCCGTCCTCTGTCATCCTGAACTCGTTTCAGAATCCATTTCCAATCAAGTCATTTCGAACAAAGTGAGAAATCCATCTTCGTCCTCTGTCATTCTTAACTCGTTTCAGAATCCATATTCTCTTTGTCATTCTGAACTCGTTTCAGAATCCATATTCTCTTTGTCATTCTGAACTCGTTTCAGAATCCATATTCTCTTTGTCATTCTGAACTCGTTTCAGAATCCATATTCTCTTTGTCGTTCTGAACTCGTTTCAGAATCCATATTCTCTTTGTCATTCTGAACTTGTTTCAGAATCCATTGCCTTTGTCATTCTGAACTCGTTTCAGAATCCATTGCCTTTGTCATTCTGAACTCGTTTCAGAATCCATTGCCTTTGTCATTCTGAACTCGTTTCAGAATCCAGTATTATAATCAACCCTGCGGTAAACCGCAAGGTTGATTATATAAAAAACTATTAATTACCAACTTCAATTACGCCATCATTATTAACAGTACCTTTGTTTAAGAAGTTATTAGTTCTTAAAATTGGATACCATTTAGTTGGACCAGTAGCACCAACATATTCAGTTAACCAAACTCCATTAAATACACTACCAGAATTATAAGTTGATTTATCTAAATTAAGTGAACCATAATTGACAGTAGGTGCAGTTGAATTACTATTAGTAAATGAATATCCAGCACCTGTATATGTTGTCCAGAATACGTATCCATCACCATTATCTTCATTACCCATAATCAAAGCTGCTTTGTCAAATCCAGAAGCAATTTCAATTCTATTTGCAGCTGCTACGTTAGATGGATAAGCATCTTTTTCGCTTTTAGTGTTATTAGTTGAATTATTATCACCATCACCAGCAACGTAATGAGTATTTATAAATGGTGCATCAATACCTACGTAAACTGAATGACGAATCTCAGCATCATCTAATGCTTGAGGTATAGCACCTTCATCCCAAGTATTTGGATTTGTCCAACGACCACTTGCAACAGTATAGAAAGTTGTAGGACCTGTTCTCAACAACACATCATTACCACTTTCAAATATACCAAGTCCATTAGGAACTGTACCCGATGGTGCATTTCCAATACCAGCAATTGAAACATAACCTAAAGCAGAACCATCAACAGCCGAACCTCTTGTAGGAACTTGACCAGTACCAATTTTTTCTACACCAGTACTTGATGCATCTGATTCATACATTCTTACAGTTGTTTGAGTATTTGTTGCTGTCCAAGGAAAATCATTAAAATTATATCCTACTTTTAAAGCGTAAGTAAAGTCAGCTGTATTTCCAGCATATTGTAAATTGACTTTTCTATCCAAATCTTTTGTAGGTTCGTGATTAAAAGGCATTACATCAACTCTTACTCCAAATTCCATACTTTTTGGATTATTAGCTGCACTTGCTAAAGTAACTTCAGTATTTGCATTATTAAATCTTAACATTGTATTTGGAAGAGCTGTTGTACCTGCAGTACCATTTGTACGAACAAATTGTCCATAAACTTCTTCTAAATGTGTACCTGTAACTGTTGTTCCGTTAAGTGCATAACCATAATTTGGATTTACTGCAACTGAAGTCATATACAATGTACCACTTGTTGTAGCATTCTTCATATCTAAATTTCCATTAGATAATGAAAAATTGGTACACAAATGAATATTTGAGCCATACGAACTTGTACCAGATTGTTTATTGCTTGCAGACATTATTAAATTACCATAAGCATTTGATGCGATTGTAGGCACAATTGATTGAAGACTTGTACCGTTATATGTAACATTTGATGCACAATCGAAATCAAGATTTGTTCCATCTCCACCATTTGTAAATGTACCAGTTACAACAAGGTCTGTATTAGCAGCCAAGTTTACAACTGAACTTGTACCAACGAGATTAAGAGTTGAGGTAGCACCAATTATCGCATCACCAGTTCCAGTAACTGCTAAAGTACCAGTATTCACTGTTAAATTACCATTGAAGTTAACATCCCCATTACCAACATTAAATTCAGCAGCGGCATTATCTAAAGTTACTAATCCAGCCAATGTAGAAGTACCAGTACCAGTATTAAGAACACCAGCAATTGACAAACTTGTCCCTGTTGCAGAATTAACAGCTGATGCTCCAATTTCATCACCAGCTAAGATGTCTTTTGGACCACCACCGGATAAATCAAGAATAGCATAATTATTTGGTTGACCGCCAGCGAGACTATATTGTGGATAAATTGTTTGACTAGCAGGACCAGTGCCTACATAATAGAAGGTTCCAGTATAACTAACATTGGTAACTGTTTCATAGTATGGATAGTTTGCCAAATCAGGATATGCTGAAAGTGGAGTAGCGCATTCTGTACCAGTAATTCTTACACCATCAGCCACATCTTTGTTTCCACCTGTCAAAACAAGTCGAGTATAGTAAAAACCAGGAACTGCTTGTCCGTTAGCAATTGCTCCATAGTCAACTGTACCATCAATAGGATTTCCTGATTCCCCTTGTCCTAAATTTGCTGTTGTTCCTGTATTGACGAAAGTACCAGTAGCACTTTTCATTTTTATAACACCCTTACAAGAAGCATTATAGGCTTGAGAAGTTCCTTCGCTCACAAAATTTTGAGCGGTAGCAGTAGAGAAAGACAAACTGATTATAACAGCCATTGCCGTTAATAATCTTTTCAGTAATTTTTGTTTCATAACATTACCCCATAAAACTAAAAATATTAATAAATTCATTTAATTTCAATTTTCTTCTAAACCATCAATACAAAATTATCTAATTCAATCATAGTATTTTTTACGTAAATATACTGAATTTTTAATTTTTATCACAATTTTTCATTTTTTTTTGATAAATATTATCAGTATCTTTGTACAAATGTTTGCATTTTATTCACCACAATACTATATTTATCCGTTCAATTGTCTAATATCCACCAATATCAAAAAAAATACAAGAAATAATTATGCCAAAATCATACTAATATACGATTTATTTTCATTTTATTTTAAGTATATTAATATTATAATATATTTAATAACGGCAGGTATTTATGTTAGATGACTTGAAATTTAAGTAAAATATCAAGTCCGTAATGACATAGTTTTTCAACTGACTAACTTATTCGGTTGGGATTTCTGTATTGAATAAAGATATTGAAATCGGTTTATCTTGATTAAGTATATTTCCTGAAATTAAAATATTATAAATAGAATTTAATTGACAATTAAATTCCATTTCTTTGAGTACTTTTTTATTTTCAGAATCAACAACTTTTATCAAATAATTTCCACCATTCAATGAATTATAATCACTAATACTATTATAAAGATTGTTAAATGAAAATATTTTTTCTGAATCCCTATGAATTTCAATATTTAAGGGAGAATTATTTTCAATTGCTGAAATAATTCTGTAATTTGAAAAATTAGTTGGTTTGAGTTCGCTAATCGAATCTCTTAGAATGATTGATTTCATTCTACTACCAATATTATAAAAAACTATAGTATAATAATCTTTATTTTTGAAGGAAACGGGTAAATTTAAAATTGTATTTTGATTTGTTGTCTCTGTTACTCTTAAATATCTGTTTCCTGACCATACTTTGTAATATTTAAATTCGGTTTGTGGATTTAACAATTCATCAATAACAACTACTTCATCTGATTCGATTTTCAATTTTTCATATTTAGAAGAAACATTTATAAATAGTGAATTTGCATAATCTGAAGGTGTAATTTCTTTTGGTGTATTAATATCTGGCACACATTCGCACCCTATTGCAACAAAAAGTACTAATGCAAGAATACCGAAGAGTTTTAACAATTCAGTATTCCTCATATTAAATGTATTTCTTGCATTAATTTTTGTCATACAAGTCCAAAATTTTAGAAAAAAAATTTCCATACATAATATACAAAAAAATATAATTACTCAGACATTTAAGAATAAATGAAATTCATTAAATATTTGTTAAATTTCCTTGAAAATCCCAGCGGGATTAAATGTTTGTAACAAGTAAAATTCTTGTAAGTCCAACAATCCCAGAGGGATTGAATGTTTGTAAACCCCACCTAACCTCCCCAAGGGGAGGAATTACCTTTGACCACCAACAGCTCCATAGGAGTTGAATTATGGTAGCACAATCACCCAAAACCCGCATCCATCAATACACACCCCACTTCGACAAGCTCAGTGCGACGCTTAGTCCCCTCTTGTTAGAGGGGAAACTTAAAGTTTTTTTTCCTTATTACAAATATTTAATCCCTCTGGGATTTTCAATGAATTTTCATTTTATAAATATTTGTAAACTGATTTAATTAATCGTTTTTTACTTTCAAATAACAAAAAAATTTAAAAATTTCAAAAAAAATCTGAGTTGAAATTAAAAATTAAAATTAACTCCGCTTGTAATGCCGTACTTTTGTGAATTATGAATATTGTTTTCTACATTATAATATAAAACACCATATTCAACTCCGAAACTAACGCCAATATTATTATAAATCATATAGTTAACACCTGCTTGTACCCTAAATAATGGACCAACAGTAGTTCCGCCAGCAAATAATTCAGAATATGGATATAGAGTATAAGGAATTAACCAATCCTTTGGAGTAAATCTGTAAGATATTCCAGCCCATAACAACTCTGGGCTTTGAGAATAATCCAAGCCGTTAGAAAGAGAGAATTTTTGATTGAATTGTTCTGAGCCAACTTCCAAACCAATTGAATGATAAGTGTTTAGCTTATATGAGCCACCAATTGAAAAATTCGAATAGAAAGGCAGGTCATTATTTACAACTGAATATGAAGGCATTTTTTCAGAATTTACTAATCCACGAATTTGAATTGAGTAATTAGTATTATCAATACTAATTAAATCAATAAGTGAATTAAGCGAACCAAAAACGTTTCCTAAGCCAATAATATTTGTTTGATTATTATTTGAATTTGAATTTGAAATTAAGATATTTACATTGTAATTTGAATTAACAATAGACGACTCATTGATATTATTATACAAATTTTTATTGAAATTAGAAGCAATAATTCCATCATCATTAGAATTTAATGAATTAGAAGCTAATGCAGAATTAGAATTAATGAAACTATTTGAATAGTGAGCATTATTATTTAAAGAACTATTTCTGAATTTATTCAGATTAGAGCCACTTTTTTGATTATTTAAATTGGAATTAGAATTCGAAAAGGTACTATTCAAATCAATGATACTATTATTTGAAACATTATTTCCTTCTATTGCTTGAGAAATATCTGTATTGTAATTATCTAAAGATTCAGATTTAACAATAGCTATTGATTTTTTGTTATTGCTATTAAGTTTATCTTCCAAAACAGAATTTTGATAAGCAAAATAAACACCTGTTGAAATTGAAGTAAATAACATCAAAAGCAATAAAGCTACAGAAGACTTCTTCAGAAATTTGTAAACAATCGGAATGAAACCTGTTTTAGCATCATTTAACTGATTGCTTGTACTAATAGGCGGTGAAAAGCCGAGATTAGCAAATACTGCATTTGTTACAGAACTTGGAGGAGCAATAACACTCATATCCTGCTTTGCTACCAAATGAATTTTCATTTGAGTATTAAAATCAGCTCTCACTTCAGGATTTGATGCTACTTCGGCAAAGAGTTGCTCTTCATTTTGAAAAGCTAACTCCCCATCTAAATAGTCGTGTATTTGTCTTGAATAATTCATATTTTACTCTAAATTTATTTTATTAATTTCTATTTTTTCAATTTCATTTATACTATCAACATCATTTATATAAGGTTGAAGAACTTCTTTTATTCTATCTTTGGCTCTAAATACTCTATTTTTTAAAATATTTGTATTAACGCCAGTTATTTCAGACATCTCATCATAAGAAAAACCTTGAAAAACTCTTAATACAAAAGCTTCACGAAATTGGAATTCCAAACAATCCAAAGCTCTTGTAATCAATTCCATCATTTCTTTATATTCTATACCTTCATCATTAGAACGAAGATAAATATCTGAATCAAGTGAATCTAAATCAGTATATGATTTTTTATTTCTATTGTAATTCAAGCATAGATTTCTTGCAATAGTCATTAAAAACCCTGCCACCTTATCTACAACTTTCTTTTCTTTAATAGATGCAAAAAATTTCATAAATACTTCTTGAAAAATATCATTTGCATCATCATGACTTCCAGTTACACGCAAACAATAAGCATAAATTCTTTGATTATAACGACTATAAAGCTCTGCAAAAGCACGTTCAGCAACGGACTTTTTCTCAGCCATCATTCGGTAAAGCTCCATATCGGAATATTTATCAAATTTTGTACTCATTTTACATCCAAAATCCCTTAAATGTATTGTTGCTAATTAAATAACTACCTTTGGATTTTATAATATCATCTTCTTTTACAATCTCAAAAACGATTAAATCATTATAATTGTAATTGCTATCATTGTCATTTATGTTGCTAACCATCAAATATTTGCCATCTTTAGACCAATAAGGCAAATAATATTTTTCACCAACTTCTGCATTAGTCAATTGAAAAAGTCTGTTATCTGACTCACTATAATTTCTTGCCCATAAATTTCCATCTTTACCCGTAAATACGATAATTTGATTTTGCTGATTCAAAGTCGGATTAAAAATTGAAATTGCATCAGCTGAATAATCAAAAGTTTTTTCTACTTTATCTGTAATATTAATTGATTTAACATATTCTCTGTTGCTATTGGTAAAACTAAACGAAATTACTTCACTTTTAGCATCCCAATTAATATAATAATTCATAATCGCGGATTGCAAATTTCCTTGGAAAGACTTGCTGAATAACACATTTATCATATCAGTGTTTTCAGAAGAAATTACTTTAACTGAAAATTCATTTACATCACTTTCAAAATATGCAATTTTTTTTCCATCGGGAGAAAATGTAATGCTTGAATTTTGCAATAATTTGCTTGAAATTTGATTGAAAACGGTTTTTTCTATATCATAAACAAGTAATCTGTTAAATCCACCATTAAATATAATTTTTGTACCGTCAGGAGAAATAATAGGATTTTGAATTAAAAATAATGCATTCTCTTTTGTAATTAATTTTTCTTCTTTCCCATCAATATTAGATATATATAGCCAATTTGATGCACTTGAACCATCAAATTTTGTATATGCAATTTTTCCAGTATTAGAAGGTGCGGAATTTAATAAAATATTTCTTGCCAAAACAGATATTTCTCTACCGGTTGGCGAAGAGCTGAAAATCACAGGACTGTTATCATTAACAGAAAATGCAGTAAAAAATATTCTATTTTCAGGATTAACTCCGTTATCTGATGGTCCATTACAAAAATCACATCCAACAAATAAAAATACAAGTGAAAATATAGCTCCCAAAGCCAATTTATTTATTGGTTTTGCATCCCTTTTTTCTATATTTATTTTTTTCAAAAACATTTTTAAAATTTACCACTCCTCACATATATAATGACACATCAAACGGCAATCCGTTTCACCAAAAATCACTTTTTTTTTATTTTTTTTTACTTTTTTTGAAAAAAGTTTGAAATTTTGCATTTTTTTAACAGTTTTTTCAATAAATTCAAAATATTCAATCTTGAAATTTAATTTATTTTGATTTTCGGGAAATAAATCATACAACTTGAAATCACTTTTGTAAACAAAAATAAGTGAATCTGGTTGAATAGTTTACTTTTTGATTAATTTTCATTTTCAATATTGAAAAACTTCAAGATTTATTTGTAACAAATTTCAAGTTATTGTGTTAATATATTATGATAATTGAAAAAATTATTTTAATTTACAGTTTGTAAAGAATTGAAAAATAAAAAAGGTAAAACATGAAAAAGATAATTTACCTAACAATAATGATAAATATTTTTATAGTTGGAAATTTATATTCTCAGTATTGGAAAGAAGTTACTACTATACCTGCTCCATATAATGCTAATTATTGGTTAGAAATATTCATAAGTCCTTCAAATCCAAATAATGTTTGGATTTGTGGATTTAATGGCTTTGTTATTCGCACTACTGATGGAGGTTCTTCTTGGCGTGGCTCAAAAGTACCAAATGCAGACCACTTGGAAAGTATAAACTTTCCAACAACACAAATTGGGTATGTATCAGGAGTGGAAGGAATTTTCAAAACAACTGATGGTGGTGATACTTGGAATGAAATCACATCACCAACAAGTACAGGTTCTTGGGGTTGCTCCTTTGTTAATGAAAATTATGGAATTTATGTAGGTGATGGCTGTGCGGCTAATTCTAATCAAGATTTTTGGCTCACAACGAATGGCGGGACAAATTGGGGGTTGTTTAATGGAAATGAATTAAATAGTGGATTGACTGATGTTTGGTTATCATCAATTGATGGACTTGGCTATGCTGTTAGTTCTGGTATGATTTGGCTCACTACAGATGGAGGTCAAAACTGGTCACCCAAAATACCAACTGGAACAAAGGTTTGGCATGAAGAATTAGCAGTTTTAGGTTCATCATTTCTTGTACCAGTAGCGGGAAATGATTGCTCTGGTGCAGGTGCTGGTGGAGGTATGCGATTTAGTACTAATAATGGTAGTAGCTGGGAATTATATTCAACTTTTGGAAAACTATATGGCGCTGCATTAATTAGTGCTACTGAAGGATGGGCAGTGGGCGAAAGCAATTCAGTATATTTTACTAATGATGCAGGCAAAAGCTGGAATCTTTATAATTGTGGTATCAAGCCCGGCAGACATCTTGATGATATTCAATTTATCGATAGAAACAATGCTTGGCTTGTGGGACAAGGTGTATATAAACTTAATCCAACCGAGCATCCATTCTCAAAATCTTTGATTGAATTTAATAATACTTGTGTTGGAACTACAAAACGCGATACTCTTTATATTAAAAATCTTTCGTTTTTTCCAACCGAATTAGAAATTAGTTTTAGCGGACTTCATCCCAATTTCTTCAAATTAGTCGCTCCAAATCAATGGCATACAATGCAACCTTGTGATTCGGTTGAAATTATTATTGAGTTTACTGCCACTGCGAATATAGATAGATTTGCTGATTTAGATGTAAGATTTTATCCAAATGACCCTACAAAAACTAAAATATTATCCTTGAATCTTGTAGGTCAAGGTATTCAATCTACCGCATCACCAGAAGCTTTATCGCTTGTACTTGACCCCGCTCCAGTTGGGATAAAAACAATTGTTGCCCAAAAATGGTCAACTAAAGGTAATACGGAAGAAATTACAGGTTATCAAAAACTGATATATAATGATGAAATTAACTTGACAACATCGATGCCAAAAGTAATTTGGGCAAACGGTTCAGACCTTGAATTTGAAATTTTTCCACAAGATACAGGTTGGACTGAAACAAAATATAGATTCTCGTTACAACCTTGTGATAAAGATACTACAATTATTATCAGGGCTTATGGCACCTCCCCTATTATTCAAACAAGTAATAAGTTTGAAATTAACGCTGATTGTGGCAAGGATAAAATTGATACAATTTATATTCATAATACAGGTAATGCAACATTAAGAATTGATAAGGCAGAATTTATCGAACCAAATTCACCAGTTGAAATAATTGGATGGGCGTCTAATGAAACAGCTCCAATTTTTGTAAATCGAGGTTCCTTCAAAATGTTGATAATTAGATACAACAAAAATTTAGGTGCTGGTAAATTTAATCTCAAAATAACAAATAATGATTCTACAAAAGCAAGAGGAATAAAAAATCCTTATATTATTGAGGTAAATGCTACTCAAAATTATTCTGAATTTGATTCACCAGTAATTGTTGATTTTGGAAGAATTTGTTTAAATCAAACAAAAACAATACCTGTGACCGCAATTAACATCGGCACAATGAATGGTTTAATTCAAAAATCTGATTTTACGTCCGATAATTTTGAATTGATTATTAGTAATGTGTATCCAATTCTCGTCAAACCTAATGAAAATTTCAACTTTGATATTAAATTTGTAAGTAAAGAAATAGGATTTATTGAAGAGAAATTACGTTTCCCTATACTGCCTTGTAATGATACATTGGAATTTATTGTTAGAGCTTTCGGTGTTTCTGGAAAACTTGAGTTAAACCCAAATTCAGTTGAAGTATTTACACGCAAAGATAAACCAGAAAATGTAGTGGTTCGTGCATCTTCTGCTGGAAATTCAGATATTGATATAAAAAAAATATACTTAAATCCACCTTCAACAGATTGGACAATGTCATTTACTCCGATATTAAATGTAGTTATGGAGACTGGTTCATTTGTGGACTTTACTTTTACATTTACACCCAGTAGTGATACAGATTATAAAGGGAAACTTTGTTTTGAATATGATGGTGAATGTCCTGGAATTGAATGTATTGATATAAATCTATCAAGTAAAGCTCGATTTGTTTCAGCTGACAAAGATACAGTTGGTTCGATTTCTTCATGTTACAAAATTCCACAATTACTTGAATTTAATTTGATAAATTATGTTGTATTAGCGGATACAATTGTTAATTATAAATTAATAGGTGATAAATCATTTAAATGGAAAAATCCATTTACATTGCCTAAAGCATTAATTTATAATAAACCTGAAAAAATAATCATTGAGTTTATTCCTGAAACTTATGGTAGATTTGAAGGTGCAATTGAATTCGAAACTTTTTCTCCTGAATCTCAAATAATTACTGTTCATTTTATTTGCGAATTTACAAGTGTAGAATCTTCTCCTGAAACAACTGAAATTGATTTTGGAGATATTGAATTATGCCAAGGTTCAGTTACAAAATCACTTAAAATCAATTCTGTTGGCAATTTACCTGATTATTTCAATATTACAAAATTAGATAATGAAAATATGTTTGCTTATTTAGGTAATAATCCTTTAATTATAAGTGCAAATTCTTCGGAAACAGTAGAATTTTCATTAACAATTCCAAATGATGCTCCACTTGGTAATTATACTTCATCTTATAAGTTTTTAAGTACAATTTGTGCTGATGAATTTGTCATCAATTTAAAAGCAAATATTGTTAAGCCAACACTTACAATAAATCCCAAAACATTGGATTTTACTTCCGTTTGGAAAGATGACAACAAAGAACTAACTTTTGATATTAAAAATGAAAGCAATGTAAACTGTAATTTAACATCAATAAATTTTGATAATGATTTATTCAATCAAATTTCATTTTCACCACAATTGCCAATAAATGTACAAGCAAACTCATCTAATTTTGTTAAAGTGAAATTTACAGCTAAAAATGTAGGTAAATTTTCTTCAAATGTTAAATTGATTTATGAATCTAAATGTATTGATTCTTTAAATGCAAATATTGTAGCAGAAGTTCCAGAGGAAACTTACCAAGCAAAATTGAAATTTCTACATTATCAAACTAAACCCGGAACAGTTATATCAATACCGCTAATACTTGAAAATGGTATTGAAAGATTTTCAACTGATTTGATTAAATATGTATTTTCATTCGATAAACACTTATTTTTCCCTAAAAAGTTATTTGTGAATTATAATGGCAAATTTGAACAAACTGAATTAAACTATGCAAATGGTATTATCAGTGGTGAAATTGTGGGCGATACCGCAAGAAAATTACTTGGAAATGCTGGTGAAATAATGAAAATAGAAGGTGTAACTCTTGTTTATGTACCAGATTCTACTGCATTAGAAATTACTGAATTTAACTTAAATACTGATAAAATTGTGAATTTAATCAAGCAAAGCGGTTCAATTAAATTAGTTGATTACTGTGTTCCATCAGGTGCATTAAACCGTCTATTGCGATATTCTTATGCAGATATGAAAATCAGTAATTCAACAAATGATATTAAAATAGATTTAGTATCAGACGGCAATCTGATTAAAGGAAAATTGAAATTATTCTCACTATTGGGAATTGAAATATTCAACAAAGATGTAGTTATTACGAATATTACTTCTGAATATCATATTTCAAAAACTAATGTCAGTTCGGGTATTTACATTATAAATTTGACTACTGAAAATAATCAAATTATAAGTCAGCAAATATTGATTGAAAAGTAAAATGATGGTAGGTACGCAATACTTAACACTCTTTTGAAGAAGTATAAATTTAATCATCTTTTACGTGGCTGAAGCCACGTGTTGCAGATTCAGTAAGCAACTCGTGGCTTTCTTTTGGTTTTAGCTTTGTGCAATATCTTTTCAATATTATTTTATCAACAGATTATTAATATTTTTTTACAAATACTCTTAAAATTTGAAAATTATCTTGAAAATGAGAATTTATAAATGTGGTTTAGTAGTTTGGTTTTATTTAAACAAATTATTTTAGTATTTTTGTAGGTTTAATATATTGTTGATTTAATAAAGGTGCTTAATTGCATTCTGAAAAATATGTTTCTGAAGTGAATAATTGCTTAAAAAATAGCGATTTTGAAGATAAATTTGATACAAAGGTCAAAACTTTGATTAGTTTGGTTATTCCAGTTTATATGGAAGAAAAAATTCTTGAAAGTAATTTGATAAATTTCACAAAAGAATTGAAAGAATATTATTCTTTTGAATTAATTGTATCTGATGGTGGAAGTAGTGATAGAACTGTTGAAATTGCCAGAAAGTATGCTGATAAAGTTGTTATTCATAATAAGAAAACAAGACAAACAATTGCTGAAGGGCGTAATCGTGGTGCAGATGTAGCGAGTGGCGATGTAATAGTATTTTTAAATGGTGATACTTTTCCTGCATTTATTGAAGAATTTTTTGATGTCATTTTGAAATTTGCAAAAAATAATATAGAGTATAAAAAATATTCCGCACTTGCTTGCTTTGTTTCTTCATTACCTGAAGAAGAATTATTCAAAGATAGAGTTTTTTATTTCCTTCACAATTCTTACGTTCATCTATTAAATCTGATTGGACTTGGAATGGGTAGGGGCGAATGTCAAGTTGTGAGAACAGCTGATTTTCGCAAAATCAACGGTTTTCGAGATTCTATTGTTGCCGGTGAAGATTTTGATTTATATCGAAGACTTTCAGCTACGGGCAAAATTAAATTTGAAAGAAAACTTCACGTATTAGAATCTCCAAGGAGATTCAGAAAGTACGGATACATTAAAACAGTATTTTTTTGGACACTAAATTCGCTTTCTGTTTGGTTTTTGGGGAAATCGGTATCCAAAGAATGGGAAGCAATTAGATAAATTTTCGGATAACAAATGAAATATTCAATCGGTGTTTGTCTTGGTGCTTCGACTGTATCCTTAGTGGAAATAAGAGCAAACAATGATTTACATATAAATAATGTTATTGTGAAAGCTCACAATGGCGACCCAAAGTCTGTATTTTTAGATTTGTTGAAAGATTATGATTTAAATTCATACTCTGTTGTTGTAACAGGTAGAAAATTTAGACACTTAACGGCATTTACAAACATTTCAGAACCAACCGCAACAGAATATGCTTTAACATTTCTCAATAATAGTGAAAATAAATATTCTGCAGTTGCATCACTTGGTGGGGAAACTTTTCTATTATATTTGCTTGATAATAATGGGAAAATTTCTGATGTTGTTTCAAAAAATCAATGTGCGTCTGGTACAGGTGAGTTTTATTTACAGCAAATAAAAAGAATGGATTTGAATCTTGAATCATCTATGGAAATAGCTGAAAGTGCAAATCCATTCAAAGTTACTGGGCGTTGCTCAGTATTTTGCAAATCAGATTGTACCCATGCATTAAATAAGGGTGTTGCTAAATCAGAAGTAACAGCAGGGCTTTCTTCAATGATTGCTGATAAAATTGATGAACTTCTTAGCAAGAATGTTAAAGGTAAAGCATTATTGATTGGTGGAGTTACACAGAATAGAGTTGTTTTGAATTATCTGAATGAGAAATTTCCAAATTTTGATATATCTGATAATGCAACTCATTTTGAAGCTCTTGGCGCCGCCATTTATGGTATTGAAAAAGATGTTAAAAAAATTCCATCAATTGATAATATTTTTATTGGAATTAAAAGTTCATTTACTTTTCATAAACCATTATCTGAATTTAAAGATAAAGTTATTTTCAAAAGTTTGGAAAAAAGAAATGCTTTTGAAGATGAAAAATGTATTCTTGGTATTGATGTTGGTTCTACTACAACAAAAGCTGTTATTATTAGTTTGAAAAATAAAGATTTACTTGCTTCATCATATATTTATACTAATGGCGACCCAATTAAAGCTGCAAGAGATTGTTATGAAAATCTTATCAATCAAGTTCCTGAAAATATCAAAATTGTTGGACTGGGAACAACTGGCTCAGGAAGACAAATTGCCGGAATCCATTCATTAACCGAATCTGTTATAAATGAAATAATTGCACATGCAACTGCCGCAGTATATTTTGATGCTGAAGTAGATACAATTTTTGAAATAGGTGGTCAAGATGCAAAATATACTTATATTGTAAATAAAGTACCTGCTGACTATGCTATGAATGAAGCTTGTTCTGCTGGAACTGGTTCATTTATTGAAGAATCTGCTTGGGAATCCCTTAGAATTAAAGTTCAGGATATTGAAAATATTGCTATGCAAGCAAAAAATCCTCCTAATTTTAGCGACCAATGTGCAGCTTTTATTGGTTCGGATATTAAAACTGCATTACAGGAAAATTTGAGTAAAGAAGATATAACTGCTGGTCTGGTTTATTCAATTTGTATGAATTACGTAAATCGTGTTAAAGGCAATAGAACTGTCGGTAAAAAGATTTTTATGCAAGGAGGAGTTTGCTATAATAAAGCTATTCCAATTGCAATGGCGGCATTGACAGGCATTGATATTATCGTTCCTCCAGAACCCGGATTAATGGGTGCTTATGGCGTAGCTTTAAGAGTTATCGAAATGTTGCAATCAGGTATGATTGAAGAAAATGATTTTGATTTGAAAACACTTGCAAATAGAGAAGTAACATACAAAAAGCCATTTATTTGTCTTGGTGGAAAAGAAGAATGTGACAGAAAATGCTCCATTAATATTATTGAAATAGAAAATAAGAAATTCACTTTCGGTGGTGCTTGCAATAAATATTATAATTTAAAAAATCAAAATTCTTTTCCAACAGATAAGTATGATTTTGTTAAAAGAAGACATTTTCTTACTTTTAATGAATTTGCACCAAAATATGAATTATCAGAAAATGCTCCTATGGTTGGAATAAATGCGTCATTCCATACACATACAATTTATCCACTTTATTATAATTTCTTTTCTAAATTAGGATTCAAAGTAGTATTACCTGAAAATCCTGATGATGAGGGGATGGATAGAGAGACAAGTTCTATGTGTTTTCCCGCACAATTATCGCTTGGTATGTTTCATAATTTGATACAGAAAAAACCTGATTACTTTTTTGTACCATTTATTTTAGAAATGTATGTTGATGCTAAGGAAGATGAAATTCAAAGGTTAGATTTCAATTGTACTTGTGTATTTGTTAGTGGTGAACCATTTTATTTGAAGCAATCTTATAAAGATTTTGATTTTACTGGCAAATGGATCGCCCCTCAACTTAATTTTGCAAATGGATGGCATACGGAAGAACAAAAATTCATTGAAGTTGCTTCACAAATGGGTGTGAAAGATAAAAATAAAGCAATTGAAGCATTTAGATATGCACTGAAAATGCAAAATGATTATCAAAAATCTTTATATCAACTTGGTGATGAAGCGTTTGAATTATTGAAAGAAAATCCTGATGAATTTGCAATAGTTGTTGTTGGTCGCCCATATAATTCATTCACAGATGTTGCAAATAAAGGAATTCCACAAAAATTTGCTTCACGTGGAATTTATGTATTTCCTTATGATATATTTGATTTTCGAAATGAAGGTATTGATGATTTTATGTATTGGGAAGGCGGAAAAAAAATTCTTAAAGTATCAAAAATCATTAAGGAACATCCGCAATTATTTGCTACTTTCATTTCAAATTTCTCTTGCGGACCTGATTCAATGATATTAACTACATTTCGCAGTATAATGGGAACTAAACCTTCACTTACACTTGAATTAGACAGTCATACAGCTGATGCTGGTATCAATACAAGAATTGATGCCGCAGTTGATATTATTAAGAATTATTTGCATTTGAAAGATTCAATTTCTGACCCTGATTTTAGTGATTTTAATGCTGCTGAAATTATTTCGCAAAACGGAAAAAACTATTTTGTAACTTCCGAAGGCGAAAGAATTGAAATGAATGATAAAAGAGTTCAGATATTGATTCCTTCGATGGGTGATTTAGGAGCGAAATTTTTTGCAGCTGCTCTTCGTTCTCTTGGATTTAAAGCTGATGCACTACCTGTTTCTACTGGAGAAACACTGAAATTTGGAAGGGCTTACGCTAGTGGAAAGGAGTGTTTGCCGTTGATTTTGTTATCTGGTGCATTGCTTGAATACATTGAGAAACAATGGGATGGTAAATCATATATTGCATTCTTTATTGTTCAAGGTGCAGGAAATTGTAGATTAGGACAGTATCCAGTATTCATCAGAAATGTAATCAAACAAAAAAAGCTAAATAATGTAGCTCAAATGGTTTTGATGAATGAAGATGGTTTTGCAGGATTTGGTTCCGACTTTGCTATGCGAGGTATTCAATCAATAATAGCAAGTGATGTATTAGATGATGTAAGAAGTGCAATTCTTGCAAATTCAAAAAATCATATCGATGGAATAGAATATTTCAATAAAGAAATTGATATTCTAACAAAGAAATTTATTGATAATCCTAATAAATTCTATAAATATCTTGAAGAATTTTCAATAAATCTAAAAAATAATATTCCAAGCGATACTCCAATTGAAAAGTCAAAATACATTGCTTTACTTGGTGAAATTTATGTTAGACGTGATGGTTTTTCTCATAAATGGCTAAATAAAGTTTTTGCGAAAAAAGGTTTTGTCGTAAAAACTGCACATATTAATGAATGGATTCAATATGTTGATTATTTAATTAAAATTGATTTACTCGAACCAGATAAATCTTTCAAAAAGAAGATAGAACAAGAAATTAGATATATGTTTATGAGAAAAGCAGAGAGAAAAATTAAGAAAATACTTGCTAAATCAGGTTATTACGAATATGAACTAACTAATATTAAGCATACTCTCGAACATAGCAAACATATTTTACCACTTGATTTCAAAGGGGAACCCGGTCTGGTATTGGGTACAGCATTAAGTGAATCACTTGAAAGATATGCTGGAATAATTAATCTTGGTCCATTCGGCTGTATGCCTACTCGATTTACTGAAGCAGTTGGTGCAGGTGAGATGACCGTAAAACACAAAATTGAATTAAAACAAAAACAAGATAGCAAATATAAACTTTCAGAAGTATTTAATGGAAATATGAATATTCCATTTCTTACAATTGAAGTTGATGGAAATACGTTTCCACAAGTGATTGAAGCAAAATTAGAAACTTTTGCTTTACAAGCAGAAAGAACTGCTCAATTAATGAAACTTTCAAAAAATGGATTTTCAAAAAATGGTAATTAATATTATTATAAAATAGAAATGGTGATAAAATGAGTTTTACTTATAAGGATTCTGGTGTTGACATTGCCGCTGGCGAAGAAACTGTGGATAGAATTAAACCATTAGTTCGTTCAACACATAGTAGTAAAGTACTTTCTGATATTGGATTATTTGGTGGCTTTTATGATGGTATATTTGAAGGTTATGAGCATCCAATACTTGTAGCAAGTACTGATGGAGTTGGAACAAAATTAAAAATTGCATTTCATACAGGTATTCACAATACAATTGGGAATTGCTTAGTTAATCATTGCGTTGATGACATTCTTGCATGTGGTGCTAAACCATTATTTTTTCTTGATTATTTTGCAACTGGAAAATTAAATCCAGATGTTGCCGAACAAGTGATAAGTGGTTTTGTCGCTGGTTGTCTTGAAAATGGAACAGCATTAATAGGTGGCGAAACTGCAGAAATGCCTTCTCTTTATTCTGATGGTGAATATGATGTAAGTGGCACTATCGTTGGAGTAGTTGATAAAAGAAAGATTGTCAATGGCAAAAAAATTCAAAAAGGCGATGTTTTAATTGGATTACCTTCAAGTGGTTTGCATACAAATGGTTACTCATTAGCAAGAACTGTTTTGTTATCAAAATATAAATATGAAGACTTTGTAGAAGAACTTGGTTGTTCAATCGCAGAAAGTTTATTAAAAGTACATACATCATATTTAAATACTGTTGCACAACTTGTTGAAGATGAATTATTAACAGGTATTTCGCATATTACTGGCGGTGGTATTGTTGGTAACACTAAAAGAATACTTCCAGAGAATACTCAATTAAACATAGCATGGAATAGCTGGAATAGATTACCTATTTTTGATTTGATTCAAAAAACTGGAAACGTATCTGAAGATGAAATGCGTGCAGCATTCAATCTTGGTATAGGTATGATATTGGTGGTTGAAAAAAGTAATGCTGATGAAGTATTCAAACGTTGTTTGGATAGAAATCCTGTTATTATCGGAAATATTGAATAATTGGTTTCCCTATGGATGAAAAAAAAGTAAAATATAGATTTATTGTAAAAGGATTAGTTCAAGGAGTTGGATATAGGTATTTTGTATTGAAAAATGCCCATATTTTGAATATCAACGGATATGCTAAAAATCTCTTTGACGGGTCAGTTGAAGTTGTTGCTGAAGGTAACAAAGATGCTGTTGAACAATTGCACAAATTATTAGAAAAGGGTCCTTCAAGAGCATCTGTGAGTTATTGTTTATATACAGAATTTGAATTTACTGGTGAATTTAATGATTTTTTTATTTATTAAAAATTAAATAATATTGAAAATTCAAACTATCATATTCATTATCTTCATTATGATGTTAAACTTTTCATTAGTTTTAGGTAATGATAATTTAACAAATAAAGAATATGTAATTTCTAATGTAGATAGTTTGATACCTAAAGTTGCTTTAGTGTTATCTGGTGGAGGAGCAAGAGGAATATCGCAAATTGGGGTTTTGAAAGAGTTCGAGAGAAATAATATTACCATAAATTATATTATTGGAACAAGTATTGGCTCAATTGTTGGTGGTTTGTATTCTGTTGGATATACTGCCGAAGAACTCGATACAATAATGAATAGTACAGATTGGCAGCAAACTATGAATTTGAGTAATAATCAAGCAAGGAATGAATTATTTTTAGACCAAAAAATCATTTCTGACCGTAGTTTATTAAATCTTAGATTCAAAAATTTTAATTTTGTTGTTCCTGAAGCCATTTCTCTTGGAGCAAAGTTTGAATCCTTTTTGCAAAAATTATTTTGGAATTCGATTTATCAAACTAATAGTAATTTTGATAGTCTAAAATATCCATTTAGAGCGGTTGCAACTGAATTAATTACTGGTAAAACAGTAAGTTTAAATAAAGGAAATATTGTATCTGCAATTAGAGCATCTGCAACTATTCCTTTAAGATTTACTCCAGTCAAAATTGATAATATGTTGCTGGTTGATGGAGGTATAATTGGAAATATACCAGTAACTGCTGCTAAGAGTTTCAATCCTGATTTAATAATTGCAGTTAATACTACTTCCCCATTGCTTGAAGTAGAACAATTAAATAATCCTTGGAATATTGCTGACCAAGTAGTTTCAATTGCGATGGCTGAACTTAGCAATCAATCAAGAAGTTTAGTTGATTTTGAAATTATTCCAAAAATTGAAAATCATAAAAATACTGATTTTTCTAATATAAAATTTCTTATTAATGAAGGCGTAAAATCGGCTCAAAATCTAATTTATTCAATAAAAAATAAAATTGATTCAATTGCCAATTATAATTTCAATAAACAGTATTTTGAAAGAATTAGAAATGAAATTGGTGATTTGGGAATATATAATTTTTCTTTTGAAGGATTTGATGAAACGGATTTTCATAAAATCAATTCTCTTACAAATAATAATTCAAATTTAAGCGATTACAAAATTCAATCACTTTTTAATTTGATTTATGAATTTATGCAAGACAATAAATATCAGAAAATTAATATTGTTGTTGTAAGAGAATCAATAAAAATTAGTATTAAAGCTCAGGATTACAAAAAATTATTAAATATTAGAATTACTAATGAGAATAATTTTTTTAGATTGATTGAAATTGAACTGAATAGAAAATATCAATACCAATCTTTAAGTAAAAACATCGAAAAAGAAATTTATGAATATGCTTTGAAACTTACAAGGAATGAAGGGTTATCCCTTGCTGATATTTCTTCATTTCAAATTTTGGACAGAAATATAATATTTTCTTTTAATGAGAGAACTATCAGAAAAATTATTGTTAAGTCACGTGATAATACTAATCCAATGCTTATTAAAAGAGATATTCTATTTGCCGAGGGTGAACCGGTCAATGCAGATAAAATAATTAATTCATGGCATAATTTAATTGCTACTGATTTGTTTAGATATGTTCAAATTACCCCATCAAAAAATCCAGATGGAACCGCTGATATTATTATTGAAACTGAAGAATTAGGTTCTCAATTTATCAAAATTGGTGCAAGAATTGACAATGAAAGAAATTCACAATTTGGTGTTGATTTGATTCAGGATAATTTATTTGAAACAGGTGCAAGAATTTCTACCTTGATTTCTGGTGGTGAGTTTAATCAATATGCTGCTATGAGGTATGAAAATTCCAGAATTTATAATACTGATGTTACAACTTATATTGAAGGTTTTTACAAGAATAGAGATGCATTCCAATATACAAGATTAATTAATAATGACATTACAAAATATGAAAATAGTAGAAAAAGAAATTTGACAGAACAAAGTTATGGCGTAAAAGTTGGATTTGGTTCACAAATTGAAAGAAGTGGTAGAATTGGAATTGATTTAAGATATGAAATGCAAAGAAGTTTTCAAATGGATTCTATTCCACCTGAATTTTATAAAATAAATACTGTTAGTTTGTCAGCAAAATGGGATAATGAAAATGAATCTGAATTTGCAACTGAAGGTAGAACTATTCTGTTAAATCTTGAAACTAACCTCTTAAATCTTGGAGGTTCAGTTAGTTTTTCAAAAGCGGAATTTGGATATAAATTGAATTATTCTTTTAGTAATTATACTTTGATAAGAGGTATTAGATTTGGAGTTGCAGATAGAACTCTACCCCCAATGGAGTTTTTCTCAATGGGTGGTGAAGATAATTTTATTGGACTTAGGGAAGATGAATATAGAGGAAGACAATTAATATCAGGTATGTTAGAACTAAGAAGAAAATTTATTTATGGATTTTTGTTCGATACATATATATCTATAATTTATAATCTTGGTTCTACATGGGAATTACCCGAAAATATTAAGTTTTCCACTTTTAAGCATGGCTTGGGGCTTAAATTATCATTTGACACACCCGTTGGACCAGCAAAATTCGGTGTTGGCAAATCATATTATTTTCTAAATGAGCCAACTGCAATTGTTTGGGGAGCAACAAATTATTATTTTTCAATTGGTATGAAATTATAAATCAAAACTCATTCTTTTTCGTCAATTATAACGTTGTTGATTAATTGTGAGGTTTTTTGTGGCTATTATTACAATTTTTGGTTGTGGAAATTGCGATTCAAGTACAGTCGATTATGAAAATGCCTATAAATTAGGGAATGCTTTAGGGAAAATGAATATTGGAGTTGCCACTGGTGGATATGGTGGTATAATGGATGCAATTTCGAAAGGTGCATCAGAATATGATGTTCCAATTATAGGTGTTACAACTGAAGTAATCGAAAATAAATCAGCTAACATATACATAAAAAAGGAAATCAAAACAAAAACTTATCTTGAACGAACTGAAAAATTGATTGAGTTTGGTGATTCTTATGTAATTTTTCCTGGCAACGCTGGTACATTGCTTGAATTTGCAGCAGTTTGGGCGTTGAAGGAAAAAGGATTATTAGGTGAAAAAGCTATAATCGCCATTGGAGAGCAATGGCATGAAATAAAGCAAAATATGGCATTCTTTTCTGAAACTGTAATTGATTCTTATGACCTCGTTTCGAGTGTTAATGATTGGGAATTGGCTGTGAAATTAATCGTTGCTCATTTAAAAAAAATCGGTAAATATTAGTATGGGTCAGATTTTTAATCGAATTAAAGATATTTGGAAAGCAAAGGATTTCGATGATGATATTCATTATGCTAATAGAATTATCAACGATGATTCTGATGAATTAAAAAAAATCATTGATGACTTGAATAAATCTCAAAATAGTAAGAAGGATAATACTAATAATTATTCCAATTCTGGTAGTGCTTATAAACCACCACAGTATAATAATGAGGTCAATAATGCATTTAAAGTTCTGCAAGTTAGCCCAAATTCAACTACTGAACAAATTAAAACTGCATATAAAAAGTTGATGAAAGAGTATCATCCTGATTTAGTTACTAAAGAAAACATTGATATTCAAAAAGAAGCACAACAAAAATCACAAGAAATTAATTCAGCGTATAATTTGTTAAAGAAACATCTCAATTTTAATTGAAATTTATATGAAAAAGTTATATATTGAAATATTATTAATTTTAACTATGTCAGTGCTTTTAGCTTTGGGATTTAATTTTTATCGTTCAAAGCCATTGCCATTAATTTATAAAGAAACTAAAATTGAAGAAATTTCAGAATCTGAGTTATTTGGAGATGAGAATTTAATTGTAAATAAAACAGATTCAACAAATAATGAAACACAAGAAAAATTTCCAGAGTTTAAAGTTGATAAACAAGAACCAATAGAAAAAGTAGAAACAGAAAAAGTTAATAATGATTTAGCTACTAATAATTCAACAACAGATGATAGCAAAGAGCATATTAATTTAACTAAAACAGTTACCTATAATCAAATGTTGAAAATTTTGAAAGACGATAGTTTCTTTATAATTGATGCAAGAAGTTCTGAAAATTATAAAAAAGCACATATTGGAAATGCAATCAATATTTTTCCTTATGATGATGAAGCTGTGATTATGCCGAAAATATTTGATTTGCCACATGATAAAAAAATTGTAATATATTGTGATGGCGGTCAGTGTGATAGTAGTCATGAATTAGCTAAAATGATTTTGAATTTCGGCTATAAAAATATTTATTTGTATGCCGGTGGTTGGGAAGAGTGGTCGAAGAAAAATGGAAATTGATTCAATAAATAAGCATATAATTAATAGTGTAAAGAATAGATTTGGCATTGCCGGTACATCTGAACCAATGATGACTGCTGTTGCAAAGTTATTACAAGCTGCACCAACAGACCTTACTATACTCATCACAGGTGAAACAGGTACTGGAAAAGAAGTATTTGCCAATGCAGTGCATCATCTTTCTTTAAGAAAAAAATTTCCTTTTGTAAGTGTAAATTGTAGTGCTATACCTGAAACTTTACTTGAATCTGAACTATTCGGTCATGAAAAAGGTGCATTCACAGGTGCGGTGGAAAATAGAATTGGTTTTTTTGAATCTGCTCACAAAGGAACAATTTTTCTTGATGAAATTGGAGATATGCCCTTAGGTACTCAAGTTAAAATACTTAGAGTACTTGAATCAGGTGAGTATTCAAAACTTGGTTCTTCAGATGTGAAAAAAGTTGATGTAAGAGTGATTGCCGCTACAAATAGAGAACTTGATTATGACGTTAGAGAAGGAAAATTCAGAAGAGATTTATTTTTCAGATTGAATAATGTTCATATAATTCTTCCTCCTCTGAGAGACCATATAAAAGATATTCCTGAACTTGTTGATTTTTTTGCAAATAAAATTTGTGATAAATTGAATTTGGAATACAAAGGAATTTCAACAGATGCATTGAATATTCTAACAAGTTTACCTTGGCAAGGAAATATTCGTGAATTAAAAAATCTGGTTGATACAATTATTACTCTTGAAAAGGGTGCAGTAATTACACCGGAAATTCTTAGAAGATATATTCCACCTGCACTTCCAGCTTATCATTCAGTTGATTTACCACGTGAAAGTTCGTTGATGAATATTCAAAAACCAACAATGAACGAAAACAACGAAATTGGTCTTATTTTCCGTTCTCTCCTTGAAATAAAAAGTGATTTATCAGATTTGAAAATGGCAGTCAGAGAAATTTATAGAGTCTTGGAAAAAGTTCGAGATAATACTGATTCTTTGGAGCAATTTCAAACAGTTGAGGAAATCAAAAATGTGGATAATTATATTGAATCCCTTGAAGATATGAGAATTGAAGTTGTTGAGAAAAGATTAATTGAATTAGCACTCAAGAAATATGATAATAATAGACGACTTGCTGCAAATTCATTAGGTATATCTGAAAGAACTCTGTATAGAAAGTTATCGGAATATGGTTTGGTTTAATTAATCTCGCCAAACTAATTCAAATAAAAAGAAAGATGCAGTTATCATAATTCCGCAGTATGCAGTAATCATTTGAAAATCACCCGCAAGTTTTGTTACTATTCCACTATCGAATGTATATTTAGTTATATTAATACCCAGAACTATTAAAGGTAAAATTACTGGAAATGATAAAACTGGGAAAAGAGCATTTTTTGTATTTGCTTTTGCAATTAATGCAGAAATTATTGTTGTAGCCCCAGCTAAACCGACACTTCCTAATAATATCACTAAAATAAAATCATAAATTTTAACAATTTCTATTGAATTATTAAAAATAAAAAACAAGAAAACTGAAAATAAATTTAAAGATAAACATAATACAATATTGAATAACAATTTCCCGAAATATACAGACATAGGATTTGCTGAAATTTGTAAAAGGAAACCCGTTCCACGTTCTTCCTCGCTAACAAAACTTTTAGAAAGACCAGTCATTGCTCCAAAGAACATTATTACCCAAAGAATTCCTCCAGCCATATCTGAAGTTATTTCTTCACCAGCTGTTGCAAATACAATCATAGTAACAGTTGTTAATATAAAAAGCAAAACTGCAGAAATTGCATAACGAGTTCTGAATTCACTTTTAATTTCTTTAATGAATACAGCAAATATTTGATTTATTGATTCTTTCATAATTATAATTTGTATCTTAATCCAATCATTAATGTAATTCTGCTAAAACTCCAATCACCATCATCAATCAAACTACCAAATTGCTGATTGTAAATACTTTCGAGATATCCGTGAAATTTTTTGTAAATTGGATAAGTAATTCCAACACCAACAAAATAACCAAGATTAATTGAGGTTAAAGAATTTAATTCAGTTAGTGGCAGTTTCTGCGTTCTATTGCCACCTTTATAAATGAATCCTTCAGGAATAGTTATCTCTTTAGAAAAATCTATGGAATTTGTCAAATTCAGAGAAAAATTCAAACCTGCTAATCCGTATAAATATCTTACAAAATAATACTCACCAGCAAAAGCGAGGTCGAAATATGTCCCTTTTAATTTTAAAGTATGAGTTTCACTAAACGGCAAATATTGACCTGTAGTTGTATCTAAATATTTTGAAATAATACTATCAGGAGCAACCAATGTGCCATTATAGCTATCAATTGATAATCTTGCTGAAAGCAATAATTTATGAGTAAGAGGATATGCTGCCAATAATCCAAAATATCCACCTTGACCAGTTGATGACGAAAAATTCCCCGGTACTGATAAATCGCCTGAACTTGAAAAATCTGCATTATGAAAATTTATTGAACTCTTTATAAATGCTCCTAACTGCAATCCTGGAGTTTCAATACATTTTGCTTCATAACCATCAGACAGAGTGTAAGTAAAGCTACCTGCGTCATTTAAATGATAGCATACCATAAATTGAGTCAAATTTCCACTCACATCAGCAGTTTCAATTTTCAAATAACCAGTTTCATTAATATTCTTAGGAATCAGTTCAATAGTTGCCTGAGGAATACCAGAAGAAATTGGACTAATTTTCGGTAAAATTCCCATACTGTCTATTATTGTAATTTTTTGCAAACCAGTATCGTCAATTCTGTCATCTCTAACAATAATTGTATTTTTATTATTCATCAATTTATATTCAACCATCGGCTTTAATGTATCGGGTATCGGAACATATTCGAGGAATGATTGCCCGCCCATATTTCCATAAGCATCATAAGAGTCAATTTGCCCGAATCCAAATCCATAGGAATACATCCCAAATGGTTCATCTGCTTTAATGTAATGAGTTCCAAATGGAATAGGAATAAATGCAATTGAATAACGACTAATTCCAAGTGGCTCAAATATTTTCGGGTCTAATTTTCTACTGTTTAAAGTGATATTATTAATCGCTTTAGTTGGTATAACAACATTGATATAATGATTCCAACTTCCTCCAATCGGTGTAGCAAATCTGTATTGCTTTAAAAATTGTTGTGTTGGAGTAATCAATAACATCATCGGATCGCCAATTGAATCACCATTGTCAAACCCCTGAGAATATTGAGCAACGAGAACAGGTTTATCGGCTGTTAATTGTAGATTCTGATTTGAGTTTCTCTCAAGATATTCACCTTGTTTTAAAACTCTCAATAATGTTGAATTTTCAAAGACTTTTGTTTCATTTTCATTTGCAAGAACTCTATAAGTATATTGAGACCTGCCTTTTAATTTACCAATATAAAAATGTTTACCCCAAGAGGAAATTGGAGGCATTTGCTCAGCTAAGTGATTACAAGCAATTACAGGTGGTGGACCTGCTGGTACATAAGAACATTGATGCCCACTAAAAACAGCAATATTTTTATTGGAAGTAATTAAAGAGCCAGTTAAATCAGACTCTTTCTTGCTGAATCTCTTGACACTTGGCTTTACTTGATAAACATCACCTCTGTTTAAGGTAACATCAAATGGAATTTTTTTTGTTTTTCCAGCATAAGTATCAGAATTTGGTGTTATTGTAACAACTGTATTATCTTCAGTAGCAACAACTGCAAAAACTGGTAAAAAATCCTCAGTAACATGATAACACATAGCACGATATTCTTTACCAAGTACATTTGTCGGAAGTCCAAGATAAGTATCTGTTGTTTGATGTCGCCTATTTAAGCCATAAACAGAGATTGGATTATCACTTGTAATATGAACAGCGATTTTACTTTCAATTGTTTCTGAACTTTTCACTTGTGCAAGATAACTAACCACTTCAGAGAGAACAGTGCCTGCTGGAACAAATAATTTTTTCTTGTATTTGATAGCTTCAATCTCAATAACAACATTAGCATCCATATCACCCGTAAGAAAAAGTTCGAGATTTAATGGTGCTTTTGATTCATCATCTTTAAAATTTTGCATAAATGTAAGCCAAAATTCGTTGCCTACTGGTTGCTTCATCAAAAGATTTTTTTCTCTTTCAGTTGAATCAGATTGAGAAAATGCAATATTTGTAATAAATGCTAAATATAAAATAATATAAACTTTTTTCAATTTAATTTCCACACTTATTTAATATAAATTAGATTTTCTTTGAATACATTTGATTCTGTTTTAAATACAAAATAGTAAACCCCAGAGGTAACCTCCCATGGAATAGGATGTAATTCCATTGAATATCTACCTTTTTTGAAAATATATTTATCAGGATAATCAATTATACTGCCATCAGAATTGAAAAACTTCACAGAAAATGTATTGCTCTCTGATGGAAAAGAATATGCTTCCCTTCCACCATTAGAAAAAACTGAAAATTTTATTTTAGTATCTTTTTCTATCGTAAATGAAAATTTAGTATTTGAAGAAAATGGATTTGGGTAATTTGCACTTAAACCATCAAAAAACTTTTGCTCAATTGGCGAAGAATTAATACTTATTTTGCCTGAAGTAAACTTTGCATTAGCTTGTTCAATTCCATTGATTAAAACAGATATAGGTTCAAAATTGGTAACTGTGTCAGTTCCAGCTAATCCTTCTAATATAATTTGGCAAATATTACCATTATCAATATTAGTAAAATTGTCAGATTTAATTGTTAATTCTGCATTTGTATAATTGTTGAATTTCACATCCATTCTTGGATTTTCATCTTTAATTGCAAAATTATTTCCACCATCAATTTTTTTTACAGCTACTACCATCGCATTAAATCTAAATTTTAATTCTATCGAACCAGTACTCTGTGAATTTATTGTGCCATTTATTAATATGGGAGAATCCTTTCCTCTATCAAAGTTGTAATCATTTACAGAAATCAAGGTTTGACCTTGTAATAATGTAATGGTAAATATTAATATAAATAATCTAAATATAATTTTCATCTATCAACTTCAAAGAATTTTTCAAAATTTTAGTTTATAAATAATGATACTGCAATAGAATATCAACAGATTCACCATTCAATTATTCAAAAACGAATTATTACAATATTAATTTGAAAATAATTTACTGAATTTAAAAAATTATTAAAATACATTAATTTAAAACTTGGCAAACAATTTGCAATAATAATATTTTGAAATGATTAAGTGGGAAATATCCAATAAATGGCTAAAAGTAAACAATTAGCACTAATGAATTCTGTGCCTATGCAAAAATTGCAGAATAATGTTATGCCCGCAATCAAAAGAAATTCTGATTTGGGATTGGCTATAGGTATTTTATTCATTCTTGTTATATTAATTGTACCTTTACCTGCATTTTTACTTGATTTATTTTTAGCATTTAATATCGCTACTTCGGTATTAATTTTACTTGTATCGGTTTATTTAAGAACACCACTTGAATTTTCATCATTCCCAACCGTAATTTTAATAACAACAATATTTCGACTTGGATTAAATGTTGCTTCAACGAGATTAATTTTATCTGAGGCACAAGCTGGGAATGTGATAGAAGCATTCGGTAATTTCGTTATTAGTGGGAATTATATAGTCGGTATTATATTGTTTCTTATACTCTTGGTTATTAATTTCATCGTAATCATCAAAGGTTCTACCAGAATTGCCGAAGTAACAGCAAGATTTACATTAGATGCTTTACCCGGAAAGCAAATGTCTATTGATGCGGATTTGAATGCTGGATTTATTGATGAGCAAACAGCTCGAAAGAGAAGACAAGAATTAAATCAAGAAGCTGATTTCTTCGGAGCTATGGACGGTGCTGCAAAATTTATTAAAGGTGATGCAATTGCTGGTTTGATTATTACTGCCATTAACCTAATGGGCGGATTTTTGATTGGTATCTTGCAATTAGATATGGACTTTGGCACTGCAGCTACGACTTACAGTATTTTGACAATTGGCGATGGTCTTGTTTCTCAAATCCCAGCTTTGTTTGTATCCATAGGTGGTGGTTTGGTCATAACACGTTCAGCATCAGGTGATAATCTTGATAGTGAAATTGGAATTCAATTCGGTTCTAAGCCGAAACCATTATTTATAACTGCTGGAATGTTACTTTTTGTTGGATTATTACCCGGTTTTCCAATGTTTCCATTCTTTTTCCTTAGTACATTATTAGGTTCTATTGCATATTTCAAAACAAAATCAATAAAAAAAGAGTCAGATAACGAACTTGCTAAGGAAATTGCAGAGGCAGAGCAATCCCAAAAACCAGCCGAACAACCTGTAGAAGAACTACTAAGAGTTGACCCAGTAGAAATTGAACTTGGGTATAGCTTAATTTCACTTGTTGATGAATCCCAGGGAGGAGATGTATTTAAACGTATTACAAATGTTAGACGGCAGTTAGCTGTAGAACTTGGTATTATCTTACCACCTGTTAGAGTAAGAGATAATTTACAACTTGAGCCAGAAGAATATGTAATTAAAATTCGTGGAAATGAAATTACAAGAAATGTTCTTCATCCAAATATGTTACTCGCAATGAATCCTGGCACTGCAGAAGGAGACATTAATGGTATTAAAGTAACTGAGCCAGTTTTTGGATTACCTGCTACTTGGGTTACCTTCAGTAATAGAGAAAATGCAGAAATACTTGGCTATACTGTTGTAGAAGCTGCTACTGTATTAACAACACATTTGACAGAATTATTGAGAAGAAATGCAGATAAATTAATAACAAGACAAGATATTAAACATTTAGTGGATAATTTAAAAGAGGATTATCCTGCTTTAATTGAAGAAATTACACCAGATTCACTTCCAATTTCTACCGTTCAAAAAGTTATACAAAATCTTCTAAGTGAAGGAATTCCAGTTAGAGATTTGCCTTTAATACTTGAATCTTTGCTTGAGTATTCAAAAGTTACAAAAAATATTGATGTATTGACAGAATATGTAAGGCATAGTATTTCTGAAACAATTAAGAAATTATTTATTGACCAAAATGGGACAATTCATGCAATTGCAATTGACCCTCATTTGGAAGATATAATGACTAATGCACTCCAATCAGGTAATCAAAATGCTTTGATGCCGTCATTGGGTTTGCCACCTGAAATTATTAAAAATGTGCAAAAAAGTGTAGCTGATGCAATAGATGATATTTCAATTGCAGGTTATCTGCCATTAGTTATATGTTCAGCTCAAGTTAGACCATATTTTTATAGGATGATACACACAACTTATCCAATGGTCAGTGTGATAAGCTACACAGAACTACCTGCTGACACAGATATTGAAATACACAGCTACATAAGAACAGGATTGTCATAATTGAATATTCGGTTTTCTGATATTGCTTCACCGCAATCTGCATAGAAATTTACAAGTATTAGAATTTCAAGTTTATTAAAAAAAAATTCCGGACTTGCCGGAATTTTCTATTTCAATTATCAAAGATTTATAAGTCATTAATTTCTAAATCTGCTGCACGTTTGCCTCCAGCCATAGAAACTATTGCATCATCATAATAGTCTGAAATAACAGCAACAGCTTTGATGGATGTCATTAATTCATTTGCATCTAAATTTGTACCTGCAATTGAATGTTGATATATGATAGTATCATCAAATAATAATCCAAAACCGCCAATATGCAATTCAGCATTCTTTCTCAATAGAAAGTTCATTAATTCGGGTGTAATTGTGGCACCTGAAACCACATTAGAGATACACTCAACCGAAGTATCTTCACTTGTAAAAGGTCTAACAATGACCATTACTTGTGTAGAGCCGTAAGAAATTGTAAATGAGCCATTTCCAAAATTTAAATAATCTTCAAAATTCTGTTTTAGAATGTTTTCTACATTTTCAATAGTTTTATTGATTAATTCAACGGGTGTTTCGGGCATTTCTTGCTCTCCTTGTTTAATAAAAGTTGATTCTGATAACATATTATACTCCATAAAATCAAAAAATAAAATAAATTACTTGCTTTCTTCTGCTGAAGGAAGCATACCCATTTTTGCTTTTAAAGCTAATAGGTCTGAATCTACAGTTGTATTTGAGGATAATTTTTTAAATTCCTGGTCTAAACTTGTACTTTCACCAGCAAGTTGCTCAAAAGCTTCCGCTTCAGATTCAAGTTTTTCGATTTTAGATTCGTATTTATCAAATTTTCCGAATGCATCGCTTCCAACACCACTGAGTGATTGTGCGATTTGTTTCTGTGCTTTTGCAGCTTGAGAGCGAGCAATAAGAGTGCTTTGTCTGCTTTTGGCTTCATCGAGTTTAGCTTTAAGCTGGTCTAATTGTACACGTAATTTGTTAGCAGTTTCTTTAGCTTGAGTAAACACAGGTTGCAAATCTTGGAAATTTCTTTCTGAAATTGCTTTCTTCTCCAAGGCAGCTCGAGCAAGGTCTTCACGATTAGCTTGAATGGCTTGCATTGCTTTTGCTTCCCATTCATCTCTATCTTTTCTTGCTTTTTCCATTTTTCTTTCAAGATTCTTCTCGTTGGCAATTGCTTGTGCAACTGCAAGAGTGGTTTTATTGACGGATTCCTCCATTTCAATTACCATTTGCTTAAGCATTTTTTCGGGATCTTCTACCCTATCTAACGCATCATTAACATTAGATTTGAATACATCTGCGATTCTGCTGAAAATACTCATTATCACTCCAAAAAAATTATAAAATAAAACATCGACTAATTCGCTTGAATAATTTCAAAAAAATAGTTTTTCAAGAAACTAATTTTTTAGAATTTAACGATTTAGATTGAAAATAATTTGAATAATTTTTGAGGAATTTATGAAATTTGATTTGCAAAATATAATGCAGCAAGCACAAAAGATGCAATCCGAAATGGAAACCATAAAAAAAGAACTTAGTTATAAAACAGTTACAGCAGAATCAGGTGGTGGAATGGTAACAGTTGTTATGTCTGGAACTCATAAACTTACATCCGTTAAAATTGCACCGGAATTGATAAATGCAAATGAAATTACAATGCTTGAAGATTTAATTGTTGCAGCCGTAAACAAAGCTACTGATGCTGCAGGAGAACTTGCTCATCAAGAAATGACAAAAGTATCGGGTATGCTTCCTAATATTCCTGGTCTTAATTTAGGTATATAACGGTTAAAAAATGATTTATACTTCTCAGTCAATCGAAAAAGTTGTTGAGTATTTTTCTTCTTTACCATCAATTGGTAGAAAATCAGCTCAACGACTTACATATCATTTATTAAAACAAACACCTGAATTTGTTGAAAATTTTTCAGTTGCTTTAACTGAATTGAAGAAAAATGTGAAATACTGTTCAGTTTGTTTTAATTATACAGAAACTGACCCATGCCCTATTTGTTCTTCTCCTAAGAGGGATAATAGTGTTATTTGCGTTGTTGAAGACCCCAATGATGTAATGGCAATAGAAAAAACAAATGGTTTTTTTGGTAAATATCACGTATTGCACGGTGTTTTAAATCCCCTTGAAGGTGTATCCTTTGATGATATTAGAATTAAAGAACTAATAGAACGACTTTCTGGTATCGATGAAATTATTCTTGCCCTAAATCCAAGCATAGAAGGCGAAGTAACTTCACAATATATTGCAAAAATTATCAAACCATTAGAGATTACAGTTTCAAAAATTGCAAGTGGTGTTCCTGTTGGTTCTTCTCTCGAATTTTCCGATGAGCTTACATTAACCAGAGCATTAGAAGGCAGAGTTTTATTATAATGTAACTATAATTGAATTAAATATTAGTTTTGTTATTATTTTAAAATTGAAAAATTAAAATATTATGAAATCTCACTATGCTAAATTGAATGAAAATTGTCATTCTGAACTTGTTTCAGAATCCATTCACTATTCATGTCATTTTCGAAACAAGATGTCCAACACTTTGAAAGTGTTTGACATCTGAAAATCTTAGATTTCGTATCATGTATCGAATGACAGGGTTAGTTAAGGTTGATTTTTTTGAATTTTACATAAGTTTGGATTTGATTTTGTAATATTGTAACTACTGATTCGTATTGTGATTTTCATTATGCTATGTTTTATTAAATGGAATAAATGTACAATTGGAACAAGTTAAAAATAATAATAAAGAAATTCTTTGAAAATCCCGATAGGGATTAAATATTTGTAATAAAGTGAATTCTCGTAAGCCCAACAATCCCAGCGGGATTGAATAGTTCAAATACATATTCAACACCTACGGCGTTGTTGGATTTCTGGGTGATTCTTATGTTACAAACATTAATTCCCAATGGGAATTCAAGCATTTTTTATAACAACAACATAAAATCAAAATTTTTAAATTTGGATGAGTAGTTAGGTAATATTTAAAAATTTCATAAAAAATTATTGAATGAGAATTTGATGAATAAAAGAATTTTTACAAATATGATTGTTGTATTAATTACAACTTTTTTTCTGGTTTCCTGCGATATGTTTTCAACAAGGGAACCAGAATTACCAAGTAGTGGCAAAAGTACTTTTATTCCTGCGACTGAACCTAATATTGTAATTGAAAATTTCAAAAATGCACTTTTAGAAAAAAATACAGATAATTATGTATCTTGTTTTGCAGATACTACATCAAAATCAAAGACTTCATTTTCTTATGTTGCTTCAGGTGCTGGTTTGGCAGCATTTCCATCAACATTTGATTATTGGGGAATTGATTCAGAAAGAAGATATTTTAATTCATTGATTGGAAATATTCATAGTGATTTGAGTATTTTGTTGGTATTATCAAGTACTAAATTGGATTTTGTTTCACCTGATTCTACTTTATTTATTGCTGATTACCAATTGCAAACACCACATAATATTACTGATTTGCCAAAAGAATTTCGAGGTTCACTTCAATTTACATTGTCAAAACAGAGTAATGGTTTATGGACAATAAACAGATGGATAGATAATAACCCAAAATTAACCGATACAGTAACTTATAGTTGGAGTATATTGAAAGCGAGATTATCAAATTGAGAAAGTATTTCCTTCAAATATTTCTAATTTCAATAATAGGATTATTGATTTATTCCTGTACAAACCCTTTTGCTCCAAAATTAGCTGATGCGGATAATAATACTGGTTTATTAGGTGACCAGAAAACTATTGCAGGAATTTTTCAGAATTTCAAATATGCTTATTTATTTAAAGATACGGTTATTTATGGAAAATTACTTGATGATAATTTCAGTTTTATATTCAAAAATTATGATAGTGACCCTGTATTTGAGGAAAGCTGGGGTAGAAATGAGGAAATGCTCACTACATATAGACTTTTCAATTCTGCCCAAAATCTTGATTTAATTTGGAGTGATGTTTATTCTGCATTTGGCGATTCATTGGCTATGAACATATCGCGTGGCTTTCAATTATCAATTGTATTCAGCCCAATAGATATTATCAGTTTAAATGGAAAAGTAAATTTGGATATAACCAGAAAAAGTACCGAAGAAGATTGGAAAATACTCAATTGGCGTGATGAATCAAATGAATAATATTATTAATAGTTCATTATTCAAAAAAAACTTGACAAGTTTTGATTAACTTGTCAAGTTTTTCATAATATTTGCAAATCAATTAAATTTCTGACTACTCAGCCAACTAACCATAAATTCGTGTTTTTGTTATTTTAAAAATGAATCATTGAAATTCCCATCGGGAATTAATGTTTGTAACAGAAGAATCTCCCATCTTCACACGCAACACCGTAGGTGTTGAATGTGAATTAAATTATTCAATCCCGATGGAATTGCTGGACTTACGTAAGTTCCTCCCTCTGGGGAGGTTAGGTGGAGTTTCTTTATTACAAACATGTAATCCCTATCGGGATTTTCAAAGAATTTCATTTTATTATTATTTTCAAATTGTTCCAAATATGCATTTTTTTTCATTCAAATAACAAAGAAATTTAAAATTATCAATTCGGTTGAGTAGTCAATTAAATTCAAAATCAATTGAAAAATTAAAATCATCATTTGCCATTAAATGCAAAATTTAAAAGTTTGTAGATTAATCTTGCAGTAGTTAGGTCAGGATGATAAACACCTTCAATTGGAGCTAATTCCACAACATCAAAACCAATAATTTTCTTACCAAGAGCCTGCATTTCTCTGAATATTTTGATTGTTTCAGAATATAAAAATCCATCGGGTTCTGGAGTACCAGTTGCTGGCATAATTGATGGGTCAAAATAATCAACATCAAAAGTAATATATACTTGCTCTCCAAGACTTTCTGCAACTTTTCTCTGCCAATTATCTGTATGCAAACCACGTCTAATTGCAGATGCAAAAAAAGTATTAACACCTTCTTTTTTGATTAATTCAGCTTCTTCTTTACATTGCGCCCTAATTCCAACTTGAGTAATTTTCTTTGGGTCAAAAAATTCAATTACTCTTGCCATAAATGAAGCGTGTGAGTACTTGTTGCCTTCATATTCTAATCTTAAATCCGAATGAGCGTCAAAATGTAAAATACTCATTTCTGGATATTTCTTGAAATGAGCTGCAATCGGAGCTGTTGAAATTGTATGTTCACCACCTGTTGTAACAACAAATTTCCCACAATTTAATAATTCTTCAACATTTTTTTCGATAAATTCCAATGCGTCTTTATCTACTTTGCCATCAAAATCAAGTGGTTCAATCGTTGTGATGCCATAATCGAAGCATACTTCTTGCTCAAATTCATCATCATAAAACTCAACAAAAGCACTTGCATCAATAATCGCTTGAGGTCCTTTTCCAGCACCTTTACCGTAACTAACAGTATGTTCGTAAGGAACTGAAAGAATTGCAATTTTAGAATTATCAAAATTTGAAAATTCTTCTTCAATTTTCAGAAAATTATTATCTATATCCAATGTTTTGAATTTCATTTTCATGCCCTTTTTATTCTTTCACTCTTTCTATATAACCGCCAGTTTTTGAATCTAATCTTACAATATCACCTTCATTAATAAATAATGGAACGTTAATCACTGCACCTGATTCGAGAGTAGCTGGTTTCAGAACATTAGTTGCTGTATCGCCTCTTAAGCCGGGTTCGGTTTGAATTACTCGCAAATTAACATGCAAAGGAATATTAACTGCCAGTACTTCATCTCCATCAAAAGATAAATTTACTGTTTCATTTTCCTTCAAAAAACGAACTTCCTCACCAAGTGAATCTAATGGAATATAAATCTGGTCATAAGTATTAACATCCATAAAGCATAAATTATTACCTTCTTTATATAGATATTGATAATCTCTACGGCTGACAGTAACAAATTCAATTGTTTCTCCAGAACGATAGCGATTTTCGGCAATTTTTCCAGTTTTGATGTTTCTCATTTTTGTTTGGTAGTAAGCACCACCGCGACCGGTTTGTACATGCTGAAAATCTAAAACAACGCATTTTTCATTGTTATATTTAAGCACTGCACCGACTTTTAAATCAGAAGTAGAACCCATATTTATTGATTTTTAGATTATTAATAAAAAAAAAGAGGTGATGAGTGGATTCGAACCACCGTAGACGGTTTTGCAGACCGCTGCCTGGCCACTTGGCTACATCACCTTTTCATTTAAAAGGAATACAAAAATAATAATATTTTATTTACTGACAAAGAAAAAAATTGTATTTAATTTCTTGTTTGCTGAATTTCTTTTTTGTAATTTAGTTTTTCTTATTTTGAAATTGAAATATTAGTAAGGTTTAATATGGCATTATTCAGTAATTTACGTGAGCTTAAGAATGAAAAATTTCCAGTTGAATTATTGCTCCAATCACCTGTAAAATTAGTTAAATTAACAGATGATATTGGTTTTGACAATGACATTACCGATAAAAATCTCTATCGCCCTCAACTTGCATTAGCTGGTTATGTCGGGTTATTTAGCTATCAAAGAATTCAAATATTTGGTAATACGGAAATATTTTATTTGAAAAGTATCAGTAAAGAAGAAAGAATAAAAACCTTTAAAAATATCACTCAATTCCCAATACCCTGTATAATTCTTACAAATTTTCATAGATTAGACAATGAATTGCTTGATATTTGTAGAGAATCTAATATTGCTGTTTTTACAACTGAATTTGATACTACAAAAGCTTTCACTTTACTATCTGAATTTCTTGATGACCAATTTGCAACTCAATTGGTAGTTCATGGGTCTTTTGTTGATGTCTATGGGGTTGGAATTCTATTTGTAGGCAGAAGTGGTATTGGTAAAAGTGAAGTTGCTCTTGACCTTGTTGAACGTGGGCATAGATTAGTTGCTGATGATGTAGTGATGCTTACAAAAAAACGAGAAACTATTTTAATGGGAACAGGAACAAGTCTTGTTCAGCATTTTATGGAAATTAGAGGTTTGGGAATTATTGATATTAGACAAATGTTCGGTATTAGGTCGATTAGATTTCAAAAAAGATTAGAAATTGTGGTAGAATTAGAGGACTGGAATAATGAAGAGCATTATACACGTACTGGCTTGGACGAGGAACCATTAAAATTGATGGATGTTGAAGTATCACACGTTAAACTGCCAATATTTCCGGGAAAGAATATTACTGTAATTGCTGAAGTAATTGCAATTAATTATCTATTAAGAACTTATGGATATGACGCCTCGAAAGTATTTTCAGAAAAACTTAATGAGAAAATCATGAAGAAAGCAATGAATAAAAAAACATTTCAAGAGCAAAGAATGATTACGTATTTCCAAGGAGATAATGAATAGGAATTTTTTTTACATTTGCAAAGTTTTGTTATACAGTACAAATAAAGGATCTTGTAAATTAAATGAATTCAGATATTTGTCATTTAGAATTTAATTCAAAATCAGTTGTATTTTTCTTTCTTGACTCGAGTCAGAATCTATTCTCTTTAGCAACATTGCTGCGATATCATAATAAAAAATTATAAAAGAAAGTAATTCTATGTAGCGTATCTGCGATATAAAATATACCACAAATACAATACTAAATGCTCACATATTCAATCCAAATAGGATTTTATATTTTAATTTTGCCAATATTCAATTACACTCATCATCTTTAAATGCACTCATAGAATTAGTAATTTTTAGAATTCAGGTAGTTGCAAATAATTTATTATTATGAAAATAAAATTATCATATAATTGTCTTATCATTATGAATGGTATATTAATACTGTTTGTTAAGTTCTTAAATTATTTGAGGATTTATGATGAAAACTAAATATGTATTTTACTCAATCATCATAATTTTAAGCTTCTTCCTCGCTTCATGCCCCGAAGATACTGTTATGCCGACTGCAGATACTATTAGTATTAGTGAAATAAAAACTAATCCATTAACACTCGGCAAAGAGTTTGTAATTGTTGGAAAGAATTTCTCTGCAATTAGGGGAACTGCCGTTGTTTATATTAATAATAAAGCTGTTGATTCAGCTGATTATACAAACTGGAGCGACACTTTAATCACTCTAAAATTGCCACTATGGGCTAAAAATGGTGATTTATATATCAATAATGGCAAAAATAAAAGCAATACTGTTAAAATTGAAATTATTGAATTTCCAATTATCATTGATTTTGAACCTAATGTTCATTTTGAAGGTGATACTGTTAAGATAATTGGTAGATATTTTGGCGAATATAATATTGATTCATCATTTATAAGAGCATACGCTGAGGTATCCAAACCAATTAGTTGGAATGATTCATTAATTGTTTATAAATCTGCTGTAACCAATAATCCTTATGACCATACAAAATACATTAGAATTCAGCAAGGTTACAAAACTTCAGAAGAAAAAACTTTAATTTCTTTGAAAACCCCCAGAATTAATTCAGTATCACCAACCACAGCATCTGTAAATTCTTCTATTGAGTTATTGGGTAGTGGCTTTAAATCAAATAATATCAATGTTATCAATGAAAATCCTGAATTGTATATTAATGATATAAAAATTACTGATATTAATCAATATGGTTTCGGAAAAATTATTTTCAAATTGCCCCCGAATGCAGTTTCTGGAAATTTGGTAGCCAAACGATTTGGAAGAGAATCAAACAAGATATTTTTAAAAGTAGTTTCAGCTCCTATTATTGAAAGTATAAGCCCTGATATTGGAATATTGGGTACTCAAATTACAGTAAATGGAAGTAATTTTTCCAATATTGCAGGGGCATTAATGTTCGAAAATCAGTCTGCTGAAATTATTTCTTGGAATAATACAGAGATTATCGCTAAAGTTCCTGACATTAATCAATGTATCTATGTTTATGCACTTGTTGAGGGTTTAAAATCTAACCAATATTATTTCAAATATCCAAATTGCAAGTCTGTTGAAGAATATGATTTTAAAACAGTAGCTTCCAAAACATTTCTCGGAGAATATACCGATTCTTTGAGTTTTGAAAATGGATACTACAAATTCAAATTAAAAAATTCATTTGCTTATGATGAAAAATATGAAGGGAAAGTAAAATTTTCAAAGCAAGGTCTTTATCTTGATACAATAATTTATATTTATAGTGTAATACAAACTTATGGAGATTCGAGAGTATTTTCACATAAGAATACTACTTATACTTATACTGTTAATAAAATACCTGCGAAATATATTGATGATAATTCAATTGAATATGTCATAAATAATTCTTTTGCCGATAGAATTACAATCACTTATCAAGTTACAGGTGGCTGGAAAAACAATAAAACTGGCGAATCTGGTACATATAATGAAAAAGGAACAATTCCATCAGGAAACATTTCAGAGGTTAGCTTTAGATTTTTCAAATAGAATAATTTTGATACATATTGTAGGTAAAATAGAAGTAACTTCTCATTGTGAAGTACATTGCTCTATTTGATAAAGATGATTTCTATTTGAATTAAAAATACTAACAAATTGATTGCAAAGATTAAAAAAATACCTTAATATTCCTACTGGGATATTCTCTGTGGAACATAAATAAAAACTATAGTTTCACGTGGCTAAAGCCACGAGTTGCTTACTGAATCTGTAACAAGTGGCTTTAGCCACTTGAAATATCATTTCAATATAACTTTATCAACAAAAATATTAAGCAACTCAAAACAACCCACTCATCGCTTTTATATTTAAAAACCCCAAGCAAATGTTGAAACAAATCTGGCTGAACAGAAACGCAAATCCTTTATATTTCCTTTTTATTCTCTTTTTTTAATTAAATTATTTATATCATTATCAGAAGACAAAATATTTCCATGTGCAATATTTGTAATTGATTTAGCGATAATTTTTATTGAATCTCTTATTATTTTGGAAGTGTAAAATAAAAATAAATATGCAATCAATATCAAGAAAATTGCAATTGATAAAATTTTAAATTTATTAAATTTATAATCATCAATTCTATACATTAGTAACTTGTCTAATTCTACTAATGATACAGCCCATAAATTATCGATACTATTAACAGTAGAGTTTACATCATCAAATAATTGGGTATTTATTTCAAGACTTGAAGTTTCGGATGTTTTTAGTTTTTGGATAATATTCTCAATATTTTTTGTATAAATATCAATATTAGGTTGTAGTGATTTATTTAATGTAGGGCTAACTCCATAAAAATTTGGGTCTTCCTGAAAAGCTACTCCAAAATCAGCGATTATTCTATCAAAATCAGATTGCTTGAATAAAGTAGAGAAATTAACAAGTTTAATCCTATCATTTAGTGAATCAATAATATTATTATCTATACTTGTTAAAAATAACCTTAAATCAGTCATTCTAAATTGATTTTGAGGTATAGCAAGTAATGAAGCATCCATTAAATAATATGAATCTAAATCAGGGTCGAGAATCAAATTTGAAACATCTCCAATTCTTGCATTTAAAGAATTGATATTGGACATTATATTTGAAAATAACTCATTTAAATTATCCTTTTTTTGTTTAATAGCTTGTTTAAAATCACTAAATTGCGAAATAATTTCTTGGGGATATATTTGAGGTTTAGATAGTGCAATAAAATCACTTTTCTGTAACTTAATATCATTTTCATAACGTTTGGTTACTTCTAACAAATCATTCAAATAATTATCAATTGTAATAATTTTTTTATTTGCATTCTCAAAATCATTTCTTTTTGCTAAAAAATGCAAATCAGGTAATTCTATCATTATTTTGTTTATCAATTTTAGTATTTCTACGCCTTTTCGTTCATTTTCGGCAAATTGTATATAGCCGTTGAACCCATTTACAGTATAAATTAACAAAAATATTATTGGAGCCAGAAAAATTAAACTTACTGAAAAAAATTTGATTGAAATACTTGCCCGTTCATAAGGTTTGATTACAAGTTTCATATATAATTCTCCATTTTTGTTGTATTTTTAACACACACAAAATTACAAATTTTTATCATTTAATTAAACTAAAATAACTTAATTATTATACTTTTTTATTTATAAGTGAAGATTTTTTAGTTTGAGTTGCAATTTTTGTGTATTTTGATTGTCAAATCTTGATTTGGGACTAAATTATTTACTTTGAATCAATATATTACTTTTTTCTCTTTATCAAAGAACAAATTGACAAAAAAATATTTTCAACCAATACAATAATTGTAGTAGAAAAAAATCAATGAAAAACTACACATTATATTCCTTTTCTAAATGTTTGAAAATACTTAAGTAATCAGCTGTTTATAAATAAATAGAATTTTAGTTATTTTACAAATCCTTGAAATTCACATCCGGAATTCATGTTTGTAAGAAGAAACTTTTCAATCCAACTGGGATTTTCAAGAAATTTTAAATTAAAATTATTTTTTATTCGATAGAATTATTTGCTCTGAAATTATTTTCGAAAATTGAATCCCTAAATTCTCTTTTTTAAATCACGAAATTTTGATAATTTTGTAACTTGTTAATTTGTATATTATTAGAGGTTATTATGAAAAGAATTTTATTATTAATTGTTGCAAGTGTATTCATACTTGTTTCTTGCAACAAAGATGGTGCTAATAAAGAACCACAGAAAGAAGAAATTAAAACTGTTACATTAGAAGCATTAAATCGTGGTGATTATGAATATAAAAGTGGAGATGTCAGTGTTGAGGGCTTATGTGTTCACGTTTGCTCACATAGTGGGAAAAAGATGTTTTTATCAGGTAGTAATCCAGATGACAAGTTGCAAATTTTTACAGGCGAAACTATGTCAGTTTTTCCAAAAGATTTAGAAGGGTCAAAAGTTAAAGCAATAGGTGTATTAGAAGAAGAAAGATTGGATATGAATTATGTAAAAGAATGGGAAGCTGAAATTGCCGCAGAAGAAAAAGACCACGAAGGTCATTCCTGTACATTTGAAGACAATATGAAAAAGGTAAACAATCTTAGGGAATTAGTTGAAAAAAGTCCAAAGGGATATATTTCAAAATATACTATGATTTGTAAAGAATTTAAGAAAATATAATATCAAATTGTAACAAAACTGTTAAAATAACGTCTTTTTATCATTGTAAATTTTACTTTGATGAAAATGAATGAATTAACTAATACTCTTTTAGAATCGGGAGTGAAAATTTTAAATCCATCCGATTTTGAATTTGCAAAGAAATTTCTTGAAGATGTATCGGCTGTGAAACTTGCAGAAAATAGTATTGCAGCCGGTTTTTTTATGAAAGCTGACACTAAAAATCCTACTATTAATCAATTAATTACAGAAAAATTCGGCAAAAAAACTATTGATGAAATTGAGTTATTACAACGAATTAGCAAAATTACTTTCCCAGAAACTCAAAAAAATATTGGGCAATTAAGAAAGTTATTCATTGAACTATCCGATGATATTTCTATAATTTTTGTAAAACTTACTGAAAGATTGGTTAATCTAAAAATTGCAAACAATAATAATACTGATGACCTTTACAATTTATCCGAAGAAGCACTCTATTTTTATTCACCTATTGCTCAAATGCTTGGCATTAGAAAAATTTATACTGAATTAGAAGATATTGCTTTCAAAAATCTCTTCCCTGATGATTTCCATTATTTAGATAAAATGATTGAACAAAAAAAGAATGAATTTAATGCTAAATTAAATTTAATGAAAAGTGAAATAGAAAAAACAATTGTTAAATACAACATTAAAGCAAAAATTCAGGCAAGAGTAAAAAGACCTTATAGTATATATAGAAAATTGGTAAAGCAAAAGATTTCTCTTGATAAAATTTTTGATTTGCTTGCATTAAGAGTAATAACTGATAGCCCCGAAAATTGCTATTTAACACTTGGAATTGTTCATAGTAATTGGATTCCAATTGAAAATCGTTTTCGCGATTGGATTACCTACCCAAAAGCTAATGGCTACCGTTCTATACAAACTACTGTTCATACAAGAACTGGTGATAAATTTGAAATTCAAATCAGAACAGAAGAAATGCATCAGGAAGCAGAGTATGGTTCTTCTGCACATTGGGCTTACAAGCAAAGTAGTACAAGTGTGAGAGATTTGTGGGTAAATCGTCTTCGCGAATTCCTCGAAAATGATGAATATTTCGATAATCCGCATCAAATTATTGACAGATTGAAATCCGAAATAAGAAAAGATTATATCAATATTCTCACTCCAAAAGGTGAAATTAAATCACTTCCGGAAAAATCAACACCTATTGATTATGCTTTTTCCGTGCATACAGATTTGGGATTTAAAATTACTGGTGCAAGAGTAAATGGAAAATTTGTAAAATTAAATACTGAGCTTAAATCTGGTGATGTTATTGATATTATTACTTCTAACAATGCGACTCCTTCGAGAGATTGGCTAAACATTGTTAAAACATCAAAAGCACGTTCAAAAATTCTCAAATGGTTCAAAAAGAATGAAGAGGAATTGCTTATTATTGATGGACGTAATAAATGGGAAAGAGTCAAAGATAAATATCGCAAAAAGCTGATTGGGTTTGATGATGAGCAGAAATTCAAAAATAATTTGAATAAATTTGGTTTCAAAACTTATGATGAATTTTTTAGAGCTGTTTCCGGTGGAGCTGTAAAAGCTACCTTATTTACTCTGAAAAAACTTTATCCCGATGCATTCAAAAAAGCAACAGATGATAATCAAAGAAAGGGAAGCGGCATATCAAAATCTTCATTACCAAAGATTAAAATTGAAGGAATGAGCAACATTTCAACAGTGCTGTCAAAGTGTTGTAATCCAATTAAAGGAGAACCAATTATTGCTTATATTACCAAAAAATCAGAATTGAAAATTCACTCTTTGAATTGTCCACTTATTGCAAATCACGACCAACAAAATGAAAATTACAAAAAAGCTGAATGGGCTGATGGTGAATCGTTGCAATTATCTGTATTGAAAATTTATGGTAATGATTATGGTAAAATGCTTACAACTGTTGTAGAATGTGCAAATGCTGAGAAAGTAAGAATTATTTCAACTTCAAATATTACTAAGCCCGGTGTAAGTGCTGGTATTCTATTGGAAATAGAAGTAAAAGATTATGCTCAACTTCAAGCATTTATGACAAAATTAAAATCAAGTGTAACAATTGATTTGAAATTAGTTAAAAATGTATGATGCGGTTCGTAACTCATAACTTTGAGGAAGGGACTGGGGCGAGGGATATGGGTCGGGGGACGAAATTCAATTACATATTACGTTGTTTGCATTCAGCAACGTAGTTGCGATATCTTAGTAGAAAAATGGGACGAGGAACGTAATTCTATTTTTAGGTTTGTATTCAGCAACGTAGTTGCGACATATTAGTAGAAAAATGGGACGAGGAACGAAATTCTATTTTTAGTTTTGTATTCAGCAACGTAGTTGCGACATATTAGTAGAAAAAGATTTGTTTTTTTTTAGTTTAAGCTCCGTAGGAGCGAAATAAAAATATCCCTAATAGTGTGCATAAAGGCACTGGATTCCTCACTTTGTTCGGAATGACTGTATTCAAGATAGATTCTGAAACTGATTAAAATGAACTGTAAATGAAAAATTAAAATCAATTTCTTTGGATATTTAGTAATTTAATCGTAATTTTGTAAGATTTTTTTTGAGAATGTTTGAAATGTTAAAGATTTATATACATTGTATTAAAGATGGTGAATACCCATTGGAGCTAAGTTGTAGCCCAAAATCTGTTAATAATTTTCAAGCAGATGAGTTCTTTGGAAATATTGAATTAACTGGGAAAATGATAAAAGTCGGCAATAGATTTACTGTAACAGCAAATGTTTCCGTAAATTGTAAATTTATTTGTGATAGATCATTAACAGAGTATGAAGAAGTCATTACAGCAGAATTTGTTGCAAATTATCTTGCAGATACAAAATTATACTTGCAGAAAAAGGATAATATTGATGACGATAGAGAAATTTATATCCCTGAGGATGAGAAGTATTTAGATGTTACGAATGAAGCAGTTGAAGCGTTGTATGTAAGCATACCAATGAAAAAAGTTGCTCCTGAATTTAGGGATAAAAGTATTGATGAAATTTTTCCTGAAATTCAAGACCATTTTGTTGAATCTGATACGGTTATTAAATTAGAAGAAAAATGGTCTAAATTAAAAGATTTGAAATTAAATTAAGTGTAAATATTATAAAAAAGGAATATTGAAATGCCAAATCCAAAACGAAAATTCTCTAAATCGAGAAGAGATAAACGTCGCACACATTATAAAGCGTTTCCTTCGCAGACTACTGCTTGCCCACAATGCGGTTCAGTAAAATTATCACACTCAGCTTGTCCTGAATGTGGATATTACAACGGAAGAAAAGTTATTGCGTCTTTATAATTGAATTGAATGGCTGTTCATAAATGTTATTTTCTGAAATGGAATTTAATAAGCTGATAATTTTTTTGAACAGCTATGTTTTTTTTGGTTGAATTTTTTTTAAAATTGGTAATTTTAGATGGCTAAGCTTATAAAAATTGCTATTGACGCAATGGGAGGCGATTTTGCACCTGAAAGTGAAGTTCAGGGTGCAATTTTGGCTAATAAGCATAAAGATGAATCTCTTGATTTTGAAATTGTTTTTGTAGGTATCAAAGATAAAATTGAAGATGCCTTAGCTAAAGCAAATTTTGGAAATTTAAAATATTCAATTCTTCATGCAGATGAGGTTGTTACTATGAATGATGACCCTTCTGTTGCATTAAAAACCAAAAAAAATTCTTCACTTTATAAAGGTTTAGAGCTTCTCAAAAATAAGGAAGTTGATGCGTTTCTATCATCAGGTAATACTGGTGCAGTGATGTCCACTTCAACAATTTTGCTTGGAAGAATAAACGGTGTATCACGTCCTACGATTGGTACTTTTTTTCCGGCTAAGCAGGATAAACCTGTATTTATACTTGATGTAGGTGCAACTGTTGACCAAAAAGCAAGATTTTTGCTTGAATATGCTATTATGGGCAGTATATATTATACTCAAGCTTATAAAGTAGAAAACCCAAAGATTGGTTTGTTGAATGTAGGTGAAGAATCTTCCAAAGGAACAGAAGAAATAAAAATTGCATATCAATTATTAAAAGATAGCAATCTAAATTTTATAGGGAATATAGAAGGCAGGGATATATTTAATGCAACTGCCGATGTAGTTATTTGTGATGGATTTACAGGTAATATTATATTAAAATTTGCCGAAAGTTTTTTGGGTTTACTGAAGCATAAAATCAAAAATTATTCTGAAAATAATATAATTAATAAGTTAAAAGTTGGTTTAATGTTGCCAACTTTAAGAGATATACTATCAGATTTGGATTACCAGCAATATGGTGGAGTACCACTGTTAGGTGTGAATGGGATTGTAATAATCGGACACGGAAAGTCAACACCGCTTGCAGTTCAGAATATGATTTACAGGGCTTATGAAATAATTACATTGAATATAGTAAATAAAATTGAATCTGCCCTAAAAGAGCAGAAGAATCAAATAATTAATAAATAATTTATCACAAAGTAAACAAAAGAATTTAAAATGTCAGCAACAATTACTTCAATTGCACATTATCTGCCACCGGATATTTATACTAATGATTATTTTGCTTCTTATCTTGACACTACCAATGAATGGATAATGGAAAGAACCGGTATAGCAGAACGAAGATTTGCCAAAGAAGGTGCAAATTCTGACCTTATAGTGCCAGCCGCTAAGGAATGTATCGAAAAAAGAGGTATTACTCCTCAGGATATTGATTGTATTATAGTAGCAACTGTTACTCCTGACCACTTATTTCCATCAACTGCATGTATGGTTCAGCACAAACTTGGAATTAAAAATGCTTGGGGATTTGACTTATCAGCAGCTTGTTCCGGTTTTGTATTTGCGTTTGTAACTGCTTCCAAACTTGTTGAATCAGGTGCCTGCAAACGAGTTTTATTATGTGGCTCTGATAAAATGAGTTCAATCGTTAATTTTCAAGACCGTTCACAAGCTATTCTTTTTGGAGATGGTGCTGGTGTATGTATAATTGAAAATTCAAATGACCCTGAATTAGGTTTAAGAGACCATATTCTAAAAATTGACGGTTTTGGTGGACAATATCTTAACCAAGTTGCAGGTGGTAGTTTTAAACCAGCATCTCACGAAACTGTTGATAAAGGGGAACATTATATTTTTCAAGATGGACAACCAGTTTTCAAGCACGCAGTAGTCGGAATGGCTGATGTATCAGTTGAAATTATGGAAAGAAATAATCTTACTTCTGATGATATTTCTTACCTTGTACCTCATCAAGCAAATCTGAGAATCATTGCTGCTACAGCAAGAAGAATGGGTCTGAACCCTGAAAAAGTTATGATAAACATTGAAAAATATGGGAATACAACTGCAGGAACTATTCCAATTTGTTTGTCTGAGTGGAATACTGCAGGCAAACTCAAAAAAGGCGACAAAATTATTTTATCAAGTTTTGGTGCTGGATTTACTTGGGGTGCGATTTATTTACGTTGGAATTTGAATGACTAAGGAGCATATTATGAAAACAGCACTTTTATTTTCAGGGCAAGGTTCTCAATATGTAGGTATGCTTAAAGATATATTTGAAAAGTATCCTTCAGCTGCTGAACAGATTAAAAAAAGCGATGAAATTCTTGGTTTTGAATTATCAAAGATTTGTTTCGATGGACCTATTGATATTCTTAAAGAAACAAGATATACTCAACCAGCAATATTTCTTCATTCTGCTGTAAATTTTGATTTAGTAAAGCAAAATTTAAATTTTGATGCTGTAGCAGGTCATTCTGTTGGTGAGTATGCTGCATTATATGCGGCAGGTGTTCTAAATTTTGAAGATGCTATCAAATTAGTTGCCTTTAGAGGTAAATTAATGTTTGAAGCTGGAACAGTACTTCCAGGAACAATGTTTGCAATCATAAATCTTGATGATAACAAATTGATTGATGTTTGTAATGAATTGAATAAGAATGAAGATGGAAATGTAGTTGTCCCTGCTAATTTCAATTCTCCTGGACAGGTGGTTGTTTCTGGTTCTGCACAGTTTTTGAGAGATAATGTTGCCGCATTTAAAAATGCTGGTGCCAGAATGGTAAAAGAACTTGTTGTAAGCGGAGCATTTCATTCTCCTTTGATGGAGCCAGCAAAAATTGAATTGGAAAAAGCTATCAACAATACTCATTTTAACGATGCTAAAGTTCCTGTTTATTCCAATGTTTATGCCAAACCAATTACAAAAGCTGATGAAATTAAAGAAGCACTTATATCTCAACTAACTTCACCAGTTAAATGGACACAATCTATGATTGCTATGAAAGAATCAGGATTTGGAAAATTCATTGAAATTGGTCCAGGCAATGTCTTGCAAGGTTTAGCAAAACGAACTTTGGAAGGAGTTGAAATATTTGGAATTGATAAATCTGATGAAATTGAAAAATATTTGTAATGTAAATAATATTTTTCTTAATTTTATGACTTATATTGAGTAAATTTGCATTTTTTATTAAATTATTAATTAAAAATAATGAAATTAGAAAATAAAGTAGCAGTTGTAACAGGTGGTACAAAAGGTATCGGAAAAGCAATTGTATTGAAATTAGCCGAAGATGGTGCAAAAGTTTATGCTTTTGGTAGAAATATACCAGAAGATAAAAATTCATTTTGCGAGGATAATGATTTGATGAGCAAAGTAAATTTCATCAAAACAGATATTTCTGATTCAAATTCAATAAATGATTCCTTTGCACAAGTAGTTAAACAAGAAGGCAGAATTGATATTTTAGTAAATAATGCCGGTATCACTAAGGATAATCTTTTGATTAGAATGACCGAAGATGATTTCGATAAAGTTATTGATACTAATTTGAAAGGTGCTTTCCTTTGTATTAAAGCTGTTGCAAGAACTATGATGTCTCAACGTTCAGGAAAGATTATCAACATTGGCTCGGTAGTTGGGACAATTGGAAATGCTGGACAATCAAATTATGCTGCTTCTAAGGCAGGTATGATTGGTTTAACAAAATCTCTTGCAAAAGAACTTGCAGCAAGAAATATTTTAGTTAATCTTGTAGCACCAGGTTATGTTAATACCGATATGACAGACAAATTAAGTGATGAAATTAAAAACTTCTTTCTTAATAACATTCCTTTGAAACGCGTTGCCGAAGCAAAGGAAATAGCAAATGTAGTCTCATTTTTTGCAAGTGATGACTCAAATTATATAACCGGACAGGTTATTCACGTAGATGGCGGACTCGCAATATAAATTTTTTTTTAAATATTTTTAAGGATTATAAAATGAACGACTTAAAACAAAAAATCACAGAAATCATTGTTAAAAAACTGGGTGTAGAAGAATCTCAGATTACTGACGATGCTTCATTTACAAAAGACCTTGGCGCTGACTCATTGGATACTGTTGAGTTAATTATGGAATTTGAAAAAGAATTCAACATTATGATAGAAGATAGCGATGCTGAAAAAATTCAAACAGTTGGAAACGTTGTACTCTATTTGAAAGAAAAACTTGGTTAATTTTAGTAACAGTATTTTAAATTTTACGGGAAAAGTATGCCGAAATATAATTTCCCGCGGGTAGTTGTTACAGGGCTTGGCGCTGTAACTCCTATTGGCAACAATATTGATGAATTTTGGAATGCTATGATGGAGGGCAAGAGTGGTTCTGCCCCTATTACCCGCTTTGATGCAAGTGAATTCGATTCTCGCTTTGCCTGCGAAGTGAAGAATTTCGACCCACTTCTATATATTAATCGTAAAGAAGTTCAGAGAATGGACTTGTTTACTCAATTTGCCTTGGCAACTGCATCTATGGCTGTTGCTGATTCAGGTATTGATTTTGAAAAAGAAAACAAAGACAGAATTGGCGTTATAATTGGTTCAGGTATTGGTGGTATGTGGACTTATCATCATCAACAACAAGCTTTATATGATAGAGGTGGTAAACCTGACCGTATTTCACCATTTTTCGTTCCAATGCTTATTTCTGATATTGCCGCAGGACACGTTGCAATCAGATGGGGTTTGAAAGGACCAAATTATGGAACAGTTTCTGCTTGTGCTACATCTTCTCATTCTATTGCTGATGCTCTTATGTTGATTCAAAGAGGTGATGCTGATATTATGATTACCGGTGGTTCAGAAGCAGTTGTTTGTCCTATGGGTATTGGTGGATTTAATGCTATGAAAGCATTATCCACAAGAAATGATGACCCAGCTACAGCAAGCCGTCCATTCGACAAAGACAGAGACGGATTCGTAATGGGAGAAGGTTCTGGCATGCTTGTTTTGGAAACATTAGAACACGCTCTAAATAGAGGTGCTAAAATTTATTGTGAAATAGCAGGTTTTGGTTTGACTGATGATGCTTATCATATCACTCAACCAGCTGCTGGAGGTGAAGGTGCGGTTCGTTCTATGCGTCTTGCTGTTGAAGATGCAGGATTGCAATTAAATGATATTGATTATATCAATGCTCATGGTACTTCTACTCCATTCAACGATAAAAATGAAACTGCTGCTATCAAGACATTATTTGGTGAACATAGCAAAGATATGATTATCAGCTCAACCAAATCCATGACTGGGCATTTACTTGGTGCTGCAGGTGGTGTTGAAGCAACAGCTACAGTACTTGCAATTAAAAATCAAATGTGTCCTCCAACTATCAATCAATTTACAGCCGACCCTGACTGTGATTTGAATTATTCACCGAATAAACCTACTCCTAAAGCAATCAAAGCTGCATTGAGTAATACATTTGGATTTGGTGGGCATAATGCGACTTTATGCTTTAAAGCTTACAATTAATTTAGTTTTGGAGCTTTAATGTTTTGAAAGAGTTAATTCAGCAATTGTATAAAGGAATTTTTGGTTCCTCTTTGACTGAAAATGATAAGACAATTAAGTCCAATCACGAGTTAATTTTTCCCGTGATTGGATTTTTAAATTCTACTCAAAAGAAAGAACTTGAAAGTAATATCAATTATAAAATAAGAAATATTGCGTATTTTGAACAAGCTCTTACACACCGCTCTTATTTGCAAATTATTGGAAATGATAAATTTTATTCAAATGAAAGATTAGAATTTCTTGGTGATGCAATTTTGGGCATGATTATAGCTTATTATTTGTTTTCTTATCACTACAAAGACCTTGAAGGCGAGCTTACCAAGATGCGTGCTAAACTTGTGAATAGAGTTTCACTTACAAAAGTGGCACGTGCAATTAAACTTGATGAGTTCGTTATGTTGAGTTATAGTGCTGAAAAAGCTTTAAAAGCTGGTAATGATTCAATTTTAGCTGACACTCTCGAAGCTATTATTGCGGCAATTTATTTAGATTCTGGTATTGAATCTTCACGAAATTTTATTATTAAAGTTATTCTTCCAGTATTAACTGATGAATTTATACAAACAAACGACACAAATTACAAAAGCAAATTGCTCGAAGTAGTTCAAGCAGAAGGAAAAAAAGCTCCCTATTATAATGTCCTGTTAGAAGAAGGTCCCGACCACGATAAAAAATTTACTATCGGTGTTTATGTAGAGGGTGAAATTTTTGGTACAGGTAAAGGCAAAACTAAAAAAGAAGCAGAGCAAGATGCTGCAAACAACGCATTATTAAGTTCTTTTATTCATTAAAAATAAAAAAGTTACGATTATTATGGAAAATTTAATTTTCGAAAAAAGTAAGGCAGGTAGAAAAGGGTATTCTTTACCTACAATTAAATTTGATTCAATTGACCCAAAAAGTGTTATTGATGAAAAATTCTTGAGAAAAGAAGCAGCAAATTTACCTGAAGTAAGCGAAAATGAGATTGCAAGACATTTTGTTAGATTATCTCATTTGAATTACAATATTGAGGAAGGACTTTATCCTTTAGGTTCTTGCACAATGAAGTACAATCCTAAGGTTAATGAAGTTACTGCATCAATGCCGGGATTTCTCGGTTTGCATCCTAATTCTGAAGAACGTAATGCTCAAGGTGCATTGCAATTGATGTATGAATTAGGTGAGTGTTTGAAAGAAGTATCGGGTTTGCCCGGAGTTTCACTTCAGCCAGCAGCTGGCTCACAAGGTGAGTTAACAGGTATTTTGATGATACGTGCTTATCATCTACATAGAAATGACACAAAGAGAACGAAAATTCTTATCCCAAATTCTGCACATGGTACTAATCCCGCTTCTGCAGCTATTGCTGGTTATGATATTGTTGAAATTAAATCCAATGAAAACGGTAGAGTTGATTTAGATGATTTGGCAACAAAAGTTGGTGATGATGTTGCTGGTTTTATGCTTACAAATCCAAATACAGTTGGTATTTTTGAAAAAGATATTACAGCTATTGAGCAATTGATTCACGGTTGCGGTGGCTTGATGTATATGGACGGAGCTAATTTGAATGCACTTCTTGGAATAGTGCGTCCTGGCGATATGAAGTTCGATTGTGTTCATATTAATTTGCATAAAACTTTCTCAACTCCTCACGGTGGTGGCGGTCCTGGTTCTGGTCCAGTTTGTGTTTCCGACAAATTGATCCCATTTCTTCCTGTTCCTCAAATTGAAAAAGATGGTGATTATTATAGAATGAATTGCGATAAACAACTTTCAATTGGTAAAATGCACACATTCTTTGGTAATTTTGGAATGTATATTCGTGCTTATACTTATATAAGAATGAACGGAGCGCAAGGATTGAGAGATATTAGTGAAAATGCTATTATTAATGCTAATTATCTTCTTTCTCAAATTAAGCATAATTATAAATTACCTTACAACGAAAGAGGTATGCACGAATTTGTAATTAGTGCGGATTATCAAAAAGAATTGGGTGTTAGTGCCAAGGACATTGCAAAAAGATTACTTGATTATGGTTTCCACGCACCAACTATTTACTTCCCAATTATTGTTCATGAATGTATGTTGATAGAACCAACTGAAACTGAAACAATTGAAGCAATTGACAGATTTGCAGATGCAATGAATAAAATTGCAGCTGAAGCAAGAGAAAATCCTGAATTAGTTACTTCTGCTCCAACAAATGCTCCAATCAGAAGAGTTGATGATGCTTTAGCGGCAAGAAAACTAAATATCAGATGGAAAGCTGAATAATATTCAGAATTTTGCAAAATTCTGTTTGTTGAAGTTTATTCAAAACTTCTTACATAAATATGTTAAATCCTCCCTTCGGGGAGGTTTTTTTTATTTCCTTATTGGTATGTTTATTCCAATGGGAAAATGATAAATATTATTAATACATGTTTTGATTGTTCTATGTTACCATAATGCAATCACTACGTGATATTTGATGAATATGTATGAATTTTTATCATTAATAGAGCATCAAAATAAACATACCAGTTCCAAACCTTCCGAAGTTTATTGCCGAGTTAGATATGAGCCAATTTACAATAAAACTGAATTTTTTTTGTAAAAAATTCTTTGAAATTCCTATAGGATTTAAATGTTTGTAACTAATGATTTACCCAGCTATTCCAACAACACCGTAGGTGTTGAATTTGTATTAGAACTGTTTAGTCACGCTGGGATTGTTGGACTTATGTGTGATTCTCTTGTTGCAATCATTTAACCGATAGAATTGTTAGACTTACAAGAAATTTACTTGTTACAAATAGGTAATCAATAACGAGATTTTCAAGAAATTTTTAATTTTAATTATTTTTCTTATCGATATTCAATATTTTTATTGGAATTTTTGTTAATATTAATTAAGTTTGGTTAGTTATTAGAACAAAATTTCAAACATATTTGAGGCAGAAATGAAAAATTTCAACTCTTATTTCAAATTATTTTTGCTTGGCTTTCTTGCAGCATTTATTGTTTTTAATTTAACTATGTGCCCAGAAGAAAGTGCAGGTCCTGATGATAATAACAATAACACTGGTTCAGAATCAAAGGAACTAAAAGAATTTGTTTCCAAAGCTGAATCTGCATTCAATAGTGGTAGCAAAGAGAATATTTTAAAAATTACTTTCGAAAACAATGCTGAAATACTTACAGACTATTTACCAAACGACCCAGTAAAAATCAAAAAATTCGGTGAAGCATTCTCAAATAAAAAATTGATTTTTGCTAATCAAAATTATGCAGAATACGAACTTACAATTGAAGGTACTTCTTATACGATTGCAATGGGAAATAGTGGTGATGGAAACTGGAAACTAATTAGATTTTAGGTGAAATTATGAAAATCAAATCCTATATTGCAATTGGTGCTGGTTTTATTACTTATATCGCATTACATTATTTTATAATGGGATATGAAAATACAAAGGCACATAAATCATTGAATTTTACTTTTGTAGAATTTCTTGAAGAATTTGTTAAAAAAGAGGCACCCGATTGGATAATGTTGGAATTATCTGATGATTTTCTCGGTAAATTAAAAGGTCCCGGAGTAACAAATTCAGGGTATTTTGAAAATACAACAAGTGAATCAACTCTTGAATTAAGCCCACAAAAGTGGATTGAGCATGGTGGATTTTCAGCAGATGAGCCAGAAATACCTGCTTCAGTTCGACATTTCTATGACCCTCTTGGATTAAAAGATGGGAAAAAATATCTCACAAATAGAGGCACATATTGGGAAGGTGTTTATCCCAATCCAGGTATAGATGCTATTGAATGGGCTTTAGGAGATACACCAAAAGGCGAAGGAAATGAATGGAGTGCTAAAGCTGGGAAAGATTATTTCATAAAAGCAATTGAAGAGGCAAACGAAAATTTAAAGGAAGAATATTTAGCAAAAGCTTGGCGTTGTTTTGGAGAGGTTTTACATAATACTGCAGACATGGCTTGTCCTCCTCATGTAAGAAATGATAGTCACGCAGCACCATTTGGCTGGACTGGTGGCTGGGTAATGGGAAGCCCAGATGCTTATGAAGAAATGTTTAACCCAGACTGGGTAAAGGATTATTATAAAAATAAGCCCGACCCTCAATTTTGGGAAAGTATTCAAGAAGTAAGTACAATTAGGGAAGTTCAGGAAAAATTAGCAAAATTTACAAATGCAAATTTCTTCTCACATGAAACTATTTCAGGAATGGGCGTAAAAAAAATAAAACCTTCAAATGGCGAAGCTGAATACCCTTCCCCAAAATTAGAAAATTTAGAATATGATGAAGAATCATTTACTTATTATAAAACATTTCCAAGTGGAAGACGCATTAAAATGTGTAAAGACCATAGTTACTTCAATTTCCGTGGCTATCCTTATATTGATATGGACTGTGCAAAATCACAAGCATCAGAACTAATTCCTAATTTTATGTGGGCGGCATTAAAAATATTTGTTCTTTATGCACCGCCATTAAGTTTTTATATTGATAGAATTGAGACTGATGGTAAATTAATAGGTGTTGCAAAAACAGCATTGGAGAATAAAGAATATAAAGATGTTGTCAATTTTAATGGGTCTGTTGATTTATTTGTAGGTAGTAAGTACTATAAAGTTGCTTGCAACAATGGAGAATTTGAGAAAACACTTCCGTTAGAAGAAATAAATGCTGTTTCAAGTATTCACGCAAGAATTAGCTTGGGTGGGATAATTTTCAATACTCCAAAATTTGTTCAGGAAAATTTTTCTCATTTAAAACAATTTGAACTAAATTTGCAAACTTATTTGATTAATAGTGAAAATAAAGAAGAATTATTAGACGAGGGTTTCGAGTCAGAAAAAGGTTCAATGACTTGGAATGCAAATAAGGGTTATTATTCTGAATCTGAAGATGACGACTATCATAGCTCAAATAAATCATTAGCTATAACAATGTCCTTTGATGGTTACTATATAGATAATCTTGTTTATACAAGTACTATAGTTTCCAAATCAATAGTTAATGGATTTGACTTAAGTGACAAATATGAAATAACTTATGAATTAAAGAATGTGAATAGTGTAATGTATTTTAATAGTACTTTTAAATATCTGTTATTATTTGAAACTGATTTTAAAAAAGTACTTCAAAATATTTACTATAAAGAAACAATAAAAAGTGGAAAATATAATGATAAGAGTGAAATAATAGGGGTTACAACAGAGGTAAGAGAATATAAAAAACTTGCACCATCAAGTTCAGGTTCATTTAATTTTATGTTGCAATTCAAGTGATAATTAAAAAATAAATCAAATATAAGTAATATAATGGTTATCAATTTATTCGAGAATAATTTCAAAAAAAATGTCCGATAGAAATATCGGACATTTTTGAATGAATTAAATCAAAAAAAAATTAAAAAGTAATTGTATAGCTATTTAATGCTTTCATATATTGAGCACGTTCAAAAGCACCAGCATCTGGGCAATTCATTTGGCTCATACTGCCTTTTAATTGTTGAACAGATTCGTATTCGTGTTCAGTCATCCATTCTACTAATTCATTTTGAATTTCTTTGATATAGTCAATACCATAGCGTAGTAATGTAGAGCATAGCATTGTAACATCAGCACCAACAAGAAGCATTTTAATCGCATCTTCACCATAATGAATTCCGCTTGTAGCTGCCAAATATGCTTTGATTTTGCCTTTTAAAATAGCTATCCATCTCATAGGTAATCTTAAATCAGTAGGATTACTCAAAATGATATGTGGCTCAACTTCTAATTTATCCAAATTGATGTCTGGTTGATAGAATCTGTTGAACAATACAAGTGCATCAGCACCTGCTTCATCAAATTTCTTTGCTGCATTAGCTAAATTAGAAAAATAAGGACTTAATTTTAATGCAACAGGAATTGATATTTCACTTTTTACTGATTTTAATATATCAATATATTTATTTTCAAGTTGTTCGCCTGTTAAATCCAAATCAGTAGGAATATTATAAATATTCAATTCCAACGCATCAGCACCTGCTTGTTGCATTTGTTTTGCAAATTCAGTCCATCTGCCGTTATTACGGCAATTTAAACTTGCAATTACTGGAATACTTACTGATTCTTTAGCTTTGCGAATATGTTCAACATATTCATTAGGACCTAAATTATATTCATCTACGCTTGGGAAAAAGCTTGAAAACTCTGCAAAACTGTCAGTACCTGTAATTGAATGACTGAAAAGTTCTTTTTCTTCCATTTCAATTTGTTCTTCAAACAAAGAATACATAACAAAAGCAGAGGCACCGAAATCTTCCATTTTTTTAATTCCATCGAGTGTTTTAGACAAAGGACTTGCCCCAACCACTAACGGAGATTTCAAATTTAAGCCAAGATATTTTGTTGTCAAATCCATAAATCGTCTCCGGACTTTATATTAAATTATTATAAATTTCATTTTTAAAAATACCCCGTTATAAAAAAAATTTATATAACGGGACTGGAATTATTCAGCGTCCTTGCCAACAGGGGCAGTTTCAGCTTCAATAGAGTTAAATTTTGATGCCAAAAATTCAAAGTTTGCATATCTTTCTTCAACGTCAATTTGAGCTTGGTCGAAGAAAGCTTTTGCGGCTTGAGGATTGCTCTTCATAAGCATTTGGAATCTACCTTCTGTAGATAAGAAATCTTTAACAGGAATTTTTGGTTTACGAGAATCAAGTGTTAGAGGATTCTTTCCTTTTGCAGCTAATTCAGGATGATAACGATATAGAACCCATTGACCTGAATCAACAGCAAGTTTTTGTTGTTGTAAAGGTTTGCTCATATCAATACCATGGGCAATACAATGACTGTAAGCAATGATAATAGAAGGACCGTCATAAGCTTCAGCTTCGAGGAAAGTCTTCAATGTATGCTCATCTTTAGCACCCATTGCTACAACGCCAACATAAACAGTTCCATAAGCCATTGCCATCATACCGAGGTCTTTTTTCTTAGTTGGTTTACCACCAGCAGCAAATTTTGCAACAGCACTCAATGGAGTTGCTTTTGAAGTTTGACCGCCTGTATTTGAATACACTTCAGTATCAAGTACAAGAATATTTACATTTTTACCTGAAGCGAGTACATGGTCTAAGCCACCATATCCAATATCATAAGCCCAGCCATCTCCACCAATAATCCAAACGCTTTTCTTAACAAGATAATCCGCAACATCATAAAGACGTTTAGCTTCTGGAGTATTTAATTCAAGACATTTTGCTTTAAGAATTTCAACTCTTTCTCTTTGAGCATAAATTTCAGCTTCATCTTTTTGGATTGAATTAATAATTGTTTCAGCAAGTTCATCACCAACTTGTGAAGCTAATTGTTCGAGTAATATTTGAGCGATTTCATTTTGTTGGTCAATAGCAAGTCTATATCCAAGTCCAAATTCAGCATTATCTTCAAATAATGAATTTGACCAAGCTGGACCTCTTCCTTCATTGTTTTTCGACCAAGGAGTTGTTGGCAAGTTACCGCCATAAATAGAAGAACAGCCAGTTGCATTAGCAACAATTGTTCTATCACCAAATAACTGAGAAACTAATTTAATATAAGGAGTTTCGCCACAACCAGCACAAGCACCCGAGAACTCAAACAATGGTTGTTGCAATTGCTGATGTCTTAATGTACCTAAATTTAATTTCAATCTATCGTATTCTGGTAAAGATAAGAAAAAGTCCCAATTTTTAACTTCTGGTTCTCTTAATGGAGCTTGTGGTTCCATATTCAAAGCTTTCAAGCTAACATTGCTCTTATTCTTTGCAGGACAAACTTCAACGCAAACACCACAACCTGTACAATCTTCTGGAGCAACTTGAATAGTATATTTCAAACTTTCAGATTTCCAATTTTTATCTTTAGCTTCAACTGATTTAAATGTTTCAGGTGCATTTTCAAGATATGATGGGTCATAGATTTTAATTCTTATTGAAGCATGTGGACAAACCATAGCACATTTACCACATTGTGTACAAGTCTTTTCATCCCAAACAGGTAAAGTAAGAGCAATATTTCTTTTTTCCCAACGAGCAGTATCTGTAGGGAATGTACCATCTTGTGGGAATGCACTAACAGGTAATCTATCGCCTCTACCAGCAATAATTTCACCGAGTACATCTTTAACAAAATCAGGAGCTTTGTCTGAAACAGCTGCAGCGATTTCATAATGAGATGTAACTTCGTTAGGAACAGTTACTTCGTAAAGATTTTCTAATGTATTATCAACTGCTTGAATATTCATTCTTACAATTGTATCGCCTTTTTTACCATAAGTTTTCTTGATTGATTCTTTAATTGCTTCAATAGCTTCATCTTTAGGTAAAACACCTGATATTGCAAAGAAACAAACTTGCATAACTGTATTGATTCTGCGACCCATTCCACTTTTTTCAGCAACTGATTGCGCATCAATTGTATAGAATTTGATATTTTTATTAATAATTAATTCTTGTTGTGAACGAGGAATACTATTCCAAACTTCTTCTTTTGATAATGGAGAATTTACCAAAAATACTCCACCTTCAACCAAACTACCAACTAAATCGTATTTTTCGAGGAATACTGTTTGATGACAAGCAACAAAGTTTGCTTTATTAATCAAATATGGTGAGCGAATTGGTTCTGGTCCAAATCTAAGATGAGAAACAGTAATCGCACCTGCTTTCTTAGAATCGTAAACGAAATAACCTTGAGCATAATTATTTGTGTTTTCACCGATAATTTTGATAGAATTTTTGTTTGCTCCAACTGTACCGTCTGAACCCAATCCGTAGAATAAAGCACGAACTACATTTGGTGATTCGATATCATAATGCTCATCATAATCAATGCTTGTGAATGTTACGTCATCGTTGATACCAATTACAAAGTGGTTTTTAGGTTTGTCGAGTTTTAAATTATCAAATACGCCTTTAACCATTGCTGGAGTAAATTCTTTTGAAGATAAACCAAATCTACCACCAACAACTTTTGGCATGGAAGTTAGATTTCCCCAACCTTCATTTAATCCTTCATTTAAAGCGTTGATAATATCAAGATATAACGGGTCGCCAGTTGCACCCGGTTCTTTTGTTCTATCAAGTACAGCGATTTTCTTAACAGAAGCAGGTAATGATTCCATAAATCTTTTAATATCGAATGGACGATAAAGACGTACTTTGAGAACACCTGTTTTTTCGCCAGTTTTATTTAATGCAGTAACAGTTTCTTGAACAGTTTCAGCACCAGATGCCATGATTATAATTATACTTTCAGCATTTGGGTCACCTTCGTATTGGAATAATTTATATTCTCTACCAGTCAACTCTTTAAATATGTCCATTTGTTTTTGAACTATATTAGGGCAGTCAGTAAAATATTTATTCATTGTTTCTCTATTTTGAAAGAATACGTCAGGATTCTGAGCTGTACCTCTCATAACAGGTCTATCTGGTGATAAAGCTCTCAATCTATGAGCCGTAACCAAATCATCAGTAATCATTGCTTTTAATACTGCATCATCAAGAACTTCAATTTTTGCAACTTCGTGTGATGTACGGAATCCATCAAAGAAATGAAGGAATGGAATTCTTGATTCAAGAGTTGAAGCTTGAGCTATTAATGCAAAATCCATTACTTCTTGTACAGATGCAGCACCCAAAAAAGCAAAACCAGTACTACGAGCAGCCATAATATCACTATGGTCACCGAAAATTGATAATGCGTGAGTTGCAAGTGTACGAGCAGTGATATTAAATACAGTTGAAGTTAATTCACCTGCAATTTTAAACATATTAGGAATTTTCAGTAATAAACCCTGAGAGGCAGTAAATGTAGTTGTCAAAGCTCCAGCTTGTAGTGAACCGTGTACTGCACCAGCAGCACCGCCTTCACTTTGCATTTCTACAACCGATGGTACATTGCCCCATATATTTTTAATTCCTTTAGCCATCCATTCATCAGCCCATTCACCCATATTAGATGATGGAGTGATAGGATAAATGGCAGCTACTTCGTTAACGCGATACATAACATAAGCAGCAGCTTCGTTACCATCAATCGTTACATAAGTTTTGTTATCCATTTACGTTTACCCCTTGTTATTTAATATATACCAAATAATAATTAACTTTTTCAAAATTTGTTAAACAAATGTTCATAAAATTAAGAAATTTTTAATTAATCTAAAAATTAATTATTAGTAAATTATCAGTAAATCATTAAATTTTAAATAACTTAATGAAGTAATCCCTAAAATGAAATTTAGCCATACTTAAATAAATTGTTTATATTGACATTAAGCAAATGTATTATGTGAGATAATTAACTTAATAGAAAAACATCGTGTTTTGAAACTTCAATTAAATAGCAATATCAATATTTTTCCCTTCGATATTGTAATAATTACATAATAATTTTATTTCACATTCTTTGCACTTTGGATTTCTAACGCAGGTATTTCTTCCATGATTTATAAAATAATGAGTAAAAATCACCCATTTTTCTTTTGGAATGATTTTCATCAATTCGTATTCGATTTTTTCTGCATTTTCAGTTTCAACAAAACCCATTCTATTTGAAAGTCTTATCACATGCGTATCTACTACAATTGCAGGAGTATTATAGCAATGCCCAAGAATTACATTTGCAGTTTTGCGACCAACTCCAGCAAGTGAGGTCAGGTTATCAATATTATCAGGCACTTCACCATTGAAATCAGAAATTAATTTCTCACAGCACAACTTAATATTTCGTGCCTTTGCTTTATAAAATCCTGTAGAAAAAATATCTCTTTCAAGTTCATCAGCATCAACTTTAACATAATCTTCTGGAGTATGATATTTCCTAAACAATGTTTGTGTAACAATATTGACTCTGGCATCAGTACATTGAGCAGAAAGAATTGTAGCAATGAGCAATTCAAATGGATTATTGTGCTCCAATTGAATTTTTACATCAGGATATTTCTGCGATAAAATTTCAATAATTTCAGCAAAACGTGCTTTCTGTTTTTTAAGTGTTTCTTTTTTCATGTTTTATTTGTAAGCATTTTTTCTATTTCCTATCCATACAATAGATACAATTGATATTTGATTTTCTATAGAATAAACAATTCTAAAATCTCCAATTCTATATCTGTATAAGCCAGCTAAACTACCCTTTAATTTTTTAATGTTTGAACCAAAATATGGCTGTTTTGATAATATATCGAAAACTTTATTAAATTTACAACACAGTTTATCATTTGCATTTAAATAAAATAACTCAGATTGCTTTGATAAAATTATCTTATACATTTCTTCTTATATCATTAAAATCAATATATTTACCAGAATTAATTTCTTCTATACCATTTTTGATTTCTTTCAAAATTTCTGGTGAAATTAATTCATAAGTTGCTTCCCATTCTTCTTTATCTTTTAAATAAGATAAATAATTAAATGCTTCATTAATTTTATTTTTAGGAAGATGATTTATCAAATCAATCGACCTTGAATATAACGTTTCCATTTTATACTCCAAAAATTTTAAATTCTAATTTAGAAACGAAAAATACTCAAAAATATTCTAATATGAATTGTTAAATTAACAAATCTTTAAAAAATCTCAATGCCAGTTTTTTGAATTTGAAAAGCAAATGGATTTTGAATGTTAAAATCATTCATACTAATCGGATGAGGTTCGATTCTTAAATCAATTTGCCTTCTTAATCGCATTAATAAAATTTGCAAAGCAAAAAAATCATCAATTTTATCAACAACGAGTGCAATATCAATATCGCTGTCAACTTTTTCAAGTCCTTTTGCATAAGAACCAAATAAATATGCTTTATTCAATTTGATACTTTCTGGTAATGAATAAATATACTTTTTTGCAATTTCTATAATTGATTGATTAACCATTTTCTTAAAATTTATCCTCATTCAAACATTGACAACTGACTATCATTTGGCAAACTTTCTAAATAATTCGATATAAAAAGTTCTTTTCCTATTTGGTCAGACCCATTAGTAACATTTCTCATACCATAAGTTAAATTCCATGGAATAATATTTGCAAATGAAAATAAATCTCTAATATATTCACTATCATCATAGGTTATAAGCCATTTATGCTTACATTTTTGCATTACTTTTGCAAATTTATTATGGTCGAAATTTTTGTGTAAATGTCCATTTTTTCCATAAAGAGCGGATTTTGTAGCAGAATAATAGGGCGGGTCAAGAAAAATAAATACATTTTCACCACTTTGTTCAACTAATTCTTCATAATCAAGGTTTGTAATTGTAGTTCCATTAATCACATTAGCAAACTCATTCAACCTTCTAATGCTGCTTTCTGTAAATCGACCTGTAAATGCTCCTTCACTAAAACCACCACTAAGACTTGTTCCTGAAAATGTAATACGATTATAAATGAAAAATGCCGCCGCTCTTTCTAAATCATTGAAATTATTAATATTACTATTTAAGAATTTGTGTAAATCTTTCCCGATTGGAAATTTATTCCGCCATTCGTAAATTTTATCAATTAAAGCATCAACATCTTTTTGAGTCATTTCCCAAAATTTGAATAATTCCAAATAAATGTCATTTACCCAAAATTTCTTATTTGGAAATCTTTGTTTTGCATAAATAAATACCGAACCTCCACCCAAAAATGGTTCTCTAAATTCATCAAAATCAGGAATAAGCGAAGCAATTAATTGAACTGCTCTACTTTTACCACCTGGGTATCTTAATGGACTTTTAATCATTTTGAATTTTGGAGATAAATGATAAAATTATTTGAGTTTGCTTCAGTAAAAATTGTATTGATTAGATTAATTTGTGTCTTTGAGAATTTATTCAAATCAAAAAAATTTATAATTTCTTTTTCAGGATTTTTTGATGAAATTTCACCAATTAATTTTGAGGATGTCAAACATAAAACAGCTTCACTTTCCAACTTTATTCTATTTAAAGAAACGTTAATTAAATTAGAATATAAAATCATTTTTAATAAACCATCTTTAATATCGCTTTTACTTGGTATAATTGATTTTCTGGAATGCTTACTTTCAATTAAAATGACTTTTTTGTTTGTTAATTTGACTTCATCAACAGTCAAAAAATATTGTCCACCTAAATAATTTGTTATAGTTATTTTGGCTTTAGTTAATGTGGATAAACTCTCTTTGGGCTGAATTGTAATAAATTCACGATATTGTGCTTTTTCGGCTTTTCCTCTTGAAAAAGCCATAAATAATGAAACATCTTCTCCAATTCTATGTTTGAAATTATCAAGTCCGATGGGATTATGTAGTTTAACGCCAGTTTTATTTTCAATAATTGAATACGAATCTTTTACTTTATCTATTAGAAAATGCAATTGTGTATTAATTTCATTTAAATTCCAATGTAAAGCAGAACTATGGTATTGTTCAATTTCTTTAATTTTTGAAATAATGTAATTATTATTGAATTTCTGATTCGAAATTTTTTGATTTGATTTCACAGCACTTTCGTAATATGCAAAAATCACATAAACATCCAATAATGACATTAAAGAAATTGTATCCCATTGAAGAAAATCTCTATCACCTTTTTCTCCTTCGTCTTTAACAATTGGAATTACAGTTATTCTTTTTGAGTTACTTAATGTATTATAAACTCTTTCAAAAGGATATGAACGAGTTCGTTTTGGTGATACCCATTTAGAAATAGCAAAATTGAAATAATTATCTTTTAATAAACATGAAGTAGGAACTTCGTTAATATCAAAACTATTTATATCAACTTCTTTTAAGCTATCTGCTAAAAATATTTTGTATTTTATACCTGTAATATTACCAGTTATATTCATATTAATAAATAGATGATATTAATTAATTTTAAAATTATATGAGACGATAAAACAATAACATATTTTGAGTATTAATCCCAAGCCACAACAACTCTTTTTCATTGTGGCTTGTTTTTCAATTCCTACCCCAAATTCCTCAAATTTTCTTTTACTTTTTCTAATGAGGATTTCATGCTTTCTAATTTTTCTTTTTCTGCGGCAACAATTTGTGGTGATGCGTTTTGTACAAATTTTTCGTTGGATAATTTCTTTTCTGAGCCACTAATATTGCCTTCCATACGGGAAATTTCTTTCTGTAGTCGTGCTTTTTCTTGCTCAATGTCGATTGCAGAGCCAACTTCCACAAATACTTCAACATCACGAACAACACTTGAAATAGAAATATCAGGTTTTGCGGCATTGATTGCAATATTCAAACTTTCTGCTCTTCCTAAATTTGTTGTAATTCTTGATGTGTTATTGAATAATTCAAGTTCCACATCATTTTTTACAGATAAAGTAATCGGCAATTTCTTTGATGGTGGTATATTTGAGCCCGCTCTTAATTTTCTGATTTCTTCCACAACTAATTGAAGTAATTCGAAATCTGCTTCAATTTTTGTATTTATCAAGTTCTTATCCGATTTAGGATTATCCTGCAAACTGATTGATTCGGATTCATCTTTATTGTTAATTAAATGCCAAATTTCTTCAGAAATAAATGGCATAATCGGATGAATTAATTTCAAAATACCATCATAAAGATTCAATACAAAATTATTCAAACCGCTTCTGTAAAGAAAATCGTTGTTCATATTTGATTGAATTTTGAAAATTTCAATATACCAATCACAGAAATCTCTCCAAATAAAATCATAAAGTACTTTTGCATAATCAGTTACTTTAAAATTATCCAAACTTTCTTGCAAAATGTCAATTGTACTATTGAATCGCGACAAAATCCATTTATCAGCAAGTGATAATTCGTAATTAATAGTACCGTTTTTATCTTCAAGATTATTCAATTCATCATTTTTCATCAAAATGAATCTACCAGCATTCCAAATTTTGTTGCAGAAATTACGACCAATTTCCATCGCCGCAATATCTTGCTGTTCAACATCCACATCCATTCTCACATCTTGGCCAAGTGGGGACAAAAATACCATAGAATAACGCACTGCATCACAGCCATATTTTGCAATAATATTCAATGGGTCTGGAGAATTGCCAAGCGATTTGGATAATTTTCTGCCTTGTCCATCACGTATGATAGAAGTAAAATACACATCTTTGAATGGAATTTGCTTTTTGAATTTTGAAGTTGCCATAATCATTCTTGCAACCCAGAAAAATATAATTTCAGGAGCAGTAACAAGCAAATCCGAAGGCAAAAAGTAATTCAAATCATCTGTTTCTTCAGTTTTTCCGTCTTCAAGCCAGTGCATTGTTGTAAGGGGCCAAAGCCAAGATGAAAACCAAGTATCTAGAACATCTGTATCTTGAATCATCTGAGTATCAGCAGGCAAACCAAGTTTAATAGCGGCATTTTCAGCAGAGTCAGCCGCAACCAATCTGCCATCAGGAGCATAATAAACAGGTATTCTATGTCCCCACCATAGTTGGCGAGAAATACACCAATCTCTAATACCAGTCATCCAATGTTCGTAAGTTTTTACCCAATGTGCAGGATGGAATTTGATTTCGCCATTTGTTACCATTTCGAGTGCTTGCTCTGTTAATGGTTGCATTTTCACAAACCATTGGTCGCTTAAATATGGTTCAACTGGTTCGCCACCACGTTGTGAAAAGCCGACATTGTGAGTATAATCTTCGATTTTTTCAATTAAATTTTGCTCTTTTAATTTCTCAACAATTCGTTTTCTTGCTTCAAATCTATCAAGACCGTTATATTCACCAGTATTTTCGTTTAATGTTCCATCAGGATTCAAGGTATTAATAATTTCTAAATTGTGTCTTTGCCCTACCATAAAATCGTTAGGATCGTGTGCTGGAGTGATTTTTACGCAACCAGTACCAAATTCTGGGTCGGCATATTCATCGGAAATAATTTCCACCCAACGATTAACTAATGGCACTCTGACTTTTTTGCCAATATCATTTTTATATCTTTCATCATTTGGATTTACTGCAACAGCAATATCGCCATATATTGTTTCTGGACGTGCAGTTGCAAGCATTAAATAATCTGTTTCGTTTTCGAAGTAGTATCGCATTGTATAGAAATGTTCTTTAACTTCACGAAATTCCACTTCTTCATCAGATAATGCAGTTTGTGCAAGTGGCGACCAGTTGATAATGCGTTTTCCACGATAAATCAAACCCTCATCAAACAAACGGATAAAAACTTCTTGAACAGCATTCGATGCAGATTCATCCATTGTGAAAAGAGTTCTATCCCAATCCACAGAAACGCCGAGTTTTCGCATTTGTTTGAGAATAATTCCACCGTATTTTTCCTTCCATTCCCATACTTTCTCAACAAATTTTTCTCTTCCAAGGTCATATCTTGTTAAGCCATCTTTTTTGATTTCGGACTCAACTTTACTTTGTGTTGCTATTCCCGCATGGTCGATTCCGGGAAACCAGCATACTTCAAAACCATCCATACGTTTGCGGCGAATGTACAAATCTTGAAGCGTAATATTTAAAACATGCCCAAAATGCAATATACCAGTAACATTGGGCGGTGGAAGCAATATACTATAAGATGGTTTTTCGGACTTATTATTTGCTTTATATATACCATTATTCATCCACAATTCATACCATTTCTCTTCGATATTTTGTGGCTCGTAGCTCTTTGGAAATTCTCTATTCATAAACTCTTCAAATAAAAAAATAAATTTGCAATTTTATAAACATCAAATTTAAAAATAACTAAGCAATTATTTTAAAAAATAAAAAAAAATAAAGATTTTTATGGTATAATTTAATAAAAAGTTGTTATTTTGTATTCTGTATTTTGTAAAATATTAATAAAGTTATTGAAACTTTAAGTAATGTTAATTGAAAAAAAATACAATATTCTCGTATTTTGAACGATTTTTAGATTTTGATTACATTTATATATTTATATGTTTATTTATTTTAGGATTATGGAGGATATATGAGATTTAGAAAAATCTTAGCAGCAGCAGGTATTGGTGCAATGCTTTTGACTTCATCTATGACGTTCACAAGTTGTACTTCAATGATTACTGAAGAGCAATTAGCACAACTTCAGGATTTGAGAAAGAAAGAAAAGAGTTTGAATGCAGAAATTTCTGCAAAACAAAGTGAAATTTCCAAAATTGAAAGTGAAATTTCTTCTCGTAAATCAGAATTGAAAGATTGTACTGACAAAGCTGATTTTGTAAAGCAAAAGTTATCTCAATGGCCAAATGTATGGCCAGATTATACGCCTAACAAATAATTTCAATTAACAAATTTTGTTTAACAATTAAAAAATTAAAAAATATGAAAAATTTCAAATACTATATGTTGATGTTGTTGTTAGCTGGTAGTCTTGCTTTTGCACAAAAAACTCCTGCTCCATCAAGCAAACCTGATATTGAGCTTACAAAAGATGAAGCTACAATGAGAATAGAAGAATTTCAAAGAATAGTAAAAGGATTAGAAGACCGATTAGCTGAATTAAACAGCAAACATACAACTTTAAAATCAGACCTTGAAAAAATCAACAAATCTATTAAAGATTGTAATGATGAATTGAAAACATTGATTGGTTCTAATGATGCTGATATAGCAGCTTTCCGCCAGAAAATAGGTATTCTCGAAGGTAAAGTTCGTGAAATGCAACGTTTATCAGAAGATAAACTTCTTGAAAGACAAGAGGATGTAAAAAAACTTGAAGCTGAATTAAATGAACTTCGTGCAAATAAAATTTCTATTTTGCCTGAATTCTATAATAGAATGATTGCTTTAGGTAAAGATATTCGTGGATTGTACAGAGAAAAGAAAATCACTACATATACAGTTGGTACTTGGGCAGAAAATAGAGATTGTTTATGGAATATTGCTGGTAAAATTGAAATTTATGGCGACCCATTTATGTGGCCTAAAATTTGGCAAGGTAATACAGACCAAATTCGTAATCCTGATATCATTCATCCAGGACAAGTTCTTCAAATTCCTGTAAAAGGACCAAAAACAAGTGAAGAAATGAAAGCTGAAAGAAAATATTGGAGAAATAAAAAAGCAGCTGAAGCGGCTACTCCTGCTGTACCCGGTGGAACTAATTAATTCTTTTAATTAAATGAAAATCTGACCCAATTCAAAAATTTGAATTGGGTTTTTTTATTTATTTTAAAATCTCAATTTGATAATACGTTAAATTTTTGATATATTTGAATTTGTTTATTAACAAAAATTTAATTTTATTATATTATTAAAAATATCACATAAATTAAGGTGTTATATGTCAGATATTAAATTCACAAGAAGCGAAACAACAAAGATTGAACAGGTTAATTGGGATAATCTCGGGTTTGGAGTTTATTTTTCGGATTATATGTATATTGCAGAATTTAAAGACGGTAAATGGAACGATGGTGAAATTAGACCTTATGGTCCATTATTAATGGAACCATCATTGTGTGCTATACATTACGGACAGTCAATTTTCGAAGGGTTGAAAGCATTTAGAGCTGTTGATGGGGGCTTTAATATTTTTAGACCTGATAAAAATGCTCATAGGTTAAATTATTCTGGTAGTAGAGTTTGCATACCACCATTCGATGAAAAACTTTTTGTTGAAGCTATTAGTGAACTTGTCAGAATTGACCAAAATTATGTACCTAAAAAACGCGGTCACTCTCTCTACATACGTCCAGTTGCTTTTGGTGATGGTGCTTTTCTCGGAGTTCATGCCTCTAAAACTTACAAATTAATTGTAATGACTTCACCTGTTGCATCATATTATCCTGAAGGACTTGCTCCTGTTAAAATCCTTGTTTCTCAAGACCATGTAAGAGCTGTAAGAGGCGGACTTGGTTCTGCAAAAACTGCTGCAAATTACGCTGCATCACTGCTTGCAGGTGAAGAAGCTAAGAAAAGTGGCTACTCACAAGTTTTATGGCTTGATGGTGTTGGACGTCATTTTATTGATGAAGTTGGTGCTATGAATATTATGTTTGTTATTGATGGTGAAATAGTTACTCCTCCACTTGCTTCAGGAAGTATTCTCGAAGGTGTTACAAGAGATTCAGTATTGCAACTTGCTCAAGACTTTGGTATTAAAGTAAGTGAAAGATTTATTTCTATTCAAGAAGTTTTTGATAATCATAAAAACGGTAAGCTACAAGAAGTATTCGGAACAGGTACAGCTGCTGTAATTTCTCCTGTAGGTCAATTAAGCTATAATAATGAAACAATTGTGATAAATAATATGCAAATTGGTCCAATGGCTCAAAGATTCTATGATACAATTACTGGTATTCAATATGGTGAAATAGAAGACCCACATAATTGGATTGTAAAAGTAAATATTTAGTTATTCATTTATTTTTGATTGAATTTAAACTCCTGAAATTTTATTTCAGGAGTTTTTTTGTTCATTATTTTTAAAATATCTATTTGAATTGAAATTATCATTTTCTTATAATAACGAATTTTTCTGTATAATTTCCTAATTGAATGAAATAAATGCCGACAGGCAAATGCGAAATATCAATCCTCTTTAGATGTCCGACATCTCCAAGATGTCGGACATCTGAAATAACTAATTCGCCGAAGCTGTTATAGATGTTGACTATTGAACCTTCTGAAGGTTCGAAACCTTCGGAAGGTTTTCTGATTTCAATATAATCTCTTGCTGGATTAGGAGTAACCTTAAAATCAGTAATAATCCTATCGTCAATTACATCGCTAATTCCTAAATCAGCGAGTTTTGCCTTGAAAATTTCTGCAGTATTACCCATATAGTAATTACAATAACTACCTACATAAATATTTTCATTATTTGCTGCTATCGCATTCCCTGAAATTTCGCATTTAGCATCAATCCAAGTTTCCCCCTTGTCAGAAGAATAATAAACATCTCCAAATGCCATAGCTATTAGATTATTTTTTATTTGAATTAAAGATTCAATTCCATAGTATTTTTCATTTACCAAAGGAATACCATTATTTTTAGGCACCCAAGTTTCACCTAAGTCATGCGAAATAAAAATTCCGTAAGCTGTACCAATTGTAATCATATCCCCATCAAATAAAACAGCCTTTACATTTAATGAAGCAGAGTAAACTTCTGGAACAGGCAAACCATTAATTTTTATATCCCATGTTTTTCCAAAATCTTTAGAAATATATACGCTTCCACTTAATCCTAAAATAATGATATTATCTTTAATTACTCCAGAGTATATATAATCATTGAATTCAAAAGGAGGTTTTTGAGTTAATTTTACCCAATCACTTCCCTTATTAATTGAAAAATATATATTATTTGTTGAAAAAACTAATATACTATCATTTTTAATAATGAATTTTTTGATATTATCATCATAATAAGGTCCAAATATTTGCTCTTTCCAAGTAATTCCATCGTCCATTGAGATAAAAAGTCCTTTGTTGGTACCTGCAAAAAGTCTATTATCATAAACTAACATTTCATTAACAGTTATATCTTCTAAACCTCTTCTATCCCAAGTGTTACCATTATCTGATGAAACAAAAAATCCATCACTAAAAGTTGTACAAAATTCAGTTTGTGATGTACATACATGTATTTTATCCTCGTTTAGAACAATAGAATTAACATAACCATAGTTCAATGAATTTAACCTCGATTCCCAGTGTTCCCCTGCATTTGAAGAATAATAAAATTCCGTACCAGAAGATGCATATATAATTTCATCACTAACAGAAAGACGATAAGTACCTCTATCACCATTTTCAATTAGACTTGATTTTAACCAAGTTCCTCCTAAATCATCAGAATAATAAATGTTATATTTGGTGCCAATAATTATTCTATCACCAATAAAATTAAAGTCCAAGTAGTTATAACTTGAATCTAAAGAAAATGGTTTTGTATTCCATGTAGTTCCTAAATCACTTGAATAATAAAACCTATATTGAAAGCCATCATTAAAATCTGTATTTGAAAAAAAATATAATACACTGTCATTAATTGCATAATTATTATATTGAAAATATTGTTCAGGTTTTTCAGTTTTCTCAATCCATGTCTTACCCAAATCGGTTGAGACCCAAAAATTTTGCGAATCATCTGTTATTGCAATTAAATTATTTCCAATTGAAAAAAAAGTTTCTATATAACTATCATAAAATCCATTATTTACTTCATTCCAAGAAACACCTTTATCAGTTGATAATAAAATCCCACTATATCCTATATTAATGAACAAATTACTATCAATAGCTACAATAAAATCAACCCAATTATCATGTTCATATTCCTCAATTAATGATGACCAGTTATAGCCATTATCCGATGAGGAAAAAAGTCCGGTATCAGTCGCAATAAATAAAACTGAATCTTGTACTGCAATGCAGTTAATCCTAATTTCATTCGACAAACCTGATATATTCTTTATAAATGATTTCCCGTAATCATTTGAAATTGCCAAAGAATTTGAATTTCTTTCTAATATTACAAAATTTTCTGCAGAAAATATTTTGAAGATGTAGCCATCACTCTTCCATTTTGTCGGTTCCCATTGGGATAAAACAGCTTGAGTTGATAATACTATTAAAAAAAATATTAACTTTTTCATATTTATCTCACTACCACAAATATTTCCAATAATCAACTTCTTTTAGACGTTTATAATAAATATTATGTTATTGGAAATTTTCTACCTTATACAATACGCAATTCCAATATAAAAAACTTATTTGACAAGAAAACTTTATTTATGTTTTAGTATCAAATAAGTTTATTCAATTCAATATCAATTTCTCAATTATTTTCTTTCAATACTCTCAAGTAGAATTTCTGAAACATCTTTAACTTTTATGTTGTCTTTATCTAATGCCTTAACTCCATCACTTATCATTGTCATACAGAATGGACAATTTACAGCTATTTGAGTTGGATTTGATGAAACAAGTTCTTCTGTTCTTTCAATATTTACTCTTTTGCCAACTGTTTCTTCCATAAACATCTGACCTCCACCTGCACCGCAGCATAATCCTTTATCTTTGTTTCTTTCTGGTTCAGCAATTGTAATATTTGAAATGTTATTTAGTATATTTCTTGGCTCTTTATAGATGTTATTGTATCTGCCAATGTAGCAAGAATCATGATAAGCTGTAACTAATTCAATATCTTCGGAATGTTTTGATAATTTTAATTTCCCTGATTTGATTAATTCCATCAAGAATTGAGTATGATGAATGACTTCATAATTTCCACCAAATAATGGAAAATCATTTTTCAAAGTATTAAAACAATGTGGACAGGTAGCAACTATTCTACTGAATCTATATTTACTCAAAGTTTCAATGTTAGCTTTTACCATAGAATCTGCAAGATATTCATTACCTGCACGGCGGGCAGTATCACCTGTACATTGCTCTTCATTACCAAGAATTGCAAAATCAACACCAGCTTCTTTCATTAATTTGGAAAATGCAACACTAACTTTTTTGGCTCTATCATCAAAACTACCAGCACATCCTACCCAGAATAAAACATCAAATTTAGGATATTTTTCTGCAATTTTAATATTTTCACCTTCTGTCCAATCGGCTCTTTCACTTGAAGAAAATGCCCATGGATTTGAATTAGTTTCCATATTATCAAATGTACTGGCAAGTAATGAAGGAAATTCAGCAGACATTAGCACAAGAGAACGTCTCATTTCAACAATTGCTGGAACGTGTTCAATATTGACAGGACACTCTTGCATACAAGCACCGCAAGTTGTACATTGCCAAAGAGCATCAATATTTTGGTAATCACCAACAAATGATTGAGCCATAATTGCTTGTTCTTTTTCTGTTAAATTGCAAGTCGTATGATTTCTTTCAGCTTCTTGCATTTTCAAAAGGATTGGAACTTTATCCACAGTTCTTTGTCTTGTTTGAATTATGATTTCACGTGGGTCAAGTACTTTTCCTGTAATATTAGCAGGGCATACACTTGTACATCTTCCACAATGAGTACAAGTATAACCATCGAAGAGTACTTTCCAGCTAAAATCTTCAACATCAGCCGCACCATATTGTTCAATTGTTTCATCTTCAAAGTTAATAGGATTTAATGAATTTACTGGTCCAATATTAGATAGAAAAACATTTGGAATTGATGTCAGAACATGCAAATGTTTAGAATATGGCAAGAAATTCAAGAATAGTAAAATAAAAATAATATGCATCCAAAAGGCAAGTTCGTGCATTACTTCAGCAAAAATTGGCACATACAAAAATGAAAGTACATAAGATACAGGTCTGATTGCATATTCAGAATCAATACCCATTGAAATGGCAGATGAATTTTCTACTAATAATGAAATTACAATAGTGAAAATCATAAATAATATAAATGCCGCTTCAATATGGTCATCGTCTAATTGAAGTCTTTTTACTTTTTGAACAAATCGTCTGTAAAATGCCCAAACAACAGCAACAATAATTGCTATGCAAAAGAAATCAGCTGCAAGGGATATAACAGCGTATAAAGGACCAAGAAAACTAAACGCATTCTTGATACCCAACCCTGATAAAACTGCATTTACAGCAGAAATAATCAAAGTTAGAAAACCCCAAAAAATACCTGCATGAATAAAACCTGCTTCTTTATCACGTAATATTTTTGTTTGAAAAAAAGCAATTTTGATAGTTTGAATAATTCTTTGTGGAATATTATCCCACCTATTTTCAGGTTTGGCTATTTTCAAATAGCTAATAAGCCGTTTGATACTTTCCCCAAAAAAACCTCCTGCCAGCAACAGTAATAGCAGAAAAATAAAATTCTTAATTGTAAATTCCATAATTTTAACTTATTAATATAACATATAACATTATTTTCAAAAATTTGTCAAAATACAAAACTAAAAATTACTAAATTTAAACTTCATTCACAAAAAAATGTTTTGAAATCAATTAAAATTACTTAATTGGTTGATATAAATAACTACAAGTTGAATTATTTTTTGTTAATGAATTAGTTCAAGCTAATATATAGATACCTTGAAAAACCACAATATATGAACGTTTGATTTTTTCAAACGTTTGTTTCTGATTGAAATTATTTTCATAATTAATTAAATTTCTCTTTTTTTTTATTTTTTTCTGTGTTAATTTTGTTTTGTTAAATTTTGATGAATTACTGTGAATTTGATAAATGTTTAATTTTTATGAGTTTTAAATGATGATTGAAATGATAATAGAAGTTGATTACGTTTTATTTTTATAAATTAAAAGGTTTATTATGAATAAGTTATATTATTTTCTTTTGGCAATTATTGTTTTTAGTTTTTCAACATTAAAATCAGAAGATGTTGAAATAGACCTAACAAAAAGTTATGCTCTCGATATTTGGTGGCATCCTGAAACAGGAATTGTAAAGTCAGAAGCCCGTGATAATTGGGATATTGCCGTTCAAAACAGTATGAAGGGTGCAATTTGGATTAACAGCCAAAAAGGTATGAAATTATGGGTTGTACCTGATAGTGATTTCGATACTTTTCTAACTTTAATAGATACTACTGGAATGTCTGCATCTTGGGAAACATTCAATAATTCTGTTGATACTTGGGATATAGGTGCATTTAATTGCGATAAAGATGGTTTTGAAACTGGTGGTGATTATGGGTGGGGTGCTTACAATGATGCTACCCATTTTGTTGTCGGCAACAAAGTATTTGTTTTGAAACTTGCTGACAATACCTACAAACAAGTTATTGTTGAATCATTAGCTTCTGGCACTTATACAATTAAATGGGCAGATTTGAATGGCGACAATGAAACTTCCTTAAAAGTTTCAAGAGCAGATTATCCAACAAAGAATTTTATTTATGCTACAATTAAAGATGCACAAATTATTGATAGAGAACCAGACAAAAGTACTTGGGCGCTCATTTTCGGAAAATATACAGGAATGGTTACCACTCAAACTGGTGGCAAAGCTCCTTATTCTGTAACTGGTGTTAGAACAAATCAAGGGTATTATACTGCAAAATTGACAAGTGTTAATCCATTATCAGCAAAAGCTCCTGAATTAACTGCTGATAATTTTTCGAGTTCAATTACAGCTATTGGTGATGATTGGAAAAAACTAAATAGTCAGGATTTTACTTATACAATTGTTGAAAATGTTGCATATTTCATTACAAATTCTCCACTTGGTACAGCTGAACCTAAAGTTGACAAAATTGTATTTAAAAGTTTTGAAGGAAGTTCAACAGGTAAGTTAACATTTGCATTAAATCCAGTTGCATCTGTAAATTATTTATACAATAATTCAGATATCAATGTTTATCCTGAAATAGCTAAGAGAAATTCAACAGTTACTTTTGATTACAATTTCGATTTCCAACCACAATTTTTTAATATTAAATTAATTGGCGTTGATGGTAAAGAAATAATTGCTCAAAGATTTGATAATATATCAAATACAGGCAAATTGATTGTAAATATTCCAAATGTTAATAGTGGAGTATATTTTGCAATTGTAGAATCAAATTATGCTTTATATTCATACAAGATTATTGTTGAGTAATTTTAAAATTTCTGATAAGTGAATATGAATCGGAGGATTTTGTTACATTGGTTATAGAATTCTTCGATTTTTTTGTAAATAGCAAATCAAATTTGATTTGCAGTTATTAAAAAAATATGTTTATTAACAATAAACCAAGTATTTATGAAACTATTTATATATATATTATCTTTTTGCCTAATAACCGAGTTTGTGTTTAGTAACACAAAAATTATTATAAAAGATAAAAACACAAAACACACTCTTTCGAATGTTACGGTTCATTTTATTGCATTAGATGGAAAATCAAAAGATTCAATTGTTGTCTTGCGTTCCAATAAAGTTGGAGAGTTAATCAATCCATGTAAATCAAAGACAGCAATTTTTTGTAGGTATATCGGCTATAATGAAGCAAGAGATACTCTTTTGGGTAACGAGAAAGAAAGAACAATTTTTATGGTACAATCTGCCATAAAAACTGAAGAAGTCATTGTTACAGGTCAGATTGTACCGGGTTCATCTCAACAATCTGTTTATGATATTAAGACTATTAACGAAGCAAAAATATTTGAGAAAGCATCTGTAAATCTTCGTGATTTATTAATGACAGAAGCAAATATGAAGATTTCAAATGATGGAATTCTTGGCTCCGATATTAGCATTAATGGTATTTCCGGCTCAAACATCAAATTATTGATTGATGGTGTGCCTGTTATTGGTAGATTGAATGGAATTATTGATATTAGCCAAATTAATCTGAACAATATTCAAAAAGTAGAAATTGTTGAAGGACCAATGTCTTCAATGTTTGGAACTGATGCTTTGGGTGGTGTGATTAATTTAATAACAAAAGACGCAAATTGCGAAAGATTTGAAGTGGACGCTGGCTCACTAATAGAATCGGTTGGGACTTATAATCTTGATGCGGCTATGCGTTATTCATTTGATAATTATAATTTTATGATTAATGGTGGTAGAAATTTATTTCGTGGATTCGATAAAGATGAAAGTAAGAGAAATGTTCAATGGAATCCAAAGGAACAATACTTTGCAGATTTTCAAGCATCTTACAATTATAATGATATGAGAATCAAATATACTTCTACCTTTTTTAATGAATTTATCTGGAACAAAGGAAATCTAACTCCCCCATACTTTGAATACGCTACTGATGATAAGTATTTCACAAATCGTTGGACTAACTCATTGTTTTTTAATGGAAAAATTTCTAATTCGATGTTTTACGATTTGGTTACAGCGTATAGTTGGTACGAAAGAAAAAGGAATACATTTTTCAAAGATATGGTTACTCTTGAAGAGCAATTAATTAATGATGAAGCACAACAAGATACTTCTGTGTTTACAAATTATATGATTCGTGGAACTTTGAGTGATGATAATTTGAATGAGTTTCTTAAATACCAAGCTGGATTTGAGGTTAATAATGAAATTGCAAAAGGTAAGAAAATACTCGACGAAAAAAAGAGTTTGCTTGATGCAGCAGGATTTATGAGTTTATCAATCAATCCAAGTTCATCTATAATTATTCAGCCATCAGTTAGAGTTATCTATAATAGTGAATACGATGCTCCGATTGTTCCAGCATTGAATCTTAAAATTGCATTTGACAAAGACCTCATATTCAGAGCATCTTATGCAAAAGGATTTAGAGCGCCATCATTGCGTGAATTATATTTGCTTTTTGTTGATATAAATCATAATATTCAAGGTAATGCCGATTTAAAAGCTGAAAAATCTGATAGTTATAATGCTGGAATAATTCTTCAAACTAACAATGAAAATTATTACGCAAAAATTGAGCCTAAAATTTTCTATAATAAAATTACAGATTTGATTACACTTGCTAATATTGAAGGCAGTTTGTATCAGAATGTAAATATTGGTGATTACGAAACCATTGGCGGTAATATTACAATGCAATATTTGAGACGGAGCATAAGTCTTACTTCAACTTTCTCCTATACAGGTAGAATTAATTACGCCAGAAATGATACAATTACAAACAAGTATAATTTTACACCTGAATTGAATTTAATAGCTGATTATCTAATTGATTTTATTGATACGAAAATAAGTTTGTTCTACAAATATAGTGGAAAGGAACCAAATTTTAGATTGTATGAAAACACACTTGTTGAGTACTATGTTGAAGATTATAGCATGATGGATATTACTTTATCTAAAAGGTTTTATGATAAATTCACTATAGCAGCTGGTGTTAAAAATGTTTTTAATGTGATAGACATACAATCTACCCAAGCAAGTTCCTCTGGAGTTCATGGTGGTGAAACAAGTTTTCCTATTGGTTGGGGAAGAACATTTTTTGTTAAATTTAATCTGAAGGTAATAGAATGAGATATATTTTATTAATTACACTCTTGCTTGTTGGACTAATGTGTGGCTGTATGCCAGGTGATAATCCCGTAACTCAGTTCCCGAGAGGAGACGTTGCGTTTGGAACTACTGCAATGGGCATCAGCTATGAAAAGCAAATTTATTACAGTTTAGATGAAAACAAAATTTTGAAGGAAAATAACGTTCTGGATTGGGATTTGGGCTTTCCTTGTGCTGACGACAGAATGGAAATAATACTCAATTTTGGAAAATTTATGCAAGTTTCCGACCTTGGCGAAGCAGATTTTGATACAGTTACTGCAAATACTGCAAAGAACGTAGCTTTTGAAAGTTGGGTTCATGATAATCCTTATGGATATTTGGATTCAACGGCAATTGGAAGATGGTGGGACCACACAAATGGTATTCCTGTTTCATTAAAAAAAGTATATCTAATAGATAAAGGGATTGATTTGTTAGGGCGTTCACTTGGAACAGCAAAATTCCAAGTTGTTGATTACAAAGACAATACATTCTATGTCAGATTTTCGGATTTAAAAAAAGTCAATGTAATTGAAATGGAGATAAAGCGAGATACAACATATAATTACATACATCTTTCATTTAATAATGGCGGGAAATTAAATTATTTTGAACCTGAAAAAGAAAAGTGGGATTTACTATTTACTAAATATACTGAATTACTTTACACGAGTGAAGGCGTTCCGATGTGGTATGGAGTTGTTTCGGTTTTGATGAATAACAGATTTATGCAAGCTGCAACCGTAAAAACAGATGACTTTACAAACTTAACAGAGTTAATACTGCTGGATTCTGCAAAAGTAATAAAGCCATATACAAATCATAGAAATGCAATTGGTCACGAATGGAAATTTTTCCTACTTGATGATAGCAAATGGGTAATTTATCCTAACAGAAAATATTTAATTAAAAGCACAAGTGGTTTTACTTATAAACTACATTTTACAGCTTTTGAAGATATGGGGGTGAAGGGTAATCCAAAATTTGAATATCAAAAACTATGATGATAGTATGTAATTTTGATTAGTTTATATGCAAGAAGATTGAAAAGCCCCATAAATATTTTATGGGGCTTTTTTTGTTATTTTTTCAACTTTTCATTTATCAAATTCGACCATTTTTCCTGTCTTCCGCATTGGGACACCTAAAAAAATTGGTTGACAATTTGTAACAGTTCTTGTTGCCTTTCCGATAGTTTTGGAATGATTTTCTGTATTGTTTTTGATTCTGGCAAAATTAATTCTATCTGATAGATGTTTAAATGGAATTAATGTATTGCCCTCAAAAATATTTCCCTCATATATGTCGTAGCCAATTGCATAGCCATTTAAACCAACAAGTAATCCTAAATATATTTGCGGATTGCTGTGCTTTCCATCTTTGCTGAAACCAGTTTTACGAAAGTCATCCAAAAACCTATTCTGTACCAAGTGTTTTAACTTGATTATTGCTAATATTGGAAATAAACTCCAAAAGAATACTGTATTTCTCGAAAATAAACATTGATTCTTGAGATTCTAATTGAGATTTTTCTATTTTGCAAGTTCTAAAAGTTTTTCAATTTCAATTTTATCTTTTGAACTACCAATAGTTTTGACTAATTTGTACTTATTCTTAACTTTTGCTCTAATCAGGATTGACACACTTCCAGATTAATTTTGCTTTTTTTCTGATAAACATAGCCAAAAATTTTACAAATATACGGCGGGACACCCAACTGACCAAATTTCTATTCTTTTTTTTCAATGACTTACAACGTTTCCTTTTTTTGTGCGGAAGACAGGAGAAGCATTTTCAATATATTTTTTATTTTCGCTTGGTGATTAAATAGAACGGAACAAATATATTTAAAAATTAAACAAGATGACCCCTTTAAAAAAATTGTTGTCACCGAAAGATAGTTTCAGAAACCTCAATGTTGAATGAATTCAGCATAATAATGGTAAAAAATCAGAGTAAATACTAATATAATGTTATTTAAAGTCCAAAATTTCCTAAATCACTTTTTTAAATTAACTACACTACTTTTAACAGTTAATAATTCAGCTGGATTTTTTAATTCATAAACGTATTTGCTTATTTCAGCTGATAAAAGAATTATTAATGATGAATAGTATATCCAAACAGCCAAAGAGAAAACAATAGCATAAGTTCCATAAAATTTACCATAATCGCTTACTGATGATACATAAAATGCAAATGCAAATCTTGCTATTTCAATCAGTATCACACTAATTGTTGTACTTAACAAAATAACATACTTGGGCAATTTCTTATTGGGTACAAATCTGTAAATAAAATAGAATAATACAAAAGCTGAAAAAACAGTCGCCCCAAAAAGAATTAATTCCGTAAAATATCCTTCAATTGCATCAGGTAAAATTGATTTTGCAAGTTCTACTACAATAGTTAACAATGGTATAATATATGAATACAATAACACCAATATTGTAAATAAAATGGTAAATCCAATGTCTTTAACAATATAAACCAGAAAATATCTTGAAGATGGGAGTTTGAAAATTGAATTTATTCCTGCTCTGATAGAACTGATTAAAAGTGATGAAACCCATATTAAACCTACAACACCTATCCAACCAGAAAGGTAACTATTATCCATTATTATACGCACTTCTGCTAATATATTTCCAATAAAATCAAAATTTGATTGAGTTGCAGGTAATAAATCTTCAAGTATTGCTGATAGATATATAATAACATCGCTTACATTAAATATAATGCCAACGATATAAACAGCAAGTAATAAGAGCGGCATCAAGTATAAAATTATGTTAAAAGCAATTCCCGAGGCAATTAAAAAGAGGTTATGGTCATCTGCTCTATCATAAACTATAACAATATGGTTATAAATATTATTTAACAAACTCTCTTTTTTGATGATAATTTTTTTCATTTAATTTTGTTCAATAAGTTCAATTTCAAAGATTTTATTCCAATTTTTCCCTGTCAAGTATATTTTCCCTGTTTTATCATCATAAGCTATTCCATTTAAAACCTCTGCTTCTGAATTATTAATTAAATTTGTCCGCAAAATGGTTGCATCAATATAGCCAGTAATGTTACCTGTTTCAACATTTATAATCGCAATATAATCAGTCATATAAACATTAGACCAAAGTTCACCATTGATGAACTCCATTTCATTCAAGTTATCAATTGCTTTTGAATTGTCAAGAACAGATAATGTTTTTTCAATTTTAAAGTTAGCAGGATTTATAAATTTCAAAAAATTTGTACCATCACTAAGAATTAAATTTTCTTTATATTTTGTCAAGCCCCAACCTTCCCCTGGATATTGAAATTTACCGATTTGCTTAAATGTATTAATATCATAAACAAAACATGTTAATTCCTGCCAAGTAAGGAGGTAAATTTTATTATCGACTAATGCAATTCCCTCAGCAAAATATCTTTCAGGAATTGAAATTTTCTTGATGATTTTCCCTGTTTTCGGGTCAATTTGTCTTAATGTTGATTCACCATATTGTCCTGTACTTTCGTATAAGAAACCATTATGAAATATCAAACCTTGAGTATAAGCTTTATCATCGTGTTCAATAAATCCTTTAATTTTAACATAGAAATGTTTAATATCAGAATTTTTATTGCTACTATTAGTTGTCTCACTTTCCATATTAGTATTTTGTACTTGTTTCATTTTATCTCCATTTGAACAACTCACACATAGTAGCAAAGCAAAAGCGAAAAAGACTTTCTGTAAAGTTATTAATAATAGTTTATTCATTTTAAATCTTAATCCTTTATGATATTTTTTTCATAAAATAAAATATACTTTTTCAAAAATAATTCCAAAATTCTGCCTACAGAAATCTGTCATTCTGAACTTGTTTCAGAATCAATTCCTTTTTCTATTTCATTCTGAACTCGTTTCAGTATCCATTCTTGAATACCGTCATTCCGAACAACGTGAGGAATCCATTCCTTTTTCCCTGTCATTCTGAACTTGTTTCAGAATCCATTTCCTTAGATGCTGAACTAAATTCAGCATGGCACTCGTGAAAACTTTCGTCCTAACTTATTTCATTTTATTTATAATATTTGAAGTGGATTTCCCTTCAACAAATTGGATTGTAACAACTTTACCATTATTAGCACGAACAATATCCGCCCCAACAATATCATCAATTTTATAATCTCCACCTTTGACCAAAACATCTGGTATAATTTGAGATATTAATTCAAAAGGTGTATCCTCTTCAAAATAGACAACATAATCAACAGATTTCAATCCTGAAAGTACAGTTGCCCTGTCAAACTGTGAATTAATAGGTCTTGTTTCACCTTTTAAACGACGAACTGAATCATCTGAATTAAGTCCAATTACTAATAAATCGCCAAGTTTTTTTGCTTCATTCAAATAAATGATATGCCCTACATGAATTATGTCAAAACATCCATTTGTGAACACAATTTTCTTATTATTATTCTTTGCTTCATTCAACAAATCAATGAGTATGGATTTTGAAATTAACATTGCTATACAAACCATTTAAATTTAATTTCTAAAGATGGTTTAAACGCATTAACATCAAAAGTAGTATTATTTTTGTTTAAATATTAATTTCTAAATCAATATTTACATCTTTATTTTATCTCAAATAATTTGTAAATTTGTACCTTATGTTAAAAACATTATTATTAAAAAAAGGAAAAAGTAAATATGAATACTCGAATTGAACGTGATACAATGGGTGAAATAGAAGTACCTTCAGATGCTTATTATGGTGCTCAATCAGCACGCTCGTTGATTCATTTTCGTATTGGTTGGGAAAAAATGCCAAGAGAAATTATTAAAGCTATGGGACTTTTGAAGAAAGCAGCTGCAATTGTTAATTCCGAACTTGGTTTGCTTTCAAAAGAAAAAGCAGATTTAATTTCTCAAGCGGCAGATGATGTGATTGCAGGTAAATTGGATGCACATTTTCCTCTATCTATTTGGCAAACTGGTTCAGGCACACAAAGCAATATGAATGCAAATGAAGTTATTTCCAACCGTGCTATTGAAATTGCTGGAGGTGAACTTGGAAGCAAAAAACCTGTTCATCCTAACGATGATGTAAATAAATCACAAAGTTCAAATGATACATTTCCAACAGCAATGCATATTGCGGCAGCTATGGAAATTAACCATTCATTAATACCAGCAATTACTGCACTTAGAGATACTTTAAATTCAAAAGCGATTGAATTTAAAGATATAATCAAAGTTGGTAGAACTCACCTGATGGATGCTGTTCCTTTAACATTAGGTCAAGAATTTAGCGCCTATGTTCAGCAATTAGACAATGGTTTAGAAAGATTGCAATTAGTTTTGCCAGGTATATACGAACTTGCAATTGGTGGTACTGCTGTTGGAACAGGTCTTAATGCTCATCCTGATTTTTCTGACAAAGTAAGTGCAAAAATATCTGAACTTACAAATTTACCATTCAAATCTGCTCCTAATAAATTTGAATCTTTAGCCGCTCATGATGCTCTTGTATTTGGTTCTGGTGCGTTAAAGACTATTGCAGCATCTTTAATGAAAATTGCTAATGATATTCGTTGGATGGCGTCAGGACCTCGTTGTGGCTTTGGTGAATTATCAATTCCTGAAAATGAGCCGGGTTCATCAATTATGCCAGGCAAAGTAAATCCTACTCAATCAGAAGCAATGACAATGGTAGCTGTTCAAGTTATTGGAAATGATGCTACTATAAATATTGCCGGTTCACAAGGTAACTTTGAATTAAATGTATTCAAACCAGTTTTAATTTATAATTTCCTTCAGTCAGTTAGATTATTGAGTGATTCTTGCGTAATGTTTAATGAGCATTGTGCAGTTGGAATTGAACCAATTAGAGAAAAAATTCAATATTTTGTTGAAAATACTTTGATGCTTGTAACTGCATTGAATCCTCATATTGGCTATGACAATGCTGCAAAAATAGCTAAATATGCACATAAAAAGAATTTAACTTTAAAACAAGCTGCAGTAGAACTCAATTTTCTAACAGCTGAAGAGTTTGATGAAAAAGTAAAAGCTGAAGAAATGTTAGGACCTAATGCAGATAAATAATTTAAATTTCAGTATAATATTAACAGTCTGAAGATATAGTATAATTTTAATTATCATCCACGTGGCTAAAACCAAGTGTTGCAGATTCAGGAAGCAACTCGTGACTTTAGCCACGTTTAATATCATTTCAATATTACTTGAGCAACAGACTGCCAAGTTAGATAAGAGTCGCCAAATGAAAATATCATGTTCAAATAACAGCTAACTATATTAAAAACCTTCAAAAGGTTTATTGCCAAGTTAGATAAGAGTTAGATTAGAGCCGAATTGAAATTTTCGTATTTGTTTTGTTTTTTGAATGATAATAATGTATATTTTTGAATAATTTGCAAATAATCATAAAATGAAATTCTTTGAAATTTCCTTCGGGAATTAATGTTTGTAACACAAGAAACTCTATCCTAACCTTCCCCATTTCGACAAGCTCAATGACCGAAGGGGAAGAAATATATGTAAAGTCCTCCCCTTGGGGAGGATTTAGGCGTTGCACTGAGCTTGTCGAAGTGTGGGGTTTACAATTATTCAATCTCGCTGGAATAGCTGGACTTATTGGTATTTTCATTATTACAAACATTTAATCCCTATCGAGATTTTCATGGAATTTCATTTTTTTTTAACATATTCCAAATATACTCTTATACATTTAAATATCATTGTAAATTCAAAATTATTATTCGGATAGTTTTTACCAAATTAATTATAAAAATTTTTTAAAATATAATAATGTTTGTAACGAAATTAATTTTTAAGTGTTATTACTATGATATTAAAAACTGAAATGTATGAGGTTTTTATGAAAAAATTGATATTACTATTAATTATATATATATGTCCGATATTTGCTCAGAAAGAATCATTTAATTGGTATTTTGGAGATAGGGGTGCAATTACATTTGACACACCTGCATTAGTTCCAAAATCTCTTTCAGATAGTAAATTAAGTACTTTAGAAGGATGTGCGAGTATTTCTTCTCCAGAAGGTAAGCTATTATTCTATACTGATGGGATTTCAATTTGGAATAAATTTCACAATGTTATTAATCCAACAGAACCTATGATGGGACATTATTCTTCAACACAATCCGCTATAATTGTAAAAAAACCGGGTGTTAATTCGCTGTATTATATTTTCTCAACTGATGCTGCTGAATATATAAACCCACCAAATGATGGATTGCATTTTACAGTAGTTGATGTAGTAGCAAATGATTCGACTATGTCAGTTGTTGAATTAAACACACTTCTAAAAAAGCCAATGACTGAAAAAATCACATATACTTATCATAAAAATAAAACTGATTTTTGGATAATTGCTCATGAAAGCCAAACGAATAGTTTTTTTTCGTACTTATTAACTAAAGATGGTATTGTAGATACTGTTCAATCATCGTTTGGGTCAGTTCATGATGGTCAGTTTATATATTCAATTGGTTATATGAAAGTATCACCAAAGCAAAATATGATTTCGTTAGCGGTTTATGCTGATAAATTAGACACAAGTTTTGTAGAAATATTTCATTTTGATAATTTTACAGGAGAGATTTCTGACCCTGTTAAAATAAATTTATATGGTAAAAGACCTTATGGTATTGAATTTTCACCTAATAGCAAGTATCTTTATGTTGGTGAAACATCAACATTGATAACTCAATATGATGTTAGAGAGCTAAATTATAGTAAAATAATTAATTCAAAAGTAACAATTAATACCAATATTGAAGTAGGGCAAATCGGTGCATTGCAATCAGCTCCAGATGGGAAAATCTATATCGTAACAAAAGATAGAAAAATTTTATCAGCAATTAGAAAACCAAATTTAAAGTGTCCTGATTGCAATTTTAACCGCGATGAATTAACTCTCACTACTGGAAGTTGTACGTCAGGATTACCACAATTTATTCCACCATATCCAGATTACATTGTTTTGAATCCTTGTTATGGAACATCGTTTTCACTTTTTGGAGATGATATTCTTGAGGATACTTTAAAGTATCCATTTACTTTGGAATGGACAAGTATTAAAGGATTTTCCTCAACACAACCAAAACCATTTTTTAGTTTTGCTGATTCAACTTTAACTGATACTTACAAATTAACCGTAACATATAATATTTCTGGGAGAGATTCAGTTGCAGTATTTTATAATATAGTTAATGTTAAAGCAAGACCAAGATTTGTAATAGCAGGATTTGATACTATATGCTATGGCAATAGTACAAAATTAAGTATAAATCCACCTGTTGGTAGTTGGAAATATCAATGGAGTACTGGTTCAACTGCTAATAATATTACAGTTAACTCTGAGGGCTGGTATTGGTTAAAAGTAATTACTGAATTTGGTTGTACTGATAGCATTGCTAAGTACATTAAAATATTACCTGAAGCAAAATCGGTAATTGCTGGCTCAAATTCATTTTGTACTGGTGATTATACTGAATTGAAATCTGAATTTGAAGATAATACTTATTATTACAAATGGTCAACAGGCGATACAACGAAGTCAATTAAAGTTTCCAAAGGAGGCAAATATTGGCTTGAAGTCTACAATCAATTTGGATGCATGGATAGTTCAACTATAGAAATATATGAATTTAAAAGCATTTATGTAAAAATTACTGGTGATACTGTAATTTGTGGAAATTTTGAAAGTGAATTAATAGCAGAACCAAATCCATTCTTTCCTGATGCAGATTATACATATTTATGGAATAATAATGCAACTACTAAATCTATTAAAACAAATCAAACAGGCAGGTATATTGTAAAGGTATCAATTAATAATCAATGTTTTGGAATTGATACAGTAGAATTGAATAAATTTGAAATTCCGACAATTACTCTTAATATTAAGGATACTGTATATGCTTGTGATGGAGATAAAATATATCCTGAAATTATTGATTTTAGTCAAGTTTTCAACTATCGTTGGAATACTGGGTCATTAAATCGAAATATTGAAGTAACAAAAACCGGTAGATATGTGGCATATATTTCAAATAAGGGATTCTGCGAAGATTCTGCTGAAGTTTATATAGTATTTCTGCCAAGACCAATCTCCGAAATTTCTTCAGATGGGATTGCATCAATTTGTAAAAATCAAAAAATTACAATTTATTCAAAGAATAAAGATAAAACTTATAAATACAAATGGTCAGATGGCTCTATAAATGATTCATTAGTTATCACAAAAGGCGGCTTATATACTTTAATAGTTTCAAATGGAACTTGCAGTGATACATCAAGTATTACAATTGATGAAATTGATTATTTGCCCGTTAATATAGATGGGAAATTAAGTATATGTGATAATGAATTTGCTGAATTAACGGCTAATATTAAAAATGAAACACCAAATCTTATTTTTGAATATCTTTGGAATACCGGTGAAACGACAAAAACTATTATAGTTAACAATACCGGCTACTATTATGTTAGAGTTAAACAAAAAGATGGCTGCGAAGGATTTGATACAGTCGAAGTTAATAAGGGTAAAAACCATTTTCCAAAATTGAACAAAAAATTTGTGCAAATTTGTCAGGGCGATAGTGTTGAAATATTTGACAAAGATTTTAATTATTTGTTTTTATATAAATGGAATGATGGTTATGATGGCTATAAGAGAATATTGAAAAAATCTGGTGTTTATATACTTAGTGTTTCAGACAATGGAAATTGTATAAATTATGATACTGTTACTGTAGAAACTATTGAAGTTCCCAAAGCTGAATTTGATGTAATCGGTGCATATATCTTATGCGAAGGTAAATCAACCACTTTGAAAATTAGGAACTACAATCCTGAATATGAATATTTATGGTCGAATGGTTCCAGTGATGTAGAAATTAATATTATTCAAGCAGGTATTTATAAATTAATTGCCAAAAATAAACTTGGATGTGCCGATTCAAGCTTTGTTGAAATATTTTCGGCATCACAAATGAATCCCAAGTTAATATCCCAAAAAGATACATTATGTGGAGATGAATATACTACAATCAGTTGCGATACAAAATTTCAAAAATATTTATGGTCTAATGGAACAACGGCTCCTACTATCAAAGTAAATGAAGCAGGCGTTTACTCATTAACTGCATTAGATTCAAATGGTTGTGATTATTATGCAGAAATCGAAATATTTAAATATATTTTAGATACTTATATAGAAAATTCAGATATTGATTTTGGCAAATTATGTAGTTATGAACAGCTAAACGATATTTTTTCAATTACAAATAATTCTGATTATCCAATTAAGTACAAAATTATCAGGAATAGTAATACTGACTTTGAAATAGGAAATTATCAAGGGTTTGTGGAAAAAAAATCTTATGAGGAAATCAAGATATTTTACACTCCCGAGAAATTTGGTTTACAAAGTGATTCATTGGAAATTGAAATTATTGAACCTTGCCAAATGTCATTTAAAGTATATTTTAAAGCTGAATTTCTAAAAAGTGTAGAATTGACTGCAACAACACATATTGCCGAAGAAGGTGATACTGTCTGTGCCTCAGTATTCATTTCTGATGATTGTATAATCAACAGTTCGATACACAAAAATATTACTCTTTCTTTGAAATTATTTTATGATGTCGTACTTCCACTCCACACAATTCCTGATAATATTACTTTTTTAACTAATAGAGTTGTTAATGGTTACAGATATATTACATTAAAGATTGATAATTTTATGATTACCGAAAAACAGCAGGAGTTGTTGAAATTATGCTTCTACACACTTACGGGTGGTCGAGATTCTACTGGTTTGATTATTGAAAAATTAGAATATGATAATCATGAAATTACTACCAATACCACTGATGGCAGTATTAAATTGATAGGTTGCTCACGTGATTTAAAAATGTTACAGTCATTCACTCCTACAAAGATTAGTATAGCCGATAATATTAATGACGGAATGCGTATTTTGCTTATCACTGAGGAACAAGGTGAATTTGATATAGAAATATATTCTTCAAACGGATTATTACTTAGCAACTATACTTTATTTAAAAATAATAATGAAACAGAAGAATTTGACTTAAAACTCGACAAAGACCGCTTTAATAATGGCTTATATTTGCTTAAACTAAAATCACCAAATGTTATTAGTAGTGAGAAATTTATAATTATAAAGTGAAATAATTGAACAAATATCTGCAAATTTATTTGAATTTGTAGTTGGAACAAGTTTCAAAATTTAGTCAATAGTAAATTTCTTTCTGAACTTGTTTCAGAATCTATATTCTTTGTCATGAAGATAAACCCAATGCAATATATAATGTCAAATATATAATGATAATTATAAATTCCTTGAAAATCCTGTTCAGAATTATATGTTTGTAAACCCCAATCTAACCTTCCCCGAGGGGAAGGAACTTGCGTAAGTCCAACAATCCCAGCTAGATTGAATGTGTATTAGAAATGTTCAATCTTACTGGGTAGTAAATAACAAACCGGTCATTGAGTCTATCGAAATGTTGAATGCCTATTACAAATTTATAATCACTATTAGGATTTTCAAAAAAAATTTATATTTTTATTATTTTCAACTTGTTCCAATTGTACTTTTTTCCCATTCAAAAAAAATTGCATATTATATTTCAAATAAATAATAAAATAAATAGTAACTATTATGTTGTAAATTTATTATTAAATTTTTTGACACTCGAAACTGAAAATAAATTTGAACTACATAATTATGAATTCAAATAGGTCTAAAAATCCAATTGGAATTAATGTTTGAATAAGACCAAATAAATATGCAAAGTCCTCCCAGTAATTCAGACTGACGAAATTGGGAGGATTAATAAATAGTTGCTCAATCACAAAAAAAACTTGTTTCCAATTCTAATATCCTAATCTCACATTGGCAATTCCCAAAATACTAATTAACTTAGTAAATACTTCATTATTGATTTTGACTGGCAAATTGTAAGCAATATATTTCTTTCTGTAAGAAGCATCTTGATTCTTTATATGGAAATATACTCTACCATTTGATGAAGTATTATTAGTAATTAATTTATGGACTTCATTCATTGATTCAACAGTTGTTTTATCCAAATCAATTGTTAAAACATAACTTTTTGCCAATTCAGCAACCGCCTCTTCTATGGAAAATACCTTATCCACGGTGATTTTTACAACTTCATCTGCAGCTTCTGCCTTTCCAGTAATAACTATTATATTCTCATTTTCTAAATATTTTTCATAATTAGTATATGTATCGCTCCAGAAAATACATTCGGCTTTACTCCAAAAATCTTCAAGCATAATAAATGCAATTTGCCTATCTCTTTTATCTCTTCGCTTTCTAATGTCTTTTATCATACCACAAACAATAACTGCTTTGCCTTCTTGCAATGATTCCCAGTCTGATAATTTAAATGTAGATAATGACTTTACATGAGCTTCGTATTGATTAAGAGGGTGACCGGAAACGTAAAAATTCAAAAATTCCTTTTCTTTTGCAAGACGCTCTTTATCATCCCAATCTGTTACATTTGGTAATGTCGGCTCAACAATTTGTGCCTGTACATCTCCACCAAATAAACTGTCCATTGATGAAGAATTTGATTCGTTATATGCCTTTGCATAAGCTAATGCAGTATCAATTGAATCAAAAAGTGCTTTTCTTTTATTGTTGCAAATACTATCAAATGCTCCTGAACAAATCAATGCTTCAAGTGTTCTTCGATTTACAGTTTTAATATCATGGGATTTAACTTCTTTGAAATTGTTTTTATTAATGTTTAAATCAACTCTAACAACAAAATCGAAAAATGTTTTGAAATGACCTTTTTCACGAGCAATTTCAAGCGAATCAACAACTGATATTCCTACATTTTTAATTCCTGCAAGCCCGAAATAAATTTTATTACCCTTAACTGTAAATTTTGCTTTTGAACTATTAATGTCTGGAGCAAGTAATTCAATACCAAATTTTTTGGCTTCATCTCTTAATTCAACAATTTGGTCTTGGTCTTCTATTTCTGCACTCATATTTGCGGCAAGATACTCAGCAGTATAATGTGTTTTGAGCCATGCAGTTTGATAAGCCAAATATGAATAAGCAACGGAGTGAGATTTATTGAAACCATATTCAGCAAATTTTACAATCAAATCAAAAATTTCACCTGATGTTTTGTCATCTAAACCATTTTGTTTTGCACCATCAGAAAATTCACTTTTCAATTTCATCATTATTTCTGGTTTCTTCTTACCCATTGCACGTCTCATCATATCAGCTTGACCGAGTGAAAAGTTTCCTATAACCTGTACAAGCTGCATTACTTGTTCCTGATAAACGATAATCCCATAAGTTTTATCAAGAACACTTTCCATTAATGGGTGCAAATACTCAATTTTCTTTCTGCCAAATTTTCTATCAATAAAATCAGGAATATTGTCCATAGGACCAGGTCGATACAAAGCATTCATTGCAGTAATTTCTTCAAGGTTATTTGGTTTCAATCGCTTTAAATATTCTTGCATACCTTGAGATTCAAATTGGAAAATCGCAAGTGTATCACCATTAGAAATTAAATCATAAACTTTTTTATCATTGAAATCAATATCTTCAATTTCAATTTTTAGATTATGATTTTTTTCTATCATTTCAAGGGTATTATCAATTATCGAAAGTGTTTTCAATCCAAGGAAGTCCATTTTTAGAAGACCAGCTTTTTCGAGTTCACTCATAGCAAATTGAGTAGCAATATCAATACTGCCGTTATCTTTATCATTAGATTTATACACAGGCACGTAATCAGTGATATTCCCCGGAGCAATTACAACTCCTGCCGCATGGATGCCAGTTTGTCTGATTCTATTTTCAAGTAATTTAGAAAATTCAATCAAATCTTTGATTCTTGAATCTTCGGATTCTTTTATCCAACGTAATTCTGGTAGTTCAACAGCTTTAGCGATTTCTAAAACTTTACCTCTAATCGTTGGGATTGCTTTTGTAATTTCTTTAATTTTTGATAATTCAATACCAAGTACTCTTCCTACATCTGTTAAAACAGCTTTACTTGATAATTTTCCAAAAGTAACAATTTGTGCAACAGCATTTTCACCATATTTCTGCTTAACATAGTCAATAACCTTATCACGCTTCTCATCATGAAAATCGATATCAATATCGGGCATTGACACTCTTTCAGGATTTAAAAATCTTTCAAAAAGTAAGTTGTATGGTAAAGGGTCAATATTCGTTATACCAAGAGCATAAGCAACAATACTACCTGCGGCAGAACCTCTACCTGGTCCTACTCTTACACCAAGATTACGAGCGGCATCAATAAAATCCCAAACTATCAGGAAATACCCCGAAAAACCCATATCCTTTATAACTTTTAATTCAAATGCTGTTCTATCCTTAATCTTATCATCATAATTAGGATAACGCTTGTAAATTCCCTGCCAAACTATTTCTTCTAAATATTCATCAAGATTTGCTGCTTTTGATGAAATTGGAATTGGAAATATTGGCATTGCAAGAGTGCTATTTAATTTCCAATTACATTTTTCAGCAATTTCCATTGTATTGCTTAATGATTCAGGAAATTCTTTGAATAGTTCCTGCATTTGATAGTAGGTTTTGAAATAAAATTCTGGAACCTTATAACGTAATTTATATATATCAGGCAAATTACCATTAGTTCCACTTGCATCTCGAATATGTAGCAATACGTTGTGAGCAATTGCATGTTCTTTTTTAATATAATGAATATCATTTGTAGCGATGATTTTATTTCCAAGAGCTTTTGCAATCCTTGGAGCATCGCGTAATATTTCCCTATCGCCTTCTATATTATGATTTTGAAGTTCCAAATAAAAATCATCACCAAAAATATCTCTGAAGTACCTTGCTTCGTTCATTGCGAGGTCGAATTGACCTGCTGCAATTAATGAATTAACCGAGCCACCAATGCATGCCGTTGTGCAAATTAATCCTTCACTATATTTTTCGAGTAATTCTTTATCTATTCGTGGACGGTAATAAAATCCTTCAGTATGTGCAAGAGAAGATAGTTTGCATAAATTTCTATAGCCAATATCGTTTTTTACTAATAATATTATATGATAATAATTTTTCTTTTTAGTTTCACTTTTTCCGGCTGATTTATCAAACCTCGAACCATTAGCAAGATAAGCTTCCATACCAATAATAGGTTTGATTCCCTGTTCCTTAGCCGCATTATAAAAATCAACTAAACCATACATTACTCCATGGTCAGTAAGTGCTACTGCTGGTTGACCATCTGCAACTGCTGCTGCAACAAGTTCCGCAGGAGTAGAAACCGCATCTAAAATTGAGTAATGCGTATGATTGTGTAGATGAACAAAATCACTCATTAAAATTGAACTCCATTCAAATTTGCATCAAAAACATATACAAATTACTTAATTTTTATTGATTTTTTGCAAATAACATATCTACAAATTATCAACATTTTAAAGCATGACATAAATGTAGAATGAAATAGATTATTTATTAAATAAGAAACTTGCAAAGTTTTATATTTAGATGACTAACACTTTGTAAGTGTCTGACATCTTACCATTATTTGTATATTCTTAAATGGACTCCACCTCAAAGGTGGCATACGTCTTTATTAGAAACATACTTTATCACGTAGTGATTGCATTATGGTAACACGAATTAATCAAAACAGTTATTTATCACGTAGTGATTATATTATATTAACTCATAATTTTACAAAATGTTACTGAAATTTAATCACTACGTGATAATGCATCAAATAGCAATTCACTTGTTACCATAATTCAATCACTACGTGAAAAAATTATAACTTGAAGGGAAAATATTTATCATGTTCCCCACTGAATAAACATACCAGTGTCAGACATATTTGGTACTTTGGCTTAATTATTTAGATGAACTATATCTTGAATATATGAATATATAAAAGAAGTTAGATTCATTATTCAAATTCATATAATTCATACTCAAGTTTTATTCCGAAATTTATTAAAGTTCTGGCAGAGTCTGATATTAAAAATAATTTAACGAATGAACCAAGCTTTGTATTAAAATAAAAATTGAAAGTGTAATCAAATGAAAACATCAAGCCCGGCGAGTAATCAGTACTTATTGATACTTCATCAAAAGCTGATATTCTTGATATAATGTAATAGTATCCCATCCCAAAATATGCTGCAAAATTATCAACATCCATCGAAAAAAGTAATAATATAGGTATTGCATCAAGGTTTGCCTTCACATTTGTAGTACCAAATTGATTGGTTATCGGCATGTTATAAATATTTTTGATGGGTAGCAAACCACTTTCAATTCCCATTTTAAGCCGATTTTCTGATTGTAAAACAAATCTGGCAAATGATGCATAAGAATTATTATCATATTCTAAGCCAAATATTGGCAATTCATTAGTCAAATTTCTACTAAAAGCTCCTCCAATTTCTAAATTGATTTTCTTGTGAATATCTTTTGCTGACAAGCAAAAGATTGAGAAAATTATTATTGAGATTAACAGTATTGTTTTCATAAATTTAAATTTAAATATTTCTTTAATGTATCAATATTTTTGAAAATCATCAGTTATAATTATTCCATAATGGATAATAAATAAGCAAATATTCACTTTATAACTTTATAAAAAAATATGAAACGTTTGGCTTATTAATTTGTTTTGAGATGAATGATTGTAATATCAATTGTAGTTGAATTTAATTAATTTACGAAATTTGTTTTGCATAATTATATAATTTGATTATTTTGCATTTTTGATGGTAACTTTTTAATTAACATTATACATTTGTTTAAAATTTGAGGAAATATTTATGAAAAATCTAACTACCAAAATACTATTATTAAGTATCTTGGTTTTTGCTGCTTGTAATGAAAACAATGTTACAGACCCTGATACAGACAATTCAAAAAAAATTCAAGTTATTTCCAACGATATTCCTTTTCCAACAGAGAAGTATCTTAGAATTCCTTATAGTTTGAAAGTTTGGGAATTCGAAAAAGAAGGTCTAAAATTATTATCTATTCAAGTTTTGGACGAAGATTCCCGAAAGGAATTAATCAAACTTGAAGGAGAAAATATTCCCCACATCTACAAAAGTCCATTGAATCCAACAGACCTTTTTCCGCAGGACGAAATTAGTTCATATTATTTGTCTATCCAACTTCCAATTCCTTTATCTTCACCAAAGCCAAAAGAAGTATCGCATATTTTTAATTTTCGAGATACAATTAATAATAAAGATGTTAGTTTGGAAGGTGGCAAGTTTGCACCACGACTTTCCGAATCTCCTATTGTTATAAGTTCACCAGTTAAAGGTGAGAGATGGTTGTTTATCAATCAATCAACTAACGCATACCATTTTTTTGTAAACTTTTTCTCCGGTGGAAAAGTATATAATTCTGAGAGATTTGCATTTGATAATTTGAAAATGGGACCTGATATGAAAGATTACTTTGCTGGCGACCCAACAAAAAATGAGTCTTATTTCAATTATGGAGACACTTTATATGCAGTTGCAGATGGTAAGGTTTTGAAAATAACAGATGGCAGACCACAGAATAATGGAAATATGCAAAACATTAAATTCAATTCCTTAGATGAGTATGCTGGTAATTATTTAGTTTTGGATATTGGTGGTGGCAAAAAAGCATTTTACGCACACTGTCAACCAAATTCATTTTTGGTTTCTCAGGGTGCAACAGTAAAAGAAGGTGACCCAATCGCTATTTTGGGAAATTCGGGTAATTCCACTGCACCGCATTTACATTTCCATATTTATCAAGGTACAGATATTTTGCTATCTTATGGAGTACCATTCGTACTAAAAAAATATACAAAAATGGGCGAATGGAATGATGAAGTAATAACAGTTCCAAAGCAAGTGTATTATAATTCTATGATGGAAGAAACAAGTATTATTAGTTTTGAATAAAAACCTAAATAAAAAATTTTAAAAAGCAATATTCGAGACACCTATTCTACTAAGTATATATAAATCAAGTAGAGCAGGTGTTTCTTTTAAAATTAGATTGATCGAAAAATATTTATAACAAATGTAATTACTAATTCATTTAGGATGAAATAAGATTTTTTTTGCTTTTAATAAAATTCCTTGAAAATTCTTTAGGGGTTTCTTGTTCCAATTTTACCTGTTTTTAATTCAAAAATCATAGAAAATTGAAAATGATGAAACGGCTGTGAAGTTACTAAGAAATTAGTAATTTCGTGACTACTCACCCGACTTACCATAAATTTGTATTTTCGTTATTTTGTAAGAAATTCCTTGAAATTCCCTTCGGGAATTAATGTTTGTAACAGTCAAATCTCCAATCGCCACACCAACGCCGTAGGTGTTGAATATGTATTTGAACTATGCAATCCCTAAGGGATTGTTGGACTTAAGGGATTTTTCTATATTACAAACAGGTAATCCCTATCGGGATTTTCAAAGAATTTCATTTTATGATTATTTGCAAATTGTTCCAAATAAAATTTTTTTTACATTCAAATAACAAATCAAATTGAAAATTTCAATTCGGCTGTATAGTTACATAATTTCAATGTATCCTAAATATAAATTATTTTATAATATTTCTTTGAAATCATTTCTAAAATTTTATTTTATTACTGCGATTGGAGTAATTCTACATTTCGCTGTATGCATAAAAAATGAGATATAAATTTGGAAATAAAATGATAAATACTAAAAAAAATATAAATTAATATATTAGAGCAGTCTCTGACTATCTCAGCGGGAATGAATAATATATGAAGTAGTGTATGTCAAAAGGCAATGGATTTCCCACTTTGTTCGATATGAAATAATTGAATATAGATTCTGAACCGAGTTTAGAAAGAAATAATATGTAAAAGTATCATAGTCAAAAATTTCTCATCTGTAATTAATTAAGATATTAAAATTATTTTAAAAATATAGAAAATTATTTTGGATATTTTAAAAAATCTTATTAAGTTTGGTACATCTAATTGTTATTTTAAAAAATTAATGGTGATATTTATGGAGAAGAAATTTTCTATAATTTTGATTCTGATAACATTAATTATTGGATTCAATCTGGCGTATGCAGAAAAAGTAACAATTCTGCATGTTAATGATAGTCATTCTTATTTGTTGCCCGGGGGCGAAAGAGGCGAAGATTTAAAGGCAAATTTGGGAGGTATATCCAAATTTGCAACAGTTGCAAATAGTGCAAGAGAAGCTGATTCTGAAGCAATACTCTTGCATGCTGGTGATTTTTCTATTGGTGATATAATGTATTGCAATTTCCTTGGAATTTTAGAATTAGGTTTAATTAGTCAATTGCAATTTAATGCAATTACTCTTGGAAATCACGAATTTGACTTAGGCCCTGAAGCTCTACAAATGGTTTTGACTGGTGGTTTGGCTGGCTCAAACACAAAAGTACTATGTGCAAATGGAAATTTTGACAATTATCCTGATTTGAAATCAATGATTCAGGATACTTTAACAATTATGGCAAATGGTGTTAAAGTAGGTGTATTTGGAATTACAACTCCAAATACTGTTAATTTATCAAATCCTGGAAATGTTTCTTTTGATAATGAAGATTTTTTAAAAGCAAAAATTAATAGTTGTGTAACTGCATTAAAAAATGCAGATTGCAAGATTATTATTATGCTATCACATCAAAACTTTTTGGATGACCTTATGCTTTCACAAGAATTATCAGGAATTGATGCAATAATTGGGGGTCATGACCATTATGTTATGGATACATTTCTGCCATTGAAAGACGGTAGTTTATGTAAATATGTTCAAGCAGGTTCTTTCTATCAATGGACTGGTAAATTTGTATTTGATGTTACTGATGATAAGGTTACACTCGAAGACTACACTTTGATTCCACTTGATGAAAGTGTTGCTCAAGATGAATTATTATCTTCGATAGTAAATTCAATGACTGAAGAAGTAGAATCAAAATATTCTAAATATGGACCTGTTTATTCAGATAAACTTGCAATTGTTGAAGAAACTTATGATGAATTTGGCACAGATTTGCATAAATTAGGTTATCATGATTCTGATGTGGGAAATCTGGTTTGTGATGCTTTTAAATCTTTTGGGAAAACTGATATTGGAATAACAGCATCTGGATTTACTGGCGAAAAATTGTATAAAGGTCATATAGTTGGTTCAGATGTCTATAGAATTAATGGTTATGGTTTCAATGAAGCAAATACATTAGGTTTCCCAATGTGTACATTTGAAATTTCAGGGGAAGACATTAAAAATGGATTAAGATTTGGTATGGGATTTATTAGATATACTGATGATTATTTAATTCAATGCTCCGATAATATGTATTTTGAATATGAATTTGTTCCCACAACTCCGGACTCTTCTTTTGGAGACGGTTTACTTGGTAAAGTTATAATAGATGGAGTCGAAATAGTCAATGATAAAAAGTATTCGGTAACTACAAATGTTGGTATTTACTCATTTTTGGCTGATGTATTAGGTATTCCAGTAGATAATTTCAATTTAGATAAGGATATGACTACTGAGTATATGGTTCTTGTTAATTATATTAAAAATACTAAAGATTCTCAAGAAAAAATAAAACCTCTTCCAAAAAAGAGAATTGAATGTGTTGATAAAATTGGTGGAACAATTGATGAAGAAACAAAATTCTCACTAAAGAGTCAAGCATACCCAAATCCTTGTAATATATCAACAACATTAGAATTTGAAGTTGAAAATCCAGATAATTATTTTGTTTTAGTTATTGATAATCATGGGAAAACAGTTTTCCAATCAACAAAAGAATACTACGAACAAGGACAGAATTTGGTTTCTTTAAATACAGAAGAATTTAGCAATGGTACTTATATTTATTTAATCACAAATGGATTTAATAGATACTATGGTAGATTTGTAGTCAGTAGATAGAATTTTCTCTCGCAATCCCCCTTGCCAATTCAATAAAATGAATAAAAGGGGGATTTTGCTAAAAAACAAATTTCTCAAGCAACTAATACTGTCATTGACACTAAACCTGATAAATCAATTGTCAAAGTATCTCCACTGTTGATTTTGCCAACACCTTCTGGAGTACCTGTAAAAATTATATCTCCAGTTCTTAATGAAAATACTTTAGATAAATAGGAAATTAATTCTTCAACTGTTCTTTCCATTTCTTGTGTAGTACCTTTTTGTTTAATTTCCCCATTTACTTTTAATTCTAAATCAAAATATTTCATATCTGAAGGAATTTGATTTAATGGAACGATTTTAGATATTGGTGCCGATGTACGAAAACCTTTTGCGACTGCCCAAGGTTTTCCATTTGTTTTGCAATTGTTTTGAATATCTCTTAAAGTAACGTCAATTCCTACTGCAAAACCAGCTACATAATCAATCGCTTCGTCTGGCTCTACAGAATCGCAATCTTTACCAATAACAACAACAAGCTCAACTTCGTGATGAACATTTTCAGAAAAATCAGGTAAAACGATTTTCTCGTTATCAGTAATTAATGCCTGAGGTGGTTTAATAAATACAGTTGGGTCGCTTGTAACAATTCCACCCATTTCTTTGATGTGTTTCGCATAATTTTGCCCAATGCAAAACATAGTACCAATGTTAATTGTTTCTCCATTGGTAAATTCGAGTGTAAATTCATTTTTCATATTAATCCTCAATTATCTTATAGTATCACGTTTTTTATTTGATGGCAATGGTGGCAGAAGTGGTTGATTAGCTCTATTTCTGTCATCATTATTTTGTTCATTATTAGTTCTACTGTCATCTGGTATGTTATTCAATTCTGGTTCAAGTTCAAGCTGTTTAGGAGTATAATTATACTTTGGTTTTGGAATTGAATCAACAGATGAAGTATCTTTATTAAATACAAATTTTCTTTGTTTGTAAGGCAATGTATAATCATTATAAATTTTATTCATAAGTTTACCAAATATTGGTGCTGCAGCTTTGCCACCATAACCTTCAGCATCAAGATTATCAAAAGTAATTCGCTTGTCATCAAAGCCCATCCAAATTCCACAGACAAGCTGTGGAGTATAACCGATAAACCATGCATCAGCCGCGGAATTAGTCGTTCCTGTTTTACCTGCTGCATCAATATTTGGGAAATTCTGTCTAACACCACGCCAAGCCGTTCCACCATCAACCACTCCCTGCAACATTACAGTCATTTGTGTTGCAATTTCTGGAGTCATTGCTTGAGAAACATTATAAGAAATTCTCTTTTCCTTAATTAAATTTCCCTGATGGTCTTCAATTCTATTAAAATAATAGTGATGAATATGTATTCCATTATAAGCAAATGCTCCATAAGCTGATGTAATTTCTAATGGTGAAACATCTCCACCAGCTCCAAGTGATATAGCTGGAACTGAAGAAAGAGGAGACGAGATACCCATTTTTCTTGCTTTTGAAATTACTTCTGTAGGACTTGTAATACTTGTAACTAATCTTGCAGCAACTGTATTTATTGACATTTTTAATGCTTGTGATAATGATGTTTTTTCACCTGCACCACAACTTCCTGAACCACTTGGCGACCAAACTTCACCTGATGGTAATGTATATGAAAAAGGTCCACATTCTACCATTGTTTCAGGGTGGTAACCATTTTCTAAAGCACAAGTATAAACAAATGGTTTAAAAGCACTACCTGGCTGTCTTTTGATTTGTGTAGCGTGATTTAATGAGTGCTTTGCATCTGGATGCTCAGCCATAAATTTTGGAGAAGAGCCAACCATTGCAACAATTGCACCTGTTGCCGGCTCAATCATAATAAGTCCTACTTGAACAGTAGTAGCAGCATTTTTTACAGAATCAACGAATTTTTTATCTTTTTTTAATAAATTAGAAATTTCAATTCTTCTTAATTTATCAGCGGCTCTATAATCTGGTCTATCAGCAATTGCTTTATTCAAAATTTGATTTAATATTTCAGGTTTTCGATTCCAATTCCAAGTTCTATCAATTGATTGTTGGTAAGTACTTAAATGTTCGGATACTGCTTGATTGGCATATTCTTGAACTTTTGAATTTAAGGTTGTATGAATTATCAATCCATCACGATATAAATCCATTCCTTCAATTTCATTACTCTTTCCTAAATCTTGACGAATCATTTCAACAAAATGTGGTGCAAGTTCGCTACCCCAAGTTCTACGTACTTTTTTTGATTTTTTATCTGATTTAAAAACAATAATCGGGTCTTTGACTGCTTTATAAAATTCAGACTCTGTCAAAAATTCTTGCTCTTTCATCAATTCCAAAACTAAATTTCGCCTTATGAGAGCTTTACTGTATTTTGTAACAGGATTATAATTAGAAGGTGCTTTCAACATAGCAACAAGCAAAGCACATTCTGAAGTAGTAAGTTCAACAGGATGCTTGTCAAAATAAACTTGTGAAGCTACTTGAATCCCATAAGCACTTCTGCCGAAATTTACTGTATTTGTGTACATTTCGATAATTTCTTTTTTAGTATAAGTCTTTTCAATTTGCATTGCAACTATAGCTTCTCTAATTTTTCTCTCCATAGAATTTTCTCTGAATTGAAAAATATTTCTTGCTAATTGCATTGTAATTGTGGAAGCTCCTTCTCTATCGCCCATAAAGATATTTTTAAATGCAGCATTGAAAACTCTGCCAAGATGAACACCCCAATGTTCCCAAAATCGTTTATCTTCAGTTGCAACAAGTGCATTCACAAAGTCCTTAGGAATTGAATCATAAGGTAGGCTCACTCTTCGTTCATAATAAAGGTAATCAAGTAATTTGCCATCTGAACTGTAAATTTGTGTGGCAAGACTTTGTGGAGGATTTTCTAATTGCTCCAAAGAAGGCATACCCCAACTTGTAATCCAATTTACATACAACAAAACTGCAGCACTCAATACAAGTGAGCTAATAATAAGAATTAAAAAAAATTTTACTGGTTTCATAATTATTTTAGTATTTTTTCAATAGTTACACGTCTAAGTCTTTTTCTATATGAAGTTAAATCTTCGTTGTTTCGTTTTGATATTGGCTCTAATTCACCTGCACTTCTACCAAAAAGTATATTTTTGGGAACACCTTGTTTAATAAGTTCACTTATTACAAAATTCACTCTTCGTTCTCCAAGTCCATTATTATACTCAACTGAACCAACATCATCTGTATGCCCAACAAGTATAATTTTATCAATTTTATCTATCGAAAGATTGATACTTTTTGCTACTAAAATGATTTCTTCACTCCAAATTCGATTTGTTTCAACTCCATTGCTATCTAATACAAAACGGTATGGATTGCGATATTCATCAGTAGGAAAATTAATTCTTATGACTGCAATTTCTGGAATGTAAAAGTCTTTTCTGATTACAGTAGTTGTATCATTCCAATCGACAAATAATTTATATGTATCATAAAAATATTCCTCTTTATGGGCAGTAATTTCATATTCAGTATTTTTTTCTAACTGAATTTTATAATTCCCTTTTTCATTAGTAAATGCTTCCAAATTTTTGGGATTATCATCTAATTCATTGATAATAATTTTAGCAGATGGTACAGGTAATCTGGTTTTATCATCATAAACTGTACCCTCAAGCATATAAACAGGAATAATTGCTACTAGTTCATCTTTGATAACAGGTGTAATATCAACTTTTAGTTCAACAGGTTTTTCTTCTTTTTCATAAGCTAAATCTTGCTTTTTTTCAATTACAATTTTATGCTTGACAAATAAATCAAAACCACCAATTGTTGAAATTAAATTTTCAGTTTTACCAAATTGATTTGAACTATAATACATTATCGAATCGCAATCACCCGGACATGTAGGTAATATTTCATCAGCTGTTGTATTTACAGGAAATTTCAAATTTTCAGGTATAGAAAAGGACTCTGTTAATGTCAGATAATTGTCAATTTTAATATTCTTCATAAAAGAATCATCAATTTTTGAAGAAAAAATATCATAACCACCCACAGTTCTATGTCCCGATGATGAAAATAATAATTTTTTTCCATCAATAGCAACAAAAGGACTAAGTTCATCACAAGTAGTATTAATTATCTTCCCACAATTAATTGGTTGTCCCCATTTGCCAGATTTATCTTTAATTCTAAACCAAATATCAGTACCACCTAATCCATCAGGTAAGTCTGCCGCAAAGAACATTACATTTCCATCTTGAGTAACAGAAGGATGCGACTCCCAAACAAAATAGTCTTTTGTTTCTGATAATAATTTTGAATCAGTGATTGTTTGATTGTTGAATTTTGCACTATATATTCTGGAACTACCTATCATTTCAGATAATGGAAGTAAGTTTTTATCGCTTGTTGATTTGGCTGTAGAATTTTCTGAATTAGCAAAAAAGATTTCTGAACCAGCAAAAGCAGCTGCTCCATTATGTCCTTCAACCCCAAAATCAATTCCACTTTCAATTGTAAATCTTTCTGGTGAAACCATTCTCACAATCATTACACGTTGTATATTATTTTCATCAAAAGTAAATAGAGCTTTTCTTGGAGAAAAAAAAGATAAATGCCAATCATTGAATGATGAGTTAAGTTTTTGAACGGGTTCGATTCTATATTTCCAGTTGTTTTTTCTTCTAAATTCTTCAGTAGTATCATTTGAAATTTCATTGAAATTTCCTGGTTTACATTCGATTACAGGTTTTTCGCAGTATATCTGCTTTAATTGAGTTTGTTGCAAATTACAAGCACTTAAAAACAAGCCGAACATGAAAATATTAATTACCATAACTAATATATTCTGAATAGTAATATTCTTAATCTTTAAATTTGTTTTCATAATTCAAACATTTAAATAGTTTAAAAACTACAATCTAATTTTAATGCCTCGTCAAGCAACATCAAATACATATCTCTTGGAATATTAATGGCACCAAGTTGTTTAGTAAAAGGATTCATATATTGAGAATCAAGTAACATAAATCCTTTACTTATTAAATGAGGAACTAATAAATAAAATGCCATCTTAGAAGCATCACTTACAGTATTAAACATTGATTCTCCAAAGAAAGCTCCTCCAATTGCCACTCCGTAAAGCCCGCCAACAAGTTCTTTATCCTGCCATGTTTCAATTGAATGTGCATAACCCATATAATGTAGCATATTATAAACATCAGTAATTTCATCATTTATCCAAGTACTTTCTCTATTTGCACAATGAAGTATTACTTGTTCAAATGCTTTATTAATTGTGAATGTAAAAATTCCTTTTTTGAATTTCTTTTTAATATCTTTGGGTACTACAATTTGAGCAAGTGGAAAAATTGCTCTCGGGTCGGGTGAATGCCAATATATTTCACCATATCTTGATTCAGCCATTGGGAAATAGCCCTCTTGATAAGCTTTCAACACAATATGATGATTAATTAATTCAGTCATATACAAATAAAGAATATATCCATTTCAAAAAATGTAAAAATAATTGAAATTTACTTAATAAACAATTATGCAGAAATAATATTATTAATTTTCGATGATTGTCATCTCAACTCTTCTGTTTCTTTTCCTGCCATCTTCAGTTTCATTGCTTCCAATTGGCATCAAAGAACCTAATCCATTTGCAATTATTCTCGATAATTCTATCCCTTTATCACTTAAATAATTCTTTACACTATTTGCTCGTTCTTTTGATAAATTCGAATTGAAACTTACTGTCCCAATATTATCTGTATGACCTTCAATTTTAATTTTCACATTTGGTTTTGATTTTAGAAATTCTACAATTCTATCTAATTCTGAATACGATTCCGGTAATAAATCATACTTCGCATATTCAAAGAATATATTATTAATTTTAATTTTTTGTCCCTTTTCAATTGGAACAAGATATAAATCTTGATTAATTTCTTTATACTTATCAGTATTTTTCAAATCAATATTTTCATTAACAGCAATAAATCCCGCTGCTTGAGCAAGAAATCCATAATTTGAACCAGCAGGCAGTGCAATTTTATATTCACCTGTTTCAGGATTGGAACGGGCAACTCCAGCCGATTTACCACCGGGCAATGTTTCGTAAATAATTGTTGCGGCAAGTGGCTGATTAGTCTTCTGATTTAAAACTTTACCTGAAATTAAAACAACAGCTTGTGGCTTGACTTGTTCTGGTAGTTTTATTCTGAAAATATCTTCACGCTTTTCATCATTCAAATTTGCAACGAAATAAGCATATTCACCATTTGCAGGAATTGTATAATATGCATCCCAGCCATCTGAATTTAAATTCTCACCGAGATTTACCGGTTTGCTCCAATTTGCCCAACTGTCATCTAATCTTGTTGTAACAAACATATCATGCAAACCATATCCGGGTTTTCCTGCTGTCGAATAATACAAAGTTTTTCCATCTGCGGCAAGAAATGGTGATATTTCCTCATCGGCTGTATTTACCTTGCTTCCAAGATTTCTTGGCTCAGACCAACTTCCATCATTTTCTAAAAAACTTACATATAAATCATTATCACCATAAGTATCTTCGCGATTGATTGCAAAAAGCATAACTTTACCATTACTTGCAAGACAATAACTACCTGATTTACTATAATTAAAATATCTCTTTATTCTTATCGAATCAGGAAATACCCATAAATTCCCGCTTTTATAACTTATTGAAAAACCGGGTTTTAGAGTGCCGTCTTCCAAGTATTTATTTCCCAAGAATAATCCATTTCCATCTTGAGTGATAGAAATTGCAAAATTTGAACCTGAATTATTAATAGGTAAACCTAAATTAACGGCTTTTTGAAAAATGCCATTACTATCAACTACCGAAAACCAAACATCTTGCTTTTTTTCAACACCAATATTATCAGGATGTCCATCTCTTGTAAAATATAAAGATTTGCCATCGGCTGAAATAACAGGAGCAAGCTCGGCAGATTTGGAATTTATATTGTCATTTAATTGTTCAGGTTTATTGTTCTGAATATCTTTAATTGTATTAATTTTTACTTTAATTGAATCTACTGATTCTGAAATTGCAACTGCATCAATTTGATACTTATCAATATAATTAATTAAATTGACCAATATTTTTGCAGACTTTACTCTATATGTGGTTTTTGGGAAAAAGATATTCAACATTCTACCTTCGGCTCTATCGGGAACATTATTATTATTACCATAAACCTGATATCCCTTGTCTAATGAATCATATAATATTATTTGTGATATAGCTCCCGGGTAATTATTTTCATTAATTGCAATTTGCGAAGCAAAAATTGGTTCAGCAAAACCTACTATTATCCATTCGATTTTTCTTGTTTGCACATTTGGAGTCCAGCTACATGGAGACAAGCCAAAATCGGGCATTACAGATGGTTCACCAAGTATCTGATTTGAAGAAAATTTCTTTGTTCCCTCTTGACTTGAAAAACCAATAACTTTATCAGCCCAGATTACATTTTGAGCAAATATGATATTTGAAAAAAGAACAAGTAAAACTAAACAATAATTAAACATAAGATTCTCGGAATTATTTAATAACCTCAGGACAATCAACAATTTTGAATTTACATCACAGTAATTATTCATCAACTATAAATTAATATTCAAACAAATTATTTGACGTATATTATATTCAATTGTTTTTTTAGGGAAATTGAAATTGTTGGTTTATACTTTTGCAAACACCCAAACAAAAAATCTTAATTATGGTTGGGTCGTTTAGAATAAATAAATATAAATATTATATAACTAAATAATAATAAATATTCACTAAGTAGAAATGTATATGCAACACCATAGTTCCCATAATAATTATAGAGTATTAAAGAACTGATAAGGGAGAATAGTATTGATATAAACATTGAAATATTTACTGATTTTTCCTTTCTAAGTGCTATTAAATATGTTTCACAAACAGTATTTAACATAATTGCTACAAATGAAAATGAAATAATTTCTAATAAATCGCCTGCTTCGTTAAAATCATAGGTAATTTCTATAAGAAAATCAGCCAAATACCATAGTATAGCACTTATAAAAAAACCTATTATAAAACTTACCATCAAACCAAATCTCAAATCGACATTTTCGGAATTTTTTAATTTTATTGCATATTCTGGTAATAAAACACTTATTATTGACCATGGAATTGACCTTAGAAAATTAATAAATCGAAATGCTGCTGAGAAGATACCTGCTTGAGCATCTGTTCCAACAATACCCAGCATGAAAAATCCTGCACGATTTTGTAAAACACTGTTAGTGTTAATTATCATAAATGACAATCGATTTTTAATTTTTTCTACCTGAATTTTCCATTTATTAAACTTTAATGGTATTTGTATCATCAATTTATATGTTGGAATCTGTAAATTTCTATCTTTTTTTATTTCAAAAATGTATAAAAGATTTTTAACTAATTCCATTATCACAAAAATAAGTAATATCAAAGCTACACTTTTTGTAAAATATATTGTAATGATAGAAAAGAATAACAATAAAACAGCATAAATTGTTTCAACTTTGGATATGACTTTGTAAGATTTTATTGCTCTAAGTACTGCTTTGTAGCTATGTGTAACACTTGCAAAGTAATTATAAGGTATCATCAACAAGCAACTTAAATCCGAAACAGAAAAATAAAAATAAAGTAGCATTAATGGCAATGTTACAGTAATTAAAGTATTTTTTAAATCTTGTGCCTCTATCAAAATTGGGTATATTTTTTCTTTATCTGTAGATATTTCTCTTAATATCTCCAGTTCATATCCACTTTCTGCAAACATTCTAAATAAAGTAGCTGTAATTAAACAAATACTGTAAAAGCCCAATGCTTCAGCATCGAGCATTTTTCCAAGTATAATGCTAATTGCAGTTAGTGAAAAAAGGGATACTAATTCAGCATAGTAAACAGCAATAAAAGCATTTGAAAACTTTTTTAAATATGTTATACTATTTTTCAATTAATTCTTATTTGCATTTTTAGTTGAATCAGCAGCTTTTCTTAACATTTCCTTCATCTTTTCCTTTTGCAAAGAATCAGTATCTCGAATTACGCGTTTTCTTAACGAATCAATTATCATAGTTAGTACTTTTTGGTCTTCTTTAAAGATTTTGTAGGTTTCTTCTGCAAACTGCTTTTCGGTATAACCGTTTTCAGCAAGTATTTTTTTGACTTCATTATTTGCTTTGCTTGAGTCCTCGTGCAACTCCCTCGCAATCAGTACTTGATAATAAGTATTTGTATAACGGTCATATTTTTTGTAATCATCTGAACAAGAGATAATAGTCAGAAATAATGTAAAAAATACACTGACTATAATAGCATAATATAAATTATTCTTAGAATTTTGGGGAACTTTTGCATTTACTTTTAATTTTTTCATAAAAAATAATCTTTTAATTGGTTTATTAAACTAACAAATTTCAAAATTAACTTAAATTTTCTTAATTTTAATGTTTTAACTTATGAAAATTTTAAATTTGTTATTTAAATTAAAATATATTATGCTGATAATACTATTTATGGCGATAAATTCTATTTTTTCGGAAGAATTTGAATCGCGATGGAGTAATATTCGTAATTGTGAGGAATTAAATTCACAAGAAGATGAATTTGCACCTGTTTATGATAGTTTCAGACAAATTTTATATTTTAATTCAACCGCAAATAAATTTTCTTATTTTTATCAAACAAAATTCTTTGATTCGATTTCATTTGAAATACCAAAACTAACCAAAGGTGATTTGAACAAAATCAATAATAATCAGTGTTGTTTATCAATTTTATCTCCAAGTGAAGCATATTTTCAAACATATAAAATTACCGATAAATATCCAATATTTAATATTTTCAAACTTACTTATTTGAAGAATAGTTGGAGCAGTCCAATATTAGTTGATTCGATAAATACTAACTCTTTTACTGCATTCCCAGCTGTATCTCAAGATGGTAGTTTTATGGTTTTCTCATCAATCAGAAATGGCAATAGTGATGATATTGATTTATTTATGACTATCAAGAATCAAGATGGAACTTGGAGTGTACCTGTTTCTATAGATGAATTAAATTCACCGGGTAATGAAATTACTCCATTTATAGCTGGTAATGATACTCTTTACTATTCTTCTGATGGGCAGGAAGGTACAGGAAAATATGATATTTATTTTTCAGTTAGAAATGGTAGCGAATGGTTAAGACCACGACCATTAATTGAATTAAATACTGAATTTGATGAAACTGATTTTAAGCTCATAAATGAAAATTTGGCTTTATTCTGCTCTGATAGAATTGGTGGAAAAGGGAAATCTGATATTTACTTAGTCAATAAGGTATCAATTAAACAGAAGAAAAATATTGAAACTCCAATCGAAATAACATTAAAAACGCAAACTCTTTCAATACAAGTTGAAAAATCTTATGAATATAATATTTATCCTCTTTTTTTTCGTTTCAATTCAAATGACATAGAATTGCTTACCGAGCCGGCAAGATTGAATGGTACAGGTTTATCATTGTTGGACTCTTTATATATTAATTCTTTGTTAACTATTTCTGATAGATTATCGAATTATCCTAATTCTAAAATTAAAATAACAAGTAATCAAAATGAATTATTGAAAGAATTCTTTGAAAATAAACAGGTAAATTTTAATCAACTCGAATTTGTTGCTCATACTGACAATTCAATATTGATTGAAAGTTATTCAGAAGAAATTGTAAAATACAATGAAATTGGAAAAACTGAATTTATCGTAAATCCTCCTGCATTAGATATTATCTTTGATGCCAGACCAAAGGAGGATATTAATTCTTGTGAAATTCACATACTACTTGATGGCAAATTGTCCAAAATCAAAGAATATTCTGGTACATTACCACTTCAATTTCTTGCCAAAACAAATGTTTTTGCAGAATATATTTTCAATGCAGAAAGAGCAGTTTTGATGGCAATTGCGAAAGATAAAAACGATAACATTCAAAACGAGGAACTCTCTTTTAATATTATAAGGGAAGAAAGAAGAGGAAAACAATTTCTATTTTCAAATAAAAATAAGTATGAAGTTTTTTTTGTGAATTATGAATCTCAATTAAATTCTGAAATAAGTAATTTCAATTCTATAATTCAATCAATAAAAGAATCTGCATCTTACAGTAAATCAATTTCAATTGAGTATATAGATGATTCATCTAAAATAATTGCTGAAAAATTAATGAAGTTTCTAAATAATTTAAAACTCAGTAATATCAAACTCCAAAAAATTGAGGATATAACAAAATTTCGATATATATCTAACTACAACAAACTCTTAAGAGTATTGATTGAAAAATATTGATTCAGATTATATTTTTTTTTGATAAATCATATATTTTCAATTTAAAAACCATTAATCACATTTGAATTTTCTCACTTCTTGGCTTTTTGAATTTGTTTACGCAAATCAATTAATACAAAATCATAATCAGGAACAATAGCAAGGGCTTTTTTCATATAATTTTCTGCAAGCTCAAAATTATTCTCAAGAATATGAATTTGAGCAATATAAGCATATATTTCAGCATCTTTTGCCCAGTCAATTAAAAATTTATCATTGGTTAAATTCTTGCTATTGAGTTTGAGTGCTTTGTTTAATAATTGCATTGCTTTCTTTTTATCACCGCCATAGATTGCTGGTGTGTGCATTAAATGAGTTGCAGCAGTTAATAGAACTGTAACATTATTGCTGTCCTTGTTGAAAGCTTCTAATATTCTATTTTTTGATTTAATACCCCAAAAAATAGCATTAATTCCCGATAAAGAAGATTTCTTTCCATAGCTTGCAGAAAGTAAAGCAAGATTTTCAGCATTTGAATTTAGTTCAACAGCTTTATAAAATTTTTCTACAGCTTCATCAAAATGGTCAAATGCTTTTTTTTCATTAGTCGTATAATGGATTTTTCCAAGGCAAAGATTAATCATACCAGAATAATAATACCCATACCAAATATTAGGATTTCGATTTATAAAATCATTTGTAATGTCATTAATTTCATTAAATTTTGCAATATTCCAATTATAATAATACTTTTCTATTGAATCTTTTATTGATTGTAATTCGGAATTTGTATTTTTTTGAGAATAAAGATTTGTAATTAACAATAAGTTAATGAAAATCAAAATTGGAAATATTTTTAAAGGAACAGTTGAAAATTTCATTCTAATTAATCGGTACATTTCTTAAAATCCAATTGATGTGCAATTGATGTAATAAAGAATATTTGAAATATTTCTTCATTAATTTAATATTATTGAAGAATTTTACTAATCATAAACTGCAATTTAATCAAATTGTAAGAAATATTAAAGAATAAAATATGGAATCTTATAAGTAAATATGTAGCCAAAACCACACTTAGTAATCTAAGAATTGTAAAATGAATAACTTAGTATGGTCTTGAATTCTGAAATTTAAAAACAACTATTGATGCCTTAATAAAATAAATTAATACCTGCTTTAAAATTAAATCCATTTTGTGGATAGCCATAATATGTTTCATAATATGAATTTAATATATTATCCAAACTTATAAATATATTAGACTTATTTCTGAAATCCTGAGATAAATAAAATCCTATAGCATAGAACTCTTTTAAAATTTTTGTTATCCCATATTCAAAATTATAATCGTATCTTTCACTTATATAATCAGCTTTTATGTGATAAGCTAAACCAAAATCAAATTTATTATAAAAATCAATTATTACTCTATTAGATGGAATGATTAAATTATTACTGTATTTATGATAATTTCCATTAAGTGAACTCGAAATCTGTGAAAAACTCACTTTGCAGTTTGTAATATTTAAATTCAATAATATATCAAATTGAAATCCAATAATCTCTTTTTCTGAAGTATGACTTAGGTATTCATTTCTTATTTCAGGTAAATTGGAAGCAGTTGAATAGAATAAATTAAAATTAAAATTGAAAAATCGACTTACTTCATAATTAAACTCAAGATTCATATTATTTGCAGAAATAATATTATTGAGACCTAATAGTTTGTAGTTCTCTAATATATCAGAATAAATATTCATCATAGTTGGACTTTGAGAATTATATGCAAAATCAAGTTTCAGAAAATTATTCTTTGACAGAATATATTTTGCAAATATGTTGTAATTAAAATCATTATAATCAATATTGTATTTGTTTTTGATTGTTGAATTGAAAGAATTAATAAAATAACCTGTATTGATTCCTAACATAAAAGTTGAGTCTATGTTATATGTTTGGGATATTATCAATTTTGCAATTTCACTGTTAATTTTAAACAAACTAAAATTTTTAGTTTCTGATATTGAAACAGAATTTCTCGCATAATTTAATATGAAATCAATTAAATATGTATTATTAGTATTGATACTGTAAATATTATTAATTCCGAATGAGCCATCTTCAATTTTTTTTGAAAATGATGAATTTTTTGTGAAATTGTTAAATATTGTATTTTTGTTTGAATATTTGTAGTAAATGTTACCAGTTAGATGATTATTGTAAATGTCGGTAGAATAATTTATATTAGAAATATTAATGTTCCATTTATTGTCAGTTTTAATACTGTGGCTTGGATTATAGATTGATAAAGGATATTCTGTGTAATTTGAATTAAAATAATTAGATAAGGACAGTTCAGAATCTTTATCCTTCAATCCAGTCTTTATTAAAAACGAAATATTTTCACGAGAAGAATTTGCAAGAATACTATTGCCAATATTGTAAGGAATTTTTTTTGAATCAGACACAAGTATTCCATTAACAGTTTCAAAATTGAATAATCCATTAATGTAATAATAATCATAATTATAAGATTTAAATATCATTATATTACCGTTTATATTCCCACCATTGATAGATAATATTGTAGAATCTGCAATAATTGTCTTACTTTTGATAATTAATGAATTTCCAATATGATTAGTTGATTTGATATTATTATCTGAAGTAAAATTATTTTCAAATGTGATATTATCTCTTGATAATACTTGATGGAGATTGAATGTATTATCAAAACAATTGTTTATTGGAATATTGTCGAATAATATTGTGGAATAATTTGTTCCAAATCCTTTGCTATTAAATTGTAAATAATTATTATTATCATTGAAGATATAGACTGAAGCAGGATAAATTGGCAAATTTTGTGCGGTATTTTTATAATTGAAAATAATTAATACAACAAAATAAAATATATATTTGATTCCATTAAATTTCATTTGAATTAAATTACAATAAATAAAACATCAACTAAATCAACCATTACCATTAAAAATTTGACCTTTCCACTCAACTTTTTTACTTATAATCATAAATGGAGCTACCAATTCCATAATCAAAAAGAATATAATTGATGGTACAACCCAAGGAATTAACTTCATTTGCTTCAATCTAATCATTGATGGTAATATCACAGCAAAATCACCGAAAATTCTTATGGCAAAAATTCCTGCAAAACCCGACCAATTGCTTTCAAAAGCTGTTATAATTAATCCTACCCATATCAAAACAGCTGTTGCAACAAATACAAAAGCTTTCCAGCCCAAACCAAGTCCACCAATAGCCCATCTTCTATGTTGATTGAAATAATCATAGAATGACTTTTCAGGTAGCGTATATACAGCTGTTCTACTTGAGCATTTATAATGAGCTTGATAACCTTTATTTAATAATGCTTGCAACAAAGCCAAATCTTCTGTTACAGAAAACTTTATAGATTCATAACCACCAATTTCAAAGTATTTTTTTGCATCAATAGATAGATTATTACCATAGCAGCCAAGTGGTAAATTCCAATTAACTCCTGCAGATGCCATTGTGTGCATATAAACCCATTCAACTGCTTGTATTTTATCGAAGAATCGTTTGCCTTCAATTAAAGTAAATGAAGGAACAATAGCAATTTGAGGATTTTGGAATTCATTAACTATTGAACTTATCCAATCTGGATGAACAACACAATCAGCGTCTGTAACCATAAATATGTCAGCATTTGAAGATTTAAAACCAGTATGCAAAGCACCAGCTTTTCCCTTTAAATTACCTTTTTGTTCATCATTAGTAATATGAATTACTTCAAGATTTGTAATTGTATTCTTTAATTCTTCTAATATTTCACCTGTAGAATCAGAAGAACGGTCGTTAACAGCAATTATAGTATAATTATCTTTATCAAAATCAGATTTGGCAATTGTTGTAATGCATCTTCTAATGTTAGATTCTTCATTCCTTGCTGCTACTACAATAGCAACTTTAATCAATTTTGATTGTGTATTAATTTTACTTTTGGCTCTTTCTCTTCCAGAACCAATTACCATAAATAAAATTCTACCCAAAAAAATGCAAATTATTAAAGCAATTACAATTATCATAAATCAAACACTAATTAAAAGAACTTTAACGATTGAAACAATATTTTCATATAATTTTTTTGTAATAGTTGATATTTCAATTAATGACCTTTGCAAAAATACAATTTAAATACAAATGACTATGACTATTTTCACAAAAATTCCTGTTGGAATTAAATGTTTTTAATAAGCATTTAGACTACGCTCAATGACCGATTTTCAAGAACAACCCCAGTGTGACTAAACAGTACTAATACACATTCAACACATCCGATGTTGCTGGAAATCGGGGGGATTCATCAGTTACAAACATTTATTCCCAATGGAAATTTAAAAGAATTTTTCTTCAAAATAACAAAAATTCTATTTTATTGTTAGTTGGATGTGTAGTCACACGACTTTTAATTAAAAAAGGATGCTTGTTATAACTAAATATTTGTAAAATAATTAGTTCAAGCATCCTTTTAAATTGATAACATCTAATAGTAAATAAATAGAATTTAAATTCCAAAGAAATCTATTTAACAATTAAGTTGAATGTTCTTTCACTATTACTTAATTTTGCTTTAAGAATATATGAACCAGATGTAATATTTGGAATTTTCAAAGAAAAACTATTATCTCCTTCAGCTACATTTGCAGTTAAAAGTTCAGCCAATTTTTGACCAAGATAATTATATAATTCAAAACGTACTTCGTCTTCAATTGTTGAATTCAATGTCATAGAAATATTACTTTCAGCGATTGCAGGATTTGGATAAACTGACATCATCAATTCTTTATTTACTGTAACTGAACTTCCATCATCATCAAATGCTTTAAAATTATCAAAGAAAATAACCCCACCTGAGCCAGAAATATAGTCAATACGGAACATAGTTTGATTTTTTTCATTATAATTTGCTAAATCAATTTGACTTGTTAAATCAATTACGTAATTTTTCCATTCACTTGCTGTTGGGGCAACGAGAAAAGCGTTTAAAGATTGAGCATTTACAATGGGCTGTGCAAAAGTGCGTAAATCTTCACCCCATTTTTTAAATATTGTTTTTGAAGTTTTCCAATTGTCATTTGTTAATACAATTTGTAAAGTATCAATAAATTCATATTTTTGGTTATTTTGCATATAATATGTATAATTATAAGCAACATCAAAACTTAATGAAGGTTTCTCTGCTCCTTTAAAATTAATTTTGTTTGAAAACAAACTTTCAACCAAGCCCATATTAGTATAAGCAAGAATTGAATTAAGCATGAACATACAACCTGCTCCATCTTTTCCTACTTCTGCTTCTGGCATCCAAGAAATGAAATTACCTGATTCTTTAATGGCGAAATTTTGAGCGACTTTATCAACATCACTAAAATTTTCAAGGAATGGTATCTTTACACCTGAGTCAAATATATTGAAAATTGCTTCTCCAATATTAAAATAAGGATTTGCCTCAACAGCTTCGCCATTACAATTTGTAATTGAAATTGAAGCCATATAAGCACCATCAGGAAGTTCAGAATTTGGTACTTCAACTTTTGCATATTTTTCGTTAGTAATGCTTCCAGTCCAATTGAATGTATTTTTTTGACCTTGAATTGTATATTCTAAAGTAAGTGAAGTTATTGGTGTAGTTCCAATATTTCTTACAATGCAATATAGTTTTGCATTTTTTTCGTTATAAAAAACTTCAGAACTTAATTTATGGATTATAGGAGATACTTCATTAATTTCGGTAAAAATGAAGTTATGCATAATTTGAGTTATTTGATTTGGAGAAATAGTATGAGCCATTTGTGGAATTGTAATATACCATAATTTTGCATTGTTTTCAACTAATGAGTCTGACAACATTTTTACTGTTTTCAAAAATCCAATATCTTCTGAGCCATGAACCATTGATATTTTAATTTTATTTGCATTTGAATAATTGAATAGTGAAGAAAAGTTTGGATTGTTTGCCACATCTAATGGACTTTGCATTGCAGGAGTATGCAAAATCAAACCAGCAACTTTATCTGGATTATCTAACCCAAATTTCAAAGCACTTCTGCCGCCAAGTGAGAACCCTTGAATTACTGTACTATCAAGGTTGATTTTATATTCTGAATTTACCCAAGTTATTATCGAATCAATAATCGCTTCATCACCAGCAGGAGTATAAAAATCCTTTGCTTGGTCGCTACCACCATCTGGAAATACAAAAATTGTATTTGGAAACAATGTTTGCCATTTTGCATTGTTTATCAAAACATCACGATAAGAGATTGCATTATCGCCTGCTCCATGCAAACCAATCAATAATGAATAAACCTTTGTTTCTGAATAGTCCGTTGGCACATAATATGCGAGAATTCGTGTTTCTCCATTGAATGATTTCATACTTGTGAAACTACCTGTGGAAACCGAGAAAAGATTTTGAAAACAAAAAACTGTTACCAAAAATAAAAGAGTTGAAAAATTAATTTTTTTCATAGAACACCTTATTTAGTATAAAAAATAATTTATTTTTTTTAATGTAAAATTTAACAAAAATTCATTTATAAAATTAACTAAATCCATTCAATTGACAAAAGAATTATATAATGTTTATAATGAAATTTTATTTTACTAATGTATTTTACTCTCTCATATTTTAAAACAAAAAATATCTGTATCGTCTATAGGTTTTTATGAATAATTACATTTCAGGTACAAAATGGCAGACATTACACGAGATATTTTTTCTAAAGGTACGGTTTTAACGTTAAAAGGTCAATTTACCGGTGGAGATGAAACCGACCGACTTGAAGAGTTAATGAATGAAGTATGCAATAGTGAGAATCCAAATCTTATTGTTGATGCAAGTGGTGTTACTTTCTTGGGTTCAATTGCAATTGGTAAAATTGTTAAATTGCATTCAGAATTCAATGAAAAAGAAGGTAAAGTAGTTTACTGTGGTTTCAATAACGTGATAATTAATGTGTTGAAATCTACAAAAATTTGGAATATCATCATAGTTGCAGATGACGTTGATTTAGCAGAAGCAAAATTCGATTAGTTTTTCATTGATTTTTTTCTGAATCTGTATAACTTATGATTTGGAATAGTGCTACAAGATTCCTCTTGAAGTTTTTGTTGCAATTCAAAACCGAACTCTTGTATTCTCATCGCAATGTATAACCTCCCCATTCTTAATATTTAAATTACGGGGAGGGTTTCAAATTAATTTATTATTGTATTTTTGTGGGTGGCAATATATAAAATAAGCAAAGATTAAATTTGCAAAAAGTTCTGACTTATAATAAACAAATATTCTAACACTGAAATTACAATTCTTGATTTATAACTTTTCTAACAAAGCCATCTGCATTTTTTAATAACGATGTTGCTTTTTCAAAATCGGAATTTGTTAATATCATAACCAATGCTGTTTTAACATTATTATTTGCTTTTTCTAAATATTTACTTGCAGTGTCATAATCAGTATCGGCAATATTCATTACAATTTTCTTCGCTCTTTCCTTTAATTTAGCATTTGTTAATTGTAAATCAACCATTACATTTCCATAAGTTTTGCCTAATCTTACCATTGAAGCAGTAGTTAGCATATTTAAAATTAGCTTTTGAGCAGTACCAGACTTCATTCTTGTTGAACCTGCAATTACTTCAGCACCAACATTTGGGGCTATCAAAACATCAGGTTGAATTTCTAACTTTGAAATGTGTTCTTTTGATGAAGTAGTTATTAATATCGTTTTGCAATTTATTTGTTTAGCAGATTTTAATGCACCCAAAACAAAAGGTGTTCTGCCTGATGCGGCTATTCCACAAACAACGTCATTTGAATCAACATTATAATCCCTAACTACATTTTCTCCTTCTTCAATACTATCTTCAGCACCTTCAACAGCCCTAAAAACAGCGTCAAATCCACCAGCAATGATTCCTTGAATCATTTCGGGGTCAGTACCAAATGTGGGTGGACATTCAGAGGCATCAACAATACCAAGCCGACCACTTGTACCAGCACCAACATAAAACAGTCTGCCACCTTTTTTGAATGTGTTTACAATTAAATCAACAGCTTCGGCAATAAATGGAATTTCATTTTGCACAGCAAAGGGTACAGAAATATCTTCGTTGTTGATTAAATTCAAAATTTCTGTAGTGCTGCATAAATCAATATTTAAAGTATTTTGATTTATTTGTTCAGTTCTTAAATACTGCAATTCATTAAATAAATTTAAATTCTGAATCATTATTATTTTACAATAGTAATTTTAAGCTCTTTTTTAATAAATAATGTAGCTTTTGTACCAATTCCAACTTCACTTTCAATTATCAAATCACCACCGTTTTTTTGTGATAATTCTTTGCATAAAATTAATCCAAGTCCGCTACCTTGCTCGTTTTTTGTTCCAATTGTTGATGTTTTTACTGACATATCAAATACATTATCTAAAATTTTCTTTTCCATCCCAATTCCATTATCTTCTATTATCAATGTAATAAATCCACCATTTTCCGATGAAGAAATATTGATTATTCCATTTTCATTAGTGAATTTAATTGCATTTGACAATAGATTTCTTGTTATAGTCCTTATAATATTTGAATCAGTATGAACAACTATTGATTTATCAATGCTTGAATTTATTGTTATCTGTTTGCTTTTTGAATTTGCTTCAATAATTTCGATACATTCAGCAACCTCATCAGATAATACTCTGTTTTCTAAAGAAATTACATATTCTTCCTGCTGAATTTTTGACCACTCTAATAAATTTTCTAATAATCGAAGAATTCGGTTAGCTGATTGGAATAATGAACTTGCAATTTCTACGATTTCTGTTAATGATAATTCGTTGTAATCCTTGCTTAAAATCTCACTCAATCCAATAAATCCCATAAAAGGACCTCGCATATCGTGAGCTAATATTGAGAAAAATTTATCCTTTTGTTTTATTAATTTTTCTAAATTAATTTCAGCATTTTTTCTATCCGTAATGTCAAAAAATGTTCCAATAATAGTAATAATTTTCCCATTTTTATCTATTAAAAGTGGAGTTGATGATTCACTAACCCAAATGTAATTACCTGATTTTGTTTTAATTCTATATTCTGACTTAAATATCTTTATTGAATCTTCGTTGGAAATTTTCAAAAATGAATCATTGATATTATTTATATCATCAGGATGAATTAAATTCATACTTTCATTTTTTTTCATACTTAGTAATTCATCTTTTGAATAGCCAAGCATGCTTTCACAAATCGAATTTGCGAATATGATTTTACCTAATTGCAAATCATATACATATACATAATTTGGCAATGATTCAATTACTGATGTTATAAATTTTTGTTGAGCTTCTAAGGTTTTTTCTGTAAATTTAATTTGAGTTATGTCTTCAATTGTACCTTCGTAACAAAGAGGTTTTCCTAATTCATCAAAAATTAATCTACTGTTTTCTCTTAAAAAGCACCTTTTGCCATCAATTCTTATAAATTCAAATTCATAACCATTCAATTCATAATTTGGACAGTTATTGAGCAAACGCCTAAATTCAATTCTTGAAAAATAATTTATGCTATTTCTATTATTTTCTAAATCATTTTTCAATTCATCTAAATTACTATAACCCAAAATTTTTAGAAATGCTGAGTTAGCATTTAAAAATGTACCATCAACTTTGGTTCTGTAAATTCCAATAGGTAAATTCTCAAAAAAAGATTGATAATTATGTTCTAAATTATCCAATTTTTCTTTGAAGTATCTTTTTTCTAATGAAATATCATATACTTGGGCAAAAGAGGAAATTGAATTATCGCCTAAGTCAGAGAAATTTCTACCAATCAGCTTAACATCAAGAATTTCATCATTGAAATTGATGATTTTTATTTCGCAATGATGATTATCTTTTGTATTTAGTAAATCAAAGCAAAAACTATGAAATATATTTTGGTATTCAGACAAAACAAATTTATGGAAACTTTTGCCAATAATTTTAGTTCTATCTGATTTTAATAATTCTATGGTTTTTACATTTACATCAATGATTCTGAAATCATCATCAAAAGTAAAAAAAGCAGTTGGAGAGTATTTGTATAATTCAAAAAATTTGATTCTTTGTGATTCTGTTTCTTGTTTTGAAAAACTCAATTCATATTGGAGTCGCCGTAATTCTTCATTTTGAGATTCAATCTCATATTGATGAACACGCAAATCTTCAAACAAGGAAATAATTTCTTCCTTGCTTAAATTATCAATATTATAAACTGCATCTGAACTCATCTAACATTTTTAAATTTACAATATTATTCATACCAAATATAATAATATTTTGATATACAAACATAATAAAAAATACTTTTTATAAAAATAGTTTCATAAATCAAATTTCCATGAAAAATATTTCATACGTAACCAATCAGTTTTTTTCATATATGAAAATTTTAAAAATTATTTTCATGTTTTATTAGTATTTTCAAAAAAAAATTACAAATTAGGTATTCCTTGAAAATTCTATTTGGGGCTTTTATCTTTGAATGCAAATTAGTAAAATTTTAGTATTTTCAGATACCAAATAATGATGAAATAGCATTTGGAATTTCGTTTAAGGGAATTACTTCATTTGCTATATTTAAGTCAATTACTGTTTTAGTCATACCTGCAACAACACAAGTATCTGGGTCTTGAACTATTATATAACCACCTAACTTATGCAAAGTTTGGAAGGCAATACCACCGTCATGTCCCATTCCTGTCATCATTATTCCTAATACACGATTTGTAAATACCGAAACAACAGAATCTGTAAGAACATTTACAGATGGCTTATACAATTCATCAGCAGGTTCGTCAGATATTACTATATTCATTTTAGTATTAATTGTCATTTGTTTGCCACCGGGTGCAATATAAATTGTCCCAGAAACAATTTTTTCTCCCATTTCAGCTTCCTTCACTTTCAATTTTGCTTTTAAATTGAGCCGTTCAGCTAACGATTTTGTAAAAAATGGAGGCATGTGTTGGGCAATTAAAATTGGTACAGGAATATCGGCAGAAAATTTTGGAATAATATCATTTAATGCGGCTGGTCCACCTGTAGAAATACCAATTACAATTATACTAATTTCAGAAGAGCGGGGTTTCCTTCCTAACAATGGCAAAACAGTTTTGTATTCACTCTTTGGTGTAATTTCAGTAACAGCTTTATTTTTCAATGTTTGAGTTTCAACAGATTGAGTTGAATCTCTCAACATTTTTTTCATCTGTAATAAATGATTGCGTGAGCGTATGCGGTTGGTAATCAAACTACTTTGTGAAATTGTCATAATTTTAGACACTAACTCGTCTTTGATAGTTGCTATTTCATTAAATGAAGCTTTTTTGGTAATAAAATCTATAGCTCCAAGAGATAATGCTTCAAATGTTGATTCTGCTCCTTCGCTTGTTAATGTGCTGACCATTAAGATTGGAACTGGTGTTTTAGCCATTATTTCTTTTACAGCTTCAAGTCCGTTCATAATAGGCATCTCAATATCCATTGTTACTATATCTGGTTTTAATTGAGCTACTTTTTGGACGGCTATTAATCCATTTTCGGCTGTATCTATTACTTCAATATCATCATTTGATAATAATTTAGTGAGTGTTTTTCTAATAAAAAATGAATCATCTACAATCAGTACACGTATTTTTGACATTTCTGTAAACTTGCTTAATTGTTAAATTTCAAATACTCGTTGCTATAAATACTTTGCATTAATTGAGCAATATCAATAATCATAATCACTCTACCATCACCAAGAATTGTTGAACCAGCAATACCTTGAACACTTCCAAGATATTCACCAAGTGATTTGATTACAATTTCCTGTTGTCCTAATAATTCATCAACAACCAATCCTACTTTTTGAACTCCAAAACCAACTGTAACTACATATCTTTGCTCAAGAGTTGACTTTCTATTTGGACAATTCAAGGCAAAATCCAATCTTAAAATTGGAAGTACATCTTTTCTGATTCGTATTACTTCTTGTTTGTTAATAGAATATACTTCATCTTGATTGAGAGCTACAACTTCTATGACAGAACTTAAAGGAATTGCATAAGTTTCATTAGCAACTTTAACAAGCAAACCTTGAATTATTGCAAGTGTAAGTGGCAATTTAATAATAAAAGTAGTACCTTTGCCTATTTCTGATTCAATTTCAATCATTCCTTTAAGCTTTTGAATGTTGGTACGTACCACATCCATTCCAACTCCTCTACCAGATACTGCAGAAACTTTGGCAGCAGTAGAAAAACCGGGGGCAAAAATAAGTTGAAATGCTTCTCTGGCAGGCATTTGATTTGCTTGTTCAAAAGTTAGTAATCCTTTTTCGATGGCTTTTGCTTTCAATTTGTCAGGATCCATACCTTTGCCATCATCAGAAATACGAAGTACAATATTGTTGCCTTCTTGGTCGGCATCAAGTACAATTGTACCTTCAGCGGGTTTTCCAATAGCCATTCTCTCGCTTGGAGATTCAACACCATGGTCGCAAGAATTTCTTATCATGTGAACAAGAGGGTCATTCAATTCTTCAATAATACCTCTATCTATTTCAGTTTCTTCACCTTTTACTACAAGTTTGATATTTTTGCTGAATTCTTTAGCAAGGTCACGAACAATTCTTGGTGCTTTTTGATATAATTTACCTACAGGCACCATCCTCATCCTCATAACTGCAGATTGTATTTCCGAAGTAATAAAATCTATTTGAGAAGTGGTTTCAATCAAGTCTCTATGCTTTTCTTTATCATTGATTGCACCTTCTAAAATTTCTGTTAATTGTGCAAGCCGATTTCTTCCAAGAACCAACTCACCAGATAAATCCATTAATGTTTCAACTCTTTCAACATCAATTCTTATTGTTTCAGAAGCTGACTTTGCTTTTGCACTATTTTCAGGAACATTTTCCCTGCCGGTTGATTTAGTTTGTGGTTCAGGTTTATTTTCAATAGTAGTTTGTTTTGTGGCTTTTGTATCAGAATTAGATTGAGCTTCTTCAATAACCTCATCAGATTTTTTATCTTCAGTATTATCATTAATATCAACATTATTTACAGCATTGTCAGTAGTAGTGGCGTTATTATTATTCCAAGCCAAATTTATTTCTTCGAAAGCTTTTTGCAACAATGCCTCTTCTTCTTCGGTAAAATCACCAGGTGAAGTTCCAAAATCAGCTGAATTTAAAACACTATCTACTGCACTTTTATTAGAAGTTGTTAAATTAGAATTTTCTGAATTTCCAGCTTCTTGTTCTTCTAAAGAATCAATAGATTTGGCTTCACGTAATACTTCAAGTTTCTCAATAGTTTGAGCATAATCGACAGTAGATAAGTCACCTTGTCGAACTTTGTCAATCAATAGTTGAATCCAATCTTGTACTTCAAGCAAAACATCAATAATTGGTTGATTAACAAATAACTCACTTCTACGTAGCTTGTTTAAAATATCCTCTGCATGATGAGTAATTTCTGAAATATGGGAAAATCCCATAAATGAGGAAGTGCCCTTAATAGTATGAAAACTACGGAAAATGCGATTTAATAGTTCCATATCCTTTGGGTGATTTTCCAAAACCATCAAATCCTGCGATAGACTGTCAAGTAGCTCTTGTGTCTCAACTAAATAACCATCAAAAATTTCCTGCATTTCAGGATCATCAAACGGAGAACTCATATTTTTTCCTAAAAATTATTTTCCAAACATCGCATCAATATCATCTTGCGAAAAAGTTGCAAAAGGGTCATCTTCTATTTCAGGTGATTCTCTTTCTTCAGATGGCTTGCTTGTTAAAGTTGCATTAAACAAAGCATCAATGTCATCAGCAGAAACAGGTTCAGTAAGGTCTTCGGGAATTGCAGCAGCTCCACTAAACAAGGCATCAATATCATCAATAGATGCTGGCTCGTTTAAATCTTCAACCGATACATTACCACTAAACAAGGCATCAATATCATCAACAGATGCTGGCTCAGTTAAATCTTCAACCGATACATTACCACTAAACAAAGCATCAATATCATCAAGGGTAGCTGGTTCATCCAAATCTGCAGATTTATTATGCATATCAACTAAACTATCTACTTGCATTTGTCTTTCTTTTTGATTAGACATAGCATCGACAGCATCAGGGTCAAATGCAATTTGTCTATGAAGTTTAGACACATTTGCTCTATATTTTTTATCAATACCTTCAGGATTTACTAAACCACTTACATCTGAAGAATTGAAGTGGTCAAGAATTTTACCTAATTTTTGATGTACTGTTTCGAGTAGATTATTAACAGCAGCAATTTGCTGAGAAGTAATATCCTGTACTTGTAATGACATCATAATAGATGATGAATCCATCAAAATACTTGATAAAATATCTTTTGTATTAGATACAATTGAATCAGCTTCATTATCTAATTTAGTTTTCAATAAATTAATGGTAGCAGATAATTCGGGTAAAATGGACTTCAAATCAGTCCCTTGCTGGATACCTTTATGTATTAATTCTAATAATTGAACAGGTTTACTTAAACTATTCTGATTAATTTCATACAGTTTAGTAATATTAGCGGAAATAATTTCTGATTTATAAACTAAGCCGTCTACAATATCCATAATTTCTGTAGTAGAACGTTCAGTAGCTTCAGTAACTTTCGATAATTGCTTTGAAGCATTTGGCATTTTTCTTAAATTTTCTTTGATAGAAACATTCATTTCATCAAGAAGGGGTTGAATCTCACTAACAAAAACAAATATCTCTTCCAAGAATGGAATTACTCTTTGCCCAAGAATAAACAAAGCTCTGAGTTCATCTGCTTTTTGTAAAACGTGAGTAATATCAGTCTGAGTCATAATGCTTTTCCTTCATACTTTGAATACATAAAAATTACCCCTGCATGTTTTTAAGTACAGCATCCATTTTTTCTTTCAGAACTTGCGGAGTAAATGGTTTAACCACATAATTATTAACACGAGCTTTAAGTGCTTCAATAATATCTTGCTTCAATCCACGAGTGGTAACCATAAGAATGGGCAATGAGGCAAATCTTGCATCAGAGCGGATAGCTTTTGTAAGTTCCAACCCATTCATATTTGGCATATTCCAGTCAGTAATTACAAAGTCCACTTTTTCTTTGTTTAATTGCTCAAGCCCTTCATTACCGTCATTAGCTTCAACAACCTCGGTATAACCGAAGGTTTTTAATGCGTTAATAACTATTCTTCGCATTGTAGGGGAATCATCTACAACTAAAAAACGCATTTCGACCCCTTAATATATATTTTAAAATTAGTTATCTTCAAAAATTTATTCTTCATTATCAAGTCCACCAAGATATTTAGATACTTCATATTGAATTCTCTTCGTATTAAATGGCTTAATCAAATATGAATTAGCCCCTGCCGAGAGTCCCTCATTAATATCTTCATCTTTTGAGAGAGATGATAAAATAATTATTGGCAAATCTTTATACTCTTCATCTTGCCTAACAGTCTTAATCAATTTTAATCCGTCAACATTCGGCATATTTAAGTCAGTTAGCAATAGGTCAATCTTTTCGGTAGGGAATTTTTCGAGTGCTTCCATTCCGTCTTCCGTAGCAATTACCCTATAGCCCTTGATTTTTAATGCAAGAGTAATAAACTTTCTTACCGATGCTGAATCTTCAGCTACTAATATCGTTTTAGTCATTTTAATCTCATAGTAATAATCGGAAAATTATCACAAAACTTTACAAATTACTCTTTCTGGTACGCCATTGCTTTTGGTAAGTGTATTAATTTAAATGCTTTTGATACGCCATGAAGCGATTCTGAATAGCCAATAAATAAATAACCACCTTTGTTCAATGAATTGTACAAATAAGATACTACTTGTTGTTTTGATGGTAAATCAAAATAAATCAATACATTAGCACAAAATATAACATCACAACCACTAACACTTCTCATCGCAATAGGGTCATAAAGATTTATATTCATAAACTTAACCATTTTTTTTACTGTATCACTAAGAATATATGTATTCCCACTCTGAGTAAAATATTTTTTTAATATGTGTGGTGGTACATTTCTTACAGCATATTCCTTATAAACACCCTTCTTTGCTTGTTCAAGTACAGCATTATTGATATCTGAACCTAATATTTGAAATTGTACATTTGGATAAATTGGTTTTAATCTTTCTAATATCATTATTGCCAACGTATAGGCTTCTTCGCCAGTAGATGAAGCAGCACTCCAGATTCTGAAAACTGGATTTATCAAACCTAATCTTGGTTTAACAATCTCTGGAACAATTACATTTTCAAAAGCATCGAACTGCTGTGGAGCTCTATAGAAATAAGTTTCGTTAATTGTAATAGCTTCAAATAAATTGTCTAATTCATTTCTTCCTAATGAAGAATTTATAAGACGCAAATAATCTTCAAACGTATTTAGTTTATTTGCAACTAATCGTTTGGCAATCCTACCCTCAAGAAGATACTTCTTACTTTCGGTATAATAAATACCGCAAAGTTTATATACCAATTCTCGTAGCTCTACAAATGTAGCATCACTCATTTCCATTTTACTTATATCCATTCTTGTACCTGGACTAACCGCGCTTGTCGGTTGATTTGGCTTGGATAGCCCAAATTTAAATAATTGTGAAGCCATAGCTTTTCAAATCTCACATTCCGGACTGTTTAGTTTCTTAAAAAAAATCCGATTTAATATTTTAAGAAAATCACTTACCACTGTTAATTATTGTTTCCACTTCAACTATAATATCATTAAGTTGAAGTTCCTTTACTATTTCATAAATATCATTTTGATGTTCTTCATTAGATGAACTCATTATCTTTATTATCACTTTTTTTACTATATCTGCTTTTGCATTGTAAAGAGACTCAATTACTTCAGATTCAGAACCATTTGCATTATTGATTGCTGATTCAATAATTATTTCAAATGCTTTTTCTAAATTTTCTTCTTCTGATGAGTCCCATACCATTGACAAAACTCCAAGTAAGTCAATTTCTATGCCAATACTGTTTTTCTCGATTACTCTATCATTAAATTCAGCAAATAATCTTTCTACTGTTTCTACTGATGAATGAGCCATTAAATTATACATGATATATTGAGCTGTACCGGCATTATTATGATATAATTCATTCACCAAAGAAACACAATCTTCAGGGTAATAAACAACACCTAATGCTATTAATCCAGCTCCTCGAATATCAGAATCATCATCAAGCAAAGCATTATGAGCTACATATCTTAATTCTTCAGGTAAATCTATTAACTCATCAATTCTATACAAAATTGCATAAATTGTTTTTAATATAACTACTTGAATTTCTGGAGAATTATTTGGCAGTTCTTCTATCAGTTTTATACACAATTCTTTACTATTACCTGCAATTGCAAGCGAATCTATACAAGCAATTTTCAAAAATTCATCATCAGAATTATGCAAATAATTAATTAGAAAATCTTCAGCATCTACACCGCCAATTTTACCAATTGCGTCTAAAATATTAGGTTGAGATTCAGAATCTATGGTAAATGTTGCAATTAATTTATCTAATGATTCTGATTTTGTGAATAAATCAGTTTCATTTCTATAAATAATATTTCCAATTGCTTCAATACCAGAATTTCTTACATTAACATCATTATCGTTCAATAATGGATAAATGTTTACAAGATTATTTGTCAGCCCTACTATTCCCAGAATATCGCAAGCATATTTTCTTACATCTTCACTTGCGTTTTCTAAAAAAGGCAACAAAGCATCAATTGATTTATCTTTCAAATTTAGAAGTAAATCACCAGCAAGATTTCTGATTTCAATATCATTGTGAGCAATTAAAGGCACAACCATAAATGCAACATAATTTGCATATTCGCTTGGTATGTTGCTAAGTCCACGCGAACAAATATCTCTCACACCACGAAATTCATCAACCAAACCTGATGCAAGAATATGAATAATATCTTCGTTATATATTTTTGAATTAATTACAAATTCAAATGCAAACCTTCTTTCTTCAGAAGATTTATTCTCATATATAATATTTAAAGCTTCATTTATTGTCATTTATCCTGACCGAATAAAGAAAAAAATTAGATTTTAAAAAAACATTTTTCTCAAATTGTAAAATAAAAAAAATATTTGAATTATTGAATTAATTATTAGTAATAATTCTATAATTTTACTTTAATTCAAGTATTTTTTTAACTTTTTCTTTGATTTTCAAATTAACTTACGGTTTTACCCGAAATATTAATACCAAGTTGTTCAATTCTATATCTTAATTTTGCTCTAGATACTCCAAGAACTTTTGCTGCTTTTATTTGATTTCCACCTGTAATGTTCAATGTTTGAATTATCAAATCTTTTGTAACTTCACCCATTGAAGTACCAGTTTTTGATATTTTCAAATAATGTCCACCATCAGGAAGTTCAATTTCAGTTTTGGCTACAGATACAGAAGTAACAGAAACGCCTTTCAGAAAACTTAAAGATTCTTTTGTAATCAAATGATTCATTTCAAGCAATACAACTCTTTCGATTACATTTCTTAATTCACGAATGTTTCCTTTCCATGGATAAGACAAAAGTATATCAGCAGCTTCTGGCGAAAATCCCGTAACATTTTTGTTGAATTTGCCATTAAATTCTTTAACATAAGCTGTAGCAATATTGATAATATCAGCACCTCTATCTCTGAGAGGAGGCAATAAAATACGAGCTACATTCAATCTATAAAAAAGGTCTTCCCTGAATTTATCTTCTTCAACTAATTTTTCAAGGTCTTTATTTGTTGAAGCAATTACCCTAACATCAACAGAAATTTCTTTAGTTCCACCCAAACGATAGTATCTTCTTTCTTGTAAAACCCTTAATAATTTTACTTGCAATTCAAGACTAAGCTCAGCAATTTCATCAAGAAGTATAGTACCATGAGTAGCAAGTTCAAACTTACCCTGTTTTACTTTTTCGGTTGCACCTGTAAAAGCACCTCTTTCGTAACCGAATAATTCATTTTCAGCAAGTTCTCTTGGAATAGCACCGCAATTTATAGTAATAAAAGGTCCGTTAGCACGAGGGGAATTTTCGTGTATAAATCTTGCCATCAATTCTTTACCAGTACCAGATTCACCAAGAATCAATACAGTAGTATCCTCTGCTTTGGCTATTATTTTTGCCATATCAAGTGCCTTTCTTACACCATCACTGGTGCCTAAAATTTCACTGGGCTGCTCCTTTTTCAATTGTTCTGACAGAATATTTACCTGTCTTCTCAAATCAAAATTCTTCAATGACCTTTCTACAGCAACTTCCAACTGTTCCAAATCCAATGGCTTAACAATGAAATCTTCAGCGCCAAGTTTCATTGCTCTAACTGCCATTTTTATATCAGAAAAAGCAGTCATCATTATAACAGGCATTGTGTAGCCCTGTTTTCGCAGTTGCTCAAGAATATCTAAACCATTTGCATGACCAAGAAAAATGTCAAGCAATACAAGATCAGGTGAAATTGTATGAAGTTCGTCAAGCCCTTGTTGGGCATCAGTGAAGGTTTCAACCCTTGAGTATTTTGAAGCAAGAATATCTCTTACTGTCATATTTACTAAAGGGTCATCTTCAATAACAACTAAAGTATAATTTTGTTTCGGCACTTCTTTTTCTATCTAATTATTTATAATCAAGCTAAATTAACAAATTTTCTATACATTTTATCATAAAAAATTTTCAAATCAAAAAAAAATGTTTATTTGTATGCTGGAACAGGCAATTTAATATAAAAAGTTGTTCCTTTTCCTACAGTACTTTCAACATCGATAATACCACTATGATTATGTAGTATTCTTTGTGTAATTGGCAAACCAAGACCAGTTCCATCTGCTTTTCTTGTAAAAAACGGATTAAATATCTTTGGTAAATCTTCAGGTGGTATTCCAGACCCTGTATCTTCAATAGATGCTACAACATATTCGCCATCGGCAACTCTACCACCTTTTTCAGTATAAGTTGTAATAGATATTGTTCCTTTGGTTTTGATTGCATCAGCGGCATTGGTTAATAAATTTATAAATACTTGTTGTAATTGTTTTGCATCGGCTGCCACTTTTGGTAAAGTATCGGCTAACGCTAAATCAACACTAATTTCTTTTCTTTTAATGACTGATGAAACCAATTCTAAAGATTGAGGTATTAGACTGTTTAAATCAATGTCTTGAATATCAGGAACTGTTGGTCGTGAAAAATTTAGTGTTACTTCCACAATCCGCGATATTCTATCAACTCCCTGCAATGCAGTACTAATATATTGATATTCAGGAGCATCTGGTTCAAATTTTCTTTTCAAAATTTGTAAATTAAGATTTACTGCGGCTAAAGGATTTCTAATTTCGTGAGCAACTCCTGCAGATAATTGTCCAAGCAAAACTAATTTATCCGCCTGAACAAGTTTATCGGTAAGAGCATGCTGTTCGCTAACATCTCTGGCAATTGCCTGAATTAAATCCTGCCCCTCATATTTTACAAATCTGGCGCTAACTTCAACCATAATTACACCTTCATTTTCAAGGTCAAAAGTCAGTTCACTTAATACCATTGGCGAACTCGCTTTTCGTAACAACTTGAAAATTCTTCGAAATTGTGGTAGAACTGTTCCAATTAAACTGTTTTTGTCGGTGCCGAGAAGACTTGCTGCATATTCATTAGCATCAAGAACACACCAAGTTTCAGGTTGCACAATAAAAACTGCATCAGCTGCATAATCAAAAAAAGACTTATACCATTGAAGTTGTTTTTCTACTTTTGAAATTTGTTCAATATTATTCTTTGTTTCTACTGATATAATCTCTTTTTTGACTTTGCCCATAATCATCTTATCAAATTTGACATTAATTAAAAATTAATAACAATAAACGTTTGATAAGAAAAATATTTTACAAAATGGCTAAAATTATGCAATTATTTTAATTTAATTGCAAAATACTTCCTTTATTTGTCTATAATTTTAATTTCTGCTACACAATAAGCAACAACTCCCTCGGAATTACCAATATAGCCAAGCTTTTCGTTGGTTGTAGCTTTAATATTAACTCTATTAAGTGGAAGTTGGCAAATCTCAGCAATTTTTAATTTCATTGCATTTTTATAAGGGGATATTTTGGGTTTTTCTAAATTTAATGTTGCATCTATATTAACTATTGAATATCCATTAGAATTTAGCAATGCTACTACATAACTTGTCAATTTCACACTATCTGCATTTTTGTATTTAATATCAGTATCAGGGAAATGCTCACCTATATCACCTAAGCCAGCAGCACCCAACAAAGCATCCATTAATGCGTGTAATAAAACATCACCATCACTATGAGCTACTGTTCCAAAAGTGGAATCAATACTTACACCACCTAAAATTAATGTTTCATTTTCTGCTAAGCGATGAACATCAAAACCAAATCCAACCATTTTAATAACCATTTAATTAAAAAAATACAAAATTAACATTTTTTATTAAAATTGATGTAACTACACAACCATATATTTTTATTTACAATAAATTATCAATTATTCATTCTAAATAATTTTAAAATTAATTATTAATAAAAATATTGGTGCATTATGTATAAAATTATACTTGTTATTGTATGTTACTTTTTACTTTTTTCCTCAAATCTTTTTTCACAGAATTGGACAAAAATTTCTAATGTGAAACCTTATATTAATTATATTTATAATTCAAAAACAGATATTAATAAAGTTTACGTTGCTGCAAACGACCTCCCTACAGATATATCATTAAGCAAAGCAACATTCCCACTTCTTGGAAATGGTATAATTGTCAGTAAGGACGGTGGTAATTCTTTCAATGATACAGCAATGACAGACAAAAGTATTTACTGTATTACTACTTCCCTATCGAATCCCAACATTATGATTGCCTCAGCCAGAAAATATAATCTTAATAAGATATTATTTTCATGGGATAAAGGAAATACTTGGGAGGAATATTCCGAAAGATGCAGTGGAACTCATCAAATTATGAAAATTGCCCATAAAATTGTAAATGATAAAGAACTTTTTCTAACTGCTTCATTAAATTCATTTTTCGGCTATAAATTTTCTGAAGATTTCTTTGATAAATGTGATGAAATTCCCGGATTCAAGATTGTACCACACGATATAAAATTTTCAACATTGAAGAAAGATTGGGTATTTATGACTGGTGATAATAATACTGAGGGGAAAATATTTCGTTCTCTTGATAATGGAAAAACTTTTGAAGAATTCAACAAGGGCTTAGAGGGATTGAGAATTTTAAGCGTACTTCCATCTGGCATAAATCCAAATGTTGTTTATTGCGGAGCTGATTCAGTAGGAGTAAATGAAAAAATATTTGGCAAAGGAATTTACGTAAGTAACGATACAGGAAGAACTTGGCAACTACATTCTGTAGCAGGACATTCAGTTTTTGAAATAAAAGAGCATCCATTATCACCATATATTATTGCTGCAGCTTGTGGTAACGGTGGAGTTTGGGTAAGTGGAAAGGGAGGTAATAGTTTTGAACCGATTAATGGTGGTTTACCTGAAAATACTTCAGTTCGTAAAGTTGAATTCAAACATTCAGCGATAACACAAAGCGGTTTTGAATTATTTGCTTCTGTTTATGGCGAAGGATTATATAAACATTCCGGAATAATTGTTAGTGTTGATGATAAATCAGAACCAATTGATTTCAAAATTAGTTCAGTGTATCCCCAACCCGCCAATGATTTATTATATATAGAAATTAATAGTAATAGTGAATCATTTAGTTTAGCAACAATATATGATTTGACTGGTACTGAGCTTTTATCGCAACAGATTTCGCTTACATCAGGTATCAATTTGGTGAAAATATCTGATATCACAAGTTTAAAATCAGGTACATATTTAATTACAATTAATACGAACAATGAAATTTTGAGAAAAACATTTGTTATATCAAGGTAAAATTTATGTGACTACCCAGTCCCAAAATGAAAGAATCAAGTGCAAATAAAAAACTAACTTTTTTATAATTCATCCGATGAGTTGAAGGCATCGGATGTAAGACAAAATCACATTTTCCTTGTCATTCTGAACTTGTTTCAGAATCCATTCCTATAAGATATGCCACATTTTAAAAATGTGGCATATCTACAAAACCGTAGATTCCGCATCAAGTGCGGAATGACATGAAAAAACATCATTCCGAACATCAGAGGAATCCAGAAATAATAAGGTTGTTTTGTTTTTGGATTTAGATTCTTCTACTAAGGTTTATAAATGTTCGTGTTTTTAAATACTTTTTTTATTATTAACCTTAGTAGGTGTCAAAAAACCTAAAGACAATTAACCTTATTATCCATATTAGTTTAATCTAAATCTTTCAGACGAGGACGTCAGGACTACTAATACATTAATCATCTATATCAAATAAAGGACAGATAACTACCTGTCCTTACGAGATACGTATTATTGAAAATATTAAATTATTTGTTAAATCATCGAAATTTCATAAGGTTTTATTATTTTTTAAATGGCTTATTTAAAACGTAGATATTTGAACTCCAACATACCAAATAAGTGCAATTAAAGGATAGTAAATTATCAAACCTAATGGTAAATAATAAACTAACATCTCTTTGATTGTAACCATTTGTACTTTCTTTAAATATAATATAGATAAGATTGAGTAAGGTAATAATCCAACGATAGAACTAATCAAACCCGGTATATACAAATTTGAAAACAGAGCAGTAATTACAGAAATAATAGAATTTACTATTAGTATTGACAATAATAATTTAAAAACATTGATACTATATTTACTCTTTGAATAAATGGAGTATAAACTTAAAAGAAAAATTATTAAAGATGATGTAAGCAGTATATTTCTCATAATATTAGAAAAACCCAAATGAATTACTGGCTCAAGTTTTTTTACAAAAAAACCACCTTTCAACAATATTTCCTGCGGCGGCTTATTGCTAAAAGCAAACCATTGTTCAAGATTATGCAATGACCATAAAAATGGCATTATAAGCATAATTAAAAATATTTTTCCAAAAATATCTTTACTACTAATCAATTACTTCTCCAAATAATGTTGCTGAGGTTGAGCCAGATATTTTGCATTTTATAAAATCACCAGTGGTATATTTTAATTGAGGGTTATCAAAAATCACTACTTTATTAGTATCACTTCTGCCCTGCCATTGTAATTTACTTTTTTTGCTTTCGCCTTCTACCATAACTTCGTGAATTCTTCCGAGTTCATTTTGATTATTTTCTTTTGAAATTCTACTTTGTAAATCAATTATTTCATTAAGACGGCGTTTTTTTACATCATCAGTAATATCATCAGTCCAAGTATATGCTTGTGTCTTTTCACGTGGTGAGTAATTAAACATATACGCACCATCATACCTGACTTTTTCCATTAGATGTAGAGTTTGGCTATGGTCTTCTTCTGTTTCGGTTGGAAATCCTGTAATAATATCAGTAGATAATGAAACCTCAGGCATATAAAAACGGATTTTATCAATTCTTTCAAGATAATATTCAGGGGTATAATGTCTGTTCATCAATGTAAGAATTCTTGCAGAACCAGACTGAACTGGTAAATGAATATATTTGCAAATATTTTTATGTTTTGCCATTACTTCAATCAACTCATCTGTCATATCGTAAGGATGAGATGTTGTATATCTGATTCTCATATCAGGAACTGCAATAGCTGCAGCATCAAGTAACTTTGCAAAATCTGCTTTTTTATTTATATCAACATAACTATTTACATTTTGACCAAGCAATGTTACTTCTTTTATACCTTGATTTTGCAAATCTTGTAATTCATAAATAATTGTATCGAACGATTTGGAACGTTCATGACCTCTTGTGAATGGAACAACACAATAAGTACAGAATTTATCGCATCCACGCATTATCGAAACCCAAGCGGAAACTCCTTCAGTTCTCAAAGGTATAATGTCGCTATATGTTTCAACTTTGCTTAACTTAACGGCAATGCCTGACTCTCCATTTTGTGCTTGTTCAATTAATTCTGGTACACGTCTATATTCATCAGGTCCAATAACAATACTGACAAGGTCTTGCTTTCCAATCAATTTCCCTTTTAATCTCTCTGCCATACAACCTAAGATTCCGACAACGAGTTTTCTATTGCTTTTTTTGTAAGCTTTTAAATGTGCGAGTCGATGTAAAATTTTTGCTTCAGCATTATCTCTTACACTGCAAGTATTAAGTAATATTACATTAGATTTTGATATGTCATCAACAATTTTGTATCCAGCTTTAACAAGAATTCCCGAAACTATTTCCGAATCATTCACATTCATCTGGCATCCGTAAGTCTCTATATAGACGTCATTTCCGTTGTAATTATCGGAATTTAACCTTGGAGAAGTTACTACTTCTTGATTTACATATGTTATTTCTTTAATCATTTCAATTTAATATAAGTTTAAAATAATATAAGTTTATATAGACGTAAATTATTGATTAAAATTATTTGAAATCTTTCTAACTAAACTAATGTAATAGTTTTTCAAAAATATACAAATCAAAAATAAACTCCAAAGAATACAATTATTTACCTTTAGAGTATTCAAGTTTTCTGATTAGTGCAAGCTTGCCATTATCATCAAAATAATGTGTTTCTGTCATATTGCCAAATTCATCATATTTATACTCTCTGATAAACTTATAATTATCAAAGCTGGTTCGAACTTCTCTAATAATATTATTTTTATCATCATATTTATATTGATATATAACCTTAGATTGAGAGCCGCTAATTTGCTCATTAATTTCTTCTATACGATTACCATTTTTATCATTTTTTAAAGTATTTGAATTAGTGAATACATCTTTGTTATTTTCTCTAATGTAATAAATTTCTTTAATGAGAAAATTATTCTTATCATAGTCATATTTAATTGACGATACTTCTTCATTTTTTTCATTATATGTATGCGAAAATATTTTATTCATATTTTTGTCGTACTCATAAGTTTCTTTTCGGAACATTTTTCCAGCGTCAGTATAGTATTCCGATTCAATAATTAGATTATTTTCATTATATTTATTTTTTAGTATCCCAGTAAATGATACTTTCCCTTCATCGTAACTAATCATTTTAATTAGATACCCTTTTTCATCGAATATAGTAGTTCCAACTTTGATTTTTGATTTGATTTTGTTAGACCCTGCTGGTTCGTATCTGATTTCTATTTCATCACATTTTGTAAATCCTCCAGAAACACTTGGTTTTTCAGGTTTGGAAATTGCAATTTGAATTAAAAGATTCAAAATTACAAAAAGTAGAATAAATTTAATATTTTTCATAATATCATCTCTGAAAATTGAATTAATAAAAAACAAACTTATAAAAAATTCCACTACCAACAAATGTATATTTTTGAAATTTGAGAATTAATTTTAATTAGCAAATTTATATAAAACAGACTTCCATTTATAAAATTGTTATCTGAATAAAATTCTATCTGTTGAGTAATAGCTGTTTCGTTTCCCTATAAGATGGAGTCTGCAAAACAATAAAGAATACTCCATTACGAAGATTGAATATATCAATATCAAATTCATTTTTGCCAATTTTATTGCTTATTTCTTTCTCAAACAAAATGCGTCCTACCATATCATAAATACGGAAATACGATGTTTGCAATTCGATTAAATCAAATTCTACATTTAAACTATTGCTTGATTCTTTTAAGGTTAATTTCATTGGTTGAGTGGTACTATTTGGATTAATTAACCTTTTGCCACCTTCATAGCAAATTCCAAGTAGTGTAAAAATCCCATCTTCAATTTTAACATCTGAAACACCACCAACTGCTTGCATATTTTTCAATATCAAATTAGAATTATCAGCATTTCCTAAGCCAACTTTGAATTTCACATTTGCAATAGGATTTGTTTGAATTTGCAAATTTTCTAATTTTATTTTTGCAGTTTGGTCGTCAATTATTTCAGATACATATTCTAATGGCTCAAGTAATGTAGGATTGAATACTAACTCACCACTAAAACCAGAAATTCCTGCTGCTGACAAATTACTATTAGATACTAATTCAATTGGAATATTAACAATATCATTCGGATATGCTTCAGCAGATGATACTTTGAAATTTGAATATGCAACTGATGGAATACCTTTAACACTTGCTTCACTAAATATAGTACAAGGTTCTACTTTAAATGATATTGTAGTCTTTACAGTATCTTGATTTTGAGGAGTAAATTTGATTGAAAGAACCTTGCTCTTTTTTGCTTCAATAAACAAAGGAAATTGATTTCCATTAATTGCAAAAGGAGAGTTTATTGATGGTATTTCATTTATCCAAATATCCCTATTTCCAGTATTTTTTATTGTCAAATTTGCATCTTTGCTTTGGCTCAAATAGCAAACAATTTGTATATCATCAATTTCAACAATTGGTTTTTCGATAATTCCAGTTAAAACAACATTACTTATGCTTCCACAAAGAGAGTCAATTATAGAAATATTTTCAAAAAATACCCCTTCTTCATTAATTCCATTAAATCTAAATTCAATAAAATCAGATTCATTAGAATTTATTGATAAGCCATTTTTAATAAAATTAACATTTGAATTTGCCTCGGCATAAACCCCAATTTTTAATGTACCAATATTTGAAATAAATAATGTTGTATCTTTGGTTTCGTTTGGACATAAAGAACCTAAGTCAATTATAGTTACATCTGGTTTAAATGCAATATTATCTTTATGTGCATTAAATTCAATTGTAATCACAGAATCAGGTACAGAATTACTTTTTATATCAAGCAAAAATGATTTTAATCCAGAATTACTCGGTGCAAATTGAATTTTTATATTTTGTGATTTATTTGGTTCAATAATGATTGGCATAATTTCATTTACAACAAAGTCATTTGGATTATTACCTTTTTTGATTAATTCTTTAATAATAAGATTTTGGTCGCCAACATTTGTAATTTCCAAATCAGTAAATGATGAATTTTCACAAATTAAATTAATTATATCTTGTTTTTTATAAGCAATTTTGGGGTCTTTATTAATCCCTTCGCCAAATAATTGTACCAAAGCTGGACTTCCTACGCCATTGTAATAAAACTCAAGAATACCACTTGTTAGACCACTTATGCTTGGGGTAAATCGAAGATTCATCTTGCAAGTATCACCGGGCTGCATAATAAAATTTCCACCACCGGAAATTGTTGAAAAATCATAGTCATTCGGCTTGTTGTGTCTTGTTTCTGTAATAGTCAAAGGTGCATTACCAATATTTTTTATAGTAATTGCATTTAGAGTGTCTTTATTTGTATTAACAATTACTTGTCCGAAATCAATTAATTTCTCCAACACAAGAATTTGTGGAGCAATTCCTTCACCCTGTATATTTCTGTAAAGAGTATCGAATTGTGTTCTTATTACTATTTCAGCATAATGCATACCAACTCTCGAAGGTTTAAATCTAAATTCACCGATTTCTGTAGAACCAACAGCAACTTCATATCTGGGTATTCCAGAAACTAATGAAAATGCCTTAGCATCAGCACCACGGAAATAAATTGAATCAATACCAATTTTCCACAAACCTGTATTTCTAATAAAACCATCAACTACTGAATCTTTAATTGAACCAACCAAACATTGCTTCATATCTACACTCATAGCTTCAGCTTCAGGAACTACTATCGACCATACAGCATCACTTACATCAGATTGAATTTGCGAATGTAAAGACACAAATAAAATTTGAAACACAAATATAATAATAACTAATAATTTCATTATTTTCTCTGATTAATTTTAAAATCAGTAATTTTTGACTAATCGAAATCCAAATTCATTACTTGTATAATTCGGGAAATGGAAATGCCTATAAGCACTTTTGCAATTTTCAGCAAAACTATTCCACGAACCGCCTCTTAATACCCTTTCGGAAGCACTCGTTGTATCATACCAATCCCAAACCCATTCATAAACATTTCCACTCATATCGTATAATCCAAAATTATTAGGAGATTTCGACCCAACAGGATGAGTTTTACCACCTGAATTAGAGCAATACCAGCCGATTTTATCCAATTCATTTGATAATAGTCCACAATTTTTGGAATAAATAGCTTGTATATTTCCATTATAGGTGTGTGTGAAAGTATTTGCACGACAAGCAAATTCCCATTCTGCTTCAGTTGGAAGTCTGTATCCATTAGCTGTTGCATCGAAAGTAACATTTGTACCATTAATAGTATAACACAGTTTCAAGCCATTTAAATCAGAAAGTCTATTGCAAAATTGAATTGCATCAAACCAACTTAATTGCTCAACAGGAAGACTATCACCTTTGAAAATACTTGGATTTGTAAGCATAATATCATAATATTGCTTTTGAGTAACTTCATATCTTCCCATCCAATACTTTTTTTTGCCATTGGTAATTAATATCCAATCATCGTCAAAACCATGATATTTATCTTTTGTGGTTACTCTCGCTATACAATTCTTACTTGGAGTGTTTGGAACAGTCCATTTATACTTTAAACCAGTAGCATTATCTGTAATTAAATGCCAACTTTTACCATTATTTGTGCTGTATTCTAATCGAACTTTCTCTTCAGGAAGTACTCCATCCCATGTAATTATAGTATCCAAACCAACAGGAAAAATCTCGCCACCATTTGGCTTAATCACTTTTAAAGTTTGAATAAAAGGATGCTTACCAGGGAAACCACCGACAGCGTTAAAACTTGTGGCACATCTATCATTCATTATCTCAAATTTTGAGCTTATATATCCACTATCAGGAGGTATAAAGCTAACTGTTAAATCAATATTTTGATTTTTCTTTAAAGTGAATGTTGTTGGTGAAACCGTAAAAGCTGGATTGGAGGAAGTAATATTCAAAACATTAAAATCTGCATTTCTTGCAGTTAAAGTAATAAATTTATCTACTTTTACACCTGGCTTGGCATTGAGAAAACTAAGTGATTGAGGTGTTAAATCTAATCTCATTACTCCATTAGATGGAATTTGATAACCATAATAATCGGAAATATTTTGATTAACTAATTTTATTTCAGTATTAATAAATTCATTTACGCAAGATAATTCACTTTGCCAAACTAATTCACAAGGAAGTGAACCCTGCTCTTTTTCTAAAATTTGAGAATATATTTTTTTTCCCTGTTCTTCTGTTTTGATAAGTTCAAACCACTTTCCACCAGTAAATTCAGCGATGTCAATCAAAGATTGTGGTGCTGTAATTTTAATAGTAACTGTATAGATAATGATATTATATTTATTCGCAAAATTAATAATATCACTAACTTTGGGTTCATCTGTTGGCTGACCATCTGTTAAAAACACAATTACTTTTTTCCCCTCTCCTCTCAACGCAACGTTTAAAGCACCTGTTTGACTATTAATTAATGCATCATCATAATTGGTAAAACCTGATGGATTTTGTTTGAATAAATCTATTATATTCAGTAATTTATCTTTATCTTTTGTAAATCCTGTCAAAATATTGCTTCTTGACTCAAATGAAGTAATGGCACATTCTGAATTTTGATTCATAAGACCAAGGACCCAAGCACGTGCAGCTGCTTTTGCTATTAATAAATTTTTACCAGACATCGAACCTGAGGCATCAAGAACTAAGACAGAAGATAATGCTTCAGGTGGATTGGTAGGAGGACAATCAACAATAGTAACAACTCTGTTTTTACCATTTTCTTTTATTTCAAAATCGGAAGTACTTAAATTCCTAACATGGTTTCCATCTTTATCATAAGCCAAAAACTTTGCTTTAATAATAGGGAAATTTGAAATGTCTATATCATAAACACTAAGTTTTTGAGAAATAGCAGTGTTATATAAAATTAATATGAACAATAAAACAAAAAATCTATACATAATTACCTCAAAGGCAAATCAAATACTCCTAAATATACATTACAAATATAATGAAAATTTATTGTAAATTATAAACAAAATAATACAACAATTTACTTCGATACAAATGTATATTTGTTGAGATAATTAACTATAAAAAAAGAAAGAAAATTTCAAGTAATTATACCATTTTATAAATCAATTTGAAATTCAATTCCAATAAATATTTTATAAATTCGTTGGCATAACGTTCTTTGAAAATTGGGTATAAAATGAATTCGACGGGGTGTCTGGTGGCGAATGTGGCATACCGTGCTGTTTATCGGTGGAGCACGTTAATACAACTGGAAAAATAAATAGATGCAGAAAATAATTATGCATTGGCTGCCTAAACAATAAAGCGGCCACATTTTCACAGGAAATCAACTAAGTATGTAGAAGCTTCAAAGGAAACACTGCGGACGCTGGTTCGACTCCCGCCATCTCCACAATGAGTTATTATTTATTTAAATTCAAGGAATTTTTATGCTGATAAATCAACAAAAAATTGTGAACGAAAAGGGAAAAATAACTGGTTTTTTCATAATGAAAAATGATTTTATGCGTCTTTAGGAATATATAGAAGATGTTGAGGATCCAATGGAATTAAGCGATGCTATAAGAAATAGTGAAGGTTTTAGACTTTGGGCAGAATTTATTACATCAAATAATCTTAACTAATGAATTATCATATAATTATTGAATCAAAAGTCGAGAAGCAGATACTTGATTTAGATAAAAAAGTATCAAAAAAAGTTATTGATTCAATTGAGAAATTGAAAATTCAACCAAGACCATCTGGATGTACAAAACTACAAGTTCTAAATGTTATTGAGTAAGAATAGGAGTAATTCGAGTTTTATATACAATTGATGATTAAAGAAAATTGGTTACAATTTATAAGGTTGACAAAAAAGGTCAAATGTTTATAAAAAACAATTAGGCAATATTTTAATTAGGATTAGAAATTATGAATAATGAATTTGTTTCAGAAGGTAATTGTATTTTTTGTAAAAAAACTATTACACAAAGAGGTTTCAATAAACATATAGAAAAGCATTTAATTGCAATGAGTAATGGTTCCGAAGGTAAAAAAAGATTTTTTCATATTAAATTCAGAGTAGCTGAAATGTTTCTTCACCTCTTGGTCTCTGAAAGTACAACTTTCGACAAATTAGATTCTTTTATTAGAAAAATTTGGTTGGAATGCTGTGGGCATTTATGTGCATTCACTTTTAAAAGAAATGAAATACCAATGAAACGTAAAATTGGTACAACTTTAATACCAGATACTAAACTTGAATATATTTATGATTTTGGTTCTTCGACAAAATTGGAAGTTTATGTTTATGATTTTTATTATTTAGATTTAAAAGAAGATATATTATTAATTTCACGAAATGAACCGCTTAAAATTTATTGCGATGTTTGCCATATAGAGCCTGCATTATATATTTGTTCAGTTTGCATTTATGATATTGCTTCATTTTTTTGTGAAAAATGTGGAGAAAAGCATGCAGAAGATTGCCCCTATTTCGATGATTACGCAAAAATGCCTGTGGTCAATTCTCCAAGGATGGGAACATGTGCTTATACTGGAGGAGCTATTGATTTGGAGCGGGATGGAATATTTAAATTATAGTTCAGAATTCTGACATAATTAAAATACACAAAATAATTCTTTGAGATAGCAATAAATTGTATTTATATTTACTATTTAAAATTGCGTATTATTTGAAACAATTTCTTGAGTGAAAAAGCCTGAAACGGTGAACTAAAAAGCGAAGGAAGCAATGTAATTATTTTATAAACGTTTCCTAATAAGAATAAAATTATAAATTGCAGGGAAATTATTATGATAGATAGAATTGAATTAGGATCTCAAACTGCAAAGGGTGGTTTTGATAATGAACATGATATTGTTAGAAAGTTTAATAATTGGAAAAAAGATAAAACAGCTCAAAAATGGCTTGAAATTATGGGATACAAGTTAGAAAAACTTGATTCAGTTATTGCAATTCAAGTGCCAACAAAAATTAGTCAAAAAGATATTGAGAAATTTAATGTTACAGTTGAAGAATATAATGAATTTGTTAAATTTAAAAAAGCCGATGCTCAGATAAAATTGATTATTAAAATTGGTAATATTGTAAAAATAGAAAATCTATCACTTAAAAAAGCTAATTCGAATGCAGATTTCAATCAAGTTGATAAAAGAACTGTGGATTCGTATAAAGAAATGTGGAAATTCGATGATAAGATAGCATTTTGGTTAAAATTATTTACCGGTGAAAAATTACCTAAAGAAGCAAAACACCTAATTGGAAACATAGAAACAAGAGAAAATCGTAGATTGTTTTTAGATGAAATTCCAGGTGCGATTCAAAATAGAATTGTGAAATTCTTTGAGAGAAATAAAATTCTTGTAATAAGTGATTTATTAAAAGGCAGAGGCGGATTATCTGCTAATTGGATGTTAGTTACAATGAAAAATATTAATCAAGATTCTACAAGTTGGATTTTAAAAGACATTAATGCAACTATGAATTTTTATGGAAATGGTGAAGTATTTGTAACTCCAAGAGGTAGTCTTCATATTGGGAAAATTACTATGCAAAGGAAAGGTGGAACCCCTGACCCTACTAAATTACAATTTAAATTTAAACCTTGTGAATTATTCGAGATTGCTTAAATAATGGAATTAAATAAAATATATCTCGGTGATTGTATTAAAATAATGCAGGATTTACCAAATAACTCTGTTGATTTAGTTTTTGCAGATCCACCATTTAATATTGGCTTAAAATATGACATTTATAATGATAAAAAATCATATAATGATTATTTTGAATGGTCTGAAAAATGGATTAGAGAAACTTATAGAATTTTAAAAAATTCGGGATCAATTTATATTGCTATAGGTGATGAATTTGCTGCAGAAATTAATATTATTTTAAAAAAAGTTGGTTTTAATTTCAGAAATTGGATAATATGGTATTATACATTTGGTCAAAATCAGCGGAAGAAATTTAATAGGGCACATACACATATATTGTATTTTACTAAAGATAACGAAAAATTTACTTTTAATATTGATAATATAAGGGTTCCTTCAGCAAGACAGTTAGTTTATAATGATAAAAGAGCACATCCAAAAGGTAAATCACCAGATGATGTTTGGGAATTTTCAAGAGTTTGTGGTACCTTTAAAGAAAGAATTGGAGATCACCCTTGTCAAATGCCTGAAAGTCTCTTAGAACGTATTATTTTAGCAAGTTCAAATGAAAATGATGTTATTCTTGATCCATTTGGTGGTACAGGAACTACAGCGGCTGTTTCAAAAAAACTAACAAGAAATTACATTACAATGGACATATCAGAGAGTTATTTTGAAGTAATAACTCAAAGATTAAATGGAAACCTTCAAGAAATAAAAAGGAATGGATTAGTAAAGAATTCTACAGAAATTGTATCCTTATTCTAAAAAAATAGTTTCCCAAGCCCTACCCCCAAATAATGGCACTAAGATAACTATTATATCATCTATATTTTCTATATTTACCACACTTAGTCTTTCTTGGGTAGTGCCTTCCTGGTCTCTTTGGAATAATATGTTTAAGAATCTCTTCATTCAATCTTTTTTGGGCGTCCTGTGGAGATTTTGTTGTATACTCTACCAAGTTTGTCAGTAAATACAGGTTTATCGAGCGTATAGTATTTTTCATAGATATCTCTTTCGGGAAAATCACTTTGTGAAGTGATTTCAGATATATAATTTCTTATGAAATTGTATGCAATCAAACCTGATAACAATTCTTTTAATGCCATTTCCGGAGTTTTACTTCGTAATATGTTCAACCCAAATATTGTTTTTATTTCCCTTATATTTATCTCAATATCCCAACGTGTGACATACTTTAAGATTATATCTTCTTTGCCAATTGTTTCATCTAATATTGTCGTGTATAAAACTGACATATCATCTTTTGTATTTGGAGTTCTATATTCAATTCTACGTAAAATTATATATTCTTCTTTTATATCATAAAGTTTTGCCATCTTTGAACTATTTTTTGCAAGTTTTACTTTTATAATTTCATCTCCGATTCCAATTTTTTTTATTATTTCATAATTTCTATTACGTTTTCCGGGAACTATTATATCAGCATTTCTATTTTTCAAAAGTACAAATATTGCAAAACAATTATATAAATCATCGGCTAAAAGTAAACTGCCCTTTTCCAGATTGTTAATCATTTCTGCAAAATATTCTAATTCGCTTTTCGCATCACTTCCTAATCTAAAATCAGTGATTAGTCCTGTTCCTTGCTGAATAATGATGCTTAATAGCCCACGAGGATAGCCAGCTTCTTTTGATTTTTTGTAAACAGCATTTATGCTGTCTGTATCTTGCATTTGAAGAAATGTGCCATCTGTAATATATACAGGCCTACCAAAAAATATTTGTTTGTTATTTGTGGTTGATTTACTTGAGTATTCAAATACTTCTTTTACGTAAGATAATTTTAAACGGTTACGTGCCTGTGAAAATGCCGACGTATTGCTTGATATACTTTTTTGCTTGCTTTTAGCTGCAGATGTAAAATACTTTCGCGGACGACCTGAACTCCGTTTTTCTGTTAATGCTGATTCCATTGATGTTTTCTCAAATTCTGTTATACGTTTTATATTTTCCTCATGTATCTGTGAAAAGATATTTACAGAATTTTGAAGACTTTTATCTGTTTGAGTTGAAGTACTTATCATTGTAAGCAAAGTATCGCATTGGTTAAATACACGATCCCTGAATTTGGTGTCATTACTATCTTCACCTACTACTATTGACTTAACAGATTTATAAAACAATGGAAGTAAATTTGTGCTTAACTCTTCTTTGAGTTGAGCGGATAATTTCATTGATATGTTGTTTGTCATTTCTTATGCCATATTTGTAATTTATACTCATACAAATTTAGCAATATTTTTTATATTATCCTAATCTTAGTGCCATTATACCCCCAAAGGGCTTTTCATTTTAAAAATACCCCGAGTTCTAACTTTTGTTTGGCAACTAATTGTTCTGTTTCTTGACGTGCTCTTAGGAAAGATTCGGCAAGTTTTTTGGGTTTCTTTTGCTAATCTCTCGACTTGCGATTTATCAGATTTTAGATTAAGCAGAAAGTCAAGTACAACTTGAAAATTTTTTTGCCACAAGCAAACCTATTGCGATATTTCAAAAATTACAAATGTTTTAATGTTGTATTTCTTCAATAGATTATGAATGTTGTCCAACTTATTTTTCTTCAATTACACTTATACACTTACTTTCAGTGTTTTTAATTCATCTTTAACAATTAATTCATTCCAGTCACATTTTATCGATAAATAATATTACTTAGCTACAATAGCCATATTTTCTATGTTTTATTAGTTAATTAGAAATGATTGAATATTTATAAATGTATTTAATAAATAAATCATTAGATTTGTAAGTCATTTGTTGAGGTGATGTAAATAAGTGATAGAATATGTTTTTACTTTATTTAATAAAAAATGTCAAAATTTGGGCTGACAACCCTCGATAGGAATATACTTTAAAAAATATTATTTTGTATCTGATTTCTGAAATTTTGGAAATTGAATTGAACAAAGTTCTAATGGTGTTAAATTATTTCATAACATAAGGAGATAATGTTATGTTCAAGCAAAAAGTTCCTTCAATAACATTTGGTATGATGTTATTTGCATTTGTTATATTTATTGTAGGTGGTTGCACGGACGAGAATCCCGTAGCACCTGACAAAACTCTTAAATATTCTTTCTATTCTACTGAATTAAAATTACAACACACTCAAAGCCCACTTCTGTTATCTGAATTTCTTACAAGTCGTCATTTGGACTATCATCAATTTGGTTATAATTTTTGCGCCAGTTTGATTAATAATAAAGACACTCTCGGCTTCTTCATAGCAATTGAATACGCTGAAGGTGAGGGTTATAGAGGTGGAGTAGGTTTTAGCCAAACAGAAGAGGATGGCTATAATTGGACTGGATTCTACAACTCATCAATCGAAACAACAACAAACCCTTGGAGTGCAAAAATGACAAATTCTGCAAATCCAAGTTCTTATGTCAAAATTGAGCTTGCATCTGGTTTGATGGGTTCTGCTGGAGCAGTATATAATCTTTCCGCAGATGTAATTGACAGCAAAGGTAAAAGTCTTAAATTACAAGTTAGATTAAATGACCCTTACGGAGCGATCAATCAAGGTTATGGAACAACTTCTCATTATCCTCACTACTTGACAGAATCCCAAAGGGCGAAAGTGATGTCTCAACCCAACAGAACTATTGATGAATATCTTACTTCAACAGGAGATTCAATGTCATGGCAAGGTTCATATTACTATGCTTTACCTTTAATGAATGTTGAACAATACTCTATTGAATACAATGGAAAAATTTTAAGTGGCACAAACGGTAAAAGCTGGCTCGATTATTTTGTTAAGTCTTATAATGCAGAATCTATTGCGATGCAAGATGGTTCTAAATGGGATTGGATTGCTATTCAACTACCTGAAATAAACACAGCTATTAATGTTCTTAATATAAGCAGTAATATTTCAGGAAATTTACCATTTGCCAGATTGTATAATAATGATAGCGAAAAGTCTCCAAATGGTGCACACAACGCTTTTTATTCATGGGGAATTGATAAGATTAAGGTTGAGCGGATTGGAGATGAATGGGAAACGCCATATCATCAAAAGTACAATATGAAGTATAGAATTACACTCGATTCACCAACATATCCCGGTGAATTAATAGTTACGATGCTTAGACAAAATCAGGCAGTTTCACTGCCGGAAGGCTCAAATTATCAGGGGATTGGAATTGTAACCGGTACACTTAAAGGACAAGCCGTGAACGGCAGATGTTGGGTGGAAGTGCAACCAGTCGGTCTATAGTTGATTTAGTTGAATTAATTATGATTTTTTAAAATGATATTATAACGAACTTAAAATTGTCCGATTCTTCATCAAGTTTCGGACAATTTGATTATAAATTGTTGGTTTCTTTATTACCAAAATTTCCAATTTTTATATTTTTCTAAACAAATATATTGCAATTTGATACTGCTTCTATCTTTGTTCCATTGACATTGTTTTTTGTGTCATTCCGCACTTGATGCGGAATCTAATTTTTACAGATGTCCAACACTTTCAAAGTGTTGGACATCTTGTTTTGAAGATGACATAAATCGTAGATGGATTCTGAAACGAGTTCAGAATGATAATTTGTTTTCCTTGTCGTTCCGCACTTGATGCGGAATCTAATTTTTACAGATGTCCAACACTTTCAAAGTGTTGGACATCTTGTTTTGAAGATGAAATGGATTCTGAAACAAGTTCAGAATGACGGAGCGGAATTGGATTCAGAAATGAGTTACAAATGTTTTAATGTTTTAAAATATGTTCTTTAATTGCTTTTTTGCAATTTAGTTTCGTCTAAAATATTTTCTAAATCATACCTAAATTTATGAAAAATAATAACTTATACAAATTTTGTTTTGATATTTGAAAAATTATCTATAATTTTGAATATAGTAATTGTATATTTTTAAATATACATTTGTTTTGTGAAAGGGAAATGAAATGGATGAGAAAATAGATATAAATGAACCTGTTTTTTCGATAGGAGTTGTTGCTAAAATGTTTGATGTATCAGTACAAACATTACGACTTTATGAAAGCAAGGGTTTGATAATACCTTATAAGAAAGATTCAAATCATAGATTATACTCAAAAAATGATGTGAATCGCTTGAAATGTATTAGAAAGTTGATTACTGAATTAAAATTCTCAATCGAATCAATCAGAGTATTTTATTCTATGTTACCATGTTGGTCTATTATTAATTGTTCTGAATTAGATAGGGAAAATTGTAAATCGTTCGACCAATATATGCTTCCTTGTTGGAGTTTTGAACATAAAAATAATGTTTGCTCGGGAAAGGATTGCTCAAGATGTGATGTTTATACTAAACATTCAAATTGTTTACAGATAAAAAATACTATAAAAGAAAAAACAATACACTATTTATAAATTAAATTTTCGGTAAAATGAAAAAGATTTTTTTAATTCTTGCAATGTTAGGACTTTCAATATCATTCTTTTACATTGAATTTGTTCCTAAACATCATGAGAAATCAGAACTTTCGGTTTTAAAGGAAAAATTTAAGAAAGAAGAAACTAAATCGGTGGATCATTCCAAGTTTGCAGTTCTTAATCAAAATTTTACAGATCCAACCAAAGTTACTGAAGCTTGTTTGAGTTGCCACACTGAACGTGGTAAAGAGGTAATGAATTCCAATCATTGGAATTGGGAACGAGAAGAATACATTAAAGGTAGAGGTGTAGTTTATCTCGGCAAAAAGAACGCACTAAATAATTTCTGTATCGGTACAGAAGGCAATGACAAAAGTTGTGCAAAATGTCATATCGGTTACGGTATGGGGGATAATTTTGAAGCTAATGCTGAAAACAACATTGACTGTATGGTATGCCATGACAATACCGAAACTTATGCAAAAGCACAAGAAAAAGGTGGTGCTCCTGTACCTACACTTGATTTTCGTAATATTGCCACCCACATTGGCAAACCAACACGCAGTAATTGTGGTGTTTGTCATTTCTTTGGTGGTGGTGGAAATAATGTAAAACATGGCGATTTGGAAAAATCTATGTTCGCACCAACAAAAGATATTGATGTTCACATGGCTGTTGAAGGTGCAAATCTTGAATGTATTGATTGCCATAAAACAAAGCATCACAACATTAGTGGAAAGTTATATGCCCTTTCGTCAATGAACAGAGATAGAGTCTATTGTGAAGATTGCCATAGTAGTATGCCTCACAAAGATGACATTGTTAATAATCATAGTCATAAAGTAGCTTGTCAAACTTGTCATATTCCTGAATATGCAAAAGTAAATGCAACAAAAACACATTGGGATTGGTCAACAGCTGGCAAACTTAAAAATGGTGAACCTTATGAGTTAGATGATAAAGATGGAAATCACACTTATTTATCAATAAAAGGTACTTTTTATTGGGGGAAAAATTTAAAACCTGAGTATCAAATTTTCAACGGAACTGCTAATCACTATTTGTTAGGTGATATAATTAAAGACACAAGCAAACCGTTGGTATTGAATGAATTATATGGAGATTACAATGATAATGACGCAAAAATCATACCTCTTAAAGTTCATAGAGCAATTCAACCTTATGACCCAATTAACAAGATGTTGATTCAACCAAAACTATATGCAGAAAATAAAGGTGAGGGTGCATTATGGAAAGACTTTGATTGGGTAGCCGCATCTGAAAAGGGAATGGCAACAGTTGGACTTCCTTTTAGTGGTCAATATTCATTTATCAAAACAGAAATGAATTTACCTGTAAATCACATGGTTTCCAAAAAAGAAAATACAGTAAAATGTGAAGAATGTCATACACAAAATGATAGTAGATTAACCAATGTAAAAGGATTTTATATGACGGGCAGAGATAGTAATCCATTGATTGAAACATCAGGATTAATCATAATACTATTGACTTTTGCAGGTGTGTTGATTCATCTATTTATCAGGTTAGCATTTAGTATGAATTTAATTAAAAAGAGAGGTTCAAATGAGTAAGCAAGTTTATATTTATAGAGCATTTGAAAGATTTTGGCATTGGATGCAAGCATTCTTGATTTTCTTCTTGATGCTAACTGGATTTGAAATACATGGTTCATTGAAATTTTTCGGATATTATAATGCTGTTCAATATCACAATATTGCAGCTTTTGCATTCATCATTTTAATTGCATTTGCTATATTTTGGCATCTTTCTACTGGTGAATGGCGACAATATCTACCAACAACTGAAAATATTATGGCACAAGTAAAATTCTATTTAACAGGGATTTTTCAAAATGCTCCTCATCCTACAAAAAAGACAGTATTGAGTAAATTAAATCCTATTCAACGACTTGTCTATTTGGGATTGAAATTACTCGTTATTCCTGTTATGGTTCTTTCTGGATTACTTTTTATGTTTTATCGATATCCAGCTAAGAGGGGAATTGCAGGGTTGAACATTGATTCAATAGAGCCAATAGCATTATTTCATACAGCAGGTGCAATTGTGCTTATATCATTTGTTATAGCACATTTATATTTAATAACCACAGGGCATACCGTAACTTCAAACCTTAATGCAATGATTACAGGTTATGAAGAACTTGATGACCATTCTGAAGAAACTGAAAATAATAATCAATTAAATAATGAATTAAATTCGGAGCCAATAAAATGAGTCCTAAACAGTATATGAATCCTTATCTTGCAGGATTTTTGTTGGGTATATTACTTCTTGCAACTATATTTATAACAGGTCGCGGTCTTGGTGCAAGTGGTGCTGTAAAAAGTGGTGTAGTTGCTACTGCAAACTCAATTGTTCCTGAGCATACAAAATCTGCTATATTTTATAAAGAATACAACAAAGAACATCAAGAAGTACCTTTGAAAAATTGGTTAGTTTTTGAAGTAATCGGTGTTGTAATTGGTGCTTTTGTATCTGGACTAATTAGCAACAGATTAAATTTCAAATTAGAACATTCTCCAAAAATTAAAAGCTATACAAGGATTATTGGAGCGGTAATTGGTGGTTTACTATTCGGACTTGGCTCACAATTAGGACGAGGATGTACAAGTGGTTCTGCACTAAGTGGAATGGCTGTAATGTCAACAGGGGGATTAATTACAATGATGGCAATATTTGGCGGTGCATATTTATTTGCTTATTTCTTTAGAAAACTTTGGATTTAATTAGGAGAAAAAAATATGGGACCGTTAGTTCCTGATATAATTGGAAATGAACTTAATTTTTTAGTTGCTTTTGTAATAGGTATTGCATTTGGCTTCATACTCGAACAAGCTGGTTTTTCTACATCAAAAAAACTTGTTGGTTTATTTTATGGTTATGACTTTACAGTTCTTAGAGTATTTTTTACTGCAGGTATAACTGCAATGCTTGGCTTAGTATTTTTCGGCTATATGGGCTGGATTGATATGAGTTATGTTTATGTTAACCCTACTTTCTTGTGGTCAGCTCTGGTAGGTGGTGGAATAATGGGGCTTGGATTTGTAATAGGAGGTTTCTGCCCTGGTACAAGTGTTTGTGCAGCAGCAATCGGAAAAATTGATGCAATGTGGTTTATCGCAGGTTCATTCATTGGTGTATTAATATTTGCAGAAGGTTATCCGATGTTTGAAGGATTATACAAAGCAGAAAACTGGGGTAATGTTACCATGTTCGATACTTTGAATATACCAATGGGCTTATTTTCATTTATGATTACTGCAATAGCAATTCTTTCTTTTTGGGCTACTTCTATGATAGAAAAGAAGGTAAATGGTGAATCAAATAAAAGTATGCCTGAATTAAAAAATTATATTTATATAAGTGCAATCGGATTGGTATTAGGTATAATGACAATATTTATGCCAACAAAAAAGGATAATATATTAGACAAAGCAAATAATACAGAAGAAATCAAACAAACTGAATTTGAAATGATGGATTCTGATGAACTTGCCTTTAGATTAATTGATAAAGATAAGAATATTCAAATCATTGATATAAGAGATACTGCATCATTTAATAGTTTTAATCTACCAAATTCAATTAATACAACACTTGAAGGTTTGTTTGACAAAGAAATGCAAAACAATTTAAGAATAAAAGATTTCAAACATTTATTTGTTGCAGAAAATGAAGAAGAAGCTCGAAAAGCTGCATTCATTGCAGATAAACTCAATGTTCCAAATGTGATTTTATTGGCAGGTGGATTAAGTAAATTTAAAAATGATATAATTAAATTTGATTCTACTAATATGAATTTTTCAGCCAATTTTTCAAAAGATAGCTATAGATTCCGAAAGAAAGCATCAATCAAAATACCTGAATTAATTGCAAAAGCAAAGAATGAAAACAAAGGTGAAAAGAGTACTAAACCAAAACGTGTTGTTGGTGGCTGTTAATTTCAACTTCTACATAGATGTCCGACACTTGGAAAGTGTTGGACATCTTATTTAATTAATCAGCTGAAAGTGAGACATCGGAAGTATTATTATTTTATAGGGTTGGAAATATCAGTAGCAGTATAAGTTATTTTAAAATTAGTGCTATCTGGATTATCATAACCCACTTTTTCCATCAATATTTTATTTTCAATTTTCTGATTTGGAAATATATCACCATAAGCCCATTCTTTTTTTCTATTATAGAGCCATTTTTCCAACAAGAAATTATTAAAATCACAAAATATGCTGGTTTTTCACCCTCATTTTTAAGTTCAACATTCCAATAATATTTGTTTTGAGCATCTCTTCCATCACTTTTATTTGTTATTAATACTCTTGCATCTTTTAAAACAGTGCAAGAGAAAAATAATAGAAGTATAAAGTATAATAAAATCAATTTTTTCATAAATATATATGTTTTTTATAAAAGGAAATAGACGCTTTTAAAATTTAATTATTTATATGTTATTTCTAAGCCAATAGCAAAAAAAATTTTAAATTTTGATTTTAAAATCCTTGAAATTCCCTTAGGGAATTAATGTTTGTAACAGAATAATCTCCCACCTTCATTCGCAACACCGTAGGTGTTGAATATGTATTTGAACATTCAATCCCTATGGGATTGTTGGATTTAGGGGCATTTCCTTTATTACAAACATGTAATCCCTATCGGGATTTTATAAGAATTTAATTTTATGATAAATTTTAAATTGTTCCAAATATGCATTTTTTTTCCATTCTAATAACAAAGGAATTTAAAAATATCAATTCGGCTCTTATCTAACTTGTGAATTAACCTTCCCAAGGTTCAAAACATACGGAAGGTTTTTACCAAAGTTAGCTGTAATTTGCTCGTGAATTTTTTCATTTGGCGACTCTTATCTAACTTGGCAATTAACCTTCCGAAGGTTCAAAACCTTCGGAAGGTTGTTAACAAAGTTAGTTTTTGTTTGCACTTGATTCTTTCAGCTGGCGACTGAGTAGTCACAAAATAGTAAGAATAATCAGTTAGTTTCCTTATCTCAAATTCACTTTTAAAATTCTAAATTAAAAAATAATTGGTTAAATGTTTGTATTATTAAAATCTATTTGTTAATTTTAATTTTTGATAAATTGAAGTTATAATATAACTATATGTTATTGCTCAATTTTATCAAAAAAGTATGTAATTGATGAAAGTTATTTTTAATTAAATATTTTTTAACATTAATATAAAGGTAGTATGAGTAAGTTTAACCCGTTTAGCTCGGTCATATTCAACAAAGTTGTAATGGCTGCAACCGGTTTCATACTTGTAATGTTTCTTTTGGGGCATTGCTTGGGAAATATGCAGGTATTTCTTGGGCGTGAAGTATTCAATTCTTATGCTCATTTTTTGCAAGTTAGTTCAGGTGAATTAATTTGGATGGTAAGAATTGTAATGTTAATTTCAATTGTACTTCACGTTTACACATCTCTTAAGCTGAAATTTATCAATCTTGCGGCAAAGCCCGAAGGTTACAGTGTGAAGAGATTTGTGAAATCTACAATTTATTCCCGCACTATGATTTATACCGGTATTTTGATTTTCCTTTTTGCTACATATCATCTTTTGCATTTCACAGTTGGTGTTACCAACCCGGAATATAAACAATATGTAGAAAACTATGGTCCATCGGTTAGTAATCCATTCTTTGAAGCTCATGGACTATCTTCAGGTGATTCAGCAGGAATATTTGAAAGACATGATGCCTATAAAATGGTAATTACAGGATTTAGTAATCCTTTAATTTCAATTTTTTACATTTTTGCTGTAATTATGCTTGGATTTCATTTATCTCATGCAATTCAAAGTATGTTTCAAACATTGGGCTGGAGTGGTCCTAAAATTTCACCAATATTAATATCTCTTTCAAAAATCATCGGTTTAGTTCTTGCACTTGGTTTTGCAAGTGTACCATTTGCAGTCTTGGTTTTTGGATATGGTAAAGGAGTTATAGGATTATGATATTAAATTCAAAAATTCCAAGCGGACCTATTGAAAAGAAATGGGATAAACACAAATTTGATTTGAAATTGGTAAATCCTGCCAATAAAAGAAAATACAAAGTAATTATTGTTGGAACTGGATTAGCTGGTGCTTCTGCGGCGGCTTCTCTTGCCGAACTTGGTTATAATGTTGAATCATTTACATATAATGATTCATCTCGTAGAGCACACTCTATTGCCGCACAAGGTGGTATTAATGCCGCAAAAAATTATCAAAATGATGGAGATAGTGTTCACCGATTATTCTATGATACTGTAAAAGGTGGCGACTTTAGAGCACGCGAAGCAAATGTTCATCGTTTGGCAGAAGTAAGTGTTGATATTATTGACCAATGCGTTGCTCAAGGCGTTCCATTTGCAAGAGAATATGGTGGTTTGCTTGATAATCGTTCCTTTGGTGGAGCACAAGTTTCCAGAACGTTTTATGCAAGAGGACAAACAGGACAGCAATTGTTGCTTGGAGCATATCAAGCATTAATGCGTCAGGTTCATCTGGGCAAAGTGAAACTTCATACTCGTAAAGAGATGATGGATGTTGTTTTGATTAATGGCGTTGCTCGTGGTATCGTAACACGCGATTTGGTTACAGGAAAAATTGAATCACATTCAGCAGATTCTGTAATTCTTGCAACTGGTGGATATGGAAATGTATTTTTCCTCTCCACAAATGCACAAGCATGTAATGTTACTGCAACTTATCGTGCCTATAAAAAAGGTGCGGCTTTTGCAAATCCTTGCTATACTCAAATTCACCCAACCTGTATTCCTGTAAGTGGCGATCACCAATCCAAACTTACACTTATGAGTGAATCTTTGCGTAATGATGGAAGAATCTGGGTTCCAAAGAAGCAAGGCGACAAACGTCCACCAAATCAAATTCCAGAAGATGAAAGAGATTATTACCTCGAAAGAAAATATCCAAGTTTTGGTAATCTTGCACCTCGTGATATTTCTTCACGTGCTGCAAAACAAGCATGTGATGATGGTCGCGGTATTAGTTCTACTGGTTATGGTGTATATCTTGACTTTGCTGAATCAATTCAACGACTTGGAAAAGATAAAATCGAAGAGAGATATGGCAATCTTTTTGAAATGTATGAACGCATTACAGGCGATGACCCATATACAACTCCGATGATGATTTATCCTGCATCTCACTATACAATGGGTGGTTTGTGGGTAGATTATAATTTGATGTCAACAATTCCTGGTATGCACGTTCTTGGCGAAGCAAACTTCTCTGACCATGGTGCAAATCGCTTGGGTGCAAGTGCTTTGATGCAAGGTTTGGCAGATGGTTATTTCGTTATTCCATATACAATTGGCGATTACTTTGCTACTTCTAAATTTGAAAAAGTTGATACAAATCATCCTGAATTCAAAAAAGCAGAAGCAGAAGCAACTGACAAAATCAACAAACTTCTTTCAATTAAAGGAAAGAAAACTCCTACTTATTTCCATAAAGAACTTGGAAAAATCATGTGGGATTATGTTGGAATGGGCAGAAATGAAAAGGGCTTAAAAATTGCTCTTCAAGAAATTCCAAAAATTAGAGCAGAATTTTGGCAAAATGTTAATGTTGTTGGCGAATCTAACGATTTGAATATTGCTCTTGAAAAAGCAAACCGCGTTGCAGATTTTCTTGAATTTGCAGAATTAATGGCATGGGATGCTCTCGAAAGAGAAGAATCTTGTGGCGGACACTTCAGAGAAGAATATCAGACTGAAGATGGCGAAGCAATGCGTAATGACGAAAAATTTAGCCACGTTGCCGCTTGGGAATACAAAGGCGTGGACAAAAAACCAATTCGTCATATTGAACCACTTGAATTTGAAAATGTGAAGTTAGCTGTAAGGAGTTATAAATAATGAAACTGACACTACAAATCTGGAGACAGAAAAACGCAAACGCAAAAGGACAGTTTGCTACTTATAAACTCGACCATGTTGAAGAGGATATGTCATTCCTTGAAATGCTCGATGTATTAAATGAGCAATTAATTACTGAAGGTAACGAACCAGTTGCATTCGACCACGATTGTCGCGAAGGAATTTGCGGAGCTTGTTCTTGCACAATCAATGGTACTCCACATGGTCCAGAAGCGGCAACAACAACTTGCCAACTTCACATGAGAAAATTCAAAGATGGCGATGAATTATATATCGAACCATTTAGAGCAAAGGCATTTCCGGTTATTAAAGACCTTGTTGTTGATAGAAGCTCATTTGATAGAATCATCCAAGCAGGTGGTTATGTTAGTGTGAATACTGGTCAGGCACAAGATGCAAATGCTTTGCCAATTTCAAAGGTAAATGCTGATAAAGCAATGGACGCAGCTCAGTGTATTGGTTGCGGTGCATGTGTAGCAGCATGTCCAAATGGTGCGGCTATGCTCTTTACATCTGCAAAAGTTGGGCAACTTGCATTATTGCCACAAGGTCAGCCAGAACGCAAACTTCGTGCCTTGGCAATGGTGGAACAAATGCAAATAGAAGGATTTGGTGCTTGTACAAATCATTATGAATGCGAAGCGGCTTGTCCAAAAAGCATTTCAGTAGATTTTATTGCAATGCTCAACAGAGAATTCTTAAAAGCAACATTGTTTTAGAAACTGATTTTCATTTTAAAGTTCATAGAGCCGATTAAGAAATTAATTGGCTCTTTTTTTGGGGGGAATTAAACTAAAATTAAATAATAATTGTCCTTTATTTAAAGTTTAATAAAAATAATTTTGAGATTTGTTATGGAAGTTCAATTAGTACAAATTGGTAAATCAAAAGGATTAATTTTACCAGACAATATTATCAATAATTTAGGTTATTTTGATAAAATTGATATTGTTATTGAACAAAACAAAATTGTATTAAAGCCAAAATATATTCCAAGAAAAGGTTGGGATGATGCCTTTAAATTGATGCATTCTAATGGAGATGATGAACTTCTAATAGATGATGTATTTCTTGATGAAGATATTTCATGATGATAATCGAACAATATGATATTGTTGTTGTAAATTTAGATCCAACAATTAGCAATGAAATGAAGAATACAAGACCTTGCTTAGTACTTTCTCCTAATGAAATGAATCATTATCTTCAAACAATTATTATTGCTCCAATTACAAACACTTCCAAAAAATATCCAACAAGAACAGCAATAAATTCTAAAAAAGTAAACGGATGGATAGTACTTGACCAAATAAGAAGTAGAGTTTTATCAATCTTGGACAAACTTGAACAACATTTAATACAAAAAGTAAAAATGATAATTAAAGAAGCTTATGTAGATTAATTCTTTTTCAATATATTATTTTAATTTTTTTATCTTTAAACATTTGTTAAATTTGTGTTTTGAATGTAGGTAAGAATTGTAAAATAGTAAAACTTCAACATAAAAATCAATGCAAAATTCAAAAATCTATAAATATACAATTCTATCAATAATATTATTTTTAATTATAGCAATTGGATATGTAGTATTAACATTTAATGCACCGTGTCCAGAACCTAACCGGAAAAAATTAATTCCCAAAAGTGCAAAATGGATAGGAGGATGTGATGGTGGCAAATGGGTTGAATTTGTCAGTAGGAATGATTCATTGTTTAGACTTAGATTCTACAATTACCAAGGCAAATTGGTGGATCCATCTTTACAAATTGATGCTTATTTTAGATTAAAGGGCAGTTCGAATTTTCCAAAAGAATTTCCTTATGATTCAATACTCAATTACATACAATATTATGGTGGAATTACTGTAGAAATTAGAGCAAAAAACTTTGAAACATCAAATAAATACTTTTATTTAGAAAAAGTATATCCATTACTTAGTGGCTTTGAAAAAGAAGTATATGATTTTAACGAATTTAAAAAGAAATAATTATAGCCAGATAATTAATGAGATAATTTGAAATGTTTATTTATTGTTCTATGTTAATATTATAAATAACTATTCGAAATAATTTCGATTATAAAAAGAGCCAATTATGAAAAAGTCTTTAATTCTTATTAGTATGTTTATTTTTGTAACATTATGTTCTGCAATATCTAAAGATTATTCACCAATAATTCCTGATAATATTACATTATTTAATTCAAAAAGTAGTCCTAAGTATGAGCGTAATGTATTTTTCCAAATAAAAATAGATTCGGTAATAGAAAATGAAGGAGAAAAAATTTTGTATAATCATCCTTCTATAATTTATGACGATAAAAAGGGTTGCTTTAGAAATACTCCTTATTCTTGGCTTGGTAAAGAAATCAAATTAAAGAATAATTTTTGGCAATTTGTAAATGTAAATAACGACACTTTTTTTATTATGGATAAATCAGAAATTGAAAGCGAATGGACATTTGTGAATTTTCCTGCTCATTTTAAGGTTAAAGCAAAAGTTACAGATTTTTTTGTTACAGATTTTGATAACAAAACAGATAGCGTTAAAGCAATACATTTAACAATTGCTGAACATTATGATTCTACAATAAAAATTTATGTGATCAATGAACCACTTTTAATAAGCAAAAACTATGGCATCTTAAATTGGTACAATATTAACAATCAACCAACGAATATGTTTAATAACGCTGGATTGCTCACATTTTTTACGGTGAATAATCCAATTTATGAAACATTTTCCAAAAAAGATATTTATGATTATGAAATTGGAGATGAATTTCATACCTATGAGTATTATCATTCAACAATTGGAACATATAGTTTAAGTGCGATTTTAAAAGTTAAAAGTAAAAAAGTTACAAAAACTGATAAAATTAAAGTTGATTATGTATTCAAGAAAATTGAAAAATTGTATGAAAAAGATATAATGTATAAAATAGATACTACAACATATTTCAATGCTGATACAGCAATTTCTTACATATTTAAAAACGAGGACAAATTAGAATATTCAAAAGTTGGGGATTTTTCTGATTATAAATCTGACCTTGTAGTATCCAATTACTCTTTCGATGAAAAATTAAACAAACTTGCTTTTGTAGTAAATTTTATACTGCATTATTATGAAAATAATGAATGTTATTACGAACCAACAGATGTTGGGGTGACCAAATACTATAAAGGAATCGGTGGACCATTTTATTTTTCATCTATGGAAATCAGTACTCGGGGTTTATTGTATTATAAAAAAGGTGATGAAGAATGGGGCAACCCATTCAAAGAAGAAGATTTAACAGTATCTGTTCATGAACAAAACTCAACTACTGATGCTTACTTTAATCCAATTAGTAATAATTTGATTATTAAATCCGACAGTGAAATATTTGATAAAATTATTTCTATTTTCGATATTAATGGCAAATTAGTTTTTGAAAATGATATTAATGCAAATTGGATTCAATTACCTGATTTGAAAAATGGTTTATATTTTTTCAAAATAAAAAATCAACAGAATGATTTGTTTTATATTGGAAAATTCTCTATCCTAAAGTAATTCATAATTGTCAATATTATAAATTATTTGATTCTTTTCAGAAACAAGTTCAGAATTCCAAAGCGGAATGGATTCTGAAACAAGTTATCAATGACATCTTTTTTCCTTGCATCAGTATGACGATTTTTGAGGCAGTTCCAATTAACTTCGGATGAAGGAAATCCTCCTTAATCCTCCTTTAATAAAGGGGGAAAGGGGGATTTGAATTAATTCTACATTGAGGGTTCTGAAACAATCTACCAATGACTACAATTTTTTATAATGGTGTCATTTTGCATATTTTTTAAATATATTTGTTCCGCACTTCAGAATTACAAAACTAATATAGATTCTGAATCAATTTCAGCATGACAAGAGGACAACATGTTCTAAGTGACATAATATTGTCAATTGTGTCATTCATTTATAAGTACTTTTTTTAATATACCTATTAATTCATTCCTGCCTCTGAAATCAACAATCGAATATGGTAAAACTTCTCTGCAAAATTTACATTGAGAAACAAGATGCTCAACTTGCTTTTTTCTATCTTCTAATGGTTTTGGTTTAATTTTATCACATTTTGTTAGAATAATCATAAACTCTTTCTTATGATTTTCGAGCCATTCGATTAATGCCAAATCAGTTTCTTGTGGGTCGTGTCTGCTATCTACCAAAACACAAATAATTTTAAGTTCTTCTCTTTTTTCCAAATATGAAAAATTAAGTTTAACCCATTCATCTCTTTTTAATTTATTAACTTGAGCATATCCAAAGCCGGGTAGGTCAGCAAAAGCCCATTTATTTTCGACTACATAAAAGTTGATATGTTGTGTTTTGCCAGGTGTTGAACTAATTTTCGCAAGTCCTTTTTTAAGAACAATACTATTAAGTAAAGAAGACTTACCAACGTTGCTTCTGCCCACAAATGCAGTTTCCGGTAAATTTAGATGTGGAAACTGTTCCACCTTCTCAGTTGATTTTATAAAATCTGCGTTAAGTTGTTTCATTATAATTATCCAATTTAAGAAATTCATCATATAAAAAAAGAAATTCAGCAAGTATCATAGAAGTTGCACCCCACAATTTAGTGCTTTTATGTACATCGAAATATGGAATTTGTACTTCTAAACCATCAAAAACATCAGTGTAAAATTTAATAGCCGTATTCAAGTTGAAATTATTAATATTAACTGAAAAAATTTCCTCAACTTCATCAGGATTGATTGAGTAATTTGATTTCTTTTCCAAAACTGCTACAAAAGGGTAAATAATATTATTAGATGGAGGCACATACAAAGTAGATAATTTTGCAATAACTTTATAATTAGATTCATCTATACCAATTTCTTCTTTTGTTTCCCGCATTGCAGCTTGTTCAGGTGTTTCATTCATATCTAATCTACCACCAGGGAAGCTAATTTGACCGCTATGTTTATTTAAATATGCACTCCTTAAAGTAAAGATGATATTAAAATCATTTGACTCAGAATTCGGCTCAAGAATCAACATTACTGCACTTTCCTTGGCATCTTTGCTCGGAGTCATATTCCTAAAAGACTTTCCCTTGAATTTTGGAGCCAGAATCGAATGTGAATCTATCCCAGGTAATTCATTATTACAAGCATTTTTTAGAAAATCGATAAATTTTTGCATAGTTGTTAATTCTTAAAATAATTCAAATTGCTTTTTAACTTTAAATATCACTTTTTTAAATTCTTCATAAGAGTTCATACTGATGTTCAAAGAAAAATCTTGATTTAATGTATTAAGTTTCTCTTTGAAATAGTCATCACTTAATAGATTTAAACATTTTTCAAAATCAATTCTCATCAATATATCCTTTGTGAAAACTCTTTTTGAATCTAAAAAAGTAATTGAACGTAAAAAATTTTCTGTTAATTCTGAATTTAGTAAAATTAACGAGTAAGCAGCATACTCAATGTTATCAAATCCCAAAAAATAGCAAGTATCATCTAACATAACTGCCTTATGATTTTTTGAAATTACTAACGAAAATAAATAATTCTTATACATAGAAGATATTGCAACTTTGTAAGGTTTGAATGAATATTCTCCTATTCCAAAAATTGAAAATTTCGGCTTGAAATTATAAATACTGGATTTCCTATTATTAAAATCACCTAAAAAAGAATTTAAATATTGGTAGGTATTTGGAGTTTTTTCTTGGATATAATCAGTATTTTGTCCAATTTTATTTTGAGTAACAATTACATACTTCCTAATATTATCAACAACTTGATGTTTCAAGTCAGAACTTTTCATCAATCCGTAAATTAATGTATCTTCTAACTCTATTTTATCATTAAACCCATTAGAATAACTACCATTCTTTTTTTCTAATTCCATTACTTGCGATAAATCGTGCTTTAAACCTTGCCGCCATTCAAATTGACAAATTCCATCAATAGCTCCTGCCATACTGTAAAGGTTAATATCTGAAACAAAATTTTTACCGAACCAACCAAATTGTTTTAAAGTATTTTTATCATACAAATCTAATTCTGTGGCTTGAAATTCGGGAAATTTATTTAAATCACAAACCAAAACTGATGAGTCAACATTGGCATTGAATTCTTTTTTACTGTCAATACCAATTTTTTTTATTGATGCAATATTAAAATTCTTAAACTTTTGATTCATCAGCAAATTTCTAATCACAGAATTTTTTAAAATTAAACAAAATTTGCCATTGTAATTATCAAAAGTTTCTAATAATTTAAATGAAATATTTTCGGCAATATCAAAATTACCCTTTCCAGTAATTGCATCAAGTCCTTTTTCTTTCTTATAATTCACTTTATTTGGAAGATTAGAAGAATTTAATACACCCAAGTCTGAATTTGTTACCCAAGGTGGATTACCTAAAATTAATATATTCATACCAACAAAACTTTTTGCTAAAGATATGATATCATAATCAAAAAAATTATGCAAAATAATATCAATATTTGGTTTTGGCAAGTTAGGATTTGTTAAATAATAATTTAATATATTTAATTTTGCATAATAAGTATGATATTCATTAATTTCAATTCCAATGATATTTTTTATATTTTTGAATCGTTTTATTGCAGACAATATAAAGTTACCTCTACCACAAGTAGGTTCAAGAATAATATCAGGGTCAAAATTTGTATCAATATATTGCTCAACTAACAAATCTGCAAGTTCTTGATTTGTCTGAAAATCTCCAAATTCAGCAGTACCTTTATGAAAATAATTTTCAAATTCATTTGTTTTGAAACTTTGAAAACTTACTTCAGAATGAAAAAATGAATTTATTCCAGAAATATGTTTAATAAATATATTAGCTTCAAAATAATCTTTCCAAATTTCAAAATAAGTTTTGAAAAAATCAGTAGCATCTTGCCAAGTTTTCGAATCAAAAGTACTCATTTTTTTCAAAATTTAATTATTCTTGTAATACCATCAATATCATCAGTCAAATTAACAACTCTTGAATACTGTAATCTCCATTGAAGTGCATTTGATATTGTTAAATAACCTTGTTTAGGTATATTACTTAATATATGTTGTGATAATTCATCTAAAGTTATATCATCAGCTGGTAGATTTCTATCTCTTAGATAAGCAATAATATCTTCCTGAATGGCATTATCTTGCACCATCTGTCTCAATCTATAAGTTGTTGTATAGTCAGCAGTTAGTTCCTTTGAAATATAATTGCAACTTACGAATATTAATTTAGTTGTTTGTGATTCGTGATTGTCTTGTTTATCATAAACAAATAATAATAAATTATATCCTAAACCATATATTTTTTGTTTAACATCTTTAAAAGGGCAAGATGATTGAGGTTGTTTAATTGAAGTTACCTTGATATCAGTCAAAATATCCTCAGAAGGTAAATCAATTCCTAAAGCAGAAGAACCAATTGAAATATCATACTTTTTTTTAAGTATAGCTTTAAATTTATGCTCAATATATGTTCCTACAGCTTTACCATCAGTAATCCCAAATAAATCTGAATTGGGAATATATGATTCATTATTACAGAAATCCTTTGCTTCAAGAATTAATGTATCTATGGATAATTTTTCTTTTGTTGCCATATTTTTATTTCAATCCCACAAAAAAGTTGTGTCGGTTGCAGCATCTATTTCAAACGCTTCCTTTCCTTTTCGGAATATTCTGGCAGGTTTACTACCAAGAAGTTCGATTTTCTTGTCAATAACTTTCAAAATACTGCCCTCCCTTAAACCAACTACCCATAGGTTTGGATTTATTTCAATAAATTCTTGTAATCTTTGTTCGCGTGTTTCTCCATGAAATCCATCTGGATGTGTGTCTAAATAATGAGGATTGATTTGAAACGGAACAAAGCCAAATGAATTAAAACTGTGTGGCTGGACAATGGGCATGTCATTTGTAGTTCTAATTGTTGGACATGCAAGATTAGAACCAGCACTCCAGCCGATATACTGCATTCCATTTAAAACTCTCTCTTTAATAATGCTCATCAAGTCAAAATCATACATTTTCTGTAATAATCTGAAAGTATTTCCACCTCCAACAGCCACAGCATCTGCTTCTAAAATCATATCTTTTGGATTTTCAGTATGATGCACTGATTTAATTGAATAATTTAATCTTGAAAATACATCTTTTACTTTTTTTTCATAATCATTGTAATTTACAGTAACACCTGCATAAGGGATAAAAGCTATGTTTCTAATTCTATTTCCAAAAAATTCTTTAATATCATTTTCGCTATGTTCAAGATAACCATAGCCCTGTGTAGTTGAATTGCTTAATAATAAAAGTTCCATTTTTTTCTCCTAACAAATAATTCAAAAAACAAAAGTAAGAAAAAAAATTCAATTTTCTGTACAATTTTATAAATGAATTGATAAATTCGTTAGAATCAAAAAAATTTCAAATAAAAACTCAAATCTCGAATGAATAATGAAAATAAACTTTGTAAGATTCTCAATTTTTTAAATGTGAATGGTATCTCAAGCTATAAAAAAATAATTGAGTAACTTCATCGTAATTTAAATTTCTATTTTGGATTTAGTATAATTATTTTTTTAAATACTAACTATTGAGTTAAATTGAGCTTAAGACCTATAAAATCTCTTGGACAAAATTTTTTAACTGACAAAAATATTGCTAACAAAACAGTGAATGCTCTTCATATTGAAGATAATGATTTTATTATTGAAATAGGGCCTGGTGAGGGGGCGCTAACTGAATTACTATTAAAACAAACCAATAAAATTGCTGTTGTTGAGATTGATAGAAGAGCTGTTGATTTGCTAAAAGTGAAATTTCCTCAATTGAATGTAATTTATTCTGATATTTTAAAAGTAGATTTTGATGCAGTTCTTGAATTTGGTAAAGACCACAATATTAAAGTTATTGGCAATATTCCTTACTATATTTCCAGTGAAATATTTTTCAAATTGTTTGAACATTCAAATAAAATTTCAAAAACAATTTTGACCATACAGAAAGAAGTTGCTCAAAGATTGTCTGCAAAGCAAAAAACAAAAGATTACGGAATACTGACCATTGCAATGTCATTATGTGGTAAATCAGAAATATTATTTGATATTGCTCCTGATTGCTTTTTTCCAAAACCAAATGTTGTTTCATCTGTTATTGAATTTGATTTCAATAATAGTGATTTCGATTCAGTAGAATTTAAACAGATAATGAAATTGGTAAGAGCCGGATTTAATCAACGTAGAAAAAAACTAAGTAATTCATTATCATCATTTATAGGTAGCTATCAAAATTCAAGTGAAATATTGGAAGCGTTAAAAAATCATCAAAAATTTTCTGCATTTTTGCACAAAAGAGCAGAAGAATTGACAAAAGATGATTATGTAGAATTATATAGATTTATCAAATCAATAATTAATAAAAATGAAGGATGAGCCAATGAAAATATCTGATTTAAGAAAGACCTTACAAATACCTGAGATTTACACAATTATTATGTTGATAATATATTCAGCTTTTACAATTATTTTATTTTCAAAATTAGATAATCCTATTTCATTAATTCTTACAAATATTGGTATCGCTACAGTAGTAATTGCTATCGCATTTTATCAAACAAGAAATGCAGAAAATAACTATCTTGGATTATTCCGAAAAATCTATTTCGCACCAATTGTATATTTGATTTATGTCCAAGTGCAAAATTATGTTCAAGTAGTAAATCCTTATCTTTTTGATGATGTTTTGATTAGTTGGGATTATGCAATATTTCAATGTAATCCAACCGAAGTAACTAATTCCTTTTCTTTTCCTTTGCTTACCGAAATACTTCAAATATGTTATATGTTATATTTTGTGATGCCATTGATGGTCGGAGTAGATATGCACTTAAAGGGAAATAAAAAGGGTTTTGATGAATTTGCAGCAATGATATTATTTGCATTTTATTTGTCATATTTGATGTACTTTTTTATGCCAGCAATTGGTCCACGATTTACGATACACATTTTTGAAAATTTGAATTTGGAATTACCAGGATTATTTTTAACTGATTATTTACGTGAAATTGTTAATAATGGTGGTGGTATTCCAAATGGGCATCTTGACCCAGCAAGTGTCGTTAATCGTGATTGTATGCCAAGCGGGCACACTTGGATTACATTAACAAATATGTATTTATCTTTTAAACACAAATCTCGAATCAGATGGTTTGTTTTGATTGGAGGAACAGGATTAGTATTTGCAACAGTATATTTGCGTTATCATTATGTTGTTGATGTATTAGCAGGTATATTTTTTGTTGGATTAACAATATGGCTTGAACCAAAAATCAGGACTTGGCTCAAAAGTAAAATGGAATTTAAGAAAAATTAGTCAGCATTTTATTCGAAATCATGTAACTGCTCAGTACTTTAATGACAATAATCACTTGTAAATTGAAGCTAACAATTATTTATAACATCCGATGTTTTCAAAACATCGGATGTTTGAATGCCAAGTTAGATAAGAGCAATAATAATTCTTTTTGAATTAATTGAGTTAATAAGTGGAATTAGCAATTTCATGTATAAGAAAAAGAAATGTGAAATTATTTGAAGTGTTTCATATTGACAAAAAATAAAAATACTTTAAATTAGTCATATATTTACTGTAATTGATAGGATGTATATGAAAAACTTGTTCTCTAATCAATATTTGATATTTATAGCAAGAATTGTAGTTGGATTCATTTTTATTTCATTTGGTATTGAAAAAATATTTGAGCCCGCTAAATTTGCAAATGAAATAGGTAATTATCAAATGTTACCTCAATTTCTGCTTAATATTGTGGCATTAATTCTTCCTTGGATAGAATTAATTTCAGGGCTTTTGTTGATATCAGGCGTCAGACAAAAAGCAAATTCTGCTATCATCGGCTCTTTACTTTTGTTTTTTATTATTGCTGTAGCTGTTGCAATGGCAAGAGGTTTGAGCATTAAATGTGGATGTTCCAGTTCAAGTGCCCAGATGGTAGGATTGCCAAAAATATTAGAAAATATGGGTTTACTTTTGACTTGTATTCTAATTTATGTATATCCAAACAGTAAATTTGCTTTAGATAAATTTGCAAAAAATGAATAATTGGTGATTAAGTGATTATCAAAATTGTAAAATTTATCGGAAAAAGTTTTATTGAAGTTTTTACACCATCAAAATGTGTTGTATGTGATGAATACATTGGTGGCGATTCTACATATTCAGAGTTTTTATGCAATAAATGTTATGATTCTATACCATACTCACCAACACATAAAGAGATTTTCAACTTACTATTAAAAGCAATTCCATTAGAAGAACTATACATTTCAAAAGCTACATCACTTTTCAGTGTTGATATTTATCAAAAAAATTGGCTTGAATTGATTCATTTGCTTAAATATAATGGAATCACAAAAATTGGTACAGAATTTGGCAAATTATTAGGAACGAGATTGAAATCCGAAAAGTTTTTAGATTATGATTTTGTTGTTCCTATTCCAATTCATAAAGCAAAAATTCGTGAACGTGGTTATAATCAAGCTGATAGTATTGCAAAAAGTGTTGCTCAAACTATCAATTGTAAATTTGATAATAAACTCATTAAAAGAAACAAATATACATCTTCACAAACATTATTAAATTCGAATGAAAGAAGAATCAACATTCATGGGGTTTTTGGAGAGTATAATTCTGATTCAAAAACAAGACTTTTGAATAAAAAAGTACTAATTATTGATGATGTATTGACTACGGGTTCCACAATGAATGAATGTGCAAGGGAATTGATTAATCTTGGTTGTTCAAAAGTTGATGTAGCTACTTTAGCTCATGCATAGTAAGGAAAAATATGTTTAAATTAAAACAAGAAATTGAAGAAAGTTTTAAAATTGCGGCAGAAATTTTATTTAATAAAATTCAAATCATTCCTGATGTTGCAATTATTGCAGGTTCAGGGGTACAAGAAGCATTTCAAAATCAGCATTTCATAAGCAGTATTGACTATTCTGAAATACCAATTTTACCGAAAATAACTGTAGCAGGTCATTCAGGCAGTATTTCATTAACTGAAATTAAAGGAAAAAATGTTTTAGTATTCTTTGGTCGCTTTCATTTATACGAAGGAAGAACTGTTGAAGAAACATTATCGTTAATACTATTAATAAATGCTTTAGGAATAAAAAATGTTATAATAACAAATGCAGCAGGTGGATTGAATAATTTGTTTCAAATTGGTGATTTAATGCTTATAAATGATACAATTAATTATTCAAATAAATCAGTACAAAATCTGTTTTTAAATAATAAAGAAATAATTCCAATAAGAAATTTAGAAAATGAATGGTATTTGAAAGTTAAAAGCAGTATGGTAGAAAGTGGACAGAAGTTTCAAAATGGTACTTATGTTATGGTTGCAGGTCCAAGTTATGAAACAAGGGCAGAAATAAGAATGTTCAAAAAAATTGGTGGTGATGCGGTAGGTATGTCCACTGTTTTGGAATTAACCGTTGCAAACTTACTTGGTTTGCAGACTTTGGGCTGTTCTGTAATAACTAATCTTGCAAAAGAAATCAGCAGTAATTCAGTAAGTCATCAAGAAGTATTAGATGTAGCAGAATTTTCAAAAAGCAGAATTAAGAAATTTATTGAAATATCAGTAGAATGTTCTTGAGAATTTTCAATTAACTTAGTTGTTTTAGATTTAATTGAATAAACAATTATTAAGAGTTAAATTATCTAAATGAACTAAATATTTTTTAAACTCACTTATTCTTTATAAATTTGCAATTATTTAATTGTATTATATTTAATTGAATTTAATTACAAATAGAATAAGATTATTTTAAAAATGATAGTGTTTATGTTATAAGTTTTGATTATCAATATTGGTTAATAAATTAATTTAGAAATTTATGAAAAAAGTAATATTTTTTTGGGTTTTCTTAAGTATAAATCTTTTTGCTAATGAAACATTTACAAATTTGGATTTTAAAGCAGATAGTTTAGATTTATTAATAAAAGCAGAAAAAAAGCAAATCCCAAAAGCAAAATTACTGCTTGAGCTTGCCAATATTAAACTTGAACAATTTGATAAAGTTTCACTTGAATTAACAGATAGTGCATATAAAATTGCTATTGAGAAAAATGATATAATATTAAAAGCAGATTGCTATTATCAATATGGAAGATATTGGAAATATTTTGATGAATATGAATCGGCTGTAAATAAATTGTTAGAAGCAATTTATATTTACGAAGCCAATGGCATTACCGATAAAATAGCAGAATCATATAGATTTATCGGAGAAACTTTTAGAGGTTCGATGAATTATCAATTTGCTATAAATTACTTAAATAAAGCAAAAAATTTATTTCAAAAAATTAAGGATAATGTTGGTTTAGCAAGAACTTATAATCGGTTTGCAGCTGTATATTTTGAAATGATTTATAAAGATTCCAATAATATTCAATTTTATGATTCGCTAATTTCTCATTATAATTTATCTCAAAAAATTGCATTAGATTCAAATTGGACAGATTTGATTGTTTCTAATTATAATATTTATGGAGCTGCTTTTGCTAATTACAGAAAATCTGATTCCGCCAAAAAATACCTATTACTTGCAAAAAAAGTTGCAGAAGAAAATGATTTGGTAATAGATATTCCTATGATATTAGCTCATTTGGGAAACATTGCTTTAAACCAAAAAAAATATGAACTTGCAGTAGATTTTGGCAGACAATCTTATGCAATGAGTAATAAATATAACTTAGTATCTTATAAACAATTTAGTGCTTTGTTGCTTGCTCAAGCGTTTAAAATGACTGGAAATCTTGATTCTGCAATGTACTATACAGAAGTAAAATATTCTGATTATACAAAAATTCAAAATAATATGGTAGAATCAAAAGTATATAATATTAAATATAAATTAAATTCAGAAAGAGAAAAAGAAGTTTTGAAAAGTAAGGAAGATACAATTTATTATCAAACTTTATCATTTATCATTACTTCAATTTTGGCTGTTTTTATAATTCTTGTTATGTGGATTAGATTCAAGAGTATGAAAAAAGCCAATCGAATTTTGGAAGAAAAAAATCTTACAATTAACCAACAGCGTGAACAATTACTTGAACTAAACAAAACAAAAGACAAATTTTTTGCAATTATTTCTCACGATTTAAAAAATCCCATTGGAGCATTCAAAAATTCTCTTGATTTGGCTAATAGTATTTTTGATGATTTTACAAGAGAAGAGTTAAAAGAATTGATAGATGAATTAAGCAAATCATCAAATTCATTATATGAAATGCTTGATGATTTATTGAATTGGTCCAGATCTAAGCAAGGTATAATTAGATTTGAACCCATAACTGTTAATTTATATATGTTAACAGATAAGGTTTTATATTTTGTAAGAGAGCATTCTAAGCAAAAGGATATTTTATTAGAAATTAATATTGATGAGAATTTAGAAATTTTGTCTGATGTCTATTTATTACATACAGTTTTGAGAAATTTACTTTCAAACTCAGTCAAATTTACTAATTCTGGTGGCAAAATTACAATCAGCTATGAAGATTCAAATAAATTCCATAATATAATAATCAAAGATTCTGGAGTTGGAATTGAAAAAGTAAAATTAGATAAGTTGTTTAAAATTGAAGAAAATTCTTCGTCTATTGGAACTGCTGGAGAAAAAGGAACTGGATTAGGAATGATTTTATGCAAAGAATATATTGAAATTCACAAAGGAACTCTTGAAGTAAAATCCGAGATTAATGTAGGCACAGAAATTAAAATTTGCTTACCTAAATCCTACGAATAAATTATGTACTTGAAGTGATAATTGAAATTTCTAAATTTAATATTTATAAAAAACCTTGTTCGGAAAACTGAACAAGGTTTTTTTAAATCAAGAAATTTACACTAATTATTTACTAATTACAAACTGTCCAACAGCAAATTTGCTATTAGTTTCAATTGAATAAAAATAAGTTCCGGAAGGAATATTATTGAGTTTTAAATCAATATTATGCAACCCAGAAGAATAATTTCCATTAGCTAATTCACTAATAATTTTTCCATCTGAAGTAATTAAGTTGATTTTCACAATTGATTCTTCGTCTAACTTAAATGTAAGAATAGAAGAAATATTTGCTGGATTTGGATTTACACTTGCATCAAATAATATATTGGCAGGTTCATAAACAGAAACAGCATCATAGGTAGTGAATTTTCTTACTTCAGACCATTCACCTTCACCAGCTTCATTGTATGCTTTTACACGCCAGAAATATGAAGTATTGTTGTCTAATTTTGGAGTATAATAATATTCATTTTTAACTAATTTATTATCATCAACAAGATTAGATGCAGAAAAATCATTTGATTTTGAAACTTGTACTTGATAAGAATAAGCATTTGATATTTCACTCCATGATAATTTAACTGAATATTCTGTATTAACAGCATTATCAGCTGGAAGAATCAATTGTGGAATACCATTAGGCATAGCTGCAATTGAACGGAATGACCAAACATCAGACCATAAACTTGTACCACCTTGGTTGATAGACCTTACACGCCAGAAATATTCTGTATAATTATCAGTCGCTGTAAATTTATAAGTTGAATCTGTTACAACAGCTTCTGCTGCTTTTATTGTGAAATCTTTATCTTTAGCAATTTGTATTTCGAATGAATCAGCTTTTGCAACATCAAACCACATCATATCAACAACTAATGGAGTTTTCACCATTTCATTATATGGATAAAGTAATTTTGGTGTTCCAGCAACCATCACACCTGTTGTATAACTAAATACTACAGACCAGTCACTTTTTCCCTCAAGATTTACAGAACGAACTCTCCAGAAATATTTTGTTTTTTCTGCAAAAGGTTCACCAGCAAAAGTTAATGTAGATACTGGAATATCTCTTCTATATTTATCTACAATAACAAATGTACTGTCTTTAGATACTTCCAAATCATAAGTAATAGCGTCATTCACATCAGTCCAATCAAAGACAGTTAATACAGAAACATTGCTTGCTCTATTAGCAGGAGTAGTCAAATCTGGAGCAGGGATTAATGTTTTAAACATATAAATTGATGACCAATCAGAATAGCAACCAACTTTAACGGCACGAACTCTCCAGAAAAATTCAGAATTTTTTTCATTAATTAATAATGAAAAAGTATTCAATTTAACATTGTTTGTGTCTAATACCAATGTTGAAAAATCATTTACTTTAGAAACCTGAAGATTATATCTATATGTAGTATCAAAAGCTTCCCAATTAAATGCAACAATTTTAGGTACACCAGTTTTGTTATTCACAGGAGAAACCAAATTTGGAGGACGGAATGTAGTTTGGAATGATTGAACATTAGACCATAAACCGTTATTTCTTGCATCGTCAGCTCTTAAACGCCAATAGTATTTTGTATTATTCTTTTTAAGTATAACATTAGCAGATGTAGCACCTTCGACTATTGTATCTACTTCAATGACAGCAAAATTTAATGAATCTGAAATTTGCAACTTATATCCAGTTGTATTTTGGATTGGATTCCATTTAAATTCGTTAACATGTAATTTGATACAAGTTTCTTCATCTAAAGGAGAAACGGTTACAGCTCTTTGAAGAGGAGTGTAAAATCTATTAGGTTCAGAAAAATAACTTTCACAATCAACTGTAGTTGTTTTCAATCTCCAATAGTACAAAGAGTCATAATCTGTACCGAGATTAACAACATAATTTGTATCAGTAGTATTCAAATCAAATGCTAAAACAGTAAAATCTGATTTCTTTGAAATTTGTAAATTATAATTTGTAGCTGATGCTACTTTATGCCATAAAAACTTCACTTCAAATGGAGTAGAGCTAAAAGTGGTTGCACCCTTTGCTTTATCGGTTGGAAACATTGCCAAAGGTGCTATTACCTTTGTTTTTACATTGTAGGTTTCTGACCATGCAAAAGGACAAGAAGCAGTAGTACTTGCAACTCTCCAATAATACTTAGTATTGAATTTCGGCAATTTTAGCTTATAGCTTGTATCTGAAATATTATTTTTATCAACGAAAGTTGTAGCAAATGTTGAGTCTTCCGAAACTTGCAATCTGTAAGAAATTACATTGCTAAAATTCCATTTAAAAGTCATATTAGTATCGGCACAAATCAAATTATTTACAGGTGCTACTAATTGCGGAGGTGTATTATGAGTAGTAAAATTCCACACATTTGACTCCTTTTCACCACCGGGTGTAAATGCAAGAATTTTCCAATAATACTTCTTGTTGTATGTAGGAAGATTGAAACGGTGTAGATTTGTATCGGCAACATTTTCTTCAGCTAAAATATTAGAGAAATCACTGACATCTGCAATAATTAGACGATAACCAGTAGCAGTGGCAAATTTTTCCCACATAAAGCCGACATTTTTTTCAACACAAGTAGAATTATTGCCTGGATAAAGTAAATTTGGAATTTGGGCGTTTAATAAAAATGTTGTAAATAACATACTTAGTGTTAAAACAATCATTTTTTGACCGAATTTCTTTTTAAAGAACATTAGAAAGCTCCATCATATATAAAAATAATTTTTGTCAAAAATTTATTTTGAATCTTAAACTAATAAAAAATAATGCAATATTGCATTAACTTAATATGTAAAGACATACTTTATATAGTAATTATTGCAATAAAAAAATAATTTATGCATCAAAAGGTAAATTATTCTTTTTTAACCAATTTTTGATTTGAACTGCATTAGCATTATTATGAGGTGTTAGTTTAAGAAATTGATTAAAATCCCTTGCTGCTGCTTCATTTTTGCCTTCTGTTCTAAATGCTATACCACGGTTCATATATCCTAATGGACTATCTGGTCGTATTTCAATTGCGAGAGTAAAATCTTCGAGGGCTTTCTTGTTATGCTTCATTTTCATATAAGCATTTCCTCTGCCAATATACGCCTGAAAAAATTTTTGGTTAATTGCAAGAGCTTTACTAAAATCTTTAATTGCTTCTTTTGTTTGATTTAAATACATGTGACAATTAGCCCGACCAAAAAAACCAGAGGTTAAAGTTGGCTCTATTTCGACAGCTTTATCAAAGTCAATTATAGCTTCCATAAATTTTTTCAAATAATAATAACAATTTGCACGATTAAAATAAAGACTGGCTGAACTTTGGTTAAATTGTATCGCCTTTGTATAATCTTGCACTGCCTCATTATACATTTTGAGAGAAAAGTGAGCAATACCTCTATTGTTATAAGAATCAGGAATATTTGGATTTAAACTAATAACTTTGTCAAAATCTGCAATTGCTTCATCAAATTTTTTCAATTTAGAATTAATCAGACCACGATAATTATAAGCCATTGTAGAATCAGCATTTAAGCCAATTACCCTTGTATAGTCATGATGTGCTTCCTTGAATTTTTTTAAGTTTCCAAAAGCTAAACCACGTGATAATAGTGCGTTTTCTTGCTGTGGGTCCAAATGAATTGCACGAGTATAATCTTCGATTGCTTTGTCATAATCTTTTAATGAAAAAAATATATTTGCACGATTCAAATAAGCAAGCATATAAGATGGATTTTGTTCAATAGCAAGGTCAAAATCAGAAATTGCAGCTTGATAATTTTTCAATTTCATCTGACAATAACCACGTTTGTAATGGGCAAATGAAAAATCAGGATTTAATGCTATTGCTTTACTAAAATCATCACTTGCGGCATTATATTGGTTTATAGACATATATACCGAGCCACGTTTAAAGTATGCAAATGAAAAATTGTCATTCAGTAAAATTGCATTATTAAAATCAGTTATAGCATTTTTATAACTATTTAATGTAGCAAGTACACTACCTCTTTTAAAATATGCAAAAGATGCTCTTGGATTTATTTCTATTGCTCTTGTATAACATTCAACAGCTTTGTCCCAAACTTCATTTTTGACAAATTCATCTCCGCGGTCAATCCAAACCTCAGCTTCTTTAATATTTTTTGTACCAGACATTTACTTCAATATAATGAAAACAAACAAAATCAATTCAAAAATAAGCAAAAATCGCACCAAATAAAAATTATTTTAAAAAATGAAAATTAATTAATTTGAAATTATACTTGGATTATATGAAATTCAATACTTTATAGATAAATTAGTATCAAAGTCATAGTTGCATAATTGTTTAAATAATAAACTGTAACTGTTATTTTATACAGAAAATATAAATTTAATTTTTATCATTTCAATTTTATTGTTAAAAATATATTTCAATTATTTTATGAAAGAATTTTATATATTTGCATTTTAAAGAAATGATAATGAATTTAATAGAATTTTGAAATTTATGATATGTAAAACTACTAAATATTTGATGAAATTTTTACTTTTGGTTTTTCTTTTGAATTTAAAACTAAATGCCGATAATAACTCAGATAAACTTTTTAATTCTAAACTCGATTCAGCAAGAGTTTTGTTCGAAAATAACGATGTTAAATGTATAGTTATTGCTGAAGAAGCATATCAAATTTCAAAAGATTCAAAAAATCTAAAATACCAAGTTCAATCGAAGGAATTGTTAGCAAAAGCGTATAAAACCTTTGGATTTCATCAAAAAGCAATTGAAAATATTTATGATGCATTAACTTTAAATGAAAAATTAAAAGATAAGCCAAAAATTGCAGAGAATTATAGAATGCTTGGTGAAGTTAATAGAGCTGCGATGCTTTATAATCAATCACTTAATTATTTAAAAACGGCTCTCAAAATTTTTACTGAAATCAAGGATAGCGTTGGAATTGCTAAAACCTATAACAGAATGGGGTCTGTTTATAGTGAAATTTTTAATTCAATTAATGTATCAGAAATCAGGTCAAGAAATTTATATGCAGATTCTACATTAAATTATATTTTCAAATCAAATATGATTGCAAATATAATTAGTTTTAAGAAACTATTGATTTCAAATTATAGTATTTTGGGTGCTTTTTATAATGCATCAAAAAATACTGACAGTTCATTATATTACTTTGATAAAGCATTAGAGCAATGTAAAGATTTTGGTTTGATTTCTGAGTTACCGGAGATATTAATTAGTAAAGCGGATTTGTTGAATAATGTAAAAAGAAATGATGAAGCATTGGTTTGTGCTAAAAAAATATCCGAATTAAACAAACATTTTAAAAATACCAATTATGAGAAGGCAGTTTATAATATTGAATATGAATGTTATTGGGTAAAAGGCGAATTTGAGAAAGCATTAAAAATTCTTGATAGTGTGAGAAAATTAGAAGTAATAATATTTGATAAAATATTAAAAACAAACACTAATATTGTTTCAGGTTATTATGAAAATTTAAGAAATGCCGAACAACTTGAGATGGCAAAAAGTAACTTCAAAAAAACTATCATATTTGCAGTAATAATTTTTTCACTTTTCTTAACAATCATTCTAATTCTACGTAAATCAAACAAAAAACACAAAAATTTGAATTCTGAACTACAATACGCAAATGCTACAAAAGATAAATTCTTCGCTATAATAGCTCACGACCTAAAAAATCCAATCGGTTCTTTCAAATCAATTACAGAATTGATGAACGATGAGTTTGAAAATTTTTCAAATGATGAAATAAAAGGGCTTGTTGAACTTATGAAAAATTCAGCACATAATATTACAGAATTACTCGAAAATCTTCTAACATGGTCAAAAGCTCAACGAAACACAATATCATTCAATCCAGAGCATAACTACTTATCACATCTTGTAAAACACAATATTTCACTTTTGGAGCCACTTGCAAAAAATAAAAATATTAAAATAATAAATGAAATTAATGAATCTGATTTATGTTTTTGCGATGCAAATATGCTTAATACTATAATTAGAAATATTGCAACCAACGCTGTAAAATTTACTCCAAATGATGGTAAAATTACATTTTCATCTAAGATAATAAATATTGGAAAAAACAAATTTACAGAATTCAGCATTTCTGATACTGGTGTTGGTATTTCAGAAAATACCTTGAAATCACTTTTTGAAATTGGTGAATCTCATTCAACCGAAGGAACTTCTGGCGAAAAAGGAACTGGTTTAGGACTGATAATATGCAAAGAATTTATTGACAAACATCAGGGAAAAATTTGGGCTGAAAGCACTCAGGGTTTCGGCTCTACAATCAAATTTCAAATTCCATTGAGGGAATATGATAAAATATAGATAAATTTGTAAATTCATCTAAGTCAATTTTGGCATGGTTGGGAAATATTTTGCGCGTCATTCTTCACTTGATTGGTAATATATGGTTTTGTAGATATGCCACATTTTTAAAATGTGGCATATCTGATGAAATGGATTTTGAAACGAGTTCAGAATGAAAATTTGTTTTCCGTGTCATTCCGCACTTGATGCGGAATCTAATATTTGTAGATGTCCAACACTTTTAAAGTGTTGGACATCTTGCTTCAAAAATGACATAAATCGTAGATGGATTTTGAAACGAGTTCAGAATGAAAGTTTGTTTTCCGTGTCATTTTGCACTTGATGCGGAATCTAATATTTGTAGATGTCCAACACTTTTAAAGTGTTGGACATCTTGCTTCAAAAATGACATAAATCGTAGATGGATTTTGAAACGAGTTCAGAATGAAAATTTTCTTATGCTTTGATTGTTACAATTGTCATATACCATTTATTTTCTGCATTTCTAAATATCATATCAATTATAATTTTTCCCAAATAAAATAATCATCAATTTGAAACTTCATATCCTTTTTTATTAATTTCAAATTGATATGATTAATAGATTATTAGAACTTAAAAAAAAACGAAATGCCGTAATTCTTGCCCATTATTATCAATCTCCTGAAATTCAAGATATTGCTGATTTTATGGGTGATTCACTTCAATTAGCTCAAGCTGCCAAAAATACCACAGCCGATGTGATTTTATTTTGCGGTGTTCATTTTATGGCGGAAACTGCTAAAATTCTTAATCCTGATAAAATTGTAATTGTTCCTGATATGGATGCAGGTTGTTCACTTGCAGATAGCGCCCCAAAAGTTCAATTTCAACAATGGATTAATTCACACCCTGGTCATACTGTAATTTCATATATAAATTGTACTGCCGATGTTAAAGCAATGTCTGATATCATTTGCACATCTTCTAATGCAGAAAAAATTGTAAATTCTGTTCCATTAGATACACCAATTCTATTTGCACCTGATAAATATCTTGGCTCTTATATTAAAAGAAAAACAGGTAGAGAAATGGTTATCTGGGATGGTTCTTGTCAAGTTCATGAAATGTTTTCGGAAATTGAAGTTATAAATTTAATGAATAAATTTCCCGAAGCAATTGTTCTTGCTCATCCTGAATGTCCTGAAAATATATTGGCGTATGCAGATTTTATTGGCTCAACTCAAAAAATTATTACAGAAGCAACAAATAGAATTGAAAAAGAATTTATCATTTTAACTGAATCTGGAATTATTCACGAACTTAAGAAAAAAGCTAAAGGGAAAGAATTTTATGCTGTACCCAATATTAATGGCTGCTCTTGCAATGAATGTCCTTATATGAAATTGAATACTATTGAAAAAATGATAAATGCACTTGAAAACCTTGAACCTCAAATTATTTTAGATGAAGAAACAAGACAGAAAGCATTGTTACCTCTTGAAAAAATGTTGGAAATAAGTAAATAATATGAATATAAGTTTGAAAAATAAAACTGCATTAATCTGCGGAAGTTCAAAAGGAATTGGTAAAGCAATTGCTGAAAGATATGCTGAAATGGGAGCAGATTTGGTGCTTATTGCAAGAAGTGAATCAATTTTGATAGAAATGGCTAATAATTTCAAAAGCAAATATACTGGTAATTTTTATTGTTATTCTGTTGATTTGAATAATTTAGAAATTCTTGAGAATATAATTGAACAGCATCTGAATACTGTAGGAAATATTGATATTCTTGTAAATAATTCAGGGGGCCCAGAATCAGGATTATTAACCAATACTAATTATAATGATTTTATCAAGCCATTCCAAAGTCATCTTTTTGCAAGTCATCTACTTGTACAAAAGTTAAGAGATGGTATGAAGCAAAATAACTTTGGCAGAATTATAAATATAATTTCAGTGAGTGTTAAGCAACCAATCGAGAATCTTGGCGTTTCCAATACATTAAGAGGAGCAATGGCGAGTTGGTCAAAAACTCTTTCAAGAGAACTTGCAAAATATAATATCACTGTAAATAATATTTTACCTGGATATACAAATACTGAAAGATTGGATTATTTATTCAATCGAATTGCAGAAAAAACTTCAACAAGTTATGATGAAGTTTTAGCTTCTGCATTAACAAAAATTCCAGCAGGTAGATTAGCAACTCCAGATGAGATAGCTAATCTTGCAGGATTTCTTGCTTCTGATTTGGCATCTTATATCAATGGTTCATCTATAGCAGTAGATGGTGGATATTTGTCATCAATTTAATTAATTTAATAAACATAAAATTAATTTTTTTGTTGAATGAATTTTTTTGTTTAATTTATATTTTTTTTAACGGAAATTTTTTGAAATATGGAAACTAAAAGACTTTTTATAGGTACTTTTGTTGATAACACACTTTTTACACCTGTTATCAATAATATTGTTGATGATTTTTCTACTGTATGTACTGGCAAATGGACAGAAATTGAAAATTTGCATTTCACCTACAAATTTCTTGGCAACATAGATGTTGAAAAAATTGCCGATATAAAAGGATTATTAAAACCAATTTTGCGTGAATTTAAATCAGTTTTAACTATTAAAGGTATAGGTTGTTTTCCTCATCCAAACAATCCAAAAACTTTATTTGTAAAAGTGTTTAATAATGAAAGAAACATTTTTAAATCTTTTAATAAAATTGAAAGAGATATGGAATCTTTAGGTATTCAAAAGGAAAAAAGAAAATTCCAACCGCACGTTTCACTTCTTAGAATCAAGAGTTATGATGAAAAGTTTATTGAAGTTTTAAATAATTATAAAGATACAAACATTGGATTGATGAACACATTTAAAATACATTTAATTGAAAGTAAATTAACCAATGAAGGACCTGTATATTCAATTTTAAGCTAATTCTAATTGTATTATATTTAATGTCGTTTCTACTTTGCAATTGAAATTAATAGTTTTGAAACGAGCTATGAATGACAGAATCTACAAAGTGTCATTCCGCACTTGATGCAGAATCTAATATATGCAGATGTCCTACATTTTCAAAATGTAGGGCATCTTGTTTCGATAATGACATGAATCGTGAATATATTCTGAAGAGTTCAGACAGTTCATTCCGCATATTTGCAAATTAAATAAAGACATTTTCCCTTATTTCTTTGATATAAACAAAACTATTATTAAATTTGAATTTAAATATATTTCAGTTATTAAATTAAGGAGTTTTATTATGGAATTATATCTTGACTCAGCAAATATTGAGCATATCAGACATGCAACTTCACTTGGTTTTATTTCAGGTGTAACAACAAACCCAAGTCTGTTAGCCAAAGAAGACCCAACAATTGATATAAAAAAATTAATTCTTGACATTTACGAAATGGTTGGCGGTCATCTTTCAGTTGAAGTAATATCCACCGAAACAAAAGGAATCATCCGTGAAGCTGAAGAAATTATTTCATGGTTCCCTGATGCTGTCATTAAAATTCCTGCTATTCCAGCTGGATTAGCCGCAGTTAGACATTTATCCGACAATGAAATTCCTACTAATGTTACTTTAATTTTTAGTGCTACGCAAGCAATAGCAGCCGAAAATGCAGGAGCTACTTATATTTCATTATTTATGGGAAGACTTGATGATATTGGCTATGACGGTTCAGTAATATTAGATGATATTTGTGAAATATGGGATATTCAAGAGTATGAATCACAGATTATTGCTGCTTCAATACGTCATCCGATTCACATTGTTCAAGCTGCAAAATCAGGTGCAGATATTGCAACAATTCCTTATAGCGTAATGATGCAATCTTTGAAAAATCCATTAACAGATGCTGGATTGAAGAAGTTTCTTGAAGATTACGACAAAATGCAAACAGAAAAACAAAAGTCAATGATTGTCTAAACTTCTTTTTTGATTGTTCATTTTTTTGAGATTTTATGAATATACTACTTGTTTCTGCCGAAGTAGCACCTTATGCCAAAACTGGTGGTCTTGCTGATATCACAGGTTCTTTACCAGTAGAATGGAAAAAAGCTGGTGAGAATCCGATTGTAATAATGCCGAAATATGGATTTATTAATGTAGAAAAATACAATATTGTTCCACTTGATATTACTCTGGTAGTACCGGTTGGATATTGGGAGGAATATGCACGGCTATGGGCTGGAACTATGCCAGGTTCAGAAGTACCGATTTATTTTATTGAGCATAATCTATATTTTGATAGGGAAGGAATTTATGGAGACCCTCACGAATATGGTGATAACGACAGAAGATTCATTTTCTTTTCACGTGCAGTTTTTTCGGTATGTGAAGCATTAAATTTCTCACCTGATATTATACAAGCACACGATTTTCATGCTGCTTTTTCACTTGCTTTTTTAAAGTCATTTTATAGAAATCATCCGTTATTTTCAAAAACTGCTGGTGTTTATACAATTCACAACTTGGCATATCAGGGATGGTTTAACCCTCAAAGAGCAATGGAATTTTCAGGATTTGGACTTAAAGAATTTTATCCTGGAAGTTGGTTTGAGCATAAAGGTGCCGTAAATGCTATGAAAACAGGGATAATGTTTGCAGATAAAATTACAACTGTAAGCCCTACTTATGCCCAAGAAATCAGATGGAATTATTATGGCGAGGGCATGGATGATATTCTGAATTTACGTGGAGCTGATTTAATTGGTGTATTAAATGGTGTCTATTACGATGAATGGAGTCCATTAACCGATAAGCTCATTTTCAATAATTATGATGCAGACACAATTCAAATCAAGAGTCAAAATAAACTTGATTTTTTGAATTCTATGAATATAACAGAAAATGACAAACCTGAATTGCCCTTAATTGGTATGGTTACGAGATTGACCGAGCAAAAGGGAATTGATTTAATTGTAAATAAACTTGAAGATTATTTATATAATGAAAAATTTAGATTTGTTTTGTTGGGGTCGGGTGATTATAATTATGTTAATTTCTTTAATTATATCAAGTGGAAATATCCTAAATTAGCATTAATCAACATTGGTTATGATAATCAATTAGCTCATAGAATAATTGGATGTAGTGATTTTCTTTTTGTACCATCGAGATTTGAACCTTGTGGATTAACACAGATGTATGCTTTGAGTTACGGTACTATTCCAATTGTGAGAATGACAGGTGGATTGGCTGATACTGTAAAAGAGTATTCAACTGATTTGATGGAAGGTACAGGATTTACATTTTGGCAATATAATGCCGAACATTTTGAGCATAGTATTGATAGAGCTATGACAATATATCATCACAAAACTCATTGGGATATTATTAGGAAGAATGCAATGCAAAAGCAATTTTCATCAGAAAATTCAGCAAAAGAATATTTACAAGTATTTGAATGGGCATTGCATAAATTGACTGTATAGATTTAGGTTTTCTTATTAGTTTTCAAGCTGAATTAGTTACAACAAGATGTCCTACACTTAAAAAGTGTAGGACATCTGCATAATATAGATTCCGCATAAAGTGCGGGATGACACAAAAAAACTTTCATTCTTTATAATAAAGATGTGCCACACTTTGGAAGTGTGGCACATCTGATAATATTAGATTCCGCACAAAGTGCGGAATGACACAAAAAAACTTTCATTCTGAACTCGTTTCAGAATCTATCCTAAATTTATGTCATTTTATAATAAAGATGTGCCACACTTTGGAAGTGTGGCACATCTTGTAATATAGATTCCGCATAAAGTGCGGAATGACACACAAGTAAATTATGCCCTAATTCTGATGCAAATTATTATGCAAACCATCAATATTTTATCAATTTCAATGGCTTAATTTCATTATCAATAAAAATGAAATATACACCAATTGATAAATCTTTAATATTTATTAAATTCTGCCCATTATCTAAATCAAATTCCATTACTTTTGTACCTGAAACATCATAGATTCTTATATTTTTTGGAGTTTCATTATAATAATTTGTGTTAATTATAAAATATTCAGATGAAGGATTTGGAGTAATTCTGAATTTATCATGCGAATATATATCATCAACCGATACTATTAATTCTTGATATGATTTTATTACTGTTTCCAAAATTAATTTGTCAAAAGTTAAATATGAAACTTCACATTTGTATTTAGCTGATTGATTTGTAATTTTGATTGTTTTTGTTGTATCACTTATTTTTTGACCGTCTTCATACCACTTAAATTTTGTTTGATTATTTGCATTTATACCAACTGATATATAGTATTGCCCATTATTTTCACTTGGAATTAATTCAAGTAATGTATCTTGTGGATAATAAAGAAAACTATTTATCGGCATATAAGTTGTAGCATTTTCAGTCAAATCTTCAAATAGAAATTTATTATACGAAATATTCACAGTTCGTAAAGCATTACTGTTAATCTTAGGTATAGTTCCACTAAGTTTGTTTCGTGATAAATTTAAAAATGCAAGATTGACCATATCAAATGCTGGAATATTTCCTGAAAGATTATTATAAGATAAATCAAGGTTTTTGATTCTATCCATTTGATATGCGGGTATCGTTCCATAGAATTGATTATTGCTTAAATTTATTGTATCAATTAATGGAGTATTGAATTCTGGCAAATTTCCATTGAAATTATTATTATTTATTCTGATAACGCGAATACTATCATGATACACAACAGGTAGTATTTTATCAAGTTTATTATAGCTCATCACAATATACTTCAAACTTGGGGCCACAATCGAAGGGAAATATCCAGTCATATCATTATTATTTAAAAATAGATAATTTAGTTTATCACCAACTACTTCCTCGATTTCTTCAGTAATTGAATTATATGATAAATCAATATATGAAATACTATTTTTAAATGTATTTGTGATACCACTTTCAAATTTGTTATATGGAGCTGATATTTGTGTTATAACCTCTGATGTTAATTCTGGGAATTTTCCTGATATTTCATTGTTATTAATTACGAGTGAATTAAGTGAATCTAATTCGATTTTATCTATCTCTCCTTTTAATTTATTATTTACTAAACTCAATTGACTAACATAATTTACATAACCATCGCCAACTTTATGTGTTTTAAATACTAAGCCACCCCATTTAGTTGCAGGTTCGTTAGAAAGCCAGTTTAATTGACTACTCCAATTTGGACCGTCAAGAGAATTATAAATTTTGACTAATGCTAATGAATCTTTTTGATTTAGAGTAACATTTGCAGTGAGTGTACTAAAGGGCCAAGGATTAGCCATAACACTTGTTCCTGTGCTTTCATCAATGAAAAATCTTAATACCCAGTAATATTTTTTATTAGGACTTAATTCAACTGGTAATTTCAATACAGTATCAGTTGTTTCATATACATTTGCAGGATTCATGTATTGTGTTTCGGATATTAGAACCCAATACTTGGTTGCGTAATCAACTTTTGTCCATTTAAATTCAGGTTGATATTCAACTTCTGTAGCATTATTCTCTGGATATAGTTTTTTCGGATTTGGGTCGAAAAATTCAGTATAGTAATCCACTCCTGTAATTTTAGTATATGAAATTTTGCAACGAATTTGATTAATCGGTTTATTTTTATAATATAATCTTCCATTGGATAATGTAGAATTATATTGGTCTATCCACAGAAATTTATCTGCAATACCATTGTAATCTGGTTCCAAACCAAATTCACTGCCATCTTTTGTTATTTTCAATTTATATGTTACTTTTTGGTCGCTAATTATATAAGTTTTAATTTGATTATTACTATAATGATTAGGTAAAAAATGCTCATAAGTCAATAAATTCTGACCTAATGACAAAATACCAGATTTCATATTAGGATAATTTGATATAAAATCAGGAACAGTATCGCTTAATAAATTGTTATTAAGCATTAAATCCTGAAGTTTAGGTGTCTTCATTTTACCAACTTTTGTAAAATTATTATTTCCCAAATATAAACTTGTCAAATTTGGTAAATCAATTTCAGGAATTTGTCCTGAAAATTTGTTGCTTGAAAAATTTATAATTTTTATACTATCGTGTTCAACTATTTCAGGTGTTCCTTCGTAAGCATTACTTGATAAGTCAAGATAAGTTAAAACCGGCATCTTGGTCAAATCAATCTTCCCTGATAATTGATTATTTGAGCCATAAAATGATTTCAATGCTGGAAAATTGAAATTTGTTAATTCCCCTGCTAATAAATTTTTATTGATGTATAATGTTTGCAAATTATTTAAGTTATTTAAATTATTTATATTTCCAATCTTATTAGTTGATACATCTAAATATTTGAGTTCAGGTAATGTATTATTTGCAAAACCACCAATATCATTATTTGACAAATAAAGATAAGCGAGTTTGGGTAAATTTAAATTTGAAAATATACCAGCTATTTTGCAATTTTTAAGTGATAATGTAAATAAATTGGGTAAATTAAATTCATAAGATTCATTACTGAAATTATTTCCATCAGCTAATAAGTTTATCAAATTATTCAAATTTAAACCATTCAATGAAGTTAAACTCGAATTTGAAATATTCAAGTATTCCAATTTTGGAAATTTGTTAAAAGCTGTAAATCCATTTTCTAATTTATTGCCACTAATATTCAAATACCTTAGATTTGGTAAATAGACATTTGATTCATTTATAGAATATGTTGTTGCATTATAACTTAAAACTAATGTATCAAGAAATGGCAGATTTAAATCTAATTCTTTGAACAGAACTTTATTGCTGCTTAAAGATATGCGTAAAACTCTATGAACTAAATTGCCATTAATATATTCAGGATATGTTTTAATACCTTGCCATTTCCAAACTGGCTGACTTGAGAGCCAATTATTTTTATTATTCCAAGCACTACCATTGCTTTGATTAAAAAATCTAACTAATTCAAGAGAATCTGTAGCATCTGTAAATTCATTCACAGTTGTTGTTGTAAAAGTCCATTCATTGGTATAAGCACCAACCTCTTTTTCTCTAAGTGGTGCTACTGACCATTTGAAATTAGAATTAAACTGGGGAACTCCTGCAGGATACTTGAAAATTGTTTTATCAGTAGTATCGTATCGAGTTATTGTGCTTCCAGAAAATGAAATTATAGACTTCACTAAATATTTTTGAGAAATATCAATATATTTCCATCTTAATTCGATATTTGAAAGGTTTTGAGTATTATCAAGTGGAGATATCAACTCTGTTTTAATTTGATATGGTTCTGATTTATAATAGAGATTGGGAACTTTTGAATTAGAAACTTCGCATTTAATTTCAGCGAGCATAGTTGTAACTGTTATGGTATCTTTAATATAATTAGGAACGAGAACATTGTTGATTTTCCAATTAAATTTATTTCCTTCGTGTTTGTATTCATGCTCAACAAAAAGATTGTTTGTATTTTTCGTTACTTTAAAATTGATGATTGTATCTTGAAAATCATAAATAAAGACATCTAAATCCATAAGAAATTCAAGGTTAGGCATGAAATCCTCAAATAGATATTTGTTATGGCTAACATCAAACCATGAAAATTCTTTGCTATTGTAAGCGGGAATTGTTCCTCTTAAATTATTGCCAGAAACAAACATCATATATAAATCTTGTAAATTTAAAATTGGTAAAACACCTGACAAATTATTTTTTTCGAGTTCAATTTCAATTACGACTACCGTTGTGTCATTACCATTAACAATCCAGTCAATTCCAACACCATGCCATTCCCAAACAGGTAATTTTCCATCACTCCAACCAGTATCAACAAACCAATTTTTGCCATCTGTTTCATTATAGAATTTGACTAATTCAAGTGAATCTGTTTTTCGAGTAATTTTTTTTGAATATAATTCAAAAGTTGAAAACACAATTAATAAAATCATCGAAGTTAATAAAAATCTTTTCATAAAAATCATTCTCTTTTTAAATTTGCAACATATATCATGCAATAGACAATCTAAACTGCAAATAATCACATTTTTTTTTATATTTTTTTGAAATTAAAATTCTAAAATCTGTTAATTATTTGTAAATTAAGATACTTGCCGAATAATTAATTTTTTGTAATTTTTAGGAAATGTAAAAGAATTAAAAGGAATTGGATTCTGAAACGAGTTCAGAATGACAGGCAAGAAAAGGAATTGGATTCTGAAACGAGTTCAGAATGACAGGCAAGAAAAGGAATTGGATTCTGAAACGAGTTAAGAATGACAGGCAAAAAAAGGAATGGATTCTTAAGCGAGAACAGAATAATAAAATTATAAAATAGTGATTTTCTTAATTGACGCCTGTCCCAGATAATTTTATGATTTCATCAACTATGCCATTTGTTAATACTTTAATTCTAATTTCTGATTTGTAGTTCTTTGCTTCTGCTGGATTAAAATTGATGACTATATTTACAGATGATTTTCCTGCAATTGTTAATGGGAGTTGAATTTTTGGTTCTTCAAAAAATACTGTTTGATTTTCAATTATTGAAAATTGACTAATCGTTACACTATCGTCAGTTTCATTGAAAATTCTTAGAACTTTGCCGGAAATGCCTCCTTTTGTAGTATTGTCAAAAACTAAATCTCTTCCATAAACATCAGGCACAGTAGCTTTAAGAATTAAAGTTGGTTTTTTAAAATCATTTACAGAAATTGTATCAAAGAAAATTCCAGTTTTTGAATTACTAAATTTCATTGAAATAGATTTAAATTTATTTGAAGATGAAGTTCCAAGAGTAAATGGAGTAAATTCTGATGCTAATTTATAAGAACTATTTATGCTTTTAGTTGATATTTGATTTACAAGAACATCGTCTTTGCTGATATTTTCAATTGAAAATTCCATTTCACTTTCGTCATCAGGAAAAACAATATCAAAATCAAGTAACTCTGGAATAAACCTAATTTCCGCTGGTTTGTTATTTGGGTCATAAATTGTATCTTTATCTCGAATTGCATCCACATCAAGCGGACTTTTGCAAGAACTTGAAAAAATTAATAATAACGACACAATCCATACTAATTGGAAAACTAATATGGATTTGCTATTTGACATATTTTTATACTTGTTCAATTTCATAATTGATTAAAATCCAAACATTGCCCCAAAAGTATATCCCAATTTATTTGTGCTAAATGTATTTCCATTTATTTGATAAATAAATGAACCATATTCAACACCACCAATGAATGCAAAATTTGGAGTAATATAATACTTACCACCAGCACTCAGTTTTAATACAGGACCTAATTCATTTGCACCAAACAGTGTTTTAACATAAGGTTGAGTATAATCAAGCCAAAGAATAGGTGAAAATGTATATTGAACTGCCAAACCACCCCATGCCGAATTGTAATTTTGCATATATCTATAAAGTATATCGCCTTCGTATCCTTCAAATTGCATTGCAAAATTCTCAAATCCAGCTTCTAATCCAATACTTAAATTTCCTGTAAAATTATACATCAATCCAATGCTGAAATTATTCAATAAAGGATTATTCAAATTAGTCAATGTTTGTTCTGGATAAGATACACCGTTAAATGTACGTATATGCAATGAAATATCATTCAAAAAATCAGGATTAATATATAAATTCAATCCGGGAATACTCCAAAAATTTTGTTTTGAAGTAAGATTTGGAAAATCTTGATTTTTTAATACAAGATTTGAACTTAAGAGCATTTCAGTTTTGTTTTGATTATCTGCTGTTAGTTCATTATCATTATTCGCAACTAAATTTTCATTGGAATTATTTTTTTCGGACTTATTAATTTTGGTTACTTTGAAATTGCTGTATGATACTTTTGTTTTAACGGTATTTTCAGTTACTTCAGAAGATGCAACAATTGCAATATTGTTTGAATTATTTGTCAATTTTTTATTGCCAATATTCGCATCAATGCTTTCAGTTGAAGTAAAATTAGAATTTTTCAGTTTGCCATCATCATTTTGAGTAGCAAACCAAATACCAGTCCCCAAAGCTAATAAATATACTGCAATAGCTGTTTTGCTTGTAAATAAAGTCCATAATGCTGCAAGAATTCCGGCACCAGCTCTTATTTGATTCATAAAAGTAGCTTTTTGCAACCCAGTATTAATTAAAATACTATGCCTAATAGCATCAGGTGGAGTTAATTGAGCATTTCTGAATGCATTTCTAATGCTAACCATATCCTTCATTTCTTCTTGCAACTCCGAATTGTGAGACAATTCGGCAAAGAAAGCAGTTGTCTGATTAGCATCTAATTCCCCGTCCAGGAACGCTATCAACTGTTCTGATGGTGTCAAAAAATCTTCATTCATTTTCATTTTCCCTTTATTTTATTTTTTTATTTTTCAATTGTATTAAATTCATCAATATAAGGTTGCATAAGCTCCCTCAAATACTTTCTGGCTCTGAATAATCTCATTCTTACTACAGTAATTGAGATATCTAAGCTTTTAGCAATTTCACTATATTGAAAATCCATAAATTCTTTCATGACAAGTACTTCTTTATAAATTTCTGGCAATAAATCAATTGTTTTATGCAAAATATCACTTAAATCATTATTTTCAAAATCTACATCATCCCATTTATAAGTACTTTCATCTAAAGTAAATATATTATTACCATACTTTGAGTTTTCATTAATACACAAATTTCGTGCAATTTTAAGTAAAAAACCTTTTATATTATATATCATCTGTTTACTTTCTACAGCTTCATAAAACCTTGTAAAAGTTTCCTGAAATATATCCTCTGCAATTTGTGTAGATTTTACAATCTTTCTGCAATAAGTATAAATTGGACTTTTATATCTTAAGTAAATTTCCTCAAATGCTGGCTTTGCTTCTTTTTTCTTACTTGCAATAAGTTCAAGAAGTTCTTCATCGCTCAGATTTGTGTAATTTACCTTCATTTATCTAACGCTTTTCATTTTCAAAAAAAGTTTTTTAAAAATTGCAATCTTACTCAATACAATAGACAATCTAACAAGCAAATAATCACATTTTTTTTGCACTTTTTTTCACTTTTTTGCAAATATTTTCATTTTTTTCGAAAATAATTCAAAAAAAAATGAAATTTGTTCCTATTCTGAATAATTGTTAATCAAAAGTCGAAATTTATTCTTATTCAATGTGTAAAAATATTGGTAATGACTTTACTGTTTTGAATTTTTTTGACTACAGTCCCTATTAATAAAAAATAAAATAATTAGTGAATACTCAGTCGCCAAATGAAAGAATAACGTGCAAACAAAAACTAACTTTGTTCAAAACCTTCCGAAGGTTTTGAACCTTCGGAAGGTTTATTGCCAAGTTAGATAAGAGAGCCAATTTACAATAAAACAGAATTTTTGATATTTTGTACAACATCTTTGAAATTCCCATCGGGAATTAATGTTTGTAACACAAGAATAAAAAAACTCGAAATTTCTCCTCTAAAAAGAGGGGAGCAAGGGGTGCGTATTTATGGATGCGTGTTTTGGACGATATTACATCCACATTCAACACCTACAGTGTAGTTTGAGGTCGAGGAACTACACTTACTACAAACAGGTAATCCCTCTGGGATTGTTAGACTTAGGTTATTTTTTTTATTACAAATATGTAATCCCTCTTGGGATTTTCAAAGAATTTCATTTTATGATTATTTTCATTTTGTTCCTCACATACATTTTTTTCATTCAAATAACAAAGAAATTTGAAAATTTCAATTCGGCTGTGTTGCTACAAAAAAATGCCACAATTATAGTTTGTGGCATTTTTGGGATAAGTTAAAAAAAAATCAAAACTTGAATATAATCTCAAATACCTTCCACGAAAGTTTTTTCTTTTAAAACAGAAGGTATAATAACAACGGAATTATCTATCAATCTTGTTTTTTCGAGGAAACAAGCAATAAGCAATACTACTTTCTCGCCCGGCAAAAATCTATCTGGTTCAATTAATGAATCAGCTAATGCTGAAGAAGCATAATCAATCTTGATTTCAGGAACAGTACGCAAAGTTTTATGAAGAATTGCATTAATCATTTTTCTATCAGTTTCACCTCTTTCGATTGCATGCTTTGCTTCCTCCAAAGCAATAAAAAGAATACCAGCTTTCTTACGGAATTGAGGTGAAAGATATGTGTTTCTTGAACTCATTGCAAGACCATCAGATTCTCTGATTGTAGGAGAAATGATAATTTCAATTCCAAAATTAAAATCCCTATTTAATTTTTGAATTAATAAAGATTGCTGATAGTCTTTCTGCCCAAAAACTGCATAATGTGGTTTAGTAGCATTAAACAACTTAGCAACAACAGTTGCAACTCCATCAAAATGACCGGGACGAAAATGACCTTCGTAAGGTTCAGTAATATCAGAAATAGTAATTGTTGAAGCAAAACCAATTGGATACATTTCCCTTACATCAGGAATAAATAGATAATCACTACCGAAGGATTCTGCAATCTGGAAATCTCTATCGAAATCTCTTGGATATTTTTCAAAATCTTCGTGAGGAGCAAATTGCTTTGGATTAACAAAAAGAGTTGTAATAATTATATCAGCATATTCTTTAGCTTTTGTAATTAAAGATGCATGACCGTTGTGTAAATATCCCATTGTTGGAACAACTGCAATTCTTTTTCCTTCAGCCCTATGCTTATCTGAAGTTTCTTGCATAATAGAAATAGTTTTAATAATATTCATTAGCTTTTATTACCCGTAATTTCAATTATTCTGTTATTTTCAGAATTCCTCACTAAGAATGAAATGGATTTTATAATCTGAATTTTGAAGTTTAAGACCAGCTTTATCAGCCCATTCAATTAATTTAATGCTTTCTTCATAATTAATGCAGTCATCAAATCCAATTTCAATCAATTCATCAATTGATTTTATACGGTATAAGTCAAGATGATAAATACTAATGTCGGAATTTAAAACAGTTCCGTTATATTGATTTATAATTGTAAAAGTGGGACTTGTAACAATTTCATCAACTTTGAAATAACTACAAATCCCTTTTATAAATTCAGTTTTACCAGCACCTAAATCACCGGTAAATGCAACTACATCGCCTTTTCTTAGGCGTTGTGCCATCTTAAAGCCAAGAGAAATAGTTTCCTCTTCGCTATTTGTTGTAAATATTTCTTTTTCCATCAATCAAAAATACAATTATTTTTGACATCTTACAAGAAATATTATCGTGGCTCCATATAAACAACAGGAACTATCATTTCTTCCATTGAAATACCACCATGTTGGAAGCTATCTTTATACCTATTTAAATAGTGATGGTAATCTGTAGGATATACAAAATAAAAATCTTCCTTAGCGATAATATTATTTACAGTCATTCCATGAGAAGGCAATTTGAAATCTTCAGGTTTAGAGATTTGCATTGCATTTCTTTGGTCTGCTTTTACATTTTTTCCGAATTTGTAACGTAAATTTGTAGAAGTATCCCTATCGCCGAGAACTTTTACTCCACGCATACATCTAATAGCACCATGGTCAGATGTAAGCAATATTTTTACATTTTTGTTTTCTGATAAAGTTTTAAGCATACCAAGTAAACTTGAATGATTAAACCATGAACGTGTCAAAGAGCGATATGCAGATTCATCTGGAGCAATTTCTTTTAGAATTGCGTAATCAGACCTTGAATGTGCTATCATATCAACAGCATTAATTACAACGGCAGTTAAATTATTCTGCGTATAAGATAATATTTCACGTTCAATTTTGTTGCCGTAGTCTGTATCAAATATTTTTACATAACCGGGTTTATTTTTTAATTTTATTCGCCTTCTTTCTATCCATGCTTCCATTAATTCTTTTTCGTAAGCATTTAGTTTGTGGTCTTCACTATTTGAATCATTATACCACCATTGAGGATAGTGCTTCTTTATATCAATTGGATATAAACCAGAGAATAGTGAATTTCTTGCAAATTGTGTTGCTGTTGGTAATATTGAACTATAATAATCAGTCTTAATTGTATAATACTGACTTAATGCTTCTTTCATAACAAGCCATTGGTCAAGTCGCATACAATCAACAACAAATATGAAATACGCATCACCTTCTTTAATTGTAGGAGTAACGAATTTATCAAATACGTGGGGCGATAATACAGGATTTCCTTCTTCATGTTTGATTGTAAGCCAATTTTTATAATTGTCTTCTACATATTTTGAAAATTCTGCATTTGCATCTCTGAATTGGTCTTGTAAAGTTTGCTTTAAGCCAGAATTTGGGAATCTGTCTAATTCCATCGACCATTGAACTAATTTGGTGTATATTTCAAGCCATTCTTTCCAATCTGGTCGCATCATCATTTTACGAGATAATTCCGAAAAACCTTGCAAATATTTTTGTGTAAAATGCTCTTCGCCAATTCTATCAGCTTCGATAAATTTCTTACAAGCAAGTAAAATTTGAGCAGGATTAACAGGTTTAGTTAAATAATCATCAATTTTTACACCAATCGCTTCTTCCATTAAGCTTTCAGCTTCATTTTTAGTAACCATTACAATTGGAGTAATTGGGTCGATTTCTTTTAAAATTGGCAGAGTTTCCAATCCAGAAATTCCCACCATCATTTCATCAAGAAATATCAAGTCGAAATGCTTACTTTTTACAAGTTCAATTGCATCTTCGCCATTACTTGCAGTATCAACACTATAACCACGTTGTCCGAGAAGAATGATATGAGGTCTTAATAGCTCAATTTCATCATCAATCCATAGGATTTTACCTTTTTTCTGTTCCATTTTTCAATTCCGTTAATGATTAAACATAATTATAAAAAACTACGTAATCAATTAGCATATTAAACCTCAAATTTTAATTTTCTTCTTTTGTTATAACAACAAGTGATTTAGTTTCATCAACTTGTTCACCTTTAATAGCATTTACTTCAACTACTATACCTGATATTGACGAATATAATGTTGTTTCCATTTTCATAGCTGAAACAATGATAATAGGTGTACCTTCTTCCACTTTTTGTCCTTCATTGACAAGAACATTTACAATACTTCCGGGCATCGGTGATTTGATAATATTTTGATTTGAGTTATCAGTACTATCCTCAAAGTAATCGAAATTTTCATCTTTTTTATTAAAAGTGAAAGTATGCCCATCAATAAATACAAAATAGTGCTTTTCATCTTCAGCAAAATAAGATTTTCTGCCATCTTCAAATATCAATACATTTTTATCTGATGAAACTACATTTTGAATTATATATTCTGCATTAATTTGCGTATTTAATTTAAATCCATCAGCTCCTGATTTTTCTTCAGCTTTTGATGAAATTCTATATTTTTTATTTGAATATTCTACTACCATTTCATTTTAATATTTTGATGAACAAATTTCCCAATGACCAATATTTTCTAATTCAGTAACCAAACTATCATTTTTTTCTGTAGCAAAATGACCAACAGTAATAATTGCTTGATTCAAATATCCTAAATCGTGCTTTACTTTTATATCATTTTTGTCAATAAAATCCGTTTTTGTATTGCCATTTCTAAATTCAACATGAGCAAGACATTCAATCAAAAATCCAGTTGTATTAACTACACCAAGAATAGGATAATTTTTCAAAACTTCAATGGTTTTATTAATAGCCTCTTCTCTTGTTTCTGCTGCAACAATAAGTTTTGAAAGAATTGGGTCGTAAAATGTTGGGACAAGTGAATTGGTAGTGATACCGCTATCAAATCTTGCACCTTGAATATTTGGTTCGTTGTAAAATAAAATTTGCCCAGGTGAAGGCATAAAATTATTCTCACTATCTTCGGCATAAATTCTACATTCAATACTATGCTTTTTTTGTGATAATTCTGATTGCTGAAATGGTAATTTCTCACCATTTGCAATGTCAAACTGTAATATAACCAAATCAATGCCAGTTGTTTCTTCAGTAATAGGATGTTCTACCTGAATACGAGCATTAACCTCAAGAAAATAGAAATTTTTATCATCATCAAGTAAAAATTCAACAGTACCAATATTGTCATAATTTGCGGCTTTAACAACAGAAATAGCTGTTTCGCCCATTCTATTTCTTAATTCATTATCAAGAGCAACAGATGGGGTCTCTTCGATAATTTTCTGATGTCTGCGTTGAATTGAACATTCTCTTTCAAAAAGATGAATGTAATTTCCGAAACTATCTCCGGCAACTTGAAATTCAATATGTCTTGGAGAAATAATATATTTTTCCAAAAAGATTTCTTCACTTCCAAATGCAGATAATGATTCACGTTTTGCAGCAAGTATAGATTCAGCCATATTATCTTCGTTATGAACGATACGCATACCTTTGCCACCACCGCCATCAGCTGCTTTAATCAGGATAGGATATCCTATTTTCTTTGCTACATCGATATATTCATCTATGTTGCTGGTATTACTTTTAAAACCGGGAACAACGGGTATATTATTTTTTATCATTAAATCTCTTGATGCAGTTTTTGAGCCAAGAATTTTCATTGATTCAGGATTTGGTCCAATAAAAATTAAACCTGCTTCTCGAACTCTCTTATTAAATTCAAAATTTTCAGATAAAAAACCATATCCCGGGTGAATAGCATTGCAGCCACTTTCTTTTGCGACTTGGAGAATTTTATCAATATTTAAATATGACTCAGAAGCAGTAGAGCCACCTATACTATAAGCTTCATTTGCTAAAGATTTATGTTTTGAATCTTTGTCAGGGTCAGAAAATACAGCAACAGATGTTATACCATATTTTTCACAAGCTCTGATTATTCTGCAGGCAATTTCGCCTCTATTTGCAATTAACACTTTTGAAATCAAATTACCATCCGCAAATTTTGGAATTAAAAATTTCAATTAATAATATATAAAAAATTAATGACAAATTAAATAGTTATTTATTATTAATTTTCCAAAAATAATTTTTTTAAATATCATTTAAATCAAGATTTTTTTGTAGATGCTAAGTACTTAATATGAAACATTCACGTGCAAATTAAAGCTAACTATTTCAAAATTCATCTAAAAAGGTCATTCCAAACATCCTGAGGAATCTATATTTCTGTCATTTTGAACTTGTTTCAGAATCCATTTCCTGTCATTCTGAACTTGTTTCAGAATCCATTTCCTGTCATTTTGAACTTGTTTCAGAATCCATTTCCTGTCATTCTGAACTTGTTTCAGAATCCATTTCCTGTCATTTTCTAAACAAGATGTCCAACACTTTGAAAGTGTTGGACATCTATAAATCCATAGATTCCGCATCAAGTGCGGAATGACACGGAAAATAATCTCATTCCAAACATCTTGAGGAATCCAGCTAATGACTAAAAATTATTTAATGCAAATATCATCTTATTTTTAATAATTATTTCCAATCGAAAATAATTATTTAATCACAATCATCTTGGTTTTAACAGTTATTTTGCCTGATTTAGCAACTATACTATATTCACCAGAAGAATAATTCGTTGTATTTATCAGAATTTCACCATTAGAATAAGAATTTGTTTCAATTTTGTCAATCAATTTTCCATTTAAATCATAAATTTCTAAATAATCTAATGATTCAAATTTTCCTACAAAACTAATTTTTGCTTGATTAGTTACAGGATTTGGAGTGCAATTTATTGAAATAGCATTTTCAAATTGATTGAAATCAACTTCCAAAACAGCATCTTTATTAAATTTAAGTTCTTCAATTGAATTGCTTATTACATTCTTGCAACTGTATTCATTAAGTATTTCAAATTGACCTGATTTTAAATCATATAATTTTAGAATAATGTTCAAATTATCATTAATACCAGTATTAATACTATTGATATTATCATCACCCCAAATAGTCAGAATCGAAAAATTGTTGTAAATTGAAGAACTTCCAACTAAATTTCCACTCGGTGAGAATGCCAGAATTTCAGTTCCATCGGCTTCTGCAATATTTTTAATTGCTATATTCATAAAATTATTAGTCAATGGAAATTTTACTAAATTTATTTTTGCTTGATAATCATCAGCATCGTTACTGACAAATTTCCCAACTCCATTAGCAGGATAATACAATGTGTCTGGTTCAGAAAGATATAGTTGATAAGCATTACCGGGTATTAGATTGCCTATCGTATTTGTAGGCGGCATAAATATCTTACCTTCTGCATTTTTTGCAATTACCATTCTGCCCTTTTCAACTAAAGAAGCGAATGAAATAGCAATATTCTGCGGAGTATTTCTAAGATAAGAAATCATATTCCAGCCACGTTTCAGATAAATAGGAGTAGTTACAGGATTAACAGGCATTCCAAGAACAGTTAAAGTAGTTGCATTGTTCATGTAAATCTGATACCCTTCTTTAAAATTCCAATTGATAATTGTATTCAATGAAGGTGGCATATAAGCTTGCCCAGCTGCATTTTTCATTATTACTAAATCTGTAGCTACATCTTTCATAATTTCAGTAACTGCTGTATTTAATGGAGTAACATTAATTGAAGACCAATTCCAACCTTTTTTCAAACTAAGATTTAAAACTTGATATTCAGCAGTCGTGAAATTAAATATTGATGACCAATCTCCATAACCAGAAATATTTTTAGCTCTTACTTTCCAGAAATATTGAGTTGTTTTTTGTAAATTAGAAAACAATTGAAATTCATTTATAGCAATATCTTCAACATCAAAAAGAATATTTGCAAAATTTTCATCATCAGAGATTTGAATTTGATAACTATCAGTATTCAAATTATCAGCCCAAGTAAATAATGGAGATAACAACTGTTCTTCTGCATTGTTTTCAGGTAAGTTCAAAACTGGGGCTTGTGGAGGTGAAATCACTGTGCCAAAAGTCCACACTGATGACCAATCACTAAACTCAAGTCCATTAGATGACCTTACTCTCCAAAAATACTGAGTTTCAAAATTTAGTACACCTTCATTAACCAAATATTGTGATTGAGGAATATTTTCATCATCAATAATTAATGTTGAAAATTGTGGGGTTTCTGATACCTGTAAGTGATATTTTCCTGCATAAAGTGCAGTTGTCCAATCAAATGTAAATATCAAGGGTAGCCCTGCTTGTAAATTTGTTGGGAATAATTGAATTGGCATTTGAGGAGGAACGTAATCAAATTTCAAAGTAGCAAGATTTGGACTAAGTAAATTACCAAAACTTGTAAAAATTCCACCTGAGTAAATTGCATCTTCACCAGCTTGAATTGAATATACAGATTTATTTGGATTTGGTGCCCAATCTTGTAAATTACCCAATGCATCAAAAGCACCAATGTATAATTTTTCAGTACTATTCAACATTGTAAAATCACCACCAACATAAATAATTCCATTGGAATTACTGCTTGCGTGGATTGTCCAAACACTATTATTAGCAACAGGATTCCAATCGCTTAAACTGCCATCACTCAAGAATGATGCAATTCTGGAACGAGGTAAATCATTGATTGTATTAAACCAACCGCCAATATAAAGTACATTTTCAAATACACACATTGTTAATACAGCGTCATTTACAATAGGATTCCATTCATTGAGAATTTTATTTTCACTAAAAGAACATATATTTATTCTTGTTTCATCATTAACCCTATTAAAAAAACCACCTACGTAAATGTCTGAAGCGTTATTTTTAATTGAAAAAACAGGACCATTAAATTGAGGTGCCCAATCAGTAAGAACTCCGTTATTATCAAAAGAAGCAGCAAAATATCTATTATTGTTGCCTATTTTTGAAAAAGTCCCACCAACAAATAATTCATTCCCAATTTTAGCCATTGTATAAACAGAACTATTTAAATTAGGATTCCAATCGAGTACATTACCCGTTAAATCTACAGATGCAAGATATTTTCTATCAATATTATTGATTTTTGAAAAATTTCCTCCAATGTAAAGTATGTCGTCTTCTTTATAAACAGCAAGAACTTCACCATTTGCATCAATATTAATATCTTGTAATTCACCCAATTCATTAAATGCAGCAAAATTATTTCTGGCAATACCACCAATTCCCATAAAAGCACCACCCAAAAATATAGTTTGCTCAAAAGGTAATATTGAAAATACTAAACTATTTGGATTAGGGTCCCAATTGTTGATTTGAGCATTTTCTGTAACTGATGCAAGGAAATTTCTGTTTGTATTATTTATTTTATTAAAAGCACCACCCAGATAAATCATATCATCACTGTTTGCAACAGAATATACAAAACTATTTGGAGATATATTCCAATTTTGCAAAGTTCCATCTAAATCAGAGCAAACAACATAGCTTTTTGAAATATTATTCACTTTGGTAAATCTACCACCAAAATAAATTTTGTTATTCAAAATAGCAAAATCTTCTACTCTTTGATTGAAATTAAGTGCGAAAGATGTCAAATTTCCATCTAAATCTAATACAGCAAACCTTTGTCTTGTGTAATTATTGACGTTAGTAAAGCCACCAGCTATATAAATCTTATTCTCGAAAAATTTAATTTTCTTTACTTGATTATTAATCAATGGATACCAATTTTCTATTACTCCAAGTGAATTTACACAAGCAATTTTAAATCTATCGGTTGAACCAATAGTATTAAAATTACCCCCAAAATAGATTTTTCCATCATTAATTTCAATTGTATAAACCTCATCATTTGGATTTGGATTCCAATTGCTTAAATTACCTTCAATATCTACTCTGGCAATAAAATTTCTACTTTGTTGATTAACTGAACGAAATGACCCACCAAAATATATGAAATCACCATCTTTTGCTAATGAATAAACTATTGGAAGATTATCACTTTCTACAACTGGCGCCCAATTAGTAACTTCACCTAATTCATTAATATGAGCAATATTATATCTGACATGATTGCCAACTTTAGAAAAATTACCACCAATATAGATACCACCATTCCCATCACTAACAGCACAATAAACAGAGCCATTGACTTTGGGTAGAGAGATACTTGTAGTAGAATTAATCTTATTCAACATCACAGCACTACCTGTAATTGGGCTTACTTGACTAAAATTGCCACCGATATAATTGATTCCATCGCTATGATATATTGATAGAATTTTTCCGTTTGTTGTTACGGGAATACTTACTACTTCTTGACCAAAACCAAGCAAACTCATAAGCAGAAATAAAACTGATAATCTAAAAACATTCTTCATAAACATCTATAAAAATTAATATTAAAGATAGTACAAAAATAACATTTTAATTCGATACAATATAAACATTTTATCAACAATGAAAATCTTAAATCTATGAAAATGATTAATTTATATTAATTTAAACTTACATAAGCTTTATACATACATTCATCTTCTATAAATATAATACCATTTTCTTCAGCTAATTTTCTTCCTTCTTCACTAAAAATTCCTTCCTGTAGCCAAATACATTTCACATCACCTTTTGTTTGCTTTCTCTCGACACATTTCTTAATTATATCCAAAGCAAAAGAAGATGGACGAAATACATTTACAATATCAACATCTTCATCAATTTCAGTTATGCAACTATACGATTTCATCTTTGCAATTTCTAAATGATTTGGATTTACTGGTATAATATTGTATCCATTTTTTTTCATAAACAATGGAACGGAATGTGCAGCTTTATTTGGATATATTGACATACCAACAACTGCAATAGTTTTAAACTTTTCAAATATTTCTTCAAAATTCATTACATACCTCAAATTAATAAAAATCAATTTACAAATTTAAAAAAATTTTCCTAATACTAAGTAAAGTTATTTCAATATATTATACAGGATATTCATACTTAACAGTCTGTTGATTAAGTATAAATTTAATTTTATTTCACGTGGCTAAAGCCACATTTTTGCAGATTCAGTAAGCAACTCGTGGCTTGAGCCAGGAGCAATATCATTTCAATATTACTTAATCAACAGACTATTATATAAAATTCTTGATAATCAATGTTTAGAAGAAAAATTAAAAAATAAAAGCCCTAAGAAACTCAGGGCTTTTATTTTTAAAAAACTTTTGTTTTATTCTGTAAAAATTATCTTTTGATAAGTAATTTTTTTGTTTTTGATTTAATACCATTCATCAATACATTGCAATAATAGTTACCTGACACCAAATCTTCAACATTAACTTCTTTTGTATTTTTGCAGTCGCAAAGTTCAGTCATTTTTACTCTCATACCAACTTCATTGTAAATTTCAAGAAATGGGTCAGCAGTAATTTTTTCAGGAAGGTTAATGTCAAATTTTGCAATTATACCATCAGTTGGGTTAGGATATATATCACGAATACCAAATTGGTCATCGGAATACACTTCTTCAACTGATTTAGGTACACCTACATAATATGTTACCAACAATTCAATTTTATCATTTGGATTTTCTTCGATATAAAATGTAAACAATGCTTTGCTAATACCCTTTGTTTCAAACGGCATCAGTAATAAATGAATATCGTCTTCGATAGAAGTGCCATTAGCTTCAATTGTTTTATACCAAGGCATTGTCCATTCATCAGTAAACAAGGTGAAACATTCGCCCCAACAGACATTAAGGACATGATTCTCTGTCATATCAATCCCTTTGCCTTTGATACGAACATTGACTGCTTTATCTGTCTTATTCTTCAAAGTTACATAAGAAGTAACATCTATTGCTTCAACTGCACCCTCAACAATATCAGGTGCTTTAACAAATTCTAAACTTTGTGATGATGCAAAATTTATAGTGCAAAATAGCACTGCGATAATTAGTAAGAATTTTTTCATATTATTTTAAACTATTATTAAACAATTTTCTCAAAATTACGTTTATAAAGATTGTAAATTAACAAAAATTTTTGATATTATATAATTAAAAAAGGTTTTTTATGAAAAAATTTATTTTATCCGCAATTATTATTGCTTTTGCAATGAGTATGTCTATGTTTGCTCAAGATGGGAAAAAAGTTCCTTCAGCAAGAATTAAGAATTTAATGGGTGAAACAGTTGTAACTTCTGAATTGTCAAATGATGGTAAACCGATAGTATTTACTTTTTGGGCTACTTGGTGCAAACCGTGTTTACAAGAGATGAATGCTATAAATGAAAAATTTGAAGAATGGGCAAAGGAAACCGGTGTTAGAGTTATTGCAGTTTCAATTGATGATTCGAGAAATACTAAAAAAGTTGCACCTTTAGTAAAAGGCAGGGGTTGGAAATTTGATGTATTGCTTGATGAAAATAGTGATTTCAAACGTGCAATGAATGTTAGCAATCCTCCACACTCATTTTTAGTAAATGGAAATGGTGAAATTGTGTGGGAACATACCGGCTATGCACCGGGCGATGAAGAAGAAATGTATGAACAAATAAAAGAATTGCTAAAAAAGAAGTAAGAAGTTAATTAATTTGTTTTGGCTCCAATCTTTTTCAATTTTTTGAATTTGAAATATGTTTGGAGTCTTTCTTTTTAATTACAAACTTACCGATATCAATCAACAATCAAAGAAACAAAATGCAATCAGATAAAATTAAGAATGATAAATCATTCAATGTCGCTTATTTGAAGAGAATTTTCGATTTTATAAAACCATTCAAATGGATGTTACTTTTACAGGTTTTACTAAATATTGTCTTTTCGGCTTTAAGTACTCTATCAGTTACTTTAATTTTGCCCATTATTAAAGTAATTTTTTATTCAGAAGAGGTACTGCTTAATACGAAATCTACCGACCCAATTTCTGATATTAATACAAAATTCTTTTCGTTTGTATCTGGTTTAGTAACAGGAAATAACGATAAGTTTACACTATTGTTCAATATAAGTTTGTTCATAATTTTTGTATTCATTTTCAAAAATATTTTCAAATATCTCGGAGCAATTGTTTCAGTTAAGTTAGAAGAAGGAATAATTAAATCTATTCGTGATAAACTATTTCATAAAATTATTACTCTTCCGGTTGAGTTTTTTGCGAAAAGCAAACAAGGAAATTTAATTTCAACGATTACAAATGATGTTTCTACGATTAATTCATCTACTTTATCTACATTTACTACTACTTTGCGTGAGGCAATTCAAATTGTTCTATATTTTGCTTTACTAATTACTATTTCCGGTAAATTAACCCTTATTGCTTTTAGTACAAGTATTATTTCATTGCTTTTAATAAAAACGGCAATTAAATATCTCCGAAAATATGCTTCAAGAATGCAAACTGCAATGGCAGATTATACATCTACAATGCAAGAAACAATTTCAGGAATTCGAGTAGTTAAGGCATATAATGCACAAGATACTGCTTTTCAAAAATTTGAAGGTGATTCTGCAAAGTATGTAAAATCTGCAGTTAAATTAAAAAAAATTACTGAATTAGTACCTTCTGTTAATGAAGTATTTGCAATTTCAGCACTTAGCGTTGTTTTGATTGTTGGTGGTACAGAAGTATTGAATGGTACAATGAAACCCGAAAATTTGATGTTATTTCTTTTTTCATTATTCTCAATAATGTCCCCAATAAGTACCGTTGTAAACTCTATTTCAAGATTTCAACATGGTTTTGTTGCCGCACAAAGAGTCTTTTCAATTTTAGATGAAAAGCCAAAAATTATTTCAGGAACAAAGAAATTTGGACCATTTAATAATTCCATAAAAATTAAAAATATCAGTTTTGCGTATAACGATTCAAACGTGATAGATGATGTATCTCTTGAATTAAAGAAATCAAAAAAAATTGCTTTTGTTGGTGCGAGTGGTAGCGGTAAGTCCACAATGCTTGATTTGCTTATCAGATTTTATGACCCCAATAAAGGTTTGATAGAAATTGACGATATTGATATTAAGGAGTATAATGTTAGGTCATATAGGGAATTATTCGGTATGGTCGGTCAAGAAAATATGCTTTTTAATGATACAATTGCAAATAATATACGATATGGTTACAAAGAAGCTACAGAGAAAGATATTGAAGAAGCAGCAAAGAATGCAAACGCATATAATTTTATTATGAATACTCCAAATGGATTCGATACAGTTATTGGAGATAGAGGTGTGAATTTGTCAGGTGGTGAAAGGCAAAGAATTGCAATTGCAAGGGCATTAGTTCGCAATCCTCAAATTTTAATTTTTGATGAAGCAACTTCTGCTTTAGATGCTGAATCGGAAAAAGTAGTTCAAGAAGCAATTAATAAATCACTTGAAAATAAGACAGCTGTAATCGTAGCACATAGATTATCAACAATTATTGATTGCGACCAAATTTATGTATTTGACAAAGGCAAAATCGCAGAATTTGGCACACATATTGATTTGATTTCTAATGATGGAATTTATAAAAAATTGTATGATATACAATTTGATAAATCGTCAATAAAATTAATAACTTAGCATTCGTGGTAGTAATTTATGCAAATAAATAATAACGAACAAAAAAAAGTACTGATTATCGATGATGATAATTGGATGCAAAGAGTTGTGTCGTTATTTTTGACTAATATGGGATATGAACCAATTGTTAGAACTAAAGCAATTGATGGTTTAATTGAAGCTGTAAATAATCCACCCAACATAATTATACTTGATTATCTCATGCCTGAAATAAATGGGGATACAGTTTATAGAATGCTCAAAAACATTAAATATACAACAAATATTCCTGTAATTTTTATCTCTGGCAATTTTGATATTGATGCTCTTAAAAGAATTACGACTACTGGTGGTAGCTATTTTCTTACTAAGCCCTTCAATCAACAAAAATTAGAAGAAAAAATCAATTCTGCCTTGGGAATAATTCCAAAACCAAAATTTGCAACTGATACTGAAACCGAAGTTTATTTGGTGTAAATCAAAATATTGAAAGAATTTCAAAGTGTTACTGCTCAAGACTAATTCATGAGGAGATGGAAATATACAATGCTGTGAAGATTAGCACGATGCCATCCACAACCAAAAAATAAGTAGTTACCCATTAAAAATTATCATTAATGATTTTATAGGGACTTATACACAATAGAGTGCAACTTGGGTTAAGAATTTGTGAAAATATTTCCCTCATTTCTTTTCATTAATAACAACATTTTCAATATATTTGTATTAGTTAATTTAGAACAAAATGATTTTGATATGACTAAACAAAATGTACAAGTATTAATTGAAAGAATAATTGAAAAGTTTGCTGCAAATATGAAGAATTAATGACTTGTGATATATAGGAATTAATCATGAAAGAACTGTATTTTGGTGATAATTTAGATGTTATGAAGAAGATGCACACTCAGCATCCTCAAGGATTTATTGATTTAATTTATATAGACCCCCCCTTTAATTCTAAAAGGAATTACAATGTACTTTTTGAAAGTATTGATATGACCGACACTAAAGCTCAGAAAGAAGCTTTTTCAGATACATGGAGTAGTGTTTCTTACCATGATACTTTAAATGAAATCCAAATTTTGAATTTAGATGTTTATAAATTTATCACAGCCCTTGACTCAATACGAATATCTAAAAGTGCGCTATCTTATCTCACAATAATGGCTATTAGAATTATTTATATGCATAAATTATTGAAAAATACAGGTAGTTTTTATCTTCATTGCGACCCTACGATGAGCCATTATTTGAAGATTCTTTGTGATTTAGTTTTTGGTGAAAAGAATTTCAGAAATGAAATCATCTGGAGTTATCAACGATGGACAGGGGCTACTAATCAATATCAATCTATGCACGATGTTATTTTATTTTACCAAAAATCAAAAAAAGAGGGGAAATTTAATACACAATACGAAACTTATTCAAACAAATCTAAACATAAATCAAAACGATTTTCAAAATTTGTTGATGGGAAAATTTCACAAATATATACTGAAGACTTCACACGTAGTAAAGCAATGAGAGATGTATGGGAAATTTCTTATTTGAATTCTCAGGCAAAAGAGAGACTTGGTTACCCTACACAAAAACCTTTAGCTTTGATGGAGCGTATAATACAAGCATCATCTAATGAAGGTGATGTTGTTGCAGATTTCTTTTGTGGATGTGGAACTACAATAGCAGCAGCAGAGAAACTAAACCGCAATTGGATTGGTACTGATATTTCTCATTTATCAATTAAATTAATACTTAAAAGATTAACTGACCCTTACAAAGAAGAACGAAAGCAAAAATTAGCTGAAATTACTGTTTATGGACTTCCCAAAGATATTGCTTCAGCAAAAGAACTTGCATCAAATACAGATAAGCATAGAGTTCAATTTCAAGATTGGGTAATAGAATTTATGATGGGTGGAGTAAGTAATCAAAAAAAATCAGGTGACGGCGGATATGATGGATATATTACATACTCTAAATCAGTTGATGGGAAAACAAGAGGAGTAGCTATTATTGAAGTAAAAAGTGGGAATGTAGGAGTTGCTAATTTGCGGTCATTCATGAATGTTGTTGAGAAAGAAAAAGCTGATATTGGAATTTTTGTTTGTTTTAAAGAGCAAGTTACTAAAGGCATGGAGATTGAAGCAAGTAAAGCTGGGAAAGACTCAACATTATCGGTTAAGAAGATTCAAATTTTGACAATTGAAGATTTATTAATGGGTGTACAACCATCTTTTGCATTAGGTTCTAAATCTATGGTTTTTGAACAATCAAACACAAAACTTGAAGTCAGTGATAATCAAATGAATTTAAAGATATAAAGTATTTTTATATTTTTTTGGAACCCATTCAGCAACGCAATAACTAAACAGACCAAAGTATATACAGACTTGTATATGAATTATACGGATTAAAGGAAGAAGAAATAAAAATTTTGGAGAGGGAAAATACTTTGTAAAACTTGTTGAAAACTTCTTTATTTTTTATAAATAGATTTTTGTAATTTTGTAAGAGTAGATGGTATCATAGTTTATAGAAATTATTTTTCAGAATATTTATGAATCAAATAGTGAGAGAGTTACACGAAAATACAATCAAAGCAATTGACAATGAAGGTTAAGAATCACTCGAAGTAATAAAAATAAAAGTAAATGGTGCTGTGGTGAGAGTAAACATTTTAGAAAATAAATTTATGTATTTAAGAACTTTTTTATGATAAAACTAATTTTAATAATATTGACAATTTTTATTTCAATCTATATTCTAATATGTGGGTTTCTTTATATTTATCAAGAACAACTGATATTTTTTCCTCAAAAATTGGACAAGAATTATCAGTTTGAATTTGGACAAAATTTTGAAGAAATCTATTTCAAAGCAAATGATGGAATATTATTAAATGGACTTTTATTCAAAGCTGACACTTCAATTGGGATTATTTTTTATTTAAATGGAAATGCAGGTTCTATTAGTTCTTGGGGAGAAGTTGCTAAAACTTACACCGACTTGAATCATGATGTTTTTATATTTGACTATAGAAGTTATGGAAAAAGTGAAGGAAAAATAGATAGCCAAGATCAATTATTTGAAGACAACCAAACAGCATACAACTTATTAATGAAAAGATACAATGAGGACAAGATTATTATTTTAGGTTATTCTATTGGAACAGGATTAGCATCAAAACTTGCTTCTACAAATAACCCAAAGCTATTAATATTACAAGCGCCTTATTATAATATGACTGATATGATGGAGCAAACTTTTCCTTTTCTTCCCTCCTTTGTTTTGAAATATAAATTATCAACAAATGAATATCTTAAAAAATGCAAAATACCGGTAGTAATATTTCATGGAGATAAGGACGAAGTAATTTATTACGGTTCATCTCTGAAACTTAAAGATGAATTTAAACCGCAAGACTCATTAATAACACTTATCGGGCAAAGACATAATGGAATGACTGACAACGAAATTTATAAAGCGGAAATAGCAAAAATTCTGGCTAAATAAATACCTTTGAACATTACCTCCACAAAAATATCGTTTCAAAAAATATCGGTACGAATCTATAACAAAATTATCTTCACCTAAATTGGGATTTTTTGTATTAAATAAACAAATTATGTTCCATAGGAACTGCCTGTTTGTAGAAAAAGATTATAAAAAAAACCGCTCCTACGGAGCTAAATTCATATATGAAAACATCTTTCTACTAATATTTCGCAACTACGTTGCTAAAACCGAAACCCGATACTCCGTTTATTTCGCAACTACGTTGCTTTATGAATTTTGGTACTTCGTTTTCTACTAATATGTCGCAACTACGTTGCTTTTCATGCCCCCATAATTCGTAATTCGTAAATCGTAATTGACTCTCTTTTACCATTCAATAGCTTCTGCTGCAGATTTTGCTCTGCTTAAAGCGGTGCTTTGAGTATTGCCAATTGCAGTAATATGCCCCATCTTTCTACCTGTACGAGAACTTTTTTTGTTGTAAAGGTGAAGCCAAACGGAATTATGTCTAAGTAATGGTGTTATATCAGTTGGAACGCCAGAACCATCTCTCTCGCCAAGTAAATTTACCATAGCTGCAGCCGGAGTAAGCAATTTTGAAGAGCCAAGTGGTAAATTGCAAACTGCTCTAATACAATTCTCAAATTGTGATGTTTGACATGCTTCAATTGTATAATGTCCTGAATTATGTGGGCGTGGAGCAATTTCATTAATTAAAATTTGATTTCGCTTAGTAAGAAATAATTCTACCCCAAATACTCCAACTCCATTAATAGATTCAACAGCTTTTAGTGCAATATTCTGAGCTTCTTTTTGAATTGATTCATCAATTTCAGCTGGTGCTATAACTTCATGGCAAATATGACGATATTGAACTGTTTCAACACAAGGATAGACAACAGTTTCACCGGATTCATTTCTTGCAATTAAAACTGCAAGTTCTTTTGTAAAATCAATGAAAGTTTCTGCCATTAGAGGTCTTTTTGTATCGTTATTATTGAACTTATTAAAAGATGTTTCAATCGCACTTTCATCAAAAATTGTTGCATTGCCATAGCCATCGTAACCATATTTCCTTGCTTTTAGTACAAAAGGATAACCGTATCGCTTGGCAAAATCAAAAAGCTCATCAGTAGATTCAATATTCTCGAAATGAGGAATAGGTAAACCAGCACTTTTAAAAGTTTCTTTTTGAGTTAGCTTATCCTGAACTAATCGCATTGTATCAGCCGATGGAAAAACTTTCCTCTTTTTTGAAATATAATCAAGGATATCAGGGTCAATAAATTCATTTTCCAGAGTTATAATGTCAGATTGTTCAATGAAATTATCAAGTTCGGACTCAATATTCCAGCCCTTTGAAAAATCATTTTTTGTCATATCACCGGCTGGAGATTCTGAATGATTTTCAATTACAGCTACATTAATCCCCATTCTATAAGCAGCTGAAGCAAGCATTTTTGCTAATTGTCCACCTCCCAAAATACCAAGTGTTAAGGGCTTGTTGTCCTTGTATAAAGATTTCAGCATAATTTAATCCAATTAACAATCAAAATCAATAACTACATCATCTGTAAGTGGATGAGATTGGCAAGTTAGAATATAACCTTCTTCAATTTCATCATCAGTCAGAGAATCTCTTTCTTCCATCATTACTTTGCCAGAAACGATTTTTGCTCTGCAAGTAGAGCATGCACCAATTTGACAACTATAAGGAGGATCGTAACCTTCTCTTTGTGCAGCAGTTGTAATAGTTTCATCTGGCTGAACAATCATTTCAAGTTCTTCAGAATAAAGTAAGATTTTTACTTTTCTTGGTTTCAATTCATCAATTTCATTACTCACATTTTCACCTTTTTCTGATACAGTAAATGATTCTTTATGAATCTGATTTTTATTAACATTCCAATTAATTAGCATTCCTTCAGCATTTTTCATCATTTCTACAGGACCACATAGGAAGTACTCAGTATTTTTTACCGTAATTTGTTCATTCTTAATTATTGATTCTAATAAATTGTTATTAATTCTTCCTCTTAACCCAGCATATCCATCAAAGGGTTGTGTTAGAATATGAATTACTTTAAATCTATTCGGGTATTTTTTTTGAAGTTCGTCAATTTCATCATTGAAAATAATTTCAGATTGATTCCTATTGCCATAAATTAACAAAACCGTGCTTTGCGATTCAGCAAATAAAACAGATTTTATTATCGAAATCAAAGGAGTTATACCACTTCCCGCACCTACAAAACAATAATTTTTTTTATTTTCAGCATTTAAATCTATCGTAAAATGTCCATTTGGGGACATAATTTCTACAATATCCCCTGATTTGAGATTATCATTCAAATAAACTGAAACACTGCCATCATCAACTTTTTTAATGGCAATTTTCAAATCATTTTCAAAATATGGACTACTACAAATCGAATACGCTCTGCGATTCTCTTGTCCATTAACAATGACTTTTAAAGTTAAATACTGACCATGTTTATATGAAAATTCATCTTGTAGGTTTTGTGGAATATCAAAAACAACAGAAACTGCTGAAGGCGTTTCTTTTATAACCTGTTTAACAGCAACAGGATAAAATTTATTAGACATAAAATTTTCCGAATTTCAAATTTATAAATTTTAAAATAATCCTAATTCCAATTTTGCAGCGTCACTCAACATAGATTTGTCCCAAGGTGGGTCAAATGTCAAAATTACTTTTACATTATTTATTTCTGGTAATTCTTTAACTCTAATTTCAACTTCACCGGGAATTGTACCAGCTTCAGGACAGCCCGGAGCAGTTAATGTCATCAATACAACAACATCATTATCTTCGGTAACTGCAACATCATAAATTAATCCCAAATCATATATATTTACAGGAATTTCTGGGTCATATATATCTTTTATTTGTTCAATTACTTTTTCTTCAAGTTCTTTTTTTGAATTTTCCATTTTTCTCTCAATTCTTTGATGTTTGAGCATTATCTAATGCTTGTAATAATGTATGCCAAGCCAAGCTTGCACATTTTACTCTTGCTGGAAATTCTCTTACTCCACAGAAAACTGCTAATTTGCCAAGGTCGAGTTCATCTATATTTTCTTCTATATCTGCAGTAACAATTTTATGGAATTCATTGAATAAACCTCTTGCTTCATCAACATTTTTACCTTTGAGCAAGGTGGTCATAATAGATGCTGATGCCTTTGAAATTGCACACCCAGCTCCAACGAAACGTAAATCTTTGATAATATTATCTTCAATATCCAAATAAACATCTATTTGGTCGCCACAAAGTGGATTATGTCCTTCAGCAAAATGGTTGTATTGCTTTAATTCCCCAAAATTTCTGGGGTTTTTGTTGTGATCTAAAATCACTTGCTGATATAATTCTTGTAATTCATTCATATATTTAACTAAACATTTTATTAACTTTATTAATCGAATTTATTAAGACGTCAATTTCTTCCTTCGTATTGTATAATCCAAAAGATGCTCTTGCGGTTGCAGGTATTTTGTATCTACGCATTATCGGCTCGGCACAATGATGACCTGTTCTAATGGCAACCCCATCAATATCAAGCAAAGTACCAATATCGTGAGGATGTGCGTTATCCATAACAAAAGAAATGACTGATGATTTATTACGAGCATTACCAATAATTCTTACACCGGGCAAGTTTGAAATTAGATTTGTTGCATAAATAAGCAATTCATTTTCATATCGGGCAATATTTTTAATGCAAACACTTTCAACATATTTTATAGCGGCTGTTAATCCAATAGCTCCTGCTATATTAGGTGTTCCAGCTTCAAATTTATAGGGTAAATCATTGTAAATTGTTCTATCAAAACTTACTGATAATATCATATCACCGCCACCTTTATGTGGAGGCATTTTTTCGAGAAATTCTTTTTTTCCGTATAAAATTCCAATACCTGTTGGACCATAAATTTTATGCCCAGAAAATACAAAGAAATCGCAATCGAGTTGTTGAACATCAATTTTAGTATGATGAATTGATTGAGCTCCATCAATTAATACTGGTATTCCAGTTTCGTGGGCTTTATCTATAATCAATTTTATTGGATTTACAGTGCCAAGAGCATTAGAAATATGAGTAACCGAAACAAATTTTGTATTTTCATCTATTAACTTATAAAATTCATCAAGCATCAAATCCCCATTATCATCAATAGGAATCACTCTTATTTCAATATTTTTTTCTTCACGTAACATTTGCCAAGGAACAATATTTGAATGATGTTCCATTGTTGAAATTATAACATTGTCGCCTTCTTTAAGAAATTTTCTACCATAAGAGCTAACAACAAGATTGATACTGTCAGTAGTTCCAGAAGTGAAAACAATTTCTTCTAATCGCTTTGCATTAATAAAACTTTTTACAGTTCTACGAGCATCTTCATATTTGTCGGTGGCTATTTGAGATAATTTATGCACTCCACGATGGATATTACTATTATAATTTGCATAAAAATCATTAACAGCATCAATTACTTGAATTGGTTTATGAGTTGTGGCGGCATTATCTAAATAGACAAGTGGTTTTCCATGAACTAAAGTTTTCAAAACAGGAAAATCTTCTCTAATACCATTTATATTATAGGGTTTACAATCTGTTTCTATAAGTTCGTTATACTGATTTAAATTTATTTCTTTCATACAAAATTCAAAGTAAATTCTAAAATTTTCAAAATTAAATACAATTATATTTAGACGTTAGAATATATATTATGTTTGAATAGGGGATGAGAAAATTGAAAATTTGTACATACTTCTTATTGCCAACAATGCACTTCAATAAATTGAAATACCTCTATAATCTTAAAGTAACAATATCAGAATTTGAATAAATACTTAATTCAATTCATCCTTTTCAATTATTTATTAAAAAGTATTTTGTAGAATATTGTTTTAATACTAAATTTGCAAAGTTATGTTTGAATTATCGGAAAATTTGAATAAAGAAAAGGAATATTTTAAAATATATTTACAAGCGTAGTCTTTTGATAATAATGGAAGTAAAACTAAATGAAAAAGCCGAGAATTTATATTGATACATCAGTAATAGGTGGCTGTTTTGATAAAGAATTTGAAAAATGGTCAAATCTTTTTTTGATGAAATTATTGATGGTAAGAAAATTGCTGTGATTTCTGTAATAAGTTTGAAGGAATTAGAGAACGCTCCAGGAAAAGTAAAACTTAAATTAAAAGAAATTCCAGACTCATTTATTGAAATTATTAATATCAATGATGAAATTGAGACGCTGGCGGATTTATATATTTCAACTGGAGTTTTAACAAAAAAATCAAATGAGGATGCCTTGCATATTTCAGCGGCAACTATTTCTGAAGTTGATGTAATTGTAAGTTGGAATTTTAAACATATTGTTAATTTGGATAAAATAAAACAATATAATTCCGTTAATCTTTTTAATGGTTACAAATTTATTGACATTAGAACTCCACGGGAGGTGTTGATTTATGAAACAGAATGAAAACTTTGATTGTGTGAAATTTCAGCGTGATGTAAGAAAAGAAATGCTTGAAGAAGCAGAATTTGATTTGAAAATTTTGTCGCAAAATATTAAAAATAGTTTGAAAGATAACGATTTATATAATTATTTTATGAAAAGGAAATATGAAGCTGAAAAATTAAAAACATCATAAATTAACATATTTGTAAAGTGTTTATTATATTCGTATGTACATAAATTAAAGCAAAAATAGTTTTTAAAACTACTTTAATTTTCGGCTTTGAAATTTGTTAAAAATTAAATAATTTTAATTTAATAAATAGGTGGTATATGTTCCATACTTATCAGGCAATAATAAATCAGCAAGGTTTAGTTCATCTATTACAACCATTAATTTTGGAAGAACCTAAACAAGCAATATTAATTGTCTTTGATAAAGATTCTGAGGATTTTTTCATTGAAGAATCTGATTCTTATATATTTAGTGAAAGTTCTTTAAAAAAAGACTGGAATAGACCTGAGGAGGATGAAGCATGGGATTATTTGAATCAGGCGAATTAGTTGTTATACCTTTTCCGTATTCTGATTTATCAAATTCAAAGTTACGACCTGCTTTGATATTGGTTGATTTAAATAATGATGATTTCATTATGGTACAGGTTACGAGTAAAAGATATGATGACATATATTCTATAAAACTTTCTAATGAAGATTTAGAAGATGGGTTCTTGAAATTTGATAGTTTTATTAAATATTCCAAGATTTTTACTTCAAATTCTAATATAATAATCAAAAAAATTGGCAAGTTGAAAGATATTAAATATGATGAAGTAATTAATGAATTGATAAAATTATTGAAAGCAAAGACTGAAAATATTTAATAAATCTATTTTTTATGTCATTTGATTTGTAATTGTATTGCGATATATTTTTTAAACAAAGAATACATATTTAATAATTTTTTCTTTTGCAGTTCCTTGAATTATTTTATATTGCGGCAGTTTTTATTGAAGATGTAGAAATTATTGAATTTCACAGAAAATATAAAGTATGAAAGTCAAAGAAATTATAAAATTAATAGAAAATGATGGATGGATACTAAAAAGAACTAAGGGCAGTCATAGGCAATTTAAACATAGTACAAAATCTGGTTTGGTAACAGTTGCAGGGAATTTAAGTGATGATCTTGCAATAAAAACAAAAAATAGTATTTTAAAACAAGCAGGGTTAGATAATGAATAAATATTTGATAATTTTTGAAAAATCCGAAACAGGATATTCCGCATACTCTCCTGATTTGCTGGGTTGTGTTGCCGCCGGTAAAACTAAAAAAGAAACAGAAATTTTAATGAAAGAAGCAATTGAATTTCATATTGATGGTATGATTGAAGAAGGATTAGAAATTCCTAAATCAAGCATAAGAGATGCAGAATTTTACAAGTTTAATTTTAATCGTAAAATAAGAAATAATGAATTAGTTTCTGTGTAATTTTTTCTTTTGCAATTCATTGATTTATTTTTATATTTGGACAGTTGTTTAATAAAAATGTAGAAATTAACTATTGGAAAAAAAGAGTATTTAATTTAACATATTTGTAAGCGACATTTTTGATAATAATTGAAGTAAATGAAAATGAGAAAAAAGAGAATTTATATTGATACATCTGTAATAGGCGGCTGTTTTGATACTGAGTTTGAAAAATGGTCTAACTTATTATTTGAAGAATTTAAAAAGGAAATTTTATTGCAGTAGTTTCCTTCACTTAATTTGATGAACTTCAAAAAGCACCTGAAAAAGTTAAAAACAAATTAAAGGAAATACCAGCAGAATATCTTGAAATATTAGAAATTAATGATGATATTAAAGATTTGGCAAAGAAATATATTGAACTTGATGCTATTTCAAAAAAACATTTTGATGATGCAACTCATATTGCTTATAGTTCATATTATAATGTTGATGTTCTTGTCAGTTGGAATTTCAAACATATTGTAAATGCTTTTAGAATTATTAAATATAATGCAATAAATCAGATGTTTGGTTATAAATTGATTGATATTCGTTCACCAAGGGAAGTATTAAATGAAGAAGATGAATAAATCATTTGATTGCGTTGAATTTCAACGTAAAGTTAGATTGGAAAATTATTTGAGTGCTAATGGTGATTTTGATTTAATGATTACCAACATGAAAAATAGTTTGAAAGATAACGATTTATATAATTATTTTATGAAAAGAAAATATGAAGCTGAAAAATTAAAAACATCATAAATTAACATAATTGTAAGCGTAGTTTTTTGATAATAATTAAAGCAAATTTAAATGAGAAAGCAAAGAATTTATATTGACACATCAGTAATAGGTGGCTGTTTTGATAAGGAATTTGAAAAATGGTCAAATTTGTTATTTGAAGAATTTATTAGTGGGAAGAAAATTGCAGTAATTTCTGATTTAACAATTGATGAAATAAGCAGGCACCATTGTTTGTTATTGATAAACTAAATGAAATTCCAATTGAAAATAAAGAAATTTTATTAAGAAATGAAGAATCTGAATATTTAGCAATGAAATATATTGAGTTAAAAGTTATTTCAGAAAAATCTTTTGACGATGCTACTCATATCGCCATAAGTACGGTAAACAATGTAGATGTTTAGTTAGTTGGAATTTTAAGCACATTGTAAATTTAGATAGAATTTTAAGATATAATTCTGTAAATATGATGTTTCGTTACAAAACATTGGAAATAAGAAATCCAAAGGAGGTTTTAAGCAATGAAGAAGAATATTGATTGTGTTGAAATGCAAAGAAGTATTAGAGAGCAGTTTTGGGATGAGTCTGGAAAATCAATTGAAGGATTAAAAAAGTTGCATGATGAAAGAATAAAGAATAATAAATTGCTCAAAGAGTTACTCGCTAATAAAAACAAACAATTGCAATTAGTTTGATAAGACATAATTGTCAGCAACTGATTTTTGTTGTTTTGTATTTTGAATTTGATAATTTTCTTTTGCAATTCAATGATTTATTTTTATATTTGGACAGTTGTTTAATGAAATAATGTTTATAATATTTTCAAATAGGGAATATCTTGGAAATTAGAATTGAACCACATACTTTGATCAGAGCAAATGAAAGAGGTGCAAGTGAAGATGAAATAAAGCAAGTGTTGAATGTTGGCTCAGAAATACCGGCAAGCAAAAATAGACTTGCAAAAACTATGGTTTTCAACTTTAATTTATTTTGGAATAATAAATTCTATGAGCAAAAAAAGATTGATGTAATTTACACTATTGATAATAATTTAATCGTTACTGTAACTGTTTATGTATTTTATGGGAAATGGGAATAATTATGAAAATAGAATATGATGATAAATCCGACTTATTATATATTAGATTCGATGAAACAATACAACAAGTTATTAATCAAAGAGTTAGTGATAATATTGTTTTAGATATTGGAGAAAATAATAAAATTGTTGGGATTGAAATTCTTGATGCAATGGAAGTCATTAATCTTGGAAATCTATTGCCAGTTACTTACTTTTACAAAGAACAAAAAGAATTAGTTTCTGTGTAATTAAAACACATAAAAAATTTTCTTTGTAGATAAATGGAAATTTTTTATATTTGGACAGTTGTTTAATAAAATTGTAGAAATTATTGTTAGGAAAAAAAGAGTATTTAAATTAACATATTTGTAAGCGTTGTCTTACTTACGTTCTTTCTTGAAATTCGACCAAATTTTAGTATTGAGAACGGCAGTAAAAGGCACGCTCCGAGCAATCGGGGCGTTTTCTTTTTTGCTACTCAATACGGGTCTCTTGGTCGAAACCTCAAGAAAGGGCAAATTGAAAATGCCCTTTTTTTATTTCCATATTTGAAAATAAAATTGAATAAAATTTGAATTGAATTGTATAGTGATTAAAGTAAAAATAATTTATTTTTTACTTTTTTTTGAAAAAATGGTTTCCACGACAAAAGTACGGCGTTGTAGGTGTTAACTTTGTAAATGTGTTTTTTTAATTACTTTTTTTTAGAGGTTTTTATATGAAGAAGATTATGTTGTTTGTTCTCGTTTCGTTATTTATTGTGAATTTAGCTCATTCTGAAACTATTCACATTTGGGTTGAAAAAAATCAGAAGGATTATTCTTGGGAAAACGATTTAGTAAAGGAATTGAGAAATTCTAAATATTCTGAAAAAATTGGAAGTTATAAATTTATTCATGATTATACAGAGTTGAAGGATAACGATTATATTTTATGGATAACTAAAGATAAGATAAAAAATCAGCAAACTTATTATGGTGTTATTCAATTATTTAAGTATGATAAGAACAAGGATGAACTATATTTGAGAAAATTTTATTATTTTTCATGTGATTTTGATTTTAAGTTGGATTGGATTTACGAATCTAAAAACACAATATTGGAGTGGATTAATGAAGGAGCTACAAGCTATTAACAATAACAAATTATTTAATTTAGATTAATAATTACAAATGTTTTTAAATAAAATGAGAATTAAAAAAAATATGGATATTAATGATTTAAAAGAAATAATTCAAAATTCAACTAATGAATTAAAAAAATCAGAAGGAGATATTTTTGAATTAAATGCAAACGAGAGAACAATTGTATCTAAGTTAGCTTGTCTAATTCAAACAAAGTTTAATGAAAATAAAAATAATTTATACAAAGTTGATGCTGAATATAATAGAAATATTGATAAAATTAAGGAAATAGAATGTTCTATCTTACTAAAAAAAAGAAAAAGATACCCTGATATAATAATACATATTAGGAAATTAGGCAATTTAGAAAGTAATGATAAAAATAATTTTGCAATTATTGAAGTAAAAAAAAACATGAAATATAAAGAAAGTCTTGATGATATAACAAAAATCAAATGTATGATGACAAGTTACCCTTACAATTACTTGTATGGTATTTACATAAATTTAAATTCAAAGAAAAACTTCAATGGTGATCCTGAATTTATTTTTTTCAGAAGAATAGGGAATAATAATAGTTATTCTACAGAGTTGTGTTTATAATTTAAAAAGGAAGTGATTTATGAAAAAAAAATTTTTAAAAAATTTTGCAATGGTAATCTTTTTTTTGTGTATTTACCAATTGACATTTGCACAAAATGATTATAATTATTGGTATAATTTGGGTTATAATGCAACAACACCTCAGGAAAAAATTAGATATTACACCAAAGCAATTGAAATCTATTCGGGAAATTCAGCTCCTTTCAATAATCGTGGACTTGCAAAACATAATTTGGAAGATTACCAAGGAGCAATTGCTGATTTTAATCAAGCAATAAAATTAGACCCAAAAGAAGCTAAGCATTATAATAATCGAGGTTTTACGAAGTATGTTTTAGAACAATATGATTCTGCAATATTAGACTACAATAAAGCAATTCAATTAGACCCCAAATATGCTGGTGCTTATTCTAATCGTGGAGATGCAAAAAGGGCATTAGATGATAATAAAGGAGCAATCGTAGATTACAATAAAGCAATACAATTAGACCCATCAAGTGATGATGCTTTTTTTGGGAGAGGTATAGCAAAAAGTAATTTAAAAGATAATAAAGGAGCAATGGATGATTATAACAAGGCAATTCAATTAAACTCAAGTTCATCTTATTTATATAATGGAAGAGGTATCATAAAAAGTAATTTAGGCGATAAACAAGGAGCATTATTAGATTATAACAAAGCAATTCAGTTAAACCCAAATGAATCTAATACTTATAATAGTCGTGGTGTTGTTAAAAAAGAATTGGGTGACTCAACTGGCGCTATGCAAGATTTTGACAAAGCAATTAACTTGAAACTTGATTTTGTTTTAGCATTAAAAAATCGTGCTTCATTATCTTATGATTTGAAAAATTATCAAGATGCAATTTATGACTACAATACACTAATTGATTTATCCACGAGTGGAACTGAGTTTTATTACGATATGCGTGGAGATTGTAAAAAAGCATTAGAACAATATGACGATGCAATAAATGATTATAAAATAGCAATAAATTTAAATCCTGATTATGTTTGGTCCTATTCTGGTCTTGCTCAATTATATCATTACAAGAAAAAGGATTATAAAAATGCAATTATATATTATACAAAAAGAATTGAAAAGGATACTTCAGTTGATGTTGTTGAATATTATTATAGAAGAGGGGGATGCTATTCTTCTTTAGAACAATACGATAATGCAATATCAGATTATCAAAAAGCAATCAAAAGAGATCCTAATTATGTTTGGTCCTATAATGGTTTGGGTATAGTTTATTCCAAGAAAAAAGATTATGAAAATGCAATTTCAAATTTCAAAAAAGGATTAGAAAAAGAACCAAAGAATTATAGTTTGAATAATAATTTAGGATGGGTTTATATTGATGAAGGTTCTTATATACAAGCAATTCAATATTTAAAAGAGTCACTGAATTGTGAAAAAGATGAATATGTTGACCCAAATCTTGGAATAGCAATTGCTTTTTATTTGCTTAAAGATAACAAAGAAGCAAAGAAATTCTTAGATGAAGCCATCAAAATCAAACCATATTTATCCAAAGGTATGGAAGGAATTACTGAATTAGAAAAAGAAGGATATACTTATACTGATTTTCAAAAAGAAAAACTCAAATTGATGTTTGAAGAATTAAAGTAGATGAGCTATTTTTCCCCAAACTCAAAGGGCTGGGTAATAATAAAATAATAAAATAATAAATACGTTTTTTTTAATATGGGAAATGAATTAAATTATATTGATGTTGAAATTGATAAACTTACAAAGTCTATTGAAAATGTAATTACTCATGAAGTATTTGATACTGAATTAATTAAAATTTCTTATACAAATACAAATTTAGTAAACTCAGATGATTGGATATTTGATTGGAAATCCCAAATTGCTCAACCTGAAAGAGATGTATATAAACTTGTGATTAGGGAAAATGTTGAACAGATTCAAGGATTGATTAGTTTATCAGATAGATTAGACCACATTTATATCAATTTATTAGAAAGTTCAAATTCAAATAAGGGCAAAAATAAAATATATTATGGTGTACCTGGCAATTTAGTTTCTTTTGCATGCAAAATCTCATTTGAAAAAGGGTACGAAGGATTTGTTGCTTTTGATGCCAAATCAAAATTAATTCAACATTATCAAGAAACACTTTTCGCTTCTCATTTTAAAGGTACAAGGATGTTTATTGATACAATTGCCGCAACAAAATTAGTAAATCAATATTTTAATAGGTGAAATTATGGGACTCATCAAAGAATCAAAAGATGTTGATTTTTATGTAATTGAAAAAAAATGGTCAATCAAGGAACTACAAGAATTTAGCAAATTGATTGAAAAGAAGAAACAGTTACATGAAATTCCAACAAATAGTATTTCAAAAAGAGAATTGGTAAATTAATAAATATTTCTTTACCCAGCCCAAACTCAAAGGTCTGGGGAATGCTCAAATAGAATTAGTATAAAATTGTTACAATATTTGTTTGTTAATTACTTATGATGGCAATAATGTTTACTTATAAAATTGAACCTGATGGTGATGAATTTCATAGATAGATTCCAGAACTCCTTGATGCCATACTCATGGTAAAACAGTTGCCGAAGCCATGGAAAATTTGAATGATGCTATGATGTTTTATCTTGAAGTGAACTGGAATAAGAAATTGCAGAGCAAGTTTTTGATTTTAAAATCTTGAGCCAATGTCGAATTTATTCTTCTATTCTTGAAAGAAATTTGGTATATAAGATAGTATTATAATCATTATCCAAATGCAAAATATTTGGGTTGTTTATACAAACAACCCAAATTATTACAAACAAACTATTTCAATATCTGCAACTTCTGTGTAATAATATCATTACCATTTTTTATAGTTACAATATAAGAACCTGCAACATAATTTTCAGTTTCAATTCTAAAATTATACTTCCCAATTTCAAGAAATCTATTAGTTATTGTTGAAATTAATTTTCCATTAATATCTGATATTTCAATAATTAAATTCATATTTTCAGATACATTCAATTCTAAATCAAAATAATCTGAAGCAGGATTTGGATAAGCAAATACTTTTATTTTTGAATTAATATCAGCTACACTTGATGGAGATGATTTTACAGTAATATCAACTTGTGTTTCTTCAGTCATAACTGCATTACACATATCATTAATTAGACACTTATAAACACCAGCATCAGATAATTGTGTTTTTGCAATTTTATATGAATATGAATCCGCTCCAACTATTGCTATACCATCTTTAAACCATTGATATTTGATGAAATATGGATTTCCCAATTTTGTTTCTACTTCAAGTATTAATTCATTACCAACTTCAATTTGGTAAAGTGGAAGAGGTTGTTTCACTATCTCAAATTTTGGAACAACTTCAAAATCAATATTGATATTTTCAACAACTAAACTGTATGGCATCAAGTAAACTTTGCAAAGATAAATACCATCATCATTTGGAGATGATACATTAGAGATTTGCAAATCTTTATTTGTTGCACCAATAAATTTACTATCTTCAATGAGAAGATTCCCATCTTTATACCATTCATATTGTAAATAAGAACCAGGAATTGTATTTTCGAATTCTACATTACTAAATATTATAACATCTTTATTTTCACATGCATAAGCAACTTCATTTCTTTCAATTGTTGTGAAATCAAATTTTTCAATTTGGAAAGGAGCTGAATTAACTGTTCCGCATTTTCCTGAAACGGTAAATGTGAATGTTTTACCAAAAATAGCATCATTTATTTTTTTAATTGATAAAATATTTGATTTTGCACCTGCAAATATGTTATCATCAACAATTTCTTTACCATCAAGATACCATTGAACGCTGATTAATGAATTATTTACTTCACCATTTATATGAACTTCAAATGGTAAGAAAATTTTATCATCTTCAAATGCTGAAAATGTTTGTGGTTGTGATACAATTTTTGTTTCTCTAACAATATAAACAGAAATTGGCTCTGAATAAACTGTATCAACTCCAGGGAAGTTAGTTAATCTTGCTTGATAAACAGCAGATTCGGAGAATTTAACATCACGATAAGACAAAATTGATTTGTTTTGATTTGGAATAACAACGCCATCTTTCAACCATTCAATTTTCACTACTCTTCCAACAGCAGAAACACTGATTTCAACAGAATTATTCATACATTCAATAACAGAGCCGGATTGAGCAGTTATTTGTGGTGGCTCAGGTGTTACAGTAAATTTATGTGGTGAAGACCAATCAGAAACATCGTCATACAAAGTGATTGAACGCACTCTCCAATAGAAAGTATCCATAAAAGGAAGTTCGTTTGGATAAGCGTAAGATTCGCCAAAAATACTATCTTTTGAATGAATAATATTTGTAAAGTTAGCATCAGTTGCCATTTGGAAATTATACATATCCGCATCTTTTGCTTTAGCCCAAGTGAAAATCGGTTTGATTTTTGTTGCAGGTTCGTTATTAGCAGGGGTTTGCAAACTTGAAACTGCGGGCCAGAAATTCACACGAAATGAGATTGTATTATCGATAGCACTAACATTAGAAATATTCACACCACCAGCACTTCCATTTGTCAAGAATGGGTATGATGTTGTAGTTGTATGATTAAATTTATGCTTGTTTTTAGTTGAGGATAAGGTTGCATCATAAACATTTCCCCAACTTGTAGGTGTTCCATTTTGTCTGAAAATATAAATTTCGTCAGGTGGACCACCAGCATTACCATTAACAGCAGGATTGATTCTATAAATCAAAAGTCCTTCGCCAGGAATAGCAGTTTCATAATAAGTATTTTTTCTTCTGTATTCAACAACAAAAAATTCATTTGTGTTGTATTGAGACTTGATTTTGAAACAATTTTGAGTTGGTTTGTCTAATGAATTTAAAGTATAAACGCCAGATTCTACAATTTCAGGAATTTCATCAATCCACTTTCCATATTTCCACTTCATATAGGCATTTGTATGCTGGGGAGGATTTGTGTTATTTGCCATCAAATCCCATGTTGCTACGGGTGAGCCAGATGTATAATAGCGATACAAGTCTGGTGCTCCCAATGTATGATTCATTTCATGGCAGATAACCGAAACATTAAACATAGATTGAATATTAAAATTAAATTCCCAAACTCTTTTGCCATGAATTCTTACATCATAAGTATATAATGCCCATTTGTGTGGCCACAATAACGATGCCCATGCATCAGGAGTGCCAGAAACTACAAATAAAACATTATCTACAACGCCATCATCATCCGAATCAACAACTAAATCAGCAGGAATTTCATCATGAACTGCTTCGATAGTTTTCTTAAGCAATGTATGTTCTCTATAAGTTCTTTCGCTATCATTTTTATAGCCGGTTGGATTTGTAGTAACATTGTATGGACGATAATAAGCACGTGGCAAATCATCTTGATAACTAATAATAGTAGCCGCAGGTTTTGGGAAAATTTCAGTATTAATTGTTAATTTATTATAGGAAATTGTCTTGAAAAAATGCTTTAATGAATTATTATTGTCATTATTGAATGCGGCATCATAAACCGAAGGCGAAGTAGTGAATTCACTTTCATCAGAAAATCTGATAAAAATAGAAACATTAGTCATATTGCCTAAATTTTTTGTTGCCTGAAGTTTCTCGCCATCTTTCTTCTGAATCATTGGTCGAGCTGGCTCTTCAAATTTGGAACGAGCACCTCTAAGTTTATATTCAGGAAGCATAAGCCAAGGAGTTAAGCCCTTATCGGCTGGATTGTCAAATCCAGGGCGGTATTTTGTTGCAATAAGGTCATCATTAACCAAATTTGCATACATAAAATATCCGGTTACAGCATCTTGAATAATGGTATAGCCATTGCTATCATGAAGCCAATTGTAAAATTCATCGCCAGTTGCCAAACATTCCAAAACTGTTCCATCTGGCTGCTTGACAGTCAATGGCACATCCGTAAAGTAAGCAGAAAATACAGATGCTGTACCCAATAAAATTAGCAAAACAAAAATGCTAAATGATTTTTTAAATTGTTGGAGAATCACCATTTTAAAATCCCTAAATAATAAATAATAAATTATATGTTATAAAATACTAAATTAATTAAATTATCGAAATAATTGATGACAAAAAATAAAATTATTTTAAAATAATGATTACTACCCAGCCATTTATCAATCAATAATGATAATATTTAACCTTTTTCTTTTTTATTTCAATATTTTTTTATAATTTTGTAGTTCGTTAAAATTAGAATAATTTAGATTATAATATATTAATTTGATATTTTCATACAAGGTGCATAATGAAAAGAACATATCAGCCAAGCAGACGCAAAAGAGCAAACAAGCATGGTTTCAGAGCAAGAATGGCTACAAAAAATGGCAGAAAAGTATTAGCAAGACGTAGAGCTAAAGGACGCCATAAACTTACTGTAAGTGACCAATTATAATTGGTTTTACTTTTTTAAATTATGAAGGTTGTCCTTTATTGTTATTCTTTCAAAGAATTAAAGTTGGCGACCTTTTTTTTATTTTTTATCATTGCTTTTTGGGTATTATTTTGAAACAGATGATACTAAAGCCAATTAAAGGTTTTAATGCATTCGGATATGTCTTTAAAGCCGGAAAGAAAATTTCTAGTAATGATGCTTTAATGGTTGTCTGTAAAAAAGAAATATTAGAAATGCAAAAGAAGAATAATACCTCTACTTGTAATGATTGTTTATATTACGGGGTAACTGTTCCAAAAAAAATTGCTAAAAAAGCTGTAGTAAGAAATAGAATTAAAAGATTAATGAGAGAAAGCTTACGGAAATATTTCAATAATCTTGATGGAGATTTTGAAATTAATATTAAATATTTGATTATTGTATGGAAATATGCTCCGGGGCATCCTGCATTAATTGGTTTCAATAATGTTTATCCGGCTATTGAAAGTTTACTAAACAGATATTTGAAAATTATGTAATTATGATTGGAATAAGAATTGAAGGAATTGTTCAAATTGTTGATTAAATTTTACCAAAAAGGAATATCACCTTTTTTTCCTTCTTCTTGTAGATTTTATCCGACTTGTTCACACTATGCTTATGAAGCATTCGACAAACATGGTACATTCAAGGGTTTTTGGTTATCAATTGTAAGAATTTCCAAATGTCATCCATTTCATAAGGGGGGTATTGATTACGTTCCTGAACCTAAGCAAAACAAAATCAACTAATAAATGATAAAATTATGGACAAAAAATCTCTATATGGCTTACTATTAATTTTCGGTTTGGTGATGATGTGGATGATGTGGCAGTCTTCTACTTACAAAGCACCAAAAGAAGATAATATCAAAAAAGATTCTGTAAGCAAACCTGTTATTTCAATTACTGATAAAAGTATTCCACAAAATGACAGTCTAAATAGTAATCTTAATTCAGTAGCTGATTCTACTGCTACTTTTAGAAAATATGGTACTGGATTTTCTGACTTTTCTAAAGGTACTGAAAGAATAATAACCATTGAAACAGATAACTACATTGCAAAAATCAGCAATAAAGGTACTGCAATTAAAAAATGGCAACTGAAGCATTTTGATAAATGGGATAAATCTTCAGCACAATTAATTTGGAGCAGAAAGGGAGAATTATTCCTTTCTTTCGTTACATTTGATGGTATTTTGATTGACTCAAGAGATTTATTTTTCAGTTTTGAAAATCTTGATAATGATTATATTAAGATTTCAGGCAAAAATAAATTTACTCTTAATTCAAAACTTGAAGTTACTCCTGGTAAATTCATACAGAAAACAATTACTTTTAAAGGTAATGAATATGTTCTTGACCAGAATGTAACGCTTCAAAATATGGAGTCATTCATTCCTGCAAGGGGTTATAATTTAAATTGGGCTGAAGGCATAAGATATCAAGAGCATAATTCGGTAGATGAAAGTAACGATGCTCATTCTATAGTGTCAGCAAATGGAATTATTGAAGAAATTGATGCATCAGAGGATAAACCCGTAGAACAATCTTTTGATGGTGATATTACTTATCTTGCAATAAAAACCAAATACTTTGGTATGGCGATAATGCCACAGCCAACAGATAAGTTCAACGGAAATGTTTCTGTAAAAGCCACAAAAATTTACGCAAAGAATAAGGGAATAATTGAAAAATATTCTGCTACTATGCAAATCCCTTACAATGGTGGCACATTGTCCAATGACTTTAAAGTTTTTATCGGACCACTCCAATATGATTTAGTAAAAAATTACGGTTTGGAGGAATTAATAAATCTTGGCTGGCGTTATGGTATTCGACAAATTGGCGAATATTTTATGTTACCAATTTTAAAATTTATCTATGGAATTATTCCAAATTATGGTTTAGCAATTATTGTATTTTCATTTTTGATGAAATTTTTGTTATATCCATTATCAATTACTCAAATGAAATCTGCTCAGAAAATGCAGTTACTTGCACCTTTAATGAAAGATATTAGAGAAAAATACAAAGATGATAATACCAAACAGCAACAAGAAATAATGAAGATGTACTCCGAGTATGGGGTAAATCCCGCCGGTGGTTGTTTGCCATTAGTCCTTCAAATGCCGATACTCTTTGCATTATGGCAAGTATTAAGAAGTGCAATTGATATGCGTCAGCAGGATTTCATTTTCTGGATAACTGATTTATCTGCACCTGATAAACTTTTCTCATTCGGATTTGAAATAATGGGTATTAGTTTTATTTCGGGATTAGCTTTATTGATGGGAATTACGATGTTTTTCCAGCAAAAACTTACTATTACCGACCCTAATCAAAAAGCTATGGTCTATATGATGCCTGTAATGTTTACACTAATGTTCTCTAATTTTCCTGCTGGATTGAATCTTTATTATTTAGTATTTAATTTGCTTTCTATAGGACAACAAGTATATATCAACAAATATTCTAAAAATAGACCAACTCTTGACGAATTGAAAAGAATGCCTAAGAAAGAATCATGGCTACAAAAGAAAATGGCTGAAGCTCAAAAATTAGCAGAATCTCAAGGCAGAACAGTTCCTGGAAAAAAGAATTTTGATGATAACGTTAAGAAACCTAATACACAGCACTTAAATAGTAAGAATAAGAAAAAATAGTTTATTTAAAATTTGCTTATTTTATCAAAAAAGTTGTATATACTCTTAGTTTGTGCAACTTTTTTTTAATTAATTATCACTTTATTTGTTTATTTTGATATGCAAGTTGAATATAGATGTTAATTTATGTTTATTAGCATTGCCTTAAAATATATTTAGCTGAATATACGTTATTCAAAATTTTTTAAGGGAGAATATGAATACAAATTACAATCTAATGTATAGTATTTTATTAATTATTGCTATTTCATTTTCAGGATGTGGAACTGTCTATAAAGGTGATGGTAGTGTTGGAGAACCAGCTGCAACAAATGATTCCAATCCTCCTTATGATTATGACCCTGTTTTCATTCAAAGCATAAAGCCATTTAATGAAAGTATTCATACAGCTCCAAAATTAGAAATCACATCTGTTGATACAAGAGAATTAAATTTCATTAGAATGAAAGTTCATTTAATAGATTCCTCAAAAATATATTTAAGTGGCGCTTCAACTAATGATTTTAAAAAAATATGGTGCGAAGTAGTAGATACTTTCAATGGAAAACCTCAAATTATCAAGGACTTTAAAGTTTATGAAAATAATGAAAACACTGATAAATCAACTGCAATTGCTATCGTAATGGATCATAGTGGCTCAATGGGTGAAGAAAGAGCTGTTATTGTTCAAAAAGCAGTTGAAAATATTCTTAAAAATAAACACGAAAAAGACATTATTGGATTGATTAAATATGATGCAACTGTTAAAGTTGAAGCACCTTTGACTACTAATAAGTTTGATTTACTAAAAAGTCATAAAATTAACGGACTATTTGGTTTTGGTGGAATGACGGCTATAACCGATGCTATTGATACAGCAACAAAGTTATTAGCAAATCTTCCAAGAACTACAGAAAAAGCAGTTGTAGTTTTTACTGACGGTTGGGACAATAGCTCAAAATCTCAACAAGATTCAGTAATAAGATTTGCAAGAGCAAATAATATTATGATATGTGGGGTTGATTTTGGAACTAATATTAATGATGAATTTATTAAAAAATTTTCTGATTCAACTTCAGGATTCTATAAACACATTTATCAAACCAATGAATTTCCACTCGTATTCGATGATATTTATAAAAGATTGAAGAATTATTATGTTGTTGAATTTAAAACGAAAAATTATGGATTACACAATGTAAGATTAAAATTATGTCTTCCCAAAGATAACATTGTTGAAAATGTTACATTTGACAATACCCCAGACATTGGTTCAATTGGCTTGATTAATGTATATTTTGATTTGAATAAAGCAACCATTACAAAGGAATCTATAAATGCTATCAATGATGTAGTTACATTTATGCAACTTTATCCCAATATGACAATTCAACTTCAAGGGCATACAGATTCACTAAATAATACTTCCGATGCGGATTATAATTCAAAATTATCTCAAAAAAGAGCTGATGCAGTAAGGGAAGTAATGATAAAAAAAGGAATCAACCCTAACAGAATTACATCAGTCGGATATGGTGAAAAGTATCCAATTGCCACTAATATTAATGACGAAGGTCGTGCAAAAAATCGCAGAACAGAATTTGTAATTATCAGCAAATAAAATGTATCTAAAATTATAATTTCTCAGAAATAATTCAGCAAAAAAAAACCGATAAAATTTCTTTTATCGGTTTTTTTATTTATTATCTTCTGTTGTGTTGTGGTGGTCTTGAACTTGGTCTTCTATCATCACTTTGAGGACGTTGTTCACGAGGTTCAGGCATACCTTCAGGTCTTGGTAGTAAAACTTTACGACTTAAACGATATTTTCCTTCTCTTGTAATTTCAACTAATTTCACTTCAAATTTCTCACCAACTTTAACTGCATCACCTACGTTTTCCAATCTTTCATGTGTGATTTGAGAAATGTGAAGTAGTCCCTGCACTTTTGGAAGAATTTCCATAATTGCACCAAGTCCTTCGCGAACTTCTTTTACAGTGCCAAGATAAATTTCACCTTCTTCAGGTTTGCGAGTAAGTCCCATAATTACTTTGATAGCATTATCAGAATTTTCTTTAGAAGTAGATGCTACTTGAACAGTTCCATCTGGGTCGATGTTGATTTCAACATTCCAATCTTTGCATATTGAACGAATAGTATCGCCACCTTGTCCAATTACAGCACCAATTGTATCGGTTGGAATTTTTAATGATGAGAATCTTGGAGCATAAGCAGAAATATCTTCTCTTGGAACATCAATTGATTTGTTCATAATTTCAAGAATATGAAGTCGCCCAACTTTTGCTTGATTGAGTGCAACTTTCATGATATCCATTGATAGACCTTCGATTTTTATATCCATTTGAAAGGCAGTAATGCCATCTTCTGTACCAGTAACTTTAAAGTCCATATCACCAAGGAAATCTTCATCACCAAGAATATCACTAAGAACAGCAACTTTATCACCTTCACTAATCAATCCCATCGCAATACCAGCAACAGGTTTAATCATCGGAACACCAGCATCAAACAAAGCAAGTGAACCAGCACAAACTGTAGCCATTGATGATGAGCCATTTGATTCTAAAATATCAGAAACTACTCTTAATGTATAAGGAAATTTCTCTTGAGCAGGCATCATATTTTTTAATGCTCTCCATGCAAGATGACCGTGTCCAACTTCTCTACGACTAACACCCATTCTTCCAACTTCACCAGTTGAAAATGGAGGGAAGTTGTAATGAAGCATAAATCTTTCATTGTAAAGTGGCATCAAACCGTCAATCATCTGTTCATCGCGATTTGTTCCGAGAGTAACAGAAGTCAAACTCTGCGTTTCACCTCTTGTAAACAAAGCTGAACCGTGATTTCTTGGAAGTAAACCAATTTCACATTCGATTGGTCTGATTTGTGTTGTACTTCTACCGTCTAATCTAATTCCATCGTCAAGAATCATATTTCGCATATATTTCTTTTCAAGGTCTTTTACAGCTTTGGCAGTATATTTTTCAATTTTATCAGTATATTCTTCATTTTCACCAAATACTTCAGTCGCTTTTGCTAATGCGTGTTCTAAAACACTTACTCTTGAAGCGTGTCTTTCAACTTTTTTGGTAATTGTATGTACATACTTATACAATTCATCATGAATTTCATTTTTAATTGTTTCAACGAATTCTTCTGGAACATCATTTGAAATGACAGGTCTTTTTTCATTGCTGCATAATTTCAACAATTCTTTTTGAAGATTATTCAATTCCTGAATTTTAATGTGAGCAAATTCCATAGCAGCAACAAAGTCATCTTCAGAAATTTCGTGAGATTCACCTTCAACCATTGTAATTGCGTTGTCCGTACCGGCAACAGTCATATCAATATCAGAAACCTTAGTTTGTTCGATAGTAGGATTAGCAATAAAATTACCATCAATTCTACCAATTCTTACTTCTGAAATAGGTCCGTGAAACGGAATATCAGAAATCAACAAAGCTGCAGAAGCACCAACTGCCGCAAGTGTATCAGGGTCGAAATCTGGCTCAGCTGCGAAAACAGTAGCTATGATTTGAGTTTCATAACGCCAATTTTTTGGCATCATGGGGCGAATTGGTCTATCGATTAAACGTGCAGAAAGAACTTCCTTATCAGAAGGTCTTCCTTCTCTTTTGAGAAAACCACCGGGAATTTTACCAGCAGCTGATGATTTTTCTCTATATTCAACTTGTAAAGGAAGAAAATCAATATCTACTTTTTCGGTTTCGGCAGCAACTGCTGTAACCAAAACCATAGTATCATTGCATCTAACCATAACAGAGCCATTTGCAAATTTAGCAAATCTACCTGTTTCTAATGAATATTCTTTGCCATCAAAGTTTATTGAAGTTGTGAAATATTGCATAATATATAAGCACTCGAAAAATTAATAATTGTCATATTTTTGGTTTTGTTGAAAGCAGTTTGCAAAAAAGGGATATAATTCCAAAAAAAATAAAATACGGCACTCGCAAAAAAAATCAACAAGCGCCGTAAATTTATTTTTCTACTTACGTAATGATAAAGCTGCGATAATTGTTCTATAGCGAGCTATATCGTTATTTGCAAGATAATCAAGCAACTTACGTCTTTTACCAACAAGCATAATCAATCCGCGACGGCTATGATGGTCTTTTTTATGATGCTCAAGATGTCCGGTAAGGTCATTGATTCGAGCAGTAAGTAACGCTACTTGTACTTCTGGTTTTCCAGAATTTGTTGCAACATCCCCAAACTTTTTTATCAACTCTGCTTTCGTTTCTTTTGAAATCATTTTAAAACGCTCCGATTTAAAAATTTACTTTAATACGAATTACAAATATAAGAGTTTTTAAGCAATTGATAAAATAATATTTTCAAAAAACTACAAACTAATATTTCTCTAAAAGCACAATATATTCATTAGAGATAGTTTCTGCAATAGAACAGACAATATTTTTAGGACTCTTTTTTTGTAGAATATTTTCATTATACTAATGCCTATTACAAGTGAATGAAAAATCATTTTTTATTTGCTCTTATCTAACTTGGCAATAAACCTTCCGAAGGTTTTGAACAAAGTTAGTTTTTGTTTGCACGTGATTCTTTCATTTTGGGACTGAGTTTTAATAATGAAAATATTTGAATTAATAAAGTCATTATTTTTTTGTATTTTTGAAGTTGGTTTTTTTGTACATTATTGATTAATTTATTATTTTAAAATCATATTGTTAATGTTCAAATATTTATAATTATTTGAGAAAAAAATTTATGTTCGATATCGGTGGCGGTGAAATAATCTTCATTATATTTGTGATTTTGCTTCTTTTTGGACCCAAAAAAATACCTGAATTTGCGAAAATGGTCAAAAAAGGTATGTCTGAAGTCAAAAAAGCACAGAGTGTTTTTCAAGAGCATATTGTTGATATTAAAGAAGAAATTAATAAGCCAGTTAACGAAATAATCGAAAAAGTTCAAACCGTTGAAACAAGTGAAAAAAAAGAGAAAATAAAACCAACAGATGCTTTTATTGAATATGAAAATAAAAAAAATTCAAAAACTGATTCTGAAAAAATAAATCATAATTTAAACAACTCTGAAAATAATTGATAGGTGAAATAAATATGCTTAATTATTTTGAATTATTAAATGAAGTAAAAGAAGGTAAAATTACATTTACTGAATATACAGCTTTAATTTTAGAAAAAATTGAAGATTCAAAAAATTTGAATGCATTTCTTTTTGTCAATAAAGATGCTGCTCTTAAAATGGCAGAAGAATCAGACTTAAGAATTAAAAACGGTACTGCAAGAGCTATTGAAGGTATGCTCATTGCAATTAAAGATAATATTTCAACTAAGGATATTCCAACTACATGTGGTTCTCATATATTAGATAATTATGTGCCTGTTTATAATGCAACTGTCATTGATAAAATTATTGATGCAGGTGGTATCATTATCGGAAAAACAAATTTAGATGAATTTGCGATGGGTTCATCTAATGAAACTTCTTTTTTCGGTAATGTTTTAAATCCTCACAATTTGGAATGTGTTCCAGGTGGTTCTTCTGGTGGGTCTGCGGTTGCAGTTTCAGCAGGATTATGCCATGCAGCACTTGGTTCGGATACAGGTGGCTCAATTCGCCAGCCAGCTGGCTTTTGCGGAAATGTAGGATTGAAACCGACTTATGGTAGAGTATCACGTTTTGGTTTGGTTGCCTTTGCATCTTCGTTAGACCAAATTGGTATATTTGCTGCAGATATTCCAAATTGTTCAATTTTACTTGATGTTATTACAGGAAAGGATAATAAGGACATGACTTCTGCAAATTATTCTCCTACAAATACACTAAATGAACTTGAATTTCCATTTGCAAATTATAAAATCGGAGTTATTCCCGAAAGTGAATTATCAGGTTGCGATGCCGATGTTTTAAAAATTTACAATAGCTGCTTAGAAAAAATAATTAAAAATGGTGGTGAACTTGTTGAAATAAAATTCGATTATCCTCAAGCTTGGATACCAACTTATTATATTCTTGCAACTGCAGAAGCATCTTCCAATTTAGCTCGTTTTGATGGTGTTAAATATGGTTTTAGAAGTAAAAATTCAGAACCCGATATGATGACTGCCTCTCGTTCTGAAGGATTTGGAACAGAAGTTAAACGTAGAATAATGCTTGGTACATTTGTATTATCTTCTGGATATTATGATGCATATTATAAAAAAGCACAGCAAGTAAGAAGGATTATTTATAATAATTACAAGCAAATTTTTACTGATTGTGATGCTATATTTTTACCAGCTACACCAACAAAAGCATTTAAAATTGGTGAGAAGAAAGATGACCCAGTGTCAATGTATCTTTCAGATTTCTTTACTGTATCAGCCAATCTCGCAGGAATACCAGCCATAACAATAAAAGCTGGAAAATCAGTTGATGGTTTGCCAATAGGTATGCAAATTCAAACAAGTCATTTTGAAGAAAGCAAATTATTACAATTTGCAAATCATTTTGAAAACATTTTTAGCAAATAAATATATGATAGACAAACCTGCAATTACACTTGAAGATATTTATCCATTAATTGCAAAAAGATGGAGTCCGAGAGCTTTTGATATAAACAAAATAGTTTCAGATGAGCAGATTATCAGTTTATGCGAAGCTGCAAGATGGGCACCTTCTTGTAATGGTGATGAACCTTGGAAATTTATAGTTTTTAATAAATTTTCATCGCCTCAAAGCTATAATGATGCTTTTGATTGTATTGCTGAGTGGAATCAAAAATGGATTAAAAATGCACCTGTTATATTTGCAGTTTTGTTCGATACAAAGTTCAGAAAAAATGGAGAAATAAATAAATGGGCGGCTTTTGATACTGGAGCCGCTTGTCAGAATATTTATTTACAGGCGTTTGCTGATGGATTGATTTCTCATCCAATAGCAGGGTTTGATGCAGATAAATTTCGTGTCAAATTTGCCATCCCTGAAAAAATTGAAATGATTGCTATGATAGCAATTGGATATCAAGCTGAAGTAGATGTTCTTGATTCAAGTTATCACAAAGCTGAATTATCAAACAGAACAAGAAGACCTATTAATATTAATTTTTTCAAAAATAGCTGGGAAAATCCAATTATTGAAGATATTGCTTAGCTGTCTGTTGCTCAAGTATAAATTTAATAATATTTGGGGCTGTCTCAAAGGGTCATTCTGAAATTGCGGAACAAATATATTTAAAAAACATGCAAAATGACAGCTTTTAAAAAAGATGTCACTGGTAGATTGTTTCAGAACCCTCAATGTAGAATTAATTCAAATCCCCCCTTCCCCCTTTATTAAAGGGGGATTAAGGAGGATTTTTTTCATCCGAAGTTAATTGGAACTGCCTCAAAAGTCGTCATACTGATCCAAGGAAAAAAGATGTCATTCTGAACTTATTTCAGATTCCATTTCGCACTAAGTTGTTGAAATATATGTAAATTTCTCACAACCCTCAAAAATGAAAAGAACAAAAAAAGACCTTTTGAGACAGCCCTTGCAGATTCAGTAAGCAACTCGTGGCTTTACTTGAAATATCATTTCAATATTACTGAGCAGCAACAGACTGTTAAGGTTCAAATGTACTGAACTTATTTTATTCAATTCACATAAATGATTTTAATCACCTATCAAATTAAGAAAATCTTTTTCTTTCCCAAATAATACAAGAATGTCATTATCTGTGAAAACATAATCAGGGGTTGGCACTCCAATAACATCAATAATTTCCTTTTCTCCTTTTGTCAGCAAACCACTTTTTTTGATAATTCGCTTTACAGTTACGAGATTCAAATTATAATCATGTCTTAGATTGGTTTCTATCAATCTATAACCAACTAATCTTTCAGGTATTTGAATTTCATAAACTCCATATTCACGATTAATTTCATAAGATTGCAATAGACCGGGAATACTTAATCGATTTGATAAATGTGCAGCGGCTTCTGCTTCTGGAACAAGTAATTCACTAATGTTCATCAATTTAAGTAATCTTTCATGAATTGGTGAAATAACCCGAACTAATATTTTCTTTGCACCTATTTCTTGCACTATCGCTGTAGTGTTGATAGAAGCTTCAAATCCCTCACCAATAGCAACAACTACTGCGTCCATATCTTTTAATCCTTGAGAACGCATTGCACGTTCATCAGTAGAATCCATAGTAATTGCAAAGCTTACTTTATCCTGTAGTAATTCAACTCTGTCTTCATTTATATCAATAGCCATTACTTCATGACCATCATCAGTCAAACTCAATGCTAAATTTAATCCAAAATAACCGAGTCCGATAATACAAAATTTTTTAGTAGCCATAATTTTTTATTTTATTATTAAAATATCAAAAAATTTACCCAACAATAATTTGCTCTTTTGGTAATTGGTAACGAGGTTCTGGCTTAGCTCTATAAAGGGACATAAAGAAAGTAAGAACTCCGATTCTACCAATGAACATTAACAAAATTAAAACAATTTTTGAGCCATCACCAATATAAAAAGTAATATTTCGAGATAAACCAACAGTACTTATAGCTGATGTTGCCTCAAAAATCAAGTCAATTGGATTTTTATCTGGCTCCATCCAAACTAATAAAGTAGAACCAGCTCCAAGTACAATCAATGATGCAATTACAACCAAAAATGCATTGTGAATACTATGTGGAGCTATTTCACGATTTCCAAATTCTACTCTTTCCTTACCTCTTATCAGATTAAATAATGCCATAATTGTAATTGCAATAGTTGTGGTTTTTATACCACCACCTGTTGAACCAGGCGAAGCTCCTATCCACATTAATACTATTAACAACATAACTGTTGGGTAAGATAATAATTCCATAGCAACTGAATTAAACCCTGCAGTTCTTGCAGTTACGGATAGGAAAACAGAGTGAAAAAACTTTTCAGCAACTGATAATCCCTTAGTGAAATCATAACTTTCAGCTGAAAATATTAATAAACTACCAGCCACAATAAGTATCAATGTTGTTAATAAAATTATTTTTGTCATCAAACTGAACTTTAATGATATAGTTCTTTTATCATTTTTCCAAGGAAATAATGAACTTATATTTGCTACTGTTGTGAAACCAAGTCCACCAAAAATAATTAATAGCATTATAACTGTCAGAAAAAAATAATTATCAACAATTCCTGATTGCATTAGATTAACGCTATACAAAGAAAATCCTGCATTACAAAAAGCAGAAACAGAATGAAAAGCACAAGAATAAAACAATACTTTATCAAAATGAAAAATTTCACCACCCAATGAAAAATACAATAGAAAAGCACCAACTAACTCAATTGAAAGTGTCAATAAAAATATCTTAAACAACAAGTTCCAAACCTCTACTACACTCTCTTGGCTAAGCATATCCTTTAGCATAACACGTACTTTAACACTTAAACCACCAGCAAATACGATTGCAAAAAAAGTAGTCAATGTCATTACTCCAAGACCACCTATCTGAATTAAGCAAATTATAAGGAATTTTCCTAACAATGTAAATGCTGTTGCTGTATCAACTGTAATTAATCCTGTTACACAAACTGCACTCGTTGATGTAAATAGAGCATCAATGAATGATATTGGATTATCAGCTGGTGTAGCTTTTGGCAACATCAAAGCAATTGCACCCAATAAAATTACAAATAAAAAGCTTAAAGAAAATATTGCACCCGGATGAAGTTTGATTTTAGATAATAAATGATTATATCGTAAACTCTTTATTATGAAGACAAACAATATTACCAAAGAAATAATTGCTATATACAGTAATGATATATGTTTTACTTGCACATTAGGTAGAAATACTGAAGCTATCGAATAAATACCATCAGGAAATAATAAATGCAAAAGTAAAAGAAAAACAATTAGCATTTCAAACCATCTTTCAAACAAATATTCTAACTTGTTTTTGACATAGAACCACCTTAGTAATTCCTGAATAATAAATATCAATGCAAGTATATCAGAAATGGTAGCAAGTATCGACATTTGATCTGGTGTTAGATGAAAACCAATTGCGAGAATAAATGAAATTAGTGCTATTATGCCTATAAATATAAACACAAAATCAAAAATTAGTTTTGCTTTGTATCTTGTTTCATTTGCTATCATTTTTCTGAATCGGTTATGTTGATGATAAAGTCTTCAATATTCCATCTTGAACGAATATTCAATTTACTTTCTATAATAAAGAACGGCTCTGAAAATCCATAAGGAAAAGCTTTGCCATAACTATATTTGCCATTTTTATCCAAATCACAAAACACATCAATAGAATATTCACCGGGTTCAATATTCTTAAAATCCCATTTACCCAATTCATCTGTTTTTGTATTGTATTTCAGTTTTGATGAAATATTTGTAATAGTAATAATTAGATTTTCTTTGCAAAAATCCACACCTTTAATTACACCGTTGGCATTTCCTAATGTTCTCATATCAGAAGTTTTGAATCTCAATTTTATAGTAGTATCTTGTGCAGAAATTCCATTAAGCCCTTTAATTAATTTTGATTTAAGAATAATTTCATACCATGTTTCAGGTTCTAATAAATTACTTGGCTCAATTCTAATTACATTATTCAAAAATGGTTGAATTCTGTAATTGATTTTCGATTTATCATCTAATTTATGAAAATCAAGTGCATTTCTAAATGAATTAGTATCAACTGGTGTTAAAAAAACAAATCTAATATATTTATTTTGTGCTATATTTAAAGTACTATCAGCAAATGGATAAAATTTTATTAGAGGTTGTGTTGAATCAAGTCTTGAATACCCTTTAAAAAAGGCAATGTTGCTTGAATCAGAGAGCAAATTACCCGATGTATCTCGAATGCTAAATTCAGAATTTTTGAAAGCAGTTAAGATATAGCTTTTTGTTGAATCCATTAATTGTTCTGTATGAATCACTATATCTCGCTGACTACTACCAAAATTAATTCCTTTAATTGTCAATGGTTCAGAATTAATAGAGTCTATCAAATAAAAAGATTCAGTTCTTACGTAATTTGAATCTAAGAATTCTGAAAATTGTGCAAGAACTTGATTTGAATAAATGGATTCTGCAGAAATCAATTCGGGAGCAGTTTCATCAATTGGAGTTCCGAGTTTGATAACAAACGGAGTTGACTTTGCATCTTTAACAGTTATATCATTCTCTGTTGCTCCAAAAGCATCAATATCATCATACAAATCGTTTTTGAATTCGTCTTTGATTACAAAAGCTCTGTAATTTCCATCTTTAATGGCACCTAATTTAAATTCTCCACTTGTTCCAATTTGTACTTTGTAATCAGGTGCAACATTTCGGGGATTTAGAGTATCAGGATTTTTTGCTGTGATATTATAAATAAAAATATAAGCTCCAGCTGGTCTTTCATCAATTAATTTACCCGATATAGTACCACTATCAAGTTTATTGCCTGTTGAGAATATCAATTCAAATGCTTGTGATGGTTTCACTTGATAATAATCAGAATAATCAGTACCTAATTGTAGTGAGTATGTAGTATTTGTATCAAGTTCTTTTGCAAATTCAATTTCCAGCTCTTTCCCACTCCAACTAAACTTCAAATCAGTTTTCGGTGAAATAGTCAGATTTTCGATGACTTTTGCTTTATCCATATATTTACTAAAAACTAAAGTCGCTGTTCTATTATTGAAATTAAGTGTACCCCATTGAGGGGTAGCAATGAGTATTTGAGGAGGTATAGTATCGCGTGGTCCTCCAGAAGGTGATTCAATAACTGCACAAGAATTAATAATTATACCTATCAAACTAAAAACAGCTATGTAGAAAGTTGTTCTTAATAATATATTGACATTTTTAAAATTTTTCAGTTTAATTTTCATCATTTTCAAAGTATATACAATTTCCCAACTCAAAAATATATTTTTTTTTCCATTCAAACAAACTAACTTTTTTAATTATTTTCTGAAAAATAATATTTAAACGCTATATTCTTATAAATCAAATGCTTAAAATATTTACAATTAATTATAAAATACTTTTGTATCAATTTTACTTACCCTAAACCATTATCATCTTTTCTTTATTTTTAATAATACAAGTGAATTATTATGTTTACTGTGATTACACATCTATTATCAAATTTAATTACATGTAGAATTGAACTGGTAGAAAAAAATCTAACAAGCAAATTTAAAGTGGAAAGTGAAAAAATGTTATAATCAAATAATGTGTATTATAATTTTTGAAATTGTAAATTATATCGAACTTGAAAAAACATAATTCCAAGTTGAATCAATGTAAAAATTCTATTAAATTAAACTTTATTTATATTTTTTGCGTCTAATTTAATAAATTAAAGTCAAGAAAAGATGTAACTTTTTTGGCTTTGATGTGTTAATTATATGAGTTTTTTATTAGAATTTGGAAAAGTAAAAATGAAAATACTAAAATATATATCACTGGTGATGTTTTTCCTGATGTTGGGTACTATCAATGCACAATTTGGAAAAAATAAAGTTCAATATGATGATTTTGAATGGAAATTTATCCAATCTGCCCATTTTGATGTTTATTATAATAAAGGGTCAAAATATCTGGCTGAATTTACAGCTAAATCTGCAGAAAAAGCATTAATCCAAATTCAAAGAACACTCAATTTTAAAATAAATGCTCGTATAGTACTTGTTGCTTATGATTCACACAATGAATTCCAACAAACAAATGTTATTTCTTCTTTTATGCCTGAGGGCGTAGGAGGTGTAACTGAATTGTTCAAAAATAGAGTAGTTGTTCCTTTTCAAGGAGATTATGAACAATACGACCATGTTATTCATCATGAATTAGTACATGCTGTATTGAATGATATGTTTTATGGTGGTACTTTTCAGAGTGCAGTAATGAATTCTGGCGGCTTTATGATTCCACTATGGATGAACGAAGGATTTGCCGAATGGGAAAGTATTGGTGGAATGAACACTGAAACTGATATGTTTATGAGGGATTTAATTATAAGTGAAAAACTACCCTCACTTGATAATCTTGATGGATATTTGGCATATCGTGGTGGCCAGACATTCTATTGGTATGTAGCTGAAAAATACGGTAAAGAAAGAGTTGGTGATTTACTTAATAGATTGAAAATTCATAGAAATCTTAACACAGCTTTTGAAAGTTCGTTTCATACTTCTTTTGAAGATTTTTCTGAAAAATGGCAGGAAGACATAAAAAAATATTATTTGCCAGATTTGGATAAATACGAATCTCCAAAAGATTACGCTGTTCAGATTACAGACCATTTTAAAGATAGGTCATATTACAATTCATCTCCTGCAATTTCACCTGATGGCGAAAAAGTTGCTTTTATTTCTGCTGAAGGTGGAAATTTCGGTATTTATGTAAGGGAAATCGACAAAAAGTCATCAGCAAGAAGAATTGTAAATAGTTTTAGAAGTCAAGATTTTGAAGATTTGAATATGCTCACACCGGGTATTTCTTGGAATCCACAAGGTACTAAACTTGCAATTTCGGCAAAAGCTGGTGGTGAAGATGCAATTTTTATCGTTGATGAAAAAACGGGCGATTATAATCGTTTGTTATTTAATTTAAAATCAATTTCTTCTGTCCAATGGTCACCTGACGGTAAGTTGTTAGCTTTTATAGCATCTATTCGCGAAAAAAGCGACATAATAATTTATGATTTAGAAACAAAAAAAATTGAAAATATTACAAATGACATTTTTACAGATAAATTTCCTATATGGGCACCAGATTCAAAAAGTTTATATTTTATTTCAGATAGAGGAAATAATATTAATGTTGGAATAAATAAAGATAATTTCAAAATGTGGAACCACTCAGTTTATGATTCTGATATTTATAAGATAGAACTTGCCAGCAAACTAATTACAAGATTAACTTTTGACCCTGAAAATATCAAAACATCTTTAGCGATTAATTCAAGCAATCAGAAACTTTTTATCGTTTCAGATAAAAATGGCATTGGTAATTTATATTTGATTGATTTAAACAATTTGACAACTAAACCATTGACAAATTCTATCACAGGTATAACCCAAATTTCTTTATCTCTTGACGATAGTAAGTTGATATTTACAACTCAAATCAAAGGTGGATATGATTTATATATGATTAAATATCCATTAGAAAGAGATTTGAAAATTGATGAACTTCCAATTACTAAATTTAAGAAATTAGAAATGGAGAAGAGTGCAATTATCAAAGGGTTGGCAAAAGTTGATACAGCTATTACAGTAACTGAAAATAAATTAATAGGTTATGGAGATTTCGATATTGATTTTAGTGAACAACAATTAGTAAAATCAAATGTCGATGCTCCTAAAAAGATTGAAAATACACCGATTGAAAATAAAAATATTGAAGTTGTTGATGAGTTCGTTGAAAAAGATTATTTAGTATCATTTTCACCTGATGTAATATTGGGAAATCCGGGTTATAACACATTTTATGGATTTCAAGGTGTTACACAAATGTTGTTTAGTGATGTGATGGGCGATCACCAAATATATGCTCAAGCTAATCTATTGATGGATTTGCAAAATAGCCAGTTTTTTGTTTCATACTCAAATTTATCTAATGTAATTGATTATCGTTTTGCCGCATATCATTCATCTGCAATAGCATTTTTATCCGATAGAAATTGGCATAGATTTAGAAACTTTGGCTTTGGAACAACTTTATCATATCCTTTAAGTTTATTTAAAAGATTTGATTTTAGTACTACATTTATGAGTATTTCCAAAAATAATTTAGATATTCCAGCATTAGACCCAGTTTCAAAATTCTTGGTAGTTCCTTCGCTTAGTTATGTATATGACAATACTTTGTGGGGATATTATGCACCACGCGAAGGTGCAAGATATAATTTAACCGTACAAGGTTCACCCAAAATAGGAGATGATGGAGCAGGATTTGCTACTTTTACTGGTGATGCAAGATATTATTTACCGATAGGAGATTATTTTGGATTAGCATTTAGAGGAGCAGGTGGAGCGAGTTTTGGACCAAATCCTCAAAAATTCTTTATTGGTGGAACAGATAATTGGATAAATAGAAGATTTAAAGGCGGAAATTTACCTTTTAATGAACCTGAAGATTTTGCTTTTATGAATTTTGAAACTCCGTTGAGAGGTTGGGCTATTGCAGATATTTATGGTGAAAAATACTTTTTGTCAAATATTGAATTTAGATTTCCATTGTTAACTGCTCTTGTCGCTGGTCCAATTCCTATATTACTTCAGGGAATAATGGGTTCATTTTTCCTTGATGTTGGTGGTGCGTGGAATGATTCGTTTGAAGCATACACAACAGATGTAATGGGCAATAAGATACCTGAAAATCTACTTATAAGTTCTGGAATTGGAGTAAGAGCTTATTTACTTGGCTTACCATTTAAATTGGACATTGCTTGGCGAAATGAATATAGCGGCTGGTCTCAACCAGAATATATGTTCTCACTTGGTTATGATTTCTAATAAAATACTTAGTTAATAATGAATAAAATTATATTAATACTTTTCATTTTTATTTCATACCAAAACAATCTTTTTTCCGAAGATTGTTTTGGTGTTGAGAAGTTTATGCCAGAATGGTTTGTTGATGATAATGGAAATACAATAGATGAAAATATTGATGAAATCTATATAAATATATATCCAAATCCTACAGAAAATGAGCTATCAATTGAATCCAAAAATGAAGTTATTGATAAAATTGAAATATTCGACAATTTAGGCAAATTATGCTTTGCAAAAAATAGTATTAAAAGTAATATATTTACTATTTTAAACAATGAGATAAATTCCTTTTCAGGAAAATATAGTTTGAAAATTTATTCTGGAAATAGTATCTTTTTCAAATCAATAATTATTGAAAAATAAATAAATTCTTTTCTGTAGCTATTATTCATTACATATATGAAATAATCACATTCAAATCACAGCTAACGTTATAAAGTTGTAAATCGTATAGCGATGAAGTCGCAACTTGAAATAGAAATTAGATAAGAAGCATTTTCAATATATTTTTCATGTCTTCCGCAATGGGACACCTAAAAAATTGGTTGACAATTTGTATCAATTCTCGTTGCTTTCCCTTTAGTTTTAGCATGATTTTCTGTATTGTTTTTGTTTCTTGCAAAATTAATTCTATCTGAAAGATGTTTAAATGGAATTAATGTGTTGCCTTCAAAAATATTTCCCTCATATATGTCGTAGCCAATTGCATAGCCATTTAAGCCAACAAGTAAGCCAAATATATTTGAGGATTGTTGTGCTTTCCATCTTTGCTGAAACCAGTTTTACGAAAATCATCCAAAAACCAGCTCTGTCCCAATTGTTTTAACTTGATTATTGGTAATATTGGAAATAAACTCCAAAAGCATACTGTCTTTCTCAAAAATAAACATTGATTCCTAAGATTCTAATTGAGATTTTTCTACTTTTGCAAGTTCTAAAAGTTTTTCAATTTCAATTTTATCTTTTGAACTACCAATAGTTTTGACTAATTTGTACTTATTCTTAACTTTTGATATAATCTGGTTTGACATACTTCCCGATTAATTTTGCTTTTTTTCTGATAAATATAGCCAAAAAATTTACAAATATACGGCGGGACATCCAACTGACCAAATTTCTATTCTATTTTTCAATGACTTACAACGTTTCCTTTTTTTATGCGGAAGGTAGGTGGTAGTATGTAATTTTGATTAGTTGATATGCAAGAACATTGAAAAAAGCCCCATAAAATATTTATGGGGCTTTTTTTATTATTTTTTCAACTTTTCATTTATCAAATTCGACCATTTCTCAACTAATTGAATTTCATCTGTGAGTAGGTTTGAATCATTTACATTTGAAAATTCTAAAGAAATACTATTCATTTCTTTAGACATAGGTTCGAAAAATAATTCAAGTTTTTCTATTCCGGAAAAATTACCGTTATTACCTTTCAACGCTCTTTTTGTTTTTATTACTTTACAGCTTTGATAATTAGAAAGCTCTATAACTTGTGAAGTAATATTATCATTTGATTTTTTATAGAAAAATACATATTTTTTGATTTCATCAATTCCAATAATTTGCTCACCAAAAGTTTCATGAAGACTAATTTTGCAACCATACTGATTTGCAATTTTTTTTAATGATTGAATCAAATGTCTTTCTACTTTTTTCCCGCTCCTGATAATTAAAATTATAGGAATAATGCACATGGCTATTAAAATAGCACCTAATATAGCAAGTTTTATATCCATTTTTTTAGTTTTTTTATAATTAATAAATAGTTAATTAGTTTTGTATCTTGATTACAAAACAATTTATAAATTCTTTTTGTCAACAAAATATTGACGATGTATTAGAAACTAAAAAAATTACCAGAAGTAATGAAATGGGAATATGAAGTCAGATTTCCGATATTTTATCAGATTATTTTTTGAAAAGATAATGTATCGTTTAAAGTCAGTTTCAATTAACTTTTCATTTAAACTCAAATTTAATCCCAAACCCGAAAACATATTTTCAGAATTGGGTAATCGTTCATTATTAAAATTATTAAGATAATTAATTGAATGTGAATTATGTGTAATAAAACTCGAAGAAAAATCTTGTATAAAGTGTAGGTTTGTATTAGAATTATTGTAATTAAAATTATTGCAATTATTAAAATTGAAAACAATTCCAATTGCATTAACATAAATTGCAGTTAAAAATATTACACTAAAAATTCTAACTTTTTGATTCATAATTTACAGTTAATTAAACATAATTCAAATATTATAAAAATATTTTGAATTTGAACGACCCAAAAATGATACACGGATAAAAATCGAGCATATTTTAATCGAAAAATACAGCCATTATGAAATTAAAATGAGAAATTGATTTTGAGTAACTACACACTCGAATTGTAATATTCAAATTGCTTTTTTTATTTAAATGTAAATAATGTATGTGAGGAACAATATGAAAATAATCATAAAATGAAATTCCTTGAAAATCCCAATAGGGATTAAATGTTTGTAACGAAGAAAATATCCGTAAGTCCAACAATCCCAGAGGGATTGAATAGTTATAAACCCCACCTAAATCCTCCCCAAGGGGAGGACTTTACATATATTATTTGCCATTATTACAAACATTAATTCCCTATGGGAATTTCTTACAAAATAATGGAAATAGAAAATTATGGTTAGTCAGCTAAGTAGTCACGATTTTGATAAAAAATTCCTTTAAAAGTATTAAATATCTTAAAAAAAATTTAAATTTGTTTGAATGAATAATCATCTTTCTCTGAACGATAGCCACTATTTCTTACTATTTGTTCAAATTCAAAACAAAGTTGATTATTGGTTTTATTGTCAGTGTAAATATATCTTCCTACATTTTTTTGTTTATATAGCCAAGAATTTATTATCCTTAATTCATCTATATCTTCTATTGAATAATTCTGGGAATCATTATTTTTTGCAAAATATATCTGGTACAAAGTACCAAAAATATTATGCAGAGCTTGTTTTCTACCAATCGACTCGCTATGTTTTAATTTTCCTGATTTAATAAAAAACACATCGACCATTTTTTCAATTTTTGAGTTTGGTATAATTAAAATTAAATTATTATCAGAAACAGAAGTGGAAACATTGTCATTTCTTGTAAGTATTACCTTCAATTCAGCAATTTGGTCTCTAATTATTGCAGCTCTTTCAAAATCTAAATTAGCAGCATAATCTTGCATTTTCAATTCTAACTGATTTATTATACCATTTCCAAATCCGCTTAAATAGTATTTAACTTTGTCAAGTTCAGATTTATAATCTTCTTTACTGATTTTATCAGCACAAGGGGCTCCGCACCTTTTAATTTGATAATAGATGCAAGGTTCGGTTTTTTCATTTGGAATAATGGGTTCAACACATTTTCGGAGATTGAATTTTTTTTCAATAGAATCAATTATTTCATCAACCAAATATCTACTTCTAAAAGGTCCAAAATATTCTGCTCCATCATCATCAAAATGGAAGCATTTTTCAATTCTTGGAAAATCTTCATTAGTAATTTTCAACAAAGGGTAGCTCTTGTATCTTTTTTGTTGTACATTAAATGGAGGGAAATACTTTTTAATTTCTTTGGATTCCAACAATAACGCTTCAAGTTCAGTATTTGTTTCTTTCCATTCTATGGTATCTATGCTTTTTACAAGGTCGGCAATTTTTTTTGAAGTAACTTCACCTGCTTGAAAATATGTTTTGACTCTTTCTTTTAAGGATTTGGCTTTCCCAATATAAAGAGGAACTCCATGTTCGTTTTTGAAATAATAAACCCCCGACTCCTCAGGTAATTTCTTCAGAGAATGTTCGTGCTTTTGAATTATATCGGGTGCTGTTTTGAAATTATTATTCTGTTTATTCTGAAATCTTAATAAATCTTCAAGTTCATAAATACTATGCTCAGCTTCTGCTCTTTCGAGAAGTTCAAATAAAATATATGTAGTAGCTTCTGCATCTCCAAATGCTCTGTGTCTGTTTATAATTGGGATATTGAAAAAATTAGCAAGCGACCCAACATTTTTTTTCAAATCTTTCGGTAAGAGTTTTTTGGCTAATTTCAAAGTACAGAGAAGTGGCTTTTCAAACGGCTCTCCAATTTCACGGCGAAAGCTTTCCATCATAAAATTGTAATCAAATCTTACATTATGTGCTACAAAAATAGTATTTGGCTGATTAAAGTATTTAAATGCCTTTGAAAAAACTTCTTTTGGCTCTGGAGCTTTAAATGCCATTTCATTGGTGATGCCAGTCATATTCTGTATAAAAGTAGGTATAAATTGATGTGGATTTACAAGCGAAGAAAATTCGTCAACTATTTCACCACCTTGCACAACTAATAGTGCAACTTCAGTAATTCTGTTTCTGAAAGTATCCGAACCAGTAGTTTCAACATCAACAACAACAAACGTTGCGTCCCAAAAAGAATTCATAATTTATCTTTGTTCTTTAATTTCATTTAAAAGGCGAATAATTTTATTCGGAAAGTTAGTTGCAATCGCTTTACAACCTAAATCAAGTGCAGTTTCAAGTTGAAATTTTGTATCAACAGAATACACTCCTGTAAAAATATCATTGTTAATTGCATCATTCGATATTTCTGAATTGAACTCCTCAATAGAACAAATATAAGCCGCACAATCGGTAATCTTTTTTACATCTGAGGGCAAAGATTTATCACCGGGAATTTTAATTGCAGCCGTATGAATTTGAGATTTGATTGATTTGAGCTGAGCAAGTGCCAAATAGTTAAAAGAACCAAATATCGTAAAAGGTCCATAATTAAATTTATCAATTAAATCAATCAACAAATTACAACTTTCAGCAAATTTTGCACCTGTAATAGTTTTGATTTCAATCATTAAATAACATTTATCTTTAATTAACTCTAACACTTCAGAAAGCAGTGGGATTTTTTCGTTCTTAAATCTTTCATCAAAACCGGAACCGATATCAATGTCCTTAATTTCATCAAAATAGAGTTCGGATACTTTCTTATCCAATCCAGCTGGATAGTAATCATGATATGCAATAATTTGGTTATCCTTAGTTATTTGCACATCAACTTCAATCATTGATGCACCCGCATCTATTGCTTCTTTGTAAGCTGCAAGAGTGTTTTCAGGTGCTGTTCCTGAAGACCCTCTATGTGCAACTACCATAACATTATCACTATTTGAGTATGCTTTTAAACTTAACATTACTTTTTCAAAATATAGCAAATAAACAAAACATTAATTTAATACTTTTTTTTTAATTTATTAAACAAATTATTTTCAATTTGAATAATAACTTATTTGATATTAACGAATATATATATTATTTTAATATTTGCTTTTTGTACAATATTGAAAATTTATTTTTTTGGAAAGGAGTTTTTATGCCAAACATTACTAAAGTATCAGAAATTATGTCTAAGCATGTATTTTATGTAGATGTGGAAGATACTGTTCGCAAAGCTGATGACATAATGAATGATGAAAAAGTAAATCAACTACCAGTAGTTGAAGGTACCAAAATTGTGGGTATGATAACTGACCGCAAAATTATGGAATATACCCTTCGGGATATATATGATGCGGGGCAAACTTATGGTGAAGCTGGTTTTAATAAAATTATTGATTATGAAAAAATCATGCATCCTATAACTCATGTTGTATATCCAGAAGACAGTATTGCAAAAGCAATTAAGTTAATGGCTAAGCATAAATTAGATTGTATTCCTGTGGTTGATTGGGAAATGAATCTAATGGGATTACTTACCCATACAGATGTATTGTTGTATATGCACAAATATCTTAGCGAAGAAGAGTAGAGTTTGCTTTAGATTATCAATAATATATTTAAGTAAAATTAATCTGAATAATTATATAATTCAGATTAATGTGCTTTGTTTTCTATTTTCAACTATTGTCAACATAAATTTATATGAATGAATGTCGCATTTGTAAAAGTAAAAAAACTGAAATTGTAAATTTATCGGGTTACTATTTAATTCATTGTTTTGAATGTGATATCACATACAACAAAGACATTGATAAAGAAGAAAAGATTAAAGAATATTATTCTGAAAAATATGTATTAGAAAAAAATGAACTTAAACCAATTCAAAGATACTTTCATCGATTGTCTGAATTAATAAAATTGATGGCTGTTATTGGAAATTTAAAACAAGCACCAGCTAAATTACTTGATGTTGGGTGCGATAAAGGCTTTTTTATTGATTTTGCAAGACATTTTGGATATGAAGTAGCTGGAGTAGAACTATCCAATTCGGCTCGTGAATATACAAAAAAACTAAATCTCAATGTCTATGAAAATCTTGATTCTGTAAATTCAAAATTCGACATTGTTGTAATGTGGCATAGTTTAGAGCATTTTCCCGACCCACAAGATGGTTTAAAAATGATTTATGAACTATTGAATGATGATGGACTATTGTTTATTAGAGTGCCTGATTTTAATTGCTTTTGGAGAAAAGTATTTAAGTCAAAATGGATTTGGTTTCAGCCAAATTCACATTATTTCCATTTTTCTATAAAATCTTTGAAACAAACTCTTGAACTAAATGGATTTGAATCTGTTGAAATTAAATCTTCAAGACCGAACAATTGTATTACTTTAACTTCAAATTTGATTGCCAATAAAACTATGAAAAAATATTTTGGACTCAAACCTACATTAAAATCTTATATTTATATACTTTACGAATATCTTACTGGGCATGAAATTTTTGCAATTATTAAGAAAACTCAAAAATAATATCATCAAGATAACAAAAACCGCATTTGAAAAGTCAAATGCGGATTTTTTTATAATAACGGTCAGTTGAATTTTTCGTAACAACTCAGCCGCTTATAGATAATTTAGAATTTTATTTCTTTTTTAAAAATTTCTTGAAATTCCCATCGGGAATTAATGATTGTAACAGATTAATACCCCACTTCAACCGGCAACGCCGTAGGTGTTGAATCATAGTTGTAAAAATCGCCCAAAACTCGCGTCCATAATTACACACCCCTTGCTCCCCTTTTTTTAGAGGGGAAATTTTGAGTTTTTTATTCTTGTGTTACAAACAATAATTCCAGATGGGAATTTTAATGATTTTTTTACCAAATAAAAAAATTAGTATTTTATAGTTGACTGGCTGAGTTGCAAAATAATTATCATTTTACCAATAGAATAAACACAGTCAAATACTTAATCTTTTTTTGATTAAGAGGTGAAAAATAAATAAAAGACTGTAAATTTTCTTTAATTCTTTTACACTCTTTTTCCGGAAGTAATTGTTATTTATCAGATTTCATTATTGTGGTTTTGCTTCACTACCAGCCAAAATACCACCATCAATTGTTAATTCAATACCTGTAACATACTTACTCTCATCGCTGGCGAGGTATAAAGCACCGAATGCTACATCTTCTGGTGCGCCAAAATGTCCAAGTGGAATTCCTGCTTCAATAAATTTGATGAAATTTTCTCTTTGTTCCCCTTCGCCAAGCATAGCATCCCACATCGGCGTCATAATAGCTGCTGGATGAATACTATTGCAACGAATATTGTATCCTTTTTCTGCACAGTACAAAGCAACACTTTTTGTATGATTTCTTACAGCAGCTTTGCTTGATGCATAAGCAACTGCACCCGGAATACCAACCAAACCACTTCTTGAAGAAATATTGACTATACTCCCTCCATTTTCTTTCATTAATTTAATGGCATATTTGCACCCCAACATAACTCCGTTTGAATTAACTCTATGAACTTCATCCCATGATTCTAAGTCAACATTTTCAGCATCAAAAGGACCATTGGTTTCAAGGAAACCTGTAATTCCTGCATTATTTATCAAAATGTCAAGTTTCCCAAACTTAATTTTCATATACTCGCAAATATCACTCCATTCATTTTCATTTTTAACATCAAGGTGATAGTATTCACATTGGGTTGCAAGTTGCATTGCAACTTTTTTCCCTTCATCATCTCTAATATCAGAAATAATTATATACGCACCTTCTTTGTGAAATAGTTCGGCAATTGCTTTCCCAATACCACGAGCCGAACCTGTAACTAATACAATTTTATTGTTTAATCTCATAACTTATCCTCAATATTCATGACAAAACAAAAAACTAATATTACAAAATTATTAATTTTTATAGATTTACAAAAATATGCTTCATAAATTATTTTCAAAGTAATTTTGTATTAACTATCTGTTGATAAAATAATATGACAGGGTGGCTACATTTTAAAAAATTGTTGTCGTTTCAAAAAAAAATTTAAATTTTTGATGTTAAACCTTGAATATTTAAAAAGTTCTTGTTAATTTAATATACTTGAAAAATGTTCTATTTAAAAATGTTTTTATTATTGGCGAAAAAATGCACTATACAATGCCCATCACTCAGAGATTAAAAAAATTGATTCGTTCATTGCATCAAAAGCAGTTCAGAGATCAAAATGGATTATTCCTTGCAGAAGGAGAAAAATTAGCTACCGAATTGGTGAAAAGTAATTTTGTACCTGAGTTGATTGTTATTAAAGATTCACCAGGAAAGGATATTTTTGAAGTTGTTGAACACTTTGCCGCAGAAGGTGTCCCAGTTTATTCTGCACCAAAACATCAATTTGACCAACTTTGTGATACTAAAAGCCCTCAAAATATACTTGTTGTAATCAATATCAAGCATAATCAACCTGACCCAGAGCAGAATTTTATTGCACTTGACGGTATTTCAGATCCCGGAAATGTTGGTACTATTATAAGAACTGCAAGTTGGTTTGGATTTAAACAAGTGATTCTTGGAAGAGATTGTGCTGATGAATATCACCCAAAAACAGTTAGAGCTACTATGGGAGCTATCTTTCAGACAAATATTCTTCAATATCCAAATTTACCCGAATTTATTAATTTGAATTTCAAGAAACATAAATTATTTGGTGCAACATTAAATGCCACTAAGTCAATAAATGAAATTAAAACGAAAGCAAAATTTGGAGTAGTTTTTGGCAGTGAATCACACGGAATTTCCCAAGAGATGCTTGACATAATAAATGACCAATTCTTAATTGACGGCAAAGGCGACACTGAATCATTGAACGTGGCAGTTGCCGCAGGTATTTCTATGTATCATTTTTCAAAGTATAATTAATGGATTTTGAGTTTTTAATTGAGCATCTACATTCTTTATCAAATCCTGCAAATGTAGCTGGAATGGCTCGTTTTGGAATAAATTCAAATAATACTCTTGGTATTTCTATGCCTGAAATTAGAAAAATTGCCAAGAGTATAAAAAAAAATCATAATTTGGCACTTCAACTTTGGGATTCAGGTATTCATGAAGCTAAAATTTTAGCTGGATTTATAGCAGAACCCAAACTTATGGATTCTGAAACTATGGAAAAATGGGTTTCAGGATTTGATTCTTGGGATGTATGCGACCAGATATCAGGGAATTTATTTACAAAAGTTGCCGATTACAAAGAATATATTTTTAGTTGGGCTTTACGTGATGAAGAATTTGTACGAAGAACTGCATTTGCTATGATTGCTTGGTCTGCTGTTCATCACAAAAAATCTGAAGATTATGAATTTTTAGATTATTTACCATTAATAATAAAGTTCTCTACAGATGAAAGAAATTTTGTTAAAAAAGCAGTAAATTGGGCATTACGACAAATCGGAAAGAGGAGTCAATTTTTAAATGAAAAAATTATTCCTTTTTGCGAAACAATGATAATTGATTTGAAAGACTCAAAATCTGCTAAATGGATAGCAAAAGATGCTCTAAGAGAGTTGACGAGTGAAAAAACACGAGCAATAATTGCCAGGAAAAAAACTGTTAAAAATAATAAAATTATATTTTGAGAATACAATCAGACAATAATGTCGGAACTACTATATTTATAAACGCTTAGCAGAACAGAAATTCCTCTCTGTTTTGAAAATGTTAATTATTAGACAAACTCATTATTTTTTCAAAATATTCCTAATTATCCATAAACGGCAAACTAATCCAAAATGTACTGCCAACTCCAACTTCACTTTCTACTTTTATTTTACCTTTATGCATTTCAACAAATTCCTTACACAAAATAAGACCTAATCCAGTACCCTTCTCTTTATTTGTGCCAAGAGTTGAATTGCTCTCTTCAATTTTAAACAATTTATTTATTGATGCTTGTGGCATTCCAACTCCAGAGTCTTTTACATAAATATTCAGATAGTTATCAGTATATTCTACATTGTTTGTAGAATTAGTTACAATACCAATTTCAATATTGCCGCCATTTGGAGTAAATTTTATTGCATTTGAAATAAGATTTCTAAAAACAGTATTTAATAAATTTACATCTACAAATACAAAAATTGTTTTTCTAACTCTATTAACCAATTCAATATTTTTGTTATCAGCCATTGGCTTTACTAATTGAATAAGGTTTTCAATAAGTAAATATAGATTGGTATCAACAGGATTAAATTGAATTGTACCTCTTTGAGAGCGGGACCATTCTAACAAATTATCCAAAAGTGAAAATATATTATTTGCCGAATTTTTTAGTAGTTTCAAAAATTCCAATAACTCAGATTCATCAAAATCATTAAATTCATCATAAAGCATTTCAGTAATTTGTTTGAAATTTCCTAATGGATTTCTTAAATCATGTGCAATTATTGAGAAGAATTTATCTTTTGTGGCATTTAGTTCATTTAGGTTATTATTCATTTCTTCTAATTTAAACTGAGTTTGCTTTACTTCTGTAATATCAGAAACAAGCACATAGAATCCAAGTACTTCTTCATTTTGAATATCTGGAATATAATGCGCCCACACATAACCGTATGTATTATTTGGTTTATTCAATGTTCTTTCAAATTTTATATTGTTTCCATTTAAAGCAGCATCAACGTGAGGTTTATTTTTGTAGAATAACTCTTCGCCAAACAAATCGATTAGGGATATACCTAACATTTCTTCTTTGGTCTTTCCAAACCATTCCAAGTATTTATTATTTGCAAATTTACAAATTAAATCTTTTGACCAATAGCCAACCATTCCTGGTAAATTATCAGTCAAAGTTCTTAAGAAATTCTCTTGAGCAATTAACAATTCTTCGGCATATTTTCTTTCTGTAATATCCATCGAAATGCCAATAATTCCAATGATTTCACCTTTGTTATTTTTAAAAGGTATTTTACTTGTATTTACCCATCTAATTCCATCTGCTGTATTCCAATTCTCTTCTATATTTAGTTTTGCATTACCAGATTCAATAACAGATAAATCATCTTGATATTTTTTTTCTGCATCTTCAATCGAATATAAATTTCTCAGATTGGTACCTTCTAATTCTTCTTTCTTTTTATTAAATGCATTAGCAGTAAACTTGTTTACTCTTATGAAGTTATTTTCTTTGTCCTTGTAAAATATTAAACCGGGAATATGGTCTAAGATAGCTTCAAATTGTAAAGACAAATTTCTATATTTTTCTTCGCTTTCTCTAATTGCTAATTCTGACTTTTTTCTCTCAGTAATATCATTTATAATCATTGTAGTTCGTTCGATACCGTTTTGGTCATAAAAGATATTTGAGGTCAGCTCAACTGGTATTATTGAACCATCTTTCTTAATTAAATTCAATTCCCCTTTAAATTTTCCTGTCTTTTTTCTAATTTCAACAGCTTTTTCTAATCTTTCATCATTCAAATCAACAAGACCAGTTCTTCCTAATTTACAAATTTCTTGATTGGTATAACCCAATAATTCACATGCTTCCTGATTTGCAAAGTTTATCTCTCCATTTGGTTCGGTAAATAAAATTGCCTCACTTGTATTTTCGATTATTAATCTAAATTTTTCTTCGCTTTCCCGCAATGCTTCTTCAGCATTTTTTCTCGCAGTTATATCTTCAACTGTGCCTTCGTAATATAAAATATTTCCATCATTATCATATACACATCTGGAATGTTCATTAACTATGATATTCACTTTATCTTTTGTTTTCCAAACAACATTATAATTATCAACAAAACCATTTTTTTCAATTTTAGCAATAAAATTGGCTCTTTCATTCTTATCTTCATAACCTTCACTTTCAATATCTCTATTTTTTAGTTCATCAAAAGAAGAATACCCCAGCATTTCAATTAGTTTGGGATTAGCTAATAAAATATCACCTTTACGATTAGTTCTATAAATACCAATTGGAGCATTATTGAATATATTTCTAAATCTCAATTCACTTTCATATAATGATTCTTCTGTGATAATTCTATCAGTTATATCTTGTGCCGTTCCAACCGCTTTAAACGGTTTACCTTCGTCATTAAAAAAGATTCTTCCTTCACCAAAAATATAATGTATTGAACCATCTATGTGTATTATTCTGTATTCAAGCTTTGGAACGCTTCCATCTTCCAAATTTGTATTCATATTATCAATAAATTTCTCTTTATCATCAGGATGAACAATATTTATTAATGTTTCTGGTTTGCCATCGTAATTATCAGGGTCAATATCATATACTAAATACATTCCTTTTGACCAACTAACCTTATTTTCAATCATATCCCATGTCCAACTGCCAATTTTGGCTATACGTTGAGCATGTTCAAGATTTGATTCGCTTTCTCTAAGTGCTTCTTCAATTTTTATTCTTTTTGTAATATCTCGTGCTGCTGCAAATATTTTGTTTCCTTTAGGAGTAGATTTCCATTCAATAACTTTATATGAACCATCTTTGGTTTTATATCTGTTTGTGAAGTTGAATACCGTTTTTTGATTAATAAGCATTTTCATTGCATTTATAGTACTGTCCAAATCATCTTGATGAATGAAGTCTAATAAATTTTGCCCTTCAAGTTCTTCAATTTTATATCCTAAGCAATTTTCCCATTCTTTATTTAATTTGATAAATCTGCCATCTGTATCTGCTATACAAAATAAGTCCAAAGCATTAGTAAAATAAGAATTAAGTTCCTCTTCAGCTTTTTTCTTTTCGGTAATATCGTTATATGTAATCACAACACCAGCATTGTCAGCTGGAATTGGAGCAGCCGTTACGTTTAGCCAGGTAACATTATCTCCATTAACAATACCCATTTCAACATTTTCAACTAATTTTTTTTCTTTTAATGCAATGATGCTTGGATACTCAAGTTGTGGAAAATCATCACCTTTATTATTAATTATCTTCCATTCCTCACCAGTGATACTTCTTTTCAATTGTTCTTCATTACTTAAACCAAGCAATGTTTCAGCTTTTTTGTTACTTTCAATAATTTTACCATCATTATCACTTATGGTAATGCCAAGAGGAAATGTATCAAAGAGAACTTGAAACTTGGCGTTACTTTCCCTAAGCAGCTCATTTAATCTATTTGAATCTGTTATATCTTGAATTGTTCCGAACAGTAAATTTTCCTCTTTATCAAATTCGGCAATAGAGTGAATATCAACAATTTTTTCGTCAGAGAATCTTCTAATTTTAAATTTAACATTATAAGGTTTTCCATACTGGATTAAATCCGAAAAAGATTTATCTAATAATGTTCTATCTTCGGTTATTGTTCTACTTTGAACTTCTTTTAATGACATTTCATTACTATTTGCACCATAAATATTTTTTGCACCAACGGATATTGTAAAAATATTTGTTTTTAAATCCATCTGCCAACTACCAAATTTTCCAATAATCTCTGCTCTTTTTAAATGTTTCTCGCTGGTTTTCAGGGCATCGTCAAGTATTTTTCTTTCAGTAATATCACTAATGATTGAAAATAGAATTTTTTTATTGTTGAGTTCGATTGGAGAAGAATGGACTTCAACAATCCTTATTTCACCTTTTGATGTTTTATGATGGAAAGTAAATACATTTTGTTCTTTATTTGCAGCTTTGCTTTTTTCATCTTGAATTTGTGACGGGCTTAATATGTTGATATCATTTATCGAAATTTTTCTCAATTCATCAATTGTATAACCATAGAAATCACAGGCAGAGTTATTTGCATCAATTATATTTCCTGAAATTGGCTCAATCAAAAGCATAATAGCGTTATGCTGATGAATCATTCTTATAAAATTTGATTCATCAACATCTTCATCACTTTGTTGAAAACTTAATTTTTTATAAGCATTTTTCAACTCATGCAATTCGGAAATCAATTCTTCTTTAGACATCTGGGAATAGTCCACAACAAATATCCTTAAATTACTTGCAAATAACAAATTAATCCAATGCAAAAATATGATATTACATTGTCATTACAAATACAATTTTTAAATTTATAAATAAGAATAATTTCCAATTGATTTAACTAATCTTCCGCACTTGATGCGGAATCAAATATTTGCAGATGTCCAACACTTTCAAAGTGTTGGACATCTTGTATCAAAATTGACAGTATTCAAGAATGGATTCTGAAACAAGTTCAGAATGACGGAATTGTTTCCCATGTTATTCCGCACTTGATGCGGAATCTAATATTTGCAGATGTCCAACTCTTTCAAAGTGTTGGACATCTTGTATTAAAATTGACAGTATTCAAGAATAGATTCTGAAACAAGTTCAGAATGACGGAATTGTTTCCATGTCATTCCCCACTTGATGCGGAATCTAATATTTGCAGATGTCCAACACTTTCAAAGTGTTGGACATCTTGTATCAAAATTGACAGTTTTCAAGAATGGATTCTGAAACGAGTTCAGAATGACGGAATTGTTTCCCATTCATTCCGCACTCGATGCGGAATCTAATATTTGCAGATGTCCAACTCTTTCAAAGTGTTGGACATCTTGTATTAAAATTGACAGTATTCAAGAATGGATTCTGAAACGAGTTCAGAATGACGGAATTGTTTCCCATGTCATTCAGCACTCGATGCGGAATCTAATATTTGCAGATGTCCAACACTTTCAAAGTGTTGGACATCTTGTATCAAAATTGACAGTTTTCAAGAATGGATTCTGAAACGAGTTCAGAATGACGGAATTGTTCCCATGTCATTCCGCACTCGATGCGGAATCTAATATATGCAGATGTCCAACACTTTCAAAGTGTTGGACATCTTGTATCAAAATTGACAGTATTCAAGAATGGATTCTGAAACGAGTTCAGAATGACGGAATTGTTCCCATGTCATTCCGCACTCGATGCGGAATCTAATATTTGCAGATGTCCAACACTTTCAAAGTGTTGGACATCTTGTATCAAAATTGACAGTTTTCAAGAATGGATTCTGAAACAAGTTCAGAGTTAAAATTTGCATAAGCGTCATACTGAATTTAGTTGCGAGTAAATTTCCTTACTTTTTCAAATTAATGTAACTTGAATTGTATAATTATAATCAAGAACATCTAAAAAAATTGAATAAAATAAAATATTTTTCCCCTTAATTCTTTTTATTATAATTGAATATTACAATTTTCTAAATTGTTATTTTTGAATGTATATAAATGTAAATTAAGTATAAAATATTAATTTTTCACAAATTGGAAAGAATAGATGAGCGTTCTATTAAACAAAAGCACTAAACTGATAGTTCAGGGAATTACCGGCTCAGAAGGTACTTTTCACACTACACAGATGATTCAGTACGGAACTAAAGTTGTAGCTGGGGTTACACCGGGGAAAGGCGGAACAGAGTATAGTGGGAAAGGCGAGAACATTTTCAAAAAACCTGTACCGATTTTTAATACAGTTAAAGATGCTGTTGCAAAAACAAAAGCAAATGCAACTGTTATATTCGTGCCACCACCATTTGCTGCAGATGCAATTCTTGAAGCAATAGCTGCAGAATTACCTTTGATTATTTGTATTACAGAAGGTATCCCTGTTCGTGATATGATTCCTGTAAAACAAGCATTGTTAAATTCAAAATCAACATTAATAGGACCAAATTGCCCTGGTGTAATCACTCCTGATGAAGCAAAAATTGGCATAATGCCAGGATTTATTCACAAAAAAGGCACTATTGGTGTTGTTTCTCGTTCAGGCACCTTGACTTATGAAGCTGTAAAGCAATTAACTGATTTAGGATTGGGACAATCAACTTGTATAGGAATTGGTGGCGACCCTATTATTGGTACTCAACATATTGATGCTATTAAGTTGTTCAATGAAGACCCTGATACAGAAGCAATTATTATGATTGGTGAAATTGGTGGTACAGCTGAAGAAGAAGCTGCGGCATTTATTAAAGCTAATGTTAAAAAACCTGTTGTTGCATTTATTGCTGGTAGAACAGCACCTCCGGGACGTAGGATGGGTCATGCAGGAGCAATTATTTCAGGTGGAAAAGGAACTGCTGAAGATAAAATTATTGCATTGAAAGCCGCTGGAATTCACGTTGTGGAATCACCAGCTCACATTGGCATTACAATGAAGAATGTTCTTGATTCAATAGCTAAGAAAAAGCCAGTTAAAAAGGCAAAAGTTGATGCTAATACAGAAGTTGTTGAAACTGAAAATAAAGAAGTTTTAGAAGCAGGAAAGCCGAAAAAAGGTAAAAAATAAAAAAATATTAAATTTTTAATGAATTTTGTGAAACGAAATGCACTTTGATGTGTCATTATAATTTTAGGAATGGAGAAAATAAGAAATGAAAAACAGAACTTTGGCGATAATTAAGCCCGATGCTGTAGCAAAAAATGTAATTGGCGAAATCATTGCCAAAATTACTCAAGCAGGTTTTAAAGTGCTTGGTGTGAAATTAACAAAAATTACTCCTGCTATTGCAGGTAGCTTTTATGAAGTTCACAAAGAACGTTCATTTTATGGTGAATTAATTGCATATATGACAAGTGGTGCTATCGTTCCGATAGCTCTTGAAAAAGAAAATGCAGTAGAAGAATTTAGAAAACTTATAGGTGCTACTGACCCTTTGAAAGCTGATGAAGGCACTATCAGAAAATTATTCGGAACTGGTATTGAAGCTAATGCTATTCATGGTTCAGATTCTGATGAAAATGCTGAAAGAGAAATTGCATTTTTCTTTTCAACAAGCGAATTAGTAAATATTAACGCATAATATTTTTATGCCTGATAAATACGATACTATATCTCAAGAAAAAGTATTCTCAAATCCATATTGGGAATACTTTCTTGAGAAGTATGTTTTACCTGATGGTTCGGTTGGTGATTATCATTATGTTGCGTCTAATGGTGCTACAATGATAATTCCAATAAATGATGAAAATAAAATATTGATGGTGAAACAATTCAGGTATCTAAATAAGAAAAGCAGTTGGGAATTTCCCGGTGGTGGAGTAAAAAAAGGAAACGATTATTTGAAAAATGCCCTCGAAGAACTTCAAGAAGAGACAGGTTATTTTTCAAATGATATGATTTTGTTGGGGGAATTTAACCCCTTTAATGGTGTAACAAACGAAATTTGCAAAGTATATTTAGCAAAAAATTTGAATTTTATTGCAAAAAATCCTGAATCGAGTGAAGAATTTGATACAAACTTTTTTAGTTATGATGATGTAATTAATATGATTAAAAAAAATGAAATTTGGGATGGAATGACTCTTGCATCATTTACTTTATTTGCTTATTCTAAATTTAACAAGGAGTTTAAATTATGAAAAAAAACATATTTCTAATAGCAATTTCTATGCTATTTTGCTCAAATTTATTATACTTAAATGCTCAAAGTGATGCTGTTAGAGGTGGTGAAAAAAAGAGTGATAAGTCAGAAATTATTGAATATAAAATTTCGCCTATTTATAATGTAAATACTTCTCATAAATATCATTTTACTGAAAAGTCATCAATCACAAGAGTTTTGAGTGATAGTTCTTCGAGTTCTTATAAAAGAAATTTAGAATATTTTACTACTTTACGGGCTCCTTCTGTACCTAAAGACAATATTGTAAATGTGATTTGTGGTATTGATTCTATGAAATATGAATATAGTGATGGCGTTGTAAGTGTTAAATGGGATTCTCAAGATGATGATGCTAATCCCCCATTTAAATATTTTGATTTTGAAAGAAATATGATAATATTGAGTAAAGAATTTGACTTAACTATTTCAGCTTACAATGAACCTACTAATCTCAAAAGTGAACAAATTGATGAAATATTAACAAATTTGCGTGACCCAGCAACAGGTATGAAAGATACACTAAGAAAGTTTAGCTGGGAAAATGCACTTAATATGAGTAATTTGCAATTTTTTGCAGATGTAAATAAAGGAATTACTCCTGATAAAAAAGTTGCAATTGATTCCACTTGGATAGATGTTGTGCATCTTGTGATTGATGGAGTGGTTTTCAAAGATTCAGTTTTATTTAAATTAGAAAATTATAATACGAGAGTTTATACTATTGTTGGCAAGTCTTTAAAGTTAAGAGCTGTTCCATCAATAGCAAGATTTCAAGGTATTGGAAGACTATGCAATGTAGTTAGTGGTGATGGAGATGCAACATATAAAATGCAAATTACCAATAGAGGAATAGTTGACTTTTTGGAAATTAATAGTAATGCAAAAATGATTGGAAAGATTGGTAAAGATGAATTTACACAAAAGGTTCATTCAGAATTTAAATGGCAACTTGATAAATTATATAAATGGTAATCTAAATATTTGAAGGGAATTATGAAAGCATCAAAAATTTTGGTCATTGAAGATGATGAAGCTGTAAGAGATAATTTGAAAGAATTATTAGAAGTTTCTGATTATAATACATTTACAGCAATTAATGGAATAGACGGCATTGAAAAAATTCGCATGTATAAACCTGATTTGATTCTTTGTGATATTAGTATGCCAGAAATGGATGGATTTGAGATGTTAGAAATTTTAAGGAAAAATCCTGAAACTTTTGCAATTCCATTTCTTTTTTTGACTGCTCTAACTGATAATAAATTGCAGAGAAAAGGTATGTCACTCGGTGCAGATGACTATATCACTAAACCCTATGATAGCAATGAATTACTATCTGCAATCAGTGTCAAACTTCAAAAATATCAATCTTTGAAAAAGACTTTTAAAAGTTTGGCTGATGACCTCGAAAAAAAGCAGTCCGACATAATACCATTTGAAATTTTGACCCCATTGAACAATATTAGAGGATTTACTCAAGTATTAATGAATGGATTTGATGAAATTGAAAAAGAGGAAAGAAATTATATTTTAAGCATTATCAATCATGCTTCTGATAGATTAATCAAATTAATTGAAAATTATTCAATTCTAATAAAATTAGAAAATACTAAAGAATTAGAAGCCAATATAAATACTGAACCTACTAATATCAAGAAAGAAATCATTAAAAAGCAATCTGTTCTACAAGAATTTTATGAAACTAAAGACATAATTCCAGTTATGAATGTTGATGATTGCTTCTTTTACTTTAGCCAGTTACATTTAAATAAAATTGTTTCTGAAATATTAGAAAATGCTTATAGACATAGTTTAGAAAATAGAACTGTTTATATTGAAGGTAAAAAAACAGAATTTAATTACCTGTTCAAAGTCGAATATTTCGCAAAAGGAATGAATTTAAAATTTATCGAAAATATTGATAGTTTTTCATTTTCAAATGTTTCCGAATTTGAACAGCAAAGTTACGGTTTAGGTCTTGCCTTAGTAAAAAAACTTGTTGAAGTTTATAATGGAACTTTTGAAATAATTAGTTTACCTTACGAAACTACAACAATTAAAATCATGATTCCACTATTTGTTCAATTTTAATAATTAGAAATTAATGCAAAAAGAATATATAAAACCAGTTTTTGAAAAAGCAATTTCATCACTTGATATGGATAATGTCAATATTTTATTTGATGTTCCCAAAAATCTTGATTTTGGTGATTTATCCACAAATGTAGCTATGCAACTTGCAAAACCACTTCGCAAATCTCCACGTGAAATTGCAGAAATGATAATTTCAAAATTGGAATATGATTCCAATTTAATTGAATTCATTAATATAGCTGGTGCTGGTTTTATCAATATCAAATTTTCTAATGGATTTTATCATAATGCCCTTAATAAAATTGCAAAGATAGATTCAAAATTTGGGCAGAGTTACATTGGAACTGGGAAAAAAGTTAATGTTGAGTACGTGAGTGCAAATCCTACTGGCTTACTTCATCTCGGTCATGGTAGAAATGCATGTACTGGTGATACTGTTGCAAACTTGTTTGAATGGCTTGGTTACGATGTAACAAGGGAGTATTACTTCAACAATGCAGGTAATCAAATGAATAATTTGGGAAAATCGGTTTATGCAAGATATATGCAAATTGTTTCAGACCCAAATTTTCCATTTCCTGAAGACGGTTATCACGGTGAGTATGTAAAAGATATTGCTCAAACATTATTCGAGCAAAATGGCAAAGATTTAATTGAAAATAATGAGCATAATTTAACAATTTTCCGAAAGAATGCTGAAGAATGGTGCTTCGCAAAAATTTTGCAGACTTTAGAAAAGATGAAGATTAAGCAAGATATTTTCTATAATGAAGATACTCTTTATTCTGATGGAAAAATTAAAAAATTAGTTGAAGATTTCAAAGCACTCAATCTTGCTTATGAGAAAGATGGCGCCTTGTGGTTGAAACTTACTGAGTTGGGGCTTGATGATGACCGAGTTATTGTGAAGTCTTCAGGTGAGCCAACTTATCGTCTGCCAGATATTGCTTATCACAGAGAAAAGTTATTGCGTGGTTACGACCTTGTAGTAGATATTTTTGGTGCTGACCATATTGCGACTGTACCTGATGTTCTTGCAGGCATTAAAGCGTTAGGATTTGATACTGAAAAGATTAAAATTTTAATTCATCAGTTTGTAACTTTAACAGAAAATGGTCAACAAGTAAAAATGTCGAAAAGAACTGGTAAAAGTTATACTTTAGATGATTTACTTGATGAAGTAGGACCTGATGTGGTTAGATTTTTTCTTCTTATGCGTGGTATATCAACTCATCTCGAATTTGACTTATCGCTTGCAAGAGAGCAGAGTGAAAAAAATCCTGTATTTTATCTTCAATATGCTTATGCAAGAATCAGTTCGGTTTTTGATAAAATTGAAGATAAAACGTCATATAACAATGATGAAATTAATTTTTCTTTACTTACTGATAATTCTGAAATTGACTTAATTAAGAGAATTACAAAATTTCCTGAAGTTATTGAAGGGGCTGGTTTGAAGTGCGAACCACACCATCTTGCAGATTATTTAAGAGAACTTGCTGGGGAATTTCATATATTTTATCATAATTGCAGAATACTTGGAGTAGCTCAAGATTTACAAAATGCAAGATTGAAACTTGCAGAAATTACCAAAAACATATTAAAAAATGGTTTATCTATACTTGGTATTTCAGCACCAGAAAGGATGTAATTTCTAAATCAAATTCTATCATTTATTTTAAATATTTATATTGATGAAATAAGTATATGAACTTTGAAGTAAAGTTTTTAAATGTCTGGTTTTTAAAAGAAAAAAATAAATTTTCATTCAGATGGACGCCAACTTGAAGTTGGAGTCCATCTAAACAGGAACTTCAACTTTTTTTATTGCTTCATCATATTCGATGTAATATTCTGTTTCTTTATTTGCTTTAATCAATGCCTTTTGTCTTCAATAACTTTTATAACTCATTGAAGTATTCATCTACATTTTAATCTTACCCACGTTTCTCGTGTAAAACAAACTTTATGTTTTGTTGCATTCATCATTACTATCCCTAAATACAATAATTAAAAAAATGATTTTTTTTTCAATTATTATCAAACAATTTTCAAACATTATTTTTAAAATGTTAGGATTAAGTTGCAACTAATATTATAATTAATGTGAATTAAATAATTATTTAGTTTGGTATATGCAAATATTCTAACATAATTCAATATATAATTGTTGTATATTGTGAATTATTTGTCATAATTGCGTATATTTGTAATGTGTAATTGGATAATTTTACATATTTATTTTGAAATTATATTATCAGGTTATTTATGAATGAATTGCATTGTCTGGAATGTCAGACTGAACCAACTGAAGAAGAATTATATTCTCAGTTAGATGATATTCTTATTGAGTATTTGGACAAACCGGGAGCATTGATACCTGTTTTGCAGATAGCTCAAAGATTATTCGGTTATTTGCCGGAAGAAGCGTTAAAGAAAATCAGCTTAAAATTAAAAAAATCGTATAGCGAAGTTGCCGGTGTTGTATCTTTTTACTCATTTTTCTCAACACAACCTCGTGGTAAATTTGTGGTTAGAGTTTGTCTTGGTACTGCTTGTTATGTTCGTGGTGGTAAAGAAGTATTAAATTCTTTGAAAAAGGAATTGGGTATTGATGTTGGTATGACTACAGAAGACAGAGTATTTTCAATTGATGTTGGCAGGTGTTTCGGTGCTTGTGGATTAGCTCCTGTAATAATGGTAAACGATGATGTTCATCAAAGAGTTAAACCAGAAAAAATTGGTGAATTACTTAATGTGTATAAAGCTGATGTTAAAATAGCAAATAAGGAAGCAGTATGAAAAGAGTAAATTCGGTAGTAGAGTTAAGTGAACTTAGAGATTCTATCGTAAACAGCGATAATAAAATGATACAAAATTTAAAAGAGAAAATTTTAGTTTGTGTTGGTGGTGGTTGTATTGCTTCAGGTTCACTAAAAGTAAAACAAGCATTAGAAAACTCGGTTAAACTACATAATCTTGATAGTGAAGTTATTGTACAAGGTACAGGTTGTCTTGGTCCTTGCGTGTGTGGACCAGTAGTAGTAATGAGTAGCGATAACACATTTTATCAAAATGTTAGTGTTGATGATGCAAATGATATTGTTGTTAAGCATGTTATGGATGGTGAAATCATTGATAGATTAGCATGGACAGAACTCGGTTCGGAAACTGTAACACCAAAAATGGAAGAAATATCATTTTTCAAAAGACAAAATAAAATTGTATTAAAGAATTGTGGAAAAATTGACCCGCTAAGTATCGAAGATTATATAAAAGTTGGTGGCTATGCAGCTGTTGAAAAAGCACTCGGCTCAATGAAACCTGAAGATATTATTACAGAAATGAGAAAATCTGGTTTAAGAGGAAGAGGCGGAGCTGGTTTCCCAAGTTGGATGAAATGGTCATTTGCAGCCAAAGCAGGTATTGGTGAAAAATATATTCTTTGTAATGCTGACGAAGGCGATCCAGGTGCATTTATGGATAGAAGTGTTTTGGAAGGTGATCCGCATTGCATAATTGAAGGTATGACTTTAGGAGCTTATGCAATTGGAGCGAATCAAGGTTTTGTTTATGTTCGTGCAGAATATCCTCTTGCGGTAGAAAGACTTCAAAAAGCAATTGATGCAGCTAATGAATATGGCTTATTAGGCAAAAACATTTTAGGTTGTGGGTTTGACTTCAATCTTGAAATCAGAATGGGTTCTGGTGCGTTTGTTTGTGGTGAAGAAACTGCTTTGATGAATTCTATTGAAGGTTTACGAGGCGAACCACGTCCACGTCCTCCATTCCCAGCTGAAAAGGGATTATGGGGTAAACCGAGTGTTTTGAATAATGTTGAAACATTTGCAAATGTTGCTCAAATTATAAATAATGGTGGGGATTGGTTTGCATCAATTGGAACTGAACAAAGCAAAGGAACAAAAGTATTTGCATTAGCTGGAAATATCAATAATTCAGGTTTGGTGGAAGTACCAGTTGGAACTTCTCTTGGTGAATTGATTTATGATATTGGTATGGGTATTCCACAGGGCAAAAAATTCAAAGCTGCTCAGATTGGCGGTCCATCAGGCGGTTGTATTCCAAAAGAAAATCTTAATGTTGCTCTTGATTATGAGTCACTAAATGAACTCGGTGCAATTATGGGTTCTGGTGGTTTAATTGTAATGGATGAAGACACTTGTATGGTGGATGTTGCAAGATTTTTCCTTGAATTTGTTCAAGAAGAATCATGCGGAAAATGTGTTCCATGTCGTGTTGGTACAAAAAGAATGTTAGAAATTTTAGAAAGAATTTGCGATGGACATGGCAAAGAATCAGATATTGATTTATTGATTGAACTTGGCGAGCAAATCAAAGATACAGCATTATGCGGACTTGGTCAAACTGCTCCTAATCCAGTGTTATCAACAATAAGACATTTCCGTCACGAATATGAAGCTCATATCAAAAATAAACATTGTGAAGCTGGAGTTTGTAGAGGATTAGTACGCGCCCCTTGTCAAAGTTCTTGTCCTGCACATGTGGATATCCCGGGTTTTGTATCACTTATAGGTGAAAAACGTTATGCTGAAGCATTAAAATTACACAGAGAAAGAAATCCATTTGCCGCTGTTTGTGCGAGAGTGTGTTTCCACGTTTGTGAGGATAAATGTCGTAGAAGTTCAATTGATGATGCTGTATCAATCAGAGCATTAAAACGCTATATGGTTGACCAAGAAATTACAATTCAAGTACCTGAAGTAAGAGAAAACCCAACAAATGCTAAAAAGAAAATTGCCATTATTGGTGCTGGGCCTGCTGGCTTAACTTGTGCTTATTTCCTTGCAAGATTAGGATATAAGCCAAAAGTATTCGAATCAGAACCTCGTCCGGGTGGTATGCTTGTTCAAACTATACCTGCTTATAGATTACCAAGGGAAATTCTTGCTCGTGAAATTAGAATGATTGAAAATCTCGGTGTTGATATCGAAACAAATAAGAAATTGGGAAGAGATTTTCTTGTTCAAGATTTGAAAGATGAAGGATACGATGCATTGTTTATTTCGATTGGTTCTCCAAAAGGAATTTCTATGAATATTCCTGGCAGAGACCATCCATCTGTTACAAAGGCAATGGATTTCTTAAGAACTTATAATTTAAGGGGTTCAGTTCCAGTTGAAAAGCAAATTGTAATTGTAGGTGGTGGAAATGCTGCATTTGATGCCGCAAGAACAGCTATTCGTCTTGGTGCTGAAACTGTAAATGTAGTTTATCGTAGAACACAGGAAGAGATGCCAGCTTATGCTGAAGAAATTGAAGAAGCATTGCAAGAAGGTATCAAAATCTATCCTTTAACAAATCCACAAGAAATTATTATTGAAAATGGCAGTATTAAAGGTGTTCGTTGTAATAAAATGAGATTAGGAGAATTTGACCATTCTGGAAGACGTAAGCCAGTTAATGATTCGGAATCGTTTGTAATTCCTGCTGACCAAGTAATAATGGCGATTGGTCAAGACTTCGATACATCATTGATTTATAAAGGCACTCCTTTGCAAATGAATGCTGAAAGTAGTATTATAATTGACCCTGTAAGTGGAAAAACATCAATAGATTGGATTTTTGCTGGTGGTGATTGTGCTACAGAAGGTTCAAAAACTGTGATTGAAGCAATTGCAGCGGGAGAAAGAGCAGCTGTTGGAATTGACACATATTTAACTGGAAAACATAATGCCTTCTGGCAGGAAGAAAAAGTTGTTCATACATTTTTTGACCCTAATGCAGAACCTGTACCATTTCAACGAGCAAAAATGTCATTGATGCCGGTGGACAGAAGAAAATATAATTTTAATGAAGTTGAGCAACCTTGGCTCGAATCTGAAGCAGTCAGACAAGCCCAAAGATGCTTACGTTGTGATTATGGTCATTAATTAAACAGGAAATAAAATGATAAATTTAATTATAAATGGTTTGGAAATTTCAGTTCCTGAAGGAACTACTCTTTTGCAGGCAGCATCGCAAATTGGTGTTAAGATACCTACATTATGCCATATTCCAAACAAAGAACCAAAAGGTGCCTGCAGAGTTTGCCTCGTTGAAGTAAAAAATGCACGTTCACTCGTAGCTTCTTGTGCAATGCCTGCTCAGGAAGGTATGAAAGTATTTACAGCCACAAAAAGAGTGCGAGATGCACGTAAAACAATTGTAGAATTACTATTATCAGAGCATAATGGTGATTGTAAAACTTGCGATAGAAATGATGATTGCGAATTACAGGAGCTTGCTCGTAATCTCGGTATAGATGAAGTCAGATTTGAAGGAGAAAGAGCAAAATATCAATATGATGATTCAACTCCAGCACTAATTCGTGATAATGGAAAATGTATTAAATGCAGACGTTGTGTTACAGTTTGTAATGAAATTCAAAATGTTGGAGCTTTGTTCCCACAAGGTCGTGGCTATGATTCAGTAATTGGTCCTGCGTTTGCAATGAATTTGGATACAGTTGCATGTGTACAATGTGGTCAATGTGCTGCTGTTTGCCCTGTAGGAGCAATTACCGAAAACTCTCATATAGACAAAGTATGGAAAGCAATTGATAATCCTGAAAAAATTGTACTTGTTCAAACTGCACCAGCTATCAGAGCAGCATTAGGTGAATGTTTTGATTTCGAACCGGGTACTTTGGTTACAGGAAAAATGGTATCTGCACTAAAGCAAATTGGATTCGATAAAGTATTCGACACAAATTTTGCTGCTGATTTAACAATTATGGAAGAAGGTTCAGAATTATTAATGAGATTAAAAAATGCAATTGTGGATAAGAAAGAATCTCATTTACCACAATTCTCAAGTTGTTCTCCTGGCTGGATTAATTTTATGGAATATTTCTATCCTGAATTAATCGAAAATATTTCTACATGCAAATCACCTCAACAAATGTTTGGTGCTGTTGCAAAATCATATTATGCAAAGAAAAATAATATTGACCCGAAAGATATTATTGTTGTTTCTGTTATGCCTTGTACTGCAAAGAAATTTGAAGCTCAAAGACCTGAAATGAACAGTAGTGGCTATACTGATGTGGACTATGTTCTTACAACACGAGAACTTGGCAAAATGATAAAACAAGCAGGTATTGATTTCAAATCTCTACCAGATTCTGAAATGGATAATCCATTAGGCAGGTCTTCTGGTGCGGCTGATATTTTTGCAAATACAGGTGGTGTTATGGAAGCAGCGGTTAGAACAGTTTATGAACTTGTTACAGGAAGGGAATTGCCAACCGAAAATCTGCATCTTCAGCCATTGATGGGGCTTGATGGAATTAAAACTGCTTCATTGAAAATTGAAGGAACAGTTCCGGCTTGGTCGTTTTTGGAAGGTGTGGAATTAAAGGTAGCTGTTTCACACGGCTTAGGTAATACGAGTAAACTTCTTCAACGCATTAAAGATGGCGAGGAATATCACTTTGTTGAAGTGATGACTTGTGCTGGAGGTTGTATCGGTGGAGGTGGTCAACCAAGATTTACAACTGATGAAATTCGTAAGAAAAGAATGAGTGCTATTTATCGTGAAGATGAAGGCAAAACACTCAGAAAATCACACGAAAACCCTGATATTTTGGAAATTTATGCAGAGTTTTTTGAGCAACCATTAAGCCATAATTCACATAATTTGCTTCATACTCATTATAACCCAAAATCTCCAGTATAAGCAAAATACAAAGTGAAATTATGTATTATTTCATGGTCCATTAAATAGTATAAATTTTAAATTCTACCTAATCCCCCTTCATAAAAAGGGGGATTTTATATTTCAAACCCTACTTATTTACTTACTGCAAATTTGATAGTTTTTTGATTGATTCCACTTTTCATTGTAATGAAATATACACCTTCTGATAAGGCAGCAGTATTTATAACTTTTTCATAAACACCGGGCTTTATTGAAGAATTTACCAATTGAGTAACTTCCTCACCTAAAGAGTTATATATAGTTATTGTAGTTATATCATCAGTTATCACGCTAAATCCAATTTTTGTAGATTCATTTGATGGATTACTGCCGATAATAGTAATATTTGCGTTATTACCTACTTCAAGTAAGCGGTTTCCTAACTCGCAGACACCTGTTACTTCAACTAACCCATCTTCAGTTTCAACTTGAAAAGCATTTGTTGCTGTTATTACTGCACTATCAATCACAACTTCTGTTGTCAGATTATTGCCAAGTAATGCTTTTCCCAATAAATAAATTACTTCACCTTTTCTCAATTTGTCAGAATTAGTTACATCAAAACTTACTTTGAATTTACCAATTTCCGGTTCGCTATAAAGAGGGAAAGAAATATTTATATCATTAAGATTGTCGTATCCTTTATATGCTTTTCTAACTTCGATAACATTTGGATTAAAACTAAAATACAAATCACAACTTTTAATGCCCAATTGTTTAAATGTGGCATTGTTCTTCATATTAAATTGAACAGGTATTTTGAAGACTTCCCCTATCACAGGTTTCAAATCTTTAGGAATTGATACTGCTAATTCATAGAGTGAATTATCTTCTGCACTTCCCTTTAGAACTATTTTAAAATTACTGAAATCACAAGGTTCTTCGATTACAAAACTAATCTCCTCAAGAAATGCCCCTTCAGTATTTCTTCTATATTCAACCTCAAAAGTTAACTGTCCATCTGCAGGTATTTCAATTGGGAATGAATTTGGATTAATAATAAAAAATGGACTAATAGTTGATGCACTTTTTATGATTATTTTGTCTGATTTATTCGGATTTTTAATAATAATCGTTTCAGTTTGATTAATTCCAACACTATTCATTCCAAAATCAAAAGTATTAGCAGTTAATTCTGTGGTTGGTGAAGATGGTCCATATCTTTCACCAATTACATAAATTGTAATTAATTCATGGCAAGGTTCGATATAAAATTGTAGTGAGTCTGAAAACTTCCCATTTGGACCAGATAATGCTTCAAATATTAATGAACCAGTACTTAAAGTTAATGGATTACCTTCTTTTATTGTCTCGCATTTAAATTCTTTACCAGCATTAATTACTTTTCCAATCGTAATTCCACTTCCATTTACTTTGATTTTTCCAGCATAAGGAAATGGCTGTTTACAAACATTTATTGAACCAAAATCAATTGTTTCATCAATCAATGTAATTGATAAATCTTCAGAAGGTGGGTTCACTCTTATAGCTTCTACTTGTAATTCACATGGTAAATCAATATTTATAAAAATATCTATCATATTAACATCAGTAAAGTTAAATCGCAATTTTACATCTTTCTCTTCGTTTGGAGCAATAGTAACATCATTGATAATTTCTGTTTTTTGATTCAAAGATTTTTGCAAAATGGTAAATTCTACTCTACCTATATTTTTAACTTTTACAATTGTATCAAGTACTGATTGACATTTAGGTGATGATGAGAAATCTATCAATTTTGTATTAAATTCATATTTTACTTTAAATAAATCTAAAATTATTGGTATTCTCAAAGTTGTGTCAATATTTGAAATTTTGTGAGGAATAATGAGAGTATCAACATAAATTCCATCTGTTCCTTGGTATGTATTCAATAAATTAAGTGTTATCAGTAATTCATTTTTTAATTCGAAAGGAGTTGTTGGTAAATCAACAATTTCAAAATAATTATTTGTAAATGTAGGAGCCGACATAACTATTTTATCATTACCAATTTTCTTTAGATTTATAACTTTTAGAAATACAGGTTTGCAATCAATAATTACAGATTTATAATCTGCAATTAACGGACTGAATTGCACAAAAGTTCTGCCATCATCTTGAAAAACTCCATTAAGTGTGATAGTTTTTTCATTTGCACATTTTGCTTTTATATTAAGTGTACCAACATCAGTACCAATTTTTGTTGGCTGATAAGTAATTGTGAATATTAATGAACCTTTTGCAGGTACTTTATAACAAGGATTTTGTGCATTAATTACCGGATTTGTGATTGTAAATAATGGATTATCAATAATAATTTCAGATTCATTTATACAAATATCATCATCATTGGGATTAAATATTGTAAATGTGGCAGTAGAATTTGTGGGATAAGTCATATTTAATACAGTTTTATCAAGTGTAAAATCAATATTTTTATCAATTACTGTAATTGAAAATGAAGTATCCGGACATAGACCAGTACCAAGTGAAGTTATAAATTTATAAATACCTGCTGTATTAATTGTTACTTTGGTTGAAGTAGTGAAATCAACATTATCTTTAATCCATTTAATTGATGGATTTGATTGAGCTAAATAATAACCCTCAGCATCAAAAGATTCACCGTTGCAAATATAAATTGTAGTATCTTTCTGCAATGATTTATTTTCAATTTTAATGAAAGCAGATGGTTTTTCTAATATTTCAAAATCAAAACTAACTGATTGAACACATTTAGATTTTTTATTTGTAATAAATAATGTATAATTATATTTTCCTTTGACAGGTGTAATTGTTAATGTTGATTGTGTTCCAATAACATTTGCACCGTTTTTCCATTCAATTAGATAATCATTTGTATTCCAATTTGATGGATTAGTGGATAATTTTACAACATCATTTTCGCAAAATTTATTTGAGCCATTTTCAGAAACAATTGTGAATGTTGGCACATCTTCAACTTTAATACTGTATTCTTTCATTTGAGCTAAATCATCATGAAATGCTCTACCTCGAGCATTTTCGGCAACAGTTGTTGATGCTTCTGGATATTTAGAATTATCCTTATCATATCTATAAACAAATATTCTATAAATAAATGTTTTTCCGCAAGAAATTCCTTGATATTTATCAGTAAATCTTGTTGATGTGAGTTTCTTTACAATTCCAACAACAATGCCATTTCCCATTGCATCGCCAACATTATATATTTTGGAATCTGCTGGTAATGAATTATCAGGAACTCCTTCGTAACGAACTATAAAAAAACCTTGAACAGTATCATCGTCTGCTGAACTAACTGACCAACTCAATGTAATGCTATCTTTTTCGGCAATTCCATTATTAAAAGCAGTAATTGGATTAGCATCTGGTTGGCGTAATTGCCTCCAAAACAAATGATTTACATCTGGTTTGCCAGTAGCTTTGTTTGGATAACCTTTTGTAGCAGGCAGAACATCACCACTAACTTTTGCACTTGTTGCATCCCAGCCACCATCATAATCACTAATATTTGTACCCGGACAAACTTGTACAGATGCTGATTGACTTAGAGTACTTTTATAAGCTAATTTATATCCAGTAATGGCAGTAAAATCAGCAGATGGAGAACCCATGTGTCCGAGACAATGAACATTGTTATCGTTTTCATCTCTAATTTGAATCATATCACGAGTAACATTTAGATTCATTGAAGTTTCTAAATTTAATTCTAAATGGTCAAAGTACAGTTGATTTAGAGCAGCTACAGAAATAAAACCATCACTCTTATCATCATCTGTGCCATAAGTATCAATATCCCTATGGAGAACAATGATAATTGTACCACGTCTTAGATTTTTCCATAGAGGAATATCTTTGAATTTGATACCCGGACGCCATGACTCTGTATCTTGACTGTTATCCCTTAAAGTATAACCAACCAAACTAACATTATCAGCTGTTATCAATAATTCAGTTGATTCTGTATTGGGAGATGAAGCATTGATATACTCACTAACCACCACAGTTGGCTGAGAATATGCTAAAATTGTTGTAAAGATAACAAAAGCAAGTATTATAATAAGTTTTTTCATATTCATTTAAAAGAAAATTTTACATTCTAACTCAAAGTACTAAAATAAGAATTATTTTTAATATATCTGTTAATATTTAATAAATATTTTTTGGGAAATGTGTTTTTGTAATTAATCGCACAATTAATTTATCTTCAATTTGCTCGTTGAATAAGTATGATAGCAAATTTGTTTGATAGTAGAAAAATTAAAATTAGCTAATAACTTTTTGCTTGATTTTATTTGAACTTATAATTAAATTTGTAAAAAGTGATTGTAATAATAGGAATAAGTTATGAATTATGCAGAAACATATAAACAAGAAAAGATGAAAAATGAAACTTTCAGAAAGGCATATTTCGAGGAAAAAATGAAATTAGATATTGAAATTATGCTTGATGAACTTGTTGAAAAAATTAAAAAGGAAGAATCTTATAAAGAATTACTGAAAGGGGTAAATAAAATAAAAAGAAAATTAGTAAAAGTATAAAAAAATATATGTAAACTGGAATGAAAATACATCCGATGTTTTGAAAGCATCGGATGTGTAAAGGTGAAGTTAGATAAAAACGGGTTAAAAATAATTTAAATTCATCAATTTTTTCGTACTAATTCCTTGAATTTCAGTTACATCTGAATAGTTACGATATTCCCAGCTGGTTAATTTACAACATTAAATTTGATATTTTTGATTAATTCTCCACTATACCTTTCTTTAATTTGCAGGAAGTATGTTCCATTATTCATATTCAAATTAATTGGGATTATCTTTGGATAATTATTTACTTCAATATGATTTGCAATTTCTTTAATTGTAATACCGTTAAAATCAATAATATTAATATATACAAATATATTTTTTTCGGAACTAATTATGGCATTCAGAAAATTTTTTGCTGGGATAGGATAAATTTGGTAACTTATATTTGAGTTGAATGAAGTAGCAACACTGGTAAATGTTGAGTTTTTTGAACCCGGTGTACCTAAATCAACTATTGAAGCATTCCAATTTTGTCCAATATTATTGTCCCAAGCAAAATGAATCAATTCAAGAGAAGCACCTGTTCCATTTGCTTTTGAATCCCATGGTTCAGTTGGAAGAAATTCAACAATATCAATAAGGTTGTTATTTTTATCAAATAGTCTTATTTTATCACCTGATGCTGATAATCCAAAATCAAAACTACCAATCACATTATCAACATCGGGATATATTTCATTGAATTTATTTATACTTTCAGCCAAAACTAAATAATCTTTTGCTTTAATTACTGTAAATTCTGGTAAAATATATTTATTTTTATCATTGTCATCCATTACACTCCAACCAGATAAATCAATATCAATTTCATTTGGATTATACAATTCAAACCAGTCTTTGCTATCTTTACTGTCTAAGGGTTTATACATAATTTCATTAATAACTATATCAATAGCTTCATTTGTATTATCAGGCACAAAAATTGGTTTTAATTCTGTTAATTCATTAGGATATAAATATAATGTATCAATATTTAACAACGAATCTGATTGCCAACTTATAAATTTAAAGCCACTTTTAGGGATTGCAGTTACAGAAATAGGTACATCATTAAAATATCTACCAGTCCATTTTGAATCTTCAATTGATAACGAATTTACTTGAACATATCCAGCAGAAGTATCAGCATTTTCTATATTTAGCCAATATGTACCAGACAAATCAAATTGTTCTGCAAAATGGGCAAATGTATGGTCATTTCTTTCATTCAGAAAATTTTTGATGTGTGCAATTTGACTTTCAAATTCTACTGCAGACCCTTCCCATCTTTGTTGGTGAAATGGAATTTCTATACTGATTTTGTTTACAAATGAATCAAGTATTTTGTTGGTTGAGTGAGGATGAAATAAAGAATTCAATAAGTCTGCAGTTCGATTTAAAAACTTGTTTTTAAATTCATTATTTTGGAGAAATTTTTCCATAATTTTTCCAATCCTACTATCTGCAGCAAATAAATATTGAAATGAATTAATACTTGCATTTGTAAAAGCAGGAAATGCTTGGTCTAAATCATGCATTATCCATCGCCATTTATTATCTAATTCTCTGCTTTGCCAATATTTAATATTAGTCGCTCCCCAATCTGAATTTGCAACGAATAGTTCAACTGCAATGTAATCAATCAAATTATCAGTATCAACATTATCTTCTATTATCTTATAAACTTCAGGATTTGAGAAATCGAGTGTGTCGATGAATTGAGAAAATTCTTCAAAAGTTCGGGAGGTACCATTTTTGGGAATTCCATTTCTTTCCAACAAATTAATTGAATTTTCACTAATGTTATTTCTATTAGCAATTAATTCTTCATCAATATACTCTTTGAATTGATAAATTCCCCAATATTTACCATTTATAAAAATTGCAACTGGTTGATATGCTGGAGTATTTAAATACACTGATTTATCTACAATAGCATTTGCAAAAGGGTCTCTTAATAGAGAAAATTTCCAATCATTACTTGCACTACGGAACCATAATTTATAATGAACGTCTGCACCCTTTTTGTTGAAAAAATTAAAGTTAAATTCATCACTTCCATAATTGTCTCGTGCATATAATCTAAATGATTTCTGAGATAAGAAAATTGAAGTTTCACCAGTTAATTGAATTCCTGCATTAGCCGAATATGCGACCTTCGATTTATCTTTCCAATATTCAAAAGTTATCTCTTTTTCAATTCTCATAAACAGATTCAGGTCATGAAATACTCCCAACTCACCAAAAAGCATAAGTGAATCAGCAATAATTGAAATTGTAGGCAGATTGAATCTTTCCTTAATAAAATAAGTTTTCTTTATTGTTTCCGAAGGAATTTCACCATCTTTAATAGCTTTAGCTTTCAAAACAGTATTTTTTGTTATAAAAATATCCTCACCGACAAACTTTTTGGATTTTATTATATCAATATCAGAACCATCTAAAGTATAATAAATTGTACTGTTTATATCTTTATAGAGAAATTGAATTTTAATAATTTCATCATAAAATCCAGAATTATGCGTTACTTCAGGTGATTCCGTAATTGCTGGAAAACCATTTATATTATCGCTTTCAGGGGTTGGTTTTGTATAGAATTCTAAACTTGAACGATTCAAATTATCTCTACCGAATGAATAATCGACTTTTAATTTTGGAAAAACTATTTCATCAACTTTTGCTCCAGTTGTATCCCATAAGCAAACTTTGCCACCGTTTGAGCTTAATTTAAATGATGTATGTATTTCACCACCAAAATAGAAATTTGAACTTCTATTTTGTCCAATTGAAATATAATTCAATTCATCAATTGTAATTTTCCTTTTATTTAGAAAAATATCTCCGATAATAGCTTGGGTATGAGTATTCGAACCATTACCAGCAATTGCAAAACCTGCAAATATATTTTTCCCTTTTTCATAAAAAAAGTTATTTTTAAAAAGTATAAATCCTGTTTCGTCTGTTATTGCTGTAATAATTGAATCCTTTTCTCTTTTTACCATTAGCCATAAATCAGGGTAATTAAGACTATAATCACTTTCAAATGGCATTGGATTCTTGGATAATTCCTCTTTGACTAAAAATAAATATTTTCGGCTCTGTTTTGATTGTGCAAAAATTCCATAAAATTTCGAGTCATTATTCAACTCTTCTCTAAGCATTAATCCTGCTTTACCAAAAACATGACTGGATTTAATTGATTTGATATTAATTCTTAGTTCAAAGTCTTTCTCATAAGAATTACAGTAGTAATCAAAATCATCAGTAGCAGTATAGTGAGTTATAAATCCATTATTTGTACTAACAATTGTATTGCTCCTATTGAATTTATTCTTATCAGAAGCATGAATAATTATATATTCATTTGGTTTAACAACAGTATCAGGCAATATAAAAGCTGAAGAATAGTTATCTTTGTCATAAATTCTCCAATTTTTTAAATTGACCGATTCTGAAGAAATATTTTGTAGTTCAATCCAGTCAGGAGTTTTACCGTCTTCATCATAATAAGTACCGCCATTTGAAGATGATAATTCAGTTATTTGTAAATGAGCTTTTAGATAAGCAGATGAGAAACAAGTAACAAATGTAAATAAAACAATTAGCTTAAACATATCGAACCTCAAATAAATTTTTAATCCAAACAACAATGTAATAATCCACCAAAATACCTCGCATCAAAAAAACTTTTTTCAAAATTGTATTTACTCTCATATATAATGACACATCAAACGCACTTTCTTCTCACAAAAAATCAACTTTTTTTAAATATTTTTTTAATTTCATGAAATCAATTCAATTAACTTATTGAATTAATGTAAGTTACTAAATTAAATATTTTTTCAACTACCCTGAAGATATAAATTGAATTGATTTCGTTTATTTGAAATTTAAAAAAGATTGTTTTTTTGAATATAAATTAACCTATGAAAAAAAATGGCACCCCACCCTGCCAATTAACAATAAATTAGAATTTTTGTTATTGTGTACAAAATTCCTTGAAATTCCCATCTGGAATTAATGTTTGTAACAATAACAAATAAAATATGTAAAGTCCTCCACTTGGGGAGGATTTAGGTGGGGTTTTGTTTAGATGGAAGCCACTTTCGAGGTGGCGTCCATCTATGAACAAATATTCAATCCCTCTGGGATTGTTAGACTTAAGTATAATTCACAAGTTACAAATATGTAATCACGATGGGATTTTTAAAGAATAATATATAATATCTTTGAACGCAACTTGGTATTACTCATTTATTTCATTCAATAAAATCTGAGTTTTCCCAAATATGACTTTTGCATTTTCCAGTAATGATATCTGTGTATCAATCCAAATTATGTCTTCTACTCTTCTCAACCAAGTCATTTGCCTTTTTGCATATCTACGTGTATTCTGTTTAATTAGTTCGATAGCTCTTTCTTGGTTAATATTACCTTCAATAAAATCAATACATTCTTTATAGCCAACTGTATTAAGTGAATTTAATGACTTATCATATCCTTGCTCTAAAACTTTTTTTGTCTCATCAACAATACCATTTTTCCACATTTTTTCAGTTCTTCGATTAATTCTATCATATAAAATCTCTCTATTTGGATTTAATGCAAAATACAAATATTTAATATTTCTTTGATTATTGTTGTTAAATGTTGAAGAGAATTTCTTATTTGTTAAATAAATATATGTTAATGCTCTAATAATTCTGTGTGGGTTTTTATCAGGATATTTTTCAGCAGCAACATTATCCAATGTAACTAACTCATTATACAATTCATCTTTTCCATTGTTTTGAAGTTTTGCAATAAGTTCAGTTTTAATTTTTTCTTTTTGAGAAAAATCAAAATTTTCTTCTTCAAAAAATCCTTCAAGCAATGCTTGAATATAAAGTCCCGAACCACCAACAACTACTGGAATTTTTCCTCTGCTGTAAATATCTATTGCGGTTGTATATGCCTCATTTCCAAAAACACCTGCTGAAAAGTATTGCTCAGGGCTTAATATGTCAACAAAATGATGCTTAATTTTTGCTAATTCTGTTGGTGTCGGTTTAGCTGTTCCAATATCAAGATATTTATAAATTTGCCGAGAATCAGCAGAAATAATTTCAATATCCATTAATTCTGATAAAATTAGCGATAAATCAGTTTTTCCAGACGCAGTTGGACCACCAATTACAATTATCGGTGTTGTCAATTCTATTCTTCCCAAGCTTGTTGTCCAATTAGAGGTACAAATGAAAATCTATCAAATTGTTCTGTGTTATACTTGTCTTCATCTACTTTTGTGAATCTAAACATAGTTTGAGATTGTTTGTTGCCAATAGGCATCACTATAATACCACCAATATTTAATTGTTCAACTAATGGTTTAGGAAGAGTAAAACAAGCAGCTGTAACAATTATTCTATCAAACTTTGAATTGGCATCCCAGCCCATTGAGCCATCACCCAATTTCATAAATATATTACTTATATTGAGTTTTTGAAACAGTTCTTTAGTTTGATTATACAATTCTTCAATTCTCTCAATAGTATATACTTCTTTGGCTAACAATGACAAAATATATGATTGATAGCCGCATCCTGTACCAATTTCCAAAACAGAAGATTCCTTATCTACATTTAATAATTCTGTCATAAATGCAACTGTATAAGGTTGTGAAATCGTTTGACCATATCCAATTGGTAATGCACAATTCTCATAAGCATATTGCATATTAGGTTCACCAGCAAATATTTCGCGAGGAGTATTTAAAATAGCATTTAAAACATCTTCATTAGAAATACCTTGTGATTTAATAATCTTTATTAACTCTTTTCTTTCTTTTTTCATTAATTTCAAATCAAAAATCATTAATTGCTCTCCGATAGTCTTGAAATTAATATTGAAGGGAGTTGTTCAGGATTTATATTTAATAATAATTCACCACCTTCTGCTATGGAAATACTACCTGTTTCTTCTGAAACTATTAATACCACAGGGTCAGCTTGTTCGGAAAGTCCTAAACCAGCTCTATGTCTTGTACCAAGATTGCGGTTTTGATATTTGGTTACAGCAGAAAGTGGTAGTACACACCTCGCTGCTACAGCCATTTGATTATCAATGACTATTGCTCCATCATGCAAAGGAGATTTTGTATTGAAGATTGACATCAATAGTTCTTTAGATACAACTGCTTGCAGCTTTATACCTGTATCAATAGTCATCTGAACATTCTGAGTTCTGGCAAATACAATTAAAGCACCAATATGCTTTTCGGATAATTCTTTCGCTGCATCAATTACTTCATCAATCGTTTCAGATATTTTCGATTTATCAATGATTTTGAAAATTGTACTTCTCGTAATCAACATTAACAATTTTCGTAATTCGGGCTGAAATAGTATTACAAATGCAATCAACCAAACATCTGATATAGTTCTCAATATCCAATTTAGTGATTTTAAATTTACAGCTTCAGTTATAAAAGCAAGACCGATAATAATAACCATACCAAATAATATCTGCACTGCAACTGTGTTTCTAAGTGCTTTATACAAACCATAAAACAATAAAGATACAACCGTTATATCAATTAAATCAATAACCGTAAAATTCAAAAATCCTATTTTGAATAATTCTATCATTATGATTGATTCTCATTGTTCAAATCTTCGGTTTCCTTTTCATAAGCTCTAATTATATCAGCTACTAATTTATGTCTAACAACATCGCGATTGTCAAAGTAAACAAAATCAATTCCTTCAATATTTTTTAAAATTTTCTGAGCATGAATTAATCCAGAAAGCGTATTATTTGGCAAATCAATTTGTGTAACATCTCCAGTTATTATTGCTTTTGATTTTGCACCCATTCTCGTAAGGAACATTTTCATTTGAATTGATGTAGCATTTTGAGCTTCATCAAGAATAATAAAAGCGTTATTAAGTGTTCTACCACGCATATATGCGAGTGGGGTTATTTCAATTGTATTTTTATCCATTAGTATTTTAACTTTTTCTCCACCTATCATATAATGCAATGCATCAGTAAGTGGTCGAAGATATGGGTCAATTTTTTCCTGTAAATCCCCCGGCAAAAATCCAAGTGATTCACCAGCTTCTACAGCAGGGCGAGATAAAATAATTCTACCTACTTCATTATTTCTCAATGAAGCAAGTGCCATTGCAACAGCAAGAAAAGTTTTCCCTGTTCCGGCTGGACCAATTGCAAAAACCATATCATTCATTTGAACTTTTTGCCAATATTCTAATTGTTTTTGAGTTCTAACTCTGATAGAATCTTTAATTCCATTATATACAATGCTATTTAAAGGATTTGTTTCTTTTTTTGCATTTTCGGTAACAATACTCGAATCAACAATATCTATTACAGTTTTTACATCGGCTTCAGTTAGATGCTTATTCCGATTAAGCATATAAAGCATTTCATTTAATATTTTTTCAATTTTGATAATTTCTTCTTCTTCACCACGTAAAGTTAAATTCTGCCCACGATGAATGATTCCTGCTTTAAAACGGTTTTCAATTAACAATAAAAATATATTATTAAAACCAAAGAGTGAAACTAAATCAACATTTTCATAGTTTATTTTTTTTTCTATCATACTCATTAACTAAATTTTTCCTGTAAAATAATAAAATTCTAAATTAACGGCTATTTATAAAATAACAAAATAAATTCCAATTACCTCTATATCTTTTCATTTCTTAATGAACGAATTTTTTTTCTTGCAACTTGCAACATAACAGAATCTGGAAATTTGACTAATAAATCCGAATATGCTTTTATTGCCTCTTCAATTTTGTTCTCTGCAGCATAGCAATCTCCAACCAACATTATTGCATCATCAGCAAAGACAGACTCTGAATTTTCCTTATTAAGTATATCAACTATTTCAATTGCTTTGGGATAATTTTTTTGATTATAGTAAATTTCTGCTGATTTAAAAAGGGAAGTTTCTGATAATACTGAACCTTTCGCTGATTCAGATGATTCTAAGTAAAATTTAATTGCATCATTTGGCTTATTTTGAAATATCATTAATTCAGCTTTTGCATACAATTGCAAACCTTTCACAAATTGAACACTTGCATCAATTATTGAAATTCTTTTAAATGCATCATTTGCTGCGTCTGAATTTGAATTTTGAACAATCTGCACATATAAAGCTCTTGCACTATCGAAATTTTCAGTAAAAAATTCAATTTCAGCAAGCATAAATTTAGCAGTTTCTTTATCAGCTGGAAGTGCTGAAAAGTTTCTTTCAATTACATCTCTATAAAGTTTTTTTGCTGTAATTAAATCATTTTCGGCTATGTAAATTTCTGCAAGTAAATTTCCAGCAGAACCAGAAACATCTAATTTACTTGCTTCTTTTAATAAGATTTCAAGTTGAATCTTTGCTTCTTTAATGTTTTTTAAAGATTTATATTGGATTAATGCCGTTCTGTATCTTGCATCAGCAGAGTATTTTGAATTTTGATAAGTTGTAATTACTTCATCATAAAATTTTATAATTTCAAGTAATTCTTCATTTGTAAAATTTTTCTTACTGACGAGTTTTAATTCCATAGCACGAGTAACACCATACAAAGCTGATGCATTGTATGGATGATTTTTGCCTTTGTCAAGAATTATATTATATGCTTTAATACCAATATCATATTGTCCATCTTGAACTGATATATTAGCAAAATTTAATATTTCCATACCATTTGATTTTTTCAAAGCATCTAATCTAATATATACGTCAAGTGCATTGTCTAATTTATTTGTAGTTCTCAAAAACCATGCATATAATTCTTGAGAAAGCATATTGTTTTGATTCTTTTCAGATTCAGATTTTAATCTTTCTTCAAGAAAAACAGTTGCGTCTTGATTTGTAATGAGAGCATAAACCCTTCCTTGAGCTGTTGCAATATTTAAATTCAAATAAAGTAAATTTAAAATCTCTTCAATACCTTCTTTATAATTTCCCGTTGCAATATATAATCTACTTAATTCATCGGCAAAAGTATTTTTACTCCCGATGTCTTTTCTGCCCTGCAAAAAAGTAGCTGTAGCTTTATCAAATAATCTCAAATTCAATTGAGTTTGTGCAATTTTTATATATGTTTCAGGAGTATTTTTATATAAATTCAGTGCTTTTTCCCAAGCTGAATTTGCTTCATTAGTTTTGCCAAGACGCCAATTTAATTCTGCAAACAAATCAAGATTTCTAAGTGTTTCTTTCTTTTTTACTTTTTCGGCAATATATGGAAGTAGTTCAGAAAACTTGTTTTGAAGTTTCATTACTCTGGAATATGCATCGAAAAAGTCATCATTATTAGGTTCAGATTTAATCAATTCTTCAAAAATTCTTTCAGCATTTTCAATTTCTCCCCTTTCTTCATAAGACACTCCGAGCCGAAATTTTTGTAGATTTACATTTTGTGAGAATGTAATTACACTAAGCAAATTTATTAAAATAAGAAACAATATAGTTTTTTTCATTTTTTGACCATTTATTAAGACTAATTTATGTATAAATTTAAACTTTAAACTTTGTATTTCCTTTGAATTTCACGTTGAGTTTCTCTTTCTTTAGTTGCTTCACGTTTATCATATTTTTTCTTTGCTTTTGCTAAACCTATTTCAATTTTGACAAAAGGACCTGAAAAATACACAGACAGAGGAATTAAAGTAATACCCTTTTCCATAACTCCAGTCTTCAATTTTTTAGCTTCTCTGTAATTTAAAAGTAACTTTCTATCACGCTTTGGCTTATGATTTTCTCGATTACCAAAATCGTATTCATCAATATGCAAATTATAAATATACAATTCTAAACTATTTTTATCAACAAAACCAGCATAAGCATCTTGCATACTACATTTACCAGTACGTAAAGATTTTACTTCCGTTCCTTGTAATACAATTCCAGCTTCGATTGACTGAACAATTGAATAATCGTGTCTTGCTCTTCTATTAGTAGAAATAATTTTCTGTTTTCTTTCAGCTAATTCCAAAGGTTTCATTAAAATCAATTTATTGTAAAAAACATAAAGTCGTATTTGAGGCGATTTTATTTAAAACACTAATAATTTTTGCAATTAAAAATTTAGCCCCATATTTTATTTAAATTTAGTGTAAAATAAATTGAATTTAATGACATAACTAACACATAATAAATTAAACTTTTGTTAATTTTTTTTGTTTAAATGTTTGCAATATAAAGAATATTTCTTAATTTTGAATGTGTTTGAATTACAAAATGGAGAATTGTTCTCCAAATTAAAATAAAAAATATAATTCGAGGAAATTATGTCAGAAGGATCATTTAATCCGTTTAAAATGGCTCAGCAACAATTCGATGCGATTGCTGAAAATTTGGGCTTAGACCAAGCAACTTGCGATTTGTTAAGAAATGTTGAGCGTGAATTTCATTTTAATATTCCTATACGTATGGATGATGGCACATATAAAGTATTTCGTGGCTTCCGTTGCCAACATAATGATGCACGTGGACCAAGCAAAGGTGGTATCAGATTCCATCCAAACGAAACTATCGACACAGTAAAAGCACTTTCAATGTGGATGACTTGGAAAACTGCCGTTGTGGATATTCCACTTGGTGGCGGTAAAGGTGGCGTTATTTGCGACCCACGTAACTTATCAATGAGAGAACAAGAATTAATTTGCCGCGGTTGGGTTCGCCAAGTTGTTCGTTTAGTTGGTCCAGTTCAAGACGTTCCAGCTCCAGACGTAATGACAAATAGCCAACACATGATTTGGATGCTTGATGAATATGAAAAAATCACTGGCGAAAAATCACCTGGATTCATCACTGGTAAACCACTTGGATTAGGCGGTTCATTAGGTAGAACTGAAGCAACTGGTTATGGTGTTATGTACACAGTTAGAGAAGCTTTAAATGAATTAGGCATTGATATCAAAAATACAACTGCTTCATTCCAAGGTTTTGGTAATGTTTCACAATATGCTATTGATTTATATACTCAATATGGTGGCAAAGCAATTGCTGTTTCAAGCTGGGATAATAAAGCAAAGAAAGCCGTTACTTACAGAAAAATGGATGGTATCAACTTTAAATCATTACTCGAAATTACTGATAGATTTGGTCAAATTGACCCAGATCAAGCACGTGAAAGAGGTTATGAAGTTCTTGATGGTAATGCTTGGATTGAACAAGAAGTTGATATTCTTGTTCCTGCCGCTTTGGAAAACCAAGTAAATGCTGATACAGTTAATTTGATTAAACCATCTGTAAAAGTTATGGTAGAAGGTGCTAATGGTCCAACAACTCCAGAAGCAGACGAAGTATTGAAAGCAAAAGGCGTATGGGTTATTCCAGACTTCTTGGCTAATGCAGGTGGCGTAACTTGCTCATATTTCGAACAAGTACAATGTAATATGAATTACTTCTGGACAAAAGAAGAAGTATTAGAAAAATTAGACCAAAAAATGACTGTTGCTTATAAAGCAGTTTCCGATTTGGCACGTAGCAAAAACATCTATATGAGAGATGCAGCATACATGATTTCAATTTCAAGAGTTGCTGACGCTTGCAAAATGCGCGGTTGGGTATAATATTATTCTTTGATAATTAATTATCATAAAATCCTCTGCTTACAGCAGGGGATTTTTTTTGATTAGATTAATATTGCCTTGATTATAACTAAGCTATTTAAAAATATATCTTTCATCATATAAAATTGTTAATCAAGTATTTTTTTGCATTGACAAAGATTGTAAATTATAATATTGGATTAATCCAGGGCTTGAATTCGGATATTTAATCCCAAAATTATTACTATTAATACCATCGACCAAATTCATTGGCTTCAATGGGATGCTGAAGGATGATGATGTGATAGATATAGAGTTATTAAAATAAATAAAGACAAATGCCGTTAATTTTATTTTAAGGAGATAATTATGGCTGAAGAAGTATTGACATATCAACACGTCCTGAATCTGATTTTAGAAGAACGTGAAAACATTAAGCAAATGAGAGAAAGTCAACGAGAAACTGACAAACAAATTGCGACGAGGTTTTTGGAAACTGATAAGCAAATTGATAAAGTGAGCAAAGAAATTGGTCATCTAAATAACAAATTTGGTGCTTTTAATGAAGCATTGGTATTTCCATCATTAGAAAAATTATTTGCAGAGAAATTTAATTGCAAATTGATTTCCAAAAATCAAAAGGTATTGATGAATGGCAATTCGTTTGAAATTGATGTACTTGCCATTTCTCCAACGGCAAGTTACATAATAGAAATAAAAAGCAAATACAGAAAAGATGATTTAAAGCAATTATTGAAGAATATCGAAAAATTCAAGAAAGTTACTCTTGAAAATAATGACAAAAAAATATATGGAGTTATTGTTGCTACTGATTTCAACAAAGACAACATCAAAGAATTGGCAAGAAAAGGCATTTATTTTATAACAGTTTTTGATGATATAGTAAAACTACAAGAATCTCCTGAATTTGTTCCTACGGCTTGGTAATCCATTTTTGAGTACGACAACTACAAATTTTGGAAATCTGATTCATCGTAGCAATCAGTGGTTTGTGTATGGCTCGGAGAGTCATGGCAGGTTTGCTACTATTCGTAGCGATGAACATCATAGAGGATATAGTTTTACTTTGGGTGCGGAGGCAACTACCGAAGCACGTTATTTGGGAACGAAGTTTTATGAACTGAAAGACCATCTTGGGAATGTGCGTGTGGTTTTGAAGGACTGGAAGCTGAACCCTAACAATACTGGGCTACCACCTTTTACGGCACAGCCGGAAGAGGTATTCAATTACTATGCTTTTGGTATGTTGATACCCGGCTTCTTCTCAAACAGCGACCCCGACTACCGCTTCGGCTTTAATGGGATGCTGAGGGATGATGATGTGAGGGATAAGAATGCTCCTATTTCTGCTGAGGAAGGCAGGGGGAATAGTTATGACTTCGGGGCGAGGGTATTAAATCCGAGAGTGGGGAGTTGGTTATCTCTTGACCCACTTAGGGCTAAGTATCCGAGTGTTTCAGCTTATGTTTTTGTATTGAACAATCCAATAAATGCAGTTGATCCTGATGGGAAAGTAGTCCTTTTCTTTAATGGCATGCATACTGGAAACGGGGGTAGAAGAGAATATTGGAAACCTTGGGATAGAAATGCATTAAGTAGAATTGAAGATAATTCTGTCAGATATTATGATGGAGCAATGGGTGGAAAAGAAGCATTAGAAACTCTTATGGATTTAAGCTATAAAATTGGTGGTATTAGTTCTGTAATATTAAATTTGGCTACAAAATCAAGTCTTTCATACGACAATCGCTTTGATGCTGGTAAAAACTTAGGATATGGTGATTCTAAAAGTATTATAGATAACCTTTCAGAAGGAGAAGTAATAACGATTATTTCGCATAGTATGGGTACTGCATTCGCAAGAGGATTTATGGAGGGGATGTATAATTATGCAAAAGACAATAATTTATTGGATAAACTAAAATTTGGAGATGTTTATGATATTAATTCATTCCAAGGAGGTTCAGTTAAAAATTCAGAAAATTTCAGAGCAAATTATTTTGCAAAGAAAGGTGGATTAGATGGAGGTCCTAATATCGGTGATGGCTTAAATATGTTCGTATTTTCTACTAACAATTTTTTAAGTGGAAATTCAGTTCCTTCAGTTACCATACCTCCTGGTTCTGTAGATATTTCAAATTCTATGGATATTTATAAAGGGCATGCAATTAGATTCATGTCAATATCAAACTTAAATAAATCAAAAAATCCTCATGAAGGAACACCTTTGATAATTATGAGTGGATCAAATAATTCAAAACCTGTTATAGAAGGAGAAAATTACAAATGAAAAATTTTAATATCCTAATTAGATTTTTTTTAAAATTTCTATTTGTTTTTTCATTTATAACAACGAGTTGCCAAGAAAATGATACTATTGATTTATGTAATAAATTGAATAAACTTGAATATAGAGATAGTTTGGCAATTGTTCAAGTTGTGAAAACTTGGCAGGATAGCAGATTTGAATATTTTTCAAATTTAACTGAATCTCCTTTTTATTTAGAAGAAAATCGAATTAATATCATTATTTTAAATGGATTTTATAGCTTTGACAAGAAAAAGATATTAACATGGTTTGTAAGAAAAGTACCAAATAATGATGAAGAACAGTCTGAAACAGGATTTATTTATTATTCAAATTGTATAATTGGAAAAAGAGAGGATACAAACAAGGTTTTTAAATTTATGTTGTTTGATCAACAAAGATGTGAAGCCCCGAACATAGATTGGATTTTAAAATGTATGTCTCAATATTTTTTCAAAAAATGAAAGAAGATATTACAAGGATTTATGCTAAATATTACAATCCAAATTATGGAGGTAAACTTAGGTCAACCGAGAATTTGAATACTGATAAGTCAATTTATCAAGAATTTGGTTATAACTTACAAGATAAAGAATTTTGGGAAAAGAGTTTGATTTGGTATAAAGGCTCACGGATCAAAGGTTATGAAAATGACGAATTAATTGAATGGGCAACCGAACCTGATTTATATAATTCAGACAGTAGTCGTATTTTTAAAAATTATCCCAAAATAAATTATCCTGATTCAATTTTGAAATTATATCCTGCATCATACAAGGAATTAAGAGAAGGCCAAAAGGAGTAATGTAAGTGTATAATATTTTGATACCCGGCTTCTTCTCCAACAGCGACCCAGTCAACAACGTCAATACCGAGTACCGCTTCGGCTTCAATGGTATGCTGAGAGATGATGATGTGAGGGATAAGAATGCAACATATACGGCGGAGGAAGGCAGGGGGAATAGTTATGACTTTGGGGCGAGGGTCTTAAATCCGAGAGTTGGGAGTTGGTTATCTCTTGACCCACTTAGGGCTAAGTACCCGAGCGTATCGTCTTATGTTTTTGCAAATAATAATCCAATTATTTATGTAGATAAAGATGGAAGGGATGCAATATTAATTTTATTTCCAGACTATAAAATTGCTACACCTATTGGGCGAATAGGTGGACTTGGACATGCTGGAGTGTTACTCATTAATAACAAAACGGGAGTAACTAAATATTATGAATACGGTAGATATAAAACATATGATGGTGTTGCAGGTAAGGTTCAAACTTTAAAAACCTCGAAAGTTGTACTAGATAAGGACGGTAAACCAACTATAGAGAGTTTAAACAATGTATTAGGTGAAATTTCCAAAGGTGCGGGAAAAGGTGGACGAATACTTGGTGCATATATCAAAAGTGACCAGTTTGATGCAATGAATAACTATGCAAATGAGAAATTGAAAGAAAATAAAGACCCTAAAAGAGATCCGTATAGTTTGAATAGTAACAATTGTGGAACTTTTGGTGCAGATTGTATTAATCAAGATAAAACTGTCGACCAGCCAACTATAATTAACCCTACTCCTATGAATATAATAGATGAATATTTAGAGGAAGGTAATGCCAAAGTTACTTATGATCCCAAAACAAAAAAAACAACAATTGGAATCGGTGATGAAACAGATGCAAAAGTAAAACAAAAAAAATAAGGTATGTGATAATGAAAATAATAATAAGTGTTTTGGTAATTCTTGTATTCTCTTTGGGAGGTTTTTATTTGTGGGTAATTACAAGTAATAATACTGCCGTACCCCAAAGATTTGACAATATCCCAAAAGAAGCTGTTTGGAGAGGGGCAGCTGATGAAGGTTTTTGGGTGCAAATAATTAATGTAGATTCAATTAAAAGAGTGATTGGGGTTAATATCTTTAATGATTATAATGGAGAATTATTTTTAGAAGCAGATTTTACTCTACAATCAAATTGTTATATTTCACCTTTTTCAATAGAAAATATTTATGCAAATATTATTGGAATTGAAAATCGCAATACAATTATGTTGAAAAATAATTGTAATTTTTTTATTGATGAACCAGCTAATGATAGTGTTATAAAAAGTAGATAATCTAAAATTTTTAAAAGTGACAATGACAAGTGAAAAATTAATGAAATGGTTCAAATTTGTAATTTTATCGGTTTCAATGGTATGCTGAGAGATGATGATGTGAGGGATAAGAATGCAACATATACAGCGGAGGAAGGAAGGGGGAATAGTTATGACTTTGGAGCGAGGATGAATTGCATAATAGTTGGGCGATTTTCACAAAATTTTTTAATAGATAAATCGTGTATCTATTTTGTTAATTAAAACAGGAAATTAAAATGAGTTCAGAAGTGAAAAATGAAAAAGTAACTTACGATGAAGTAATGCAACTGATAAAAGCTGTCACTAAAAGTCAGCGTGAGTTAACTGAAAGTCAGAAAGAAACAGAATTAATGTTCAGAGAAACTGCAGTCAAATTCAAAGAAACTGACGAATTATTAAGTACTAAATTCAAAGAAACAGACAAGCAAATTAAAGAATTGGGCAAGCAAATTGGCGGTTTGGGAAATAAGTTCGGTACTTTCAACGAAGGATTAGTACTGCCCTCTCTTCGCAAATTATTTCATCATAAGTTCAATTGTACTGATATTTCTGAGAGATACAAATTCTATTCAAACGGCGATTCAATGGAAATTGATTTACTTGCAATATCCAAAACATCATGTTTTATAATCGAAATAAAAAGCCATTACCGACAAGATGCGTTTGAACAACTATTAAACCAAATTGAAAGATTCAGAAGGGTGAAATTGGAACATTCGGATAAGAAAATTTACGGAGTTTTAGTTGCAACTCATTATGAAAAGGAGAATATAAGTGAACTTCTTCGAAATGGCATATACTTTATTTCAATATCAAATGATTTAGTTGAATTACAGATTCATGATAGTTTTGAACCAAGAGCTTGGTAAATTAAAATTTTCTTGTAGAAAAACACACACGAGGTTTTATGAACGGCAAAGAAAAACAACTACCGCTTCGGTTTCAATAGTATGCTGGGGCTTGGTAAAACTCAATCAAACATTGATAAACTCACTACCAAAGACATGGTTGGAGTTGTTTTGGGTTAAGGAAAGTCCAATTTTAATTATATTATGGGAATTGTAATGATTAAAACGATAATGATTTGCTTTGTATGTTTAATAGTTCCAAATATTAGCAATATTTGTTCTGATATTGAACTAAATTCTCAACCTATTGAATTTGAAAAAATAATAATAAATACTTTCTTTATTGATGAAAATTTTCATTCACAAGAGTTTTGTTTATTGCCTAAAAAAGATGATTTTATTCAAATATTTTATTTTGATAGCAATGGATATGTTGTTAAATCTTTACTCCCACTTCGTCACGGTTTTATAATTTACATGAAAAATAAAGAACCAGATTCTTCTCTATACTCTCAAATTTTACTAAATGCTGATATAAATGATGTAATCGAATATTATTATGGGCGTTATTTTTGTAATCCTAATAATAAAATATATATGATATTTGACAGAATCAGGAAAGTGAAATATAAACGTCTCGGTGATATGTTTTCAACTAATAAACAATTAGTTTTTAAGAAAATTTCTTGTAAATATGATACTTTGAGTTTTATTGGATTTGATGAAAGTAAAATTTGCCTTGAATATAATAAAAAAAAATATTTGCAAGAAAATATCGAAGACCCATCAGGACATTATTTTCCATATATCATAAATAGAAAATAAGATTTCAATTACAAGTTTGGTAATTAAATAGGCAATTAGAGGTGATTAAAATACTTATAAAAGAAGGAATGGGGAATATCTATCCTACCAAGTATCGTTTTTATAAACAATAATATTTATTTGAGTTTGTCTAATATTTTTGTTTGAATTTGTTGAGTAACAAATGCCAGAATTGTCAAGATTTTATGGAATAATTATTTCTATGTATGGAGATGACCATAATCCACTTCATTTCCATGTTCATTATAATGAATTCAGAGCAATAATTGAGATTTCAAGTGGAGAGATTTTACAAGGTAGTTTGCCTTCAAGACAATTGAAATACGTGCAAGTTTGGGCAGATATTCATAAAAATGAACTTATAGAAAATTTTGCCAAATTGCAAAGCGATAAGAAAACTTATATTAAAATTAAACCTTTGGAGTAATTATGAAATGGATTATAGAAGTTTTGGAAGTTAAAAATTACACTGTTCGAACGTTATGGAATGATGGTAAAATCAGAGATATAGACTTATTTGATTTTATTCTTGAAAAATCAAAAAATCCTGATTCTTCATATTCCCAATTAATTAGTAAGGAAATTTTCGATACTGTTAAGTGTGATGGCACCACATTATCATGGGATAATTTAATTGATTATACCGATTTGGATGGCAGTGTCAAAAAAGGTAGTTTAGATATTTCTCCTGAGTTATTGTATGAATTTACCACAAGTTATATAGTTGAGACTGCGTAGTATACTTATACCCAGCTTCTTCTCCAACAGCAGCACCGACTACCGCTTTGGCTTCAATGGAGCTGGTGAGAGATGGTGATGTGAGGGATAAGCATATAGTTAAAAATAGAATATATGTTATTTCGTTATCTTATAGGTTTTAACGAAGGGTGTTTTTATGTTTGATATTTATAGCACGATTGAAGAGTTGCCGTTATCTGCTCGACAGGATTTATTTGATTATGCTGAATACCTGCACAATAAATATAATAAAAAAAAGAAATCAAAATCTTTTAAATTAGATTGGGCTGGTGGTTTATCTGAATTAAGTACCAAATATAGTTCCGTTGAATTGCAGCATGAAATATCAAATATGTGGCAGAAATAATGTATTTATTAGATACAAATATCTGGCTTGAATTACTTCTAAATCAAGAAAAAGCCAAAGAAGTAGAGCAGTTTCTGGATTTTATCAAAGATTCTGATATTTATATTTCTTCTTTCTCATTATATTCAATCTGTATTTATTTGTGCAGAATTGATAAATTTGACACCTTAAAAAGTTTCGTAAATGATTTATCTGAAAATAATGTTGAAATTATAAATACCAATCTTCTTGAAATTCATAGTATCATTGAAATTGAAAAAAGTTATAATTTAGATTTTGATGATGCTTTGCAGTATTATGTTTCAACTTCAAATAAACTAACTTTAATAAGTTACGATAAAGATTTTGAAAAAACTCCACTTGGTAGAGTTACCCCAGATATTATTATGCAAATTGATTAATCATAAAGTTTCCCACCGCTTCGGCTTCAATGGTATGCTGAGGGATGATGATGTGAGGGATAAGAATGCAACATATACTGCGGAGGAAAAACTGGGGTAAAACAATAGATAATACAAATAATAAAATAATTTATTTATAAAATTGTCAAATAACATTGTTTCAAAAATTTAATGAGTCATTTTATGCCAACAATTTCTATGTTTTATGGAATTATTGTTTATATTTATTTTTTCGACAACAAAGAACATAAGCAACCACATATTCACGTAGAATATGGAGATAAGAAGATTGTTGTTTCTATACCTGAAGGAGAAGTTTTGAAAGGAGATTTCCCATCAAATAAACTTAAATTGGTTCAGGCGTGGATAGAACTTCACAAAGATGAATTGATGGCTAATTGGAAACTTGCTGTTGATGGTAAGGAAGTTTACAAAATCGAACCGTTGAGGTAAATATGGAATACCCAACTTTAATAAATGCAATACCAATTGAACCATTAAAACTTAAATTAAATTATGATAACGGTGAACAAAGAATAATAGATTTTAATATTTATATGGTAAGCGATTACTTTAAACAACTTGAAAATTGGCTATATTTTAGAAAAGTCAAAGTTGTGAATGGAGTAGTAACTTCAGCCTAATGAACAAGATATAGCACCTGAAACACTTTATTTGGATAGTATTTTAGTAAATAATGATTTAGTTATAGCATGAACTATGCTTTTGGTATGATGATACCCGACTTCTTCGCCAATGCCAGCCCCGACTACCGCTTCGGCTTCAATGGGATGCTGAGGGATGATGATGTGAGAGATATATTCGGAGAATTAAGAAAGCGGATACAAATAATTTGATTTATAATAATGTATCAATGATTTCGTTTAAAACTTGATTGAAGTATGGAAAAACAAAAAGTATATATTGAAACAAGTGTAATAAGTTATTTGGCTGCTAAGCCAAGTAGGGATATTATTGTTGCAGGTCAACAGTTAATTACTGAGCAATGGTGGGAAAATCGTAGATATAAATATCAACTATACATTTCTGACTTGGTTATAAAAGAGGCAAGTGCAGGCGATAAAAATGCATCAGAAAGAAGATTGCAATTTCTTAACGATATTATGCTATTGGAAGTTGATGAAAGAGTAATTAAGCTATCCAAAAATTTAATGGAAACGGGTATAATTCCAAAGAAAGCAATTGAAGATACTATCCATATTTCAGTTGCAACGATTAATGAAATTGATTATTTATTAACATGGAACTGTAAGCATATTGCTAATGCAGTTATTTATAAACAACTTAGAAAATTTATTGCAAATTATGGTTACGAATTGCCAACTTTATGTACACCAAATGAATTATTATCGGAGTAAGTATGTGGGAAGACCCAATAGTAAATGAAGTGAGAAAATTCAGAGAAAAACACGCTAAAAAATGTGATTTTGATTTAGATAAAATTTTTTCTGATTTAAAAAAAAATAAACATGATTTCCCACAGAAATCATTTCATATCATTGATGGAAAAATTATCTTGATGGGAAATAAACATATTATATCTATTGTGTAATTTTGTTTTATTTTCAATTGTATGCTGAGGAATGATGATGTGAGAGATGAAAAAGGAACATAAAACGAGAATGAAGGCAGACATATTTTTGGAAGTCAGTTTGATATAAGTAGAAATTTCGATTTAGTTTTACAAATAAAAAGAAAAGTGCCACAAAGTAATTTATGGCACTTTTTGCAAAAACAATTAACAAAATTGTTTAGTATCTGTATGTTACTCCAAAACCAATATTCAAAGGTTGATTACGTAAAGTATATTGAGTATATGCTTTCATATCATAGTTAGCTGAATAATTAGTTCTCAATTCAGATACATCGGTAAATCTCATTAATGCATCTATTCGAATATTTTTATCAAGATAAAAACTTGCACCGAGACCAATAATGTCCTTTGCTGCATTAGCTATATCAAGTGTATATGGTGAAGTTGTTTTGGAAAAACTTGCTCTTACTGCAATAGGTACTAACGGAAGTTCGTATTCAGCAGCAAAACCCCAAGTAGTCAAGCCAATAATTTCCATAATTAACTGATTATTTAAATCCATCACTTGAGGAAGTGCATCAGAAAAACTAATTTGAGAAGCATCGGTATATTCAACTCCAACGGCAAATGTAAAACCAGAAACGTGAGCTGAAAAACCGGCAGCATATACAAATGGAGTGGTTAAATTATATGAATTTTCAAGATTTCCTGTATTATAAAAATAGGAATTTTGCCCATTTGTAGGTACAGATTTATAATATGCTGTATAATTTGATGAAAAATTCTCATCAATTTGATACCATGTTGGAAATTTTACTTTTGCAGAAAATCTCATCAATTCCAAAATTCTAACTTGTACTCCAACAGCTCCAGTTAAACCAGAAATTTTGGAAGTTAAATTTTCATCAGTTTGCAGATAATTCAACGAATATCCATCGATGAATGTATTGTTATAAACACCTAATGGATCGCTTTCAGTAAATTTTCTGTTGTATTTATATGAACCCCATTTACCTGTTAACGAAATTCCAATTGACACATTTTCATTCAAATCAATTCCTGCACCACCTGAAATATTGTGCAAACCACCTGATTCTTGTGTAAATGAAGATTGAGCCATGCTATCAGTATATGGAGTATAAAATCCTTGTCCATTGGAATTTTTATCAGCAAGATATAAAGTATAAGCCCAATTATCATCTACAGAATTTGGTCCATTTTGGGTTTCTGATGCTATCATTGAGTATTTGGAATTGAATCCTTCTGTTTTTATTGCATTATCAAAGTCGTTTTCGAGAAAATATCCAACAGCAAAAGTAGCTTTGCCTTTCGGTAATTTAATAGGTGAAGCCAATGCAAAATGAGTCAAATATTCACTATTTGATTTGAATTCATTATCTGAACCAAAATAACTTGAATTTGCTATATTCCTACTGAAACCTAAACCAAATGACATTTCATTTTTTTGTATTAAACTCAATCCTGCTGGATTGAAAATCAATGCACCGATATCATCAGCTACACCATGATAAGCAACTCCAAGACCGCCTGTCCTCGCAGTTATTATGCTATTTGGAGATGTATATCTTAATGCATCTTCAACAAATTGTGCTTGTGTCGTTAAAGTTACAAATAAAAATATACTAAATAATATGATTGTTATTTTCATACTCACTACCTTGTTCTTCTTGGACTATTAGTACTTGAACCACTATTAGAATTTTCAGATTTTCCTGAGCTGCGTCCAGAATCGTTTGATGGTCTTGAATTAGACGGCTCACTATTTCTTGAAGGAGGTGGCGAATAACTTGGTGAATTACTATTTCTTGGTGAATCAGAATTTCTATTGTCTGAACCCCTTACAGCTCCACCTCTATTGTCATCTGCTTGTCTTGACGGAGTGTCATTTCCTGATGGACGAATATTTGAATTATTTACTTTTTCAGCTTCAGGAGCAACATAACTTCTGCCTCTTGGTGAATCTGTATTGAGATTCCTGCTCGGTGTAGTAGAAACTTTTCTATTGTCGTCATTAGCTCTAACACTATTTACTGTTCTGTTTGAATTTGAAGTATTAACTACTGAACCTCTCGGACTATTTGACACTGCCGAACCCCTTCCAGCATTTGAATAAGTTCCCCTACTTGCACCAAAATTTCGGTAAGATTCTTTTTTTGAAGGACGTTCTCTGTTATTTGTATAGGAATTGTAGCCATACCAGCTTCTGTCTGGTCTAAACCAATCGTAGTAATAACCACCATAATATGGATGATAAGCATACCAAGGTGAATACCAATCATAACCACAATAACCATAATTGTCATAATATGAATTAAAATAAAATCTTCTATGGTTATATGGCGACATCCAACCGTAATAACTGCTCCACCAAGGAACAATTACAGGAATATACATTGGTTCTTGATATCTTAAGCCATTAGTCTGGTAAACAACGTCTTCATAGCTTGTAACCTGACTTTTGTTACTACCTAATGGATTAACCCATTGAGTTTCCACTTTCTCGGTAGTGAAATTTGTACTTTCTTCTTCATATTTTGGATTATTATTATACCCAAAATAAGATTCTCTGGTAGAACCAGAGTTTGAGCAGCCCGCTAAAATAATTAATGATAGGGCTGAAACAAGCAATATTTTCAATGTACTCTTCATAGCAACCTCTTATAGTTAATTGTTAGACGATTTAAAACAGAAAAAGTTACATCAAGTTTGAGATTTTTTTATTTTCATAAATAATTTATCTTCTGAGCCATTATGATTGTTTTTAAAATATTTTGTAAGTTTTTAAAACGGTAACTAAAAAGCCGTTTTATTATTTTCAATATGATATTTTTTTTGAATGGGAAAAAAGTACAATTGGAATAAAAAAAACCTCCTAACCTCCCCAAAGGTAGAAAAATAATAATAATGAAATTCTTTGAAATTCTCTATGAGAATTTCAAAGAATTTTGTACAAAATAACATAATTCTATTTTTTTTGTTAATTGGCTCTTATCTAACTTGTCAATTACCCTTCCGAAGGTTCGTAACCTTCGGAAGGGTTTGAACAAAGTTAGTTGTTTTTTGCACGTGATTCTTTCATTTGGCGACTAAGTTGTAACAAATTTTTTAAAAATTAATAACCGTTGTTTTTTATTTCAAAATAATTAAAGTAATGATTTTATAATTTTTTTGGGTTTGCGTTTGTAAAAAACATTCGGAATGTAAAATATAACTTCTGTACCTTTACCTATTTCAGAATTTACTGTAATTTTACCACCGTGTAGTTCGGTTACATGTTGCATAATCATTGTTCCAATACCACTTCCACCTTCAGATTTTGCTGTTGTAAAATATGGTGTTAACATTCTTTTCTTTGTGATTTCATCCATTCCTGGTCCATTGTCTTTGATGACAAAACAAGCAAAATTGTCTTCCTCGTAGCAAATTAAAGTAACAGTTCCAATAGCTCCTTTGAATGCTTTAATCGCATTTTCAATAGCATTTCTTAATGCTCTGATTAACTTTGGTTTATCACACTCAATTGGAAAATCGGTAAGTTCTGTGCGAAATTGAATATTTGGAAACATCAAGTCATCAAATTCATTTCTTACTTCCAAACATAAATCATTGCTACTTGCAGGAATTTTGTCTAATTTGTCAGTTCTTCCAACTGTAACTATATCACGAACCCTTTGAATTAGTAAATTAACTTGATGGAAAATCTTTTTTTGTCTTGATTTATTATTTTCACTAATTATATCTATCTGTTCTGCATTTAGACGTATGGTCGATAGATTGGTTTGCATATCATGAGCTAATTGAGCCCAATTAGATAATCTATTTCTTTCTAATTGTTCAGTTATATCAATTCCTGTAAATACAATTCCACGAAATCTACCTGCAATATTACTAAGAATTATTGTATTGCAAAGCCATTCTTTGTGATTATCACCAATATTGATATTTATTCTTTGAGTATAACTTTGCCTTGTTTTGAGAGATTTTTCAAGTAATTCATCAATTGGTTTTGTATGTTCATAATTGCAATATTGTGAGAAAAATTTTCTTTTGGGAATACTATCACTTAAACCAAGAAAGTCTTTACCTTGTGGATTTGCCCTTAATAATCTTCCTGATTTATCCAACACAAATATAACACCTACTGACGGCAAAGATATCAATTCATTTAATAACCGTTTTTGATGGCGATACAATTGCAAAAAAACAAATGCAAAAATTAGAAAAATTGTAGGTATAATTATACTTGAAAATTCAGAAAAAAATTTATTCAAATACCAATATTTAACATCATCTCTTAAAAAAACAATTGTGTTGTAATCAGATGCCATAATTATAAGTTTATTTAAGAATGATAATTCTGGAATATCTTGAAAATATTCACCTATTGGGAAGTAATCTTTGCTTAGAATTTGAGCAGTTTCTGATGCACTAATAATCCCATTTCTAAAAACTATATATATATCAGATTTATCTGATTCAATTAGTAATGGTTCAATCATATTTTCAGGCAAATTTTCTTTATATAAATATCTATCACTTGAAATATTATCAGATTTGGATATTAAAATTGAATAAATGCCTTTATTCTGAATAAGTCTAATTATTTTACCATTTTCAATGATTATATGATTAATTTTTGATTCCACCCAATCATTGAATAATATATTTCCGTTAGAATAATCAATACAATGAATCATTGTTTGAGAATGTAAATTAATTGAAGTTAAAACATATAGAAAATTGTTATCCTTAATTAACTTGATATTTTCAAATAATTCAAGTCGATTCCCATATAAAAACTTTGAATTGTAATTAATAAATTTGATTATAACATTACTTTCATTTTTAGTAATACAAGCAATTCTATCATTGAATAATATTGCATCATCGATATTATTTTCCATCAAATTTAAATTACTAATAGATTTTGAAATATTTACTGAAAATAACTTGTTATTTAAAATAAAATATAGATGATTACTATTACTTTCTATAATTTTTCCTGAATATTCATTTTGCAAGTTAATTTTTTCAATAATTATTTTTTTTTGTTCAATCAAATCAGAATTGTATTCTACAAGTTCAATATTTGAATTTTCTTTTATTAATAGATATAGTTTTCCATTTTTTGCATAATATGAAACAATTGATGAAGCAAAAATTGAATTACCTTTTTCATTTTTCCTGTCTAAACCTTTCCAATTGTATATTTCAAGTGCTTGATTGCCAATATTATATTTAATCAAATATGAAAAAATACTTTTAGTACTATCAATAACAAGTCTGCCACCGTCAAAGTATTCGCTTTGCTTGATTAAGTTGGGATAAGTTTCATCAGCAAACAAATTCAGATTAATTGCAAAAAATACTATTACAATTAATTTCAAAATTATATTATTGTTCCGACACTGATATTTTGTAGTTCTTTTCAGTTTAGAATTCCATTTAATTACTAAAAATACAAATTCAAAAATAATTAAAAAAAATCGAATTTAGGATTAATATTTGTAATTTTTCAATTTTTAAATAAAGCACAATCATATTTCATCAGTAAGATAGTTTTTATGTCAGTTAAGAAATTGGGTATTGCGAGAACGAAATAATAATAAAGATGATAGACACTATCAAAATGTAGTACATCTTTGTATCAAAGAACTTTCCGAAGGGTTTGAAACTGGAATGTGTATTTTGATGTAAAATTAAATATTTTCCCTACAATCTTTGGTTTTATCACGTAGTGATTGAATTTTGGTAACAAGTGAATTGCTACTTAATTCGTTATCACGTAGAGATTACTTTATGGTAAAATTTTGTAATTTATTGAGTTACTATAATATAATCACTACGAGATTATTTGAGAATGCTCTATCAAATTAAAAAATGAATCTTGTAAAAATTTTTTTTTATTTCTGTGAAACGAAAAGTACTTTCATGTGTCATTATAAATGTGCGAATTGCAAAATTGGAAAATGTTATGAAGAATTTACTTTTATTTTTAATGCTACTTTTTTGTGGCAGTAGTTTATTTGCGGCTGAGGAAGTTGCATGGATTCTATGAAAAACAAAATCTGACATTTAATATTGCTGATTTGCCAAATGGAATGTATTTGATGAAAATACAACAAAATGATGTTATAAAATCTTTCAAAGTGATAAAGGGAGAATAAAAACTCAGTCATTTCATTTAAGTGAATTTACAAGAGCATTGGCACTTAGAAAAATATTTTTAAAGAAGTTGATGGAATTTATCACAATTTACAATTATTTTCAAGTAAAATAGAGTTGTTTTTGGCTAAAGCCACATTCAATAAAACAATTATCCATCCCCCGCCATGAATGGCAGGGCTATTAGAAGGAAATAATAATTGCCCCGTCATTTATGACGGGGTCCAAGAAATGCGGTGGGCATTGGCTTTAGCCAAAAAACCATATCTGATTGAATATAAAAAAAATCATTTCTATTAGTAATTCATATATAATCAATTTTTAATATGACTGAGCATTTAAAACTTAATTTACCAAATGTATTACATCAAAAAAAATATTTTTATACATTGTAACAAAACACTTCTTTACTGTGTCTATATATTTTGTTAGATTTGGAAATGAAAATATGTTATAGGAGAGCGTTATAATGAGAATGATGGTTTTAGTTTTGGTGGGGCTTTTAGTCCTTATTGCACTTGAAGCAAGAAGTGCGGATTTATTCAACAAAAAATGGAGTGTGAATACACACGCTGTTAGTTTTTTGCAGATATCGAAAGATGGTACGAAAATACTAACAAACAATGGAACGGAAACATTTATTTATGACTTACAAACAGGGGACACACTAAAAATATTTGAGGGTAAAGGGCAATTTAGTTTAGATGGTTTTTACACTTTAATCCCCAAAGAAGTTAAAGATAGTTTGGATAAAAATATTTATTGTGTTGACGTATTTGACTACAACAAATATGAATTAATCAAAACTATGAAATTTCCTGATTTACGCTTTTCATATTATAACTTATTTTCATCTCCAAAAGGTGATCAATTACTTTTAAGGGAAGGAATAATTTTAACTTTCATTGATTTTGAAACTGGAAAAGTTGTTAAGGATACAGCTGCTTATGATATTAAAGAAATTTATGCATTTCCAGCAACTTACTCAGTCAATTGGATCCATTATTCAAATGATGGGAATAAATTATTTGTTGATAGATCTCGAATTTCAACAAAAAGTGCTTCAGATGCACAGATTATTTCATTCAATACTACAACCTTTGAACGAAAATATGAAATATATGGTTTTACATTTGGAATATCGCTTGTTGGTGAGAATGATGTATTATGTTTTGCCGATTCTAAGGACAAAGAAATTGCTTGTGAAATCTATGATACAAAAAATAAAATTGTACCTAAAAGTCTAAAATAGAACATGGATTAAGTCGTCTAAGTAATTGATTTTACAAGAATTAATTAACAAAAACGTAAACCCAAAAAGGTACTTAATCCATGCAAAACAAAAATACGAAAAAACCTGCAAATATCAAAACAAGTTTTGATTCAAAATCTTTGACCAACTTTAGTGGCATTAAAGTTATTTCTAAATTTATGCGTAAGATTGGCATAGAATCAATGTTCGATATGATTGATTTGAATTTGCATCACAATATTAAATTTACAAATTTCCAAATTTTATCAACAATAATTTTGGGAATATTTAGTGGTTTTAATCGTGTAAGCAAAATTGAATCATTTAGTCGCGACCCATTGATACAAAAATTGTTGTGCTTAGCTACAAATATTGATGCCGACACTATATTCAATAGAATCAAGCGTTTCGGAATGAATGAAAACAATCAAATCATGAACATAAATGGAAAATTATCGTCAAAAGTTCATGATTTATTGAAGACAAACAGGGATATATTAGATTTAGATTCAACCGTTCATACACTTTATGGTCATCAAGAAGGTGTTGCCAAAGGATTTAATTCAAGCAAAAAAAGGAGCAAAAAGTTATCATCCAATTATGTGTTTCTTAAACAGCACTAAGGAATGTTTGTTGAGTTGGCTTCGTCCCGGCGATACTTATACAGCCAATAATTCGCACGGATTTATTGAGCAGGCATTTGGATTGCTCCCTTCCGGCATACAAGAATTATTAGTACGAGCCGACAGTGGATTTTTCAACGGTATACTATTGCAAGTACTTGAATCACGTAAAAATACGCTATATTTAATCAAAGTAAAATTGAAAAACTTGAACAGTCTCTTATCAAGTCAGGATTGGGAAAGCATTCCCTTAATGCCAAATTGGCAAATGACAGAATTTATGTACAAGTGTGCCGACTGGGAAAAAGCAAGAAAGTTTGTTGCATTACGCAAGAAAGTGCTGGTTCATACTGAAGATGGATTATTTAAAACCGATTACTATTATGACTATTTTTGTTATGTAACTAATATATATGACAGTCCCTTAGAGATTCATCGTTTGTATGGTGACAGAGGCGAGAGTGAAAATTGGATTGAACAAGTAAAACGACAAATGTTTGCGGAAGCATGATAACGCAAGATTTTTGGGCGAATGAAACATTATGGCAAATGAGTGTCTTGGCATACAATTTAAGTTTATGGATGCGAAAATTGAGCGATGAAAAATCTTGGCGTGAAGAGCCAAACACTTTTCGTGCATGGTTTGTGCAGGTGGCTGGCAAGATTGTAATTAATGGACGAAACCTTTGGTTAAAAATGTACGAAGCATATCATTATAAAGACAGGTGGTTGAAAATTGAAAAAGCGGTTGATAATTTGGTTTTTGCATAAAAAAACAAATTACAAACAAAAATCAGATGCATATTTTGTTGTAGGAAAAATCCGAAAGGGAAATCTATGAACTAAACGTGCTTAAATATTAGAAATCATGAAATTTCAACAGTAAAATCTCCAGCAAAACTTGAAATTTCACCCCAATACTAAAAAATTCCAATTTTGATTAGCATAAAATGCTGTATTCTAAATTTATTTATCGTACTTTAGATTTTTAGGTTGTACTTAAAAAAATTTACGGTGAGGCAAGTCAAACTCAACATTTTAATTTATCTCATGACCTGAAGTATTTGGCATTTATGAAAGCAGGTGAAAATTTAAAAATTTTAGATTTTCCCAATTTACAAACTATCCAAGAATTTGTGATGACAGATAATGAATTTCTATCAGTATTTTCTAAGAATGGAAAATATTTTGCGATAGGAAACAACAAGACGATTGACTTATACGAAATAGGAACAATTGGAGTTGAAGAAATGGATAATAATAATCACAAATCAACCAAAATCACTTATCCGAATCCTACTACTTCTGAATTGATTCTTGAATTTACATTATTACAACCAAACACTACTACAATCACAATTCATGACTTATCAGGAAAACAAATTATAGAAGTGTTAAATAGATTTTTAAGTGAGGGCAATCATAAATTTCACATTGATATGAGTGAATTACAAACAGGTACTTACTATTTGAGAATACAAAGCGGAAATGAAATCCAAACAGAGAAGATTTCAGTGATAAAGTAATAGGTTTCCAATAAATTCTATATATGAAAATGTAATAACTATTTATGAATTTCGTTTAAATAGTTTTAGTTAGCAAGAAATATTTGAAATAAATAGGTTTGTGAGAATGGAAAATTTAATAATTGATATTAAAATAGAGCAGTTAGAAGAAGGTAGTTACTTGGCTTTGTCCGATGACTTACCGGGTTTACTTGCTGAAGGACGCTCTTATCAGGAAGCATTGGAAATTGCTCAAGATGTAGCAAGAAAAATCATTGAGTCTTATATTGAACATAATGACCCATTACCCGAAAAAATTTTGAAGCAGTTGAATAAGAAAAACAAATTTTCAAAATTTAGAATTCCTGTTGCTGTAGCATTATGAGTAAACTACCTGAAACCACCTATAAAGACCTAATCAAAAAAATAAAAAAAGCTGGATTTATATTCGATAGGCAAGCAAAGGGTAGTCATGAAATCTGGTTCCATCCTGAAAAACGACTCAGAACAACAATCCCAAATCACTCAAAACCTTTATCTAAAGGTGTTTTAAGAGCAATAATTAATCAAATTGGTATGACTGTTGAGCAATATTCTGAACTTTAATTTTTCTTTAAAGATTATAATAATTTTCTAGATTAATTGTAAATTATCAAGACCAAATTGCAGAGATTAAAATTTGAGAGTTTATAGTAAAAAATCTTTCTTTTTATCTGAAACAGAGATATACTATTGAATTTAAAAAACAATCTTTAAAATCAATAATGTGACGAAATTAAGGATATTCCAGGATTGCAAGTTTTAATCATTTATTGATAGACAAAATTTAAAAATAAAATTTTGATTCTATGAAATTTATGCAATTATTTATCGTCAATTACTAAATGTAAAAAAGAAATTTTTTTACCTGTATTTTTGATAAATTAATCGAGGTTAAAAATGGCTATCAGAATAGCAATTAATGGATTTGGTAGAATCGGCAGATTAGTTTTCCGTGAATTTTTCAATAGAAATTCTGAAATTGAATTTGCCGGAATAAACGACCTTACGAGTGCGGCTACACTTGCTCATCTGTTCAAATATGATTCCGTACATGGTAAATTTAAAGGACAAGTTGCCGTTGAAGGTAACAATATGGTTGTTAATGGTATAAGTATTCCAATTTTTGCAGAGAAATCTCCAGAAAATATTCCTTGGAAAGATGTGGATATAGTTTTGGAATCAACTGGTGTATTTACAAAACGTGAACAACTTGAAAAACATTTTAATTGTGGAGCAAAAAAAGTAATTCTTTCTGCACCTGCAAAAGATACATTAGATGCTACTGTTGTTTTGGGTGTAAATGAACACGTACTTACAGGTAATGAAAAAATGTTATCAAATGCGTCTTGCACTACAAATTGTTTAGCACCAATGGTTAAAGTACTTAATGATAATTTTGGTATTGAATCAGGCTATATGTGTACAATTCACGCATATACAAATGACCAAAGAATTTTGGATTTACCACATAGTGATTTACGCCGTGCAAGAGCTGCTGCAATTAACTCAATACCTACTTCAACAGGAGCTGCGAAAGCAGTTGGTGAAGTTATTCCTGAAATGAAAGGAAAACTAAATGGCTATTCAGTTAGAGTACCGGTTCCAGATGGCTCTTTGACAGACTTCACTGCTGTATTGAAACGTGCAGTAACTGCTGAAGAAATTAATACTGCTATGAAAAATGCTGCTGATACTTATCTTCAAGGTATTATGGAATATTCAGATGAACCATTAGTATCTCAAGATATTGTCGGAAATCCTCATTCTTGTATTTTTGATTCAAAACTTACAGCCGCTAACGGTACTTTAGTTAAAGTTGTTGGCTGGTATGATAATGAATATGGATATTCAAATCGTATTGTTGATTTGATTTTGAAATTAGGCAAAGAATTATAATAACTATCAAAGAAAACCCACAAAAACACCATTCCCTCTTAGATTTGAAGTGGAATGGTGTTTTTTAATTTTGAGGGAACTGATTTTTCAACGTTTCAGTATTAAATCAAAATAGTTGGTATGATGGTTACAAGTGAACTTAAAATTAAATATTGCTGATGGAAAGAAAGTGAATTATTTAATAAAATCAATATATAATTAATAGATTCGTTAATTAATACGATTAAAAAATTGGTGTTAGATTAAGTATGAAATCTAAAGAAGAAATAATTGAATTTTGGATAGCACAGTCAGAAGAAGATTGGTCAGTATCTGAAGTTTTATACAAAAATAAGAAGTATTTACAATCATTATTTTTTGGACATTTAGTAATTGAAAAAATTTGTAAAGCAAAATGGATAAAAGATAATTCTGATAATGTACCCCCAAAAACACATAATTTAATTTTACTTCTTTCAAAGACAACTATTAAATTGAGCGATGAACAAAGTGAATTTTTGTTAAATTTAAATAGATTTCAATTAGAAGGCAGATATCCTGATTATCTAAATCAGATTCAGAATATTTGTAATGAAAATAATACTAAAGAACTCCTTTTAAAAATAGATGAGGTAAGATTATGGTTACTCAATCAGATGCAATAGAAACAGCTAAGTCATTTGTAAGAGATTGTATTTCAAATGGATTAAATTTTCATAAAGTATTGTTATTTGGGTCAGCATCAACCAATACTATGAACGATTATTCCGATATAGACCTATTATTGATATCTGACAGATTTAATGATAACATTTTTGATAACTTGAATTTATATTCAAAAATCAACATCAAATATCCCATCATTGAAACTCATCCATATTCCACAAAGTATTTTTATTCAGAAGAACCATTTATAAATCAAATCAAGAACAATAGTATCGAAATAATTTAACAAAAGGTAACTACACAGTCGCCAGCTGAAAAAATCAGGTGCAAAAAACAGCTAACTTTGTTAAAACCCTTCCGAAGGTTACTAACCTTCGGAAGGGTAATTGACATGTTAGATAAGAGCCGAATTGAAATTTTTCAATTTGCATTGTTATTTGAATGAAAAAAATGTGTATTTGGAACAATTTGCAAATAATCATAAAATGAAATTTCTTGAAAATCCCAATTGGGATTAATGTTTGTAATAATAAAAATACACCTAAGTCCAACAATTCCATCGGGATTCAATATTTAAATATACATTCAACACCTACGGCTTTGGAGGGTTTTTGATTGATTCACTTGTTACAAACATTAATTCCCGCTGGGAATTTCAAAGAATTTTTTACAAAATAACAAAAATTCATTTATTCTTAAATGGTTGAGTTATTGGCAGGGTTTTTTATTTAAGATGCTATTAAAAAACTACTCACTCTAATCCACAAATTGTTTAAGTTTTAATATTTTTTGGAATTAAATTTGCTTATTTAAATTTTTGAATTGGGTTAAATTTTTATTGGAGGTTTATATGAGTAAGAAAAGTAAAAATGAGGATAAAGAAGCAAAAACTGAAAAATCTGAAAAGCAGAAAGAACAGTTGAAAATTGAGAAAAAATATCTTGAAGCGGAGTTGATAAGACTACAACTTGAGTTAGTAAAACTTCAATATTGGATTAAACAGGAGGGATTGAAACTCTGTATTTTATTCGAAGGTAGAGATGCGGCTGGCAAAGGTGGAATAATAAAAAGAATTTTAGACCCTTTAAATCCGAGAGGTGCAAGAATTGTAGCCTTGACTAAACCATCTGATATAGAAAAAAATCAATGGTATTTTCAACGATATGTGGAGCATTTGCCAACAAATGGAGAAATTGTTGTATTTGACCGTAGTTGGTACAATAGAGCAGGTGTTGAAAAAGTGATGGGCTTCTGTTCAGATGATGAGTACCGTGAGTTTTTACGCTCATGTCCGGAATTTGAAAGAATGTTAGTTAGGTCAGGTATAATACTATTGAAATATTGGATAACTGTTGATGAAGATGAACAAGAGCGTAGATTTAGAGATAGAGCTGCAGACCCAGCAAAAAGATGGAAACTATCAGATATGGATTTAGCATCTTGGGATAAGTGGGATGAATATTCAAGAGCAAAAGACGTAATGATTAGGGCTACTGATATAACAGAAGCACCCTGGTTTAATGTTAATTGCAACGATAAACCCAAAGGAAGATTGAATTGTATTTCTCACATATTACGCCAAATTCCATATAAAGATATTATTCCTCCTCCATTTACGTTTAGAGAAAGACAAACAGACCATTCATATATCAGACCACCTAAAAATGATTTGAGATATGTTCCTGAGCTATATTGATTATTTCAAACCAACCATCAAGGTTGATTCAAATTCAGTATTGATTCTAAAAATATCTTTAAACCAGGCTTCTTTTAGCATAATCCAAACATCTGTTTCGGAATAAGAGTCGCCTGATTTTGTATTTAATAACATGTTCAAAGAGAATATTGAACTTGTAACAGGTGTAATTCTGTTATCTTCAATTATATTTTCGTTAATTAATATTTGACCGTGTTTATTAAGTGCTTCATAACATTTTTGTAATATTTCAATATTTTCAAAGACAGAATATGAGTGAATAACATAAGAAAGAATAATCATATCGTACCCTTTGCCTATTTTGTCAGTAAAGAAATCCCCGCTAATCACTTCAATTCTATCGGTCATATTCTCTTTCAATATATTCTGTTTTGCTAAATCAGTAATTTTGGGAATATCCATAACAGTTGCACGTATGTCAGGATTAGTTTTGAGAATTTCAATTGTATATTGAGCAGAGCCACAACCTAATTCTAAAACATTTTTTACATTTTTTAAATTAATTTGTTTAATTATCTGAGGAGCTTCATTTTTGGCTCTATAATGAGTAGAATTATAGTAATTTCTAATCCAATCATCACTTTTTTCATGAATTTCTTTATTAACTACGGGTTTTCCGATTTTTACAGCTTCTGTAAGGTCAGTCCAACTATTCCATAAATTAGAATAATGCTTTAAATCTTCCATATATTCAGGGCTGCTACTTACAAGATATTTCAATGTATATGGTTGATTAAAATACTTGTTATCTTTCTTTTTGATTAATTCTATTCCACATAGTGCATTCAATAATCTATCAACAGCTTTTTTGTCTGCATTAATAGCATTTGAAACTTGTTCTGATGTTTTGCCATCTTCACCAATAACAGAAAACACATCTAATTCCATTGCTGTTAGAAATAATCTACTTTTTTGAAATGCAAATGCCAATTCTCTTATTGAATCATACACAGATTCTCTGTTCCAATGAGTAAAATGTGCCTCCATAAATTTCCCCTAATATTTCATATAAATTAATTAATTCAAAAAAATACATCAAGCAATTTTTAATTTACGAAGGATTATCATTAAATTCAAATAAAGATTTGAATTTTGGTAGTAAATTCACATTAATTAACAAGAATTAATGTAAATTTAATAATTGATTGAATTAACATAAATTAATTTGGTTTTTATAAAAAATATCTATAATTTGTTTTTGATAATACATAATTTTTTTGAGAAAGTATTATGAAAAAAATTTTTCTTGTTGTTTTGATAAATGTGTTGAATCTTACTCTTATCTCCCAAGAGTTGATATTATATAATGTTGATAACTCCCAATTTCCAATAATGAATGCTTCTTTTTTGGCGATGAAAAACAAGGATTCTGCTTATACTGATATTTCAATCAATTATTTTAATATCTCAGAAATGGGAATTAAGCGAAAAGTAATAAGTGTTAATTGTCCCGAAGGAGAAATACCATCAAGCATTTCCTCTGTTTTAACGATTGATGTTTCAGGTTCAATGATTGGAACACGTCTTGCCAATACAATTGAAGCATCAAAATTATGGGTAAATATGATGAACTTGCCTGCCTCAGAGTGTGGAATAGTTACTTTTAGTAGTGGTGCTTCCATTATGCAAGACTTAACATCAGAAAAGCTACTGCTTATTCAAAAGCTAAATGCTTTAAAAGCAATGGGTGGCACTAATTACGAAGCAGCATTATGGAGTCAGCAAACAGGTGCATTAAATATGGTAAAAAGAGGCAAATACAAAAAAGTAATTGTATTTTTGACTGATGGCTTATCTACTCTAAAATCATATCCTGATGTTATCAAAGAATGTGTAGATAATGAAATTGTATTTTATGCAATTACAATGGATATGTTATGCCCAACTCCTTTGAAAATGATTGCTGAAGGTACTGGTGGCAAATGGATTGAAAATGTAAAGTCAAAAGACCAATTGTTATCTATTTTTATGGAAATATTGCATGAGGTTCAGAAAATGAATCCATGCACCTTAGTTTGGGAGAGCGAAAATTTTTGTTCCAATCCAAATCAACTTGTTTCTTCTGTAAATGGAATAATGAATTTCAATTATGAAAATGTTAAATTAAATAAAGATTTTTCTTATACTTTAAACAAAAACTTGCTGAAATCATTAAAAATTACTCCATCTGCTGTTAATTTTGGTTTTGTACCTATTGGAGCAAAAAAAGATACTGTTATTAGATTGTATGCAGAAAAGGGGGATTTTAATATTTTCTCGATTGTTTCTACGAATTCTGATTTTTCGATTACTCCAACTGGTGGAAATATAAAGCAAGGTAATGACTTATATCTTACTTTAACTTATACTCCTTCAGATACTGTTTATACATTTGGAAACATTGAATTTAGAGACCCTAATTGTGTTACTTCATTAATGGTAAATGGTGGGAAATTTAATGCAAAACCGAAAATTAAAACAATCAAGGTAACTCATCCAAATGGTGGCGAAGTCTTTGCAGTCGGTTCGGATACTCTTGTTAATTGGAGTGGCATAACTCAAGACGATATTGTTAATCTTGATTATAGCACCGATAATGGTTATTCATGGTCTAATGTAGCTAAATCTGTAAAAAATCTCAAGTATGATTGGCAAAATATCCCAAATACGCCAAGCAATAAATGTTTGATGAAAGTTAGTCAGATTTCTGATGATGAGATTTATCCCATATTTTCACTTGGTGAAGGTAAAACATATTCAGTCAAATATAATTCATTAGGAACTCGTGTTGCGTTTGGAGGAACAAACGGAATAACTGTTCGTGACCCTTTATCAGGTAGAGCATTATTGAAAATTGCAAATAATACAGGTATTGTAAATAGTTTGACATATAGTCCTGATGGTAAACTTATTGCATCGGCTGGGAATGGATTTATGCGTGTGTGGAATTCCGCAAATGGTAATCCAGAAAAGAAATTTTCATTGAATAATGATTTCTATGCAGTTGATTTTTCAAATAATGGAGAGTTTCTTAGTTTTGCAGGCAATGATAAAGCAATTTATTTCTATAATACAGGCGATTGGTCGTTACATTCTAAATTGGATAATTTGAATTTGAATGTAAGAGATATTTCTTTTTCACCAGATGGAAATTTTTATGTTTATACAGACAATTCCCAAAAAATTACAATAAGAGAATTTCCAAATCATAATATAAAGAAAGTAATTCAATATAGTAAAGCAGTTTCAAAAGTAGAATGGAACAAAAAGAAAAATTTAATTGCAACAGAATACTTTCTTTATGATATAGATAATGATAAATATTTGAATGAATTTATTGCTAATTCAACAGCATTTGCAGGAGAAGATTCAATTGTTGTTGCATTTAATGACAATGTTTCGCTATATAAAATTAGTAATGGAAATTTAGAAAACAGGATAAATCAATTTGTTTATGGTAGAAGTGCAATAGATTATAATACTTTATTAAATCAATTTTCTTTTGGGACAGATAATTTTCAGACATTTATGTATAATTTCAACAATATGAGTATTGTAAGAGATGCAACAGATTATTATTTTAGCGATGTAGTTGCATCTGCAAGTCCAAATCTTGAATATGTTGCACTAAATAAAAATAATTTACTATCACTTTGGTTAATTCCAGCTGATACAATTGCTAAAACATTATATTATAATAAATCAACAATTAAAACAGTTAAATGGAATGCAAGTAGTAAATACCTTGCAGCAGGTAGTGCAGATAATATGCTTTTCGTTTTTGATGTTGCAATTATGGATACAGTTTTTTCAGGAAAATCCAATCATAATTCAAAGCAATCTATTGTTTGGAATAAAGCTGGCACTCATATAGCATACACTAATGATGTTGAAATTGTAGTTGTTGAAATGAAATTCCCATTTACAAAAAAGATTTACAAATTCACTGCATATTATCACAAAGATGCAAAACCAATTGCTCTTGATTGGTCTGATGACGGAAATTATATTATTGCTACATATAATAATTTCAATATAGCTATTTGGCAATTAGAAAAATATGACGAACCAATTAAAACTTACACTAATTTTGCGAAAACATATAATAATATTATGTTTAGTGAAGATGGTAAGCAAATTGTAGTTGGTTCTTTAAATTATTTAATTGATTACGCATCTGGAATTGCTCGTGAAATTAAAGCTGGAGATGCACCTACTATATGGAGTTTTGACAACAAACACATCATTCAATCTAATGGTTTGAATGTTGATTATTTTTATAGATTAGGCAATTTCAAAGAATCATTTCGTGTGCATAATTCAAATGTAGTAGAAGTATCTGCAATTGAAAATTCGCAATACTTTTTAACCGCTTCTGATGATGGAACTGTAAAAATTTGGGAGCCAGAGTCGAATATTTTGCAGGAAGATGTTTCAGATTTCGATTGGAAAATTATTTCACCAAAAATTGTTGCCAAGAATGTTGATATGGGAATTATTCCAGTAAATAATTACAAAGATTCTATTGTTAGCGGATTTATTTTTAATAATGAAAATGTTGTTGTTAATATTGATTCAATTATAATCAGTGGAAATGACAAATCAAATTTTGAAATCGTATCAGGTAATGGAAATAGCGTTGTAAAACCAAAAGAATTTCTTGAAGTTGAATTTAGATTTATAGCTGATGAAATTAGAAAATTTAATTCTGATATTGAAATTTACTATAATAATACTAAAGAAAAAGTGCTTATCAATGGCGAAGGTGTAGAAGAATCAATCAGGATTTTACCTTCAATCATTGATTTTGATTCAGTTTTTGTAAATGAATTTAAAGATTCAGTAATTAAAGCAATTATTGTCAATGTAGGGAGTAAATCAGTTGCAGTTACAAAATCTGAATTTGGAATTCCGGGATTTGATAATTTTCTGTTTAGTTCTGGAATTAATGATACAACATTCACGATTGAACCGGGAGATTCTGTTAGAACAGAGCTGAGATTTGCACCGCTAACATCTGGCTCAAAAAGCGGAGTATTGCAATTTCATCATGATAAACCCGGAAGCCCTGCTAATGTGCAGTTGTTTGGAATTGCTGTACCTAAAGGACCAAAAATATCTTCTTCAGCATCAAAATCATTCAATTTAATTTGCGAAGATTTTAGAATTGATTCAGTTCAAATTTTCAATACAGGCAATAGACAATTAATTATTGAAAAAATTGATTTTACTGAAATTACGACTGATTTTTCAATAATTGGCGACAAAGGAAATATAATTATCGACACAAATGATTTTTATACGTTAAAAATAATGTTTGCACCAAAAACATCAGGATTGAAAAAAGCATATCTGAAAATAATCAGTAATGCTGCAAATGATACTGCATTTATTATGCAATTTTTCGGCTCGAAAGAAAATAATGATTTTATTTCTGATATACCATTTTTCAATTTAGGAAATTTGTGTCCGAGTACAAAAATTACATTTCCAATAACTATTACAAATTTAGGTTTGCAAACTAATAAATTCGATATTTCATTACCATCATTTGTTGATACTAAAATTAAGAGTTTTTATTTGGATAGTGAAAAAGAAATTACATTAGAATTTGAATTTTTAGGTTTAAATACCAAGCAAATCATTGATGACTATATAATTATCAAAGATACTATATGTAATAAGGAATTAAAAATTAACATTACAGGAAATATCAGCGAATCGGAATTTTCTGTGAATGAAGTTATAATTAATTCTTTTGTTGGAAAAACATCTCAATCTTTTTTAAGAATTAAGAATGAATCATCAACTGAAATTACAATTTCACCAGTTAATGTTCAATTACCGCAAGAAATAACTATGGATTTAAACATATTTCCATTACAATTAGCAGTAGAGCAATTTGAAGATATTCCAATTAGTTTTAATCCCAAAGAAGAAGTCAATGGTGAATATTATGTTACATTAAGCTCTTTGCCATGCAAATACATTGATTCTGCAAAAATAATTATTTCGTCGTCATCAGCTTATTGTTTAATTGAAGTTGGAAATGAAACAGCATTTTCGGGTGAAATCATTAATATTCCAATCTACATTAAAAATAGGCAAAATTTTAATCAATTAAATATTCAATCAATAAATTTCGACTTAAAATTCAATTCTACATTACTCGAACCTTTGGATTTCAAAGAAATATCAATTTCTAAAGGACAACGAATTTTAAAATTTGAAAGTATTCCAATAATTGATGGTAGTGATTTATTAGCAAATGTGAGATTTAAAGCTGGTTTAGGAAATGCAGCAAATACAGAATTAATAATTGAAAATCCTGAAGTCATAGACCATATTGTTCATTTTGATAAAATCAATGGAATTTTTGATTTAAAAGGTATATGTGAAGATGGTGGGAAAAGACTTATTGGGTTTGACAGCCTGCAAGGTGGGATAATAAATATTTCCCCAAATCCAGCAAGTGAATTTGTGTCGATTATTGTGGGTTTCATTGAAAATGGATATTCTAAACTAAGTTTAATTGATATTAGTGGTAGTGAAATTTATACTATCTTTGCAGGAAATCTGATAAGAGGAACTTACCAATATGAAATAGATACTAAATATTTAAATTCAGGGCTGTTTTTTATCAAATTGGAAACTCCAACAATTATGGAAACAAGAAAATTGAGTATAGAGAAATAATTCACTTGGTAAATTATTAATGATTAGGTCTAGAAAATATTGATAAGTTAAATCACAGAATTATATAATGCAAAGTTTTGTTGATAGTTAAAAGCTCTAATTCCATGAAATTCACATGGGGAATTAATGTTTGTAACACAAGAAACCCCATCCTAACATTCCCCAAGGAAAAGGAATATATGTAAAGTCCTCCCTTTGGGGATGATTTAGGTGGGGTTTCCTTTGTAATTCTGAACTTGTTTCAGAATCCATTCCGCTTTGTCATTCTGAACTCGTTTCAGAATCTATATTCTTAGATGCCGAACTAAATTCAACAAGACACTTAGGCAAACTGTCATTTTGAACACATTTCAGAATACATATTCTTTTAAGATTCCTTTTCAAGTATGGTTTTACAGAGTTGTTGCAAAGGTTTATTTATGATATTAAACAACTTCATTTATTTATCAAATTACGAAATTGATTACCAATTTTTTTTTAAGTTTCATTTATCTTTATATTTATCAAAAAAGAAATGCTTAAATTTGTAATTGAAGTTATTACAAAAAATAAATTTTTGTTAATAATTCATAAACTTATTATTGATTGGAGATTACAATGAATTTAAAAAAAATTATTCCTGCTGTTAAAACAGAAAATGTAAGATATGCTATTCGTGATATTATTTCACTTGCCAATGAAGTTGCAAAAACACGAAAAGATATGTATTACTTAAATATTGGTGACCCAAATATATATGACCACCGTACTCCTGAAACTGTTCTAAATGCATCTATCAAAGCATTGCAAGAAAATATGAATGGTTATGCTCCTTCCAGTGGCATAAAATCTGCAATTGAAGCTATTGAAAGAGATGCTAATAAAAAATGTATTCATAATATCCTTGATATTTTTGTAACAACAGGAGCAAGTGAAGCAATTGAAATTTGCTTAACAGCTTTGCTTAATCGTGGTGATAACTTTCTTATGCCAACTCCCGGGTATCCACTTTACACTGCAGTTGAAAGCAAACTTGAATGTGAGCCAAATCCATATTATTTAGATGAAGCAAATGGCTGGCAACCTGATATTGAAGATATTAAATCTAAAATTAATAGTCGCACCAAAGCAATTGTATTGATTAATCCAAATAATCCAACTGGTTCAATTACTAAAAAAGAAACTCTACTTCAAATTATTGATATTGCTCTTGAGCATAATCTAATTATCATTGCTGATGAAATTTATGATAAATTAATTTTTGATGGCAAAGAAATGACTTCAATAGCTGCATTGAATCAAGATGTTAGCTGTATAACTTTTTCTGGCTTATCCAAAAATTATATCGCACCGGGGTTCAGAATCGGCTGGGGTGTAGTTAGTGGCAATAGAGAAATTATGGGTGATTACATTGAAGCAATCAACAAATTATTAAGAGCAAGAGTTTCTGCTAATCATCCTTTGCAATGGGCGGTAGCACCTGCACTTGAAGGCGACCAATCACATTTGAAATTGATGAATCACAAGCTCGAAACAAGAAGAAATCTTATGGTAGAAATTCTTGGCAAAATTGATGGTATCAGCTTGGTACAACCTGAAGGTGCATTCTATGCTTTCCCATCTATTGATGTGAAAAATGATACTCGTTTTGTAACAGAATTAATTAAAAATACTGGAGTTGTTGTTGTTCCTGGCTCAGGATTCGGTCAAAAGCCCGGCTCGATGCACTTTAGAATAGTAACACTTCCTACTGAAGATATTCTCGAAAAGGCATTCAGCTTACTTGCAGAATTTTATGCAAGCTACAAGAAGAATGATAATTAATGAATTCGATTAAATAAAAAAAAACCTGCTAATTGAAAATTTAATTAGCAGGCTTTTTTTTAAATTAAATATTAAAACTGATTTAATACTCTAACATCATTTTCATAAAACAAGCGTATATCATCAATTCCAGTCCGTAACAATGCAACTCTTTCTATACCAAAGCCAAAAGCATAACCTGAATATTCTTCCGGGTCAATTCCACCAGCTCTAAGTACATTTGGATGCACCATTCCGCATCCTACTATTTCAAGCCAGCCTGAATGTTTGCAAATTCGGCATCCTTTTCCACCACATAGATAACAAGAAATATCCATTTCGGCACTTGGTTCTGTGAATGGGAAATATGAAGGTCTAAAGCGGAATTTTGAATTTTCTCCATACATTCTTTTTGCAAAAACCATCATAGTTGCTTTTAATTCAGCAAAATTTACATTTTTGTCTATGTACAAACCTTCAATCTGATGAAATTCTGCTAATGAACGCGCATTTATCGCTTCATTTCTATAAACTCTACCCGGCATTATACTTCTGATAGGTGGTTTTTGACTTTGCATTACACGAATTTGAACAGGTGAAGTATGTGTACGCAATAAAATATCCCTATCCGATTGAATAAAGAATGTATCTTGCATATCTCTTGCCGGATGGTCAGGTGCGAAGTTTAAAGCGTCAAAGTTGTGAAAGCCATCTTCAATATCAGGTCCTTCAGCAACAGAGAATCCCATATTAACAAATATATCAACGATTTCTTGTAAAGTTACATTGACTGGGTGATAGGTGCCTCTTTTTTGGGTTCTTCCAGGTAAAGATAAATCAATTGAAACTTCATCATCTTTGGTGGAAGTTAAATTTTCTTGTAAATTTTTGAACTGTTCATTCACAAAATTTCTTAGTAAATTTAATTCTTTGCCAATTGTGGGTTTTAATTCAGCAGGTACTTCTTTTAGCTTATCAATCAAGCCCTGCATTGTACCTTTTTTTACGAGATGTTGAAGACGAAAATTTTCCAAATCAGCTAATATATTTATTTTGGATAAATCTTGTTCAATTTTCTCTTTTAATTCTTTTATTTCGTTAAGCATAATATTTATATATAATTATTTTAAAACTATTTCAATTCTAAAGGAGCAGTTTCGGGTATGGTCATCATCAAATAATTTTCAGCAATAGGTATAATTCTTTCTGGTGATTCGAGTTGAATAATCTGAGCATTTAATCTAAGATTTACATTTTTAATTTCTTTTTCCGTTTTTTCTAATTTTCTTAAATCAGATAAAAGTTCATTAATATTTCTAACATTACTAACAATCAAAACTAAAGCAGCTGCTGAAACTACTATAAAAAAGAAAAGCAGCCAACGATTCAACCTTACCCATTCTTTTATATTGATAAGATTTTCGGGTTCATCAGGTCCTTTTCTGAAATCAAATAAATTTTTTATAAAGCTCATTATTTTAAGAAATAATAATTAACAAATTAATCCAATACGAAATTGCAATTTACTAAAATAATTTCAAACAAGTATAAACTTTTTGTAGAAGGTAAAGAATTTGACAATTGCAATAACAATATTTTAACCCAAGTTGCAATCTATTGTGTATAAGTCCTTACAAAATCAATAATGAAAATTCTCACAAGCACTTACAAATGGGAAATATTTTCAGAAATCCCCAAAAAAGTTATTTTTGGGAAATTGAGTTGCAACTTGGGTTTAATGCCAAATATGATGTTTAAAACTACTCTTTAATTTCTTCACAGAATTTTTTATGCTTAATCAATACAGCTAATGTTTATAGATTTTTATAAAATCGAAAGTCATAATAGTATAATTTCATAATTCAATTGATATTAGATAAAAATTTGTAATGAGTAATTCAACTTCAAAATTTATGACTTTATCGAAAATTATGATAAACCAGAAAAATAAAAAAATATTCATAAATTAATTCCGTGTATATATTTTGCATTTATGTTTTTTAGTAATAATTGATGTATTATTAAAAAAATTTTAAAATAATTCAATGCTGTATTCACGAAATTTATATCAAATTCGTTATATTAGTGTTTGTTGTTTGCACAAATTTTTTTTAAGAGGTAAATATCGAATTATTTGCTACGAATATAAATAATGTAAGTTGTGTTATTTATGCTTTTGTCAGTATTGTATAATGAATTATGGTATGGTTTCTGATAAAGTGATTTTACGGATTTTAAGTAATTTTTTAGCGTAGCAAAATGAAAAATATTCGGATTTTTCTTATTTCGTTAATGTTGATTGGCTTTGCTGATTTATCAGCTTATACAAGTTATAATTATTATAATACTTTTATAATTAATCAGTATTTATTTAGTAATCAATTCTTTAGTACTTACATTCTGTTTGCTCCTCAATTATACTCATTGTTTGCCCTTCAGCCGATTGATGATAGCTTTCGAGATTTGGATACATTAACACCTAAAGTACAAGTTAAAGAACCCGATTCGTATTTCAACATTACTCCTAAATTTTTGAAAAGACCTGATATTTTCAGAGAGAATTACTACAATTTCGAATATAATAATTCAAATCAAAATAATCCCAAGGGTTACAATACTTACAGTAAAATAGATTCCTCTGGCTCATTTTTTGTAAATGGAGAATATCTTGATTCTTTGGAATTAAATCCCGCTTATACTTTAGAATTAGATAATTATTTAGAAAAAAGACGTGATAAACTCAATAAAAGAATTTGGGATTCATTAATAACTGTTTACGATATTAAGCAAGCTTTGTCTCAAGGTGATTTAGCAAGAATGTTGGGTCAATCAACAGGTATCGCAATTCCTGTACCTCCAAATCCCATTTTCAGCATTTTTGGAAAACCTGAAATTGCTATTAATGTTAGTGGTGAAGCAAATGTTACACTTGGCTGGAGATGGGACTCTCAAAATCTTGGTACTGTATCACAATTTGGTCAAACTCAGTCTTCTCCAATTTTCAATCAAGATATTAGATTAAATGTAAGCGGAAGAATTGGTGATAAATTACGTCTTGGTACAAACTGGGATACAAGAAACAGTTATGATTTAGAAAATAAATTCAAAATTGGTTATAGTGGCTATGATGATGATATTATCAAATTAGTTGAAGTAGGTAATGTGGATTTGCCTTTACCAACTACTCTTATTCGTGGTGGTGAAACTTTGTTCGGTGTGAGAGCAGATTTTCAATTTGGTCCATTATACTTAAAAACATTGTTCTCTCAAAAAAGAGGACAAGCAAAATTTGTTGATGTTAGAGGTGGTGCCACTACTCAGCCATTTCAAATACGAGCTTACGATTTTGCAAAGAACAATTTCTTCCTCGATACAGCATATTTGGCGGTTTATGATAAATATTTTGAAACAAGTACACCGGTTATTCCTCCAAGTGCTGATAGTTTAAGAATTAAAGAAATTGAAGTTTACGAATCAACTAATGACCCTGTGGAAGCTGCAAAATCCTCTGGTAATGCAGTAGCACATGCTGATTTACCTGCTTGGAATGGTTCTCAACAATATTCTAATAATTATAAAATTGTTGACATTAAAGCTGGTGAAGTTGCACGTGGTCAATTTATTAGATTAGATACCACAAGATTTAAAATTAATTACAATCTTGGTACTTTGATAATTAGAAATATGAGGCAAGATAGGGCTTATGCTGTTGCTTATAGAACTGAAGGTCCTACCACTTCAAATATAGACGATAGATATTATGGTACATTTTCATATCAAGTAGGGGTAAATGATACATTTGTCTTGAAATTGATTTCATATCCAAATCTTCAGCCAGGTTTCAGAACGCTTTGGAAAAGGCAAATGAAGAATATTTATGATATTAATGCTCGAAATGTTAATGTAGCCGAAACCAAAATTAATATATGGTACATAAATAGAAATAATGACTCTTCTGATGTTCTTCCGGGAGCTCCTGACAAATTAGTTACTATTTTTGGAGTTGACCAAGTAAATAATGGTACAGGTGCAGCACCTCCTGATGGTGTTTTTGATATGATGCCACCATTTTTTGATGCTGTTGAAGGTACAATTACGTTTCCAAGTTCAAGACCATTTGATTCTTCCATTGTTCGTTATTTTAGAAGGCCAGAAGTTGGAAATCCTGATATAGCATTTGAATATATATTCAGTTCTCCTTATGATACAACAAATGATGTAGCTCGTCAGAATACAGCAAGAGATAGATTTGTTATTTCTGGTGAAGTATCTGGCAGACAATCCAACAGAATTAATCTTGGTGCATTTAATTTAGCAAGAAATAGTGTAAGAGTAACACTTGATGGTGTGCCACTTATTGAAAATCAGGATTACGTAGTTGATTATTACGCTGGTACGCTTACAATGAAAAATCCTCGAGCAAGTTTGCCGGGTGCTAATTTGAAAGTAGAATATGAGCAAAGAGATATATTTAATATAGCAACAAAGACCCTCGCTGGAATTCGAGGCGATTATGATTTGTTTACCACCCGAACGGCAAAAGCGTATCTTGGTTTTACGCTTATGCACTATGACCAATCTGCAATAGTTGACCGTGTACGGCTTGGCGAAGAACCGATTAGTAATACAATGTTTGGATTAGATGGAAATTTAAATTGGGATGCCCAATGGCTTACTAAAGCATTAGATGCCCTACCATTTTATGATACAAAAGCACAATCAAATATCACTCTTAAAGGTGAATGGGCATTGATGATGCCTACCCCAAATAAACGTAGTTCAGAAATTGCTTCTGATAATGGCGAACCTGTTGTATTTATAGATGATTTTGATGGCTCACAAAGAAATATTTCACTGGGATTAAATGCTGCTCAATGGCAACATTCATCGCAACATGTTGATAGCACCAAATGGGCAAGTGATTCAGTTGCAAATCTGCATAGAGGAAAGTTATTCTGGTGGCAATTCTTTATTCCGAGAGTACCTGTTCAGGAAGTATATCCAGAAAATGAATCTTATATTCAAGGTAGAAATTTTTTAAATCCAATGTATTTGGTTTTTGCACCTGATACAAGAGGTATTTATAATCAAAATCCAGAATATCTTGATACATTAAATCCACAATATAATTCAACTGATGTTTGGCAATTACGTGATACGGTCCAACCAAAGATTTGGGGAGGTATGCAACGATTATTATCCTCATTTACTACGAATTTTGATACTGAAAATATTGAATTTCTTGAAGTAACAATGCGTATTCACGATAGAGATGAAGGGAAAACTAAATTTTATATAGATTTAGGTCAAATTTCAGAAGATATTATACCTAATAAGTCAACAAATACAGAAGACGGAATTACTGAAGCGAATCCATTACCTAATGGTATTATTGACGTGAATGAAGATGTGGGTATAGATGCCATTGCAAATGCAAAAGAAAAAGAAACATATCCTTATCCTTTAAACCTTGAAGTTGACCCTGCAAGAGATGATTATATGTTTGAATTTGGAAAAGATGATAGAAAAAGAAATCCACTTGATTTTTACAAATACAATAATTTTGAAGGAAATGCAACTGTTTCAGAATTAGGACAATATCCTGATACTGAGGTTTTAAATTCAAACAATGGACAAGTAATTTCTCAAGATAATAGTTATTTTACTTATGAACTTCAAACTGCAAGATGGGACTGGGAAGTTGCTAATAATCCTCAAATCGTTGGTGGAAACCCAGAACAAGGTTGGTATATTTACAGAATTCCAATACGAAAACCATCATCAAAAACTGGTAATCCATTATTCTCAAATATTAATTATGCAAGAATTAGAATTCAGGGTGGAAAATTTGCTGGAGAAATAGTTGATTGGAAATTGGTAGGTTCACAATGGCAGAGAGTAAGTACATTACAATCAAATCCTGACCCTAATGATAGTGTTTTATCAATCTCATTTGTAAATCTTTACGAAAATTCAAAATCACCTGACTTTTATACTTCGCCTCCCGGAGTTCAACCACCAAGACAATTGAATAATCCTGACCCAACTCAAGATATTAGAATGAATGAACAATCAATTGCGATTGGAGTAAAAAATCTGCGTTATGGCGATGAAAGAATGGCAACGAGAATTTTCAGACCTTTGGATTTATTTTTCTATAAGAAATTAAAATTCTTCATTCATGGTGATGGTGCAATGCCGGATATAATTGTACCCGGTGCAGTTCCAAAAGCTTACGCATTTATCAGATTTGGTATAGACTCAGGAAATTATTATGAATACAGACGACCTTTAACAAGAGGATGGCAGGACATTGAAATTGATTTAAGTCAGCTTACTGCTATTAAGCAAGCTCGTGATACTTCCATTACACGAGAAAGACAGATTTTCCCTGTTCCAAACGACCCAGATGCAGTTTTTGCAATTAAAGGTTATCCTATTTTAACGCGTGTACAATTCTTTGGCGTTGGTATATTTAATCCAGCTGAAAGATTTCCGAATGAATTAACTACAAGAATGTGGGTAAATGAATTACGGCTTATCACACCAGAAGAAAGTTCTGATTGGGCTGGTTTGGGAAATGTAAGTGTAACACTTGCTGATTTAGGTAGAATTAATGCTAATTTTGAAACATCACAACCAAATTTTCATCAGCTTGAAGAAAGATTTGGCTTGAGAATGAATTCTACTAAATGGAGTTTTACTGCTGAAGGAAATCTTGAAAAATTTGCACCAAAGAGTTTTTCAGGAATGAAGTTACCTATCGCTTATACTCACTCCGAAATAATGGATAATCCACTTTATGTGGCAAACAATGACATTTTGCTTAATGAAGCAGCTACAACTGCATATAATAATGCCATAGCCGAAGGTAAAACTACTGTAGAAGCTGCTGAAGCACGTGATAATGTATTGAATCGCTCTCAAACAATGAGAGTTCAAGATATGTGGTCGATTACTGGGGTAAAACTTGGTTTGCCGTCAGATTTTATTTTAATTAAAGAATTGCTGAACAAACTTACTTTGGGATATTCATATTCTCAGGAATACGAGCGTTCACCTGTTTATGAGGAAAGATTTAATTGGGTTTGGAGATTTACTTTGCAGTATGGTTTAGCAATTCCAGAGTTGCTTGCAATATCACCACTCGGCTTTTTGGAAGGAGTTCCAATTTTAGGTGCTTATAGTAAATGGAAAATAAATTTTCTACCGTCAAACATTAATACAGATTTTAATTTGACAAGAAGAAGGCAAACAGAACAATCAAGATATTTGGAATATCCAAGTCCTGTAATGCGTGATTTTTCTGCTATTCGGAAAGCAAGTTTGAATTGGAAATTATCCGAAGGTGGTTTACTTAGTCCGATAATTGATTATACATTTACAACGAATAGTACGCTTGTCCCATTTGAAATTGATGAATTTGGAAGACAAAGAACTGGAAGTGAAATTGCTGCTTTAATGTTTTTTAAAAATGGCAAATTTGTTGATTTCGGTCAAAATACTCTACATCTTCAAACAGTTACAATGAATTTCAAACCAACTTTACCAGATTTTTGGGGAACAAGCAAATATTTCGATATTACTGGTTCGTTCAATACTTCTTATAATTGGTCTGACCCACTTCAACGAGACCCTGAAATTCGTGATATTGTTAAAGTTGCAAGTTTTAATAATAATATCAGATTCAATATGTCTTTCAGATTAAAATCACTCGGTGAAGAATGGTTTGGTATAACTCAAGAATCACCGAAACCAAAAATATTTGGTGGACCAGGACCTACTAAAGATACAACAAGCAAATCTATATCTGAAGGATTCAATATTTTCAAAACCATAAAATCTACTTTAATGGATTGGGAAAAGATTGATTTTACTTTTACTCAAACGAATTCTTCGCTGAATCCTGGTGTATTTGGTGGCACTGGTATGGATAATTTCTGGGGCAGAGGACTTACATTCAGAGAAAGTTTAAATGAAAACGGACCAAGTTTTGCTTATCAATTGGGCTTGATAGACCATCCTCACGGTGGCTTTGGTATTGTTCCATCAGCTGCATTTCCGTTTTTCAGATTTGAAACTTCAATCGGATTAAGACCACCTAATGCGAGATTGCAAGATAATTTCAGACAACAATCTGCATTAGAAGCGAACACTTCAAGACCTCTTTGGACTGGTGCTACCCTTGAATTAAAATGGAAAACTGATGTTGGATATAATAGAAATCAGACTGTTGTTACAGATGCTAATGGTAATCCAACTTTTACAAATGTGATGGGAACTGAATCCTACAATCGTACATTCTTTACTTTCCCAAGTATATTTGGCTGGAATCCGTTCAATAATACAGTTGATAATGTTGTTAGATTATATGAATTGCAGAAAGTTGGAATTGACCAAAGATTTAATAATGGTGAAATAAATCAAGTTCAAAAAAATGCTTTGTATCAAACTGCATTATCTAATTCATTCTATGAAGGTTTAGAAGCATTTAGTATTTTTGGTGGTGATGTTGGTAAATTTTTACCAAGTGTAAATTGGACTTTAAGATGGGAAGGATTAGAGAAATTTAGTTGGTGGGATAAATTAGTAAAAAGAATGACATTTGAACATTCCTATCAATCTCAATATCAAGAGCAAGCCACGATTACAGACAATGGTAAGAGTATTCAAACACAATCAGCACAATATGGTTTCCAACCATTAATTGGCTTTAATGCTAATTTTGACGAAAAAAGATTAGATGGAAATTTGAATGTAACTCTAAAATGGTCATCAACAAAGCAATATTCACTTAATAATGCAGCTGGTGCTACAATTTCATCTCAAGCAACAGATGACATTACGGCTCAAGCATCTTATACAATGCGTGGATTTGAATTCCCATTATTTGGAATTAATCTAAAGAATGACTTCGAGTTGAGTTTCCTATTCACTTATAAAGTGAACAAACAATTTACTTTTAATGTAGAAGAACCACAAGGAACTTACACAGGTGATAAAGCTCAAGGAAGAACTTTGAACGGAAATACTCAAATCATTATTGAACCACGTGCAAGATATACTTTAAGCAAAATTTTAACAGCCGCATTCTTTGTTCGTTACGAAGGAACATTTAACGAGGGTGCTGCTCAGCCGGGTTTCCATACTACACAGGTTGGATTAGAACTTCGTATTTCATTATCAGGTGGCAGATAGTTTTTTATAATAAAAATATTCATTCAGGAAAATTTATGTGCGGAATTGTTGGTTATATTGGCAATCAAAAAGCATCAAATATTTTGATAAACGGATTAAAGAGAATGGAATACCGTGGATACGATTCAGCGGGTATGTCTGTTTTTGTTGATAATCAAATTTTGACTTTAAAGAAAAAAGGTTATGTTGATGAATTAAATAAATTAATTGGACAGAATACTTTTGACTCTACAATTGGTATCGCTCATACTCGATGGGCAACTCACGGTATTCCAAATGATAATAATGCACATCCTCATAAAGATAATTCAGGTAATATTTCTATTGTTCACAATGGAATTATAGAAAACTACCAAATATTAAAAACAAAACTTTTGCAAGAAGGATATTTCTTTAAGACTGATACTGATACAGAAGTGCTTGCTGTTTTTATCGGTGCTTTATATGATAAAGTTCAAGATATTGAAACGGCAGTTAGATTGGCTTTATCAGAAGTAGATGGTACATTTGGCATGTTGGTTTTATCAACTTATGAACCAGATAAATTAATTGCAGCAAGACGTGGAAGTCCATTGCTATTTGGTATTGGTGAAAATGAATATATTGTTGCCTCCGATGCGTCTGCTATTATTCAACATACCAAACAAGTGATTTTCTTAAATGATAACGAAATGGCGATTATCACAAGAAATGGCTACACTACCAAAACTATAAGTAATCAGGAAGTAAAATCTCAAATTGAAGAAATTGAATTTGGGCTTGACCAAATTGAAAAAGGTGGTTATGAACATTTTATGCTTAAAGAAATCATAGAACAATCAGAAACTTTTAGAGATTCCTTCCGTGGAAGACTGATTGTTGATAGAGGTAATGTAAAACTTGGTGGCTTAAATTCTGTAGCCGATAAATTGAGAAATGCGGATAGAATTATTATTACTGCTTGTGGTACTTCGTGGCATTCTGCACTTGTTGGTGAATATCTTATTGAGCATCTTGCAAATATACCAGTAGAAGTTGAATATGCGTCTGAATTTAGATACCGTAATCCAGTATTAAGACAAAATGATATTGTAATAGCAATTTCTCAAAGTGGTGAAACTGCTGATACACTTGCAGCAATCAAAGAAGCTAAGCAAAAGGGTATAACAGTTCTTGGTATTGTGAATGTCGTTGGCAGTTCAATTGCAAGAGAAACTGAAGCTGGAATTTATATTCACGCTGGACCAGAAATTGGAGTAGCTTCAACCAAAGCATTCACATCTCAAGTAGCTGTATTGACATTACTTGCGTTATATCTTGGTAGAATGAAAAATATTTCCCAAACAGAAGGTATGAAAATTGCAAGAGAAATGGCATCAATTCCAGAGAAAATTAATAAAATAATTGAATTTAGAGAAGATATTAATAAAATTGCAAAAGAATATGCTAATGCTTCAAATTTTCTCTACCTTGGAAGAGGTTACAATTTCCCGATAGCTTTGGAAGGGGCTTTGAAACTTAAAGAAATTTCCTATATTCACGCTGAGGGGTACCCTGCTGCTGAAATGAAGCATGGACCAATTGCATTAATAAATGAAAATATGCCTGTTGTAGTTATTGCAACAAAAGACGAAATTTATGATAAGGTATTTTCTAATATTCAAGAAGTACGTACAAGGGGCGGAAAAGTAATTGCGATTGCTACCGAAGGAGACGATAGATTGAAAAATGAAGTTGAACATGTGATTTATATCCCGGAAACTTTACCTTTGCTAACTCCAGTCTTATCGGTTATACCATTGCAGTTACTTGCATATTACATAGCAAAAGAATTAGACAGAGAAATAGATAAGCCAAGAAATTTAGCTAAATCTGTTACTGTAGAATAAATCAGGAAAAAGAAAATGAAAATATCTGTTATTGGACTTGGATATGTCGGTTTGCCTCTTGCTTGTGCAATTGCAAAAAAAACAAGTAATGAAGTAGTTGGATATGATTTAAGTGTATCGAAGATTGAAAAAATCAAGAATAAAATTTGTCCTATTGATGATTTTGAATGTAAGAAAGATTTGCAATTGGTAGATTTTGTTGTTTCTGATAATTCAGAAATTTTAAAAGATTCTGATATTTATATTGTTTGTGTTCCTACGCCAATTTTGAATGATTATACTCCTGATTTGGAGCCAGTAAAGTCCGCTGTAGAAACAATATCACAATATTTGAAAAATGGACAGATAGTTGTAATCGAATCTACAATCAATCCAGGTGTTTGTGATGAAGTGGTTATTCCAATTCTTGAAGCAAGAACAGGTTTAATTGCAGCTGTGGATTTTGATGTTGCTCATTGTCCTGAGAGGATTAATCCAGGCGATGTTAAATGGAATGTTTATAATATTCCACGAAATATTGGTTCAACTAATCCAGAAAAAACTAAACTTCTTGCTGAATTTTACAGCTCATTTATAGATGCAAATATAAATATTATGCCCGATTTGAAAACTACAGAAGCAACAAAGATTATAGAGAATACATTTAGAGATATAAACATAGCTTTTGTAAATGAATTGGCAAAAAGTTTTGATGTTTTGGGAATTGACTTGATAACTGTGATTAAAGGTGCCTCTAATAAGCCATTTGCATTTATGCCACATTATCCGAGTTGTGGAGTTGGTGGGCATTGTATCCCCGTTGACCCTTATTATCTAATTGAAAGAGCAAGACAAAGTGGATTTGACCATAAATTTCTAAAGATAGCAAGAGAAGTTAATAATTCAATGCCCGAATATACAGTTGATTTATTGATGTTTGCTTTAAATCATTTTGCAAAAGCCGTGAAAGGTACAAAAATTGGATTACTTGGTTTATCATACAAAGCTGACGTTGGAGATTTAAGAGAAAGTCCTGCTCTTAAAATAAAGGAAATTCTTCTCGAAATGGGAGCTGATTTACTGATTTACGACCCATATTTTACAGAATTAAACAACTGCAATTCGCTTGATGATATTTTGAATAATTCTTTTGCTATTGTCATTGCCACTGACCATCTTCAATTTAAGCAAATTGATGCCGAAATTTTAAAAAGAAACGATGTTAAGATTGTTATTGATGGTAAAAATTGCCTAAATAAAGATTTAATTTTACAGAATGAAATTTACTACAAAGGAATTGGTCGATAAAAATGGAAAGTGTAGCTAATAAAAAAAAATATGCACTAATTACTGGTGCATCGTCTGGTATTGGAAAAGAAATCGCATATATTCTTGCAATTAAAGGTTATAATCTCATTCTTGCAAGTAGAAAAGAAGATGAATTAAATAAAATCAAGAATGATTTAGATAACAAAGTTGATGTAATTGTGATTCCAATAGATTTATCTGAAACAGGTTCTGGTTTTACGTTATTCAACAAAGTAAATGATTTGAATTTGAATATTGAATTTCTTGTAAATAATGCTGGATTTGGATTATTTGGTAGAAGTATTGAATTTGATACTTCACTTGTAGAGCAAATGTGTGTATTGAATATGGTAACACTAACTACTCTTAGCAATTTATTTGGCAAAATGATGACGAAATCAGGTAAAGGATATATTTTGAATGTAGCTTCTACTGCAAGTTATCAGCCAATACCATACTTTGCTGCATACTCTGCATCAAAAAGCTATGTTCTTAGTTTTTCAAAATCTCTACATCAAGAATTAAAAGAATTTGGAGTAACAGTAACTTGTTTATCGCCTGGACCTACTAAAACGAATTTCTTTGAAGTTGCGTTAGTTGGTGCAAGCAAATCTTTCTTTTCAGGTAAACCAACTATGAATGCTGAAGAAGTAGCAGAAATAGGAGTGAATGCATGTTTTGAAGGAAGAAGTTCAATCATAGCAGGTGGGTTTAATAATATTGGTGCAGTCATAACTAAGATGATTCCATTAAAATTAATGCAATTGGTATTAAAGAATTATGTGAAGTAAAATACATGCAATTAGGAATTTTGCCTTCTCTTATCGATGCTTTCACTTTGAAAATGTCTGAATGCAAAGTGTAAAACTTCCTAATGCTTCATGACTTGGTTTTATGGGATTTTCTTCCTTTACAATCATTTAATAACTATCGGAATATTCAGGGAATATTTATTTGTAGTTTGTTTAAATATATCGTGTTTTATCATAAAACAATAATTTAAAAAAAATATAACAGCTGAGTAGTTTAAGTAATTATAATTATGATTTATTATATAAATAATTATATCCGAAAACTACTATATACTAACAATTATTGTTACTTATATCATTGCTATACATATTCTAAATTAACTTGATTATGAAGAAATTTATAACGAAGTTTGTATATTGTGATGTTGATAACTTAAATAATGTTTATAATGCTATGATATTATTGTTATTTCATTACAATTTGTACAAAAATGATGTAAATAATGAAAATGAAAACGATAATTGTAACAGGAGCATCAGGTTTTATAGGCAGATATCTTCTTGATAATCTTAAAGAAGAGTATATCATTTATGCAATTGCCCGAAGAACAAGGATGGAAGCGAATGTTCCTTATCATCAGAACATAAAATGGATTCAAGGCGACATATCAAATAAAATTAGTATTAATGATATTGGGGAGTATATTCTTGAAAATGGTGGTGCTGATTACTTGATTCATCTTGCCGCATTTTATGATTTTTCTTATACAGACAATCCTGAATATTATAGAAGTAATATTTTGGGAACTGAAAATATACTTGAATTGGGTAAGCAAACAGGTATAAAATGCTTTATGTTTTCAAGTTCGATTGCCGGATGTAAATTCTTACCAACTCCAAGAATTGTTAATGAACAAACGCCATTGGATGCTGATTTTGCTTATGCTCGAAGTAAAAAAGCAGGGGAAGAATTGCTTAGAAAATATTCAACTTTTTTCAAATGCTGTTCTGTACGTTGTGCTGCTGTTTTTAGCGATTGGTGCGAATATGCCCCACTTTATAAATTCCTTGATACATGGCTAAATAAATCAATTGATTCAAGAATAATTGCTGGAAATGGAAAATCTGCTATCGCATACATTCATATTAATGATTTATTTTCATTAATACAAAAAATTATGTTAAAATGTGAAATTTTGCCTGATTTTAATATTTTTATGGCGAGTCCAAATGGCTCAACTTCACACATGGATTTGTTTGAAATTTCTACACAATACTATTTTGGAAAAAAAATTAAGCCGTTTTGCCTACCCAAAAAACTTGCTTTACCGGGCTTATTAACCAAAATATTTCTATCAAAAATTCATTGTTATTTTGATGAACCTTTTGAGAAAAGTTGGATGATTGATTATATAGACCTTATACTAAATTCGGATTCAACCAAAACTCAACAAATACTCGGCTGGAAGCCAACAAATAGAAATATTATTAATCGAAGACTTTTGTTTCTAATTGAAAAAATGAAAAATCATAAAGTAGAATGGGCGTTAAAGAACGAAGCAGCTCTGCATAAAATTGCAAGAAGAACAAATATTCAGATTTACGAAGCATTGATGAACAGCAAAATTTATAATCTAAATATTATAACTAATAAAATTAGATTTTCAAAGGATAAATTATTTAAGAGATATCAACTATTAAATGACGATGATTTTCATTGCTATACAAGCACTTTGTATCATCTATTAATGGCAACTATAAGGAGCAATGATAAAAATTTGATTCTTGATTATATTGATGATATTGCAATTCGGAGATTTGCAGAGGGATTTTTACCTGAAGAAGTATGTGCAACTCTCCAAGTTTATAAAGATGTAATTATTGAAAATTTGCTGAAGAATAGCGAGTTAATGCATCTTAATATGGAAATTTGGGATAATATTGGGTTTACTCTACAATTAGCTCAAGACGAAGTAGAAGATATGTATGAAAAATTAATTATTAAAATGCCTATTGACAAAATTGCAGAGTCTGATTTGATGCCCGATTGCGACGAGCTAAAACGGATGATTAGGCAGTTGAGTGCCTTTTATCAAATTGCACCAGATACAAAAATTGAAAGAAAAAAAATCTAATTCTCTCTGAATTTTGACTATTCAATCCCCTCTTGTTAGAGGGGAAACTTCGGTTTTTTATTCTTGATTATAAACATATAATCCCTAATGGGATTTTGGAAGTGGATTGAACATCATTCATTCTTTTTGTAAAAATGTCATTTTGAAAATTTCATAATTTCATTGGTTAATTCTTCTGAATTATGCTTTTTTCTCAACCCAAATTTGTGCTAAATTAACTACTGTTTCTACAGCTTTTGCCAATCCATCAATTGATACCCATTCAGTTTTTGCATGGAAATTTTGACCACCAGTATAAATATTCGGAGTTGGTAAGCCCATTTCTGTTAATCTTGAGCCGTCTGTACCACCACGAATAGGATTCCAGTATGGTTTTACTCCTGAGCGTACACATGCTTCCCAAAGGTATTCTAAACCGTGAGGATTACTTTCTAATGTGTCGAGCATATTTCTATATTGTACTGTAATTTCAACTTCAATTCTTGTTTTTGGATAATTCGGCTGAACTTTTGCAACAATATCATCTACAAATTGCTTTAAATCTGTAAGTCCAGCTGTTTTGAAATCACGGAATAGAATTTGAAGTTCGGTTTTATCGACTGCCCCAGTAATTTTATATGGATGGATATATGGTTCATATCCCTCAGTAGTTTCAGGTGCTTTATCTTTTGGCATTAATGCAATGATATCAGCCATGGCACGAACAGAATTCACCATCACATCTTTTGCCATTCCAGGATGAATATCTCTACCATAAGTAGTGATTTTGCAACTATCCGCACTAAACGTTTCCTTGTTTATTTCACCGGGCATATCGCCATCAATCGTATAAGCATATTCACAATTAAATCCTTTTACGTCAAAATAATTAGCTCCTCTACCAATTTCTTCATCTGGTGTAAAGCCAACCCTAATATCACCGTGGATTATTTCAGGATGATTTTTAAAATAATGCATTGCTGTCATTATTGCTGCAACACCAGACTTGTCATCAGAACCAAGTAAAGTAGTGCCATCAGTATGCACAATAGTATGGCCAATACATTTTTCTAAATTAGGATTTTCGGACATTCTAATCACAATATTATTATCAGCAGGAAGAACAATATCTCCACCTTGATAATTTTCAATAATTTGCGGTTTAACATTAGCTCCACTTGTATCAGGTGCAGTGTCCACGTGAGCAACAAAGCCGATAGCAGGTACTTTGTTAAATGCAGGATGTTCAGCTGGAATGTTTGAAGGTAAAGTGGCATAAACATAACATTTATCATCAATACTAATATTGATTAATCCTATTTCTTTCAATTCTTCAACAAGCAAATTTGATAAATCAAATTGTTTCATTGTGCTTGGAGTAGTGTTTGATGTAGGGTCAGATTGAGTATCAATAATAACATATCTGAGTAATCTTTCTAAAACTTCTTTTTTCATTAAGATTTCCAAAAATTTGCAAAAAAATAAATTCTAATTTATTGATTTTTGAGTTAATTAACAAATCAATTGGAATTAAACGTTATAATTATTGATAAATTGCAATTAGCAAGATTATTTTACAATTCAGATATAGTAACGAAGTACTGAATGAATTCAGTGAATGGATTGTCCTTCTGAACTTGTTTCAGAATCTATCCAAGATTTATGTCATTTTATAATAAAGATGTGCCACACTTTGTAAGTGTGGCACATCTGAAAATATTAGATTCCGCATCAAGTGCTGAATGACACGGATCAATTATGCCTTCTGAATTTGTTTCAGAATCTATACATTTAGCAGCGTAGCTGCGAAATATTAGTAGAAAAGTGATGTAAAACAACCTAAAAAGCAGCGTAGCTGCGATATGTATTTTATATCGCTACTACGTAGCTATAAGTATTAAGAGAGAAGTATTTCTACTAATATGTCGCAACTATGTTGCTAAATACAGGGATTATTATTGTTGAGATACCTCATCAAGTGCGTAATGACACAGAAAATAAATTGTCCTTCTAAACTTGTTTCAGAATCTATACATAATTTATGTCATTTTGCAATAAAGATGTGCCACACTTTGGAAGTGTGGCACATCTGAAAATATTAGATACCTCATCAAGTGCGTAATTACACTGTTATGAATTATGTCATTTTGTGCTTGGTCCAAATCTACTCACGTTTCTTTCTAAGTTTCGCAATTGATTCTATATGATAAGTTTGTGGAAACATATCAAAAGTTTGGATTTCTGTAATGTCGTACTTTTCGACTAATATTTCACAATCTCTGGCTTGAGTTGCTGGATTGCAACTGACATAAACAATCTTTTCAGGTGCAATTTCCATTATTGTACTCAACAAGTTCTTATGGATACCTGCTCGCGGAGGGTCAATGATTAAACAATCTGGATTTGGAACTGTTGATAATAATTCTGGTACAGTTTTTAAATGTAAATCAGTTGCAAAGAATTTTGCATTATCAATTTTATTTAATGAGCAGTTATTTTTTGCATCATTTACTGAGCTTTCAGATAGTTCAAAACCATAAATTTCCTTGCATTTATTGGCTAACGGCAGAGTAATTGAACCTGTTCCACAATATAAATCCCAAACAACTTCATCTTTTTTTAATTCTGCATATTCTGCAATTTTTGCAATAAATTTATTCAATTGATATGAATTGGTTTGGAAAAATGATAATGGTGAAATTCTAAAATTAACTCCAAGAATATTTTCAGTAATAAAGCCAGGTCCATGAACAACATTGATTTCAGAAATATTTGCATCATTTGAAGAGTTATTTAAAGCTAAAACTAAATTAGTGATTCTCTCATCAATTTTTAGAAATTCTTCTGAATACCAATGAACAAAATCGGATTCAACTTTATTTTTGGTGTCATTCGTCATCAAAATAATCATAAACTCATCATTTGCAACAGAATGTCGAATAATTAATCCCCTTAAAAAACCTTCTCTATTATATGGATGATAAGCAGTTACGCCCATATTGATAGCTTTTTCTTTTATTATCTGCAAGAATATATTTGCAGCAGGATTTTGTATTAAACAAGCATCAATATCCACAATTTTGTCAAATCTTCCCGGAGCATGAAGACCAAGGAAAAATTCACTCTTTTGGATTATTTCATCACTTGAAACTTCTTCATTTGAGAACCATCTTAGAGTTCCAAACGAAAAATCCATTTTATTTCTGTAATGAAAAATATTATCAGATTGAACAGTTGGATGGTAAATTGGAACTTCTATTTTTCCAATTCTCTCAAAACTATCCTTCACATTTTGTAATTTCCAATGTATTTGCTCATTATAGTCAAGCATTTGCCAGCTACAACCACCACAATTACCAAAAAATTTGCAATCCGGTTCTACTCGATGAATAGACTTTTCAATAACATTTTCTACCCTACATTCAGCAAATCTTGATTTGCTTTTTAGAATTCTGGCAAGTACTTTATCACCGGGAACAGCACCTTTTACAAAATGTACTTTATCTTCAAAACGAGCTACTGCAACACCTTCTAATCCAATTGAATCAATGTTGAGTTCAACATATTTTATGGGCTTTTTTTTCATATATTTATTTAAAATTTTCTTAATAAATTCTACTTGCTTAATCTTACAATTACTGCTCTATTCATAATTCTATTATATGGATTATCATTATTGTAGATACCACCGTTTTTCAATGTTACTTTTGCATTTTCACTTGCTATTCCAATCAGTTTAAGTGTTGTAGCAGCACGTTTTTCAGCAAGTTTAATATTATATTCTTCAGAACCAAAATTATCAGTCATTGCAATAATTTCGATATTACTACCTTGTGAAATATATGCTTTGATATTTTCTATTGCTTTAGAATCAATATAAGCAAAACTAATTTTATCAAAATCAAAATAACCAATTGTAAATTGTTGGAAGCTATCATCGGTATTGGTTGATTGAACAAAATTCACTTTTTCAGCGACAATGGTATCTTTTCTTATAAAATTAAGTGGGAAAGTGCTATTATATTTTTGTCCTTCAGCATCTGCAATTGAGATATGAAAATTAATAGGTTTTACTTCATTAAAATAAACACTAAAACTACCACTTAATTCATTTACTCCTCTTTTCAAAGTAGAAACATTAGGTAAGTTCATTATCGGTGTTTCATCTAAAGCAATTTTATATTCAGAAATTGCATTGTCATTTTTCAAATTAATTTTATATTGAAATTCTGTAGTTTTATCGTTAAAAAGAACATTTGCAGAATTATTAATATTATCAAAGGTTGTTGGAATTTCTTTGGTGCCTGTAAATACAGCGAATTTTTCATTATTTATCAACACATCAATTTTTCTATATTCATCTTCGATTTCTGTTCTATTGATTTGCTTTTTTGAGATTTTTGCTATTCTTGAATCAATGTTTTCAGTTTTCAATTTAGATTTCAAAAATTCAATTCTATTATTTTGAATTTCATCTGATTCATCAGGGCTATAAGAAACAAGTTCTATTTTATCAGTAGAATTTTGTTGAATATACTCATTAAGTTTTTCAATTAAATCGAATTGTGGATTGGCTAAAGGGCTAAAATTATCATTTTCTAAAGAACTATTATAGAAAAATGTTAGTGGAATTGCTTCAATTTTAGTTTCTTTTACCTTTGGATTATACACAACAATTGGTAATAGTTTGTTTACTTCCGTATCCTGATTATAAAATATTGGTTCTGAAACTGCTAAAATTCCTTTATTGAAATCTAAGACTGGTTCAATTGGTTTTGCTGAAGGAGGGTCAATTGGTTTAGGTAAATCTTTTTTGGGAATATTATAATGAACTGCAATTCCAGCTCTTAAAACATCCACTGCCCAATCTTGAGCAGATGTAACATTAGAAAATGAATAAGCATATTCAATTTGTGGAACAATTTCATAAGAGTTAGATTTAAATATACTATATCTCAATCCAGCTTTTATGGCAAAATAATAACTTTCTGCCAAAGGAATTTTCCCCGAAAACTTGTTTCTCTCTTTGCCGCCACCTTGGAAAAAGACATCTTCTGGTTCAATTAATTTTTCGTATTGTTCATAATCGGTAGCTATTGGAAATCCAACATCAAAACCTAATTTCACACCAAGTGGTATATTTTCTAATGGATTTAAAACAAATGCCTGTCCAATATTCATATACATCAAGTCAGTTTTGAGGTTATGCTCAACTGTAATGGGTCTATAACCATCTTCCAGTAAATCGTTTCCAATAAATTCATTTGTTTTATAATCGCCAGATAAATCACTGAGTGATATTTGAGCTGAATATTTCAATCCATACAAGAAATTCTTATCAAGCATATAATCCATTCCAACGAACAAATTATATCCTAATCCTATGGTATTTTCAAAACCATTACAGCAATTTGGAATACCAGACAATTTGATAAAATCAGCAATATGAAAATTGAGATTTATATCTGCACCAGCAGTTATATAATAATCTGTATATCTTTTATTTTGTGAGAATAAAGAAGTAAAAGAGATTACAATCAATAGCAATAATATTTTTTTATTTGTCATTTTCAATTATTTAAATTATCTGATAATAATAAAATTCAAAGATTCTTTTTGATTTTCGTGTTTCAAAATCACTTTATATTTGCCGATACTCAAATGGCTGATTGTATAGATTTTCTGGTTTGTTCCCACCACGACAGCAAATTTATCGGTCAGCACAACATTACCATTCATGTCAATAATTTCCAAATTAAATTCACCTTCTAATTCGGAATCAAATTTAATTTCAAACTTTTCAATAGCAGGATTTGGACTAACTGAATTTATCTGGAAAGAATTAGAATTTCTTTCTGTCAATCTATCATCACAAACATTTATTAATCTAAGAATACCATTTTTGAATGAAGTATTTACAGTTCCACCCCAAAATTTCGAATTATTTGTAAATTCAATTGCAGTAACATCAGTTTCACCCAGACCTGCCACTCCGTTTATATTAGCAACAAAACCTGTATCAGGGAAATCACCAAATACTCTAAACTCAACATATCTTTTGTTGTCAATTATCTTATTTTTAATTAATTCACCTGTACCAAAATCACTTGTTACATCAAGCGGTAAAAATAGTCTTGGGTTAACTGTAAATTCAGCTGAAAAATATCTTTTAGCTTTAAATTCACCGTTTCCACCATTCCTGAATTTAATTGCAATTGTTGCCTTTCCTCTTGGGTCAGCTACAGTATCAATCACAGAAACAAGTGAATTTCCTCTGTAGATTGCTAATGGCAAATATTTTTGCACAACGCAGGGTTCGGTATTAAATTCTAATTGAGCATCAGTTTGAGAATTTTGCAACCATTTAACAATAACCTTGGCTTTATCACCGGGATTTATTGTAAATGGTAATTGTGAAATCAATTCATAATTGCCTGATGGAATAATGTTGATAGAATTATATGTAACAGGCAAATTTCCTGTATTAGTTATTTCAATTTCTCTTGTATCAACTTCAGGTAGGAATAGAACTTTTGGCAAATTAATATCAACAAAAGAACCAATTCCTGTTGCTGTTAAATCAAACCACATTAATACATTATCTTGATTGCCAAAGAAAATATTAACTTTTGCAGTTACTTTTCCTAACTTCTTTGGAATAAAATAAATCATAGATTGATATGATTCTCCGGGTTGTAATATTGTATCTTTGGGTTGATTTATAAAGAATATACCAGTTTCTTTTGTTTGAAAATTAATATCAACAACATTTATTAAAACAGGAACATTATCTGCATTTTTAAACATTGTTACAATTTTTTTAATTGTATCGCCAATACAAGCAGTACCTAAATCAAGATTATCAGTATAATATTCAAAAGTGCGTGGTTTGCTATAAGCTTTGACTGGAACTCGTATCACTCTGTAACATGAAACAAACAATAATGTATCGTAAACCCAACCAGTATCTTTAGGAGCATAAACGAAATTGAAATTAAGACAATCATTAACATCTATCTTGGTAGCATTCCATTTTGTTTCAAATGCAAAATGTTTACCAATTGATAATTTAGCATCATGAATTTCAGTAGCTACAGGTCCTTGATTACATATTGTAGAAATATTATAAGTTGTAGTTGTTACAATAAGTTGTTCAGCTAAAATAATTTCATCTTGATTAAAATCAGAATTAACGATTGAAAATGAATTACTTGTAACTTCTTCGGGATAATTGAAAGACCTATAAATCAAATCTCTCATGTTATCACCAGCTGAAGCAATTGATTTGCCACTATGTGAAACTCTTGCATAATACATTGTACCAATGTTTCCAGCCATAGTAAATGCAGTTTGATTTTTTGCCATATCATAAAAAGCTATTTGACTTTGCGATTTGGAACCAATCAAAATACTTGAAGATGCTGAGTTGAAACTAACTGTAACAGCATCATCAGCAGCTGGCTCATAAATTCTTAGTACATTGCCTGTTTCAATATCAGTAACAAAATGCTTAGTATTCAAACCCTGATAATCTCCACCATCAAAAACAGAATAACTTACTTGGGATAATGAAAGATATTTTCCATTTGAAGAACTGGCAATTTTTGCTAAACTTGTCATTTTAGGATATGATTTTTTTGTAATTAAATTCATATCAGGCACAGAATAATGCAATAAATCACCATTCAATAAAACAACTGTCAATGTATCCATTGAAGGATTAAAGGCGGCATCATTGACAATTGTGTTATATTTGAGTCTTTTTATAATTGTTTCATTTTCAATATCCATCAACGTAAGTTGATTTCCAAAAGATGGTAGTATTGCAAGGTATTTGCTTTTGGAATCCATTATGACATTTTTTACATAGTAATCAACTTCTAAATGGAAAGTTTTATAAGGTAAAGCACTACCCTGATAGTTGAAAAATGAAATTGAATCACGATAACCATCAGTATCAAAATAAGTAACCCAGAATGATGTATCGTCATTGATATACTCTGCACCACTTACTTGAAATCTTTTATCTTCTCCAGCTGTATTCAATTGAAACTGATTTATTAATTTTGGTTTATCGTCATTCATCAAATCCCATTCATATATAAATCCATTTTCAGCGACATTGATTAAACGACTATCTGTTGAATTGAATGCTACAAATCTTGGAAGAGAAGTACCATCATTAACTTTATAATTTGATGGATTACTAAATGCTTGACTTACCCTAATTTTTACATTATTTGTAATTTTGTCTGGAACCTGCCAAACATATTGCGAATCTTTTACAAAAGCGATTTGAATCCATTCTGCTCCACCATTGTAAGATACTTCAACTTTTGTTCCCAAATTAGGAGTATTTCCTCGCCATTTAATCACATATTTTTCGCAAGGAGTAAGTAATTCTCCACCTTTTGGTTGAATTAACTGAAGAACAGTATTATTTGGTATTTGTTTTAAATTTCCATAAAGAGGAATGTTTATTTTCAAACCATTCTGATAGTGAAATACTAATTCGTCTTGATATGATTCATTCGTTTCTGGCTTGAAATAAATGAATAATCTATAAGTGCCATAAGTTGCTAAATATCTTGGTGGTTTCTCATTATCGCTACCTGAATTTGAACCGTCCCATAATAATTTAAATACTTTGCTATTTGTTACTGTTATTGAATCAAGAAACATACGTTCTTCAGTTTTATCTGGCAAAACTAATAATCCTTTGAATTTGAAAAGTACAGGTATAGAATCGCCAGGATTACAAGAACCAAAATTATATTCTCTTACAGCAAAATCCTGCAAATTTACACTTGCTTTTATATTGAAATAGGGATTAATAGTTAATTCTTTGAAGAAATTACTATTTGAACCAACTTTGGTATCGACTGTAACAATCATCGCAACACGATATACATAACCCACAGGCAAAGTAAAATCTTGCTTTTCAGGGATCCATACTACTTTTTGCCAACCATTTTCAATAGCTGATACTTCAATTGCATTTGTAATGAAAGCACCTTCCATTATCATTATATTATCTTTAGTAATGGCAATTTGTTTGCCATTATCCATAACTTTTATTTGTGATGAAAGTTTAGGAAATTCGGAGTCATCAATAGTGAAATTATCCGTCAACATTCGGGGTTGAATAATTAGCTGGCTATAAGAAGTGCTAACAAAAACGAATATCAAAATAACAAAGTTTAAACAAATTTTCAACATATATAAGAATTTAATTAATTGCCAAAAAATTCAATATATAGACGCTTTAAAACATCAAATAGTTACAATTAAAAAATAAATTTTTATTTGCAGGTAATTACTCAGCTATTTTCAAATCAATAATTCGATAAGTGGATATTATGAATTTGATGAATATATGATTAAAATTGCAATTAAATAAAAGAAATCTTTAAAAATCCCAAATGGATTAGATTTTATTTGACGTTTTCATTCAGAAGTATCGCTATCACTTCTATGAATTCAACTTAATATTATTTACATTAATCAAATTTAATTTTTAAATATGCAAATTTCACTTATTTTTGTATGATAATTATTCTCAAAATTGTTGAAGGAACATGAGCAAAATTCGTTTTACAGCATTGGAAAAGGCATTAAATAGATTGCCTTTTGTAGTGGAGTTTGCAAACTCCAAAATTTCGGACTATTATGGGATTAATGTTTTCGATTTGAAAAAAATGAAACAATATCTGTCTGAAGAAGCATTTCAAAGTGTGATGGAATCAATCGATGGCGGTGTTAAGATACAAAGAAATATCGCAGATCAAGTGGCTTCAGGTATGAAATCTTGGGCTATTGAACGTGGCGCCACTCACTACACACATTGGTTTCAGCCACTTACCGGCGAAACTGCCGAGAAACACGATGCGTTTTTGAAACCTGATAATGATGGTTCGGCAATTGAAGTGTTTAGCGGTTCGAATCTTGTTCAGCAGGAGCCAGATGCCTCAAGTTTTCCAAGTGGAGGGCTTCGGAATACATTCGAAGCACGAGGATATACAGCATGGGATCCAAGTTCTCCTGCATTTATAGTTGGAAACACACTTTGCATTCCAACTATTTTTGTATCATACACAGGTGAAGCATTAGATTTCAAAACTCCTTTGCTACGTTCGATTGCGTTTTTGGATAAAGCGGCTACGGAAGTTTGTCATTATTTTGATAAATCTGTTACGAAAGTTCATACTACTCTTGGTATTGAGCAAGAATATTTCTTGGTGGACTCTGCTCTTTATCAAGCAAGACCAGATTTGATTCTAACTGGAAGAACATTAATGGGGCATACTTCCGCAAAAGATCAACAATTGGAAGACCATTATTTTGGCTCTATTCCAGAAAGAGTTTTGAGTTTTATGAAAGATTTCGAATACGAATCGCACAAACTTGGAATTCCACTCACAACAAGGCATAACGAGGTTGCTCCAAATCAATTTGAATGTGCTCCAATGTTTGAAGAAACAAATATTGCAGTTGACCATAATCAATTGATGATGGATATTATGAAAAAAGTTGCTGCACGACACAATTTTGTGGTTCTTCTGCATGAAAAACCATACAAGGGAGTGAATGGCTCGGGCAAGCATAATAATTGGTCGCTCAGAACTAATACCGGCAAAAACTTGCTATCACCTGGCAAAACTCCAAATACTAACTTGCAATTTCTTACTTTTTTGGTAAATATTGTTAAAGCCGTTTTTGACAATACTGATTTGCTAAGAGCATCGATTGCATCTGCTGGAAATGAGCATCGTTTGGGAGCAAATGAAGCACCACCAGCAATTATTTCGGTATTTTTGGGCACACAATTAAATCAAATTCTTGATGAAATTGAAAGCAAAGTATCTGATAATAATATGACAAGCGAAACTAAGTCTGAAATGAAAATAGATATTGGTAGAATTCCTGAAATTTTGCTTGATAATACTGATAGAAATCGTACTTCGCCATTTGCTTTTACTGGCAATAGATTTGAGTTTCGAGCAGTTGGCTCGTCTGCAAATAGTTCTGCACCAATGCTTGCACTTAATACCGCAGTAGGCAATCAACTTTTACAATTCAAAAAAGATGTTGATGAATTAATTAACAAAGAATTTAAAAATGACGATGCAATTCTGAAAGTTTTGAGAAGATACATTATTCAATCAAAAGCAGTACGCTTTGAAGGCAATGGTTATGGCGATGAATGGAAAGAAGAGGCAAGAAGACGTGGTTTAACAAATATTGTGGAAGCTGTTGAAGCTTTTGGTGCATTGATTCAAGAAAAAACAATCAATTTATTCGCAGAATCAGGTGTATTAAATCATCGTGAATTAGAAGCAAGATACGAAATTAAATTAGAAACTTATATCAAAAAAATACAGATTGAATCTCGTGTTCTTGGAGATTTGGCATCAAACCACGTTTTACCAACTGCAATTCGCTATCAGAATTTACTTTTGGAAAATGTTAAAGGTATAAAAGAATGTATTTGTGATGAATGGGAAAAAATTGCAAAAACACAAATTGCAACAGTCAAAGAAATAAGCAGTCACATTACAGAAATTCAAATTTTAGTGGAAGAAATGGTTGAATCAAGAAAAAAAGCAAATCGTGCAAATGAAATTAGAGAAAAAGCAAAACTTTATGCTTTTGAGGTTAAACCATATTTAGAAAAAATCAGATACCATATTGATAAATTGGAATTGATAGTTGATGATGAAATATGGACATTACCAAAATATAGAGAATTATTGTTTGTGAGGTGAGTAGGTTCTATTATCTCAACAGATTGTTGAATAAGTCAGATTGAAAATTTTTCGAGTTAAAATATCTGACATAATTGTAGTTTAATGACATAGCAGAAAAGAAATTTGAATCTGTTATTGAATTAATTACATTTTCAACAGGAAGTTAAATAATAATCAAGAATGAATCGTTTATAATATGAGTTTTTTACTTGAAACTTTTTTGGGAATTGTTACATGAAAGCAGTATTAGAAATTGATTATAGTGATTTGAATATCAATTTAATTGAAGTTTTGGATAAACTTTTCAAGCAAGATGTAAATGAAATTTTGATTCGTAAAAACACGATAAAAATTGAAGAATTTGATAAAACTTTAGAAATTCAAGATATAATTTCATCATTAAAAGAAAGTGGTCACAATGAGTTGCTATTAAAAGATATTGAAAATGGTTTTAAAAATTCATCCATTTACTTAAAACAATGAAAATAAGAGAACTTAATGAAAAATTGGGTGATTATTTAAAAACTCATAAATTGGAAAAGAAATTTTTAAAAGCAAAATCACTATTTGAGAATGACCTTAACCATTCATCATTAAAGGTTGAAATTCTTGAACCAAAAAATTTAAGAATTTACTCTTTTCGGATTGATTTGAAATATCGAGCAATATTTGTTAAATTGGATAATGAAGTTGAAATTATTGCTATAACTAAGCATTATGAGTGAAGTTGTTTACCATATAATAAACACTATATAACATAAATTGGTATGCCTTAAATGAAACTTGTTTCTGGATTCCTCACATTGTTCGGAATGACTGTTGATTTGAAAACTGGATTCCTCAAAATGTTCGGAATGACCTAAAAATTTTATTTTTTACAAAATATAAAGAAATAAATGAATATAAATGCAAAATTAGTTCTTGAAGATGGAACACAAATAATTGGAAAATCTTTTGGTTACGAAAAATCATCGGCAGGGGAAGTTGTTTTTAATACTGCTATGGTTGGCTATCCTGAAAGTTTAACCGATCCTTCTTATAGAGGGCAAATACTTGTTCTGACTTATCCGTTAATTGGAAATTACGGTGCCCCGGAATTAACTCAAACAGACGGTATTCCTGATTTTTTTGAATCGGAAAATATCCATATTTCTGGTTTGATAATATCTGATTATTCACATAATTTCAGCCATTGGAATGCTGCAAAAAGTTTGGGTGATTGGCTGAAAGAACATAAAATTCCTGCTCTTTATGATATTGATTGCAGGGCTTTAACCAAGAAAATTCGTGAAAAAGGTGCAATGCTTGGTAAAATCGAATTTGAGAATCAGGAAATTGATTTCTGGGATCCAAATTTGGATAACCTTGTTGATGCTGTAAGTATAAAAGAAAAAAAGATTTACGGTAATGGCGAGAATCGCATTTTGCTTGTTGATTGCGGGGTAAAAGCAAATATTATCCGTTACTTAGTAAATCTGAATAATACAGTTATTCGTGTGCCTTGGGATTACGATTATTCCAAAGAAGAATATGATGGATTGTTTATTTCAAATGGTCCAGGCGACCCAACCCAATGCGTTAAAACAATTGAAAATCTTGAAAAATCAATCAAAGATGATAAGCCGATATTTGGAATTTGCCTTGGAAATCAATTATTAGCATTGGCAAGTGGTGCAAAAACATACAAACTTAAATATGGTCATCGTGGATATAATCAGCCAGTATTGGAGGTTGGAACTAATCATGCTTATATCACTTCGCAAAATCACGGTTTTGCAGTTGATGATTCAACCTTAAATAGTGATTGGGAGCCATATTTCATCAATTTGAATGATAAATCCAACGAAGGATTAAAGCATAAAAGCAAACCGATTTTTTCTGCACAATTTCACCCAGAAGCATCAGGTGGACCAACGGATACGGAGTTTTTATTTGATAATTTTATAGAGCAGGTGAACAAATGCAAAAGCAGATAAAAAAAGTATTGATTTTGGGCTCAGGTGCTCTTAAAATTGGAGAGGCAGGCGAATTCGATTATTCTGGTTCACAAGCATTGAAAGCATTAAAAGAAGAAAATATCGAAACAGTTTTGATTAATCCGAATATCGCAACAGTGCAAACTTCGGATAAATCTGCAGACCAGATATATTTTTTGCCCGTAACTCCTTATTTCGTTGAAAGAGTTATCCAAAAGGAAAAGCCAGACGGCATAATGCTCAGTTTTGGCGGACAAACTGCATTAAATTGCGGTATCCAACTTTTCAAAAATAATGTATTCGAAAAGTATAATGTTGAAATATTAGGAACTCCAGTTCAAGCAGTTTTGGATACTGAAGATAGAGAATTATTTGTTCGGAAACTTGATGAAATTGATGTAAAAACTCCACGCAGTATTGCTTGTAGTGATATGGAACAAGCCAGAATTGCCGCAAGGGAACTGGATTTTCCAATTATTATTAGGGCTGGATTTGCTCTTGGCGGTTTGGGAAGTGGCTTTTGTTCAAATGAAACCGAACTCGATAATCTTGCTCAAAAAGCATTTGCCTATTCTCATCAAATTTTGGTTGAAGAATCGCTCAAGGGTTGGAAAGAAATTGAATATGAAGTAGTTCGTGATAAATACGATAATTGCATAACTGTTTGTAATATGGAAAATTTCGATCCGCTTGGTATTCATACTGGTGAAAGTATTGTTGTTGCACCATCACAAACACTAACAAATAGCGAATACCAAATGCTTAGAAAACTTGCTATCAAAATAATCAGACATATTGGAATTGTTGGTGAATGTAATGTTCAATATGCTCTCGACCCAAATTCGGAAGACTATCGTGTTATTGAAGTTAATGCAAGATTGTCGCGTTCATCAGCGCTTGCCTCAAAAGCAACGGGTTATCCGCTTGCATTTGTAGCCGCAAAACTCGGCTTGGGCTATGGACTACATGAACTTAGCAATTCAATAACCAAAACAACTCCTGCTTTCTTCGAACCAGCTTTGGATTATGTGGTTTGCAAAATTCCAAGATGGGATTTGAACAAATTCAAAGGCGTTTCAAAGCAAATTGGCAGTAGTATGAAAAGTGTAGGCGAAGTTATGGCAATTGGCAAAACTTTCGAGGAAGCAATTCAAAAAGGGCTTCGCATGATTGGGCAGGGAATGCATGGCTTTGTTGCTAATAAAGATATTGTAATTAACGACATTGCAAAGGAACTTTCCGAACCAACTGATATGCGAATTTTTACGATTGCAAAAGCACTAACTGCTGGTTATACAATTGATGATGTTCATAATTTAACAAAAATTGACAAATGGTTTTTGAATAAATTACAAAATATAATTGACATTAGGACTGAATTACTCAATTATAATTCTCTTGAAGAAATTACAGATGACAGATTTTTGAATGCAAAAAAGAAAGGATTTTCTGATTTTCAAATTGCAAGATTTGTTTTGAAAGATAATGATATTTCGATGCATGAATCCTTACTTTTGGTGAGGGATGAACGCAAGAAAAGAATTATAATGCCTTATGTGAAGCAAATTGATACTCTTGCTGGAGAATATCCTGCTCAAACAAATTATTTGTATTTGACTTATTCTGGAACCGAACATGATATAATTCCCGAAAATGACAAAAATGCAGTAGTTGTTTTGGGCTCCGGAGCTTATAGAATTGGCTCAAGTGTGGAATTCGACTGGTGTTCCGTTAATGCCGCAAATACTATAAGAAATAGCAACTTGCGTTCAATTATGATTAATTTTAATCCTGAAACTGTTAGCACAGATTATGATATTTGCGATAAACTATACTTTGATGAATTGACATTTGAAAGAGTGATGGATATTATTGAATTTGAGAATCCAATTGGCACAATTGTTTCAATGGGCGGACAAATTCCAAATAATCTTGCTATGAAATTATTCAATCAAAATGCTGTAATTTTGGGAACTTCACCAAAATCTATTGATATGGCAGAAAATCGTCATAAATTTTCGGAATTGCTTGATAAATTACATATCGACCAGCCAGAATGGAGAGAACTAACAAATATTGAAGATATTTTGAAATTTGCAGATGAGGTTGGCTATCCATTGCTGGTTAGACCTTCTTATGTACTTTCGGGCTCTTCAATGAATATAGTATCGAATGAATCCGAACTTGAGAAATTTTTGCAACTTGCGGCTTCAGTTTCTAAGCAATACCCAGTTGTTGTTTCGAAATTTATCGAAGAAGCAAAGGAAATTGAGATGGATGCTGTGGCTGATAATGGTGAAATTCTTGCTTATGCAATTTCCGAACACGTTGAATTTGCTGGAGTTCACTCCGGTGATGCAACAATGCTATTTCCTCCACAGAAAGTTTACGTGGAAACAACAAGGCGTATCAAGAAAATTACAAGTCAAATTGCTAAAGAATTAAACATTTCCGGTCCTTTTAATTTGCAATTTCTTGCAAAAGATAATGATATTAAAGTGATTGAATGTAATGTGCGTGCTTCAAGAAGTTTTCCATTTGTTTCAAAAGTTTTGAAATCGAATTTGATTGAATTGGCAACCAAAGCAATACTTGGACAAAAGCCAGAAAAACCAAACAAATCTCTTTTTGATTTGGATTATATTGGAGTAAAAGCACCTCAATTTTCATTCTCTCGACTTCATTCTGCAGACCCGGTTCTTGGAGTGGAAATGGCTTCCACAGGCGAAGTTGGATGCTTAGGCGAAAGTTATTATGAGGCAATTCTTAGTGCGATGCTTTCAGTTGGCTATACAATTCCAAAGAAAAATATTTTGCTTTCTGCTGGAACAGTTCGCTCCAAAACAGAACTTGTAAATAGCGTTAGAATATTGCTTGAAAATGATTATAATGTATATACAACAGGTAGTACTTTTGAATTTTTGAAAAATGCTGGCATTCAAACAATTCGACTTTATCGTCCAAACGAAAACGGCAGTCCAGCAGTTTTGGATTTTATCAAAAATAAAAAATTAGATTTGATAATTAATATTCCAAAAGAACTTACTGAAGATGAACTCGAAAAAGATTATTTAATCAGACGTAATGCCGTTGATGGAAATATTCCGTTGATTACAAATTCACGACTTGCAAGCGCATTTATTCACGCATTCTGCAAAATATCAATAGATGAGATTGCAATAAAAAGTTGGCAGGAAATGTAGAAGTACTAATTACAATCAATGCTCTTCGATAATTTCGGAGAGCATTTTTTGTATTTATAAAATTATTGATTATTTTTGTAATTCATTTATTGAAGGGATGTAGGTAGGTGAGATAAAATTTGTAAAATTTCATTTTTTTTTTAATTTGTTGAAAAAAGTTTGCAGAAATGATTGACTTAACCAAAATAATTGAAATCACTTATAGGATTGCTTCAAAATTCAATCCTGATAAGATTATTCTATTTGGTTCTTATGCGAATGGAACACAAAAAGAAGATAGCGATATAGATTTATTGATAATACAAGAATCGGATTTACCACCACAAAAAAGGGGGTTTGATATTCGCAAATCTTTAATTGGATTTATGATGCCTTTCGATATATTGATTTATACAAAATCTGAATTTGAAAGCGAAATTATGAATAGTTCATCTTTTATAAATACAATAATGAAAAATTCAAAAATACTTTATGAAAGAGCATTTTGAAGAAATAATGAATTGGATTGAAAAAGCAGAACATGATTTAGGTTCGGCTAAAATTATATTTATTCATTTGCCTGATTATTTTGATACAATAGCATTCCATTGCCAGCAAGCTGTAGAAAAATATTTAAAAGCTATTTTGGTTTATTATAAAATAGAATTTAAAAAAACACATGATTTAATCTACTTATTGGAACTTCTTTCTTCCAAAATTGATATTGATGATATTACCTTCAGAAATGCTTTCACATTAAATAACTTCAGTGTACAGATAAGATATCCAAACAAAATTATTAAACTCACTAAAGATGAACTTGAGATGGCAATTCAAATTGCTGAGAAATTTCATTTATTTGCGAATGATATAATTAAAATTGATTAAATTAAAAAAATTGCCATAATAAATTTGGGAATTAATTATTTAATTTTTAGAAATTAAAATTATACACAAAAATTTTCATAATTTTTTTCGAGATTATGGTTCGGAAAGTGTGTTTGGAATAAATCATTAAATTTATTATAGGGATGTAAGTACAGACAATATTTAATATTTTTGCAACTTGGTAATAAGAATATAGTCAATTTTTAATACTAAAATTTTAGTCATTACGTTTATTTACTTTATTAATTATTAAATTGTATTGGTTATGGATATTCAGACATGAAAAATTGAATTTATACAGGAATTTCTGAAACTTCAGAACGAAGATTTAATTGGCACACCCATTTTAGATGGGGATTAATACTTAAATTTATATTTTGAAAATGGAGAATAAAATGAAAAATTTGATTTTGATTTTGGTTTTATCAATTGCGTTATTTTCCTGTGGCGATAGCGGGAATAATCCAACTAATTCTTCTGTACTTATGCCTTTAATTGAGAAAAATACGTGGGAATATGTAAATTACACTTATGATAGTTCAACAACTGATACAATAACTTATAGCATCACAGTAGATTCAGAAATTGTATATAAATCTGAAAACTACTTTAAACTAAAATTTGTAAATCATACAAATAATGATACTTATATTGTTCGTACTTATTACAAAAACAAATCTGACGGTCTTTATTTCTTTGATGATGCTACTGATGAAATTATTAAATTCCAATATCCTACATACAAAGGGCAGGTATTTTTCAAAGATGAATCCAATAAGTCTTACGTTGATGATATGGATTATGAAGTTATAACCCCAATCGGTAAATTCAAATGTATAAAATATGTTAATATAAAATATAACCATGGTATAGAAATTGAAAGATGTTACAGTTATTATACTCCTGACATAGGTAATATTGCAGTTGAACATTATATCACAGATTCAAAAAACGGTAATTCAAAACTTGTTTCAAAAACATTATTAACAAATTTCACTCTAAATGGTGGCATAACTATTAAATAAATATTTCAAAATTGTGTTTGTGCTGGAAATCAGTAAGATTAGGTTTTATTTTTGACTTAACCCAAGTTGCAACTCAATTTCCCGAAAATAACTTTTTTGGGGATTTTTGAAAATATTTTTAATTTGTAAGTGCTTGAAAAATAACAAAACGATTTTTTTGAATGCTTAAAATTAAGCTAAAAAGGGCAAAAAAAGGCGTTTGAGTGGTGTATGATACTTGCATTGCATGACTTTTTTTGCGTATATTTGTAAGTGTTGAATTTTACAGGTTGAAAAATGTTTATTAAAGAAGTTAAAAAGAGTAATACGCCTAAGGGAAAAGTATTTTGCCAGTATCAACTATCGGAGACTTTCAGAGTTGACGGTAAGGTCAAGCATAAGATAATTTTATATCTTGGCTCTGATAAGTTATTGAATTCAAAAGAGAATCGCGCCATTGTTGCTAAATTGTTAGAAAATAAAATCAGAAATACACAATTGATTTCTGAAGAGTTGGTACAAGCTCCAACCGAATTGAAGCAATTAGTTGAGCAGCTATATTCGAAATATCAATTGAAACAACAAAAAGAAAGTCAAAAAGCAATTGATGAAGAAAGTAATGAATTGCCGGTTGATACAACCGAATATGAATCTGTTGATTTAAAAACAGTCACCACAACAGATTGTCGTGAAATCGGTGCAGAGTGGATGTGCTATGAAATGCTTGACCGTCTTGATTTGAAGAGCTTTCTGGAGCATAAGGGCTGGAGCAAGAACAAAGTGGACAACGCTTTGATTTCAGTTATCAGTCGTGCAGTAGCTTCATTTTCCGAGCATAAAACAGAGAGTTGGCTCAATCAAAACAGCGCACTTCTTGAGCTATTTGACAAGCCGATTGGCAGCGTAAGTCGCCATCATTTGTACAATAGTGCAAGCGATTTATATGAATTGAAAGATGAATTGGAGATCTTTCTTTACAATAAAATGACCACACTATTTGATGTTGACGATACAATTATGATTTATGACTTAACCAATACACATTTTGAAGGTCAGAAATTCAACAGCAAAACAGCAAAGCATGGTAAGAACAAGCAGAAACGAGATGATTGTAAACAGGTAGTTATGGGAGCGGTAATCAATAAATCCGGTTTTTTGAAGCAAAGCAATATTTACGAAGGAAATATGTCTGACCCGCAAACTTTGATAGACATTATCGACAAGATGGGAAATCCAAACACCACAGATGGCAAGCCGCGTTTAATAGTATTGGATGCTGGAATTGCAACGTCAGACAATCTTGAGATGTTACGTAAGAATGGATTTTTATATGTTGTGGTTTCACGTAGCAAGCCACATTTAGACGAAGAAACAGATTTCACAAATGCTGTCATTGTAAAGGATAAGCAGGATAATGAAATCAAATTGAAATCAATCGAAATAAAGTCAAGTAAAGATTCAGTAATTCATGTACTTAGCCATAGAAAAGCTTTGAAAGAAAACTCAATGATGAAACGAGCAACAGAAAGTTTTGAGCTTGAAATGTCAAGTGTAGTTAGTGGAATCGAGAAAAAGGGCGGTACAAAAAAGATTGAAAAAGTATGGGAAAGAATTGGCAGAATCAAAGAAAGGAACAAAACGGTACATAAATATTACGACATAAAAGTAGAAGAAAAAGATGGTATTGCAACAAAAGTGGAATTTGTCAAGAAAGACATTAAACCGGCAGAACCCGGCAATGGCGAGTATTTTTTGAGAACCAACTATACAATGGCAAGTGAAACAGAAATTTGGGACATATATAATACTATTCGAGAAGTTGAATCAACATTTCGCTGTTTGAAATCCGACCTACGATTACGACCTGTGTACCACAAAGAAGATCGCCATACAAATGCTCATCTTTATTTGGGTTTGCTTGCTTATCAGATAGTTTCCGCAATTCGCTTTATGCTTAAAAAATCAGATATTAATTACGACTGGAGAAATATAGTTAGAATAATGAACACACAGAAAGCAGTAACAATTTCAATCACAAACAAAGACAAGAATGAGATAATCATTAGAAATTGCTCAAGACCAATACAGGAGGCGATGGAAATATACAAGGCGGTGAAGATTAGCTCGATGCCATTCACAACCAAAAAATATGTAGTTACCCATTAAAAATTATGATTATTGATTTTATAGGGACTTATACACAAAAGGGTGCAACTTGGGTTAAAGTAATTCTATTATTAAAAACATATAACTACTAATTGTTTTTTCAGTAGTATTACATATTTGATTAATTTTAAAATTTGTTCAAATTATTAGCTTTAAAATTTAAAATTACAACGAAATCAAAATATTTTATTTACCTGAGTTGTAACATTTTATCGAAAATTTCAGGGTATAACTCTTTCATTTTTTTATAATTAAAAAGAAATGCTACATTGTCAATTATAGGATATTTTTTATTGCAATTTTTGCAATAGTAAAAATCCTGAACTAAAGTTAATTTGATTTCATTATTATTCTGTTGGCAATCGGGACAAATTAAAAGTTCATCTATTTTTAAATTTTGTTCTATATAATTTCCTTCTTTTTTGCAAATTGCTCTTATGTTACCACCTAATAAATAAGCGATAAAGTATAAAATTCGTGATTTGGGTTTACACATATCAACTTGAATTTTATTAATTGGAGACAAAGTAACTTGACTTTTTTCGAAAATTGAAAGAACATTTTTCCATAATTTTATCGGTATATCATCATTTTCAATAATACCATGTTCAACTTCATTACAAACTCTTTTTGCAAAAAATTTGTCAATTACTTTTTTTAAAAAACTTCTATTAATAAATTCATTTGAATAAATATTATTGCTGTTGTAAAGATTAAAATGTAATTTTTGTGTAAATGGTTCTTCGTCAAAATACAGATGACCACCTTTTGATAAAACTCTATGAATTTCATTAATTATTGGTGTAGGTTCTGGAAAATGATGGAGAGTTTCATAGCAAAATACAAATGGAATTGAATTAGATAAAAAGGGTAAATTATTAGCATCGCAACATATTTTCAAAGAAGATTTTTCTTTTTTAAAACGTTCTTTATAAAAGTTCCCACTTTTTAACATTTCATAAGAGATATCAACAGCTGCACCACCAGAATTAAAGCCCAAATGATTTTCCATAACTAATGTTCTTTGTGTTCTTTCGGCGCCAATTTCTATAAATGGTGCTTTTGCAACATCTATTGATTTAAGAGATAGCATTTGATTTAACGTATGATTCATCCTATCAAGCAGAATCTGCTCTATGCCTTGCGAATCAAATTCATTAGAAAAAATTTTTTCATTGTTTATTTGCTGCAAATATAATTTTTTTCTAAATTCAATTTCACCCTTTTGATTTTCTAATTGTTGTTTTTTCATAATATTTTAATGTTAAATAAAGAGTAAATGTACTAAAATAAATATAGGCAATAAAACTAATAATGAAAATTTATACATATATTCAAAGAAGTATGGCATTTTAATGCCTTGTTGTTCAGCTATTGCTTTTACCATAAAGTTTGGTCCATTTCCTATATAAGTCATAGAGCCAAAAAATACTGCCCCAAGTGATATTGCTTGCATAATCAATTCAGGAATTCCAGCCACAACATTTGTTCCGCTCAATACATCGGCAGATTGTGCAAATAATCCTTTTGCTAAAGTGTAGAAAGTTACTGCTGTAGGTGTATTATCCAAAAATGAACTTAATGAACCTGCAGCGTAGTAGAACTGTGCAGGGCTTGTTATCCCAAGATTTGCTGCATTAACTCTTAAATAGTCCAACACAGGTGCCATAGTAATAAAGATACCAATGAATAGAAAAGCTACTTCTTCAATTGGCTCCCAGCTAAATTGAATTTTTTCTCTTAATTTTTTACTTGTTAAAACAAGAGATAATACAGCAAGAATAATTAAAATAATTTCCCTTAAGAAAGCATAACTTCTATTGGAATTCAAAAATTCAAGTGTTTGAGGATTTACAAATGCAACCGTTAAAACTACCCCAATAAGAAAAACAAAATTTAAAAGTCCACTGATTTGAATTGGCTTAACATTAGTCTTATCAAATTTAATATTTTCTGGCGGTTCTTTAGAGTAGTAGTATTTATCAACAATAAAATAAAGAATTAATAGAATTCCATTAGTAAATAACCACATTTTGAACATAGAGAAAAACCAAAAGAAATCTGCACCACGCAAATACATCATAAACAATGGTGGGTCTCCCAATGGAGTAAGCAATCCACCGCAATTTGCTACGATTGCTATAAAAAACAATATTGTATGTACTTTAAACTTTCTTTCGGTATTAGTCTGTATTAATGGTCTAATTAGAAGCATAGCTGCACCAGTAGTCCCCATAAAGGAGGCAAGAACTGCACCTATAAGCAAGAATGTAGTATTAATTATCGGTTTTGCTTCGATATCACCATCAATAAAAATACCACCCGTTATTACAAATAATGTTCCCAGCAAGATTATAAAAGGCAAATAATCATATACAACAACATCAATTAATTCAGTTGCCATCCCAGAAAATAATAAAAATAATATAACTGGTACAGATAAAACAGTCGAAATAATCAATTTGTTCTTATTTGATTCCCAAAAATGAGGGGTTAATAAAGGTAAAACAGCTATCGAACCGAGCATCAATAAAAATGGTATCAGTGTGTAAAGTGGAATTTCCGAATTATGTTCCATTTTGAATTATCTCTAAATAATAAATAATAATCGAATACAAACTTAAACAATTTATACTAAAATGAGTAAGTATTTTTTTACATCGCTTAAATTTTAAATTACAGTCTGATAATGAAATATTGAATTTTAAATGAAATGTTCTAAAATATATTATCAATAATTAGCAGTCTGTTGCTCAAGTATAAATTTAATCATCTTTGGGCAGTCTCAAAAAATATCATTGGTAACTTGATTCAGAATCCACTTCGCACTAAGTTGTTGAAATATATATGAATTTCTCACAACCCTCAAAAATGAAAACAAAAAAAAAGACTTTTTGAGACAGTCCCTTGAAGATTCAATTATCAACATGTGGCTTTAGAGCCAGTGCAATATCATTTAATTAATACTTGAGCAACAGTCTGCTAAACTAAGAAAAAAATATTGTTGAAAATGGCTTTATAGTTAATTGTAATATATTAAAACATCATATAAATATAATTGTTGATAAATATTAATAAAATAAATAATTTTGTTGTTTTATCAATTAGAATTAAATTTGTATTTTTGTAATTTTATTGAAATAGAAAACAGACAATATTTAGTTATAAATTGCGGAGGCATTTTCTTGAAAAATCATTTAGGAAAAATTTTACTGATTATCATTCCTATTATAGTGGCAATATTTACACTTTTGCCGTCTTATAATGCGAGTCAGTTAGAGAACAAAAGATTAGAGTTTGTGGAAATGGCTAAGAAAGCCAAAACACCTGCCGATTCATTAGCAAAATTAGAAGAATTTGCAAAATTGTATGGCAAAGACCTGTATTCAGCTAAATCCAATCAGCTCAAACTTGGATTAGACCTTAGAGGTGGTATGTATGTTACTTTGGAAGTTGACGTTGTAAAACTTATTGAAGAAACAGCTCTTAAAACTGCAAAAGATGAAACTTTTATGCAAGTTTTGGAACAAACAAAAAAAGAAGCTGTTGCAAGTGAAGAAGATGTTGTAGATATCTTTGTCAAGCACTTCAACGCAATTGCAAGACCAAAGAACAAAACATTGATTAAATATTTTCCTGTAAGTGATATCAATGATAATCCTGAAGAAAGAATTATTGAAAAATTGAGAAATGACGCTTTAGATGCCATTGACCAAGCTCAACAAGTAATTCGCCAAAGAATTGACCAATATGGTGTAGCTGAACCAAATATTCAAAAAATCGGTTCACGTAGAATTATTCTTGAATTGCCGGGCGTTCAAAACCGCGACCAAATGCTTGAATTATTGAAATCTACTGCACGTCTTGAATTTAATCTTGTAAAAAATAGCAATGCTATTGCTAAAGCATTTTATTCAATTGATAAAGAACTTGCTCGTCAAGAAAAATTGAAAAAAGGAATCAATACTGATGAAGCAAAAACAGACTCAACTGTTGCTCTTGCTGGTGATTCTACTAAAGCAATTGACACTACAAAAGTAGCTGCTGTTACAGATTCTACAAAAACTGATACTACTAAAGTAGATTCTGCTTCAATTGCGAAGAAAGATACTACTGACCCTTATGCTGGTATGTCGCAAGAAGAAGCATCAAAAGCATATCTTGCAGACCACCCATTCACAACATTGTTTATTACTGAATTCTATCAAGAAGATGGTAAAAAACGTGATATGGTTTATTATTTGAATGAAATGTATCCTGAAGGCGAATATAATTTTACAATTGCAAAAGGTGCTATTCCAAGAATTAAAGAAATTCTTAGAAGACCAGAAATTGCAAAAAGAATTCCAGCTGGTGTGAAATTTGCATTCGATGCTAAACCACGTGAAATCAAATCTAAAGATGGCGTTGATTCAGTTTATCAATTCTATGCAATTACAAATGAACCATTATTAACTGGTGAAGTTTTAACTGAAGCTATGCAATCATTCCGTCCTGAAGACAACAGTCCTGTTGTTAATATGACAATGAATAGCGAAGGTGCTAATAAATGGGCAAAAATTACCGAAGAAAACAAAGGCAACAGAATCGCAATCGTACTTGATGATATGGTTTATTCTGCTCCAGTTGTAAGAGATAGAATTACAGGTGGTCGTTCTGAAATTTCAGGTATGGCGAATGTTGATGAAGCAAGATTGCTTGAAATTATTCTTAAAGCTGGTGCTTTGAAAGCTCCTGTTCAAATTATTGAAGAAAGAATCGTTGGTGCATCTCTTGGTGATGACTCAATCAAAGCTGGTTTGACAGCTTCATTGGTTGGTGCATTATTAGTTATACTTTATATGGGTTTATATTATCGTAAAGCTGGTATCATTGCTGATATTGCAGTTCTTATGAACGTATTCCTTATTTTGACTACACTAGCAGCTTTGAAGGGAACACTAACTTTACCAGGTATTGCAGGTATCATTTTGACAATTGGTATGGCGGTAGATGCCAACGTACTAATATTTGAACGTATTAGAGAGGAGTTACATTTAGGTAGGTCTTTACGTTCTGCAATTGATGAAGGTTATAAGAGAGCGATGAGTGCGATTATTGACTCTAACATTACAACAGCTTTTACAGCGTTGATATTATTACTTTTAGGTACAGGTCCAATCAAAGGTTTTGCTACAACATTGTTAATCGGTATCATATTTACATTATTTACAGCAGTTACAGTAACAAGAGCAATGATAGAAATTCTCGTATCAAACAAAGCTACAGAATTTGATTTTGGTCAACCTAAATTAGTAAACACAACTAAATAAATATAAGGAAATATTATTATGCAATTTTTTGATAAGCCAAATATAGAATTTATGGGTAGCAGAAAGTTTTTTGCTTACTTTTCTATTACACTTACAGTAGTTGGTCTTTTATTAGCTATGGTACTTGGTATCCAACTTGGTATCGACTTCGTTGGTGGTGCCGAAATAGCTGTTCAATTTGAAAAACCAATTGAAACAAAAGAAATTCGTAAAGCAGTTGATGCTACAAAGATGACTGGTTCCGAAGTTAAATCTTATGGTGGAGATAATCAATATCTTATTAGAGTTCAGGATGTTGAAAATGGTTCAAAAAAAGTTAGTGAGTCATTTACAAAATTAATCCCTGACAACAAATTCACAGTATTGAAAGAAGATAAAATTGGTCCTAAAATTGGTGGTGAATTATTTACAGATGCAATTTGGGCAGTATTACTTGCAGTAGCATTTATTCTTGTTTACATTGCATTCAGATTTGAGTTCGTTTTTGGACTTGGTGCCATTGTTGCACTTGTTCATGACGTTATTGTAACTTTTAGTTTGGTAGCAATTATTAATCACCTTGGTATAATTGACCTTGAATTGAATCAAACAATTCTTGCGGCGATGCTTACAGTTATCGGTTATTCTATCAATGATACCGTGATTATTTTTGACAGAATTCGTGAAAATTTGGAAAGACATAAAGGTATGAATTTCATTAAATTGATTAATATGAGTATAAACGAAACACTTTCAAGAACTATTAATACTGTTGGAACAACTGTAACAGTATTGCTTGTATTATTGTTATTTGGAGGTCCAGTTTTACAGGGCTTCGCATTTACAATGTTCTTAGGTTTAACTTTTGGTACTTATTCATCAGTTTATATTGCATCATCATTTGTGATTTGGTACACTGAAAAAGTTAAGAAAGTTGATTTGACTATTGAATCAACAAAGAAAACTAATGTTGCTGGTGCAAGAATATAATTTATTTGGAATAAAAATTATGACAGAGAATCAGAATTATAAATTTGATATTTATTCAAAAAATACTGAAATTGGTATAATTGAATTATTTCCATCAGCATTAGGTGGATTAGATGCAATTAATTTTACTGATACTATAAACAGTTATTCAGCTCAAATTAAATTACTAATTATAGATTTAAGTAAAGTTGAAGTAATGAATAGTTCAGGTCTTGGTATGTTGGTTAATGCTTTAAGTAATTTGAAAAAGCAGAATATAAATTTGTATTTAACCAATGTACCTCAAAAAGTTATGAAATTGCTACAAATAACTCACTTGGATAAAGTATTCAAAATTTATAATGATTTAGAAACTGCTGTTGAAGATTTCAAATAATTATCAAAAAAGGAAAAAATTAAGCTCCGATTAATAAAAAATCGGAGTTTTTTTTGGAGTATTTGAAAAAAATTGTTAATTTAAAAACTTGTTAAATAAATATTTTTAATTTTATTGGCTTATTATGAGTGTTTCTATTATTGTTGGTTCGCAATGGGGCGATGAAGGAAAAGGAAAAATTGTAGATTTGTTAAGTGCAGATGCTGATATTGTTGCAAGATATCAAGGTGGTGCTAATGCAGGTCATACAATCGTATTTGATAATAAAAAATTTATTTTGCATTTGATACCTTCAGGAATTTTGAATCCTAAGTGTATATGTGTTATTGGTAATGGAGTTGTAATCGACCCAATAGAATTAATTAGTGAAATGCAAATGTTGCAATCATTCAATATTGATTTTACAGGACGACTAATTATTTCAGATAAAGCACATTTAATTTTACCATATCATAAATTGCTTGACCAAAGCCGCGAAAAATCCGGTGCAACCGAGATTGGCACTACTGGCAGAGGTATTGGACCTGCATATATCGACAAAGCAAAAAGAGCAGGAATTAGAGCAGTGGATTTGCTTAATAAAGACAGCTTATATAAGAAAATAAAAGAAAATATTGCCGACAATAATGAAATATTAAGCAAGATTTATAATTGTAAGCCAATTAATGAAGATGAAGTTATTGCAAGTGTTGAACAGTATAGTGAAGTTCTTATACCATTTATAGCTGATAGTACACTTTATCTGAACAATGCAATTACAGATGGTAAGAAAATAATTGTGGAAGGAGCACAAGGTGCTTTGCTTGATGTGGACCATGGAACATATCCATTTGTTACAAGTTCTAATCCAACTTCAGGTGGAGCTTGTACAGGGCTTGGAATTGCACCTGTTAAAATTGACAAAGTTATTGGTATCACAAAAGCATTTTGCACAAGAGTTGGAAATGGACCATTTCCTACTGAACTTTGTGATGATATGGGTGAATTTCTAAGAAAGACTGGTGCAGAATTTGGTGCTACAACAGGAAGACCAAGAAGATGTGGTTGGCTTGATTTAGTTGCATTGAAGTATTCCGTTATGATTAATGGAATTGCCGAAATTGCACTCACAAAACTTGATGTATTAAATGATTTAGATGAAATTAAAGTTTGTGTAAATTATATCGTAGATGGTAAGAAATTAAATTCATTTCCAACTGATTTGAAGACACTTGAATCCGTAGAATGTGAATACAAGACATTCAAAGGATGGAATCAATCTTTGAAAGATTTCAAGAAAATATCCGATTTACCTGAATTGACTAAAGAATATTTGAAATTTATTGAAGAATTTACTGGTGCAAAAATTAGTATTGTATCGCTTAGTCCAGATAGAAATGATACAATATATAATTAGTTCATCAATTTGGTTTAATTAACAGAAGAATAGCTTAGATTAGATGTCCAGCACTTTATAAGTGTTGGACATCTTTTTTTATACCAAACGGAAGGGTTTTAATTTCTTTATACATCCGATGACTTAGAGTCATCGGAAGAATTAATAATTAAGATGTCCTACACTTCAAAAGTGTAGGACATCTATTTTTTTATATTGCATCAAGTACAAAATAAGTAGTATTGCAACTTTCCCGAATTTTTATTAATGATAAAAAATGAGTTTAATCGTCATCTATTTTTTGAAATTATAAATTCAAATTTTTCAAGAATTATTTATAAACAATAGAAATGTAGATGAGTTTAAAATACGAAAACCTGATTTTATTTGATATTGATGGTACTATACTGCAATTTAGACATAAACTTGCTCAAGAGTTATTTACTGAATTTCTTACTGAATTATTTGAATTTGATGTTCCGCATACTGCAATACCTTCATTTGCAGGAATGACCGATTTGCAGATATTAAGAATAATTTCAGAAAATCTTAATATTCCTTATACTCAAATGACAAATAAATTACCCCAAATTTGGACACAAATGAAATCCAAATTTGAAGCAAATTCGACAATTGATACTATTAAATTAATGCCAGGTATTGTAGAATTACTACAATTATTTAACAAAAACGAAAAAATATTTCTTGGTTTGATAACTGGTAATTTTATTGAAAATGCATATATAAAATTAGCATCTTATAATTTGGGACATTTTTTCCCAATTGGTGCGTTTGGAAATGATGATGAGAATCGTAATCATTTACCACCAATAGCAATTAATAGAGCTAATTTATATTTAGATTCCGATATTTTCAATAATAGAAATACTGTTATTATTGGTGATACAGATAGAGATATTGAATGTGCTAAAGTGCATAATATAAAATCAGTTGCAGTTGCTACAGGTGGTTGTACATATCAGTTTCTAAGTGAACAAAATCCTGATTTGATAATGAATGATTTTGCTGATTTTAATAAAAGTTATGAATTAATTATTAACTTATTTGATTAATAAATGAAAAAAATAATTGTCGCTCTCGATGGTCCTGCAGGTTCTGGAAAAACAACAACTGCACGCCTTGTTGCTCAAAAACTTGGATATATTTATATAGATACTGGTGCTATGTATAGGGCAGTAACCCTTGCTTGGCTAAATTCTGGAATGGAACTTACAGAAAATAATGTAAATTCTTTAGTTGATGAATTAACTGTAAAATTAGAACAGTCCGATATGGGACAGAGAACATTACTTAATAATGTTGATGTAAGCGATGATATTCGTTTGCCCGAAGTTACAAAATATGTATCTCCTGTAAGTGCAATGGCTTATGTTCGTGAGAAAATGGTTGCACAACAGCGAGAAATGGGTAAAGCAGGTGGAGTTGTGATGGATGGAAGAGATATTGGAACAGTAGTGTTTCCAAATGCCGAATTAAAAGTTTTTCTCATTGCTTCAATTGATGCAAGAGCTAACCGAAGAGCAAAGGAACTAACAGAAAAAGGGATGATTTTTTCTGTAGAAGAGATAAAAAAGCAAATTGCAGATAGGGATAATTATGATAGTAGTCGTGAAAATAGCCCACTTAGAAAGGCAGATGATGCTATTGAAATTGACACTTCAAATATTACAATCGAAGAACAAACTAATAAGATTATTTTATTAGCTGAAAGTATTATTAATAATTAAAAGTAAAAAAATGGTTGTTACAATAGATAACAAAGCTGGTTTTTGTTGGGGTGTAGTTCGTACTGTTGATATTGCAGAAGAGCAACTCAATGCAGCAGAAAAAACCAATGAGAATGTATATATTCTGGGTCAAATTATTCATAATCCTAAGGAAATTGACCGTCTTGAGGAAAGGGGTTTGAATACAATTACTTATTCGGACTTAGATGAAATTGCAAAAAATGGGACAAATTCTCGTGTAATTATTAGGGCGCATGGCGAACCTCCTTCTACATATCAAAAAGCAGAAGCTCTTGGTATTGAATTGATTGATGCAACATGCCCTTTAGTTACAAACTTGCAAAATAGAGTTCGTAAATATCATGTGTTGGATTATCAAATAATAATTTTTGGGAAAATTGACCACGCTGAAGTAATCGGTTTAAGGGGTGTTTGCAATGATGAATGTATTGTAATAAAATCACTTGATGAAGCAATGCAAATCGTTGATTTTTCCAAAAAGACTGCATTAATTTCACAAACAACGATGGATAAACAGATATTTTATAAAATTAAGGACTATTTGGAATCTAAAATAAATGAATTGGTTGACCTTGGAGAAGCTGACAAATTATTGGCACGTGATACTACTTGCAGAGCCGTAACAAGTCGCGAGGAACCGTTGTTGAAATTTGCAAAATCAAATGATTTGATGATTTTTGTATCAGGTAAAAAATCATCAAATGGAAAAAGTTTGTTCAGTTCTCTAAAAAAAGTTCAAGACAATGCGCATTTTATAGAAGATATTTCTGAAATAGACTGGAATTGGTTTGAAAATGTAAATACAGTAGGTATTTCAGGTGCAACAAGTACACCTCAATGGTATATGGAAAAAGTAAAAGAAGAAATTGAGAATAGGTTTAATAATTAATCGTTAAAACGTGTCATACCGCATAGAATGTGGAATGACACAAATATGAATTATGTCATTCTAAACTCGTTTCAGAATCCATTTCTCCATCATTTTCGAAAAAAGATGTCCAACACTTTGAAAGTGTTGGACATCTGCATATATTAGATTCTACACCAAGTGCTGAATAACACCCAAAAAACAGTCATTCGTAACTTGTTTCAGAATCAAATTCTTGAATACAGTCATTCCGAACAAAGTGAGGAATCCAGTGTATTTAGTAATGCACCTATTTCGCTCATACGGAGATTATACATTAAAAATAATAAATCTTTTCTACAATGATACCGCAACTATGTTGCTAAGGAAACACGCTTTAATTATGTCATTCTGAAGTGCGGAACAAATATATTTAAAAAACATGCAAAATGACAACTTTAAAAAAAAATTGTAGTCATTGGTAGATTGTTTCAGATCCCTCAAAGTAGAATTAATTCAAATCCCCCTTTCCCCCTTTATTAAAGGGGGATTAAGGAGGATTTCCTTCATCCGAAATTAATTGGAACTGCCTCAAAAGACGTCATACTGATGCAAGGAAAAAAGATATCATTGGTAACTCGTTTCAGAATCCATTTGTTTTGTAATCCCTGCGGTTAACCGCAGGGTTAAAGTACTGAACTTTCACACCGTCATATTGATAGAAAATATATTTGTAAAGCATTTAATCGCTAACAGGATATTTACAATTGCACTCTTATCTTTGAACTTTAACTGGTATGATATTAATTTCTATAAAATAATTAAAATATTTTTTAGTCGTTAATGACATTTTTAAAATTATTAAAGTTAATATAAATGAATAAACATATAAAACTACTCGCATTCTTTTTTGGCTTCCTTACATTAATGTTTTCTAATCAACTATTTTCCGAAGAACACTCTCATAATTGCCATACTCACGAAATTGGCATAGGTGCAGTTCCAACATATTTGATAAATGAAGAGGAAGTGGCATTTGGTTTGCATCTTCATTATGTTTATAGTTTTGAGCATACCGATTTTGGTATTGGCTTGGGATATGAACGAATTTTTGATGAGCATGGTCATAATACTCTTGGAATTGCATTTAATTACAAACCAATCGAAAATCTGAGTTTCAATCTTATTCCAGGATTAGCATTTGGTGATGATGGATTCGACCATTCAGAATTTGCATTTCATATCGAATCGCTTTATGAATTTAAAATAGGAGAAGTACATATTGGACCACTATTTGAATACGCTTTTGAATCGCATGGAAATCATATTAGTTTTGGTATTCATCTTGGTATTGGATTTTGATAAACCAAAAAATTTAATTTATTAAATGAACAGTAGGTGTTTGAAACTGGTATGTTTATTTTGCTGATTATTTCAATATAATAATTCCTGCGTCTTCTTAAATTATCACGTAGTGATTGCATTTTGGTAACACATATCAATCAAAATAGTTATTTATCACGTAGTGATTATATTATAGTAAGTCAATGTATTACAAGATTTTACTATAATTTAATCACTACGTGATAATGAATCAAAAAGTAATTTACTTATTACCATAATTCAATCACTAAGTGATAACGAATCAAAAAGTAATTCACTTGTTACCATAATTCAATCACTACGTGATAAAATATAAACTTGTAGGAAAATTTTTAGCAAATTTTCCTGCAAAATAAACACACTAATTTCAAACTATAATTATTATTCGATTAAAATTCCGTAATTTTGTATTTTAAAATGCAAATTTTAAGTATTTTATTTTATTATAATTTGAATTACAAATTGGAGTTTTAATTTAATGTATAATGCATCAAATCACATTCAAGATTACCTCGCTTTTGGTGAATTTGGCGGAGTAAATCCATCTATTGAAGATTCATCTACTTTTACTTTTTTGACATCAGAAAAAATGGCTGAAATTTTTTCCACTGAAATCGAAGGATGCTACCTTTATTCAAGACATTTAAACCCAACAAATAAATATCTTAGCGATGCTTTGGCACTACTTGAAGGTACTGAAGACGCGCAAGTTACAGGGTCAGGTATGGCTGCTATTAGCTGTGCTATTCTTGGAATATGCGGTAGTGGTGATGAAATAGTTTCATCTCATACACTTTATGGCGGCACTTATGCCTTGATGAAAAACTTTTTGCCAAAATTAGGAATCAAAACAAATTTTGTTGATGTTACTAATCTTGATAGTGTAAGAAGTAAAATTAATGATAATACAAAAATTCTTTATTGTGAAACTTTAAGCAATCCTATGCTTGAACTTGCAAATTTACCTGAATTAAAGAAAATTTGTGTTGAAAAAGGCATTGTATTGATGGTGGACAATACATTTACTCCAATGATAATTTCACCTGCCAAACTTGGTGCTGATGTTGTTATTCATAGTTTAACAAAATATATTAATGGTTCAAGTGATGCTGTTGGTGGAGTAATTTGTGGAACTCACGAATATATTTCAAGTATGAGAGATGTAAATAGTGGTTCAACTATGTTGCTTGGTCCAACTATGGATAGTGTTCGTTCTTCAAGCATTTTGAAGAATCTTAGAACTTTGCATGTAAGAATGCACCAACATTCAAAAAATGCAATGTTTATAGCTCAAAAGTTAGAGGAAATGGGTATTAAAACCATATATCCCGGCTTAAAATCTCATCCACAACATGAATTGATGAAATCATTCTTAAATGATGGTTTTGGCTTTAGTGGTATAGTTACTATAGATGTTAAAACTGATGAAATAGCAAGTAAATTATTGCCAATGATGCAAGACAATTTAATAGGATATTTTGCAGTATCTTTAGGATTTTACAAAACATTATTTTCTGCACCAACAAAAAGTACATCTTCAGAAGTAGATGCAGATATGATGAAAGAAATTGGCATGACCGATAGTGTAATTCGTTTCTCATTTGGTTTAGATAATGATATTGAACGAACATTGGCTCGTTTGATTCATTGCTTTAAAGAAGTTGGATTAATTTAATTTTTTTTAAAAGGTTCTAAATGAATTATAAATCAATATTTGGTTTAATTATTTTTTCAATAATTATTGTAAATACAATGACAGTATTTTCACAAACAAAATCTCTGCCCAAAAGAAGTGATATTCCTGATAAATATAAATGGAATTTGGAGGAAGTATTCGCAAGTTTTAGTGATTGGGATAAAGAATTTAATGCAATAAGTGCTGAAATCCCCAAAATTACTTCGTATAAAGGTAAAATTTCCAAAAGCAGTAAAGAATTGCTTGCTTGTATGAAAAATTCGGTTGCAATTGACTCAAGATTTAGCAAACTATTTATTTATGCTTCTTGTGGAAAAGATACGGACTTGAATAATTCAGATTTTAGTATCAGATATGATAAAGTTTTGAAATTATCAAGTGAATTGAGTGCCGCTGGCTCATACATAAATCCTGAAATTATGGACATTACACCTGAAATGATGAAGAAATTCATTTCTGAAGAACCCGGTTTGAAAGAATTTGAATTTAAAATCAATTCAATTTTACGATTAAAACCACATACCTTATCAGCAGACCAAGAAAAATTACTTGCTCAATTAAGTCCAATAGCTCAAATTCCAAGCAATACTTACAATGTGTTAAATGATGCCGAATTACCTTTCCCAACGGTAAAAGGTACTGATGGTAGTGAAATAAAAATTTCTCATGGTAGATACCGTGCCGCTTTGTATGACCAAAACAGAGATTATCGCCGTGATGTTTACAAAGGCACTTATGTTCCTTATAATCAATTAATTAACACAATGGCTACTCTTTTTAATGGTAGAGTAACAACTCGAATAGTCAATGCAAAAATAAAGAATTTCAGCGACCCAGTGGCAGCAGCTTTATATAGTGATAACATTCCAGTATCTGTATATGATAATTTATTGAAAGCAGTAAATGAAAATTTGAGAACACTTCACAGATGGGCTGAATTACGCAAAAAAGTTTTAAAATTGGACGAACTTCATCCTTATGATACTTATGTTTCATTGTTCCCAAGTGTGGAAAAAGAATATACTTATGATGAATCAGTTGCAATCATTCTTGAATCAATCAAACCACTTGGCGAAGAATATGTAAAAGCAGCAAAATTTGGATTCGAAAATCGTTGGGTTGATGTTTATGAAACTGAAGCAAAACGTAGTGGCGCCTATTCAAATAGTTCAGCGGCAGGTCCTCACCCATTTATTTTGATGAATTGGAATAATACAATGGATGACTTGTTTACATTGACTCATGAACTTGGTCATAATATGCACTCATATTTCTCCGAAAAAACACAGCCATTCCAATACAGAGATTATTCAATATTTGTTGCAGAAGTAGCATCTACTACTAATGAAGCATTATTACTTGATTATTTGATAGCAAAAGCAACTTCCAAAGAAGAAAAAATGGCATTAATTGAAAAATTTCTTGTTGGATGCCAAGCTACTTTTTTCCGTCAAGCAAGATTTGCCGAATTTGAAAGAGAAGTTCATACAAGAGCATTAGCTGGAAATTTTATGACTGCTGACCAGTTAACAAAACTCTTTTCAGATATGTACCAAAAGTATTGGGGACCTATGATGGTAACTGATTACGAAGAAGGTCTTTCATGGGCAAGAATTCCACATTTAATGAAATATAATTTCTATGTATATCAATATTCAACTGGTTTTGCAGCTGCACAAGCACTTTCTGAAGCAATTCAAAAAGAAGGAAAACCTGCTATTGATAAATATTTGAATTTCTTATCTTCTGGTAGCTCAGATTATCCAATCGAAGTTTTGAAAAAAGCTGGTGTGGATATGAGCAAAAAAGACCCAATTATTGCAACAATTCAAAAGATGAACAAGTATCTTGATGAATTAGAAAAAATGTTGAAATAAATAAAAAAATAAATCCGACATTAATGTTAGTGTCGGATTTCTGAAATACTTATTTTGTTGTTCAAATTCATTTCAAAATAATCATTCTTTTTATTGACATTATTTATAAAGTTCTGATAAATCAATATAAATATGATAATTCTTTATTAAATTACCATCAAATTCCAATACATTACAAAATCCCACAGTTAATTTTGTATTATTCTTTCTTGTATATGTTGAATTACCTCGAACAATCACAAAATTATTATTTTGAAATATTTGTAAATCATGATGTTTAATCGCTTGAATACTTTGAAAAAAACCGCCAACCGCATTTTCTATATTAATTCTACCACTTACAACAGGAGAATTTCCGAAAATAAAATCAGCTTCTTCATTTAGAAATGAAGAAAATTTAACGCTATCCATTGAATCAATGGCATCAAAAAGTTCGTCAATTGTAGGAATATACATATTTTAAATTATCCTTAAACTAAATATTTAATGACTGTAAACTATAATCAATATTTTAACAAAGTTGAAAATTTTTAAATAAGTGTAGATACAAGATTACATATTTTATTTGGTGTAACGCTTAGCCATAATAATTTATTCCAATTGATACTATCATTTTCTCCCAAAAAAGTATTGATACAAAATTGCTTTCGATTATGAGAAAAATTATTAAAATAAATTATTGAAATTCCCCTAAACAAGTTTAGAATGACAATTTTCGCAACTGCCATGCTGAATTTAGTTCAGCATTAAAGAATTGATTCTGAAGCAAGTTTATAATGACAATTTTCGCGATTGACATGCTGAATTTAGTTCAGAATCTAAGTATTGATTCTATAGCAAGTTTAGAATGACATAATAATTCCCGATATTAATCTACTTTACTTAATAATCGTCAATTCTCTTAATAAAGCTTGTTTTTCAATTTCCAACTGTCTGATTTTTCTTTCGATTGTATCAAGTTCTTCGGGCATTGAATCAATTTCAATTCTAAGTTTGCTCGCTGCTTCGTCAATTAAATCTATAGCTTTATCTGGTAAAAATCTGTCAGAAATATAGCGAGATGATAGTTCTGCAGCTGAAACAATTGCACCATCAGTTATTCTAACTCCATGATGAACTTCATATTTTTCTTTCAACCCTCTAAGAATTGAAATCGTATCTTCAATAGTAGGTTCATCAATTAAAACTTTCTGAAATCTTCTTTCAAGAGCTGCATCTTTTTCGATGTGTTTTCTATATTCGTCAATTGTAGTTGCTCCTATGCAATGTAATTCACCTCTTGCAAGAGCCGGCTTAAGAATATTTGCCGCATCCATGGCACCGGAAGTTGCACCAGCTCCTATTAAAGTATGTAATTCATCAATGAATAATATTATTTCTCCATTAGAATCTGCAACTTCTTTGATAATTGCTTTTAACCGTTCTTCAAATTGGCCTCTAAAACTTGTACCCGCAACCAAAGAACCCATATCTAACACTACAATTTGTTTTGATTTTAATGTGTCCGGAACATCACCGTTAATAATACGTTGAGCAATTCCCTCTACAACTGCAGTTTTGCCGACACCAGGCTCACCAATTAAAACTGGATTATTTTTTGTTCTACGAGATAAAACTTGTAATACTCTTCTGATTTCATCTTGCCTTCCAATAACAGGGTCTAACTTGCCTGTTCGAGCTAAATCAGTTAGTACAATACCGTATTTTTTTAATGCTTGAAATTTATCTTCTGCATTTTGGTCATTGATTTTGGAATTACCACGAATTGATTTGATAATTTTAAGTATTTCATTTTTACTTGCACCTTGCGCAGACAATAATTGTGAAGCTGAAGACTTTACTTCTGTAAGGGCAATCAAAAGATGTTCCACACTAACATACTTATCAGTCATAGTATCAGCTTCTTTTAATGCAATATTTAAAACCTCGCCTAATTGATTTGAGACAAAAATATTGGCAGCTTCAGCACCGGCTATTTTGGGTAGTTTCAGTAATTGTTCATTTATTGAGATTTTTAGATATTTCGTATTTACTCCAATTCTTTCAAGAATATCACTTACGATACTATTTGCATCTTGAACAAGTGAAGCAAGTAAATGAATTGGTTCTAAAGACTGATTGCTATAATTTAAAGCAATTTCTTGAGCATTTTGGAAAGCTTCTTGTGATTTCAGTGTTAATTTTTGATAATTCATTACAAATATCCGTAATCTTAATACAATACAAACGTCTTAAAGACTGATTTTTAACTATATTTATTTTAATAAAAATATGAATAATTTAGAAGATATAAGAAGAGATTACAGGAAATATAAATTAGACGAAGATTCTGTGAACCAAAACCCAATTTCACAATTTAATTTGTGGATGGAGAATGCTGTTTCAAGTGAATTGATTGAACCGACTGCATTTGTGTTATCAACGGTAAATAAAGATTCAAAACCATCATCAAGAGTTTTATTACTAAAAGGAATTGATGATAAGGGATTAATATTTTATACAAATTACGAGAGTAGAAAAGGAACAGAATTAGCTGAAAATCCTAATGCCGCAATGCTTTTTTTCTGGGATATACTCGAAAGACAGGTTAGGATAGAAGGGCAGGTTGAGAAACTTAGTTATGAAGAATCTGAACAATATTTCAAATCAAGACCATATACAAGTAGATTGGGAGCATGGGCTTCTAAACAAAGTCAGGTTTTAAAAAGTAGATTTACTTTGATGAGAAAAGTTGCAATGCTAATGATGAAATACCCTGTCAATGTTCCATTGCCTGAATTTTGGGGTGGATATAGATTAATACCAGAATATTTTGAGTTTTGGCAAGGTAGAGAAAGTCGTTTGCATGATAGAATTCGTTACTACAATCAGACTGATGGGATTTGGCAAATTGACAGATTATCACCTTAATTAATTAATACCAAAAAAATTGTATTTTAGTTGCAGAAATATTTTGTAATTTTGTAAGATTTTTTAATTTAACATTTTAAATATTTGGAATATTTTTTTATGAATTACGTAAAAATTCTTTTATTTTCAATTTGTGCTGTGATTTTTTTGAATAGTTGTCAGCAAGACCAACAATCTCCTATATTAAATGAAGTTATCACTAAAGATAATATTGCTAAATTACCAGGCAAAATTAGTAGCGACAAACTTTTTTCAAAAGAAGAAATTGATTTATTCTCAACATCATTAGCAAGAATGGTTATGAATAAAGATACAGTTATTGGCAAAACTGTTGCTGAAGTAATTAACAAAGAAACAGAATTACAAAGAAATAACAGTATGACTGGTTTAGCTGGAAGTCTTGCTCGTTTTGAAATTCTTCAAAATCATAAATTCAAATATATTGGTTTGCTTCCAAAAGATGATGCAGAACAGCCAATGGATATAATTGTTTATGAATTAACTAATACATCAGATAAAGAAATTAAAAATATTGCTGGTTCATTACAGTTTAGAAATCCTTTAAATCAAGCAGTAATTAAATTATACAATATCAATTCTGCCGATTTATTGAATAAACAAACAATTAAACCGGGTGAAACAAAAAAATTAGCTTATCCATATAAACATGATAACTTTAATGTTAGAGATTCTATTATGCGTCAATCTAAAAATTTGCATGCACTATGGACACCTTCTTCAATTGAATATTCTGATGGAAGTGTGATAACTCTTCCAGAAGAAGTAAAATAATTTTTTGAATTTTTTATTTTGTAATGAGTAAAGGCAACTAAATGGATAAAATACAATTAATGGTGTTAGGTTTAAGTGCATCTCCTGCAAGTAATAATGCTTACGCCTTAATTATGAAAGAAGTAGATGGGGATAGAAGAATGCCTATTATCATTGGGGCATTTGAAGCACAAGCAATTGCACTTGAAATGGAAGGAGTTATTCCACCAAGACCGATGACGCACGATTTGCTCAAAGCAATTTTAGATACATCTGGGATGAATTTAAGCGAAGTGGTTATTAATGAGTTAATTGAAGGTACATTCTTTGCTAAACTTATTTTTGATACTCATGGGGCAGAAATTGATTGTCGTCCAAGTGATGCAATCGCTTTGGCAATCAGATGTCAAGCACCAGTATATGTTTCCAACGATATTCTTGAAGCTACTGCAGTTTTCCAACAGGGTGAAAGTGATTCTAAAGAAGGCGACACTGGCTATCCCAAAAAACAAACTGGAGATACAAAACCAAAATCAAGATTAGAAATGTTGCAATTGGAACTTGATAGAGCAATAACTGATGAAGATTATGAGAAAGCAGCACGTGTTCGTGATGAAATTAAACACTTATTAGATAGTCAATAATAAATTATGAATTTCAAACAGAACATCAAGGCATCAATAAAAAAATATTTTCCGGGATTAGTTTATTCTTATTTAAGAAATAAACACAAATATCATTCCGAGAGAATTAAAATATTGAAAAATTCAAATATCAATGTTGTGTTTGATGTTGGTGCGAGTATTGGTTTGTATGCTCATGCAATTAGAAATAATGGCTATGATGGAAAAATTGTATCCTTTGAACCACAAAAAGATGCTTTTAATAAGATACAATATTTGGCTTCTGGTGATAATAATTGGTTACAAAGAAATTACGCTTTAGGTGCTGAAAACACGATTACAGAAATGAATATTTCAACTAATTCAGTTAGTTCGTCAATTTTAGAAGATACAAATACACTAAATCAACTCTGCCCTGAAGCTGGCTATACAAGAAAGGAAACTATTGAAATTAAAAGACTTGATTCAATAGTTGATGAATTTTGCAAAAAAGGTGATAATCTTTTTGTTAAAATTGATACGCAGGGATATGAAATGTCTGTTATTGAAGGAAGTAAAAACTGCTTGGATTTAATCAAAGGTTTTCAATTGGAATTATCTTTTATGGAGTTATATAAAGGCGAAAAAACTTTTTTGGATATGCTACTTTATATGAAAAATCTTGGATATGAACTTGTAAATATAGAAGATGGGTGGAACGACCCTAAAACAGGATTTGCTGTTGAAATTGATGGAATATTTATTAAGAAATAATTTATTTTTGATATTTTTTTTTGCCAAATGTAAAAAAAAACGTATATTTGAATTCTTATTTTTTTGCAAATTAAAATAAGATTTGCCGGAGTAGCTCAGTAGGTTAGAGCACCAGAATCATAATCTGGGTGTCGGGGGTTCAACTCCCTCCTCCGGTACAAAAAACCACACAAATAGTGTGGTTTTTTTATTTTAAGTATAAATTGCTTTCAAGCATAGAAGAATAAATTCGACATTGGCTCAATTTTTTAAACTCAAAAATTGTCATTCCGAACGAAGAGAGGAATCCATGATTAAATAACTTGTAGAATAATATGGATTTTTCGTGTTGTTCGAAATTAAGGAATGCGAGTAAACGATATTCAGAAAGAAAGAAACAAGGGAATTTATAAATATTTTGAATATATTCTTGAAAACAAGTTTGTTTGAATAATGTCAGAGATATTATTTTTCAAAAAACTTGATATTTTTATTTTCATAAATTAATATTATTTTGTATGTTGTTATAAATTTCAGTAATTTAGATTTACGGATAATTAATTTTGAATATATTATTTTTTTAGTTTAATTAATTTAATTCAAAGGTTTTATGACAAATACACATACTCTAATTTCTGACTCTAAAGCAGCAAGATGGACTGCTTTGGTGGTTGTAGCTTTTACTATGTTTGCTGGTTATTATTTGGCAGACGTGATGGCTCCATTAAAAGGGATGCTTGAAAATAAACTTACTTGGAATAGTTCTGAGTACGGTTTTTTTACAAGTGCTTACGGTTGGTTTAATGTTTTCTTATTCTTCCTGATAATTGGCGGAATTATCTTGGATAAAATGGGAGTAAGATTTACAGGATTAGGTTCTGCTATAGTAATGGTAGTTGGTACAGGATTAAAATACTGGGCTATTACAACTACTTCATTAGATGGAACTATGTTGTTTGGGTGGAAAGCACAAGTAATGGTAGCCGCTCTTGGATATGCTATTTTTGGAGTTGGTGTAGAAGTTGCTGGGATTACTGTTTCAAAAATCATAATAAAATGGTTTAAAGGGAAAGAGTTAGCTTTAGCAATGGGTTTGCAATTATCAATTGCTCGTTTAGGAACTGCCCTTGCAATTTCAACATCGCTACCTGTTGCATTATATTTTGATGATGTAACAGCTCCAGTATTAATATGCTTGATTATGCTATGTATTGGCTTGATAGCATTCTTTATATATACCTTTATGGATAAAAAATTAGATGCTTCAATTGCGGTTCGTAATGCAGACAACAACGTTGCACCAGAAGAAGAATTCAAAATGAATGATATTTGGTTCATCGTCAAAAATAAAGGTTGGTGGTATATTGCTATTCTATGTGTTTTATTTTATTCATCAGTATTTCCGTTTTTGAAATATGCAACTGATTTGATGATAAATAAATTTGGTGTAGATGCTTATTGGGCTGGAGTTATCCCGGGTTTGCTACCTTTCGGAACAATACTTTTAACTCCAGTATTTGGCAGTATATATGATAAGAAAGGCAAAGGTGCGACAATTATGATTATCGGTGCTGTTTTGATTACAATGGTGCATATTTTATTCTCAGTACCGTTATTTAATCATTGGGTATTTGCAGTATTTTTGATTTTAATTCTTGGTATTGGTTTTTCTCTTGTTCCTTCAGCAATGTGGCCATCTGTTCCGAAGATTATACCCGATAGACAATTAGGAACTGCTTTTGCATTAATATTTTGGGTTCAAAATTGGGGTTTAATGTTAGTACCTTTGTTGATTGGATGGGTATTGGATACTTATTGCATTACAGGCACAGTTGTTGAAAACGGGATAACGACTACTTCATATAATTATACACTGCCAATGATGATATTTACATTATTTGGAATTGCAGCAATATTATTTGGATTTCTTTTGAAAGTTGAAGATAAGAAAAAGAATTATGGTCTTGAATCTCCAAATATTAAAAATGTATAAGTAATGTAAAATATTGGTTGTAAAATCATCTTGTAATATGAAAGATGAATTTAAAATTCAAACCTACCAATGTTTGTGGCTTAGCTTCTCAAATCAGATGGACTCAATCTTTAAGGTGAAGTCCATTTTTGTTTTTCTTATCTAAATATTATCAATTTCTCTTTCTTGCTTACTGTTGGAGTCTGTAAATGTATAAAATATAAACCATTGCTGTAATCTTTTGTATTTAATTCAATACTCATATTTCCAATAGATGTAATTTCTTTCGAATCAATTAATTGTCCATTATAATCATAAACTTTGATTGTGGATATTCCTTTTTCTACCAGATTCAGTTCTATATTTACATTGCCATCGGCTGGATTTGGAGATAATTTCATTAATTGTGTTACTTTTTCAGGATTGATTAAGCGGTTTCCACCTTCATCGCAGATGCCGAGAAGTTTAAATGTGCCTGACTCTTTCTCAAAATCATATTCAACTTCATTTCCAAAAATATCAAGTAATTTCATTTCAACAATATCTATTGCAGTTTCTTCTACATTTCCAAGCCCAACTATTAATGGAATACTTGCCAATTCAAAACTATTTCCGATTTGTCCTTTTACAGTTACATAAATGGAATCATTGATTATTTGCCATTCAAGATTATTGCTTGGTGCTAAGATTGTGCGTTGGAATCGTATTTTCGCTTCAAAATTTGGTGCAATTGAAGCAAGTCCTTCTGGTTTGATGTTACCCAACAATAATTTTATATTTTTTGTTTCACCTGCAAATGCAGAATCATTCGCTATAAAAGCATTTCCACCAATTCCCATTCCGAATAATTGTACAGTTGCAGGACTACCTGTTCCGGGGTACTCAAATCCCAATTGCCCTGATGTTCTGCCACCATATTTTGGCTTGAACTTTAATGTCATTTTATGTGGAACATCTTTTGAAAGTGTAAATGAACCACCACCATTTACGATTTTAAATTGTTCATTGTCAGGTCCAAGTTGAACAACATTACTAATATTAATTGAAGTATTTGATATATTTTTGATAACAATTGTATCTACGAATGTGTTCTCATTACCAATTTCTACTTTACCGAAATCGAGCCAATCGCTAACAATTTGAATTTTCTGCTCTTCGCCCATTCCAATTATATTATATTCAAGTGTTTCTGCTTGAGTTACAATATAAATCTTTGCTGAGTGTAATCCCTCAAATTTTGGAGTGAATCTAAATTCAGTTGCCTTATTCTCGCCAACATTTAATTTATATTGGGGAATACCCGATACTAATTTGAAAGCGTCAGCATCAGTTCCACTAAAATAAATGGAATCAACTCTAAATTTCCAAGAGCCAATATTTTGTACAAAATCAACAACTAAAGAGTCTTTCATGCTCCCAACAAGGCATTTTCCCATATCGATGTCTGTGGATTTAGGAGTTGGAACTACAATTGACCAATAATTATCCGATGAATCAGCTTGAGTTTGGCTTTTTGCAACAGTTCCAATTATCACAAAAGCAATAAATACTATTAAAATTCTTGTCATTTTCTTATTCCTTATATTTATCATAATAATTTTTTTTTTTTGCTAAAGCCAAATTTAAACTTACATTTCTTTGTCCCCGACTTAAAAGTCGGGGCTATTAATTTCTTTCTCTTCAATAGCTCCGTCCTTTAGGGCGGAGTAGGATTTCATTTTTTTGGCTAAAGCCAATTTTAATTTCCATTTCTTTGTCCCCGACTTAAAAGTCGGGGCTATTCATCATTTTCTTTTTTTTTGCTAAAGCCAAATTTAAACTTACATTTCTTTGTCCCCGACTTAAAAGTTCGGAACTATTCTTTCTCTTCAATAGCTCCGTCCTTTAGGGCGGAGTAGGATTTCTTTTTTTGGCTAAAGCCAATTCTAATTTCCATTTCTTTGTCCCCGACTTAAAAGTCGGGGCTATTCATCATTTTCTATTTTTTGTTAAAGCAAAATTAAACTTACATTTCTTTGTCCCCAACTTAAAAGTCGGGACTATTCTTTCTATTCAATAGCCCTGACCTTTAGGTCGGGGTTGAATTATTCGTTTGAACTTCGGCTTTAGCCAAATTTTCAAATTTTTCTAAAAATAATTCATATTCTTCATTAAAAGACTTTCTTCTATGATGTTCTTCCTGATTCTTTATATATTCTCTTACTTTCGGAACGATAGATTCACTTACAGAAAGAGCAATATAGTCATCTTGCCATTCAAATCTCACTTTGCTTAATTTATTTTTATTAATCCAAAATGAAGATTCTCCTTTGATAAGTTGAACGGTTTTTGATATAGAATGTTCAATATTTGGAGAAAGCAAGATATGGATATGTTCCATATCGCCATTAATAGAGTCAATATAAATATTTTTGCTTCTTGCATTTTCAATAATATGGTTAATTAAAATTGGTTTCAAATCTTTATTTATTATTCTTTCTCGCTTTTTTGTAGCGAAAATAATATGTATCCATATTTTAATAAATGGCATAATAACTCCTAATTTGGCTAAAGCCGAATTTTCTTTCTATCCATATGTCCCCGACTTAAAAGTCGGGGCTATTATTTCTTTCTCTTCAATAGCTCCGTCCTTTAGGACGGAGTTGGATTATGTTACTTTTTTTTGGCTAAAGCCGAATTTTCTTTCTTTCCATTTGTCCCCGACTTAAAAGTCGGGGCTATTATTTCTTTCTCTTCAATAGCTCCGTCCTTTAGGGCGGAGTAGGATTTCTTTTTTTTTGCTAAAGCAGAATTTCTAAATTCTTTTTGTCCCCCACTTAAAAGTCGGGGCTATTAACTCTTTCCATTTCTTTGTCCCCGACTTAAAAGTCGGGGCTATTATTCTTTTCTTTTTCTTCAATAGCCCTGACCTTTAGGTCGGGGTTTTCATTTCTTTTATGAATATTGGCTTTAGCCAAATTCATTTTCTAATCCTTCAAGCAACGAACTGAAAAGAATTTTGTCTTATATTGTTTGCCTCTAAATATAGCAGTATGGTTGGAAGTCAATAATCGGCAAATCGCTGTTTTTGAATCGAACTCAGTTGTAGTCAACCATCGAGCGAAGTATCCTTTTGCGTAGAAACTTCCATCATCGTTGACGCTTCCACCGGGCAAACCTTTAAAGCCACTACTATTAAAGTCACTCTGCTGACGCAATCTATCATCTGCCCACAAATCATACCCACCTGCTAATTTTGAACCCTGAGTTGTTCCACGATAAGACAACATACTATCTGCCTCTGCTTGTGTCATTCCAAGACATATTTCCAATTCTTTCCATTCCTCATCACTTGGAACTCTCCAGCCATAAGGAGCCAACCCACGTGGGTCGTTTACTGCATACCAATTATATAACTTACCATAAATTTTACCATTTGCAGAGTCATTCTCATAATAACACCATGCACCCGTTGTAAGATTTGCTAATTTTGTTATGTCAGTTACTTCAGGTATAGTGTCACCATTTCGATATGTAGTAACATCGAGATTACGAGTCATCCATGTTTGATTACATATTTGCACTTCCTCATATTTTTGTAGTGTATTTGCAGCTGAAGTTACTCTTGCAAGACATTTATTACTTGCTGTTTTGGGTACTCGCCACTTATAACTTAAGCCTATTACAGAATCAGCAATTAACATCCAAGATTTATTGTCATCTATTCTATATTCTAATTTTACTGGCTCATCTGGAGTAACACCTTCCCAAGTAATAACAGTATCGCTACCTGCAACAAAAACTTCACCACCATTTGGATGAATTAGTTTAATAGTTTTTATTTTAGGTTTTATGCCTTCCCAACCTCCACTTGCATAATATTTTGTAGTACAATAATCATTTTCAATTTCAAATCTACAATAATTATAACCACTATCAACTGGAAAATAACTTACTGTTAGTTCAAAACTTTTTCCTGAATTTAATTTGAAACGCTTTGGCTTTATATCAAAGCCAGCATTAGAACTTGTAATATTCTTAATTGAAAAATCAGCATTTCTTGCAGTAATTGTTATTTTTTGCTCAACCTTTACACCAACAGTAGGATTTAGAAATTTAACTGTAGCTGGAACAAATTCTAATGTTACAACTGCTTTATTAAGACTTTTATAACTCGCTTCTGCAATTTCATTCAAACTCTTAATTTTCATTTCAATATTTGTAGTTCCAGCCACGCAAGTAACCCCGCTTTCCCAAGTTATTTCGCAAGGAACACCGCCTTGCGCTGTTTGTAATATTTGTTGATAAATCTGTTTAGCTTGCTCTACTGAGGCTACGTTTTCAAACCATTGTCCGTCAGTTTGATAAGCTATATTTTGTAAACTCTCAGGACATGGCATATTAAGTGTAACAAAATATAATGTAGTATTTTGTGTATTCGCCTCTGCAACGATTTGACTGACTTGCGGTTCACTTGCCTGCCCGTCTGTTAGCATTACTATAACTTTTTTGTGCTTTCCATTTTTTGTTATTATCAAGCCACCTGCCAATGGATTGATTAACGCCGCATCATAATTAGTTCCGCCATTTGTTTGTAAGCCATTAATTGCATTTAGCAATTTGGTGCGTTCTGTTGTAAAATCCTGATTTAGATAATTCAAATTTTCAAAACTTGTTACGGCACATTCACTTTTTCCAAGTGGTAGGGAGTTTACCCAAAGTGTTGCCGCTTCCTTGGCTAAGTTCATATTACTCCCACGCATTGAGCCACTTACATCAAATACTAGTACACTCGACAATGCCAATGGTGGCTTTGGAACTGGACAACTCACTTTTGTTACTTTTCTCAATTGTCCATTCTCTTTCAATTCAAAATCAGATGGAGTGAGATTTGTAATTTGCTTTCCATCTTGAGCAAAAGCCCAAAACTTAGCTTTCATAATTGGAAAGTTTGTTGTGTCAATATCAAATATTGATAAAGATTGGCTATTAGCAATATAACTAATAAATAACGCAAAAATGATTGTTAGTTTTTTCATTGTTTTTCTCTGACAAATTGAATTTTTATTCTTATTTCAAAGGTTTGATTCATAGTGAATAATGCTTTTCTAAAAATAAATTTAAGTTTTTTCCTTTATTATCAAAATTATCAAAAAATGTTTTATTTTCCAAAATATTTATCATTGGGATGTATCGAAATGTATAAATAACTTGCCAAGTTTTTAAAACTTGGCAAGTTTCTTCTTAATCTTTGCTATCTCAGATTTATTTTCAAACAGACGAGGAAGTAAATTCTGCTAATTCTTTAATATCATTATATTTGCAAAATTTCATAGTGCAATTCTTTTTAGAAACATATTTCTTTGCTTTTGTTGGCAAATAAATATTATACTTCTAATGCCAATACACCAGGTAATTCTTTGCCTTCCAAAAATTCTAAAGACGCACCGCCACCTGTTGAAACATGAGATACTTTTGTATCAAATTTCATTTGAGCTATTGCAGCAGCTGAATCTCCACCACCAACAATTGTAACAGTACCTTTTGTTGTAGCTTCTGCCATAGCTTCAGCAACAATATAAGTCCCTTTAGCAAAATTGCTCATTTCAAATACGCCCATAGGTCCATTCCAGACGACTGTTTGGGAATTTAAAATAATATCCTTGTACTTAGCTTGAGTTTCAATACCAATATCAACTCCAATCCAACCTTCAGGTATTGATTCTTTTGAAACTGACTGAGTATTTGCTTCGTTATTGAAAGCATCAGCTACCAAAACGTCAGTAGGGAGAACTAAATTCACATTTTTTGATTTCGCTGTTTCTATTAATTGCAAAGCAAGTTCAACTTTATCTTCTTCAAGTAATGACTTTCCTATTTGTAAGCCCATTGCTTTGTAGAAAGTAAACATCATTCCACCTCCAATAATAATATTATCACATCTATCAAGCAAATAACTGATAACATCAATTTTGCCAGATATTTTAGCACCACCAATAATGGCAGTAAAAGGTTTTCTTGGATTTTTTAAAGCGCCGCCCAAGTAGTCTAATTCTTTAAACATCAACAAGCCAGCATATCTTTCTTCAAATAATGATGCAACTGCAGCAGTACTTGCATGAGCGCGGTGAGCCGAACCAAATGCATCATTAACATAGCAATCAGCAGTTTTAGCGAGTTTTTTTGCAAATTCCAAGTCATTTGCTTCCTCTTGCGGATAGAATCTCAAATTTTCAAGCAAAATAATATCACCTAATTCTGCATCGTTTACAATTTCAACTGCATTTTCTGCAATACAATCCTCAATAAAATGTACTTTATAGCCAAAAATATTTTCCAAATATTCAGCTACTGGCTTCAAACTGTATTCAAGATTAACTTTGCCTTTTGGTCTGCCCAAATGCGACATTAAAATAGGAATACCACCTTTATCAATAATCATATCAATCGTAGGCAATGTTTCTTTGATACGTTTATCATCTGTAATTTTTTTTTCGCTATTATAAGGAACATTGAAATCAACTCGTACTAATACTCGTTTCCCTTCAAAATCTGCTTTTTCAATTGAATGAATCATAATTACTCCAAGATTATAATAAAATATAGCAGTTGCAAAATTACAAATAAAATAATTAAAATCAAAAACTATAAATATAAATCTGTTTATCGAAGTCGATAACTCAAAAAAAAAGTCCTGTATTTTCAACAGGACTTTCTAAAAGAATGAAACTTCAGATTACTTGATTTCCCAGTAATCTTCACCTCTAAGTAAATCTTGAAGACTTCCAGGTCCTAAACGGTTTTGAACATCTTCAATTTGCATTGTTGTTTTTTGGTCATAAGATAATTTTTCAATTGCTTGAATAACGCCCATTGGTCTTGGTAATTCTGGATTGAATGACATATCTGATAGAATCAATGCAAGTGTAGAATCTTGCTCATTATGAACAATTAAATCATTAACTGAATGAACACCATCATTCAAATCTACTACTACTGGGCGATAACCATCAAGTTTGATACCTTTGTTGAAACTTTCTCCGAATATCAATGGTTTCCCATGTTCAAGGTTGATTGTTGTTTCACGTTTAGTTTCTCTTGCAGTATATTCTTCAAAAGCACCATCATTGAAAATTACACAATTGGTATAAATTTCAACAAAAGAGAATCCTTTATGCTTAGCAGCACGTTCAAAAAGATGTTTAATTTGAGTTGTATCTTTATCATATCCACGTGCTACAAAAGTAGCTCCTGCACCAAGTGCAAGAGTCGATGGATTGAAAGGTTCATCAAGTACACCAAATGGTGAAGACTTAGTTTTTTGCCCAACTCTTGAAAGAGGTGATGCCTGTCCTTTAGTTAATGAATAAATTTCATTATTGAACATAATTACTTGCAAATCTACATTACGTCTGCTGGCATGAATGAAGTGATTCCCGCCAATACTCATATTATCGCCATCGCCAGTTACCACCCAAACTGATAAATCAGGACGAGCAACTTTCAAACCAGAAGCAACAGCTAATGCTCTACCATGAATTGAATGAAAACCATACACATCCATATAATATGGAAAACGGCTTGAGCATCCGATACCAGAAACAAAAGCAAATTTTTCTTTTGGAACACCTAAATCAGGTAAAATTCTTTGAACTTGTGCAAGTATCGAAAATCCACCACAACCTGCACACCATCTCACATCAAGATTAGATTTGAAATCTTTCGGGGTGTAATTTAAAGTGCCGAAATGTTCTTTATTGATTATATTATCAAGCATTGTTGTCATTTTTATTGCTCCTAAGCATTTAATAATTCTAATAATTTATTTTCAATTTCATAAGATGTAAATGTAATACCTTGAATTTTGTGCATTCCAATGATTGGTTTCATATATTTTGATTGCAAAAGATTTTTCAATTGACCTAAATTAATTTCAGGAAGCAAAATTTTATCATACTTTTCAATCAAATTACCCAAATTCTTTGGAAGAGGGTTCATGTATTTTAAATTCACATAAGCAATTTTATGACCTTTTTCTCTCAAACTATCAACAGCTGTTTTGGCAGCACCATAAGTACTTCCCCAAGTTAAGAGCAACAATTCAGATTCTTCATCACCATAAACTTCCAAATCAGGAACTTCATTTACAATTCTTTCAATTTTTTCTGCTCTTAACTCAACCATTTTTTGATGGTTCAAAGGGTCTTGACTTACAATACCAGTAATATCTTCTTTTTCCAATCCACCAATTCTATGCTCCAATCCTTCCATTCCAGGTATAGCCCACATTCTTGCAAGAGTTTCAGCATCACGTTTGTAAGGTGCAAATGTTTCTTTGTCAGTAGCAAATTCTACTTTAATGTCAGGAAGTTCTTCAAGATTTGGAACGAGCCAAGCTTCAGACCCTTGAGCAATATAACCATCAGTAAGTAAGATTACAGGAGTCATATATTTAACTGCAATTCTTGCTGCTTCAAATGCACTATCAAAGCAATCTGTACTGCTTGATGCTGCAATTATAGGAACAGGTGCTTCACCATGTCTGCCATACATAGCAATATTCAAGTCAGATTGTTCAGTTTTTGTAGGTAAACCAGTAGATGGACCACCTCTTTGAACATCAACAATTACTAAAGGTAATTCTAATATTACTGCTAAACCAATTGCTTCAGTTTTCAATGAAAGTCCTGGACCTGATGTTGTAGTACAAGCTAAAGCACCACCATAAGATGCACCAATAGCAGATACAATACCACCAATTTCATCTTCCATTTGCATGTGTTTCACACCATATCTTTTATAACCAGATATGAAATGAAGTATTTCAGTAGCAGGTGTAATAGGGTAAGAACCTAAGAAAAGAGGAAGATTTGCTTTATTTGCAGCTGTTACCAATCCAAGTGCAACTGCATTGTTGCCTGTAATATTACGATAAATACCTGGCTTTAAATCAGCTTTTTTCACATGGTATCTAATAGCCATTTCTTGATTATCTCTACCGAAGAAATATCCTGCACGTAAAACTTTTATGTTTGCATCTACGATTTGTTGGTCTTTTTTGAATTTTTTCTGAATCCAGTTTTCTGTTGCATCAAGAGGTCTGTCAAATAGCCAATAAGTTAAGCCAAGTGCAAAAAGATTCTTTGTTCTGGTAACATGTTTAACAGATAATTCAGTATCAGCAAGTACACTCTTTACCATTTCATTGATATCATAAGCAAAAACCTGATACTTTTTCAAAGAACCATCAATTATAGGATTAGTTTCATATTTTGCTAATTTTAGATTTTTATCTTTAAAACCAGCCGTGTTCAAAATTAAAATTCCACCTTCTTTTACATGCTTCAAATTTACTTTTAATGAAGATGCGTTCATTGCAACAAGAACATCAATTTTATCGCCGGGTGTATTAACTTTTTTTGAGCCAATTTGAATTTGATAAGCAGATACTCCATACAAAGTACCTTCTGGGGCTCTAATTTCTGAAGGATAGTCAGGAAATGTATTTACGTCATTTCCAAATCCTGCAGCACTTTCTGAAAACTGTGTACCGGTTAATTGCATACCATCACCGGAATCACCTGCAAAGCGTATTGTCGCTTTATCTAAATACTCAATTTGTTGTTCCATAAAACCAATTATAATTTACTTTTATAAAAAAATATAGCAATTTTCAAATTAATTACTTTTTAAATAAGAAACTTAATCATAATTTTTGAAATAATAAAAAGAAATTTCCTCGAAAATTAATTTTTATTTAACTAATTGAATTTAAACGATAAATTATTTAATAATATGTTATAATCATTAAATTTATGCTCGAAAATATGAATTAAATCAGATTTTCATAACATATTCCAATATATAATATCAATAAAATAGATTTATCCTTGCCTAATAATTAAATATGCTGACACTTAATTATTAATTAATTATTTAAATTCAATGAAAAATTTCAATAATTTTCATCAAAATCAATTTCTTTCCCAATTTCAGCAGACTTATACAATAATTCAATAACCTTCATTACTTTTACAGCTTCGGAAGGAGTAGAAACTACAGGTACTAATCCCAAAACAGAATTTACGAAGTGCTTCAATTCACCTTCAAATGATTTTCTATGAATCGAAATATTTGTCATATTTGCATTATTTGCAACAGGGTTGTCTATTTCACCATTATTTTTGAAAATTTGTACGGGATTTATTTTAACTCCACCTTTACTACCATAAACATTAAACGAAAAATTAGTATGTTGAGTAAACAAAGACCAACTCATTTCCATTGTAGCGATACTACCATTTTTGAACTTAATATTTGCAATACAAATATCTTCGGCATTAGTTGTTACATGTTTAAATACTGTAGCACAAACAGATTTTACTGGTTCGTAATCAATAATCCATAGTAAAGAATCAATTAGTGATACACCCAAATCTATCAACACACCACCGCCTGACCTTTCAATGTCATTTCTCCATTCTGCTCCACGTTTCTTCTGTAACCAACTTGCATTTATATAAAAGACTTCGCCTAATTCTTTCAATTGTACCAATTGTTTTATTAATTTGGCGTCAAAACGAAATCTTTGTGAATGACCAATCATTACTTTCACATCTGGATTGGCAATAGCTGCGTCATTTATTTCTTTTGCTTCGTAATAATTTCGTGCAATTGGTTTTTCAATTAAAGTATGTTTGCCGGCATTGATTGACTGTATTGCTAATTGATGATGGGCATCTGTTGAGGCACAAATATCAACAGCATCTAATTTTTCAATACTTAGCAATTCTTCAAAATTATCACAAACATAAGGTACATTAAACTTTTCAGCAAGAATCTCAGCTTTTGATTTTACCCTATCATAAATTGCAACCAATTTAACATTTTTCATTTTTTGATATGCAGGCAAATGAAAATTTTGTGCTATTTCTCCTACCCCTGCTAACCCGATTGATAATTCTTTCATAACTTATTTAATTTTTAAATTTAAAATAACTTCAAATATCGTAAATCTTTAACAAATTCCAAACCACAAAATTAAACTAACGAAAAAAACTTTTAATTAATTTAATAAAAGTATTCAAAAAAATAAATAATTTTGATTTAACAAATTGAGTTTGTTAAAAAAATTTGATATTCAGTTCTTAATTTGGAAATTACATATTTCTAAGTCATAAAATATCATGATATTCTGAAACAAGTTCAAAATGACGACCGAGAACAACGTCATTCCGAACGTAGTGAGGAATCCAGTAATAATGATGAATAGTCCGAAAAAGTTCACTGGATTTCTCACTTTGTTCCTAATGACGGTTTCACGAGTGTCATGCTGAATTTAGTTCAGCATCTAAGAATGGATTCTGAAACGAGTTATCAATGACAATTTATAAGAGAGCCGCGATAAAATCATTACAAATAATTGAATTTGTATCAAAATATTTATCAAGCTATTGAATCAAGTAATTCTGCAAGTTTTTTTGTTGCTGTTCTTCTTTCATAATTATTAATTGCTTGAATATTGGGCTGATAATTGGTAGTTCCTTTACTCCAATCATTAAAATAATCGAGTATAATATCTGCAATTAATTCAATTTGTGTTTGATGAGCCACTTTCCCAGCATTTGTTTCAGCTATCAATTCAGCTATTGCACTTTTTTGTGGTGCTATTGCAATTATTGGTCGCATCACTCCAACATACTCATAAACTTTACCTGGTACAATTTCCTCGCTTTCTTTTGCTTCATCTACCACTAATAAAAGTGCCTCTGAATTAATCAAATATGCAATACTTTCGTGATGCTTAACATATCCAATAACTTCAATTGAATCTTTGAATGAGGAATTATCAAACATTTCTTGCACTTCATTTCCAAATCTACCAACAAATCGAAGATGTATTTTATCTTTTGAAATTAATTTTCTATCAATCAATAATTGTATCGCTTTAAAGAAACTGTCGGGATTACGCCTTCCATACATTGAGCCAGTATAAGTAACAGTAAATTTGCTATTTGGAGAATAATTTGTTTTGGGAAAATCAGACGAATCAAAACCATTTGGAACATGGAAAAACTTATTTGAATCAAGTAAAGGATATTTTCCTAATGCATCTTTGATAATACCTTCCCAAGCACATTCTACGGCGTTTGCATTTGCAAAAACAGAATGTTCCAATTTCCTATCAATCATCGCTGGTAAAAACCAGCGTTTGGGTGTTGTTAAAAAATTAGTCCAAGGGTCACGAAAACCAGCTACCCAAGGTAATTTTGTATTTTTATGCAAATGATTTGCTATTAATGAACACGTATAAGGAGGTGATGAGGAATAGATTGCTTGGATATTATGTTTTTTTACAATTTCACGAGCTGCTTTATTTGCAGTCAACAACCAGCCAATTCTTGCATCTGGTATAAAAAAAGTAGCTCTTATAAATTCTGAAATTTTATCGGCTAAACCCACTTTTTGGTCATCTTTTTTTATATTATTTACATCTATGGCTGTACCTGCTTTTTTGCCAGTCAGCATTCTGTAAATTGTATATGGTTCATAGATTTGAGTTCTTTCTACAATTGTACCCAAAGGAATTTCTGCCATCAACGATTCGTCTCTTGCCGGAAAAGTTCCATTTGAGACTGTTAAAACAATAGGATTCCATCCAAATTCAGGCAAATATTTGATATGTTTTAAAACTCTCTGTACACCGGGACCACCTGATGGTGGAAAATAATATGCTATTACTAATAAATTTTTCAATCTTCAAAATCCAAATTTAAATAAATAACATTAACGTAATTTCATTTAAAATAGTTTTTTTCTTGACTCATTTTACCCTGCAGGATGAGTTCATCTACGATTAGTATTAACTTAGTTTTCACACATATTTAATCACAACTTGATATTTGTAGATGACAGATACTGGTTTGTTTATTCTGTAGGTAAAATGATAAATATTTTTCCTACAAGTTTTGAATTTATCACATAGTGATTAAATTTTGGTAACAAGTGAATTGCTACTTAATTCGTTATCACGTAGTGATTAAATAATGGTAAAATATTGTAATTTATTGAGTTACCATAATTTAATCTCTACGAGATTATTTGAAAATGCTCTATCAAATTAAAAAATGAATCTTGTAAAAAAAAATTGTTTTAATTCTGTGAAACGAAAAGTACTTTGATGTGTCATTATAAATGTGGGAATTGCAAATTTGGAAAAAGTTATGAAGAATTTATTTTTATTATTAATGCTACTGGTATTTGGCAGTAGTTTATTTGCGGCTGAAGAAGTTGCATGGCATAAGATGCGTTCACAAATCGGGATGGAGGAAATGATTAATGCAGTTTTCTCTCCTGATGAAAAGACAATTTTTGCTACAGATGCAAATCTGAAATTGATTGAGCTATCTGCTGAAACGGGAGATGTGATTCGAGAAGTGCCTGAGTTTAAAGGTATTATACAATTCTCTGATGATGGAGAGTATGTCTATACCTACAACTTTGAAAAAAGAAAGTGGCCCACAGGGGAATTAATTGGACAATTTAAATTGGGAGATAGTCCTGTTAAAGGTTTTACCCAATTTGTTATCAATGAAAAATGTTCAAAGCTAATTGGAGTTGTATCATTTTCAGATCACAGACCTTGGATGTGGAAAAAAGGAATTTATGTTTTTGATTTAAAAACATTTAACTTGATTGACACTTTAGGTTTTGAAAAAAACTATTATCATAGTTTGACTGTTACAGAAGACGGAAAATATTTCAAAACCATATCACAATATATTGCTGATTGGACAAAGCCAGATGAAGTTGGTTATAATTCGTTACTATGGGATGTGAAAACATTAAAGATAATTAAAAATGAAGATGAATTAGCGCATTTCAAGAGTTCTCCAGATGGTAAATGGCTTGGTAGTGCTGGTCATCCTTATGTAAGAGTTTATGATAATAAAGCATTCACTGAAGATTTATCATTAGTCAAAATTTATGAATGGATGCCAAATAAAAATTGTGTAAGTACTGGGCTCGATTTTACTCATGATTCAAAATACTTAGTAACATCTGGTACTGCTTGTAGTGACATTATAAGACCAAGTATATGGGATTTAGAAAAAGGAACTTTGGCTTATAAATATGAAAGATTAATTGGGTCAGATGTATTAAAATTTAACAAAAAAAATCAGATTTTTGTATTTACAAATGATGGCTTTGCATTACTTAACTGGATGGTACCAAGTGATGTAAAAGAAATTGAACAAAAGAATTCAATTATATACCCCAATCCTACAACTGGAGAAATAAATTTAAGCAAAATAGAATTTAAAGAAGGTGATTTAAAAATCACAATTACAGATATTAATGGCAAAGAGATAAAAGTATTATTCAATGGACAGTTCGAGCAACAAAATCTTACTTTTAATATTGCTGATTTGCCAAATGGAATGTATTTGTTGAAAATACAGCAGAATGATAGCATTAGAGTTGAAAAGATTATGGTTGTGAAGTGAGATAGTAAATAATAGAAGATATTGAGGAACAAATGTAATTATTATTATGATTTTTCGTATTCATTCAAGAAATCAATTCTTGATATTCCAGCTTGAGTGCATATTAATCTTAATAATGCTCCGTTTATTATTTGATGATTTGGAATAGTTAAAGGAATTTTTCTACCATCTGATTCAACTTTGAGCATTGAGATATGTTCCTTTTCTCGAATAACTTCAAAACCTAATCTATTTAAAGTTTTAAGAACTTTTCTCTTTGGAGCTTCAGATGGAAATTTTGTAATCACGCATATACCTCATTTTCAATAAAAGCATCAAGCACAATCTGTTCTGCATCCAAAACTTCATCTCCAAATGTTTCTATGTGAAATTTTAATGCAGATTTTGCACTTTCCAACGCTTCATTATATGAATTTCCTTGTCCAGCAACAATTCCATTCACACCTAAAGGATATGCAATAAATCCATCAACATGTTGCTCTACAATAAATTTAATATTCATTTCATTTTTCCAATTTTAATTTAATAATAATGATTTGAAACGGCAAATCATCTTAATTATTTTAATTTTAGAGTGTTGTAGTTTGAAAATTTTCTTTTTATCCTGTAACAAAACACTTCTTTGTTGTGTCTTTAGATTTTATTAGATTTGAAAATTGATATGAAGATATTGAATCTAAAAATCATTAATAAATTAAAATGATTTTTAAATCGTTTTAGATAGTGATATTGTTTTACAGGTGCTGATATGCGTTATTTATATTTGATTTTATTTTTTACATTTAGTTCAATACTTATTTCTGATGAAATTAGCGACTTATTAGATAAATTACCTCCTATTATGAATAAAAATAACGTTGGTATTGAATACTGGCTTACAGTTATTCCGGGTTTGTCTGATAATAATGGTATTGAAAACACAGTCAAAATATTTGCATCATCATTCACAGAAACAAATGTTACAGTCGAAATTCCCGGAAAAGCATTTAAACAAGTAAAAAAAGTACAATTAGGCGAAGTAATTGAATTTAATATTTCTCCTTCCATTGCACAGCCCTATACCAAAAGTAGCACTGAACCAGTCTTTGGAAGTGATATTTTCAAAAATACTGGTATTAGAGTAACCTCCGAATCACCAATTATTGTATATGTTCTTGTTCGGAATGGAAATTCAAGTGATGGTTATCTTGCTTACCCAGTATCTTCATTAGCAAATGAATATATTGTTTCTTCTATAAATGATGCGTCTTCATATTATCCTATTTATAATAGTTTGCCTTCGTTGAGTGGTATTGTTGCGGCGTATGATGGTACTGAAGTTACCTTTACTATGGGCGGCAACAATAGTAGTCAAACTTCAGGTGGAACAAAACCAGATGAATCTATTACAAAATACCTAAACAAAGGTGATGTTTGGATGATTTCATCAAAGGGAAATGATGCAGATTTAACGGGCAGCAGAATTAAAAGTAACTATCCTGTTTCTGTAATTAGTGGTAATCAATGTGCCAATATTCCTATAGCTAATAAATTTTGTGATTACATTACTGAAATGGAAACACCAATCAATACATGGTCTGATACTTATTTTATTCCAAGGATTTATGGCAGGAAATTTAATTCTGTACTTAGAGTTTTTGCAAAAGAAAATAACACAAATATTTATGTCAATGGTCAGCTAAAAGGTAATATAGCAAAAGCAGGTGGAAAAATCTACGATGGCTTTTTAGAATTTAGAACTAATACAACCACTTCATCAGCAGATATTATAACAGCAGATAAACCAATATCTGTAACATTATACAATACAGGAGTTGAAGAAGATGGTTTCCCAGAGCCACCAGGCGACCCTTTTCAAATGATTCTATCTCCATTAACACAATTTCAAAAAGTAATACAATTAGCCGTTCCTGCAAGTCCAGCTGGTCAGAAATATAATTCTAATTATCTGACTTTGATTTTTGAAAAAACTACAGATGTAATGCCTGATAATATTGAATTTGGAACTCAAACTAAAAGTGGGATTATTTATCAAAATTTAAATACAATTACACCATTGTTAAATGAAGAATTTAGCTATCAATTAAATGGCAAAAAGTATTATCATCTTGTTTATAAATTACCTCAATATGGGGTTTTTACACTTAGTTCACCTTTACCTTTTGTGGCATATCTTTACGGATTTTCAAGTAATGATTCTTACGGTATGCCGGCTGGACTTGATTTATTAAGTTTGGAGAAAGAAGATGCTACTGCTCCTGAAGTTACATATCAAATTTTATGCGATGGCAGTATTCAAGGAACTACAAAAGATAAACCTGAAAATTCTACAGTAAGGTCAAATTTAGCTGGTTGGGTGTTTTATTCGGATTTTTCTGAAAATTATGTCAAAGGAGAATGTGACCAAATCATTACAAACGAAACAGTTACAATGAATTGGAATCTCAATATTGTTGATAAAAAGAAAGATGCTAAAGCACTAATGCAATTCTGGGATGGTAAAAGTAATTTTTCAAATATTGCCATAATTTATAAAGCTCCAAAAATTTCTATTAATACTAATTATGAAAATTACGGATATTTTAAAATTAATGAATCAAGTAGTAGAACATTTACTTTGAAAAATATTGGTCAAAAGACGGTTACATTGAATAAATTAAATTTAAAATCTAATGTTCAAGGTTTTAAAATTATTACTTCAATACCACAGTCAATTGAATTGAACCCTCAACAAGAATTTGCATTTGATGTTGAGTTTAAATCACCTCAATCAGGAAAGTTTATTGATTCAATTGGTTTTGGGTCAGATTGTCTTTTTAGTTATTATACGCATATTGAAGCAAATGTGGGTAATCCTGTTATTATTGCTGACGATGTTTCATTCGGAGATGTTACGGTAAACAAATCCGTTATTGAAAAAGTATTTATTCATAACGCTGGCTCATCAGATTTAGTAATATCAAATTTTAAACCCACATTTAATAGCGTTTTTAAAATCAATTTCGGACGGGAAATATCACCGTCAAATAAACTAATTATCAACCCCAATGATAAATTTGACTTTACAATTGAATTTAAACCAATTAATGAGCAAGTTTATAGTGATTCAATTGTTTTTATGAGTGATGCAAACACAATAGATAGTATTACTTATATTAATGGTAGAGGTATAAAGGAAGGGTTAGCTGCTACTTCTTATAATTGGCTAAGAAAACCTATTCACAGAACAGAATTTCCATCTGGACCATATCCAATCGTGAGTTTAGATTCTGGTATAGTAATTCAAAATACTGGTTTAGAAGATATTAAGATTAATAATATTGAAATTATTGAAGATATAAACGGAAATGCATTTGAATTTAATAGACAACAATTTGTGAATTTAACAATTAAATCTGGTGATTCATACAAATTCAAAGTTAATTTCAGACCTACAAATCAGGGTGAACACTTGCTCAAAATCAAGTATAATGACGACAAATTATTGAACACAATTTCAGAACTGCGTGGTTTTGGTACAGTGCCAAAAATAAATGATGAAACTATTGACTTTGGAAGTATTATTTCGGGTAATTCTGAAAAACCTGAAATAAGAACAATTACAATCAAAAATTTGAGTGTTTCTGAATGGCAATTTGCTGATACTGTTGTTATTCAAGATTTATTTCATAATGAAGAAATATCTGATGAAATTGATAAATATGGTACTTATGGATTCAAATATGACAAATCAAAAGTTGGATTACCAATAAAATTAGCACCGAGTGAAACTATAACCTTTGATGTATATTTTGCTCCTGAAAATGATGGGAATTATTCGTCTGTTATAAAAGTGCTTAGTACAGCATTAAGTAATTCTAATTTATTTCTAAATGGAAGTGCTTCAAATCAAAACATACAGATAATTAATGGTGAGGGCATTGCTTGTATTAATAATTCTGAATTAATTTCAGCAAAAATTATTAATAATGGAACTAAACCTTTTAAAGCAAGCAAATTAGAATTTTTAAACAATGAAAATGAGTTCGTACTTGAAGATAATTCCATTCTTGATGGTTTTGAGATACAACCGAAACAAACTCAATTGGTTACATTATCTTTTAAACCCGAAAGTATAATTCAAAAAAGCATTGATTTTCAATTTTTTGATGAAGAAAATCCAACAATCAAGAAAATTGGACAAATTGTTGGAAGAACAAAAATTGACCAACCTGAGTTAGTAATTACACCAGTTTCTCAAATAATAGAAATTGGGAAAAAAGTAGAAATAAAATGTCGGCTTGATTATAATCTTGATTTGAGCAGTATTCCAATGGGTGAAATTCAGATTAAATTATCTTATAATAATGCTGTACTATTACCTGATTTGAGTTCATTGAAAATTGGAAATAATTTAATTGGAAAATATACAATTTCCAAACCTGAAATTGATAATACAAGTGAAATTAGTTTCAGATTAAATTCTATAGCCGACCAAAATATTGTTGGAAATGAAAATATATTTTCCATTCAATTTGATACATATTTCGCAAATGATACATTTAATTATTCAGATATTGAAGTAATTGCCATCTCATCAAACAGTTGCATTCAATTCAAAAATGGTAGGTCAAGAATTGAAACAGTGCCAGTTTGTGTAGATGAATTAAGAAAATTGAAATTTTCTGAGTTTAATTTTCAAATATTGAAAGTTTCTCCAAATCCAGTTGTTGGAAATAGTATTTCAATCAATTATTCCGTTCCTTTTGATACTTATACAAGCATTTCACTTTTCAATGTATTTGGTGAAGAAATTAAATTATTAGATAATTCATTCGTTTCAAAAGGAATTCATAATAAAAACATATCATTAGAAAATATAGGTTCAGGTATATATTTTATTAAAATGCAATGTGGTTCAGTAACCAAATTAGAAAAATTTATATTGGAATGATTGTTTGATTATTCAATGAAAAATACGTTTTACTATTATTTCAGATGTCCAACACTTTTAAAGTGTTGGACATCTTGTTTCGAAAATGGCATAAATCGTAAATAGATTCTTAAACAAGTTCAGAAAGACACTAATGAAAAATTACTGTCATTACGAACGACGTGAGGAATCCATATTCTATTGAAATACAACTTCCAGTGCGGAATCTCTACAAATTGGTTTCCGATTTTAGCAACGTAGTTGCGATATATTAATAGAAAATATCTGTATCTTTTTTGCTAAAGCTCCGTAGGAGCGATATAGATACTTTGCTAAAGGTACTGGATTTCTCACGTTGTGAGAAATTAGGGTATTCAAGAATGGATTCTGAAACGAGTTCAGAATGACAATTTGCTTTAAATGTCATTCCGCACTTGATGCGGAATCCAGTAATAATGATGAAAAGTCCGAAAAAGTTCATTGGATTTCTCACGTTGTGTGAAATTAGGGTATTCAAGAATAGATTCTGAAACGAGTTCAGAATGACGGCTTGGAAATGGATTCTGAAACAAGTTCAGAATACCAAAGAAAAAAAATCTTTTCAAATAATTTGCGTCAATATTCAATTTTATTATTTGAGAAAATTAGAATGAAAATTTTTTATATTGGATTAGGTTTAGCGGCTTTATTCTGGTTTGTGATGTTTTCGCCTTCGTTTGAATTTACATCATTCATACATAATAATTACTTCTGGCAAGCAATGGCAATATCAACAGTTACTTTGTCATTATTTACATTAATTATTGAAAAAAATAGATTAAAACAGATATTTGCTTTTAAATGGAGTTATGTATTAATTGGTGTAATCCATGCAATATTATTATATTTGCTTTCAAGATTTGGGGTATGGATTTTTTCTGAGTTATTTGAATGGGCTGTTCCACAGATACAAGCTATATACTTAACACGAGAACAAGCATCACCAATGATAATTGGCTTATTGTTGTTTTTCCTAATTGGTCCGGCTGAAGAATTATTTTGGCGAGGTTTTATCCAAGACCGTCTAATTAAAAAAATTGGCGTCAAACAAGGCACAATACTCGCAATATTTCTATACTCTTTTGTTCATATTTGGGCATTTAATCCAATGTTGCTTGTAGCCGCATTTGTATTGGGCTTACATTGGTCAATATTATACTCAAAATACAATAGTATTGTGCCTGGCTTAATATCACATTGTCTATGGGATTTAGCAATATTTGTAGTTTTACCTGTTAATTTTTAAAGCATAATTATGCTTTTCTAATTCCTTAATCAAGTATTTTTCATCATAATTATTCTTGAGTAAAACAGAAACCAAACCATTATCTGGATTGATATAGAAATCAATAATTTCAGGCATAGATTCAAGAGTTTTTTCAAACTTGTCTTTGTCTGAAATCACACTTTCGTCTAATTTTAAAAATGATGAATTAGATTCGGCAGAGAATCCGTTAATTGAAAATGCAAATAAGGCAAATAGTATCATTGCCACTGATTTTACAGTAGTTGTTTTCATTTTATTAATCCTATTTATAAATAATCAAAGACAATTATGATACGAAAAAAGACTGTTTTTTGTTTCAATATTTTTTCATTTATACTGCAATTTTATACATTGACAAATAAACCAGAAAATTTCATCCATTTTCCATATTGGAAATTCAAGGAATTAATACTAAAAAGATTGATAAATATAGCCAAAAAAAAATACGAAAAAAGGAATAAAATAATTTGTAATCACTACTATTATTCTATTCCTTAAAAATAAACCAAAAAACTATGATTATTAATATCTACTATTAGTTTCCCTTTCACGAGAAATATTCACTTTCAACATTCTGCCACCAAATTCCATACCATTTAGTTGCTCAACAGCATTATTTGCTGCTGTTTCATCACTCATTTCTACAAAACCATACCCTTTTGGGCGACCTGAATCTCTATCAGTAATTAATTTCACGGAAACAACTTCGCCGTGTTGTTCAAATAAACTTCTAACTTCTTCAGAAGTAGTTTTAAACAAAAGATTTCCAACGTAAATAGATACCATCTATAACTCCAAAAAACAAAAAACAAAAAAGCAATTCTAAAGAATGAAATTTAATAATATTTATTCAAAAGAACAAGGAAAATTTTTTATTTCTCAAAATAAAGTAATATTAATGATGTTTTTGCAATATAAATTATATTATTTACTTCAATTATGATTGCAATCTTTCATTACATTTAGCTATCTTGAGATTTTCTTTTGCGAATATCTTGAGCAAATGAAATTGCTTCAATAGCCGCTACAGAAAGTTTATTTTCTAATTTTCCAAATTTGCGTGTATAGTCTTTTCTACTACGATTAATTACTTCGTGTGCTTCATCTCTTGAATAAATATGAGTAATTTCACATCTTGGTGTGATTTGACCGGGCATATCTTTGTAAGTCAAAAAATAGTGCTTCAACCTATTTATTAATGATGCAGGTACATCATCAATATCATTAAAACCAGAATATACTTCGTCATTTTTTAATGTAGCTATGATTTTATCGTCTGCTTCGCCACCATCAATCATTCTAAATCCACCAATTGGAATTGCCTGTAATAAAATATCACCGTGTTGAATATTGCGTTCAGTTAATACACAAATATCCAATGGGTCGCCATCTCCAACTATATCTCGCCTATTTGTCTTTGAGTTACAATAATCAGCAACAGATTTTCCACAATATGTTTGAGGGATAAACCCGTACAAAGCAGGAATATAGTTTGAAAATTTCTGTGGTCTGTCAATCTTTAAATAACCTGTTTCCTTATCTACTTCATATTTCAATGTATCAGAAGGAACAACTTCTATATATACAGTTACAATATTGGGTACATCGTCCCCAATTTTTACCCCATGCCAAGGATGAGATTTATATCTTAATCCCGCTAAACGCCAAAATTCACTTAATGATTCCATTGTAATCTTTTTTCTAATTATTTCAAAAAACTAATTCAAAATTAATATATTTTTCACTTAATTTGACTATTTATTTTTTTATTTTTACTTTTTTTGTAACTTTATGATGCTTTGTATTGTTATTATATTTTTAATGATGGGTTTTTTATTAAAGTTTATTGGTGGAAATATGTTTATAAAAATATTAGCTCTAATTATGTTTGCAATATTATTAAGTGGTTGTGATGCTGAAAGGACTATAGTAAATCCTGACGTAAAAGTTTATAAAAATTATTTGCCATTAAAAGTGGGGAATTATTGGATTTATTCTGTTTTTGAGATTGATATTAATGGTAATAAAATCAATGATTCTAAAAGGGTGGATTCAATGGTTATTGTTGATTTCTTAGAGGTTACAACTATTACAAATGGAAATATTTACAAGCAAAAAGCTTATAAATTCAATAATTTTAGTGATGGGAAATTAATAAATACAGAATATTTTAGCATAGATAATAATTGTTTGTATGTTTTGCGTGATAAGCAAAATTTTATTATTTCTGATCTCGAGCCAGTTTGGGTGAAATTGACAGACCAAAATAATACGAAATGGAATTCATTCCAATATAATAATGATAACTATCCTTTATCATTTTTAGATAAAATTTATAATTCAAATTTCGAAGTAACAATAAATACTCAATATATCTATTCAGACAAAATTATTAATGATTTGGGTGAAATTACTTTTAGTCAATTTCAGGAATTGGTTGATACACGAGCTTTATTTGATTATGATAATATTAATGCAGTAAAATTTTACAAAAACACCATAATATATAATTATGCAGATAGTATAGGATTAGTCTATTATTATTCTAAACCATCATATCAAAGATTTTTGCCAATAAATTCTGACCCAAAATTTCCGACAACCATTAATAATGTTAATGGATTAGAAAAAACATTAATTAGATATAAGTTAAATTGATTTTATGAAAATAAATAAACAGAATAATTATTTGTAATTTTCAGAGAATTCTTTGTTGCGATTGAAATACTGATTTCCCACCCACCCTGTACACCTTAAATCAGAATTTCTGCCGGTGAATACTTCTTTGCAGCATTCCCCATCGCGACCACCTCCTTTTGTGTTGTTTCTACATTAATATATTTTCGGTATTTATACTTATAAACTTTAGAAATTGGTGTTCTGGATTGAAATATTTTGGAATTATGAAAATTTATTTATAATTTACTTATGGAAACAGAGCAAATTAAACAAATGTTTTCCGATTTTGATTTTTTATTGACAACGTAGTTGCGGCATATTGGGTTTCGGTGTGCGGTTTTCGGGGTTTGAAAAAGCAACTACGTTGCTTGAATATATAGAATTTATATGACAATATATTAAAAATTTAATAAATAAAGGATTAAAAAAATGAAAAAAGTATTCGCATTAATTCTATTAGCAATTTTCGTTTATTCTTGTGGCGATAACGGAAACAATCCAACAGATTCTTCTGTGCTTATGCCATTAAAAATTGGTAATTATTGGGAATATTACTCTAACTATTTTTATACTTCATCTACTGATTCAGCAGCTTATAGATTAACAGTAGATTCAGAAATTGAGTATAATGGTGAAAATCAAATGCAATTGAGATACTTTAATATTTTTACAAATGCTACTTTTTTAACACCATCATATTATAAAAATGAACCTAATGGGCTTCGTATTACATCTCGATATCTCGGTATGGACTATATTATGGTTTTTAAATATCCTGTATCCAAAGGTGAAATAATTTCAGAAGACGAGAATACAAAATTTTATGTTGATAGTATCAATGTAGTATATACTACACTCGCTGGTAAATTCAATTGTATCAAATATGTACAAGTAATTTTAGATGATAGCAAAGAAACTGACATTTCATATAATTATTATACGCCTGGAATTGGACAAATTGCAAATGAAGATTATGAAATTAATCCAATTACTGGTAACAAAACTCTTGTTATGAAATCTGTACTAACCAAATATAAAATAAAATAATTAGTCAGGAAATAAAATGAAAAAACTATCAAACACCAAAATCCTGATTCTTTTTATCTTTATTAGTTCATTTGCATATAGTGAATCAAATGATATGGCATTAGGCATTTACATTGGTCCAACAATTTCTACTATATTATACGATGCTAATGTGGAATTTATTGAATCTAAAGTTGGATATGCTGGAGGTTTCAGTTATGAAAACTTTTTTTCACCAAATATATCATTAATTGGAAAATTTGGATATGAAAGAAAAGGAGCATCATTAAGTGAATATACATTTGTTGATAATAACGGTTATCCATTAGGTATAACTACGGCTAACGAAAATTTAGATTATCTTTCTGCAACTTTTCTTTTTTCCTACTCAACTGATTGGCATATTAATATTTATGCTAATATTGGACCCTATTTTAATTTTTTACTTTCTGCCACAAGAGAATTTAATCCTCAATCTATTCCCAATGAAGATTTTACAGAATATTGTAATAGAATAGATGTTGGAGTTGTTTTAGGAATAGGTATGAAGATACCAATTCACGAAGAATGGGATATAGACTTAGGGTTAAATTGCAATTATGGATTATTGAATATTGATGAGGAAAATCAAAATCAATCTGTTGGTCAATATAATACCAGAAATTTATCTTACAGCATGCAATTTGGAATTAAGTATAAATTTTAACAAGGAAAAAAAAATGAAAAAATTACTCTTGATATTTATGATGGTAACTTGCTTTGGATTTGCAGAAGAAAATGTGAATGATACAGATTCAAAATTTTTCATAGACGGGAATGTAAATGCACAATCAATAAATGATAATGATACTAAAATAAAAAATGATTCAAATTGGTCTATACGGGAATCAATTACGTTAAGTATGGGAAGTGGATATTATTGGGATTTGAATAAAAAATCAACCAATGGTATGATATTAAATTATGGAATTGAAGTATTTTTAGATAAGGAAAAGAATTGGAAAATCAATATTTCAAATACAATATTATTCGATTCTAATAGGAAATTAGATGAAGAATATAAACATTTGTTAAATATTTATTTTAAGTATTATTTGAATAATAAAAGTCGAATTGATAGATATTATTTAATAGGTATGGTTATACCTTTTCCATCTTTATTTTATTATAATTATGGATTAGGATGTGAGTTCAAAATAATTAATCCAATCTCATTTAAAGTAGAATTATTGAATGATGCTTGGATAATTCTTTCTGATGTTAAACCTATGAGTCCATTAAGGATACAATTAGGAATTTTATACAATCTAAATTTTTAAGGAATTAGGATGAAGTTAAAAATATTTGTAATTATTATGATTGTTTTTTTGAACAATACATTACTTTTTTCAACAGAAAATAATTTTGAAATAAATAATGAAACTGAAAATGCAAATGATACAACAAAAAGATTTGCTTTCACTGCTGGATTTGGTGGCTGCTGGCAAGGAGATGGTATTGATAAGTTTGAGCATATATTTGGTATTACTTCCCAATTATCTGGTGAACTAATTTTATTTAGTGATTTTCAATGGGCAATTGGATTTAATCATTTCTATTTCAGACACTTCAATGAAAATACTCAAATCGAAAATAGTGGTAATTTGATGTCAATTGTATTAAAAAAATATATTGGTTCTTACCATAAAAACAATACATTTGTATCAGTTCATTTAGGCGGCTTGCCTTTACCACCAAGTGGGATTGATGTTGGACTTGACATATTACATAAACTGAACAATTCGATATTATTAAGAAGTGGGATTAGATATATTTCTAACATGGGTGGATTTATGTCGGTAAAACCAATTTACGGTATAGAATATTCTCCAACAATGATTACAATTGGTTTAACTTATGTTTTATGAAATGGATTATTGTATGATGAATATTTTGTAAGAACGGCAGTATAATTACAAATATTTATCATAAAATGATATTACAAAAAATTTAAAAAAATAATTAAAATTTGAAAAAAAATTATAAATATCCGTATATCAAATAATTAAATTATGGTTTTTATAAAAAAAATTATATTGGGAGTTTTCTGTTATGAGAATACTTATCAGAATCATTGTTTTGCTCATAATAAGTTTGAATGTTGTCAATCTGTCTGCAAATGGACCAAGAGGGAAAAATTTTGGATTTGGTTTGATACTCGGTGACCCTGTTGGTGGTACAATCAAATATTGGCTAAATAATGAAAATGCTTTAGATTTCTATTTGGGCTCTTCTTATTTTGGCAGTTTACGTATTGGGGGAGATTATCTGTGGCATTTTGATGCATTTAATTCTCAAGTAGTAAAAATGTATGCAGGACCTGGGATATCACTTGGTTTTGGTCACGGTAAAGGCATCTGGTATAAAGAGGACAAGAACAAATTTTATTATTGGGAAGATGGTACAACAGGAATTGCTGCCAGAGTTATTTTTGGTTTAAATATCATTCCCAAGCGTTCTCCGATTGAAATATTTTTAGAACTTGGACCATTAATTGGTATTTCTCCAAATGTTGGAGTAAATATAGATGCCGCTATTGGTATCAGATTTTATCCTTAAAAAAAATTTTTAAACATATTTGTAGGATTATATATTATGAAAAAGAATAGTGAATTAAAAGCAAATGTAGTAATGACTACTGCTAAATTAATGAGTTTATCATTAATGATATTATTTATGGGATTTTTTACTTCGTGTGAAGACGCAACTGCTCCAGAAAATGACGCAAAAGTAGTAATAAAATCAGGATTGACAAATTCAACAATTTCAAAATTTGAAAGTAAAGTTATTGAACAACTTCAACTTACAAACGTTGACTCAGTTCAAATTAAAAAAGTAAGAATTTTACTTAAAGAAATTAAGTTTCACAGTAATTCTGAAAGCAATGAATCTAAAGATGAAACATTCAAAACAGGACCATTCGTATTTGTAGGTGATTCAACTGGAACTTATATTGAAATGACTAATGGTATCATACCTGCTGGAACTTATGACAAAATTAAATTTGAAATTCATAGGTTTTCATCATCTGATTTAACTACTTATTCAAACAATGCAAACTTCAAGGATTTTGCTACATCTAATAGATACACTGTCATAATTGAAGGAATTTCATATATCAATGGCAAGGGTTCAAGATTTGTATATAATTCACCAGTTACAGCTAATTTATCATTAAAATTTGAAGCACCAGTCGTACTCGAAAAGTCCATTACAACAAATATCCAATTACAAATAAATCCTGCTGATTTATTCAAAACTGGAAATATTATTTTCGACCCAAATGATTCAGCAAATAGCAATAACATTGATAATTTAATTAAAGATGCAATTAAAGCTGTCAAAAAACAAATATAATAACAATTTCCTGATACTTTAATTTAAGAAAACTACTGCATACAATTGTTTGCAGTAGTTTTTTTATTATAACCACTCAGCTACATTTCCAAATAAAAGTTGTAACATAGTAGAGTTAATTGAATGAATTACAGAGAACAATATTTTCAATAAACATCATTCAAAGTTTATTTCTAATCAAGTCTAACCAATACTCTACCTTTTTGACCGCCTCTTAAAATTTTATCTATTTCAAAAGATAAACTATCAAGTCCAACTTCTCTAATAATTAAATTCATATTTTCAATTTTCCAAATTGTAGATATTTTATCCCAAATTCCTAATCGTTCATCCATTAATCGAGATGCAGAATCAATTCCTGCAAGTGAGATACCACGTAATAAAAATGGATAAACTGTAGATTCAAATTTGTCTGAAGAAACGTTACCCAAAATACAAACGCACCCTCTTTGTTTAATTGATTTAATTGAAGAAGTCAAAGCATCACCACCTACATTATCAATCATACCTGCCCATTTTCCTGCAAGCATCGGCTTACCGCTTTTGTCTATTACTTCTTCTCTGCTTATTATTTCTGATGCACCAAGTTGTTTTAGAAAATCGTAACTATCTGATTTTCCAGTTGAAGCTGTTACCTCATAACCAATTTTGCTAAGCATTGCTACTGCAAGACTGCCAACTCCGCCTGTTGCTCCAGTAACCAAAATTTTTCCTTTATCAGGAGTAATATCATGTCTAATTAGTTCATTTATACATACACCTACCGTAAAACCAGCTGTTCCATACATCATTGATTCTTGTAATGTAAGATTTTTGGGAAGTGGAACAACCCACTCAGCAGGAACTCTAATATATTGCCCAAATCCTCCAGAAGTATTCATTCCAAGGTCAAAGCCTGTAACGATAACTTCATCCCCGACATTAATTTTACTTGAGTTAGATTCAACAACAATTCCAGCTGCATCAATTCCCGTTGTAAACGGATATTTTCTTGTGATACCTTTATGTCCATTTGCCGAAAGAGCATCTTTATAATTTAATGAAGAATATTTTACATTAATTAATACATCGCCACTTGGAAGAGAATCAGTTTTAATATTCTTAATTTCTCTAACAAATACATTTGGTTCAATTTCAGAAACCACTAATGCTTTATAATCAATATTCATTTTTAATTCCTATAAAATAATAATTTACACAGTCATTCTGAACTTGTTTCAGAATCCATCTTGAATACCGTCATTCCGAACAAAGTGAGGAATCCATTTCCTTAGATGCTGAACTAAATTCAGCATGACACTCATGCAAATTGTCATTCTGAACTCGTTTCAGAATCCATTCCTTATTAGCAGCGTAGTGGCGACATCATAATTGAATAAAATGTCCAAACAACTCCACCAATAATAGCAGCATAGCTGAGATATATCTATGTCGCTCCTACGGAGCTTTAAATAAAAAAAAATAATTCTTTTCTACTAATATCCCGCAACTACGTTGCTAAATTCAGATACCATATTTTTTTTAGATTCCTCATCAACTACGTAATGACCCTTATTAAAAATCTGTCATTCTGAACTCGTTTCAGAATCCATTTTTTTCTGTCATTTTGTTACAAGATGTCCTACACTTCAAAAGTGTAGGACATCTGCATATTTTGGATTCCGCATCAAGTGCGGAATGACACTTATGCAAATTGTCATTCTGAACTCGTTTCAGAATCCAAATATTTCTTTGTCATTCAACTTGAAATACTCTTTTTTTCCTATAATAGACTATAAATGCTTGTGAGCATGATACGAACTTCTAACCAAAGGACCTGATTCTATATACTTTATTCCCATTTCTTCACCTATTCGTTTAAATTCTTTAAATTGCTCGGGTGTAACGAATCTATCAACTGGCGAATGATTTACAGATGGTTGCAAATATTGTCCTATTGTCATAATATCTAAATTAACAGCCACTAAATCTCTCATCAATTCTATAACTTCATCATCAGTTTCACCTATTCCTACCATGATACCGCTTTTCGTTTTCATACTTTTTTCTTTTGAATACTTCAATAGTTCAAGAGAACGAGTATAAATTGCTTGAGGCCTGATTTTCTTATACAAACGGGGTACAGTTTCCATGTTATGATTCAAAATATCAGGTTTAGCGGCAATTACTCTATCCAAACACTCTTTATCTCCTTTAAAATCAGGAATTAACACTTCAATTGTAGTATTTGGATTCATCAATTTTACTTGCAGAATGGTTTCCGCCCAAATGATTGAACCTTGGTCTTTTAGTTCATCACGATTGACTGAAGTTATTACAGCATGTTTTAAATTCATCTGTTTTACCGCTTCTGCAACTTCAAGTGGTTCTTCTTGGTTTAAAAACTCTGGGATACCAGTTTTGATTGCACAAAATGAACATGCTCGAGTACAGGTATCCCCAAGTATCATAAATGTTGCTGTTCCGTGAAGTCCCCAACACTCTCCAATATTTGGACAATTTGCCTCTTCGCAAACTGTATGAAGTTTTTTAATTCGCATCAAGTTTTCAATTTTCTGATGAGCTTCACCAGTTGCAGCCCTAACTTTTAGCCATTCTGGACGTACGCCTTTTGTAGAAAGTAAATCAGGATTATTTCTTTTTGCTTTTTTTGTTATTGTATTATCTATTTCAATCATATATTTTTTTTATTATGATAATTTTAAATTATTTGAAGTTCAAAATTAAGCAATATTTACATAATATCCAAAAAGTAATTTACTTCAAGTTAAACTGATTCAAATTGGCTTAATACTTAATTTAACTTCTATGTAATTATGAAATAATAAGTTATTCAATGCTTAAATCTATAATTCTATCAAATTCCTCTTTGCTTAGCGGCATTACAGATAATCTCGATTGTTTGATTAAAGAAATATTCTTTAGTAACTCATCTTCTTTCATTTGAGAAAGTTTAATTGTTTTATCCAATTTTTTAACAACAGTTAGCTCTACCGATAACCACCTTGGGTCTTCTGAAGTTGGGTCTTGAAAAGCGGGTTTACTTACTTTTGCAATTCCAACAATATCTTTACTTGTTTGAGAATGATAAACTAATACTAAATCATACATTTCCATTTCATTCAAATTATTTCTTGCTTGGTAATTTCTAACACCGTCCCAAATTGTTGAGTTATCTCTCTCAAAATCATCCCAAGAATATTTTTCTGGGTCGGATTTTACTAACCAATATTTCATAATTTCCTCAAAAAAAAAGGGGAAATAAATCCCCCTTATAAACAAAAATATTTATTTTAAATTAATATTGTTTCTTCTCGTTGCATATTTTCTAAATCTTTAAATGCTTTTTCCAATTTATCTTCTGCTGTAATTAGAGTAGGAGCAGGTGTATTTTTACCGAAAATATTACCAACTTCAGAAGTAATAGTAATATCTTGATAATGACGAAGTCCAGTTCCAGCCGGAATTAATTGACCAAGAATAATATTTTCCTTCAAGCCAATCAAATGGTCAACTTTACCAGCAACTGATGCGTCAGAAAGTACTTTTGTAGTTTCTTGGAATGATGCAGCAGATAACCAACTTTCAGTAGTAAGTGATGCTTGTGTGATACCAAGTAAGATAGGTTCTGCAATAGCTGGTTCAGCAGGTCTGTATTCAGCCACTTCCATACCTTTTCTCTTTAACTCATTATTAATATCACGAACTTTTCTCTTAGATATTAATTGATTATCATTAAATTTAGAATCACCTTTGCTTACAATTACTACAAGATTTTTGAGTTTCTTGTTTTCATCAATAAATCTAAGTTTATCAACGTGGTCATTTTCTAAGAAATTAGAATCACCTGAATCAATAATTTTTACTTTTTGAAGCATTTGTCTTACAATTACTTCGATATGTTTATCATTGATTTTTACACCCTGCATACGATAAACTTCTTGGATTTCATTAACCAAATATTCCTGAACAGCATTTGCACCTTTAATTCTAAGAATATCATGAGGGTTTATTGAACCTTCGGTAAGTCTATGACCGGAACGTACAAAGTCGCCTTCTTGTACAAGAATGTACTTACTAACAGGTACGCTATAATCAATTTTTGTTTTTTCATCTTCTGAAGTAACAACGATGATTCTTTGTCCACGTTTTTGCTTATCGAATGACACATAACCGTCAATATCTGATACTACTGATGGATTTTGTGGAGAGCGAGCTTCGAATAACTCTGTAACTCTCGGCAAACCACCGGTGATATCTCTTGTACGACCTAAATCACGAGGTATTTTTACCATGGAAGTACCTACAGAAACTATGTCATTATCTTCTACTCTCAATTGAGCTCTTGATGGAATATTGTAAGTCTTCAATATTTTTCCATCATCTGCTACTAATTCGATTGCAGGAGATTTTGATTTATCTTTAGAATCGAAAACAACCTTTGTAATGTGGCCTGTTTGCTCGTCATTTACTTCACGATAGGTAACATTAGGTAATAAGTCACGGTATCTTATTCTACCAGAGAATTCAGTGATAATAGTAGAGTTGTATGGATCCCATTCGTAAAGTAAATCACCTTTTTTGGTGCGTTGTCCGTCTTTTACTTTCAATATCGAACCATAGGTAACATCGTATTTTGTAAGTTGTCGGTTAGAATCAGGGTCAATAATATTAATAATACCACTCTGAGATACTGCTATATTAATTTGCTCTTCATCACCTTCATAACTTACAATTTTCATATTATCGAAATGAACCACACCATCAAATTTAGCAACTACAGTTGATTGAGATGCAATCAAAGCTGCTGTACCACCAGTATGGAATGTACGCAATGTAAGCTGAGTACCAGGTTCACCGATTGATTGTGATGCAATTGTACCAACAGCTTCACCAGTATCAGTTAATTTACCCGTTGCAAGATTTCTACCATAACATTTAGCACAAACACCTCTTCTTGCTTCACAAGTTAACACTGAACGAATTAAAACTGACTCAATAGCTGTTGCTTCAATTTTTGCAGCAACTTCTTCATCAATCATACCACCAGCTTGAAGTATAATTTTATCATTTATCGGGTCAATAACATCTGTTAATGCAACTCTACCAATAATTCTTTCTGCCAATGTTTCTTTTACTTCTTCACCATCTTTCAAAGCTGTCATTTCTACGCCACGAACAGTTCCGCAGTCTAAATATGAAATAATCACATCTTGAGCCACATCGTGCAAACGTCTTGTTAAGTAACCAGCATCAGCCGTTTTCAAAGCTGTATCGGCAAGACCTTTACGAGCACCGTGTGTAGAAATGAAATACTCAAGAATTGACAAACCTTCTTTAAAGTTAGCAATAATCGGATTTTCAATCAATTCACCAGTAGAACCAGACAATGATTTTTTAGGTTTTGCCATCAAACCACGCATACCTGCAAGCTGACGAATCTGCTCTTTAGAACCACGGGCTTTAGAATCAAGCATCATCCAAAATGTGTTAAATCCTTGTTTGTCTTTCTGCATCTCATTGTATAACTTATCAGCAACAAGGTTAGTAGCAGTTGACCAAGTATCAATAATTTTATTATATCTCTCACCTGCGGAAATCACACCGTTTTGATAAGCATCTTCAATGTTATCAACTTTTGATTGGGCGCTTGCAATAATTACTTTTTTAATATCAGGTATAACAACGTCATTAATACTTACAGTAAGCCCACCCTTAGTCGCATAAGAGAAACCAGTGTCCTTCATGTTATCAAGGAATGCTACAGTTTTTGCCAAACCAGCATTTCTAAAACAAGTACCAATAATTTGTCTTAATCTATTTTTGGTAAGAAGTTCATTCAAATAACCTAATTCTTCAGGAACCATTTGATTTAAAATTACTCTACCAACAGTTGTATCAATTAATTTACCTTTAATTCTAACTTTAATTCTGGTATGAATTTCAACTTTACCGGAATTATTAGCAATAATTACTTCTTCTGGGCTATAAAATACTTTACCTTCTCCGATTGCACCCGGTTTTAATTTTGTCAAATAATAAACACCAAGAACCATGTCCTGAGAAGGAACGGCAATAGGGTCACCATTTTGAGTGTGCATAATATTATGTGGTGCAAGCATTAAAAGTAATGCTTCAAGCTGTGCTTCATAACTGATTGGGACGTGAACAGCCATCTGGTCACCGTCAAAGTCGGCGTTGAATGCAGTACAAACCAAAGGATGCAACTGAATAGCTTTACCTTCAGCAAGACGAGGTTGAAATGCTTGAATACCAAGTCTGTGAAGAGTTGGCGCACGGTTAAGCATAACTGGATGTCCTTCGATAACTCTTTCGAGAATATCCCAAACTTCATTAGTTTTGCGTTCAACCATTTTCTTTGCACTTTTAACTGTTTTTACGTGGCCTCTTTCAATTAATCTACGAATAATAAAAGGTTTGAACAATTCAACAGCCATATCCTTAGGCAATCCACACTCGTGAATCTTTAATTCTGGACCTACCACAATTACAGAACGACCAGAATAATCCACACGCTTACCGAGAAGATTTTGTCTAAATCTACCAGTTTTACCTTTCAAAGTATCAGCAAGTGATTTTAAAGCACGTTGAGATTCACTTCTAACAGCTCTTCTGCTATTATCAAATAATGCGTCAACGGCTTCCTGCAACATTCTCTTTTCATTACGGAGAATAACTTCAGGTGCTTTAATATCAATCAATCTTTTTAGACGGTTATTTCTGATAATTACACGTCTATACAAATCATTTAAGTCAGAAGTTGCAAATCTGCCACCTTCAAGTGGAACTAATGGACGCAAATCAGGAGGAGTAACAGGAATAACATCAAGTACCATCCAACTTGGTTCGTTAGGATAATCACCTTCCATACTATGTCTAAAAGCATCAAGAGTTCTTAATCTCTTAAGCAAGTCAGCTTTTTTCTGTTGTGAAGTTTCAATTTTTAATTGGTCTTTTAATCTGAAATAGTCTTTATCTGGCTCTACTCTTTTTAAAAGTTCTTTAATGGCTTCGCCACCGATTAAAGAGATAAATTTATTAGGGTCTTCATCATCTAAATCATGATGTTCTTTTGGAAGTGATTCCATAACATCAATATATTGTTCTTCGGTCAAAAGGTCTAATTTATGAAGTCCAGTAGTACCAGGTTGAACTACAATATATGACTCATAATATACAATTCTTTCAATATCTTTGGTAGGCATACCGATAATAGCACTAATCTTACTCGGAAGAGTACGCAAAAACCAAATATGCACAACTGGAACGGCAAGCATTATATGCCCCATACGTTCACGGCGAACAGACTTCTGAGTTACTTCCACACCACAACGGTCGCAAACAATGCCTTTATAGCGGATTCTTTTATATTTTCCACAAGCACATTCCCAATCGCGGATAGGACCGAAAATTTTCTCGCAAAACAAACCATCTTTTTCAGGTCTGAATGAACGATAATTTATCGTTTCCGGTTTAGTAACTTCACCATGCGAGCGATTCAGTATATCATCAGGTGAGGCGATTTTGATAGAAATCTTTCTAAATCCTCTCCTTGGAATTTGTAGTGATTGCATGGTTTTTTTACTCCTTAAATCTTTTTATTTTTAATATATAATTTTTTAATTTAATAAAGTTCAACAATGAATTTCAAATGTAATTAATTACATTTACTACTCAATATGAACGTCCAAACACAAACCTCTAAGTTCTCTAATCAATACATTGAAAGATTCAGGAATATTTGGATCAGGCATATTATCGCCTTTAACGATAGCTTCATACATCTTTGCTCTACCTTGAACATCATCAGATTTCATTGTTATCATTTCTTGCAAAGTATGTGCTGCACCATAAGCTTCCAAAGCCCAAACCTCCATTTCTCCAAGACGCTGACCACCAAATTGTGCTTTACCACCTAATGGTTGTTGTGTAATCAACGAATATGGACCTATTGAACGAGCATGCAATTTATCAGCAACCAAGTGGGATAGTTTCAACATATAAATTATACCAACAGTTACTCTTGAATCGAATAATTCACCAGTTCTACCATCTGTAAGTGCTGCCTTTCCATCTCTTGTTAATCCAGCTTTTTCTAAAAAGTCACCAACTTGTTCCCAAGATGCACCATCAAAAATTGGAGTAGCAAAGTGAATACCTAATACTTTGCCAGTCCATCCTAACGCTGTTTCATACAACTGTCCAAGATTCATACGAGAAGGTACACCAAGCGGATTCAAAACTATATCTACAGGTACACCATTTTCGAGGAATGGCATATCTTCTGGATTAACTATTTTTGAAACAATACCTTTGTTACCATGACGACCAGCCATTTTATCACCAACCTGTAATTTTCTCTTCTTAGCAATATATACCTTTGCCATCTGAAGAATACCAGGTTGCAACTCATCACCAGCCGCTAATTTATTTTTTTCTGCTCTGAAATTTGATTTTTCATCATTTCTTTTAAGCAAATAATTATTATACATTGTAGTAAGAAGTCTTGCTTTTTCTTCATCGGCTGTAATATCACTATCAATATCAATAAATTCGGGCTTTAAAATACCTTCATTATATTTATCAATAAAATCTTTTTTAGTAACAACCATACCGCTTCTGAAAACCGATACATTATTAGTAAGTCTAAGCCCAAGAATTTTTTCGCCTTCAAGAATTTTTCCAAATCTTGAGATACAATCATCATCAAGACGTTTCATCATATCTTTTTCAGCTTTATTAATCATATCTTGACGTTTTTTCTCAAGATGACGTGTTTCTTTATCCATAGTAACAAGTCTTCTGGTAAAAAGTTTTGTATTCAAAACAACGCCTTTAAGGCCGGGAGTTGCTTTTAGAGAAACATCTTTAACATCACCAGCTTTATCACCAAAAATAGCTCTTAACAATTTTTCTTCTGGAGTTGGGTCAGTTTCGCCTTTTGGGGTGATTTTACCAATAAGAATATCGCCTTCTTGTACTTTTGCTCCAATTCTAATTATACCAGTTTCATCAAGGTCTTTTGTTGCTTCTTCTGATACGTTAGGTATTTCACGAGTAAATTCTTCTTCACCGCGCTTTGTATCTCTAACCTGAAGAGTAAATTCTTCAATATGTACTGAAGTGAAAATATCATCAGAAACCATTCTTCTTGATAAAATAATGGCATCTTCAAAATTATAACCTCTCCACGGCATAAATGCTACCATCACATTCTGTCCGAGAGCAAGTTCACCCAAATCAGTTGAGGCACCATCAGCCAAAGGCATTCCTTTGAATACTCTTTGTCCTTTAGCAACAATAGGTCTTTGATTTAAGCAAGTATCTTGATTTGTTCTGAAGAATTTATTCAAATTATATGTAACATATTCTCTAAAGCTATAAGTAGTTAATTTTTCTTCTGCATTTCTATTATCATCATATCTAACTTTAATATAATCTGCACAAACATATTCAACCACACCATCACCCTCTGCAAGAACTAAAGTTCTTGAATCTTTTGCTACTCTCGCTTCCATACCTGTACCAACAATTGGTGCAGCTGGACGCAATAATGGAACAGCTTGGCGCTGCATATTTGAACCCATCAAAGCACGGTTTGCATCATCATGCTCAAGAAATGGAATTAATGAAGAAGCAGGGGAAGTAATCTGGTCAGTTGAAACGTCAATATAATCAACTTCTTCAGCCATAACAAACAAATAATCGCCTGATTTTCTTGCCCTGATTTTATCACCATTTAAATAACCTGTTTCATCAGTTGGAGTTGATGACGGAACTATAATTAATCCATCTTCTTTTTCAGCAGACAAATATTCAAGTTTATTTGTTACTATTCCATTCTCAACTTTCAAATAAGGAGTTTCAATAAATCCAAGTTCATTTATTCTTGCATGAATTGCAAGTGATGAAATCAAACCAATATTCGGACCTTCAGGAGTTTCAATTGGACATAATCTTCCATAATGTGTGTAGTGAACGTCTCGAACCTCAAAGCCCGCTCTTTCTCTCGTAAGACCACCAGGACCTAACGCAGATGTACGTCTTTTATGGGTTAATTCAGCCAAAGGATTAGTCTGGTCCATAAACTGTGAGAGCTGATTTGTTCCAAAGAATTGATTAATAACAGAACTAATAGTTCTTGCATTAACCAATTCTGATGGAGTAAGATTTTCACCATCATGAATACTCAATCTTTCTCTGATAGTTCTTGCCATACGAGCAAGACCAACATTGAATTGTGAAGTTAATTGTTCACCAACAGTACGTACACGACGATTACCAAGATGGTCAATGTCATCACCAGTAATTTTATGGTCATGCAAATAAATCAAATGCTTGATAATTGAAACAATATCTTCAGTTGTTAATGTAGTTTCTTCGATTGGAATTTTCAATCCAAGTTTTTCATTAATTCTGAATCTACCTACTGTACCCAAGTCATATCTTTTAGGATTAAAGAACAATTTTTCAAGTAGAGCTTCAGCTGTCTCAACATCTGGAGGTTCACTTGAACGCAATTGACGATAAATAATTTCCAAGGCATCTTCACGAGTTCTTGAAGTATCTTTTGCAAGGGTACGAGCAATAACTGGTTCTTCGGTCGGATCGGTATAGGTAAATAATCTTAATGGTAAAATTTCAGTAGCAAGAATTTGCGCTAACAAAGTTTCATCAAGTACAGCATCGCGAATAGCAATGATTTCACCTGTATTAAGGTCAATAACATCAGATGCAATTCTTCTGCCAAGCAAAGTTTCATCAATATTTTCTTTAGGAATATCAATTGCAAGGTCGAACAATTGTAAAATATCTTCATCAGATGAGAAACCAATAGCACGAAGCAAAGTAGTAACAGGGAATTTCTTCTTCCTGTCGATATATGCAAACATCACATCGTGAATATCGGTTGTAAATTCTACCCACGACCCTCTGAAAGGAATAATTCTTGCAGTATAGATACGAGTACCATTTGGATGCATAGCATCATCAAAAAATACACCAGGAGAACGGTGAATCTGGCTTACAATAACACGTTCTGCACCATTTATAATAAAAGTACCACGTGGAGTCATCGCTGGAATATTACCAAGATAAACTTCCTGTTGAACTGCTTCAATGTAATCTTCAGATTCTTTTTCTGCTTTAGAAGATAATCTTAAAGTAGCTTTAAGTGGTTTTGCAAAAGTAAGTTCTCTTTCTCTACATTCGTCTTCGGTATATTTAGGTTTTTCAATATTATATTCAACAAACTCTAATTGAAAAATTGAAGAAGCATCTTCAATAGGAAAATTAAGATTAAAAGCGGAATTCAGTCCAACGTTTTTACGTTTAGTGCCAGGTACTTCCTCCTGTAGAAACTCTTTATAAGAATCCAACTGAATACTAAGAAGATCTGGATAACGAGGAGTAGATTTTGATTTGGAAAAATTAACTCTACGGCGCATTCTGACTATTCCATCATCGCTTTCCATAAGTTGAATTTCCTTGCCGGTAGGATGCTTAAAAGTTGCCTCCCTAACAATTACTTCATTACCCGTAAATTCCAACATCTCTTGTTCCAAAGAATTTATGGCGTCCACAGAACACCTCCTGATTTAGCATAATTTAAATTAAAATAATAGGATTTTGTGAGATTTCTTTTTTTCAAAAAAATCTCAGAAAACCCTAAACAAAATATTATATTTCTCATTAATTACTTTTTATAATGCCTAAAAAAGCCACTTCATACAATAAGAATACAAAAATACAAAATGGGAGAAGCAGAATAAATCTGCTTTTCCCTAAGTTTAATATTGTTGCTAAATTACTTGATTGTAACTTTTGCACCAGCTTCTTCAAGTTTCTTTTTAAGATCATCAGCTTCTTGTTTGCCAACACCTTCTTTAACGAGTTTTGGTGCAGCTTCAACGAAGTCTTTTGCTTCTTTCAAACCGATACCTGTTAATTCACGAACAACCTTAATTACATTAAGTTTGTTAGCACCAGCTTCAGTTAATTCAACATCAAATTCAGTTTTTTCTTCAACAGGAGCGGCAGCTGCAGCACCAGCAACTGGACCAGCCATCATAACAGGAGCAGCAGCGGAAACACCAAATTTTTCTTCCATAGCTGTTTTTAATTCAGCAGCTTCAACAAGTGTAAGACTTGCAATTGCTTCTAATAATTTTTCTACTTTTTCAGTCATTTTATAAACTCACTAAATATTATTTTTACAAAATTTTAATTCAAAATAAATTTAAGCCGCTTCATTTTGTTTTTTTGCGACTTCTTCAATAAGATAAGCCACATCACGCAATACTGCGGATATGACGCCAACAATACCGGAAGCTGGAGCAGAAAGACTTCCAACGATAGCTGCATACATATCTTTTTTAGATGGTAATGCAGCAAGTGTTTTAAGCTCTTTGCCATCAAACAACTGTCCGTCTAAAACTGCTGCTTTTAATCGCGGCTTTTCTGTTTTTTCAGAAGCTTCAGCAATTATTTTTGCAGGAACAGTAGGGTCATCATAAGTAAAAATAACACCTGATTGACCAATCAATAAATCCCAAGGAATTTTTGTAAATCCTGATTCATCAATTGCTCTATCTATAAGTGTATTTTTTGCAACAACCATACGTAAATCTTTAGCACGGAGCATATTGCGTAATTTGTTGGTTTCGGCAACGCTCATACTTTTAAAATCAACGATATACACACCTGAAGCTTTTTTGAACTGTTCGGCAAGTATGTTGATTTTTACTTGTTTTTGTTGTTTTGTAATCATTTAACTACCATTTTTTATATTAATTCTCTTTAAAGACTTTGATAAATCAAAGTAGAAGCTCTTTATCGAGAGTGCGTAATAGACAAAATTATTCAACCTTGAAAGAACCTTCGCGAACAATTACACCAGGTCCCATTGTAGAAGTTACAACTATATGTTTTACATACTTTCCTTTTGCTGATTGTGGTTTTGCCTTAACAATACTTGAAAAGAAAGTTTGTACGTTTTCGAATAACTTTTCTGATTCGAATGAACATTTTCCAACAGATGCATGAATATTACCAGTTTTATCAACTCTATATTCAATTTTACCTGCTTTCAATTCTTTAACAGTTTTTGCAACATCGAATGTAACAGTTCCTACTTTAGGATTTGGCATCAAACCTCTTGGACCAAGAATACGACCAAGTTTACCAACTTCACCCATAACGTCAGGAGTAGCAACTACCACATCAACATCAGCCCAACCAGCTTTGATTTTTTCGATATATTCTTCCAAACCAGCATAATCTGCACCAGCATCCAACGCCTCTTTATCTTTAGGTGTTTTAGCCATTACAAGAACTCTAACATCTTTACCAGTACCATGCGGCAATGAAACTGTTCCACGAACCATTTGGTCTGCTTTACGAGGGTCAACTCCAAGACTTATTGAAATCTCGAAGGATTCATCAAATTTTGCAGTTGCATTTTTTTTAACGATTGCGATAGCTTCGTTTATTTCGAATTCTAAATTCTTATCATACGATTTAGCTATGGCTCTATATCTTTTACCACGAAATCTCATTTTTTTCTTTAGTTTAATTTAACAATATTAAATAAAAAAATGAAGGTTAAAATTAACCTTCAACAACCAAACCCATACTTCTTGCAGTACCTGCAATCATACTTACCGCAGCTTCAATATCGTAACTGTTCATATCCTCTTTTTTGATATTAACAATATCTTCTATTTGCTTGCGTGTAACAGTCCCAACTTTCGTTTTATTAGGTTCGGCTGAACCACTTTTTAATCCTGCCGCTTGACGAAGAAGAACTGCTGCTGGTGGAGACTTTATGATAAAAGTAAATGTCTTGTCACTAAAAAATGTAACAAGAACAGGGAAAATAGTTCCCTGATTTTTTCCAGTTTTATTGTTAAACTGTTTAACAAATTCCATACCATTCAAACCACGTTGACCAAAAGCCGGGCCCACCGGTGGAGCCATAGTCGCTTCTCCGGCTTTTAACTGGAGTTTGAACGTACCCATTACTTTTTTTGCCATTTCAAAAAACTCTATTTGTTTAAAATACTATTTATTTTTCAAGTTCGACTTGGCTAAACTCAAGTTCTACCGGTGTTTTGCGGCCTAAAATACCTACTTCTACTTTCAGTTTTTGTTTTTCGAGGTTTACCTCTTTTACAGTACCGCTGAAAGTATTAAATGGACCGTCAATAACGCGAACCGGGTCGCCAATAGCGAACGTTGTTTCTACTGTTGTAATATCTTTTCTTTCTTCTACTCTACCTAATATTCTATCCACTTCACCTTTTTGTAGGGGAACTGGTTCGTTTTTACGTCCAACGAATGAAACAATAGAGGGAAGATTTTGGATTATATCTTTTGTTTTTTTATCTAAAATTGCACGGATAATTATATAGCCAGGAAGGAAATTTTTTATTCTTGTTCTTCTTTTTCCATTTCGAACTTCAAATACTGTTTCCTGTGGGATAAGAACTTCTTTTATTCTGTCTTCCAGATGCAACCTTTTTGCTTCAATTTCGATAGCAGTTTTAACTTTAGCTTCATGACTGGTATATGTACGAATAGCATACCACTTAGCTTCGATATCATCATTTTGTTCTACCGTTGGAATAACATCTGTCGTTAATTCTGCATTCTCTTCTATCATTATATCGCTCTGAAAAATTAATCAAAAATAAAATTTAGTATATGGCATTCATTACAACTGCCATTATCTCATCTACGATAAATGTAAAGGCAGTAATTATAGCTGTTACAACAATTACTACAACTGTTGATTCACGCAATTGTTCTTTAGTAGGCCACGAAACTTTCTTCATTTCGGAGGTTACTTCATTTACGAATTTTTTTATTTTTGCAACCATAACTTTAGATATTCTTATTTTTTCATAAATTGTGTCAATTTTTTTTGCACGAGTGGCAGGAATCGAACCCGCAACCAACGGTTTTGGAGACCGCTACTCTACCAATTGAGCTACACTCGTGTATCAAGAGCTGATGAGGGGACTTGAACCCTCGACCTCGTCCTTACCAAGGACGTGCTCTACCAGCTGAGCTACATCAGCATTATACAAATTAATTAAAGCGTAATCGAATTTCTCGATTCCGCTTTATATAAGCTGTTATAGCTCTTTAGAGCGGGAGACGAGACTCGAACCCGCGACCCTCAGCTTGGAAGGCTGATGCTCTACCAACTGAGCTACTCCCGCTTATATCAATTGTATTTGTAAAATCATGTGGGTAGAGAAGGGTTCGAACCTCCGTAGGGCGTAGCCCAGCAGATTTACAGTCTGCCCCGTTTAACCACTTCGGTATCTACCCATGATATAGCTTACAAAATTACGCAATTTTCAAATAACAACCAAAACCTTTTTTTCTTTTTCAAATCCTTTTTTTCAAATATCGTTTGAAAAAGAATTCAAATTTAACAAGAATTTTTTATATATCCAAATAATATTTTAATATTTTGTTAAAATTATCAAAAAAATTAATAAATTAATCAAAAATATACTTTAAACCAATTTTATAAGAATCAAAATTGATGGATTCGTTTGACTCTATGGGAAAATATGATTGTTCTCTTCTTAAATTCCAAAAAATTAATGAAACAGAATTTTTGTATAGAAATTTTATCCAACCCCAATTTGCTCCGAATAGTTCTATAAAATCATCTTCAAATATATCTGGAGTTCGTTGTACTAAATTATCAAATAACCACATACCAGTAAATTTCAAATAATCCAAATCTGGATAAACAATTGTATTCTCGTAATTAAAATTCATTGATATATTTTCAAAAAGTGTAAAATCTATTCCACCAGAATAAATTTCACCAAACTTGAAATTCTCATCAACTAAATTAACTAATTTCTGCTCTTTGAGATTGTAATTTGAAATATCGAAATCAATATGAGACCAAACAAAAGCTACTGAATGATTTAACAATAATTTTGAATTTTTTCCAGTAAAATATCCATATCCATCATTTAATCCAAATCCCCATCGCCAAGTATCGGTAATTACTCCACTTGGTTTGATTTTGAATGTTTTGAAATTTGTTGATATATTTGATAAAAATGCAAATTCACCTTGATGCCTAAACATAAAGGGAATTCTTGTCCTCAAATCTTCCCTATAATATCCATATTTGAAATTCAATTGAAAGGTATTCATAAATCTTTTATCAAATAATGATATCGGAATACTTATAAATGATAAACCGTATTCAGCACTTATGAAATTTTGGTTTTCAACATAATCTGGTTTACTGTAGAAGTTTCTAACAAATTTTTCCAGTCTTGTTTCATCTTCAATTTGCGGAAATAGCTTATATGCAGTAAAAAAAGAGAATAGCAATAAAATTGCTCTGATATTTACTGATAAATAAGACATTGTTATTTAATAATTTTTGAATGAATAACATTGTAATATGTTTGCTTTAATATATCACTTGCATTTTCGGTTAATGGTTCATCATGACCTGAATAAAGAGTAGAAATTTTTAACGAGCATAGTTTTTCGAGAGCTTCTACAAAGTCCACACCATAACTACCACCTGGAGATTTGATATTATATGCAAAATCCCCTACAAAAATAGATTCTGTTTCTTCAGAATATATGCAAATTGAATCATTTGAATGACCGGGAGTATGCAATATTTCAGCCATAACATCTCCCATTTTTACTTTCATTCCATCATAAGTTGTTTGTGTTACAAAAGGTAACTTTTTACATGCAATGACTTCAGGATTGTACTTTTCCACCACATATTTAAGCCCACCAGCATGGTCAAAATGCTCATGAGTAAGAATTACCAAATCAACTTTTCTTTTACCGACACCGGCATTAATATCTTCTATTGCACTCAATACAAAATCATTAGTTCCGGTGTCAATCAAAGTATTAACATCAGGAATTGCATTCCACGTTCCTCGGATATAGAAAAAATATCCGCTATAGGTATGTGGATTTTTTAATAATGCTACTTTCATAATTATTTCAATTTTCTATAAACGTTAGCATCTGAAACAACTTTTTCAAATAAATGTTTACATTCGTCAGGCAGTTGTTGTGTTTGCTCGGTTGTAAGCAAGCCATCTTCTACCAAAACTGAATGAAACATTTTGAAAACTTCAATTCTTTCACTTGGTTGGAAATGAAGTAAAACATTCTTGCAAATTATGCCATTAAAATTTCTATCAGGAGGATTGAGTGTTAGCAAATCATGTTGAATAAAATTTACACTATCCCTGATAAGTGGGTCAATTTGATAATAATTTTCCTTGCTTGTAGGAAGAAACCAGTTTTCAAAAATATCTTCTGGCATTCTACTTAAATCGCTTTTGGGGTATGTAGCATTTTGCACAATTTCTTTGAAATTACTTGTTTCATCTATATCTGAAGCAAGAATACTTACTTTTTTATAATCAGCTTTACCTATTGCTTCTGCTAAAATAATACCAAAAGTATAAGGTTCGGGACCCATAGCACAACCAGCGTCCCATATTTTAATTTTACTGTAATTTGATAATGTTGGTTGCAAATTTCTGGTTAATTGCTCCAATGTATGTCTATCTCTAAAAAAAAATGTAAATGCCATTTTTCCATCATTAAATAATTGAATAATTATAACTAACACACAAAATTACAAAAAAGTATTGATAATTCAAAGTTTGTAAGAAGAAATTTAGTTATTAGTAGTCAAGTATTCTTGCTCCCAGCGAGATTGAAATATTGTAAAAAAGAACAGTCAGAAATCCTACAACTAAATACGGATTGAATGTTAGTTTGTACAATCGCTCCAAATACCGCAGCCATCAATACACACTCCACTTCGACACTTCGACACTTCGACAGGCTCAGTGCAACGCAGCTCAGTGCAACGCAGCTCAATGACCTGTTATTTTACCAACTAACACTCCTGGATTTTTAGACTTTCGTAAATTCACAAGTTACAAATTTATAATCCAACTTGGATTTTTATGGATAATTATATAAAATCTTTGAAAGCAATCTGGTAATTGTATTTTATTGGTCAAAATAGTTAGTTATTATAAAAAAATTATTGTAACATAATTTGTTTTTATCCGTTATTTAATTTATGTTTTTTACAACTATTTGGGAGTTTTTTATGGCAGTAATGTCAAGTTATCAAGATGGAGATTTTTGTTGGTCAGATTTGGGGACTACTGATCTTGAGAAGTCTAAATTATTTTATTCTCAACTTTTTGGTTGGGATGCTTTTGAGATGCCAGGTAATGAAACTGGTGGCTATTCAATGTTTTTGATGAAACAAGGTGTAGTGGCAGGGTATTATCCTATGATGAAAGAACAGATAGAAATGCATATACCTTGTCATTGGATGTCTTATATCAAAACAAGCAATATTAATGCTACATTGAATTTAGCAAAAGAAAATGGTGGAATTATACTTGTTGATACTCAAACAATTCCGACACAAGGTTCAATGGCATTAGTTCAAGCTCCAGATGGTGGTATATTTGGTCTTTGGCAACCTGAAAGTCATTTTGGGTCTGTATATAAAGGTGAACATGGAAGTATGTGTTGGTTTGAATATGGCTGTAGAAATAGAGATTTAGCAATAAAATTCTTTGAATCAGTTTTTGGCTGGAATAGCAATACATCAGATATGGGTGGCAACTTATATACAGTATTTTCAATTGGTGAGCAAATGGTTGCTGGTTTATATCTATTACCTGAAGAGATGAAAGATGTTCCAAGTCATTGGCTACCATATTTTGAAGTAGGAGATATTGATAAGGCAATTGAAGTGGTTGGGGCAAATAGTGGTAATATATTAATGGCGAAAATGTTTGTTGAGGGAGTTGGACATTTTGCTGTAATTCAAGATAATGTTGGAGCTGTTATTGGGCTAATCCAATCAAGTGAAAAATGTTAATTATTAAATATAGATTTGATTAATTGAAAACCGATAATTTTATTATCGGTTTTTTTTCTTGATTTTTGCATTGTTTTTTTTACTTAATTTATTGATAATTACAAATAATATTAAAAATTTGAGTTACACGCCAAATTGATTCAAATGATGGTCTAAATGTTTATAAAACATATTGTTCCATTCGGTTGTATTTAATCTGCCAAAAGAGTTTGACTCTTTATTTTCAAAATGTCCAGCACCTAATTCAAAAGTTTTTTTGATGTAATTTATAAGTCGGCTCTTTTCTTGCTCAAAATTCTTTTCGGCACTTATAATAAATTGAGGTGCTGTTTTTAGATTTCTATTGTAAGGTACATCATTTACAACAGAATTTTTCACAAAAAACTTCAGCATCAACTTAACCAAGGGATTGGGCTTTGGGTGAACATTTTCATAAACCATTTCATAGGTAACGTTGCAATGAGCAAGCATTTGTGAAACGGACATTTTCCCCCAAAGTTGCTTGCTATTTGAAGTTAATTTATTAATTCTGCCGATTAATTCATCAACATCTTTCTTATCAAACACATTCTTAATCATTTTTTTCCTAACATACATTTAATAATTTTTTGATTTCGATTTTATTCATTTTGAACATTTCAGCGGCAACTTTTTCTGATGTTGCTGGATCGTTTAATAATTTTGGTAATATAACAGGAACAATCTGCCACCAAATACCAAATTTATCCTTCAGCCAGCCACACATACTTTCTTCGCCACCAGCAGTCAAGGCGTTCCAATAGTAATCAACCTCTTCTTGTGTATCACAATCAACAACGAAAGAAACTGCTTCGTTTGGAACAAATCTTGGTCCGCCATTCAATCCCATAAATTTCTGCCCCATGATTTCAAATGTAACAACCATTGGCGTTTCTCCAATGATTTTTCCATCTATGAAAATTGAGCAATAGAATTCAGCCGCTTGTTTTGCTGCATCATCAAACCAAATACATGGGTAGATTTTTTTCATTTTAATCTCTTAGTTATTTTCACAATATTTCTTAAAATTATTCAAAATTGATTGCCAGCCAAATTCTTGCAATTCGAGTGGATTCACATTTTCTGCTTCAAATTCTTCAAAAACAACAACACTATCATCTTTTGCATCAAAATTGAGTTCCACCTTTCTATCATCATCCAAAAGAATCAAAATCATTTTCTTTTCAATTATTTCAAGAAATTTTCCAGAAAAATCAAATCCAAAACTTCCGTCTTTTGCTTCCATTCTATAAACAAATTTTCCATTTTCTGTGAAATCAGAAATTGCACTCGGATTATGCCAATCATCGGAAGCATAATTCCAATTGCAAACGTGCTTTGGAACAGTCCAATACTCCCAAACTTTATCTATATTTGAATTTATTTCTACTGAAATCTTTATTTTCTGAAAATTACTCATAAATTATTTCCTCAACAATTCTTAAAAATTCAAATCTATCATAAATATTAATAAATATCAAGCAAAAAATATTTAAATACTCAGTCGCCAAATGAAAATATTCACGTGCAAATAAATCTAACCATACAAAATTTATATGAACTGTCATTGGTAACTTGTTTAATAATCCATTCCTCGATACTGAACTAAACTCAGCATGTCAAATGTGTAATAGCACTGTCAATACTTGCTTATTTAAGCACCTCAAAGCTGAAATTAAAAATGTTGATAACTTACATTACTAATTTTTAGATATTTTTTCTTAATTTTAAGGTTTGATAAAATGTCAAATAGAAAATTAATATTTTTATATGTATAAACTTATATTACCAAATTTTGAAGGTCCTTTTGATTTATTGCTTTATTTTATTAAACGCGATGAATTGAATATTTATGATATTCCTATTGCAAAGATTACTTCTGAATTTTTGAATTATATTCGTTTGATGAAATATTTTGATTTGGAGTTGGCTGGTGAATTTATCTTAATGGCATCAACTTTAATCTATATAAAAGCTCAAATGCTAATACCAAGACCTGGGGTTGGAGATGACGGCGAGCTGGAAGACCCAAGAATGAAGTTAATTCAGCCATTGCTTGAATATAAGCAAATGAAAGAAGCTGCTAATAATCTACATTTACTCTCTGAAGACCAGAAATATACATATTACAGAACTTTATTTAATGCCGAACAGGAGCAGTTTGCATTAGATAATAATTTTAAAAATGCAACATTATTTGACCTATTGAGAGCTTTCAAAAAAGCTACAGAAAGAACAAAAGTTGAAGAACAGCAGCACATTGTGGAATTAGTTCCAATTACTATTGAAGAGAAAGTATCATTTATACTTGATTCACTTGCCAAGAAAAGTAGAATTTCATTTTTTGAAATTACTTTGAAATTAAATCGTCAACATATTGTTGTAACGTTTCTGGCTTTGCTCGAAATGATGAAATTGCAAAAAGTATTTATTCATCAAGAAAATAGTTTTGATGACATATTTATTTCTTTGCGTAGTGAAAATAATTAATTTGTATGATTTTTGATTGAAAAATGGAAACACTTTTTTTACCAAGATTTTTAATTCTCAGTCGTGAGGAACAAAAAGCTACACTTGAAGCATTAATTTTTTCATCAGAAGAAACTGTTACTTCTGATATGTTATTTAATTTGCTCATCACAAATGACAAATATTACAAAAGCAAACATCCAAAACAGAATGATATTGATGATGAAGAATTAACCGAGAATATACCTCAAAATATTACTCCTGCTTATTTTGATGAATTGATTTTAGAAATAAATAATGATTTAGTTACAACCAACAGACCTTTCAGTATTGTTAAATTTGCTGGTGGTTATCAATATTCTACAAGAAATGAATATGGCGAGTTAATCAATCAGTTTGTTAAATCGAAAACAAAACGCAGATTATCACAAGCAACTCTTGAAGTTCTTTCAATCGTTGCATACAAACAACCCATTTCAAAACCTGAAATTGAAGCCATAAGAGGCGTTAATTCTAATGAAATTGTTAATTCATTAATTGATAGAAATCTAATTAAAATCGCTGGTAGAAGTGAATCATTAGGAAAACCGCTACTTTATGCAACAACTCAAGAATTTTTGAGAGTGTTTGGATTGAATAGTTTGCAAGATTTGCCAAAATTAACGGAACTTGAAGAACTTGCAGAAAGTTCGGCATTTTTGCCAGAACCAGAATCTGTAATTACTATTAATGTAATGGAAAATGAAGATATGGAAGTAATCAAGGAAAACAATTTTTCTACATTTGAAATATCAGAAGACAATGAAATCCCAAAAATAAAAATAAAAAATATTACTGCGTAGCAATATAGTTTTTAATGCTTCGTCAATATATTTGAATTTAATAATTTTTTTAAAATATTTTTGGAATTAAAATAATGGAATTTCTAACAAAAGAAACTTTTAAAAGCAAAATTTTCGATTACGAAAATAAAACAGAATGGGATTTTGCAGGCGAAAACCCAGTTGTAATTGACTTCTATGCAGATTGGTGTGGTCCTTGCAAAATGTTATCTCCAATTATGGAAGAATTATCAAAAGAATACGCAGGTAAAGTAGATATTTACAAAATTGATACAGAAGCAGAGCAAGAACTTGCAGCAGTGTTTGGTATCAGAAGTATTCCATCAGTTTTGTTTGTACCAAAAAATGACAAACCACAAATGTCTGTTGGTGCAATGCGTAAAGATGATTATAAACGTGCTTTCAAAGAAATATTTGATGTACAGGAACCGATAATTATTGCAAACTAATTTGAATTAAAAGTATGTTCATTTTTTCGGATAGGATAAAAAGAGAAAATATTACCGTAAAAAAAATGATAATACTATATTGTAAAGACAAACATAATTCAAACGTTCACTTATGTGTTCAATGTCAAAATATCACCGAATACGCAGATAAAAAACTCGATAAATGCGTGTTCGGTGATGAAAAACCGATATGTGCTGATTGCCCTGTTCATTGCTATCGAAAAGATGAGCGGGAGTACATTAAAGAAATTATGCGTTATGCAGGACCAAGAATGATTTTCAAACATCCAATTATGGCAATAATGCATATTATTGACAAAAAAATTAGCAAAAAAAATAATTTAAAGAGGAAAAAAGATGAATAAATATTTGAAATTAGCACTTTTTGGATTAGCTGGTTCAATTCTTGGATATGGCTATTATTATTTTATTGGTTGTAATAGTGGCACTTGTCCAATAACTTCAAATTGGCATATTTCAACATTATATGGAGCAATGATGGGGCTGGTTGCGGGATTTCCAATTCCACCTAAAAAGAATAAAGAAGATGGAAATGTGTAGTCAGTTATCATTTATTCAAAAATCCATTTTCAATTAATTCAGAAATTGTTGATTTAATTATCATAAAATTAATTTCAATTTGATTACTTTCATTACAAAGTACATTTACATTGATTTTTTCCGAACTGAATTTTCCTCCTTTCGTACCAAAAGTATTGCACCAAAATAATAAATTTTTCTTTGAAATTTCGTTTAAATTACACAATTCAGCTGTCCAGCCAGTTTTAGAATTTTCACGAATTCTTATCCACCCTCTTTTGAAAATATCAACAAACATTTCTTTTCTACCAAAGCCCTCCCACCCGAATGGCTCGTTATACTTTTTGAAATAATCTTGATATTCATCAATATTCATTTCAAATAATGAAGGATTTTTACCTACAAAATTGATATGTCTATTTTCAATTTTATAGATTTCACCATTTGGACTAATCCAATATGCCTCACCTTGAATCATTATTTGCCCTTTATTTTTATTTTGCTTGGAAAATTCTTCATCTACCAAGTATTTAAAATGACTTATGATTACATTATTGATATTAACTTTATCATTGTCTTTAAGTAATAATCCTTTTATTTGTTGAATTTCTTTTGAAATTATCTCATTTTTATGGTCTTTTATTTCTAATTTTATCAATTCAATTTTATTATTTACAATTTCTAACAATTTCATATATAAAGTTTGCTCTAATTCTTTATTCTTGAATTTTGTTTTTAATTCAGACCTCAATACATATACTTTTTTTAATTTCCGTTGAAATATTTCCATTAAAAGAATAATTTGTTCAGCACAAATAATTGCTGAATTTTGAATCTCAAACTTATATGGAATTGTTTGTAAATATGCTTCATTGAGAATATCAATAAACCTATTTGCGGTTTCGATACCATAATTAGTAAATCTATTTTTATCCACATATCTTCTTACTCCCAACGCCATAAACATAATATGACAAGAATTCACAACTCCTTTAAATTCAGTATCTTTCAACATTAATCCAAATTGACTTGGATGCGAAAATGTAGTAATCGCTTTAACTTCATTTCCATTAATAACTTTTGAAATTTCAATTTCATTCATAATTTTCTCCTTTGAATTAAATTCAATTACAAAATTACGGTGAGCGATGTCATAGTTTGGTTTTAAGCAAATATTAAAAGAAAATAAATCAAACTTAATTGATTTTCTCAACCTATTCTAAGCAGATTCAAAATTAATTTTGATTTTTTCAAAAATAAATTGTAAATTAAATTTTTGTTATGTTCCATAAAAAATGCAGTTTTTTTCAAAATTGATTTTAGAAAAATAATTGGAGTAAATATGTCCGCATTAGTTTTAAATATACACAATGACACCCCTGAAGCAAATAAAATTCAAAAGGTTGTAACCGCATTATCTGAAGGAGCTGTTATATTATATCCAAACGATACACAATTCACTCTTGGATGTACTTTATCAAATAAAGAAGCAATCAGCAGAATAAGGGCAATGAGGCAAATTTCAGAAAATCATCACATGACATTCTTGTGTGATTCACTTTCCAATATTTCAGATTATGCCAAAGTAAACAACGAAGCGTATAAATTAATTAAACGGCTTATTCCAGGTCCTTACACGTTTATTTTACCTGCTTCAAAAAGTGTTCCACGTTTTGCCCAAAATCCTAAAAGACAAACAACTGGTATTAGAGTGCCAGAATCAAAATTATCCCAAGCGATATTAAAAACTATGCAAAGTCCATTGATTGCTGTTTCAGCAAAATTGCCTGGGAAAACAGATTTAATAAGCAATGATGATATTATTAATTCATTTATTAAACTTGTCGATATTGTTGTAACCTCAGATGAATATTTTTTCACCGGTGAATCAACCATAATTGATATGACAACCGATAATTATGAAATTGTTAGAGAAGGTGCGGGAATGGAGAAAGCAAAAGATTTCATAAATTATATTTGATTTTGATTCTAAATTTTATAGTAACTACTAATATATATATAATTTTGTAAGTGCTTATAAAATTTTATGAGTAAATGTATATTATCAAAATTATTAAAAAAAATCATTGAAAATCCCGTTAGGGATTACCTGTTTGTAATAAAGAAATTTCTCCTAAGTCCAACAATCCCAGCGGGATTGAATAGTTCAAATACATATTCAACACCTACGGCGTTGTTGGAAGTCGAGGGAACTTCATCAGTTACAAACATTAATTCCCGATGGGAATTTCAAGGAATTTTTATAAATAAAACAAGAATTCAATATTATTTTAATACGGGTGAGTAGTTACAATATTTTTAGATTTTAATATTTATAATTTCACCTTGCAAATCTATATGCACCATCAACGATTAGATTATTTCCAGTAATATAATTGTTTGAAGTTGCAAAAAAGTAAACAGCTTCAAAAATATCATACACAGTTCCGTATCGTTTAGCTGGAATATTATCGATTGAAATTAATTTCTCTGAAGCAGGTTCGTTTGCAATTTCAATAGTACCAGGTGAAACACAATTAACTGTAATTTTCGGTGCTAACTCACGTGCTAATGCTTCAGTTAATGTAATCAATGCAGATTTTGATACATTATATGGAATTCTGCCATTCCAAATTTCCAAACCACCTATTGAAGCAATATTCACTATTTTAGCACCATCATTAGCAATCTCACCAAAAATCTTTGATGTATATAAAACTGAATTCAAATTTGTATCAAGAGTTTCCTGCCATTCATCTATGCTAAGATTTGATAAAGTTCGCTTTTTAGGAAATACACCCGCATTATTTACTAACACATCTGGAACTCCAAATTCGGTAATCATTTTTATAAATAAATTTTTGACTTCATCAAAATTCTGTAAATTTGCATTTAAAATTATGGAATTACAATTTAATTTATTAATTTCATTCATCGTTTCTGTTGCTAAATGAAATGAACTGTTACAATGAACAGCTACATCCCACCCTTTTTTAGCAAATTCTAATGCTAATCCTTTCCCAAGTCTTTTTCCACTTCCTGTGATTAATACTTTTGACATAAAAAAATATCCTTGTTATAAATTGAATTTTTCTTAAATTGCAAATGTATTAATAATTTTTTTGATTTTATGAAAAAATATTTAAAATATTGCTTTTTTTTGATATTTATTATTATTAGCTCAACAGAATTACTATTTTCCGAACAAAATACTTATAGAGTATTCTTTAAAGATAAAGGAGATGAAGAATTTCACATAGGAAGTCAATTATATTTGAAAACTTTGGATTTGTTTTCACAAGATGCTATTAATAGAAGAAAAAAAGTATTTGATGAAAAATCCCTGATTACAATTCAAGATGCACCGGTAAATCCAATTTATTTAGATAGATTAAAACCATTTATAACTGAAGTAAAATTAGTATCAAGATGGTTAAATTATTGCGTTGTTTTGTGTGATGAAACTATAATTTCTGAGATTGAGGAATTGGAATTTGTTAAAAATGTTCAGATAACAAGAGAAATTTTGAAAACCAATAGTTTTGATATTCAAAATGTTACTGAAAATATGACAGCATTTCAAATGATGCAGATTGAAACCGAAGATTCAACAACAATTTATGGACAAACAGCATCTCAAAATAATATGTTAAATGTACATAATGTTCACAATCTTGGTATAAGTGGCAAAGGGATAAAAATTGGATTTATTGATTCTGGATTTAAATACAAAGAACACGAAGCATTTAAAAATTCAAATATTATTGCAGAATACGATTTCATCCAAAATGATAGCATAACAGAAAATCAGATGTTTGACATTTGGAATCAACATAACCACGGCACAAATGTAATGTCAGTTGTAGCGGGATTTAAGCAAAATACTTTTGTGGGTATTGCTCCAAGTAGTTCAATATACCTCGCTAAAACAGAGTCATTAGAGTTTGAAAGACATATTGAAGAAGACCGATTTGCAGCAGCAACAGAATGGCTCGAATCAAAGGGTGTTGATATAATCAACTCATCCCTCGGCTATGATAATTTCGATTCTCTTGAAGTAAGCTACGATAAATCACAAATAGACGGCAACTCAACAATAGTTGCAAAATATGTAAATATTGCAACTCAAAAAGGTGTATTATTTGTAATATCCAATGGAAATAAGGGTCCGCTACCTTATACAATCAGTTCTCCTGCTGATGCAGATAGTTGTATAGCTGTTGGTGCGGTATTACCAAATGGCATTACCGTAGCTGAATTTAGTTCCAGAGGTCCAACTTATAAAGAAATTATTAAGCCAGATTTGAGTGCAATGGGTGTTTCTGTTTCACTTGCATCAACTTTTAGTGATACTGCTTATATTGCTGGAAATGGTACATCATTTGCTTCACCATTGATTACAGGAGTTGCAGCGCTATATTTATCGGTTTTTCCAGAATCTACTCCTTATCAAATCAAACAAGCTTTATACAATTCGGCAAGTAATAACATCAATCCAAATAATGATATTGGGAGAGGTGTTCCAGATATTTTTCGAGCAATAAAAAATAATGGAATTGTAATTGCACCAATAATAACACAAAATTCATCACACTTCATCAGGATTTTTTCAAATATTATTTTCCCAAAAGACAATAATGGAAATTCAAATCATAACGAAGCAACATTATATATGAAATTTAATAATAATAGCAATTTCACTCAGTTTAAGATGAATAAAATGAATGGTGATTATCTTTATGTGGCAGATGTTGATGAAAAATATTTTGAAGGAAAAAGTGCTTTAGGATATATAAAGGCAAATGATAATATAAATAATAGAAGAATGCCTTTCAATGACAATAATTTTATTACAATCAATCCTGATTCCATGCAGATTCCTTTTAATTATAATATCAATAATTTGCCAACAGCTTTATCGGAAAATTCAGAAATTGTAATTTTCCCAAATGTTACTTCATCAAAAAATGGAAAAATATCTTTGAGTTTTGCTTCTAATGATAAAGGAAATACTGAATTTCAAATATATAATTCATTAGGAAATAGAATATATAAGAAAGATTTAGGATATAATAATTCTGGAATAAATAATGAATTGATAGATATAAGTACATATCCTATTGGTATTTACTATGTATTTTGTACCCAAGGAAATTCAATAAAAAAAGCAAAATTCATAATTGTCGAATAAATTTTTTAAATTTCTATTTTTTTCTTGTGTATAATCGTAAAAAGTATTAATTTTGTATTCCCTTAAAGGGAGATTTGAATAGAATGACAAAATACTAAGTGGGGCCCATAGCTCAGTTGGTAGAGTGCTTGAATGGCATTCAAGAGGTCAGGAGTTCGACTCTCCTTGGGTCCACGAAAATTGGAGTTGTAGCTCAGTTTGGTTAGAGCGCCTGCCTGTCACGCAGGAGGCCGCGAGTTCGAGTCTCGTCAACTCCGCAAGACCTTGGAAACAAGGGAAAGTGAAGTCTCTTGAATGAGATGACGTTCTTTTAATAAGTTTGTATTTTGGAGTTGTAGCTCAGTTTGGTTAGAGCGCCTGCCTGTCACGCAGGAGGCCGCGAGTTCGAGTCTCGTCAACTCCGCATAAAAAAGCCCGATATTTGTCGGGCTTTTTTATTTTCAGTGTGCAATATTTTTGGATTTAAATTAATTGTAAGAACCTATAAAATCAAATAAAATTTGCTGATTGCGATAAAACACATAGTAAAATATTACACATGATGAATTTATAAGTTGCACTCAGTTGCAAATTATTACCCAATAATTTGAATTATTTAACGTTCCTATATTTTTGATATATCATTTGCAGTTTAGAGAAGTGATTTAAATAATGAGTTAAATAATATAAAAAGATATTTAATTGCAACTTTTAAGCAGTATTTGTGTAAATAGTAATGAATTTAGGATGATTTTGTATGCAAAAGATAGTATATTTTACATTAATTATAATATTTTCAGTCAATTTACTATCTCAAGTAAAGGGGAAAGAAGTAAAAGAGTATAATAAAGATACTGTTTTTATATTTGAGTCTCCTCGACCCTTAATTACCTACAATGATTTAAAAAAGTCTGTATCATCAGCTTATGGTTTAGATATTACATTAACAGAAGCAGGTTTTGGAGCTGGGTTCTTTTTCAATGAATTTTTGACAAATAAAATTGTTGCTTTTGCCAGCTTGTATGTTACAGGAGCAAGAAATACAGATGAATTTGATGAATGGGATTTCATCAATCAAAGGTACCAAGTTTATAACAAAATTAATAGACTATTCCGATTTCCACTTACTTTTGGGTTGCAATATTTTATGTTTCAAGATAAATTGTCTGAATCATTGCAGCCATTTATTGCAGCAGGCATAGGTCCTACTTTTATTATATCTACTCCATATACAGTAGATAGAGTTCCCAATAAAGAAATAGTTGGCTGGTTTAGTGCTTTTGGTGATGCAGAATTACACACTCGCCTTGGTGGATTTGTTGGCTTGGGTGCGTATATAGGGAGCATAGCAAATTCAATATTAGGAGTTCATATCAAGTATTATTATGTTCCATTTGGAGATAAAGGATTAGAAAGTGTACTTGGTATGCCGATAGATAATTTTGGTGGAATATTTCTATCCTTGAGTTTTGGAACTACTTTTTAAAAGAAAAAATAGTATAATAAATCATTTTTTTTGATGTATTTGATAATTGAATTTTGATACATATTAATATCAGTTTACATTGAAAAATACTAACTCTTCAATATCATTCAAAACAATAATTCTATATGTGAATTTTCAGATTATATGAGTAAATATATAATCAAAAATTTATATTAAAATCGAGTAATAAATATAAATTATAAATAACATTAAAGTTAATTTATTTTCAAATACTCCTTTATTACATTTACAAGATACTTCTTATCGAAAGGTTTGGTAATAGATTTATTAAAACCACACTCAATAAAATCATCTTGTTCGTATTTTATAGAATATGCAGTAATAGCAATAATTGGTTTTAAGTAATTTCGGGTTGATTGTCTCAATCTATCAACTACATCAAATCCACTCAAACCATTCCCAAGATTAATATCTAACAAAAATAAATCATATTCTTTAGTTTCAGACAATTGTAAAGCTTCTTCACCTGTTCTACAAAATTCCACTGTACAAATCCCTCTTAAAAATTCTCTCACCACAAGTAAAGAAGAAAAGTCATCTTCAAGATATAGCAATTTAGGAAGTATATCAGATTTAATATATTTTAATGTTTCAACTGAATTATCAATAATTGTTATATTTTTATCATGATTTTCATTATCTATTGAAAGTGGTAATCTGATGATGAATTTAGACCCATGTTCTAATTTACTTTTAACTGAGATATTTCCATTCATAATTTCAGTATATTTTTTTGCAATTGTCAAACCCAAGCCAGTGCCTTCATAACTTCTACTAAATCCTTCGCTTACTTGCCTAAATTCTTCAAAAATAATGTCTAATCTATCTTCGGGTATTCCAATTCCTGTATCCTCAATTTCAATCAATAATTCTTTCTTTTCTTCAATTAATTTTTCACTTATTGAAATTACAATTTTACCTTTATTAGTAAATTTTACTGCATTTCCAACGATATTACTTACAATGCTTGTGAATAATGTTTCATCTAAAGTAGCAAAAATGTCTTCAACTGGTTTTTGCAAAGTTAACTGAATTGACTTTGAATTTGCTAATGTTTTGAACAAATCCAATTGATTGTCAATACTGTTGTAAACATTGAATGTTGAAATAATTAAATCGAATTTTTTACTTTCGATTTTACTCAAATCAAGCAACTGATTTAAAGTTGTAAGTAGTCTTTTACCATTTTCATATATAAGATTACACATTTCAGCTTGTTCGCTATCAATGATATCAATACTTAATATTTTAGAAAAACCTAATATTCCATTAAGTGGAGTTCTTAACTCATGGCTTAAATTTGAGATAAAATTAGTTTTTATTCTGTTTAATAATTCTGCATTTTCTTTGCTTTTTATTAATTCTAAATCTGCTTTTTTTCTTAATGTTATATCTCTAACTATACCTAATACTGAAACATCTTCATCTTGAGAACCAATTGCAACTGTACTAACCTCAATATCAATTGAATCTCCATTTTTCTTTATAACCTGCAACTCATACTGATTATCAACAGGTAGGTTTGCTTTTCTTCTTTCATATCTGTCATAGACAATTTTTCTTGAATGTTCATTCAGCAAAACATCTACATCAAAAGAAGATGATGTTAATTCTTCAAAAGAATATCCAAGTAATTCACAATATCTATGATTGACATATTCATATCTTCTTCCCTTTAATATATATATGGCATCAAAAGCATTTTCAACCAATGTTCTATACTTTTCTTCACTACGATTTAACTCTAACTCAAATTGTTTTCTTGAAGTAACATCATTAAATATTGTTGCAAATTGATTTTTTTGGGGACTGTATGCATATACATCATAATGTTTATCTAATTCAGCTGAATAATTTTCAAAACGAATAGGTTTTCCTGTTAATGCTACATTCCCATAAAGTTCTATCCAAAAATTTTCAGTGAATGGCATTACTTCCAAAACTGTACGATTAATAATATTTTCTCTTTTCAAGCCGGTTTGCAACTCAAAAGCACTATTAACTTCAATAAATTTATAATCAATAGGTTTGTTATTTTCATCAACTATAATTTGATGTAAGGCAAATGCACTCATCATATTTTCGAATAACAATCTATATTTTGTTTCACTTTCCTTTAATATTCTGTCAAAAGTTAATTTTTCGGTTACATCATTCAATATCCAAATTTGTGAAAAATCAGAATTATAAATTACAAATTCGACAAATCTTTCATACCCATATTTATTAAAAATCGGTATTATCATTGAATTTGGCAATTCCATTTGCTGAAATTTTTCATAATAATGACTATACTCATTTTTATTAGTACCGTAAATTTTGGAAAACCACTTTTCTAAATCATCTACTTCATTATTTGTGAATCCAATAATTATTTCACAGGTTTTGTTTAAAATTAATTTATTATTTTTTTTGTAAACAATACCTAAAGGTAAATTTTCAACCATATTACGAAAACGATGCTCGCTTTCTAACAAGTTTTGTAAATAAATGTTTTTTTGAGTTACATCATTGAAATAAAAAATTGTTTTGTTTGTATTATTATATTTGAAAGATGAAATATTTACTTCGGCATCAAACCATTGACGATTTTTCTTTATACATTTCATTTGAAAATTGCTAATTGTATTATGCCCATACGTTCTTTGCTTATGATTTTCTAATAATTCGATATGATTTGAATGGTGGAAGAACTCTAATATTGGCATTTCGTTTAAATCACTTATATGATTATAACCAAATAATTGCAAAAATGCACTGTTGACATTTTCAATTTCCAAATCTGACACAATCGCCATTGGTAATGATGAGTCATTGAATACCACAGAAAACTTTTCTTCATATTCGTGTTTTTCTCTTTCTATTTGATAAACTGAAGTAATATCATTAAATGTAATATATATTTTTTCGACACTATTGGTTGATTTATCAAAAATTGGATGTGTATTAACTACAAGCCATTTCATTTTTGAAGGTTCATTTGAAAAAACACCAATAACTTCATTAAATTGTGGTTTTCCGGTTTTCAATGTAATATTTGAAGGAAGAAGATAATTTGGTAGATATTTTGAATCCGAATCTACTAATCCCCAGTCTTCATCAAAAGAATTTCTACCTTCAATATTATCTCCATCTGAAGATAATATTTCGTTTGCGATTTTATTGGCATATATGATGACTCCTTTATTATTTTGAATAATAATGCCTGCATAAACTGCATCAAACATCACTTTATATTCGTCTTCTACCTTTGAATAAAAATCAACAATTCTTTCATATTTTTTTATACTGGCTTCTAATTCTGTAATTCTTTTTTTTGCAGTATCTAATTCAATTTTCAAGTCGCTTTCTTTCATATTTCAATTATTTGAAATTTTAAATAACTACAAAATTAAACTATTCTAAACATCAAATATAATTAAAATTTTGTCATAATTGAAAATTTTTCAAATTACATGGTTTGCTTTTGACTACACAACTCTTCAATGATTAATAAACAATGCTTTAGAAGCAAATTAATAGTTGTTTTCATTATTACTTAATTATAATTGGTTTACCTTCAATTATAACATCTCTTTGAACATCAATTTTTTTGACTTTATTTGAAAATAAATGAAACATCAAAATTACCAATTGTATTTGCGAGTTCTTTGGGACTAACACCGTGTATGTTTGCAGTTATATAATCTGCATTGTATTCTTTAAGTAATAAAATGATTTCTGGATTTCCTTCAGAATTATAAATTGCATCAAAAATTGGTGTATTCCCATTTTTATCTCTTAAGTTGACATCTGCTCCATGTTGAATGAGAATTTTTGATATTTCTAATTGCTTATATATTGATGAAAAATGCAATGGAGTTTTACCATTTTTATCCTGGATATTTACATTGGCACCTGATAAACACAATTCAATCACAATATCTACAAAACCTTTTGCAATTGCATCATACAAAATGGTTCGTCCATATTTATCTATTGCATTAATGGTTCCCAAATTTATATCATTCTTCATTGATTCACGATAGCTTAATCTAGAAAAAATAATTCAATTTTGATTCTTAATATCTAACTTCATTATATCCATTCCTCTATCATCATAAACATTAATAAGGGAAGATAAATCTTTTGAAATAAAGAACATTCCCATTTGCAAATATGGCTCTATCCCTAAAAAATTGCAAGCTAATAAACCCCATAAATATTTATTTATTTTTTGAAATTTTTCTTCAAAAAAGAAAAGTGTTACATAAAACTCATCCTCTTCGAGATAATATTGTTTCTTAATACTTGCTTTTGGTATATTAATATCTAATAGTTTCATCGCTTTTATCTTTTCTTTTGGTAGTTTTGTCAAATTTTCATTATCAAAATTAACTAAGCATATATATACAGTCTCTGAAAAATAATTTTTCATAACATCACATATAAAATTGATTAAAAATAAAAAGAGTTGTATCCCTGATAATTCAAATTCATCAAGATAAACTCTTTTCACATTATCATATTTGTGATATAAAGCGTATGAAAATAGGTCTTTTATATTATAAGACTGCTCAATTTTTGTAAATATTATTTCTAAATCTCTCGTCATACTTAATTGCTCACTTTTTCAACTCGCTTTTTTAAATACTAAATAATCACATTATCCTTCACGCCAAATGCTTTATATTGATTACTTTCCACCACTCTGCCACTGTCAATGTTGACTACTACCACAGACCCCAATTCATCATATCTATTAATCTTTTAGTAAATTTTACTTATTCATTAGTAAACTTCATCATGCTTGCCAAAATTAAGTAAAATTATAACATTCTCGTTTGTAATTATTGATGGTTCAATTTTGAATATTATTCTACAATCTTTACCGCATGATGTTGCCCATAGTCCAGCTAAATTGCCAGTAAGTTTATGAGTTTCAAGTGATGGCTCGAAAATATCAATTTCTAATATTCTTAATGTTTTATCAATATTTAACTTGAGTAATTGATTTCTTAAAGCGATTCGTTTGTATTTCTTTTCAAATAATTTTGAGGCAACAAGTTTCATTTGTCTAAACCCGACAATCTTGAAATTAAAGTATCGGCAGTTTCTTCGATTAAATCATGATTATAGTAACTTTCCAAAGCTATCTTGCTTTCATTCAAAATTATTGTTCTTTTTTTATCAATAATTTTTCTTTTTATCAATTCCATAAATTGAATTTGTTTATTCAATGGCATATTATCAACTGCTTCAATAATTTCTGCGTAACTCATTTTTTACCTCTCATTTAATAATAATAATAAATACAACGAATTATAGTGCCTAATATTTTCAAATAATTCTCCTACAGTACTGATACGGCGTATAGCTTATATACTTCTCCCACAAAGCATCTGGACAGAGAAAGCAACCTAAATCAATGTCATAGTCCTTTACGCCAAATACTTTATTTTGATTATTTTCCACTACTCTGCCACTATAATTAATATCATTTTTTATAAATTATAAAAAAATAAAAAATGAAATTATCCAAAATATAGTAATTAAATAATTAACATAAATTATATAATTTATAAATTTTTCTGATTTGTTTTTAAAATTAAATAGCAAAATATTTATAATTTGCAATTCGATTCCAATAAGTCCGATAGAATAATATAATATTTCATATAAATAACTGTCTATTAATAATTTGAATATTAGTTTAGTATAATCTAATAAATGGATTAAGTATAACAATGCTAAAATAAAGTTTAATAAGAGTAACAAAATTATAATGATTTTTCTCATTTGCTTATTTCCGCTATTATTTCATTAACGACCTTCATCCTCATCATATTTTCTCACTCAGTGATCAGGCTGATTGCTCTCTGTGCCATTCTCTTTCCCGATGAAGCCAGTGTAATAAAGTATTTTCATTTCATCTTAATTTCAAGTATTTCGGACTAAAAACTTTTTTAAATGTATCGTTCTGTTGAAATATTATAAATGTATATATATTCTCGAATTGATAATGACTGAATCTAAAAAAAACAGTATCGCCATTATTGATTTTTTTCCCGTTTTTAGATTTAGGATAGAATTTTATCGTTTTTGTTGATTTCGGATAAGGTTCTAAACTGTCTGAACTATCACCTTTATACCAAATATTTTTTACGAGATATTTTTTAAACAGTCTGTTAATTTTTACCATTTTACCATTTTGTTCTATGTAATTTGTATCGTACTCTTCAAGTAAATCAAGGCTAAAATTTAAATCATTGTTAAGATCCCCATATAAGTCAATATTCATATTTATTCTAAAATTCAAATAGGCAAATGGTTCGCTTTCTTGTTGATTTTCTTGACCAATACTTATAGAAATAAAAAAAATAAGAATAAATAATATTAAATTTTTCATAATTAGTATTCCAATTTAAAATTATCGAAATAAAATTCTTTAATAATAGTATCGCTTGGTTGATATTTGATGACAAACTTTAACAACCCAAATCTATTAGGTTGTACTTTAAAGAACAAACTATCTTTATTTTTACAGTTATTGCAATCTTTAAATGGAGGTATTATTTCAATCAAATAAAATGAATCCTGTTTTAATCTATAAAACTTATGATAACCATACCAATCATCTATATAATTCGATATGTTAGGATAACCATCTAATGAATTATTATGAATAAGTTTATAATACCTCTTACCTGAATAATAACTAAAACTGCTACCATCTAACTGGTCATGTTCTTTCAAAAGAGCAACTGTAACTATTCCTTCATCGTCCATCATACTATTAATTCTTAATTTAAGATACATAGGCGTATAATCAATTTGACTGCAGGATGACAAAATGATAAATCCTATAATGAGCCAGATTAAGATATTATTTTTTTTCAATTACTGTTCCTCCTTTAATTTCATCAGGTACTGCTTGCTCAATCTTTTCAATAATGAAATCTACATTGAAGGATTTTTATCTTTGAATCAGTAACTTGATATACAATTCTATGTTCGGCATTTATTCTACGAGACCAACAACCTGCTAATTCAAATTTCAGTGCTTCTGGTTTTCCCAAACCATCATAAGGATTTTGTTCAATTTGTTGAATTAAATGTAAAATCTTTATGGCTATTCTTTTTTCGTTTTTTACTCACCAAACCAAATCATCAATTGCATTATTATCTAATACCAATTCTCTCATACATCTCTTCTTTTGATATTGAAATATCATTATTTAATGATTCCAGTAAACGTTCTTTATTTTTCGGACTGCTCAAAAGATATTCAGTTTCATCATCATAATTTAATCTTTGCCAATCAGTATATGGAATTTGAACACTTTCAATCCTACCCTCTCCATCTGTAATATATTTAATTTCAAACATAATAAATCCATATTTTAAAATAATTATTGACTTATTTCAAATTATTTTATTTTACTTCTCTCACATAGCATCTGGGCACAAAAACCTACCTTAATCTGTATCAAATTTACGAGAACCAAATGCTTTTTATTGATTACTTCCCATAAACATTAGTTATCTCTATATACATCTTTACGATGACCAATCTTAATAATTTCAATAATAAGTATGGAATCTTGAATTGAGTAGATTATTCTATGATTGCCAATTCTTATTCTGTAATAATTGGATAAACCAGTTAGTTTGATACAATTTGAAGGTCGAGGTTCATCAGCTAATTTATCAATTAATTCAAGAATCTTAATTGCTGTATCTTTTGGTATTGTATTAATTTCCTTTACTGCGGACTTTTTCCATAAAATTTCATACTTTTTCATAAGTTAAGAAAATGTTTTTTGACTTCTTCATGTTCAATCTGAGATTCACTTTGTCTATCTGCAATAGTTCTTAAATCTTCAATTTCTTCAAGTATATCTAAATAATCGAAATAAGGTAAAACAACGTCTGTTTTTTCTCCTTGCTCATTAGTCAAGTATTTAATTTCAAACATAATTAATCCTTAAAAATAAAAAATCATAGACTTATTTCAATAATATTTATTTTACTCCGAACACATAGCAACAAGACACAAAAAACAACCTAAGTAGCTGTCGTATTACGGAAGAAATGGTGAGCAAGGTTCATGTTGCAAAAATCTATTATCATCACTTGAAAACCTTAAATATTTCAGAATATATATTTTTATATTCATTAGGATTATTTTTATAATATATCAAGACTATTCGATAATAATCCCCACAACACCAAAGTAATTGAAATTTTTTTTTATAATTAATTTCAGACATTGTCACATCGTTAACTAATTTTGAAGTTGGAATAATAATTTTAGTTTTTTTTTTAATTTTGAAGATTTATTGTGTATATCTTTTATAATTGTAGCATTATCATTAGTGTCAATTTCAATGACTTTATAATTATTATGAATATCGCTCACTATTTCATTCCAAAAATATTCAAATCTGTTGGTATTACTATTGTAAATAGAATCTTGTTTTTCAATGCTAATTTTAAAATTCATCTCTATTAATTTTGAATTTTTTATTTCAATTTCAATATAATCAAATTGTCTAAATTTTGTTTTATTAATAGTAAAACTTATATTATCAACATCTTCATTACAAATGAGTTGTGAAGTATTTGAAAATAAAAACAACATAAACACATATAGAATAAATGTATGTTTCATTTTTTTTGTTCCTCCGTTCGTTGTTGTGTTATTATATGGTTTGTAAATTATAACTTCCATAGAAGCATTATCAACTTTCTTTTTAATTTATTATTTCAAGCAAAAATTAATCTGCCTTTTGGTTTGGGAATTTCATCACAAAATTCTCTTGCTGTTTCTAACCATAACGCTTTAGCTTGATTAATATTATTCAAAACATCAAATTCTGTTTCACCATGAGCTATACATCCCTTCAGTTCAGGAATTTCTGCAATAAAACAACAATCTTCTACGCTGTAGTACAAAATTATTTCATAATTATACATTTAAAAAATTTCCTCATTAAATTCAACAAGCAACTTTCTAACTTGTTTGATTTGATATTTTTTGGCTAAATCACCATCTTTTTGTAGATTCAGCATTGTTGGAATGCCTTCTTTTCTGAAAATATGATGACTACCTTTAATCCGCATTTCAAACCCAATCTTGACTAATAAATTGCACAAATCTTCAAATTTAATATTGTTATCAGATTTACCCATCAACAACTTTGCAATAAATTTCTCAATTTGACTCATTATCACACAATACTTTTAAACAATAAATTTCATTGACGTAAAACAAACAAATTATTTTAAGAATCATTACTTCCCACATTGTATCAGGAAACAAAAAACGACCCAAGTAGCTGTCGTATTTACGGAATCCAAATGCTTTGTATTAATTGATTTCAGTCATCATTCAAAGAATAAACAACCAAATTATCAAGAACAGTTGCAATTTTTTTGAAATGTTTATCATTACTTAAAATACTAAATTTATTTTTAATAGCCAATGTTGCAATTATTAAATCTTGAAATGGTATCGTTAAACCAGATTTTTTCAACTTGAACAAATTTAATCCCAAATCATTCCAAAATAAAGGATAGATATCTATCATTGGAAAATCTGATAGTGCATTCATAATTTTTTCGTATTGGTTTTCATCTTTGGCACCATAAAGCAATTCTGCCTTTACAACTCCACAAATAAAAACATCATTTTCCAACAAAATCTTCTTTATAATAGTAGTTGGATTTTTCCAAAAGTCAATTATTATGTTGGTATCAACTAAAATCATAAAATACTTCTATCTCGAAGTTTTAAAATCTCTATATTATCTAATTCTATTTGACCGGCTGCTTCAAAGAAATTCTTCAATTTTGAATTCTTATTAACTTCAGTAATTGTAATTAAAACCTCTTTCCCTTTAAATTCCTGATAATTTGGGATTTTCAAGTATTCTGTTTCAATTTTAGATATTAATTCAAACATAAAAACACTCATTTAAATTTTAAGAGACTAATAATAAATAAAAATATTATTATTTCATTTAAAAAATCCCGGAAACTCTGTAACATTCCCTTACTACAAGTTCTGCATGGTGTATTTCAACATCTTTCTCTTTTCCTATGTAGCCGGTGGCTTGGGGACGCTCTTTATACGCATAATCCTTTACACCAAATGCTTTATATTGATTGTTTTCCACCACTTTGCCACAGTCATTAATTACCATCGTCAAAGACCCCTCCCTATTCATTATAAATATTGTAGTACTTTCTCCAGCCAGCCGCAAGCGGGTCATACTTATAAGTCATCACAGGATTTCTACCATTTGCAAATACATTATATTCCACAGGATACATAATACTTATTTTGATTGAAAATATTCAAGAAGCATATCTTCAGGAACGTATTTGCTTGCTTGTCTGATAATTGCTTTTAGTGTTCCTCTGTCAATTTCTTTATGATTTGGAATAGTAATTGTTTGTTTATTGCCATTTGATAAACGTTGTAATTTTATATGACTACCTTTTTGAGAAATTACTTCAAAATTCAAAATGGCAAATATTGATACTAAATCTTTGCCAGACAACTGTTTAAGTTTAGGCATACTCAAACTCACCCAAATCATACAAAAGGGTGATAGCAGGTGTATTTGATAAGTTATTTCCCTCAAAATCAAAATCTTCGAGATGTAATGAAGTTGCCTCCTTAATATTATCCAATAGTTCATCAAGAGATTTGGCTTGTGTTACAATTGGTAATTCAGAACATTCAGCTACAAAATACTCCTCGCCATAATTTGCAATAAAATGTAGTACTTTTCTCATATTTATTCCCATAATAACAAAAATTTAAAGACAAGTTGAGTAATTAATTATTTTAAATTGTGATTTTGATTAGTTCAATATTTAAAGCATCTTTCTCTTTTCCCATGTAGCCGGTGGCTTGGGGACGCTCTTTATACGCATAATCCTTTACTCCAAATGCTTTATATTGATTGCTTTCCACCACTCTGCCACTATCATTAATTACCATTGCCACAGACTCCAATTCATCATAAATATTTACTTCTTAATCTTAAATCTGTGAAACTTCATAGCTTTCCACTGATTAATTCGTACATTACAATCTATAGGTAACCATTTCAGAACCATATTAAATAAGTTAGTGTCGAATTTCATTTGATTATTATTCAAATAATAATAATCAAAATTATTAAAAATGAGTGTATCAATTCGATAGTGATCCGGTATTGAATCCCTGATTTCAATATAACTATATAATTCAATATGAAAAGAATTTTTTTCAGATTTCTCAAAAGAAAAATTAGAATCTATTTTTAGTTCCATAATTGTGTCCTTTAGGAAATGATCTTTAAATATTATCGAATCATTTCTACTATCTATTTTTTCATCAGTATAATTAAATAACAATGCTTGATCCACAACCATTAACATTCGATTGTATCTGTTATTGTCATTTCTAAAAAAATCTTCTGAAAAGCTATTAAACAGAAGAAATAAAACAATTAAAATTTTCATACAATTTTCCTTATTGATTTTCTTTATTAATTACCCATCGACATATAAATAAATCAATTTCCTCTCTGTAATATTCAGGAATTTTCATATATAGGAAAAAAAATAGTTCAAAATTAACCTGATAATACTTGTCATTGATTTTCATACATCTAAACCACCTATCAAACGAAATTAAATATTTTTTTTCATTAAAACAAAACTTAACTATTAAACCAAAATATTTAAAACTTGGTTCATTAATTGTGTCTTTACTATTTGTTAAAACATTAATAAGTTTCTTGTATATAATAGGATTATTAACTTTTAATTTTGTTGTCCAAGGATCATCAATAACTTCTAATTCATTGCTGTGATTACCTGTTGTATTCCAAGGAAATACAAATAAAACAAAACTATTTGTATCTATACAAATTTCTTCTGCATCTATTCTTGTTATTGCAAAAATAATCAATAATAGGAATATAAGTATTTTCATTTCATATTCTCAAATATACAAAATTAACAAAAAACTTACTATGGCTCACATGTAATTTTTGGGAATTGATTGCTATATAAATTTATCATGAATTACTATGCATTAATTAAATTAATAGAACTCTATATAATAGATATTCCATTGCTCAAAATTTCATCTCGAGCAAAGATGCTATTTTCAAAATCATTTTTTCTGAATGGCATTGGTGAAATATCCCAACTTGATGCTGCTTTAAATTTTCTAATTTTACATTTATCTTCAAAAACATCTCCGCTGAAATCATCTGAAACTAAAGCCAAATCAATATCACTCCAATCATTAAATACTCCTTTAGCATAAGAACCAAACAAAACTGCTTTTTCAATTTTGAAATGATTGTTTTTCAATTCAGCAAGGAATAATTCAATTTTTTTTATAACTGAATCAGGGATTTCAGCCATTTGTATAACTCCATAATTTTAGAAATATTTGTTTCGGCAAATTCTCTTGTGCATTTTTTATAAAAATTAAATTTTATTTCAGAATAACGCGCTTCAATATTAAATTCATTTACTAAATCCAAAAACTCCAATTGTTCTTCTTCTAATTTGATATTTGAAGCAACTGCAAGTTTTATTAATTCATGGGTTTTGGGTGGCATTTTTCCATTATACTTTACGTAATGAGCTTTTAACATTTTTTCAATTATCAAATGTGATATATATAAACTCCAAACATAATCGCCATTTTCAAACAAATGTAAAATAACAGGCAAATCTATTTCGACTGCTTTAACCCAATATTCTATAAGTTAATTTTCATTCATAATATATTTAACGAAATCCTTGTTCAATTATTTCAAGATATTTTTTATTAGAACAAAACAAAAATCAATAATTAATTTGGTTTTTTTTGAGTTGCAATTGAATATAAAGTATCAGGGGCGATATCAAGTCCATTACTCCACTTTATCGTATTTAAATCAAAATCTAATTCAAAAGATTTAAAATACTCTATATCTTTTAAACTTTTAAATATACCCGGTTTATGAATACAATACTCCAAGTCAACCATTCCTCTTAAATTATTAGAGAATACAAATTCAATTTTGTAATCCTTAAGATATTTTGCTTCAATAATATCAAACATACTTACCTCTATAATGGTTCAATACTGTTTAGAATTTCACCCTTAAATGCCGCATCCCAATTAACCATTAATTCATCTCTATGTTGCAATGCCCATTCAACAACTAATCCTAATGCTTTTGGTGGCAAATATCCATCAATAACGGATAAATCTTTTATTCCAATTAATACTTTAAATTCATTGTATTTTGCATGAAAATGTGGTGGATTATGCTCATCATAATACATCAAAATTTTAATTCCATAAAACATAGAAATTGTTGGCATATTTACTCCAAATCAGCAAGCAACTCTTCTAAAGAGCCAATTTTTGCAGTACCATTTTCAATTGCTTGGAAAGTTAAATTTGCATTTTCAAAAATCTCCTTACGGCGTTCTTCAATACGTCTTTTGTTAATTATATCAAAAAACATTTCTTTTTCTAACATATCTAAATTTTCGACAACATCTAAAGCATTTTGCAATGTACTCATTTGAACCTCCAAACAAATTTCAACGAAAACTATCTAAAATTATTTTATTCATGCATCTTGATATTCAGTAAAAAATATACACTCCTATATTGATTGCTTTCCACCACTCTGCCACTATCATTAATTACCATCGTCAAAGAACCTAATTCATCATAAATAAAACTTAAATTCATCTAAAGATAAATTTATCTGCTTAAGAATTTGTCTTAATGTATTTGTTTTAATTGGTTTATGTGCGGGGATTGTTACTTTAATAACTTCAGTTATTGTTCGCTTTTGCATCCTAATATGACTTCCTTTTTGTCTTACAACTACAAAACCAAGCCTTTGTAAAGCATTGATAATTTTAATATAAGATAATGATGGCATTTCGCTCATAAAGAAATCTCTGCTGTTTCCATATATTCATACATTAAATCATCTTCAGTTGGCTCAAGATATAATTCGATAGCTTCAGTAATATTATTTAAAGCTTCTTCTTTTGTATCGCCTTCACTTATACAACCGGGAAGTGCAGGTACATAAACTGTATAACCACCCTCAGAACAATGTTCAAGCATTACTTTGAAATTCATCGTCAATCTCCAAAATTTTGATAGAAGTTTTTATGAGAAATTTATTTTTGATGATTGTAATTACTTCTCCCACAACGCATCAGGTCATAAAAATCTACACAAATCTAAATCATTTTTTCTCATATTGCATTTATTGAATGTTATATAAAATCAAAAATAATTATTGATTTCATAATAAATTTATTTCAATCTTCATTATTGATAGCTTTTTCATCTTTAAAATTTGTATTAATAAACTGCATTCCTTTTGCAATTCCATTTTCAAATAAATACAGCAATCCTTCAATCGAATTATTGATCATCTTATCAATTATAACTTTTTGATTAGCTGGAAAATCTGCAAGTACATAATCAACAAGTTCACCAACACCAAAATCTCTACCAATACCACACCTAAATCTTCCAAATTCTGACGTTCCCAATAATTCAATAAGAGAACTTATACCATTATGACCTCCATCAGAACCATTTAATTTGAAATGAATTTTGCCGACTGGGAAATTATATTCATCAACTATTGCTATAATATTTTTTGGAGTTATTTTCAATTTAGTAGTCAAACTTAAAACAGCTTCACCAGACAAATTCATATAAGTTCGAGGCAAACATAAATGAATAGTTTTACCAGAATATTCAAATTTTGTCAAATAATATTTCCTTTCTTTTTGCCATTTGCAATTGAATTTAGATGCCAATGATTCCACAATCATCCAGCCAATATTATGACGATTGTATTTATATTTTTCACCCGGATTACCCAGACCAACTACAAGATATTCTTCTAAGTTATCCATTAGAAATCCACTTTAAGAAATGATGCAATTCCACCTATTAAAGAATATACATTTTTATAACCTAATGAGTTGAGAAACGCAGTTGCTCTCTTACTTCTTACTCCATGGGCGCAATATACAATAATTTCAGAATCTTTGCTTATACCTTGAATTTTCTCAATTTTATGCTCATCTAAATCATACAAAGAAATATTAATTGCATTTTCTATACTCCTTATTTCAAATTCATAAGGTTCACAAACATCAATTATTATTATTGGTTCCTTGTTCTTAATTTTTTTTTCTAAATCATCAGCAGTAATTTCTTTTATTTTCATTCCAAACATTTAAATGCTTTTATTTTGTTGTCAATTGATTAATTTAATTTGTAAAAACGATTTAAATGAAAAATTATTCAATAAAATAAGTTACCAGTTGTTACTTCACTATAAATTTGAAAAAATTATGGTCTGTAATATTTGTTTAAATGAGGTTTCAGAAGTTTCAATCTGTCCAATTTGTGGAGCAGATTTAGAAATTGATAATTCATTAGATAATGAATGGGTTCATTGCTATACAACTAATGACATGATTGAAGCAGAAATGCTAAAATCACAATTGTTAAGTGCTGGTATCCCTATAGAAATTCTTTCTCAATTTGACAGTGCCAGAATGTTGACTGTAGGAGAGCTTTCATTAATAAAAATTTACACCCCAAAACCATATTTCAAAGAAGTAAGAGAATTGATTCCAGAATTATTAAAGGGCAATTCTGATGAATGAGGAAATTGTTGAAAGAGCGAGAATGATAATTAAGAAAGATATAAAAAGATATATTGAAAGTGATGGTGGAAAAATTGAAGTAAGTAAATTTGAAAATGGTATTTTATATGTCAAACTTGGGGGCGCCTGCAAATATTGCCCTGCAATATCACTCACAATGAAAGGGACAGTAGAAAAAATATTACTTAAAGAAATACCTGAAATAAAATCTGTTCAGCCCATTTTGTAACTAATCAGCAGTACGATTTTATTATGAAATAGTTTGTTTAATATGTGTTAATTTCAAGTTGTTATGAAAATATTTCAATTTAAAATTATAAAATATTCCAAAATGGATTACCTGTTTGTAAACCCCACACTTCGACACTTCGACTGGCTCAGTGCAACGTAGCTCAGTGCAACGCCTAACCTTCCCCAAAGGGTTTGAACACTATCATGTGAACAACCCATTATGAGTTGAATGTGTATTAAATTTATTCAATCCCGCTGAGATAATCAAAGTTTTTTAAAAATATATTGTTTAAATTCCTTTTATTCATAATATGTAATGTTACGATTAAGAAAGATAACTTTCATTGCTTCCTGATGAATTAAATTAGAAACTGTTTTGTTATAAAAAAATTGTGTAATCATAGCAACTCAAAATTAAATAAAAAGTATGAAAACTTCAAGATTGATGCCACATTAATAATTTTGATACTTTATATTTAATTCTGGCAAGTATTTTGCTGATTTTTCGTTGCTTTTATTTTATAAATTTGTTACAAAATTTACAAATTATGTTGTTATATACAAATAAAAATACTCAAAATAAACTTAAAAAACCGATAATCCCGAGTATAATGCTCATTATTACTATCATAATTGGTACAATTGGCTACATGATTATCTGGAAAGATATAAATGAAGCGAGTGTAATTGATGCATTTTATATGACTATTATTACAATTACTACTTTAGGATATGCTGAAATTTATCATTTAGGGCATATTGGTAGAATTTTTACTATATTTGTTGCCATATTTGGCATCGGAAGTTTGTTTTATATGTTGGGTATTTTGATGGAGAATTTGTTTATTTATCAATTAGATAATTATACGGAGAAAAAGAAAATGCAGAAGAAAATTAACGAACTTAACGAGCATATAATAGTTATAGGTTTAGGTAGAGTTGGGATGAAGGCGGTAAATGAATTGATAGAAAAAAATGAAAAATTTGTTGTTATTGATACATCAATTGATGATGATAATTCTAATGATTTAATAAATAAATTCTTGTTCATTAAAGGTGATGCAACAGATGATAATATTCTGTATGCTGCTGGAATTGTAAGAGCAAGGGCGCTAATTGTTACAACGGCAAATGCTTCAACTACTGTTTTTGTTGTCTTGAGTGCAAAAGTACTTAATCCGGATATATTTATTGTAGCAAGATGTGACAATGATAATGATATTCAAAAATTAATAAGAGCAGGAGCTGATAAAGCTATAAATCCTTATGCAATTGGAGGGCAAAGATTAGTTAATATATTGGTTAATCCTAATGTTGTTGACTTTTTTGAAACTTCTTTAGGTTCAAAAGAGAATAGTATTAATATTGAAAACATTCAACTATCCCCAAGCTCAATTTGGATTGGAAAATCGCTTATTGAAATGAACCTTCGACAAAGAACAGGAGCTACAATTATTGCAGTTATGAGAGAAAATAAGCCGATTACTCAATTAGATGGTAATTTAAATTTAATAGCAAATGATATTTTACTAACTCTTGGAACTAAAGAGCAATTAGTAAATGCATATAAAATTATTTTACATATTTAAAAATTTGTATCATTTCAAATGTATCATTCACTAACAGTCTGTTGATAAGGAATATCATTTCATTATTACTCTATCAACCGATTGCTAAGTAAGAGTTAAATATGTATAGAATAATATTCAAGTCCTACGGAATAAATATTTATATTTCGTAACTTTGTAGTTTGAGTTAGTTAATATCTGGGCTGGGTTAAATGTCAAAAATTACTTATTATTTAACAAATTTTCAGCTACAGGAAATAATTCTAAAGCTTTTTTTAAGTATTTGGAATTCTTGTTCAAAACAAGATTTCTCTGATTATTAGACCAAAGTATTCCAGCTACAGTTGCCTGCAAATTAATTTTGATTGAATCAACATCTTGTTGAAATGAATTATCATCCCATTCAATTTTCTCAGCTATAGCAAGAGTTTTCAATTCATTCACCAAATCATTGTCCAATTTGAAACTATTGATGTAATTATCAAATGTAATTGGTCCTTTACTAATATTCTTGTTATTTATTATATAAATAACCGCAAGTTTTGAAATAATATTTTTATCAAATATATTCTTTGTAAATTGAGAAAGAGAATCGTTATTAAGTATATAATCAGGAGTAATACCTCCTCCACCAAGTACAGGTCTTCCTTTCGAGGTTCGGTAAACAGGAACAGAATCAGATGTAAATTCTACCAATTCAAGATTATGCTTTACATTCAATCCTTCTTCAAGATTTATCCTATCTGCTAATGTACCATAATTCTTGTTATTCTTATATGTTTTTTGAATACAGCGACCAGAAGGAGTATAATATTGAGCAATTGTGAGCCATAATTCCGAACCATCTATTAATTTGTAAGGTTTTTGAACAAGACCTTTACCAAATGATGTTTCACCAATCACAAGCCCTCTATCCAAATCTTGAATAGCACCTGCAACAATTTCAGGAGCTGAGGCAGTTTTTGCATCAATTAAGACTATCAACGGAATTTTTTCGTAAGTGCCGCTTGGAGTTGATTTATAATTTTCATTGAATTCAGGTCTTCTTCCTTTAATGAAAACAATATCTTGACCATCAGGAATGAACTCATCAGCTACCATATAAGCTTGGTCTAATAAACCACCAGAATTACCACGCAAATCAAGAATTAGTTTTTTCATACCCTTCTCAACAAGCACGGATAATGAATCCACCATTTCAAGATATGTAGTTGCCATAAATCTATTAATTGAAACATAGCCAATATCTGTACCTTCAAGAATATAAGCCGCATCTACACTATATAATGGGATACGGGTGCGCTTCATTTTTAAATTAATTAATCCGCTTGATTTGCTTCTTTTAACATCAAAACTAATATTTGAACCTCTTTCTCCCCTAAGTAAGTTATCAAAGTTTTTGGAACTCATGCCAACAACTGGCTTACCATCAACTTTGATTATTTTATCACCAATTTGCATATTTGATTGCTTACTTGGGGAATTTGCTAACATAGAAAATACTGTAACAGTGTCATTTATTAAAATATATTCAAAGCCAACACCCATATAGCTCCCAGTTCTTCTTTCGTCTATTTCCCTAAGGGCTTCTTTGGTGAAATAGTATGAATGTGGGTCTAATTCTTTAATTATTCCTTTAATTGCTGCATCAACCAATTCAGAGGCATCATTAGAATTATAATGATTCTTATATGAAGTACTAATAACTTCATTCAATTTTTTAATTTGCTCATCTAATTTATCTTGAGCTGAAGAATTATATACAAAAACGAATAACAGAACAAATGAATTTGTTACATACAGCTTTCTTAATCTATTTAAATACATTTCAGTCATTTTAATTCAAACAATGTTTTCATCAGATATAATAACGAAATAATGAACCATTTAGTTACACAAAATTAATCTATTTTTATTGAATTATAGTATTAAATAATGAAAATTTACAAAAAATATATAAAATAATTTTTAAAGTATTAAAATTTATACACACTTTTTATTTATATACACTTGCATCAATCAAAGTTACATACTTGATTGTCTATATTGTATCAACTCATCTAATAATTTTGACATTAGAAGACATTCAAACCCTTATTATTAATTAGTTAACAATCTGTAGATAAAAGCGTAAATTTAATCCTCTTTTACGTAGCTTTTGCCACTTGCAATATCATTTCAATATTACTATATCAACAGACTGAAACAAAAAAATAAATTGAATCAAAACAAAATAAAAATTTTGAAACTTTCAAAATATAAATTTGCATTTTTCGTTTTTATGTATGAAATTAATTGGTTTTTGAAATAATTGCAGTTAGTATGAATATTTTAAAAAATAGTGCCTTTAAATCATTGCTTTATATAGCGGTATTTGCTGGTTTATTGAAATTATCTGCAATGACATTTACTTGGTTTTGGAATAATGTACTAAATTCATATATTGATTTACCACTGATGAATCAATTAGAATCTGTTGGAGTTATTGCTTTTCTATATCTAATTATTACAGGAATTAAATTTGGTTTTGGTGCAGTTTACGAAAAAAACAGCCCGATTTCTGATCCGATATGTGAGAGTTGTGAAAAAGTTAGAAATTCATTAGCCATTGAAAAAGCAAGAACTTTATCTAAAGAAGATAAGGAACAATTAAAATCTGCAATTGCAAAATGTTGTGGAATTAATCCTGATGCAAACAAATTAAAACAATTTTCGTTCAATGAACCAATCAAAGAATTTGCTGATAAATATTAACCTTTTAAATAATTCTGTCACAAACCAATCTCATTTTTTTAAATTCTCCACAAATTATATGAAATTTAATCAACAAACGGTTATGCAAACTTTGCACCTGTTAATTAATAATAATTTATATAATGAATTGACAGATTCTGAGCCGTTATTACTTTAATCAATTTCAATTTTAATTATTGAAAAATCATCATCAAGTGTTTCGTTATCATTGTATTTAACAACAAAATCATACAAATTTTTCAATTCATTTTCAGTTTCATTAGCTTGAATTTTTAGATATGCTTTCAATTCATCTATTGACCAAAAATTTCCATCTTTATCTTGAATTTCATAGACACCATCAGAAAAAATAAATATTTTTGAAGATGGTTGAATAACAATTGAATTACTTGAATAATCAAATTTTCTATTGCCACCAATAACATAGTTTTTTGTTCCTAATAAAGTAATATCATTTGATTTATCAATCAAAATCGCTGGTGGATGCCCAGCTGATGCGAATTTGAGTTCTCTACTTGATTTATTGAAAACTCCATACCAAATAGTAAAAAATAGTTTATTATGCTGAAGCATTTGATATGCGTTATTAAGTGAAGACAATACTTTTTCTGGGCATTTAAAATCTGTATTATCCAAGGTTTGAAATTTAATTGTATTAAAAATTGATATAGAATGAAGTGATACTCCTACTCCATGCCCACTGACATCTAATAAATACATAGCAAAGTTATCATCATCTAACCAATGATAGCCCAATGTATCACCACCTAATTTCGATGATGGTTTAAGCATCCATTCAGTTCTTATATTACCTTCTTTAATTTCAGATGGCAACAAGGAAATTACATAATCAGAAGCTCGTGATAATTCATCAGTAATAATTTTCAAGTATTTTTCATTTGATGCGTTTATGATATTTAATTCAGCAAGAGTATCTGAAAGTTTATTTTTTTGCTCTGAGATTAAAGAATTTTTTTCAGTTAATAATCTATTTGCTCGTAATTTTATCAAGAATAAGATAAATATTACAATTACAAGTAATGAACCAAGGAACAGCAAAGCATACAGATAATTTTTCTTTCCTTCTTCAATTCTTTTTTCATTTTTTAGAAGTTCTATTTCTTTTTCTTTTTTTTCAGAATCAAATTTAAATTGCAAATCAAAAAACTTCTTATTCATTGTTTCACTTGATAATGAATCGTTTAAATCAGAAAATTGACAATGAAAAAAATATGCTTTTTTAAAGTTCCCAAGACCTTCATATACTTTAGCTAAATTAATATAATTCTCTTTTAAATTATGCAAATTTTCATGCTTTGTGTTAATTTCAAGACTTTTCAATAAATATGGCAAAGATTTTGTAAACTCATTTTTACTTCTATAAATTGAACCTATATTATTCATAGATGTTGCATAAGAATTTAAATCATCACTTTTTGAAGATAATTTTGCAGATAAAGAATAATATTCGAGTGCTTTATCAAACTCATTTTTCCGATGATATGCCTCACCGAGATTATTCAAAGCATTACTTTGACTAATAACATTACCAATTTGTTTGGCTAATAAATATGAATCATTAAAGTACTTCACACTTTTTTCTAAATCATTCATGGCATTGTATGAAGTACCAATTGAATTATAAACTGATGCAACTTCGGCAAGATTATCTGTTTTTTTTGCAATTTCCAAAACTTTGAAATAATACTCCAAAGCTTTATTGTATTTTTTCAAATCAGAATACAAATTACCAATATTGATAAGGGCTGGCATAATTATCGTGCTATCTTTAAGCATTTCGGCATAGTTAAGAGTTTGAAAGTAGAATTCTAATGCTTTTTCGTAATTACCCCAGTACTTGTAAATTATCCCAATATTATTATTGGTTGCTGCAATTAGTAATTTATCTCCAATTGCTTTTCTGATTTCTAATGCTTTAAAGTAATAATCAAGTGCTAATTGATTATTTCCTGTCAATCTGACTACGTTACCCATTGCATTATAAGAAGTTGCAATAAGCATTCTATCACCAATCACAAGTCGAATATCTAACGACTTCTGAAAATTTTTTTTTGCTTCTGTGAGATTATTAAGTGAAACGTAGTTATATCCAAGTGTAAAATATGCTAACGATTCATTGATTTTGTCATAATTTTGTTGTGAATATTTCAATGCTAAATTTGCATAATAAATTGACTTTTCCGAAGAATTATTTTGGTATGCCTTAGCTAAAGTATTATAGATTTCAGACTTACTCTTATCTTGCACATTTAATACAACTTTTTCCAAACTATCAATATTGATACTGAAAAGTGATACTTGAATACTAAAAAAAACAAAAATTAAAATCAATTTAAATTTTAAATTTCTGTTTTTTTTCAATTCGTAAATATTAATCATATTTATCACTTAATCAAATATTATTTAGATAAATTATAAAAATTTTCTATTCTAATTAACTACTGAACTCCTTGAGTATTCTGAAATGATTTAATTTCATTTTCTTTTTTTTGTTCCATCATCTCTAATAAACTATTGTATGCGTCAAGCATTTCTTGTTTTGTATTAGTTGTTGATAATTTTTTGATAGTTTGTTTAATTGCCATTGTAACTCCAAATTTAATTCACAATTGAGTTTAAATTGAAAGTCTAAATTAATAATAATTTGAATATTAGCAAAAGAATTACATAGAATTTTAATGATATAACATTATAAAATATATAAAATTGGAACTAATCACCAATTTACAAAGTATATCAAACATTTATTTGTATTTGTTTGTATTTGTCGTATCTTATTCGTAAATTTGGTTAGCATTAGCAATTATAGTTAAAGAAATTGTTTAATTGAAAGTGTATTTGATTTTTTAATTTACTATCTAAAAGTTTATTTCGGGTGAATTATGAAAAATATAAATATAAAGACATTGATAAAGGATAATTTATTTAAAGTAAAAGCTTTGAATAGAATAATGCACTTACCAAAATTAAGAAAAAGAATCGTTATATTTGTTTCATTGTTGATGTTGGTTTCTCTTTCGGTGTCATATTATTATAGTTACAATCAATTGAATCATACAGCTTACGAGATGGCTTACATTGAAGCAAAAGCAACATTTAATAAGGATTTAGTTTATCGTAGGTGGGCAACAATGCATGGAGGAGTTTATGTACCAATTACAGAACATACCCCACCGAATCCTTATTTAAAACATATTCCTGAAAGAAATATTACTACTCCTGCTGGCAAAAAACTTACTTTAGTTAATCCTGCATATATGACTCGACAAGTTCACGAGTTAGCTAAAAGTCAATACGGAACTAAAGGACATATTACAAGTTTGGATCCAATTCGACCTGAAAATAAACCTGATGAATGGGAATCAAATGCATTAAAACTATTTGAAAAAGGTTTTAATGATTTTAGTGAAGTACGCAACATAAGTGGAGAACAATATCTAAGTGTTATGTTTCCGATGATTACTGAAGAGAAATGTTTGAAATGCCATGCACAACAAGGTTATAAACTTGGAGATATAAGAGGAGGAATTTCCACTTCAGTGCCTTTAACACCTTATTTAGAATCTGCAAGAGAATCACAAATAGTTTTGCTTTTTGTACATCTTGTAGTTGGTCTTTTTTCTGGTATTGCTGTATTTTCTGCAAATAAAATGTACTCAATTTCAGAAAAAACAATTATTGAAAGTGAAAAGAAATTCCGTAGTTACATAGATTATGCGCCAGATGCAATATTTGTAGTAAATAAATCTGGCAATTATATTGACGCTAATAATTGTGCATCAACAATGACAGGATATTCAACAGATGAAATTTGTAATTTGCATATTACAAATTTACTATTACCTGAAGATTTAGAAAAAGCGTTAAACCATTTTCAGGAAGTTACAACCAAAGGTCGAGCTTATACTGAGATAAGATTCGTCAAAAAAGATGGAACTATAGGTTGGTGGTCAATAGATGCCAAACAAATGGAAGATGATAAATTTCTTGGATTCTGCCAAGATATTACAAATAGAAAAAAAGCAGAGATAGAATTAAATAATAGTTATCAAACTTTTGCTGATGTTGTTGATTCAATTCCATCAGGTTTGTTTATTTACCAATATCAAAGTCCAGATAGTTTAAAACTCATTCAAGGCAATAAGAGTTCAGAAGTAATAACTGGAATTAAAGTTAATGAGTTTATTGGAATGGAATTAAACGAAATTTGGATTAAATCACAAGAGCAAGGGCTTACCGAAAAATTTTTAAATGTTGCAAAAACAGGCCAAAATCTTGAATTTTTTGACACTCAATATGCTGATGAAAAAATTTCTGGAATTTATAGAATTAATTGCTTTGTTATTCCAAATGATAGAATTGTTATTGGATTTGATGATATTACTGAAATTAAAAAATCAGAACAGCTATTAATTCAAAAAAATAAAGAGCTGATAATTGCCAAAGAAAAAGCGGAAGAAAGTGTAAAATTAAAAACTGCATTTCTTCAAAATATGTCCCATGAAATAAGAACTCCATTAAATGGTATAATTGGATTTTCAACTCTATTAAAGGATTACGAAGAATATTCACAAGAAGACAGACTTGAATTTATTGATCTTATTCAAAACTCATCTTATAGATTATTAGGAATTGTAAATGATGTTCTTGATATTTCAAGATTAGATTCAGGTTCACAAAAATTAAATATCACAAAGTTTAAAATTACCGAATTATTTTCATATTTTGATAATATATACAAAACAAAAGCAGAAGCTAAAAAATTGCACTATCAATCACTGATACCATTAAACTGCAAAAACTTATTCATCGAAACAGATAAGGATAAATTATTTCAAATCATTTCAAATTTTCTCAATAATGCTATAAAATTTACAGATGAAGGTCAAGTTTTATTTGGAATGAATATTATCAAAGATACAGTTGTTTTCTATGTTAAAGATACAGGAATTGGCATTGGGCAGGAATATTTAGAAAAAGTATTTGAAAGATTTTGGCAATTTGAAGCTTTTAATACAAGAAAGTTTGGAGGCACGGGTCTTGGTTTATCTATTTCAAAAGGATTAGCCGAAATTTTAGATGCAAAACTTACTATTGAATCTTCTTTGAATGAAGGTACTACATTATCTTTATATTTTTCTCAAAAAATATTTTCTGAAGATTTTATTGAAAAGATTAAAAATGAAAAAGATGGAGATGAGTTTTTAATTTTAAAAAATATGAGAATATTAATTGCAGAAGATGAAGAAACTAACTACCTTTATCTTGAAAGATTGCTGGAGAATGATACTAATCAAATATACTGGGTAACAAATGGTGTTGATGCGGTCAATGTGGTTGAAAATCAAAAAGTAGATTTAATTTTAATGGATATTAAAATGCCTTTGATGGACGGATTAGAAGCAACGAAACAAATAAAATCCAAATATCCTACTATTCCTATAATAGCTCAAACTGCTTATGCACATCAAGAAGAAAAATACAAAGCATTAGAATATGGTTGTGATAATTTTATTTCTAAACCAATTGAAAAAAATAGACTATTTAATTTAATGAATAAAGCAATAAGGGCATATCAAGAATTTGGATAAAAATCAATTTACTAATGAATACAAATGGAAAATTCTATAAAATTTATCGTAAATAATATATTATTGTTTGCATTGTGAAAAAAAAATTATAATTTTCGGTGATATTATTAACAAAAAATTAAAAAGTTTTTAATTAATATTGTTGATTTAAATTTAGGAGAAAAAAAATGAAAAAATTATTAAGTAAGGGTTTTCTATTGATGGTCTTATTGGGACTATTTGCTAATTATAATAATTATTGTTTAGCCGATGACCCGCCTGTAGAAGAAAAAAAAGTTGAAGAAGAGGAAGATTGGAAACGAGGAGAATATAAAGAAAACTCTAAACATAAATATTTAAAAGATATTTATGAAATGACTATCAACAAACCATTCGAAGAAGTTTTCAATGCTACAATTGCAAGTATTGAACAAGACCATTGCCTTATTATGTCAAAAAATACAAGACAATCAGAAGATGGTTTATATCTTGGTAATATTAAATCTGATTATTGCTTGTTTGCTGCAGGTGATACTACACTTGAAAACTTGAAATATTATAGTGTAGATTTACCATTTATTAGAGGTGGGGTATGGAAAACTGGAAGAATGCAATATAAATTCCAGATAAAGGAACTTGAAAATGGCAGTACTTATATTAAAGTGTCTGGTGAAATTTCAGGACACGAAACACTCGTAACAAAAAAAGTCCATTTCTGGCAATCGAATGGTTATTTGGAAACAATGATTTTAGAAAGAATCAAAAAGAGAACTGAAGGTGCATAGAAAAAAAACCACACATTTTATTAGTAATAATGTGTGGTGATTTTAATTCTGAATAATAAATGCTTTTGGTTATATTTTAAGCATAATCAAAAGCATTTTCATTTTTTCGATTGCTTTAACAGCATGAGGTTCATTAGCAGGCATAATTATTATCTCGCCTTCATTTAAAGTGTGTTCAACACCTGAAATTGTAATAATACCTGTACCATCAATGATATATACAAGAGCATCAACCGGTGAACGATGTTCAGTTAATCCCTGACCTTTATCGAATGCAAAAGTAACAGCGCTGCCACCATTATTTTTGGCTAATGTTTTACTAACGATTGAATCGTTAGAGTAATCTATAATATTTGCAAGCAATTCTTTTTTTGAATTTACTGTTTCTAATAGAGTAGAAGACATAATTTTACCTTTTGTTTAATAAGACTTTTTTATTAATAATATCACCTGTAACACTTACAGTATGTTCTTCGAGAATCATATTTGAATTTGAGTTGCTTGCGGCAATTAAAGACATTTGTGTTAAACCACCACAACAAGGAACTTCCATACGAACAACAATTGCTCGTGGAGTTTTTGCAATATCAAATATAGTTTGTAATTTTTCTGTATATGGTTCTGTATAGTCAAGTTTTGGACAAGCAACAACTACAGAGCGGTCTTTTAAATAAGTCTGGTGGACATTTGCAGATGCAACTGGTCCGCAAGTAGCCATTATAACAAGTTCTTTATTCTTGAAATATGGTGCCATTGGATTAACCAAATGCAACATAACGGGCCACTGATTGAGCATTGAATCTTGCTCATCATACTGCTGATTATTATTACTTTTCTTGATAAAACCTAAATCCATCATTTTTGAACCAGGGCAACCTGATTGTGATTTTGTATCCTCAATAAATGAAAAGTTTGTATTTCTTTCATTTTCCTTTAGAAAATTAATTGCTTGTTGAAGTAATTCATTCTCTTTATGTTCAGCTAAATGAGTTAAATGGGCGTTGATTACAGCATCGGATTTCTGAATCATAATCTCCATAACTTTAATTTCATCATATTCTTCTGTTTCTCGCTTTTCAATTGTTATGGCATTTTGTGGACATTCACCTACACAGGCACCAAGTCCATCACAAAACAAATCACTAATTAATCTGGCTTTACCTTCTATAATTTGCAAGGCACCTTCATGGCATGCAGGAACACAAACACCGCACCCATCACATTTTTCTTCATCAATATTTATTATTTCTCTTAACATATCTCAAATCAAAAAAATTCTTTAAATCAGACAAATAATTCCGATACTAAATTAAGACTTTTTTATCTTAATACCAAATTTTATTTTCAAATAATGTAAAATATCATTATTTTTGTAATTGTATAGAATAAAAATTATCAAATTTAGGTTTATTAAATGACGGTTATTTTTTCCAAAAAGTGTGAATTGGGTTTGCAAGCTGTACTATTTTTATCAACACAGCCCAAAGAAACTTTATTTAGCTCTTTTGACATTTCAAAAGAATTAAATGTACCTAAAGAATTTGTTTCCAAAGTACTTCAAAGTCTTACAAAAAGTGGAATTGTTGATTCAAAAAAAGGAAATAATGGAGGTTTTTTTCTAGCGAAAGACCCTGGAGCTGTCAGATTAATTGATATTGTAAAAGCAATTGATGGTTTAGGTTTATTTCAAAATTGTGTGCTTGGATTTAAAGGTTGTTCTGTAGATAAACCCTGCCCGGTACATCACAAATGGGGTAAACTCCGTAATGAAACTTACAGTATGTTAAGCAATGAAACCTTGGCAGATTTAAGAGATTCTACCATAAATAAACTTAAATCGATTAAGTTGGATTTGGAACAAGAAAACAAAAAAATTGAAAATACAAAAACTGATTAATAAAATTAATTAACAAGTAAGTGACTGCTCAGTCGCCAAATGAAAGAATCACGTGTAAATTACAGCTAACTTTTTTAAAATTCATCCGATGACCCCAAGTCATCGGATGAATAGAAATCTAATAAACTTCATAATATTAAAACAAAGTAGATGTCCTACACTTTAAAAATGTAGGACATCTTTATGTTATTCCTCTTGGAATATTTTTAAAATTATAAATTATTTTATCAACTACTAAAAATATAGTTGCATAACTAAATATTTAGTTGTAGTTTTGTATTTGATTATATAACTAAAATTTTAGTAGATTTTTTGAGTAGGTTAAATGAAGGAATTAACAAAAGCAGAGGAACAAATTATGCTTATTCTTTGGCAAAAAGAAAAAGGTTATGTCAAGGATATAATTGAAGAATTGCCTGAGCCAAAACCCGCATATACAACAGTTTCTACCATAATTAGAATATTGGAAAATAAAGGATTTGTTGCACATCAAGAGTTTGGAAAAATCCATCAATACTATCCAATTGTGAATCAAAACGATTACGCTGAAAAATTTATGAATGGCTTTATTAAAGATTATTTTGCTAATTCATTTCAACAATTGGTTTCATTTTTCTCAAAAAGTGAGAATATTTCAATTAATGAATTAGAACAAATAAAAAGCATAGTTGAAAATGAAATTAATAAAAAGAAGGAAGAATAAAATGAATTTAATAGCATATCAAATCGAAGTGGCAATTTGCCTATCTGTTTTTTATATCATTTACTACATATTTCTTAGGTACGAAACTTTTTTCAATGTGAACAGATACATCCTTGTTTCTGCAATTGTTTTATCATTTATCATACCTTTGATAGAAATACCGTCAGTTCCAATTTCAATCCCTTATGTTGAGCCACTTGAAATAGAATACCAAATAAACGAAGTAACGATATATGCACAAAAAAGCATTCAAAGTTCAACAAATATTTATCAATATATTCCATTAATATATTATTTGGGAATAATTATAAGTCTGGGAATATTGCTTATTGGTTTTGTGAAATTGTATATATTATTTAGAAAATCTACAAAAATACAAATTAATGGCAATACGATTAACTTGCTTGATACTGAAATTAATCCATTCACTTTTTTTAATAGAATATTTGTTAGTCGAAAACTCTACGAAACTGCTAATATTAACTCTATTATAAATCATGAATTAGTTCATAAAAATCATAAACATAGTTTAGATATTTTGATTGTTGAAATATTAAAATCATTTCAATGGTTTAATCCAATCATTTATCTTCTATCAAGGGAAATTCGTGAAGTTCATGAGTATATTGCAGATTCGAATGCAATTAAATATGAAGAAAAATCCAATTATGTAGATATTTTGCTCAATTTGACAATAGGCGCCCAAGTGTCGGATTTGGCAAATAATTTTAATGGTATTAAATTAATTAAGAGGTTAAAAATGATTTCGAAACCTAAATCCGCAAAAAGTGCAGTTCTGAAATATCTTATGATATTGCCTGCACTAATTGTTCTATTTCTTGCTTTCTCTTGCAAGGAAAACATCGGTGAAACCAATGGAAATGGTGAAGATTACAAGGATATTTATCCCGATGTTGTTCAAAAAGATGATGAGTACATAGATTACGATACTGGATATAATGGTTTAAAAGTTCAAAAAGTTGATGAGCGTGCAGAATATATACCAGAATCGAATTATTATGATTTTCATATTAAAATCTTATCAAAAATGAAACTGGATGATGAATTAACTAACACAAAAAAAGCTATGAAGGTTTTTATCCGTTACAAAGTTGATAAAAATGGCAAAATCAGTATGCCAATCATTACCAATTATAAATACGCAGACGATAAAAGTTGGTCGCAAAAAAGATTACCAAAAGATATTGAGAATGAAATTTTTAATGCAATCCTAAAAGCTGATTTTAAACTTAAACCAGCAATAAAAGATGGTCAGAATGTAGATAGTTATTCTGGTGTAATGTTATTTATTGGAGATGAAAATACATGGAATGAACACAACTTAGGAAAGGAAGTATTTTCTGTTGATTCAAAAAGAGAATATATGCAAGGTGTTGAAATTCCATATTCAAAAGTTGATGACAGCAAGAGGACAGGAAAATCGCTACTTAAAAATGAACATCTAAACTATATTCTAAATAATCTTAAATACCCTGAAGCCGCAAGAAAAAAGAACATTGAAGGAACTGTAATTATTGATTTTAAAGTTGATGCAAATGGAAATGTGATAGATGCAAAGGTAGAAGATGGTATTGGATATGGCTGTGATGAAGAGGCATTGAGAGTAGTGAAAGAATTGAAAAACTTCGAGCCAAACAAAAAGTTTGATGGAGAAACAAATTTGAAATTGCCAATTAAATTCAAGTTAAAATATTGAGATTAACGAATTATGTCATTTTAGAAAAAGATGTCCTACACTTCCAAAGTTTTGCGCAACTGCGAAAAGTATATGGAATAAATAAAGTTGTCCTACACTTTTAAAGTGTAGGACATCTGTGAAAAGTATATGGAAGAAAAAAGATGTTCTACATTATACATATTTTGTCGGAATGGGCGGATTTGAACCGCCGACCCCCACTACCCCAAAGTGGTGCGCTACCCGGGCTGCGCTACATCCCGAACAAGTAATTCAAAATTACTGAAATTTTCCGAAACAGCCAAAATTATAAAATTATTTCAGGTAAATCTGACGCTAATTTCAATGTAAATTTGAAACTTGTTCCTTTTTCTATCTTACTTTCAGCCCAAATTTCTCCCTCGTGCTTATGTATAAACTCTTTGCAAAGGATTAAACCTAACCCAGTACCAGTTTCCATATTTGTTCCTAATGATGAAAAATTTTCACCTATGTTGAATAGTTTAGGTATGTCTTCTGGATTAATGCCAACTCCATTATCATTTACAGATACTTCAATTATGTTGCCATCAATTTTATAGTCAGTCCAAACATTTCCTCCTATTTGGGTAAATTTGATTGCATTAGAAATTAAATTTCTAAAAACTGTTGTAATCATATTTGGGTCAGCATTAACAGTAATTTCATTTGGTATATTATTAGATAATTTAATTTTTTTTGCATCTGCAATATGTTTTAAAACATCAAAATTGTCTTGTGCAATAGTTCTTAAATTTATCAATTCAGGATTGAATTTTATAACTCCTTGTTGTGAGCGAGACCAAGTTAAAAGATTTTCAAGTAAAGTATATAACTTTCCAGCTGAGTCCGTCATCAATTCTATAAATTCCAATGTTTCTTCTTTATCAAGTTCATCAAAGGAACTTGATAATAATTCTGTAACATTTTTGAATGCACCAAGTGGATTTTTTAAATCATGTGCTATAATGGAAAAGAACTTATCTTTTGTTGCATTTGCCAATTTTAATTTTTTTGTTAAGTCAAGTAAAGTTTTTTCAATTCTCTTTCTTTCATCAATTTCATTTTTAAGCTCAATATTTTTATTATCTAATTTCTGATTAATTTCTCTTTCCCACTTAACAAATCTTAAATATAAGGTTACTAATCTTTGTAATTCTTGTTCTGTAAATGGTTTAGTAAGATAATCAACAGCTCCCAATGTAACTGCTTTTGTCATCAAGTCCTTGCTTGGGTCAGAACCTGTTATGAAAATAATAGGAATTTTTGACGTTTTTTCGTTAGAACGAATAACTTTTGCCATTTCAAAACCATCGTAAACAGGCATGAAGACATCAAGAAGAATTATGTCTATATCGTGATTACCAAGCACTCTTAATGCTTCCAATCCAGAATTTGCTTCCCAAATATTTACATTTTCTACCTTTCCCCGTATCATTTCTTTAGCAATTCTAACAAAAGTAGCACTATCATCAACTATAAGTAATTGAAATTGTCCATTTTCCATATTTCATTTTCACAATTATTAATAAAAAATAATTTATATATTTACAAATCCACAAAAAAATAAATATAATGATAAATAATAATTACACAAACAACAAAATAACTTAATTTTTAAATTTTAAAATAATTGTTTGATATAATAGTTAATAAATCTGTTTAATTAAATAATTAACATATTAATTACTTATATATGATAATTATGTAGAATATTTATATTTTTTATTTGGTTATATCATATTTTTTTTTAAAATTAGATTTTCTGAATTTGCGAATTTGTATAAAGAATTTTGGCTGAAGAAACAAAATTATGGCTTTGATAAAAAAAATTATAGAAACTCAAGAATTTGCAACTCTACCAACAGTAGCAGCAAAAGTTCTTAGCTTGCTTGAAGATGAAAATGTTGACCTCAGGAGTTTGTCGCGTGTAATCGAAGCAGATGCTTCGCTTACACTTAAATTATTGAGAGTCGCCAATTCTCCTTTGTATGCAACACGTACCGAAGTCAATTCAATTCATCAAGCAATTATGAAACTCGGTCTTTCCAGACTTACTAATATCGTGCTTGGCGTTTCCATTTTCTCTAAATTTCTTTTATCTGCACATAATGATGCCCTTGAATTAATGGAAAAATTCTGGTGGCATGCTTCTTGTACAGGTATGATTGCAAAATCACTTTCCGTTAAAATGAATAAATTTTTTAAGGAAAATGAATTTATCGGAGGTTTGCTGCATGATATTGGCAAATTAGCAATGATTCAATATAATTCAAATGATTACAAGAGAGTAGTTGATTTAGTAATTAATGGTGCTACGGATTTAGAAGCAGAAATGCAAGTTTTTGGAGCAACTCACATTGAAGTTGGTACAGAAATTGCAAAGTTATGGAAATTACCACACGAACTTACTACAATTATTACTCATCATCATCAACCATCAGCAGCACCTGAATTTAAAGAATTAGTTGCAGCAGTTCGCATCCCTGATATGTTGAGTGAAGTTTGGGGAGCTGGTTTTTATGAAGGTATTAAAACTCTAAATATTGAAACATCAGATGCTTGGATAGTGCTTTCAAATGCATATCCTGAATTAGCAGAACTTGATTTGGAAATTTTTACTTTTGAATTAGAAAACGACTTTAAAAAATCAAGTGAGTTTTTGAATATTATAAGAGATTAAAATAATTAATTTTAATAATTTGAACTTAGATTTGTAATTAATCTATTTTTTGTTATTTTATTTGCAATTATTTTTAATAATTAATCCACACAATTATATTAAATTATTGAACTCAAATTTTTATAAATATTAAGAATAATGTATTTTTGTTTGAATAATAGGTATTTATTATGAAATCGCTTTTTTTAGTTTTTGTAAGTTTAATTTTTATTATAATTTTAAATTCCTGTAGTGATGATAATCCGACTCAACCTAATTATAATTCAATTTTAAAAGGTACTTGGACTGGATATTATGTTAATTCAACCGATTCAATTTATTACGAAGCAGGAATAGATGAATATAATGGCATCATTTCTGGTACAGCAAATTTTTTTGGAAAGACAGTAATCCCTTATGGTAGTGGTACAATCACACAAACTTCAGAACGAAAAGGAACAATCAACGGTAATTACAACAAACCGAGTATCAAAATTGAGTTTCCGAATGATACAACATATTTTTTTGTTGGAAATTTATCCCCAGATAGTACCAAAATAGTTGGTAAAATTGAATTGATTAATGAATTTACTGGTGCTGAATATAAATATGATTTAGAATTAAAAAAGAAGTAATTCCAAAATATCAATAAATAAGTAAGAATGTCTAAATTACTATAATCATTAGATTCAAGTAACTTAGATATTCTTATTTAAATTTTGTAGAAATATTTATGGTCTATGTTTGGTATAATTAATTTATCTCATAACTACCAATTCTAAAACTTCATCGGAAATAACCAAACTACTTAACCGCTTTTGATTTAAATTGAGTTCCAAATTCCTTGTTTAGTTTATTTGCTAATATAAATAAATCAGTTGAATTGAGTACTTTATTTTTTTTGAGTTTTAACATCGAAATACTATTAAGTATTTTATTTTTATACTCAATTTTAAAAGGTAAAACTATACCTGATAAATATTTGAAATCGTCAATTGAAATAACCCTTGCAAACATAAGGAATGGTTCTGAAATAGATTTAGAGAGCCCAATGTCAAAGATTTTTACATAATTATCACAATCTAATAAATCCATTAAGATAACTTGAGATTCAGACCTTCTCAAATCGTGAATTTCAAAAAATGAGAATTTGGAATTATGATAACTTTCCAATATTTCTATTTCAATGGGAGTCAAACTGTCTCTGATATTTTTATCATTATAAAATCTATCAATTAATTTTGTTCTTTTTTTATTGAATTCGTAAATTAAATAATCGAATAAATATTCAACTGAACTATCATCTTCAAAAACTATAGATTTACTTTCTTCATCCAAATAACCTAATACTTCTGCAGCATAATATAAATCATCATTTTTTTCATAAGCATCAATTATTTTGTGATTGAGATCCATAGAAATTTTTCTAATTAATTTATATATCCTTCTTAATTCAGTATTTTTCATTTTGAATTTAATATTAGTTGATAAAAAATGTATAATTTATACTAATTCGCCATATTTCTCTGTATATGGAGGTAATGGTAATGAATCAGGAATTCCCATTAGAGGAAAATCTTTTCTCAAAGGATAAATTGGTTCGCCAGTTTCTGGGTCGTTATAATCTTCTGGCATATAAAATCTTCTAAGGTATGGATGACCAATAAATTTAACTCCATACATATCAAAAGCTTCACGCTCATACCAATTAGCACTTTCCCAAATTGAAGTTACTGAAGGACATTCTGGATTCTTTTCTTCAATTGGAACTTTTATTTTAATTCTATTTTTAAATGTAAGTGAATATAAGAATATAACTACTTCGTATCTGATAGGTTTTTTGAGCCAGTCAATTACAGTTACATCTACACATTGTTCAAATTTGGATTCAGGATTATCTCTTAATTCTTTGGCAACTTCAATTAAATGGGTTTTAGGAATAATGATTGATAATTGATTTCTATGCTCATAAGTTTGAACTTCGGGGCAAATATTGCTTACAATTTCAACTAATTTTTTTTTATCCAATTCCATTACTTTTTTCCAATAAATTAATTCATTTTACATTAAATTAAATTGCAATTTAAGTATTTTTAAATAATTTACAAAGAACAATGACGATTTGCAAAATATATTTTTTACTAAATAATTAAATTTCCCTTATTCTGATGTAACTTTCTGGTAGTTTAATGTGTCTTACTGTTGGCAAATTGTAATTATTTGGAAATATAGTTAAAATTTGCTAATTTGTATTTTTTTTTGTGATTTATTAAGAAAAATTTATTTCAAATAATAGTCAAGGTTTCAAAATGAAAAGAGTTTTAATATTTTTTATGGTGGTTTTATTGTCAGTATTAAGTTACGGACAACCACCAAAACCTAAAGCAGGTTTGCCATTTTTCTTACAAGCAGAATTTGACAAAAATCCTAATGCAGAAAATTTGCCACTTTTTGAAAGAGTAAGATATTATCAGATGACAGCCGAAGAAGCAAAGCACGTTCCAGATAAAACAAGATTTTTATCAAATGATGGCTTTGAAATTGTAAACATTTCTTCTGCTTGGACTAATGCCCAAACTGAAACTTGGATGGCAGTTAATCCAACAAATCCTATGAATATAATTGCTACTGCAAATGATAATGCATATTTATCAGGTTATGACGGATGGCGTATGTCTTCTTTTGTTTCTAAAGACGGCGGAAAAACTTGGAAACATTCTCCTACTCCAAGAAATCTTGGTGCTTATTTTACACCTCATAAAACTTGGGCAGCTACAATTTTTGACCCTGCTGTAACATTTGATTCCAAAGGTAATGCTTATTATGCTTATGGTTTTACTGAAACAGGAAAAACTGTAAATACTGAAGAAAGAAATGGCGTGTTTGTTTGTAAATCTACTAACGGAGGAGAAACTTGGGAAGGATTCCCCGAAGATTATCCGAACAGAATAGTAGCCATTACTAATGATGCATTTAGTTCTTACAACCCATTTCATGATAGATATACAATGACAGCTGATATTTCACCAAATTCAAAGTATAAAGATAACATATATATTACTTGGAGAGTGTTTAGAGGTGAAGACGGAGTCGTTATTTCACGTTCTAATGATGGTGGTTTTAATTGGGAACCTTATACAAAAATTGGCTCCGGTGGTCAAGCTCCAATGCCTGCTTGTGGTCCTGATGGTGAAGTTTACGTTACATATATTGACGTGAATTATTCAACCAAATCATCTATGGCAATGTTTGCTAAATCTATTGATGGTGGTGCATCTTTTTCTTCACCTATTGAAGCACAAAGATTATTTTCAATTGGTACAACTGACCCAAGCAATGGTAGATTTACTTTATCTGATAAACAAAAAATTAGAGTAAGTTCTGTACCTCAAATAGCTGTTGATATTTCTAATGGAAAGCACAGAGGAAACATATATATTGTCCAAGCAGGTAGAGAAATTAATGAAAATGGAGTATATGGAATATTTTTATCCAAATCAGTTGATGGTGGCAAAACTTGGGTTAAGAATGTAAGAATCGATGATTCACCAATAAGGAATGATAGATTTTTCCCAAGTATAACTTGCGACCCAGTTACAGGTACTGTTGCTGTATTTTACTATTCTTCTCAAAATGATGCTGAGAATAATCAAGGAGTTGATGGATATGTAGCAATCTCTGGTGATGGAGGAACAACTTGGAATAATTATCGCGTTTCTGATAAAACTATTTATCTTAAAGATGGTAGCACTGTATTTCCTCAAGATGCAGGCGGTGGTGTTTATTGGGGTGATTATACAAGTATTGCATCTTATGGTGGATATATTTATCCTTTATGGTGGGCACCAACTAATGCAAACTATACTTTTGGTACAAATGATATGTTTACAGCTTTAATTTCAAATGCACCTAAAGCACCTACAAATTTAACTTCATCATCAATTGTTGATTCTAAAGTTAAAATTAAATTAAATTGGGTTCATCCAATTAAAAATATGTTTGGACAAGATTTAACTGATTTTAAAATCAATGTTTATCGTGATGGCAATAAAATAGGTGAAGTTGCAAAATCTTCTAATCCAGAATATATTGATGAAAATGTAGAAGATGGCAAATTATATTTATATAAATTACAAACTGAAGTAAATGGTTTATTTAGTGGTTTTGTTGAGGTAAATGCTACTGCTGGAGGAAGCCCTATTCCAAATCCACCAACAAATATATCTTGGAAACCAACTGCAAATGGTGTGTTGATAACTTGGACTACTCCTACTGTTATGTCAGATAATTCACAAGTTAGAGATGAATTAAAATTTAGAGCATATAATGCTGATAATAATCAAGCAGTTGCTACTATTTCAAGTTCTAAAATTACAGCAGGAAATGTTGTTTCTGAAGTTTTAGAAGTGCCTGTTGATGCGTTTTATAAATTAAAATTTAAAATGATTGGCGTTCGTGATGGTAAAGAATCTGAAAGTAATTTTGCTAATCAAGAATTGATTGTCTATTCAGGTCAACCAAAGAATACTTTATCAGAAGCATTTGACAATGCACAATATACTACTCCAATTTACACAAATGGAAAATGGGGAAAGACAAATACTGTTTCTCAATCTCCTTCATTTAGTTTTACAGATTCACCTACTGGAAATTACACAAATAATAATTATGAATTTGTTTTATTTGCTCCATTTGTAGTTCCTGCAACTGGCAACACAATGAGTTTTGACCATATCTGTTTGCTTGATACTGCTATTACTATGATTAATAATATTCCTTCTTTTGATTATGGAGACCTTGCTGTTTCTACTGATTTTGGTGTAACTTTCAAATATATCAAATGGATTACAACCAGAATGAGTGATGATTTTATACTCGGTGATTTAGCTAATAGCAAATGGCAAAATTTGGCTTATTCGTTAAATGAATATGCAGGTGATACGGTAATTGTCAAGTTTGCAGTTTCATCTAATCAAGTTAGAAATGCTGACGGTTGGTACATTGATAATTTAACTTTGGATAACAGACCAGTAGGAGTAGAAGATTTCAGTTTCTATTCAGGAATAGTGGTTAATGTAATGCCTAATCCTGCTGTTGATAATGTTAATATAAATGTTGGTTTACCAAAGTCATCAGATTTGATTATTGAAATTTATAGCCAATTAGGTGAAAAAATTGGGGAAATTGCAAATGAATATAAAGATGCAGGAATCCACAATTACACATATAATTTCAGTAATTTTAGCAACGGTATTTATTATATCAGATTAAACATTAATGGAATTTCTAAAACAACACCAGTCGTTATTAACAGGTAGTTTTATTATCATTTTATATAGTTAATAAGTCTAATAGATGTCCTGCATTTTTTAATGTAGGACATTTTTATTTGAATGGTTCTTGGGAATTGAAAAGATGAATAGCTTATCAACTTCAAGAGCTTAAAAAAAAAATCAAATCAAATAATTATTCTTGTATTAAATTATTAGTAACAACTCAGCCGCTTATAGATAATTTAGAATTTTAGTTCTTTTTTTAAAAATTCCTTGAAATTCCCATCGGGAATTAATGTTTGTAACAGAATATCTCCCATCGTCACCAGCAACACCGTAGGTGTTGAATATGTATTTGAACTATTCAATCCCGCTGGGATTGTTGGACTTAGGAGAAATTTCTTTATTACAAACAGGTAATCCCTAACGGGATTTTTAAAGAATTTCTTTTTTATTATTATTTTCAACTTTTTCCAATCTTTCTTGTGTTCATTCAAATAACATAGAAAATTGAAAATTTCTATGCGACTGGGTAGTTACAATTATTCATTTCAGAACAAAAATGTAATAATTATACAATAATACGACAAAATTGTCGAATTTTCGTTTGTTGCTATTTAACAATTTTTCCCTTATTCAACATTAGATGGGCATTTTCAATTTTGGCATAAAGATTGAATAGCATTATTTGATTATATATTTTTTTAAATTTTTAATTATAGGATTATAATGAAAAAGACTTTTTTAATGACAGTTGTTTCAGTTTTAATGTTTGTAGTGTTCTCTAATGCAAATGCACTTGATGACAACAATACAAATACTTGTTGCAAAAACAACAAAAATTGTACGAAATTTATTGATGCCAATAATGATGGTGTTTGTGATAGCTTTATTGACGCTGATGGCGATGGCAAATGTGATAACTCTGCCAATAAACAAAATTGCAAAAAAGGTAAAGGACAAAAGAACTGTAACAATTCAACACAAACTGGTAATTCAGAAAATTGCAAAAAAGGAAATGGAAAGAAAATGTGTGGTAAAAACAATGGCTGCACTACTAATAATACTACAATAAAGATTAATGAAATCTATCCAAATCCATCTGAATTGAATACTAACATCAAGTTTGAAGTTCTAATTGCTTCACCAATTGAAGTACAAATTTCTGATTTGTCTGGAATAGTATTGAAAACTGTAAAAATGGGCGAATTCCAAAAAGGAAATCATGAATTTGTTGTTGATTTAACAGGTTTAACTGCTGGTAATTATTATTTGAGTTTAATTAGTGGAAATCAACGCACTTCAAAACAAATTGTAGTGAAATAAACAAAAAAATAAAAGTACATTCAATAAGCAGATTGTTTATATTTTAAACAATCTGCTTTTTTTTTAATCTATCAACCAATTATCTCAATGCTCTTATTCCATTAATAATAGTATTATCTGTTTTTGCAAAACAAAGTCGGAGCATTGAATTGCCTTCAAAACTTTTTGAATAAAAGACAGATGGAGGAATAGTAGCTACTTTGTTTTCTTTGACTAATGTAGTTGCAGCATCAACATCGTTAAGAAATTTTCCCTCTGGAATTTCAGCCATAATAAAATAACTTCCATAAGGAATTAATCCATTATATTCTGTATTTTTTAATTCATCGAGCATTAAATTTCTTTTATTAAGGTAAAGTTGCCTAAATTCTGGTAAATATTCCTCTAATCTACTGAAAGCATAAGCAAATGCGTGCTGAGCAGGTGTATTTACGGCAAAAGTAACCCATTGATGAACTTTTTGAATTGCTGTAGCTAAACCTTCAGTTGCTATTGCATAACCTATTTTCCAGCCAGTTAATCCAAAAGTTTTTCCAGTCGATGAAATAGTTATTGTTCTATCTTTCATTCCTTCTATGGTTGCCATTGGAATATGTGGTTTATCGTAAGTAAGAAATTCATAAACTTCATCTGTTACAACCAGTAAATCATTTTTGATAGCTATTTTTGCAATCAATTCCAGCTCTTCTCTTGAAAAAACCTTACCGGTTGGATTGTGAGGAGTATTCACAATAATCATCTTAGTTTTTTCAGTAATGGCTTCTTCAAGTTCTTCGGAATTAAAATGAAAATCTGGTTTGTATAAAGTTACATATTTGGGAATTCCACCTGCAAGAATAACATCGGAAGGATATGCATCATAATATGGCTCAAAGAGAATTACTTCATCACCAGGTTCAATGAATGCTGTGATGGTGGAATAAAGGGCTTCAGTTGCCCCAGCAGTAATTACAATTTCATTTTCGGGATTATAATTTAGATTGTAAAATTTATTTTGATAATTGCAAATTTCTTTTCTTAATGATATAATTCCAGGTGAGGGTGCATATTGATTTTTGCTACTTTTCATAGCTTTAAACGCTTCATCCATTATCCAAGTAGGACCATCAAAATCTGGAAATCCTTGTCCAAGATTAATTGCACTATACTCGATTGCCATTTTACTCATTGTCGCAAAAATCGAAGTAGGCATAGATGCTATTCGTTGGGCTGATTTTTTTCTTTGCATTTTTTTATTCACTTTATATTATTTTTAAATTCAATTCTAAAATTTCAAAAATACAATTAAATTTACTAAAAATTGATAAATTAAATTTAATAAATAAAAGACAATTAGAAATAAGGGAATATTAGCCAATACTCATTTTATTTGAAATTATTTTTAGTAAATTATCATTTTATAGAATTGAAGAATAGCGAGAATAGACAAAGAAGTATAATAAATTTCGATGTTCATATTATCTTTGTTACTCCAATAAGGTACTTTTCACTAAGGCACAAGATTTGATAAAGTAAACCTTCCGAAAGCTTGAAAATCTTTCGGAAGGTTAATTATAGCCTTACAACTATTTTTTCCAATTAGGGAATCTACCCGGAGTGTGTGGAGCATTCATTTCGTCTAATTTCTTTTCTATTGGTGCAATGAAATTATCTTTCAATGAAACTAATTCTTTGAATATTTCAACAAATTGACTTTCTGCAATTCTCAAACTTTCCATGTTTGTTTTGGTTGGATTTGATGTTGTTGAATACATTGTCCATGTGATATATTGAACTCTTTCATTAACTGCCATTGGTTGGTTGCCAGCTCTTTTTGAAATTGATTCATCACCAAATAATACTTTGCTAATTTCACTTAGTTTGATTTCTGCTAACTTAATTTGCTCAAATAAATTTGTTGATGCACCTTCGGTAACTTTAATTGCATTTTTGAATGAAGAAAGTTTTGCTTTATAGTCATTGATATTTCTTTCAGCATTTGAAATTGTTCCAGCCAATTTATAAACTTGTTTATGGAATTTTGTAAGTTCCGCAAGATTATTTGCTTGTAAAGTAACTCCGTTTAGATATTTCACTTCGAATGATGCTGGCTCTGTGATTTTTGTCCAAACTCCATCTAATACTTTATACATTGCCACAGAATATTTTCCTGGAGGAACGGGCACTGAGGAATGTTTGTTTGGATTAGTTTCCTTTGAAACTGGCTCATAACTTCCATAGCGTAAATCCCAAGTGATTCTCTGAATTCCAGCAGAATTTCCAGCATTCAAATATCTGATTGGTGCGCCACTTGCATCTGAAATTGCAAAAACTATATATGGAGATTCTTCTAAATCTTCTGCTCTTAACTCAGCAAAAGTTGGATAATAAATTGATTTTCCGGCTTTTTCATCTTCCTTTTCTTTATCTTTGCGAATCTGTTTTTTTGTTTTGTATGATTCTTTCAAATAATAAGTAAATGTTGCTCCAAATGGTGGATTTTCGGCTTTGTAGAAAGATTCACCTTCGCATGAGCGACTTTTGGTAGATGATTCCATATAAAGCAAAGCATCTTTTACTTTGAAAACATGAGCTTCTTTGTTGAATAATGCTTCATTAATTTCTCTCAAAGATGTATAATCATCCAAAATGTAGATTCCTCTGCCAAATGTACCAATTACCAAATCGCTTTCTCTTTCTTGAATATCCAAATCACGAACTGCAATTGTTGGAAATCCACTTTTGATTTGGATCCATTTTTTACCGCCATCAATAGTAAAATATACACCAAATTCTGTTCCCACAAAGAGTAAATCAGGATTTTGAGTGTCTTCTTCAATTGTCCAAACTGGAGAATTCTCTGGTAAATTTGATGCAATTGAAGTCCAAGATTTCCCTTTATCATTACTTTTCAAAATATATGGTTTGAAATCATTGCTTTTATAATTATTGAAAGTTGCATAAACAACATTTTCATTATGACGAGATGCATACAAATCACTTACATAAGTTGTTTCGGGAACGCCAGGGAATTTATCATATTTCGTCCATTTTCCTTCGCTTTCCATAACTTGAACCAAACCATCATCTGTTCCAATATAAAGCAAACCTTCTTTTACTGGTGATTCGGTTAATGAAATAATATTTCCAAATAATGAAGTTGATTGATTTTTTGCAACTGTTTCTGGATTCCAAATTTTGTCCATAACTTTCAAGTTATCTCTTGGAATTTGTCGAGTTAAATCTTCAGAAACTTTCTTCCATGTATCGCCTCTGTCATCACTTTTGAAAACTTTATTTGCAGCAATGTATAATCGTGTGTGCGAGTGTGGGCTAATTAAAACTGGAGTATCCCAATTCCAACGAATTTCTTCATCTTTTTCTGGTTGTGGCATAATACCAGTTAATTCACCACTTTTTTTATCTAATCTATTTAAGTTACCATATTGCCATTGACAATAGATGATATCAGGATTTGTCGGATCTATTTGTGGTTCATAGCCATCGCCACCAACAAGATAAATCCAATCTTGATTAAGAATACCTGCATAATGAGTTGTTCTTGCAGGTGCTCCTAATGAATTATTATCTTGAGTTCCGCCATATACATTATAGAAAGGAGTTGCATTATCTGCTTGTATTCTATAGAATTGTGTAACAGGCAAATTTTCAAAGAAGCGATATGTATTTCCTTCATCAAAAGTTTCATACAAACCACCATCGCCCCCGATAAGGAAATGTTTGTTGTTGTCTGGGTCAATCCAAATTGCGTGGTCATCTACGTGGCGTTCTTTTAAGCCAACATTTTTCCAAGTTTTTCCACCATCGTTTGTAACTTTAGTATAAGTATCCGTTGAATAAATTTTATCGAATTCAACCGGATCACAAACAATTTCAGAATAGTATTGAGCACTTGCAGAATTAACATTGCTCATTTTTTGCCAACTTGCACCACGATTTGAAGATTTATAAAATTCTCCTTTACTTTCTGGCAATTCTACAATAGCATAAATATTATCAGGTTTTTGCGGTGAAATTGTTAAGCCAATTCTTCCAATATCTCCACCTGGCAATCCACTCATGATTTTGTTCCAAGTTTTGCCGGCATCAGTTGATTTATAAATTGCTCCATCTGGACCACCATTGATTAATGTCCAAACGTGTCTTCTTCTTTGATAGGAAGCGGCATAAAGCACATTATTATCTCGCGGATCCATCACTAAATCTGTAACACCAGCATTTTCGCTTACGTATAAAGATTTTTCCCAGGTCTTGCCACCATCTGTAGTTTTATATAATCCTCTATCGCCACCTGGACCCCAAAGTGGTCCTTGAGCCGCAACATAAACTATATCAGAATTTTTTGGATCAACAATGATTTTTGCAATATGCTCTGACTTTTTCAAACCAACATTTTCAAAACTTTCGCCACCATTTGTTGATTTATATAATCCATCACCATAACCTACGCTTCGCTGAGAGTTATTTTCCCCTGAACCAATCCAAACAATATGCGAATTGTGTGGGTCGATAGTAACGCAACCAACTGAATATGAACCATAATTATCAAAAATTGGCATCCAACTTGTTCCAGCATTTGTTGTTTTCCAAACATTTCCAGAAGAAACCACTACATACCATGTATTTTTATCATTTGGATGAACCGCAATATCTCCAATTCTACCGGAAGTAATAGCTGGACCCATTAATCGTGTTTTTAAGCCAGAAAAAGTACCTGACACCATTTTATCCTTTGATTTATCTTGCTCATCCGACTTTTTTGCTTGTGAAAAAAGTGATGAATAAATCAATGCCACAAGACCTAAATATAATAGACCTTTCTTCATTTAATAACTCCAAAAATTGAATAAATAAACAACATACAAATTTATGAATAAATGAATTAATACGTAAATGATTTGTTTTAGTTTTGAAAAAATTACAATAGATATATACAAATTATATTTGAATTTATTTTGAAAATCTTCAAGTTCAACTGTCGGACATCTGTTGCATACTCCTCGCTGTTCATTTCGATACGCACAAGTGCTACTCAATGAACGGAACAATCCGCTTGTTGAGTAGATACGTAGTTTTATATCGAAATAAGCAATCTTAAAGTTCAACTGTCGGACATCTGGAATTCTAGATAGAACAGATGTTATCTTTTGTTTCAATTAGTAAAAAAACCCGAAAACCCACAACAAAAAAAGGTTTCAGATATTTCTGAAACCTTTTGCTTTTGTGATCTCGGCGCGGCTCGAACGCGCGACCCCTTGATTAAAAGTCAAGTGCTCTACCGGCTGAGCTACGAGATCTTTCCATTCTGTTTTGTTAATTTGTGTCTCAAACAGAGCAACAAAATTACGAATAATATTTTAATTAACAAAATAAAATTTCAATTATTTTCAAATAAATTTAAAAATGCCCTTATTTCAATATAAAATAAGGGCATTAATATTTAAATTAATTTGATATTATAATTTTGGACCAGCCGCTCTTAATGCTTGACCTGCTTCGTTATCTGTAAAGTTTTCGAAGTTATCAATAAATTTCTGACCCAATTTTGCCGCTTGTGCATCCCATTCTTCAGGATTTGCCCATAAGTTTCTTGGATTCAAAATATGAGAATCAACATTATTGATAGTTTTTGGCACTTTTAATCCAAATACTGGAATTTCTTCTAATTCTGATTCAAGAATTGAACCATCAAGAATTGCATTGATGATTGCACGTGTTGAAGGAATGTCAATTCTCTTTCCAACGCCATAAGCACCACCAACCCAGCCAGTATTTACTAAATATGCTTGTGAGCCATGTAAATCCATTTTGCGAGTTAATTCGTGAGCATACATTGTTGGATGAAGCATCAAGAATGCATTTCCAAAGCATGATGAGAATGTTGTTTGTGGTTCGGTTACACCGCGTTCTGTTCCTGCTAATTTTGCAGTATAGCCACTCAAGAAATGATATTCAGTTTGTTCTCTTGTTAATACAGAAACTGGAGGCAATACTCCAAAAGCATCTGCTGTTAAGAAGATAACTTTTTTAGGATGACCGCCTTTTGAAACTGGCTTAACAATATTATCAATGTGGAACAAAGGATAAGAAACGCGAGTATTTTCAGTTTTCTTTGAACTGCCAAAATCAAGAACGCCATTTTCGTCGAATACAACATTTTCTAATAAAGCATCTTTTCTGATTGCTTTGTAGATTTCTGGCTCTTTATCAGGGTCAAGATTGATACATTTTGCATAGCATCCACCTTCGAAATTGAATACGCCTTCATCGTCCCAACCATGTTCGTCATCACCAATTAAAGCACGATTTGCATCAGTTGATAAAGTAGTTTTGCCAGTTCCAGATAAACCAAAGAAAATTGCAGTATCGCCATCAGCTGCCATATTTGCAGAGCAGTGCATAGAAGCAATACCTTTCAATGGCAAGAAGTAGTTCATGATTGAGAAAATACCTTTCTTCATTTCGCCACCATACCAGCTACCACCGATACATGCCATTCTTTCTGCAAGATTGAATGCAACAAACACTTCGCTATTCAAACCTTGTTCTTTCCAATCTGGATTCACGGTTTTTGAAGCGTTCATAACAACAAAATCTGGTTCGAAATTTGCAAGTTCTTCATCACTTGGGCGAATAAACATATTTTTTACGAAATGTGCTTGCCAAGCCACTTCCATAATAAATCTTACTTTCAATCTTGTATCTTCGTTTGCACCAGCAAATCCATCAACAACATAAAGTTTTTTGCCAGTTAATTGAGTTGATGCAAGATTTTTGAGATGGTTCCAGATTTCTGGAGTAATTGGCTTATTATCTGAACTTTTTTTGCCTTTTTGTGCCCACCATACATTGTTTTCTGAAGATTCTTCTTTAACAATATATTTGTCTTTTGGAGAGCGACCTGTAAAAATGCCTGTGTCAACCGCAACGGCACCAAGATTAGTAATGTAGCCACGTTCGAATCCTTCGAGTTCGGGATTAGTTTCGTGTTCGTACAAAGTTTCATAAGATGGATTATAAAAGATTTCCTTAACATCATTAATGCCATATTTGCTAAGGTCGAGATTTGAATTAGACATAAATTATTCCTATTATTTTAAAAATTATGATAAACATATATTTATTTAAGTTATAAAATTATCAACAAATTAAACAAATTATAAATATAAAAATAATCAATAATTATTTATATTTCAAAAAACAAAATTAAGAAAAAAAACTTTTATTAAATATTAATTAACATTCATTTTTAAAGAAAAAATTAAGAAATGGTAAATTTATTCTTCAGTTGCGTCTGGTACAGGTACTGGACTACCTTCTCTTCGCATTCCGTTTTCTAATTTCAAATGTGGATAATATTTAATATTACTTGGATAATTATTAAATAAATGGGAGAATAATGTATCATAATTAAAGAAGATTTTTGATTTGTCTATATTGAATTTTGGAATATACTGTTTGAATGAATATTTGGTAGAATCAAATAAATAATAAATCTCATCATTAGATTTATTAAATTCGTTGAATAGTGATGCAATCGAATCTTCAATTCCATAAACATCTCTAAAGTCAAATATTTTCTGTTTATTTTTAGGTATGTTATTCAAAAACTCTCTATAAAAATTAAATTCGTTAGAAATATAATTATCAAAAATTGCATAGTATGGGTCTTCACATTGAACATATACATTTGGATCTTCATTCATATATGATTTAGCTTTTTGGATAATTAATGAATAAGGTTCAGCCGTAATTGTTTTTTCTGCTAACTTGAATAAAGCCATTGTGTAATCTTCAAAATCACTATTCTCTGGATAACAAGCTGTGTGAATTATTATAGTGTCGTTGAATATATTATTATAATATAGACCAATTATCATACCATCAATGGGGATAGGATAATCTTCAATAAAATTTCGATATTTATCAATATTTTGAATAGATTTAGTAAATTCCAACAAATCAACATTATCAATTTTAAAAGTCGATATTTTGAATGAAGGAGTAACTTCATAAAACATTGGCAATATTGTTAATTTCCCTTTAGAATCTTTAACATCGACTTTCAAATAAAACCAAGTATCAAACGATGGATAAAACCCACCTACAAATTGAAAATCTTCAATTTTCTCGGTTTTTATAACTTTATTATTATACTTAGTGCAAGCACTAAAATTTAAACAAGTAAAAATTAATATACAAAATAATCTAATACTTAAATTTTCATTAGTAAGAAATTTAATCATACTTACACCATTGATTTGTTATATATGAAGACATCCATTACAATGTTTTGCAAATTCAGACATACTGTCAGTATTTGTAATTAGAAATTCTTTGAATTTTAAAACGATTACATATTTTATATCAATCTCTAAATTGATACACATATCCTATTTGAAACATAAACTGCGGACTTATATAATCACCTTCTCCAATACTTAATCCAGATTGTAAGTAAAATCCATTTGTATTCAAATTATAAACAATTCCTATATAATTCCATTTATATAATTTCGATGGGCATAATTCATTATCTGTGTCGTTTAAAGTTGAACTGGTTGTCCTCATTTCTGAAAACCCTCCAGCAATATTAATAGCGTGATAAGTTCTTGCAAATTCAGCTAATTTATACCCAATTTCAAATTGAATTCCTTTTGCATCACTTCCAAGATAAAAACCTGAAGCTTTAACCATTAGATTGTCAAAATGTTTGCCAAGTACTAAATTTAATACAGCAGGTGTACCTAACGTTACACCTAATTCAGCACTTGTTTTTTTGTATTGATAAAATGACTCGGACTTGAAATCAATCTTTTCTACATCAGACATTTTGTATTGTAATTCAGTACCAGATTCAGTTTTAATGACAACTTCCTTTTCAACGTCATACTTAATAATTTTACCTGTAACTTTTGTGCCATTCTTTAAGAATATAACATCAGAAGTTTCGTTTGCCAAAGCAATACTTGTTGAAAAAAACACAACAAGAAGGAAAATAATAATTTGGTTTTTAAGAAAAATTAACATAACATGCCTTAGTAAATGTATTAAAATTAAAAGTTAATAAAAATATTCTTTTGACATAACAGTAACTTTATTTTTTTAGAAATAATTAAAAAATTCTAAAATTTAGTCTATCAGTTCTTGTTATAAGTCAAATATAGCTTTGAATTATAATAATTTTAGATATTTATATATCAATCTCTAAATTGATACACATATCCTATTTGCAACAGAAACTGCGGACTGGGAAAATCACCATAACTATGACTTAATCCAGTTTGAAGGTAAAAACCATTTGTATTTAAATTGTAAACAACTCCTAAATATTGCCAACTTTTATAAATATAATTGTTAATATATTTAGCATTACTTTCACGCAATTCTGCAACACCGGCAACAATATTAATAGCATGATATGTTCTTGCAAATTCAGCTAATTTATACCCAATTTCAAATTGAATTCCTTTTGCATTTTTTCCAAGATAAAATCCAGATGCTTTGACCATGAGATTATCAAAATGTTTTGCACCTACTACATTAAGCCCAGCTGGAGTACCTAACGTTACACCTAATTCAGCACTTGTTTTTTTGTATTGATAAAATGACTCGGACTTAAAATCAATCTTATCTACATCAGACATTTTGTATTGTAATTCAGCACCAGATTCAGTTTTAATGACAACTTCCTTATCAACGTCAAATTTTATAATTTTACCTGTAACTTTTGTACCATTCTTTAGGAATATAACATCAGAAGTTTCGTTTGACAAAGCAATACATGTTGAAAAAAACACAACAAGAAGGAACATAATAATTTGATTTTTAAGAGAGAATAACATAACACACCTTTGATTGTTCTAATTAACATATTTTAAAAACCAAAAATATTAATTTCTTTTTAAACAAAAAACATAATTCTTGGGATTTTATCCTGAAAATTTGAAAAAACAAATTACATTTTTTCAAAGTGTCAAATTTATGACACAAATTGTAACGATTCACCCGTTTTATGATTTTCAATTTGCTATGTTTTTTGAATAGGGAAAAAGTACAAGAGAAACGAACTGAAAATAATAATAAAATGAAATTCCTTAAAAATCCCGTTAGGGATTACCTGTTTGTAACAATGAAATTACCCCGAAGTCCAACAATCCCATCGGGATTGAATATTTCAAATACACATTCAACACCTACGGCGTTGCTGGTTGAAGTGGGGAATTAATCTGTTACAAACATTTATTCCCGATGGGAATTTCAAGGAATTAGAGCTTTTATCTTTGAACGCAACTTAATATTTGTAAGAAATTAATTCTAAAATGGCGAATAGTTAGACTGTCGCAATTAAATCCTTGAAATCAAATATTATTAAATATGAAAGTAATTAATTTGACATACAATGAAAATTCCTTAATTTTGTTTTTTAAATTTTGTTAATTTCATATAGGATTTTTATGAAAATTTTAAGATTACTATTCTTGGCAATAGTTGTTGTTATAATTACAGTTAGTTGCAAAAAGCAAGAAAATCAGGAAACACCGGCTGTTCCTCAAAATGGCTCAGCAATTGAAGTTACTACAAATGACATTCTCTGGACTAATACAGGAAGTGAAACTCAATTATTTACAGCAGAACTTCTTTTTCAAACAAAACGAGTAAGCGATTTACAATTATCTCCAGATGGCTTATGGATTTTATACCGCCTATCTACTCCAAGCATTGAAGAGAATAAATTGACTCATGATTTGTGGGTTGTATCAATAGACGGAACAATAAATAAACAATTAACCAATACTCCATTCGGTGAATTTAATGCAAGATGGTCGCCTGATGGCAAACAAATTGCTTATTTAGCTGGAGTAGATGGTGCACCTCAAATTTATACTTTGTCATATCCAAATGCTGGTAAGCCAAAGCAAATTACTAAAGAAGCTGAAGGAATTGCACTTTTTGAATGGTCGCCAGATGGACAAAATTTCTTATTTGCATCTGAGGTGAAATTAGACAAATCAGTTGCAGATTTATATCCAAATTATACAAAAGCTAACTTAAGAATGTATGATAATCTCCCTATTCGCCATTGGGATGAATGGACTGATGATAAGTATAGTCATTTTTTTGTAGTACCAACTACAGGTGGAGTTGCAAAAGATTTAATGTTAAATGAAAAATATGATTCACCTCTAAAACCTTTTGGTGGAAATGAAGAAGTTGAATGGTCACCTGAAAGTAATGAAATTGCTTATACTTGCAAAAAAGTAGATGATTATGCATTAAGTACAAATTCAGATATTTACTTAGTAAATCCAATTGATGGAACTACTAAAAATATCACTTCTGACAACAAAGGTTATGATAAGTATCCAATGTATTCTCCTGACGGTAATTGGATAGCTTATCAAAGCCAAGAAAGACCTGGTTTTGAATCAGACAAAATCAGATTGATGCTTTATAATCGTAAAAATGGTGGTATTACTTATTTATCCAATACTATAGACCAATGGGTTGAAGAATTTGTTTGGGCTCCTGATAGCAAATCAATCTATTTCGTTGCAAATGATTCTGGTACTGTTCAACTTTATAATATAACAGTTCCAGATGGCAAATGGAAAGTAATTACTGAAGGTCCTTATGCTTATGGTCATGGATTAGCAATTACACCCGATGGAAAAACTCTTGTTACGGGAAGAAATACATTTACAGACCCATTAGATATATTTACTGTAAATATTGCCGATGGTAAAGCAACTCAAATTACAAATACTAATAAAGAATTGTATTCTACAATAAAGAAATGTGGTGTTAAAGAACAATGGTTTACAGCAAAAGATGGTATGAAAATACATACTTGGATTATCTACCCACCAGATTTCGACCCAAATAAAAAATATCCAATGATTACATATTGCCAAGGTGGTCCACAAAGTCAAATTAATCCTAATTTCCATTATCGTTGGAATCAGTTTTTGATGGCTTCCAATGGTTATATTGTTGTCGCTTCGAATAGACGTGGTGTTCCGGGATTTGGACAAGACTGGAATGATGCAATTAGTCGTGATTGGGGTGGAAAACCTATGCAGGATTTTCTTGATGTAACAGACGCTATGTCAGCACAAAAATATGTCAATAAAGATGCATTGTCTGCGGTGGGTGCAAGTGCAGGTGGTTATGCTGCATTCTGGCTTGCTGGACATCACGAAAAACGTTTCAAAGCATTTATTTCACATTGTGGAGTTTATAATTTTGAAAGTATGTATGGTGAAACAGAAGAATTATTCTTTTCTAATTGGGAATATGGTGGTCCATACTGGGATAAAGAACATAAACCAAATTACGATGCTAATTCTCCACATAACTTTGTACAAAATTGGGATACTCCAATCTTGATTTCTACTGGTGAAAGAGATTTTCGTGTTCCATACACCCAAAGTTTAGAAGCATTTACAGCAGCACAAGTTTTGAAAATTCCATCAAAATTACTTGTATATCCAGAAGAAACTCATTTCATTGCTAAACCACAAAATTATTTGATTTGGAGTAGTGAATTTTTTGGATGGTTAGATAAATATTGTAAGAAATAATTTTCAATTTCAATCCCCTTAATCGAATACATAAATTAAGGGGATTATCTTTTTCAATAATATTGGTTCCTAATCGCTCTTAAATAATAAATTTTTAACTGCTCAATCATTAATAAATGTGCTAACCAAAATTGCAACTCAATAAATAATTGAATTCTAATCAATTTTCAATAATCTATATATTACCTTATCACCTTTAATATATCCTTCTTCCTTACTTGATAATATATTCCTGAACTCCAAAATATCATTCTCAAAGACAATTGCTAAAGCACTTTCTTCAAAATTTCTACCTGGTCTAAAAAAAAATTCAATAAAATCAAAATTACTGTCAAAGAAATCTATCCCGATTTTATAATTAAATTTCAATATCCCATTTATTATAAAATTAGTATCAATTAATTCAACTGTATCTTTTGAAATCAAGTCAATATATTTGCCTTGAAATAATCTTAAAGTTAAATAATCTTGAACTGTATGAAGCTCTGTATAAATACCTTTATCTAACATATTGAACAATTGTCCATTAAAAATGATTTGATTATTTGTATCCAAATTAAACTTGAAATCTGAATCTTCACTTTCAGCCAAAAACTTTAAATTTCCTTTTGAATAATGATTCATCTTGTTAAAACCACTATCGTGTAAATCAGAAGTATAGATAATTTCATATTTATCAATGGAAATTGGATTAATTGCAAAAGCAATTATAGTATTATTAATTTGTACACATTTATTAATGGAATTTTCTTTCTTCACACATTCTACAAAATTTTCATTAATCCAAACACCAGATAAATTTTCGTTCGAAATAGCAAAACAATCAAATGAAAAAAGAAATAGTAAAGTCATGAAAATAATATTTTTGAAATATTTAATCATTTAAGTCCTTTAATATATTTAGATTTGATTGAAATTTATGAAAATCTTCCTTCATATTCTTTTTGTACATTTCATTATTCGTAAAATGTGCTAATTTTTCAAATTTTTCTTTATATTGAAAATAATCTGATTTAATTGTTAATAATAAATTAAATAATTCTTTAATTTTCCATAATAGAAATTCTGTGTCTAAACAATAACTGAGTTTGGGTTCCTCCAAAATATGTATTTGAATTTGATTATCGGATAAATAAATTGGAGCTATTGTTAACATCGAACTTTCAATCTTAATTGATACAAAATCTCTAAGTAGGTTTAAATTATTCAACAAATTATTTTGAATGTTTAAATCTAAACTTGATATTGAAGTTGTAATTATAGCACAATTTTCTGTTTCATCTTTATAATTAAAATCAATATCACCTAAATAACATTTAATAATCAGAGATTCATTTTCAATTTTTATATTTACTAAATAACCAATTATTTCCATAAATTTTGAATATTATACTTGTTTTCATTGATTTAAAAATGAAAAACAGTATAAACTGAATAAGTAAGACAATAGCTTATTTTTAAAATCAAAATTCTATCAAAGATTCAATAAAACAATTATTAATATTGAAGAATAACAATAATCGCTTTCATTAAACACTTTCTATAAAACCAATATCTTAAATCCGGCAGAGCAGTTACATTTTTTTTTATCTCGTAGAGATTAAATTATGGTAATAAATCACTTCTTGAAGTAACCATTTATCTCGTAGAGATTATATTCTATAATTTAATCACTACGTGATAAACATTTCTCTTTTATTCTTCTTGTTACCATAATTTAATCGCTACGCGATATTGTCTTTATGTTATTCACCAATGCCTTACATTCTCTTGGCCACAAGATAAGTATTTGTTAATATAATCGCTATGCGATATTGTCTTTATGTAATTAATCAATACCCTACATTCTCTTAACAGCAAGATAAGTATTAGTTAATAGCATTGCAATTGTCATAGGACCAACTCCACCAGGAACAGGTGTTATTGCAGCAGATTTTTCAAAACAGCCGTTATAATCAACATCTCCAACAACACGATAACCCTTAGGATGCGATTCATCTACTACTCTGTTGATACCAACATCAATAATCACAACACCTTCTTTCACCATATCTGCTTTAATTACTTCGGGTACACCAACGGCAGCAATCAATATATCAGCTTGCTTTGTGTAATATGATAAATCAGGTGCAGCAGTATGGCAAATTGTTACAACACAGTTTGCAAATTCTTTCTTCTGATATAGCAAATTTGCTACCGGTTTACCTACAATATTACTTCTACCTACAACAACAGCATGTTTACCTTTTGTTTCGATTCCGGAACGCTTAATCAATTCCATAATTCCAGCAGGAGTGCAAGGAATAAAACCATCTAATCCAATTACAAGTTTGCCTAAACTTGAAGGATGAAATCCATCTGCATCTTTATCAGGACTAATTGCTTTGATAACTTTGTCTTCGTTGATATGTTTTGGTAATGGTAATTGAACCAAAATTCCATGTATATCAGAATTATTATTCCACTCATTAATAATACTCAATACTTCCTGCTCTGAAGTTTCTGTTGGCATTCTTTGTATAATTGAATAAAAACCTACTTCCTTGCATGCTTTATCTTTACTTTTCACATACATTTCTGAGGCGGCATCTGTTCCAACAAGTAATAATGCAAGCCCTGGTTTTATACCTTTTTCTTTTAATAAAATTTCAGTTTTAATTTTTAAATCATCTCTGATTTCCTGAGAAATCTTCTTTCCATCTAAAATAATTGGCATAAATCCTCCTTTATTCATCAACTGGGGTTTCAATAATAATTTGCACAGTACGACAGTAAAATCTGCCTTCAGGAGTAGCATTATCGTAAAGTAATTCATCTTTGCCAATACCTTCTACCTGTGCTTGTTTAATTTTTAATCTGTCGGCTACAGACTTGGCTCTTTTCTCTGAAATTCTTTTATTTATTTCGACTTCTCCAATTATATCTGTATAACCTTTTATATAGACTTTCGCTTTATCAGTAACTCTTTCTTTAACAAAATCCACAACTCTACGGTGTTCATTTCTTAAATCGGACTTCCCAAAATCAAATAAAATCAAACTGTAATATTCAAATTCCTTGTCGCTAATTCGTTCAAGTCGTTTTCTATCTATAGTTAATCTTTCTACTGGCAAACGATTTTTTGGAGTGGAAAATGTCTGACCAAGTGAATCAGTAACATTTAGACTATAAAAAATATTTGTAGTAGTTTTGGGAAAATTCCCATTCTTTTCGTTTAATTGCCAATCAAGTTTTTCTTCAGGTTTGCCTTCACCAGAGAAACCGATTAATTCTTTTGTATCGTGAACTGCTGACATAGACCAGCTTTTGATACCAACAGAAGATTGCGTTTTGGGAACAAATCTTACTTTTGATGTAGCCAAAATTCTCATTGTATCAGCTGTCATTACAGGTTCAGTTATTCTTATATCATCAGTTATAATTTCTACTCTACGATTTTCTTCTTCACCACCGGGTTCATCATTTCTTGTATGTTTATCGGGTAAATTTCTGAATTTTATCGGCATTCTTGTACCGTCAATTCCCCAATTATCACGTAAATAATCTCTAACCGCAACAGCTCTATTTCGAGATAAATCTTTATTATTTTTTTCATCGCCAGTATCAGAATTACATCCTACAATTTCAATTTTGGCATCATCATTTTGTCTCATTCTCAAACCGATTATATTCAAAACTTGGTAATAAGTTTGAATTGCATCTAAATTTTGCAAATTTTTCATAGTGAAATTTTCAGTATCTTCATGATTAATTCTAATGTACCTTTTAGGAATTTCAGCAGAATTCATGTCGAAAAATATGTAATTTAATAATGGACGCATATTATGAGAAACGAAATCCTCAATTCTGATATTAAAATCTTTATGTTCATTACCGAGTGAATCCACTTCAACTGCGGTTATTTCAGCAAATAATGATGGTGGTGGTGGAGGTAATGGTGCATTCGTTGAAGGTGGATATTTTGGAGGAAGTGGTGGAGCTGGAGGTGGCGGTGGTTGACGATATTTTATCGCAATTCCACCGTGCAATTGATGTACATTCCAATCAATTCCAGCTACAGCTGTGCTTAAATTCATTGTATAAAATAATTCAGGTACAAGCAACAATGACTCTTTTTTGTTCATTATCAACTGATAACTAACTCCAAGATTTATTCCAAACATAAATCCAGATGCTGAACTAATTTCACCATATTGATGATTTCTTGTTCTGCTTCCATTGATAAATGTACCTCTGTCAGCTGGTTCAACAATTTCTTCAATTTGGTCAAAATAAGAATTGGTAAGAAAACCTAATCTAAGACCAGCATGAGTAAATAAATTAGGATATACTTGATAAGCCGCCATTGGCTCAATTCCCAAAGAGCCAAGATTAAATTTCAATTTATGTTCAAAATACCCAGTTTGCTCTTTCCCATCAATTATTAATATTTCTGATTCTTTAGAACTCATCGAGCCATCATAAATAGAAATTCCAGCTCTTAAATTCAGATGCAAATTCTCATCGATTGGATATTCATATAGACCACCAATTGAAAAACCAGAACCAGAACCACCTGTAAATTGAGGACAACAACTAAAAATATCCGGTAGATTTTGGAAATTTGCCAAATGAAAATTCAACCCGAAATGCCCAAATATGCCAATACGCGGTTTTAAAGCCATATTCGCAGAATCAGGAATAGCCAGAGAATCAAGTTCGTTGTTAGTTTCTTCTTGAAAACTTAACAAGTTAACAAAACTTGTTACGAAAAATAAAGCAACGATGATTTTAAATATTTTAAGACTCATTATAAATTTCAAATTTCTCATTAATATCAACTTGCAAATATAATGAATAAAAATTAAGTGTTAAATTGATTTAATAATTAATTCAAAAAAATATGAATTTTATTGAAGTAGATGAACATTTAATCAGTAATTCACCCTTGACTCCAAGTCATCAGATGAATACAATTAGAAATTTACCAAGTCTTTAAGACTTGATAAGTTTTGTATTTAGATGTCCAACACTTTGAAAGTGTTGGACATCTTGGATAATTAGTAATAGTCTTAGATGGACTCCACCTCAAAGGTGGTGTCCATCTTTATTATTAATTCACCCTTGACTCCAAGTCATCGGATGAATACAATTAGAAATTTACCAAGTCTTAAAGACTTGATAAGTTTTGTATTTAGATGTCCAACACTTTCAAAATGTCGGGCATCTTTCGCTTTCGAAGTGTGCGACATTTTTTTCAAGACATATACTTTTCAGATGTCAGACACTTTCAAAGTGTCGGACATCTTTCGCTTTCGAAGTGTGCGGCATTTTTTCAAGACATATACTATTCAGATGTCAGACACTTTCAAAGTGTCGGACATCTTTCATTTTCGAAAAGTGTGACATTTTTTTCAAGACATATACTTTTCAGATGTCAGACACTTTCAAAGTGTCGGACATCTTTCATTTTCGAAAAGTGTGACATTTTTTTCAAGACATATACTTTTCAGATGTTAGACACTTTCAAAGTGATGGACAACTTTCATTTTCGAAGTGTGCGACATCTTTTTCAAGACTTATACTATTCAGATGTCAGACACTTTCAAAATGTCGTACATCTTTCATTTTCAAAGTTTGCTACTTAAGCCCAAGACTGTCGATTTGGAAGCACCTGTAACTGATGGAATATTGCCACTGATATTATTATCAAATAAATATGCCAAAAATGCAAAACAAATTGCTTCTTTTGCATCGGAAATAATTCCTATTTCATTGCTTGTTATAACTTTACAAATTTCAAGATTTGCACTCAATCTTTTCAATAAATATTTATTTTTTGCACCGCCACCTGACACTATTACTTCTGGTGATTTATTTGAATAAAGTTTAATATTCATTGATATACTTTTTGCGGTAAATTCGGTTATTGTTGCAAGAAAATCAAATTTATCTATATTAGAAAAATGTTTTAAAATATTAAGAAATACTTCTTTAGAAAATAACTCTCTACCTGTTGATTTTGGAGGTGCTTTTTCGATAAAATCAAATCTATTCAATAGAAAATTCAGCATTACCTGATTAATTAATCCTCTTTCAGCAGTTTCACCATTTCTATCGTAATTTTCTCCAAATAATTCATTCATTGTCATATCAATCCAAACATTTCCGGGACCAGTATCAAACGCAATAACATCATCTAATGTACAATTTAATGGCAGAATTGTAACATTAGAAATACCACCAATATTCAACATAATTCGACTATTTTCACCTTTCATCATATAATAATCAAAAATTGGAACAAGTGGCGCCCCATTGCCACCAAGTGCAATATCAGCAGAACGAAAATCACCAACCGTTCTAATTCCCGTCAATTGAGAAACAGCGGAAATATTTCCAACTTGAAATGTAGAAGAAATATTGTAACCTGCAAAAACAGATGCAATTGGTTCGTGCCATATCGTTTGACCATGCATACCAATCGCAATAATATCTTTATGTGAAATATTAAATTGCTTAATAAATTCAATTATAGAATTTGAATAAAATTTAGATACTGCAAAGTTTAGTTGTGATATTTCGCTTAAATGACATTTATGATTAAGCATTTCGAGAATTTTTGTTTTTAATTTATTTGGAAATTCAATTTCTAAATAATGAATTAGTTCAAAACTATAATGATTGTTATTATACTCAAAACTACATAATGCCAAGTCGATTGCATCTAATGATGTTCCTGTCATAGCACCAATATAAAAACGGCTCATTGATTATTGCTTGTTTTGTTCTTGAGTATTATTATTTGTATTGATATTAGGAATAGGAGATAAATCTTTAGGTCTTCCTTTTTTAAGAATTTCAATCTGTTGAGGAAGTGGGAAAATTGAAACTAATCTTGATTGAACAACAGATGGAGTTTCACCAATCATTAACCCTTGTACTCCAAGAAGCATCAATTCATATACTTGCATTTCTTCATCGTGGAGGAAACGTAATCTATCACTAATAGGAAACCAAACAATATTAGCCATAAAAATACCCCACAAAGTAGCTATGAATGCTGTACCAATGTGCTGTATCATCTGGTTAATATCACCACCGGCACCAGCAAATGTAAGTATCAATCCCATTACAGTACCAATAATACCCATAGTAGGTGAATAACCAGCAAATTTAGCGAATAAATTAATATGAGTATTATGCCTATCAGTAATAAATCCGATTTCGGTTCTAAAAATGTGTTCAAGAGTTTGTGGGTCAGAACCATCAATACTTATTTGAATCATTTTTTTTAAAAAAGGATATTTGACATTTACCAATTTATCTTCGAGTGCCAGTATTCCTTCTCGTCTTGAAAGTTGGGAAAAATAAACTAATTGGTCAATAATTTGCTTGAAGTCATATTTATTTGGGAATAGAATTATTTTGAACAATGTAGGAATTTTTGCAACAGTTTCGAAAGAAGTGCCTGCTAATCCAGCTGCAAATGTGCCACCCAATACAATTATCATCGGTGAAAAAGACAGAATACTGCTTACTGTGCCGCCTTCGAGCATATATGCTCCGAATATTGCGGCAATACCCAATAATATTCCTACTAAAGTGTTTGCTTTCATAATGTAAAATTACTGAATTTATCTCAAAAAGTCAAATAAAGAATTTTGAATTAATTTAGAACCTACTTGCAAGGAATAATTTAATGCGTTTTCTTCCATTTTGAGATTGATTGTTGAACGAGCTACATCAGTATCTTGCTTGAGAGATAGAAATTCACCTAATCTGGTATTCTCTTCTACCATTTGGTCACGTACTGCTTCAATTCTTGCTAATTTTGCACCGTTTCTGCCACTTGCATTATCAAGTTTTTCAGCAATATTAGCAACATTTTGCTGATACATACTAATTTTACTAATTTCCTCATTTTTAAGGTAATCGCCTAATTGCCTTTGTTCTCCTGCATCATTATATGCTAAGAGATTATACAATTGAATGATACTATCGAATAATTCAGTAGAATTAGTTCCAAACACTTCCTTTGCAGGAGTATTTACAATTTCAGTTGATTTTGAATCTTTATTGTAAGTCCTTATTTCATTATTACCTTTAAAAACCACTTTTAAACCCGATGGATTTTCGGCTGTAATTTCACCTTGTACTAATTCGAATGGTTCTTTAGAAGGAGCTTCTGCTGTAGTACTAATAGAATCAGTAGTAGTTTTTGTTCCACCAAAAATATATCTGCCTTGAAAATCATTATTGGATAATTTAACAATATCCGTCATAATACCTTTAATATATGTAGCCAAACTGAAAATATTTCCTGAATTACCAATTTGGGTAGCATCAATAGATAATTGTCTGATTTTTTGATAATTATCTGAAATACTTTCCATAGTATCAGCCATAATTCTCATTTCACCGAGCGCATCATCATTCAAACCAATATATTTCTTATTTTCTGATAGTTTTGAAGTGAGTTGTTTAACATCAACAAGACGGTCAGGTGCATCAGCCATATTTACAATATCTTTTGTTGTGGACAATCGCATCTGTTCTTTGAATCTGCGGTTTTGAATTTCCTCAAGATTTCTCTGGTAAGGATAATATACTGATTTGTTAGTTACTCTCATATTTATCTCCCAAGATTAACAATGGTAGAGAGAATTTCATTTGTCATGTTAACAATTCTTGAAGATGCTTCGAAAGCTTTTTGGAATTTAATCAAACTGATTGCTTCTTCATCAAGATTAACACCCATTATACTTTCTCTTTGGCTTTGTAATTGGTCACTAATTAACCCAGTTGTTTTATCGCCATTCAATGCTTCTTTGCTTAAATTACCAATTTTTCCTAAATATCCAGCAATAAATCCAGTTGGAGTTTGACCATCAAGAAATGAAGTATTAGTAGCTAATCGTGCAATTTGTTTTGCTATGTCAGAGTTACCGGGTTCATTTGCAGCCGATGATAAAGGGATATTACGTGGATTATTCAAAATTTCATCAGATATTTTGATGTTAAATCCATTTGCTGAACCTACTGATGGTTCAAAAAATGCTCTTGCAGGTGGATTAGTACCTGAGTCATCAAGTCCATAGCCAGTTATAGTGGCATTATTTACATTTTGAACAAGTGCATTAACGAATGTATGAAATTGTTTTGATGTAGAAAAATTTCCTGATGAATCAACCTCATCAAGATTTTCGTTGTATTGATTAAGCAAACTATTAATTGAGCCCGCTTGTGGTTCTAATGTATTAGTTAGATTTCTTTCTTTATCATAAGTTACAATTTCGGCTGTACGTTCACCAGATGCAGGATTAATAGTTTCACGAACTTCAAGATTTGAGAATACATTTTCAGTAATCAGATTCACGCCATTTAAAAATACATTACTACTACCATTACTTGTAAACGTAGCTTTTATATCAAAAAATCCTGAAAGTTCTGAAATTTTTTCCTCTCTTTTGTCCACCATACTTTGAGCTTCGCTACTTGAACTAATTTTAGAATTACTTATAGAATTATTCAAATCCGCAATTTCTTTGATTAAATTATTAGCAGTAACTACTGATGTTTCAATTTTTTTGAATGCTTCTGCTCTCAAGTCAGAAATATTGCCTGCAATTACATTCAACCTTTCGGTCATACCTTTTGTATATTCAATCAAATGGTCTCTAAGTGGAACATTTTCTGGTTTTAGTGCTAATTCTGAAAACTTATTAAGAAATTCAGTAGTCATTTCGTTGATGCCCATATCAGATGGTTCTGCGAGTATAGTTTCAATTCTTTGAAAATACTCAACGCTGGTTTTGTAGCTTTGGGAACGAGAATTAGAATTACGAATTTCTTTATCAATATAATCTTGTCTATAATTTTGCAATTTATCTACAAGCACTCCTGTTCCCATAAAATGACCATTCAATTTAAGGGAATCTGTTTCGGAAAGTACAGCGTTTCTACGTGAATAGCCCGGAGTATTGACGTTAGCAATGTTATTAGAAGTAACATCAAGTCCAAACCGCTGAGCAATTAAAGCTCTTTTTCCTATTTCGAGTGATGAGAAATTAGACATAAAATTACAACAATAAAATTAATTAAAAGTACCAGAGTTAATTTTGAGCATTATCGACATTTCATCGACTTGCTTTCTTAATTCACTAACATCACTATATTTCATTTTTTCAATAAGATTCAAATATCCTTTACATTCTTCAAGTTGACTGCTTGCATAAATAAAAGACCTAATTTTATCAATTCTTTTGTTATTATCAAACCCTTTTACTAAATACTCGGGAAGTGAAGCAACACTATGCATAAGTCTCATTTTAAGTTCATATATTTCATCTTTGGGTAGCGAGTTACTTAAATCAGCGATATTTGTTGCAAGCGATTGAGCTTTTTGCCATATCGCATCTTTAATACCCATTGGTGCGCTCATAAACATTCCTCCTGAATAATTTATCAATCCATTGTTTTTTCTAAATCCATCTACTTATATCAAAAACTATACCTAAATTAAATACCATTATACTCTAACACTATAAACATTATTACTGCCATTAGTAAAGACATTTATAATTTCTCTAATACTATTTCTTGCTCTATTCGTAAGTACTTTATTTGCAAGGTTCTTATCGGCTAAATCAGTAATTAATCTTCTCAATCTTTTCTTAACTTTTGCTAATTCTGCTCTTTCCTCTATGCTAAAATTCACTTCAATATTAGTCAAAGATAATTCCATTGCTTCTTTTCTGCTAATTCTAAAATATGACATTAGAATATTCATTCGTTGTTCTTCAGCCAACTTGAGATTATTCGCCACTTCTTCTTGATATTTTACAATTTTTTCAAGTTCTTCCATTTGAAATTTAACGAGAGCAAATTGCTGTTTTTCTGCAAGATTATTCAATTCTTCCAAAAGTTGTTCTTCATATTTCAAATATGTGAGTAATTTGTTCAGCATCATAATTTCACCTGCTCGTCATTAAAATAATTATTATACTTATTTACTTTTCGGACATAAGCTTGAGTTTCTTTAAATGGAGGTACACCATTATATTTATCTACATTACCGGGTCCAGCATTATATGCAGCGAGTGCGAGTTCTGTATTTCCATTAAATTTGTCAAGCATTTGACGGATATATTTTGTACCGCCAAATATATTCTGTTTAGGGTCATAAGAATTCTCAACTCCCAAATCCTTTGCAGTTCCATCCATTAATTGCATCAAACCTTTAGCACCAACCGAAGAAACAGCATTTGCTTTGCCTGCTGATTCGGTAGTAATCACAGCTTTTATTAAATTTTCTGGCACATCATATTTCTCTGAAGCTTCCATAATAATATCACCATAACTACTAAGTCTTTTCTGCAAATTTTCATAGAAATTACCTGATTCAGGCAAATTCTGGTTCAAATTATTATAAAATTTTGACGCGAACTTATTTTTTTGTGGAAGTTCTTCATTTGGTTCAAAATTTTCAATATTTTTATTTGGAACTGCGGGAGGATTTATTATTCTTGTGGGCTGAATATCTTCACCAGTCAACTGCTTATAAATTGCATCAGCAATTCCAATACCTTTGCCTACTTTAGACATATCATCAGACAAAAGCATATCCGTATAACCTTTTAACGTATCGGCACCAAAAGTCATACCGCCTTCTTCATCGCCACCTTCACCATCTTCATTAAGCATAGCTGACTTCATCTCTTTAAGCATCATATTGATAAATAAAGATTCAAAGCCACGCGCTGCTTTATCAATATCAGCTTTATCTCTTTCGCTTAAAGCTTTCTTTGCGGTATCCATCAGATTAATATTAGAAAGAGCCGAAAGTTTGCTATTAATAAGCGAATCATTATTAATACTTTGATTATTTACAGGGGTAATGTCCATAAAGTTACCTATTGAATAATTAATTCACCTTGCAAAGCTCCGGCTTCTTTCAAAGCTTGAAAAATTGCAATTAAATCTCTTGGATTTACTTTTAATAAATTAAGTGCGGTTGCCATATCTTGAACTGTTGCACCTTGAACTACTAATGGAATTGCTTCGCGAATTTCTTCTTGGGCGTCAATTTCAGCAGTTTCGACAGGTTGAGGTGGACGAATCACAAATGGAGCTGGTTGAGGTACAACAACCTGCTTCTGTATTGTTATTTCAAGTCCGCTATGAGCAATAACAGATGGCAATAACTGTACATTTGCTCCAACTACAACTGTTCCAGTACGTTCGTTTATTACAACTCTTGCAGTAGGGTCGCTAATTACATTCAATGCTTCAATTTGAGCTATTGATTGCATAATTTGTTGCTGAGTTTGTCCAGCCGGAAATTGAACTTGAACAGTTCCCGCGTCCATTGGAGTTGCTGTATTAGCCAAGCCCGGAGCATTATTAATTGCATCTGAAATTCTAATTGAAGTAGTAAAATCAGGTTCTCTTAAACTAATTCTTAAAATCTGATTTTGTATAAATGTTGAGCTAATATCTTGTTCCAAAATTAAACCACCGGGTACTCTTGCTGTTGTTGCAGAATTTTTGCTTACTCGTGAACCTAATGATTGAGCATCATATCCACCAACTGCTAAAGGTCCTTGTCCAAATCCAACAATAGTTCCATCAGATAAAGATATTGGAGACATCAGCAAAACACCACCTTGAAGTGAAGTTGCATCACCGATTGATGAAACTTGTATATCAACTTTTGTTCCTTTTTTCATAAAAGAAGGAATTGTAGCAGTTACCATTACGGCAGCTACATTTCTAATTCTTGGATTTCTTACAGGAGGTGTTAGCCCAAATCTTTTCAGCATATTTGACACAGATTGAACAGTGAATGATGTTTGTTGATTATCGCCAGAATTATTTAATCCTGAAACTAATCCGTAACCAATTACCTGAACACTACCAGCACCTTCAATTGTAGCAATATCTTTAATACGTGCAGCATTTGCTTCAGAGAACATCAGAAAAAGTACAATTGACACAATTGAAACAAACTTCAGAATTTGTTGCCATAGAGCATTTGTTGAATTATTCAAATTTATTTCAAGATTATTCAAATTATTAAAATCATTATTGCAATCATTCTGATTTTCAAAAACTACAACTTCCAAATCAATCATACTTAATGAAGTAGTTGTTGTTACTTCATTACCTTTCTTCAGATTTTTTCTGACTTTTTCTCCAATACTTTCCTTAGAAATATTGTTTCTATCATAAATTTGATTGATAAATTCAGCAGTAGAAATAGCTTTATCGGTAATCAAATTGGAATTTGAAAAAATCTTGTTTGCAATATGTAAATTTCTGTTGCTCATAATTTTAGAATAATAATCTTAAAAATTTTGTAATCAATCCCGGCTCTTGAACTTCAGAAACTGAACCATCACCTTCGATAAACAGAGATAAATCAAGTACATTATAAGAATAAACTGAGTTATCGGAGCGAACATCAACAGGTCTTACTATGCCGCGAATGATGATTGTCTGTGTTTCACCATTTACTTTTGTAGTACGTGTACCTTCAATTCTCAAATTTCCATTATCCACAATTTCAACTACTCTGGCACTTAATTTTGATTTTATTGATTCCTTTCTTGTAGTCTGCCCTTGCCCTCTGAAATCATTACCAGTACTTATGCTACCTGAAACATTAGTTCCTGTGCCACTTCCAGTACTTACACCAAAGCCACCACTTAGAGCGGAACTTCTTCCATTATCAGTTATTGCAGAATTATTTGCTTGAACATCTTCAACAATTAAAACCATTATCGCATCACCTGCTTGAAATGCTTTTACATCAGAAAATAAAGAGCGTGAACTATTCTGTATAAACTGAGAATTTGCATTTACAATGCAAATCAGAAATAATAATGTAAATAATATTTTTTTCATAATACACTCATATAAATAATTAACCCCACCTTAATTATCCCCAAGGGGAGGAAACTAAACACCTTTCCCCTCCCTCTGGGGAGGGCAGAATGGGGTTTATTTCAACCCTATATAAACAGAACCATCTTCCAGCACTTTTCCTTGTAAAACTTGTGCTGTTTTGCCGTCTCTTTTTACTCTTAAATTTTGCCCAACTGATGCATCTTGCAATGCTGAACCTGTTGAACGAATCGTAACAGCTCCAGATTGAACAACAAGATTTACTTTATCACCACTTTTAATTAAATTATTTTCAGCTAAATTTTCTCTTTTTAAAATGCTATTTTTTTGAACAGTACGATTTACTTTCGAACCAATTATTTCATCTTTTCTTAATAAATCATCTTTATTAATACCTGCAATATCTTGTGATGATTCAATAATATCATCTTCCTGAATAACAGAATTTCTACCAAGAGTTCTATTTGTAGTCCAAACTTTAGCATACTCTTTTATTTTGAATTTCACATCAAATTTTTCTATTTCAATACCATTTTCGTTAAATGAAATTGTAATTGAAGAAATTGCATTTGACTTAAAATTCGGATTTTCAAATTTAGCTTTTACTTTCTTTTGATTAAATTTATAATCTTTTATTTTAGTGATAATTTCAATTGTAGCATTTTCATTAGTTTTTGATTGAACATAATCAATGATTGACTGATTGAGCCGTTCGGATGAAAAAGTGGATTGTGAATATGCTGAGTATTCAAATCCGAAAATTAATCCAATAATTACAATATAAAATTTTAGATTATTCATTTCTTATCTTTTTAAATTAACAGCTGTACCTAAAATATCATCTGCAGTTCTTACAGATTTTGAATTTAATTCATAAGCTCTTTGTGCGGTAATCATATTCACCATTTCGTCCACAATATCAACATTTGAATTTTCAAGATGATACTGATGAATTTCACCAGTGTTACTTTCAGCTGGAGACATTAATATTGCAGGACCTGATGCTGGAGTTTCTGTTAATAGATTATCTCCTACGGCTCGCAGACCAGCAGGATTAACAAATCTTGCAAGTTCAAGCTGACCTAACGATTGCTCCCCTATTCCATCTTCCATAATAGCACTAACCACGCCATCTCTTGAAATCATAACTTCTCTTGCATTATCAGGAACATTAATACCCGGTTCAAGCTGATAACCTTGTGAAGTAACAATTAAACCATTTCTATCCAATTTAAAAGTACCATCACGAGAATAGCCCAAAGTATTATCAGGTTTGCGTAAAATGAAAAAACCCTCACCATTAATAGCAAGGTCAAGAGGATTATCAGTTGCCGTAATATCACCCTGTTTGTACTGTTTTGATGTACCAACAAGCTCAACACCTGAACCAATCTGAACTTCATTCAATGGCTCAACACCCACTCTCGAAACCGCACCCGCAGGGCGTAAAGTTTCGTAAAGTAAGTCAGCAAATTCAGGTCTTACTTTTTTAAAACCGGTAGTATTAACATTAGAGAGATTATTTGAAATAATTTCCACATATCTCTGCTGAGCTGTTAAGCCGGTAGCCGCTGTCCTTAGCGTTTTATCCATAAATACATCCCTGTATTAATTATAATCTTTTTTTTAAAGTCATCCTTGACTAAAAAATATTTTGAAACCCCACCTAAATCCTCCCCAAGGGGAGGAAACAAAACACTTTCCCCTCCCTTTGGGGAGGGCAGGGTGGGGTTTAAAACCCACCTTGTTTCATTTCCACCTCTAATAAGATGGGGTGTGTTTCCTTATTACCCCACCTAAATCCTCCCCAAGGGAGGACTTGAAAACCTTGCATTTCCCCTCCCTTTGGGGAGGGCAGGGTGGGGTTTAAAACCCACCTAGTTTCTTTTCCCCCTCTAATAAGATGGGGTGTGTTTTCTTATTACCCCACCTTAATATTCCCCATTTCGACACTTCGACAAGCTCAGTGCAACGCAAGCTCAATGACCGAGAGGACTTTCCACTTTTCCCCCTCTAATAAGAGGGGGCAAGGGGGTGTGTTCAGAATACTATTTCAAATAACTCTAATAATATCTACCTAAAGCAATCGCTTTGTCAAGAGTTCCGTCATTAGTTTGAATTACTTTGCTTCCTGCTTCAAACATACGTTGCAATTCAATCATTTCTATCATTTCACTAATGATATTTACATTTGAATCTTCAAGCCATCCTTGCCTGATTTTGATTTCATCACTATTTACAAATCCAATTTCTGTATCTTCAGTAGCCAGAAAATCTTGATTTGATACTCTTTGCAATGATTCGAAATTCTTTACATCTGCAATCACTAACTTGCCTACTTCGTAATCATTTATGAATACTTCGCCATTTTCTGCAATACGCAAATTAGTTAGGGAGTTATCTTTTGTGATTTGCGATTCAGCTAACATTTCTTCATTTAATTGAATAGCACCACTCTCTCCCATCAATTTTTTACCATCCATGGTAACGATTTCCCCATCCGTGGAGAGTCGAAAATTTCCTGAACGGGTCAAGTAATCTTGACCAAGTTCATTTTGAACTACAAAAAAACCTTTTCCTTCAATTGCCATATCAAGTGGATTATGTGTTTGCTGAAACGCACCATCTGTAAAATCATAATATGAACCGACTGGAGGGTCATTTTGTTCAACATCACCTTTGACATTGAAGAAATTAGCTCTTGCATCTATCATATTTCTTTCAAATACGGCAGCTCTTTTAAAGCCAGATGTTGAAGCATTTGACATATTATTTGCCACCACTTCAAGCCGTGTTTGCTGATTTTGCATTCCGAGTGCCGCCGTAAAAAGTTCTTTTAACACTTTTTCACCACTTTCATTTAATTTAATAAACCAATATCATACACACAAGCATTATGCCATAAAGATTATTTTTTACTTTTAGGATAATTCAATCAAATTAATATTGTTTTAAATTATTGATAATAAAGCAATTAATAGAATTGCAAGAGAAGTAATAAATGAAATTGGATAATATTCTACATAAATAATTGAGTAATATTATTCATTGTGAATAATATTAACCGCATTAATTTTATGCATATAATGCCAAGTTGCTTTCAAAGATAATATATACTATTCTTTAAAGTTCCCGTTGGGGATTACATCTTTGTAACAAGAATTAGTCACGTAAGTCTAACAATCCCAACTGGATTTAGTAGTAGTTCATAAATGGTAGCCACCTTCACGTTGGTTCCCATTTATACTTCAATTGCATTGAAATATTGAATCTGATTTTTTTAAATCGAAGATGTTCTAAAGTATGCAAGAAAATCCCTATACCAATACTTTTTCATACATGGCTTTTCGATATAATAAAAATAAATAGCTGAAACCATCAATATTACCGGCAAAATTACAATATTCACTAAAATCAAATTTACAATAAATTCATTTGAGATTATAAAATGATGTGAAAATTTTCGAAAGAAGAAGAGAATTGGTGTATGAATTAAATATATTGTATAGCACATTCCACCAATTATTGTAATCAGTCTAAATGAAAAAATTTTTTTCCAAAATGATGTTTTTAACACCAAAAGATAAAATACAAATATTGAAAAATTAAATAGCAAACTGTTTAATAGAGATGAATGACAATTAATAACTAAAATAACAAATAAAGATAAAAAGCCCAATGTGATAGTAAATAATTTATTGATTTTAAGTTTGTCATTTTCTAAATAAAAATCAACCAATAAAAATCCTATCATAAAATAATGAATAAATGAATAAATTGTTGATGTTTCAATTGGCAAATAAAAATGAAATGATGAAAACAATATTATTATCGAAATTAATAAAACTCTCCTTAAAAGTTTATTCAACGAAAATACAAATGCAAGTAATGGAGCAAAAATATAAAACTGTACTTCAATTTCAAGCGACCAAGCTACTGAAACAAGATATTGTTCATTTCCCATTAGTATATTATGGGTATAGGTTAAGTGAGCTAATAAATGTCTAAACCATAACCATACATTACCTGAATCTATTAGAATAACCATGAAAAAATATATTATCATTAAAATAATGTAGGGAGGTTCTAATCTGGTGATTCTTCTTAAAAAATAAGTTTTTAAATTTACTTTATTTTTTTCTTGAATGTGGTGTTTGGCAAAAGGTAAGCCCAAAATAAAACCACTAATGGTAAAAAATAATTCTACTCCTTGCCAACCATTACCAACAATTATTTCCAACAATTTAAATTGTTCTGATTTTATTAAGGGTATATAATTTGGGTTTAGATTAATTACACTTTGAGAATGAAATAAAACAACTAAAATAATTGCTATAAATCTAAGACCATCAATTTCAGGCATAAACAAACCGGAACTTGTTACTCTTTCAAATTTATTCAGAAATTTATTATTACCCAGCATAAACCTTGACTTTTTTTGTTAAAATCATGTAAGAACATCGACTTACAAAGCTAATGCAAAATTAATCAAATAATTTGTAATTCAAAACTCATTTTCCAAGAAAAAAATCCGAATTTAATTATGCCAAATGGTTGGCACCTTCGAGTAGGAATTTCTCGAAACATTCTTTCAATCCCAATGGGAATTTCAAGGAATTATATCTATTATTTTTGAATGTAACTTATTTATAGTTTTTGAACATAAATAATCAGGTTGAAAATGATATATATTTTAATTTTATAAAATATTTGTGATATTAATTCGATTATTATTTTGAGAGAGAATTGAGTTAATGTGATTAAATTATTCAATAATTGAGCTTCTGAAATGATAAATAGTAAAATTGATGAATTAATTGAAAAAATTAAAAATTATGAAAATACTGATATTTATGATGATATTTTACAAATACTTTACGAAGTAAGACCTATTATTGAGAATATGAGCAACACAATATATGAGAATACAAATAAAATTCCTCTCGCCCAAAAAAAATTATCATACGTAACCGAAGTAACAGAAAATGCAACCAGTGATATTCTTGCTGTTGTTGAAACTATGTTTGATAGAGTTGATAAAATAACAGCTTTAATTTCAAATACTTTTGATGTTAATAAATATTTAAATGAAATGCAAGATTTTCTAAATAAAATTAAGGAAGGAGATTCGGTTAATTATAAAACAGAAATTGAAAATTATATTAATAAATTGAATACTGATAGAAATCAACTCGATAACTATAATGAACATTTAATTAAATCAAAAGTTATTCTAAATTCTTTGTATGATGATTTGACTTCAATTATGATGGTTTTGCAGATTCAAGATATCACAGCCCAACATATTGCATCTACCAATCATTTATTGAATAATATGAAAATTAGATTAACTCATTTAATTAATGAATACAATGCTTCTGAATTATCTGATTTAATATCCCACACAATTGATTATCAATCAAATGCAAACGTTTCAAAGCTACATAGAGAAATTGGTTTTAATGATAGTGATGATAATTTGGAATTTGATTCAGATTCAGATGATATTATCAATTCAATTATTAGTGATTATGAATCAGAATTAAACGAAAATGAAGATAAAGATTATGCAAAAGAATTAGAACTTCTGTTAGAAAAATCCGAACTTGAATTTTCCAAACCTTAATTAATGGATTATTTGTAAATTATAGCTATTTAATTTGCAAATATATGAAAATTTTACATTATCATACATTTAGGATGTTTGGGAATTGCCAATAGTTTGTTAAATTTGTAGTTTGTGAATTTGTAAAAATTGCTGAAATAAGTTGAGTAAAAGAAAAATATTATTTTTAACACCAAGATTCCCCTATCCTGTGATTGGGGGAGATAGACTAAAGCCATATCATCTATTATCTCATTTAGCTGAGAAATACGATGTAACTCTCGTTTCGTTTTCATATTCGCAAGCACCACAAAAAAGTTATATAAAAGAAATTGAAAAACTTGGTGTAGAGGTATTTCCAGTAGTACAAAATCCAACTTTAGCTGTATTAGGAAGCGGTTTAAGACTATTTCAACAATATCCACTTGAGATTTCATTCTACCTAAGAAAAGACTTCAGAAATGTGGTTGATAAATTATTGAGTGAAAGAGATTTCGACTTGGGTATTTCATTTTTTATGAGAACTGCTGAATATCTGAAAAATAAGGATATAAAAAAATTGCTAATATCCGAAGATTGTCGTACTTTATACCAATATCGTTCTTTTAAAGATAGTACAAGTTCGTTGCAAAAAGCAGTTAGATTTTGGGATTATTGGAAATTGAAAAATTACGAGCCCAAAATTATTAATTATTTTGATGCTATTTCACTTGTTTCTCAAGAAGATATAGTAGCAATGCAAGAAAGAAATTCTAATGCAAATTATAAACTACTAACAAACGGAACAGATTTAACAAAATATAGCTTCAATCCAGACTTTGATAAACGAAAATCTATTGTATTTACAGGGAAGTTAGATTTATGGGCTAATCAAATGATGATTATGCGTATAATCAATGAAATTCTTCCAATAGTAAGAGCAAAATTTCCTAATATTATGTTTGAAATTGTTGGAGCTAAACCTTCATCTTCAATCTTAGCTTTACAAAACAAATTTGTTAAAGTATATCCTAATGTGCCGGAGTTAGCCCCATATCTGCAAAAAGCAAGGGTATTTCTGCACCCTCATCTTGGTGGCTCAGGGATTCAGAATAAATTACTTGAAGCGATGGCTTGTGGTTCACCTGTGGTTACTACTACTACAGGCAATCAAGGCATACATGCTAAACATGGTATTGAGGCATTATTAGGCGAAACTTCACAAGAATTAGCTCAGCATACAATAACATATTTGTCCGATTTAGAGCTTTCCCAAAAGATTTCTTATAATGCACGTAAATTGATGGAAGAAACTCATTCTTGGAATGCAGTATTTAATCAATTAGATAACATTTTAGCGGAATTATTATAATTATGAAATGCAATGCTATTTTTTTTGACAGAGATGGTGTTGTCAATGTCAGATTAATTGATAAATATGTATTAAATATTTCACAATTCGAATTTATTTCAGGTTTCTTTTCATTATTTGAACAGATAAAAAAGTTAGGGTTTCTTGCTATTTTAATTACAAATCAACAAGGAATTGGCAAGGGCTTAATGACTGAACAAGCATTAGATTCTATTCATAATTATATGCAATCTGAATTAATTCTTAATACTGGATTTTGTTTTGATGATATTTTCTTTTGTTCGGAATTGAAAGAAACAAATAGCTTTAGAAGAAAACCGAACCCTGGTATGATAATTGAAGCGATTGAAAAATATAATATTAATGTAACTAAATCGTATTTTATTGGTGATTCTTATTCTGATATAATTGCTGGAAATTCTACGGGTCTAACAACAATTTATTTGAACGATAATATTTGTAATTTTGCAAATTACAATTTCAATAATATAAATGAAATTTCGAATTTTTTTAATAATACTGAAATAATTAATGCTTGAAGCTACAATAGAAATAATTAAAACTGTTCCATGGTATTGGGTTTTAGTGTTTGCTTTTTTTATTACACTAATTGAAAATGTTTTTCCACCATCACCAAGTGATGCAATTCTGTTATTTATTGGTACATTTGTAGGAATAGGAAAAGTTGGATTTATCCCTCTTCTTATTTCATCTACATTAGGTTCAGTTATTGGATTCGGATTAATGTATATGCTTGGGAATAAATTTGAGCATACAATTATGGATTCTAAGAAATTTTCATTTATTTCAAGGGATTTAATAATCAAGGTAGAAAAGTGGTTTGGAAAATGGGGGTACTGGCTTGTTGTTGCAAATAGATTTTTATCAGGAACGAGGGCAGTAATAGCTTTTTTTGTCGGAATGTCCAATCTTTCATTCAAGAAATCTATGGTTTTGTCTGTTATAAGTGCATTAATTTGGAATGCTTTACTTATATATTTCGGCATGAAACTGGGTGATAATTGGGTTATGTTTGATGATTTTCTAAAAGATTACGGTTTATATGTTTCAATTGGAACAATTACAATAATTATGTATTTTGTTGTCAAATGGGTAATTAAAAGATTTACACAAAACTTAAAAGATATTGACTAATCAAAATTTTCCTATAAATCATAAATATAAATTTAAAATTAACAAATAAAATCATAATATGAATTGGATTATATTAATAATTGCAGGCCTTTTTGAGTGTGTTTGGGCTATAAGTATGAAAATGTCAAATGGATTTACAGACTTAAAATGGAGTATAATAACAATTGTATTTTTAATTTTAAGTATGGGTATGCTGGCATATTCTTTGAAAACATTACCAGTAGGAACGGCTTATGCAGTTTGGACTGGAATAGGTGCTGTTGGAACGGCAATTGTGGGAATGATTTTATTTGATGAATCAAAAGATGTGATTAGAATTATCTGTATTTTGTTAATTTTTGCTGGTATTGCAGGTTTGAAAATATTTAGCAAGTAACAAATTTAGCCGTCTGAGTAATTTTAATTACTGTAACTGCTAAGCCAAATTATTCAAAATACTGGTAATTATGAATTATTTGAAAATTGAATATTTTCCCATATAAAACAAATCATTCTGAACGAAATAAGTAACAATTCAATTTTAATCTATTAATTTCATCATCATTTAATCGCTGAAATTCTTTGATTAAATATATTTTGAATTCGGGTCTTATCCACAATCCCAAATTCAAAAAAATTCTACTGTATTTAATTACTTAACCAATCAAAATAAAGTAATCACCATCTTTTGCTTTAAGCATATCAGTAATTGAGATATAATTTTCTTAATTACAGAAATTTTCATTCCCTAAACTAATAATTTTTTTTTATTTTTCAAAATCCCAATTTTCAAACACACAGAACTACAAAAAAACCAATTCCTAACACTCCGCTTGTTGAGTAGATGCTTCAGCATCGTATCGAAATGAGCAATATACATATTCAACTTTCGGACATCTGGATTACTCTCCGTTGTTCGTTTCGATACGCTCCGCTACTCAACGAACGAGACCTTCTACTTGTTGTATTTCGATTAGAAAATTTCAATTTGCTAAGTTATTTGAATGAAAAGTTGGGAAAAGTTGAAAATAATAATAAAAAAGAAATTCTTTGAAAATCCCGTTAGGGATTACCTGTTTGTAACAATGAAATTACCCCGAAGTCAAACAATCCCATCGGGATTGAATATTTCAAATACACATTCAACACCTACGGCGTTGCTGGTTGAAGTGGGGAATTAATCTGTTACAAACATTTATTCCCGATGGGAATTTTAAGGAATTTTTAAAAAAGAACTAAAATTCTAAATTATCTATAAGCGACTGAGTTGTTACTAATGAAATAATAATGTGCTTGTTGAATTGATGGATTAAAAATGGTTGTTACATTAAATTAAAATTTTAAGTGTAAAAATTCGTTTCTATTATATTTGATAAATGACAATGAAAATTTCTTTCCATACATTAGGTTGTAAAGTCAACTATGCTGAAACTCAGCAGATTCAGGAAAAATTCGAACTTATGGGTTATGAAGTAACTGAATTTGGCTCGCCAAGTGATATTGTTTTAATCAATACTTGCACTGTTACCAATAATGCTGATTCAGAAGCTGGTAAACTAATCAGACGAGCAAGAAGGGTTTCACCAAATGCTTTCTTAGGTGTTTTTGGCTGTTTTGCTCAATTAAAACCTGAAGAAATACTACAAAACTTACCTGTAGATGCTGTTTTTGGGCAGAAAGAAAAATTCAAAATACCTGATTTGGTTACTGAAATGATGAATGGAAATGCAACTCAAAATAATGTTTCATGTATTGATGATTTAAAATTTGATGCCGCACTTACTTCTGACAATAGCGAAAGAACAAGAGCTTTTCTGAAAATGCAAGATGGCTGCAACTATAATTGCACTTTTTGCACTATCCCGTTGGCTCGTGGCAATAGTCGTAGTATGGCTTATGAAGACATAAGTGATTATTTTCATAAAATTGTAAAAAATGGATATAAAGAAGTAGTAATTTCTGGAATTAATTTGGGTGATTATAAAACACGAGAAGGCAAGCGTTTTGTTGATGTAGTAAAATTGATAGACAAATTAGATTTGGATTTGCGAGTTAGAATTTCCTCAATTGAACCAAACTTATTGACTGATGAGATAATTGAAATAGTTGCAGAATCAAAAATATTTTGTCCGCATTTTCATATACCACTTCAAAGTGGTTCAGATGAAATTCTAAAAAAAATGAAAAGAAGATACAATTCAAATTTTTATTCTGATTTGATATATAAAATTAAAGCTAAAATTCCACAATGCGGTATTGGTGTTGATGTTATTTCAGGATTCCCGGGTGAATCTTCTTCTCATTACGATGAAACTTATAATTTCATTTCCAAACTTCCTGTTACTTATTTGCATACATTTACATATTCAGAAAGAGCTGACACACCTGCTATTGATTTTCCAGATTCTGTTCCGATGAAAATCAGAAAGCAGCGTACAAAAGATTTGAGAATTTTATCTGATAACAAACGTATAGAATTTATGAAAAATGAATTATCACAAATTCGTACAGTTATTCCTGAAAGTAAAATCGAAAATACAAATATTTGGCGTGGCTGGACTGAAAATTATATTAGAGTTCATTTTGAATCAGAAGATGATGTTTTCAGTAAGTTTAAAAAAGTTAAATTAAATACATTCAATAATGAAAATGCAATTGGAGAATTGATTTAAATTATAATTATTAAAGCTAATTGTTTATACAAATAAATTGATATAAAAAATGAATTTCTAACAGTATTGAATTATTGCATATTCATTAATTCTCAAACATTTTTTTTTAATTGAATTTCAAAGAGTTACATTATATGTTACATTATATGTAAAGAGCATTTTAAAGAAGTAGCTGGGATTTGTCAAAATTTACAAGTATTTTCAAGTAATATTAGAATTATTTTTGGCTAAAGCCATAATATCCATATTTAAAATCAATCCCCGCCATGAATGGCAGGGCTATAGATGAAAAAATCAATGCCCGCCATTGGTTATTGAGCTTAGTCGAAGTATGGTAGGAAGACAAGTAAAGCGGTGGACATTGTCTTTAGCCATAATATCTTTTGCGAATTGAAGATAAAAATAATGCTTATCAATTAATACTTGCTATGAAATCAATAATTTTATCTGACTATGTATTTACCATATTTGTTTAATTGGTAATATTTAAGTATTTTTGAAATTGGATTTTTGTTGAATAAAATCAATAAAGTGAAATAAATTCTATGAATAAATTTTTGTTTTGGCTTGCAATTTTTGCGGTCGCTATTAATTATAATGGTTTCTCTACCAAGATTAACCCTTTGATTAAGAAAGATAGAGAGTTTCTTCAACGATTTGTAATTAATGACCCCGCAACACAAAGACCTATGGTTGGGCAGAAGAAATTTATTTCGCCAAATAAAATTTTTATGATTCACTATGATACCGTTGGAGTTCATTCGGTTACTAATGAAGATAAAAATCAGAATGGTGTATCGGATTATGTTGATTCAGTTGCATTCTATTTTGAAAAAGCATACTTCTTTCAAGTTGATGAATTAGGTATGAAATCTCCTCATCCAGACGATGGAACTGGTGGTGGAAATGAATATGATATTTATTTGTGGGATTTGGGTAATTGTGATGAACCTGATGCTGCATTTTATCATGATGGTGGTGCTTATGGTTTTACTTATCCATATAAAGATATAATTGGCAATAAGTTTACCAGGAGCTATTCATATATCGTTATTGATAATGATTTCAGTCCAAAAGATTCAGCTGGTCCTCAAAATCAACCTTTTAAAAGAGTACCTGCCTATAAAGAAACGGGTATAAACGCTTTGAAAATTACTGCTATACACGAGTTGCATCATGCTATTCAATTCAGATATGGCTATAGTAATCCTACGAATTTAACTATTATGGAAATGAGTTCGATGGGGATGGAATTTACATTATATCCCGAATCTATCGATTATTTACAACACACGAACAGAGTTTTGCAAAATCTATCTATTTACCCATTTGGTATAGATAATCAAGATACTGGTTATGGATTTTCTATTTTAAATCAATATTTTTTAGAAAATTTTCCAAACGTTAATATCATAAAGCGTTTGTGGGAACTTGTTGAATCAGGCGTTGAAGTTTATGGAGCTTTAGATGGTGCTTTAAAAGAACAAGGCAGCTCACTTGGAACTGTATTTAATGACTTTATTGATTGGATATATTTTACTGGTGCTATGGCAAAAGAAAATGAGTATTTATGGCATGCAAAGGATATTTCTGCTATGAAGTTTTATTCTACACAGAATTACAAAAGTATTCCATTATCTTCATCGGGACGATTAAAACCTTATGAAATGCGCGGAATTAGATTTATTATTGAATCAGGTAGTGGCTTTACTAATGATACAATTGATTTTGTTCTTGCTAATCAAGATTTAAAATCTGCTTCTACAGCTACCGTACTTGAAAGAGATTATTATATTTCGTTATCCAATCAAAATACTTCGAATTCCATAAAAGTTATCGGATTTGATGACCTATATTTGTTGATTGATACTGATGAGTTGATTGCAAATAAATATTATGTGAATAAAGGTACAAAAACTATTACAATTGAACATACTTTCCCAAATCCTTATAATATAAATAAAGATGAAGAATTATATTTTCCAGTACCAAGCAAAACAATGATTGGGTCATCAATTATATTGAAAATATTTAGTGCTGAAATGTTAGAATTATATTCTTTTGATAATTTGAAAACAGGATTAAAAAACAATCAATTATGTGTATTTTTGAATAGTAATGACATTATAAATATGAATAATGGCATATATTTCTTTTCTGTAGATTCGGGTGATGAATCAATATTTGGTAAATTTTCAGTAATTAATAAGTGATTTTAATGGATAATTTTAATTTAACAGCAGAAAAAGTTGCAAAGAAGTTTAATTCTAAAAAATTTGTTTTTAGAAATATAGATTTTTCAATTCAAAATAGTGAAATAGTTGCAGTTACTGGGCATAATGGAGCAGGAAAATCAACATTACTACGTATTTTAGCTGGAGTTTGGAATGCTACTGAAGGCAAAATATCCTTTACGTACAACAATAATTCTATTGAAAAGGAAAATTATTACAAGTATTTTTCTTTTGTATCGCCATATCTCAATCTATATGAAGAATTTACTCCTTTGGAACATTTAGAGATATTTGCTAAAATCAGAGGGATAGATTATGAGAAAGAGCTATCTGAAAATAATCTCAAAAGATTTAAATTGTATTCATTCAGAAATGCACAAATTAAAACTTTTTCTTCAGGTATGAAACAAAGGATGAAATTTGTACTTGCTATGCAAAATAATAGCAAATTACTATTTCTTGATGAACCTACTTCAAATCTTGATAATGAGGGATTTGAAACTGTTAGCAACTATATTTTAGAACAAAAAACTCTTGGTTGTGGCATTATTTTAGCAACTAATGATGAAAAGGAAAAATCATTAGCACAAAGAATTGTTGCACTCGAAGAGATTAATACAAATATTTAATTAAGTTAGTCCAAAATACCACTTTAATAAAAATAATTATAATTCAAATGTTGATTCTTTATAATTTACATTATGATATGAATCAAGATATTTGAGTGATTTTAATAATTGATTTTTTGATTTTTTGTCAAGTTTACCCAGAGCAAAATTCGAAACAGCATTCAGTCTTTCTAACACTGCATTCTTTTCTTCGATACCTTTGTCTGTAATCTCAATCCTTCTAATTCTTTTATCATTTTCATCTGCAAATTCTGTAATTAATCCAAGTTCTATTAATCTTTTTATCATTTTGGTACCTACAGGTAAATCAATAACTGAATTTTCGTAAATTTCGGTTTTTGTAGGTAGATTTGCTGTTGAAATAAAATTCAATATCCAAAATTCATCAATTGTCTTGATTGATAAATCTTTCCAAAGTTGTTTGTAATAATGCTTGCAATATCTATAGAATCTACTCATTAGAAAGATAATTTCTGTGTTGTTATTATCCTCGGATTCAATCTTGGATGTCGAATTGTTGAATGAGTTTGATTTTAACCAATCTGCAAATTCTAACAAATCCGAACTTTGCTTTAAAGATTCAAATTCTTCAAATGCAGTTAATATTTCGTATATTTTATCGCTTTTCATAAATATTCTAAATTAATTAATAAGTAACAACAAAATTCAAAAATACAAAAAATTTCTTAATTCACATAATTATAATTTTTGTATTTTAAAAATTACAAACAAATTTTTATAAATTTAGACTGCTAAATTTTAATCTTAGCATCAATCAAACGATTGCTAAGTATATGTAATTATAATTATTTGCTAATGTATATAGAGAATCAAATTTTAACAATGTTAGAAAAAAAGGTTTGAGTTTGATATTTAAAAATATTATCTTTGTGATTTATTTTTCAAATTATATTGAAAATTAATTAATTTTTATAATTTAAATTCGGGATGTGAGTTATGAATCTAAACAATTTAAGCATTAAAGTTAAAATTCTAAGTTTGGCAATTAGCATAGCGATTGGAATTTCATGTGTTACAGTTTTGGTTCTTTATATCTCTTCTGGGCATATTTCTTCAGAATTAGTTAATTTTTTTCAATCGAATACTGAAAAAAATGTAAATAATTTAGTCAAAAATGTTTACAAATCCTGCGAAATTACCGACCAACTTCTAACAAAATTACTCACCAAGAAATTAGAAGAGGCAAAAAGAATAATTTCAAGCAAAGGTGGATTAACCTTTTCTTCTGATTTATATCAATGGAACTGTATAAATCAATTTACTAAAGAGAATTCTTCAGTCAACCTACGTAAAGTAATAATTGGGGGAAAGTGGATTGGATACAATAATGATTTTAAAATATATCAACCAGTGATTGACGACCTTTCAGAACCACATTTTACTTTTACCATTTTTCAAAGGATTAATGAAAAAGGAGATATGCTTAGAGTAGCAACTAATGTGAAGTTAGAGAATGGAAATAGGGCAATAGGTACATATATTCCAGCAACTAATCCTGATGGTAAATCCAATCCTGTTTTGGAAAGTGTATTAAATGGTATTACATATTTTGGTAATGCGTATGTTGTTAATGATTATTATCAAACTGTTTATGAACCAATTAAAGATATTAATGGTAAAATTACTGGAATGTTATATACAGGCGTCTCACTTAAAGCCACTGAAAAATTAAGAGAATCAATATTAAATACAGTTGTTGGCAAAACTGGCTATTTATATGTTTTGGGTGGCAGTGGTGCAAGAAAAGGTCACTACATTATATCTAAGAATGGAGAGCGAGATGGGGAAAATATTTGGGAAACAAAAGATGAAAATGGTGAATTAATTGTTCAAAAAATCATTAATCAAGCAATTTCACAACCTGAAGGTTCGGTTTCTACAATTGAATATCCTTGGAAAAATAAAGGCGATAAAGAACACCAGCATAAGTTTGTTGCTTTAACTTATTTCAAACCTTTTGACTGGGTAATTGGAGCTGGTGCTGAACTTCATGAAATTACTGAATCAACAGATATAATTAATAGTGGATTTAATGAAATATATTTATACTTCGCGATAGCTATTTCAATTTCATTAATAGGTATATTCTTAACAAGTCTCTATATTAGTAACAAAATTGCAAAGCCAATATCAAGTGCTATCAGCATTATACATCATATTGCTGAAGGAAATATCAAACAAGCTGAAAATGAGAGAAGAATGCTTGAACACAGCTATCATAATTAATAATAAATGCAAAATATTACCATTATGATTAACCCAGTCCCTCACCTCCAGGAAGTTGAGAGACTGGGTAATTATTTAGTTACAAACATCTAACCCCAATGGGATTTTCAAGGAATATTCATCAAATGAAAATTTGTGGATAGTACAAATTTACTGTAAATTTTAACTTTTAGAATAATGTTGAAAAAATAGTCATATCGGCTTAGCTATTACAATTATCCAAATGCAATATCAAATTTTGATTTTATTCATATCTTAATGCTTCTATTGGGTCAAGTTTTGATGCTTTGTTTGCAGGGTACGCACCAAAAATTAGACCTAATGCAGTACATATTAAAATACTTATTAAAACCCAATCCATTGGTATAGCAAAAGCTAATCCCATTAACGCACCAAATAAGTTTCCTACAGCAATTCCCATTACAATACCAATAATACCACCTATCTGACATAATGTAATAGTTTCGATTATGAACTGCATCATAATTGAAGAACGTTTAGCTCCAATAGCTTTTCAGAACACCTATTTCCCTTGTTCGTTCTTTCACCGTAACTAACATAATATTCATTATACCCACCCCAGCAGCAATTATTGCAATTAAACCACATATTAAGCCAAAAGCAGACAAATACCCTGTCAATCCCGCGAATTGTTCCCCAATTGATTCATTAGTTTCAATTTCAAAAGAATTTTCTTCCCAAGGTTTGAGATTTCTTATAGAACGCATCAATCCAATAGCTTCATCCATAGTTGATTCCATTGCATCTTTACCTAATGCTTTAAAACTCAAAATAAGCGATTCTTCGTTTTCTTCACTAAAATACTGTAAAAATTGAGTAACAGGAATGACTACTTGGTTATCTTGACTTTGTCCAAATATAGCACCTTTAGCTGTTAAAGTGCCAATAATTGTGTAAAATTGATTTTTTATTTTAATTTTTTTTCCAATTGGATTAATATTTGGAAATAAAATTACCTTAACGTCATTACCTATTAAACATACTTTCCTATTAAAATCGACTTCATTTGCTGAAATTGGTCTTCCTTCATCAATTGAAATATTATTTACAGTAAAATAATCAGCATCAACTCCAAATAGATTTACATTAGCATTAGTTTCGTTATTATCATATCTTACTGTATTGCCTGTTCCAACACCATAAGCTGATATATATGGTGTTAATTTCATCTCTCTTTTTAATTGTAATGCATCTGAATAAGTTATTGATTTTCTTCTGGCATATTTTCTCCAATGCCCTCCATTCATAACCATTTTAGGCATCTTATAAATATAAAAAGAATTTTCACCAAGTTCTTCAAGTTGCTTTTCAACAGTATTATCTATCGAACGAACTAATGAAATTGAAATGATTATTGCAAATACACCAATCGAAATGCTTAACAATGTAAGACCAGCACGTAATTTATTCACCCTAACTGAGTCGAATGCTTGTTTTATTGATTCCAAAAAATTCATATTATTCAAACCTTAGTGATTCTACAGGGTCTAAATTCGCGGCTCTGATTGCCGGTACAAGACCTGCAAGAATACCTACTATAATTGATACAAATGATGCAATTAACAAGAGGTCATACGATAGATATGGAGATAAAAAAGCGAGATTTGGGGAAATCATAGGCAAAAAAGTCGCTGCTGCAAATACTATGATGGAACAAACAACTAATGATATAAATGAACCCAGCAAGCATAATGCAGTAGATTCCATAATAAACTGAGTTAGAATCGCGCTCTTTCTTGCTCCAATAGCTTTTCTAATGCCAATCTCCTTTGTTCTTTCGGTAACAGACACAAACATTATATTCATAATTCCAATTATTCCAACAAAAAATGACAAAGTTGTCATTCCAATACCAACACCCCATACTATCAAACGTATAGTTGCAACCTGTGCTTCAAATGCTTTTGTTTCATTGATAGAAAAATTATCTTTATCATAAGGTTTTAAATTACGTATTGAACGCATCAAACCACGTGCCTCATCTCTAACTTCATCTAATCTTTCTTCAGAACCCGCTTTTATACCGATTGAAATTGAACGATTGAATTTGCCAAAAGTCTTCAAAAAAGAACCTAAAGGAATATATACTTGATTATCAAGAAAATCAAGCATCATTGTTCCCTGTTTTTTTATTACACCAATAACTAAAAATTTGTGTCCGTTTATCTTAATTGTTTTACCCACTGCACCGCCATTTGGAAAAAAAGATTCATTTACTTTTGAGCCGATTACAGCTACATTGGAATTTAAATCATCTTCAAATGGGGTAAAATGCCTGCCTTCTGTAACTTCTCCTGCTGGTGTTAAAGCGTGATTGCTTGAAGTTCCAGTAACATTTATTCCTTTATAAGTAATGTTGTAATACTTTATAGTTGTACCCCATTGTCTTGCAGATGGGAAAGTTAGTTCAGCAGATTTGAGTTTTTTGGTGAATTTATTCACTTGTTCAATAGTTATATTTTTTCTTTGACGAATATCCTTCCAGTTTCTACCACCAGCCCAATCCCATTTATCAATATACATCATATCAACACCAATGGTTTTAAAAGTGTCACTAACGGCACTATCTAAACCACCAATTAACCAGCCCATAAGAATAACAAATGAAATTCCAATCACCACACCAAATGAAGCAAGGAATGACCTCATTTTGTTTGCTCTTAGTGAGTCAAACGAAATTTTCATTGTTTCTGTAAATTCTGTTAATTTCATAATTATTGATAAGTAGTTGGATTATTATTAACCTCGTCTCTTTCAATTAAACCGTCTTTTATTCTAATAATTCTATGGGCATGTCTTGCAATTTCCTCTTCGTGTGTAACAAGAATAATGGTATTGCCTTCTTTCCATAAATCACTAAATAATTTCATTATTTCTATACCCGTTTTCGAGTCAAGATTACCAGTTGGTTCATCGGCTAAGATAATTGAGGGATTTGTTACCAAAGCACGTGCAATGGCAACTCTTTGCCGCTGACCTCCTGATAATTCATTTGGCTTATGGTCCATTCTATCGGCAAGACCGACATTTTCTAATGTTTGTCTTGCTCTTTCAAGTCTTTGTGCTGAAGGAATACCAGCATAAACTAATGGTAACTCTACATTTTTGAGAGTTGTAGCACGTGCAAGTAAATTAAAAGTCTGAAATACGAAGCCAATTTTACGATTTCTGATGTTTGCAAGTTCATCATCATCCATTGAACTAACGTCCTCTCCTGTAAGATGATATTTGCCACCACTTGGAGTATCAAGACAACCAAGAATATTCATCAATGTAGATTTTCCTGAACCAGATGGTCCCATTATCGCAATATATTCATTCTCAAATAATGTTAAAGACACATCACGCAAAGCAAATACTCTTTCGGCACCCATATCATAGACTTTTGATATATGCTCTATTTCAATTAATTTTGTTTTGTTTTCCATTTCAACTATTTCTTCTTGAATTTTTTTGCAACACTATCAATTTTTATATCAGCACCATCTTTTAAAAGTTTGCTAACAGCTTGGAAACTTCCGGAAATAATTTCATCATTTTCATTTAAGCCATTCAATATTTCGATAAATCCATTATCGCTAATGCCAGTTTCAACTTTTACCATCTTTGCTTTTTTGTCTTTTTTCAAAAATACAACCGAAGGTGGTCTTTCCACTTTCTTTGATTTATTTTCATTTTCATCAACTTTTTGAATTTGTCTATCATCTTTTTCATCATTCGCTTCTTCCATACGTGGATCTCTTATTGTAACTGCTTGCAGTGGCACTGAAAGAACGTTTATTCTTGTTTCAGTTTCAATTTCAGCATTACAGCTCATCCCAGGTCTTAACTTAGCTTCAGGGTCAAGTAAACGTATTTTTACACTAAAATTTGTAACTTGGTCTTGAGTACCAAGTGCATTTGATTTTGCAGAATGTCCAATTTCAATCACAACACCATTAATAATTTTATCAGGCAAAGCGTCTATCTCAACTCGTGCTGTATCGCCAATTTTCACATGAATAATATCATTTTCATCGACATCAACAACGGCATTCATCATTCGTAAATCAGCAACTTTCATCATTTCTGTACCAGTCATCATTTGAGAGCCAACAACTTTTTCATTATTTTCCACAGATAGTGAAGTAACAATACCATTTAGTGGAGAGTAAATTGAAGTTCTATCCATATTCCTTTCAATTTGATTTTGACTTGCTTGTGATTGCTTTAATCTTGATAATGATGATTCATAAGATGCAACTGAAGCATTATAAGCTAAAGTAGCACCATCAAAATCTTGCTTGGAGATAAAACCTTTATTAAATAATTCTTTTGCTCTGTCGAAATCTGCTTTAGTTTTGTCAACTTCAGCTTTACGGGCTTTAATTTCACTTTTTGAAGCATCACTACCGGCTTTCATTTGCTCAAGTTGAGCTTCAATAATATCAGGTTTGATGCGTACCAATAGCTGATTTGCTCGAACAGTATCTCCTTCTTTAACTCCAAGAAATATAATTTCACCTGAAGTTTCTGATGAGATTTTAACTTCCGTTTCAGGTTCGATTTTTCCTGTTGCAGATACTGTCTGAACAATAGTTTTTCTTTCAACTTTAGAAGTAGTAACAGCAATTGCACCATTACTTTTATTTATAATAAAAATTGAAACAACGCCAATTAAAATAACTACTAATGCTAATACTATCCAAATAGCTTTATTTGATTTACGCTTTGCCATTATAAAATACCTTTATTTCAAATTTAAAATTTCAAAAATCAATTATTGAATATTCTGTGTAGAATAGTCAATTTCGTCTTTAAAGAAAACTGCAGTATTGGCACCCATATCATGAAATGCCATTCTATTAGCACCAAGAACAAAAAAGAATCCTATCCATATAACAAATCCATAAATAGAACCAATTGTTTCAACGATATTAAGCATAGCTAAAGCACCAATCAATGAAAAAATATAATCACCATGCTTAATGAAATATCTGATAAGTAATTGATTTGTTGTAGCTGGTTTTCTATTCATATCTGCAATTTTGATAGATAAAATCATTTTCCCTAAAGTTTGTCCAAGAAATGCTTCAGGCAAGAAATACAAAAATCCGAGAATAGAAGTTATTATTGCTAATGTTGGAGAAATTGCTTCCATATCTTCAGAAAATCCCATTGGATTTGACATAACAGATGAGAAATCAATATTACTCATTACTCCAGAAACCATAATAACTACGAGTAGAATAATCAAAAAAATCAACAAGTCAATTAATGATGAACCGAGTCTTCTACCAAAACCCACCCTCATTTGTTTGACATCAAAAGTATTGTAATCAGGCATCATATTTGCCCAATCACGATTTTCATTACTTTGTAAATTGTTATCCATAATATCCCTCGAAAAAAATTTTATAAAATTTATTTAAGTTCGCCAATTGCAAATAATAATTCTTTCTGTGCTTGTAAATAATCATAAACCGCACGTATCCTGTTTATTTGAGCTGTAATAAACAGTGTATTTGCTTGTGTTAAATCTGTAATATTAGATGAACCAACTTGAAATCTTTCTTTATAGCTTTCATAATTTTTTTCGGCTGAACGAATTGTTTTATTCGAAATTTCAAGGGATTTCTCTGCTGCTGCTAATTTCAAATAGGCATTATGAATATCTTGGGTTATCTCTTGTTCTAATTTCTTCTTTTCAATTTCTGTTTGCATTAATCGCAATTTAGCATTTTGAACTTGTAAATCTGTCGAAAAGCCAGTGAATAATGGAACTTTTAGATTTAAGCCAATATAACTTCCGCCATAATCTTGAAATTGAGTAAATTCTGTATTTGCCCAAGACCAGCCACCATTGGCAGATAGTGATGGCATATATGAACTTGATGCATATCTAACATTTTCTTTCGAAGAAATTATATTTGCATCAACTGCTTTCAAGTCTGCTCTATTATCAACTGCTTTTTTAATCGCTGATTGAATTGTACCTGATTGTTGTCTGAAGTTATTAATATCAATATCATTTACTTCAGAAGGAATAGAGGTTTCAACAAATTCAACTTCAAGAACAGGGCTTAATCCCATAACAGTAAGTAAATATGATTTCGATAAATTGAAATCATTTTCAGAATTTACGAGTTCAAATTCACGATTTCCTAAATCAGCTTCCTGAGAATATAAAGTACTTATCGGTATAGTACCAACTTCATACATTGCTTGAATTCTTTCTAACTCTTTTTTCCCTAATTCAAGATTTTCTTTTCTGATTTTTACAATTTGAGATTTTCTGATAACATCAATATATCTTTGAATAACAAATAATCTTACAGTTTCCACTGAAAATTGGTTATTTAATTTGACAACATTCATTTGTTCTTGAGCTCTTGCATAATTAGCTTCTCGCGCAAAACCATCAAAGATAGTCCAATTAGCACCCAAACCCATATTATAATTTGTGGAATTAGGAATATTATCTTTGAATGTTTTGGAATAACCCATATCAAAACCAAATGAAGGAAGATACTGCCCAAAAGCATTTGTTAAGTCTGCATTTGCAGATTTGATTTGCATATCGTTAGTTTGAATATCGAAATTTCTTTGCAAAGCAATTTCAATACACTCATTCAAATTCATCACTTTTTTTATTTCAGGTTGTGCATTTAGGTTAATGTTAAATAATATTATAACGGCTATAAGCACAAAAACAATCTTTCTCATCAAATTCCCTATATAAATTTTGATTTTTACCATCATCAAACTACTAATACGAATTAGATGAGAAAAAAGTTGCAAAATTTTCATTTTTTTAAACGATTGATTAAATTAATTTAAAATGATTGTATTTTTTAATTAAATATATTTTACTATTCTGAATTTATTTCAGAATCCATTAACGATTTATGTCATTTTCAATTCAAGATGTCCAACACTTTGAAAGTGTTGGACATCTTAAAATATTAGATTCCGCATCAAGTGCGGAATGACACAGAAAACAAATTCCGTCATTCTGAACTTGTTTCAGAATCCATTCCTTTTAGCTGCGTAGCTGCGATATCATAATAGAAAAAAATAATTAAAAATATCATAAGCTGCGTAGCTGCGATATCATAATAGAAAAAAATAATTAAAAATATCATAAGCTGCGTAGCTGCGATATATTTTTATATCGCTCCTACGGAGCTTTTACTTAAAAACAAATCTGGTTCTACTAAGATGTCGCAACTACGTTGCTAAATACAATTGCAAAAAATTGTTACTCTAATTCTAAATTGCGTTCAAGGATAAAAGCCCTAATTCCTTGAAATCCAATCGAGATTTAATGTTTGTAACAATAGAATCATCCATAAGTATAATTTTTTGAAATATTATTCTTTGCAGTTCAATGGTATTTTTTTATATTTGGGCAGTTGTTCAATAAAATTGTAGAAAATATCTTTGTGTAAAAGTTTGAAATCAATAGAAGATATTAGAAATCAAATCTCATCTGGTAATTATGAGCTATCTGCCCATGCTTTAAAAAGAGCAATTGAGAGAAAGATAATGTATTTTGAAATTGAAGAAGCTGGTAATAATTTATGTATTATTGAAGATTATCCTGATGATAAATACACTCCAAGTTGTTTGTTGTTAGGTTTCACAAAATCAGGAAAGCCAATACATTTATTAGTTTCAAGAGCAAATTTAGATTATACAAAAATAATAACCGTCTATTTTCCTGATGAATTAGTATTCAAAGATTTTAAGGAGAGATTGTAATGTATCAATGTTCAAATTGCAATTCAATTGAGTATTCTGAAAAGCTTGTAAAAAAGTTTTTTGAAATAGATTCTGAAGTCATTATTGTAGAAAATTTACCTGCAAAAGTATGTAATAAGTGCGGAGAAGAAAGTTTTTCGAGAGAGACATTAGTTCATTTGCAAGGTATTATCTATGGTAAGCCCAAAAAAATTGTTACTGCAAAATCTTATGAATATGCATGATTTAAAAAAGTTGGAAATAAAAATCTTTTGCAGTTCATTGATTTATTTTTATATTTGGGCAGTTGTTTAATAAAAATGAAGAAAATTATTATTGAATTTCAAATAACAATAAAGTATGAAAGTTAAAGAAATCATAAAATTAATAGAAAATGATGGATGGTTTCCAATAAGAATTAATGGCTCTCATCGTCATTATGCTCATCCTGATAAAAAGGGACTTGTTACAATTCCAGGGAAATTAAGTAGCGATATTCCAATTGGAACATTAAAAAGTATATATAAACAAGCAGGAATAAATTAAAATGAATAAATATTTGATAATTATAGAAAAGTCAAAGAATGGATACAGTGCCTATTCACCTGATGTAGATGGCTGTATTGCAGTTGGGGATTCTATTCAAGAATGTCGTGATAGTATGGAAGAAGCCCTAAAATATCATATCGAGTTAATGATTGAGATGGGATATGAAGTTCCCAAGCCAACATCAAGAAATGCAGAATTTGTAAAAGTAAATTATATTAGAAAGAAACCCAAAGAATTATCAGTCGTATAAAGTATATTTTTCTTTTAAAACATCAACTTACTTTCTAATGACATTGTTAATTTGATAATAAAAATATTTTGCAGTTCAATGGAAATTTTTTATATTTGGGCAGTTGTTTAATAGAATTGTAGAAATTATTGTTAGAAAAAAAAGAGTATTTAATTTAACATAATTGTAAGCGTAGTCTTACTTTCGTTCTTTCGTGTAAATCGACCAAATTTAGTTAGGAGAACGGCAGTAGAAGGTACGCCCGAGAAATCGGGTGTTTCCTTTTTTGCTTTCCTAACAGGTTTCTTGGTCGATACCTCACGAAAGGGCAAAAATTGGAAATGCCCTTTTTTTATTTCTATTTTTGAAAATAAAATTGAATAAAATTTGAATTGAATTGTATAGTGATTAAAGTAAAAACAATTTATTTTTACTTTTTTTGAAAAAATGTTTTCTACGACAAAAGTACGGCGTTGTAGGTGTTAAGTTTGTAATTTCTGTAATATATTTTGATAATAATTAAGGAGTTTTAAAATTGGATATTGACGGATTAGCTTCAAACATTAAAAAGCTTTCTATAAAAATTAAGGAAGCTGAACACTCTAATTCAATCTTTAATGAAAAGTATCAGTCTTTTCATAAAGTTTTTGATGAAAATATTGGATGGTATTTAATACAAGGATTATTGTGTATTATAGTACTATTATTTGATTATTGGGTATCTGGTAATACTTTAAAATACTTGGCTCAAACAATTAAAATTCCAGTCCAATTCCTTGCATTAGTTTTTACTTTACTTGATGCTGGGATTGCAATTTTAGCAAGCGGTGGTCTTGCAGGTGATAATAATCTAAGTAGAAAAAATATGAGAAAGACTTGGCACCCCATTTTAATTATTTTAGGGGTTGCTAAACTAACTTTATTTGTGTTTTTTGTATATGATAGATATCAAAACCAATGGGGATTTATTGAACAAATTCAAACAATATTACCTCAAGTATTATTTATCATTATAATATATTTTATTTTGAGTAAAGCTGGATTTGGTTTGTGGTATATTTTAGGTAAATTTTTCTATGGAATTTGGAGCACATTACTTTTAGATCAAAATAAATTGGTTAATGAGCAGCATGAAAATTGTATTGATTTTCAAACTTTAGCACATAACCAAAAAGTTGACCCAGTAACAAAAGCAAGAGAATTAGGTATTATCGAAATTTATAATGAATATTTAGTGAGACAGCAAAATGGATAGGTCAAAATTAACAATTTTAATACTTATTGTATTAGCTATTTTTGTAGGCATTTACTATTTTACCCATAATATGCAAATTAACAAACCTTCAAAAGTAACTTTAGTAATTACAATGCTTGAAAATAGAGATTTGAAAAATAGCATTGAAGAGATAACCAATAAAGTAAGTGAATATATTTCAAAATTAGAACCCAATGAATTAGAAATTAAATTAAATAATTCGAGTATAAAACAGGTTAAAAATAATACCATTATTAAGAAGCCAAATCAAAATGAAATTAAATGGAAAGATGAAATTAAAAATTTAATTAGAACAAATCTATTGTCTTTTGATAAAATTGAACTATCAAATTCAAGTACAAATGAATTAATTTATCATACAATTAAGAATTTTGGTGAAAGAATTGATGATGAAGAAACAATTAATATAATAACAGGAGCATTCCCTGATTGCTATGATAAAGGTTCATCGGTCCAATTACAAAATAAAATTTCAAAAATGAAAGTAAAACAAGATGTAACAAATAAATTAATTTGGAGTGTTTTAGATAGCAGAAATAACGAAGAAGCAGTTTTAAATTCGATTCAAAAAAATAGACTTGCAGTTGTTACAGATTCAAGGGTTATAATTCCACATTCCAGAATATGCGAAGAAACAAAACGTGTGAATGTATATGCAGCATTCTTTGACTCCTTAAATGATGAACAAGCTACAGAATTTCTTAAATATTTAAAACTGACTTACGGCAATTCAGTAAAATTAAAAATTTGGAATGACAGCGAATTGAACAATCGAATTTTAAACTTAAATTTGAAAGATTCAATTTCAAAAAATGATATTGAAGCTTTAAAACAAATTAAGAAATGTAATTGGGTTGCAATTGGAGCTCTTTTTATACCAGCGGTGAATGAATTTAAACAATTACCTATATCAGAAGAAAAGAATTTTATCATTGTTGGAAATATGCCAGCATATGGGAAAGGTTATCAATTAGATTCAAATGTTTGGAATTCATTGAAAAATGATAGTTTAGCAAAAATCACAATTTATTTACCGGCTGGAAATATTCCCAGTCAAATGTACAAAGATATAAAACAAGGATTTACCAATTTGGGAATCAAATATCAACTTATTGAGAATTAGGTGATTTATGAATATAAGAATTATATTGGGTTTGTTAATTTTAATATCATTAAGTTCATGTAAAACAGTAGATATGATATTAAATTCAGATAATTATATAAAGAGAGATGGAGTTAAAGAAGTTGAAATAAGGTACGATACTGTAATTGTATCAAATAATGAAGGAAGTCTAACAAGTGGAGCAGTTGCTGGCATAAACCCTACAAGAAAAATAATTTTTGATAACATTGGTCAGAGTTATACTTTTGCTTCAGGTGAAACTATTGAATTAATTACAGATGGAGTTGATTTTGGAAAGTCTGCATTTGATGTAATAACTAATAGTCATTCAAATGACATTACAATAAAATTGATAGATATTGAAATGGATAAAGTAAAATTATCGTCAAAATGCGAAACTATTGAACGAAATGGAATTGAATTTATCCCTAAAATAGAAGTTGCTGAAGGATTAGACCCTGAACAGATTATTATAACTCCATTATTTGATAATAATTGTGTTAGAACAGGATTTCAAATAAGATATGGTTCAGTAGAGAGCGGATGTAAAAAAGAAGCTGCAGAGATATTAAATTTATTTAGAAAATGTACTGGTAAAAAGCAAAGTAAACACAAGCCAAAAATTAAAGATGACTGCATACGACTAAGTAAATTAGGTCTTCCATGTAATTAATTTAAGGTAAAAAATGAACAAAATATTAATCCAAATTGTATTTGTAGTTGCAATATCGGTTGTGTTTCAATCGTGCAAAACTGCTCCGAGTTATGTTTTCTATCACTCTGAAGCAGGTATTCCTACAAAGTCAAGTTATGTGAAATCTGAGTTTAAATTGATTAACTCCTTCAAAGAGATTCTACCCTTTGGTGTTATAGCTTGTAAAGATAAATCTTTATCCGATAGTATCATAAATTCTTATGTAATATTTACGATAAATAGTTATTACAAAGGCGAAATAAAAGATATTTATAATCATAAATCAACTTTGCCTATTGAGAATATTTATGAATTAATTAAAGTCATTGATAAAAGCATAGACATAATAAATAACAATAACAAAAATTTAAATGCTTTTAATTTAGAATATGATATTGCAAAAGAGCATAATGTAAATCAAATTTCTGCCAATGTTGAAAAATGGCAATCAGATTTCAAATACATTTTCAAAGGAACAAAAAATCAAAAAGAATATTTAGCTTATATTTGTTTAGGTAAGTTAATTAACTCAGAAACTACTTTAGAATATATCTATTACCTCGATTCTTCCCAAATTATTGAATTAAAAAATCGGTTATTAAATTCATTAGAATTATTGAATAATTGGAATTAAAATGTATAAAATATTCGCTATTTGTACAGTTTTGTTGCTTATTGCTGTTGTAAATATGCCAAGTGGTTACTATACTTTCTTAAGAATTGCTGTTACTTTTGGTGCAGTATTAGCGTCATACAATGAATATGATAAAGATATAAATATTTGGGTAATTATTTTTGGATTAATAGCGATTTTGTATAATCCATTTATACCAATATATTTTTATTATAAAGGCATTTGGATATATATAAATATAATTACAGCAGTCCTTTTTGGAATTCAATCGTATAAACATCATAACAATAAGAAATAAAATTTATTGAAATAATGAGATTCTTACAAAAGGTATAGTTGTTTTCATCATCCCATGGGTTAACCCGTGGGATGATTGTACAATGCAGCACAAACTCGGGCTGGGGAAATTCAAACCGCTACCTAATTGCAATAAATAAGGTTAATTGTCATTAGTGTATTTGCTTTCTACTAAGGTTTTTGTTTGAAAAAAGGGGATGAGAGATAAAAAGATGGACTCCACCTATAATTCAAATTTTGATTTTATTTGAATAATTGTTCTTTTACGAGGTGGAGTCCATCTGAAAACTAAACATCCTCCCCCAGCCCAAACTCAATGGGCTGGGGAAATTCAAATCTCAATCTAATTGCAATCAATAAGGTTAATTGTCATTAGTGGATTTGCCTTCTACTAAGGTTTTTGTTTGAAAAAAGGGGATGAGAGATAAAAAGATGGACTCCACCTTTCTCAAATTTTGATTTTATTTGAATAATTGTTCTTTAACGAGGTGTGGAGTCCATATGAATAACTAAAGATGTTGCCAACCCACAAACAGCTGGGGAATGATAAAATAATCATTTATAAAGGTTCATTCTTTAACTGTATAATTGATATAAATTTCAAAACAAATCAAGTATTATGGTCATCAAAATATTAATATTTAAACTTCGTCAAAATTATTTTTAGTTGTGTGAGTTAGGTTATGCAGAACCAAAATATTATTGATATAAGCGAATTGCCACATCAAGAGCGACTCCTTGCTTTAGATTTTTTTGAATTCCTTAAGTTTAAGTCAAGAAAATCAGCTATTGAGAGTGGTAATTATGATAAAAATCAACTTATTCAGGCAATTAATTTAGCAAAAGAATCAGGAGTTTATAGTGACATTGAAAATTCGGTAGTATGGCAACAGGAACTCCGAAATGAATGGGAATAAAGCAGTTCTTGACAGCAATGTAATTATTGATTTTTCCAAAGGGAAATTTGATATTAATAAATTATCGGATAATTATCCATATTTTTTTGTCTCAATAATTAGCTACGTTGAATTGCTGGGTTATAATTTTATGAATAAAAATGAGCAAATCATAATTGAGAATATACTCAAACATATTCCAATTGTTAATATAGATGTTCCAATTGCAGATGTAGCTATTAATTACAGAAAAAAGAATAAAATTAAGTTACCCGATGCATTAATTTTATCAACTGCAAGTATTTTTGGTGCAGACTTAATAACAAGCAATGTGAAAGATTTTATTAATATTGACAAAAAAATAAATATTGTCAATCCGTATATTTAAGTTTATTTTTCATTTAAATTTTATTTCCCCAAACCCAAACGGCTGGGGAATGTTCAAATCTCAATCTAATTGCAATAATTATTATACATTGTCGTGTGAATAAGCGTGTTTATAATGGTTTTATGATGTTAGAATTTACTGAATATTTTTCAAAAAAAGTATTAGACAAGCGTTCATATTTGAAAATTGAATGGATAGAGTATGTCTTACAAAATCCAGTTAGAATTGAGTTGCAATCTGAAGAAAATCGGATTAGATATTGGGCATTTATTGATGAAATTGAAAAGTATTTACGAGTTGTTACTTTAAGTGATGGGAAAACTGTTCACAATGCATTCCCAGACAGAAGTTTTAAATTATAGGTGTTTTATGAAATTTGAATATTATTCCGAAACTGATACTCTCTACATAGATTTGAACAATTTAAAAAGTGCGGATTCAAGAGAAATTGCAAATGGAATATTGCTTGATTTTGATGAAAATGGCATTTTAACAGGAATTGAAATTGACAATGCAAAAAAAATCATTGACTTTTCAAAATTAGAAACAAAATCATTACCATTAAAAGACTTGATACTTGCATAGAGTTTTTCCCCCAGCCCAAACTCAAACGGCTAAGGAAATTAGAAATATTTTTAAGATTCCGCATCAAGTGCGGAATGACACAAAAAAAATTGTCACTCTGAATTTTATTTCAGAATCTATTTACGATTTATGTCATTTTCGATACAAGATGTCCAACACTTTGAAAGTGTTGGACATCTTAAATATTAGATTCCGCATCAAGTGCGGAATGACACAAAAAAAATTGTCACTCTGAATTTTATTTCAGAATCTATTTACGATTTATGTCATTTTCGATACAAGATGTCCAACACTTTGAAAGTGTTGGACATCTTAAATATTAGATTCCGCATCAAGTGCGGAATGACAGTCGTGAAAACTGTCATTCGGTACTTGTTGCAATTTAAAATTGAAATTGTCGTTTCTTCTCATTTATTAAGGAGAAACTATGAATCAAATTATTAGCATATTCATATTTATTGTAGTTCTAAGTACTATCGGTTTTGCTCAAACTGAAAATCCTAATTATGACAAGAAATTAGCTGATTCACTTGGTAGTGATGACTATGGTATGAAATCTTATATTTTAGTTATCTTGAAAACTGGTCCCAAACAAATTGATGATAAAGAGCTAAAAAATAAAATATTCAGAGGACATCTTGATAATATCTCAAAACTTGCTGAAGAAGGAAAGTTAATAGTTGCTGGTCCTTTGAAGAAAAATGAGAAACAGTACAGAGGAATTTTTATTTTTAATGTAAAAACTATCGAAGAAGCTCAAGAGTTATTGAAAACTGACCCTGCTATCAAGGAACAATTATTAGATGCTGAACTATTTGAATGGTATGGCGCAGCAGCACTTTCAGAATACCTAAAAGTTCAAAGTAAAATTGAGAAGTATAAACCCTAAATATTATGAAATTCATTATCATTTTCTTAATTATACTATCTGCAGCAGTACTTGTTGGATATTTTTTCATTTATCATTTCTTGCCGTATTCACCAATAAAGCCAATTAGAATTAAATCAGAATTAATGAATAAATTTAATGATAAAGAAATGCTTATCAAGGATTTAAATCCTAAAAAAATGCAATTCCTAACAAAAGATTCATTGATATTAAAAGCATATTATATTCAGACGGAACAGACCCAAAAGAAAGGTACAATTATTCTACTTCATGGAATATCTGATTGTAAAGAAAGTTTGCTAAATATCGCTATATTCTTTAATAAAATTGGATATAATACATTATTGCCAGATATGAGGGCTCATGGTGAAAGTGAAGGAAAATATTGTACATTCGGTTATTATGAAAAATTTGATATTAAAGTGATGATTGATAGTTTAATAAAACTTGATACTATTAAAAACATTGGTATTTGGGGGAATTCTTTAGGTGGGGCAATTGCAATACAAGCAATGGGTATTGATAAAAGAATTAAATTTGGAATTATTGAAAGTACTTTCGACAAATTGAAAAATGTTATTCTTGAATATTCTGCAGATATGTTTTTAGGTTTGAAAATAAATTGGTTAGTTGAAATAATTTTGGAAGAATCTAATAGAATTGCAAATTTTGATTATTCTTCAGTTTTACCTGTAGAATCATCAAGAAATATTACTCAACCAATATTATTTTTCCATGGAGATAAAGATGATAAAATTCCGATTGAATTCAACAGAAAAAATTTTAATGCAGTAAAATCATCAATCAAAAAATTTATTGTTATTAAAGGTGCTGGTCATTTCAATCTTTGGAATGTAGGAGGTGTATTAGTAGAGAATGAAATAAAGCAATTCCTTGAAAAAATTGCCGTTAAGTAACTATGTAACTTATTGATTTAATTCAAATAATCAAATCATTTATCCGTTAAAATAGATGGTAGTATATTATAGAGGTTATATATGAGTTCAGAAGTTGTACAAACAGAAAAATTAGATTTCGATAAAGTATGGTTGATGTTTCAAGAAACAAGCAAGAAAATCAATGAAACAACTGAACAAATGAAAGAAACTAAAGCAATGATTCAGGAAACATCATTGCAAATGAAGGAAACTGACCAGCAAATGAAGGAAACTGATAAGAAGCTGAGAAAATTGGAATACTTGTTTACCTGTCAATGGGGAAAATTAATGGAATCACTTGTTGAAGGTGATATTATTAAATTGCTTAACGAAAGGGAAATTGCTATCAATGTTACCTCTACAAGAGTTAATGCTAAATATAATGGCAGACAATACGAATTTGATATAATTGCTGAAAATGGAAAAGATATTGTAGTTGTTGAAGTAAAAACTACTTTAAGACCAGATGACGTAAAGGAATTTATTGAAGAATTAAAAGAAATAAAATCCGTATTGCCAAAGTATAAAGAAAATAATGTTTATGGTGCAGTTGCATATTTGAAGGAAGATAGCGGAGCGGTAAAAATGGCTATGAAGAATAAACTTTTTGTCATTAGAGCAACAGGTAGTAGTGCAAGTATTGAAAATAGTCAAGATTTTGTTCCTAAAGCGTGGTAAGTGAAACAAATATATTTATTATTTGTTGAAAAAAATGCCATATAAGTATTAATTTAAGGAGTTTATATATGAGCACAGAAGTTGTACAAACAGAAAAATTAGATTTCGATAAAGTTTGGTTGATGTTTCAAGAAACAAGCAAGCAATTGAACGAAACAAAATTAATGATTCAAGATACATCATTGCAAATGAAAGAAACTGACAAAAAAATTCAAGAAACTGACCAGCAAATGAAGGAAACTGATAAGAAGCTGAGAAAATTGGAATACTTATTTACCAGTCAATGGGGAAAATTGATGGAATCACTTGTTGAAGGTGATATTATTAAATTGCTTAACGAAAGGGAAATTGCTATCAATGTTACCTCTACAAGAGTTAATGCTAAATATAATGGCAGACAATACGAATTTGATATAATTGCTGAAAATGGAAAAGATATTGTAGTAGTTGAAGTAAAAACTACTTTAAGACCAGATGACGTGAAGGAATTTATTGAAGAATTAAAAGAAATAAAATCCGTATTGCCAAAGTATAAAGAAAATAATGTATATGGGGCAGTTGCTTATTTGAAGGAAGATAGCGGAGCGGTAAAAATGGCTATGAAGAATAAACTTTTTGTCATTAGAGCAACAGGTAGTAGTGCAAGTATTGAAAATAGTCAAGATTTTGTTCCAAAAGCATGGTAAGTGAAACAAATATATAAATTATAAATATAAATATTGTTCAAATATAATTGTCAAAAAGTAATAATTAAGGAGTTAATAATGAGCACAGAATTAGTACAAACAGAAAAATTAGATTTCGATAAAGTATGGTTGATGTTTCAAGAAACAAGCAAGAAAATCAATGAAACAACCGAACAAATGAAGGAAACTGATAAAAAGCTGAGAAAATTGGAATACTTGTTTACCAGTCAATGGGGAAAATTGATGGAATCACTTGTTGAAGGTGATATTATTAAATTGCTTAACGAAAGGGAAATTGCTATCAATGTTACCTCTACAAGAGTTAATGCTAAATATAATGGCAGACAATACGAATTTGATATAATTGCAGAAAATGGAAAAGATATTGTAGTAGTTGAAGTAAAAACTACTTTAAGACCAGATGACGTCAAGGAATTTATTGAAGAATTAAAAGAAATAAAATCCGTATTGCCAAAGTATAAAGAAAATAATGTATATGGGGCAGTTGCTTATTTGAAGGAAGATAGCGGAGCGGTAAAAATGGCTATGAAGAATAAACTTTTTGTCATTAGAGCAACAGGTAGTAGTGCAAGCATAGAGAATAGTCAAGATTTTGTTCCTAAATCGTGGTAAAATTAGTATTTTCTATTCCACTTTTTGGGAATGTTCAATATATTCAACCCTCCTAATCATATAAGATTTGTAAATAATCTAATTATTTAACATTTTCAAAATATTTTTTAATGAATTTCAAAAATAAATTCTTAATTTAATAGTTTGAAATAATTACATATTGTAATTTTTATTTGAATAATAAGAAAAATTAAAATTAAAGGTGTTAAAATGGCAGATTTATCAACAACTTATCTTGGATTACAACTTAGAAATCCAATTATTGCAGCAAGTTCAGGACTTACTAAAACTTTACATCAAATACAAGAACTTGATAAGCGTGGCGTAGGTGCTGTAGTTCTAAAATCAATTTTTGAAGAAGAAATCAATTTTGAAATGAAAAAAAATATTGCTCAAATGAGCAAACCTTCTTCGATTTACCCAGAAATATATGATGCATTTGACTTTAGTGCAATGGAAGATGGAGTATCAAAGTATTTATTTTTAATTGAAGATGCAAAAAAATCAGTAAATATACCAATAATTGCAAGTATCAACTGCGTTGATGCAGAAGAATGGACAAGTTTTGCTAAAAGAATTCAAGATGCAGGAGCAGATGCAATTGAATTAAATATGTTTATTTTGCCATCTGATTTAAATCGTACTGGTGATGATAACGAAAAAGTGTATTTTGATGTAATCGAAAAAGTAAGAAAAGAAATTACAATTCCTGTATCTTTAAAAATTAGCTACTATTTTTCAAATTTAGCTAATATGATTAAAAACCTATCTGAAACTGGAATAAATGGATTAGTTTTGTTTAATAGATTTTATAGTCCAGATATTGATATTAATGATTTAGAAGTCAATTCTTCAAATATTTATAGTACACCATCAGATATTTCTATATCATTGAGATGGATTGCGATTATGGCTAATAGAGTAAAATGTGACCTTGCAGCTTCAACTGGTGTTCATGACGGTGCTGCTGTTGTAAAACAACTTCTCGCTGGTGCAAATGCTGTTCAAGTTGCATCTACACTATACAAACAAGGTTTCTCAGCAATTACAGAGATGACAGAATTTCTAAATAATTGGATGACTAAAAAGAAATTTAATACAATTAAAGATTTCCAAGGAAAATTAAGTCAATCTGCTACAAATAATCCTGCTGCTTATGAGAGAGTTCAATTTATGCAGCATTTTGCTGGCAAATAATTATATTTTTTTATGTATTTATATAAGTAGTTGTTTTATATAATAGTTACAAACAAAGTAATATACAAAAAACAGTCATTAGTAACAAATTAGTAACAATATTTTGCATTATTTTTACTTTTATGCTGAATGACTGTTCTTTTTCAGATTGTAATATTCTGTAATATTTCTTTTTTAGATTGTTGAATTGTGTGGTTTTCTTATGAATCAGATTCTATTCTGATATTCCTTTTTTATAGTGTCTAATTTGTCTAATTTTTCCTTTTAGGTAGTTGAATTAGTTGAATTTTCTTTTTTATCCTGTTCTTTTAGGTAGTGTAATTAGTGTAATTTCTTTTTTTATTCTGTTCTTTATGTTCTTTTAGGTAGTTCAATTAGTAAGTTTTTATTCTGATTCAATTCCTTGTTACTATGTTTTTAGATTATGTATATTAACATCATAAATTGATTTTAAGACACTTTTATTGATAATCAGTAAAATAGTTGAATCATCATCTATAATGCTGTAATGACTGTTTGAACTTTGAATCAAGTTCTTTTATATTATCAGTTACTTTGAATAATTCCTTATTGCTTGTTAGTTGTTTTATATCTTGATTCAATCTTAACTTTTGAACTGAATTGATAATTCCAGCATTAAAAGAATTTGTTATCATCTGTTCTAATTTTAATATTCCAATTGTTTCAAGTCCTTTTGATTGTAGATATTGTTTGAATTCCTTGATTGTAGTTGCTGAATCAAGAATCATTGTTTTATTCCTTGAAACTTGAAAATATTTCTTTTTCAGCATATCAATCATTTTTAAATAGCAATTTTCACTATATAAATCATCTACATTAAGACTTTTTCCAAAATATGACTTAATATTCCTTATGAATCTTAATTCTATTCTACAAACATTCTTATTCAAGAATATTGCTGGAATTTCATTCAACTGTTTTCTTGATTCTAATTCCTTGATTTTATCATAAATTATCAATGTTTGCTTATGATTGTAATAGGTTTTAGAATAACTGTTTATTGCAACTTGAAAATATTTCAAACTACCTAATTCAATCAGATATTCTTGAACTCTTTTATCAGTTATTACATTTGTTGCAATATCTAATTTTATTACTTTGAACTTACTAACATCAATTTCTAATTCATTTGATAGTTGCTGAATAGTTTGCTGAATTTCTTTTCTTGTATAAGTTCCAAAATTATGATTATGGTAATATTTATGAATTGAATTACTGATTGTAGTTCCATAATCATTAACTACAATTTTCAGATTCTTTAACATAAAACTTGAACTCTTAACTATTCCATTTGAATCAATTATACTATTAGCATTGAACTTATTCAATACATCATTTGTTAATTTAATTTCATTAAAGAATTTTATAGAATCAATCATAAATATTACCTTAATCTTGTATGATATTTCAAAAACTGAAATTAGAATAGACTTACTATATTAGATAATACTATTCAGCAATATAGTTTTTAAATATCTTATTATTTTAAATTATGAATAAAAATTAATTTGTTTTAACATTTTTCAACTTTTCCATTAAATCATCATCTTGATTACAAAACATCTGAAAATATTGATTCTGAAATGTTAAGCTGTTTTCTAATACATAGAATTCTAATTCATTCAGATTATCTTTTGTTTCAATCAAGAATAAATCATCTTTATTGAATTTCTTATTATCAGCAAAACCTAAATTTTTCTTTTCTATATCAAGATAGATTCCAGTAAGATAAATTCCTTTTGTAGAACTTATGAATAAATTTGGTTTTCTTTTTCCTTGAACTACCTTATGAATAGCATTCTGATTTTTTGCTAAATAGAATCTATCTGGTAATACATCTGAATCATCTGATTTTGATTTCAAAATATATTTTGTTTTTAGTTCCTTAACTTTTTCATATTTGAAATAACTGATTTTTTCCATAGTTACATTATTCCATTGTTTTTGATATAGTTTATTATTTCTGATTTTAAAAAATAATAGTTTGGTTTATTACCTAACTTATGAAAAGGAATTGCATTCATTCTACATTGTTTCAAAATATAGTTTTTAGATTGATTCAGCAATTCAGCAACTTTATCAGTTGAAATTATATCATCTGATTTTTCAATTAGAATATCTAATTTTTGATTATTAGAATCAAGTTTTGTATTGATTGATTCTAATTCTGTTCTTAATGATTCATTGTTTATCATTTAGATTTTTCCTAAATTTGTTATTAAAAAAATTGTTATAAATCAGAATCAGTAAGACCAACAACAATCAATCTTACTGATTCCTTGATTGTTATTCAGTTTCTTTTGTTATGATTGATTCAAATAATTCAAGTTTATATGATATATCAGAATCATCTTCATCAAAGATATTCAAGATTAATTCTTTATCAGATTCAGAAATATTTTTAAAATCATTTTGAAAATGAATATAATAGTCATATCTTAAATTAAAATTTGGTTCTCTGAATAATGATTCTATTTCTGAATATTCAGAATCAATAGTTATTTCACTATATGCTGAATCAATATCTAAATAATCATTAGAATCTTTGATACCATTTTTTTCATTCAATAATTCATAACAATCATACATCAATTCAAAGTAATTCATATTTTGAATATGTGAATATTTTACATTAGATTCAATTATTCTATCTTTTTGCTGAATGATTTCTAATAGTTCTTTAATCATTCCAATTGCTTTTCCAGATTGATTATACAATTCATTAATTACTGATTTGTAATAATCATCTTTTTTGTTATTCACTTTGATTAAATCCAGTATTGATTTTAATTCCTTTTTTTCATTAAAATCTTTGCTGTAATCAATCTTGATTTGAAATATTTTCAAAATATCATCAATTGATAATTTTTCTAATTCCTTGTTATATTCAAGGTTTTCTGTTAATTGCTTTTCCATTTTGCAATTCCTTTTTTTTTGTTTAACAAATATTTTATAAAAATTTAATAATTAAGTTGCAACTCAAATACAAAAGCAAATTTATTAGATATTTATTAAATGAAAAATCTACTAAAATAGATTTAGTAGATAGTTAAAGTAGATAGATTGTAGATAGATTCTAATTGCTATTTTTAGGAATTGTAAGATTGTTTGTTTTGATTATCTGGAATATAACATCATCTTTGAATGATTGTATTGATTCAGATTCATTGATTGATTCAAGATATTTATTTTTTGCTTTGCTTATTGAATGTTTGTAGTTATCTGGAATATTATCTATTCCAAAATTATTGCTGGAATTATTCCAAAATTTAACTTGTTTCAATATCAGATTCATTTTTGATTGTTTGATGATTTCATTTTTTACTAATATATGAATCATAAAGATAAAATATTGTTTTGATTTTTGCTTTTTAAACAGAATGAATGAATCTACTTTTTCATTATTCAGCATAAGATTATTGAACTTGATATAATCAGAATTAGTTTCAAAATGTTCTTTTAATTTTTCTACTATATGCTGAATCAATTCCTTATTATCATCAATTGCTATATTACTTGATATTTCAGTTTTTGAAATATCTTGATTTGTTTCTTGAATCAATTCTTTATCAAATATTCTTTTTTTTAAATAGTTTTGTAATAGATTAACAATTTGATTAATATCAAATATTTGATTTTCTATAATTTTAAGATTTTTAAAATAATAATCAATAGTTCCAATAAACAATTCTTTAATTTCTGAATCTGAATCATTGATTAGTTCTATTGTTTGTTTTATAGATATGTTAATTACTGAAATGTAATTATTAATTTTATCTACTATTTCAATATATGTTTGCTTATTTCTTAAACATAAATCTTTATCAATTGTTTGTATATCAGAAAATAGTTGGTTATTCCTATCATTTAATTTTTTTAAATTGATTAATTTTTCTAAAAAACAGATTTTTATGTTTATATAATGATAAATGATAACTGTAAAATTTGTATGTTTATATCTTATGTTCTTATATTCTTGTATATTTACATCTGAATAATAATTGATTTCATTCATTGTTTCATAAATAGTAGAAATTGTTAATTCTTGAATGTTTGATTCTTTATTATAGTTTAGAATTATATCTGATTTCATAAAAGGTGGGAGCTTTATTGTTTCAATTTCAGTAGAATAGAAATTAACTGTTTCATATTTAAACTTTTTTTTTGTTTCATTATTGTTTATCATCTTTATAATTCCAATAAATTCATAGTTTCAACTTTTTTTCTATCAATCAATTTAGCATAAATTTGAGTAGTTGCAATATCAGTATGCCCTAAAATCTTACTAACTGAATATAAATCAGCACCTTTTGTTAATAGTAGTGTAGCTGTTGTATGTCTTAATGAATGCCATGTTATATGTTTATCAATTCCAGCACTCTTACAAAGTGTTTTTAAACGTCTATTGTGTGTTGAATTAGTGCTTTTTTTAAAGATAAATTCTGAATCATTCATTACTGTTTTTTGATTTTCAACAATTTCAATAGCTTGTTTGATTAATGGAATGTTATTAGTTCCTTTATCTTTTTGCTGTTTGATGATGATTTTATTATCTATAATATCAGTAAATTTCAAATTAATCATATCTGAAAATCTTATTCCAGTATAAATATTGAATAATACTTTATTCTTGAAATTTATATCAAATTTACATTCTTTAATCTGATTTATTTCTGATTCAGTCAAAAAGTTCCTTAACTTACTTGAACTCTTAACTATTTCAAGATTCTTTAATGATTCAGCATTGATTAAGTTGTTTTTATATGCTGAATTTAATATTGATTTTAATTTTGTTTGATATTCAGCTATTGAACTTAATTCCATTCCTTTCTTTTCAAGATATTTTCTAAATTCATTCCAGTATTGCAAATTGAACTTTGATATTTTAACATCTTTAAAATTCTTGATATGGAATAACAAAGATTGATAATTGATTTTTGTATGATAAACTTTAATATCATTGATTTTCTGATTTATCAATTCAATCAAAGTAACTTTATCATTTCTTAATTCAGCATAAGTTCCAGACCTAATTTGATTTTCCAATTCTACTCTTTTGTTTTCAGCAATTCTAAGATTTTCAGCATTCTGATTTAATGTAACAACATCATTCCTTGATTTTTCTTTATTGATATACAAATTTAGAAATTTATAAGACCTTTTTCCTTGAAAATCATACTCAAGATAGATTGATTCAATTTTAGTCAATTGAGATTCTTTTGTTCTTACTTTAACAATTTGCTTTTGTTTCTTAACTGTTCTTTTCTTTTTTTCTTTTTTATCAATAATCTTATTCATTAGATATTTATCATTTGTTACACAATCAGTATCAAAATTAAGAAAAAAAATCATTAGTAACAAATTAGTAACAAAAATAAACATCATTTATTACATTTTTATTGAATATTTGTTAAGACTAAAAAATGAATAAATTGCTGAAAAGATAGACTGTATAAGATTTATTGATTTGATTGAATTATTGATAAATAAGCAAAAAACAGATATTAATCATTTTGCTGGCAAATAGTTTTTTAAAAAATAAAATTAGTGGGAAAAATAGTAAATATTCTTCCCACTTTTTGTTAAGAATTAATTAAATCCAAACTTTTTGCACATTTTCATCAACCAAAAAATTTAATTCAATCCAGACATCTCTTAAATCATCATAGATTATGAGGAATTTTATATTTGGAGTAAAAATAATTAATTCGTAATTTTGTGATAAGTTACTTTTTGAAACTCAGTTTGTGGCAAAATACAAAGAAATTTTTTAGAATTGAAAAGGTTTAATTTATGATAATAAAATCAATATTACGAAATGCTTGGAATTCAATGAATATTCGTGGAACTTTGTCTGAGAAGATTTTGGCATTTATAGCATCTATTAGACTAATGATTAAAAGTAAAATGTATAGTAAAACTAATTCAAAAGTAAATGCAAATTTTTTGAATTATAGATTCTATGCTTATGATTATCAAGTAATTGAATTTTTATTTAATGAAGTGTTTTTGACAAACGAATATTATTTTAAATCCACAAAAACAGAGCCGTTAATAATTGATTGTGGTGCTAATATTGGAATGTCTATTTTATATTTCAAAAAAATGTATCCTCATTCTAAAATTATAGCATTTGAAGCCAATCCTTACGCTTTTATGTTGCTGGAAGAGAACATCAAAACTAATAACATAAAAAACGTTGAAATACACAACATAGCATTATTTGACAGACAGACGGAAATACCTTTTTTTATAGGAGATAATATCGGTACACTTTTAGGGTCAATTAAAAAAGAAAGAGGAGGGAATAGCGAATTATTAGTAAAAGCCGAAAGATTATCAGATTTCTTAAAGAACATTGATTCGGTTGACTTAATTAAAATAGATGTTGAAGGTGCTGAGGTAAATATAATTTCAGATCTATTTGATTCATCTACTATTAATAAAGCTAATGAGTATATTATCGAATATCATCACAATATGAATGATGAAAAATCAAATTTATCATCATTTTTGCAGAAGTTTGAATTAAATGGTTTTAACTACAATATTAAAACATCATTTAGGGATTTAAATAGTTTTCAGGATATTTTAATACATTTTTATAAATAGTAAACTTCAAAAGTATCAACTGCAATAAAGTAAAAAATATAATTTAATGGAACAATTTGCTTGTAAATGGTATTATTCAAAAAAACCTTTTGTAAACTACAAAAGGTTTTTTTCTGATTCTTGAAATCAAATAAAAATTTCAATTTTTAAAATTATAAAATTTCATACTGAATTTAGTAAATAAATCTTGATGAAAAGAACAAGTAAACTAAATAACTTCTTCCATTTTACCATGGCATTTCTTGTATTTTTTACCACTTCCACAAGGACACATATCATTTCTGCCTACTTTATCATCTATGCGTTTGAATGTTTGAGTAACAGTTGTTGCTTGACCTTCAGGTGCTTGAGCTTGAGGTGCGGATAAATATGAAGGAGTAACGTCTGAATGCTCGAATTTCAAATTTTGTGTTACTGAACGAGTTCTGACTTTTGGAGTACCATCTTCATCTTTTGTAACAGTTTTACCACCTTTTGATACCGATACAGTTCTATCAACATACTGAATTTGTGGAAAGTATTTGAAAGCAAATGCAACAGATTCTTTGTTGATTTCTTTTATCAATTCAACAAATATTTTAAAAGCTTCAGATTTATATTCAAGAAGTGGGTCTTTTTGACCATAAGAACGTAAATGAATACCTTCTTTCAAATCATCCATAGCGCGTAAATGGTCTCTCCATTTTTCATCAATAGTTTGAAGTACAGCAACTCTTTCAAGTCTTGATGAAAATTCAGCACCAAGTTGCTCTTCCTTTCTATTGTAAAAATCAGTAGCTGCTTTAATAATTCTTGCAACTATTTCATCATCGTTTAGTTTGTCAAATTCCTTTTCAGTGATATTCACTTCACAAATCAGATTCTTTCTAACTTCATTCTTTAAGCCCAAAAGATTTTTCTGTGGTTTGTATTCTTCTACCCAATCAGCAGCCATATCTTCAATATAATCGAATAATTCACCTTTTAATCTATCACCTCTAAGGGCTGCTTTTCTACGATTATAAATAACTTCTCTCTGTTGATTCATAACATTATCATAATCAAGCAATCTCTTTCTTATTCCAAAATTATTTTCTTCTACTTTTCTTTGAGCTTTTTCAACTGATTTTGAAATCATTGAATGTTGAATTGCTTCACCTTCGGGGATGTTCAATTTACCCATCACACCTGCAATTCTTTCACCACCAAATAAACGCATCAAATTGTCTTCGAGAGAAATATAGAATTGTGAACTTCCGGGATCACCTTGACGACCTGCTCTACCACGTAGCTGTCTATCAATACGTCTTGCTTCGTGGCGTTCTGAACCGATAATAGCAAGACCTCCAGCGCCTTTTACTTCGTGGTCAAGTTTAATATCAGTACCACGTCCAGCCATATTTGTTGCAATAGTAACAGCACCTTTTTTACCAGCATTTGATATAATTTCAGCTTCTTTTTGATGTTGCTTAGCATTCAATACATTATGCTTAATTTTCAATCTTGTTAGCATCTTAGAAAGTACTTCCGATACTTCTACACTTGCTGTTCCCACAAGAACTGATCTACCTTCATCTTGAAGAGTTTTTACGTCTTCAACAATTGCATTGTATTTTTCACGTTTGGTTTTATAAATCAAGTCTTCTTTATCATCTCTTACAATATCTTTATTTGTTGGAATAACAGTTACTTCAAGATTGTAAATTTTTTCAAATTCTGCAGCTTCAGTATCAGCAGTTCCAGTCATACCAGCAAGTTTTTTGTATAATCTAAAATAATTCTGCAATGTTACTGTGGCGAGAGTTTGAGTATCTCGTTCAACTTTAACACTTTCTTTAGCTTCAATCGCTTGATGTAAACCATCTGAATATCTTCTTCCATCAAGAATACGACCTGTAAATTCATCAACAATCATAATTTTGTTATCTTGAATTACATACTCGTTATCTTTTTCATATAAAGAGTATGCTCTCAATAATTGTGAAATTGTATGAATTCTATCACTTCTTTCTGCGTAAAGCAAATGAATTGCATCTCTATTTCTTTGTTTTTCATCTTCAGGCATTTCATTATTACCTTCCAAAGCACTTAGTTCGGCTGCAATGTCTGGAAGTACGAACATATTCGGGTCTTCATCTTTACTTGCACCGAGCATATTCCTACCTTTTTCTGTGAAATCAATCTGATGATTTTTTTCATCAACAACATAGTACAATTCATCATCAATTTCGTGCATTCTACGACTTTGTTCACGCATAAAGAAAAGTTCAGTTTCCTTCATTAATTTCTGATATTCTGGCTCTTGCATCAATTTAACTAATTTTTTATGCTTAGGTAAACCTCTATGCGCTCTAAATAGATTTACTCCACCTTTTTCTTTGCTTTCTTTATCAGTATTTTTTAACAAAGTTTCAGCTTCCATCAAAATTCCATTAACAAATCTTGTTTGTGCTTCAACTAATCTTTTAACACGTGGATTCATTTCTTCAAATTTCTGGTCAGTTTGACCAACTGGACCTGAAATAATCAATGGAGTACGTGCCTCATCTATCAATACTGAGTCCACTTCATCAACGATGGCGAACCAATGCTCACGTTGTGATAAGTGCTCCATTTCGACAACCATGTTATCACGAAGATAATCAAAACCAAATTCGTTATTTGTACCGTAGGTAATATCGGAATTGTAATTTTTTTGTCTGTCTTCACTATCCATATTTGATTGAATTGTACCAACAGTTAATCCAAGAAATTCATAAACAGGACGCATCCAATCGCAATCGCGTTGTGCAAGATAATCATTTACAGTTACAAGATGTACACCTTTGCCTGGAAGTGCGTTCAAATACATAGGTGCAACAGCAACAAGAGTCTTGCCTTCACCAGTTGCCATTTCAGAGATTTTACCTTGATGCAAAACTACACCACCAATCAACTGAACATCGTAAGGAACCATATCCCAAATTGTATTTTGACCAGCATAAGTATAAGCAAAACGTTGTTCTTTAAGTCTTTTGCAAGCTTGTTTCACACAAGCAAATGCCTCAGGTAGAATTTCATCTAATACATTTTCTGTTTCATCAAAAATTAATTTATCAAGTTCTTTGATTCTTGCAGTAGTGTCCATTGTTTCTGTTGCAGTCATAGCAGCAGTTAGTAGTTTATTCTTCAAATCAACTTTTTCAATTTCTAATTCCGAACATCTACTCTGTATTTTTTCTCTAAATTCAATAGTCTTTGCTTTAAGTTGTTCATCACTCAAAAGATGGTATTGCTCGTAAATATTGTTAATTTGGTCAACTATTGGTCTGATAGCTTTAACATCTTTATCATGTTTACTACCGCCAAATATTTTAGAAATAAATTCAAACATTTTTCATTTTAATATATGTTAATAATATCTTTGACAATGACGAAGTAAAATATTAAAAGTTTTAAATAATTTGAAACAATAGCTTTAATGAGAATATAAGCTAATGTTTAATCACGAATGATTTATTTGATTGAGAATTAACTTTTAATCTTTTTTGAAAATAAATATACTTTTTCAAAAATTATTTTACAAATTAAACAATTTTTTTTCTAATACTTCGACATTATTATTTTAAGAATGTTTTTTACAAATTCAAAATACAAACGTTTGCTTTTAAGGAGTAATTATGCCTGATAATTCATTCAAAGAACCTAAGGAGAGAATCCTTGATTCTGCATCAAAATTATTTGCTCAACGTGGATTTTCCGCTGTTGGTGTTAGAGAAATCGCCAAAGATGCTGATGTTAATATATCAATGGTATCTTATTATTTTAATGGCAAGTCAGGTATTTTGAAAGCAATTATTGATGAATATTTTAACGAAGTTAAAAATATTCTTAAATCAATTTCTGAAACAAATTTTGACCCAGAAACAAGTTTGAAATTTTTAATTAAGGAAATGATTAAGTTGTTTAATGAAAGACATGATTTATGCAAGGTGGCTATTATTGAATTACCATTTGACCAAGAAGATGTTGCTGAATTTAAGGTTAAAATGTTTAACGAACATATCAAACTAATTAGACAAACTTTTCATGCACATGGTAATTTCTTTGATAACCCTGAACAAACTATGATAATCGGACCAGCTTTTTTAAGTCTTTTATTCTCAAATTTGATTTTCGGCAATGTTATTAGAGATTCAAGCAAAATTGTATTTGATGATGCGTATTATGAAAAATATATTGATATTGTTTCAACACTATTTCTTAGGGGTATTATTGGAGTTGCTTCATCAAATAAGTTAAAACAAGGTGGCGGTCATCCTGAAGCAACTGCACATCCACATAGTCATGCTCATACAGCTGCTGAACACCCACATAGCAGTCATCATCAAGGTGCTCATCACAATAGTGAAAATCAACCAGTTGGGCATCCGCACGGAAAAATACATTAAGTAAATATAATTAATTTATACAAAAAACACTTAATTCGATATGATTTAAGTGTTTTTTTTATTTTTTTTAAAATTTATTTCTTTGCGAATATTGGCATTCTGTATGCACTGCCTGATTCTAAGATTTCAAATAAATGTTCTTTAAGCATAGGTGTAATTTTTGTATCAGTCATACCCCAATCAGCTTTATGGATTTCAATTATCATCTTAATATCATTTTGTTTTAATAATGAATTTTCTGCACCTTTAAGAGCTTCATATTCAGCACCTTCAATATCCATTTTCAAAAAATTAACTTTGTCTAATTTTAATTCATTTAGAATGTTATCAATTGTGTCAACTTCTATTTTTGTAGATGAAGTATTGAATTTTTCGTGTTGCTCATCTGTATGGATTAAAGAATGTTCTCCAGGACGATGACTTTCAAAAAATTCTAAAGTATCTTTTTTTGACCATAAACCTTTTTCAATAAAAATAACATTATTTAATTTGTTAACATCGCAATTCATTTTAAGTATTTTCATATTTTGTTTGTTTGGTTCAAAAGCGATTACTTTGCCTTTGCTACCTGCTTTTTTTGCCGCTTGAATTGTAAATCCACCAATATTTGCACCTGCATCAATAACTATATCACCTTCGTTTACGCCAAAGTGTTTAAAATGAATTTTATTGACAAATAATTCGCTTATAATTTCATAAATAAAGAAGAATTTATCCACGTCAATAATATTATTCAGTTTAGATGCGTTACCATATTTAATTCTGTCTGAGAATTGAATTTCAGCTGGAATTTTTGAAGCATAGTTCATCAAAACTGTACCATCATTTAAAGTTACCTTGATTAAATCTCCATTTATTTCTGTTGATTTAATCAAAGAATTTACATCATAATATTTATTTTTAAATTTATAAAAAAAATACTTTATTGGAACAGTTAAAATTGATTTATCTGTTGCTATTTTGTTTTTTAATGACATTTATTTTCCAAAGAATTTATTTTTGTTATTAAATTGATAATTATTGTTCGTATAATTCTAAAATATCGTTTGAAGACAATGGAATATTGAAAATTTGAATGTCATCAATAGCACCTTTATAATACCTGTTATTTAATGACCTTTTACCAATAAACAATGAAAGATTTGAAGAGTCTGGTTGATAAGTATTAATTTTGCCAACAAGATTTCCATTTGAATATAATAATAAAGATGAACCATCATAAACAAAGCAAATATGTGTCCATATTTCACTATAAACTATGATATTAGTATTTAAAATATTTCTTCCTTGATAGGGATGGAATATTTCAGAAACTAATTTACCATATTTCAAATATAGTGCAAAACTTGAAGTACCAGATGTGGTTGCTCCATATCTGCTAATAATTTCACCTTCTCCTTCATATAGATTTCCATATTCAGCACTAGGTTTTACCCAAACTGAGATTGTAAAAGGATTATCAAAATTCATTGATTTGGGGTTAAAAACTTCAATATATGAATTACCATCAAAAGAACCTGCGCCACTTTCATTTCCCTTTCTGTCCTTGATTAAGAAAACATTACTTGGGATGCAATTCTGTTTTAAATCTGATTTATCTGAAATCACTTTATCAAAATCTAAATCAAATATTTTATAAATATCAAGATTTGTTTTTGTATATTCAAAACTCCAAATATCACTTTCAGCATTGCCACCTTTAGAATCAAGAGCAATAACTTTCCAATAATATTTTTTACCACTAACTAAGTCTTTCAAATTAAAACTTGAGTTTTCAATATGATTAGCTATTAAAGTGGTAGGATTTGTAGATTCATCTAAATATACATCGTAAAAAATTTTATCATTGTCTGGGTCAGTGCAATTCCATTGCAAATTTGGTAAATATGAAATTTTCGCATTGTTAGCTGGAATTGTCAAAATTGGTTTTGAAGGATTCTGATTTGGATTTTCATTATCTAAAATAATAGTTGCATCAGTTTTTGCATTTGCTAAAACTTGAATTGTTATACTTTTTAAGATATACCCATTTTTCTTTGCAAAAATTTGATATGTACCAATTGGTACTTTGTCAAAAGTAAAAATTCCATTGGTTTTTGATAATATTACTTCGGTGGCTGGTACTGTATAAATTTCAACACTTTCAATACCTATAAGATCTTTATTTAGTACCTTACCTGAAATTATTCCATACAAGTTGTTATCATTATTTGTAGCGGATTCATCACAAGATATTATCAAACCTAAAATAACAAATAAAGCGGTTACAAATAGTGCTTTCATATAAAAATTCCAAATTTCACAAATAGTAAATATTCCATTACAAAAATATAAAATTATTCAATACTTTTCAAAAAAAATTGAAAAATATAAATTTTTCAATAAAATTTTTTGTTAAAATATTAAATATTTGTAATTTGCATTTTAAAATATGAAAAATTAGAAATAAATGGTCAGATTATGAAAAATTTTATTTATGCTTGCATTTTTTTTATTTTATTTTCTTCATTATATAGTCAAAAAGAGAGTTATATTTGGTATTTTGGAGCTAATGCTGGATTAGATTTTAACACACCTGATTTATCACCAAAAGTATTAACAAACGGCGCACTTAATAATTGGGAGGGCTGTGCATCAATTTGTGATACAGATGGAAAACTATTGTTCTATACCAATGGAATGACAGTTTGGAATAGAAGACATACAATAATGGAAAATGGATCTGGCTTAGCAGGCTTTCATTCATCTACCCAATCAGGTTTAATTGTAAGAAAACCCGGTTCTATGACAGATTATTTTGTATTTACTACCGGAGCTGTTGAGAGTTCAACTACTGATGGTTTATATTATTCAATTGTAACATTTAATACTACTAAACCTGATGGATATGTAAGTACAAAAAATTTTCCAATAAATGGTTTTAATATTGAGCGTATTACTGCTGTACTTCATCAGAATAAAAAAGATATTTGGATAATATGTTATGATTGGAGATACAACAATTATGTTACTTATCTTTTAAATGAAAATGGAATAGATATATCTAATGCAGTTATTAGTCCTGGTGCTGTTTACAACAATCAAAGGTCCGGGCATTATTTAAGAACTTCTCCAAGTGGTAAGATGATAGCTTCTGCTCATCAGAAAGCCGAAACTTATGAATTATACAATTTTGATAATTTGACCGGTAAATTAACACTTAGGAATTTAATCAAAGGGCTTAGTAGATGGCCCTACGGAGTAGAATTTTCTCCGAATGAAAAGTATTTATATGCTTCTACTTTTGAACCTTGTCGTTTATATCAATTTGATATATCAATGAATACAGACTCTGAAATAAAAAATAGTATGTATGAATTAGATTTTAAAAGTGATGCGAAATTCTATTTTGGAGCTTTACAAGCTGGACCAGACGGAAAAATTTATGTTGCTAAAGATGGAGATTTTAACTTGGGCGTCATTAATAATCCAAACGAAAAAGGTATAAATTGCAACTACAAAAGAGATGCTATCTATCTTTCAGGAAAAAAAAGTTCGTTAGGATTACCAAATATTTTTGTTTCGTATTTAAACCCCAGTACTTTCTGTAATGCTTTAGGTGATGAATTAATTGAAAATGGAACTTTAGATAGCATTAAAATTGATGTTAAATCTGATTACCCAATAGTTATTGATAATATAATATCAGTTCCTGGTTTTATCAGTTTCTCTGATGATCATCATGTATTTAAATTAGTTGGTTGTACTGACAATATTAACAAAATTGGATATGAATTTATTGTAAATAATCACAAAACTAATGATAAAGCCATTGTTATTTTTTCCAAAGATGTAATTATTGGCGAAGAGTATATTCTTAGTTTTGATGCTTTGCCTTTCAGTAGTATTATGACAAATGAGTTTATTGTAGAAATAAATAATAAAAAAGTTGGTTCATTTGTATTTTTAAATCCAAAATGCAATTGGGAGACTTTTAAATTGAGTTGGATTGCTGATGTAGAATCTGCCAATATTAAAATCATTAGTAATAATAAATCAAGTGATGAAATTGTATTTGCATTGGATAATTTTTCTTTTAAATCATGCTCCTGCACTCCCCCTACTTTTAATGATTTTCCAGATACTACTATTTGTTTTGGGGGGAAGATGCAAATTGGTTATCCAGCTAATTATGAATATCAATACAAATGGCTGAGTAATCAGGATATTAGTGATGTTAATGTTTCTAACCCTACAATTTTTCCAAAGAATAATATCCAGTATATACTTCAAATTACTACTAAAAATGGATGCGTTGCTTATGATACTGTTAATGTAGAAGTTTCACCAAAGCAAAATATAAGTATATTGGGAAAACAAACCATTTGTTTTGGAGAAAGTGAAATTCTTAGTGCTGGTAGCGATATGGTTGAATACCAATGGAGCACTGGTGAAAAAACTAAAGCTATTACAATTAACCAAGCCGGTAAGTACATATTAACTGCTAAAGATGCAAATGGATGTGTTTACGAAGGTGAATTTTCAGTAGAAGTTCAACCTGAAATAATTTTTTCTGTAAATGGAAAATTTGTTTTATGTAATGATGAAATTGGCAATCTTTATGTTGTGGAAAATTTCAAAGATTATTTATGGTCTAATGGTTCAAAAACTAAGGAAATTACAATAAATTCTGCTGGAACGTATTGGGTAAAAGTTACAGATGAAAACGGATGTACTGCTACAAAAGAAGTTCAAGTGAATAATACTGGGTTAAATATTCTGTATCCTGATTCACTTGATTTTGGAAAAATATGTATGTATTCTGCTGGTTCTTTAGCTTCATATTTGAAAAATCTGAATAGTGAAAATATTATTGCTGATACAATCTATTTTGCAAAAGAAACAAAAGAATTTAGTGTAATTTATAACGATACACTTCCTCAAACTGTTTTACCAAATAAACTTTTGCCTTTCACTTTAAATTTTACTCCCAAAACTGAAAAATTTTACCATGATACACTAATCATTGTAATTTCTGAACCTTGTCCAACTGTGATTAAAATTCCAATATTTGCTGAGGGCTTAAAAAGTAGTGCAGAAATATTCGTTATTGATACAATTGTATTGGTGAATACTGAATTATGTATTCCAATCTCGGGTAGAATGACTTGTGCTTTACCACAGACTTTAATTTCGGAATATGAAATTGAAGTGTTATTTAATAAAAAACTATTCTTACCGCAATACGTGTTAAAAGGCGAAATAATTAGTAATCGAATTGAAGGCGACAAGAGAATTGTTAGAATTAGACAAGATTCAGTTTTCTTAGAAACAGATACCACTCATTTGACATATCTATGCGGCATTATAATGCTAAGTGATTCAATAGTAAATGTAGTTGATATTGCTGATTTTGATTGGAAAAGTAAACTAATCGAATATCGCATTTATCCGGGCAAAGTTACAGTAGAACATTGTGTATTGCCTGTCAGACAAATACAGTTAATTGAGAATTATAATTTAATGATTAAACCAAATCCATCTTCAGATTTCATAGAAGTTAATTCAATACAAAAAGATAAAACCTATATAGCTGAAATAATTGATATGCTTGGTGTAGTAATTTCAAAAACAGAAATAAGCATTAAACAGAACAAAATAAATATTTCCAATATTCCAATTGGTACATATTTTATTAGAATTGATGGGCAGTCGATTAAATTTGTCAAGAATTAATTTTGGAGATAGTGAGTATTGTATTGCAAAATATACAGCATATTAGCGATATTTGTCAATACACTAAAATAAGATACATAATGTATTGCATTTTAACTAACTGATACTCGTTTAACGATTACTAATAGCAATATTATATTCAGAATGGGGCTGTCTCAAAAGGTGTCATTCTGAAGTGCGTAACAAATATATTTAAAAAACATGCAAAATGACACCATTATAAAAAATTGTCGTCATTTGTAGATTGTTTCAGAACCCTCAATGTAGAATTAATTCAAATCCCCCTTTCCCCCTTTATTAAAGGGGGATTAAGGAGGATTTCCTTCATCCGATGTTTATTGGAACTGCCTCAAAAATCGTCATACTGATGCAAGGAAAAAAGGTGTCATTCTGAACTTGTGTCAGAATCCATATCGCACTAAGTTGTTGATATATATATAAATTTCTCACAACTCTCAAAAATGAAAACAACTAAAAAAATCCTTTCGATTCAGCCCCATAAAGTATTAATTATTATGCTTTGCTAATTGTTGAAATGAAATATCATTAATATCAGCAACACTTTTGGCATGTTCGAAAGTCATACTTACAACATTTCTATTTTCGTCAAGTTCCGCAAGAGTATTTACAAATTAATTTTAAAATGGGCTGGGAATTTCAAGTTGCTTGCATATTTCTTTGCAAGTATTATTTTTCAATTCATTATGTCTTGGTAAAGAGGTTTTGTATTCATTTTTTAGATTTTTTATAATTGAGTGCTTTGCACCTTCTCTGAATAAAATGCAATTGTACTTGTTAAGATATTTGATAAATTCATTTCTTTTCATACCAGAATCAAAAGTTCATCTGAAATATTATGCAAATCATTAATTTCCAACTCTGATTCTTCTCTTTCTGAATCCAGCATTAAGCCGAGCGCATCCAAAACATTTTCACGTGCTTCTTCCTTTGTATCACCCTCAGAGATTACTCCACGAATTTCTTTAATAAAAGCAGTATAACCTCCTTCATCGCAAGGAGTATAAACAATAGTAAGTTTTAATTTATTTTCCATGATTTCACTTTTAGTTTATTTATATCAATCACTTACACGGATTATAATCTTTCTTATTTGAATTTGCCATACATCTTTTCTACATACAACCAACCTTTAATCGCATCTTTAACATTTTCAATTGCTTCGTCCATTGTTTTGCCTTGACTCATACAACCAGGCAATTGCGGTACATCTACAACATAACCGTTGTAATCTTTGTCATAAGTAATAAGAATTTTATAATTCATAATTTTACTCCATATTTTTAATTTATTAAATTCTAAAAATTACAACTTTTTTCTTAGATTTAATTAAAATAGCCAAAAAATACACAATACTATTGCATAACCGATTGATTTAAAAATCTTATATCTTTAATTGGTATTTGATTAAATATAAGTTGCTCGAAATCAATTTTATTCTTTACATTCAAAACCTCAATACCAATTAAATTTCCTTTAGCATCAACATCAACGATATAATCGGGTGACAACTCATAGGAATCAACACCTGGAATATCAAGAAAATTTATGTAGAGAGCATCAGTTTCTTTATCATAGTTGAATTTCATATATTTCCTCATTGTTTCAATTTAAAATTTCTATCAAAAAATGCAGTATGTATAGTTTCTCCATCTTCAAGCAAAATCAATCTGACATACTTATTATGTTTGGACGAATAGCCCCAAAGTTTAATTTTTTTGTCGTCTTGAATTTCACTTTGTAAAGGATTATTAATAATTTCTAAAAGAAGTTCATTATCCAAATATGGACGTTTTGGCAACACATCATCAATAAAATGTTTCGTATATTTCATCTTGTTATCCTCATATTCGTTTAACGAATACCATTTACCAATATTTTATAGTAAAGAGTTCTGAATATTTCCCCCAAAACCTTATTCCCCAATAAAAACCTTAGTAGAAAAAGTATGTCGTATTTTTCCTGACCTTATTACCTTATTTAATTCAAAAATATTAAATAAGGTTTTGTCTGTATTGGTCATTTTCTTGCTACTAAGGTTTTGAAAATTGAATATGGTTTTGAATAAAAAGTCTTAAAAAACCTTATTTCCCAATAAAAACCTTAGTAGAAAATTATCTCTGCTACTTCCTAACCTTATTACCTTATTGATTGTTTAGAGTTTGCTGATAAAATTTTATAAATGTGTCATACTCTTCTGCAAAAGTAAGTTTTCGATGATGTTCTCGCTGATTCAAAATATATTTGCATACTTTATCAATATCTGATTTGGAAACTGAAAAAGCAGAACAGGAAATTTGCCATTGAAAATTATTCCCACATAGAATATTATCATTAATAAATTTTTGCGAACTATTGGAAATAATTGTTGCTATTTTCTGCTCATCAATATCGGGAGAACGTGAAATAAGAAAATGAACATGTTCAGGATTTGCATAAATAGCATACATTTTGCAATTATTATTATTTACAATGCCTGTAATGTATTTTTCAATCCTTTCTCTATTTTCCTCTTTAATAACAGCTTCACGATGAAGAGTAGTAAAAATAAAATGGGTATAAAGATTATTATATTCTACTTTCATAATTTAATTTTCCTAAATTCAAATAATTAATAAGGTTAAAGTGTTTAAATCATTCAATTTTTCTACTAAGGTTTTGGATTTAAATAAGGTTTGAATAGAAATCTTGAAAAAAGCCATCAAAACCTTATTCCCCAATAAAAACCTTAGTAGAAAAAGTATGTCGTATTTTTCCTGACCTTATTACCTTATTTAATTCAAAAATATTTAATAAGGTTTTGTCTATCTTGGTCATTTTCTTTGTACTAAGGTTATCAAATTAAATAAGGTTGTTAGATTATTATTTTTGAATAAGTCTAATTGTACATTTTAGTAATTGTTTTGTTGTGTTTAAATTTATATCATAATTTAGTTTGACTTTTGATAATTGTTCAAATGTTATTTCGGCTTCACCAATTAAATCATTTTCACTCATATCTTTATCCCAAAAAACCATTTTCATTATTGATTTTGGGTTTAAACTTATCTGTTTACTAAAATTAACAGTGCCAGTAAATGAATCCTTGGTTCCAGAGTTAGAGTTAATTTCTTGATTATCTAAATACAGTTTTACCATAACATCAGGATTCATTGTTCCTCCAAAACCAGCATCCCAATGTTTACCATCAGATTTTCTTTCAGATACTTTATAATCCATGCTTTGTAAAATATAAATCCCTTCCTTATAGTATGGTGATACCCATTCTATACCTTGAGTATTAACATCTTTCACTGCTTTGTATTCAATCAAAATTGGAACAGAATTTTTTGATTTTTGAAACTTGTTTAATGTTTCTTCCGCTGATCTGGCAATAGTAACACCTTCATCTTTTGTATTTAGACCCTTTAATTTTAATTCTTGTTGTAAATTAAACAAAGTTGTAGTGTATTTAAAATCACCTCCCACACCAATAAATTTTTCTAAATTAGCTGAAACTTCGGCATTAAAGACTGAAGATTCGCCACTTATGATATAATTTAATGACCAACCATAATGAATTTTTGCAGCATAAAATTCTGCATTCCCAATCGGTGCTCCTTCAACTTCATAAGTTACTGTTTTATCTATTACATATATAGTTAATACAGCAAATCTTTTTTGAGTTTGTTTATTTATTCCGCCTTTCATTAAACTAAACACTTTAGCATAAGCCCCATACTCTAATGAATTTTTAATTTCGGTATAATTGCTTTCGTAAGTAGCTTCATTAGTAATATTTTTTTTACCTTTAAATACTTGGTAATTTAATTCGTTAAAATTAATATCATAACCCATTCCAAGAATTTTATCTGTTATACCTTCAGGTGCAACTACTTTTAAACTTGTTCCTCTATTAAAAAGAATTGTATTATCTTGTGAATAAACAATCTTAATAGATAAAATTATAACTGTAATAATAAAAAATGTTTTCATATTTATTCCTATTATTTATAAAATACTTTTGTTCGATAGACTTATGTTCAATTTCCAAATTACGAATTAGACACCAATTTGTCTTAATCATACTCATTTTGTTTCTTTTCAAATTCCAATATCACAAAAATAACAAATATAATTTCTAAACCAAAAAATATTTCAGAATTGTTAAAAAAAGAGGAAAATTGTGGGCTAATTCTCAACATCCATCCGATGCTTTCTAAACATCGGATGAATTATTTTGGTTTAATTACATTCTTTCGAATAAATCTTCCATCATTTTTTTTGCGGCTGATGTGAGGATTGTGCCTGGTCCAAATATTTCACTTGCACCAGCATTATAGAGGAATTCGTAGTCCTGATGAGGAATTACTCCACCTACGATAATCATAATATCTTCGCGGTCGTATTTTTTGAGCTCTGCAACCAATTGCGGAACTAATGTTTTATGTCCTGCGGCAAGAGAACTAACCCCGATAATATGAACATCATTCTCAACTGCCTGCTTTGCAGTTTCGGCAGGAGTTTGGAATAATGGTCCCATATCCACATCAAAACCCATATCGGCATAAGCAGTTGCAACCACTTTGGCACCGCGGTCGTGTCCGTCCTGTCCCATTTTTGCAATCATAATACGTGGGCGTCTGCCTTCTTTTTCAGCAAAATCATTCGTCATTTTGCGTACTTCTTCAATAGCGGATTTTTCGCTATATTCCGAACTATAAACGCCTGAAATAGTGCGAGTAACTGCATTATGTCTGCCAACAACTTTTTCGATTGCTGTTGAAATTTCGCCCAAAGAAGCACGAACTTGTGCGGCTTTGATAGATAAATCAAGCAAATTGCCTTCGCCAGTTTCGATAGATTTGGTGATTGCATCAAGTGCCGAGCGAACATCATCTTCATTACGATTTGCACGCAATATTCTTAATCTTTCAATTTGCATATCACGAACAGCCGAATTGTCAATATCAAGAATATCAATCGGATCTTGCTGGTCTAATTTGTATTTATTAACACCAATAATTGCTTCGGAACCACTATCAATACGAGCTTGTTTTTTTGCAGATGCTTCTTCGATTCTCATTTTTGGAATGCCGGACTCGATGGCTTTTGCCATACCACCGAGCGATTCAATTTCTTGAATATGTGCCCAGCCCTTTTTCACGAGTTCAGCAGTTAGCGATTCAACATAATAAGAGCCACCCCAAGGGTCAATAACTTTGCAAATACCGGTTTCTTCCTGTAAATAAATCTGCGTATTACGAGCAATTCTTGCAGAAAAATCAGTTGGCAATGCAATTGCTTCATCGAGTGCGTTAGTGTGAAGCGATTGAGTATGTCCAAGAGTTGCTCCCATTGCTTCCATACAAGTACGTGCAACATTGTTGAATGGGTCTTGTTCAGTCAGGCTCCATCCAGAAGTTTGAGAGTGAGTTCTCAAAGCCATAGATTTTAAATCTTTTGGATTGAATTGCTTAATGATTTTTGCCCAAATTAAGCGAGCCGCTCTCATTTTTGCAATTTCCATAAAATAATTCATGCCAATTGCCCAGAAGAACGAAAGTCTTGGAGCAAATGCGTCAATATCAATTCCTGCTTTCAAACCTGTGCGAACGTATTCCAAGCCGTCTGCAAGTGTATAACCCATTTCAATATCAGCAGTTGCACCTGCTTCTTGCATGTGATAGCCAGAAATAGAAATACTATTAAATTTCGGCATTTTCTTTGAAGTAAATTCAAAAATATCAGCGATAATTCGCATTGATGGTTCTGGTGGATAAATATAAGTATTTCTCACCATATATTCTTTGAGAATATCGTTTTGGATTGTGCCAGAAAGTTGTTCAAGTGTAGCACCTTGCTCTAATGCAGTTACAATATAGAACGCAAGAACAGGAAGAACTGCACCGTTCATTGTCATTGAAACAGAAATTTTATCAAGCGGAATTTTGTCAAACAATACTTTCATATCAAGTATAGAATCAACTGCAACACCGGCTTTGCCAACATCACCAACAACGCGTTCGTGATCTGAATCATAGCCACGATGTGTAGCAAGGTCGAATGCAACAGATAAGCCCTGCTGACCAGCGGCAATATTTCTTCTATAGAAAGCATTAGACTCTTCAGCAGTCGAAAATCCTGCATACTGTCTGATTGTCCAAGGGCGAGTTACATACATTGTTGGATATGGACCACGTAAAAATGGCGGAATTCCAGCTGTAAATTTTATATGCTCAAGGTTTTCAATATCACTTTTTGTATAAATTGGTCGAATGTCGATATTTTCCATTGAATTAACAACAAATTCATCGGCATTTTTGGCGATATTATTCTCAAATTTATTTTTCCATTCAGTTTTTGAATTTACATCGAAATCAAAATCGAATGGTATTTTTGCAAAATCAGGTTTTTTCATTTCATCTTCTCCTTAATTCCTAACGCCATAACTTGTTTGCAATTCAAGTAGTGTTTCAAAAATATTTGCTTTGATATGAATAAAGAAATCTACGCCACTTTCTGTGTATTCTTCGATTTTATCTTTTGGATAGCCAGCAAGAATGATGGTAGTTTCTGGATTATTTTCCTTGATTGCTTTTGCTAATTCTGGTACAAATTCAGCATATTTATCATCAGTTGAGCAGAAACAAACCATTTTTGAATTCAATTCAATTGATTTATTGATGGCTGTTTGATTATCGTTAATATTATCAACTACAACGGATTCAAATCCACCAACCGAGAAAAAGTCCGAAGCAAAATCTGCTCTTCCTTTCCATTCTTTAACAGCACCAAAGCAAATCAAACCAATCTTTGCAAAATTGCCGTATTCTTCTTTATATGCACTTGCTTGAATTCTCAAATCTTCGAATAATTCCGAACTACGTTGAATCAAAATTGGCTTCACAGTCATTGGAATATCATCTTCATCTCTTAAGGAGTTGAAAATTTCACCTGAAGTTGCACCATTTTTCACACAATTATAAGCTAATTCAAAAGTAGTAGTATTTGCTTTCACTGAATGAGAATCTAATTCAGTCAACATTCCATCAATAGTACCATTATTTCTTGTTTCGAGAAAGTCTTCAAATTTCAAAACATATTCATCAACTTGGTCATAAGTGTAATTTCTAATATTTTCGATTGGTTTTTCGTATAAATTTGGATATTTGTTTGTGCCAAGAATTGTAATTTTACGTTGAACCAATGATGCAATTCTTTTTTCCATATTTTCTTCAATTCTTTTTTGGATTGAACCAATTTTGAGTTGATGAATTATACCTTCATTAGCTTCAATTTCCTGAAAATATTCCCAACTTTTTTTAGCAAGTTCATAAGTTAATGATTCAATATAATATGAACCTCCAACAGGGTCAACTGTATCTGCTAAATGTGATTCATGAAGCAAAACATTTTGAGTATTGCGTGAAACTCTGCGAGAGAAATCATCAGGCAAACCAAACATTGTATCATAATATCCTACAGAAATTGAATCAGCACCACCGCAAATTGCTGAAAATGTTTCAGTTGTATGACGGAGCATATTCACATTTGGGTCAAGCATTGAATTTTCTCTGAAAGATGTTTCTGTATGGATAAAAGCTTTTTGAGAAATTTCATTACCACCAAAAGACTTAATAACTTTCGCCCATAAAATTCTTGCAGCTTTAAGTTTTGCTATCTCCATAAAGAAATTTGTACCAATTGAGAATTGCAATTTCATTTTAGGTGCAATTTCATCAATATCCAATCCATTATCGAGTAATGTATTAATGACATATACCGAATATGACATAGCAATTGCAAGTTCATCAACTACAGTTGCCCCAGCATTATGAAAAGCAGTAGTGTTGATTTTAATAGTGCTAAAGTTTGGAGCAATTTTACTTAACCATTTAGTAAATTCAGCAACTTGATGATAATACTTACAAATTTGATAAGGTAAATATCCGTCTGTGACCAATTCTGAAATGGCGTCTAATTCAATTCCACCTTTCAAATCTTTAGTATCAATGCCGTGTTTATCACAATAATTAATAAACAACATTGCTGTAGAAAAACCAGCAAGACCAGCATCGATATATACAGGATATTTGGTAATATCAATTCCTTCAAAAATTTTGTCGAAATCATCTGCAATAGCAATACAAATATTCAATCCACTAACGTCATCAGTAATAAAGTCATCATGCTGAGCAGTTGCTCTATCTACAACCAATCTGATTACATTCTGTCCATTCTTAAGGTCTGAAAGTAATGCTTTGTTCACATCTTCAGGAAGTGGATAAGTAATTTCCTGAGCTATTTCCCAGCTATGAGCCAGAAAACCTTCAGCGTTGTTATGCCTAAGATAAGGCGAGAAACCCGGAAATTCATTTTTCAAAAAATCAATATTATCAATGTCTTCTTTGTTGTAAATCGGTTTTAACTCAATTCCTTCGGGAGTTTGGGTGAACATAGATTTTTCGAATGATGCACCTTTTAATGCTGCAATTGCTGCATTTTTCCATTCATCATAGTTGTTCGTATCAAATTCACTAAAGAATTTTTCGCTTGATTCAACAGTCATAAGTAAATCTCACAAAAAAATAAAATAATTTTTATTTCTGCACTTGCAGAACATTCAAAATTACAAAAAATTCACATAACTAAATTATTTATTGTGAAATTATTAGTAGAAATAATTAATGCAATTCTAAAAAAATCATTAAATTTAATCATAAAATCATTTTTTATTGAAATAATCATAAATATATGAAAATAAATCAAAATATTAATTAAATGTAAAATTTTTAGCATAATAATTGATATTATTAATTTTTGAAAATGTTGAAGATTTTCATTAAATTGCCGATTAAAAATTGGATTGTTAATTAAATTAAAAATGAAAATTGGAATTTAAAAAAAATAAAAGTGAAGGGCATAATGCCGGTTCAGATAGATATCTGATTACTTATGCAGATTTGATTACTTTGCTTTTGGGTTTATTTGTAATTTTATATGGGTCATCGCAAGTGGATCAGGAAAAATTCAAGGACTTGTCGGTAGCTATGTCGAAATATTTTAAAGCCAAAGATGGGAAAATTCTACAAGGTGGCGATGGAATTTTAGAAGGGCATAAGGAAGGAGTACCAGAGGCAATTTTAGCTCCAGTTGTACAACGTTCATTACAGGAAATATCACAAGAAACCGGTGAAGCATTGAAGGACTACATTGGACGAGGGGAGATTGATATGAATATGTCTGAAACAGGTTTGGTAATTACTATGCCAGAAAAATTACTTTTTCGTTCTGGAAAAGCTGAAATTCAAACAGAAGCTCTTCCAGTATTAGACACACTTGCTGGTATTTTAGAAGGAACAAACAAGTTGATTTCAATTATTGGTCATACTGATATTGTACCAATAAGAACTTTTCAGTTTGAAAGTAATTGGCATCTATCAGTTTCACGTGCAATGAATGTAGCATATAGAATGATTCGTTCAGGACTGCCTGAATATAATCTTGAAGTTACTGGCTTTGGTTCGCAGCGTCCAATATCAGATAACACAAGTGAGGAAGGTAAAGCAAAGAATAGAAGGGTTGAAATTATATTAAAAGAATTGACGCCTGAATCACCAACAAATAATGGTTATACTGAAAAAGAACAAAAATAAAAAAATATATGATTAATGTTCAATTTTCTAATAAATTTTTAATATATTTGTCATTTTGAAAAAAAGATATTCGGAAATAATATGGAAAACAACGAAAAAGGTACGAGGAAAGTAAATACTTTGCACTTTGGAATGATAAATGTCGAGGAAGATTATATTTTTCATTTTGAAAATGGACTACTCGGCTTTGAAATATTACGTGAATTTGTATTGATAAGTGATGAAGATACTATGCCTTTTAGGTGGCTTGTTAGTATCGATGAGCCAGCTATAAGTTTTCCTTTGTTAAGTCCTTGGTTAATTGATTTATCTTACAAACCCGGTAAGCAATTTGACGACCCAAATTTTGTACTTTTTTCAATAGTAACGCTTGAAGATGATATGGGTAATATGACAGCTAACTTAAAAGCACCGATAGTTTTGAATATATCTAATCAGACAGGTGAACAGGTTATTCTAACTAACGATAAATATTCTCCAATGTCTATTATTCCAAAGGGATAATGAAAATAAATTAATTGAAAGATTTTTTGTATTTGATTGAAAACGTTTTATTTTTGTAAGTTGAAATTTTTGGATTTGATATGCTTGTATTATCAAGGAAGATAGGTGAGGTAATAACTATTGGAACTTCAGTAAAAATTACTGTTTTGAGTTTCGATAGAGGTATAGTCAGATTGGGCATAGAAGCACCACGAACTGTTCCTGTTCATAGAAAAGAAGTTCATGACAAGATAATAGAGATGAATAGACAAGCAGCAAAAACTGAACTCGCTGCCTTAAAATCTGCATTGAAAAAATCAAAAATGAAGTTTGTTTTGAATCAGGATACGAAAGCACATAGTATATCAGTACCTACAGTAATAACTGAAAGTACCGATAATCATTAATTGTAGATTGGGAATTTTTTATTAGGAAAATAAATGACTGATTATTCTGTACTAATTATTGACGATGACGTTTGGATGCAGAGAATTTTATCCAAAACTATGCAAAGTTATGGATTTAATACAACATATCTTGCATCAAATGGGTTTGATGGAATAGCTTCCGCTGTGGAAAAAATTCCAACATTAATTATTCTTGATATTTTAATGCCTGAATTATCTGGTCATTTAACTTTGAAAATTATAAAACGAATTAAAACTACTGCTCATATACCTGTTTTAATGGTATCTGCTCTCTCTGATGTTGAAAATTTAGGATTGGCTGTTAAAAGTGGAACCGCTGGATTTATTTCTAAGCCATTTACAAGAGCTACTATATATGATAAGTTACTCGATGTGTTTGGTCGTGAAAAATTGGAAATGATAGCAAAAGGTGAAGATATAATAAATAATGACTACCATAACCAGTTCTATGCCGATATCACATCTCAAAAAATTGAGCAGGATGATGTTTATCTTACTCCTCGAAGTACCGATGATATTTTACATGCTGAACCTGAACAATTTGAAGCAAAACCAAAAGTTAAACAAGACCAATTATTACAGCATTATCAAGAAGATGAAAAACGTAGTTTGGATTCAATCAAAAAAATGTTGCTGAAAACAAAAAAATAATTATTATAATTAATAAGATAAAATCTCAAATTTCAATAAATATGAAAAAACTCTTTGATTTAATTTCTCATATAAATCATATCTCCATTTATGGGGATAAAGACAAAATAGTATCCTCAGTTTGTTATAATTCTCAAAAATGTATAAATGGCTCAGCATTTGTTGCAATTAGTGGTAATGAATTTGATGGACATAAATTTATCGAATCAGCAATAGAAAAGGGTGCAAAAACAATTCTATGTGAAAAATTACCAATTCTATTGAATGATGAAATTACATATATTGTATGTGAAAATACTCGTATTTCCTTAGCTGAATTATCTCATGCTTTTTATGATTTTCCTGCAAATAAGTTAAAAATTGTTGGAATTACAGGCACAAATGGCAAAACAACAATCTCTTTTTTGTTGAAATCAATATTTGAAACCGCTGGTTTAAACTGTGCAATTATAGGAACTACCGGTGTTTATTATAGTGATAAATTTATGCCTGCAGTTCACACAACTCCTGAGTCACTTGAACTTGCTAAACTATTCAATGAATTACTGCTTAATGATATTGAATATGTCTTTATGGAAGTTTCATCTCATGCACTTAGTTTGCATAGAGCTGCTTCCATTAATTTTATTGGCGCTATATTTACAAATTTGAGTTTAGACCATTTAGATTTTCATAACAATATGTTTGAATATGCATCGGCAAAGAAAATACTATTTGAAAGTCTAAGTGAAAGTGCTTTCTGTATATTAAATGGCGATGATGATTATGCTAAATTTATGACAAATGGTATAAATTGCAAAAATCAATATTTTGTCGGAAAAAGTACATCGAATGACTTTTCAATTTGCAATCAAGAATTAAATTTGAATTATTCAAAATTTGAAATTTCAGGCAGAGTAAATTTTGAGTTTACGTCAAAATTATTAGGTAGTTTTAATATTGAAAATTGTGCTTTAAGTGCTATATTCGCATTTATTTGTGGAATTGATAGAAATTTTATCATAAATGGCTTAGAGTCTTCTGATGGCGCCCCGGGAAGAATGCAAAAGATAATTCTCAAAAATGGTGCAATCGGTTTGGTTGATTATGCTCATACACCAGATGCTTTACAAAAAGCATTAAATTCATGTAAAAGTGCAATTACAGCTTCAGCCGTAGAAAATTCCAAACTTATTTGTGTTTTTGGTTGCGGTGGAGATAGAGATAAATCTAAAAGACCAATCATGGGGCATATTGCTTCAGATATTGCAGATTTTACTATAATTACTTCAGACAATCCGCGTACTGAAAATCCAACGGATATTATAAATAATATTTTAGAAGGTGTTCAGACAGATTCAAAATATAGAATTGAAGTCATTGCAGACCGAGCAAATGCAATTGCAAGGGCAGTTCAAATTTCAGCTGAAAACGATATTATTCTTATTGCTGGTAAAGGGCATGAAAACTATCAAATTATTGGAAAAGAGAAATTTCATTTTGATGATGTTGAAGAACTCGGTAAATATTTGTAGAAAACAAAAAAGCCATACTTTATTAAAATATGGCTTGATATATGTTAATTTTTAGAATATTGAAAAAAAAATTATTCGTCTTCTTCTGTACTTGGCGGTAAGTCAAATTTAAGTTTTTCATCAGAAATTTCTTTCATAGCTATAAATGTTGGCTTGGGCAATTTGTCAAATTCTCTACTTATAGTCAATTGGTCAAAATTCACACCTTCAGATTCATCATTTGATATTGGAATATCAGCCATTTTCTCTTGCAATTCTTGTTTAATTTGGTCATTGATGATGCGTGAACGATAACCCATAGCTACAATTGATTGATAAATTGAACCCCTCGCCGATTCTTTCATTCTAACGAGAACAGGATCTACAATATATTTTTCCAAATCTGTTTCTCCAATAATACATTTATTTAAAATACAAAAATAATAATTTATTCCCAAATAAAAAAAATATTTTATTATTGTGATAAAAGTGTTATTTTTATTTTTTATAAAAAATGTTTTTAAAAAATCTTTTTTTTGAATATGCAAAAATTATATTATTCAATAAGCGAAGTGGCGAAGGCAGTAGATGAAGAACAGCATATATTGCGATATTGGGAAAAACAATTCGATTTAATTAAGCCCAGAAAAAATCGTGCAGGAAATAGAGTTTATTCTGAAAGAGATTTGAATATTATCAAAGCTATAAAGAAATTTATAAGAGAAGATAAGTTGTCATTGTCGGGTACAAAGGAACGCTTATCGACCTATACTTTTGGTAATGATGTACCATCACAAAATGAGATTTTTGAGATACATCAAGAAATTGCAGAAATTGAATCTGATAAATTATCAATTTCAAATTTTGATACTGAATATTTAATAGAAATTAAAGAATTACTATTAGATATTAGAAATTTCCTTGATAAATAAATTGTTCTTTTATTTTGTATTTTAATTATTTTGTTAATGTTGAGCAAATTATGTTTAATCATTATTTTTTAATTTATATGGGGTAATTTGATGAAAAAATTAAACCTGTTTGTGTTAATTTTTACAATTTCAGTATTTGTACTAAACACTTATGCACAGAAGTATGAATATGTAATGAAAACTATTGGCAATCATTCCGATGAAGTGCTTGGAGTCTTTGTAAATGAAGACAACACTAAGGTTGCAACTTGTAGTCTTGATGAAACTATCAAGATTTGGAGTTTGCCTCAGGGAAAGGAACTATGTGTTCTAAAGGGGCATTTAGGTGATGTCAATAACATTTCATTCTCTGGTAACGATAAAATGCTTGCAAGTGCTTCAAGTGATATGACAGTTAGACTTTGGGATGTAGATAATTGCTCTCAAGCAATGGTTCTCAAAGGACATACTGACAAAGTAATTGGTGTGTATTTCAGCCAAGATGATAGTTCTACATTTGTGGCAAGTACAAGTTTTGACAAAACTGTTAAATTGTGGGATAGAAGACTTGGTGCTGAAATCAAGACTTTAAGAGGACATACAGAAGTTACAAACAACGTTGCATATTCTTATGATGGAACGCAAATTGCATCTTGCTCAGATGACAAGACAATTAAATTATGGTCAACAGATTTAAATACTAAACAAGCTTTATTAACTCTTATTGGTCATGATGCACCTGTTTTAACTGTTTTGTATAGTTTTGATAGCAAATTACTTGCATCAGCTGACCAGAGTGGTGTTATTAAAATTTGGTCAATACCTCAAGGAACACTTTTGAAAACTATAAAAGCTCACGATGAATTAATTCAAGATGTTTCGTTTGCAGCAGATAATAAAACTTTAGTTTCAGCAAGTCTTGATAAAAAAGTAAAATTATGGAATATTGAAGATGGCAATAATTTAATGACGATGGACGCAGGTGTAGAAATTTGGTCTGTTGACTTAACAAGTGATTTGAATCAGATAATTCTTGGATGTGCTGATGGTTCAGTTAGATTTCTTAATAAAAAAGGAGGTAAATAATTATGAAATTGAATAATTTAAAATATATGGCTCTTTTGCTTGTAATTTCAACATTTATGATTAATATTGCAAATGCACAATTTTTCAAACCTATCGTTGCTATTACAGGTAGTGTAATTAATGAATCAAACAAATCCTTTTTATCTGCCAAATTTTCTGTTTTTGATATTACTGGAAAGCAAGTTTATAGTTCAAGAAGTAATTCAGCTGAAAACGGTTATTATTATATTCCAAGTTTGACTCCAGGCAATACTTATACAATTAAATTTGATGAACCAGGCTATTTTAAAGAAAATTTCAGTATAGCTATTCCGGCTACTGATAAGTACATTGAAATATCAAAAGATTTTTTGATTAAGCCACTCAAATTGAATCAAATGCTTGCTCTACCTGTCAATCCATTTGAAACAAATAAACCAAAACTTAGATATGGTGCGTCAATAGTATTAGAGGATATAAAAAACACTTTGAACTCCAATCCAAGAGTAAAATTTACGATTATTGTTTTCCCTGATAGCGACAACAATAAAGAAACAAATTTAAAATTGACTACAGAACGTGCTGAAGTACTTAAAGATTATTTTTCAACTTATGGTATTGACCCTTCAAGAATTGAAATTAAAGGTAATGAGTTAACTGACCCTAAGAATCCTGCTCCAAAAGAAAAAAAGAGCAAAGGCAAAAAATATGTTGGCTCGATTTATCTAATGGTAAATAAAATATAATCCAAATTCACAATTTGAAATTTTCAAATCCCTTTTTCATTCATAATGATTAAGGGATTTTTTTTTACTCAAAATTGGAAATTTTTACTAATGAAATGTGGATTTGTTAGATTTTCAAAAAAAGTAACATTACTTTAAAACCAATTTCATTCAAATTTAAAAGCCAATTCCAAAACTCAATCCATAAACAAGATATGAATGTCCTGCTATGAAATCTACAGAAAGTAATGGAGAAACTGAAAATTGATTGAAATGAAAATCGTATCCAGCACCAAGCCGTACAAACCATTCTGTATCAGATTCATTAGTTACTGCTTCTTCATTCCAAGGATCTGAAGAAGCCGGAATTGTTTCACTGTACATAATTATTGCTGGAGCTACAAAAAACTTAAATCCTGAATATGGGTGAACAATTAATGGAAGTGCTAAAACAGTTTCACTATGGTCAGCCATCACCATTTCAGCAATCAAACCAATTCCGATAGATGGATTTGTTTGCAAAAACAAATATTCATATTCAAGTCCAGCTGTAAAATAAGTATGACCTTCACTATAAGTTCCTGAAGTAGCACCTAAGAATAATGCAGCATGATGATTTTTGCCTCCGGCAGCCATAAGAGGTAACGAAATTATCAGGAAAATTGTAAACAATAGTTTTTTCATAAATTATCCAAAAATTTATTTTAACAAAAAGAAAATTGTAATTCTAAAAAAATTAAACCACGTTGTTAAATAACAATACCAGTATAAATATAAGCAATTCCGCCACTTAATTTTATGTAATGAATATCAGAAAATTTACCTGTACTCTTCATAATATTAACAAATTCATCTTTGCAAGGGAATAATTTTGCTGTTTTTGGAAGATAGGAATAAGCATAATCATCACCAGCGATTAATTTACCTGCAAACGGCATATAATACTTTGAATAAAAATTGTAAATCTTTCCAAATAATCCATCTGCCTGCCCAAATTCCAAGATTACTACTCTTCCACCTGATTTAGTAACTCTCGCCAATTCCGAAATACCGATTTTGGTGTCATCTACATTTCTTATTCCAAATGAAATACTTGTAATATCAAAGGTCTTATCCTTGAAATGCAAATTCATTACATCAGCTAATTCAAATTTGATTTTGTATTCATTGAAATTTGCTTTTTTCTTAGCTATGTCAAGCATATCTTCACAAAAATCTGTAGCAATAATATTGCAATTGCCTTTTAAAGCCTTATAAAATTCAAATGCCAAATCACCCGTACCACAGGCAGTATCCAAAATATTTGCATTTTGACTAACTACTGCCTGCTTTACAGTTTTTTTTCTCCACCTATGATGTATTCCAAATGAAAGTATATCGTTTAATAAATCATATTTGCCGGATATACCGGAAAACATTTTTTTTACTTGCTCACTCATTAAATTATATTATTCCATTTTAAATAAATAATTAACCCCAACGGATATAATTAATGGAGTGAAATTATATCTCATACTTTCATTTGTAACTTCATTTCTAATGCCATCCATATCCTCTTTGATAATTGGTGAAAAAGTATAGCTGATTTTTCCAGTTAAATTTAATGAACCAGAGGCATCTTCAAATAAATTGTACATATATCCAATTCTCGCATCAAATGTAGTACCCATCAAATCTGTTGCTAATTCTTGGCTATTCCCATTCTCTGACCTTGAGCCACTTAATGGAAATAAACCAATATTCAATCCAGCCATCAAACCATTATACACAATGTCAGCACCAACAGCTAAATATGTATAATTATGTGTTTGAGTTACATCAGCTCCAGCACTTTTCAAAACTAAACCAAATGGATAACTATAATAACTTAAATTAACCAATAATCCTGTTTCTTTATCTTCGGAAACTGGCATATAGAAAAGTCCATCTAAATCAAAACCAAATCCTAAGCTACTACCAAGATTATATGGTAAATCACTTATATTATAGCCCGCTTTTAGATTTAATCCTGCACCTATACTAATTTTACGCAAAATTCCATCGTATTCATAATCATCGTCATACTGCGAAAATAGCATTACGCTACTTGCAATCATTAAAAACAGCACCATTTTTTTCATAATATACTCCTAATTATTAATTTATACTCTAAAAATAAAATTCTTATGTTCTTCAATTAATTTTTTCCAAAGTTGGTAACCTTCATAACTTAAATGCAATCCATCATCATTAAATAATGCTGGATTAGGATGTCCATATCTATCAACCATTTCAGAATGAACATCTAAGAAAAAAGCATTATTCTCAAATGAAATCATATATTTGACAATTTCATTAGTATAATTTATTCTATCAATTATATTCCATCTTGCAGGAGATGGCTTGATTGAAATAAAAGTAAAAGGTATATGTGGGTAATTTTCTCTTAATCTGTCAATAAAGAATTTAGCCATCATACAAACTTCCTCGGGATGGCGATTATCGCCTAAATCATTTTCACCAGCATACAAAATAATAGATGAAGGCGACATTGGTTTTATTAATCTTTCGTAAAACCAGCAGCAAGCCGAAATTGTTGAACCACCAAATCCAGCATTAAATACATTTAATTCATCTAATTCATCAGCTACAGAACTCCAAAAGTTAATCGTTCCACTACCATAAAAAACTGCCGGTTTTACTTTACCTGATTCCAAGAAACTCTTTTCTACCCTTATGACTTCATCTTCATACCAAAACATATTTACCTCAATTATTTTACAATCAACTAAATTATGAATAATTAATCAATTTTCAAAAAAGAAAAATTTAATTTGAAGAAAAAATAAATTTAATCAAATTTTGTGACTACAATGCCAATTAACAATATATTAGAATTTTTGTTATTTTGTAAAAAATTCTTTGAAATTCCAATATTGAATTAATGTTTGCAACAAGAAACCCCACACTTCGACAAGCTCAGTGCAATGTCTAACCTCCCCGAAGGGAGAAATACATTTAAGTCCTCCACTTGGGGAGGATTTAGGCGTTGCACTGAACTTGTTGAAGTGTGGGGTTAATTTAATTCAATCCCGTTGATATTTTCAAGGAATTATATCTATTGTATTTGAACGAAACTTTGTTTAATTATTCTGCTACTGATTATTTATCAGACAATAATGAAAAAAAATAGAAAATAATTGATAATTATTACTTAATTTTGTAACTTGTAATTTTTTTTATTGAAATAAAAAGCAGAAAAATAAAATGGCGATATTCCGCTTATTTTCAAATGACGTTGCGATGGATTTAGGCACAGCGAATACTTTAATTTGGATGAAAGGTAAAGGAATTGTGCTAAATGAACCTTCTATCGTAGCTTTCGACAGAAATACAAAACATATTATAGCAATTGGGCGTGAAGCTCAATCAATGGTAGGAAAAACTCATAAAGATATAAAGATTATCCGTCCATTAAGAGACGGGGTTATTGCTGATTTTGAAATTGCAGAAGGAATGATTAGGGCATATATCAGAAAAGTATCTATGTCTTGGCAACCAGCAAGAAGAGTTGTTGTATGCGTACCTTCAGGTATTACAGAGGTAGAAAAGAGAGCCGTAAGGGATAGTTGTGAACATGCAGGTGCCAAAGAAGTACATTTAATTGCTGAACCGATGGCAGGCGCTATTGGTATTGGTTTAAACGTTCATGAACCAGTCGGAAATATGATTGTTGATATTGGTGGCGGTACAACTGAAATTGCTGTTATAGCATTGTCTGGTATCGTAAGTGATGTTTCTATAAGAAAAGCGGGCGACCAAATGACACAGGCAATTGTTCAGTATTTCCGTAGAAGTCATAATATCCTTATTGGTGAACGCACTGCAGAAATGATTAAATGTAGTGTTGGGTCTGCTATTTCACTTGAGGAAGAAATGGAAATTGAAGTCAAAGGGCGTGACCTTGTTTCTGGTATTCCCAAAATGATTACTGTTAGTTCGGTGGATATCAGAGAAGCCATAGGCGAAATCGTAAGTGAAATTGTAAATGCTGTTTTAAGTTTGTTAGAAAGAACTCCTCCCGAGCTTGCTTCTGATATTTATGACAGAGGTATTATGCTCTCTGGTGGTGGTGGATTGTTAAAAGGTTTGGATGAAAGATTGAGAAGGGAAACAAGTTTACCTGTTCATATTGCGGAAGACCCATTAACAGCCGTAGCAAGAGGTACAGGCAAAGTTTTAGAAAATTTAGCAGAGTATTCCTCAGTACTTATCAAAAGTACAAGATATTAATAGAAAAAAAGAAATTCCCTGAAAATCCAGTTAGGGATTACCTGTTTGTAATAAAGAATATAAAAACTCTAAAATTTCCCCTCTAACAAGAGGGGAAAGAGTGGTGTCTATTGATGGTTGTGGGTTGTGTGGGGCGATTGTATAAACATAATTCAACATCTACTGCTTTGTAAATGGACATGGTCGTACACTTGTTTCAAACAGGTAATTCGAACTGGAAATTTCAAGAAATATTAAATATACTTATTAAAATTAGAAATTCCCACTACTCCACAACCATAAATTTTTGTGAATAGCGCTTTCCGTTAGCTGTTTGTATTGTTGCAAAATAAATACCAGATATGAATGTAAAATCAAATTTAAGTTTTGAATTAGTATCCAAGTTTAAATTCAAAGTATGAAGAATCTTACCGTTAATATCTGTGATTTCTAATGATTTCAAAATCTGATTTGTAGTGTTTTCAATTAACAATTTCTTTTCTGCATAATTGATTTTAAATGTGGAATCGATTTAATTGTCTTTGACATCTACAGTAAACCATCGATTGGAGAAGAGTTTAATTCCACTTTGACCAGCAAATATTTCGTTATTTTTATTAAATACTGTATTCATTCCAGGTTTTATTCCGAGAAAACTGTAAGTTATTTGATTATGTTGCAAATTTATTATATCAATATAATATTCCTCATTTTTTACTTTTCCAAAAAGTATAGACGAATTATCATTTGTAAAACAAATATTTGCAGCTCTTGTATTTATGTCAAGTAAATCAACTTTATCCCCATTTAGTTTGTATAAATACAATTTACTATTAGCCATAAACCCAACATATTGGTTATCATTAGAGATTTTTACGTCCCAAAATTCATTTGCAGAAAATGCCTCCCCAAAATCTCTTATGTGTGTTAGTGTTTCTGCATCCCAGAGTTCCATTAGTAAATCCCAAACTCCACTTGAATTCTTGTATCTGAATGCTATTGCAAGATATTTACCATCTTTTGAAAGAGCCATATTTTGTGTACCCTTTGGTGCAATATTTACTTTTTTTATTATGCTGTCTTTTTCAAAATCATAAATTACTAAGAATCTTTGTTGAGTTTCACCAGTAAGTTGAAAAGTAAAAAAAACTGCTCTTTTGTCATCAGGAAAAATTCCTAAAGTTTTCATATTCGGTCCGCCTTTGTCAAATCGTTTTCTTACTTTGCCACTTTCATAATCCCAAATAATCAAGCCCTCAAGTCCTCCACCTGGTCCAGAAATAACAGTTTTACCATCATTCGTAATTTGTAATGTTGAAAAAGTATGTGTTGTAGCTTCAGGATTAGTCCCCTCAAAAACTCTGATTTTGTGCCCATCTTTCACATCAATCTCCCATATTTCATGATTCACAGCCGCAATTATATTGCCCGTGATTGGATGAAACTTTGCATCTCTAACAACACCAGGATAAATGTCCTGCTCCCAAATCAAGTCACCATCACCATTTGGGATTTCTTCCGAAAACAAACCACTGCCACAAAATAGTAGCAAACCAATTAAAACTAAATTCTTCATAACTTTTTCCATCTTTGCAATTCCCACATATATAATGACACATGAAAGTGCTTTTCGTTTCACAGGAATGAAAAAAAAGATGAAAAATAATTTCCCTGCTCCCCAAAGCATATATTTTAATTTATTTTCCAAAAAAATCTCAAAGAGATTTAATGATTATAGAAATGAATTGGAAATTACTACGATACGACCTCTACGAGGTCGAATTCAAATATAAATTAAAGTTACTATAAGCATTCGACCTCTTTGAGGTCTTCTTTCGAAATAACTTCTTAGTTTCAAAAATTGAAAATAAATTAAAGCAATATAAATAATAAGGCAAATTGTCATTGAGTTATTGCTTTCTACTAAGGTTAATAATTTAAATAAGGTATTTTAAAATCTGAACACTAATAAACCTTAGTAGAACATTAAAATCCAAAAACTAATCAACCTTATTTTTCTGGATTCCTCACTTTGTTCGGAATGACGGTATTCAAGAATGGATTCTGAAACGAGTTCAGAATGACATAATTCTTGCAATTGTATTTAGCAACGTAGTTGCGACATATTAATAGAACAGATTTGTTTTTTTTGTTAAAGCCCCGTAGGAGCGACATAATTATATCGCTGCTAATCAGCTTTTTTATTGAGTTGAAAATTATTTCTATTATGATGTCGCAGCTACGCTACTAAAAAAAATGGATTCTGAATGAGTTCAGAATGACTGTTTTAAAATACCGCCTAACCTAACCTATCCCAAGGGAAAGGAACTGGCGTAAGTACAGCAATCCCGCTAGGAATTTCAAGTAATTTCTTTTATTTTTTTTTCAACTTGTTCTAAATTAACTTGTTTTTCATTCAAATAACATAGTAAATTGAAAATTATCAAGCGCCTGAGTTATCATATCAAATTTATTGTATTATACTTTCAAACTAATCATAAAAATGAATATGTAATTTACTTTATTTCAAAGCATTTTAATAAAAAGTAATAATGTTAATAAATTTTTGTAAAATAATTCTAAAAAATTTGTTAATTTGCATTTTTTTAATGTAAAATATTGCAATCAGATTTCGGCACGTGAATTGTCTAAATGGAATTGTGTGTGTTTATAAGTAAAAATACTGAATTAATGCACAATTTTGAACAGAGTTTGAAAAAAATGGATAAAATTAGACAGATGGAAAGCAAAATATTCGATGAGTTCTTTTCGAGAAGAGAAGCTGGTAATGAAAAAGTTTTTGAGCAGGATTTTCTGCCATATAAAAGATTTTTTAATCTTGATACAAATGCTTATAGTAACGATACTCTTGAAAGTAAATACAAAGAACTAATTGGTTTGGCTTGTTCATTAGTGCTTAGATGCAATGATTGCGTACTTTATCACCTTGATAATTGCGTTAAATTGGGTTTGAACAGAAAGGAAATTAATGAAGCAATGAATATTGCATTAGTAATTGGAGGTTCAATCGTGGTTCCACATTTGAGATTTGCATTAATAGCACTTGATGAAATTTTACCTAATGAATCAGTAAATTATTTGGATAAATAAATCAAGGATGATAATTATGTCAAAAAGAAAAGAAACTCCGGCAATTCAGGAAATGAAAGACCAAATTGAAGAATGTCGTCAAGAATTACTGAATTTATTGGCAGATTGGCATTATTTAAAAAATATTCTGCAACCTCAATTGTTGTTCACTTATGATAGTATTTTTGGCGACCTCGAAGAAGAATTGAACAACAAATCATTTATTGCTTCTGAATTAGATAGAAGAGTTGAGGTTTTATCCATTAAAATTAGAAGAGGAGAAAAACTTACCGAAAAAACTATTAATTTTCTCAATATGTTTGTTGGTAGGGATGTTATCCAAAATTCTAATGAATTTAATAACCATTATAATAATTTAGAAAATGGATTTAAAATTGGCTATAATTATGATAGCTGTGAAATAAATGACAAATATGAAATTCCACAACTGTACAGGCAAATTGTAAAAAAATTACATCCTGACGTGAGTGGTGATACTGATAATTTTCAAAAATTTTGGGATAATATTCAAGATGCTTATAAATCAAGAGATATTAAAAGATTGAGATTATTCCATCAGACACTTTGTAAAGATGTTAATTTTGAGTTTAAAGATTTAAAAGCTGAAGAAAATGCTTTGAAAATGGAGATTAAGGACCTTGAAAAAAATATTAATTCGGAAAAATTCAAGATTACCCAATTAAAAAAGCAAGAACCTTATGTTTTTCAAGAAAAACTTAATGATGAATTGTGGATTTCTAAAAGAAAAAGACAATTAAGGGAACAAATTTTCAAAATAGACAGGCAAATTCAGCACCAAAGAAGATTATTGATTAGTATGACAAAAGACCATTTACCCGTTCATACCGCTCGTTCAATTTGGGAAGTTAAGGAATACGGTTTTGCAAGTTAGGATGGAGTTTTCTGAATCGAGTTCAGAATGACAAAGGTAACCCCACCTAAATCCTCCCCAAGGGGAGGACTTTACATATTTTCCTTCCCCTTGGGGAAGGTTAGGACGGGGTTTTAAGAATCATGTTCAGAATGACAGAGAAAAAGGAATGGATTCTGAAACGAGTTCAGAATGACAGAGGAAAAGATTGGATTCTGAAACAAGTTCAGAATGACAATGGAAATCGTATTTAGAATAAGAACGATAAAAGGAATAATGACTAATGAGAAATGATGAATTTAAAAAATACGGATATGAAATTATTGATTGGATTGCTGAATATTTCTCAAATATTGAGCAATTTCCTGTAAAATCTAATGTGAATCCGGGTGATATTAAAAAGCAACTTCCAATTAATCCACCTGAAAATTCTGAAAATTTCGATTCAATATTAAGTGATTTCAATTCAATAATAATGCCCGGCATTACTCATTGGCAAAGTCCAAATTTCTATGCTTATTTCAATGCTAATAATAGTTATGAATCAATTTTGGGTGAATTATTAACATCTGCAATTGGTGTAAATTGTTTTATTTGGCAAAATTCTCCAGCTGGTACAGAACTTGAAGAAGTTGTAATGAATTGGTTACGTGATATGATTGGATTGCCAAAGTATTTTTCTGGAGTAATTCAAGATACAGCTTCAACTGCTACATTATGTTCAATTCTAACTGCAAGAGAAAAATTTACTGATTACCAAATTAATAAATCAGGTTTTACTAATGCTAATAAATTTAGAGTTTATGCATCTTCTGAAGCACATTCATCAATTGAAAAAGCAGTAAAAATTGCAGGAATCGGGTCTGATAATTTAGTAAAAATTAAAGTTGATGAAAATTTCGATATGAATTCGGAAGAATTAGAAATTACAATAGAAAATGATATTCAATCCGGTTTTATTCCACTTATTGTAATTTCTGCACTTGGTACCACTGGCTCAACAGGTGTAGATTCGTTACTTAAAAACGGTGAAATTTGTAAAAAGTATGATATCTTTCATCATGTTGATGCCGCTCATGCTGGCACAGCATTGGTTTTAGAAGATTTCAGGCATTATATTGATGGTATTGAAAATGTGGACTCATTTGTATTTAATCCACATAAATGGATGTTTACAAATTTTGATTTTTCTGCATATTTTGTTAAGAATACCGAATATTTAATTCGTACTTTTGAAATTATGCCTGAATACCTTAAAACTAATGTTGATAATAGAGTTAATAATTACAGAGATTGGGGGATTCAATTAGGCAGAAGGTTTAGAGCATTGAAAATGTGGTTCGTTATCAGAAGTTACGGACTTGAAGGCATAAAATCTACTATTCAAAAGCATCTTGATTTAACCAAGACGTTTTCTGACTTATTAGAAAAAGATAAAGATTTTGAATTGCTTGCTCCAGTAAGATTCAATCTTGTATGTTTTAGATACAATCCCGGTAATTTTGATGATTTAGAATTAAATTCAATCAATGAAAAATTAATGGAAAGAATTAATTCATCTGGTAAAGCATTTCTCACCCATACCAAACTAAATGGGAAATATACATTAAGAGTAGTTATAGGACAAACTTATATTGAAGAAAGAAATGTTCTGAAACTATGGCACTTAATAAAAGAAATGGCTAAATTATAAATACGATTACAATAGTCCTATTTTGATTTCGTTTATATTCTTTTATTTTGGAAAATTATTTAATGTTCAGATTATCCAAAAAAACTGAGTATGCACTATTAGCTTTGCAAAATTTAGCTCAGCGAGAAGGTGAACTTGTTTCTGTGAAGGAACTTGCTCAACAATTGGATATTTCATTTGAATTCTTATCCAAAACGATGCAATTATTGATGAAAAAAGGATTAGTTCAATCATATCAGGGAATTAAAGGTGGTTATACTTTGTCAAAACCTGCGATTGAAATAAAATTGATGGAAGTTGTCAATGCTTTAAAAGAGTCAATTAATCTTGTAGATTGCTTACCAAATTCCAAACAAAAAACAGATGAATGTACAAGAGGCAATCATTGTTCAATTAAAAATCATTTGTATCTTATTCAGAAAAAAATTGATGATATTTTTATAAATACTTCAATTTATGACATAGCTGCAATTGATAGTGAATCCAAATTATCAGTTAATCACTTAAAATCAGATTTTGTTATGAGTGATAAATTTATTAAAATATAATGATAAAAATTAAATAGGGTAATATAAAATGGCAGAAGAATTTAACGAAATGGAATTAATTGAAAATCTTGCTGAGAGCGAGTATAAATGGGGCTTTGTTTCAGAAATTGAACAAGAATTTGCTCCAAAAGGTCTAAATGAAGATATAGTTAGGTTTATTTCTGCAAAGAAAAATGAACCAGAATTTATGCTTAATTATCGTTTAAAAGCTTATAGACATTGGCTCAAAATGAAAGAGCCAACCTGGGCTAAGGTGGAATTTCCTCCGATTGATTATCAAGATGCTTATTATTATGCTGCACCTGTGCAGAAAGCGACTCCAAACAGTTTAGATGAAATTGACCCCGAAATTTTAAGAACTTATGAAAAATTGGGTATTCCACTTAATGAGCAAAAAATATTAAATGGAATAGCAGTAGATGCGGTTTTTGATAGTGTCTCCGTTGCTAATACTTTTAAAGATAAATTAGAAGAAGTTGGTATCATTTTCTGTCCAATTAGCGAAGCGGTACAAAGAGTACCTGAGTTAGTAGAAAAATATCTAGGTAGTGTTGTTCCTTACACAGATAATTATTTTTCTGCATTAAATTCTGCTGTATTTAGTGATGGTTCATTTTGCTATATACCAAAAGGTGTAAAAGCGCCTATGGAATTATCGACATATTTTAGAATAAATGCCAAAAATACTGGTCAATTTGAAAGAACATTAATTATTGCTGATGAAGGAAGTTATGTAAGCTATCTTGAAGGTTGTACTGCTCCTATGCGTGATGAAAATCAGCTTCATGCCGCAGTAGTTGAATTAGTTGCTCATAAAGGCGCTGAAATCAAGTATTCAACTGTTCAAAATTGGTATCCGGGAGATAAAGAAGGTAAAGGCGGAATTTATAATTTCGTAACCAAGCGTGGTATTTGTGAGGGCGATAATTCAAAAATTTCTTGGACACAAGTAGAAACTGGCTCGGCAATTACATGGAAATATCCAAGTTGTATTCTCAAAGGTAATAATTCTGTTGCAGAATTTTATTCCGTTGCTGTAACCAATAACTATCAGCAAGCTGATACAGGAACCAAAATGATTCATCTTGGAAAAAATACAAAAAGTCGAATTGTATCTAAAGGTATTTCTGGAGGTAAAAGCAATAATAGTTATCGTGGTTTAGTCAAAGTCAATAAAAGTGCAGAAAATGCGCGTAACTTTTCACAATGCGATTCTCTATTGCTCGGCTCAAATTGTGGTGCCCATACATTTCCATATTTAGAAATAGGAAATAAATCAGCTACAGTTGAGCATGAAGCAACTACTTCAAAAATATCAGATGATATAATTTTCTATTTGAATCAAAGAGGAATTTCAAATGAAGATGCAATTGCTTTAATTGTAAATGGTTATGTAAAAGAAGTATTAAATCAATTACCTATGGAATTCGCAGTTGAAGCTCAAAAGTTACTTTCAATTTCCCTTGAAGGAAGTGTAGGATAATCTTATACATTATGTAATACTGAACTTGTTTCAGAATCTATTCAAGAACATTTCATTTTCAAAAGCAGATGTCCAACACTTTGAAAGTGTTGGACATCTGCTTTTATTAGATTCCGCATCAAGTGCTAAATCCATTTCAAAATACAGTAATTTTATAAGCCGTTGAATTAAAAGCAATTATAAAAATATTTGAGTGATCCCGACAGGAATCGAACCTGTGGCACCAAGTTTAGGAAACTTGTGCTCTATCCTACTGAGCTACGGGACCAATTGATTAGTTGATAGTTTCATTACCGGCTAAAACATATTTATTGTTTGGTTTACCAGTAGCATTCACATCAAAAATATGATATGCTAAAAAATATCGTACTAATTTACTGTCTATTTTGGGAATTCCACTAAATATTACTCTTTCAATAAGAATTTCGATAATTTCATTAGTTATCAATCCTAATGTAAATAAATGAATAATTTCTCCCCAAGCTTCAATTGTAAAAAGTTCTTGCTCGGTCGGAGATAATACTCTGAATGAGAAATTCTTCATTTTCAATTCTTTAACTGGTTTGATAAAAGATGCATTCTCATCTATTATCCAACTTATTGCAGTAGATATTTCTGTATTGGAATAACCTAATTTCTCAAATTTTTCTAAATCAATTTCAGTAATTTTTTTTTCTTTATGAATCTCTGTCATAAAATTAATTACTAAGTCAATTATTCTTTCTATTTCCATTATAAATTAACCAATTAATTTATATATTTATTTTCAAGTTCGCTCATTTTTTGTCTGCTTTCTGTATCAGAATCATCATATCCAACAAGGTGCAATGTACCGTGAACTGCAAGTCTTAATAATTCATTTGTCAACGAAACTTTGTATTCCGTTGCTTGTTCAATGGCTGTTTCAACACTAATATAAATTTCACCATCAAGTACATCTTCTTCAAAATTAAATGAAATTACATCGGTTGCATAATCATGATTCAAATATTGTTTGTTGATTTTCTGGATATATTCATCAGTACAAAGAACAATATTAACTTTAGCTTCCGATACTTTTTCACTTTCTAAAACTCTTCTTACAGCTTCAGTTATTTTCTTTTTCGGCAGTTTCTTCTCAAAACTTTCGCGAAATACACTAATTTCAATGCTCATATTAAACGATTACCGTATATAGTTAGTGTTAATTAATTTCAAATTCTGGCTCTGTTATAGATAATTGCATAGCCGCCATTAATACTGCAGGGTCAAGTTCTGAAATATCTTCACTTAGTATTTCACGTTTAATAGTTGAAAATAAAGAACATACCGACTGCCTGCCAATTGTCAAACAAGATAAATACTCTGATGTAGAAGATATAAAAATCAATTCATCTGGTTCAAAAAACATATACTTCTCAATATTATGCAATTCGTAATATCCGTATTGTGTTTGAACGGAGATTAACGAACCATAGACATCATTGCCGAGATTCACATTGTTATGCAAGGTAGCTACCAAAGGTTTGCTATTGTCGGAACTCTTCATTACCCAAGTCCAACCACCCTCAAATTCCTTAGTATTTATTTGCAAAATTGTTGATATTTTTAAAATATCGTCATTACTAAAAATCATAATTATCAATAATTAATTTTTCAAATTATTCAACTTCAAATATAACTAATTTATAAAATATTTTGATAATAATTTAATAAATTTTGAAAAATAAAATGTAAAATCTGTTACTAAATATTTTAAAATTGGTTTATAATGAGTCAATATTGACTATTTTGTTAGAAATCGCATAAATAGTCAGACCAGATTGACTTTTAATGCCAGTTTTTTGAGTAATATTTTTTCTATGGCTAATTACAGTATGAATACTAATATTCAACTTTTCTGCAATTTCCTTATTAGAATGTCCATTTATCAATTGTATTAATACTTCCTTCTCTCTGCTTGAAAGCTGTTCAGAAGAAATATTTTCATTTAAATTCACATCTGCATTTACTAATTTATCTAAAATATTATTAATTGTATTTTGTGCATCAGTAATTTGAATAATTCCATCAAACTGTGAGAGCAATTCTTTATCATAAAAATTATAAACTAAAGCAACCCAAATAATACTTGGATTTGACTTTTTAAAATTATTAAATTCTTGTCTAATTAATTGTATATATGTAGGATTTGTAATTATTATCCTAAATTTTTCACTATTAAAATGTTTTTGTATTTCCAAAAAACTATCGATTCTATATATTCTATAGTATTGATTAGATTGATGTAATATTGACGATAATCCTTCAAATACAATTTGTGATGGTTCGATGATGCCAATATAAATTCTTTTATCATTCATTAATTGCTATCTTTTTCAATTTTTCTTATGAGTGGAATCAAAATTTCGTCTTCAATTTTTGAATGAATTGTCAAATCATAATCAATCTCAAAAAGCACTTTGAGTAATTTTCTTCTAAGTGTTCTATCGTTTTTTATGGGAATATGTCTAAGTAATAAATTTTTAAGTTCGAGCAATTTAAATTCTATATCAGTATGATGCTCTTTGTATTCTTCTACAGAGAAGATATTTTTTGTATTATTAGTTTTATGGCTTTGTATCAGTTCACAAAAATAGGGGAATGCAATTTTTTCTTCATAATTAAGATGCTCAATAACTTCCTCGAAATATTCATCAAAGAATTTTTCAATCAATTTTATCTCTTTTGAATCATTTTTTTTAATTAATAATTCAATCAGTTCTTTAATTTCAGGGTATTTCTCATTCTTATAATAATGATGACTGCTTCTTAAAAACTTAATAATAGTTTCAATATCTTTAATATCTAAATTAATTTCAACATTATGAAAACCATTATATAAATTTGCGAAATTAATAAATAAATCAGGATTAATTTTATTTTCCAAACAAATCTGACCAACACTTTTTTCATTTGCAACAAAATCAATATTAAAATGCTCAAGTATAAGTAATAAAGATGGATTTTCAAATAAAATATCTGCTAATTTCATCTCAGGTTTTATATAATGTTTGATTGTTTGGTACATACTAAATTATGAAAAACGTTAAAATTGTTTAAATATTTTAGTGTTATATTGGGTTATCATTCTTAGTAGTCTGTTGCTCAATTATAAATTTAATATAAATAAATAAAATTTTTATTATAATTAAAATAATTATTAAATAATATCGTTTATTAATTTGGAATTATTATTAATTAGGAAATACTATGAATAACTTTGATAAAATCAAAGATATTTTGGCAGGGAAAGGGTTAAAATCAACAACTCAAAGATTGATTATTTTTGAAGCATTGCAAAATATGCATAATCATCCTACTGCCGAAGATATATTGAATCATATTTCAAAAAGTTATCCAAGTATTTCACTAAGCACTATATATAACACGCTCGATTTGTTTGTTGAGAATAAAATTATTAACAAATTAAAAAATGATAATGGAATAATTCGATATGATGCTTTTATTGAAAACCACCATCATTTGTATTGTTCTGAAACTGATAAGATTGAAGATTATAGTAATATTGAACTCGACAATTTATTGACTAAGTTTTTTGCAGAAAATAAAATTTCAGATTTTGAAATAAAAGATATAAAATTACAAATTAATGGAAATTTTTTAAAGGAAAAAAAATGAATAATTTAAATCAAATTGGCTTAGACAGCCAAAAAGCTAATGACTTGATTGTAAATCTCAATCAACTTCTTGCTAATTACCAAGTATTTTACATGAATACGCGTGGGTTTCACTGGAATATCAAAGGAGAAAAATTCTTTGAATTACATTTAAAATTTGAAGAATTATACAATGATTTAATTCTTAAAATTGATGAGATTGCTGAACGTGTTCTTACACTTGGTGGCACACCACTTCATTCTTATTCTGAATATTTGAGCAAATCGGAAATTAAAGAAGTTGTAAATTGTACAAATTCTAAAGAAACTGTTGAAAATGTACTCGATAGTTTCAAAAAAATGTTGATTTTACAAAGACAAATTCTCGAACTTGCAAGTGAAGCTAACGATGAAGGTTCAAGTGCATTAATGAGCGACTATATTCGCGAACAAGAGAAACTTGTTTGGATGTATTCTTCTTTTCTTAACAAATAATTATAATAAATATTAGGAGCATTTAAAATGTCAGAATTTAAAACAATGCCAACTATTGGCGATAAATTTCCTGAAATGGAAGTAAAAACTACTTTTGGTACAATGCAACTTCCAAAGGATTACAAAGGAAAATGGTTTATTTTATTTAGTCATCCGGCGGATTTCACACCTGTTTGTACGACTGAATTTGTTGCATTCCAAACCCGTTATGAAGACTTCAAAGCATTGAATACCGAATTAATTGGATTATCGATTGACCAAGTATATTCTCATATTAAATGGGTAGAATGGATAAAAGATAATTTGAATGTAGAAATTCAATTCCCAATTATTGCTGATGATGGTGATATTGCACGTTCACTTGGAATGATTCATCCAGGCAAGGGCAAGAATACAGTACGTGCCGTTTTTATCATAGATGCAGCTGCAACTGTAAGAGCAATTTTATATTATCCTCAAGAATTGGGTAGAAATTTTGATGAGATTTTAAGAATGGTAAAAGCAATGCAAATTGCAGATGCAAATCATGTAGCAATGCCAGCTAATTGGCCCAATAATGAATTGATTGGCGATAAAGTAATTATTCCTCCTGCATCTGATTATAAATCAGCTATGTACAAAAAAGGCAGATATGATAATTATGATTGGTGGTTCCTTTATAAAGATTTGAAAGAAAAAGAGAAAAAATAATTCAAGTTATATAAATTTAATTATTCCAATAAATGAATTTATTAACCTACTTTTTGTCTATTATACCTAAAAATAAAAGATGTCCAACACTTTCAAAGTGTTGGACATCTTTATTATTTATTCATCATAAATCAATAAGTATTACATTCCTGATGGAGATGCTGGTTCATTTGGGTCACCTGCAAATTTAGTTGGAATTCCAACGAGAACATAACTAATTATTCCAAGTACAACTAAACTGATAAGGAATGAAGAACCCGGGAAAATGGCTGGAGCAAACATTTCAAATACTTGAAATCCCGCAAAAACCAATCCCATCAATGCTTCACCTGCAATTAATCCAGATGCTAACAATACCCCAACATTCTCAATTCTTGCTCTCTGAAAATCGTTGTATTTTCTCTTTTCATTAGTCATTTCAACCATACCTTTAACAAGTCCACCAATGAATATAGCAAATGTAGTTTCAAGTGGCAAATACATACCAACTGAAACTAACATCGGACTTTTAACTTGCATTAAAATGAAGCCGAAGCCCATAAGCATACCAACAATAATAAGAGGCCAAGCCATTTGACCACCAACTATACCCTGAGAAAGTATTGCCATTAGAGATGCTTGAGGTGCAGCAAGTGATTTAGAACCAAAACCACCTTCATATCCCTCTTTTAAGCCCTTTGCAATATCGCCATCATTCAAGAAAGTTAAAACTAAAAACATTACAGCACCCGACAAAATAACACCAGCAATATCACCAACCTGCATTTTCCAAGGTGTACCGCCAAGTATATGTCCTGCTTTTAAGTCTTGTAACATTTCACCTGCAACAGCTGCTGCAACGCAAACTATTGCTGCAACTCCAAGAACTGCTGCAACACCACCTGTATCTTTTGTAACGCCAAGTGCAACAAGAATTAATGCAGTTAAAACAAGAGCTGTTAATGTCAAGCCACTAATTGGATTATTAGATGAACCCATAATACCAACAAGATAACCAGAAACAGCTGCAAAGAAAAATGCGAGAATTATCATTACAGTAGATGCTACAATAGCTACGAAAATGTCAGTGTTAAATATAAAGTAAGTTATTGAAAAAGTAGCAATTGCTACTATTGCAATACCAAACATAATCCATGTAAATGGAATATCTTTTTCAGTTCTATCTGTAGCTACGCTACCACCGGAAGCAGCTTTTTTTACATCATTTACAGAACGAACTATACCAGCAATTAAGCTTTTTCTCATTCTAAATAAAGTAAATCCTGCACCTACCAACATACCACCTATTGCAATTGGACGAACAATAAATTTCCATACTTCTGTCATCTGGAAAATCGGGTCGTTAACTTTTTTCAATGCCTCACCCATCTCTAATCCCTTATTTTCTACTAAGAAAGCAGCCCATAAGTTAATATCAAAAAAAGGAGAGAGGAAGTAATAAATTATCGGAGTAAGTAAGCCCCAAGCAATCAAACCACCTGAAAAGTTTAATGCGGCAAGTTTAGGACCAATTATATAACCAACTCCCATATATGCAGGACTTATGCCTGGAGAACTTAGGAATATACCACCTTGTCCTGTAAATGTAGTTCCAGTGATTGTTTGTTTTGAAAAAACAATGAATTTCTCCCAAATAGCTGGGAAAATCTTAAATTCTGTCATAGCTTTAACCAAAGCACCGCCAATCATTGCACCAAACAAAAATTTGGAATTTCCGCCCGCTCTTTGACCGGTTTTGTGAATTTCAGCTGCAGCTACTGATTCTGGGAAAGGTAATTCCCTATCTTCTACCATTACTCTTCTGAGTAATGCAACAAACATAATACCAAGAATACCACCAAAAGTTAAAATCAATGAGGCAGTTATATAATTGCCTGTGGTATAGAATGGTCTCCAAATACCAGCTATGAAAAATGCTGGAATTGTAAAAATTGCTCCAGCTGCAACTGATTCGCCGATTGAACCAACTGTTCTGGCAAAATTTTCCTCCAGAATTGAACCCTTCATAACTTTTAATAATGCCATTCCTATCACCGCTGCTGGATAGGTGGCTGCAATTGTCATACCTGCTTTCAAACCAAGATATGCGTTTGCAGCTCCTAATACTACTGCCATTATCAATCCAAGGATTAAAGCACGTAGTGTCATTTCTGCTAAATTTGAATTAGCCGGAACATAAGGTATAAATTTCTGTTCTGCCATTAAATCTCCATACAAATAACTTTAACAAAAAAATATTTGTTTTATCATTTCAAAAAAAAGCAAATTAATAATTTATTGCTTAATAAACTAAAACTAATATAAACATTTGATTATTTTTGAGATAATAGATTGAGTTCTTTTGAATTTTAAAAACCAATTTCCCTTACCCATGTCCCCAAAATAAAAAAAGGACGCCCCCGGAGGAACGCCCTTTAATTATGGAGTAGGACTGAAAATTATTTGACAAGAACTACTTCCTGTGTCATATTTACTGTGCCAGCATTAAAGCGGACAATGTAAAGACCGGTAGTTAAGTTATTAGCATTCAAGACTACTGAATGAGTTCCTGCAGTGAAGAATTCATTAGAAGCAAGAGTAATAATTTCTTGACCAACGGTATTGTAAACTGTAATTGTTACGTATTCATCGTTTGGTATAGTGAATGACATTTGTGTTGATTGAGTGAATGGATTTGGAGTTGCTTTATTGAATTCATAACCCAATGCAATCGGAGTTTCAACATCAGTTGCACCATAAATTTCAAATACTTGTGAACGTGAGTATTCAAGGTCTTCGCATATTGGAGAAGTAGCTCTAATAATAACATTATTACTGTTAACATTTGGAATCATCCAATCATAAGATTTCAATGAAGCTTTTACGTTTTCTGCAATAACTGACCATTTTTTACCACCATCAACTGATAATTCTAAGTTGTAATTGTTAACATTGTCATAAGTCCAACGAACTTGTTTCTTAGTTCCGTATTTAATTTTTTCGCCCTTAACTGGATTAACCAAAGTTAACGAACCAGCTAAGATTTTGAAAGGTGAAGACATAGCTAATACATCACCAGTTTCAGCATTAATCATACGAACAACAGCACCACAAGCATTTACAGCAGGAAGATTCCAATTTGTTTCGCCTTTTTTGCTATCTACAACAGGAGTAACTGATTTCCAATTGTCAATACCATTTTCAGAGAATTCAAATTTAACTTTTGCATTTTGAGCCATATCCCATCTGATAAAGTCAGCAGCACCACCACGGTAAGTTGGGTCAGTAGAAGCTGGACGTGTAATAGCAGCAGGAGCAGCCAAAATTGTAAATGGTGCATCACTCTTATCAATCATTGTATTTGTTGTAGAATTAACAAGTGCAATCAAACATTCAGTAGAGTTAACTCTTGGAACATTCCAATTGTAAGTACCACTTAATAAGCTGATAGGTGAACTTGTAATTCTAACCCATGAAGAACCATTGTCAGTTGAGAAATCAACATAACCCATTACATCATTAGTTGGTTTTGTCCATTTTACATCATAAGGTCTTCCACCAGTTAATTGTTCGCCACCATTAGGGAATACAACAGTGATTGCTTTATTCATAAATATTGGAGTGATAGGTAAGAAGTCACCATCACCAGTTACATTTTCACCAGTTGTTTTATAAACTACTGTAGAGAAATGCCATTTGAATGAATAAGCATCTTTAGGTGAAATTACTTTGAATTTCAATGTACCAAGATATGTTTGGCTATGTGGAACCAATGAACCTGATTTTTGGTTGTCGCTATAAATATCATAGTCAACATCAATTGTACGTAAGTTAGATACAGGATCTTTAGCTGTTGGTTTTGGAGAAGTAAACAATGGGAAGTAACCCAAGTCTTCTCTTGTATCGAAAATTACTGTTTGGTTTTTAACCAAATCAACGAATTTCAAACCATTAGGATCGTAAGTAATACCAAATGTAGCATTACCGATAGCCCAATCACCACCAACGTTTTCGATATACATAGGTACATCAATATATTCACCATTCAAAGTTGGATAAGCATATACTTTGTAAGACAAACCAGCTTGTAATGATTCTGTATTTTTACCTGAAATTACAGTTTGTTTAGTATTTGTACCTTTTGCTACAGCTTCTCTGTTCTTTCTATCAGCTTCGATATACTGTAAAGAAAGTTCAGGATTTTCTGGGTCAATTTGTGCAAATTCACGAATGAAAGGAACAGTTACATCATCTTTCTGTCCAAATTTACTTGGTGAAGGTAATGATGCAGGAAGTGATGTTTCTTTACCACTATTTCTATAAGTAATCTGACGGTCAGTTGCGTTTACAACGCCATTACCTTTTACTAATGAACGTGGTAAAGTTGTACCGTTATCATTAACTACTCTTGATCTGTCTGCCGCATTGATAAATCCATCTTTAAATACGTCACCACCAACCATTGCTGCAATCGCATCAGTTGAGTTACCGCTTCTACCATCATTATAAATTAATGCAGTTGTACCATAATTACTTTCGCTTTTACTTGTTTCAGCATAACCATAAGCAGTATATTTTGAACCAATTGTAGGTGGTTCAGTTAAAGCTTCAGTAGAAAGTAATGAATTATTTGCAACGCCATTCCATCCTGAGAAGTCCCAGCCAGATTCGATAGCCCAAGTTGTAGCATCATCACCTGTAAATTTGAAAGGAGCAGCAAATCTTGACATAATTGGTAAGTGGTTGATATGGTCAACAACTACAAAGTATCTACCATCAGCAATTGTATCGAATACAAATGGTACGTTTGCAAAGTTATTAGCACCAGCATTTCTATTTGCAGTTGCTAAAGCAGTAGTAGTATTCAAATAGCCACCGCTACCAGCACCATTGCTTGATACTGAAGAAGAAACATAAGTACCAAATTGATTAGCATTGTTAGTATAGAGGTTAATCAACAAACCATTTCCATTTTGAGTATATGGAGTAGTTCCAAGATTAGCAACGATACCATTAGTAGTACCTTCGTGGTAACCTTCAAGTAATACACGTACAGTGAAGTTTGAAGGAGGAGTAATTGTGAATAATGGACTTTCAACTCTTAATGAATTTACATATCCAAATGCACCATTAGTACCATTATTGTATTCTAAAAGATAACCGTTAATAAGTGAACGACCAGTTAATCTTAAACGAGCATTAGTATTTGCAGCTGCAATAGGACCTTGGTCATTAAATGTAGAATCATTGTTCAAATCAGGGTCTGATACATTTACATTTAATTCTGCTGCGTATTGTGATTTGTTGAAAGTACCTGGGAATTCATAAGCTGCTTGATTTGCATACAATGACATAGCATTTGTGTAACCATTATTGTAAGCTTGGCTTGCAACATATTGATAATGAAGAACAACTTCATCGCCGCCACCACGAATTGAGAATTCAAGGTCAGCAGGATTAACGCCATCATTACCATTACGGAATGTAACGAGGTCATTTCTGTTATAATCAAAACCAACCCAACGAACTCTTAAATCTTCTTTACTGTTAGCAACTCTTTGTTTGAATGTAGGAGTGATAACTTTCATGTAAGGTTTTGTAGCAATATATTCATAAGCAGAACCTGTAACATGAGCATAAAGATTTTCGTTGTCTGGATATACAGGTATAGTATTTTTGATGCCGCCATTTGTCCAGCTTCCACCATTTAAGATATAAGCTGCAACAAGGTTAGCACCATAATCATTTCCATTATAAACACCTAATTCATCAGCACGTACAGTTAAAGCACCTTGTAAGAATTTAGTCAAATCAGAGTTTTCCATATTTGAAGAAACTGTTTGATTACCAGGGTCGCCGTTCCAGAATCTTACTTCTTTCAATGCACCAATAAATCTTTTAGTAAGATTAGTAGTTGCAAATGGTTCAGTACCAAGATAAACAGGATATTTATTAGTATTGTCAATAGTGATAGCTGAACCTAATTGTTCAGGAGTTCCACCAACCCATTGAGGAGTACCATCAATATAGAATACAACAGTAGATTGTCCGCCATTAGCAAGATTAGCATAAACTGCAACGTGAGTCCAAGCAGTATCTGCTTCAATTACGTTTGGAGCTTTGATAACAGAATCAAGATTTGCAGAGCTGATAGCAGTACGAATAGGATCGCCTGTAGATGAAGCAACTTCAAATTGCAATTGACCTGTTCTCAATAATTTCAAAGCATAATTAAGACTTAAACCATCTTCGCTCTTCTTTACAACGATTGGGAAGTAAACTTCTTCAGCTGATGGGAAACGGTATGGACGAATCCATGCTTCAATAATAGTAGTAGCACTTGAAAGATTAAGCTCTGTATTACCTTTTACTTGTACTTCAGCTACGCCTTTATTTGCAAATGCAAAGTTAGGAGCTACTGTAAAGTCACTCGAAACAGCATAAATATCTTGTTGTCCGCGACCAGTTGTACCAGAAATCTTAAGTCTAACATTTTTTTCGTAATTATTTTGTACATCAATTACACCTTGTAAGTCATCAGATTGGCCCCAAATAGTTGCATTGTTGTAAGGTTCCCAATAAGCTACGCCTTCTTCTATTTCAACCATATCTAGAGGCATAGATGGAACTTGATTATCAATTGCATCAAACCAAGTCAAACCACCATCACGACTAACCATAATTTCTAAATCTGATGAACCTGGTTCAGTTTTACCTAAACCGTAAGCTGCCCAACGAATTGGATAAACTTTGTCAAGAAGATTGCTTATACCTTCGTTGCCTACTGGTGATGTCAATCTAATATGAGATCTATCAGGACGATAGTTAATCAAATTATTAACAGCAACCGCAGTCAAACTTGGGTCATTGTAATAATTAATAGGAGTTAAACTGTTTTGTTCGTAAAATACACTTGCATTATCAAGTCTTGTAGCTTGTAATGGATAGTAAAGTTCCAAAGCGTTACGTTCACCAGCTAATGTAAGATTAGTAGGTTGATAAACACCTGCCATGTGACTTCTAATAGTATTAGCATCTAAAGCTTGTCTCCAAACTTTTACTTCTTTGATACCAGCATGTAAATAATCTGCAGCATCAATTCCACCATTAGGGTTAACACCAATCCAAATTGGATGTTGTGTTGTTAACATTCTTATAGCCACTGATTCTTCATTTACATATCTGTTAACTTCTTCACCATTAACATATAATTTTACTACACCATCTTCAACTGTTGCTGCAATGTGTACCCAATTATCTGAATGATTATTTCCTAAAGGAGCAGCATCACTTACTGCAGTTAGTGCATAAGGAGAAATTACAGTACCAATATAACCACCTGGTCCTCTACCTGAAATTTCTCTTGCTCTAAATGCAGGATAAATTCCTTGGTCTAAATAAAGCATCCAAGCACCTTCTTCAGGTGAAGCAGTACTTGCTGATGAAGCAACAATTGCAGGTTCTGCACCGGCTGTTGCTTGAACAGAGTTAAGATTTATCCATGCTTCAACTGTTAATTGTGTTGCATTATCAAATGTTCTTGCTGATTTGAAGTATGAACTTGTTCCATTCAATTGAGCAAAAAACAATCTACCAAGTACGAATGTAGAATTACTAATATCCCAACGAGAAGTCGAATCTAATGAACGATTATTTCTCAAAGTAATATCAGCACCAAAACCAGTTGAATCTAATTGTTTTACTCTTATTTTGGCTTGTTCTGAACGATAAGGATAATTTTCTGAAGATTTCCAAATTGTACGTAGTATGCCACTATAACCTGTTCCTGTTGTTGTTAAAGCACCACCAGTTGCATTACTAATATAACGTGAGTTTGCAGCAGAAACATAATCAATTTCACCACTACGGTACCAATTGTCATTACCACCCATTGCAACCGAAGTTAAAGTTGTTTCTGCAACATAACCTATTGGAGACCATGTTGTACCAGCATCCAATGAATATTCCATATAGTAACCAAATTTTGGAGTTCCATAGCTTGCACCGGCAATTGCAGGTTCTTGTAAGCCAGAACGTTCAAAATAAATTGGATAACCATTATTTGAACCCATACTCAACAATGCAGGGTCGTAATATCTGTTTACCGCTTGGTTTGGACCATTAGGATTTAAGATATTAATACCACGAACAGTAAAGTTACCAGGGTTTGTGAATGTAACACTTGATGTTACATCATTGCCATTTACATCAGCAATAGAAGCTGGTGCAAAACTTGCATTTGCATTATAAGCAATATTTGTTAAAACTGCATCATATAAATTATTATGATTAATAATTTTAAATTTCAACATTCCAACAAATGTTCCTTTGCCATCTGTACTTGGTGCATAACCAATCGCACCAGTAGAAGCATTTACTTCTAACTTGAATATATACAATGTTCCGTTATTCAGTGCTTGCGCTGACAAGTCTCCAAATCCATACAATGCATCTGAATATGGTGAATTTATTGATATATAAGGATTTGCAACATCCATATCATAAAATATGCTGTCTGTAGTTTTTGTCGGATTGGAACCGGCAACTAATGCTGCCGGTACCAAAAATTCTTTATTATAAGCTATCGGAACTGTTAAGTTCGATAACCTTGGAGCGCTACCATTTAATGATTTTGCCCATACTTCAACACCAATAGTATCACCCATACGGCGCTGATTTAGCGTGAACTCGTAGTTCTGTGCAAACATATCTGTAGTCATTACTACAAAGCCCGCCAATACCCATAAGATTGCGCTGAAAATCCTGCTCAGCTTTCTCTCTTTGATTGATTTGTTTATCATAATTAATTTTCCTTATTAATTTTTTAATTATTATTTAATTTCTTTACAATTACGGAGTTACACTAAAGATTTCATCATTACTTGTAGTTACTTTCAGCTTGTAATGGCTTGTAGTGCTAAATATACCACCAATTCCCATAACTTTTACTGTATAAGTGCCAGCTGGTAAATCATTGATTACTTGTGCTTCATTATTATTGCTTACGCGAATACCTCTACGGATTCTACGACCAGCCATATTATAAAGTTCCATATCATAATTACCCATATCTGAAGTAAGTACTAATGTTCCGCGTATATTTGGTGCTGTACTTGTAACTGTAAAGTTGAACCAATCAACGTCATCGGCAGTTTTTATTGTACCTGATACAGGTGTGTTTGTACCGATTGTTTTTGAAGTTTCGCGTGTGTTGTTTGTGCCTAAAGTTGCGTCATCATCATAAGAACCAGTTGTTGTTGTAGCATTTGGATTTCCGCTTGCTGCTGTTGTCTTGTATGATTCTGTTCCATTTGAACCTGCATAAGCAAATACATATACATAGTATTTTGTATTTGGTGCTAAACCAGTTACGTTTACAGAATTACCTGTTCCATTATAAATAACAACTGCATTACCTAAGTTTGAACCAGCTCCACAAATAGTATTTGCTACATAAGTTGTTCCATTTACTGGGAATTCATTTGCTGCTAATAATGTATCTGCTTTCAATACTACTAAGTCATTTGTTCCGCCTTTAGTCCATGCTATTGACATACTTGTTTCATTCACATTTGTAAATGTAACACCTGTTGATTGAACTGGTGGTGTTGCTTCATATACATTAAAGATATTACTCAAACCTGGTTGCCAGTAAATACTTCCACCTACGGTATCAGCCAATAATTGTGTATTTGCACCAGCACTTGTGAATATCTGACCTGAGAATGTAACAGAACTTGAGCCAGCAGGAATTGTTGCTGTTGCAGTAGCAAAAGTAGCTCCTTGATGTAATTTTAATTGAACATCAAAATCACTTGCAGTTGTAATAGCTTGTCCAAGATTGTTTTGTAGTTGTACTGTAATTTTCACAGCTTCATTTACTTTGAATGTTGATGGTTTCATACTTGTTATAACAAGTTTTTGACTTGCTAATTCAATTGCTCTGTCTTTATCTGCATCTGCATTTGTAGCTGCATTAAAGATTGCCCATACGCCATTCAAATCACTTACTGAAGATATTGCATTACCAGACATTGTTAATGCTCTTGGGTCAACAACTGCAAAGTTATTAAGTTTGCTTCTATAATCTACCCATTTTGTACCGTCCCATTTTGCTGGGAATGATGCATTAGCAATAGCTATTTGTCCACCATTTGTTGTTGCTTCTGCTCCTGAAGTCCATTCAAATTTTGCTTTCAAACTGTCAGCAATATTTGTACCTTGAGGAGTTATTGTCCAAACAATATTTACTGCATTCTTAGGATTGCCACCTCTACCTATTGTAGGGTCAACATTATTTGAAGAAATAAGTACTACTTGTTCGCTACCGGAGTTAGCAAAATTCAATGTGATAGGTCTGTAATTATTCGATCCACCACCAATTGGGAATAATGTTGCTGTACTCTTAACTGTTCTTTGTAAGTTACCAACGATGTGATATGTAGAAGTATATGCTGGAATTGTTGCATCTGGACCAAATATAAGTACATTGTCATTTGTTGTTATTTGCTGAACTCCAGACAATGCACCTGTAATAGTAACATCGCCAGCAATAGTTGTTGCATCTGCTAAAGTCAAATTCTTTACTATATTATTTGCAAACATTGAAGCCGGAATTACAGTTTCAATACTTGGTAATACTACTGTACCCGCATCTGCATCAATACCACCTGATAACATTACCATATTAAATGTATTATTATCAAATGTTAATATATTAGTTCCAATATCAAATGTGTTAATGCCAGTATTTACTCTTAAAGATGAACCGTTTGCAATGTTTAAATTACCACCCAAAGTTTCTTGTCTTGCAACTTCTAATTGTACAGTTGTCGCAGTAGTACCAGTGAAATAATTATTGCTTAAACCATTGTCAACTGTGCCTGTTCCTGAAAGAACTAATCTTGATAAAGTAGTACTACCAGTAATTTCTCCATTTGTTCTTGTCAAATCACCTAATACAGTTAATTTAATTGGTGCGTTTACATTAGCTCCACTACCAATTGTCAAATCAGCTAAATTAAGATTCAATTCGCCATTAACTGTTAAATGATTAGCAGTTTGGTGAGCGGCATCAATTCTTAAATTGTAAAGAGTTGGAGTTCCATTAATTGTGAAATAATTATCTTCCAACAATGGATTTTCATGGTGTGTTGCAACAACATAGTTACCAGTTCCACCATTGATTACACCATTCATTCTGCTGATTATACCAGCACCAACTGTTAATGTTTTTGAGCCTAAATTCAAAATACCATTTGTTAATGTTAATTCATGAGCTACATCACTATTAATAACTACATCTGCAGTTAATAATACCTCGTCATTTGTTGTAAATGAATTTGTACCTTTATTTACTTCAACGTCTGCAAATTGAATTGGATTTAATGCTGTACTATTTCCACCAATAATTTGTTGTGTTGTTCCATCAAAATAAACTTTTTGTGATGTTCCACCAGCAAGCAATTTACTTGTTCCGTCAACTGTTACATTACCACGAATATGTAAATCATCACCATCTCTTAATGTCAATACTGTTGTACCTGAAGTTGCTAATCCATAGAAATTAGTTACCGCTGGAGATACATTGATATAAGTAGGAGTAACACCAGTAAATGTGATTGTTCCACCAGTTGCATTGAAATAGCCACCTGCACCTGAATTGTTAAATGTTCCGGCAATTGTACCTAACATTGTAAAGTCAGAAGCTGTTGTTACTTCGTTGTTTGCTGCACCTGTTAATGCGATCGCACCAAATTTCATTGTTCCAGTTGATGATTTTGTGATTGTCTTTGGATAACCACTTGCTACACCTGCTTTTGAATCAAATGTAATAACACTTGTTGAATTCATATTAAACTGTCCATTTCCTTGTACTTCAATACCTGAATTTGAAGGATATGTTGCATTGTTTACTACCGTAAAGCTATTATTACCATTTTCTGTTTTTACTTTAGAACCATCAGATACTAATATTTTGAAGAATTCTGTTGTTCCAGCATTAGAAATTACCTTTTCTTGTGTGTTTGTAAATGTAATTGTTCCGTTATCTGCGATTAATGAAGAAGTTACAGTCAAATTACCTTTTACTGTCCAGCTATTGCTTGTATAAACTGTTCCACTTGAAATTGTCAAATTATTGAATTCTAATGTTTGTGTTGATACATTCTTTATATATTGAGGAATACCACCAACAAAGTAAATTGTTCCGTTGTCTGCTTTCATTTCTGCACTTGCCATTACATCAATTTCTCTTTGGATTTGGAAATTAGATGATGTTGCTACTTGTGAGCCAGTATATACTCTTAAGTTCCAGAATTTTAAATTCTCAGGAGCAGTTGAAGGAGTATTTACGATTTCTCTCAAACCGTTATTTCTAAATGTTACATAACCATTTGTTGGTGCAAAGTCTGCATCACCCGTTTTTGTCAAGTTACCTTGTATTTCTATGTTACCATAAGGAGCCAAAATACCGGCTGTACCATACATATCTACGTGCCATAATCTTAAAGTTGCACCATCTTCTACCCACCAGCCAGGATTACCAGTAATATTAAACATTACTGTTCCGTTGCTTGCTATTAATTCTGAACCTTTCTTCACTACTAAACTGTCGTTTACTTGGAAGCTTGAAGCTGTTGCTACTTTTGCATTGTTTTCTAATTTCAATACGTTAAATAACAAATTCGCTGATGATGGTACTGAGATTGTCTGTGTACCACCACTCTTATAACCACCATACATTACTATTGAAGCACCACTTGCATCTAATGCAGAGTTGCTCAACATTGACAAATCACCTGTTAATCTTACTTCGTAGTTTCCTGCGAATGATACTGATGCAGCGTTGATTGTAAAATCATGCATCCACAATCCAGCACCTGTATTATAATGATTTGAACTTGTAATTGTTGATGTTACGCCAGCTGTTGTGCCGTCACCGATTAATAAATTCAATCTACCTTTTCCATTAGTTCCTTCAATTGCAGCGCCAGGTACGTTTAATGTTACGTCTCCCATTACTCTTAAAGATACTAAATCGCCATCTACTGTATTATCATTTGGTTTCAATTCACTTGTTGCATGATTCAAGAATAATGAATTACATTCATAAGTTACACCGCTACCATCTAATATTACTACAGATTCGCCTATTACAACGTCGTCTATCTTTGCTGGTACGCCACTTGGAGACCAGTTTGCATCTACTGACCATTTACCGTTTGTTGCACCGGCATAAGTCTTCATCACACCACCGCTACTTGGAGCTGCTGCTAATACATAATAATATCCAGCCGCTGGATTACCACCGTTGAATGTTGTATGAGCTACATTACCTTTGCCAGTTGGAGTATTTGCATTTACTGTTCTGTTGCTACCATTTGATGTAGTTTGAGCAGTTGTTATTGTGAACGCATCTGTTGCACTTGTGTATAATTTCAATGCACTTGCTACTGATGTCAATTCTGTATTATCATATTGTAATTGGAATTTGCTTGAACTTGAAGGAGTTGGAGCTGTTCCAAGTATTTGATAATATCTCGCTGTTGAGATGCCAACGCCTGTTATTGGAATAGATTTTGGATAACGTCTTACTATAAAGTTAGATGCGTTATTTGTTCCAAAATTCAATACACCAATACCACTTAAAATAAGATTATCTCCACTTGTTGAAGCTGTTTGTACATAACCTTTCAATGCATTTGTTGCACCTGTGTTGATTACTGTTGCTTCTGCAGCTTCTGACATTTTGTCTAATGCGTTTGTAAATGCTATTACATAACCATTCAAATCTACATTACCATTAAGTAAATATAAATCATAATTAGTTGTAGTTGCATCACCTAAATCTAAATTTGCATTCAATTGCAAACCATTATCTCTGTCTAATTCTAATCTACCTAATACACTAATTCCAGCAGGTAATTGCATTCTTGATGAAGTGCCTGCTACTTTTATAACTGTTGAATTATCTGTGTCATATAAACCATTGCCACTCATCAAGCCATTTAATGTAATTGTACCTGTTCCATTTATAATCAATTGACCTTGATTTGATACTGTTCCATTTACTACTAAATTGTTTGCTGCAACAAAAGGAACATTAAATATTGCATTTGTTGCTGTTCCATTACCATTTAATGTTAAATTACCAGCCAATGTTAATGAACCTCTCAAATCTAATTGTCTTACACCACTTGTATTAATAGTTAAATTATTCAAGTTAGATACTGCTGGGAAACCAATAATATCATTTGCACCACCGCCAAATGTTATACTTGTTGTTTCATCAGCATAGAATTGTGTTGTTGGAGTTGCTGTATTAAAATCAGCCAAGCTATTGAATACCAATGTTGAAGTTAAGCCATTCAATACAAAACCTGTTAAATCTGTATCGTAAGTATTACTGAATGTCAATGTATTTGCACCAACAATCAAAGTACCACTATCAAATTGTGCTTCAGTAGTAACGCCACTTAATGTAAGATTTGCGTTCAATGTTACAGTATTAGTTCCTGTACGGCTTACATACAATCTATTCAATGCAGTTACACTTGAAGGAATTGATACATCATTTGCTTGAGTAGCATTAATAATCAAATCTGTATAAGCATTTGTTGTCAATGTTCCTGTAAATGAATATGAACATGTTGTAGCTAAATTTATTCTACATAATGCTGCAGCACTTGCTCCTGTTCCGTTTATTGTACCTGCACCAGCCAAGCCAGTAGTAAATGTACGTAATCTATCGGCACCTGTAGCAGAAATATCTAAAGTACCAGCACTTTCTACATTTGTAGTTGTAGTTACTGTAAAGTCTGCTGTTGGTAATACTGTTACTTCACCACTTGTTACTGTCATAGAGTTAACAACGGCACCTGCACCAAATACTAAATCTTGTCCAACTCTATTCATTACGATGTCATATAAGTTTGTATATGCCACTGGTAATGTTGCTAAAGCACCAGTTCCACCTACTGTTATGCTAAGTGAACCAGCTACTGTTGGTACTAATGTTGGGTAAGCAGTTACAGCTCCATTTAATACTAATTTTGAATTTGTAGTATGTGTAATTGTTCCACTTGTTCCGTTAAATGTACCATTAGCAGTTAAAGTATAAGCACCAATATTCAAGTTACCAGCTGATAATGTTACATTACCAGTAGTTGCAAGATTGCTTGCTAATGTTAGTGTAGTTGCACCACTTAAAGTCAATGATTGTAATTGTGATACAGTTGGGAAGTTTGAAATTACTCCAAAATCAGAGAAAGTAAGATTTGTATTTTCGCTAAATTGTGTTGTTCCATTCGCAAAATTCAAAGGTTGTTGTGATGAGAAATCAATTGTTGTACCTTTTAAATTCAAAGTTGAAGTTGTTCCAAATGCTAAAGAAGCCGCATCAGTTACTGTAACTGTCGCATTTTCTAAATTCAATGTAGCACCTGCAGTTGTTGGTGATATTGAAATATCATCAGCAAATGTTCTTGAACCTGCACCTGATAAGTTAATAACGCCAGCACCATCAACTGTTACTGTACCGTTGAAAGTACGTGTTGCAGTACCTGTTGCTGTTAAAGTAGCACCGTTTGCTACATTTGTGGCACCTGTTACAGTCAATGTAAAATCGCTTGGAATTATCAATTCGCCACTTAATACATCAAGAGTTGCCGGACCTGAAATTGTCAAGTCTGCTGAAGTAGTTAAAGTTGAACCCGCAGTTTTATTTACGACTAATGTATGTAATGTAGCAAAGTTTGAAGGTAAAACTGCATTTGTTGCACCATTTACTGTAAAATAAGTACCACCGTCAACAGAGAATGAACCAGTTGAAGTGTTTGTGATTGTTCCACCAACGTATAAATAACAATCAGCAGTTGCTAAATCAACTGTACCTGTAGAAGTATTATTCAAACCACCTTCAATTATAATTGAAGAACCAGCACCAGCAGTAAATGCACCTGTAGCAGAACTATTTACAGTTAAACTACCAGCTAAATGTAAAGCATAAGCATTTGTATTTAATACACTATTACCATTAATTGTAACATTTGTTGCTTCTGAGTTTGCATTCAAATTTACTGTATATCCTGTAGGAATAATTACTTCATCTCCCATAACAGGAACAGCTTCAGGAGTCCAGTTTGCTGCAGTACTCCAAAGACCATTACCAGCTGAACCATCCCAAGTTTTTGTAGTTCCAGCAGAGTAAGTTGTGCTAACCATAGTATAGTAGTAGGCTGTTCCAAATGTAACTGCTGTAGCTGTTACAGATTTACGTAAAGAATTTGTAGTTGTAATAGCAGTTGGAGCTGCAAAATCTATTGCAGTATGACGATAAACTGCAAGTGCAGCTGGACGATTACCGTTAAGTTGGCTATCATCATAAGCAAAATCTATTGCACTTGAATTAGCATCATCTAAGTAAACATAATAAATTCTACTTATACTATTACCTTGACCTGATATTGCTACACTTTGTGGGTATCTTCTAACAATTGCATTAGTAGATGTATTTAAATTTGTAACACCAATACCACTTGCATTAACATTCGCAATTACAATACCGGCTCCAGCATTTGGAAAAGTTGTAATATAAGCACCAGTAGCACCAGTATTTACAACAGTAGAGCCAACTGTTTCGGTCATAATATCACCAGTTGCTGCAAATGTAATATTATATCCATTTAAATCCAAATCGCCACTTGTTAATGTCAAGTCTGTACCTGCAGCATTACCAAGAGTAAGAGCTGCATTCAATTTCATACCACTTACACGATTCAATGTCAAAGTGCCAAGAGTAGTAACTCCTGCTGGCAAACTAAATTGTTGACCACCACCAGCTATTTTCAACAAAGTAGCATTACTTGTAGTGTATGTACCAGCACCAGTAATTTGACCGTAAAGAGTTGTCAAACCTGCATTAGTTAATACAAGACCAGGAGTTCCAGAGTTGATTATATTACCATAAACAGTTAAAGTATTAGCACTATTTGTAACAGTACAGCCTGTTCCAATTGTTAAATTACCATATATTGCTAAATTCACTGCAGGAAGTGTAAGTGCACCAGCAGTAATTAATGTAACATTATTTAATTTTGCAACTGCATTTGCAACTGTTAAAGTTGTTGTATTATACAAAACTAAATTAGATGTTTCATCGGTTAACAAACGAGCTGCAATACCAGTGAAATCAGCTGCAACTGAAGAAATTAAAGTTGAACCATTTGTTAAAGTAATTCCACCAATTGCACCTGCAACTATTCCATTTGTTAATGTTAAAGTATAACCATTAACATTGAATACACTACCATTTGCTACCAAATGTGCAGCACCAACTGCAGTTACAATTGTTACATTAGAATTAAATGTAACAGTACCTGTTGTTAATATTATATGCTCAAGGTTCGTTACTGACGCAGGAAGAGGACCACCAGCAGTATATGTTAAAATAGTACTATTTCCAGTCATTAAATTGCCAGTAAAAGTAGGTGCAACTGTAAAAATTAAATTATCATTACCATCTGCATCAATAGTTCCTGTACCTGATAGTGTTTGAGTAAATGTAACAGATGTTGCAGCATTTGCAACCAAAGTACCTTCTTTTGCAATCGAAGTTGTTGTCGTAACACTTGTTACTGCTGCGGCACAAGTAACTGTTCCTTTATTAATTGCTAATGAATTAATTGCTAATGCACCAGCTGCAGCTAAATTTGCACCAGATCTGTCCATAACAACATCACCAATAGCAGTTACTCCAGTCAATGATACAGGAGTAATTGTACCTGTACCACGAATTTCTAAATCTGTATTAACATCCGTAGTAAATGTACCCCATGAAGTTATTGGTCCATAAAGAACCAATTTTGATGAAGCAGCAGTAGCTACAACAGTTCCACCGGTTGGATTATATGTACCATAAACAGTTACCGTTTTACCATTTACTGTTGTTGAACCAGCTGAAATAGTCAAATTACCATATACAGTTACGTTACCACCGAATGTAATATTACCACCGATTGTTAAATTATTTGTTGTCAATCCAGCGGCAGGTGTATTAGACCCAGGAGCTATAGTAAATACTAAATTAGTTTTGGAATCAGTATTTAATGTTACAGTTCCAAATGCAACTGTAGAAGTAAACGTAATTGTTGCACCTTCAGCATTGATGGTTGAAGTACCTGCTCCACCAACTCCTAAAGTAAAGCCAGAGGTTGAATTTTTTAAATCATAAGTACCTGCACCACCAGCAGGGAATGCTGCACTAAAAGTATTAGTTGCACCATTTGCTTTTAAAGTACCATTATTAGTAATACCAGTTGTAAATGTATTTGTACCACTACCACTTGCATCAAGTGTTGCACTTGCAACAATTGAAGTTGTAGTTGTTACTGTTAAATCATTACCATTGGTATATAAAGTGCCAGCAGTAACTGTTAAAGTTGTTACTGTAGTCAAATCACCAGTCATAGTAACTGATGCACCACCAGTTTTATTAACTTCAACGGCAACAACACTATTTACTGTTGATGGTAAAGTTAAATTAGTAGTACCCACAAATGTATAAGTGATTGGAGATACATGAGATATACTTGCACCAACTGCTTTTGTCCATGTACCACTTAAAGTAACTGAACCTGCGGCAGTAGTTATAAATGAAGAGTTGTCTCTCATATCAATATCGCCACGATATGTTGCTGAACCGATTGCAACGGCAACAGCCGCATTTATTATAAATTGAGACCTGTCTTTTAATATAATTCCACCATTAGCTGCAGATGCTATAGTAGCAGCATGACCTACTACCAAAGAAGCAGAACCAACTAAAGTAATAGATTTTGCATTGATTGCACCACCAGTTACTACGCTCATACCAGTTGGAATCAATACTGAATCTGCAGTTGTTGGAATACCTGTTGGAGTCCAGTTATTAGCATTTTCCCAACTATTACTTGCAGAGCCATTAAAGTATTTATAACCTGTATATGATAATTGGTCACCTTGGAATGCAAAGAATTTTGTACCTGTCCAAGTTGCAGTATATGAAACTGTACCAGAAGGGCTGTTTGTAGCAGTTTTTAGAGTAGCTCCAGCACCAGCCGCATTTGTACATTCATATAATCTTAAAGTCAAATCTTGATTAATGAATAATTCATCAAGTTTATAATTAAATGTAATTGCAGTTAAATTTGTAAGGGTAGAAACAGCATACACTCTACCAACTGATGTTTTGCCAGTTTCAAGATTTGTTAAAAATTGTGGATATCTGAATACAGCCAAGCCAGAACCACCTGTTATTGATACACCAATACCACTTGCATTTATTTCTGCATCTGTTGATCCTCCAGGGGAGGTTTCAATATATGCACCTGCAACACCAGTATTAACAACTGTTCCAGTACCTGTTTCTGATATAACGGTTGTTGCTTGTGCTAAACGTACATTATGAGCACCATTTAAATCCAAACTTGCAGCACCACTAATAGTTAAGCCACCATTAGCACCTAGAACACCACCTAAAGTAGTAGTTCCCGCTTGAAGTTTTACGTTACCAGATGGTTTGTTTATTGTAAGTTTACCAATTGTATTTGTTGCAGCAGGTAAAGTTACTTCTGTTGAGCCCGTAAATACAAGTTTTGAAGTTCCATCTGTTGTTAACGAAGCTGCAGCTAAAGTTGCTGAACCGCCAACTGTTAAAGTATTTGCACCAACTGTTAGAGCCCCAGCTGATATTGTTAAATTTCCAGCCAAAGTTAAATCAGCTAGTAAAGTGATATTACCAGCAGTTGTTAAATTATTTAATGCAGTCGCAGTTGCAGGAAATGCAGTAACTGCAGCACCAAAATCAAAACTTGTACCTGTTGCACCACCAGTTGTTGTTAATGTACCTGCTGTAAAATTAGTTGTACCTGAAAAAGTAACCGTTGACCCTGACGCATTAATTGTACTATTTGCTACACCAGTAAAAGCATTTGTGATAATTACTGTATTTGCACCTAAAGTAAATGTATGAGAACCAGCTGCGTTTGCACCAAAAGTTAATGTTGCAATTGTTAAATCATCAGCAATCGTAACAATTCTTACTGCAGGTGAAGTTGCGGCAATGTTTAATGTTCCCATTGTTGTTATTGAGGAAGGTAATGCTACTGTTTCTGGAGTTGAAGTTCCATCAACAGTAATATTTGTAGTTGCTACAGTTGCAATCGTTCCAGCTCCAGAGTATGAACCACCCAAAGCGATAGTTGCTGCTCCTGTCATATTTAAAGAACCTGTATTGGTAACATCACCAGTAAAAGTTTTTGTTCCAGTTGAACCTGTTAATGAACCTACAATTGAAGTAGTTCCATCAACTGTCAGTGTTTGCGTATTAGTTATCAATGTTCCTGCAGAAATAGTTAAAACCCCATTTCCTGTTCCAGCATCATCAATGTCTAATGCACCACCCAATGTTATACTAGCAGATCCGCTTAAAGTTAGATCCCCAATTGTAAGGGCAGGCAATGATGCAACAGTACCACTAAGGTTCAAAGTAGTACCATTTGTGGTAGTTAATGTTGTTACTGTAATATCTCCTCCAGCAGTCAGTGTCTGCCCAGTAACATCCAATTCTCCAGCCCCTGATATATTACCACCAACTGTAAGAATGCCTCCTGTAGTTAGTTTATTTGCAGTAATTACTAATGCTCCGGTAACATCAAATGTTCCAACTGTAGTAATATTTCCACCGGAAGTCATCGTAAAACTATTAACAGTAACGCCATTAGGAATAGAAGCTAGTTCAAATGCCTGTGTAGTTATAGTTACATCATCATCACTAGTAGGTATTCCATCAGACCAATTTCCAGCGTCAGCCCAATTAGCATTTCCACTGCCTGCAGTCCAATTATTTGCCGCCGCCCAGGAATTTTGCGTTGCAAAGAACGCCATTAAAAGCGTGAGAAAAATACTCAGCTTAAATGTGTTTGTTTTCATTTTCATAACTTTTCCCATAGTTATTCTAAAACCTTATAAATTATACAATTTTTTTTATAAATTTTCCGATTAACACCCAAAAGGGTTCCGCACTGCAATTGGGGCTCCGTCTCCCCTACACACATATTTCCATTTATGCTTGCAGTAGTCATAAAAAGTGTCAAACCCATACCGGGCGACCTGTTGGAAGGCAAAATTTTTTGAGCCATGAAATCCTCCATAATTAATATACAAATTTTCCAATCCCTGGAAAAAAACAAATAAATATAAAAAACCTAATACAATAATCGGAATCATATCAAAAAAACTTTAGTTAGTTTTTTCTATACATATAATAATATATACTAAATGACAAAAATTCAGTAGAAATACTTAACTTCTTTGTGGAAGCATAAGGGCTTGCCCTTATGTTTTACATTGGTGCAAGCACCAATGCTTCCATTCTTAATAAGGAAGCATACGGGCTTGCCCGTATGTTTTACATTGGTGCAAGCACCAATGCTTCCAACCATCTTCTCCCCCTCTCGGTCATTGAGCTTGTCGAAATGGAGGGGGTCGGGGGGTGTGTTGCATTTCCCAAAAATATATTTTCACCAATACCCAAAAAACCGAAACCCGAAACCCGAAACCAAACCCCTGAAACCTACAAGGTGGTTAATAGTATATTGGCTAATATTCTACTGTCTATTATTGACCATTTTTCTCAAAGAACAGCGTTATTTCTAACGTATTTATACTTAGACAATCTATGTGCCACTATTTTTCAAGGGACGAGGGGCGAGGGGCGGAATTCGATTACGAATTACGGTTATCATTAATTCAGATGGACTCCACCTCCCTATTTAGCAAATATTCCCAAAAACATCTATCAAAAAATAGGTGGAGTCCATCTAAAATATATCAGCAATTTTCTATTTCAAGTATCGGACATCGGGAGCATTCTATCAATATTTTTTGGCTAAAGCCAATATTCTACTTTCTACCTTTTCCACGCCATAAATGGCGTGGCAATTATTTATGCTCTTCATTAGCCCCGTCATTTATGACATGGCAATTATTTATGCTCTTCAATAGCCCCGTCATTTATGGCATGGCAATTATTTATACTCTTCAATAGCCCCGTCATTTATGACTTGGATTAAATCTTGTTGAATGATTGTGGCTTTAGCCAAAAACAAAGAATCCGTTGTTTGAATTTTAATATAATTGCAATTTGTATAAATCTAATTCGTTTAATGGTATTGTTTTATAAGGGGATTAAGTTATCAAAAAGTTAAGTTTGTATTTGTAAACATTCGATATTCGTTCACCTAAAGAGATTATTTCTTATGAAAAAGAATAACAAAATCGAAATTGAGAACTTCAAGGCAGTTAAGTTTATGCGCGAAGTTAGAGATAAAATCAGTATAGAAATACAAGATATGAGTTTTGAGGAAATAAAGAAATACTTTGATGAAAGGAGATCACAGCTTACTTCAAAATAACTGAATACTGTGAAATGACATTTTACTCTGTAGAAGTTAATCACCAAAATTAATATTCATGTAAATAGTTATAAATAATTTGAGCCCAATTGTTTATTTTGGTATATTCTTTTATTATTCTTCCATCCCCTACTCTAAACAATAACTTTGGCTCTTTTAATTCAATTGTATTATCGTAAATATATGCTCTATCAACTATTTTGGAAGCAACACAACAATTTGATATAGACTTACTATATCGCGATATAATTTTATTTATTGGCACATCATGACCACCATTCATTACTCTTTGTGCTACTCTCGAAGCATTTATAGTTGGGCTTTCGGTACCAACAAAAAATAATCTGATAAAATATCCAAGCTCTTTTGCTCTTTGAATGTATTCTAATTTGCTGTATGAAGATAGAACTGTTTCAAAAATTAAACTTTTTTGCTTTATTAAACAATCTTCACGGATTTTCTCTGCATGAATGACTGCTTTTAAAACTGCTTCATGTGAATTCCAATCTCCATAAATATCATTTGCAATCATATCAGGATTGATATAAACGCAATTTTCAATCCATTGATGCTCAAGAATTTTTGAAGTGATAGATGTTTTGCCTGAACCATTAGGTCCAGCAATTACTATCAAAATTGGTTTCTTACACATGATTTCTTTTGAATTTTTGGATTATCGCTTCTAATTCAAGTTTTATTTTTTCAGCAATCATCTTATTTGCAAAAGCAACTTTTTGCTTTGCTTCAATTGCAACAGCACGCATAATCATCTGCAAATCATCATCGCTTGGCTCTGTATAAGTCATCAATATATGCTTATTCACTTTTTCTCCTCATTATTAATTTCGCACAATTCTATTAACAAACAAATCCTCTTTTTATTTTAAAAATAGATTATTTTTTGATTGTAGGGTTTTAGGTTTTGAAGTATATACAAACCTTCGGAAAGTTCAATATCTTCAATTATTACGAAGTGATTAAATATCTGTAACAGAATAATTAAACACTACCCTTTTACTCCGAAGGAGTTATATATAAACACTTTGTAACAAATGCGTTTACAAAAAACACTTTAACCTTCCGAAGTCTTGAAGACTTCGGAAGGTTCTATTATTATCGGAAGTAAAAAGATGGACTCCACTTCCCTATTTAGCAAATATTCCCCAAAACATCAAATTCAAAAAATAGGTGGAGTCCATCTTAAATATAAGAGCAATCTTCATGTTCAAGTGTCGGATATTAGGAGAAATCTATCAATATTTTTTGGCTAAAGCCAATATTCTACTTTCTACCTTTTCCACGCCATAAATGGCGTGGAAATTATTTATGCTCTTCATTAGCCCCGTCATTTATGGCATGGCAATTATTTATGCTCTTCATTAGCCCAGTCATTTATGGCACGGCAATTATTTATGCTCTTCATTAGCCCAGTCATTTATGGCATGGCAATTATTTATGCTCTTCATTAGCCCAGTCATTTATGACGGGGATTAAATCTTGTTGAATGATTGTGGCTTTAGCCAAAAACAAAGCATCCGATGTTTGAATTTCAATTCTGAGAAATCTATCAATATTTTTTGGCTAAAGCCAATATTCTACTTTCTACCTTTTCCACGCCATAAATGGCGTGGCAATTATTTATGCTCTTCAATAGCCCAGTCATTTATGGAATGGCAATTATTTATGCTCTTCATTAGCTCCGTAGGTGCGGTTATTCTATTACGAAGGACAAACAAACATTCCTACGGAACTATAATTTACAAATACTATTTTCTTCTACAAACAGTTTGTTCCTACGGAACTTTTTCTTTTCGTTTAAATAAAACTCTAACTTACTCTGAAGGAGTTATATATAAACACTTTGTAACAAATGCGTTTACCATAAACACATTAACCTTCCGAAGGTTCGAAACCTTCGGAAGGTTCTTTTTTATAAAAAGATGGACTCCACCTCGCTAAATATATACTTTTATTCAATTCACATCAATTTAAAAATAGGTGGAGTCCATCTATCTGCATCAATGGAGCTAGCTCCATTGCTTCCAATAGACACAAAAAACCTTCGGAAGGTTCTGTGTGTGAATGTGTTTAGATGTCCAACACTTTGGAAGTGTTGGACATCTGTATTGCAAAGGGCTGAACAGACAATTATGCATAGTTAAAACAAAAAATTTTTAAATTATGAAAAAATAAATTAATTTCGTAATTATTAATGAGGTGTATATGATTGAAATAGATAATCAATTAATTGAAATTCTAAAAAAAGCAAAAAGAGTTGCTGTTTTAACAGGTGCTGGTGTTTCGGCAGAAAGTGGAATATCAACTTTTCGAGACCCAGATGGACTTTGGAGTAGATTTAATCCAATGGAATTAGCGAGTATTGATGGCTTTATGTCAAATCCAGACAGAGTTTGGGAGTGGTATCAATATCGAAGAAACGTCATACATAAAACAAAACCAAATGCAGGTCATTATGCAATTGCTGAAATGGCTAAAATATTTCCACATTTTACGTTGATAACTCAAAATGTTGACCAACTGCATCAAATAGCTGGTTCGGAAAATGTATTGGAACTTCATGGCAATATCATTGAGAATCGTTGTTTTAAATGTAATAAGCCATATTTGGAAGAAATTAATTTCTCTGATAATCAAGTACCAAAGTGCAATTGTGGTGGATTAATCAGACCGAATGTTGTTTGGTTTGGTGAAATGTTACCTCGAAAAATACTTGAACAAAGTGAAATAGAAGCACGCAAATGCGACATTTTCTTTAGTATAGGAACTTCAGGTGAAGTTTATCCCGCTGCAGGACTGCCATTAATTGCAAAACAAAATGGTGCTACGGTTATTGAAGTAAATCCAAACCAAACTTCAATATCCACAGCAATGGATTTCAGATTGCCATATAAATCTGCAGAAGTATTGCCGATTCTTATTGAAAAATTTTTAGCAACATAATGGATGAAAAAATATTAATGTTTATACTCTAATGAAGTTAGAAATTATTAATTAATCGAAACTATTCAACTCAATCCATTATTATGAATTTGCTAAACCATTCAATATCAAAAAATTTTGGTCGATTGTGGAATCGAAAAATAAAAGGTGCTGCCTTTTCCTACTTCGCTTTCTACCCATATTTTACCACCGTGCTTTTCAATAAATTCTTTACAAAGTATCAATCCAAGACCAGTCCCTTTCTCTTTATTTGTCCCATCAGTAGAGATATTAAATTCAATTTTGAATAATTTTTTGATTTTATCTTCACTCATACCCACACCGTTATCTTTTATGTAGATATTAATTTTGTTACCTGAAGTTTTTGAATCATTTGAAGGAATAACAACAGCACCAATTTCAATTTTACCTCCATTTGGAGTGAATTTAATAGCATTTGAAAGTAAATTCCTGATAATTGTATTGATAAGATTTGGGTCTGCAATCAAATCTATTTCATTTTCTAACTTATTTATTAACTCTATATTTTTATTTTCTAATGATAGCTTCATTAATTTTTTTATAGAATTAACCACGTAATTCAAATTAAATTCTCGAGGTTCAAAAATAATATTCCCACTTTGAGACCTTGCCCATTCGAGCAAATTTTCTAATAATTTATAGATATTATTTGATGAATCTTTCATATTGCGAAGAAAGTTTATTCTTTCATCTTCTGAAAAATCATCATATTCCTCATGCAACATTTCTGAAACAAGTTTAAAATTGCCAATTGGACCACGTAAATCGTGTGCTAAGATTGAGAAAAATTTGTCTTTGGTAGCATTGAGTTCGCGTAGTTTTAAAGTACTTTTTTGTAATTCTGCTTCTCTTTCAGATATAAGAAGTTTACTATGTTCTAATTCAGAATATTTGCGTGCATTAGCAATTGCCATTCCAAATATCTGACTTATAACTACTCCCATCTCTTCATATTTATTTATAAATTGTGGAAACTGAATACCTTCTATTTCAAAAATCCCAAATAATTCACCAGGATGTTTGATTTCTATTGAGAATGAATTTTCAGATGTGATTTCGTTATTAACAATAAATCCTATAAAATCGAATGATTTGTATTCATTATTTTCAAAAAGTTTATAAACAATTTTGGTCGGAGCAAACAAAATATTAATTAATTGGAAGGCAATTTGAATAATTTCTGTTTCATTAGTAAGTAACACAAGGGTTTCTAATTGATTAAAAATTAACTGATGATCTGCACTTTGTTTGGAAATTGTTGATAATTTGGCTGTAAGTTCTTTTTTTTCGTTTTCGTTTCTCCAATTTAGAACTACTGTATCAATATATTTTTTACAATGTGATAAACCAACAGGAATAATTTGATATGGTAAACCCATATATTCAGACAACGCAATTAAATTTGGCATATAATCGCCGGGAATTTTTGTGTCTAATAGCAGAATTGATTTCAAAGATTCATGAAAAAATGACTTGGCTGTAACTTTATCAAAGCCCCATTTTTGAATATTTTTTTTATAACTTTTGAGCCAGCCATTAGTTACAATATAATTACCCTGATTCATAAAATAGTAAACAGTTTCAAGATTCAAAATTATTTCAAAACATTGTGCTAATTGCATCACATTTAATTTATTAATGCTTTGTTTTTCAATGTAATTATTTGAATAGCAATAACTACCAATTACGATGATGTCTGAATTAGTAACTGATTTAGCTGCAATTTTAGGAATCGCAATCTGGTTAAGAGCTTTCGATGAGCAATTTGCTTGATAAGAATCAAGTTGTACTTCTGGATAATTCCCATTTTTAATAACTTGCGCTATTTCGGGAATTAGAAAATTACACACAGATAAAAGCAATTTCTTTTTCATTTTACCTGAATTTGTTTAATTGGGTAAGTTCCATATTCTTTTACAACTTCTGAAATTAATAGTAGAGTTTCGTCTGGAACTTGGAATGGTATTTCTCCGTGATTATCACCCAAAATAAATCCACCACCCTGAGCAGCTTTTTCAATAGTATCTCTAACAATACTTATAGTTTCATGAGATGTCCAACGCCTCATTTCAATGCCGTTCAAATTACCGAGAATTGTTAACTTATGTTGATAAGCTTTTTTGAGTTCGCTGATATTTTCATTAGTGCTAACTCCAACAACAGTTGTTCCAGTTTCGGGCAATAAATCAGCAAGTGACAAACAATTCCCTGATGCAAAGTGAGTAGCAGTTGGACCTTTTATTTGAGCAATGGTTCGTTTTGCAATTTCGAAACCAGTTTTTTTATAAAATTCTTTAGGAACAATAGTTGGTGAAGAAACAGGGTCAAAATAACATATAGCTGTAGCACCAGCTTCCAATTGTGCATTAGACCAATCAACACAAAATGCTTCGTTTACTTTCATCAATTGATGAAATAATTCTTCATGATAAATCATAAGTTCAAGATATTTTTCAAATCCAAGTTGCATTACAGGTAATGAAAAAGGTGACATAGCTACACCAATAATTGGGATTGTACCTTTGCAATGGGCTTTCAAAAGTTCTATTGATTTTAATACTTTATGCAATATTTTTGTATCTTTGACTTTTGGCGGCTCGAATTTTTTTATTTTATTAATGTCATCAATAAAGGGAAGCCCTGAATTTGGAGGACCGTCTTCTCTGAAAATTACATCTGCACCAAATGCTTCAACTTCTAATGGAGCGTAAAAAAATGGGTAATAACAATCTGAATTGAACTTTTGTTGCATTCTGATTTGCCCTTCTGCAACATTTTCCGCTTTTGAAAAATATTCTTCGATACTAATACCCAACTCTTTTGCACCATGCATGGTAAGTAATAAAAACAAAGGAACCCTATCTGGTTCATTATGAGAAAGTGTTGTTAAAACCCTTTCCATTGGTGTCATTTCAATCGTTTTCATTTTCGCTCCTCCATAATTTGATTTACAATTACCAATGCATCTGCCGAATCTTTGCCATAATAATCAGCACCAACTTCTTTCCATAATTGCTCATCAAATCTAAATGGAGCACCACCTACTACAATTGTTACATCTACATCTAACAATAGCTTTTTTAATTCTTTTATCCTAAGTGCAGAAGGTAACATTAAAACAGATAGAAGTAAGATTTTAATTTTTTCTGTTTTGACAATTTCAGCAATACGTTCAATGCTCAATCCACCACCCAAATCTGTCAATTCATAACCACTTGCACGTAAGGTTGAATATATAATTCTTTTTCCCAATAGATGAAAATCCTCTACTACGGCAATAGCCATTTTAGGTTGGCTTTTTCTTATTGGGCTTTGTGGTGGCAGAATTTTATCAATTAATTTTTCACAAATAATGCCACTCATATATACCTGCGATAACGAAAGGTCGCCTGACTCCCAAGAATTTCCAATCCTAACTAATGTAGAAGTGATTAATTCACTTGCAATTTTACTAAGCGAGTTATCTCGTTTAGCATCTATGATTATTCGTTCAGCAGCTTTCTGGTCAAGAGAAAGCAAAGCGTGCTCAAGTTGAATACTGGTGTCTATTAATTGATTCATATCTTATTGACAATAAAAATAGTATAAATTAAAATATTAATTTTACAAATAACAAATTTAAGCAAATTTTTATTTAATACATAGAATCACAAATAAAATTATTTTTTTAATATTCAGTCGCCAAATTGAAAAAATTCACGTGCAAATTACAGCTAAATTATTTTATAAAACATCAGATGCTTCATTCTTTGAACACTGTCATTCCGAACAGCGTGAGGAATCCAGTTTCTAAGATGTCCGAACTGGAATGTTTTTTCTGATACTCGAATAATGATGAAATTACTTTCAAATTCATATAATATCACGTAGTGATTGTATTATGGTAACACGTATTAATCAAAAAAGTTAGTTATCACGTAGTGATTATATTATTCAACCTCTTCGAGGTCGTATCGGAGCATTAGCAAATTCTTATCTATAATGATTTAATCTCTTTGAGATTAGGAATTATCCTACTCCAAAACAATAAATTTCTGTGAATAAGTCTTTCCATTTTCTGTGTGTATTGTTGCAAAGTATAATTCACAATATAACTTACCCCAAAATATCTTACCAGAAAATTGCAAACTACATAATTATAATGACACATCAAAAGGGGAAAAGTCTCAAAAAAAATCCATTATCTTTTTGATAATGGATTTTTGCATTTTTAAATTTGGAAAATTATTTGCTAAAATTTCCTTTTTTATCAGGATAAGGTGGTGCTTGTGGCAATTGGCGTTTTGGATTTGTTTTTATCAATTTATTGATTTCTTCAACACCGCGAATCAATTGCTCATCAATTCCTTCGTATTCTTTTGCTGGATGATTATCCACTTCAATGTCTGGTACCATTCCAACATCTTCAAGTATCCAAGTGCCATCTGCACCAAAATTTGCAACTTCTGGGCGATTTACCGAACTACCATCTAACAATGGAAGCGAACCATAAATTCCAACAACTCCACCCCAAGAACGTTTGCCAATAACTGGTCCCAGCCCAAGAGTTTTGAATTGATATGGGAATAAATCACCGTCCGACATTGATTGTTCGTTTATCAAACATACCATTGGACCAGTCATGACTGCATCCGGATTTGTCAAAATTGTTTCTTGATTCCTTGCCACTTTTGCAACAACTAATTCTCTACGTAAACGCTCAATAATCATTGGAGAAACATTGCCACCACCATTATAACGATCGTCAATTATCAAACCTTCCTTACGCAATTGCGGATAGAATTGCTTGACAAACCAATTCAAACCATTAGAAGGCATCATATCAGGCACATGGATATAACCAATTTTTCCATTTGTCATAGAATCTACTTTGCGTCTGTTGGTTTCCACCCAATCGAAATATCTCAAATCGGCTTCGTTGTCTATTGTTTTGATGTTAATTTCGCGACTTCCTTGCATTGAAGGCGATGAATTTACAGTAAGTTTTACAAATTTATTTGATTTGTTAATCAAATATTGATATGGATTTGTTTTTGCGTCAAGCGTAATTCCATCAATTGCAAGAATATAATCCCCTGCTTTAACGTTCAATCCTGGCTCTGTGAGCGGGGAACGTAAATCGTTTTCCCAATTTTGACCATTTAGAATTTTGTCAATTTTGTAAGCATTTGCTTTACTATCAAATGATAAATCAGCTCCAAGCAAACCAATTTGAATTGGTTTAACTTTTGGCATATCCCCGCCTGTTACATAAGCATGACCTGCATCAAGTTCGGCAATCATTTCTCCAATGATATAAGTGAGGTCTTTCCTATGCTTTACAGAAGGAAGTAGTTGTTCGTATTTCACTCTTATAGAATCCCAATTGTAGCCGTGCATATTAGGGTCATAAAAGAAGTATTTCATGTGTCGCCATGATTCTGTGAAAACCTGCTTCCACTCATCACTTCTGCTAAGATTTACATTCATATCCTGCAATTCAAGTTTGCCATCTTTACCGCTTAATTTGTCAGAAAGTTTAGATAAATAATAATCACTTCCCATTCTATAAAGAATTGATTTTTCATCTTTTGAAATAATATATGAAGTAAAGTCGCCAACTTCAGTTTCTTTCTTTTCAACAAAATCATAATAATAAAATGTTGCTTTTTTGCCTTGCTCACTACGAACGTAATAAAGTTTATGAGTTGATAATGGAGTTAGTCCAAAATAATTTCCTGCTGGAGTTGGCACTTCAAAAATTCTATTTTGAATACCATTCATATCAATTTTAATTGGTGCATTTGCTTCAATTTCTTTTTCTTTCTTTGTTTTTTTCTTTTCTTCATCGCCAACTTCGTCACTTTCATATTTTGCAAATGGATTTTCTTCAGTTTCCTGAAGTGTTAGCCCATAAATATTGGAAAGATTATTATAAACAAAATTGTATTCGAAATTGCCCATAGTAGGACTAAAACTTCTTCCTGAAACAAAAAGTAGATACTTGCCTCCCGGAGTGAAGGTTGGCTGAGATGAACTAAAAAATTCAGAAGTAACTTTGGTAGAAATTCCTGTTTCGATATTGTAAAGATAAATTACTCCAAATCTGCTATCATTATTATCAGTATAAGCAATCCACTTGCTATCAGGGGAGAAGGTTGCATCAGAAATTGCAAATGTTTTAGATTTCTTAACAAGAGTTTGCTTCTTGGTTAATACGTCAATCAAAAACAAATTTCGAGCATTATCCCATGTTAATAATTTCTTGTTATCTGGCGACCAAATTATTCCATATCTGTAATATTCGGCATTGCTTGTAACTTGAGAAACATCCGAGCCGTCTGCTTTTGAAATGTAAATTTCATCGTTGCCAGATCTATCGCTAATAAATGCAATAAAATTACCATCGCCAGACCAAGTGACGTTTCTATCATGTACACCCGGTGTTGATGTGAAATTCTTAATATTTCCTTTTTCTGCAGGAACTGAAAAAATATCGCCTCTTGCTGAAAAAATTGCTCTTTTGCCATCATTAGAAATATCAAAAGAAGTGATTCTATCTTTTACATTTACGAAACTATTTCTTGCCAAAGGATAATCTGCGGCAACAGTGATATTAACTTTCTGGAATTTATCTGTTGCTAAATCTAAGAGATAAATGTAGCCGCCGTTTTCGAATGTTATATGCTTTGCTCCAAGCGAAGGAAATTTTACATCAAATTCTTTGAAATCTGTAATTTTCTTTGTTTGCTTAGTTGTTAGATCATAACAGAAAATATTCATTGTAAAATCGCGGTCAGACAAGTAATAAATCTTGTTGCCACTCCACATTGGAATAATATCTTGAAATTTTGTATTTGAAATATTTTCTATTTGCTTAGTTTTGAAATCATAAATCCAAATTTCATCTGCTTGCCCACCGCTGTAACGTTTCCAAGTGCGATATTCTCTGAAAATGCGATTGTATGCCATTTTTGAACCATCAGAATTGTATGAAGCATAGCCGCCTCTTGGAACTGGAACTTCTTTTGGCAACGAACCAGACTTATTTACAGTGAAAAGATTACCAACAAGAATATTCCAACTCTTTGCACGACCACGATATAGAATTTCATCGTTATTGATCCAGCCCATAATGATTTTGTCCGGACCTTGACGGTCTGCAACATCTTTTTGGTCCATAGAATAAGTTAATCTAACTGGCTCGCCACCAATTGATGGCACAAGATAAATTTCACGATTACCGTCATATTCCGCATTGAAAGCAATGTTTCTGCCATCAGGAGAAAAGCGCGGGTAAATTTCAAATCCTTCTGAACTTGTTATTTTTCTTGCAATTCCACCATTAATCGAAACCACATAAATATCACCCGAATGAGAAAATGTAATTTCTGTTTCAGATGAATTTGGATATCTAAGCAATCTTGTATCTTGCGAGAATGCTATATTAAAAGCGATAAATGAAATCAATAATAATTTAATATATTTTATCATAAATTACCTAAAAATAGATTATTAAAAAATATAAATTACGAAAAACCGATGATTTGACAAAAGAAAACATAGACTTGAAAAAATTGAATAACTATTTATTGGATTAAAAATTTTGTGACTATTCAGTAACAAAATGAAGGAATCAATTGCAAACAAAAACTAACCTTGTTCAAAACCTTCCGAAGGTTTTGAACCTTCGGAGGGATTATTTCCAAGTTAGATAAGAACCGACTAACCATAAATTTGTATTTTCGTTAATTTAAAAGAAATTCCTTGAAATTCCCATAGGGAATTAATATTTGTAAGAAGAAACCCCACCTAACCTCCCCAAGGGTAATGGCACTTGAATAGTGTGAATAAGAATAATTTTATTATATTTGTATTTTAAAAATTGCAAAAATTATAAAAGGCAAAATAATGACATTAAATTATTCTTTAGAATTGACAATACAAATACAAGAATTACTACGAAGTGAATTAATCGGAGTATTTAAAGAGTATTTGCCTGAAGAAAAGATAGCGAGTTATCCATCAAAAAAAGAACGAAGAAATAGAATATTCACAGATGAAACAACTTTACTTACAATGTTAATCAGTGCAACACAAGAGGATAAAAGTTTACAAAATGCTGTAAACATCTATGCAGAAATACATAATAGATCAATCCCTTTAATAAAACAAAACGTAGCAGAATTAATAGAAAAAGATAAAGAAACAGGAAAAAAGCGTGAAAAACCAAAGACGTATAATAGACTGGTAGCTAAAAGTAAATTACAAGATATATCAACAAATACAGGCAGTTATACAACAGCAAGACAGCGACTGGATATAGAATTAGTCAAAATGGTATATGAAGACTCAGCAAACTTTGAAAATATCAAAATAAATAATAAATGGAAAGGTATGCGTGTTGTAATCACCGATGGGACATACATCCAAATGCAAGACAGCAAGGAATTAAGAGAACATTACGATGTAAAGAGCGGTTCAGAGAATTACCAATCATCTTATCCGCAGGGTTTACTACAAGTATTGATTGAACAGGGCGGCGGCGGAATAAAACATTTTGAATTAGGCAGCCGTAATGTATCCGAGTTATCGTTAATTTTTAAAATGTTACATAAGATAGCAAAAGGTACATTATTATTAGCGGATGATTTATATTGTACATATGCAATTTTCTATTTGATACAAAAATATTGTCTTGAAATCATAGTACCAGGCAAAAGAACACGAAAATATAAAAAAATAAAAGAAATAAGTCAGGGTGATGAAATAGTAGAGCTAAAAAGTACAGCTCATCCAGAGTGGTTACCAAATGAAGAAAAGTTACCAGAGACAATATTAATGAGGCGTTTAAGTTTTGAAGATCCAATGAATCCGGGTAAAGAATATGTAATGTTCACTTCAATAATGGATGAAAAAATAAGCATGGCAGAAATAGTATCAAAATTCTTTACAAGATGGGATATTGAAATAAGTATAAGAGAAATCAAAACATTAATGGGTATCAATGTGGTAAGAAGCAAGAAGCCTGATTTAGTAATGAAAGAACTGCTGACAGCATTAACAGCATACAATTTGATGAGAAAAATCATAGCAAAAACTACTGAGAACAGTAGTTTTTCCCCCGAAAGAGGTCTCATTCAAAAATACCTTGAGGCTGGTAAGACAGTATTTATGGACAAGAAAGGGCGAATATACCAAAGATGGTCTCCGGGTAGAAATGGATTTGCTTCAGAATAAAATCTTACGTCATATAATTCCTAAGAGGTTAGGCAGGCATTTTGAACGGAAAACCAAAACTGGCAAATATCAAAAATATGTTTAATTGCACTATTCAAGTGCCATTAAGACTGAGTAGGGGAATTTAATTCCATTCCGATTTCGGCTTTTTGCTGCTAACTACTTTGCAAATTTAACATAGTTAGCTGTTTTTTGCACGTGATTTTTTCAGCTGGCGACTGAGTTGTTACAAAAAAACCTTCTATATTTCTATGGAAGGTTTTAATAATATAAAAATATTTTAATTGATATTATCTATTAACGATAACTTTATTTGTAGTTATACCATTATTTGTGATTATTTGTAAGAAGTAAATACCATTTGGTAAATCTCTTGTTGTTAACCAGAATGAATAATATCCTGCATTTTGTTGAATGTTTGATACATAAGTTGAATTGATAGTACCAACTGCATCAATCAATCTGATTGTAACTTCACTATCAGAAACTAAATTATAAATAACTTCAGAAACATCAGTTGATGGATTTGGAGAAATACTTATATCAGTAGCAACGAATGGAGTTTTACTGTTTTCAACTGATGATGGTTCATACAAAGTATTCATTGGGTCATATTCTGCCCAAGGTAAGTCCCATCTTTCTGCAATTACAGAAGAGAAGGCGCCTCTATAAGTTACAACTTTGAAGAATGAGTCAGTTATTGGTATAACACCAGCATCAGCAAATGAAGCATTGCTTAAATATTCTGCATCTGCTTTTGGAACCGGATTAAAATTATTATCATCATTATAAACAAATGGATTATTTAATTTCGAATTATTTGGAGTTGAAGCATCTAATACGTTATTCAAATTAGCATTAGCTAACCATTCAGTTGGAACTGCAGGAGTAGTACCATCTAAACGTAGCATTTGTCCTTTTATTCCATAAAAACTTGTATTTCTTATTACAAGTGAATCGCGACTTGCTGCACCTTGTGAAGCAGAAGTTAATAACTCTAATCCACGAGGCCATCCAAGAATAACGGAATTAAAAATTGAAGTTCTTGCATTTCTACGAATCTGAATTGCCGCACCAAATCTTGAATTGTATTGATTTGAACCGGAACCTGATGTCCAACTTGTATCTTGTAAAGGTCCAATTGCTGTCATATTAGAAAATACAGGTCTTGTTAATGGACTATTATATGTACTGTTTGCATCATTATCCATTTCAAATGTTTCTGATGTGGAAGCATCTGCTCTGTCTTTAAATCTTTGAGCTAATCCAAATTGTACTTTTCCACTCCAGCCATTATCACCATCAAAATCATCATCTAATGTTCCAACTGCTATTAAATATTTTGCATTTACTGTTCCACCAAACCATTCAAAGGCATCATCATTTGCATAACTTACCATAATATGGTCTAAAACAGTATTACGACCGATACCGCCCATAGTTAAAGAGTTTAATTCTTGGTTAGGATTTGCAGCAATACCAGCAAATTCAATACGTACATAGCTAACAACTCCACTTGAATCATTATCAACTGGAGTATCTTTTCCACCGAACCAGCCACGTACTTTGTTTGCATCAGCAATTCCACCTTCAAGAGCAGCTTCGCCACCTTGATGATTAGTTGCTGCTTTACCACACATTAATAAACCACCCCAGTCTCCACCACGTCTTTGACCAACAGGTGCTGATGATGTCATTATTATTGGTCTTATCGGGGTTCCTTGTGCAAAGATTTTTCCACCACGATTTACACAAATTGCTGAGTTTTCACCTACAGTATCACCTACGATAATTGTACCAGGTTGAATTGCTAAAATACCACCATCATCAACGTAAACATAACCATCAAGTCCATAGATTTTGCTTGATGATAATTCTACTCTACTTGTAATTGGATTTTTCAAAACTGAGTCAATTTTAGTTGCAGCAGGTTGTTCAATTTCAAAAGGTGAATCATTTTTATCTTGAACAGCTTCATTTAAAGTACCATCGGCATTAAGTAATACCATTCTAACATAAGCGGTAGTAGTTTTTAAAGCTGGCACACGAAAGCCACCAGCAAATATGCCTCTACGATTAGCAGCACTATCTAAAACTTTTTCCATTCCTTTGATATCAGTCCAAGGACCATCTGCAGATGTAGCATATTGGAATTTCCATAATGCACGGAACGTACCTGTTGTATCCCAACGGATATCTTCAGATGTACCCGCTCTAAATTTTTCGCCACCATTTGGACGCAACAACTTTGCAGTTGTAGGATTCTGTGCATATCCAATTGATATGAACATAAAAGACATAAGAATAGCAAGAAGTAATTTCTTCATTTGAAGACCTCTAATTTATAAAAAAAATATGTATAAGTTTCTATTTTATGGTCATTGATAAACCAAGTGAAATATTCGTTCCTCTTAAATTATAAGCAGTACGTTTACCATCTTGTTCCCACAATAGTGGTTGGTTAAGTAAATCTTTAACTGAAATTTTAAATTCTAATTTTTCAGTAATTGGTTGAATAATTGATAAATCAATCAAATCTCTTGCAATTTCATATATATGTGGGTCTTTCAAAGTAGGATAACTTCCAAGCTGAGCAACTTGAATAATACGTTTACCATAAGTATTATAGGCAAGATTAATCGAAGTTCCCCAATCAGGATTCACATAATACAATCCAACATTGAATGTATAGGGGGATTGCCCCCACATTTGTCTTGTATCTTCTGTATTTTTCCCACCTTGTAAAACTGTAATTTCTGAATTTATTATAGCAAGATTTGCATTTACTGCAAGAGTTTGTAAAAATGAAGATATGAATCCTAAACTCTTTCTAAATTCAAGTTCAATACCATAATTTTTTGCATCGCTTTCTGAATTTGCAAAAGTACGAGTTAATTCAGATTGTTGTGGATAAATTGTTTCTTCGATTGCATTTTCAAAATTTTTATAAAATACACTTATAGACATTACTTCGCCTGGATTTGGGAAATATTCATATCTAATATCATAGTTTTGAATTAAAGCTCGTTTTAAGTTTGGATTTCCTTGTACTAAAGCTTGTTGTAAATAATCATAAAATGAAAATGGAGCGTATTCTCTTAATGATGGTCTGGTTAGAGTTTGAGAAGCTGACATTCTTAAATTTGTACTATTAGTAGTTTTGACAATTAAATTTATTGAAGGTAGTACGTCTTGAGTTAAATTATCAACTTTCAATGGTTGTTGATTTTGGTCATAACTATCTAAAACTTGTAAATTATCTTCGTATCTTGCACCGCCAATAAATCTCATTTCTATATCAGCCAAAGTGAAAGGAACATCAACCATCATATAAGAAGCAAGTAAATCTTCATTTGCACTATAAGAATCGGTTAATTTTGAATCTTCACCCATTGAAAAACCACCATCATTTTTGAAGTTTGCTTCGTCAAAAATTCGCTGAGGATTTTGCCAATCATGCAAAATGGTATCGATTGATTCATCAAGATTATCAGGTTTCAAAACTGTAAATGAACGAGCATTAAAGATACGTGTTCTTGATTCTGCCAATACACCGGCTTTTAATTTAATACTACCCAAAGGAATAGTTAAATTCATACCACCTGAATAAGCTTCATCGTCTAAATATGAATAAAATCTTCCTACGCGAGTACCATCACCATTTTGAGTTTGAACAAATTCTGGTGAAAATGGCGTATTTGGATCATATTCTAAATCTCCTAAATTACGTGAAAATTTTACTCTACGATAATCCGGTTCATCTCTTATTGATTTAGAATAACCTGCTCTCCAATCCATTAGAATTGATTCATTAGCATTGCTGAAGAAAGATGCATTCCCTAAAGAATGTTCACCACCAATCTGGCTCGAATACATTACTTTTTCTACATATTGAGTTGAAAAATTCTTTAAATCAAAATATTGATACCCTAAATCTTGACCATCAAGTGAAACGACATCATTATCAGCTGAACGATTATAAACATTTTTAAAGCTGAAAGAATGATTTCCCATTTTATAAGCAATATTGAATAAACCACCCCAATTGACTGATTGTGTTGTTTGAACGCCTGTAAATTTATACAAAGTATCAAAAGATGACAAAAATGCATTTCTTTCAAGATTATTCATATTATGTGTAGCACCGTAATTAAACGAGCCGATAATTCCTATTTGGTCATTTTCTGAAACATTAAATTTATTTGTAAATGTAAGACCAAGTCCACGATTACCAAGCAAACTTACTGTAGAATTATCTCTTTTCCAGTTTTTTGAACTAAATGATTTGCCAATTTGTTCGTATTGTGTGGCAGCTCCCGTTGTATCATAAGGATTATTCGCACGTCTTTGTAAATCATTAAATGCTAATCTATCCTTTGGCATTGCTGATGGCATAGCTCTTGTTCCATCGTCCATTGCCATCCAATCATTACTTCCACCAGGAGATGTAATAAAAGCATTTTCTTTACCTGTGTAATTTGTATTTGCATTAGAAGAAATAGATGCTTTTATAGCGAATCCATCTGGAAAGTCAATAGTATTTAATTGGACTAAACCACCTGCAAAATTGCCGGGCATATCCGAAGTGAATGATTTTGCAATATTTACATTTTGCAAAAATTCAGATGGAAACATATCAAATGAAAATGCCTTTTTATCTGGCTCAGTAGAAGCAAGTGATGTTCCATTCAAAGTTGTATTACTATATCTTTCAGAGATACCACGAACATAAATGAATTTATTTTCTACCAATGTTATTCCAGACACTCTTTTCAATGATTGTCCAGCATCAGAATCTGGTAGTTTACCAATTTCTTCTTTACTAATACCATCGCTTATTTGAGATGAATTTTTTCTAAGTGCGAGAATTGCCGCAGCATTATCATTACTTCTAATGGCTTCAACTACAATTTCTTCTGTAGTTGTTTTTTCTGCATTTAAAATAATAATACCTAATGAAACATGCTTATCGTTACTTACTGATATATTCTGAATCTCTTTTGTAACATAACCAATAAATGTGATTTTTAATGAATGGTTTCCTGCAGGAATATTTTTTATACGAAATTCTCCCTTAACATCAGAAAAACCACCAAATTTAGTACCAACAACAGAAATTGTTGCTCTTCTCAATATATCACCAGACTCAGCGTCAATGATTTTGCCTGTAATTGTACCAGCTTGTGCTATTAAGTTAATAACAGGCAATAGAATCAGTGCTAAAAAAGTACATATTTTTCTGAAATTTAAACCCATATTAGTTCTCCAAACATTTATATCAAAAATAACTTTTAAAAATTTGAAATTGTAATTCATAAAATACAAAATTGCAATTTTACTATTAATTTAAGATAAATCTTAGGTTAAGTTTTAAAGAATTGAAATTGTTTTGATAATTATATTTATGTCCATTACAAATTAATAAATGAATAATGCAACATATAAATTTTACAATAAATTATACATAATCAAAAACTGTATGATTTGATTAGTTATTTTTTAATTGTTAAAATTATGTTAATAGTTTGCTTGTAAATTATGGGATTTATTAATTTTACTTGACTTTGCAAAGTTTTTAGTAAAATAGAAGATTAACTTATAAATTTAAAATCATTATTTTGTCTCAATTATGTCTATATCTTCCAGTAAATCTCTTATATACGGCTTGATATAAATTTTGTCAAGTTCATTTTCTTTGATAATTTTTACCAACTCTGCTATTTTGGTATTTTCAGGTAAATTTCTATTAATTATAACTGTTTTATTGTTATTGAGAATACAAAATCCACACGGTGAATCATCAGAAACATATCTGATATCAATATATTGAGTTTTCAATAAATCATATAGTTCCTTTAATATTCTTGTTGGCATAATCTATCCTAAGATTATAAATTCTTACTATCCAATGGTTTCCAAATCAAATAAATTATTATTGTGAAATTTGCTAAAAATGAAAGGGAAGAAAAAGTATTCAAAACAATATTTTTAAATCTATTAATAAAATATTCAATTATTACTGGATTGTAGAAATCTCTGACATTATCATAATAAACAGCCCAACTTAATTTATAGTCCAAATAAATTTTATAAATTTCAACAGGAGATGCCAGTAAAAATAAAATTATCGACATAAAAAGCCAGCCCTTACTTCTGAATTGGTTTCTCAATAAAAATGTTAATATTATAATTGCGAAAAATGAGATGCCATAACTAACATTAGTATATAAGGCAAGGGTAGAGAATAAGTAAACACTATGCATTTTTAAATCATCATTATATGATTCTTTCAGTTGAAAATCTTGCGTTGGAACAAATAAATCATAAGCTATTGCAGAACGTAATATTGAACCACCAAACCAAATTATAAATCCACAAATTGCAAATGTTGCGATTATTCTTATTATTTTCTTATCCATGAATTTCTCTTTATTATCAAATTAATATTGAAACAATTTTAAAAATGCAAAATTACAAAACAATATTAAAATAATAGTGATTTTGAACGTCAAATTTTTTTTATTAATCAAATTGAACGGATTTATGTTAAAAAATAATGCAAAATTTAGTTTTAATGAACTTGAAGTAATTTTTGAAAAAAAGAATATTATAAATTTTCCAGCAGAATACGAATCTACTGGAGTGTCAATTGATACCAGAATTATTGAAAATGGAAACATTTTTGTAGCTTTAAAGGGTGAAAAAATTGATGGACATAGCAAAATAGAAGATGCATTTAATAATGGTGCCTCATGTTGTGTAATTGAGAGGTCTTTTTATGATGAACTTGATGATTTGCAAAAAAATAAAGCTTACATACTTGTAAATGATACACTTGATGCTCTTGGCTCACTCGCGAAGTTTTATAGACTGAAATTTAATATTCCAATTATTGCTGTTTGCGGGTCAAATGGCAAAACAACAACTAAAGAAATGATTGCAGCTTTATTGTCAGAAAAATTTAATGTTTTAAAAACATACCAAAATTTCAATAATAGAATCGGTGTTCCTTTAATGCTTTTTCAATTGAATGATAGTTATGAGATTGCAGTTTTAGAATTAGGTACAAATACCCCGGGGGAAATTTCTATTTTATCTGAAATTACTATGCCTGAATTTGCATTAATCACAAATATTGGCAAGGAACATCTCGAAGAATTAATCGATATTGATGGGGTTGAACTTGAAGAAACCTCAATTTTTGCAAAAATTCGTGGTAGAGGGTTAGCATTCATTAATAATGATGATGAAAGATTGAAAAGATACATTATGATTCTGGACAAATATATAAGGTTTGGTACTGATTCTGAGTCAGAATTAAAAGCAAAAATTACCCTCAACAATTTGCAAAATCCTGAAATTGAATTTACACATTCAAAAGGGAATTTTACAGTAAATATGAATACTTATGGATATGCTTCAGCTTTAAATGCGATTGCCGCTACATCGGTTGCTTTATATTTTGAAATTGAAGATGAAAAATTAAAAAATGTGCTGGAATCATTCAAACCACTTACTGGAAATGGTTATGCAAGGATGTCAATTGAAAATAGAAATGGAAGAATTATAATAAATGATTGTTATAATGCAAATCCATCTTCAATGATGGTTGCACTTTCTTCATTAAAATTAATGGATTCTAATAATGTAAAATTTGCGGTTTTAGGCGATATGCGAGAACTTGGAGATGCAGCGGAATCTGAGCATATTTCAATATTAAATGAAGCAATTGCATCAGCTGACTTTGTTGTTATCACAGGAATTGAATTTGAGAAAGCATATTTGAAATTATCAGACTTTAAAGAAAAAGTAATCTTCTTCTCTGATAAAAATGAAATTATCAAATATTTGAATTCTAATTCAAATGTTGATGATATTATTCTTGTAAAAGGTTCAAGAGGAATGAAAATGGAAGATGTTATAGCTGGTTTGTAGTTTTCACATTAGAATTGAAGAGATGATTGGACATTGTAAACTTCTTGAAAATTAAAACGGTAAGTTATTAATTAATAAAAGAAATCAATTCTAATAATTCAATAAATTTATTATTTCAACTTTTATAATTATTCAAAACTTGATTTTACTTATATTTGTACTTTGTTTTTTTGTTAAATGGAAAAATTAATGCTTAAAGCTTTAGTATTGGGAGCCGGTGGGTTTATTGGCAGTCATCTTGTTACAAGATTAAAAAGTGAAGGTTACTGGGTTCGTGGTGTAGATTTGAAATATCCTGAATTTTCTGAAACAACTGCTGATGATTTTGTTATTGGTGATTTAAGGGAACAAGAATTAACAAGAAGTGTAATTGATACTAAATTTGATGAAATATATCAACTTGCTGCAGATATGGGCGGAGCAGGCTATGTTTTTACTGGTCAGAATGATGCCGATATTATGCACAATTCAGCTCAAATAAATTTAAATGTCTTAGATTCTGCTTATAAAAGAAATTGCAAAAGAATTTTTTATTCTTCGAGTGCATGTATATATCCTGCATATAACCAAACTGACCCAAACAATCCTAAATGTTCTGAAGATAGTGCTTATCCAGCGGAACCAGATAGCGAATACGGCTGGGAAAAACTCTTTAGCGAGCGGCTATACTTATCATATATGAGAAATTATGGGATGCAAGTTCGTATTGCCAGATTTCATAATATTTTTGGACCAGAAGGTACTTGGTTTGGTGGTAAAGAGAAAGCACCTGCTGCATTATGTAGAAAAATTGCAACTACTCCCGAAGGTGGAGAAATTGAAATATGGGGCGATGGTCTGCAAACTCGTTCGTTTTTATATATTGATGAATGTCTTGAAGGAACAATTCGTTTAACACGTTCAAATAATTTCGCTCCTGTAAATATTGGCTCTGAAGAAATGGTAACAATTAATCAACTTGCCGAAATGATTATGAAAATTGCCAATAAAAATGTTTCCCTAAAACATATTCCCGGACCACTTGGAGTAAGAGGAAGAAATTCAGATAATAATTTGATTCAGAAAATGCTTTCTTGGAAACCAAGTCAGCCATTAGAAGAAGGACTAAAAGTTACTTACGAATGGATAAACAAAGAAGTAAAGAGAACTAATTTCAAATAATGAAACAAAAAATAAAAATATTTTTTACTGATTTTTGGCCCGTTTTTAAAATCGAGGATAATTATTTCCTCGATTTATTAAAAGATGACTATGAAGTTGAAATAACAGATTTAAATCCTGATTTGATATTCTTTTCTGTGTTTGGTACTGATTTTAATAAATTTAGATGCAAAAGAATATTTTTTACTGGTGAAAATGTAAGACCTAACTTTAACCAGTGTGATAGGGCTTTCTCATTCGATTATTCAGATGATAAAAGAAATTTCCGTTTGCCACTTTATGCTTTGTTTGCCGACGTTGAACAATTAACCCTGCCAAAACCACCTATTAATCAACTATTAAAAGAAAAGACAAGATTTTGCAATTTTATTTATTCGAATCCAAGTTGTAAAAAAAGAAATGAATTTTTCAAAAAGTTGAATAAATATAAAAAAGTTGATTCCGCAGGTAGATTATATAGAAATATGGCGGAAAGAGTAAAAGATAAAATTGAATTTGTTAGACAATACAAATTTACAATTGCTTTTGAAAATGAATCTTTTCCTGGTTATACTACCGAAAAAATTATGGAGCCAATGTTAGTTCATAGTATTCCTATTTATTGGGGTAATCCTCTGGTGGACAGAGATTTCAATCAGAAAAGTTTTTTGAATTATCATAGTTTTGAAAGTGATGAAGCTCTTATTGAAAAAATAATTGAAATTGATAAAAATGATGATTTATTTATACAGATGCTAAACGAACCTTTTTTTGAAAATAATGTTGTAAATCAATACGTGGATAAAAGTAATATCAAGAAAGGATTGAAAGAAATTATTGATTCAGAAATCACTCCAATAGCTCAAGAATTACCAGATTATTATTTTGAAGAACCTGTTCATAGTCTGAGGATAAAAGCATTAAGAACAAATTATAAATTAAATCATAATTTGAAAAAAATAAAAAGTTTTTCAATTCAAAAATTAAAAATTAAAATTGACAAAATGCGTGGAAAATGATTTTTTATTTCTTTAAGCAAGGACAGATTTCCTTTTTAATTTTGTCATCAATTTTAATATCGTCAAATTTTTTGAAGTTTCTTACCATACCTTTCACATTTTCATATCCTTTATTTACATTATCAGTGTTGTCTATCCAATATTGATATGCTTCTTCATTTGAAATATCACAAAATTGCATTAAAATTGCAGCTGAAATATATCCTGATTGATGCCAGCCATTCCAACAATGCAAGTAAATTGGACCTAATTCAGGATTATTGATTACATCAAGAACTTGAAGCATAATTTTCTTTAAGTGAGGTCTGCTATTACCAGAATTTTGCAAATACAAAAGTGTATCTTGATTGTCTTTGCTTACGAATAAATTTTTAGATTCAGCAAAATTTGTGGCATAGAGATAAACAGCTTTTGAGAAACCATTTTCTAATAAATGCAATAAACCATCTTCAGGCAATGGATTGTGATTATCTCTTTTATTTGAATTATGATAAAAATTATTTGCTCCACCACGATATGCAACACCATATAAAATTGTTCTCATATTGCGTGTGCCATATAATTCTTCAAAACCATTTCCTTTATTATCTGTAATTTTTTCATTTGCACAAGTAACTTTGAATTTGTCTTTGTAAAAATTAAATTTTTCAGTATTTGTTTTGAATTGTGCTGATAAATTAACAGAATTTAAAATCAATACTATTGAAATTATATATGTGCAAAGTTTAAGAATTTTCAACATTTTAAATTCCCGAATTTTAAAAAGAATCAAATATATGAAAAATCTACTATAATTGGAAAATTTAATTTGTGAATTAATATTCAATTTTGTAACTACTCTGTCCTTAAATGAAAAATTCACGTACAAATTACATATAACTTGGGTTAATTGCTAAACTTGAAGTGATTACCTCTTAACTTAAAGTGGACTGTTTGATAAGAGCTGTTTATAAATAAATTGTAATTTTTGTTCATTTATAAAAAAAGCATTTAGCTATCTCAAAAGGTCTTTTATGGTTATTTTCATTTTTGAAGATTGTGAATAATTTATATATATAAACAACTTAGTGCGAACTGGATTCTGAAACAAGTTACCAATGACAACTTTTTTCCTTGGATAAGTATGACGACTTTTGAGGCAGTTCCAATTAAATTCGGATGAAAGAAATCCTCCTTAATCCCCCTTTAATAAAGGGGGAAAGGGGGATTTGAATTAATTCTACATTGAGGGTTCTGATACAATCTACCAATGACTACAATTCTTTTTTATTGTGTCATTTTGCATATTTTTTAAATATTTTTGTTCCGCACTTCAGAATGATACCTTTTGAGACAGCCCCATAGATTTTTTTTTAAAATTCATTAAATAAATTATTTGAAAATTTTCTGAAAAGCTACAAGAAATTTTATCTTGATAAATGATAGAAGTTTTCAATTTCCGATAAAAATCAAGTGAAATATTTATTCGAATTCTTGAAAAATTAATGATTATTAAAATCAAAGTCGCTGTTTTTTTCAATAGCGTCAATCAACATTAGTGTAATATCATCACCAATAAAATACCCTTGAGATGTCAATCTCAGAATATCACCATTACGGAAAATAAATTTATTATTAATGAGTAATTCTATTTCACGCTTTGCAATTTCAAAAATATCAATATTGAATTCTTTATTAAATTCAATAGTATTTAAGCCAATTGCTCTAAGTGTAAGAAAAATTCTTTCGAATATTTTTACATTTTCTGTCATTACTTCTGTTGATTCAACGGGCAATTTATTTTGTTTTAATCTTGTATTATATTTATTTAGATTACTGAAATTTTTAAATCTAAAACCATCAATTACCCCAACTGCAGAAGGTCCAAAAGCAAAATATTCATTACAATTCCAATATTTGAGATTATGACGGCAATATTTTCCATCTTTTGCATAGTTTGATACTTCGTATTGTTCGAAATTTGCATTACTAAGCACATCTGTTGTAATTTCATAAAATTCAACATCTCTATCATCAGTATTTTTTTTAATTTTCCCTTTTTGGAAACTTGCAAATAAAGGTGTTCCGGGTTCGTAAATCAAGCTATATGCAGAAATATGATTGGGATTCAATTCAATAGCTTTATTTAATGAAAATTTCCAATTATCAATTTCCTGATTGGGTAATGAAAAAATTAAATCCAAACTAATATTATCAAATCCAATTTGACGTGCCTTGTTATATGCAATCACAACTTCATCTGAAGAATGAATTCTTTCTAAAAATTTTAATTCACTATCTACAAAAGATTGTACACCGAAACTGATTCTATTAATTCCCATTTTATAATATTCGGAAAGATACTCTACATCAACAGTTCCGGGATTACATTCGAGTGTGATTTCAGCATTTCTGTCAATAATAAAATATTTATTGATTTTATCTAAAATTTCTTCCAAATTATTTGGGTTCAGCAAAGAAGGAGTACCGCCCCCAAAAAAAATTGTATCAATTTCAAAATTCTTATTCTCATAATGTGTAGCTCGCAATTCAATTTCTTTAACTAAAATTGCTACAAAATCATCAATTAATTTAGTATTTTCAATTGAATAGAAATCACAATAAAAGCATTTGTGAATGCAAAATGGAAAATGGATATATAAACCGTATTTCATAATTTTGTTTCAATTAATTTATAATTATACAAAAATCCAAAAAAAATTTCTATTTTTGTTAATGTTTTTTTTAATTTTTAGAAAAATGTATAAAATAAGTTTAGAAAACATTGATAAATATAAATATTGGCTGATTTCATTAATCAGTTTTGCAGTATATGCCCAAACTATCGGTTTTGATTTAACATATTGTGATGACCACGATATTATTTTAACTCATTTTGATAGAATTAGCAAAATAACCAATTTAATGACTGAATTTTTCAAAGGTTATATCGGAACAGATTACTACAGACCGATGATTAATATTTCTTTTTTAATTGATGCACAAATTGCAGGTCAAAATCTTTGGATTTATCATTTATCAAACATAATATATCATACATTATTTTCAATATTTTTGTTTAACTTATTTATAAAATTGGAAATTGAAAAGAAAATTGCCTTAATAGCAACACTTATTTTTGTTGTTCATCCAATTAATGTTAATGCTGTGGCTTGGATAGTTGGAAGAAATGACACTATAATGGGCTTATTTTCAGTTCTTTCTTTCATTTTTCTAATAAATTTCTCAAAGAAATTGAAAATTCAAGATTTGCTTTTATTTGGACTATTTTTATTGTTATCAATATTATCAAAAGAAAGCGGATTGTTTTTTATACCAGTTATGTTTTTTTATTTGGTAATTGTAAAAAATAAGAAAATAAACAATCAAATTATCATTTATAGTGTGATTGCAGCAGTATTAGCATTATTTCTATGGTTTATTTTCCGCTCCAATGCAAATTTGGGAGAGAATATAAATAAAATGGGAATAGACATTTTTTTATTTAATTTGCGAGTAATTCCCGAATATGTGGCAAAATTTTTCTTACCTATTGATAAATCAGTACTTGCAACTTACAATACTTTTAATACAGTTTCAGGGATAATTATCATCGGTCTAATTTCTGCATCAGTATTAGTAATTTCCCAAAAAAGAGATTTGAATTATTCAAGAATATTGTTTGGTGCTTTGTGGTTTTTATTGCCGATTGTTCCAACATTACTCATCAACATTTTGAATGTCAATGATTGGAATGAATATGTAGAATGTAGAGCTTATCTGCCTGTTATTGGTTTAATTATAATTTTAATAGAATTATTGCCCAAAGATATTGATTTATTGAATAAGAATAACAGTTTGATTGTAGCTGGAATAATAATAGTTCTTGCAGTAACAACAATAATTGAAAGTAGAAATTATAAAGATTCCATCACATTTTATGAATCAGCGGTGAAAGATAATGCAGAGAAGCCATTATTTCATTTTGCATTATCTCGTAGATACAGGGAAACAAATCAAATTGAAAAAGAAGAGCAATCTATTAGAAAAGCAATGGAACTTCGCCCAAAATATGCAAAATATCCTTATAATTTCGGTATATTTTTCTTCAACAACAAACAAAATGATTCTGCAATAAAATATCTAAACATAGCCCTATCACTCGACTCCAAGTATAGAGAAGTTTATAAGGCGTTAGGTTCATTGTATTTCAAAATTGAGGATTATAAATCCGCATATCAGATTTGGAATCTTGCAAAAGATAATTATTCCGATAATGAAGAATTTGAATTGAATATGGTAACAGCGTTATTTATGATGGGTGATTATTCTAAAACTGATTCACTTATAAAGAAATTCGCATCAAAAAATCTTTATCAAAAAGAGCTTTTCGGGTATTTTTTGTCAGCAGGTGAAAAATTAATGAATGAAAGAAGCTATCCAAAAGCTGTAAAAGCATTTGAATATTGCCTATTAATTAATCCAAAATACTTAGATTCATACTTGAAATTATGCGATTATTATATAGAAATTGAAGAAAATTACGAAAAAGCTAATTACTATTACGATATAATTAAAAAAGGTGGAGCTAATTTATCTCCCAAAAGTATTGAGAAATTCAATAAATTAAAGAAATGAAATTGAAAAAATAGAAATAGAAATTGTTTTAAAATATTTCGAGGTTATTGTGAAAGCGATTAAAATTATTGGTATAGCATTTTTTTCTGTAATCATTATTGCTTTGATTGCTATAATCATTCTACCAAATGACTATTATGTAAAAACTAAAATAGTAGTCAACAAACCATATTATATGACATTTAATAAAATTGCTGATTTTTCCACTTGGATTGATTGGAGTGTGTGGTACAAATATGATATTGATGCCAAGTATTCTTATGAAGGAACAATGGGTGAAATCGGTTCAAAAATGTTATGGGAAGGAGATACAGTTGGTGTTGGTTATCAAGAGCTTATTAAAAAAGAAAATTTCACTTCTCTTGTAGCAAAATTAGTATTTACATCTCCTTTTGAAAACCAATCTGATATTGAATTTTACTTTAAAGAAGTTGGCTCAAATACAGAAGTTACTTGGATAAATAAAGGTGAATATGGTTTTGGGCTAAATAGAATTTTAGGTTATTTGATGATGGGTCAATTAGAAGACCAATTCAATCAAGGTTTATCCAACTTTAAGAAGTATATTGAAGCGATGCCCACAGAACCAAATGTTACATTAACGGAAGTAGAAGTCAAAGCTCATAAATATTTTTATATTGAAGAATCCGTTGAAAATAATCCAACATTAATAAGTGAAAAATTAGGGAAAGCATATTCCGAATTAATTGATTTCATTAATATTAATGCAATCAAAGAAACAGGTTCTCCTTTTGCAGTTACACTTGCTTATGAAAATAATTTATGGAAATTCCAAGCCGCAATTCCAGTTGAAAGAAATGATGTAAAAACAACTGGTAGAATTAAATCAGGTTTGACTTATGCTGGTAAAGCTATTAGAGCTGTCTATTTTGGACCATATAATGGTGCAACTGCTGCATATCAAAAAATAGATGATTATGTTTCTAAAAACAAAAAGGAATTTAGTTGGTATTCTTGGGAAGTTTATGTGAGTGACCCAACAAATACACCACCCGATAAGATAGAAACTCACATTTATTTTCCAATAAAATAATATAATTAGTCGAAATTAGTAACTTTGTAAAATTACTTTATAAATTCCAATTTCGATTTAAATTGTAAATAGTATCAAAAAGTTAAAATATTATTTTTTTTTATAAAATAAATAATTAATTTTGCAAAGTATTGGTTTATATTAATTCTTTTATTTTGATTTATTAATAGAAAATAAATTTTCCATGTTTTTTGGAGAGAAATTTTGAATTTTGATACTATAATAAATAAAATTGAAGGTTTCATTTATGGAACTGATGGAGAATTACCGCTTAAAAGAAAAATTTATTTGTTGTTGAGTTTCAGCTCGATAGTTGTTTTGCTTGGCGGTTTAACAACAAATATTATGTTAGATATATCAATATTATCAAGTATTGCAGTTTCAATTGGAATTCTATTTCTCTCAATATTTTATTTTACAGCCAGAAATTTTCCAAAAAAGAAATTGATAGTTAATCCATTGTTTTTTAGTTCGATAGTTTTATTAACATTTGGATGGTTTACTAATGGTGGTTATGATGGAAATGTCAAAACATTAATGATGGTATTTTTTATCGCAATATACTTTATTGCAAACCCCAAAATGAGGATTTGGGTATTTATTTCATATTTGTTAATGTTTAGTTTTAGTGTAATTGTGCAATTTATTTTTCCCAATTCAGTATTAGCTTATGAAAGTTTAAATCAACGGTTTTATGATATACTAATTAGTGGAATACTTTATTTGTTTTTGCTATATTATATAATCTCAATTTTCACTAACAGTTACGAGTCAGAAAATGATAAGGTTCAAATTATTAATGAAGAATTAAAAATTAAGAATATTGAAATTGAAGAAAGTCATCGAAAAAAGATTGAAAATTCAGAACGGCTACAGATGGCTTTATCTGTTTCTAAACAAGGTTGGTTTGATTTAGATATTTTATCTGGAAAAATTGAAGGTAGTTCAAATTTTGCAATCCAATCTGGCGACAGTAACTTAGAATTTCAATCAAATTTTCATGATTGGTTAGAAAGTATTCACAAAGATGACCTACCGGAAGTAAAGAAAGCATTTGATTTTGCAATGAAAACTGGCGAAATTTCATCAATGGAATATAGACGCAAAATAAAATCAGATGAATGGATGTGGTTTCGGTCAACAGGAAAGGTAACCGAATATTCAGAAGATGGCAAACCTAAAAGAATGATTGGCACACACATGGATATTAATGAACGTAAAACATCAGAAGCAACTCTTCGTGAAAGCGAAGAAAGATACCGTGAATTAATAAATACAATGCCCAATGGTTTTTATCAATCCACTCCTGATGGATACTTTTTAGATGCTAATCCTGCATATATTAATATTCTTGGATATGATAGTTTAGAAGAGTTAAAAAAAGTACATATACCAACAGAATTGTATGTTCATGAAACAGAAAGAGATGAAATAATATACAATCATGAGTTCATCAATTTAATCGAAACTTACAGATTGAAAAGAAAAGATGGTAGCATTGTTTGGTTAGAAGATAATGCCAGATACATAAAAGATAATAATGGAAATGTTATTTATCATGAAGGAATCTGCAAAGATATTACTGAAAGGAAAAAAGCAGAAGCTGAATTATTGGAAAGTGAAGCAAAATTAAAAGAATTAAACGCCACAAAAGATAAATTCTTCTCAATCATTGCACATGATTTAAAAAATCCACTCGGAAATTTCAGAGAAGTAACGAAATTACTATATGAATCAAATAATCAATTTACTGAGTTTGAGAAATTAGAATTTTTGCAAATGCTTCAAAACTCATCAGAAAATATTTACTCTTTACTTAATAACCTGCTCGAATGGTCTAAAACTCAAAAAGGTGCTATTCAGTTTAACCCTATTGAATTTGATATTAAAATGGTTGCAAATAATTGTGTGGATTTACTTAGCTTAGCTGCCAAAAACAAATCAATAACATTGATTAATTCAATAGCTAATTATTGGTTATTCGCAGATGTAAATTTAATTACAACAGTTATCAGAAACCTTACATCAAATGCAATTAAATTTACACCCGAAGGTGGGAAAATTGAAATTGGTTCTATTTTAAATGAAGATAAAGCAAGTATTAATATTTTCATAAAAGATAGTGGTATTGGTATGAATCAAGAAAGAATTTCAAAATTATTTAAAATTGATGAAAATATTTCTACTAAAGGAACAAACAATGAAACTGGCACTGGTCTTGGATTAATTCTTTGTAAAGAATTCGTTGAAATTCATAAAGGTAAAATTTGGGTAGAAAGCGAGGTTGGCAAAGGAAGTACATTTTGGTTTACACTTCCAATCCATAAAATTACTGATAATTAAGCAGTAAAATTGTTCCAACTAATTCTGAATTTACTTAACAGTCTGTTGCTCAATTATAAATTAAATTATCATTGGGGCTGTTTCAAAAGGTCTTTTTTAGTTGTTTTCATTTTGAGTGCTGTGAGAAATATATATATCAACAACTTAGTACGAAATAGATTCTGAAACAAGTTACCAATGACATCTTTTTTCCTTGCATCAGTATGACGACTTTTGAGGCAGTTCCAATTAATTTCGGATTAAGGAAATCCTCCTTAATCCCCCTTTAATAAAGGGGGAAAGGGGGATTTGAATTAATTCTACTTTGAGGGATCAGAAACAATCTACCAATGACTACAATTTTTTTATGGTGTCATTTAGCATATTTTTTAAATATATTTGTTACGCACTTCAGTAAGACACCATTTGAGACAGCCCCAAGAGCAATTCAATATTATTTTTTCAACACTCTTTTTTAAATTATTCAAGAATAAACTGAAATAAAATATAAGCTAAATCTGTATCTACCTATTCGAATTCAAATAACATTGCATTTTTGATTTTATTTATCAAATTCATTATATAGTTTAATTTGATGCTGCAAGAGTTGTTACCAAATATTTAAAAATTTATTTTTCTATCTTTTTTGTTGTTATTATTTTTGTTAATTTTGCATTATGATGAATAAAGATTTGCCTATAATTAAAGTTGAAAATCTTACTGTCAAGTATGATGAAAGAACTATTCTTGAAAATGTAAGTTTTTCAATTAATAAAGGTGAAATCTTTGTTATTGTTGGTGGAAGTGGTTGTGGCAAAAGTACTTTACTTCGGCAATTAATTGGTTTAGAAAACCCTTATGATGGAACTATCCATATAGATGGGAATGAACTTACAACTTTTGATAAGAAAAGCAGGAAAGCAATTTTAAATAAGTTTGGAGTTTTATTTCAGTCTGGTGGTTTATTAAATTCTATGACCTTGGAAGAAAATATTGCTCTGGTACTGGAAAAAAATTCAAATCTTAGCAAAGAGGCAATTAATTCAATTATTGATTTGAAACTTTCTACAGTAGGACTAAGTGGCTTTCAAAAGTTTTATCCTGCTGAAATAAGTGGTGGCATGAAAAAAAGGGCGGGGATTGCAAGAGCAATGGCGTTAGACCCTGACATTTTATTTCTTGATGAGCCATCATCTGGTTTGGATCCGTTGACTTCAGCTGAATTAGACGAACTAATAAAGGAATTAAATTTGGGACTTGGAACAACTATGGTAATCGTAACACATGATTTAGACAGTATTCTTTCCATATCTCATAAGATAATAATGTTAGAAAAATCAAAAAAAGGTATCATTGCATCTGGGAATATTGACGAAATGAAATACCATTCAAATAAAAGTGTCTATAACTTTTTTAATCGTATTGCGGAAAATTAAATGAACAATTTATCATTAGAAAACATAGATTGCCTTGTTATTGGGGCGCATCCAGACGATGCCGAACTTTGTGCTGGCGGTACAATTGCAAAGCTAACCAAAGAAGGCAGGAAAGTAGTACTTGTTGATTGTACCAGAGGTGAAATGGGTACACGAGGTAATACTGAAATTCGTGAAATTGAAGCACAAAATGCAGCTAAAATTCTTGGAGTATCTCTAAGAATTAATTTGGAAATGAAAGATGGGTTCATTGAACATAATTACGAGAATCTTTACAAAATTGTATCTGTTATCAGAAGATTTCGTCCCAAAATAATCTTAACACATCCTTGGTTTGAAAGGCACCCCGACCATGAAGCTACTCATAAACTATTCAGAGATGCTTTATTTAAATCAGGATTAAGAAAATTTGAAACAAAATTTGAAGATAAAATACAAGATGTTTATCGGACAAGAAGAATTTATTGTTATAATCAAGCATATCAGTTTCCGAAACCTGCAGATTTTTTTGTTGATATTAGTGATGTACATGAATTAAAAATAAATGCAATCAAAGCATTTGCTTCACAAGTATTCGTAGAAGGGCAATACGAAAATGAGCCACCAACACGATTAGCAAGTCCTGAATTTATGGAAGAACTTTATGCAAGAGCGAGATATTTTGGTGGACTAATTGGCACAAAATATGCGGAAGCTTTTTTAACTATTGAACCACTTGGAGTTTCAAGTGTTTCAAAGTTTTTATTTGATTAATAATGAATTAACAGGTAGAAAAATGTCAAAATCAGAAAATTCAGATTTATATAAATTATCAAAACATTCAATATTTCAAATTGGATTTTTTCTGATTTTATTTTTAGTTCTGATTCTCTTGGCTTATCATTTAATTTTGAGTGGAGCAGGAAGACTAATACAATGGACGGGTGGTGCTGTATATAATGAAAATTCTTTTGTTCATCAAAAATCGAACATTTCAATCCCCGGTGATACTATATTACCAAAACATATGGAATCCAAATCAAGCGAAAAAAAAGTCAAACCAGATTTTTATTTGAAATGGGCAATTGATATTGGTGAAACAATGGACAATCAAACAAGATATTGGCTCAATCCAGCAATTGCAGTTTTTTTTCCAACTTTACTTACTGCAATAATAATTGCACTTTGGATGTCAACTTTTCTGCCGGGGAATCTTGGTTTTATCAGACAAAAAATTGACCGCGAAATTCTGATACAACTCGACAAACTATATTTCAAAAGATATGGTGTAAGCATTAACGAAAATCATAATGAAATTGCAGAAGAAATTATCGAAGCCGACCTTCGCCGTATGCACGAATTGAGCAAAGAATATGATATGCTTTTTGATGAATTGAATACTCTCCGTAAGGCATTGCTTTGGAGAAAGGATAATATAATTATTTCAATGGCAACTTCTGTATATGCACTGTTTTTCTATATGAAATTTTATTTTACAGAAAGATACAACAATACTGTAATGGGAATGGTGTATATTGGTGCTGCAGTTTTGATTATAATAATTGGTATGCGCGGCTTGAAATTTATACCTTCTACCGAGCCAACTTTGGTGTTTTTTGCTTTGGGCTTAGAATTTTCACTACTATTAACTTATGCTTTTACGTTGATGCTTTCAAAACAAGAAAATAATCAACCAAACGATAATAATCAAAATAGTAATTCTAATATTTTATCAGCTCACGATTTGGACAATGCAGTTGAAATTGAAAACCTTCTTAGAATGTTTATTAGCGATGCCGAAAAGAAGCAAAAGAAAAGTTAATTTCAATTTCATTTCATTTATTATTAACAATTGAATTTATCAATGGTAAGAAATTATTATACTTTATTAAAACTATCCGAAGAATTTCAATCATTAATTGGATTAAAAATTGCAGAGTGTTATATTCAAGATAAAAATACAGTAATTTTCAACCTCTATAATGGAATTGATTCTGTATTTATTAATTTCATCCATTCCTCCCCATTCGATTCAATATATTTAACTAACAGATGCAATCGAGCTAATAATAATTCTACTGATATTTTAGAAAAAATATCTGGAGATACTATCCAAAAGGTTGAAATTATACAAAACAAAAGAATAATAAAAATGACATTAATACACTCTGTTGTATATTTCTTGGTTTTTGGTGGAAGAGAAAGCAATATAATTGTTACAAATTTCAAAAAAAATGTCATAGATTCTTTTATTAAAATTGAAGATAATTCAGAGTTTTTGAAAATAAATGATATACATAAAATTGCTGATGATTTAAATAGTGAATTTCAGACGGTTAGAGAGTTTTTAATAAATCATTATTTGTTTAGTAGAGATTATATTAAATTAATTTGTTCATCACTTCAAATAAATCAAGATATTGTAATGAATATGCTTGATACACAAACAAAATCAACTATAATTAATAAAGCAGATTTATTAAAAAATGAATTGATTAATTCTAACAAATACTTACTTTTAATTAATAAATCAAAACAATTTAGATTTTCATTAATTGAACTTGATAATTATGAAATTTTTGCGGAATATGATTCAGTTTCGTTAGCAATTCAAAAAAGAATTATCAAATCAACAATCGAATTAAAATTCAATTCTGAGTTTACTGCAGTTAGCAATTTTTTAAATAAAATAAAAAATAAAAATAGTAAAACTCTTGCTATTTATTATAATGAAGATGAAATAAATTCAAGAATAAATCAGTATAAAAACTTTGCTGAATTATTAATATCAACCCAAACACCAAACAGAAAAGGTATAAAAAATCTAAATACAACTGATTGGGAGGGGAATGAAATTATAATACCAATTGATGAAAAATTAACTTTGATTGAAAATGCAAATAAATATTTTTCGAAAGTAAAAAGTACAAATGAAGAATTAAAAGTCAGAAGAAAAAGAATACCTGAATTAGAGCAAAAATTAGAAAAAGCAATAATTGCATTAAATGAGTTAAAGAAAGTAACAACTCTTAAAGAATTAGATAATTTTAAAAATAATTTGAAAATAAAAATTGGTAGCAAAATGAAAGAAGAAATTACTCCAATAGAAGATAAATTTAGAAAATTTGATTTAGGTGAAGGATATTATCTTTACGTAGGAAAAAATGCTTCAAATAATGATGAATTGACAATGAAATTTGCCAAACCAAATGATTTGTGGATGCATGCGAGAGGTTCAAGTGGCTCTCATACGGTCTTGAAATCTCCTAATAATGATAAAATACCCAAGCAAATCCTACTTAAAGCCGCTGAAATAACTGCATATTATTCTGGGGCAAGAAATGCGAAATATACACCTGTTTGCTACACTCAAAAAAAATATGTACGCAAACCCAAGGGTGCAAATATTGGTGCTGTAGTCATATCAAAAGAAGATGTAATTATGGCTGAACCAAAATTACCCAATGAATAAAAATTTTAATTTTTGCCAATAATCTTTTACTCACATTAACTAAAAATGTACTTATTGTATATGTTAATTTGAAACGACTTTGTGGTTAACGTTAAATATATTATTCTAAAATAAATAATTCATAAATTAATTATACTTAAACAATAATTACTCATTTTTTTGTATTTTTGAATTTTAAAAAATTGAAATTTCAATATGAATAATAAATATGAACCAGTAATCGGACTTGAAGTTCACGCACAGCTACTTACTAATAGCAAAGCATTTTGTAGTTGTTCCACTCAATACGGAGCATATCCAAATACAAATACTTGTCCTGTGTGTTTGGGACACCCCGGAACTTTGCCTACTCTGAACAAGAATCTTGTTGAATATATCATAAGAATGGGCATTGCTACAAATTGCAATATCAGAGAATTGTCAACTTTTTCAAGAAAAAATTATTTCTACCCTGACTTACCCAAAGGATACCAAATTTCACAATATGAAGACCCAATTTGTTATGATGGTTTTGTAAATATTGAAAACAGCGATGGTAGTTTGAAGAAAATAGGTATCACAAGAATCCACATGGAAGAAGATTCTGGTAAATCAATCCATGATTTAGATATTGATACTTTGATAGACTTGAACCGTTCAAGTGTTCCACTAATTGAAATAGTAAGTGAACCTGATATTCGTTCCTCTGCTGAAGCATATTTGTATTTGATGACAATTAAGCAAATTGTAATGTATCTTGGTATTTGCAATGGGAATATGGAAGAAGGCAGTTTGAGATGCGATGCCAATATTTCGGTTAGACCTATTGGGCAGGAAAAATTTGGAACAAAATCTGAAATCAAAAATCTTAACAGTTTTAGAAATGTAGAAAAATCAATTGATTATGAAATAAAACGACAAATTCAGGAATTGGAAAGTGGAAATATTATAACTCAGCAAACACGTTTGTGGGATGCTAATAAAAATGAAACAAGAGTGATGAGAACCAAGGAAATGGCTCATGATTATCGCTATTTCCCTGAACCTGATTTGTTGAAAGTTAAAATCAGCCAAGATTGGATAAATGAATCAAAAAAATATATTCCGGAATTACCATTAGATAGAAAATTTCGTTTGATGAAGGAATATTCTATTCCTTCTTATGATGCACAGATTATGATTGAAAATCAAGCACTTGCAAATTATTTTGAAAATTGTTGCAATGTTTTGATTGTTAAAAATGAAAAAAATTATAAATTAGTAAGCAATTGGATAATGACTGAAGTAATGAGAATTTTATCTGAAAAAAATATTGGTGTAGATAAATTTGATGTCGAACCAAAATTAATTGCAGAATTAGTCGAATTATTTTCAGAAGAAGTTATTTCAAGTCGTATTGCAAAGGATATATTCCCAGAAGTAATTTCCACCAAACAATCACCACGAAAAATTGTAGAAGAAAAGGGACTTATTCAATTGTCTGATACAAATTTCATTGATGATATAGTTAAAAAACTTATTGAAGTTAATGGAGACAATGTTGAAAAATATAGAAACGGTAGAACAAATCTACTTGGTTTCTTTGTTGGCTCTGTTATGAAAGAAACTCAAGGAAAAGCAAATCCAAAAATTGTAACTGAAATTGTTAAAAAATACTTAGATGTTTAAAATTAATTTAACAACTCCGCTGGTTCGAAATTTTTGATTACTTTGTTATATGAAAGTTTATAGCGATGGGTATTTCAAAAGGGTTTTATATAAAAATTAAAACACGAACTATTTGATAGAAATAGAGTAGTAGCAGGAGTTGCCTACTACTACTCTACCATATTTATTTTCTTTTCATATCAAGAAATCTTTGCCATTTTACTAACTGTTCTTCTGTCAAAATCGAACCAATATTTTCCAATAATAAATCCCAACAAGCTCTTAAAGCTTCATGTGCTGCAACTACTGCTGGGTCATTCTTTAATTGTTCACGAACTGTTTGATTCAAAGTTCTAAGTAATGCACCTGCTTCTTCACGAGTAATTTCACCAGCTTTTAATTGCTCCATAATCTCTCTTCTTTGAGCATTAGCAGCTTCAATAATTGGACGTTGTGCTTCTCTCAATGCCATAATTGCATCTTGTTCGCAACGGCGGTGAGCTAACATAAATTCACGAATCTGAACTTTTTGTTCTTCAGTTAATTGAAGAGCCATAAAGATTCTTGCAAATGGATTACGAATATCTCTACCGTTTTGCAAATCCTTACCATTTGGAGGTAATTTTTTATCACTTGGGTCAGTGTTTCCTGTTCCTGGACCAACAGGCATAGGCATTTCGCCAAAGAAATCAGTTTCTGAAGCAGGAATGAAACATTCAGTTACATCAGTAGATGGCTCATTTACTGAAAATACTGAAGAGTAATATTCCGAATCTTCTGTTGCGCCAACCGTGTCATTAGTTTTATCACAGCTAACCAATACAAAAAGCATCATCAGAGTAACTACTGAAAGCGCTGATGTTTTTAAAATATTTCTAAACATAAAAAAACCCCTAAAAAATTATTTAAAACATTAATTTCAATTTTTAGACACACAAATTTAATATAGGTTTAATCAAAAACCAAACTATTTATTTTTTAGATAATTCATCTCAATAGAATTATCTAAAAATTGACTATTCATATATATTTCTGGTACAACAATATTACATTCCACATACCTTGCTTTAACCCCAGATTCTAAAAACATAGTTTGTGTTTTTTTATAAGAATCAACCCATTTTCCGTTTGTATGCAAATCATAAAAATCCTGACCATTTTGATGAATAATAACTTCGGAAATTCCAGTTTGAATTATAGCTCTTGCACAATCAGTACAAGGAGTCCAAGGGACGTATAATTTGCATCCTTTGAGTTGTGTTCCTCTTCTGGCAGCATTATAAATTGCATTTCTTTCAGCATGTTCAATCCAAAAATACTTTTCACCGCCATCTCGTGAAAGTCGCTTATCGTCTGAATCAGCTTCAATTCCACGTGGTAAGGAATTATACCCTGTTGAAACAAGAACGTTATCTGCATCAACAATAACTGAACCAACATGAGTATGGGGGTCTTTACTACGCATTCCGATAAGATAACACATTGTAATATAAAGTTGGTCCCAATCTGGTCTTTTAAACATTTTCATTCTCCTCATTTTTGATTTTATCAGGTTCAATATGAATATGAACACTGCTTCTTTCAATATTATTAACTATTAATGACTCATATTTATGTGCAATGGTGTGAGCTTCACCTATTTTTAAATCTGGTATTACGTGAATATTTAAATCTATAAATATTTGAGAACCAGATGCTCTAACTTTAATATTATGAACATTTGTAATTCCATCTACTTCTTTGGCTAATTCAATAATTTTCTCCCTTGAAACATCTGGGCTTTTATCAACAAGGGCTTCAATTGATTTCTTTCCAATTCTATACGAAATACCTATCACTATCAATCCTACAAATAACGCAGAAATTGAATCCGCTTCGTGATAATCAAAAAAATATGAACCAGATAATCCAATTAATACAACTGCAGAGCTTAAAATATCGGTTGAAAAGTGGAGTGCATCGGCTTCTATTGCCTGATTGTTGTATTTTTTAGCAACTTTCATCAATGCTCTTGAACGTGAAATATCAACAATGATTGATACAATAATTACCATAAAACTCCAATAATTAACTACAATCGGAGGATGTTCAATTGTTAATCTGTGTACTGCTTCGTAAATTATCCAAATACATGTTATTAACAGAAGTAACGTTTCAAATAAAGCGGATAAATTTTCAATTTTACCATGTCCATAATGGTGATTTTCGTCTGGTGGTGTATCTGCAATTTTAACTGCAAAATAAGTCATCACAGCAGCAATTAGATCCAAACCAGAATGTAATGCTTCAGATAAAATTCCAAGACTTCCTGTGACCCATCCAACAATTAATTTTGTAATTGTAAGAAAAATGGCTGCAATAACAGAAGTCATTGTTACAAATCTTTTTTCTTTCGATTCAATTGAATTTTCAGTTATCATATTTCAATTATTTATAAAACAACAAATTTATCTATTATTTTTATAATTTGCAATTACTTCATTGCATATTTCTAACATTTTTTCTGCTGATTCATCCCAAGAAAATTTGTTTGCCCATTCAACAGCACCGTTAGACAATAACTCTCTATAGGTATTGTCAGAAATGACTTTTTTTATTATATCGGCAAGTTGCTCAATATTACCATATTCATATAATAATCCAGAATGACCGTTACTTACAGAATCTCGTAAGCCCGGCACATCGGAAGAAATAACCGGAGTTCCACAAGCATTTGCTTCAATGTTGGTAATCCCCCATCCTTCTTTAAGTGAAGTATTCACCATACAATAAGATTCCGACAGAAGTTTTTTCTTGTCTTCCTCACTTACAAATCCAAAAAAAGTAGTCTTATCTTGTATGTTTAATTCTTTAGCAAGCTGCTCAAGAGTAGGTCGAAAATCTCCTCTGCCGAGGATATGAAGTTTTGCATCAGGAAACTCTTTACTAACTAAGGCAAATGCTTTAAATAAATGGTCAACACTTTTGTATTTTTTTAATCTGCCAAAATATGAAACAATAGGAAAATCATGCTTTTTCGTTACTTTCATAGGAAATTCATTGTGTTCGATAGCATTATAAATAATTCTAAATTTAGTTTTATCGAATCCTTTTCTGATAAATTCATCAAGTGTAGATTGCGATACAACTACAAATGGAGTATTTTTATAAACAAAATTCATCAACCATTCAGAAAAGAAAACGTAACTCCCAGAAATAAAATCAGCTTCATAAAATATACTTTTACCGAAAAAATGATGACTTATAGCTAACAATGGCTCTTTAATATATCTTGGAGTATAAAACGGAATTTTATTAATATCATCAATTATAATATCATAATTTTCCTTGCTGAATTTTTTAAAATACATTTGCTTAACCGTGAAATTGAATGTATTTCTGTTGCCATTTCTGATAATATTTATTCCATCAATAATTTCATTATCTGGTTCGCCATCAATTCTGCATGAATATTGAGTTACACTATGACCTTTTGCCGCAATTCTCTTGAAAATTTCGTGGAGATGCACTTCAGCACCACCACCAAACGGATTTTTTATATCCTGCCAATTCAAAACTAAAATCTTCATATACAACCACTAATAAATAAACTTTTCCAAATGGCATACTACTTGCAATGCAAATATAAGGTTTATTGTTTTATTGTTAAAATATGCGTGGAATCTGATATGAGAAATATTTATAAATTAAACCGCTCCAATATGTGGAGTAGAATATTAGTCTTATGGCTGATATTCTCCATTTTCGTGTTGATTTTATCATCTTGTACAAATTCAAGAAGCGTTAGAAATGGAATTATTTTAGCTGAAAAAAAGATTAAATCTGATAAGCAAGTTAAAATAAAAAATGAAAAGCAAGAAATTGATTCAACTGAGGACATTATAATTCCTGAACTGGAAGAATTTGTAAGTAAAGCCAAAAAAGATGAAAAGCAACCAATTGATAACAATCAATTATTAGCAGAATATAACAAAAATAATTCAAGAATACCGACTTTAAGAGAACAAATGAAAGCTCTTGCTGATGAACAACAATCTATTCATAGCAAAGTTAATAATTTACAAACAGATGTTGTTGAAATTAAACAAACATTAAATGAAATCAAAGATGTATTAGAAGTTCTTGATATTCCAAACAAAGCTGTTTATCGTGGTCCAGATGATGTCTCAAATAATGAAATAAAAGAAAGTACAACAGTGAAAAATGATACTCAAGATGAAACTTTTATATTATCTTCAGATGAAGATTTACAGCAAGAAGATGAAACTTTCATAGACGAACCAAAAATAAACAAACCTAAACAAAAGAAAGATGTTAATAAACCTACTGTTAAAAAAGTTAATCCCCCAAAAGTAGATAAAGTTAAAGCTCCTGCTGCCAAGAAAGATATTGAAGTCAAACAGGATAAGCAAACAAATATAAATGAAGATTATGAGTTAGCTTTGAAATTATATTCAGAAAAAAATTATTCACAAGCAATTGATAAATTTAAAAATTCATTGTCAAAAAGCAAAGATTCTAACATCAACAGTGATTGTAATTACTACATTGGCGAGTGTTACTTTGCTTTGAAAGATTATGATAATGCATTATCTCATTTTAATAAAAGCGTAAATTCTGGCAATAGCAAAAAGAAAGATAATGCTCAATTAATGATTGCTGAAGCAAACGTGAGAGCGGGTAAAGTAGCAGAAGCTAAAACAGCGTATCAAAGCTTAATAAAAAACTATCCTGAAAGTGAATTAATTGCAAAAGCAAAAAAGATGCTTCAACAGTTATAGAATTGGTAATTTCTCAGTCGCTAAATTAAAAAAATCACGTGCAAATTACAGCTAACTGTTTTTATAAAATATCAGATGTTTCATTCATTGAACACCGTCATTCCGAAGTGCGGAACAAATATATTTAAAAAATATGCAAAATAACAGCTTTTAAAAAAGATGTCATTGGTACAAAGTGAGGAATCCAGAAATTAATAAGGTTGATTTTTGGGCGGTTTAAATTTTCTACTAAGGTTTTAAAATATTAGGTTTTTTAAAATATTAGACATTCAAAAACCATATTTTCAATCATATACCTTAGTAGAAAAAAGTTTCCCAAAAAATTTAACCTTATTTTTAATCGTTTTCGTACTCCCAGTTCAAAAGTGGGACATCTGGAATTATGGTTTTCCCACAACGTCAAGAATTTCACCTACTCCACAACCATAAATTTTTGTGAATAGAGCTTTCCGTTTTCAGTTTGTATTGTTGCAAAGTAAACTCCATTTTTCAATAATATATCCAATTTAACAATATCTATAGAATTGAGTTCAATTTCTTTTGAATAGATAATTTTACCAGTTATATCAGTAATATTAATTTTATTCATAATTAAACCAATTGAGTTTTCTATTGTTAATTTGTTATTCAGATAGTTTATTTTAAATATATCTGGTTTTTCTTCTTCTACATCTACAGTAAACCATCGATTGGAGAAGAGTTTAATTCCGCTTTGCCCTGCAAATATTTCGTTATTTTTATTGAATACTGTATTCATACCAGGTTTTATTCCGAGAAAACTGTAAGTTATTTTATTTTGTTGCAAATTTATTATATCAATATAATATTCCTCATTTTTCACTCTTCCAAATAGTATAGACGAATTATCATTTGTAAAACAAATATTTGCAGCTCTTGTATTTATGTCAAGTAAATCAACTTTATCCCCATTTAGTTTGTATAAATACAATTTACTATTAGCCATAAACCCAACATATTGATTATCATATGAGATTTTTACGTCCCAAAATTCATTTGCAGAAAATGCCTCGCCAAAAACTCTTATGTGTGTTAAGTTTTCTGCATCCCAGAGTTCCATGTTTTTCAATATCTTGCCATTGGACTCATATCTTGTTCCCATTGCAATGTATTTTCCATCTTTCGATAGTGCAAATTCATCTGGCCATTTATTTGATTTTATTCTATTAACTATTTTGTTCAAAGAAATGTCATAAATATTGAAAAAAAATGAATCATTTAAATACGTAAAAAAAACAATTCGATTATTGTCTGGAAATATTCCAAGATTTCCATAACCATCAAATTTTTCTCCATTGATAAAGGTTTTTACAATTTTACCAGTTTCATAATCACGAATGATTAATCCCTCAATTCCACTTCCTCGACCAGTAATAACAAATTTGCCATCACTTGTTATTTGAACACAATGAAATTGGTTATCAGGTCCAGTAGCGGGTCCGCCCTCAAAGACTCTGATTTTGTGCCCATCTTTCACATCAATTTCCCATATTTCGTGATTTACAGCCGCAATTATATTGCCTGTGATTGGATGGAACTTTGCATCTCTAACAAATCTGGGCGAAATGTCCTGCTCCCAAATCAAGTCACCATCTCCATTTGGGATTTCTTCCGATAACAAACCACTGCCACATAAAAGTAGCAGACCAACTAAAAATAAACATTTCATAACTTTTTCCAAATTTGCAATTCCCACATATATAATGACACATGAAAGTGCATTTCGTTTCACAGAAATGAAAAAAAATAAAATTCCTTGAAAATCCCACTGGAATTTTCAAGGAATTTCATTTTAATCATTATTTTCCACTTGTTCCAAATATACTTAATATCTCATTCAAAAAGCCAATTCAAAATAATTGAATACTTCAAAGTTGTTTAATTAAGTTATTTATTAAAATTAAATAATTTAGAATACGTTAATATATAGTGTTTATTATTTATTAAATGAATATTTATGAAAATTTTATTTATTGATTTTAGTCAAAAACCGGATTTGTTATCAGCTCAAATAATCGAATCATTTTCAAAAAATATTATGACTAATGCAGAAAATGATATTAATACTATAAAAATAGATAAATTAAATATACAACCATGTAAAGATTGTACTAAAGATATTACATTTGAATATCATGAGAAATGTGGTTGTGATGATGATATGAATAATTTATACCCTTTATTCAATGGTTCTGATTTCTGGATATTTATCATACCTTTAATTAATAATAATACAATTGCTTATTTGCATAATTTTCTTGATAGAATGGAACCGCTTTTTCAACCGATAATTTTCATAAATAATGGTTCGGGTTTAGTTCCTCAAGAAAGTAAAACAAATGGAAAAATTGCTTTGCTTGCTACTTGTAATGATGAATATTTTAGTACTACACTTCGGATTTCTGAAGAATTATCATCTATAAGTATGTTATTTTCAAAAGAATTTGCTGGTTCATTAATTAGAAATAATATTGCTGAATTGAATAAATTTTCAACTGATGATGATGTAATAAAAAACATCTTATCTGCAGCTGAAAAAGGTGCTTTTGAGCTAATGAATGATGGAATTATTTCTGTTGAATCAATCACAGATTTTTCTACAATAGAAGCATTTGTGAACAAATAATTTGGCATTTTGCTCAAATCTAAATAGTTTAATAACAAAGATTTAATTACAAATATTAAATTTCTTGAAAATTCAATAGGAATTGAATAATTGTTTATAGATGGACTCCACTTCAAAGGTGGCGTCCATCTAATCAAACATCTATTTATGAAATTCAAATATACTCCCTAATCAACTTTTCAGCAATATAAATTTCCCTTTTGCCCATTTGCTTGGACTGTATTCATACATTACAAAGTAAGTGCCTGATGGAAATTCAAATAAATCTATACTGATTTTCGCCTGGCCATTAACTTGTATTTGTTTGATTAATTTTCCAGAAATGTCTGAAATAAATATTTCTTCAGGAGAGCCATTTATTTCTACATTCAAAATTCTATTAGTAGGATTTGGATAGTAAATGATTTTTTTTGCATTTTCATCATTACTGTTATTTTCTTCAATTTGAATTGGAGTATTCACAAACCCAGTATCTAATTTTCCTGCGATTGCTTTATTGCTACACTTTGGAGCATCTGTATATTGAAGTATTATTCGTTTGATTACATCGTTAAGTTTTTCAACTTCATATTTATCAGTAGTTGGTTCAATATGTGGATTTCCAATACCACTATGATTTGTAAGAAAAGTATAAGTGCCATTTGTAAGCAAAGCTATTGAACGCAAAATATATTCTGTGCTTTTATCAACTCCACTGCAAGCAATAGGAACAATTCTAATGCCTAATTCTGCTGCTTTTGCAATTGTAGTTTGCAATTCTGCAATTTTATCCTCTGCTTGATGAGGCGGTGCATCTAAAACGAGGAAAACAATTTTTGCAATAGTATTATCACGCCATGAAAGATAATTCACAGCTACATCTATTGCTCTGTGAACAGCTTCAGGATAATCTCCACCACCACCTGCATTGTTTTCTTTGATGAAATCAATTGTATTTTCGGGCTTTCTATTTAAATCGTAGTATTTAGCAATATAGTCATCAGTTGTATCTTTATAAAATACACATCCTAAATTTAAATTCAACTTGGGAATTGTATCTTTCACTTTATTTATAATATCAAGCAAATCAGCTTTTAAGTAATTTATTTCGTCTTGCATTGAGCCGGTAGCATCAACAACGAAGACAATATCTGCCTCATTTGGAATATTACAAGAAGTATTTATTTTATAATAATTAATACCTTCATTAAATTGTTTGGCTTTTGCAATATTATATTTTTTTCCATTATATTCAAAATCTATTGAATAATCTTCGTTATAATTTTGATTTATAAAAGCATTCGCCCATAATTCCGCTTTACCCGTATTATCAGTAATCGCTTTCCAAATAAATTGGGATTTATTGAGCAATGTTATTTTTGCACCAATAACAGGTGTACCGTTAGCATTTTCAAGTTGCAATACAAATCTGTTTAATGGATAAATTTTCCATTTATCATTATGCTCTTTGAGAATATCATAAGTCATATCATTCCATAATTTCCATTTCGTGAAGTCATTTATTTCACCTGCGGTTAACATACCTGAAGAAGCATCAAGTTGAATATTTCTACTATTCAATGTTGATGGTTCAATTGTTTTTCCATCTGCTTCCATTGAGAATTTGCTAAATGATTTGCCATCTACATCTGAAAATGCTTCTCTTGCCATTTTTATTGGGCGTGTTTTCCCTATCTCCTTGGTTCCTTCAACTCTATCTGTAGTTACTGCAGTTGCAATAATGGCATGTTCTGAAAAATCTGATGACCCTCTTAATTCTACTGATGTATCTTCTTCGTAAGCCGGCATTAATGGAGTATTATCTCCAGAAGAATTTTTATTGGAATTAGATGCTTTTTTAGCTTTAGTTAGATTAATCTGATAATAGCTTATTTTTTTATTTATTATGAATTTGTAATTATTAAATAATTGTTTTCGGACTAATACAGAATCATTAATTTTTCCATAAATTGTAAAAACACCATTTTTATCAGTATATGCAAATACTTTGGAATTTAATGTATTTACAACAGCACCGATAATAGGATTGTTTTCTTCATCAAATACTTGCCCTGAAATTTTACTAAATTCAGAACTTATCATTTCACACAGAAAAAGGATAAAAATTACAAATATCATCATCATTTTTTTCATAATAACCTCAAAGAAAAAATAAAATGTACAATTCACTTAATCATAAGAAACATGAAACAAAAAAAAGTTACATTAATTTGTAAAAATAGTTTAAATTTATTGAATTTTCAATTATTTTTGTTAAATTCAAATTTGTAATTGTGTAATTGTTGAAATTAGTAATTAAATGGAAATTGTTGAAAGGGAAGTAACGGTAAAAAATAGAGCGGGCTTGCATACAAGACCTGCTGCAGGGCTTGTAAAACTTGCCGCAAGATTTAAATCGGAAATATTTTTGGTTAGAGATGGATTTATGATTAATGGAAAAAGTATAATTGGTGTGATGACTTTAGCTGCAGAGCAAGGTTGCCAACTTACTTTACGTGCAGAAGGTATTGATGCAAATTCAGCAATTAATGAGTTATCGCAATATTTTGAATCCGGATTTGGAGAACTTTAGTAAATGCAAAGAAATAGTTTTAAAGAAGCAAGAATAAAAAAAGTTGGTCCAGCAATTAATTTAGTTCAGGGTTACTTGAAGGGTATTCCTGCTTCTTCGGGTATTGCAATTGGACAAGCATTAGTTATTGAATCAGAAAATATTATCTCGCCAGTAATAGCTATTGAAAAAAGCAAAATTCCAGATGAAATTGAGAAACTTAAAACTGCATTTGTTAATTTGAATGATGAGTTTACGGAAGTATTGGGAAGGGTAGAAAAAGAAGGCGGGAATATTTCTGCGATTTTGGAAACTAATCTATTCATCATAAATGACCCATATCTCCATAAATCACTTGAAGATAGAATTAAAGAAGGATTTACTGTTGAAAGTGCAATTTCAATGGAATTTGATAAACAGAAAAATTTCTTTAAACAGTCCAAAGATGAAATTCTAAGAGAACGTGCTATTGAACTTGAACACATAAAAAAAGAATGTTACAAGTTCTGAAGCAGCAATGTTTTATTTATGAAAATGCAAGAAATCGTATAGTTATTGCTCAATCATTAACGCCAACGGATTTAGTTAATTACAGAGATGTAAATGTACTTGCAATAGTTACTGAAGTTGGTGGTATTGCTTCGCATGTTTCAATTCTATCCCGTACATTTGATATTCCAGCGGTTATTGGTGTTAAAGATGTTACACAGATAATTACGAATGACCAAACTATAATAGTTGATGGATTTTCAGGTAGTATAATCTATAATCCTAAGAAAACTGCAATCGCAAATTATATCACCAAAAGAAATGAAATAATCAGGCATAAAGAATCACTTGGTAAATTAATAAAATTTCCTGCCGAAACAGAAGACCACAAATTAATTTCACTTCGTGCAAATATTGACAGAGTGGAAGATATGCAAAATGCAGTTATGGTAGGAGCAGATGGGAGTGGTTTGGTTAGAACAGAAAGCTTGATAATTGCATTAAACCACATTCCAGAAGAAGAAGAACAATACAATTGGTATAGAGAAATTGCTGAAATTGCTTATCCTGCAACTGTAACAATTCGTGCTTTTGATATTGGTAGCGATAAATATACAGAAGGTATTCCCCATCACGAAAATAATCCTGCTCTCGGATTTCGTGGCATTAGATATTTGCTTTCGAGAAAAGATTTATTCAAAACACAGATTAAAGCTGTTTTGAAAGCTTCTGTAAATAAAAATATTAAATTTATGCTTCCAATGATTACCAATATCAGAGAAGTTGAATTAGCTCTTGATATGATTAAAGAATGTAAAAATGAATTAACTGTTGAAGATTTTGGCTTTGACAAAAATATGCCAGTTGGTATAATGATTGAAACTCCTGCAGCTGCTTTATTGTCTGAAAGTCTTGCAAAAATGGTGGACTTTTTCAGCATTGGTACAAATGATTTAACTCAATATACACTTGCTTCAGACCGAACAAATGAACTTGTTTCTGATGTTTATGATTCGTTCCATCCTGCTGTACTTGATTTGATTTATCATACTGTAAAATCAGCAAATAAATTCAATATTCCTGTGGGAATTTGCGGAGAACTTGCGAGCCATTCAGCTGCCACGGTTTTATTGATAGGTATGGGTATCACAGAATTATCTGTAGTACCATCTGTAATTTTGGAAATGAAGGATAAAATCAGAAAAATAAATTACTCAAAGGCAACCAAAATTCTTGATGATGCAATGAAAATGAATAATTCGAATGATATTTTATCTATGCTCGAAAAAGAGTAATCAGAAAATCAACATTTTTTTTGAATTTAAATATTGACAATATATATGAAAAATGCTTATATAATTGACGGAGTTAGAACTCCAATTGGGAAATTTGGCGGTTCACTTTCTACTATTAGACCAGACGACCTTACTGCTTTTATAATTAAAGAAATTGTAAAGAGAAATCCAGATATTCCAGCAGATAAATATGAAGATGTAATATTTGGCTGTGCTAATCAAGCAGGTGAAGATAATCGAAATGTGGCACGTATGGCTTTGTTGCTTGCAGGATTACCATATACAGTCCCGGGTGAAACTATAAATAGATTATGTGCTTCGGGGATGAGTGCTGTTGTTAATGCAAAGCGTGCTATTGAAGTTGGCGATTTATCAATAGCAATTGCTGGTGGTGTTGAATCAATGACAAGAGCCCCATTTGTAATGGGTAAATCCGAAGTTCCTTTTGGACGCAATATAGATGTATATGATACAAGTATTGGCTGGAGATTTATCAATCCTAAAATGAAAGAGCTTTACGGTGTCGATTCAATGGGTGAAACCGCAGAAAATCTTGCTGAAAAATATAATATTTCAAGAATATCACAAGATGAATTTTCTAATCGTTCTCAAATGAAAGCTGTTGTTGCAAGAAAGAACAGCAGATTTGCAACTGAAATTGCACCTTTTGAAATCCCACAGAAGAAAGGCAATCCAATTATTTTCGAGAATGATGAATTTATCAAGCCAGATTCAAGTATTGAAATTCTATCAAAATTAAAACCTGCATTCAGAAAAGATGGTACTGTAACAGCCGGAAATTCCTCTGGCATAAATGATGGTGCAGCAGCATTAATCCTTGCATGTGATGAAGCGGTAAAATCATATAATTTAACTCCCAAAGCTCGCATAATTGGTGCAGCTGCGTCTGGAGTAGAACCAAGAATTATGGGTATTGGACCTGTCGAAGCAAGTTACAAAGCATTGAAAAAAGCTGATTTAACTTTCGATGATATTTCCGTAATTGAATTAAATGAAGCATTTGCAGCCCAATCTATTGCCTGCATTAGAGAATGGGGAATATCAGAAGATGACGAAAGAATTAATCCAAATGGCGGTGCTATTGCATTAGGACACCCACTCGGTATGTCTGGTGCAAGATTAATTATTACTGCTATGAATGAATTAATTCTCAAAGAGAAGAAATTTGCATTAGCAACAATGTGCATCGGTGTTGGGCAGGGATATGCAGTTGTTATTGAGAATATGAAAATATAAATTAACACATATTATTCAATAAATTAACAGTAGATTAGTTTTGTTTTGGTATATTTATAATTCTTTAAAGTGTTAATTTTCTAAATTAATTGAAAATAATTTTTATGGCGAAACAAAACATAAAGGAAAATGAAATAAACTATTTCAATCTGAAGCAATTTAGCTTGAAAGCTATTTCTAATTCAATACCTGAAATTACAGGTGCTTCAAAATTGAATAAAATTATAAACAAATTAATTAACTTAAAAGGCATTGATTTTATTGATAAAATACTTGAAGAATTAAATATTGAATTCAATTTTCCCGAAAAAGATTTAAAGAAAATTCCTAAAAAAGGACCTTTTATCGTTGTTTCAAATCATCCTTTTGGAGCATTAGATTATTTATTATTGATTAGAATGATTGCTATCGCAAGACCGGATTTCAAAATTATTTCAAAATTCCTTTTAAAGAATTTAGAACCATTATCCAAATATCTGATTATAGAAGAAAGTGATTATCTTGATGAAAAAGATTATAGTTATTCTGTACTTACTGAAGCTTACCAAAATTTACAAGCTGGAATTCCAATAGGAATATTTCCTGCATCCGAATCAGTTAATATATCAGTTACAGGAAGTAATTTTACAGATAAAAAATGGCTAAAACCTGTTTTGAGATTTGTCAAGTATTCAAATGTTCCAGTTGTTCCAGTTTATTTATCAATCAATGATGGATTAATTTATAGAGTTCTAAAATCAATATATCCTACAATTAAATTATCCTCCATTCCAACTGAACTTCTAAACAAAAAGAAGAGTAAAATCACTGCAAGAATAGGTAATTCTATTACCATTGCTGAACAAGAAGAATTTGATGATTTGTCATCATATAGCAGATATTTAAGAGCAAGAACTTTCCTGCTGAATAGCAATGATAATATCAATCAATTTTTCTTTCCAAAAATTTTGCAAAATGCACCTATTGAGCAGATAATTCCTCCAATTGAAACTGAGATTATAGCAACTGAAATCCTGAATTTAAAAAATAATTTAATTTTATCCCAACAAAATTATGAAGTATATTTTGCTGAAAGTAACTTGATACCAAATATTTTGAATGAAATAGGAAGACTCAGAGAAATTACTTTTAGACAAGTGGGCGAAGGTACAAACAAATCTTTTGATTTAGATGAGTATGATTTATATTATCACCATTTAATTCTTTGGGATACGGAAAATAAGCAAATTGCAGGTGCTTATAGAATAGGCAAAGGATTAGAAATATATTCAAAATATGGCAAAAAGGGATTTTATTTAAGCAGTTTATTCAAATTTTCTGAACAATTTATCCCAATATTACAAAAAAGTATGGAGTTAGGTAGGTCATTCGTGGTTAAAGAATATCAGCAAAAAAGATTGCCGTTATTTTTATTATGGAAGGGCTTGATGTTCTTTATCTTGAAATATCCTGAATATAAATATTTAATTGGACCTGTTAGCATAAGTAACTCCTATTCCAAAATAAGCAAAAGTGTAATAGTAGAATTTATTAAACAAAATTTTTTCAATATTGAATTATCATACTATGTAAAGCCCAAAAAACCATTCAAGCCAGACTTTGGTAATATGGATACATCAATACTAAATAATGAAAATACTGAAGATTTTAAAAATATTGATAAAATTCTTGATGATTTAGAAATTGAATTATCAACTGCTCCTGTTTTACTAAAAAAATATATTAGAGAAAATGCGAAAATAATCAGTTTCAATATAGACCCAAAATTTAATGATGCATTAGACGGATTAATGATACTTGAATTGAAAGATATTCGTCATAGCACAATTGAAGTAATGAGTTCAAATTTAAATTTGACTTGATTTTTTAAAATTATAATATTAGTAGTTATTATGAGTGATAATAAATTTGAAATGACGGGGATATTGCATAAAATATATCCTTCACAGCAAGTTTCAGAGAAATTTAAGAAACGTGAGTTTGTACTTGAATGTAATCTAAGTACAGGCGGCTATCAATCAACTGAATTGATAAAATTTCAGGCATCACAAGAGAGATGCAATTTCCTTGATGAATATAAGGAAGGTTCAAAAGTTAAGGTATTTTTTAATATTCGTGGCAAACGTTGGGAGAAAGATGGTAAAGAATCATTTTTTACAAACTTAGATATTTATAGAATTGAATCGGGTTCTGAAATGCCACATTCTGAAGTTCCACCTCCAGATGATTTTGATTTAGATGCACAATTTGATGATGATGTGCCATTTTAATCTGCATTTTTAAAATTAATTATTCATTAGTCAGCTTTATTCAAATGCTGGCTAATTGATAATTAATACAAATGAATATTTTTGTCCTTCTGAACTCGTTTCAGAATCCATTCTTGAATAACGTCATTCCGAACATAGTGAGGAATCCATTTTCTATTGAGATTCCGCATCAAGTGCGGAATGACAATCGTGAAATTTGTCTAAATCTTCTAATTTTATTAATTTCCTACTCTGTTACTAAGAATTTTGAAGAATACTTTTTGTTGCCATCATTCAAATTTAGTAAGTATGTGCCTTTAGGTAATATTATCGGAATTCTAATTTCAGTTCCATTTGGTACAGCATTAAGTTGTCGAATTAATTTTCCATTAATATCGAATATTTCAAGATTAACCGAATTATTTGATGAATTTATACCTGATAATAACAAAATTCCTTTTTGATATTCTGATTTAAGTTCTGAATTTAATGGTGATTCTGTATTGTTTGATAATGCTATTTTTAAATCCCATGAAATTAATAACCCTCCTAAATGAGGAATACCTGTTCTTGTTATAAGTCTGTTATTTATAAAATCTGTTTCAATTTGATTACCCCAATCTGGAAAATGATATATTACTTTTCTAATTTCATCAGTTACATTACATATCGTAATGGATTTACTAAGTATTACAAAACTACTGCTATCAATCCACGAAAAACCAGTCATGTAGTCTCCATAAGTATCCTTTTTATAGTGTTTAATTTGAGCTAAACCATCAGTATCAAAAATTGAAACAACATCGGCAGATCTATTATTAAATGCTACAAATTTGCTATCTGGTGAAAATTGAATTATTTTTATCGGATTATTCGAATTATACCTCGCTAACTCCTTTATCATCGTTAAGGTTTTTGCATCCCAAAGTTTTAATGTAGTATAGTATTTATCGTCAATATTTTTTCCTATTCCACCTGTAGCAAAATAACGACCATCGGGAGAGAAGGCGAAACTTCCAATTCCTTCGTCATTTTTTATGGGTTTTCTTTCATCGTTCTCTAAATTCACTAAAACAAGAGTAGAGTCACTTCCTTCACCAGGTTTTGCCGGACTTTGTGGACTGAAAATGGCATTTTTTGAATCCGAAGTAAATCTAACTGGATTTCCATAACCAATTACTTTTGAACTTAAATCTGACAAATCAATTATTATGATTTCATTAAACGAAATAGCTAAATATTTTCCATCATTGGAAATATCTAAAGATTCTATATCATCATCTTTAGAAAATTTCGGTAATTTCCTTAAAAGTTTTCCATTTGTTCCATCAATTTCAACAATATTGCTTCCATGATATGCAAAGATGTTTCCATTCGGATGAACAGCAAATCCATCAATAAATTTTATTGAAGAATCAGCGACCCAAAGTATCCGCGGGTCTGGTTCTTCAGCCCATCCCACAAAATAGTTAGACATAAGCAGCACCACAGCTGCAAGTGATAAGAGCCAAGCTCTTGTTTTTTGTTTGCGTAACATATCTCAATTCTCAAATACTTTTTCTAAATTTGCAATTCCCCACATATATAATGACACATGAAAGTACTTTTCGTTTCACAGGAATGAAAAATAAATGGATACTACAATTTCCAATTTGTCATTCCGAACTTGTTTCAGAATCCATTTTCTTTGTCATTCTGAACTTGTTCCAGAATCCATTTTCTTTGTCATTCTGAACTTGTTTCAGAATCTATTTTCTTTAGATACTGAAATGAAGAAACCCCACCTAACCTCCCACATTTCGACAAGTTCAATGACCGAAGGGGAAGGGAAATATGTAAAGTCCTCCCCTTGGGGAGGATTTAGGAGGGGTTTAAAAATTGTCATTCTGAACTCGTTTCAGAATCCATTCTTAGATGCTGAAATGAAGAAACCCCACCTAACCGCACCACATTTCGACAAGCTCAATGTCCGAAGGGGAAGGGAAATATGTAAAGTCCTCCCCTTGGGGAGGATTTAGGAGGGGTTTAAAAATTGTCATTCTGAACTCGTTTCAGAATCCATTCTTAGATGCTGAAATGAAGAAACCCCACCTAACCTCACCACATTTCGACAAGCTCAATGACCGAAGGGGAAGGAATATATGTAAAGTCCTCCCTTTGGGGAGGATTTAGGTGGGGTTTCCTATTCTGTCAATCTGGATTTGTTTCAGAATCCACGCACGATTCATGTCATTTTCAAAACAAGATGTCCTACACTTCGAAAGTGTAGTACATCTGCATACATTGGATTCCGCATCAAGTGCGGAATGACACAGAAAACAATTCCGTCATTCTGAACTTGTTTCAGAATCCACTTTCCTTGTAATTCAAAACAAGATGTCCTACACTTCGAAAGTGTAGGACATCTGCATATTAGATTCCGCATCAAGTGCGGAATGACACGAAAAACAAATTGTCATTCTGAACTCGTTTCAGAATCCATATTCTTTTTAATATATATATTTATTTCCCAGAGAAATCTTATATAAATATTCGTAAAACCAATCTGCTAATTCCTTAGCATTTATATTTTGACTTTTTATTGAATCTGATGAAATAACATCACCAATAATAAATTCTATTGATTTATTTCTTTTGTTGAAAAGTTCAGAAGGGAGAAGCAACATTGCTGCAAAGTCATTAATAAGTGCTACAATATAAAATTTCAATGAATTTCTACCTTTTATGAAAATTGGGAGTATGTTTGCATTATGTTTCAAACCAAATCTAAATGCTCCATTTTGCCATTTTGTATCTCTAATTCCTTTTGTTGAGAGTCTTGATACTTTGCCTGCAGGGAAGAAAACAACCGCTCTTTCCTCTTCAAAGGCTTTTTCAATATTTCTCAGATTATTTCTTTGAGAACTATTGGAATATAAATCAAATGGTAGAAAAAATTCTTCCAAATTATCCACTTCAAGCAATATATCATTAACAACAATTTTAACATCTTGACGAACTTCATAAATCGATTTTATTAATGCAAGTCCATCAAGTCCACCAAGTGGATGATTACTTACAATCAATAATTTTCCATCAATAGGAATTTTCTCAATATCGGACTTGTTTATTTTTAATTTGAAATTCAACTCTTCAAATAAAGCATCAAGAAAATGTATCCCTTTTTTCTCTGAATTTTGTGATAAAAAATTATTAATTTCAGTAATAAAAAGTAATTTTTTGAGAACAAACAACAAAATTTTTACAAAGAATTTAGGATATTTATCATAAAATTCTGGTGCTTTTTTCTTTATTATGTGTTCTAAATCTATTCTTTTCATATAATATATCAATTTAAGAAAAAAATAATACCTAAATATAAAATTAACATTTTATTTTGAATCTTTATTCAATTTTTTGTTAATATTTAGTGAAACTATGAAAAATTACTTTTGAGGAAATGCTCTGAACAAATAAACTTATCATTTCCGTAATGATTGGAAATTTCAAACTTTTTCCATGATACTTAAGTTAATTTAGAGATTTATTATGAATTTAATTCTGTGAAAACTGACCATAATTAATGTCATAATGAATAAAAGTAAGTATTTGAAGCAATAGATTATTTTGCGATAGTAGTTCTTTACGAATTCTCTCTAAATCATTTTTTCGTGATTCAATCCATTCTGAATCACTAATTAAATCAATAAAAGCTAAAGGAAAACTGTTTAATATTTTCTCTCTTTCATTTTTTTTGATGTTGATTAGAAATAAATACTGCTTTGTTAATATACTAATTTCATCATCGGTCAAATCATTGAAATTATTTGTGTTAATTGATGATTTCTGATTTTTGATTTTCTCAACAACTTCTTTCAATTCTATAATATTTCCAGATTGAAATAGTTCTTGTGATTTCTTATACAAATTACTCTTTGCTTCTTCTTGTTGTATATGCAAGTCAGGATGGATATGTGTTATAATATTTCTACATATTTCTTTAATTTTATAATTTTCAAAGTCGTTTAATTCTATGCCTTGAATTTTATTTGAATTGAGGAATTGAGATTTAATTTTTCTTATTTTGCTTTCCCAAACTAAAAATTCTGAATTGAGCTTTGATTCAATTGCTTTAAAATCAACCGGTTGCTCTTTACTAATTGTTGCGTTAATTAAATCAATTTTTCTTTTATTTCTAAATACATCAAATTCCAATGTTTTAACTGCAACTTGAAATTCTCCAAGTTTTGAATAAAACATATTTTCAACTAAAGGAGAAACACGCAATTTCAAGATTTCAATCTCAGTTAGCAAATCAATTAATGAATCAAATAGAGTTTGTAATTCATTAATTGAGGTATCATTTATATTTTGAGTTACTTGATTCATAATATATAAAAATTTGTTATTAAGTTCTTCCAAATGATTTATCTAATTCTGCAAGAGTAAAATTCAATATAATAGGTCTTCCGTGTGGGCAAACATAAGGCATTTCACATTTGAATATTTGAGTTGCAATTGACTTCATTTCAGAATCAGATAATTTCTGTCCTGTTTTAATTGCAGATTTACAGGAGAAAGTAGCAGCAATGCTTTCTCTCAAATTTGTGTGTGAAATTTCAGCATTAGCATCAAAAGAATCAATTATTTCAAGAAAAGTAAGAGTTTCGCTTCCAGAAGAAACATCTATTGGAACAGATGAAAGTGAAATTGAATCACTTGACAATACTTCAAATACAAATCCAAGGTTATGCAATTCTTCAGAAATAGACTTTACAACTGCAATTTTAGACGCATCAAGTTTAATATTTACTGGAAAAAGCAAAGATTGAGCATTTGAAAGCTCTTTATTCATTGATTTAATTGCTCTTTCAAAAATAATTCTTTCGTGTGCATTATGTTGGTCAATTATTATCACTCCTTTTTCAGACTGATAAAATATGTATTTATTATGCAGTTGCCAAAATTTATTGCCCTCAACTTCAAAATTACTCGGAGTAGAATTTAATTTTTGTGGTGCAGGCTTATTTTCAAATAATGATTTATAAGCTGTTTGATTTGCAGGAGTTATATTGTCAAATTGCTTTTTTCTTGTATAATAATCATTATTAAATTCTGAGTTATTTGAGTTATTTGAATTATTTTTGAAATTTGAAAAATTATTTTGTGGTTTATATTTGAAATCTGCACTACTTGGAACTGAATCAATTATTTCGCCAGTCATTGTATTGACAAGCATAAAACTATCATCAGAATCATTTACGGCAATTCTTTCTACGGGAGCCATTGCATTATGTTGTGAAATTGAAATTGTAGGGGTTAAATCATACTGTTCTAATGCTGAATAAACCGCATTTCTAATTGCATTAAAAACAATTTTCTCATCTTCAAATTTCACTTCATGTTTTTGAGGATGGACATTCACATCTACAAATTTGTAATCAACATCTATATTAATAATGTATATCGGTTTCTTATTTTTATCAATCAAATGCTCAAATGCTGAATAAACGGCATAAGACAAAGCGTTGCTTAATATTGCTCTACCATTGAGAAATAGATACTGCCCACTTTTTGATTGTTTTGCAAGATGCGGCTGCCCGACAAATCCCGAAATTGTTATAAAATCATTTTTAAAATAAACAGGCATTAGATAATCTGAAACCGTATGCCCTAAAACCTTGCCAATTCGTTCCTGCAATGAAGATGGTTTTACGTCAAAAATCAGTATATCTTCATCATAAAAAGTAAATCTAATTTCAGGATGACTTAATGCAAATTTTATCATTGTATCAGAAATATATTTGAATTCTGTAAGGTTTGATTTTAAAAATTTTCTTCTTGCGGGTACATTATAAAACAAATTTTTCACAAAAATCTGAGTTCCCTTTTCAGATTGAAATGCTGTTATTTCTGGTTCGGACATTGGTTCGGAAACTAATTTCCAGCCATATTCTGAATTTTCTTGCTTTGTTCTGATTTCAAGTAAAGCAATAGATGCAATAGAAGCAAGAGCTTCACCTCTAAAACCGAATGTTTTTATTTCTTCAAGGTCATCAGTTGATTTAATTTTGCTTGTTGCGTGGCGTTTGATTGACAATTGCAAATCATCTTTATTCATACCAGAGCCATTATCAACAATATGAATTAGATTTTTGCCTGCACCTTTTACTATTACCGCAATAGAATCCGCCCCTGAATCCAAAGAATTTTCGACTAATTCTTTAACAACAGATTCAGGTTTTTGAACCACTTCACCAGCAGCAATCTGATTTGCAATGAAATCAGGCAGTATTTCTATTATATTTCTATTTTCATTATTCATCAAAGAAATAGACGAATATCATTGATATTATTATTGCAGAATGGCTTGTCTAAATTTTAGATAATACTCAATCCCAAAATTAAGGAAACACGTGCTAATTCAAATTAACTATTTTACAAATCATCAGATGGTTTTTCATCTGATGAATTAATAATGCAGATGTCCAACACTTTGAAAGTGTCGGACATCTTATTTAAAAGACCGTAATTCTTAATTGATTTTAATCTTTATTCACAATAAACGGTTTTGCTTCTTTACGTTTGCCATTGTCAATGACTATTATATAATAACCATTTGGAATGTTTTCTATATTGCAGTTGAGAGTACCTTGTCCATTTGAATCGTTATAATCAACATTATAATCCAATTTTGATTGCAATATTCCAGTTAGATTATACAACTCAACAGATATATTTGGTAAATTCTCTGGCTCAACAATAAAATCAATAGATACATTTTGCCTTGCTGGGTTTGGGTAAACTTTATTTACAAATAAAACATTTAAAGGGGTTTCAACTGATGATGGCTCTTTAATGACAATAAATCCACCAAACAATTCTGGAATTATTATAGTTCCGCCTTTCAAAATGTAAGCACCATTAGTTGCGGCCATATTTTTTGATGTTTGAGATTTATTGTTATTATAAAAATTGATTGTTCTCACTTGCATATTTGTATCAATTTGATAAATTCTTGAATAGTTTACAGAGTCTGGGTCAATTACTGTAAAATAATATCTTCCTACATCATCAATATGTATTCTTCCTACAGATTTATTGAAATCGTGCGGTATTAGTTTTAATATATAGTCTAAATTAGTAAATTTATCCCCATCGTAACTTGCTAAATGCAAACCATCATTCAAACTATCTGGAATTCCATATGAAATAATCAATTTATCTTTCCATTTCAAATAGTTTTGCAGATGCAAACTACTAACCCCTAACAAGGATTTTATATCTAATGTATCATAATTCTGGCTTTTGATGTCATAATAGCTAATATTCCCATATAAACTAATATAAAATATTTTATTACCTATTTTTTTTAAAATTTCATACTCTAAGAAGTGAAGAGATAGGTTAGTTTGCAATTTTTCTGGATTAAGAACTGTAAATTTATTTCCATCAAATTTTGTTAGTACTGCTCTATTAGTATGTATATATATATTATCATCATCATCAATTGCTAATGAATTACCAGCCAATTTTTCATTTCTTAATTCATCAATTATTTTAAATTCATTCCAATCGTATTTTATAAGTAAACAGTCAGAAGTTAGCATCCAAATATTATTCTTTGAGTCTATCACCATATCAGAAATTGATTCTAAAAAAGCATAAGGTTCCTTATCAACAATTTCTTTGATAATATTTCTACCTTCAAACACGTTAATTTTAAAATCATTCATTATGAACAAATCGGTTGTTCTTTTATCTGAATAAATATTATATCCCTTATTAATAAAAATGAAATTTTCATTGTAGAAGAATGGTTTCCAATAAAAATTTAACTTGCGATTATCAATCGAATCTAAATATTCGGCTTCAATTATTTCGTAATCTGCAAAGCAAGCAGATATTGAAATTATGAAAATAAGAATATATTTCATAAGTATCTCTTGAAAATATAAAAAATATAATCATTCTTACTTCATTTAATGGTTAAGAATGAAGAACTATGTAATTTACAAATTCATAAGAACATTTATAATAATTAAACATAATATGTATTGTACAAATCAAATACAAAAAAATCAGTATTCTTGGTCTATTATTTTGCAATCATATATTTTTTTTCCTTAATATTTCGTAATAAGAGTACCATCATTCATTAAAAATTTTTATAGAAACAAGTATTTATTCTTTACAGATGTTACCTCATTTCAAAATTACAAAATATTTTTTAAACAAACAAACGATTTTTGTATTTTTTTTCACATAATAAATATAAAATGTCATTAATGTATTAAATAATTAGTAACTTCTGAGCCAATTAACAATGATATTTGTTATCTGTACAAAATTCTTTGAAAATCCCGATAGGGATTACATATTTGTAATAAAGTTAATCCCCCTAAGTCCAACAATCCTATCGGGATTGAATAATTCAAATACACATTCAACACCTAAGGAGTTGTTGGAACAGCTGGAAGATTCTTCTGTTACAAACATTAATTCCCGAAGGGAATTTCAAGGAATTTGTTCAAAATAACGAAAATACAAATTTATGGCAGGTCGGCTCTTATCTAACTTGTCAATTACCCTTCCGAAGGTTCGTAACCTTCGGAAGGGTTTGAACAAAGTTAGTTGTTTTTTGCACGTGATTCTTTCATTTGGCGGCTGAGTAGTCACGATTTTTGTATTTTTTTTCACATAATATATTTCAAAAAATATTTTCATGGATACTATAAGTTGTCCAATAAGTAATGATTCACCAAACAGACAAGAATATATATTCTACAAATGTTATACAATTATAGTTTAGACATTCCTGTCTAAATTAATTTAAATTCAAATTTTTAAAAAACCAATTCGTCTAATTTATTAATAAATTGTTTGAAAATTTGATTATTAAATAGGTTTTTTATGATGCCAAAAATTGCATTAGTTGGTTATGGCTCAATGGGTAAAGAGATTGAAAAATTAGCATTGAATAATGGTTTTGTAATTACAGATATTTTTGATGAATTTAAACCGATAAATCCAAAACAGAATTACGACTTTGATGTTGCTATTGACTTTACTACACCTGCTTCAATTATTGATAATATAAATATTCTGTCCGAATTAGGCAAAAATATTGTTATTGGTACAACAGGTTGGTATGATAAATTAGAATATGTAGAAAATCTTACAAATGAAAAGCAAATTGGAATTATTTGGGGTGCAAATTTTTCTATTGGAATGCAGATGTTTTACAAAATTGTTTCAACTGCTGCTAAATTAGTAAATCTAAATAATGAATATGATATTTTTGCTCACGAACTACATCATAAACGAAAAAAAGATAGTCCAAGTGGTACAGCTATTGCATTAGCTAATATTATTTTAGAAAATGTTCAAACAAAAGAATCTCTTTTAACTGAAACATCTCATAACGAAATAGCAACTGATTCACTTCATTTTACTTCAACTCGTGGCGGTGAAATCCCCGGAACTCATACTATTTATATAGATTCATTAGCCGATACAATTGAAATAACACACAGAGTAAGAAACAGAACTGGCTTAGCTAATGGAGCTTTAAAAGCTGCCGAAATGATTTATAATCGCAAAGGTTTTTTCCAGTTTAATGATTTGCTTGAAGAATTATGGATAAGCAAATCAATTTAACTTTTCGGATAAATTCACGTATTCAGTATTTTAATTTAATTATTTATGAACTATATTGCCTTAATATGAAGACAGCTTTGATTTCGATAATGCTACTAATTGCAATTAATTCACTCTATCCTCAAAAATCTTTTACCCTTGAAGAGTGTATTAATTTTGCAACAAAAAATTCCCCATCTGCTATAATTGCTAAAAGCAATTTCAACAAAAAGAAATTAAATTATTCTGCTTACAATTCAAGTTTGCTACCACAATTGTCGTTTCGTGGTTCTATTCCGGGTTTGAATCGGTCTATCAATGAAACTCCACAACCAGACGGTACAAAATTGTATATTCCTCAAAGTCAGCTATATTCATCAGCCGCTCTAACTATGTCTCAAGTCTTACCTTTTTCAGGAACACAAATTTATCTATCATCAGGATTGACAAGATTTGATGTAATCGAAAATAATGGATACTCTCTTTGGAGAGCTTCACCATTGAATATTTCAATTACCCAGCCAATTTTCACTTATAACAATGCAAAATGGAATAAGGAAATTCAGGATTTGAATGCTATAAAGTTTACGGCAGAATATGCTGAAGAAATGGAAATGGTATCAATTTTAATTACTCAAAAATTTTTCGATTTGTATATTGCTCAAATGAATGTGAAAAATGCTGAATTTAATGTTGCCAATGGCGATACTTTGCTTAAATTATCGCAAGGTAGATTCAGTGTAGGCAAAATTGCTGAAAATGATTTACTTCAGAGCGAACTTGCACTACTTAATGCACAAAATGAACTTGAATATGCAAAATTGGATTTCAAAAGAGCTTTAGAAGATTTAAAACTTGAAATGGGCTATCATAGTGATTCTGAAATTGAAATAATTCCACCGTTATCTTTTCCACAGATTAAAATTAATACCGATATTGCTATTAAAGAAGCACTTGAAAACAGACCGAAATTAACTGAACTTAAGCTACAAAAGTTAGAAGCTGACAGTTATCTTGCAAGAGTAAAATCAGATAATAGTTTTAATGCTACTATCGGAGCATCTTTTGGATATAATCAAAGTGCAGGTGAAATTAATTCTGCTTATAAAAGTTTGCTCGACCAAGAGAGTTTTGATATTAGTATTCAAATACCAATTTATCAATTTGGAAAAGGTTCGCAAGAAATTGAGTCTGCCCTTGAAAATCAAAGAAGTGTAAATCAAGCATTAGACAAGAATTTAAAGAATTTCGAACTGGATGTTAAATATCAGGCATTGAAATTTGACTTATTGCAAAATCAGTTAATCCTTGCCACAAAAGCAGATACAATTGCATCAAAAAGATTTGATGTTGCAAAAAACAGATATATCATTGGTAAAATTGACCTTAATTCTCTATTCATTGCCCAAAATGAAAAGGATAATGCCTTTAGAAATTTCATTCAAACAATGAGAAATTATTGGTTAGCATACTTTGAATTAAGAAGAATTACATTATTCGATTTTGAACAAAACAGAAAGATATTGTATAATTGATGTAGTTGCAAAATGGTGTAATTATGGAATTGGTGGGGCATCTCTATATTTAGATGTCCAACACTTTGAAAGTGTTGGACAACTATTATTTTTCTAAATTAATAATTGCTTTTTATTCTTTATTCACTATAAACGGTTTTGCAACTTTGCGTTTGCAGTTGTCAATGACTATTATGTAATAGCCATTTGGAATGTTTACATTATTATTTTTGACCAAACAATTATTATATTATTTGATTATTGCATGAGATTTTAATTGCAATCTGATAAATTTATTTAATTCTCTTGAATTTTTGAAATGAATTGCTAAATCGCTATCCAATTTTATCAAAACTGATTTTTTTAATGGATTTTCAATTTCTTTCAATTCAGAAAAATCAATTTCAATTGGCAACTCATCGTTTAGATTTTCATCATTATCAATAATTTTTATTGATTTTTGATTAATTTCTTTTGTACTATTATTTTTCATGAAAAATTCTCTCCTTTTTTGTTGCCTTTCTCGAACTAATAATTCTAACTTTTTCTTCTCTAATAGTAAAATTTACAATAAGTAAATTATTAAATTTCGAATATCCTCTTACAATGTATCTCAATTCATTCTCAGAATGGTAAATATCATCATAATAAACTGCAAAAGGGTCATCAAACACTGTAATTGCCTCATCAAAACCAACACCATGCTTTTTTAGATTAGATTCTGCTTTGGTTTTATTCCATTCAAATTCTTGCAATTCACCTCCCTAAAAATTGCAATATAAATATAATTAAATTACAAACAAAATATTTCATCTTGATAATTCAACAATCAACAAAATTATTTACCATAAAATATGAAATTAAAAAAATGAATTATAAACAATCATTCCACCCCTCAACTTTCGGCTGAAGGATGGAATGATTTTTCTACTCTTTATTCACTATAAATGGTTTTGCTTCTTTTCGTTTGCCATTGTCAATGACTATAATATAATAACCATTTGCAATATTTTCTATATTGCAGTTGAGAGATGCTTGCCCATTTGAATCGTTATAATCAACATTATAAACCAATTTTGATTGCAGAATACCTGTAAGATTATACAATTCAACAGATATATTTGGTAGATTTTCTGGTTCAACAATAAAATCTATGGAAACATTAGTTTTTGCTGGGTTGGGGTAAATGTTATTTATAAACACCACATTCAAAGGAGTTTCTACGGAGGATGGATTTTGTAATATTAAAAATCCACCCTCTAAATCAGGTAACAATATACTGCCATTAGTTTGTAAATATGCCCCATCAATTGACATCCTATTATTGTATTTTTTATTATTATCGCTAAAATCAATAATACTTACTTTGTTATTTGTATCTATTTGATAAATTGTATTATAGTTTATAGAATCTTGAATATTGAAATATTTATAGCCATTTTCACAGTATTGTATTACATGATTGTTAAATTTTAAATCTACTGGCAATAATTTGGATATATAATCTAAATTTTCAAACTTTTCATTATCATATTTATAATAATAAACCTTTTCATTACGTAAGAATGTAAAAAATAATTTATTATCGTATTTTTTGAAGGAAATGATAAAATAATTATTATCTGGTAGAATACTACTCAAATCTAATTTCTCATATTTATTTTGCTCTAAATCATAATATCCAATTTTATTATTTAAATTTACGAAATAAATTTTGGTATTAATTAGTTTTAGATTCTGTACTCCAAAAGAATACGGAACATTATCATAATTGGTTGTATCATATTCCAATTCAACAAAATCTTTTCCATCATATTTGATAAGATTTATTTTGTTTGTATGAATGTAAATATTATCATTTTCATCAATTTCTAATGAATTTCCATTGATTGTTTTTCCATATTTATCTTTAATATAATCAATAACGGTAAATTCGTTCCAATCGTATTTGAGAAATCTGCCATTTGTAGCAATCATCCATAAATTATTTTTTGAATCAATCTTAACATCATTAATAGAACTGAAAAAGTCATTTGGATTTTTTTCAAGTTCTTTAATAATTATTTTTGCTCCTTCGAAAGCTCTAATTTTGTAATTTTCCATTATAAAAATATAAGGTGAAGGTCCGCTTGCTTGAGGACTTTGCCAAAAATTTGCGAAAACAACATGATCTCCAACTTTGAACGGTCTTTGAAAAAAATTAATTTTATATCCATCAATTGTATCTTTGTATTCTGCATTAATAACTTCATATTCAGCAAAACAAACCGATATAGATAATAATATAATGAATAAGTATTTCATAAAATCCTCTAAAAATTTATTCAAAAAAACTTTTTTCAAATTTGTCCACACGCCCATATACAAAGACAATTGAAAGCGAAAATAATCACATGAAAAACACATTATTTCATCACTTTTTTTGCATTTTTTTTTAATATTAAAAAAATAGTAAATACATAGTCGCGTAGAAATTTTCAATTTGCTAGGTTATTTGAATGAAGAACAAGAAAAATTGGAAAAAGTTGAAAATAATAATAATAAAGAAATTCTTTGAAAATCCCGTTAGGGATTACATCTTTGTAACAAAGATAACTCTCTTAAGTCCAACAATCCCATCGGGATTGAATAATTCAAATACACATTCAACACCTACGGCGTTGCTGGTTGAAGTGGGAAATTAATCTGTTACAAACATTTATTCCCGATGGGAATTTCAAGGAATTTGTTCAAAATAACGAAAATACAAATTTATGGCAGGTCGGCTCTTATCTAACTTGTCAATTACCCTTCCGAAGGTTCGTAACCTTCGGAAGGGTTTGAACAAAGTTAGCTGTAATTTGCACGTGATTTTTTCATTTGGCGGCTGAGTAGTCACGATTTTTGTATTTTTTTTTACATAATATATTTCAAAAATATATTTTCATGGATACTATAAGTTGTTCTATAAGTAATGATTCACCAAACAGACAAGAATGAGATAATCATTAGAAATTGCTCAAGACCAATACAGGAGGCGATGGAAATATACAAGGCGGTGAAGATTAGCTCGATGCCATTCACAACCAAAAAATATGTAGTTACCCATTAAAAATTTTCATTATTGATTTTATAGGGACTTATAAACAAAAGGGTGCAACTTGGGTTAGAATAATACTTTAGATTTTTTTTTCAACCAGTCCAATTCTACTTGCAATTGACCGATTTGCTGATATAAAAGTGATTCTTTGTCCTCTTTTTCCTTTGGATTTTTTCGACCATCGGTAAATACTGAAGCCATATTTTCGACCAATTGTGCTTTCCATGAGGTTACCTGATTTATATGAACCTGGTATTCGGAAGCAATTTCGCTTAATGATTTCCGTTCTTTTAGTGCCTCTAAAGCCACTTTCGATTTGAATTCAGAACTATGTGTTCTGCGTTGCTGTTTCATTTCTTTACTCCTTTTTTTATTACAAATCTAAGGTTTTTTCACCTTATTCTCTGGTACTTTTTTTGGGGAGTATTATAATCAGTATGAGGTAGTAAAATAAATCAATAAATAAAACTTCATAAAGTTAATTTTGTTATTTGGAGAAATACAATGACTTTTACAGCAAATTTTATCAAAACTGAGTCTGGATATATGGGGCAAATTCTAGAATGGCCAGAAGTTGTAACTGAGGGTCACTCAATTGATGAATGTAGATTGATGTTAAATGACGCTCTTGAGCAAATGATTTTGGCATATAAACAATTAGGGTATTCTATACCTTTGCGAGAAGTATATTATGAGCAGATGTTTAAGGTATTAGATTATGTCGGTTAAAAGGCGTGATTTAGTTTCATATCTTGAGGAAAATGGGTTCTTCCTGATTCGTGAAGGCGGTAATCATTCCATTTATGGTAAAGATAAAAAGATTATACCAGTAAAAAGACACTCAACTTTTGATAGAATAACTGCTAATGAAATTTGCAAACAAGCTGGATTAGAAAAGAAATTCTAAATATTTATTATGGATCCGGGTCTGTGGCTATGGTATTTAATGACAGTGGTAGATTGGTGGAAAGCAATCAATATAAAGCATTCGGTGTGAATAATATACAAATAACAAAGACTGGGCTATTTTTTGCAATAGTATTGGTCAAACTATAGAAGTAAGAGCATATATAATTAAGGATTTAGCCAGATGATAAACTTTTTTTACTTTATCTTTTTTTCTTATTTTTCTTTATTTACACTTTTTGGCAAAGAACAGGATGACAAAATTTTTCAAAATGATTTTATCATCACTGGTTTTTTGGGAAATGATACTATTAAAACTGAAGCTGAATTAATACTTAGAAAAATGAAATTTAATAGTTTCAATGTTATAGTAAAGACGGAGGATGATAATAAGTTCAAATATATTGCAAACTTATTAGATAGTTGCGATCGTTTATTGATAGTTGCTAATTTAAATGATAAAAAGTTTGAAGAATTTATCGATGAACTCTATATAACAAACAAAAGTACATTAAATGATTTAATTATTTATAATCACAATATTACTAAACTGCCATTAAAAATAAAATTTTTCTCATATTTGGAAACTTTAAGTATAAACACAAAAGGCATTAAAAAATTTCCAAATTTAATATATGAATTAAAAAATTTAGTTGCATTATGTTTTGGTGTTTGTAAATTTCGTGAATTACCAAATGGAATAAGCAAATTAACTTCTCTAAAATATTTAGAATTTAATAATTGCAAAATTAGAACAATTAATAATGATTTTGAGAATTTAAAAGAAATTAAAGAAATCAAATTTTATTGGTGTGAAAATTTGGATTTGCAAAATATTTTTGATGTTTGTTCACAGTCAGAGTCAAAAATTAATAAAATTGATATTAGTTATTGTAGTATAAAAAGAATTCCAGATAATATAGGTTTGCTTGAAAATGTGGATTTTATTCGTTTATCTTGGAATAGGATAAAAAACAAAGAAAAGGAAAGGATAAAAAACAAATTCAAAAATTTAAACATTCAATTTTAGTTAATTGGGTAATGAGTTTTTTTATCAATATACTAATATTATCATCATCCCTGATGCAATGTAGGAGAAGTATATTTCTAAATATATAGATGAATTATAAAATATAAAATAAATAATCACTATTTTCATCTATGATATTTTATTAAGGTTAATTTATGAATACTATAAGCATACCTATAAATGAATACAAAAAAATGCAAAATGAACTTGTTTTGCTAAAAAATCAGGATTTACTAAAGCAAATCAATGAAATGATTGATTTGTTGTACGAAAGCAAATATGGTCTCTATTTAGGGGATTTTACTGATGATTTAACAGAAGTTACTGTTGAAAATATGAAAGAGTGGGAAGAATTTGGAGATGTTTGGAATAATGTATAGACAACGTGAAATAGTTTTGTTGCCATTTCCATTTAGTGATTTGTCTGCAGTAAAAAAGAGACCAGTTCTGATATTAAGTAATAATAAATTCAATGAAGTTAGTTCAGACATAATTGTTGTTGCAATAACAAGTAAAATTTTTAATGATGAATATTCAATTCAAATTGAAGACCATGATTTAGAATATGCTTTATTACCTGAAAAATCCGTTATAAAAACAAGCAAACTCTTTACAACCAGCAAATCCAAAATTATCAAAAAATTCAGTATTTTAAAAAATGAGAAATTTTACGAAGTTATAAAATCATTGAATTTCCTTTTCCAATCGAGCGATTAAATTTTATAAAAATATAAAAATAAATTTACTAAATCCTGTGATGACTTATAAGTATGACTCGCTTGCTTCTGGCTGGTGAAAGTATTACCATATTTTTGATGTATCGGGGTCTGTGGCAATTGTAATTATTGACAGTAGTAGAGTGGTGGAAAATAATCAATAAAAAAATTCGGATTTAGGCAGATTTTTGTGTCCTGATGCAATGTGGGAGAAGTAAAGATTTTTATAAAATAAATCAATTAAATCATTGTCAATAAGTTTTTGTTAAATGAATTTGGTTTAAAAATGAGCTATCCTGTAATCTATGAAAGAATCGAAGATAATGATTTTCCAAGCGGTTATTATTATGCCCATTTACCTACATTAGGATTAACAACTCATGGGGAAGGTATAGAAGGTGCAAAGGTTGCAGCTTTAGACTTGTTGAAATTGTGGATTGCTGATGAGAATATTTTAACTGGTTCAAAAGAATATATCTACTCCACCCTTGAGGTTTGATATGCCCCTCAAACCCAAAGAATTATTAGCAAAATTACAAAAACTTGGATTTAAAATAATTAGAAGAAGTGGTTCACATTTAATATTACGTCATCCTGATGGTAGGCAAACATACATTGCAATTCACACAAAAGACCTACCCGAAGGTACTTATAAATCAATACTGAAACAAGCAAAATTAACTAAAGAAGATATTGATAGTATATGATATTTATGAGGTTAAATTATTGCGATATTGGAAAATATGAACGGGTAATAGATCAATGGAGTGGTTAAAAATGAAAATTTGTTTAAATCTTATGATAAAATTTGTTGTATTTGCAAATTGTATTTTTTCTATAAATTTAATTGCACAAAATGATAATTTATTGTATAAAACATATTCTGATGTTTTGAATGAGAGTAAAATAATTTTGAAGACCAATAATCGTTTTTTTGCGGAACTTTATTTTATTGATGATGAAGGTGGTGGATATTCAGGATTTTGGTGGATTACGAAAGATACACTATTTTTAATATCAGATAAAAAAGCAATCAATAAAAAGCATACGGTGTAAAGAATTATGCGTGTAAAGAGCGTCCACAAACCAACATATTACATTGATGAAAAACCTTAATAATAATTCTTCATTCTTTTTCTTGGTTTATTAGTATTTATTTATTAAATTTTGTTTTTGAAAAGTGCATAATTAATAAAATTATGTTATTAATGTAACTTTTTTTATTTTTATTGGCTATAATATTGAATAAATAAATTTTTTTGGAGTGTGATTTTTATGATAGAAAATTTGGATAACCTACAACCAAATAATCTTTATTATCATCTTAATAAAGTTATTAATAATGAAAGACGATTTGAAAATGTATTTCAAGCAGTTACAAGGATGATTCTCGGATTCGAGGGTGGTATTAAGAAAATTACTGTAAACGGCAGAGCTACTTATGATTTTCAATTGTTTCGCAGACCGGGCAAACATATTATTGGTATGTTTGATGAAATTAACAGTTTCGTTTCATTTGTAAAGGATGCTGCTGAAGGCGGTTCTTCTTCAGAAATGGCTTTTGTTTTAATAGGTGAGCCAGGTAATGGAAAAACTTTTTTTGTTGATTATCTTAACAAATGTTACCGTGAATTTACAACTCTTAGCGAAAACAGAAGATATACTTTTAAATTCAAAAATCTAAATTTGATTGGCGGTTATGGTAAAATTACAACAATTGAATCTCAAACTCTTGAAGACCCAATGATTCTTGCTATGAATCTATATCAAAATAAAGAAGAAAATAAGGAATTTTTAAGCAAAGCAGGTGCAACTGACATAAATATCAATACTTTTTATAAAAATTATCGTCCACTTGGAGCATGTTCCGATTATGTTCTTCAACAGATTATTAATTATTGTGATGGCAATATTAATAAAGTAATTAATGAATTTATCGAAATTGTTCCTCAAGCAATAAGTGAATCACAAGGTACTCTAACAGGCAAATATGCAGCGAAAGATAAAATCACTTCTTCATCTGTAGATTTGCTTGGTGATGAATCAATTACCCGTCTATTGCATATAACCGACACAAGTAATCCTTACCGTTTCGACCTGAGACGTGGTGCTTTGGCAAGAGTTGCTGGTGGTGGTATTCACTTTGCTGATGAAATTTTCAAAAATAAACGCGATTTGGTACAGGTTTATCTTGGTGTTATCCAAAATCGTACAATTGAAATGGAGGGCTTTAAGTGGCCACTTGATACTTTGATTGTGGCTACCTCAAACAATTCTGAATTCCAAAGATTTCTCGAAGAAAAAGAGCAAGCACCGATTGTTGACCGCTGCCGTATTACTTATATGGCTCACAATACAAATTATAAACTCCAAAAAGAATTAACTGCCTTTGCGATTGGTAACCGTGATAAAACTACTTTTACTAATGAAAAATTGCATATTGACCCGAATTTGAATTATGCTTTATCTGTTGCAATTATTCTTTCAAGAATGCCTCATTCTGATAAACTTACTCCTGTTGAAATGATGAAACTTGCTGCTGGTGAAGTTGCAGGTGAAAAAAGCATCAAAACTTTAGCCGAAGTGATTGATGATTTGAATCGCGAAACTGATATTACAAAAAGATTCGGTCAGAAAGGACTTGGACATCGTAATCTTGGGCGTTCAATTCAGATTTTATTAGAACGTTCTGGCACACAAGAAGGTAAATGTATGTATGCTGGAGATGTTTTCCCGGCTATTGAATCAGTTGTTCTTGATTATGTGCAAGAACCAAACGAAAGAATTAAATACTTGAATGATTTGAAAACTGCGAAAGAATTGCATAGAAAAAATGTGATGACTACAATTTTCAATGCTTATATGAATGAACCGCAAGCAATTGAAAAAGATGTGTTGAATTATGTGAATATGATTATCGGTATTGATGCCAAAAATCTCGGCTCGGACAAAATTTGGACGTATCGCGATCCGCAAACTGGAAAATTAACTTCAATTAAAATTGACGAGAATTTTATTGACAGTGTTGAATCAAGAATGGGTCTAAAAAGCAAGGAACAAAAGCAAAGTTACAGAACTACTATCTCGAAAATTTATGGTCAAAAGATGATTCAAGATGCAAATTATGATTTTATGGATAACAATGACTTAGTAAAAGCTGTAACAGATGTTAGATTAAAATCAGATGTTGCAGGTGCTGGTTCGTTAGTTGGTGCATTATCAAACAGAACTAATGATGAAAATCAAAAATTATACAACAGAATGATTGACACAATGATTAATAAACTGGGTTATTGCCAAACTTGTGCCGAAAAAACTATTGAATATTTCTGCACCCAAGATGATACTAATTAATTGTGAATTAAAATGATTAATGAAGAAATAAATATTGAAGATTTTGAAAATTCTGTTGCTTTTGAAAGAAATGTAAATAAAAAGCATATTCTTTACAGGGAAACTGAATCTTTGGAAATTTATCCAAAATTCAATTGTCTTGTTCATAGTTTATTAAGTCCAAATTTTGAACCGCAAAAACAAATTGAATTGCAAACAATTGATGATTTACTCGAAAGAGATAAACAAAGAGAAGAAGATGGATTTCCACGCAGAATTAGAATTGGCAAAATTGTAAAGCCCCGTGGCAAAAATAAACAGGAAATTGTGATTGTTCCTACTACTCACGAACCAAAATTCTATCATGATGACAATCCATCACAAGAAGAAGAAACGGGCGGTTCGGGTGATGGTGAAGAAGGCGAAGTTATCGGCGAACAACAAGCTCAACCACAAGAAGGTGAGGGAGAAGGTCAAGGAGCTGGGCAAGGGCAAGGTGGAGTACACGACATCACTTCGCAGGCATTTGATTTGGGTAGAGTATTAACCGAAAAATTTAAATTGCCTAATTTAAAAGTCAAGGGTAAAAAGCGTTCCTTTACAAAATTCAAGTATGATTTAACTGATAAAAACCGCAGATTCGGTCAATTTCTTGATAAAAAAGCAACAATGCGTAAAATCATCGAAACAAATATATTACTTGGAAATATTAAGCAGGCAGACGAATTTGACCCTATTGATTTGATGATTAATCCAAATGATGAGATTTATAGAATTTTATCTCCTGAAAAGGATTTTGAAACTCAAGCAGTTGTGTTCTTTTTAAGGGATTATTCTGGCTCTATGCAGGGTGCTCCCACTGAAGCAATTTCTACACAGCATTTATTTATTTACAGTTGGCTTATGTATCAATATCAAAATAATGTACAGACAAGATTTATATTGCACGACCAAACTGCAAAGGAAGTACCTGATTTTTATACATATCATAATTCCTCCGTGGCAGGCGGAACTAATGTATATCCAGCATTTGAACTCGTAAATAAAATTGTAGAAACGGAACAGCTTGCAAAAGATAATAATATTTATGTGTTTCATGGTACTGATGGTGATGATTGGGATGCAGACGGTAAACAGGTTATTGCTGAAATCAAGAAAATGATGGCTTATGTGAACAGAATTGGAATAACTGTGGCAAAAAATGCTTGGGGTGGCACATCGGCGACTACTGTTGAGAAATATCTTGCTTATTCTGGATTATTAAAAGAAAAGGCAAATTTGATTAAACTTGATACTTTTAGTGCCGCTGATGCAGATGAAAAGCGAATTGTTGAAGGTATCAAAAAATTAGTAGAGTAATAAAATCAAGAGCAGAAAAAAATGCAATTAATTAATCAGCATACAAAAAAAATAATGGAAGAGTGCAAAATCAGGGCAAGAGCCGCCGGCTTGAGATTTGATGATGAAACTCTTGAATATATAGTTACAAATAGTGATATGATTGAATTATCCCCAAAGGGTATGATACCAACTATGTATGATTATTGGGTTGATGATGTGGAAGTTTTGAAAGGTAAAGGTCAATACAAACTTTATCCTCATAATCCTTACGAAACTGTCATAAATTCACGTCCTGCAATATCATATTATAATGATAACAACCCTGATTGGATGAATATTATGATATTCTATCATGTGATTGCTCACATTGATTTTTTTCAGAATAATCTATTATTCAAAAATACCTGGAATGATGATTTTGTTGGGCAAGCACTTGCAGATAAACGCTTAATTAATGCTTTACGTAGCGAACACGGCAGATATGTCGATTATATTATTGAGTTTTGCCGTAGTATTGATAATCTTACAGGTTATTTTGCTATATTGCAAAATTCTGAATTTCCAAAATCATTAAATCCACCTGATAAATTGAAGTATTACTTTGATGTGTTTTTGCAATCAGTTGTAAATGCACCACTTACAACAATTTTTAATGAAACTGCAAGATATAATCAATTGTATATCCAAAATGACATACTTGCCGAATCAATATTTTTCTCTGAAATTAAGTCAAAATATCCTGAATTTGAAACAAAGTATGAAAAATTCCAAAATCTTTCAACAGATAGAACTTATGATATTTTAGAATACATCCGTGATAATTCTTCCTATTTGAAAAAAGAAGAGAATAGCTGGATGAAGTCAATTATGGATATAATTAGAAGTACATCACTTTATTTTGCACCTCAAATCAGAACAAAAACGATTAATGAGGGCTGGGCAAGTTATTGGCATGATGAACTGTTTCGTAAAGATGACCGTATTGGTGGGCATGAAGTTGCTTATGCAATTACAAATGCAAATGTTACTTCTATTTCAAGAATTGGACTGAATCCTTATGCAATTGGTTTACGATTGATTCAATATGTTGAAGAACTTGCTGATAAAGGGAAGTTGAATTTTCAATTTCAGATTATGCAAAATCAACAAGAAAGAGATGATTACAATAAAGCTACTGGAAAAGGCAAAGAAGCAATATTTGAATTGAGAAAGAATTTCTCAGATTTTACGCTCATTAATACTTATGTCAATCAAGAATTTGTTGACAAACACGATTTGTTTGTTACTGGGAAACGATTAAATCAGCAGAAAGGCACAGTAGAATATTATATCAAAAGCCGAAAAGCTGAAGATTATAAAAAAATGCTGATTGATTCGCAATATCATCCTCCTTCTATTGATGTAAATCCTGATAAATCAACTGAAAGTTGTTTATATTTGGTGCATAATTTTGAAGGCAAACAACTCTATCGTCCATATATCAATGATACAATGATGGGGATTGCTTTTTTGTGGGGTGGTAAAACGACAAATGCAACCGTCCAACTCGAAACTACTGAAGTCATTGCAAAGAAACCGAAAGATGATAAAACTCCACCAGAACTCGAATACAGGCGTGTGGTTTATACAATGAAAGATATGAAATTATCAAAGAGAAATTTTTAAATGTATATTATTAAAAAAAATGATTTACAAGATAAAGTTTTTATTTAGAAATTTCTTTTTTTGAAATGATTTAATTAAATTTGTAGTTATTGAAATTTAATTTTTTATTTTTTAATTTTTAATGGACTATAAATTTATGTTTGAATTGAAATTTACAGAAGAGCAAACAATGCTCCGTGAAATGGTTCGTGATTTTGTACAAAGTGAGTTAAAGCCGATTGCGGCAAAAATTGACGAAGATGAAGAAATTCCAAAAGAGATATTGTACAAAATTGGCGAGCTTGGATTGTTAGGTGCGGCATTTCCTGAAGAGTACGGCGGTAGTGGTTTTGGTGAAGTCGGTTATTGCATGATACAGGAAGAAATTGGAAGAGCTTGTTTATCAACTGCAACTTTTATTGGTGCAAACGTTTCGATTGGCACTAATTCAATTTATATGGGTGGTAGTGAAGAAATCAGACAAAAATATGTAGTTCCACTTGCAAAAGGTGAGAAATTTGCTGCGTTTGGTTTAACAGAAGAAAGAGCTGGTTCAGATGCTTTCGATTTGGTAACAAAAGCTGAATTTGATGGAAGTGATTGGATATTGAATGGTCAAAAAATGTGGATTACTAACGGTCCTTTTGCTGATTATATTTCTGTTTTTGCAAGAACAAAACGTGGTATCACTGGTTTTGTAGTTGAAAAAGATATGCCCGGCTTTTCAGCTGGCGCTCCTGAAAAGAAAATGGGTATCAGAGGTAGCAAAACATCTACTCTTATGTTTGATAATGTTCGTGTTCCAAAGGAAAATGTTTTGGGCGTTGAAGGTAGAGGATTTTTGCTTGCAATGAAAACACTTGATGCAGGTCGTCTGGGATTAGGTGCGGCGTGTCTTGGTGCATGTAAAGAATTACTCGAATTATCAACAAAATATGCAAAAGAAAGAAAACAATTTAACGAACCTATTGCAAATTTCCAAGCTGTTCAATTTATGCTCGCAGAAATGGCAACATTAATTTATACAGTTGAATCATTAGTATATCGCACTGCAACAAGTTATGACCTTGGAACAATGCTTTCACGTGAGTCAGCTATGGTTAAACTTGTCAGCTCTGAAGCATTAGATAAATGTGTTGACCACGCTATGCAAATACACGGCGGAATGGGTTATTCACGTGAATTGAGTATTGAAAGATTCTACAGAGATTCAAGAATCAACAGAATTTTTGAAGGAACATCTGAAATTCAAAAATTAATTATTGCAAAAGATATTTTGAAAAGAAATGGTGTAGTTTAATTATTCGCCAAATTTAATTAAAAAAACCTGTAAGAATTATATTTTTGCAGGTTTTTTTTTATTAGTCATTATCAACAGACTGCTAAATGGGAAAATCACGTGCATATTACAGCTAACTATTTATCAAACATCAGATGATTAGAAAACAGCGGATGTTTTATTGCTAAGTTTAATAAGAGGTTAACAATTAAAGAAAAGTGTTTTAAAACCTTATTGGTTTTTTTTTAAATGAGGAAAAAAATTCATAAAAAAATCCGAATAAACATACGAATATGAAAACTCAAAAAAAAATAATGAATATTTTAGAGATTTCTATTCTTCATTTTCAAAATCCCTCTTTGAACTCCAATATACATAATGTTCGCAATTATAAACAACTTTTTTTGAATTAATATATTTTTCATCTAATTCAGCATTCCTGAAATCCATTAATCTCCAATGTTCATCATTAATTCTAACTGATTCATTTGGAAAAACTGTAAACGTAATTTCATGGTTGAATAAAATATCTAACCCACCGTAATTATCCAATTTAACATCTTGAACAAATAATTCGAATTCTTTCATCATGTTGTCAATTTTATAATCCCGTAAATTTCCATTTGAACCATCAGGATCAAAATTTTCTTCCCATAGAGCATTTTCGTCAATTGGTTTATAAATATCATTTGAACCAATTAGAATCACTGATTCGTTTGTAAACCTCCAAGGAATTTCAATATGAAATGTAAACTCTCCCAAATTACATTCATTGCCATCTTTATCTTGATAATATTGATATCCAAATTGAATACACATCATATAACCAATTCTTCTAATATTTGTAAGTTTAAGACCAATTAAATCTTTAAGAACTTTTTTTATATCTTCAATCATACATAAACCCATTAATTTAAAATAAAGAATAATATTAGAATAAATAACACTTCACCCACAAAATTACGAATTGTGAAATAATAAATCCGATAATTTTATAAAAAATAAATATTTATATCGCAACTTCCAATTCGAAAAACTTTGTTTTTGCTTTTGGGATTTTTTTTGCATCTAATTTCATTCCTTCTATATGGATATCAATTGCTTCCTTTATTAAATCTCTGACTTCAGCTTCACTTTCGGCAACGGCAACACATCCCGGAAGGTCAGGTATATATGCACCGTAAGAATGCGGACCTTTTTCAATGATAACTGTATATTTCATAATTTGTCCTATCTTAATTTTGCTTGTTTTAGAATACTAATAATAATTCCCTTTGGCATTTCAATAGAAAGTTTGCCTGCTATAGTAACTGTACCTTTCTTAATTGGATGCTTAAATTGTCTATGACTGCCCTTTATCCTATCCAAATACCAACCATCAAATTCAATTATCTCAATCATTTCTTTAACTTTCATAATCTTTTCTTTTTAGCAAATCCATTATTAATTGCTCATCAATGTAATCTCCTGTATCCCCTTCTTCGATTGCTTTACCAAGCGAAATATCCTCCATAACATCACTAATTAACTCTCGCAAATGAGAATTATTTTCAGCAAAAAAATCGTATAGTGCTTCTTTGACTTGTTGCTTTATTTCTAATGCTTCAATCATTTAAGTAACTCCTTTTTTAAAATTCAAACTTTTTAAACGATATATATCCTCTTTTATTTTTAATCAAATCCGCTCGTCAAATTCTTCGAAATCCAAAAAAAGAAAATCTATTTAATCTATGCAACTTACACTAAACTATTACATTGCGGAATATATATTTTCCTTTTTTCTGATAGCAAAAGAAGGGAAAATTTAAAATAAATCTTCCCTGTTATTTAATAATTCAATTTAAATTTATTGATTCATTTCATCTGCACTTGGTCCATAACTTCCGGGAATCGGAATATCCAATAAACGTAAAAAAACACCTAATTGAGCTCTGTGATGAATCAACTGACTCAATGAATGCCTGATAACTTCGGCTTTGGATAAATCCATCCAAATCTCTTCACCATTTCTCATAATCCATCTGTCATTTAGTATTGATTCATTTTCTTCGGTTAACTGCGATTTTGCTGATGAGATATTTTGTTCAAGAAGTGCGAGCAATTCATCAGTATTATTGATAACTGGCGGAGTATAAGGTTCTTTGGCAAAGTCCAATCCGTCATGTGTTAAAGAATGAGAAATCCATCCCGGAATTTCAGCGATATGAGCTGTTAATGCTCTGATTGTCATGCTCTTTGGGTGCGGACGCCAGTCATATTTGTCGTTTGGCACAATTTGGAGCATTTTTCTGGTTGTTACTGCTTCCAGTTCTAATTCATTCAGGAACATTTTAATTAAAGACATAATTCTACCTTTATAAAAATTGTAAAAAAACAATTATTCAAATTTACGAAATCCAAATGACAACAGTATGTCAGTATGATTAAAAACAATATTAAAATTTAGAAATTGCACTTACACATTTAATTAAACAAAATTCTAAATTATCTATAAGCGACTGAGTTGTTGATAATTGTATTTCTTTTTATGAAATTCGTATTTTCATTTTGTAGTTTAAAGAAAGTGGAGCAGGTTACCCAAGAAAAAAGTTACTCTGGGGATTTTGTATTTATACTGGGGCTGAAAAATTGTTACCAAATGCAATAAAAAATTGTTCAATTCGCATTTATATATTATGATTTTGAATTCGTACTTAGAAAATAATGATTAAATTAGTAAGTAAAAAATCGCATATTTGAAATGACTTGGAAGTCAAAAAAAATTTTAAGAAGTAAGCAACTTTTGGAAATTGAAAAATTGAGAATTGAAAATGTTAATTAAATATTCTATTTATAGTAAGCATAAGATGTTATTAATTTACTCAATGCTGTTGGTTATGTTTTCTTCACTTGTAATGGCTGAAGAAATAGATGATTCTTATTATATCAAAGTCAGTGGGAAAATTGCGAGAGAAAATTATTATACTCCAGCAAAATATTACAGAATACTCAATGACACTTCAAAATTTCTACCTAATACATTTTACATCAAATTCAAGAATGGTGCTTTTGATAACACATTGTTTAAACAACAATTTCAAAATCAAATTTTAAAAATTAATACCGTTAAACAACCTTTTCAAATTACTTCAAAACAAGAATTATTACTATCAAATAAATACAGTTTAGCAAGTATTTATCAAATTCATTTTGAAAATAATATCACTCCTTTTGAAATTTGCAAAGTATTAAATGAAAATCCTGCAGTTGAATATGCTGTTCCTGTTTTTAAGCAAAAATTGAATAATTTCAAACCAAACGATACATATTTTGCTAATCAATGGGGTTTAAAAAAAATTCTTGCCGAGCAGGGTTGGGAAATTACAAAAGGTGATTCAGCTATTATTATTGGTCTTGTTGATTCAGGTACTGATATTGAACACAATGACTTGAAAAATAAAATCAAAATTAACTATAAAGAAATTCCAAACGATGACTTTGATAATGATGAAAATGGCTTTGTTGATGATTATTATGGTTGGGATTTTGTTGGCAATATCACTCTGAATGATGCAAATCAATATAATTTCAAACCAGATAATAATCCAAAGCCATTGAATAATGATAATTCTCATGGCACTCATACCGCAGGAATAATAGCCGCAGAAGCAAACAATTCGTTAGGAATTGCAGGTATTGCAATCAATAGTAAAATTATACCCGTTAAAGTGGCAATGGATAATATGCAATCACCTGGTAGTTCAGATATATTCTTTGGATTTGAAGGAATTATCTATTGTATGGAACGTGGTTGTGATATTATAAATCTTAGTTGGGAAGTCATGGAATATAGTCCTGTTGAAGAAGAAATAATTGATTTTGTTACTGAATCTGGCGTAATTTTAATAGCATCTGCAGGAAATGATAATTATTGGGCTGATAAATATACTACTTATCCTGCTCAATATAAAAATGTAATTTCTGTTGGCTCAACTGATGAAACTGATAAAAAATCTTCATTTTCACAATTTGGTTATAATGTAGATATTTACGCCCCCGGTTCTTCTATATATTCAACTCTTTCTTCTAATAGCTACGGAAATAAAAGCGGAACTTCTATGGCGGCTCCAATTGTAAGCGGTTCAGTTGCTTTACTCAAATCAATTCATAAAGATTGGGGAACTGAAGAAGTAAGGCATCAGTTACGAGGTACTTCCGATAATGTTTTGACAAATAATCAAGATTTATTTCCATTTTTATTTGGTAGGATTAATTTATTAAATTTACTTAAATATAACAATACAGAATATCCCGAACTAACTAAGCCGGGTTTAGCTGTTTCAGAAGTATTGATAGAAGGGAATGATGAAATTTCAACTTTTGATACTGTGAATGTAAAATTAATAATTAAAAATTACTTATCAGCGGCATCGGACATTGATATAAATATTGAAACAGGGGATTTATTTGTAAATGTTTATGACAAAATTCATAAAATCAGTGCTATCCCTGCAAAAAGCGAATTAGAAATTGACCTTAAGCTCAGAATTACAAATAGAAATTTATGGTATAAAGGAAATGCTGTTTTAACTGTACATTTTTCAGGTGAGAATTATAAGAATTATCAGCTTGTTAATATTCCAATTTCACTCCCAAGCTATAATAAATTTTTTGTTGCATATATACTTCCAGATGACCTTGGTTTAAACTTTTTTGCTGGAGATTCCAAATCAGATTATGTTCTTACAGCTATTGCAAATACTGATGAAAGTAACTCTACTGGATATTTATTAAAATATAGGACTTTTGTTGAGCTAAAAAAATTACCGAATATTGCACATTGCATTTATTCTATATCAGATAGTAAGAATTTTATCGGTTCTAATGGGATAATTTTTATTGATTCACAAAGTGGAACACAAACTGTTGATGTTTCGGCAATTGCTGATTATGTTCATGGCATACATTTCTTTAATGACACTTTGGGCTTTTTCGGTGGGATTAAATCAAATAGAATTGTAATTGCAAAATCTAATGATGCCGGTAAAAGTTGGACAAAAATTAGTTTACCTTCATTTGTTGGAAGTGAAACCCATATATCAGATTATAAATTATTTTCAGCTAAAGATTCAATAATTTATTTTTGTTCGAAATCTGGGAAAGTTGCATATACAAATGATTTTGGGAATTCATGGAAAACTGCTTCAATTGGTACTAATAATGTAGAATTTATTTCTGTTGGAAATATCAATTCAGTAATTGCTTTAATATACAATCAAAATGACGAGCAATTTCAAGTTTGGCAAAGTAACAGCACAAATAATTGGAAAGATATAAATTCAAATTTATCAAATTTTCAATCTTATCCAGCTTATGTATTTTCGCCTGACAGTTCGAATTCTTTTGTCATACTTGGAAGTCATAACGAAGTATATCGTTCAATAGATAGTGGCAAAATATGGTCAGTAGTACTATCTCAGGAATACGATTATCATAGAAATACAGGTGGAACAGGTTTTTTAAAGAAAGATGGACGAATAAGATTGTGGAATTTCAGTAGTGATTTAACATACCTGGACTTTGATAATTTTCCAATAAATATTTATAAAAATCTAACAAACCTATCCGAAAAAAACATTGATTTTGGTACACTTCACAAAGACTCATCTTTGACGAAGTTTATATTCTTCAAAAATAATGGTAATTATAGAACAAATATTGACAAAACCATTATAACTCCATTAAATATTGAGTCAGAGAATAAATTCACAATTGCAAAACCATTGGCGAATTCAGTTGCATCTGGAGCAATTGAAAATTTACAAGTCAAATTTTTATCTGAATCTAAGGGAGAATTTAAGGCACTTCTTGAAGTATATTCTGATGCCGATACTGCAATTCATAAAATTGAACTTGTCGCTAAAGCAATTGATACAACTGGTTCGGTAATTGATTTAATTAATAAAACTTGTTTGAAAATTATTAATACTAATAATAATTTATTATTTTCAATAGAGAATGATGAGTATATGATTAATTCTATTTCAATTTATAATTTAAATGGCAAAAGGATGTTGATTAAACAAGATATTAATAGTCTAAATTATAAAATTGATGTAACAAATTTCGATAATGGGATGTATTTTGCAGAAATTCTGCTCAATTCGGAAAAAGTTGTCGTTCCTATTGTTATTCTTGCGAAATAATTTATATTTGAATATTTACATTCTGAACTCACTTCAGAATCCATTGCCTTTTAGCAGCGTTGCTGCGATATCATTATAGAAAAATATCCAATTAAACCAAAAAAGCTGCGTAGTTGCGATATATTTATGTCGCTCCTACGGTGCTTTAACTTAATATAACAAATATTTTCTATTAACCCAAGTTGCAACTCAATTTCCCGAAAATAACTTTTTTGGGGATTTTTGAAAATATTTTTAATTTGTAAGTGCTTGAAAAATAACAAAACGATTTTTTTGAATGCTTAAAATTAAGCTAAAAAGGGCAAAAAATGGCGTTTGAGTGGTGTATGATACTTGCATTGTATGACTTTATTGCGTATATTTGTAAGTGTTGAATTGTACAGGTTGAAAAATGTTTATTAAAGAAGTTAAAAAGAGTAATACGCCTAAGGGAAAAGTATTTTGCCAGTATCAACTATCGGAGACTTTCAGAGTTGACGGTAAGGTCAAGCATAAGATAATTTTATATCTTGGCTCTGATAAGTTATTGAATTCAAAAGAGAATCGCGCCATTGTTGCTAAATTGTTAGAAAATAAAATCAGAAATACACAATTGATATCTGAAGAGTTGGTACAAGCTCCAACCGAATTGAAGCAATTAGTTGAGCAGCTATATTCGAAATATCAATTGAAACAACAAAAAGAAAGTCAAAAAGCAATTGATGAATATAGTAATGAATTGCCGATTGATACAACTGAATATGAATCTGTGGATTTAAAAACAGTCACCACAACAGATTGTCGTGAAATCGGTGCAGAATGGATGTGCTATGAAATGCTTGACCGTCTTGATTTGAAGAGCTTTCTGGAGCATAAGGGCTGGAGCAAGAACAAAGTGGACAACGCTTTGATTTCAGTTATTAGTCGAGCAGTTGCTTCATTTTCTGAACATAAGACAGAGAGTTGGCTCAATCAAAACAGTGCACTTCTTGAGCTTTTTGACAAGCCAATAGGTAGTGTCAGTCGCCATCATTTGTACAATAGTGCAAGCGATTTATATGAATTGAAAGATGAATTGGAGACTTATCTTTATAATAAAATGACTACACTTTTTGATGTTGACGATACAATATTAATATATGACTTAACCAATACACATTTTGAAGGTCAGAAATTCAACAGCAAAACAGCAAAGCATGGTAAGAACAAGCAGAAGCGAAATGATTGTAAACAGATAGTTCTGGGAGCGGTAATTAATAAATCTGGATTCTTGAAGCACAGCAATATTTACGAAGGAAATATGTCTGACCCGCAAACTTTGATAGACATTATCGACAAGATGGGAAATCCAAACACCACAGATGGCAAGCCGCGTTTAATAGTATTGGATGCTGGAATTGCAACGGCAGACAATCTTGAGATGTTACGTAAGAATGGATTTTTATATGTTGTGGTTTCACGTAGCAAGCCACATTTAGATGAAGAAACAGATTTCACAAATGCCGTCATTGTAAAGGATAAGCAGGATAATGAAATCAAATTGAAATCAATTGAATTAAAATCAAGCAAAGATTCTGTAATTCATGTACTTAGCCATAGAAAAGCGTTAAAAGAAAACTCAATGATGAATAGAGCAATAGAGAACTTTGAGCTTGAAATGACCAGTGTAGTTAACGGAATCGAGAAAAAGGGCGGTACAAAGAAGATTGAAAAAGTATGGGAAAGAATTGGCAGAATCAAAGAAAGGAACAAAACGGTACATAAATATTACGACATAAAAGTAGAAGAAAAAGATGGTATTGCAACAAAAGTGGAATTTGTCAAGAAAGACATTAAACCGACAGAACCCGGCAATGGCGAGTATTTTTTGAGAACCAACCATACAATGGCAAGTGAAACAGAAATTTGGGACATATATAATACTATTCGAGAAGTTGAATCAACATTTCGCTGTTTGAAATCCGACCTACGATTACGACCTGTGTACCACAAAGAAGATCGCCATACAAATGCTCATCTTTATTTGGGTTTGCTTGCTTATCAGATAGTTTCCGCAATTCGCTTTATGCTTAAAAAATCAGATATTAATTACGACTGGAGAAATATAGTTAGAATAATGAACACACAGAAAGCAGTAACAATTTCAGTCAAGAACAAAGACAAAAATGAGATAATCATTAGAAATTGCTCAAGACCAATACAGGAGGTGATGGAAATATACAAGGCGGTGAAGATTAGCTCGATGCCCTTCACAACCAAAAAATATGTAGTTACCCATTAAAAATTTTCATTATTGATTTTATAGGGACTTATACACAACAGAGTGCAAGTTGGGTTAATATTTTCAATAATAAGAGCACCATCATTCATTAAAAATTTTTATAGAAACAAGTATTTATTCTTTACAGATGTTACCTCATTTCAAAATTACAAAATATTTTTTAAACAAACAAACGATTTTACATTTTTTTCTTGTTGAAAAAACTATCAAAATTATTTGGTTCAAAATCAAATTTTATTTAGTTTTGCATAATATTGTATTTAGTTTTTGCTAAATATTTATTTGGAAATTTATTTGATATTTAATAATTTATTTTTGGAGGAATTATGAAAAAAGCTTTTAAAATATCTGCCTTTATTTTGGTTGCAATTGTACTGATTATCGCAGGTTTGCTGATTTATCTAAAAACTATGCTTCCCAATGTCGGTGATGCTCCCAATATTACAATTGAAATGAATCCGAAGCAAATAGAGCGTGGCAAGTATCTTGCAAACAATGTAATGGTATGTATTGATTGCCATTCTACAAGAGACTGGACTTTATTTGCAGCCCCACCAAAAGAAGGAACTTTTGGAAAAGGCGGGGAAGTTTTTGACGAGAAATTAGGATTCCCAGGCAGTTTTGTTGCAAGTAATATTACGCCAGCAAATCTAAAAAATTGGACTGATGGCGAGATTTTCAGAGCCATAACATCAGGTGTATCCAAAGATGGCAGAGCATTATTCCCAATAATGCCACATATTAGTTATGGACAACTTGATGAAAATGATATTAAAGCCGTAATTGCTTATATTAGAACACTTGAACCAATCGAAAATAAAACGCAACCTTCAAGTGCAACTTTCCCTATGAATTTCATATTAAATACTATTCCAAGTAAAGCAAAATTTTCAAAAATGCCATCACCAGATGATAAAGTTAATTATGGAAAATATCTTGTTACTGCGGCAAGTTGCAATGATTGCCATACTAAACAAGAAAAAGGAAAATTTGTTGGCGAACCATTCGCTGGAGGTTTTGAATTTAAGAATCCTGATGGTACAGTTACAGTTTCTGCTAATATTACACCACATCCAACCGGGATAGGAAGTTGGTCTGAAGAGAAATTCATAGCCCGATTTAAGCATTTTGTTGATTCAACTTACACTTCACCAAAAGTTGCTCCCGGTTCATTCCAAACAACAATGCCTTGGACCATGTATGGAGGTATGAGTGAGCAGGATTTATCTGCCATTTATCAATATTTAAGGACATTAAAACCACAGGACAATCTTATTTCTCATTTTAAACCTGCAAGTAAGAATTGATTTTTGTAATAAAAGAATCACCCAGTATAAGATTTATGTCATTTTCGAAACAAGATGTCCAACACTTTGAAAGTGTTGGACATCTGCATATTAGATTCCGCATCAAGTGCGGAATGACACGAAAAACAAATTGTCATTCTGAACTCGTTTCAGAATCCACTGTCCTTGTAATTCAAAACAAGATGTCCAACACTTTGAAAGTTTTGGACATCTGCATACATTGGATTCCGCATCAAGTGCGGAATGACACGAAAAACAAATTGTCATTCTGAACTTGTTTCAGAATCCACGCACGATTCATATCATTTTCGAAACAAGATGTCCTACACTTCGAAAGTATAGGACATCTGCATACATTGGATTCCGCATCAAGTGCGGAATGACACCTATTGAGTCAACCCCCTATTTTTTATTACAAACAGGTAATTTCGATTGGATAATCATCAATGAATTATATCTTTTATCTTTGAATTAAACTTGGCATGAAAGTGAATTTCCACATTTAAAATAAAAAAGTACATCTAAGTAGTAACATTGTTTCAATTGTTTTGTAGTTAGTAATCTTTTTTTTAATTTTGTAAATGTTATATTTTTAAATTAACAAATTGAATTATCTATGAATGAATTTTACTCTGATATTTCCCCTTTTGAGTTTGAAGATAGTGATACTGATGTTATTGATGATGTAGTTAATGCCGCTAAGGTTATACTATTCAATGATGAAATTCATTCTTTTGATGATGTAATCATACAATTAATAAAGGCAATAAAATGCTCTGCTGAAAGAGCTGAACAATTAGCTTTTGAAGTACATAATTCTGGCAAAGCAGTAGTATATTCTGGTGATATGCAAGAATGTATAAAGGTTAGCTCAATTCTCGAAGAAATTGCATTAATGACCCAGATTGAATATTAGTAGTCTGTTGCTTAATTATAAATTTCATCATCTTTCAAGTGACTGTCTCAAAAGGTGTTATTAGTAACTTGTTTCAGAATCTATTTCGCACTAAGTTGTTGATATATATAAATATCTCACAACCCTAAAAATTGAAAACAACTTAAAAAGTCCTTTTGAGACAGCCATGTGATAGAGCATTTCAATATTACTTGAGCAACAGTCTGCTAAACAAAACTTGTCAAATCGCAAAAATTTAACAAGTTTTTTTTAATTCAAATTTTCAACTGAAATTATAATCCTGTACTTCCAAATCCGCCTTCGCCTCTTTCTGTTTCATCAAGAGAATCTACTTCGTTCCAGATTACTTTTTCATACTTTGCAACTACAAGTTGGGCAATTCTATCGCCATTATTAATTGTAAAGGCATCTTTACCAAAATTTGAAAGAATTACTTTAATTTCACCACGATAATCACTATCAATAGTACCCGGTGCATTTAACGCAAATATTCCGTATTTAGCCGCCAGACCACTTCTCGAACGAACTTGACATTCAAAACCATCTGGTAAAGCAATTGCAAGTCCTGTTGGAATCATAATTGTTTGACCAGATTGAATAGTAATCGATTCATTCAAATATGCAAGTACATCCATACCCGCAGAGCCAGAAGTAGCATAAATTGGCAAAGACAAATCATTGTAGCGGTCAGTTCTTGTTATCTTAACATTCAATTCCATATTATCCTGCCAAATTAATAAATTCAAATTTTGTTCCATCAAATAAACCTTTATCGCTAAGTTTTATTGATGGAATTACAAGTAATGCCATAAAAGATAGAGTCATAAATGGTGCTTTGAGTTTTGAACCTAACTGTTTTGCCTTCTGGTCAATCGTCTGATATTTTTCGCCAACGATTAAAGCCGATTCTGTACTCATCAATCCTGCAACAGGCAATGGAAGTACAAATTCTTCATTTTCATCGACAGCAACTATGCCACCTTTATTTTCAATAATTAAATTTACTGCTTTTGCAAGCATCTCATCACTTGTACCAACAGCAATAATATTATGAGAATCATGCCCGATACTTCCTGCAATAGCACCTGATTTTAACCCAAAATTTTTAATGAAAGCAACAGCTGGTTTTGAATCATCATACCTATTGACTACTGATATTTTTAAAATATCATTTTCAATATCACATACAAAATTCTCATCTTCAATTTTTGCTTCAATTTCAATTTGATTGGTAATTAACTGCCCTTCTAATGCTTCAATCACTTTTATTTTACTACCAGTTGCCATAATTTTAAAATCGTCAGCTGATTTTAAAGTGCAGTTAAATTGATTAATCGGTTCTGTTGGTATTGAATCAATTAATGTTTCACCATTTATAGCAACTAAAATGCCATCAATATAAGTTTTTAAGACATTTAAATCAGTCAAATTATCAACAGCAATAAAATCGGCTTCATCGCCAATTCTTAAAGTTCCGACATTTAATTTATAATGATTTATAGGATTGATAACAGCGGTTTGCATTACATCAAAAAAATCAAATCCATCTGAAACTGCTCTCTTTACTAATTGATTAATATGTCCTTCAACAAGGTCGTCAGGATGCTTGTCATCACTGCACAACATAACCATTCCTGTATGAGATTTAATAAGTGGCTTTAATGCATCAAAGTTTTTTGCGGCTGAACCTTCTCGTATTAATATTTTCATACCAAATTTAATTTTATCCAATGCTTCTTCAATTGAAAAACATTCGTGGTCTGTGGTAATTCCAGCCGAAATATATTTTTCTGCCATTTCACCTTTTAGCCCGGGGGCATGCCCATCAATTGGTTTTCCAGCATTTTTGGCAACAACTAATTTTTCAACAACATCAGGAAAGCCATACAATACTCCCGGATAATTCATCATTTCACTTAAATACTTTATGTCAGGGTTGTTAAGTAAAATTTCAATATCCTTTGCCGTAATTTCTGCACCTGCAGTTTCAAAAGTTGTTGCAGGAACACACGAAGGCGCCCCAAAAAAGAATTTGAAAGGCGTTGATTTACCATTTTTCAACATAAAGTCAATACCTTCCATACCGCAAACATTTGCTATTTCGTGCGGGTCGGAAACTGTGGCAACAGTACCCTTCTTTACTGCTTCACGAGCAAATTCAGAAGGAATAAGCATCGAGCTTTCTATATGAATGTGTGAATCTATAAAACCGGGCATTAAATATGTATCATAACTAACAGTATCTTCTGTTATATTTATAATTTTCCCATTTTCGACAATTATTGTTCCCGGGAAAGTTCTACGATTATGAATATCAACAATGTTTCCTGAAATTGAAAAGGAATTCATTTATCATACTCCAAAAAATAATTAAAATAAAAAAATGAAAACGAATATAAGTGAAATTTAGTTGCAATTAAATTTTTTTGTAACTGAACATTAGTTTTCAAATTAAATTTATGGTAAGCGTATTATAGATTATCTGAGTAAATTAATATGAGCTATGGACAATATCATAATTCTTTTCTCTGAACCACTTCAAAAGAAGTAAGACCTTGATTTTTTTTACTTAGAATTACCCAATTTTCAGGATAACTAATTGTTGATTTTGAGCTATGTTCAACAACCATTATTCCATCAATAGTTAAGATTTGATTTACTTCTATAAATTTAGTCATTTGACTGATGAAATTTTCAATATAGGGTGGGTCTGTAAATATTAAATCATATTGAACTGATAATTTTTGTTGCAAATATTTCAGTGCCTCTACATTAATAACTTCATAACATTCCTTATCTAAATTTAAATGTTGTGCGAAAGCTTTGATATAGTCTATTGAATTTTTGGATTTATCAACAAAATCGCAACTTGCCACACCTCTACTTAATGCTTCGAATCCTAATGCTCCTGTACCTGCACAAATATCCAAAACTTTTAGGTCATCATAATCAATGTAATTATTGAGAATATTGAATATTGATTCTCTAACTGCATCAAGTGTTGGTCTTACACCATCTGGAGCTTTTCTGTTGTATTTTCTACCACCATAAATTCCGCTAATAATTCTCATAATGATTTAGAATTTAATATGTTCGTGTTTGGTTGGTAAACATCCACCAACGCAAGCAGGATAAAGTTGGAATGTTCTCGAACAGTATTCTCTATCTCGTCTGTCTAAATTTGAGAGCATCATTCTAAATGCATTTAATCGTTTGGATTCCATAATTCCCAATAGCATTGAAGTTTCCCAAAGTGCCATACTTACATTTTTGTTAAGTCCTGAACCAAAAAAATAAACAGCATCTAAACTATCAAAAACTGATGGTATTATTTTGTTGTATTCATTTTCAAATACTTCTCCTACAAGCTCTGGATTTGAAATACTTGATAGACTGTAATATGCAGGTGAACCGTTCTTAATAATTGAAAAATCCATAAATTGGCTCTGAACACTAAGCAAAGCAACAGTTTTGTCCACCATTTCAGGATAATTATAAATAAAACAAGAATGTGCATTTAACTGGCTAATTTCAATGTTTGTAATAGGTAAATTTAATGGCTCCATAATTCTGTTTATGGTTTCATAATCCTCCATTGGTATAATTACCGCAAGCATAGTTTGCTTATTATTATTCGCCAAAAATGGAGTGATAGTGATTTTGAAATCTTCAAAATTAAATTGTGGATAAATCTGTCTCAATTCAAGATTAATAAGTTTTTGCAAGTCTGAATTTGACAAATTTTTCCTACCTGGAAATTGAGTTACCATTACTCCTTCGGCAGGAACTGTTACAGTTGTTCTTACTATTCCTTCGGGAAGTTTATCAAACATTTCATGAAGTTCATTAATTCCCTCAAGTGATGCACCAAGATTTTCGAAATTAATTCTATTTTTGGTTGAATTTATATAATCCAAAGATAGCCCTTTTGGGGTATGCTCTACCACAGTCAGATAAGTTCTGTCAATGTTAAAAAAAACTGATAAAGTCTTACTCATGAATTTTCTTCTTTATGTAAAAAAAATTATTTAATCGGAAAATTAAAATAAGTATCTGGATAAGGTTCGTTTTTTAAAGTATAATGCCACCATTCCATATCGTAATTCTTAAATCCATACTTATCCATTAAACTTCTAAGCAAATTTCTTGCCACACGCTGTTCAACAGTTACATTTAAATTTTCTGTATGTGATAATTCATCAAAACAATCAAAACCTGTTCCCATATCAATTGTATTATCTTTGAATCTCTCTTTTGCAGGTTTGTAACACTCTACCAATTGCAAACCAAAATAATACTTCTCTTGCTCTGGTACAGGTAATGGTACTATTGTAAGGTCAATTGTACTGCCGCGACTATGACTTGAACGTTCAGCGATATATCCATCTTTAAAAAGATTAGATTTATCAACATCTGGGTAAAACTCTTTCTTAGTTTTAGTATCTCCAATATCTTTAGCCCATCTTACAAAATGGTCAACAGCCATTTGGGGGCGGAAACAGTCATAAACTTTTAATGTTAATCCAAATGGTTTTAATTCTTTTTGCACATTCGATACTGCTATTGCCGCTTCTTTGGTTAATATACATTTGGCACATTCGTATCCATCAACTTTAGTACCCAAAAAATTATGGTCAGTAAAATATCTCATATCGTAAATTATTGTTGAGTCAATAATGCTTAAATCAACAAATCCATCAGGATAATTATTTACCTTTTCAGGTTGTGCAATTGAACAAGAAACCGCAACAAAGCATATATTTATCAAAATCAAAATTATTATTTTTTTCATTTTCATTCTCAAAATTATAATACATTTAAAATTAATAAAAAAAAATGAAATAAAAAAACTTATCTTGATTGGTACTGCGGAGCTTTAAAAAAAATCAATCTTTTCTACTAAGATACCGCAACTACGTTGCTAATACAACATAAGAAAATTCTGTCATTCTGAACTTGTTTCAGAATCTATTCTTGAATACCGTCATTTCGAGGTAAAACTGAAAACCTTGTTTTCGCTAAAAAGAAAATGACAAATAAATGTAATGTCATTAGGAACAAAGTGAGAAATCCAGTGAACTTTTTTGGGACTTTTCATCATTATTACTGGATTCCTCTCTACGGTCGGAATGACGTGGTTCTCGTTCTTCATTCTGGACTTGTTTCAGAATCTATTCTTGAATACTGTCATTTTCGAAACAAGATGTCCAACACTTTGAAAGTGTTGGACATCTGCATATTAGATTCAGCATCAAGTACGGAATATCAGACTTTGGTAATTGTCTAAAATCTTCTTATTTTATTAATTACCTACTCTGTTACTAAAAATTTTGAGGAATACTTTTTGTTGCCATCAACCATATTTAGTAAGTAAGTACCTTGTGGTAAGATTATAGGAAATCTAAATTCAGTTCCATTTGATTCAATATCAAGTTGATGAATTAATTTTCCGTTGATATCAAATATTTCAAGCTGGATTGAATTATTAATTAATTCGATTCCAGATATTATTAGTATTCCTTTTTGATATTCTGATTTAAGTTCTTTATTTAATGGGGTTTCTGTATCATTTGATAATGCTATTTTTAAATCTACAGCTACAAGCGGACCATAAACACTATTATGCTTAGTGCTAACAAATAGAACATCTTTTGACTTATTAATGTTAATAGTGTGAGAATAAGTAGGGAAATCAATAATTTTTTTTACTAAATTGTCTAATATATTGGCAAGAACAGTTTTCTTTGATGTAAGAATTATATTATCGTTAGTTAAAAAAGCAAATGTAGATATGACAGATGTATTATCATTGATATCATTAAGAAATTGTTGATTAAATACCTTAAATTTATCAAAGGTTGTAGTATTATAAATAGCTAATTCGAGAGTATAATGAAAAGCAACGTTCATATTATCCTGTGAAAATTGAATTTTCCATATAAGATAATCCTCATCATCAAATCTCTCTAATTCCTTAATCAACTTCAAAGTTTGAGCGTCCCAGAGTTTTAATGTTGTATTGAACTTTCCACCTAAATTTTCTTTCACTCCAGCAGTCGCAAAATATTTTCCATCTGGGGAGAAGGCGATATTTCTTATTGCTTCTTCGGTTTTTATGTTGGTTCTTTGGTTACTCTGTAGATCTAATAATACTATCGAGGAATCAGTTCCAATTGTTTTAAGTGTTCCTAAACTTATATAAGCAATTGTATGTGAATTTGGTTTACAATACACGTAAAATGCTTTTCCAACTGCCATTGATTCTTTTGATTCCAAATCTGTTTTTACAATATCACCACCTGCAGTTACTAAATATTTTCCATCATCAGTTATAACCATAGTCTTTACACCAATAGGTAAAGTAAAAGTTGTGATATTTTTACCCGTCTTACCTTCAATTTCATAAATATTAGCATTTTTGAAAGCAAAGACATTACCATTAGGATGCACAGAAAACCCATCGATTTGATTTAATTCTTTATATACCCATAGTATTCTTGGGTCTGGTTCCTCTGCCCATCCCACAAAATAATTAGACAAAAGCAGCACCATAGCTGCAAGTGATAAGAGCCAAGCTCTTGTTTTTTGATTGCGTAACATAAAAACTTACCCTAAAAAAACTTTTTCCAAAATTGCAAACTCCTCATATATAATGACACATGAAAATGCTTTTCGTTTCACAGGAATGAAAAATAATTGGGAATTGCAATTTCCACATTGTCGTTCTGAACTCGTTTCAGAATCTATTCTTGAATATCGTCATTCCGAACAAAGTGAGGAACCCATCTACGATTCATGTCATTTTCGAACCAAGATGTCCAACACTTTGAAAGTGTTGGACATCTGCAAATATTAGATTCCGCATCAAGTGCGGAATGACACGGAAAACAAAATGTAATTCTGGACTTGTTTCAGAATCTATTCTTGAATACCGTCATTCCGAACAAAGTGAGAAATCCAGTGAACTTTTTTCGGGCTTTTCATCATTATTACTGGATTCCTCTCTACGGTCGGAATGACGTGGTTCTCGTTCGTCATTCTGACCTCGTTTCAGAATCTATTTTCTTTAGATGCTGAAATGAAGAAACCCCACCTAACCTCCCCAAGGGGAGGAATAATATGTAAAGTCCTCCCTTTGGGGAGGATTTAGGAGGGGTTTAAAAATTGTCATTCTGACCTCGTTTCAGAAAGAAACCTTTTGAGACAGCCCCTTGCTTATTGAATCTGCAATACGTGGCTTTAGTGAAAGATGATTAAATTTATACTTGAGCAACAGAATGTTAGTATAATATGTATGAAACTTGCAAAAAAAACAATAATTAAGTCCTGCAATTATAAAAAAACCCTTTGAAATTCAAAGGGTTTACTTTTATTGGAGGTAATTATGAAAATAATTAACCGCTGCTCCGCCAGGGCTCGAACCTGGACTCTTCTGATCCAGAGTCAGACGTGTTGCCAGTTACACTACAGAGCAGTATTTAAAGAACATTGTAATCATTACGAATTCAAAAATATGAAAAAAAATTTAATCTTCAAAAACAAATGTTTAATTTTTTGAAAATATTTTTAAATTTATGTGATTTTCAACTCATAATCGTGATAAATTGATATATTTTAGATAATTTGCATTTAAAATGTGTAAATACACAAGCATTTTCAAATTAATTGAATTATTAAATATTGACAATAATTCCACAAATTCCCAACGAGATTGAATAGTTTTTGATAAATTCAAGTAGGGATAGGTCAGGTCCTGTCAATACAAAAGCCCTATCCACACAAAAGATTATGAATATTTTTACAAAAATACCAATGGGATTATAAAGGAATTTTTTTTTGAGCGTAACATAATATAACCCAACTTGCACTCTGTTGTGTATAAGTCCCTATAAAATCAATAATGAAAATTTTTAATGGGTAACTACATATTTTTTGGTTGTGAAGGGCATTGAGCTAATCTTCACAGCCTTGTATATTTCCATCGCCTCCTGTATTGGTCTTGAGCAATTTCTAATGATAACCTCATTCTTATCTTTGTTTGTGATTGAAATTGTTACTGCCTTCTGCGTGTTCATTATTCTAACTATATTTCGCCAGTCATAATTTATATCTGATTTTTTGAGCATAAAACGAATAGCGGAAACTATCTGATAAGCAAGCAAACCCAAATAAAGATGAGCATTTGTATGTTTATCATCTTTGTGGTAAACTGGACGCAAACGAAGATCGGATTTCAAACAACGAAATGTTGATTCAACTTCTCGAATAGTATTATATATGTCCCAAATTTCTGTTTCACTTGCCATTGTATAGTTGGTTCGCAAAAAATACTCACCATTGCCGGGCTCTGTTGGTTTAATGTCTTTCTTGACAAATTCCACTTTTGTTGCAATACCATCTTTTTCTTCTACTATTATGTCGTAATATTTATGTACAGTTTTGTTCCTTTCTTTGATTCTGCCAATTCTTTCCCATACTTTTTCAATCTTTTTTGTACCGCCCTTTTTCTCGATTCCGCTAACTACACTGGTCATTTCAAGCTCAAAACTTTCTGTTGCTCGTTTCATCATCGAGTTTTCTTTCAACGCTTTTCTATGGCTAAGTACATGAATTACAGAATCTTTACTTGATTTTAATTCGATTGATTTCAATTTGATTTCATTATCCTGCTTATCCTTTACAATGACTGCATTTGTGAAATCTGTTTCTTCATCTAAATGTGGCTTACTACGTGAAACAACAACATATAAAAATCCCTTCTGACGCACCGCCTCAAGGTTTCCTGCCGTTGCAATTCCAGCATCTAATACTATTAGCGGCTGCTTTCCATCTGTGGTGTTTGGATTTCCCATCTTGTCAATAATATCTATCAAAGTTTGCGGATCAGACATATTTCCTTCGTAAATATTGCTGTGCTTCAAAAAACCTGATTTATTGATTACCGCTCCCAGAACTATCTGTTTACAATCATTTCGCTTCTGCTTGTTCCTTCCAAAATTTGCAGTTTTGCTATTGAGCTTCTGACCTTCAAAATGTGTATTGGTTAAGTCATAAATTAATATGGTATCGTCAACATCAAATAATGTAGTCATTTTATTATAAAGATAAGTCTCCAATTCATCTTTCAATTCATATAAATCGCTTGCACTATTGTACAAATGATGGCGACTGACACTACCTATTGGCTTGTCAAAAAGCTCAAGAAGTGCACTGTTTTGATTGAGCCAACTCTCTGTCTTATGTTCAGAAAATGAAGCAACTGCTCGACTGATAACTGATATCAAAGCGTTGTCCACTTTGTTCTTGCTCCAGCCCTTATGCTCCAGAAAGCTCTTCAAATCAAGACGGTCAAGCATTTCATAGCACATCCATTCTGCACCGATTTCACGACAATCTGTTGTGGTGACTGTTTTTAAATCCACAGATTCATATTCAGTTGTATCAATCGGCAAATCATTACTTTCTTCGTCAATTATTTTTTGACTTTCTTTTTGTTGTTTCAATTGGTATTCTGAATATAATTGCTCAACCAATTTAGTCAATTCAGGTGAAGCTTGTATCAATTCTTCAGAAATCAATTGTGTATTTCTGATTTTATTTTCTAACAATTTAGCAACAATGAAGCGATTTTCTTTTGAATTCAATAACTTATCAGAGCCAAGATATAAAATTATCTTATGCTTGACCTTACCGTCAACTCTGAAAGTCTCCGATAGTTGATACTGGTAAAATACTTTTCCTTAGGCGTATTACTCTTTTTAACTTCTTTAATAAACATTTTTCAACCTGTAAAATTCAACACTTACAAATATACGCAAAAAAGTCATACAATGCAAGCATCATGCACCACTCAAACGCCTTTTTTTGCCCTTTTTAGCTTAATTTTAAGCATTCAAAAAAATCGTTTTGTTATTTTTCAAGCACTTACAAATTAAAAATATTTTCAAAAATCCCAAAATAAATTATTTTCGGTAAATTGAGGTGCAACTTGGGATAAGAAGTTACAATTTTATTACTCATTATTTTGATATGTGATAATTGTAGATTTATTACTTGCTAAAATGTCCTACACTATTAAAAGTGTAGGACAATTATTTAAATTGAATCAATTTTGAGATTTGCTAAAGAATAAATCTTCTATGTTTTTTCTACATCAACTTCGTAACTTTCGCCATTTAATGTGATTTTAAATTTTGTATGAACGCTATTTAATGTTTCAGCTGGCTTTGGCTCTTCTTGTTTTGGTGGAGCTGGTGCTGGTTTTGGCTCTTCTTTTTTCTCATCAGATAATTTGCGAACATTAATTTTCGCATCGCCTTTGAGGAACAAAATACCTTTTTGCTCGCTTGATGCAGCAATAAATAAATTATCATCAGTTACTGGAAGATTTTCGCTTTTCAAAACTTCTGCCCAATGCTTCAATCCCTTTTTGGGGTTTCTATCGGAAATATCAAGAGGATTTTCTGTTGTTGGTGGCAAATTCAACTGTTGTTCAGCAATCTTCACTATTTCTGGGTCTGGAGCTACTGGCGTTTTACCAAAATACCCAAGAACCATTTTGCCATAACCATCAGCAATCTGTTTCCAAGGACCTTGCATAACATTATTAAATGCTTGCTGGAAATAGAACTGAGAAACAGGAGTTACAGAAGTACCAAATCCACCTTTAGTAACTACTTCACGCATTTCTTTAATAACTTGGGGGAATTTATCCAAAATTTTGTAATCTCGCATCATTTGTGTATTAGCTGTTAAAGCACCACCTGGCATTGGAGAGAATGGAATCATAGGTGAAACTTGAGTGGCTTCAGGTGGTATAAAGTAATCTTTTAATGTATCAACAAAAACTTCTTCATACTCGCGAATTTTCTCAATGTCTAATCCCAAATCGTAAGGTTTACCCTTTAAAGCGTGTAGCATAATAATAACATCAGGTTGTGATGTACCGCCAGAAACAGGTGCACAAGCCAAATCAATTCCATCAGCACCAGCTTCTAAAGCCGCAAGATAACATGCAACTGAAACACCAGCTGTTTCGTGTGTGTGAAGACGAATATGTGTACCATCAGGCAACATCTTACGTGCCATTTTAATTGTTTCAAATACTTTTTGTGGACTTGCAGTTCCACTTGCGTCTTTGAAACATACACTATGATATGGAATACCTGAATCTAAAATTTGGCGTAAAGTTTTTTCGTAGAAAGGTACATCGTGCGCCCCACTACATCCTGGAGGAAGTTCCATTAAAGTAACAACAACTTCATGCTTTAAACCATGCTTTACAATACATTCTGCACTATATTGCAAATTATGATAATCATTCAGAGCATCGAAATTTCTAATAGTCGTAGTGCCATGCTTTGAAAATGTTTTAGCGTGTAAATCAACCACTTCTCTTGAGCCAGTATCAAGTGCTACAGTATTAATACCACGAGAAAGTGTCTGTAAATTTGCATCAGGACCAGTTACTTTCCTGAATGTGTCCATCATTTCAAAAGGATTTTCATTCAAATAAAATAAAGGAGCTTGAAATCTTGCTCCACCACCAAATTCAAAATGTCTAAATCCAACGTGTACAGCCGCTTCAAGAGCAGGTAAAAAATCTTTTAATAATACTCGACCGCCAAAAACTGACTGGAAACCATCTCTAAAAGATGTATCCATAACATCAATATACTTTTTCTTTTCCATTTAACTATCCATCAATTAATTTCAAAAATAATTAATTAACTCAATTTTTTTAAAATTTAAGTCTTACAAAAATAGCAACATTTTTTGTTAATTCATAAAAAAAGAAAAATAATGAAGTTCCATATTTTTCAAGATGTGAATAAATTATCAGTAGATACTCTTATTCTTTTAAGTTGAATGTGTAAATGAATTCAGTAAAAAATTCCTTGAAAAAGATAGAGAGATTAAATGTGTTGTTATTTTGGGACTCTTATCTAACTTGGCAGTAAACCTTCCGAAGGTTTGGAACTGGTATGTTTACTCTGTTGGGTAATTTGCAATAATATTTCATTCAGGTTTTGATTTTATCACGTAGTGATTGAATTATGGTAACAATTAAATTTCTGTTTGATGAGTTATCACGTAGTGATTAAATTATTAGTAACTTTTTGTATTATTATGAGTTAGAATAATATAATCACTACGTGATAAATATAATATTTTCATTTATATTTATTACCATAATACAATCACTACGTGATAATTTAAAAAGATTCAGGAATTATTATATTTAAATAATCAACAAAATAAACATACCAGTTTGGAACATTCCAAAGGTTTATAACAAAGTTAGTTTTTATTTGCAATTGATTCTTTCATTTTGGGACTGAGAAGTAAAAAAAAAAAGCAAATTAAATCTCAAAAAATTATAATTTTAAAGCAAATCCTAAAGAATAGCTAATACCAAAATAATCATAATAGCTAATTGAAAATGGGAAACTCCATTTTTCTAAATCAAACTTCATATCAAGCTGAAAAATACCCGGATTGCCTTGATATGCTAATGCTGCTGAAAAATATTCAGCAATTGTATAAGATGTTGAAAATGACAATGTTCCAAAATAATTTACGTAAAGGATATAGTTTATATCAACAGCCAAATTATTATTGAATTTTGTTCCGATTCCTAATGCCGCTGTTTGATGAGTATTTTTTTCAGCACCTTTCAAATAAGCACCAGTGATATTTGTTAACGCAAAACCACAATAGATATCATCTACAATTTTAACTGTTGAACCAATATCTAAATAAAATACTGATTCATCATTAAAATCTTTTATAGTAAATTGAGTATATTTACCCAGTATGGAAATAGAAAATTTATCTTCAAAATAACATAGTCCTGCCATAGGTGATATTTCTGAAAAAATATCACTGCTACTGCCATTCATTGAGAGCATTGAGTTGAAATTATTTGCAATTGAAAAGTTACTGTAAACAGTCCCGTAATTTAATTCAGAAATTCCAAGTAGTGAAGGTGATACATAAATGCCAAATTCAGATTTTTCATTTGTATTTAATGCAGAATTAATTGAAATTGCTGTTGGGGATAACAAACTTTTACCGGAAGCATTTATAACTCGATTATGATAATTGCTTTCTACCTGTGAAATTAAATCACAATTAAAAAAAATTTGTTGAATTAAAAACAATATAAATATAAATCGTCTTTTCATAAGAATAATTAATTTATTCAAAAAAGAAAATTTAATTTGCGAAAATTTTTTTAGAAAATCAAAATATTTTTTGAGGTAAGTGATGAAAAAATCAATTTTTTTAATAGTTATAATTACTTTTCTATATTCAGGTAGAATTCTATCTCAGGAAATTAAAGCTGAAGTAAATGTAAATATGGAACAAATTTCAGAAGATAAACGTGTTAATGTTAGTGCTATGCAAAATGATGTTGAACGTTATTTAAATAATCAGAAATTTACTGATATTAAATGGGAAGGCGACCCAATTCCCATTGATGTTACAATTGTATTGTCAGGTGGTTACAATAACAAGTATGCAGCCCAACTATTCATTGCTTCAAAAAGAGCAGTTTATGGCACACAAGGAGGAACTTCCGTTACTCTCAAATTGATTGACAAAGAGTGGGAATTTGAATATGGAATGGGTGCTAATCTCTCGTATAATCCAATGAGGTTTAATGAATTTTCGTCATTGCTGGACTATTATATGTTATTGATAATTGGTTTTGAATTAGATACATACAAAGAATTAGACGGGACTCGCGTTTATGATGCTGCCAAACAAATTGTACAAATGGGTGCTTCTGCTGGTGCTACTGGTTTTAAAACAATTACAAAAGTTGGAGATTATACCAAATATAATTTAGTTAGTGAGTTAACAGACCCAAGATTTGAAGAGTTCAGGAAATTGATTTATGGCTATTATATGGATGGATTAGATTTGATTTCCGAAGATAGAGAGCTTGCATTAGAAACAATTGCTTATTTAATTCAAGAAATGGCAAATTTTAAAGATAAAAAACTTACAAATCATAGTGTTTTATTGCAAGCATTTTTTGAAGCTAAATATGTTGAATTAGCTGAATTATTCAAAGGATATAAAAAATTTCCTTCTGTTTTTAGAAATTTGAAATATCTTGACCCAATGAATTCTACTGTTTATGAAGAAGCTGAGCGTGGCAAATAAAATAGATTTTTGAAAAAATTAAATTTTTATTGAAATTATCCGATAATAAGAATAAGTATTTGTGGATATAAAAACGGATTAGTGTGAATGGAACTTTCACCAACAATAGATGGGGGTTTGAAAACCATCGGTGGCGGCTCAAATGGATTTAATTATTATTACAGCAGCCCACGAACTTCCTTAAAACAGGAAAAGTTTTCTCTATTAAGGGTAGGTGAAATTGTATATGGTAGAATTTCAAGTTTAATTAGTTCAGAATTAGCAAATGTAAAGCTACCTATCGGAACATTTACTGCATTTATTCATAAACAAATTAAACAAGGTGATGAACTTTACTTGAAAGTTGAAGAAGTTAGCCCAAGTCTAATTCTTAAAGTACACTCAGTGTCTTCCACTATAAATAATATTCCTTTAACTTCTAAAGAAATAATTAGGATTTTAGATTTGCCAAATGATGAAATCTATGTTGATGTCGTAGAATTTATAAAGGACAAAAAGAATATAATTTTAAGAAATGATATACTGTTATTTGTGAAATCATTTAACTTTATAAGTAAAAAAATTGATGATTCATATATCAAAACTGATGTTTTGAAAACAATTTATTTGATGAGAGAGGGAGATGTAGAGCCAGAATTTGAAATATTTAATTCGCTTTATATAGGATTTAACGGTGAAAGAAGGATTCAGGAATTACTGAATAAATTTGTTTTTTATAGTAATCTATTGCCCCTAAATTCAAAAAACAGAATTCTGTCATATATTAATTTGAACGAAGGAAACACAATTAATATTAAAAAAAGTATAAATTTCTTTTCCCATAATGGAAATTACGAAGAAAGTTTTTATCAAATTTTACATAAAATTCTTCAAATTAATTCCATAAATAAACATTTTCAAGAACTCCAAACTATTACAAAGAAGATTATTGAAATTGTAGATAGTAATAATTTTTGGAATTTATTAGCCCTTTCTTCATGCACTACATTCAGGATTTTGTTGCCAATAAATTCAAATGATGATATAAAAGTAGCTACTTTGTCGATTGAATGCAATAAGTCATTAAAAACAGCTCTATTAAATAACAATAAATCAATTGAAAATGCAATTAATTTTGACTTTGTTGGCTACCTTTGCAATAGAATAAAACCTCAAAATCTTAAACTTAGCAATAATAGTGATTATTCGGAACTTGCTGAGCTAATTGAATCTTTGCTAAATCCTTTAGGATTCAACCTACGGTCATTTGTAATGTATGATGAAAATGGTAGTGAGTTAGAAATCACAAAAAATAGAACCGAACACAATCGTATAAAATTGTCCATAGTTGTATAAATACTGCTTAATCCAACTTGCACTATTTTCTGTGTAAATTCTTATAAAATCATCAATGATAATCAAAAAACAGCTGACTTTTAATATTATTCTTCCCCTTGGGGCAGAAGGTGAGTTCTGGTTCTGAAACGAGAGCAGAAGGACAAAGTGTTTTCCGTGTCATTCCGCATTTGATGCGTAATCCAATGTATGCAGATGTCCTACACTTTCGAAGTGTTGGACATCTTGTTTCAAAATTGACGGTATTCAGAATAGGATTCTGAAACAAGTTCAGAATGACAATTTGTTTTTCGTGTCATTCCGCACTTGATGCGGAATCTAATATGCAGATGTCCTACACTTTCGAAGTGTAGGACATCTTGTTTCGAAAATGCCATAAATCGTAGATGGATTCTGAAACGATTTCGGAATGACATAAATATTGCAGGTGTATTTAGCAGCGTAGCAGCGACATATTAATAGAACCGATTTGTTTTTTTTAGTTAAAGCTCCGTAGGAGCGACATAAGTATATCGCAGCTACGAAGCTTTTTGGGTTTACTTGGTTAATTTTTTTCTTTTAAGATGTCGCAACTATGCTGCTAAAGAAAATAGATTCTGAAAGGAGTTAGAATGACAGATTTTTTTTCTGTGTCATTCCGCACTTGATGCGGTATCTAATATTTTCAGATGTGCCACACTTCCAAAGTGTGGCACATCTTTATTATAAAATGACATAATTCAAGAATGGATTCTGAAACAAGTTCAGAATGACGGCGAGGAATAGGATTCTGAAACAAGTTCAAAATGACGGTATTCAAGAATAGGATTCTGAAACAAGTTCAGAATGACCACTTTTTAAGAGATTATTTAATTATTTTTATCTATACCTTATCGGGATACCCCATTAATCTTCCAATCAAATCAGTAGATGGGGAACGTTCCAGAATAATTTTTGTTATTACAAGCAATGGAACAGAAAGCATCATACCAGGAATTCCCCAAACAAATCCCCAAAAAACAAGTCCGAAAATCACAGTTAGTGTATTAATTCTGAGTTGTCCGCCCATCACAATTGGTTCAACAACATTTCCCATTATAAAATGAACTACAACCAAAATTGCAGCCATTATAACTATATCTCCAAGCGAATCGAGCTGTATTATTCCCATTAATATTGGTAGCAAAGTACCTAATATTGAGCCAATTGAAGGAATATAATTCATCATAAAGGCAATAAACCCCCAAAAAAGAGCGAATTTAACACCAAATATAATACAAACAGTAAATGTGATTAATCCTACAACAATACTCAATATTGTTTTGATACCCATATAAGAAACAATTGACGATTGAATTACTTCGTATTCGTGAAGCAATTCATCTGCTTTATGCCCGCCTACATATCTTATGTACTCTCTATAACCCGAAATTCCAGCAAGAAGCATAACATAATACAAAGCAAACCATAAAAATGAAGATGCAAACGAACCAAGTTCACTTGCTATTAATCCTGCTGTATCAGCAAACCACCCTTTATTCAATTGAGCATATACTTCCGCAACAAACATTGTTGAGTCTAATTTTAAATTAAAAGCATCATTTATTTCTAAAAGTAAAGCATCTAATTTCAATAGAAATTTTGAAATTAGAAAGTCTTTTTGGTCTGCTATTTGCGAAATAGTATCTGCTGTAACATAAGCAATTGCAAAAAGAAAGGACAAGGATATAATACTAATTATTGGTAAAATTAAATATTTTGGCAAACCCTTCTTTGTCAAAAACATAATTAACGGTTGAAAAAGTATGGCACAAAGCATTGCCAATACAAGAGGTATGACAATCGTTGATAGTACTGATAATAAATAAAATACCAGTACTATCAAAAAGATTATCAATATATTTTTTATGGTGCTATCTGTATTCATATTTTAGAATTGTTCAACAATTTCGTTAAATGAATTTAAAAGTTCAGCTAATTTTGTAATATCTTTGCCACCTGCAGTTGCAAATTGTGGTTTCCCACCACCACCACCGCCTATTAATTTAGCTGCAATACCTACAAGTTTACCTGCAGGATATTTGCTTACTAAATCATCGGTAACAACACAAGCAATCTGTATTTTTTCATCAGCAACAGTTGCAAGCAAAGCAATAGAATTTTTACCGAGATAATTTCTAAAACTCTCTGCTAAATCACGTAATTGCTGCATATCTTCAACTTTTATTTCTACTGCAATTACATTTATACCTTTGACATTTTTTCCGCTATTTGCATATTTTTCAAAATGCGATGTTGCTTCTTTAAGTTTTAATTTTGCAATTTCTTTCTCAAGATGAGAAATTTGAGAATGTAATTCTGCAATTTCATTTTTGGAATTATCTAATTTATTCAATGTTTCATTGATATATTCTTCAATTCCTTTGCCTGTAACAGCTTCAATTCTACGAACACCTGCTGCAATTGAGGATTCAGAAACAATTTTGAATAAGCCAATTTCTGCCGTATTCCCAACGTGGATACCACCGCATAATTCCATAGAATATTTAGGATCCATAGTAATTACACGAACTTCATCGCCATATTTATCGCCAAAAAACATTTTGATTTTTGAGTTTTCACGTGCTTTTTCTAATGGCAAAACTTCAATATTAACATTAATATTTTCTAAAATTTTCTTGTTTACCATTTTTTCAATTTCAGAAAGTTGCTCATTAGTAACTTTTTCAAAATGATTAAAGTCGAATCTTAAATGTTCTGGCGAAACAAGTGAACCAGCTTGTTGAACATGGTCGCCAAGTATAGTTCTCAAAGCTTCGTGCATAAGATGAGTTGCGGAGTGGTTTCTTTTAATGTGTTGCCTGCGTTCACTATCAACTATTGCTAATGCAACTTGTCCGATTGCTGGCTCTACATCTCTATCACAAATATGAATAATTGCATTTCCAGATTTTCGTACATCAATTACATTATAACTATCTGCTGCTATTACTAATTTACCTGTATCAGAAACCTGACCACCACTCTCCACATAGAAAGGAGTTTCTGCCAAAATAACTTGATTTTCATTTACATACAAAATTTCAGATTCGTAACTTGTATTATTATATCCAACAAAAGATGATTTTGCATCTGTCAAAGGTAATTCTACTTCTTGAGAATGAATTTTACGGCTTGCTCTTGAACGTTCTTTCTGTTCTTTCATATTTATATTGAAACCGTCAATATCAACTATGAAGTTATTTTCACGGGCAAGTAGTTCAGTCAAATCAAGTGGGAATCCGAATGAGTCATACAATAAAAATGCGTCTGCACCATTAATTGTATTATTATTTTCGTCTTTTAATTTATTAGTAATTTCCTCGAATTTCTCTAAGCCACGTTCCAAAGTTTGAAGAAAACTTTCTTCTTCGCCTTTGATTACTTTTTCGATGATATTTTTTTGCTTAATTAATTCAGGAAAAGATTCACCCATTGTTTCAATCAAAACTGGAAGTAATTTATACATCAACGGTTCTTTAAAACCAAGATTACGAGCAAATCTACATCCGCGGCGTAAAATTCTACGTAATACATAACTTCTACCTTCATTGCCGGGCAAAGCTCCATCAGCAATTGCAAAAGATAAAGTTCTGACATGGTCCGCAATAACGCGCATTGCAATTGAATCAGGGTCATCTAATTTATTCAAATAGGTTTTGCCACTTAATTCAACGATTTTATTTATCATCGGCATAAACACATCTGAATCATAATTTGAATCTTTCCCTTGAATTACGGCAGTAATACGTTCGAAACCCATACCTGTATCTACGTGAGTTGATGCAAGTGGCTCAAGCTCGCCATTGGCTTTTCTATTGTATTGAATAAATACCAAATTCCAAATTTCAATTACTTCAGGGACTCCAGCATTTACTAAAGGACCACCACTCATATCAGGTGTTCTATCGAAATGTATTTCAGAGCATGGACCACAAGGACCTGTTTCGCCCATTTCCCAGAAATTGTCTTTTTCATCAAATCTATGAATTCTTTCTTCAGGCAGGTAATTTTTCCAAAGTTGATATGCTTCATCATCAGTTCTGTAAACTGTAGCATGAAGACGATTTACATCTAATTTCCATACTTTTGTCAGTAATTCCCATGCCCAATCAATTGCTTCGATTTTGTAATAATCACCAAAGCTCCAATTGCCTAACATTTCAAAAAAAGTATGGTGATATGTATCAACGCCCACTTCCTCCAAATCATTATGTTTGCCACTAACACGAATACATTTCTGTGTATCGGCAGCACGAACATAATCTCTATTTCCAATTCCAAGAAAAACATCTTTAAATTGGTTCATACCAGCATTTGTAAAAAGTAGAGTTGGGTCTCCATGAGGCACAACGGGCGCACTTGGCACTATTCTATGTTCTTTGGATTTAAAAAAATCAAGAAAACTCTGTCTGATTTCATTCGATGTCATTTTTTACTCAAATTTTAATAATAATTCTATCATAACTTACAAAATTACTAAATTAGATTGACGTATTAAATTTGAAAAAATTCAAAATTAAAAAATTTATTAATTATTGAGTAAAATTACATCTAAAATTATACAATGAAATTCAACTTTTTCTTTTTTATAAATTATTCAGATTCATATTCATATTCTTCATTAACTTAACTTGAAAAAGGGACGAAGTAAGTGGTACAATGGAAGTTTCAGAATCTAATTTTCTTTAGCAGCGTAGCTGCGATATCATATTAGAAAAAAAATTAACCAAGTAAACCCAAAAAGCTGCGTAGCTGCGATATAGTCTCTGGAAATAAACTCATCAAAGTAAACAATATCAATAGTTTAGCTTGGAAAATATAAGATGAAAAAAAGTGAGAATGTGGATAAGTTTTCATAAATAAACATTAAAAAGCTTGATTAGGTGCGGCAAAAGCGTTATTTTTGTATTGTAAGTTGGTTGCAATTTGAAAAATTATTAAAATCTTCGGAAAAAAAATTATGCGTAAAATAATTGATATTACAAACAGATTTGGCAATGTGGATATTTCTGAAATTCAAATTAATCCAAAATCCCGAGATGAAATTGATAAAACTCTTCGTGGTCTTCAATATTTATTCACTAACACAGAAATTCGAGCAGAAATTTTAAAATTATTAGATGAAGAATTACTTCCTAAGGTATCAAAGAAAAATGGCAGACCAGGCATGGATTTGTGGAAGATATTAGTATTGGGACTAATTCGTCAAGTTTCCGATTTGGATTATGATAAATTGCACAATTTATCAAATGAGCATAGAACAATCAGAGCATTTCTTGGACATGATTCTTGGGAATGGGGTGACACCAGTAAATATGAACTACAAACCATCAAAGATAATGTGAAGTTATTGACTCCTGAATTGATTGATAAAATCAACAAAATCGTAGTAGATTGCGGACACAATTTATTGGGCGGTAAAAAAAAAGTGAATTGCATGTGAGCATAGATTCATTTGTAATAAAAACATATGTACATTACCCCACCGACATCAGTTTACTTTTCGACGCTATTCGCAAATCAATCCAACTAACCGCTAATCTTTGCGCCGGCTACAATCTGAGTGAAATGCGTCAAAGCAATTATCAACTACGCAAAATAAAAACGTTATTTAGAAAAGCACAAAAAGCAAATCAATCAAACAGTCCTAATAAAGAAGAACGCAAAAAATCAACACATAAAGATTATCTTACAGAAGTACAAAAAGCAGAAACAAAGGTAAATGAAGTAATAAAGATAATTCTTGAAAAAGTAGCTCCAAGCCCAATTCTATTAGCAAGAATATTGGAAATCGACAGTTATATGCACTGGGTAAATCATCAAAAATCGTTAGTAGATCGTAGAGTATTAAACGACGAAGTAATCCCACATTCAGAAAAAGTACATTCAATATTTGAACCACACACCCGCTGGATATCGAAAGGTAAAGCTGGCGTTAAGGTAGAATTAGGTCTTCCAGTAACGATAGCCAAAGATCAACATGGCTTTATTTTGGGTTATAAAATAATGGAAACAGAAAGTGATGTAGATGTTGCAGTGCCACTGACAGAACAATTAACAAAACAATATCCAACAATAGTATCAGAAAGTTTTGACAAGGGTTTTTGGTCAAAGTCAAATCGTGAAGCAATCGGAAAATTAGTTCCCAAAGTAATAATGCCCAAAAAAGGTAGGTTGAACAAGGAAGAGGAAAAAGAACATAGTACAAAGGAATTCAAAACTTTACGTAAAAAACATTCGGCAGTGGAATCCTCAATCAACGTCTTGGATCACACCGGTTTGGACAAATGTTACGACCGTGGAATTCACGGATTTAAACGTTGTGTTTCTTTATCAATATTAGCAAGAAATATCCATACACTTGGAGTAATTTTACTTGAGAAACAAGAAAAGCAACGAAGACGAAAACGTCACAAACAAGCAGCTTAAATCACAATAAATATATGTAAATATATATAATACAAGGGATTACTATGTCCCAACCCTCCTTATCTCTTTACAAAGCCATCATTTTTTCTAAAATCTCACTGGATTTTCTATTATAAACAATAATAACTACATAAGTATAATTATCTGTTCAATAAATTTCAAAAATCCCAACCTATTTTTTCTGCCATTTTGAAATACTTGAGGGTTTTCTGTCAGAGACTATATATATTCCACAAATAAAAAAAGGGCATTTTCACAATTTGCCCTAAGTTGAGGTATCGCCAAACACCTGTGAATGAAGCAAAAAGGAAAACACCCGATTCCTCGGGCGTGCCTTCTTACCATTCCATTAACTATAAATTGGCGATTTACAACTTAGAACGATTATAAGACTACGCTTACAAATATGTTAAATTAAATACTCTTTTTTTCCTAACAATAATATTCTACAATTTCATTAAACAACTGTCCAAATATAAAAATAATTCAATTATCTGCAAAAGAAAATTATTACAGATTTAAAAAAAATATAATCCCACAAACTGCTCCACACTCACTACACAAAACGCAACAGAAATAAAAACATATCGGGCTACTGGAAGAGGTAGCCCGATGTTTTTTGTGGAAATTTCTTATAGTAATTTACTTATACAATTTTTAGAGTAAGTGATATTTATCTTATTCCATCAATTTTAGGTTCATTTCATAATCCAGAAAAAAATTTACAATAAACTTTTCGATTGCCGTTTATCTTCTTTTTATTTAAATGTAGTTTTATGTTTGAGTTTGATATAAATAAAAGTCTATCAAATAAAGTTAAGCATGGTATTGATTTTATGGAAGCTCAATCACTTTGGAATGATGAAAATATATTAGAAATACCTGCGAAAACTGAAGATGAACCAAGATTTGTTGTTATCGGTAAAATTAAAGCAGCTCATTGGACTGCAATAATAACATATAGAAATTTAAACATAAGAATTATATCAGTAAGACGTTCAAGAAAAGAGGAGATATTTTATTATGAAAGCAATTGATTTTGAAGAAAAATTTGATAATGGTGAAGATTTAACTGAATATCTTGATTTAAATCAATCTGTAAGAACAAATCATCATCCCAAAAGAATTAATATAGATGTTCCGCTATGGATGCTGCAAAAAATTGATTTAGAAGCATCCAAACTTGGAGTTACTCGCCAATCTATTATCAAATTTTGGGTAGCAGAAAAATTGGAAGCAAGTAAAACACAATAAGCAATTTGATTTTCTTTAGCAGTGTGTTGGATAAGAGGTGAGGTTCTTATAATTTTGATATTTCGGAAAAGATGTCCGACACTTATTTTCAATTTTGATGTAATTTGAAGCAATCTTCATGTTCAAGTGTCGGACATCTGGGATTTTCTTACTCTTTTACACTTTAAATAGATGGACTTTCGCCTCGCAATTGAACAATTATTCAAATATAATCAAATTTCAAAATTAGGTGGAGTCCATCTAAACATAAATAAAATCCCACAAACTGCTCCACACTCACTACACAAAACGCAACAGATATTAGAAAAACAAATCGGGTTACTGTAAAAGGTAGCCCGATGAATTTAGAGGAAAAGTTTTCTAATCTTTAATGAATCTCTGCACAGCAAATTCGCCCTTATTTGACCTTACTGCAAATAAATACATTCCTGATTTCAAGTATGCAAAATCAAAAAGTGCTGTTTGACTTCCTGATTTATAACTTCTTGGTACAAATAAATTCTCGATTTTATTTCCATGAATGTCATACAATTCATATTGAATTTCTCTATCCTCTTTCAATTCAAATTTCACATGCATTTCATTTTGTATCGGGTTTGGAAATATTCTTAAATTTTCTATTGCTCCACTACAAGCACGCCAAACATCAAGATATAATTTTTCTGCATCAATTTTATTACCGCAAATCGCTTCTTCATTTTCTAAAAGTTGAAATTCCTTAGACAAACTCTCTCTGAATCTTTCAGGCAATGCACTGATAAGAGTCTGAGATGGATAAAACCAAAAAAATAATCCCTCATTGTTTTTATCATTTTTGAATGGAACTTCCATCGCTACAAATTTGTTCACAAGAATATAATTTTCGTATTTCTCTTTGTAATCAATTAAAATTTTAGCAAGTTCTTGGTAGTTACTTTCAAGGTACTTTCTCATTGTTAATGGAAGTTTTCCAAATACAAGTTTTACACCCATTTTTGCCATACTATCCCTCCAAGCAAAGTCTGAACTATCTGGTTCTTTATTTAAGTAAACAGCCATTACACTTGATAAATTTGAATCCTCAGGAGTTAGTTGTAGTGCTTTGTTTTGCTCTGAGATAATATTTGTATTATTAGAAAATGATGAAAAATATTTGTCCAATTGCTTAAATTTTGCATCAATTTTATTGGCAATTTCAATATAATTTACAGGTTTATTTTTAACTTTGGAAAATAAATTTTGAAGTTCGGACAATTGATTATCTATATCCTGTGGAATTTCGGCAGGCATTGAACCTTCATTCAATTCTAACTTAAGAAAACTATTTAATGAATTGCTAAATGGCTCAAATTCATTGATGTCAATTTGATGATTTGCTGAAACAAAAGTTTCTAAAAAGTACTTGCCTTTATAATTTGTTATATAATTTGGATATATTTTTATGTATTTTACTCCTGAATCTAATGGTAATTCTTGCTGTTTATGTTCAGAATATTTGGATAAATAATAGACTTGATTCATTGCAGCTTTATCACCTAATGGAGACCAAAAGCCAATCCCCGGATAAATCTCATTACCATCATTTTTAGTATAATATTTGATACCAAACTCTATAAGTTCAGCTTCAGTTAGCTGAATTGTATTCAATCCCTGAATTTTTGTTGTTGGTTTTTTATCAGTTTTTGATAATGCAACTTCTTGGTAATGATCATTTGTAGACAAATTATTTGCAATACTTGCCTTTTCAATTTTATTATTTGTTGATTTTTCTAAACTGTTTTTTGTTTCAATCTTGCGAATATTCATTTGAGAGCTTTTGATTTCATTTTTACTATTTGATTCTTGTTTATCATCAGAAATAAACGGATTTGTAATTACAAAAAATGTAATTAAGAGAATTGATATTGAAGCCATTGTGATTTTTCCTATGAAGGTTGGAAATGACTTTTGAAGTACAATATTGGATTCAACTATTTCAATTAAAATGCGCGCTTTTTCAACTGAAATTGGAGATTTGAAATTTCTTGCACTTTCAAAATATTTATTTAAATTATTGTCAATATTTTTCATTGTTTTGTTTTAATTAATTATTAAACAATATAAATTCTTCAGATTTAATATAATCGTCTTGATTTTGTATAATCACCCTTAATTTTTCTCTTGCTCTCTTTAATCTTGATTTTACTGCAGATAAACTACTATTTTGAATGTTGCAAATTTCTTCTATTGAAAATCCTGAAATTTCAAATAAAACTAATGCCTCTTTTTGCTTTTCGGGTAATTCATTGAGAGCTTTATATAAAGTTTCAATTTCCAAAGGTAAATCAGGTATATAATCATTAGAAATCATTTTTTTTTCAGCATATTCTTCATATTTTCCAAACAACCAACTTCTTCTGTATTTTTGTCTGAACTTACTTCTCAAAACTTTAAAAATATAACCTTTGAAACTTGCATAATTTCTAAATTCTTCAAATTTTTCATAAGTGGCGATTATTGTGTCTTGTACCAAATCTTCAGCATTTGCTTTGCTTTTTTCTAATGCCAATGCATACATAAATAAACTATCATTTACTTCGCTTAATAATTCAAGGAATATTTCTTGCTTTTCTTTATTCACAATTGCATTTTCAATCTTTACTAAACCAACTCAAACAAATAGATGTTTTAGACTTAAAAAAGTTGCATATTTCTTTTGGGTAAATGTAATATTTTCTGATAATTCACAAAACGCAACAGATATTAGAAATACAAATCGGACTACTGAAAAAGGTAGCCCGAATTTTATTTTTTGGAAATCTTGAGAAAAGAAATTTCTATAACCAGATTGGGCTGGTGTGTTATAACTTTAATGTATCAAGCATTCCTACGCTCAATAGATGTATATCTCGTGTTACCTAAGTTAGGGAATATTCTAATGAATTTGCAGCTATCCATAAATCATTCTCTGGAATAGGTTTGCCAATATTTTTTAATTCATTTTTTATCTTTTCATGAAATTTTGAAATATCATTTGATATTTTTAGAATATTGCAGAAACTAAAGAAATTGGAGTAAATTTCAAAATTGATATTAGATTTTTGTGAGCGATAAGCACCAAAAAACATTTCACCCGTTGTTATCGCTGAAACATTAATAAGTTCTATATTTTCAATAAAATCAACAACATTTGAGTCATTTTTAAGAAAGGCAATAATTATATTGGTATCCAATAAATACTTCAATTCCAATCATCCAAATTAATTATTCTACAATCTGCAATATTGTTCATTAATTCAACAGCATCATCGTCATTCAAAATTCCAGCAAATTTCATTAAATTATGTTTATCTGAAAGAATTTTTGCATTTTTATTTACAACTTTTCTGCTGTCTTTTATTGATTTAGAATTTGATTTTACCTTCAAATAAATATTTGTTTTTATATCAGTAATTGTTTCCATAAGCACATCATTAATTCTCTTATTTAGAAACGAATTTGAAATTTGATTATTTTATATTTCACCAGTCGAGAAAACAACTTTAGATTTCAGATGGACTCCACCTCAAAATTGAACAATTATTAAAATAAAATCAAAATTGAAAAGACAGGTGGAGGACATCTTTTGTTGCCAATCAACCATATTGATTAAAATTACATATAGATTTTAATTTTTCAATGTCGTTAACAAGATTGTATATTTTTTTGATAATAATATTCTAATGAATTCGTTAAAACCAATATGGAAATAAAAAGCAAAATATCATACTGGATTCAAACCGCAGAAAGTGATTTAGTTACTGCGGAAAAATTATTTCAATCAGGAGAATATCATTGGGCTTTGTTTTTTTTACAAAGTGGCAACAAAAGAATTTGCTTATGAAAATTTGGAATTAATCAAACAGGAATTACAATGGATATAGTCCCAAATAGAATTATAGAAACTATCAAAGAATTAATTGCAGAACTTAAGCAAAATCAAATAAATTTGACTAATGCTGTGCTTTTTGGCTCTTATGCTAAAGGTAATTATAATGAATATAGTGATATTGATGTTGCATTGATTTCTGAATCATTTTCTGGAAATCGCTTTTTAGATAAGGAACTAATCCGTAAGTATATAGTTTCAATTAATACTGATATTTCACCTGTTCCCTTTCGACCTGAAGACTTTAACAAAAAAAATTTGTTTGCTAATCAAATTATCAAAGAAGGCATCGAAATTTCAGTAATTTAACATCCCAGCCGTGTGTTGCCTATGTTATAGTTTATTAGCAAACCAACTTTAATATGCTTTGGATTCCTTAAAGGAGGTCAGCATCTTTCATTATAGAATTCAAAGTACCAGTAAGAATATCTCGATTATGAATAGGAACAACAACCATTTTTGCTTTATTCTTTTTGAAAATAGCGTGGCTTCCTGTTTGTCTTATGAACATAAATCCTTGCTTCTCAAGTAATTTGATTAATTACTTTGGTTTCATTACGCAAACTCTAAAACTTGCTCGGCAATTTCTTGTTCTAATTCTACTTCAAGATAAAGCATCATCGCATCTTTCAAATTTTCCATTGCTTCGGCAACTGTTTTACCATGAGTATGGCATCCAGGAAGTTCTGGAATCCATGTATGAAATTCATCGCCATCAGGTTCAATTTTATAAGTAAACATAATTACTCCCCATAACAATTGACAAACAAATATTATGACAAATTTGTATTAGTTTTATTTTATATTCCCCAGTCGGTTTGGAATTTTGGGCTGAGGTGAATCAAATACTATTATCATAAATACAATCTGGACATAAATCCTGCCCTGATGCCCATTCTACTGTGTTACCAGAAATTCTAACAGTATTAAATTTTTGTTCATCAAGTAATTCAGAAAACCAATCACCATTCAAATAAGGGTTACAATCAAAATTTCTAATTTCACCATTTGAAAACAGAATTTCAAGATAATAATTTTCTTTTGGAATTACTTTTATTGGTTTAATAGTTCTCATACTATCTTAATGGGTCAATTTTGAAATACTCTTTACCATCACTAAGTAATTTCCAATTTGCTTTCAAATCTTCGTTGTGAATTTCTAACCATGCTTGAACTAATTTCATTTTCTTTGAAGGCAATTCTCCACTTAAGATTTCTCCGTCCAATGAAACAACTGCTTCATATTCTTGATACTCTGCATGTATGTGAGGTAAATTGTGTCTGCTATTTACCTCTCTGTACATTTTGATAATTATTCCAAAAAAAATACTCAATGTTGGCATAATAAACACAAAAAATAATTATTAAACAACCATTTATAAAACGCAATTAACACAACATTATTTTATCATTCCCCAGATTAGTTTGGGCTGGGGGAATTGGGATTTGCTTAATATTTTTCTTTTTGTACACAAATACTATTTGAAATTATCATATTCTTGATTTCCAGTAATTTGGCTTTCTACTTGTGTGCATTATTGCTACGATTATGATAGAAGAGTTTACTACACTATAAATAATATTATATGGGAATCTCTTGCACTTACATTTTCGAGAATTTGTTGAGAATTTCGACCAAATCAATGGATATTCAATTATTAAATTGATTGATTTTTGAATTTCTTTTGCAAATTCAAACCCTAATCCAATAGATTCATTGTTATAAAAATCAATTGCATCCAAAAACTCTTTTTCAGCAGGTTCTAAAAAATAAACTGGCAAACTCATTATTGAATATTTATCCTATTGAAAACCAAATCCATTGGTGTGGCTTTTATGTTTTTTTGGAAATAATTAGAAAGTCTATTCTCGGATTCTTCAGCCCATAAACTCTCAATTTCTTTTTCATTATTTGAAGAAAAACTTGATAGTAATTTATCTATTAAATCGGCTTTTTCCAAAGGAGGCAATTCCAATAAAAAAGAAATGATTTCATTTTTTTGTGAAATTTCCATTTTGCATATCCTTAATAAATAGATAAAAGAAGTTTTAAAGCATAATTTATTTTTATTTTTCCCCAGCCGTTTTGTGGGCTGGCAACATCTTTAATTAATCAGATTTACTCCACCTCGAAATTGAACAATTATTCAAATCAAATCAAAATTGAATAAAGGTGGGGGCATCTAAACAAACTCCTTTACACTCACTACACAAAACGCAACAGATATTAGAAATACAAATCGGACTACTGAAAAAGGTAGCCCGATGGATTTTGTGGGAATTAAAAAATAATTGATTATCATGGCTGAATTTTTGTTGGAGAGATTTTGATTATATGATATCTTCATCAATTTGGGCAATTTTCAAAATATGTTTTAGTAAACCAATTTTAATATTTTGATTTCCGTGAACAGGAACTGAAATTCTATGCTCAAATCCATCTTTTACAAAAATATGATGACTGCCCTTTAATTCTTGCTAATTCCCATTCTATTGACTTCAATAATTTTATTAACTCTTTGCCAGTCAAAGATTTCATACAGCAAGTTCCATCACTTTGGAGTCGCCTTCTAATATATAATCATTTAAGTCAATAGATAAGCAACCTTCTACTGCTTCGTATAAATTAGTAATTAATTCTTGATAAGTTTCGCCCTGCGTTACACAACCTGGGATTGATGGAACTTCAGCCCAATAACCACCTTCTTCGCAATTATGAATGATTACCTTTATTTTCATCGAAAAAATCCAATTTATTATAAGCAAAATTATTTACAAATCACATCTTTAGAAGTAATTAATTTAGTTTTATTTTATCATTCTCCAAACTGTTTGTGGGCTGGCAACATCTTTAGTTTTCAGATTGACTCCACATCGAAATGGAACAATTATTCAAATAAAATCAAATTTGAGAAAGGTGGAGTCCATCTAAACATAAAAAAATCCCACAAACTACTTTACACTCACTACACAAAACGCAACAGATATTAGAAATACAAATCGGACTACTGAAAAAGGTAGCCCGAGTTTTTTGGGGAAATTTTGAGAAAAGAAATTTCTAAAGCCATATTGGGACAGGTTTACACTATTGATTTATTGACAAATTCTCTTTTTGAAATACGATTTGTTGGAATCTTATGTAACTGTTTCTTCTTTTCAATCAATTTGCTAAATTCTTGTAGTTCCTTGATTGACCATTTTTTTTCAATTACATAAAAATCTACATCTTTTGATTCTTTGATGAGTCCCATAATTTTACCTATTAAAATATTGATTTACTAATTTTGTTGCGGCAATTGTATCAATAAACATCCTTGTTCCTTTAAAATGAGAAGCGAAAAGTGTTTCTTGATAATGTTGAATTAATTTTGTTTTGGCATCAAATGCTACAAATCCTTCGTATCCTTTGTCAAATGAGACTTTGCAAGCATAAGAAACTAAATTGCCAGGAACACCATAATATATTTTATTTTTGCCCTTGTTTAAATTTGATCTTTCTAATAAATTGATATAAATGTGGTCTAATCTGTCTGTTAAACTAATCAATCCTTGAATCTGTTCATGATTTTCCTTAATCACAAGTTTATATACTTCTCTCTCCGTTTTAGCAATTTGGGATTTCCAATCAAATATCCAATCATTTGGGTTTACTACATAAGTATTTGTATAAGAAATTTTAATTAATTCAGTATCAAACACTTCATGAGTAATTACATTTTCAATAGACTTTGTAAGTTTATCAATTTCTATATCAATATAATTTAATTCATTATCCATAATAAAAAAAACGAATTTAATATTCTAATATTTTAAATATCTCATGCATTTTGTGGGCTGGAGACATCTTTTGTTATTCAGATGGACTTTCGCCTCGAAAAAGTACAATTATTCAAATAAAATCAAAATTATAAGACAGGTGGATGACATCATTTTCAATTATTTTTATAATTTCTTTGACTTTCATACCTTATATTTCTTTGAAATTCAAAAATTAATTTCTACCATTCAATTAAATAACTGCCCAAATATAAAAATAATTCGATGAATTGAAAAAGAAAATTTTCAGCCCTTGAAATACCAACGACTATTTCTACTCGATAATTAAATTTAATGCAACTACTTAGTATAAATCGATAATTCCATAAATATAATTATGAATCTTATGGATGTGACAGATTTTAAATCAATTTACAACAATACAGTTGGCTTGAATTTGTATAATTGAACTAACCTAAATATTATTTCTTGTTTGATGATACATAAGCTGACCCAGTTTCACAAAATCTTAATTGAAGGTCTTTCGATTTGTTAATTCCAATACGTTCTGATGTAGAAATTGAAACCTCATTACTTTTTGGAATGATGTATAGATTATCTGAAATTAAAGAAGAAAAATTATGCGTTAAATTCAATCCTAATGCTTTTGTTAAATTTGCTGGTCCTTTGCATAATTTCAATATATTGTTCTCATTTCTGTTTTCTTTCATTGTATCAATACCTGTAATTGGTTCTAATGCACGAATTAATACTGCCGACCCAATTTCTTTACCTTCAGTTACTACATTTATACAATGATGAATTCCATAAATTAGATAAACATACAAAATTCCACCACTTTCAAACATAGCAGCATTTCGTTTTGTAATACCTCTGCTTGAATGACTTGCTTCATCGTTTGTAGAAAGATATGCCTCTGTTTCAACTATTCTACCAGAAATAAATTCATTGCCGAATTTACGAACAAATGTTGCTCCTATTAATTCTCGTGCAATAGTAATAGTATCTTGTAAATAGAATTCTTTATTAAGCATATTTGGTAACCATAAAGTCGTTTTCAAATTAAATGTATAATAGCATTTTCAGATTATATGAGTAAATGAATAATGGCAAAATAAAAAATATTAATAAAATCCTTAAAAATCCCATAGGGATTAAATGTTTGTAACAAAAGAATTACACAGAAGTCCTCAAACTCCGTAGGAGTTGAATGTGTATTACTTGATATTCATTCCCGCTGGGATATTCAAAGAATTTTTCATTCAGTAAGGTATTGAGTATTTACATAAAACTAAACTACCTCTAATAACAATATCGGAGGTAGTTTTCAATTAGTTTTATAATTCAACAAAGTTATCAACCTTAATTTTTAACTATCTTTTTGGTAAATGTATTATTTTCATTTTGTATAATTAAATTATAAACACCTTGAGAATAATTATTCAAATCTAAAGAATAATCTATTAAATCAGTAAATTCAGTAGTAAAATTATATACTTCATTACCATTCAAATCTGTTATTTTGATTAAATTATTAGATGCTTGTGGTAATTTAAGATATAATTTACAATTGCCATTTGTTGGATTTGGATAAAGTTTGAAATCATCACTTTCATTTGGAACGTCAAGAGTAATGTTTAACTCCTTTGTATTGCCCGAATTATCTATTTCAGTTGCAACAACTTTCTGCATAGATAAATAATTTGCCTTAATTGAATATTTTCCAGCAGTTAATTTACCAATTTCAAATTTACCTTCTGTATCTGTAAAAGCAAATCCAGCAGGTTGATTATTTTCATTATATGCAACAACGATTCCCCATTTTATAGGCATATTTGATTGTAATTGAGCATCATTCTTGTCAATTATTTGCAATATTGTTGAGTCCAAAATACCACGAATTTTAAATTCGCCATTTGGAGGGACAACTTTTTCCATCTTGATTGTATAAGATTTATAATAACTTGATAGGGCTTCTTTCCCACTTAATTTAAATGCATGTGCCAAATTTTGAGTAACAGAACTATCGGTTGTAATATAACCAGGTAAATAATTTCCTGTAATATCAAACAAAAAAGCATAATATGAATTATGAAAATCTTTTGTTATCAAATAGTAACTATTATAAGTTTTATGATACATTGCAGTAGTATGATAATTGTATGGAATTCCTTGTTGATTTGATTGTTCTTTTTGATAAACTGTTACCACTACTGATTCAATTTTTTCATTGTCCTTATTTAGAATACTAATTTTTGTTCTTGAAGGTAAAGAGTAACTATCACTTTCGTAAACTGGAGGATCAAATACTTCAGTCAATGTTGTATCATTTTCTATTCTAATAATAGTAGCATCCCATATAGATTTATGATTGGCTAAAAAGTGTCGAGGATAAAAAGTTGAACTGCTTGAGTATGCTTGAGTAAAATCTGGGAAATCCGCTTTTATGATATAATTTCCCTTTGGAATTGATATTACACTATCCTTTTTTAGTTTAACTGCTACTTCTTTGATAAAAGGATAATTGGTAGCATCATAAAATACAGTTTGATTTTCATTGGAAATTTTACCATAATACGAAATGGTAGTTTTAACTTTGACATTTACATTTTGTGAAAAAATACTAAGCGATGTTAGTATAATGCTAAATAAACATATTAAAAGAAACTGCATATTGAATAACCTTTTGTAAAATCTAAAAAACAAATTTAGAAATAAAAATGATTTTATAAAAGAATTATTTGCACATTCAAAGAAAAATTCAAATTTATATAATTACAAACTTGTATTGAATTTTTTTTATATCTTTATTAAGTCCAACAATTCGAGCGAGATTGAATAACAAGTCATAGATGGACTCCACCTCTAAGGTGGCGTCCATCTAAACAAACCATGCACTTCGACACTTCGGCAAGATTCATTCAATGCAATCTCAATGCAACGCAACCCAAACACTTAATTAAGTAGAACAATTACATCTTTATTCAACAGCTAAACTTTTGTCGTTATTTTCTTTCTTCTTGAAAATTATGAATACTAAAGAAGCTAATGATATGAAAATGCTTAGCCAAGCAATAATATCACCATACTTAGTATAAAAAGTTTTGGATGTCTGTAATTGTACATTTCCAGAAATCGCAATTGATTTATAAGGTGGTGCCTCGATAATGCTCTCGCCTGTTGGAGAAATAATTCCAGAAATACCTGAATTTGCAGCTCTTACAAGATATCTGCGATTTTCAATAGCACGCATAGCCGCCAGAATATAATGCTGACGGGGTCCGAATGTATAGTCATACCAAGCATCATTTGTAATAACTGTAAATAATTCTGCTCCTTGATTTGCGAAATTTCTTACGAAATCTGGATAAATAGATTCAATACAAATAATCGTTGCAATCGGAATAGAGTCAGTATTGCTATATAGATTTAAATTCTTTTGTTCTTTGCCAATTCCCCAAGCTGAAATACCAACGCTCCATTCAAACCAACCACGTGCAAATAGTAAATAATCTGCATAAGGCAAACGTTCTGCCATTGGAGTCAATCTCATTTTTTTATAGATTTGACGATTTTTGTCTTTTATATTTGGGCTTAATAATAGTGCAGTATTATATGATTCATACAACAAAGATGAACTGCCGAGTTTTCTTGCTGTTGGAGTGGCTTCTTTTTCATTGTCAAACAATTTCAATTCAGTAAAACCAGTAAGCAAAGCAACATTTGAAGTGTCAACCCAATTTGTTAAGTTAGGATATTCATGAAAAGCATTAGTTTCGATATTCATATATGGAATTGAAGTTTCACACCATACTGCCAAATCAAGTTTAGGATTCGTTAGACTTAAAGAATCTTGCAAGTGTTTATGAATTTCAATTTGCTCAGGCACAGATGTTTCCCATTTTCGCCATGGATTAATATTGGGCTGAATAATACCAACATTCAGAGATTTTCCCATATAATCTGAATATTTAAGGATATCAAAATGATTAACTCGAAAAATTCCGTAAATATTTGGAATCAATATTAATAAAACTATTGCAATAATATAATTTCTACTTTTAGCATATTTGAATATTTCATTACTTTTTAGTGTGTTTTTCCTGATGAATAAAATTAATTTCAGCATCAAAACATTAATCAAAGCTATCAAAAAAGAAGCGCCATAAGCCCCAATAATATCAATTATTTGTACCCAATAATGATTGTAAAACTGTGTGTTGCCGATTGAGAGCCATGGATAGGAAAATTCACCCAAACCATGAGCAAATTCAAAACCAGTCCATAAAAATGGAAATAACCATAATGCTAAATTTGTTGATATTTTTTTCTTAATTAATGAAAATAATCCAATGGGGAGCATAAACAATAAGGGATGTACAAAACACAATGCTAAGCCCGAAGCCATCAAAAATGGGTCTGTTTCACTTTGCCAACTTGAAATCCACCAATTTGTACCTGTGTGATAAATAAAAAATACTAAATAAATCATCAAATTCTTATGCTTGAACTTTTCTTCATTTGTAATCACAAATAAAATTGGTACAAAAGCTATGAATGCAAATAAATAAAATGGCATTGGTGGAAATGATAGTGCCAGCAAAAAACCAGACAGCAAAGCAAACAAAAACTTTTTACTTGTTTTCAAGTTAATTCCATTTTAAAATTTAAAAATGTTTTCTGAATATTGCCAATAATCTATTCTTTAAATCCGAAAAATCAATTTCCTTGCCTGTTTCAATTTGTATTGATGTAACTTCTTTTCCTTTAATACCACAAGGAACAATATAGGAGAATTCAATCAAATTGTTGTTAACATTTAAAGCAAAACCATGAGATGTAACCCAGCGAGAACAGTGCATACCCATCGCTGCAATTTTCCGTTGCTCATCTATCCATACACCCGTCATTCCAGTAACTCTATCAGCAAAGATTCCATATTCTGCAACAAGTTCGATTAAACATTGTTCTATTTCTCGTAAAAACCAATGCAAATCTTGTTTGAAATTTGCTAAATTAAATATCGGATAGCCAACTAATTGTCCGGGATTATGAAGTGTTACATCGCCACCACGCTCAATATTAACAACAGAAATACCTAACTGCTTCAGAAAATCTTCCTGAATAACTACATTATCTCCACTTCCGCTTCTACCAATTGTAATAACTGATGGATGCTCGCAAAATACTAAAGTACTAATTCTTTGCCCAGTCTGCACTTCGGCAACTAATTGTTTTTGTTTATCCCACGCAGAATAATATTCAATAAGTCCCCAGTCTTCAAATATAAAATTTCCCATCAATTAACCAATACCGAATTCATCCAATTTATATAGTCTTCAGAAGCAGCATCAATTGATATTGATATAATTTCTGGCACTTTATCGGTGTGTAACTCAGAAATTCGCTCTGAGAGTATTTCTAATGTGTTCTTATGGGTTTTAATCATAATAATACATTCAATACGTTCCTCAATCTGTCCTTCCCATTCATATATCGAAGTAGCACCTTGTGTAATTGAACAACAAGCAGCTAATTTCTCAGAAATCAATATTCTTGATATATGTATAGCATTTTCATAAGAGCTTGCTGAAACATAAACTATGCAATATTCATTTGTTTCTTTCATAATCCACCAATTTTTTATTAATTTTGCATTTTAAAAAAACATAGAAACGAAAGTATGATAGAATTATTAATATTTCATTTACATATTGTAGCAGCAATTTATGCTTTTACGAAAAATTGGCAGTCACGTGATGTCCGCTACGGCATTCTCGGTGTATTGGTAATAGGATTGTTTTTTGCAATCGGATGGGCATTAACAGGTGCAATTGCAAGACTAATAATGCCTTACGAATGGAATACAATTTACTTCACACAAGATACATTATCTCTTGTATTGCTTGTAATTCCTGAAATCATATTCTTTTATTATTTTTTTATTAAAGATAAAAGAGAAGAATCCGTTATTGCAAATTAATAAGCTATGAAAATAAAATTATATAGCTTATTAATTCATAACAGTTATACAAGCAATACCAAATTGCTTTCAAGCAAAGAAGAATAAATTCGACATTGGCTCAATATTATAAACTCATAAATTGTCATTCCGAATGAATGGAGGAATCCATTTTTTACTAACTTGTAGAATAATATATGGATTTCTCACTTTGTTTCTAATGACGTACCGCGAGTAAATGATATTCAGGAAGAAAGAATCAATGGGATATATAATTTTTTTTATATTCTTGAAAGCAAGTTAGTAAAAATTGTTGCAAACTTTTCTATCAAATTATAAATATCAAATTGACTATTTATGAATATAAAAAAATAGATATAATTTTGCTACCCCTTTAATTTACATTTTAAATTATGATTAAACATTATTAAACAATTTTAATTTTCCCTATCCTTTTTCATTGTAAATTCCTTTTAAGTTCGTAATTTTGTAATAGTTATTTTGAATTTTTTGATTATTTTATTTGGAGTTAGAAATGACACCTTTCGTAAATGCAGTTTACCTTGATTGGTCAAACCCCGAAAACTTAAAAAAACAGAAAGACGCTATTGAATACGTAAAATCTAATTTAGGTAAAGAATATCCTAACTATATCGGTAATCAAGAAATTTTTACCGATAAAAAAACTATATCTTATAATCCTGCTCATCCATCTGAAGTGATTGGTACTTTCCAAAAAGCAGGTCAAGCAGAAGCTGAATTAGCTATTCAATCAGCTGCAAAAGCTTTTGAAACTTGGAAATATACAAGTGCTGAAGAAAGAGCAAACTTCCTATTCAAAGCTGCCGAAGAAATCAAAAAACGCAGATTAGAAATAAATGCGTGGATGATTATGGAAGCTGGAAAAAGCTATGCTGAAGCTGATGCTGACACTTGCGAAGGTATTGACTTCCTTGAATTCTATGGCAGAGAAGCACTTCGTTATGCTGAATTGCAACCTCTCACTCCTTGGGAAGGCGAGAAAAATGAATATTTCTACGTACCACTTGGTGTTGGTGTGTGCGTTCCACCTTGGAATTTCCCGTTTGCAATAATGGCTGGTATTACAACTGCTGCAATTGCTGCCGGTAATACTGTTGTTTTGAAACCTTCTTCCGAAACTCCAATGATGGCTTGGTTACTTGCTGATATTTTTAGAAAAATTGGACTTCCTGAAGGCGTTTTAAATTTCTTCGTTGCAAGTGGTGCTGAAGCTGGCGATTATTTAATCGACCATCCGAAGACGAGATTTATTTCGTTCACTGGTTCAATGGAAGTTGGTTTGAGAATTATCGAAAGAGCAGCTAAAACAAATCCGGGTCAAATTTGGATTAAACGTGTAGTTGCAGAAATGGGAGGTAAAGATGCAATACTTGTTGATTCAGAAACAAATGTTGATACTGCTGTTGCTGGTGTAGTTGCTTCTGCATTTGGTTTCCAAGGTCAAAAATGTTCAGCTTGTTCAAGAGCAATTATTCATCAAGATATCTATGATGAATTTGTAGCTAAACTAAAACTAGCAGTAGATAAATTACAAATTGGCGACCCTGTTGAAAATTATTATTCAGGTCCAGTAATTAGCAAAAAAGCTATGGAATCAATTTTAGGTTATATTGAAATCGGTAAAAAAGAAGGCAAACTACTCAATGGTGGTGGTAGAGATGAAGAAAGAGAAGGATATTTTATCAAACCAACTGTTTTTGTAGATGTTGACCCTAATGCAAGAATTTCACAAGAAGAAATATTTGGACCAGTATTAGCTGTTTCAAAATGTAAAGATTTTGAAGATGGATTAAATATAGTAAATGGCACTATCTATGGCTTAACTGGTGCAGTTTATACCGACAATGAAGAGAAAATTGCGTTAGCTAAAAAAGTTTATCATTGCGGTAATTTATATATCAATCGTAAATGTACTGGCGCTATGGTTGATGTTCATCCATTTGGTGGATTCAATATGTCTGGTACAGATTCAAAAGCTGGTAGCCGTGATTATTTGAATTTATTCTTGCAAGGAAAATCAGTAGCAACAAAAATTTAAGTTGCAATAATTTCAGCTTTATTTAAAACCTCAAAAAACATCCAAAGTCTTAGCGACTTTGGATGTTTCATTTTATTAATGCACTACTTAAGTTTTCATTCTGAAGTGCGGAATAATATATTTAAAAAACATGCGAAATTACACCATTATAAAAAATTATAGTCATTGGTAGATTGTTTCAGAACCCTCAATGTAGAATTAATTCAAATCCCCCTTTCCCCCTTTATTAAAAGTGGATTAAGGAGGATTTCCTTCATCCGAAGTTAATTGGAACTGCCTCAAAAGTCGTCATACTGATCCAAGGAAAAAAGATGTCATTGGTAACTTGTTCCAGAATCTATTTATCCCTAAGTGATTGATGTAAAAGATATACTTCAATATTAATAATTGAAAATATTATAAAATAAAATATTTAATCCCGTTGGAATTTTAAAGGATTTATATCTTTTATCTTTGAACGCAACTTGGTATAAGCTACCAAATTTATTTCAAAAAAAATCTCGTTGTGGTATTAATTTTTATATGGTAAATCTTTTGATTCAAAATTCTGCAAAAATAATTGAAAAAATTCAAAAAAAAGTAAAAAAATTTTAGTTTACAGCAAAATATTTTGCGTTTGTAAGTATAAATAAAATTAAATACTTATTAATATTGCTATAAATTGAATCCAAAAAAAATAAAAAAATTTTCAAAAAAATAAATTTTTTTCTTGCGTATATAGTAAAAATATCTTAATTTTGAATTCTGTTCTTTTCCCAAGTAGCTCAGCTGGTTAGAGCATCTGACTGTTAATCAGAGGGTCGGGGGTTCAAGTCCCTCCTTGGGAGCAGAAAATTAAAGGTTTCGGAAATATCCGAAACCTTTTTTTGTTGTAAGATTTGAGGTTTGTTTGTTATTCGAATATCTCCGATATTATTTGGTTATATTTTTAAATTACAAAAACAATAAAAACGGATTATATACTTTACTGAATTTTGATGATTAATGTATTTAATATTTTTAAGCAAATATAGGGCATAATAATTGCTGTTAATATTGTCGATATGGGTAAAGTAATAAAAAATATTGATAATTCTCTTGATTCAAATCCTTTTGAGGAATTTGACAAGAATGACGTTGTGAATAATTCAGAGCATTTTCCATTTGGATTTAATGATGAATTTTCTAAATCAGATGTTGCGAATACTGGTGAAGAGGTAGAAGAAAAGTGGCTTTCTGACGATGATTTATCTGATTTTATCAAATATGGGAATGAAGCCAAAAGAGCAGCTGATTTATACAGTTCATTAGTTGAAGAGCCATTTGAAAGTAGCGTTATCAAAAAAGCAGACGCTGCTAAGAAAAAAATAATTTCTGCATCTCAAATTGAAGATATTCTAAATTATGACGAAGACAGTCGCAAAGCAGACCATTTCAATGATGATTATAAAATTGAAAAATATGCTGAAATGGAAGAGAATGATTATTTAGTCAAAAATTTCAAAGACTTTATCATTGCTCCAAAAATTGCAGGTTCAAAATCACCTCCAAAACATAAGCATTTAATACCACAAGATTTTTATGATGACAAAGGTACAATAGTTGAAATTGCTGACGACCCATCAAGCATTGCCGAAGAACATAGAACACAAATTGAAATAAATCGAAACAGACAAGGTGAAATTGAAAGTATTTTAGTTACCTGCAAATGTGGGGAAAAGACTTTTATTCAATTTGATTATGTTGAAGATGACGATGATAAACAAACTGAATATGTTTCAAATAGACCAGATGTTGAAGAGCTTGATATGGTCCCAAGAAAAAAATTCAGTATTGATATTCCTGATGATGTAATCCAAGAAGTTATTGACGAAGTTGAAGAAGATGAAGAGAAAAGAGCTAAACCATTTGAAGGTGAAGTGTAGTTATAAGTTGATAGTTATTGTTATTGCGTTATTTTATAAATGATTTTTTTCGTGAATTTTGGTTATATGAGTTAATTAATTAATAATTGAATAGAATTAATATGAAAACAAATAGAATGAAATTCAAATTTTTAATGATTCAACTAATTATTATTATATGCACTTCACATTTAATATCTCAAGATAATTCCCAAAATACATCACTATCAAAAGAAACACAAGATAAAATTTCAAATTTATATCTTAATGCTCACGAAATAAAATCTGCAAATCCTAAGAGAGCAATTTCTATAGGAGAAAAAATAATTAAAATTTCAACAGAAAAAGAATTTTTAAAAGGTGTTGGCTATGGATATGAAGTAATTGGAATGAGCCAATTAAATCTTTTAAATTATAGTAAAGCGATAGCAAATATTAACATGGCAATCAAAACTTTTACTAAATTTGAAGATTCATCAAATCTTGCAAATAATTATGTTAATCTTGGTGTTGTTTATAAAGAAGCATCTATAATTGACAATGCAGTTGCAAGTTATATTACAGCGATTGATATTTATGAAAAGCAAAAAGATTCAGCAAATCTTGGACGCACATTGTATAATTTTGCAAATATTCATTTAAATTACGATAATTTTAGTCAAGCAACCAAATATATTTCTAAGGCATCAGATATTTTTACTGCATCAGATAATAAAATGGGAATTGGTATGTGCCAATTAGTTCTTGGTGATATAAATAAAAAACAAAAGAAATACAATGAGGCAATGGCATTTTATAATGATGCTTTGAAAAATATTAATAATAGTTTTAAACCCGGTTTGCTTGGTATTTACAATGGAATGGGAGATTTAGAATTTGAACGAAAGAACAATCAATTGGCTGAAAAGTATTATAATTTGGCTCTTTCTATTGCTAAAGAAATTAAATTATTGAAAAATATAGCTGAAATAAGTTTAGGGCTTGCTGAAATAAAAATTTCAAATAAGGATTATGATTCAGCATTAATTTACTTGAATGACGCTGAAAAAATTCTCAACAACACAATCAATATTTCATCATTAAAATTATTATATTCTGCTTATTCAAATTTATATGAAAAAACTGGCGATTTTCAACTTGCTTATAAATACTCCAAAATGACAATGGCTGTAAATGATAGTTTATACAATATTGAAATGCTAAAAAAAGCTGCCGAGAATGATATTGTTTATAGTGTTAAGGAAAAAGATAAGTATATAGAGTTGCTCACACAAGAAAAAAGAATTAAAGAACTTGAAGCTAATGAAATAGCTAATGAGAAAAAGTATTTCTTCTATGGTATAATTGCTTTAATTGTCTTGGTTATTATTCTAAGCTTATTGATTTTGTTTAATTTATTTAAAAATAAACAAAAAAGAAATTTAGAAAAAGAATTGCTTGAAAGCAACCTCAAAATAAGTCAATTATTACAGACTACAGACCAAGGTATTTATGGCATTGATGTTGAAGGCAAATGTACATTTATAAATAATTCAGGTTTGAAAATGTTAGGATATGAACTTGCAGAATGTATAGGCAAAAATATGCATGACTTGATTCATCATTCACACTTGAACTCTACAACTTATTTGATTGAACAATGCCCTATTTTCAACACGCTAAATAAAGGAAACTCAAATCGATTTGATAATGAAGTATTTTGGAAAAAAGACAATAACTCACTTCTTGTAGAATATTCATCTTATCCTATTTATGAAAATAACAAAATTTCTGGTGCAGTTATTACATTTTCGGACATCACTCATCGAAAAGAAATGGAGAATGAGCAAATTGAATTATTATCTCAATTGAGAGAATCAAATGAAATTATTGAAGCAAATTTGTATCAAAAAAACAACTTGATAGAGGAATTAACCGAAACAACAGAAATACTGGAGAAAACAAATTCCGAAAAGGATAAATTCTTTTCTATATTAGCTCACGATATAAAAAGTCCATTTGCTGGATTTCTTTCGCTTACAAAACTTATGGCGGAAGAATACAACAAACTGTCAATTGAAGATGTTCAAATTTTAAGTAAAGATATGCACTCTTCTGCTGATAATTTGTTTAAATTATTAGAAAATCTACTCGAATGGTCAAGAATGAAACGTGGTATAACCGATTTTAATCCCGAACAATGCTTTTTACAAATGCTTGTGAAGCAAAATATTGATGTTCAAACCGAAGTAGCCAAACAAAAGGAAATAAACTTAATCAACAATATTGATAATTCAAAAACAGTCTATGCTGACATTCCAATGCTTAATACAGTTCTAAGAAATTTAATTTCCAATGCTATCAAATTTACTCCGCGAGGCGGTGATATTGAGATAGGAATTAAAAATAGTGATAATGGAAAAAGTAATTTAGTATTTGTAAGAGATAGCGGAATTGGTATGAGTGATGATATTGTAAACAAGCTTTTCAAAATAGACCAAAAAGTGTCAAGACCTGGTACAGAAGATGAACCAAGTACAGGTTTAGGTCTGTTGTTATGTAAGGAATTTATTGAGAAACATAATGGCAAAATATGGGTAGAAAGTGAAGTTGGCAAAGGCAGTACATTTTGGTTTGAATTACCTAAATAATTAATTATTAATACTATGCCATATTTATTTTAATTTAAAAGAACGTTTTCAAAGTGAATTAAAAATCCTATAAAAACCCAGCGAAATTTATTTTTTCATTTGGGTACTTAGTCGTTATCATTTAAATTTTGAAGTTCTTGGACAATCATGTTTCATTAATCCAATAAAATTAATTTTTAAGAAATATTTCTTTGATTATAGCTAAAATATTATTAATTTAAAATTTGTATTTTGAAAAAGTATTACTTTTAAATGAAAATTGTGTTTGGTATAAATAAAATAATATTGATAATTTTTTTTGCTTTCTGTTCAGCTTTTGCTAACAGTATTGATTCATTAGAAACATTATTAAAAAATACGAATGATTCAAAGAGAATTGAATTACTCAATAATTTATCTATTGAATATTACAAAAATGAACCAGATAAATTTCTAAAATTAAGTAAACAAGCATTAAAAGAAAATGAAAAAATTAATAATAAATTGGAACGATTTGTAACAGTTACTAATTTAGCATATTTTTATGTTGATAAAAATGATTCCTCAAAATATAATCAATACAATCAATATGCTTATAAAATTCTTCCGGAAATTGCAGATGATGAAAAATCTATTGCATACTATTATTTAATAAGGAATTATGAGAAAATTAACATAAATGATTCAATTTATGTTAATGCTTTAAAAGCATACAAATATTCATCTAAACTAAATTCTGATGACATTAAAATTAAAATTCTAAATTCTTACGCAGGGGCTTTAAGAGAACGTGGCAATTACAGTGAAGCTATAAAAATTGCTGAAGAAATGCAGCAATTAGCAACTGAAAAAAATATGTTGGTATGGATTGCCCAATCTAATGCTTTATTTGGAGTAATTTTAAGAGATTGGAAAAAGTATGAAACATCAATACAAAAATTGGAAAAAGCAGTTTCAATTTTAGAAACTTATATGAAGCAAACCATAATCACTCCAGCAACCAAAATTGAATATGAAAGATATTTGTTTTCATACCATAATAATTTAGCAATTGCAAATTCTGAAATTAATAAATTAGACGAAGCTGTTAAGCATTTACTACATGCTCGAAAATATTCAGAACGAACAAAAGACAAAAAATCTCTTGCTCAAGTGAATGCAAATCTTGGTTTTATTTATTACAAAAGAAAATTATTTGATTCTGCAATTACTTACTTCAATGTATCTGCTAAGCAGGCAGTAGAATTAAATGCTTTTGATGGAGCAGTTATAAATTACTCCAATATTTCTTCTGCCTATCAAGAATTAAAGCAATATTCTCAAGCCATTAATTATTCTAAAATTGCTTATGATTATTATAAAAAAAATAATTTGGGTTATTTGAATAAATTGGTGTATGAAAATTTAATTCAAGCATTTAACCTTAACAATGATTTCAAAAATGCCTTTAAGTATCAATCAGAATATTTGACTGTTAAAGATTCTTTGTATCAAAAAGAAGCCGAACTAAAAATTGCTGACATATATTCACAAGTTGAATTGCAAAATGAAAAAAAAGAGAAAGAATTAATACTAAAAAATCAACAGAATGAAAAAGAATTGCTTAATAGTGAAAAAAGAAACAACTTAATCATTTTTGCTCTAATCCTTTTAATTGCTATTGTAATATTAGTGTCAAATTTCTTTAGATTAAAATCCAAAAGCAAACTCAATGACCTTTTATCAGAAAAAAATAAAGAAATCAATATTAAAAATGAAGAACTACAAGAAGTTATAGCTACAAAAGATAAATTCTTTTCCATAATTGCTCACGATATTCGCAACCCAATTGCAAGTTTTATGCAGTTAACAGATATGATTCATCGTTCTTATGACAATTTTGAAAATGAAGAGAAGAAAAATTATATCGGAATGATGAAAGATACTGCAGGTAACTTGTTTTCATTATTAGTAAATTTACTTGAATGGAGTAATGCCCAAAGAGGCAACATCAAAGTTAAATATTCAGAATTTGATTTTAAATTCGTTATTGAAAGTGTTTTGAGAGCATTGAAAACTACTGCTGGAAATAAAAGTATTGAAATTGTATGTAACTACAAATCTGGATTGATACTAAATGCCGATGTAAATTTAATATCCACAGTTGTACGAAATCTGGTTTCTAATGCAATCAAATTCACCAAAAATAACGGTAAGGTCGAGATTTTTGTTGAAAAGATGCTTGATGAAAATGGAACAGAATTTGCAAATATTTCTGTTCAGGATAATGGAGTTGGAATGAGTGAATTGCAAATCAATAAATTATTTAATATTGGCGAATCCAAATCAACTCTCGGTACTAATAAGGAATCTGGTACTGGGCTTGGATTGATACTTTGTAAGGAATTTGTTGAACTTCATTCAGGCAAGATTTGGGTAGAAAGCGAAGTTGGCAAAGGGTCAATATTTCACTTTACATTACCCCTAAATTAACAACTTGCTTCAAGTGATTGATTTAACAGACTGTTTCTCAAGTAATATTGAAATGATATTGCACTGAAAATGGGTGAGTAGTTACAAAAAAAGGAGTAATTATAAAATATTTGTTTATCATATAAATAATTACACTTATATTTGAAATTTTAGTAATTTTTAGAACAATTTTTTTTACTTTATCGATATTATTTATGTATAGGCAAATAGATTTTAATGACATTTTGAATTCGATAAATGATTGTGTATTTTCTATATCATTTCAAAAACCTATAGAATTGTTTTATATTAATAAGGCAGCTGAAATTTTATATGAAAGAAATATCGATTATTTTTATAATCATCCAGATTTCTGGTATGATTTTATCATTGATGAAGATAAAAGCAAAGTTGATGAACATTTGAATCTGCTGAATACAAATGGAAAATTTGAAGCAGAATATCGAATCAAAGTAGATAGTGGAAAAATTAGATGGTTAAATGTAAAATCAAAAGTTATTTATAATCAAAATAATGAACCAATCCGAGTAGATGGAATAATAAGTGATATTTCTGCAAGAAAAGAAATTGAAGTTAAAAATATAGCATTGTTGAATGCAAGTCCTGATTTGTTTTTCATTTTCAATTATCAAAAAGTTTTTGTTGACTATTTTGTTACAAACAAAGAACTTCTGTTTATCGAACCAGAATTTTTTCTTGGGAAGACAATTTTTGAAGTTATGCCTGCTGAAATAGCCGGTAGATTTGATAAATTACTTGAAGAATCTATAAATGATAATAATCTGAAATCTGATAGATATTCTCTAACAATTGGTGGAGAAATTAAACATTTTGAAGCAAGAGTTAATAACTATGGAAATAATAATTTAGTTGCTTTGATTAGAGATATAACTACTGAAATAAATTCTACTTCAAAATTAAAGGCACTTAATAAACTACATCATTTAATAAATGAAATTTCTTCTGATTTAATTCAATCTATTGCAGAAAATGTTGATGATACTATCAATGCTGCATTAGGAAAATTAGGGAAATACACTGAGGTCGATAGAGTTTATATATTTATTTTTGACTTGGATGAAGAAGTATGCAATAATACTCACGAATGGTGTAGTGAGGGAATAAATCCCGAGATTGATAATCTTCAAGGAATTCCTAACTCTTATATTCCGAGGTGGTTTGAAAAATTCAGCCAAAAGGAATACGTTTATATCCCATTAGTATCAGAAATTGCAGATGAATATCATGCTGAAAAGGAAATTCTCGAACCTCAAGGAATCATATCTCTATTAACTGTACCTATGTATTATGGAAACAAAATGATTGGTTTTGCTGGATTTGACTCTGTAAAACAATCACGAAGATGGGATGAAGAATCTATTGACTTGTTACGTTTAGCAGCTGATATGATGGCTGGTACAATTGTCCGAAGAGATTATGAATATGAAATTATCAAACAAAAGCAAATTGCTGATAATGCTAATCGTTCAAAAAGTGAATTTCTTGCTAATATGAGCCATGAAATTCGTACCCCAATGAATGCTATTCTTGGATTTTCAGAAATCATGTTGAATTCCGTAGAAAATCCACAACATAGTTCTTATTTGAGAACGATATTAACTTCTGGTAAAGCTCTATTATCTTTAATTAATGATATTCTTGATTTATCAAAAATTGAATCAGGCAAACTTGAATTACAACTTGAACCCGTTGATATAAGAAGTGCCATTGAAGATGTAAGTATGATTTTCAAAAACAAAATCGAAGAAAAAAAACTTGCTTTTTATCTTGAAATTGATAACAAATTTCCAGATTATATTCAGTTTGACGAAGTGCGTTTGAGGCAAATTTTAATCAATTTAATAGGCAATTCGGTTAAATTTACACATATCGGTTTTGTGAAAGTGAAGATAAGTTTGATTAATGATTATGGTAATTACATTGATTTTGCTCTTATTGTTGAAGATAGTGGCATTGGTATTGCTGAAGAAGATAAAGAATCTATATTCGAATCTTTCAGACAATCATTATCAGTGAGCATCAAACATTATGGTGGTACTGGGCTTGGCTTAACAATAACTAAAAGACTTTCTGAAATGCTTAATGGAAAAATATCATTAATTAGCCAACTTGACAAAGGTACAATTTTTACTATTGTATTTCAAAATGTATTAATTCGTAAATTACAAAATGAAGCGATAGAATCACTTGATTGGTCAAATTCATTTGTCAAATTTGAGAATTCTAAAATATTAATTGTTGATGATGTTCAGCAAAATATTGATGTTGTAAAAGCATTTTTGGATAAATCTGGTTTGAATTTTATTGAAACTCACAGTGGTGATGATGCAGTTGATATTGCTGCCATTTATTTACCTGATGTAATATTAATGGACTTAAGAATGCCAGGAATTAGTGGATACGAAGCTACAAAGAGAATAAAATCAAATCCTAAAACGAAACATATTCCAATTATTGCTTTCACAGCTTCCATATATAAAAGTGAAGAAAGTAGAATTTCGATGGATTTTGATGGGTTTTTAAGAAAACCGATAAGTCGCAATCAATTGCTTTCGGAATTAACCAAGCATATTTCGTTTACGACTGGTGAAATTACAACAACTTCTTCAGATGAATTTGAAAATTTTGATGTTTTATTTAACTCTTTATCACCATCTCAATTGGTAGAATTATCCAACAAAATAAATATTATTCATGAAGTAGTTTCAAAAAATATTACAAATAATTTTGACTTCTCCGATATTAGCAATATTGAATTATTTGTAAATGATTTTGAAAATACTTGCAAGGAATTAGAACTTGATATTTTAACAGAAAGTTGTGAAAAAATGAATTTTTATTTGTTTAATTTTGATTATGCAAATTTATCAAAAACTATTCAACATTTGCCACAACAAATTCAATTTTATAAAAATCAAATTGATAACCAAATTAATTAAATAAATAGGATTAAAAATGAACAGTAACCTAACAAATTCAATTTTAATTGTCGATGACCAACCCGTTAATATACAATTAATAGGAGCATTGCTTAGACCGTATTATAAATTATACATTGCTGATGATGGATTTAAAGCAATGCAAGTTGCAATTGATAAATTGCCTGATTTGATTCTTTTAGATGTTATGATGCCAGGAAAAAGTGGTTATGAAGTAATTCAAGAACTAAAAACCAATTCAATAACTGCAAATATTCCTGTTATTTTTTTAACTGCCAGAGCCGATTCAGAAGATATAGTGCATGGATTTACATTGGGTGGAGTCGATTATATTACTAAGCCATTCAATCAAAATGAAATATTAGCTCGTATTAAAACCCATCTTGATTTGAAAAATTATAGAGATACTATCAATACTCAAAATGATTTATTAAATAAACAGAATACTGAATTATCTGAAATTAAAATTCAACTTGAAAAAAAGAATAATGAACTTGAATATGCTATGAAATTTATGGAGCAAAACTTCAATGAATTAAATATGCTGTACAACAAAATTCTAATTTCTGAAAATACTCTTGAAAAATCTTATGAAGATATGAAGAAATTAAACGCTGAAAAAGATAAGTTTTTCTCATTGGTAGCACATGACTTGAGAAATCCTTTTTCAGGATTATTGGGAATTACAGATTTGATTTATAAAGAGTTTGATTTATTTGAAAAAGATGAATTAATTGAAATGATAAAATCAATGTATGATTCGGTAAGATATGTATATAAGTTTATGGAAGATTTATTAGAATGGTCAAGGTCGCAGCAAGGTAAAATTAATATGAATATAGAAAATATTGATTTATACGAACTTGTTAATAATGCAATGTTTACAATTTCATCAAATGCTAATGATAAACAAATAAAAATATTATCCGAAATACCCGAAAGTACAATGATGATGTGTGATAGAAATATGATTGCTACGGTTATACGAAATCTGATTACTAATGCTGTGAAATTTTCTAATAAGGGTGGTTTGATTTCAATTACTACTGATAACTTTGAAGAAGGTTCAGATAAATTCATTAGAGTTTGCGTTACAGACCAAGGCGTAGGCATGAGTAAAAAGGTTGTAGATGATTTATTTAATTTAAACAAGTCCGAAATCTCAAGATTAGGTACAGACAATGAAAAAGGTTCTGGGCTTGGTTTAGTAATTTGTAAAGATTTTATTTGCAAACATAAGGGTAAAATATGGGCTGAAAGTGAAGAAGGCAACGGCTCAAAATTTTATTTCGCATTGCCTTTGTAAACATTAATGGATGCAGCTCAATAATTTAATTTTTAATGATGTGAAATATCCAGGATTATCTAAGTAACTGATAATTCTGGATTTTCAATTTTCTTGAAAATGACTTATTCAAAAAAATGATTTTGTTACAACAGCTCTTTATTTTATCAATTAAATTCAATTCAAAAAAAATAAAAAAAAGTTACATTTTTGATAAACCAAATACCAACTGATGTGTTATTATAATTAGGTAGGTGACAAATTTTAAAAAAAAGTAAATTTTTAATTTACACATAATTTTAAATTTCTACTTGAACATTATAAGTTTAAACTTTGATTAAAAATAAGGATTTGGTTTTATGGAAATGTTTACTGAATTAGCTGAATTAAGTCTATTTAAATTTAATTATTATGATAGACAAGGTTTTATTTTTGCAAAAAGAGCAATTGATATTTTATTTTCATTCTTATTGATTATTCTTACTTTGCCTTTGCAAATATTAATAGCTTCATTTATTGTGCTAAGTTCAAAAGGTCCAATTTTGTTTGTTCAGAAAAGAGTGGGTAAAGATGGTAAAGAATTTACTATGTATAAATTTAGAACTATGTATAAATGTGATTCTAAATCTTCTGTAATTAATTCTGATACTGGTACTTTATTAAAAATCAAATCGGACTCGCGTGTAACTCCAATAGGAAAATTTCTCAGAAAATCAAGTTTAGATGAAATCCCACAATTTTACAATGTCCTATTTGGCTCAATGAGTATGGTTGGACCAAGACCTTTGTTAGAAAATATGCTCAACCCTTATAAATCATATAAAGAATTACGTTCTACGGTTAAGCCCGGAATTACAGGTTTATGGCAAATAAGCAATAGAGAAAATTGCCGCTCATTGTTGGATATGATTGATTATGATTTACAATATATCTCAGATGCTGGTATTTCGACTGATTTTAAAATCATACTTGCTACCATTTGGGTTGTTATTATTGGTAAAGGTGCGTATTGATACTAACAGCTCCATTGCTTCCTCTAAGTGTCCAACACTTTGTACAATTTTGATGTGATTTGAAAAATTTTTCAAGTACTTGTGTGAGACTGGTATATTTTTCTTTTGGGAAAATGATAAATATTCTTCCTATATGTTTTGATTTTATCACGTAGTGATTAAATTGTGGTAACAGTGAATATCTTTTTAATACGTTATCACGTAGTGATTAAATTGTGGTAACATCTTTTAATATTAAAAGTTAGAATAATATAATCACTACGTGATAAATAGCTTTTATGATTGATATGTATTACCATAATGGAATCACTACGTGATATTCTAAGAAGATGCAAGAATTATTATATTGATAATCAACAAAATTGACATAATAGTGTCGGACATCTTCTTAAGTGTCATTCTGAACTTGTTTGAGAATCCATTCTTCTTGTCATTTTCAAAAGAAAATGTCCTTTTGTAGAAAGCAAAAACCAGGTGACTTTTAACCTTATTTTCAAAATTGGTAAAATTCATTTGATGCATAAATGAATTGAAGAATTTTCAAAAAGAATAAAAGCAAATATGCAAGAAAATAATGATGTCCTACATTTTTTAAATATAGGACATCTAAATAGAATTGATGAAAGGAGTTCTCTTTACAAAACTACTGAAATTCTCTCATTAGAAATTTTGAGATGATTTCAATTTATATCACATACTATCAATAATTGCATTCAAAGTCGCACTTGGACGCATTGCATTTGATGTTTTTTCAAAATCAGGTTGATAATAACCACCTAAATCAACTAGACTACCTTGTGCAGCAAGTAATTCTGAATTGATTTTTTCTTCATTTTCTGCTAATTCATTTGCGATTTTTTCAAATCTTGCTTTTAATTCTGCATCGCTATCTTGTGCGGCAAGTGCTTTTGCCCAGTATAAACCAAGATAGAATGAGCTTCCGCGATTATCTATTTCATTTACTTTTCTTGAAGGTAATTTGCCATTTTCTAAGTAAATTCCAATTGCATAATCTAAAGTTTCAGCTAAGACTTTTGCTTTATTGCTGCCTGTTCTTTCGTAAGCTTGTTCGAGTGATGGCACTAATGCACAGTATTCGCCAAGTGAATCCCAACGCAAATGCCCTTCTTTTACTAATTGTTGAACGTGTTTTGGAGCGGAGCCACCGGCACCTGTTTCAAATAAACCACCACCATTAAGTAATGGAACGATGGATAACATTCTTGCACTTGTTCCAAGCTCTAATATTGGGAATAAATCTGTCAAATAATCTCTAAGTACATTACCTGTAACTGAAATGGTATCTAAGCCCTTGCGAACTCTTTCCAATGAGAATTTCATTGCATCAGTTGGCTTCATTATTCTAATATCTAAACCTGTGGTATCGTGTTCGGGTAGATATTTATTGATTTTGTTGATAATTTCTGCATCGTGGCTTCTTTCTTCGTTTAACCAGAAAATAGCTGGAGTACCGGCTGCTTTTGCACGTCTAACTGCTAATTTAATCCAATCTTTGATTGGTTCGTCTTTTGCCTGACACATTCTGAAAATATCGCCTTTCTCGACAACTTGTTCAAGTAGTGTATTGCCATCAAAATCAACAACACGAATTACACCATTATCAACTGCTTCGAATGTTTTGTCGTGTGAACCGTATTCTTCAGCTTTTTGTGCCATTAAACCCACATTTGAAACGCTTCCCATAGTTGAAGGATTAAATTGTCCATTTGCTTTAGCATCTTCCATAATTACATCATACATTGTTGCATAGCATCTGTCTGGAATCATCGCAATACAATCTTGCAATTCATCAGCTTTGTTCCACATTTTGCCACCATCACGCACAACATTCGGCATTGAGGCATCAACAATTATGTTATTTGGAACATGTAAATTTGTTATTCCATATCTTGAATCAACCATAGCAAGTGGTGGTTGATTTGCATAAACTTCGTCAATATCAGCGAGAATTTCAGCTTTTTTATCTGCTGGAAGTCTATCTAATTTATCTAATAAATCTTGCAAACCATTATTTAGATTTACACCTATTTCTTTTAAAGAATCTGTATGTTTTTCCAAAGCGTCTTTGTAATAAACTGAAACTGCATGTCCAAACATAATAGGGTCTGAAATTTTCATCATTGTTGCTTTTAGATGCAAAGATAAAAGTACACCATCTTTTCTGGCTTCTTCAATCTGCTCTGAATAAAATTCTCGAAGTGCTTTTACATTCATCACAGATGTATCAATTACTTCACCAGCAATTAATGATAATTTTGGTTTCAATACATTAGTATTTCCACTATTATCAACAAATTCAATTTTTACATCACAAGGATTTTCAATAGTCATTGATTTTTCACTACCGAAGAAATCTTTTTCTTTCATATATGCTACACGTGCTTTTGAACCAGATTCGGGCCATGGCTTCATCATTCTATGTGGAAATTTTTGAGCAAATTTCTTTACAGATGCTGCAGCACGGCGGTCAGAATTTCCTTCACGTAAAACAGGATTTACAGCTGAACCCAAGCAAACTGCGAATCTTTTTTGCAAAGCTAATTCTTCATCATTTTTTGGTTCTTCCGGATAATCGGGTATGTCATAACCTTTTTGTTGCAATTCTTTAATAGCAGCTTGCAATTGTGGAATTGAAGCACTAATATTTGGTAGTTTAATTATATTAGCATCAGGTTGTTTTACCAAATCACCTAATTGTGCAAGATAGTCTGGAATTTTTTGTTCTTCGGTTAAATTGTCTGGGAAATTTGCAATAATTCTACCAGCGAGTGAAATATCTCTTGTTTCTACATCTATTTCTGTACCTTTTGTAAAAGCTTTTACAATTGGTAATAAACTATATGAAGCGAGTTCGGGTGCTTCGTCTATTTTTGTCCAAATAATTTTGTAATCTGACATACTTAATCCTTAAATTTATTATAAACTATTTACGGTATAAACCATTTAACATATCATACAAAAATAACAATCTTTTGTTTAAATTTCAAAGTATTTTGTGATTAATTAAAAGAATGCAAGGAGAATAAAAGTGACTACTAAGTCGATTATCAATAAAATTGAATTTTCGTTATTTTATATGAAATTTCCTTGAAATTCCCATAGGGAATTAATGTTTGTAACAAGAAACCCCACCTAACCTCCCCGAAGGGAGGAATTATATGTAAAGTCCTCCCCTTGGGGAGGATTTAGGTGGGGTTTACAACTATTCAATCCAGATGGGATTGTTGGACTTACAGGCAGTTTACTTGTTACAAACATTTAATCCCTAACGGGATTTTCAAGGAATTTCATTTTTTATTATTTTTCAACTTGTTCCAAATATACACTTATTCATTTAAATAACAAACTAAATTGAAAATTGTTAAATGACTGAATAATCATTCCACAATATTCTTTTTACCTTATCTCAATACTTCAATTTCCAATTTATCTATATCAAAAAAAATATTTCTGAATTATTTTTTTAATGCTTAATTTATAAAAATATTTATTAATTTTAAACCTTTTAATATTTACTGTGTCAAATAACTGAATGAAATGACAAGACAGGGAATTTACAGTGAGAACAATTGTTTTGCAATACGAAAATGAAACTGAAATAGTAAATGAGTATCAAACTACAAAAAGCGAACGCTCGGCAACTGCATTTGTCAGGATGTATCAACAGTTTGTATTTGCTACTGCTTTAAGATTTATACAGAATTATGACGATGCCGATGATATAGCTCAAGAAGTGTTTATCAAAGCACTTAACAATATTTCATCATTCAAAGGTGAAAGTAGCGTTAAAACATGGCTTTATCGAATTACAACAAATACATGTATTAATTTCAAAAGAAAGCGTTCATTTTTTTCTTTTTTTTCTAAAGAAGATAATAGCGAAGATTTTTTTAATATTGCAAATAACGAATTAAATCCACAACAAAAGCTCGAAAGTGATGAATTTTCAGAAAAATTCTATAGAATGTTATCTAAATTACCGGAAAAACAAAGAGAGACATTTGCATTAAGATACTTTGAAGATATGTCCTATGAAGAAATATCAAAACTTTTAGGTACATCAATAGGCGGTTTGAAAGCAAATTACTTTCAAGCTGTAAAGAAATTAGCTGTTTTTCTTAAATAAATTTGATTTAAATTGATTGGTGAAAATATGTCGGAAAATATAAATAACGAGAAATTGACTTATAAACAAATGCAGGAAATGTTACCTGATTATGTTTTTGGTAGAACTATTGAAAGTGATAGATTAGCTTTTGAAAAATGTTTACCTGACTACCCAGATATTCAACAAGAAGTTAATGAAGTGAGTGCTGTATTTAGAAAAATGGAATTGATGGATATAGAGAAACCAATTCGCGATAAATCAAAAAATTTATCTGTTAAAGTGAATCAAAAACTTTATAGAAACACTCAACCTAAATATTCAGGTAAATTTAATTTGAAGTTAATTATGCCACTTATGGCGTTTTTGATTGCTGGAGCAATGTTTTTATATTACAATAGAAATGATGAGCAGATTAGTAATGCAGTACAAAGTTCTGAATTGCAAATACTTTCTAATTCTGATATAAAAGCAATTACCAATGATACAAATAATATTGATATTATTATTGAAAGTGCCGATATTTACAGTAAATCAAATTCAGTGGATTTTTCTGATTTATTAGAATATGAAAATGAAATAAACGAATTGACCAATAATGCAATTATTGAATCAGTTTTAAAAGATAAAAATTCTCTGAAAAAATACTTGTCAAAATTCAATTATAGCGACCCAACGCTATTAGATGATTTAAATAATTTAGATGAAAAAGATTTTCAATCAATATATGAGGATATTAAAAATGAAGACATTAATTCATAAAAAAATGCTATTATTTGTAGTTTTAATTGGTTTTGCTATTTCAAGTAATGCTATTAGCCAACCCGCAGAATTTGCAAGAGAAAGGATGGAAACCCTGAAATTAGTGAAAATACTCGAAATACTTGACTTAAAAGAAGATGAAGCTGATAAGTTTATTGGGAAATATAAATCATTAGAAAAAGCTGTTAAGGATAAATCTGATAAATTAGAAATTTTGAATGATGAATTAAGATTAGCTTTAAAGAAAGATGCTAACGATAAAGAAATTAAAGAATTAACCGATAAATTTCTCGTTGTTCAAAATGAATTCTTTATGGCAAATATGGAAAAGTTGAAATCTATGCAAAGTTTTCTAAATCAACAAAATTATGCTAAATTCTTGATTTTTGAAATGAATTTCCATAAAAAATTAAGAAATATGCTTATGGATTTTAATAAGAAAAAGGGAGGACCAGATTTTGAAGGCGAAGATGGTCCACCGATGAAAGAGAGAAAACGTAGGAAATAAATTCATTCCTTAAAAAAATAAGAGCAGTAGTTAGCATATTGGATGCAAAACCTCTGCTCTTTTTATTTTGAGTAAATAAATTTGAAACTACTGAGCAAAATTTTCTTGTTATGAATTCCTCGTTTTTAATAGTCTGTTGATTAAGTAATATTGAATTATTATTGCTGGTGGCTAAAGCCACAAGTTGCTTACTGAATCTGCAAGGGGTTGTTTTAAAAGGTGTCATTGGTAACTTGTTTCAGAATCCATTCCGCATCGTCAATATAAATCAATTGATTCAGAAAAAGATATTTTTTTCATACTAAAATTACGTAGTTACAAGCCAAAAAGCATCAATTATACATCAAAAATACTTATCCACTCATTTGTTGAAAAACAAATAATTATTTTTCTTATATTGTGTATTGTTTTTTGGTAAATTCAGAAAAATATTTTGAATTTTCTGCAATAACGTCAAACATATAGCTTTGGATTTTGTAAGTTTGTATTTTAAAGTTTGAAATTATCTTTTACAGAATTTTAAATATTTTTATATTTGGATAATTGAATAATAAAATTGTAAAAATTAATGTTAGGAACAAATCATCAATTATGAAAATATACACAAAAGAAGAAGCAAAAAAAGCAATTCAAAAATTAGTTGAAAAATTTGAAAATAATGTAGAATATTACAAAGATAAATATGTTGAAGCACAAGCAAGAATTGATTTTATAAATTTATTTTTTGAGGCATTAGGATGGGATATTTATAACAAACAGGACCTTGCTGAATCATATCGCGAAGTTATATACGAAGATAAAGTAATTCTTGATGATGGAAAGAAAAAAGCACCTGATTATTGCTTTACTAAAAACGGCAAAAAAATGTTTTATGTGGAAGCAAAGAAGCCCGGAATAAATATCAAAGAACACGTTGAATCTGCTTACCAATTAAGGCGATATGGATGGAGTGCTAAATTACCTATTTGTATTCTTACTGATTTTGAAGAATTTGCGGTTTATGATTGTACTGTTATGCCTAATCCTAATGATATAGCATCTATTGCAAGAATAGATTATTTAACATACAAGGATTATGCCTCTAATTTTGATATGCTTTTACAAATATTTGGAAAAGAATCTGTTTATAATGGTTCATTAGACAATGCTTTCAATAATAATAAAAATAAAAAAGGAACTACAGAAGTTGGTGAAGCATTTCTAAAATCATTAGATAATTGGAGAAATTCATTAGCTAAAAGCATATATCTCAATAATAATAAAATTGATGAAGATACGCTAAATTATTCTATGCAAAAAATTATTGATAGATTACTATTTCTAAGAATTTGCGAAGACCGCGGTGTCGAAATTGAAAACCAACTTTTTAATTCAATTGGAAAAAATTCTTATCTAAAATTAAAAAATATTTTTCACAATGCCGACCAGAAATATAATTCAGGTCTTTTTGATTACAAAAAAGACAAAATAACCGATGATTTAATTATTGATGATGCAACTTTAAAAGAAATTATTGAAGAAATGTATTATCCTAAAAGTCCTTATGAATTTTCTGTGATACCTGTAGAAATTCTTGGGCATTCTTACGAGCAATATCTTGGGAAAGTTATTAAAATTATCCCAGGAAAGCAGATGACTATAGAAGAAAAGCCAGAAGTTCGTAAAGCAGGTGGAGTATATTATACACCTCAATATATTGTTGATTACATTGTAAAAAATACAGTTGGCAAATTAGTTGAGAATAAAACGCCAGAAGAAGTTGCAAAACTCAAGATATGTGACCCAGCTTGTGGTAGCGGTTCATTTTTGATAGGTACATATCAGTTCCTTCTTGATTGGCATCGAGAATACTACCTAAAAGCAAAACAAAAAAACAAAGAAAATTTTTTTAATCCTGATGGAAATCTTACTACTGCAATCAAAAAACAAATATTGCTCAATAATATTTATGGTGTTGATATAGACACAAACGCAGTTGAAGTTACAAAATTGTCTTTGATGTTGAAAGCAATGGAAGGCGAAACCAAAGCAACAATCAATAATCAGTTGTCTGCATTTCACGATAGAGTTTTGCCATCATTAGATGATAATATCAAAAGTGGAAATTCTTTGATTGCTTCAGATTTTTACATTGATAATAAACCATCTTTATTTAATGAAAAAGAGAAAAGAAAAATCAATACATTTGATTGGGAAAGAGAATTTCCAGAAATCTTTAAAAAAAATGAATCTGATTATTCAAAATCATTATCTTCTAAAATTGATAATCATTTTAATGCTGCAAGTAACTATCTTGAAGGTGCTAAATATCATATTGATAAAGCTGCTGATTATATTGAAGAGGCAACAAATTTAACTCTGAAAGAAGAAACTCTAATTTATAATGCCGAACTTGACTCCAAAAAAAATAGTGGTTTTGATGTAATTATTGGAAATCCACCGTATGGAGTTGAATTTAAAGATGAAATGAAAACATATTTCAAACTATACTATTCATATTCTGATTCTGAATTGGAAAGTTATATTTTGTTTATTGAAAAATCATTGGATTTATTAAAAAACTTTGGAATGTTTGGTTTTATAGTTCCAAGCAATTTGTTGACAAATTCAAGATATAGCAAAATTAGAAACAGAATTCTTAATTTCAAAATTGACACTTTAATTGATAATGGTTCAAATGTTTTCAATACTGCATCAGTTGATACATGTATATTTGTATTGCAAAACATAAATCCTTTAAATAATTTAATAAATACATCCATTTTAAATAGGAATTCAAATTTCAACAATTTTGAATTTAAACAAATAGAACAAATTAGTTTTCGGGAATCTGAATTTAATTTATTTAATCTTAATAAAAACAAATTTGATATTGAATTAGAAAATAAAATTGGATTGAACAAGATTCCACTAAAAGAATTTGTTAATTTTGCAAGAGGAATTGAATTTGGATACAGTTCTGAATACACAAGTAACAAAATTCTCTCAAACAAATCCAAAAAATTGATTTCTGGTAGATGTATAAATAGATATTTGCTAAAGTTTGAAAATAAATATGTTGAATATGACCATAATGATGTTGCAAATTTCAAGAACAACAGCATTTATGAAAATTCCAAAATATTATTAAGGAGAATTGGGCTAAATTTAATTGCTGTTTATGATGATGAAAAATATTACAATGTATGCGATGTTTATAATTTAACCGAAAAGAATAATACAAATTTGAAATTTTTGCTTTCAATAATTAATTCAAAGTTATTATCTTACCTAAAAGTCTAAAATAGAACATGGATTAAGTCGTCTAAGTAATTGATTTTACAAGAATTAATTAACAAAAACGTAAACCCAAAAAGGTACTTAATCCATGCAAAACAAAAATACGAAAAAACCTGCAAATATCAAAACAAGTTTTGATTCAAAATCTTTGACAAACTTTAGTGGTATTAAAGTTATTTCTAACTTTATGCGTAAGATTGGATTAGAATCAATGTTCGATATGATTGATTTGAATTTGTATCACAATATTAAATTCACAAATTTCCAAATATTATCAACAATAATATTAGGAATATTTAGTGGTTTTAACCGTGTAAGCAAAATTGAATCATTTAGTCGCGACCCATTGATACAAAAATTGTTGTGCTTAGCTACAAATATTGATGCCGACACTATATTCAATAGAATCAAGCGTTTCGGAATGAATGAAAACAATCAAATCATGAACATAAATGGAAAATTATCGTCAAAAGTTCATGATTTATTGAAGACAAACAGGGATATATTAGATTTAGATTCAACCGTTCATACACTTTATGGTCATCAAGAAGGTGTTGCCAAAGGATTTAATTCAAGCAAAAAAGGAGCAAAAAGTTATCATCCAATTATGTGTTTCTTAAACAGCACTAAGGAATGTTTGTTGAGTTGGCTTCGTCCCGGCGATACTTATACAGCTAATAATTCGCACGGATTTATTGAGCAGGCATTTGGATTGCTCCCTTCCGGCATAAAAGAATTATTAGTACGAGCCGACAGTGGATTTTTCAACGGTATACTATTGCAAGTACTTGAATCACGTAAAAATACGCTATATTTAATCAAAGTAAAATTGAAAAACTTGAACAGTCTCTTATCAAGTCAGGATTGGGAAAGCATTCCCTTAATGCCAAATTGGCAAATGACAGAATTTATGTACAAGTGTGCCGACTGGGAAAAAGCAAGAAAGTTTGTTGCATTACGCAAGAAAGTGCTGGTTCATACTGAAGATGGATTATTTAAAACCGATTACTATTATGACTATTTTTGTTATGTAACTAATATATATGACAGTCCCTTAGAGATTCATCGTTTGTATGGTGACAGAGGCGAGAGTGAAAATTGGATTGAACAAGTAAAACGACAAATGTTTGCCGGAAGCATGATAACGCAAGATTTTTGGGCGAATGAAACTTTATGGCAAATGAGTGTCTTGGCATACAATTTAAGTTTATGGATGCGAAAATTGAGCGATGAAAAATCTTGGCGTGAAGAGCCAAACACATTTCGTGCATGGTTTGTGCAGGTGGCTGGCAAGATAGTAATTAATGGACGAAACCTTTGGTTAAAAATGTACGAAGCATATCATTATAAAGACAGGTGGTTGAAAATTGAAAAAGCGGTTGATAATTTGGTTTTTGCATAAAAAAACAAATTACAAACAAAAATCAGATGCAAATTTTGTTGTAGGAAAAATCCGAAAGGGAAATCTATGAACTAAACGTGCTTAAATATTAGAAATCATGAAATTTCAACAGTAAAATCTCCAGCAAAACTTGAAATTTCACCCCAATGCTAAAAAATTCCAATTTTGATTAGCATAAAATGCTGTATTCTAAATTTATTTATCGTACTTTAGATTTTTAGGTCTTATTATTTACAAACTAAATTTTACAATGCAAAAAAGTTATTTCCAAAAATTCCTATAGCATACCTGGAAAAATTACCAATTCCAAAATTAAATTTAGAAGTTAAAACAGAAAAAGCAAAGCACGATAAACTTGTTTCTCTTGTGGAGCAAATGCTCGAAAATCAGAAATACAAAAATGAAGCAAAAACAGAACGTGATAAGAAAATATACAGCAATATTTGCGATACTACAGATATGCAAATAGACAAACTTGTTTATGAATTATACGGTTTAACTGAAGAAGAAATAAAGATTGTAGAAGGGGAATCAGTAACGTAGTAGGTATCTGTTTGTAGAAATGTAGTACTACAAACAAATTAAGCTCCGTAGGAGCGGATTTTTCACGATAAATAAATGTTTCTTGTAACTAAGCTGTGCTTAGTTACAAGTATTAAATATTGAAGCTAAAACTACTTTATTTTGCAAAATTTTAACTTTTTGTTAAAACAATATGAATATCGGTACCACTATTCTCTATTTTTTTTACATCAAATTTTGGGGCTAAGTCCAATTTATTTACTTGCAAATTTTTAAATGATTGAATACCTGAACCTATTATCATTGGTGCAATAAATAATTGAATTTCATCTACAAGATTTCTCTCTAAAAATGATGAAAATATTTCTGCTCCACCTTCTACAACAATAGATGAAATTTTGAATTGTTCAGCAAGGTCAATCAATATCTGTTCTAAAGTAACTTTATTATTCTGATAAAGTTCAATTGGGAGAATTTTAATTCCAGCGAGTTTCAATATTTCTGCTTTTCTTGAAGTACTTGCATTAGTCGAACAGCAAATAATTGTCTTATTCCTTTCTTCTGATTTAAACAATTTCAAATCAAGTGGCAATGTTAAATAAGAATCAAGTACAACTTTCATAGGATTTCTCCCTTTGACATCTCTAACAGTAAGTGAAGGGTTATCCAAAAGTGTTGTATTTTTCCCGACCAATACTGCATCAACTTCACTTCTAAGATAATGAGAATATTTTCTGCTTTCATGGCAAGTAATCCATTGTGAAACACCAGATTTCAAAGCAATATTCCCATCTAAAGACTGAGCAACTTTAAGTATAACGTATGGTATTTTACTCTGTATATACTTACTAAAAAAGCGATTCATCCATTTACATTCGCTTTCAAGTACTCCTGATATTACTTCAATTCCTGCATCTTTAAGTTTTTGAACACCACTACCAGCTACAACCGGATTAGGGTCAATCATACCAATAACGACTTTCGAAAATTTCTTTTCAATAATTGTATCAGTACAGGGTGGCGTTTTCCCAAAATGAGTACACGGTTCTAATGTAACAAATAGAGTACAATTTTCAAAATTGCTTCTTTGGGAATTTTCAATCGCTTCTATTTCAGCGTGTTTATTACCGAAAGCTTTATGCCAGCCCTCTCCAATAATTTTTTCATCTTCAACAATAACAGCCCCAACTCTTGGATTAGGGCTTACATAACCAGTACCATTTAAAGCAAGCTCCAATGCTCGCTCCATAAATTTTTCGTAAATTTTCATTTAGATAGTTTCACTTTATAAGATTCGATATAAAAATCAGGCATTGCAGGAATCATTATTCTAACCCATACTTCATCATTCAAAATTTTTACACCTTTTGAGTTCGTTCTATTCCAAGTAATTTGATAATTTTTAGATTCTCCAATTACTTGTGGCTCAACTTTTTGATTACCAGCCAAAAATTCTTTATTTCTGTATGAACTCCAAATTTGTGTGATTTTGTCCATTTCCATCACTTCAACTCGAAAATCTTCTGAACTTGGTAGAATTTCATTACCAAGATTGTAATTTCTGGTTGCTTTAGCACCAAAAATTATTGTTGTATCATTTATTATTTCAGTATAAGGTTCAATTGTAACAGCAAGATGTGTTGTAAGTAAAGATTTATCCTTTTCTTGAAATCTTGAAGTACTGCAAGATGACAAACAAAATGTAATAACAATTATTACACTTATTAAAGATACTTTTGCCAAAACATTTTTCATAACACTAAACTCCAATTTTATAATTATTATAACAAAAATATTCATAAATTTGTTATTAATTAATTTTAACAAAATTAAATTGTTTTAATGTTATTTACAATAAAAATTTTTAATATAATGAAAATATTATTTGAAATTGCCATATTTCTTGTTTTTTGTGAATTTGCAATGGCTTATGGAACTGCTGGTAGCTCGGCAAACAATGAAACAAGATATATTGTTGATATGCCAACTGCTGGAATTCTCAAGAAAATGGATTATAGTATTTATACTGGCTTTATGAATGAAGGTAATGTATTCTTTGAATTTACATTTGCACCTTTGGATTGGCTGAATACCGGAATGGCATTTTCTGGAAATAATATTATTGGAAATGATGACCCCGAATTTCAAAATTACCCTTCTATTCATCTAAAAGCAAGATTGTTTGATGAAACTCTAAAATTACCTGCAATTGTCATGGGTTTTTCTACTCAAGGCAAAGGTTTGTGGTATAGTGTTGCTGAAAGATTTGAAACTTTTTCTCCCGGTATTTATCTCGCAGTAAGCAAAAATTATAAGTGGGATATGGGTATGCTTGCTTTTCATGGTGGTTTAAATTATTCAATTGAGCCAGAACCAGAAAATAGAAGTGTGAATTTCTGGGCTGGTGTAGAGCAGTCATTAGGGAAGTATTTTGCAATTAATGCTGAATATAATGCAGGACTTGATGAAATTAACTCAAAAAATAAAAATAAAGTTAATCTGTCATTGAGAGCAAGTGTAATGATGGGCTTGACTGTAGAATTTCAAATGAAAAATATTTTCAATGATAATTCAGACGGTGGAAGATATAGAGCAATCTATTTTGATATTATCAGCAAATTTTAAAAAAATTTGCAATAGGGAATTCAAAAAATGGAAGAAAATAAAAAACCTAATTTGGCAGCTTACGGAAATTATCTATCTCTTGGAACTGAAATATTTGCACCAATATTGCTGGGTGCATTGATTGGTAATTTGTGGCTCGACCCAAAATTAGGCACAACTCCATTATGGACAATAATTCTGACACTTTTTGGATTTGTTGTTGGTATGAATACATTGTTTCAATTTGTTAGAAAAATGAATAAAAAGCAAAAATGAGTATAATTTTAATTTCAATTATTTATAGTTTATTAATTAATATAGCCAATACTTTAGTTTCGATAATTGTAATCAAAAAAGCAATAAATTTGGAATGGAAAATATTTTTTAGACGTATAGTAATTTCAATTATGTCAAGAGTTTTTGTATCATTAATACTTTTTTTAGTCGTAATTAAACTTTTTTTGATTGATTTACTAAGTTTTAGCTTAAGTTTTATCATTTTTTTCTTTTTATTTTTAATATTTGAAATTTTGTATTTAAATAAGTCGTTAAGGTTTCGTAATTTTGTATGATTAAGTTTTGAAATTTTTTTGGAACAGTAATGGCAAAAAACCACCAAGTAGTTTTTGACGTAGTAAGTAACGAAAATTTTGATAATAAAAATACTATTGCTGAGAATCAGGCAAGTAATACAAATGTGGATTCTCATAATGGTGAACATAAAGAAAGCGGCGACAGAAGCGGAGTTTTCAATGAAATAATGCAAGGTTTATCCGACCACGATGCATTAACCATTGGTCCATACAAAGTTTCTGACCTACCAATTATTTTAATTGATGATGGTTTTCAATTTTATATGAATAAATCATCAATGGTAAATGATGGCAAATATATTATTGAGAGCCACCACGGTCATGATACAATTCTAAGAACTGACAATCATCAGCATCCTGCTCTTGATTTATCTGTAACAAATTTAGTTGTATTTCAATGGATTGCAATTTTAATTTTAACCGTAATATTAGCAAAAGCATCTGGCAAATACAAAAAGAATGCAGATAAAGCACCTAAAGGATTCCAAAATGCAATTGAAGCTATTGTTCTTTATTTAAGAGATGATGTAGTTAGACCTAATATTCCAGTTCGTGGTGCAGCTGATAGATTATTTCCATATTTCATGGGCTTATTCTTCTTTATTTTGGGAAGTAATCTGATAGGATTATTTCCAGCAGCACATACTCCGACTGGTGCGATAGCAGTAACCATGTCATTAGCAATAATTTCTTTCTTTGTAATTCAATATACAGCTATAAAAGAGGCAGGCATTGCGGCTTGGTTTAAACATTTGCTCGGTGGTGCTCCATGGTGGTTGTTCTTTATAATGATACCAATAGAAATTATCGGTATGTTTATCAAACCATTCGCACTTACAATTCGTTTGTTTGCAAACATGACTGCCGGACACGTAGTATTGTTTGCCTTATTAGGAATACTATTCTATTTTAACAGTATTTTTATGTCCCTTGCAATTACGCCTTTTTCAATTTTCATGTATTTTCTTGAAGCATTAGTTGCCTTTATTCAGGCATATTTATTTACTTTGCTTACGGCAATATTCGTAGGTTTGGCAATTGGTGACCATGCTCACGAACATAGTCATGATTTAGAACATAAACATGCATAACATTAATTTTTAATTTTTTTTACATATTATTTGGAGTTTTTTAATGGAAGCAAGTGCTTTAGCTTATTTGGCAGCAGGATTAGGTGCTGGTTTAACAGTAATCGGTGCTGGTATGGGTATTGGTAAATTAGCATCAGCAGCTTTAGAAGCAAGTGGTCGTCAACCGGAAGCTGCCGGTGATATCAGAACATCAATGATTATTGCAGCAGCACTTATTGAAGGTGTTGCGATGTTTGCAGCAGTAATTTGCTTATTGTTGTCGCTTAAGTAATATTGATAGAACGATATTATTGATTGGAATTAATTACTAAAAAACACAGAGTGAAAAAACTTTGGTTAATTCACTCTGTAGATTTTTATAAGTGATTAATCTGTTAAATGAAAATTAATAAATTGAAATAAATTATAGGATAATAATATGGATGCCTTGCTAAACGTAAAACCCGGTTTAGTTTTTTGGACATTTGTAAATTTTTCGATTTTCTTGTTTATTGTGATTAAATTCTTTGGTAAGCCAATTATTAATGCTATTAATAATCGTGAAAAAAGCATTGAAGATGCAATAAATAAGTCGCAATCTCAAATGGCTGAAGCTACAAAAATGCTTAACGAAAGTAAAGTCAGACTTGATAGCACTCATTTGGAAGTTGTTGATTTGATTAGCAAAGGTAGAGAACAAGCCGATGCTATTATTCGCAAAGCAACTGAAGAAGCTGATAAAATTAAAAAAGCTAAAGTTGAAGATGCGATTCGTGAAATCGAAAGAAATAAAGATGCGGCTTTAATTCAATTAAGAAAAGAAGTTGCTGAACTTGTTGTAATGGCAACTGAAAAAATTCTACATGAAAAGATTGATAAAAACCGTGATATGAAATTGATTGAAAGTTATATCGAAAATTTGCCTAAAAACTAATTAATTGTTGAAGTAAAATGACAGAATCAAAAGTTTCACTCAGATATGCTAAATCATTATTGGACATTACCGACCCTCTTGGAACATCGGAAGTGATTCAGAAAGATTTTGCTTATATTATAAAAACTATCAAAAGTTCAAGAGAATTAGCTTCTTTATTCAAAAGTCCAATTATTCAAAATTGGAAAAAGAAGAAGATTTTACAGGAAATTTTTGAAAAATCAATTTCAAAATTAACTTTTGATTTTTTAATGCTTGTTACAGAAAAACACAGAGAAAAGCTAATTTATTCTATTATTCAACAATTTGACAATTTGTATAATATCAAAAATAATAGAATTATTGTTAAAATAACATCTGCTAATGAAATTGATGAACTGCTGAAAGCAAAAATTTTGCAAAAAGTTCAGGTATTACTCAATAAAGTGGTTATACCAGAATTTTCAGTTGTTCCTACATTAAAAGGTGGTATTCAAATTCAAGTAGAAGATTGGGTTTTTGATGCAAGTATTGCACGTCAGATAGAAATGTTACGTAAAAATCTGATAGAAGGCAAAAGTATTTAATATTATTGAAAAAAATTGTAAATAATTATATAGGTTATTTTTTATGGCAGATGTAAGACCAGAAGAAATTTCGGCAATTCTCAGACGTCAGTTGTCGGGTTTTGAAAACGAAGCAGATATATACGAAGTGGGTACCGTTCTGCAAGTTGGTGATGGCGTTGCTCGTATCTATGGTTTAAGCAAAGTAATGGCATCAGAACTTGTTGAGTTTTCGAATGGTGTTATCGGTATGGTGCTTAATCTTGAAGAAGACAACGTAGGTGTGATGCTTTTCGGTGATGATAGTCTTGTAAAAGAGGGCGATGTTGTTAAACGTACAAAGAAAATTGCCTCAGTACCTGTTGGTAAGGAATTACTCGGCAGAGTTGTTAATCCATTAGGTATTCCAATTGATGGCAAAGGTCCAGTTGATTGTAAAGAATCATATCCAATCGAAAGAAAAGCGCCGGGTGTTATTTTTAGACAACCTGTAAAAGAGCCACTTCAAACTGGTATCAAAGCTATTGATGCTCTTATTCCAATAGGTCGTGGTCAGAGAGAGTTAATTATCGGTGATAGACAGACAGGTAAAACAACAATTGCACTTGATACTATAATTAATCAAAAATATACTCATACTGAAGAGGCAAAAGCTCTTGGTGTTAATCCTGTGTTTTGCATTTATGTTGCTGTTGGACAAAAGGGTTCAACAGTAGCAAATGTTGTTTCATATCTTGAACAATATGGTGCAATGGATTATACAATCATAGTAGCTGCTAATGCTTCCGATCCTGCACCATTGCAGTTTATTGGTCCTTATTGTGGTGCTTCTATGGGTGAATATTTTCGTGATAGTGGTCAGCATGCGTTAATTATATATGATGACTTGTCCAAACAAGCTGCTGCTTATCGTCAAGTTTCATTGTTATTAAGACGTCCACCGGGACGTGAAGCATATCCTGGCGATATCTTCTATTTGCATAGCAGATTATTAGAAAGAGCTGCAAAATTCTCAGATTCTAAAGGCGGTGGCTCATTAACTGCTTTGCCAGTTATTGAAACACAAGCTGGTGACGTTTCGGCATATATTCCTACAAACGTGATTTCAATTACAGATGGTCAGATTTATCTAGAGCCAAACTTATTTAATGCTGGCGTAAGACCTGCATTAAATATTGGTATTTCTGTATCACGTGTTGGTGGATCTGCCCAAATTAAAGCAATGAAGAAAATTGCTGGTCCATTAAAATTGGAATTAGCGATGTATCGTGAATTAGAAGCATTTGCAAAATTTGGTTCTGATTTGGATAAATCAACTCAAGAACGTCTAAAGAGAGGAGCTTTACTAACAGAAATTTGTAAGCAAAAGCCATTTAGTCCGCTTACTGTTGAAAAACAAATTGTTGTAATCTACGCAGCAACAAATGGTTATCTTGATAATATTCCATTGAATTTAATTGCAAGATTTGAAAAAGAATTTTTGGAATACATGGATAATATGCACTCTGGTGTTCTTTTGAAAATTATTCAGACTAAAGATTTGAGTGATGATATCAAGCAAAGCTTGAATCAAGCAATTACTGCATTTTTAGATATTTTTCAGAAATAAGTAGCCGAATAGAATGATTGTTTTAACTGGTGGAGCCGGATTTATTGGTTCATGCTTTTTGAAAAAGCTCAACAACGAGGGTATTACTGATATTCTCGTTGTTGACCATTTAGGTAATGGATTAAAATGGAAAAACCTAATTGGAAAGCGATTTCGCGATTATATTCATAAAGATGTTTTTCGCGAAAAATTGAGAAATAATGAATATGGTGCTTCGATTGATTTCATTGTTCATTTCGGTGCTTGTTCATCAACTACTGAAAAAAACATTGATTATTTAATGGATAACAATTATAAATACAGTAAAGAATTGGCTGAATATGCAGAAAGAAATGATATACGTATGATATATGCCTCTTCTGCTGCTACTTATGGTGATGGTTTTGATGGTTACGATGATAAAATTTACGATTCTTTAAAACCACTTAACGGTTATGGTTTCTCCAAACATATATTCGATTTGTGGTTAATTGAAAATGGTTTGATAAACAAATTTACTGGACTTAAATTTTTCAATGTGTTCGGTCCAAACGAGTACCATAAAGCATCAATGAGTTCGATGGTTTATAAGTCATATCACCAAATCAAAAATACTGGACAAGTAAATTTGTTTAAATCCTATATAGATGGTTTTGAAGATGGTGAACAAAAGCGAGATTTCATTTATGTGAAAGATGTTGTTGATGTAGTATGGGAACTTTTCAATAAAAATGAGATTAGTGGTATTTTCAACCTTGGTAATGGAGAAGCAAAAAGCTGGAACGACCTGATTAATGCAGTTTTTAAAGCATTAGATATTGAACCAAAGATTGAATACATAGAAATGCCTGATGAACTTAAAAATCAATATCAGTATTTTACTCGAGCTGATATGAATAAACTAATAAATTTGAACATTAATCATAATTTTATGACTTTGGAAGAATCTGTTGCTGATTATGTTATTAATCATCTATCTAAGAATTTTCCTTTTTATTAATATAAACTTGAATTTTATTTTTGAGGTATAAATGGCTACACTACGTGATATTAGAAACAGAATTAAAGCCGTAAAAAGCACAGCAAAAATTACTTCAGCTATGAAAATGGTTGCAGCTTCGAAATTAAGAAGAGCTCAAAATTCTATTGAATCTGCTCGTCCTTATGTATCGAAACTTGATTTTATGCTTAATAATCTTGTTTCTGCAATTGAAGATGATTACAGCCATCAATTATTACAAAACAGAGCAGAAGTACACAACATTGCTATAATTGTGGTTTCTTCGGACAGAGGTCTATGCGGTAGCTTTAATACTAATATATTTAAAGAAGTGGTTCATTATATTGAAAATGATGTAAAGGTTAATCACCCAAATGCACATCTATCTGTTGTTTCGGTTGGTAGAAAAGCAGTTACATATTTTAGAAAAAATAAGTATAATGTTATAGCAGAATTTCCTAATATTTTTACAAATTTAAAATTTGATGTTGCTAAAGATATTATAAATTCTATAGTAGATTGCTATGTATCAGGTGATTATGATAAAGTTGTTATTTTCAACAATAACTTTGTCAATATTTTAAAACAGCTTCCTACTTTTAACCAATTATTGCCGATTGCTGGTGTTGAAAAGAAAGAAGATAATAATTTCAATATAAATTATATTTTTGAACCTAACCAAAAAGCAATTCTTGATGAATTACTTCCAAAACTCATTGATATTAAAATGTGGCGTGCATTACTTGAATCTAATGCTGCTGAAAATGCTGCAAGAATGATGGCTATGGATAATGCTACAAGAAATGCTAATGATTTGATTAAAGCTCTCGAATTGCAATATAACAAAGCAAGACAGGCAGCAATTACAAAAGAAATGCTTGAAATCGTTGGTGGTGCTGAAGCACTTAGAAATACATAATTTCTCTTTCAAATTTAGATTATTAATGGACTTCTCGATTCAATTTGAGAAGTCTTTTTTTTTTTGAGCGACCGGCAGGTCTCACTGCTAAGGAGTGAAAGTCTCCAGCGAGCCCGGTAAAGTGAATCGTTAGCTCAAGGGCAAGGGTGTCATCTGTGAGGATGAATCTGAAAGAAGCCACAAGCAAAACGCTGAACTGACGAACAGGAATCACATACGAGGCATTATAGTTGGATGAGGTGGCAAATATCTCTAAAGTCAAATACTTACACAGAAAGCTATAATGTATATGTGGCAGTTATAAGCGTGAAAGTAGTGCGAATTACCCGGTGAGATCTCTTAACTTGCAATATGCTATTATCGTTGCGAGGCGATAAGAAGAGTTAAGAGAAGTCAGCAGAAGTTATATTAGGCAGACGACTACTGCCAAAGGACAGAACTTAAATTTAAGGAAAGGAGATATAACTGTGTTACGGAAACAAGTTGTAGAAAAGCGAGTTGAAATACTCAAATCTCATACTGGAAGTATCGGACGGAATCCGGGAGTTAATTTATGAGAACAAGCAATCCAACATCGGTTATAGAGCTACCTAACCCTAAAAGCTCAACAATAGTAGAACGAATGGTCGAACGAACCAATATGAAGCAAGCCTATGATAGCATATTAAGAAATAATGGCTCACCGGGTATTGATAAAATGACGGTAGTCCAATTAATGCCTTACTTGAAGAAACATTGGTCAGAAATTAAGGTAAAATTGTTGAATGGAACCTACATGCCACAGTCGGTAAGACAAATAAGTATTCCAAAGCCAACCGGCGGAGAGCGTCTTCTTGGCATACCAACAGTACTTGACAGGCTCATACAGCAAGCATTAAACCAAGTACTAAATCCATATTTTGACCCGGAATTTTCCAATAACAGTAATGGTTTTCGAGCAGGTAAAAGTGCACAACAAGCAATAACCCAAGCAGGAGAATACCAGAATGCAGGAAAACGCTGGGAAATAGATATGGACTTAGCAAACTTCTTTGACGAAGTCAATCACGACCGTCTGATAATGAGAATAAAGAGTAAAGTAAATGATAAATGTTTACTTCAACTGATTAGGAAATACTTAAAGTCGGGCATAATGATAGACGGAATCGCAACAGTCCGCGAGAAAGGCACGCCACAAGGAAGTCCACTTTCACCACTATTATCAAATATAGTTTTAGACGAACTCGACAAGGAACTCGAACGTCGTGGTCACTCATTTTGCCGCTACGCAGATGATTGCAATATCTACGTAAGGAGCAGAAAAGCCGCCTAACGAGTAATGGAATCAATCACAGACTTTGTCGAGAAGACCCTAAAGTTAAAAGTAAACAAAGATAAAAGTGCAGTTGCAAGACCATATCAAAGAAAATTCCTCGGTTACTCATTTACACGGCATAAGCAGCCTAAAATACGAGTAACTGCAGAAAGTGTAAAGAGATTTAAGTCAAAGGCAAAGCAACTTTTCCGACAGGGTAGAGGCAGGAATATAGGAAGATTTATAAAAGAATCCCTAACTCCATTTATCAGAGGATGGATAAACTACTTCAAACTGACAGAAACAAAGCAATTTGCAGAAGACTTAGACGGTTGGTTACGCAGACGTCTCCGTAATACAATCTGACGACAGTGGAAGAAACCTAAAACACGTTATAAGAATATGCTGAAATTAGGTTTAAGCGAAGACAGCGTTAGGCAATCGGCTTATAACGGCAGAGGAGCTTGGTGGAATAGCGGAGCATCTCATATGAATGTATGGTTTAAGAAGAAATACTTTGATAGAATTAATTTGTTTAGTATGTTAGACTTTGTTACAGCTAGTAGAAATCATTAAATTTAAGAACCGCCGGATACGTGATCCGTACGTCCGGTGGTGTGAGAGGACGGAGGAGGTAACTCCTCCTACTACTCGATGAGTTCAGAATTACAAGGAAAATGTATTCTGAAACAATTTCCTAATGCTGATGTTAGTTTGATTATGAAATATATTTAAAGATAAATTTGGTAATAATCTAATAAATACCAAATAATAATTAAAAATTATAGATAATTTCAAAAATATTTAAAAGAAATTTTTAAATTTGGAAAAAATGTAATAATTTAGATTATGGAAGAAAATGAAAATATAAAAAAAGAAAAAAAACCGTTAATTTTGGTTGTAGATGATATTGTCAAAAATTTACAGGTTATTGGAAATTCATTAGTCGAAACTGGCTATGATATTTCTGTTGCATTTAATGGATTGCAAGCAATTGATACTGCAAAGCTTATAAAACCGGATTTAATTTTATTAGATGTAATGATGCCACAAGTTGATGGCTTTGAAGTTTGCAGACGTTTAAAAGAGTTGGAGGAAACTAAGAACATTCCGATTATTTTTTTAACAGCGAAGAATGAGACTGAAGATATTATTAGAGCATTCGAGCTTGGCGGAGTGGATTATATTACAAAACCTTTTCATAAAGCTGAAATACTTGCAAGAATCAAAACTCACCTTGACTTGAAGTTTGCAAGAGAGGAACTCGAAAAAAAAGCAAATGAAATGGCTATTATTAATTATCGTTTAAAAAAAGAATTGGTAATCGCAGGGCAATTTTTCAAATCTTTACTTCCAGAAGAAATTTCTTATGGTCCATTGACAACTTCTTACAAGTATGTGCCTACTGATAAACTCGGCGGAGATGCATTGGGATATTTCAAAATTGATGAAAATAATTTTATATTTTACTTGTTAGATGTTTGTGGACATGGTATATCTTCTGCTCTTTTTTCCTCATCAGTACTTAATATTTTACGTTTTCAAAACTTACCTGATGTGGATTTCAAAGAACCATCTCAAGTATTTAATGGATTAAATAAAATTTTTCAAATGAATAAGCACCATGGAATGTACTTTACAATTTGGTATGGTGTGTTCAATCTTGATACAAATGAATTGCAATTTGCATCTGCTGGACATCATCCGGCATTATTAATGAATGGCACAAATAAATATGATAAATTGTCTGGAGCAAATTTCATTATTGGTGGTTTGCAAAATTACAATTTCAAAACTGAAAAAAGAAAAATTGCAAATGGTTCAAAAATATATATCTTTTCAGATGGTGTTTATGATGCAAAATTGCCGGATGGTTCAAATATGACTATTGAAGACCTCGGGAAAAAACTTATAGATGAAAAAGATTCAAACGGTGAATTAGACAATTTATACGACTATGTTCGCAACTTAAACAATGGAAAATCCTTGAAAGATGATTTTACAATTATGAAGGTAGAAATTAATAATTAATTGGAACCTTTCAACTAACACTAAGTTTCATTATTAGAATTTTAAATTTATCAATATTTGATTTTATTTCTATATTCCGAAGAGCCTAAGAATAAACCAATTCCATCGCCTATAATATTCCATTTAACATTCGTACCTTCCATACCAAAAATACTACTTGATGAATGGCTATTATATCGAGTATTGAAATAATCAATAAAAGGTTCATCATAAGCAGTAACAACAAATGTAAAATCGTCATAAATATTTTTAATAAACATACTTTCATCTTGTCCGAAATTGTAAAAAGTACCGAGTATTACTCTAACTTTTCCATTAACATCTGTTTTGTGCCAAACGCCAATTGAGTCAGTATAATTCATAACGTAAGAACTATTGTCGGTTAAAGCACCCAAATAATAGGTTTTTGAACTTGGAGAAACAAGTGTATAAAATACATACAGAAGACCTTCCCAATGGCTATTAGAGTAGTCTTTGTACCAATAAACAGAGTCGAAAGCTGGCTTTTCAGGGACTTTTGTTTCGGAAATTGCTTTTTTATTATTCCATTCTACAGTAAGTTTATAATTAAAACCAGATTGTGGTTTGAAACTGTTATTAAAATAATATTCGCCATCACAAGTAAAATTATGAGTAACAAATCCATCAAAAATTGACACTTTTGCATCTCTTAAAATTGCTTTATCATCGGAGTAAGTTTCCAATGGGTGAAGTGTTTTCTCAATCCTCATATTTTTATGAGTAACTCCATCTACTAATATAGACCTGATTACAAGTTGCTCATTATAGGGCAAATCAACATCTGTTACTGTTTGCTCGCAGGAGTTTAATAAAAATCCTGCAAATAAAATTGAAATTAATATAGAAATATTTTTTTTCATAACTAACCTAAAACTTAAAACTTAAACCAATAGTTGGAATAAATGGAAACAGTGTAATCTGTTTCAAAACTTTTTTCGAACTCATACCATCTGGTGAATATTCATTATCAATATACCAAGCAAATGGATTTTTCCTATTGTAAACATTGTAAATATTTATACTCAATTGAAATGGTGCATCAAACCATCTGAATTTATACATAAAATTCAAATCTAACTTATGAAATGCAGGTAAGCGAACACCATTTTTATCCGAATAATGATATTTTTCATCATAATACCCTCCGCCATCAATAGGTTCAAACCTATAAGTTCCTGTTGGCATTGTATATGCTTGACCTGTACCATAATACCATGCAGCACCTAATTCCCAGTTTTCACCAATTTTGTATGTAAGTACTATATTGACATCGTGGGTGCGGTCATATCTTGGAAAAAACATTTTCCCATTATTAAGTTCATCAAAATATCTTTTTGTAAAAGATAAAGTATAACCTATCCAACCAGTAAAATTACCTGCTCTTTTATTTAAAAATAATTCCAAGCCGTATGCTTCACCTCTGCCAGATGTAAATTGTTCCTCAAAAGGTATTCCAAGAGAGAAGTTTGTTGAATCCTTGTATTCTAATAAATTCTGCATATCTTTATAATATAATTCTGCAGAAAACAAATATTTTCCATCATCAAGCAAATGCTCAACTCCTAATACACCTTGCCATGACTTGCTTGGTTTAACTTTTTCAGTAGTTGGGAACCATAAATCAGTAGGTAATGCAATATCATTTCTAACAATAAGATGCAGAAACTGATGAGCAAGGGCAACAGATGAATTAATATGAGTATTGTTGTCAATTTTATAAGAACCTGATAAACGTGGTTCAATTTGGAAATAATTTCCTTCCTGAAAATAAAATCCTCTACCACCGATGTTCAAATTTAAAACATCATTAACAGTCCATTCATCTTGAACATAAACAGCAGCTTCTAAAGTTGTAATATTTTTCTCTTTAAAAAGGTTTTGTACCTCGTCATTAATATCAATTCCAATATTCAAATCTGATAAAAAGTTGTGCCATATTGTTTCAACACCAAATTTTAATTTATGTTCATCATCAGGAAAATACTGAGCTTCTCCCCTTAGCATAATATCTTCGATATGAGATTTACTTTTAAACATATCAGCTGGTCTATCTTTGTCATAAATATCAGTACCAAATCTATAATTAGTATAAATCAAAGAAAAATTGGTAAATAAATTATCAGATACAATGTGCATCCAACGCAGATTTGCGGTTTTATTACCCCAAAAAATATCAAAGTTACCATCGGCACTTGGCGGTTCTTTCAATACATCTTCACAAAGGAAACCACTTACAAATAATTTATCTGAAGGAGAAAGTTCATAATTAACTTTCATATTTAAATCATAAAAATAATAAACTGGAACATCATCTCTATCTTCGCCTGCAGCAAGTTTGGTAATTAAATCAAGGTACATTCTTCGCCCAGAAATCATAAATGAAGATTTCTCGTCAATAGGACCTTCAATTGTTAATCTTGAACTAATTAAGCTGATTCCACCAGCTACAGACATTTTCTCTTTTGTACCTTCTTTCATTGTCATATCCAATACACTCGATAGTCTTCCTCCATATTCAGCAGGAAATGCTCCCTTCATGATTTTAATGTCTTTAATGGCATCAGAATTAAAAACAGACAAAAATCCACCAAGATGCGAAGGATTATAAACAATTACACCATCAAGTAAATATAGATTCTGGTCAGGTGAGCCACCACGAACATATAAACCACTTGATAATTCATTCACTTGCTTAATACCGGGTAATAATTGTAAAGTACGGAAAATATCAGTTTCACCGCCCAATGATGGCATTTTTGAAACAAAGCTCGGGTCAAGTGTAACACTTGACATTCTTGTTAATGAGTTATCTTCTTTATCCCCAAAAACAACAATTTCATCAAGCATTATATCCTTTCGTTCAATTTTAATATCTTTTCTTACAGTCAATCCATTTTTAATTTCAATAATTGCGATATAAGGTTTGTAAGATATACCCTTTGCCACAAGTTTGTAAACACCATCAGGAATATTCTGAATTGAATAAAATCCAAATTTATTTGTTATGCTACCACGGAAGGGAGCAACACTGGTTGAAACGGAGTCAAAATACAGTACAACAGAAATTGAAATTACCGATTCACCAGACAGCAATTCTGATACAGTTCCAGAAACTGAACCCTTATTATTCTGTGAATTTGCATTTGAAAAAACTAAAAATAAACAAAATATAACTAATAATAATCTCATTATAATTCCTAATTTTAAATCAATGTCTGATAATTTTATATTTTGAATTCTTATTTAATAAATTAATCAAACCATTTTCTCCAATTAAATGAGCAGCTCCAACAACAACAAAATAATTTTTTCTGTCTTCTAAATAATTTTCAACTTTCTTAAGCATTTTGAAATTTCTATTGTCATTCATCAGGAAATTAATTTTTTTTACTGTTTCGTCATCAGTACCTTCATTCAATAATTTCTCGATAGCCACTATATCAGCTTTTTTATATGCATCAATAATTAAGTCTTGATTACTGACTGTATCAGCAATAGCTTTTAGAGATAGCTGGATAAATTCATTTGAAAATGCTTCGATTTGTTCAAAAATTTGCAATTGCTCTTCCATTGATTCAAGTTCAAGAATTGTTTTTTTCTGTTCGTTAGCTCTCGTTAAAAAGTATTTATCAATACCTAATTCTGCGTTAAATCCTTGATTGGTTAATTCTGTAATTTGAGCAGTCATTGCAGCAAACCAAGGTTTCATTCTTGATATCATCATTTCAGGAATACCTAATTTCTCAAGTTTATTCTTTAGTTGCGAATAAGTTGTAGAATCAAGCTTATCTTTAAGCGTACTACCATCTTGATAAAAGGCATATTTCATCATTTTCATTGGGTCAGCTTTATTAATATCAAATTCAACGGCAAGAAAATCTGACTTAGCGAATGCACTTTCAATAGCATGATGCAAAGGGTAAAAATCTTCAGTTGCAAAGTGAATTGAACCGAGCAAATAAACTGTATTTGTGGCAGATTTAACTTCCCACATTAATGTTTCTGCTGGTTTGGTTTTTGCAGTACTACAAGATAGTACTATTCCAGCAAGACCTAAAAAAGCCAGATATGCAAGATATTTTTTTTTCATATTTTTTTTATTTTGATGATAATTTCAATTTTTCAAGTTCTAATTTTAAAAGTTCATTTTCTTTGCTAATTCTTTCAATTTCTTTGTGTGAATCAGATAATTCTAATGCGGCTATTTCCAATCGTCTGTCTAAGTCTTCTAATTCCTGAATTATTCCATCTTCTAAAATCATCTGGTTTTTCATTTGATGGTCGCCTGCTGCTGCTTGCAATTTTCTTATTATAGGACGATATTTTTCAGGGAAGTCTTCTTCCGATATGCTAAGTAAATGATATTGAACATCGTATTTTGTACTTTGATCGAATACACTAAGCAATATTTCTAAATCATTTCTTCGTTTATCTTTCAGATATGGTATTTGAATAATATAACTGTCATTTGTTAAACTTTCTATAAATGCTTCTTTTGTATTAATTATTTGATTATTATACATATCAAAATAGGAACGTCCAACTTTTATTATTGGAGCATCTGTATAATCTAATTTATGTCCAAGAAAATAAATTGTTATTATTGGAATACCTACTTTGCGGTATTTCCCATTGATTATTTTTTCTTCAAAATGCTCACTGTTTAAATATTGATTACCAAGATAAGTTCTGAAACGCATTATATCTGTAGGATATTTTGCCTTCTGCAATTCAATTATTACATTCTTCTTGCCTTCTGGAGTAATTATAATTGCTGAAAAATCAAGACGATATACTGTTAAGCTATTTGTTCTACGTCTTGATTCATCAGAATCACGATTTCCCAAATTCATTGTAAATTCTTGTGGAAGAAACTCCAAACTTTCTATTTCTTCATTGATTATTGAAGAAATCATTAGTTTGGCTATCTTACTGTCTTCCATCAAGTATTTGAAGACTACATCGTATATCGGATTTGCTATTAACATAATATTTTATTTCAATTATTATTTTCTTTTGATGATAATTTCAATTTTTCAAGTTCTGCTTTTAATTGTTCCATTTCTTTTTGTATTCTTTCATTTTCCGATTCAACTTGTTTCTTTTCCTTAGCAATTCTTTCATTTTCCTTAGCAATTCTTTCATTTTCAAATTCGATTTGTTTCTTTTCTTCTGCAATTCTTTCAATTTCTTTGTGTGAATCAGATATTTCTAATGCTGCAATTTCTAATCGTCTGTCTAAGTCTTCTAATTCTTGAATTATTCCATCTTCTAAAATCATCTGGTTTTTCATTTGATGGTCGCCAGCTGCTGCTTGTAATTTTCTTATTATTGGACGATATTTTTCAGGGAAGTCTTCTTCCGATATGCTAAGTAAATGATACTGTACATCATATTTGGTACTTTGATCGAATACACTAAGCAATATTTCTAAATCATTTCTTCTCTTATCTTTCAGATACGGTATTTGAATAATATAACTGTCATTTGTTAAACTTTCGATAAATGCTTCTTTTGTATTAATTATTTGATTATTATACATATCAAAATAGGAACGTCCAACTTTAATAATTGGAGCATCTGTGTAATCTAATTTATGTCCGAGAAAATAAATTGTTATAATAGGAATACCAACTTTGCGGTATTTACCATTGATTATTTTCTCTTCGAAATGCTCGCTATTTAAATATTGATTACCAAGATAAGTTCTGAAACGCATTATATCTGTTGGATATTTTGCCTTCTGCAATTCAATTATTACATTCTTCTTGCCTTCTGGAGTAATTATAATTGCTGAAAAATCAAGACGATATACTGTTAAGCTATTTGTTCTACGTCTTGATTCATCAGAATCACGATTTCCCAAATTCATTGTAAATTCTTGTGGAAGAAACTCCAAACTTTCTATTTCTTCATTGATTATTGAAGAAATCATTAGTTTGGCTATCTTACTGTCTTCCATCAAGTATTTGAAGACTACATCGTATATCGGATTTGCTATTAACATAACGATACAATCGAAAATAATGTACAACACAATATTGAATTACGTAATTCAATCAAAATTGTTTTGCTTATTATCTATTTTCTAATATATCTGTATCTGCAAAAATATTCTTTGCTATATCATTTCCAATAATTTGTCTTGAACCGTTAAACTCAACTGTTACAGGTCCATTAAATGGAGCACGGTCTAATACTTTAATTTTTACATTAGGAACAAGACCCATTTCCTCGAAATAAGCAACCATTTCGTGATCTTCATCACTAAGTCTTTTTATAACAGCTAATTTGTTCAATTCTAAATCTGTTAATGATTGCAAGTCTGAAGGAGGTACAAAACCATCTTTTGTAGGAATTGGATTTCCTAATGGGCTATATTCAGGATGCCCCATTATTTTATCAATTCTTTCTACAAATTCTTCAGATACAAAATGTTCTAATCTACAAGCTTCATCATGTACCTTTGCTAATGAGAATCCAAGTGAATCTTTTAAATATAACTCTAATAATCTATGATGTCTTAAAATTTCTAAAGCTATTTTTGTACCATCATCGGTAAGTCTTACACCTTTGTAAGAGTTATAATCTACTAATTTCATAGCAGAAAGTCTTTTTAGCATTCCTGTAACCGAAGCTCCTGAAATATCTAACTCTTTAGCTATACGCGTTGTTGAAACTGAACCATTTTCCTGTAGTTTGTAAATGGTTTTCAAATAATCCTGTACTGATTGACTTAGCATAATATTTTCACATTCAAATAATTAACAATCAAAATTCTAAAATATTAAAATTTAATGAAACTAAAAAAATATTTTTACAAAACTAAAATAAAAAATAATATAATTCAAACATTAATTTAAATAAATAAGCTGATACTAAAGCAATGCCCATACTCATTGCTACAGATGCCCAAGCTGTTTTGTGACCAAATTCTTTCCAAAGAACCACAAATGTTGTTAAACAAGGGAAATATAAAGTAACAAATATTAAGAATACAATAACTTGTTGCAATGATAAACCTAACTGACTCAACTCACTAACTCCCATTGCTTGACTTGCCATTACAAGTATTAATTCTTTTCTCAAAAATCCAAAAATTAATGTTGCTCCTAACTTTTCAGGTAAGCCCAAAACGTAATTCATAATTGGTGAAAAGGCATAATTAAGATATTCGCTAACTTGCAAATAATCTACCCAATTAAGCACAATACTACCAATTACCAAATAAGGGAACGCTTCTCTTGCAAAATCCTGTAATTTATAATATGTTTTTTTCATTGTAACATTTAAATTTGGATTTTTTAAATCAGGTATTTCCATAATCAAACCCATTGGCTTCTTTAAAAAACCTGAAAGAAATTTACCAGAAATCGCTATAATAAATAAAACAAATAAGTAAATAACAACTGCCCAAATTGGACCCGCAAATACAGCAGTTAAAGCGAAAATTACTGCAATTCTCGCTGAGCATGGTACAAATGGGATTAACAAAGCGGTTAGTAACCTATCCCTTGGATTTTCTAAGATTCTTGTTGCATATAATGCTGGTACATTACAACCAACACCAAGAATAAATGCCGCTACAGATTTACCATGAAGTCCAATTTTGTGCATAAAAATATCAATCAAAAATGCAATACGTGCTATATAGCCCGTTTCTTCAAAATAGGAAGTCAATATAAGTAATGGCAGAAAATACGGCAATACGATTCCAATTCCACCAGCAAGACCTTGATATAGCCCATCAATAGTGTACCACCAAAATGAATGATTTGCTTTTAATGGTTCGTATAGAGTTACTATGAAATCTAAGCCCGGCTGAACTAATTCTGCAAGAAATGTTCCAACTATGAAGATGGTGCCAAATAAAAATAAATGAAATATGATTAAAGCAAAATATCCAAAGATTGGATGTAGCAAAAATTTGTCAAGTTGAATCAGAAACGGAACATTGTGTTTTTTTACAAATTTTGAAATTTGCTCAGCAATCTTCATTGCAAGGTGATGTCTTTCATAAGAAATAGCTTCAAATATATCTGTATTATGCTCTGTAAGTATTTCCTGTTCAAATAATCTCCTTTTCTCTTTTGCAGCATCTGCAATATATTTAGGGATAATATCTGGATTTTCGAGAGCTTTAATTGCATAAAATCTCTCGTTTCCATTTAATTCAGTTAAAAGTGGCTTTAATTCTTCTGATAATTCAGCAATTTTTGTTTCTATGTGCTTGGTATATTTTAATTTATTTGGGAGTGTTGTACCATTTCTAATTTTGTCATCACAAACTTCAATTAAATGTTTTACACCTTTACCAAATAGGGCAGTTATCGGTATTACATCAACGCCAGTTATTCTTTCTAAAGCTAAAGGATTAATATCAAGTCCCTTTTCTTTGGCTTCATCGTGCATATTTAAAGCAATTATTAAAGGTATCCCTAATTCCAACAATTCAATTGTTAATTCAAGATTCCTTGCTAATAAAGTGCCATCTAAAACATTTATGATAAAATCTACATTGCCATTAATTAAAAAATCGGTGGTTACTTTCTCTGCAGAATCTTCAGGATTTAATGAATACGTTCCCGGCAAATCAACTAAACGATATGTATCTCCTAATACATTAATCAAACATTCTGTGACTTGAACTGAAGTTCCTGAAAAGTTTGAAGTAGAAGTCTTAATATCTGATAATACATTATAAAGAGTACTCTTACCAGCATTAGGTTGTCCAACGATTGCAATGGTTTTATAATCTTTGATATTATTCACACTCAACCAAGATTTTTGTAGCTAAATTTCTTCCAAGTGCTACTCTTGAGGCATTATTTGTAAGATTTTGTATTAATACCGGTCCCCAAGAAGCATTATTTTCTTTTATATAAATATCTTTAAAATGAATTCCCATAGTATATAACCTATGTTTGATACCATTGTCAAGTTCAAAATCCAGAATTTTAAATTTCTGGTTTGCAGGTGCTTCAGATAATTTCACAGTTCTCATATTTATTATTTTTATACTTTAACCTTAACTAATAATTAAGTTTGTTTCAATTAAACCCAAATATAAACAATTAATTTCTTATTTCCAAGAAATTCTTATTTCTTATTTAATAAATTAATAATTTCTATTTGTGCATCAGATAAAGCCATTGAAGAGGATTTTCTCCCATACATTGCTTCCACAGTTGCATTTTCAATAATTGCCTCAATTTCAAGCCATTTAGGATGTACCGGTGTCATTCGAGAATTTATCAACTGCTTAGCAAATAATGCTTTAATTGGATTTGATGTTAGCGAAGCATCATTATAGAAATTTTTATCTGCTGGAAATCCAGCTTCTGTTATCTTTTTGCAAAATTCAATTGAATTTTTTCCATTAGTAAGATATTTGATGAGTTTCAAGGACAATTCTCTTTTTGTAGATTGCTTACTCATCGCAAGATATTCGCCTCCAGCAAAGGAAACTCCTTTGGCTGAATCTTTTCCAGGAAATACAGAAACACCATAATTTAGTTTTGGATTTTCCTTTTTAATTTTATCGGCAAGCCATCCTCCCGAAAACCAAAAACCAATTTTTCCTTCAGTAAATGCTGCATCGATAAGTTTTTGTGTTTCGATATAACCTGTTCGTGCAAGTGAAAGATACATATTTAGAGCGTTTATATTTTCATTACTTTGAATAATTGGATGTCCATAGCCATCAAAAATTTCCCCACCATAGCTCCAAAAGAATGGAATGATTTTTTTATATAATCTATGTGGATCGGAAGTATTAGCACCCCAACCATATTTCCCTTCTAAAAAACTAATTTTTTCAGAATAATCCAAAAGTTGACTGAAAGTTTCTGGAGGAGTTTCATTAAGTCCTGCAGCTTGCATTAAATCTTTGTTGTAGAATAAAACTCTTGTATCAACAATAAATGGTACCGCATAATATTTGCTATTCCAAATACTTGGTTCCAAAGAAAATTCAATAAAATTATTTAAATTCATAGAGTCTTGGTTTAATTCAGCCAAAACACCAGCTGAAGAAAACTGTGCAATCCAATCAGAACCTAACTCTAATACATCTGGAGCAGTTTTAGAATTAAAAGCGGCAAAAAGTTTAGTTTTTCCATCATTCCAGCTTAGCTCAACCACTTCAACTTTACAATCATTCTCTTTCTCGAATTTAGAAATTAAATCATTCATTACAGCACGTTGATTTGGCTCACTCCAGAAATGCCAAAATTTAATAGTTTTATCTGATTTGTTATTGTTGCAAGAAATGTTAATAAAAATTATTAAAAGCAATAACGTTAGTAAACTAAAATAACGAAATAGAACAGTAGATTTAAACAATTTAATCATAATTATAACTTTTTCATTTTTTACAATCATTTAAAATGTAAAATTAGTTACAATAAGTCTAACATCAAAACTATTTTTAGCAATAACTAATTTTTTAATTACTTTGCCATATTCAAAAATATGAGGTACAGAAATTCTCAGAAATCTTCAATGGATTTTATTTTATGATTTTTTCTATATCCTTGAAATTCTCTTTACGAATTAATTATTGTATAAGGTATTGCAAGTTATCATTTTTTTTTATTTTTTTCGATTGAAAGGAAAATCATAACATAATTTTTTTAATATTAAAATTTTTTGTGACTACTCAACCGAATTGATATTTTTTAAATTGCTTTGTTATTTGAATGAAAAAAATGTATATTTGGTACAATATAAAAATAAACATAACATGAAATTTCTTAAAAATCCCGTTAGGGATTAAATGTTTGTAACAAATTAAATTCACCTAAGTCCAGCAATCCCAGCGGGATTGAATAGTTGTAAACCCCACCTAAATCCTCCCCAAGGGGAGGACTTTACATATAATTCCTCCCTTCGGGGAGGTTAGGTGGGGTTTCTTGTTACAAACATTAATTCCATAAGGGAATTTCAAGGAATTTCTTTCAAATTAACGAAAATACAAATTTATGGTTAGTCGGCTCTTATCTAACTTGTCAATTACCCTTCCGAAGGTTCAAAACCTTCGGAAGGTTTTTAACAAAGTTAGTTTTTGTTTGCACGTGATTCTTTCATTTGGCGACTGAGTAGTCACAATTTTTTCAATCTAAAACAAACACAATAATTATTATTATTTTGTTTGGACATTATAAATTATTTTCATAAATTTGATTTTAAATAATTCAAATTCAATCTAAAATTATGGTTACTGTATGGATTCTATGGAAAACTTACGTTTGATGATTGTTGATGATGATGAGTCAGCATTGCAATCTCTTAAGAATACTATTCAATATAATTTCAACAATTTAAATATAATTGCAGAAGCTAATAATGTGAAAGATGCTATCAATTGTGTAAATATATTTAAACCAGATTTGTTGATACTTGATATAATACTTCCAGATGGTTATGGATTTGATATTTTACAATCGGTTACTTATAAAGATTTTGAAGTCATAATTACTTCATCACATCCAAATTTCGCTGTTCAAGCTTATGAGTTTTCTGCACTACACTTTATTCAAAAACCTGTAAATTTATCAAGTTTTCAAAAAGCAATTTCAAGATATAAGTCTTTTAATACATTTGAAAAACTAGAAAATAAAATTAAAGTTGCTAAAGAATTACTAAATAAAACCCCAGAAAATATTATGTTGCCAATTGATGATACTTTATCAATCTACAAATTAGATGAAATTATGTTTTTTGAATCAAAAGGCAATTATCTTGAAGTACATTTTTTTGATGGTAAAACAAAATTATTAAATCGAACCCTTCAAAAAATTGATTTTGTTTTAAAAGAGACACAGTTTGTGCGAACTCATAATAGTTTTATAATTAATTTAAATTTTCTCAAAAGTTTTCAACGTGGAAAAACACCTTATATAATTCTAAAGAATAAAAAACTTATTCCACTTTCAGAAAGCAAAAAAGATGATTTTATTTCCAAATTAGAGCAGTTTGCAAAAATTGTATAAAAATGTCCAACACTAAATAGTGTCAGACATCATACACAACAACCGAAAATATGTTAGTTTCCTTCTTCTTCTTCAGAAGCTTTTTGCATCATTTTAAGTATATCGTCCATATTCATATCTGGAGATTCCTGCTCAGTGATAGTAATTCCCTTGGGTACTTCAAATTTATCAGCTGGAATTTTTACATTTTCTTCAAATTTGGTAGCAGTATTGGTCATTGTACCCATCAAATTAATTTCAACTTTAAGAGGTACATATTCATAATTCCATGTTTTAGAATTCATTTTTCCAATTTCCCAAACCTCGCAATTTTTGCCAAGTATTGTTTCATTTCCAATTTTTTTTGCATTCATTTGCTCTAACATTTTCTTGCCAAACTCTTCATAATCTTTTTGTGAAATACCATCAAGCATTTCTTTAAGTTGCTTATTTGCCATTTTGGTACCTTTCTTTTCATTCAAATCAATAGAGTATGACCAGTCTTTGTCTGTGATTGTAATTGTATTAGTTTCAGTAGAAAAGCCCATAATTTTGGTAACAGTTTTGGTGTATCTGGCTTCTTTTATGCCATAATCATCAAAATACACTGTTTCAGTACCTTCAGACATACCTTCAATTTTGTATTCGATAATACCAGATTTGATTTTGTACTTTTTGATATCTAACGAATTGGCAACAACGAAAAGCAAAAAAAATATGCTAATTAGTAACGCAACTTTTTTCATTTCTTATTCCTTTATTTAATAGAAACAATAGTAATTAAAGTGCAAAATTAGCATAATTCCAATATAAAAACAAAATTTATATGATTTAATTCACATTAAAAGTTGAATAAACCAACAAATACTCCAAGTTGGAATTGAAACGCATTTGAATTAATATCATCTGGCATATTGTCAAGCTTAGCTACATTGTTATATTTCCAATCGTTACCAAATGTCATAGCATAACTTGCATTTGCTCTAATCATAAGGAATTTTGCAAGTTTATATTCTACACTTACACCGGTTTAACAAACAAGAAACTTGTTTCTGCACGATTAATATAATTCAAAGGGTCAGATTCAGGTTTGTAATTTGTCCAGTCGAAACTATTTACTGCTTGGTAATTTTCGATACTCATACTGCCCCATCCTAAACTTATTCCGGGTTTCACAGCAAAAGAACCAAATGGAACAAAACCATAATCAATTGTAAGTCCAGTAAAACCAGTTGCAAATTGGACTGCTCTTTTAACACTGTTTGAATTTATTAAAGTATCCTTACTGACTTCTTTGTTGCCACCATAAGAAAAGAAACCTACATTTAAATTTTGAATGAGTACAACGCCTGTATAACCTTCGCCCCCATTAAGGAGTAATTGACCATCAAAATCACTTAAACCAAAATTATTTGCTTTTAAATGAGAATTAATTGCCTTAAAATCTGTGAAATGGAAAGTCATTGTATAACCACCACCAATACCAAAGTAAGTAGCTGATTCAGTTTGAATTGGTTCTTGCTCCCAAGAATATTCATCTAATTGACCATCTTGAGCATATAAAAAGTTTAGATTTGCCAATAAATACATTGCAAACAAAGCGAGAATAATTCTAATTTTCATTATTCACCAAATAGATTATAAAAAAAAGTAAATACGAAATAAATTGATATTAATTTTATTCATAGAACAAATCAATCTTCTGAATGATATTTATATGGAATGTCGTCATTAGGAGCTTTGCGAGAAATCCAGTAAGAATTTATAAATAAACAATTGCTGGATTCCTCACGATGTTCGGGATGACATTTTAAATAAATTTTGTAATTTCCAGATGTCCGACACTTATACTAAAAAAAAATTTTAAACTACATCAAAATTGCACGAAGTGTCAGACATCTTAGAGGAACCAATGGTGCTTGCTCCATTTTCATTACGGCAAGCCGTAATGCTTCCAAAGATGAGTAAGCTTCGGAATGTTTATCGCATAAACAACTTTAATTTGCTCGTGAATATTTAATTTAGTTATTGATTAATTATGGTATTTTAAAAAATTAATCACTTCAATAAGTCATAACATTCAGTGAATTTAGAGTGTTTTTTGGAAAAAATAATTTATTGTTAATTTCAAATAAATATTTTGAAATTATTTAACTATAATTGTAATATTATCATTATTTTTGTGATGTTGGTTATAGAATTGCTATAATTTATTTTTTGGTAGAAAGGTAAAGGTTTGAAAATGAATAATATAGATAAAACAAAAGAGGAACTTTTATTAGAGCTCAAAACCTTGAGAAATGAATATGATAATTTTAAAAATAAATACCAAAAAGAAATTTCAGAGTTGAAAGACTCTGCAAATGAATTAAAACAAAGTGTTGAATTATTCAAAACTTCATCAGAAAATATGCTTGAAGCTTTTGGAATTTTTACAACAATCCGAAACGACTTGGGAAAAATTGTAGATTTCAAAATTGAATATGTAAATCAAGCTGCTTGTGAAATTAGTCAAATTTCAAGCGAACAACAAGTCGGAAATACTATCCTTAATTTATTTCCTTCTTTTTCTTCTTTTGAATTATTCAATGAATTCTGCAAAGTTGTTGAAATTGGGAATCCCTTTATTAAAGACTCGTTATCTTTTGAAGATGATTCAAATAAATTACTCTTTGCATTTGATATTCACGCCTCAAAATTTGGCGATGGATTTGTGGCAAATTGGCAAAATATTACCAAACGTAAGCAAACTGAACTTGCTTTAAAAGAGAGTGAAGAAAATTTCCAAATTCTATTTGATAAAGCTCCATTAGGTTATCAATCATTAGATTTTGATGGTAATTTTATAATTGTAAATCAACAATGGTTAGATATTCTTGGTTATACCAAAGAAGAAGTTATTGGGAAATGGTTTGGTGATTTTCTATCACCTGCATATCGTGAAGCATTCAGAAAAAGATTTCCATTATTCAAAGCTCAAGGGCATATTCATAGTGAATTTGAGATGCTTCACAAAAATGGACAATTACTTTTTATTTCATTTGAAGGAAAAATAGGTTATAATCTTAATGGTGAATTCAAACAAACACATTGTATATTACAAGATATAACTGAACGTAAAAGAGCCGAAAAAGAGTTGGAGGAACTGAACCTTTTCAATAAGCAAATTATTCAAAGCGCCCAAGAGGGAATCATTGTTTATGATTTGAATCGAAAATATATGGTCTGGAATCCTTTTATGGAAAACATGACAGGGGTAAAAGCTGAATTTGTATTAGGTAAGCGTCCAGAAGAGATATTTCCATTTCTTGTTGAAACAGGTGTTGTCGCTACAATAAATAGAGCTTTAAATGGTGAAATAACAAATTCAATAGAATTGAAATTTGATGTTAAATCTACAAATAAATCTGGCTGGGCATCGGACACTACTGCACCTTTAAGAAATTCTGAAGGTGAAATTATTGGTGTGATTACTACAGTCCGTGATATAACTGAACGAGTAATTGCAGAAGAAATAAACAAGAGTAGAGAAGAAAATATTAAAGTAATGTTTGATACATTATCAGAAGGTGTTGCATTAAATGAAATCATTTATGATGCTCAAGGTAATATGATAGATTATAAAATTCTTGAAGTAAACCACGCTTTTTATAATATTAACAATATTAGCAAAGAAACAAATATTTCAGGTTTAATGGCATCTTCTTATTATGGGTTAGATAAAGATTATATTCAAGAATTCTGGAAAACACATAAAAATTTAACAGAAACGATTATTACTGAATTTATTAGCCCAAAGGATGGAAAAACATTCAGAATATCAACATCCCCTATCATAAACAATAAATTTGTTACATCATTTCATGATATTACGGATAAGAAACTTGCTGAAATTAAACTTCAACAAAGTGAAACTTATTTAAGAACTATTATTGATAATAATCCTGAATGTATTAAAATAATTGATAAAAATGGTATGCTTATTCAAATGAATCCAGCTGGTCTAAAAATGATTGACGCTGATTCATTAGAACAAGTATATATGAAACCCATAACAGATGTGATTGACCCGCAATATCACGAAGCATATCTAAAATTACATAAAAGAGTGATTGCTGGGGAAACTCTTAGAATAGAGTATCAAGTTGTTGGTCTAAAAGGTCCATGTCGCTGGGTAGAAACTCACGCTGTTCCATTGAGCAATGGTGTTGATACCTTGCACCTTGCAGTTACTCGCGACATTACCGAAAGAAAGATTGCAGAGGAAGCTCTAAGAAAACACGAAGCAATTGAAAGAAAAATGGTTTCAAATATTGGAGATGTAATTGTAATCTTTGATGAAAATGGGATTACTAAATATAAAAGTGCAAATATTGAGAAAAGATTTGGTTGGAAGCCAGATGAACTTGTAGGTAAAAATACTTTTGACATTATACACCCTGAAGATGTTGAGATTGGCAAACAATTTATTTCATCTCTGCTCATAGCACCAAACACAACGAGAACTACTGAATTGCGTTATAAGAAAAAAGACGGAAACTATTGCTGGATAGAAATCACATTGGTTAATTTATTAGACGACCCAGATGTATGTGGCTTCCTTGGAAATTATCACGATATAACCGAACGCAAGAAAACTGAACAGATTTTACAAATGACAAGAATTAGTGTTGATTCTGCTTCTGATGCTATGTATTGGATTAAACCAGATAGTCGTATTGTTGATGTAAATCATGCAGCGTGTGATTTTCTTGGTTATACAAGAGAAGAATTAATAAATTTAAAAGTTCCTGATGTTGATGTGAATTATAATGCAGATGTATGGATTCATCATTTTGAAGAACTTAAAATAAAAGGTTATTTAAAATTTGAAACTACACAAAAAAAGAAAAATGGTGAATTAATAGAAGTAGAAATAGTTGCTAATTATATCAAATTTGAAAATGACGAATTTAATTGTGCTTTTGTTCGTGATATTACCGAAAGGAAAAAAGCAGAAGCTGAATTATTAGAGCGAGAGTTAAATTATTTAGGATTATTTGATACTGTTAAACATGCAATTTATATTCAAAATCCTGACCTAACATTTATCAATGTTAACCAAGGTGCAGTTGAAATGTATGGGTATGAAAGAGAATTCTTTATTGGTAAAACACCCGGTATATTATCAGCACCTGAGAAAAATGATTTGAATAGGGTTGTAGAACTCGTGAATCTTGCTTTTAAAGGACAACCTCAGAAATACGAATTTTGGGGACAAAGAAAAGATGGTTCAATTTTTCCAAAAGATGTTTGGACTATAAAAGGAAAATATTTCGGTAAAGATGTGCTTATTACATTAGCCAATGATATTACCGAAAGAAAACAATACGAAATTGCCTTAAAAGAGAGCGAAGAACATCTAAATCAAGTAAATAGATTATTCATTGGTGGTCCTACAGTTGTATTTAAATGGCAAAATGTACCAGGATGGCTTGTAGAATATGTTTCTCCAAATATAAAAAGTCAATTTGGTTATACACCTGAGGATTTTATCAGCGGGAAAATTCCTTATTCAAATATTGTACACCCAGATGATTTAATTAGAGTTGCTGGAGAAGTTGCAAATTACTCAAAGTTCGAAAGAACATCTTTTGAACAAGAATATCGAATTTTTAATTCTAAGGGTGAAGTTAGATGGATTTATGATTACACAATAATTGTAAGAAATTCAAATTCAGAAATTACACATTTTCAAGGAACAGTAATAGACATCACAGAAAGGAAAAATGCAGAAGCACAACTCATCAAAGCATTAGCCCAAGCAGAAGAAAGCGATAAATTAAAAACTGCCTTTCTTCAAAATATGTCCCACGAAATACGAACACCTTTGAATGGAATCATTGGATTCTCAGCTCTGCTTCAAATAGATGGTATTAGCAAAGAAAGCATAATCGAATATACTGGTTTAATTCAACAAAGTGGAAAGAGATTAATTGAAATAGTTAACAATGTTTTGGATATTTCAAAAATTGAAACAGGACAAATGAATGTTGCTATTAAATCATTTTCATTAAATGCTTTGATGAATGATTTATATTTGTTTTTCTCGCATAATGCAAAACTTAAAGAAATTGAGCTGAATTATACACCACAATTAAATTCTGATGAAGCTATTATTGATTCAGATGAAAGTAAATTAAACCAAATCCTTGTAAATTTGATAAGTAATGCAATTAAATTTACTCATTCAGGCAGGGTTGAATTCGGATATGAAATAATTAAGAATGATATTCAATTCTTTGTTAGAGATACTGGAATTGGTATTTCTAATGAATATCAAGAAAAAATATTTGACAGATTCATTCAAGTTGATTCTTCCTTATCAAGAGGATATGAGGGAGCAGGGCTTGGATTAGCAATTTGTAAAGGACTTGTTGAATTACTTGGTGGAAAAATTTGGTTACAATCAATGAAAAATGTTGGTTCTACATTTTACTTTACAATACCTTTCCTTCAAACAAAAAAAATTAAAAACAACCCAAATGCAGAATTAAAAACACTGGAATATAATAGAATGAGAAATATTCTAATTGCAGAAGACGATTATACAAGTTTTCAATATTTAACTAAAGTATTAAAAAATCAAAATTACAAAATATTTCATGCAGAAAATGGAATTCAAGCAGTAGATATAATCAAAAATAACAGTAATATTGATATGGTTTTGATGGACATTAAAATGCCATTAATGGATGGAATTGAAGCTACTATCCAAATTAAAAAAATTAGACCTGATGTGCCGATTATTGCACAAACTGCTTATGCTTTTAGTGAAGAACGAGATAAATTCATTGCAATTGGTTGTGATGATTATATTACAAAGCCAATTTCAATTGAACTTTTATTGAATTTAATGGATAAATATTTGAAATAGCTGAGCGGGAACATTCATATTAATTTTTGTTCTTAATTCAACTATTTTCTTTTTTATGTATGTTAAAGTAATTAATTTGCTTTTTTTTGATAGAATAAATATAAAAGGTGTATGTTATGAAAAGTTATATTACGAAATTTGCTATGATTTTTATCATAAGCACAATTTCCTTATTTTCACAAAGATATGTAGATTCTAAAGATTATACTACTGTATTGACAGCTGTAATTAGCACTACTCCCAAAGCCCAAATAATATTAAGTTGGGAGAAAAAAGAACTTGCTGTTGGATATTATCTATTTAAAAAGAAATGTTCAGATTTAACTTTTGGCTCAGCACCAATCATTCAAGTTGATTCACTCGTTCTTACTTATACTGATAATGATGTTGTTGCGGGTGAATGTTATGAATATGAATTATGGATACCAACAATTGCAAAATATTCAAATGGAAGTGAAGGACTTATATCTGGGTATGCATATACAACAGTAGGTTTAGAAATGGCTGAACCAAACTTTGGAACTTGTCTAATTTTAATTGATAGTTCTATGGTTACGCCATTAAAAAATGAAATAGAAGTTTTTGTAAATGATTTGCAAAATGAAGGTTGGAATACAGTAACAAGAACTGCTTCAAGAGCCGAAAAATTCGACAAAGACAAAGTTAAAGCAACAAAAATGATTATTTTGGAAGAATACAATAAGAATCAAAATATTTCAACAGTAATTTTGATTGGAAGAGTCCCTGTTGCATATTCAGGTGGTTTTCAAGCAGTAAATGGACAACCATTTCCACCAGACGGACATCCAGACCATGGAGGCGCTTGGCCCGCAGATATGTATTATGGTTCAATAAATGAAGGTATTTGGACTGATGTTTCTGTTAATCTCGGTGCATTAAGCGGTCAAAGAGAAGAAAACAAAAATGTTCCGGGTGATGGCAAATACGATATGACTGTACTTGGAAATAATAATATACAACTCGCCGTTGGCAGAATTGATTTGTACAATATGAAAGCTTTTCACAAATCTGAATGGACCGAACCAGAGATTGAATTAATGAAAAGATATTTTAATAAAAATCACTCATATAGAACTGGAAATATACCGCTTACCAGAAAAGGTCTTGTTGACGAATCTGAATCCTTTACTGCAAAAAATATAATAGAAGGTTTTGCTTCTTCTGGCTGGAGGAATTTCTATTCTTGGTTTGGTGCAAACAATGTTGAAAAAAAAGCATTTTTTAATACTTTGAAAACTGATTTTTATATGGGTACTTATGCAACTGGTCCTGGTAGTTTTACGAGTGCAGGTGGCATTGGCACTACCAATGATTTTGTAAACAATCAAGTAAATACTATTTTTACTATGCTTTTTGGTTCTTATTTTGGAGATTGGGACGTAACAAATAGTTTACTTAGAGCGCCACTTTGTTCTGAACCATCTGCATTAACAAGTGGATGGGCTGCTCGTCCTCATTGGTATCTTCATAAAATGACTATGGGTTATCCTATTGGAACTTCAGTTCTTTCCACTCAAAATAATACAAGTTTGTATAAACCTATTGCTATATATGATGGTACCCAACAAAGATGGACTTTGTATTCAGTAGCACCCAAAAATATACATACAGCATTGATGGGAGACCCTACTTTAACATTATACCCTAAATCGGAAGTATCAGAACCAAAAAATTTATCAGTTGTAGAACTAACAAATGGTGATATTGAATTAAAATGGACTGCTCCTGAAGATGATAAAAATGCAAAATATGCTATTTATCGAAAAGAAGGTACCGGAAATTTTAAATTAATTACAAATGTGTTGATTACAGATACTGAATATATTGACAAATTTAAGTATGATGGCAAATTAGAATATCAAGTTAAAGCAGTTAAATTAATTAATACACATACAGGTTCATTTTACCGAACTGGTAGAGCTATTTCAGCGTCTGTAATTACAACAGATTTAGAAAATTCTGAAACATCATTTTCAATTTCAGCAGGTCCAATACCTGCATTTAGAAATATCAAATTTGCGATTTCTGTTGCAGAATCAAGTTTTGCAAAATTAGAAATTTTTAGTGTTAATGGTGATTTGGTAAATACTTTGCTCAATTCTCAAATCAATTCCGGCAAATTCTCAATTCACTGGGATTTAGCAGATTATTCCGGCAAGAAATTAAGTCAGGGTATTTATCTTGCAAAGTTCAGTACAAAAGAAGGCGTAAAAGTACTTAAATTAATTATAGAATAGCATATTGTTAGTAAATAGCAAGAAAAACAACACAGTTAATCAAACCTTGACAAGATATAATGCTTGTCAAGGTTTGCTTTTATTAATTCTGCACAAATAAATACAAATTGAATACAATGAGAAAGAAGAAATATAAATATCAGAATCTTTGATATAATCCAGAAATCGCTCAACTTCTTTTGCTTTTTCTTGATTTAAAAGTAATTCAAGCCAGATATTTGTATCTAATAAATACCTTCTTTATGCCACATATTTGATATTTCATGCTGCAATTCAACGGAACTATATTTGGTACTTAATTCAGATAAACCACCAGCCCAATCTAATTTAAAAGATTTTGATTTCTTTTTTTTATTATATTTATTGTGCAGGTATTCAGCATAATTAAATAAATCCTGACGAGTAGATATCGGCAACTCTTCAATTGTGCTATAAATATCAAACATAAACACCTTATATTAAAACCTATAAGATAAACGAAATAACATATTTTCTATTTTTTATTGTATGCCTTATCTCTCACATCATCATCCCTCAGCAAACCATGGAAGCCGAATCGGTAGTCGGTATGGATGATAGAGAAGAAGCCTGGGGTAAACTTGCATTGAATCATCAGTTACTCCACAAACTTTATTTTTTCAAATAAACTTCTATCAAATGATGAATAAGAATGATCAATTATTATCTCTTTGTATTTCTTAAAAATATATTTACCCTGAAAATCAGGATATAATCTTTGAATTGTTTTAAAACTCAAATTGCTTGTAATTGTGTCTGTTAGAAAATTAATTTCCCATAGATATAAAGGTACAAAATTTTCATAATCTTTCATTAAGTAATCAGGTAATTCATTGTAAGGTTTAGATGACCATTTAATGTATGCTGAATTTAGCTTTATATTTTCGTAATTTTTAGTAATAGTATAAATTATTACTTTCTTTCTACCTAAACTATCTATTGGATATTCTATATGCTGCAATGAATATCCATTTTGAGTGTTATATAGATAATATTTATAAAAGATAAAATCTTTAATATTATCTCTCATTAATTCAATTGCTTGTAAAGTTTCATAAGGCTCAAAGTTTTCCAAATTCTTCTTATTTGTTTCAATAAAATTAATACTATCAATCATTATAATATTCATGATGTAGCTAGCATTAATTCTTTGTAAATTTCTTTCAACTCTAATATCGAAACTAGGTATATTGTGCTCCTTAAGTTGGTCTTCAGGGAAGTATAATTTTACCCGTTTATCATTACAAGATGCAACAATTATTAACAAAAACACAACCTTCAAAATCACTACTTTTCTCATTCCTCTTCTCCAACTATTGTTAGCCGTTTTATTATTTCTTCTTCATTTGGTAAATATTTAGCATAAATTTCTGGTAGATTTTTGTATTGATTGAAAGTGGCTACTCCCATTGGTTGCTTGTTTTCTGCTAACAAATATTCAACAATTGTACGGTCTTTACCCCTGCAAACTATAATGTCAATTGCAGGGTTATGATGTGTAGATTTTACTGTTTCATTCACCAACATCATATACATCTGCAATTGCCCCAAATCCTTAGGCTCGAAATCACGTGCTTTTAACTCAAAAACTACGTAACAATTTAGTGAGATATTAAAAAATAACAAATCTATAAAATATTCTTTTTCATTATATTCAATTCGGAACTGTCTTCCTACAAATGCAAAATTTCCACCCATATCCTGTAAAAATTTGACAATATTGTTTACGATCGAATTCTCTAGTTCCTTTTCAATTATTGGCAAATCAGGATTTATTAACTCAATATTATAATCATCAACAAATTCCCATGCAACCTTTGCCTTGATATTTTCAGGTACTGACTGAACGAAATTATTTTGGGATAGCATGAAATTGTAAAAATAATTACTTGCAATTTTTTCAATCAAATCATTTTTCGACCATCCTCTTTCTTTCGTCTTCCTCAAATAGAATTCTATTTCTTTATCATCTTTGCACTTTTCAATAATGATGCAATTATGTACCCAACCAATTTCTGACACCAGCGGTGTCAGAATTGATTTATTCTCATAATATTCAAATAATGTTTTCATTCTCCAAATATTTCTTGCAGAAAATCCCCTTATTCCAGGAAATTCACTCTGCAAATCTTTTGATAATTTTTCAACTATAGACATGCCCCACTTTTCTGTATTTACTTTTTCACTTACAGATTTTCCAATACTCCAATACAAATTCATTGTTTCTGTGCTAATATTCCTAAGCATTTTGTATCTTGCAACTTGTATTTTTTCCAAAATCTCTTCAAGAAATGGTCTATATAATATCAATTCGTCATTCATAGCAAACCAAAAATTTCAATATCAAACTTTACAAATTTATAAATATTTTATTTAATTTCATCATCTCGGAGCATACCATTGAAGCCGAAGCGGTAGTCGGGGTCGGTGTTAGAGAAGAAACCGGGTATCAACATACCAAAAGCATAGTAATTGAATACCTCATCCATCTGTGCCGTAAAAGGTGGCACTCCAGTATTCCCCGGATTCCGGATTCAATTTCCAGTCCTTCAATACCACACGCACATTCCCCAGATGGTCTTTCAGTTCATAAAACTTCGTTCCCAAATATCGTGCTTCGGTAGTTGGTAAAAAATTTAACATTATGCTTAATAAAGTTCATGACATTCTCAATTAAAACAATGATAATTTATGAAAATAATTTATAAATGTCCTTCCTATGAACAAAACGACAAAGTTCAATTATTCCATTTTCATAATAAAAATCCCAATCGAAAGTCGTTTACTCTCATTCTAAAAGCGTGCTTACTACCTCTGATTTTTTTGATGTTATCAATTTCACTTAAACTATTTGAATTTTCAAAAAGGATAATAATTTCTTTCAACTTTTTCATCAAAGATTTATCATTTAATTTTTTCAAATCACCTTCAAATGAATGAAGAAAAACCAATTCCATAAATTATTCCAATATTTTCATAATGGATTCTCTTGGAACTTTTTTACTTCTATCAGATTCATTCATTAATTGCAACAATCCAAAATCTTCTTTTTCATCCATTGAAAGAACATTATTGTTAATTTTATTCCTATTAAGAAAATCTGTTATTATGTAAAATTCTTCCATATTTTTTGGAGTAACAAGTATCGCCTCCATTTTAAACCTCTTATATAAACCACACTTTTGAAACGATTATTTACTTTTATTATTTTAGAATCATCAAGATATTAGTTTATTGGAAATTTTGCTCTCACATCATCATCCCTCAGCACACCATTGAGCCGAAGCGGTAGTCGGGAGTGGCGTTGGAGAAGAAGCTGGGTATCAGCATACCAAAAGCATAGTAATTGAATACCTCTTCCGGCTGTGTTGTAAATTTCGTAAAATCTACAATGAAATTGCGGCAACATATTTCTTTAATTTGTTAACCCTACGTTTCACAGTTAATTGAGATTGTTTTTTGTCAATAGCATCTTCTATTGAATCGAGCATCAATTCCATGTTAAGTTTTTCCTTAGCTAAAACATAATATGCTTTAAATTCAGGATTTTGCATCATCTCATTGCGGTATTTTTCAAAGTTAGTTTCCATATTCAACCTATAATTTTTCTAATTTTTATTGCTTTTTCAATTTCGGAATTTGGTGTTTTATCTTGTTTTTTTATAAATCCATGTGTAAAAACAATCGTTTTATCCTTTTGATAAAAATATAAACTCCGAGATATTCTGTTCAAGTGAGAAACTCTTAATTCAAAGATACCATCCTTAAGGGACTTAGACAATTTTTCAGAAATTCTATTGTTATTATTTTTTAATTCTATCAACTTATCAATAAACGCCATAAGTTCTGCCTTCTCTTGTAAAGAAAGAGTTTCTATAAATTCCCTCATAGGAATTTTATCATTATATTCTGCAAAAATTGCTCTATACATAATACAAATTTATAAAAATATTGTCAATTTTGGATAATTGTTTTTTCACATCATCATCCCGCAGCATTCCATTGAAGCCGAAGCGGTAGTCGGGAGTGGCGTATTGTTGATTATCCAAATCGACCATCAAGAATACCACTTATTGATAAGTCTTCATCAAGTTCTTCCCAATGAAGTCCAGTACCATCGCAAATCAATTCAACATTTGATAATTGTTTATCTGTTGCTTTTGCTAACTTTTTGCTATTCTCCGCAGGGAATCTAAATTCAGAATTATTTTTCAACTTAATACAAACAATTCGATTATCCACAAATACTTTATCAGCTTGAACCTCATATTTAATATCCAAATACATTATACCATTTCTCCTTAATTTTATCCAAATTATTTATAATCATATTTTCTGCTTTCATCAAATCTGATGATTTTAATCCTTTTGAAGAATCAAGTTCGAGTGGCATCAACCAAAACTTTGCGTAACCTCCAGCTTTTCTTACATGTATATGCATTGGCTCATTACCTTCATTGGCATAAAAGAAAAATACAAATCCTTCATTTCTAAAAACTTCAGGCATACCAAAATCCTTTGTAATAGATTCTAAAATCACAATGCTATAAACAATTATATCATAATTTTATTTGAATTAATAGCTATTCCCTCTTCCTTCCTCCGCAGAAATAGTTGCATTCTTATCTCTCACATCATCATCCCTCAGCATTCCATTGAGCCGAAGCGGAAGTCGGGAGTGGCGTTGGAGAAGAAGCTGGGTATCAGCATACCAAAAGCATAGTAATTGAAGTCTTTTTCAAGTTTAGATATTAATTTCATGAAGATGTACAATGAAATTAACTCTATAGTCAGTTTCTTCCAACTTTTCATTTCCACGGTAGGTAAATAAAATGTTAATTAAGAGTTGAATAAAAGATAGGAAAATCAAAGAAAAAACAACAAACTATTTGATAAATATATCAGAATAAGATTAATTTCATTGAAATAAACATAGTATAATATTAAAATAATTTCATAATTTTGTATTTTTAACTAATTTAATAAACTTATGTTCAGTAAAACTTTTATTTTATCCTTTTTTGCTTTGATTCTTTTAGTAACCTTAGAGGTTAGGTCCGATATAAACAAAGCATGGGAATTGTTTAAAATCAATAATTTTAAAGACTCATACACAGAGTGTGAGAAAATCATCAACTCACCTAACAAAGATAGAACTGATGCGTTGATATTGATGTCAATAATTAGTGATATTTCTAATGATTACAAACAATCTATAGGTTTATTCAAGGAAATCTTTAATTCAGAACAAGATATTAATCCATTTTTTTTCAGTTTATTTATTTCAAATTCTATAACTTCAATTCCAAGTTATGACAATGATGAGTTGATAGAACTTTTTGAAAATCTACTTCAAACTAATAAGTTGAATAGTACAAACAAAGTTTGGCTAATTGAATATCTCTCAAAAGATTACAAATTTAAAGGTGATATTGACAAGGCAGTCGAGTACGGAAATATGATAAGAGCAATTTATGATTGGCAGGTAGTTGGTAGTTTTGAAAATATATCCGAAAGTGGTTTTGATTTAGATTTCGGTGTTATTAACCATCCCGAACCTGATTATGTGTTTACCGATAAGAATGGAGCAGAAGTAAAATGGTTTGATATTGTAAAGCCATTTAAAGGAAGATGGGTAAATTTGGCTAATTATTTTATTGCTCGTAATTCAATCATATACGCTCAAACATTCTGCAAATCACCGAATAATATCAATGGACAAATTAGAGTTGGTACATCGGGGTCGCTGAAAGTTTGGGTAAATGATAAATTGGTAATCTCAGAATCAGAAGAACGTAATAATGGTCTTGATACCTATATCTCACCAATAAATTTAATTGCTGGTAACAACAGGATAGTGCTTCAAGTGGGGAATAGTGAAATAAATTACAATAACTTTATTGTGAGAATAACAGATAATAATGGAAATCCAGTTGATAACTTAACTTTTTCAACTACATATTATAACTATCCAAAATTAAATGGGGAAGATCTTACAATGCATTCGAATTTTGCTGAAGACCACTTCATCAAGGAAATTAATGCAAACCCGGGGAACTTAAATAATTACATGTTGTTAGCTAATTGTTATCTTATAAATAGTAAAACTTCTCATGCATTAGAGATATTAGATAAAGCAATAAAATTAGCTCCCGAATCTTCTTATATATTATATCAATTGATGCAGGTTTACTATATCCTTAAGAATCGCACTGACTATAGTAGAGTTTTTGAAAAAATCAAGAAAAATGCTAATTTAATTCCTTTAGCACTTTTCGATCTTTTTAATGAAGCAATTAATAATGGACAATTTGATAAAGCACATGAATATATAGATAAGTTAGACAAAGTAAGCAAGAATAAAGAGCGTGTTTTATCATCAAAAATTAAACTTTCAATTGCAAAAAAGGAATTTGATAATCTTATCAATATGATTGATAATGCTTATGAACAATATCCTTACTCATCCGAAATTTTCAATTATAAATTCATTATCGAGAAGGATGTTAAAAAGGATATCTTCACAGCATTAAAAATTATTGAAAATTATGTTGATAAATTTAGAAATTCAGATTTAATTGATGAACTTGCTAAAATGTATATTGATGCAGGAAAAATTTCAGCTTATACTAATTTGATGGAAGAGCTATCGGAAGAGAATCCAGATGACTTATCACCTATTTATAAAATTGCCATTTTAAATTTTGATAAAGGAGAATTTAAAGATGCTATTAAATACTTTCTTGAAAGTTTAAAATTTGCCCCATACGTTGCTGCTTATCACCATGAATTAGGAAATGCATACAAAGAATTGGGTGAAATTGATAAAGCAAAAGATACTTACAAAAAAGCACTTAATCTTAATCCTTATCATTATACAGTTAGAGAAAAATTGAGAAGACTTGAAAATAAAAAACCAATATTTGAATATTTGCCTACTCCTGATTTGAATGCAATATATGAAGAAAATAAAGAAAAATATATTGGTAAGGGAAATAATGTTGCATTTCTAAGGGAAGAAGTTCAGAGTGTGGTCTATGGTGGTAGTGCTTACGAAGAAAAGAACTATGTCCTCATTCAAGCATTAAATGCTGAAGGAATTGATTTACTCAAAGAATATTATGTTTCTTATTACTCCAATCAAGAATATAGAATTGAAAAAGCTGAAGTATTGAAAAAAAATGGAAGTATAATCAAGCCCGAAATAGATGGTTCTCATATAGTATTTACTAACCTTGAAGTTGGAGATGCTATTGCCGTAATATATAGTATAAGAAATTATAATATTGGATCCTTATCTAAATACTTTTGGGATAGACAAACTCTGGAATATTCTTATCCTCTTTTAGAAAAGAATTTTACAATTCTAATTCCCAAAGATGAAAAATTTTCATATTTTTATCACAATGGAGATAATAAACCTCAAATTAGTGACTTTGAAGATTGGAAAAGTTATAAATGGACTAAGAAAGATGGAGAAGCCGCTAAACAAGAAAAATATTCGCCTGCATCCTCTGAATTCTCTGAAAGCATTGAAATCTCATCTATTCCTGAATGGAATACAATTAATAAATGGTATTATAGTTTATATCATTCAAAAGCTAAATCTACCTTTGAAACTAGAGAAGTAATAAAGGATATTTTTCCAAATGGAGTACCTAAAGATACTTTAACTGCATTAAAAGAGATTTACACTTACATAGTCAACAATATAAGATATAGCTACGTTTCATTTAGACAAAGTGGAATTATTCCCCAAAAATCATCAAGTGTTATTAATTCGAGAATTGGGGATTGCAAGGATGTTTCGACACTTTTTGTATCTCTTTGTTCAGAAATCGGTGTTAATAGCAACATAGTTTTGGTGAGTACTCGTGATTATGGAAGAAAGTACCTCAAATTACCTTCTATTCTTTTTAACCATGCTATAGCAACCGTTACAGTTAATGGAATTAAATATTATGTAGAGCTTACTTCCGACAAACTTCCATTTGGTGCAATTGGCTATAATCTAACTGGTTGCTTAACTCTTGAAATAAACCCAAATATTAAATCTGAACTAACACTATTATATCCAAAAAATAGAAACCAAAACTTAATTACAAGACAATCTGTGGTAGAGATTCAAGAAAATGAATTTACAGTTACCAAAAAAACTTTAAAATGTGGTAATGAAGCATTCAATTCAAGATCTTCCTACAGAGATATCACTGACAAAGAAAGAGAAGAAAAATTAGCCAGAGCAATTGGAAGTGATTTACACAATATGAAGCTAATTAGCTTTAAATTTGATGAAAATCTGTCAACTATTGGAGATTCCGTTACATACAACTATACTTATAAAGCTATAGATCCCTACAATTCAATTGGTTCAATGTCAAGTTTTGTAATCCCATTTTCAGATTTAGTCAGCCCTATTGATGCTCTATCAACAGATGAACGTGAATACGATATAGATATTTTGGATTTATTTGATGTTGATATTGCTCTGGAAAATATGACAATTATTATTCCAGATAATAAAATATTTATAGAAATACCCAAGAATATTGATTATAGTTCTGATTTTGGCAATTACCAACTTACTTTCAACCTCCAAAATCAAAAACTTTTAATTTCTAGAAAATTGGAAATTAAAAAAGATTATGCCCCTGCTGCAAATTTTTCAAAATTTAAAGAATTTATGAATGTAGTGGTAAAAAATGATAAGACTCAACTTTTGCTAAAATCAAAGTAATTGATAATATTATTTCTTTAAAATACAACATGAAATCAAATTGCAACCCTCTTAGCTAAATTGCCTAAGGGGGTATTTTTTCCATTTCTTTGAATTATAACTATTAACTTATCCCTCTCTCACATCATCATCCCGCAGCATTCCATTGAAGCCGAAGCGGTAGTCGGGAGTGGCGTATTGTTGATTATCCAAATCGACCATCAAGAATACCACTTATTGATAAGTCTTCATCAAGTTCTTCCCAATGAAGTCCAGTACCATCGCAAATCAATTCAACATTTGATAATTGTTTATCTGTTGCTTTTGCTAACTTTTTGCTATTCTCCGCAGGGAATCTAAATTCAGAATTATTTTTCAACTTAATACAAACAATTCGATTATCCACAAATACTTTATCAGCTTGAACCTCATATTTAATATCCAAATACATTATACCATTTCTCCTTAATTTTATCCAAATTATTTATAATCATATTTTCTGCTTTCATCAAATCTGATGATTTTAATCCTTTTGAAGAATCAAGTTCGAGTGGCATCAACCAAAACTTTGCGTAACCTCCAGCTTTTCTTACATGTATATGCATTGGCTCATTACCTTCATTGGCATAAAAGAAAAATACAAATCCTTCATTTCTAAAAACTTCAGGCATACCAAAATCCTTTGTAATAGATTCTAAAATCACAATGCTATAAACAATTATATCATAATTTTATTTGAATTAATAGCTATTCCCTCTTCCTTCCTACGCAGAAATAGTTGCATTCTTATCTCTCACATCATCATCCCTCAGCATTCCAAAAGCATCGTAATATACAAAATTCTATACATTTAACTGTCCAATATCCACAAATTGAAAAAAATATTTATGCTTCAGCTTTTATTGTCAATTTTTTTGATGAATGATTTGCAGGATTAATTAAATCTGAATAGTATTTTTGTTCTCTCAATTCATCATCAGTTAAAATTGTAACATCTATAAAATTATGAACAGTATAACCTGTTCTATTGTAATTAACCTGACTTAAAGAAAGATTCCACCCTTCAAACCATAATAGCAATTCTCTCTTTTGAATATCGTTTCCAGCAAAATGAACAATAAAATCTATATCCGAATTTGCAGTCGCTGTTTCATTAAAAACTGTTCCAAATAAATAGAATCCTTTTACCCCAAATCTCTTACCGTCAAGTTGCAAACCAATACTTTCAGCCATTCTCTTTCTCCATTGTAGTGGTTCATCGTAATGAGAATCGTAAGTCATAGCGGCGGAATCTGAATATTTAATGACCATACTATCATCTGCTAAAATTGCCATAGCTTTATCTTCATCTGCATTCATTAATATTCGTAATGCTTGACCTCCAGTAGATTCACGAACATTTATAACTTTTAAAACATCATTTAAGTGAGCATATTCTGGTAAAAATCTTGTTAAAATATTATCAGTAGTTTGGAAAAATTCTTGATTGAATACAACCCCATCACTATCTGGATAAAGGGGAATATATCTGATACCGGCTTCAACCAAATCTTGAAAGAAATGAGTTCCAAAAGATAAATCAGGAACATAATTCCCTTTCTTTCTGGCAATTTCAATTAACACCGCAGTATTATGAATATCCGAATATGTAATTCTTACACCTAATCTTATATCATCTCTTGAACCCCATCTACCAGGTCCCATCAAAATAAATGTCTTTTTGGGAAGCACTTTATTTAATTTACCAACTGCAACACCAATATCTATTAAATCATCTAAACTCTCAACTTCCGAATATTTAATAGGGTCAACATAGACAATATAATAAATAGCAGGTACTTTACCATTAGAAATATATTTATTTGCAGTAAAAATTGTCTTGTTAGCAGGTATATCGGTTGGAAGAGCAACTGATTGATTTTCATTTGTAGATTGTGGTCTGCATTGCAAAAGATACAAATTCTTACCATCACAAGCAAATTCAATATCAACAGGAGTATCAAGTTTATCTTTTAATTCAGACAACATAATTTTAATTTGTTCAAGATATTTTGTTCGATTTACCAAATTATCAAATGTAACAATAATATCATGTTGCTTAGTATCAATGCCAAGTCCAACTGGCTTTTTAATATGATGTCCGTCAATAATTGAGAATAAATCATTTAACATAGGTATAGCATTTCCTACTTCACTTATTAGTTGCTTAATAGAAATAGTATCAAAAGTATTTGTTTCTACATTTATCACATCTATGTATTTAGGAGCATAACCAACTACTTCTTGAAATGTTAAATTCACACGCAAATTTGGATTTCCCGGAGCAATCAAAATTGGAAAATCATCTCCAATTCTATCAACGGAGCGTGTACCTAATCCGCAAACCATTCTTATCAATCCATCTTCACGTTTAATTCGAGGCGACCAACGAAATTCATTGAAACTGAAAGCAACACCTGCAAATGCAGGAAAGAAATATTTTCCAACTTTTGTACCCACAACTTCTTGAATCATAATTCCCATTTCTTCATTGAAATCTAATAATCCTCGTTCAATTCTATATCCAATTGGGTCTGGTCCAAAAGTGGAAGCATAAACTTCAGCAATTGCATCCATCAAATCCTCCATTTTCTGCTTCTTTGTTCCTTGATTTGCAAGAAATAGACTCTTATATTTTCCGGCAAATGCTGCACCAATTCTATCTTCAAGCAAACTTGAAGAACGAACAATAACAGGATTATCCCCAAAATCATCTAATGCTCGTGATAAGCCATTAGTTATTTCTAATGGGAATTGAGAATTTTTAAATGCTTGTACAATATGTGGATATTCTTGTCTAATTTCATCAATATCTTTATACTTTTGTTCAATAACATCTTCCATATTATTATAATACATGAAGTTCATAAGACCATCAGATGTAATATACCAAGTTTTAGGTAATTTAACACTTTCTAATAATGGTGAGAACTCAGTAGTTTTTTCGATTATTTTATTAGCAAGAAAAATACCTGCACCTTTACCGCCAATCTTTCCATGACTTTCAGGTGGGAATATCATATTTTGTAATAAATCCCAAAAATCATCAACATCAAGAAAGTTTTTCGCAATTTCAATGAAATCTAATTGGTCAGTTAAAAATCTTCTAATTAGTGCTACTTTAATACCTTGTCTTGTAGGCGTACTCTTTACATCATAACCAGGATTTAATTGATAATATCTTCTTAAAGCATCAAAAACTTCTGATAAAGGAGTATTTTGATTAGCAAGAGCTTTTATCAAATGATGAGATTTTTCTTCATAAATCCATTTTTGAATTCGGGACATTATCTCGGTATCCCCAAAATAATTTGATGCTAATTGATAAATCTCTAATCCAAATTTAAATGATTGCTGTAAAACTTGTTTTTTACTTGGGCGATTAATTTCACCTACAGGTTTATCGAAATCCACAGTAGAACCTAACCTGACAAATAATTGCCTTGACTCATTAATCCCCTTGCAAAATAAGTGATTTAACATCTTTCTTGATAAAACAGAAAAAAGATTTTGGTCAGTTTTTTTAAGCATATCCAAAACAATCATCCACTCCGGCTTTGATTGTTCATTTTCATTGTTATCAGAATAAATCTCTTTCATCTTGCTATAAAAAAGAAAATGCCCAACTCTATCAGCAATAGTGTTAATTAATCTTCTTTCATCACTAAGAAATGGTCCTTCGTTATAAGTCTGAAATTCTTTTAAATAATATACACTTACAGTTCCATAATGCTCATCATACTCTTCAATATTTGCCTCAATAAACCAAGGTGTCTCAACAAAATCAGTTGGTTGATAAATCACATCTTCAATAACTATTTTTGCTCTACAATTATCGGTAAATTGAAAGCCAAGAGGTATTTTTTCAAGTAAATGATATATATACTCTTCGAAAGATAAATCTTTTTGATGTAAAACTTCTTCAATGGAATATAGGCAGGATAATTCTTTAGCTCTTTCTTCGAGTGATTTTACAATTAATTCAATTGGTTTTGTTTGCGAATTCATATTTTTCTTACTTGTTAATAATAAAAAATATTAAAATAAGCAATTTTTTCTGTATTTGGAATTTATTTTTTTTGATAGGATAAGAATATTGAAATTATTCAATATTCTTATTTCGTTTTAAATTAACTTTCAATGATTTTCAAAATTATTTTCTTAATTTTTCAACTATTTCAACATTAAGACCAGTTTTAATTGCAATAGATTCATTGTCTAATACATCAAGTAAATTTCTTGCTACCTGAATTCTGGCTTCTTGCAAACCTTTTTCAATACCTTCTTGCAAACCTTTTTCAATACCTTCTTGCAAACCTTTTTCAATACCTTCTTGCAAACCTTTTTCAATACCTTCTTGCAAACCTTTTTCAATACCTTCTTGCAAACCTTTTTCAATACCTTCTTGCAAACCTTTTTCAATACCTTCTTGCAAACCTTTTTCTATACCTTTTTCTATACCTTCTTGTAAACCTTTTTCTATACCTTCTTGACGTCCTTGTTTAATTCCTAATTTAAGTCCTATTTTTTTTCCCTTGTCAATCCCCTGTTGAAGTCCTTTCTTAACGCCTCTTTTCTCGGCTGTTTTTATAGCCATTTCTTCATCTCTAAGCCATTTAAGTCTTGCTTCGTAACTTTCTCTTTCATCAGAATTTAAAGCCATATTATCTAAAATTTCAATTGCCTTTTTAATTGATGGTATTTCATCTAATTCTTTTGGAAGTTTATTGGTTGTGTAAATATCAGCACTCTTCAAAAAATTCACCCATCTATCTAACATGGATGTAATTTTTTCGTCATATTTATTTAGTTCAATAAAATGTATTTCTAATTGGTCAAGCATTTCTTTGTGAGTAGCAACATTAAGTAGCTTATATACATTATGATAGTCTTTCTCATCTAAACAGTTGAAATTCAATATATTTATTGAAATTGTCTTTTTTAAATTATCATAATTTATCCCTGAACTTAACTGACTTGTATAGAGCTTGCTCCAATAGTACAATGCTCGTTTATCATAGTATTCTTGGTCGATAATTTGCATTTCAATATTAAACCACTTACCACTTTTATCTTGTGCTTTAATATCTAAAATTGAAAGTTTATCATGCTTGAAACTTAACGCATTATAAGGATTTCTGATTTCTAAATCCTTGACTTTATCTTTTTCTGTAACTACTGAATTAATAAAATCTATCAGTAAGTCTTTATTTTCTTCAGTTCCGAATAGTTTCTTAAATGCGAAATCTACTCTTGGATTAATTCTGCACATTTTATTACCCTCCATTATTTAAGAAGGTTTAATCATATTTTTATTTTAGATATTTGATATGATAAGAACAAACTGTATAATATCAAACTCTATTGATAGAGCAGATATGAAACTTTTGTTTAGAAACCGAAAAATTCACAAGTTAAGTGTTACTGTATTGAATAATCAGTAATTAGAAAGGAAATCTAATAATTAATTCAATCAAACAATATTTAAATCGTCAATATATATTCTTAAAAATATTAATTTTGAAGGTAATTGAATGGAAAAAATGAATATGAACAATATGCACGCAACTACAGTAATAGGTATTATAAGAGATGGTAAAGCTGCTATGGGTTCAGATGGGCAAGTTACTTTTGGCAATACTGTAATGAAACATAATGCTAAGAAAGTAAGAAAATTATATAACAATACCGTTCTAGCTGGTTTTGCAGGTGCCACTGCTGATGCTTTTACTCTTATTCAAAGATTTGAAGAAAAACTTGAAACACATCGTGGCAACTTACAACGTGCTTCAGTTGAACTTGCAAAAGAATGGCGTACAGACAGATATTTAAGAAGATTAGAAGCAATGCTTGTAGTTATGAACAGCAAAGATGCTTTTTTAATTTCAGGCAATGGTGATGTAATTGAGCCAGATGATAAAATCATTGCCATTGGTTCAGGTGGACCTTATGCTCAAGCAGCAGCAAGAGCATTATTAAAACATACTGATATGGAAGCAAAAAAAATGGTTGAAGAATCATTGAACATAGCAGGTGAAATATGTATTTACACTAATCTCTCATTAACAATAGAAGAATTATAATTTATAAATAAAATTAGGATATTTTTTTGAATGGAACAATTAACAGAAATTGATAACAAAAATGTAGTTGCAGCAAATATCTCAAAAGATAATAATGATTATTTTACACCAAGGCAAATTGTTCACGAATTGGACAAATTTGTGATTGGACAAGATGAGGCAAAAAAAATGGTTGCAATTGCATTACGTAACCGTTGGAGAAGACAGAGAGTCGAATCTGATATTAAAGATGAAATAATGCCAAACAACATAATCATGATTGGTCCTACAGGTGTTGGTAAAACTGAAATTGCCAGACGGCTTGCTAAATTAGCAGGAGCCCCATTTATAAAAGTTGAAGCTACTAAATTTACTGAAGTAGGATATGTAGGTCGTGATGTTGAATCTATGGTAAGAGATTTGGTTGAAAAATCAGTTGCGATGGTTCGTGATGAGCATACTGTTTTGAAAAGAGAAGAAGCAAAAATCAATACTGAAAATAGAATTTTAGATATTTTAATTCCACCTGTAAAAAAGGGACCTTCATTTGATATTTCAACTGATAATGAAGTAGAAGAAAATTCTGTAACAAGAGAAAAATTCCGCCAAATGCTGAGAAATGGGATTTTAGATGAACGTAGTATTGAAATTGATATGCTTGTTGACCAATCACCAAATATGCATATCTTAGGTCCAATTGGATTAGATGAAATGGGGATGAATTTACAGGATTTATTTGGTTCTATGCTTCCGAAAAAAAGTAAAAAGAGAAAATTGAAAGTTTCTGAAGCAAAACTCGTTATTGAAAAAGAAGAAGCAGAAAAACTTATTGATTTTGAAGCAGTAGTAAAAGAAGCACTTAGTAGAGCAGAAAATTCAGGTATCATATTTATTGATGAAATTGATAAAATTGCTTCCAAAGGTGGTAGTTCAGGTGCAGAAGTTTCAAGGGAAGGAGTTCAGCGTGATTTATTACCAATAGTTGAAGGTTGCGGTATTAACACAAAATATGGTATGGTTCATTCAGACCACATATTGTTTATAGCTTCTGGTGCTTTTCATGTTTCAAAGCCATCTGATTTAGTTCCTGAATTACAAGGACGATTTCCAATTAGGGTAGAATTGAAAAGCTTAACCGAAGAAGATTTCATTAAAATTTTAACTTTCCCTGAAAATGCCTTGATAAAACAATATCAAGCTTTAGCAAAATCTGATGATTTGGAATTAATTTTTGAAGAATCTGCTATAAAAGAAATTGCATCGATTGCTGCGAAAGTTAATGAAGAAGTAACAAATATTGGCGCAAGAAGACTTCATACAATTATGTCCACTTTACTTGAAGACATTATGTTTAATGCTCCAGATAATATTGAAACAAAAGAAATTAAAATCGATGCAGATAAAGTGAACAATACTTTAAATGAAATTGTCAAGAATGTAGATTTGAGTAAATATATATTATAATAATTTGTTCATTTAAGTGCTTAATATTTCTTTAAATGTTAAGCACTTTTATTTTTAGTCTCTTGAAAAAAACTTATCAAAGCAAATAATATCAATAGTTTTGATTGGATAATATGATATGAAAAAAGTGACAATGTGGATAAGTTTTCATATTAATCGGCAAATTAATCCAACATTCAGAAAAAAGTAAATTCAATATTTGAACCACACCAAAATTAAATAAATTGCTGATTGTATAAATATTTACGTTTTATATCAGAGATATTTGTAATCTGTTCAAATTTAGTGTCTTATATTTTTAAATATCAAAAAAAACTGTTCAGTTACTATCATTGTTAGTTTAAATTGATGAAAAAAATAAAATTTATATCATAATTTATGATGATTACTGTTTCCTTGAAAAATTTGTTTGGATATTTAAACAAAATACCTTAATTTTACTTTTTTTAAAAGGGAAAATTTTAATTTTCCTTGTTAGTTTTTTTACTTCGTGCTATTACCACGAAGTTTATTTGTTTTTTAAGGTCATTTTGAAGAAATTATTATATCAACAATCCTTCAAAATGGCTATTTCTTTTATTTAGAAATTAATTTTTCAAATGGGAGTTTTATGGCAAAGACCGTTTATATGACAAAAGAAAGAATCAAAGAGCTTGAAGAAGAGCTAAGATTATTACAAACAAGAGGAAGAAAGGAAATGGCAGGTAAAATTGCCGAAGCCCGTTCTCATGGTGATTTGTCTGAAAATGCCGATTATGATGCCGCAAAAGATGAGCAGGGTTTGCTTGAATTAAAAATATCAAAACTTAGCGATACTTTGTCACATGCCGAAGTAATTGATGCAGATGAATTTCCAACAGATAAAGTTTATATTTTGTCAAAAGTCAAAATTAAAAATCAGAAAACTGGTAAAATTTCAGATTATCAACTTGTTAGCCAAGAAGAAGCGGATTTTGAAAAAAATAAACTTGGAGTAACTTCTCCAATTGGAAAAGCATTACTTGGGAAAAAAATAGGTGAAATTGCCGAAATAAATGTTCCAGCAGGTAAAACTACATTTGAAGTATTAGATATTTATAAATAGTTAGTTCAATTGCAATTGCAAAATATGAAATACATAGTTATTTTTTTGATATTTATACCTTTAGTACTATTTTCACAAAAATATCCCAAACAGCAGATTGGTTTGGGATATTCTCTTTATAGTGGTTCAGGAATTTCATACCAAATTGAATTTGACCCTTTATTTGCATTGAAAATATCATCTGTAATATATTATTATGGGTTCGACCCACCAGATGTGATAGATTTATACACAAATGCTGGTTTTGAATTCCAGAGAAATATTTTCAAAAATGAAAAAAATCGTATTTATTTTTTTGTAGGTGCTTCTTATTGGTATTTTGAAAATCGTAAGAAAACCACAGAATTTATAAATGATATGCTGATTGTTAAGAAATCTATTGCAATGGAAGATATTTGGAATTTCGGATTAGGAACTGGTTTTGAGTACAAGCCCATTAAGCAATTTTCAATATCTTTTGATATTGGGTTGCATTATCAAATTTCAGGTGTAACAGATTTTTCACCACTTTTTGATAGAAATCCTGCTGGAAATGATTATTTTGGTTTAGGTGGCAGTATTGGTTTTCGTTATAATTTTTGAAACAATTCCAATCTTAATACGTATAAATACTGTTTTTGAAATTAATTTATGGATTTAAGATTTATGAAAAAGTTATTAATATTAGCAATTTTCCTTATTATCCCTGCTATTACATATTCGCAGTTTAATTTAGGACCAAAGATTGGTTATAATGCTACAACTATGAAGACCGATATTTCTGATATAACAACAGATTTCAAACATGGTTTGCAAATCGGAGCTTTTGCCAGATTTGGTGATACTTGGTATCTACAACCTGAAATTATGTACACACAAAAGGGTTCAATTATTACAATTCAAGATGTAGAAGGCAATATAAAATTCAATACTGTTGATATTCCAATAATTATCGGGTGGAAATTGATTAATACACCGCAATTTGGATTAAGTTTACAATTTGGACCTGTTGCTTCAATACTTACAGATAAAGGCGTGCAGGACATTGACGATGTTGTACTAACAGCTGATTACGAAAATTTGAATTGGGCATTACAAGCAGGTGTTGGCGTTGATTTTCTTATGTTTACAGTTGATTTGCGTTATGAAGCTGGACTTAATGATGTGATGAAAATCAAACAAGAAGATTTAAATTCTGATTTTTCATTGAATAATTCAAGGATAAGTTTAACTATCGGTTGGAAATTATTAGGTTTATAATAAATCATAACTTCGTCAAAATTTTTGAAACCTTTCGAACAAATTAATTTGTCGAAAGGTTTTTTTTAAAATTTTTTTTATAGTAATCAAACAACATATTCAAATAAAGGAATTTTTCGATTTTTTTTAAAATTGTTATTCAACTAAGTAAATTCCAGTAATTGAAAAACTCAACATTAAAACAATAATTGATATTATTCCCAATATCATTCTTCCAGTATTTAGTTTACTTTCATCATAAACAGGTGGGTGGTCAATTTTTATAAAAAACTTTGTAATAATTGCCCATACTAACCAACCAATCCAACCTTCAGTTAGATAAGGATATGATTCTTTGATATATTTAAATGGGATTAGTAAGAACTTTGTAATTTCGTTAATAATAGGTGTTTCGTAAACAATACTAAATAATTCATAGAAAATTGTGATAGATGAACCAATTCCAATCACCACAAGTATCCACCACATTACTCTTGCAATTTTGGAATGTAGCTTTCCAAACATAGAATATATTATATGTCCTCCATCAAGCTGACCAATTGGCAACATATTTAAGGTTGTAACAAATAATCCAAACCAACCTACATTTAAGAAAGGATAATGATAAATCTCATTCATTGGAGGAATAAATCCATTTGTATCTGAAAATAGTCTTTCAAAAAACATAATAACCAAAGATTTTCCAAAAAATAATCCTTTTTCTGGAATTACTCCACCATTATGAAATACATATTCAGGATGTAAATGATAAATATACTCAATACCGGGCAATGTTGAATAGCCATAAATTAGTAATATAATACAAACTACAAATCCGCTTAATGGACCAGCAATACCAATATCAAACAATGCCTTTCGAGATGGAATCATAGTTTTGGTTTTAATTACTGCTCCCATTGTACCAAAATTCAAAGTAAAAGTAAATGGAAATGGTATATAAAATGGTAATGTTGCATCAACTTTGTGGATTCTTGCGGCAAAATAATGACCAAATTCATGGGCGCTTAAGAATAATAATACCAGCAAAGAATATGTCAATCCATATTGCCAATTTGAAATTTCATGAGGGTCTTTAAATGCCCATTGCGTACCAGATATCACACATGTAATAAAAGTTATAAATAGAAGTAGCGCAAAAAGCCAAGGAGGATTATCCTTAATACTTGAAAGTATAGTATTTCTCTCTGTTGGATTATTCATATTTAATAATTTTTCACAAATTTGTTTAAACAATTTAAAATAATTAATTTTTAATAACTACAAAATTAGTAAAAAATATTACTAATCAACACAAATTATCACGGAAATAATTATCGCTTGGGCTATAATTAGAATGCTTCTTTAAGATGACATGAGAAAAATATGTATCCTTTTCGCCCCGATAATGTTGCTGTTACTGCTGGTAAAATAATGCTAAATCGAATTGATGAATTATTCAAATCAAAAGAAAATTTTGCAATCGAAAGTACTTTATCTTCAAAATCACTGATTGATAAAATTAAAATTGCCCAAATCCATAATTATGAAGTAATTATTATGTTCTATTATCTTGATAGTGCTGAATTAGCAGTTGATAGGGTAAAAAGGCGTGTTGAAAATGGCGGACACGACATTCCGATTGAAACTATTTATCGGTGATATAACAGGGGTTTGGAAAATTTTTTCAAAATTTATAAAGATAATTGCCAATATTGGATGATTATCAATAATTCTGATACTAATACTTCATTAATTGCTGAAGGAAATAATCACTATTTAATTATTCATAGCCATGAGATTTGGTTAGAAATTGGAGGAAAATATGGAAAGTAAATATGAAGAAATTAGAGAAAAAGTAATCAAAGGCACCAAAAAAGCCGTTGAAAAAATAATAATCCGTAGCAAAAAGGACGGACAGCCCTTAGTTGTAAGCAAAAGAACAAAAGTAACAGAATAAATTCATCTTTATCATTGGCTTCATCTCCAACGCCAGCCCTGACTACCGCTTGGCTTCAATGGTATGCTACGCGATGATGATGTGAGAGATTGATTTTTCTAACTTAATATAATAATATTTTTTAAGTTTCGTTTTTAGGATTTGTAACTTAATAAAGGTGAAATCTATGTATGCAACAACAATGCTTTATGCAAAAAATAATCTTGATGCCTTAATAAATCAATCAATAAATAATTGTGAGAATATTATTATAAGTAATGAAAATTTGCAATCTATTGTAATGATGCCTTTAGATGAATTTAATGCTTGGCAAGAAACAATTTATTTGCTTTCTAATCCACACAATGCAAAGCATTTGTTTGAATCTATCAATCAGTTCAATAATAATCAAATAATTGAGAAGGAATTGATTGATTAATGAAATTGCTATTTACAGAAAAAGCTTGGGAAGATTATTTGTGGTTATCAAAAAACAATGTTGAACTTCACAAAAAAGCAAATATAATAATTAAGGATATTCAAAGAACTCCTTATTCAGGATTGGGAAAACCCGAAAAACTTAAAGGTTCTTTGCAAGGATATTATTCAAGACGTTTAAATTTGGAGCATAGAATTGTCTATCAACTAAAAGATGAAACAATTATTTTTATTAGTTTTTTGTATCATTACTTTTAATACTATTAATCCAATTTCAACTTTTTACAGAAAGATTACCTACCGCTTCGGCTTCAATGGTATGATAAGAGATGATGATGTGAGAGATAAGAATGCTCCTACTCCTGCAAAGGAAGGGCTACTTTAAAAAAAATATTATTGAAATAATAACGTCAAAAATTTTTTGGAGAATTTATATGAGTTTTGCATTAGAAATTAAAAAACAATTTATCAATTTAAGTTATGATAATAAAATTGAGTTGCTAAATTTTGTAAAAAGTAACATCGCTAAAGATGATACTGAGAAATTATCTTTAAAAGATGCGGCAGAAAGAATGAAATTTTTTTATGAAACTGATAGCGAACTAACAGCATTTCAAAGCATCGAAGGCGAGATACATGAATAGAGGTGAGATTTGGATGATTAATTTAGATCCAACTATTGGAGCTGAAATTCGTAAAACCAGACCTGCTTTAATAATCAATCATAATGATATTGGTATCTTGCCATTAAAAATAATAATCCCAATCACCGATCACTGATTACAATATGAAATAGCACCTTGGATGGTAAAGATAATTCCTAATCATTCTAATGGGTTAAGTAAAATTTCTTCAATTGATACATTGCAAATTAGAAGCGTTTCCATTGATAGATTTGTTAGGAAAATTGGCGAGATTGATTTGGTAACTCTACACAAAACCGAGGAATCCCTGTTACAAATTCTTGATATTAAAACGTTGCAAATTAAAAATGGCTAAACTTTTCACTGCTCAGATAAAGGAATTATTCAATTACTATGCTTTTGGTATGCTGATACCCGGCTTCTTCTCAAACACCACCACCGACTACCGCTTCGGCTACAATGCTATGCTGAGGGATGATGATGTGAGACCAAAATCGTCAATTTATGTTGGTATCAAATTCCTATTCTGAAGAGTAACGTTATTACAATAATAGAATTTTTTATACGTTAAAAAATTGTTATTGAACAAAAGTGGAATTAATAAATGTTAGAAACTACTGTAACACCGAATTTTCAGATTCAAATTCCTTCAGAAGTATTGAGAGAATTGAAAGTAAATCCAGGTCAACATTTTTGGATTTCTAATAATTCAGGAATTATCCAATTGATACCTAAAAAAGACATAAATGATTTATTTGGAACTTTGAAAGGAATTGATTCTAACATTGAAAGAGAAGACGAGGATAGAATATGATTGTGATTGATTCATCATTATGGATAGAATTTTTTTTAGGCAGTAATTATGGTGAATTAGTCAGACTTAACAAGTCATTTGCGGAAAAGAACTTTATTGTTCCAACAATTATAATAAGAGAAGTACATAAGAAACTAACTGAATTTTATAATGAAGAACTTGCAAATGATTATTGTTCGTATTATAAAAATGGCAAAGTTGTAAATTTAGATTTCGAATTATCTGTATATTCCTCGAAAATCAGCAAAAAATTCAAATTACCACTTGCCGATTCGATAATTTATGCAACTACTTTACAGAACAAAGCCATACTTTATACAATGGATAAGCATTTCAAAGATTTACAGAACGTTGTTTATTACTATAAATAAAGGTTGGAATGAATCTATACATTCGGATTCAATGGTATGCTGGGAGATGGTGAAGTATTTTTTATCTCAATCCTTTATACAAACCGTCACAAAGCCAATTGGCTATTGCTTGACGATTATTTGGTTCAATTAATCTTATTTGGTCGCGCGGGTTTTGGATATTTCCTAATTCAATATAGACTCCAACTGGTGCCGATTCTCTTAAAGTATGCAAATTTCTTGAACTAACTGTTCCGTGATAACCCCTTCCTGGTTGTGCTTTTTCGTATTTTTGACTAAGTGTTTTGAGCATAGTAGTCGCTAATCGTTCTCCAACATTACTGCCAGGATTATGATAGAAAAAAATGTCTATTCCTTTCTGGTTTGTTCGTGAGTCCACGTGTATTTCTATTACATATTGCTTGTATTCATCTTTGTGTTTGTTATAATATCTGTTGATAATTTCGGTTCTTTGCTGTAAGCGAGTTTTTTGATTTGCTGAAATTGTTGAGCCATCAACAAGCAACTCATGATAATCATTATTCAAATATTGCATATCTCTAATACCATCATCTTCATCTTGCACGATAATATATACCAAACCACCATTCTCAATAATTTTTCGAGCAAATCTTAATGTAACATCATAAGCATATTCATCTTCATGAAGTTCGTAACCGTTTCTACTTCCGATAGCACCCGGATCGGGACCACCATGTCCGCTAATCAAGTAGAAAACATTGCCATATAATTTATTTGAAATTTGTTTTACTTCTTGATATTTTGCTCCAAAAATGGGATATAATTTTGTTACAAATTTCTCTTCTTGCTTTTTTGCAATTTTTTTGAAACTGATATTAATCGGATACCAAAGAATATCATCTTCAGTGTATAATGATTTCTTAATGCCAGATTTTACGATTTGAATATTATATTCTTCAACTGCATTTACCAAATCAATGTCATTATTTCTAATTGTAGATGCAATTGTTTCTTTATAATTTAGAATTTCAATTGGCAATAGATATTCATTAGTTTGGATTAAACCTTCTTTCTTGAAAAATTTTCCTGAATTTTTTTCTAAAAGAAATTTCTTATTTTTTGAATTGAATTGTAATCCATATCTTTGAAAAAAAGTTTGTAGCCCGTCTCCATTTCTGGGGAATGCTTTTACATATTCTTTTTTAGCTTTTTTAACGTTCTTATTTTGAGCAAATATATTGATTGAAAAAAAGTTCACACAAATTAAAAATAAAAGTAATATACCAAGTGTCTTATTCATTTTAACGCATTATTGTTTTTATAAAAATAAAAATGTCATTTTTAAAAAATAACAATAAGCAATATAATTAAAAGATTTAAGTATGGCAAAAATTAATTTACATTAATTTAAAAATAATGATAAATAGATATGAAAAATTGAGAGTGAAAAATGTAAATTTAACTAAATATTCAGCAGTTTTGAAATTTTTGATTTCTTTGTTATTTGAAAGTAAAAAACGGTTAATTTTATTAGATTACTAATATTTATAAGATGATAATTCATAAAAATTTTAGAGGGATTAGATGTTGTAAACCCCAACCTAACCTTCCCCAAGGGGAAGGAACTGGAGTAAGTCCACCAATCCAGTATGGATTGAATATTGTTTAATACACATTCAATTCCTACGGAGTTGATGGTAGTAGTAGGTGATTTTTTTGTTACAAACATCTATTCCCTATGGGAATTTCAAGGAATTTATTCTTAAATGGCAGAGAAGTTACAAAATTAAATTTTATTTATATGAGCTTTAAACTTAAATTTGTGTTTTAAATTTTGAGAATTATTACGAAAAGAAATGAAATTATGGCAAAAATTAATTTTATAGAAAAAATAAAAAATGGTGTTGTTCTCTTTGACGGTGGTCTTGGTACGGAACTTTATAACCGTGGCATTTTTATAAATCGCTGTTTTGAATCACTAAATTTGACCGACCAACAAACAATTAAGCAAGTTCACGATGATTATAAAAAAGCTGGCTCTGATGTAATCGAAACAAATACTTACGGAGCAAATCGGTTTAAATTAAAACATCATCATTTGAATGACAAACTTTATGAAATTAATTTTGAAGGTGCAAAATTAGCTCGTGAAGTTGCTGGTGATGATATTCTCGTTGCAGGTTCAGTAGGTCCGCTTGGAGTGATGATAGAACCATTAGGACCAATTTCCTTTGATGAAGCGCTTTCGTATTTTTCAGAACAGATTCAGCCATTGATTGATGGTGGAATTGATTTGCTGATATTCGAAACATTTATTTATCCTGCTGAATTAAATGCCGCAATTAAAGCTGCTAAGGAATTATGCAATTTACCTGTAATTGCACAAATGACTATTGATGACAACGCTGATGCACTTACCGGAGCTTCACCTGAAATTATGGTTTCCGAACTCGTTGCTTCAGGGGCAGATGTGATTGGAGTAAATTGTACTGTTGGTCCGCAAGTAATGCTTAGCTGGCTTGAGCAAGTCAGAAAATTGACTGATAAACCGATTTCAATTATGCCAAATGCAGGAAAACCACGCAATATTGACGGCAGAAATATCTATCTTACATCGCCTGAATATCTTGGTGAATATGCAAAACATTTTATTCAATCGGGTGCTTCAATTGTTGGTGGATGTTGCGGAACAGGACCTGAACATATTAAACGTATGCGCAATATGATTAATGCAGTTAAACCAACTGCACCAAATCAGCGATTTGCAATTGTTGAAAGTCATAAACCGCAAAATATTACATTGATAGAACCAAAACTAAAATCAAGATTAGCAAGAAGAATTTATGATGGGCATTTTGTCAAATTTGTGGAATTGCTTGCTCCTTATGGCGTATCGGCTATTAAAGAAATTGACAAAGCTCGTGAAATGTATTACTACGGTATAGATGTAATCAACATACCAGATGGTCCTCGTGCAAGTGCAAGAATGTCTGCTTTATCGTTGGCAGTTCAGATTCAACGTGAAATTGGAATTGAGACTGTATTGCATTATGTTTGTCGAGATAGAAATATCATTGGAATTCAATCGGATTTATTGGGTGCTTATGCTCTTGGTTTGAAAAATATTCTGGCTATAACAGGCGACCCTCCTAAAGTTGGCAGTTACCCCGATGCAACGGCAGTATATGACGTTGATGCGATTGGCTTGGTAAATATTCTAAATCGTTTGAATAATGGTATGGATATTGTCGGCAATCCAATAGGCAGTCCAACTGGATTTTTTACTGGGGTTGGAGCAAACCCGGGTGCAATTAATCTTGATGAAGAATTACGTAGATTAGATTGGAAAGTAGATGCTGGAGCGGAATATATCGTAACACAACCTGTTTTTGATATTAAAATCTTTGAAAATTTCATCAATAAAATTCAACATATAAAGATTCCTGTTATAGCGGGACTTTGGCCACTTACTTCTATTAGGAATGCAGAATTTATGAACAATGAAGTTCCCGGTTGCGAAGTTCCGGTTTATATTCTTGATAGATTAAGAAGGAGGCAAGATTCCAAAGAAGATAGTTTGAAGGAAGGTATTGAAATAGCAAGAGAAATTCTTGATACAATAAAAGCAAATATCAAAGGTGTACAAATATCTGCACCATTTGGCAGAGTTCAAAGTGTAATTGATGTACTTTCAGGATTTGATTTGAATTAAAGTTATTTTTTCTATTCATCCGATTACTCTGAGTCATCGGATGAATAGAAATAAAGATGAGTTTGTCCATTAAGTACAATATTAGATTATTTATTAATTTTAATGTTGATTAATATTTTTATATATCAATCACTTATAGACTGAGGGATTCTGAAACGAGTTCAGAATTACAATTTTTAAACCCCTCCTAAATCCTCCCCAAGGGGAGGACTTTACATATTATTTCCGTGTCATTCCGTACTTGATGCGGAATCTAATATGCAGATGTCCAACACTTTCAAAGTGTTGGACATCTACCATATTTTGTACTTCGGATTTTTTTTAGATTTCTATTCATCCGATGATTTGAAGTCAACGGATGAATTATAAAAAATTAATATAAAATGATTATTTTATTCAATTACAAATGATTTTGCCCGAAAACCTTTTTTGTTGTCAAATGTAATGAAGTATTTGCCTTTTGTTAATACTGGAATTTCTAATACTAAATTTGAGCAATCATTTAATATTTGATGCTCTAAAATTCGTGGAACACCAACTTTTTTTCCATCAATGTCGTATAATTGCATTTTTAAATCACTTTGGGTGAAATTTTCTAAAAGCATTTCAACATTTATAATATTATTAGATACAGGATTAGGATACAAATTGAATATATCAATTGAAGGCACATTTGCAGGAAACTCTACACTTAGCGGTATCATGTCAACAATTAATTCATCTAAAGTACAGCGGTATAATCCATTATAAAAAGTTCCGAGCCATATATATTTACCATCAAAAGCTACACTTTGGAAAATCCAACCATATTCATCTACATGCTTTGGTTTTGGGACCAAAAATCTTTTACCGTCATTATCTATATATACCATTCCGCCAGATTTTGTAACTAAAATCCCCTTTTTATCAGGAAAAACAATCATACCGCTTACTGAAGATGGAGAATCAGGTTTGCCTTCCAATGGAATAACATCAATGTGATTATTTGTATCAACTTTTACTAACTCATCTCTGACTATACTGAGATAATATGTATTATCTTCCGTGAGATAATTACCATTAGCCCACCAAAAATTCATTCTATCCTTAACTTCGCTACCATTGTCATCAATTAGATAATCCCACTCTTTTGATTTGAAATTATACTCAATCAAACTTCTAAGCATCACGCCAATCATAATATGTTCACTATCTTTTTTACTGGCTAATTTTCTAATTTTACCTAAACTAAAAGAAGAAGGTATATCCTTTAATTGATATGATAAAGTATCATCAAGATTGTATTTACCTTTGGATTCGTCATACTGAAAATATTGAAATACATCCTTTCTTACATGGAATATAAAGATTTTATCATCATGACAAATAATTCCATTTACAAAAGGCATATATGTTGTTTTATATTTGATATTTGTATGTTCCCAATTAACGCCATCATATACAGTAAATCCATCTTTTGTTACAAATATTTGGTTTCCTCTTGCATCCTCTTCAAATCGTCTAACGCCCCACTCATAAAATGAAGCTAATTTATTTGTATAATCTGTAAATTTCCCATTCTCATAAGCAAGAAATTGAGGTCCATTTGGAGTATCAACGCTAATCCATAATACTCCTTTTGAATCACAATGTATTTTATATATCATTGTACTAAGTAAAGGAGAATTGCTGGGAGTGAAGTTCTCCCAGCAATAAATATTATTGATTAAAAATAGAATTAGAAAAAATATTATTTTTTTCATTTTAATTCCAAAATATTTAAATTAAAAATTATTTAAAGGACTTATAAAGTAATCTTCTGAAGTAGTATAATCCTTTACATCATTAATATTAATCATTTTTTTAATTAATCTATTTGGATAACAATCACTTGGATAGCAATCTTTAATAAGCCCTGGGTAAACTTCTTCGTTATTAGGGCATTGACTGCTTTGACCTTCAGAAATCGTTTTAGAATAAGTTGCAGTTGCAATACCATTAGTACCTGTCCTATAACAATATTTATATTCGTACTTGCAGTATCCAGATGAAGTACAGGACTTAATAACTTGTTGCCCCCCTTTTTCGACAAAATCAAAAAATGGAACAGTTTTGCATTTGCTTGTATAGACTTTAAAAACATGCGGTGCATTAGCAGGTGGATTTCCATTTGCATCGCAAGGCGACAATTCCCCAATATTAAATTTATCATAAGTAACTGCTATAGCTCCAATAGCGTAATCCATTATAAGTTCCTGTTTAGCATAGTATTCATCTTTGCAATCACATAAACCCCAAATATCTTCCCACCAAGAACAATCATCACCAAGCACTACGTCGCCCAATGCAATTTCTTTGTCTCCATTTGGAAGAATTCTAAAGCACCAGCTATATTCAGCCCAACATTTATCATCTCCAGCAACATAATAAACTTTCATTTTTGGATAACCTTCTTGCCAAGCTGGAGTAGTTGTTACTCCGGCTGGTAATTTGCAAACTGCTAAAGAAATGTAGCTGAAAGCTACGAACAAACTTAAAATCAAAATTATTTTTTTCATTTTATAAAATCCTTTTAAAATAAACAATTAATTAATTAAATTTAAACCAATACAAAAACTAAAAAAACTAAAAAAAAGAACATATCTTGTTTAAAACCAATTAATTGCTTATATTTGCAACCGGTTAGGTAGCAAAATTGCAACAATTGGTTTTAAACAGCCAACATTGTAATCACGTGATTTTATAAGCCTAAGGTCATGAGTCTTGGGCTTTTATTTTTACATATATTTTTTTACTCCTCCTAAATAATTTAGTAAAAGAGTTAAGAGTTAAGAGTTAAGAGTTAAGAGTTAAGAGTTACATCACTTACAAACAAATTTTTCAAAAAATCAAATATTATTTTTTACTCAAGTAACTCATTTCAAAATTACAAATATTTTTTAAAACAAACAAATGATTTTTTATTTTTGGAATTTAGGTAAAAAACTTTTTTCAATTTGGAATAAATTGTATTAAACAATAGGTATAGATTCCTCGCTAAGTTCAAAAATGACATAAAATATCACTGTGTCATTACGCACTTGATGCGGATTCTCAATAGAAGATTGATTTCTCACGTTGTTCGGAATGACGATATTCAAGGATGGATTCTGAAACAAGTTCAGAAATGACGATTTTTAAACCCCTCCTAAATCCTCCCCAAGGGGAGGACTTTACATATTATTCCTCCCCTTGGGGAGGTTAGGTGGGGTTTCTTCTTTTCAGCATCTTACGAAAATGGATTCTGAAACAAGTTCAGAATGACGGCGAGGAATTGGATTCCGAAACAAGTTCAGTATTACAGAAGACAAACACTTATTCCCGCTGGGTTTTTTATGGATTTTTATCTTTTGTCATTGAACGCAACTTAGTATAATAATATTAAACTGTTTGATAACAATCCATAAACAATTATTAAAAATTATTAAATTTATTGAAATTTATATAGATGTATAGATATTGTAAATTTTGACTTTAATTTGGCGTTTTATATTCTTTCCAAATAAAACACAAATTAATAAAAAGTAATTTGTTTTTATCAAAAAAAAAGCATTTTTTTGAAGTGTGTAATAAAACCAATTTGTAAATTGTTTTGAGATATTTATGAAAAGACTTTACCTGATTTTGATTGCTCTACTAATATTTTCTAATTTAAATTTGTTCGCACAAAATGAATTAGAATTGAGTAGAGAGTTTAAATTGATTACTTCTGAAAATGCTGCTGGATATTTGAAGCCATTTTTTACCACTATAGGTGAAAGCTGGCATACAAATTTATATACAACAGCAAATTATAAAGAAGGTTGGTCGTTTGGTCTTGATATTTCTATTATGGGGATGATAATTCCAAGTAGTCATCTTAATTATCAAGCTGCTTTACCTGAATATTTTGGCAATACATCTATAGTGGATAATGCTGAATTAAGAGGAAAAAATCTTAAAAGAAATCTTAATGGATTTGTATCTGAACCTACTATTTATGGCGGAAGTTCTAATCCTGTATTTGCTGCTCCGCAAAATCATAGAGACCCAGACAGTACTCAAACTACAGTTGCATTTATAGAAGGGCAGAATGTTTCTTTTATGCCTGGTCTTCCTAATATACAGTTAACATTAGGGCTTCCAACTATGTCAGAGCTTAGATTTAGATATTTTTTCTTTCCAATTGAAGATGTCAATATGAACTATTTTATGATTGGATTAAATCAAAATATTGACAAATTGTTTGATATGTTTGATAAAAAATCAGGTATGGCTCTTGCATTGCACGGTGCTTATAATAGTATGAGCAGGTCGCCCGGTATTGATGTTTCAGGTATTAATATTGGTGTACATTTTAGTTCAACTTCTGAAAGTGGCTTTACTTTTTACGCAGGTACTCAATACGAAAGTTTTTCTGGTTCTGTTAATGCAAACAGAACAAAAGATTCTGTTATTGACAAATATATTGACAGTCCTTATGAAGAAATTAGAGAATCATTACCATTTAATTTAAATATTGAATCATTCAATAATTTTAGATTGACTGGCGGTTTGGCATATAGATTAGGTCCATTAGAACTTCATGCAGATGTTTCTTATGCAGCTCAACCGGTAGTTAGTACTGGTCTAACATTCTGGTTTACAGAACCAGACGCTGTACCTGAAATTATTATTGAACCATATCCGATTCCAGAACTTGTTGACCCACCTCCAATAGCACATAATTTCCCTAAAATGGAACCAAGTGTTGTTCCTGCTATGGCTGCGATTTTAAAGAAAAAGATACCACTTGAAGGTGATATTACTGCTTATGGTTTAGATGGAGAAATTGAATCACCACTTGTTAAGATATTAATTGAAGAGTTTCAATCAAGACAAATGCGGGCTTTGTTGCCTTTTGTATTTTTTGATGATAATTCCTCAAAAATTCCTGACAAATATAAGTTATTAACTTCTGAGCAAACTTCTAAATTCAGTAAAAATGATTTACTTGGACAGAGTTCGCTCGAAAATTACTATCATATTTTGAATATTCTTGGACAAAGACTAACTCAATATCCAAATGCAAATATTACAATTACAGGATGTAATTCAAATATTGGTAAGGAAAAAAATAATAAAAAATTATCTCAAGAAAGAGCTGAATCGGTAAGAAATTATCTTGCAAGTGTTTGGAATATTTCTTCTGATAGAATGAAAATAAAAACATTAAATCTACCTCAACAAGCATCTAATAGCAAAGACCCTGATGGAATTGAAGAAAATCGCAGAGTTGAAATCGTTTCTGATATTTGGGAAATTACAGCTCCTTCAATTATTGATGATACTTTGAGAAGAATCAAACCAAATTCGGTTAGATTCAAGCCGACTTTAATTTCTGGAAAAGATATTGCAAATTGGGATGTGAATGTTTCCGTTGAGGGTGGTTCTGCTAAGAATTTCTCTGGCACAACAGACTTACCTGCAAATTTGGATTGGAGTTTGCTGAATGAAGAATCATTGAAAACAAAAATGGGTAAGGAGCTAAATTATTCATTAAAATTAAAAGATAGTGATAATGAATTAGCAGTAACACCTACCAAATCAATTCCAGTGGAATATATTACTGTTAAGAAGAAGCAGGAAAACCTAACAAGAGATACAGTTATTAACATATATAATTTGATATTATTTGATTTTAATAAATCAACAATTGGTACTGCTAACCAAAAAATAGTTGATTTCATTAAAGCTGAATCTCCTGAAAATTCGATAATTAAAGTAATCGGTTATACAGATAGAATTGGTAATGATGCTCATAATCTGAAATTATCAACTGATAGAGCTAAATCCACTACAAAAGCATTGAATAGACCAAATGCTGAAATTATTGGTAAGGGTGAATCGGAGTTAATCTATGATAATAATAGTCCTGAAGGAAGATTTTATTGTAGAACAGTTGTTGTTGAAGTTAAAATTCCAAAGAATTAATTTAAAGAGGTGAAAAAATGAAAAAAATATTAATATATATATTGTTGTCATTACCCGTAATTTTGATGTTTTCATGTTATACGGATACAGTGGACAATTTTTCTTCGTTTAGCTTTCAAATACCTGTGAAGTTTTATACTGAGTATTTAGATAGAACTTGCCCCCGAATAAGCGAAGATTTTTCTAATTTATATGAATATAAAGAATATACTGATAATCGTGATAAGATAGTTAAAGCTGAATTACTTCAGTTTAATTATTGGATTGATTCACTTATTTATGAAGACGGAACTCCATTCGACCCAAAGAAAGATGATTTGGAATTTGAATATGTGAAATATTCTTTGCAATTTGCAAAGCCAATAAAACCTTGGAATGAGCAATCCACAGATTCAACTGATTTTATGAAAGACCCTGATTACCCTTCTTACGTAATTGGTGAATTTAAAAATGTTCAAATAAGAGATTACTATAGAACTGCTCAATACATAATCCAAGTTCCAGATGAAGTTGCAAAAGTAATATCGGAAACACTTAAAGATAAGCCGTATTATTATATTGTAACTGAATATAGTGGAGTAAAAGGCACAGATGGCAATTATTACGAGAAAAAATTTAAATTAATTAAAGCGAGATTTGATGTAGTTATCAGATTTGAAGTAAAACTTTAGTAGCTGAGAAATCATTAGATTAAATAATATTCTAAACGGAATTTGATAAACATTTATTAGTTATTAATAATTATTTATCCCTTTTCGTTTAGAATATTTTGTTTAATAGTACTTGGTTTGTTGTATATATTTTTTTCAAAAATAAGTAATTGAAAAAATAAAATTAATCAATAGACTTCTTATTGATAGATTATAAATTGAGTTTTAATTGGAGTTTGAAATGAAAAATTTGTTGTTGTTGATTACATTAGTAGTAATTGCTATTGCTTGTTCCTCAGAAGAAAAAGTAATAAACCCTAAAGCTGATAATTGGAATATTTTAGTTGCTACAGATGATGCCAATCCAAAATTACAGTTAAGAACATTGCCTGATAATAGTATTGTTATAAATGATATTTTTGCCGAAAAATTAGGAATTACACTAAAATATCCAATTACAAATATTACTGAATTTAGAAATAATTTATATGTTTTTGCAACAAAGGAGAATAAAGTATTTGTAATCAAAAAAAGCGATTTTTCTAAAGTTGCTATTTTTGATTTTTCTACTGACCAACTTCAGCCGACTGGTGTTACCTTTCCTAATGCTACTGACGCTTATATTTCATTCAAAAATTCAAATTCAGTTGTTTTGGTAGATATTACTACATTTTTAATTGCCAAAACTATTAATACAGATAATAATCCTGTTAGTATTGCTTCCTCAGGAAATCAAATTTATGTTGCAAATCAAGCAAGTTCATCAGTTTCAGTGATTGATTCACGTACAAAAAATCAAGAATTGATAATTGGTGTACCACCAAATCCTTCATTTTTAAGTATTACACCAACTGGTTTAGAAGCGGTTGTTATATCGGTTGGAGCTGGAAAAAATGATGAGCAAACGGAAAAAACACCTGCTATTGCAACTTATATTGATATTGAAACAAGAACAATTCTGAAATATGCAGAAATTGGTATCAATACAATTAAAGCAATAGACCAAGTTCCAATTGGATTTATTTCAACTCCATATAATTGGGGATTTGTAATTACAAAAACTAATTTATTCCGACTTGATTACAAAACACGAGATAAAGTAAGTTCAATTACTGCAAAAGATTTCAAATATATCACTTATTCTGATGGACAAGATTTATTGATTATGCTTAGGTATTTCAATAATAAATACCAAATTGTAACAGCGAACCCTAAAACGGGTATTCAAATAAATACTTATGATTTGGAAACTACATCAAGCTGTATCTATGGACTTTAAAATAAGATTAAACCTTATTGCAAACAATAGAAATTGTATTTGAAATGTAACTTTTAACAATCTGTTGATAAAGTAAAATTACAATTTTCTTTCACGTGGCTAAAGCCACGAGTTGCAAATTCAGCACGCAACAAAGGGGGCTTCAGCCCTTTGCAGTTTTCACGTGGCTAAAGCCACTTGAAAGAGGATTAAATTCATATCAACAAATTTGATAAAAAAAATGCCACATTTTTTCAAATGTGGCACAGTTTGATTATTTCGATAATCGAAAAAATTGAAATTATGCAAAAATAATTTCTTCTGAAAATTCATCTTTGTCGAGGTAGTCTTTTACTTGACCACTTGCACCTTTAACAACAATTTCTTCGTCAATGGACATTTTTTGTTTTGCCCAAATAATTGCTCTTACAGCATCAGGTGAAATGAATGTAAGTTTAGATAAATCTAATTCTAATAATTCCATATTTAATACTTTACTCAATTCTGCTCTTAAAGCTGGTAATGCTCTTGAATCGAGTTCGCCTGATAATTTGATTGATGCTTTATTACTTGAAAATTCTGTTGAACAAGTAAAATGCTCAAGCCCGCTTGTAGGCACAACTCTAACTTTAATTTTAATGGCTTCATCTGCTTGTGGAATTTTGACAGTGAGTGCAGTTGCATCAAAATCGGTATAGTTTTCACCATTAATTTCTACAGATTCAATTTTGATACTACCATCTGGCAATAAATCAGGTGCAACACGTAAAATATTGTCTTTGAATGAATTTGGATATGGCTTGAAATACATATCTAATGGTTGTTTTGTAATCAATAAATTTGAATATACTGCGGCTAAGTAGCATAATTCAAATGAATGATAACCGCTCATTGAGTGGCTGCCTTTGTATCTTTCTGTTCCCAATAAATACGGATGACCATTTGCCAATACATTGAAATAAACAGCTCCAGAATCATTGTCAAGGAAAAATGCGTTATAAAATGCAGATGACTCTCTTGCATATTTCAAATATTCTGGATTTTTTAATGTTCCGTATAAAATCAAATATGCAAGTATTCCTTGCTCTTGTTGCCACCATGCTTTTCTGTCATGCCAAACATATCTGTGAGTTGTTTCACCTTGTTTTAATTCTCTTTCAACAACATCATACCAACCCGCTCTTTGCTTATCATAGCCGTGCTCTGGCATAAGTTCGGCAATTTTCTTTGAAAATTCAACGTAACTTTCGCTATTATTAACATTGACCATTCTCATTAAATTCCATGCGATTTTCAAGTTATGTCCAACAACTCCTCTGTTTTGTTGCCAGCCCCATTGTCTATCGTGTGACCAATCTTCATGGAATTTTTCTTGAATAAATGCATTGTGTTCATAATCTTGAAAATGCTCTGTGATTGTATCTGCTGTATCAACAAGCATATCGATATGTTCTTTTTCACCTGTTGCAAGTACTAAATTTATCAAATAAGCTGGTGCGTGGTCGCCAACTGAATTCCAATTTTTTCTGGCTCTGTTTCTACCTAAAGAAGCACTTCTACCGCTAAAAGTAATAGGGTCGATATGTGAATAATATCCACCTAATTCATAATCTTTAAAATATCTTTGGAATAAATTAATTGTATAGTCAATATCTTTTCTGATTGCAGAGTCGCCTGTGATTCTATAGGTTTGAGTTGGACCTGCTAAGGCATAAATTTGCTCATAAGCTGGAATTGCATCATAATCATCACCAAATTCTGATGATAATAATTTTCTTTCTCTAACACTATGTGCATCTCCACGTCTCATACCAGCTACTTCAGGCATATCTGAAGATAGAATTTTTTTGCCGTGAGATTCACTAAAATCAACTGCGTGATACCAATAGCAAATTTGTTCAGATTCATCAACTGCTCTAAAATGGTCACGTAAATATTCAGTACCTTTTTCGGCTACTTCAAGATATTTATCATTTCCTGTCAATAAAAATGCTGAAGCAAAGCCATAAATTAATCTGGAAATTGTATCAGTTTCTTGACGTGAATTACCAACTTTATTTCCGTATAAATCAAGCATCGTAGTGTAATTTTTGAAATCTATTTCCTTATCGCCAAATTGTGCTTTAATATAGAAATTGGCGAGTTGTTCGATTTGCTTTATCCACCAATCTTGTTTTTCAAACACAAATTCATTCTCATTTATACCTGAAAAGATAATATGTTTTGCTTCAAATGGGGCTCCATTTTCTGGATAAAAAATTCCATAAGCAAACAAAAATCTTCCTGGTGCAAGCATATCTCTAAGATTGCTTGTACAATCTTTGAATCCTTCGCCAAGATTACGAACCAACTCTGCATAAGTTGTGTCAGTAATTAAACAATTAAAATCTCTGCCATCACTTGTAGTTAATACAAAAATATTTGTATCGAAATCAAATGATTTCACATAACCTGTGATTAAATCAGAGAAAGAAAAACTTGAATTTATCATAAACTCCTCTATAATTTATTTTGAAATTAATATTACTATTGAATAAGGTGCAGCTTTATATTTGTCAGAATCAATTTTCAATTTAGAATTTTCATCAATATCCATTGGTGAATCCAAATCAGTGTCAACAAAGCGATACCAATTTCTTGCTTCGAGAATTGGTATTTCAAATTCCAATTCCTGATAATCCATATTCATTATTACAAAAATATCAGGTTGATTTTCTACAAATGAGGCAATTGAATAAGCTAATACTTTTGATGAAGTATCATTCCAACCGGGTGAATATAATTGACAGCCATGCCAATCAATGTCTTTTAAACCACGTTCATTAACTTTGCCATTAAAGAAATCTGCCCTTCTTAATGATTCATTCTCTTTACGGAAATTAATCATTGCTTTGAAAAATCTTAACAAATCTTCATTCTTATCAACAAGAGACCAATCAAACCAAGCTAATTCATTATCTTGACAATATACATTATTGTTCCCAAGTTGAGATTTTCCGACCTCATCACCAGAGAGCAACATTGGTACACCTTGCGATGTAAATAGAATAGCCGCAAAATTTTTAATACGCTTTTTTCTGAATTTGATTGTTTCAAGTGAATCAGTTTCACCTTCAACACCAGAATTCCAACTCAAATTATCATCAATACCATCTTGATTATTTTCGCCATTTGCATAGTTATGTTTTTCATTATAGGAAACTAAATCCATCATTGTAAAACCATCATGACAAGCTATAAAGTTGATGCCATTTGTTGGTCTATGTCGATTATGCTGATATAATTCTGAACTACCAGCAATTCTATTTGCAACTTCACCAATTATACCAGCTTCACCTTTGGTAAATTTTCTAATTGAATCTCTATATTTACCATTCCATTCTGACCATCTATATCCCGGAAATGAGCCAATTTGATATAATCCAGCAGCATCCCAAGCTTCTGCGATTAACTTGATACCATCAAATGCTTCATCAAGCTCAAGTCCCCATAATACAGGTGGATGCTTGAGTGGGGAGCCATCTTCGCCTCGTGATAGAATTGAACCTTCGTCAAATCTAAAACCATCAACGTGCATCTCTTTAACCCAGAATTTCAGACAGTCAATTATAAATTTTTCTACTGCTGGATGATTACAATTAATTGTATTGCCACAACCCGAAAAATCATAGTAAAATTCTGGATTATCAGGAACAAGATAATAATAAATTTTATTATCGAATCCTTTGAAACTAATCGTAGGACCTTGATGATTTCCTTCGTTTGAATGGTTGAAAACAACATCTAAAATCACTTCTAAACCTTCTTTATGAAGTGCTTTTACCATATCTCGAAATTCATTTATGTGGCTACCTTCTTCAGGTGTAACACAATAAGCTGGATGCGGTGAGAAAAATCCGAATGTAGAATAACCCCAATAATTTTTCAACACAGTTCCATCATCTAAAACTTTGAGTACTTCCTTATCATCAAATTGGAAAACTGGTAATAATTCGACAGCAGTTACACCAAGTGATTTTAAGTAAGGAATTTTTGCAATTAATTCTTTGAATGTACCGGGATTTTCAGATTTATTAGTTGAAGACCTTGTAAATCCGCCAACGTGCATTTCGTAAATGATTGTGTCTTTCATATCATAATTAAGTGGCTTATCGTCTTCCCAATCATAATTACTGGTATCAACAACCACACTTCTCATCGATGTTGCAAGATTGTCCTCTTCATTACATGCTGCAACTCTATCCCAAAGGTGATTGTTATTTCCTTTTGAATAGACATCAACAAGCACTTTCTTGGGATTAAATCTGTGTCCTTCCTGTAAATCATTAATTCCATCAATTCTATAAGCATAATGTACTCCGGGTTTTAAACCTTTTATATATATATGCCAAATATTGAAAGTGCGATTTTTGACACAATCAAATTTTACAGTAAGCATTGGCTCTGTATCAAGATGGTCATCAAAAATCAGCAATTCGATATCTGTAGCATGCTCGGAGTAAACTGAAAAGTTTACTCCGTTAGCGTCAGGTGTTGCACCCAATGGGTGTGGTTTACCTTTTTCAAATGTATAATTTAATTTTGACATTTCTTTATTTTGGTTTAATTTCATTAATAACTTTTTTCATAATAAATTGAACTACATCTGATGGAGTGAGCAATGAATCATCTTCACCTTTCAATAATTCACCGAATAAATCTTCTGGTAAGGTTAAATCAACTTCCCCTTCTATGCAATCAACAAATAATTGCACTGGTTTGCCATATTCAGAAAAAATTCTTGTCAATGTATGCTCAACAGTTCTAACAACTTTTTGTCTGAAATTTGTAAATAATGCATTTGCCAATACCAATATGTGGAATCTTGCAACAATTTTATCATCACCACACTTCACTCCTCTAACTGCCCAACGTGCTTCTTCTACTGTAATCCAAGTCCAGCCTGGCATAATTTTATGGGCAATTTGATGACATATTTCAAATTCTTCAGTGCCTTCCACAAAACCTAATTCAGCAGGAAATGCTAAAGAAATCTCTTCTTGTAATGCTTTAGTGATTTCAGTTTCTAATTTAACAATTATTTCTTCAGTCAATTTCAGACCGCTGATTTTTCCATGAACACATGGCATAATTTACCCCAACAAATTTTAAAGAATGAGTAATTTATTTTGTAATCAATTTTAATAATTCTGGTGATGAAAATACATCTCTATAGAATGTCAATTGTTCACCTTTGAAGTAGCATCCGCCCTTATGACCTCTTCTAACCCATGCAACACTTCCTTTAGCAAGTGTTTCGTTTGTGTTGTCATCTATACAATTCCACTCAAACCAAACAAATTCTCCATAAAACATCACTATGGGCCAAGCCATTGTTACACCTGGCTGTGCAATCAATGCCCACCAATGTTGCTCGCGTACTTTCTGTTCTTCAATTCCATAATAAGGACCATCTTGACAGAAATAAACCAAGTCATCTCTGTATTCATCTGTTAGGATGTCGCCCCTTCCTTGACGTAATGCTTCGCAATGTGTGGGCCACCACTCCTTGTTTTCTTTTTCAATTTGTGCAAATGTATAATTTTCATTAATTTCTGGAAGAGTTGCTTCCTTCATCTTATTTATTTTTAAAGCAAGTTCAATTAATTCTTGCTTTAGTGGTTCAGCCACAAGACCAGGTCTGGAATAATCTGCCGCAAGGTCTTTGTAGTAATTTATTCTGTTTTTCATAATTAGTCCTTGATAAAAAATTAAAAAAATTTAAATTAAAAGTCATTTTGAATAATATTTTCGATTGACCTTTCTGCAAATGCGGCTATTGTTAAAGCTGGATTTGTTGCCGCAGTTGACCTTGGAATAAAAGCACCGTCCATTACATATAAACCATTATATCCTTTTACTCTGCCAAAATAATCACACGCTTTACCCATAACAACACCACCTAATGGGTGTGCTGTAATTCCATTAATTGCCTGTGTCTTTGGATGAATTTTATGTTTCTTACCATGATGTAAATGGCTGTAAAATTCTTGTACCTCTGCTTCTTCATCAATGTCAATGTGGGCATCAATTAGAGAATATGTATAATTCACGCCATCTAAAACTTTTTTAACTTCTGGAGAATCAGAGGGCCAATATAATTTTACAGATTCATCTTCAGAATTATATTTAAATTCTCCATTTTCAGTTGGGATACTCATTCCAAGTGATGTTAATGTTCCTTCTGGAGCGTCCCATTCAGGAAAAACAATAATTGTTTGTGGTGCAATTGGATTATCATAATGTTTGATAACAACCGATGCTGGACCGCCTTGTCCTGGATTAGTACGTGTTCCAACTTGCCTTGTTGCAAAAGTATCTCCATTGTCACCCCAATATTTACCAACTTCATCATTTAATTTTGGCAAAGTACCTTTCCCTTTTGCTTTTACCAATAATTTTGAAGTACCAATTGAGCCAGCTCCAAGGAATAAATATTTTGTTGAAATTACTCCCTCTTCAATTACATCGCCTTTTGTTGTGATTTTTTGATAATGTACATCAAATCCACCGTTTTCATTTTCATAAATATCAGTTACATTATGAAGAGGACGAACCTGTAAATTGCCAGTATTGATACCTTCTTTTAAGTAATTTTTATCAAGACTTTTTTTCATACCGCTATTAATGCCATACCAAATTTCACCGTCTATCGCTGAAGGTTTTTTCTCTCCACTAATTTCAGCTTTGGCAACATCCCAACTTGATGCAATAAATAATTTTTCTGCATTCAATCCAGCTTTATTTGCTTGTTCAAGAAATACTCTTGCTGATAAATAATAATCAGTATTCAATACTTCAACTGGAATTTGCTCAGGGTGCATAGCATCATAAACCCTGTCGTAGTATTTTTCAAATTCTGAGTATTGACATACATCTCCAAATACATTATTGAAATTTTCAACAGATGGTTTTAGGAGAACAGTATTGTAAACCAAAGAGCCACCACCTACACCAGCTGATACCCAAACTACAATGCCATCTTCAACACACTTTTCAACCATACCTGTATATTTCTCAATTGGTTTTGGTTCAAATAGAACTGTCTCTTCGCTTAACCATGCAGAACGTCCATCTGGATTTCTGTATGTTGAAAATGTATTTTGCTCATCAGTTGTTTCCCATTCTTTACCACGTTCGAGAACAACTACTTTTTTCCCCGATAATGCAAGTCGTGAGGCGGCAATAGCACCACCAAATCCACTTCCGATTACCAAACATTCAATATTTTCAGATACTGACATAAAACCCTTTTTAAATAAATTATACAAAAATTAATTGACTTCTACCAATTTAAGCAAGTGTTGCAAATTTTGTGGTTGTACACTTACCGTCCCTTCAAATGGGGCATCAAGCAAAATAATAATAGTAATAAGCAAAGACAATACAAATGACAGCATTAAATTCATTGAAACTAATGCCCAAAAATTTTCTGTTCCATAAATACAGCTAAAACCTAATGTAACAAATGCTCCCATAATAATTCCCCACCACAATACTGATGGAATTGAACTTTTCGAGCTTTCATATCTTTCTATTGAGAGAATATATAAATCATCTATAACATCTACAATTTTATTAAAAAATACTTTTTCAACTTCACTTGAAGGGTTTATTTTTGTCAAAAGTTTTGAGAAAGCAAAATATTCTTTTGCACTTGCATTTGAATCTTTACCATCTTGTAATGCTGGATAATCAATTACTGAAATTGCTTTGATTATTTTTTTGTATTCATCTAAAAGAATATTTGATGTGGCTTCATTTGGGTATGATTCGATATCGTTATATAGCATTAGCAATTTGGCTGTTTCTTTATTAGCAAGATTTTCCGCATCTTTGTAATCCTCCCAAACTCCAATTACAACAAATCCAACCAAAACAGCATAAATTACTCCATGCACAGCAAATATAAATCCAGCTACATCATTGTGATGTTTGAGTATAGAATGATGGAATATTCTTTTTATTAGTAATAATCCAATTATCGAAAAACCACCAAATGAAATAAATACCAGAAGGAATGTTAAAATTCCTGAAAAATTTAAAGTTATTGCAGATATACTCATTTTAATTAACCATAATTTCAATTTTTTTTAATCATTAAAGTTCAGTCTTGAACCCTGTCATTCTGAACTTGTTTCAGAATCCATTTTGAATTCTGTCATTCTGAAGTGCGGAACAAATATATTTAAAAAATATGCAAAATGACACCATTATAAAAAATTGTAGTCATTGGTAGATTGTTTCAGAACCCTCAATGTAGAATTAATTCAAATCCCCCTTTCCCCCTTTATTAAAGGGTATTAAGGAGGATTTCCTTCATCCGAAGTTAATTGGAACTGCCTCAAAAATCGTCATACTGATGCAAGGAAAAAAGATGTCATTGGTAACTTGTTTCAGAATCCATCTTGAATTCTGTCATTCTGAACTTGTTTCAGAATCCATTCCATAAGCAACGTAGTTGCGACATCTTAATAGAAAATAATCCTAAAAGAAACTAAGCTGCGCAGCTGCGATATTTAATTATGTCGCTACTACGTAGCTAAAAGTATTAAAAAATCATCATTTCTATTATGATTACGCAACTACGTTACTTATTTCAGAAATCTTCTTTCCAAATTCTCGCATCAATTAAATAAATCACATATTTTTTTCAAAGAACACTATATAAATTATTATGCAATTTTCTCAATTTCATTCAATAGAGTTTGATTAAATAAATCAACAACTCCCGGATGCTTTCCTGTGATTAAATCTCCGTCAATCACAAGTTCAGTAGTTTGATTATTTTCATAAATAACAATACCGCCAGCATTTTCTACATCGCAAATAATATTATGGGCACAGGTTACCTTTCTTCCCTCAATCAATTCTTTATCAGCACACAATAACCATAGACTATGGCAAATTGTACCTACTTTTAATCCTTTTTTCTTCATAACTTTTCTTAAAAAGTTAACCGCAGGAGCATCATTTTTTTTGCCTGGATACACTTCTGTTTGGTATCTTAATCTATCCATTGCATAAGCACCAATTAGAATTATCGCTTTATAATCATCTATATTAATATCATTTACTTCTAAATTAACGGTAACATGACTTCTAATTACACCTTCATCTGCATTTGCATCAAAATGTAACTCTTTATTTCCCCAAAGATGAGAAATATAGTCCACTTGATAGCCATGTTGGGGGAAAAATTCATTGAATTTTTCAAATTCAGTTTGATCAAAATGGTCTTCAATCAAAACTCCAATTTTACCTTTTATCATCTTTACCTCAGTAATAAATAAAATTTATAATTTAAATAACAATTTACTTTTAAGACTCAACAAAAATAAATATATTTTAGGAAATACAAAAATTAATTTTTGTTTAACCTAAATATTGAATTGATGTTTTCTTTGTCATTCATAACTTATTCAAAATCCAATTACAAAAAAAACAATTTCACATTTCTTGAAAAACAAATAATTTTTTTCTTATATTGTGAATTGTTTTTGGTAAATTTTGAAAAATAATTCGAATTTTTGCAATGACGACAAACTTTTGGCGTTGAATTTTGTATGTTTGTATTTTGAAATTTGAAATAAATTTCTTTTGTAGTTCAATGTATTATTTTAATATTTGGACAGTTGTTTAATGAAATTGTATAATAATGTTGTTAGAAAAAAAAGAGTATTTAATTTAACATATTTGTAAAAGTGGTATCATATTCGTTTTTTTTCTATTCAATTAAATATCAGATTGGTATTTCACAAAAATCATAAAAAATTATAAATCAAAGACATATTCAATTTTGAAATAAAAATGAGGATTAAAATGTATAAATATGAGAAAATTATTTACTGGAGCGATGAAGATAATTCGTATATTGCTGATGTTCCTTAATTAACGGGGTGTATGGTATATGGTGATACATATTTTCAAGCTATTTCAAATATTGATATTGTTATTTCCGGATGGATAGAAACTGCAAAATTAATTGGCAGAGAAATTCCTGTACCTAAAATCAGACTGATATATGGGTAAGATAATGGATTTGGGTACACTTTAATATTCGACTTTAAATACAAATATTTATAATAATGGAAATAGTAAGTGGTTATAATTAAACTGAAATATTTGGCGATTGTAATATTATTATCATTTGGTCAATTATATTCGCAAGTTACAATTGATAAACATAAGTTATTGAATGAAATTTATAGAATCAACTTAACAAATGAAGTATATAAAGAATTTAAACAAAAGATGCTTAAATCAAATGATTCATTGTATTTTGAAGAAAATTATTTAAATAATACAACTTCTGAAATACTTTTCGAGTATAATTATAATAATGTTGATCTCATTGACAGTTTGAAATTTTCAACATTTCAAGCTTATAGAATTGGCTATATTCCAATGTTCTTTAATATTCATCATATTGCAATTTCGGACAACTATAAAATATACTATTTAAAAGGAAATGGAAATAATGATTTGCAGTATTTGTACAAAAATGAAATAAATCACTCGGATTCTTTAGAAATTATTAAATTCTCAAGATTAATTATTTGGAATGATTGGAATTATTGTGAGAATTTCGAATTACATTTTATTGACAGTACAAATATTGATAAATTTAAGAAAAAGTATCCAGATATATTTATACCAAGAATATCGATTGATGAAGAATCAACTGAAATTTCTTTTATGACTTTGGAACCAGAATTTGGAAGAATTTATATTCATTATATGAAATGCTTTCATGGTAAATACGAATACAGTAAAGAGTTGATAAGATTAGATAAACGAATCATTAATCATTAATTTATCCGCCCATTGTTAAATTATGAAAACTTATGCGTATACAAATTGCTACATCGGAAAAGAGAAGTATACATAGAGCAATGCAGACCACGGAGTGCATAAATACAATCCAGATTTGGGTCGCTTTCTGTGTCCTGATGCTCTGTGAGAGAAGTAAAATAAATTTATTATAAAAAAGTCAATTATATTTTGGAATACTGGGAATAATTATATGCAAGTAGTTAATTTTGATTCAGAATTATTTAGAACCATGATAAAAGAGTCAGTTATTGAAGCTATTAGGTTAGAACGATTTCATTTAATCGAGTCTTTTATCCCAGAAATTTCTGATAATGAAATGCAGGAAATTATTAGTAAATTGGGAAAAACGCCTGATTATAGAGAATATACAGATGCTACAGAGTTATTTTCATGATAAAAGTTGAAATTAGTAGCTCGAGTTTAAAGTTTTTAAATAAACTGGAAGCAAAAAATAGGTCAATAATTACCGAAAAAATTAAATCCCTGAAAAATAGCATTGAAGAATCTGGTATTATTCTTTTAAATCAATGGATATTAAGGCAATGAAAGGAGATTGGTTTCCTTATAAAAGATTAAGAATTGGTGATTTTCGGGTAATTTTTCTTGTTGATTATGAAAATTCAATTTTGAAAATCTATGATATCGACCATAGAAGTAATATTTATTAATCAAATTGACGAATTGCAAACCTTTGTAGAAAAATTTGTAAAATGTTCTATAGCGATGGTAATTAATGATAGTGGCTAAGTAGTGGAAAGCAATAATATTAAATGAATTCTGACTTAGGCAGATTTTTGTGCCCTGATGCTATGTGGGAGAAATAAAATAAAATTTCTACAAATATGTCAATAAAATTTTAATTATCGGGGGTTCTATGCCAAGTATATCGATGTTTTATGGATTGATAATAAGAATGTATTATGCACCTGCAGAACATAACCCGGCACATTTTCATGCATATTACCAAGGTATGAAAGCAAAAGTAGATATAAATACTTGCGAAATTGTTGATGGAGACTTACCCTCCAAACAGAGAAAGTTAGTTTTAGCATGGGCTGAAATGTATAAAGATGATTTATTAGCTAATTGGGAACTTTGTCAAAATGGTGAACAGCCATATAATATTAAACCATTGAGGTAAAATTATGAATTACAGTTCAGTTATAGATGTCAAGCCTTTGGATAACTTCAAACTTAAATTAATATTTGAAAATCAGGAAACAAAAATTTTTGATATGAAGGAATTTTTGGAAATTGGTTTATTTAAACAATTGAAAAATGAAATTGAATTCAAAAAAGTAAAGGTTTGTTTTGATTCTATTCAATGGGAAAATGGATTAGATATTGACCCTGAAATTCTATACGAAAAAAGCATAAATATTGATAAATTGATTTAAGTTCAGATATTTAATCATTACTATTCAATATTTTAAATTGATTTTTTATGTTTTTTTGGACATTAAATAAATGATAGTGGCAGAGTTGTGGAAAGCAGTAAGTATATAGCATTAAGCGTCCGTAAATATGATTCAGATTTAGGCATATTTTTGTACCCAGATGCAATGTGGGAGAAGTATATATCAATGACACCTTATCAGTATGCAGGATATTAAGATAATAAACTAACTATATTAACGTATATCAGATTTTTGATGATTATAAATTTAGGAATTTGATTTTATGAATAAAGGCAAAATTACGGCAATAATCGAACAAGATGAACATGGATATTTTGCATATTGTCCAGAGTTAAAAGGTTGCCATACACAAGGCGATACTTTTGATGAGGCAATGGTGAATTTAAAAGAAGCGGTTGATTTATATATTGAAACTTACAAAGAAGACTTGTCTCTATTATTTAATAAGCAAATTTATTCAACAAGTTTAGAGGTTGAATTTGCCTAAATTGCCTATTTTAAATGCAAAGCAAGCCGAACAAATGCTGTTGAAAAATGGCTTTATCTTGGTTAGAACTAAAGGAAGTCATAAAATTTATATCAAAGATGAAGAGAGGATTGTAATACCATATCATTCTGGAAAAGACTTACATCCTAAAATTGTAAAATCAATCTTAGATGTTATTGAATAATAAATATTTTTTTGTTGATAGTGGTAAAATGGTGGAAAGCAATCAATATAAAACATTCGGAGTGAAGGATTATGTTTATAAAATGCGAACACCTAATAAAGTTATTAAGACGGGAATAATGGAAAGATAAGTATTGAAATTAATTATCATAGATTATATAGAAAGAAGTATTTTTTATAGGTTCTTTTTGGGTATTTATCCAGGCTCCTTTTTAGTATTTGCATTAATGTTGCTATATATTTTACCAAAAGTTGATTTTAATCCAATTTCCATTTTAGTATTCTTTATTGCTTCAATTATTACATCATCTTTCTACCTTGAAGAATACAAACACTATACTTATAGGATAGAACTTGACGGAAAGTTTTTTAAAACTTAAAACTCATCTATGGAGAAAAAAGAAAGAAATTGAATTGGATTTGACAAATATAACAATCTATTATTCTAAATATGGTATAGTAAAATCCGTTAAAACTATGATATTATTTTATGATGGTGTAAATACACCTTTATACAAAACAAAGAAAATATTACATCGAATAAATCCTGAAAGTTCAATCTTTTATAGAGATTGGACTCAAGAAAAAGTAAAGTCTCTTTATGACACATTAATAGAAATACAAAAGGAAGTAATTGATGAGAAAAAGGAAGAAATAAAATGAAAATTGCAGACCAAGTCGTGAGTAAATATGATTCAGAACTTGGCAGATTTTTGTGTCCTGATGCTCTATAAGAGAAGTAAAATAGATTTTATTAATTACGTCAATTCTTTTTTGAGTTATCATAATTTAAAAGAATGTTTTCCAAAAATTGAAGGATGCATATTGATCTTAATATACATTGGTATATCTTAAAATTTGGATTAATATAGATGAAGGTTAAACTTATTTTGCCTGCTTTAACTGAAGCAAAAAGTGCATTTTGGAGACCGATTAAATATTCCCTGTTTCCTCCCCTTGGTTTAGCAACTATCGCTGCTTTTCTTGATAGTGATGATGATATTGAATTACAAGATCAGCATGTTGAAAAATTGGAACTTAATGATAAACCTGATTTAGTGTTAATTCAGGTATATGTTACAAATGCAAAAAGAGCATATTCTATTGCAAAACAATATAGAGAAAGAGGAATATTTGTTGCAATGGGAGGATTACATGTAACGGCTATACCAGATGAAGCAGAACAATTTGCCGATACAATTTTCATTGGACCAGCAGAACAGACATTCCCGGATTTCATTAACGATTTCAAAGCTAAAACACCAAAGAAAAGATATATTTCAACTAACGGTCGAACAATCCAAAACATTCCTGCTCCCCGAAGAGATTTAATAAAAAGAGAGAAGTATCTTGTGCCAAATTCATTAGTTATTTCAAGAGGATGCCCACATCATTGTAATTTTTGCTATAAGGACGCCTTTTTTCAAGGTGGTATTTCATTTTATACACAAAGAGTTGATGAGATTTTAACTGAAATTTCGCGATTAAAAGGACGACATTTATATTTTCTTGATGACCATTTACTTGGTAATCCTCAATTAGCGGCTGAACTTTTCGAGGGAATGAGAGGAATGAATAGGGTATTTCAAGGTGCTGCAACAGTTAAATCAATACTTGAAGGTAACCTTATAGAAAAAGCAGCAAAAGCAGGTTTAAGAAGTTTATTTGTAGGATTTGAAACCTTCTCTCCTGAAAACCTGAAGCAAAGTAATAAAAGTCAAAATCTTAAGATTGATTATGAAAGGGCTGTCCAAAGATTACACGACTTAGGGATTATGATTAATGGCAGTTTTGTTTTTGGGCTTGATAACGATAATCCAGATGTATTTAAAAGAACAGTTGATTGGGGAATTAAAAATGCAATCACAACTGCAACATATCATATTTTGACGCCTTATCCAGGTACACGACTTTATAAATCAATGATTAATAGCGGTAGAATTATAACTAAAGATTGGGATTTATACGATACTCGACATGTTGTATTTGAAACAGAGGGAATGTCTGCATCGGAATTAGAAAATGGTTATTGGTGGGCTTACAAGGAATTCTACAAATGGAATAATGTAATTAAATCATCATTTTCTCATGACTCATTCAAACACAAAATGAAGCACTTATTTTATACTGGAGGTTGGAAAAAATTTGAGGAATTATGGAATTTAATAATTAACTTGGGAGGACTAAAAAATATGTTACCATTATTAGAATTATTGCTATGCGAAATTGAAAACTATGAAAAAAAATAATGTCATAAAGAATTCTTTATACAAATTAATAAGGATGAAATCAATGCAACAAAATAAGATTAGTTTTAAATTTTTAATTTTATTGTTATTTATTTTTTTAATTACTTGTAACCAAGATAATAATAAGTTACCTATTTACAAAAAATATGATTTTAAAACTGAATCGGGTATTGATGCAATTCTGAACGATTCATTAATAATCTTGAAAATAAGTATTAAAAATTTAGATAGTATCAACTATTATATTCCTGGAAGTGAACTATGGTTTACAGGTAGTAAATTTGATGGGGCATCAGCGTCAACTTCACCAGGTGATATTTTTGCACACCACATGATTAACTACTTTCCATTAAATACTACTTATCAACCTTTATTTCAAACGTATGCGTATTATTTCATGACAAAAATGCCTTTTTTCTATAAGATAAAGCCAAATGAAACTCTTAAGATAAATATTGAAATACTGCCAATAGTAACAATGTTTCGAAGTACAAAAGCCAAGTCTGAAATATTTGAAGTATCAGAATTTATGTTAAGTAAAGAATATGATTATAATATAATATCTCGATTTTCTATCATCAACGAAATATTGCTTAATGAATTATTAGATTTTTTTGATATGCGTGAATATGAAAAAAAAATTATAGTTGATACTAAAGAATTATATGTATCAAAATTAAGTAAACTACCACAGATTCAAAAAATTAAATTTCAAACAACAAAAATAAAAATTGATAGTTCTCAAAGCGATTGGATTAATGAATGTTTAAGAGATTACATTTTAGTAAAGGGTGTTTTGATAAATAAGAAATAAATAAAGATTAAATAAACAAATATGATTAAATCCAAAGAAAAAGATGTAGAGAAAGCAAACTTGTTAATCATGGAGTTAGGAAGTACTTCCTCGACTTAGGTCGCTTCCTCTGTCCTGATGCTATGTGGGAGAAGTAAAATAAAAGTAAATTAAATTTGTCAATTATTCTTTATCAAATTGGGAGTTTTTATGCCAAGTATATCAATGTTTTATGGTGTGTTGATATTTATTTATTTTACTGACAACAAACAACATAATTTTCCTCATATTCATGCAAAATATCAGGAATTTGAAGCTGCTTTCAATATTAATGATGGTGAAATTATTGATGGTAAAATGCCCAAAAATAAATCAAGACTTGTACAAGCATGGATTGAACTGCATAGAGATGAATTGCTTGCTAACTGGGAACTTGCTGTAAATGGTAAGAATGTTTATCCTATTGAACCATTAAAATAAGGTTAATAAAATGAATCCAAGAATAAAAGAAGCATATCCGCTTGAGAATTATAAGGTTATGACAATATTTCAAAATGGAGAAAAAAAGATATTTGATGTAGCAAAATATCTTGAATTGGAAGTATTCCAAGAATTAAAAGAAATTTCATTATTTAATAAAGTGTCGGTGTCATTCGGTACGATAAATTGGCCCAATGGTCAGGATTTTTGTCCTGATTGTGTTTACTTGGAAGGAACCACTATTAATTAATATTTATGATGAATCGGGGTCTGTGGCAATGGTAATTAATGATAGTGGCAGAGTGGTAGAAAGCAATCAAGATAAAGCATTCGGTGTGAAGGATTATGCGTTCAAAGGGCGTCCGCAAGCCACTGGCTATATTGGAAAAGAGAAAGACACAGAGAGCAATTTGGGAGACCACGGTGTAAGAAAGTATTACTTAGGTGAAATGTTTCCAAGTAATTTGAAATTTCAATGCAAGTATTAAGTGAATTTACTTGAGTAAAAGAATATTAGGAAAAAAATGTCATATTGAATTCTTTAAACAAATTAATAAGGATGAAATCAATGCAACAAAATAAGATTAGTTTTAAATTTTTATTTTTATTGTTATCAATTTTTTTGATTACTTGTAACCAAGAACATAAAAAGTTACCTATTTTCAAAAAATATGATTTTAAAATTGAATCAAATACTGATGCAATTCTGCAAGATTCTTTATTAATCTTGAAAATAAGTATTAAAAATTTAGATAGTATCAACTATTATATTCCTGGAAGTGAACTATGGTTTACAGGTAGTAAATTTGGGGGGTCAACAATGGCAACGTCACCAGGTCACATTTTTGCATACCACATGATTAACTACTTTCCGTTAAATACTACTTATCAACCTTATTTAGAAACAAATGCGAAATATTTCATGACAGAAATGCCTTTTTTCTATAAGATAAAGCCAAATGAAACTCTTAAGATAAATATTGAAATACTGCCAATAGTAACAATGTTTCGAAGTACAAAAGCCAAGTCTGAAATATTTGAAGTATCAGAATTTATGTTAAGTAAAGAATATGATTATAATATAATATCTCGATTTTCTATCATCAACGAAATATTGCTTAATGAATTATTAGATTTTTTAGATATGCGTGAATATGAAAAAAAAATTGTAGTTGATACTAAAGAATTATATGTATCAAAATTAAGTAAACGACCACAGTTTCAAAAAATTAAATTTCAAACAACAAGAATAAATATTGATAGTTCTCAAAGCGATTGGATTAATAAGTGTTTAAGAGATTACATTTTAGTAAAGGGTGTTTTGAAAAATAAGAAATAAATAAAGATTATATAAACAAATATGATTACCCCAAGTTGCACCTCAATTTACCGAAAATAATTTATTTTGGGATTTTTGAAAATATTTTTAATTTGTAAGTGCTTGAAAAATAACAAAACGATTTTTTTGAATGCTTAAAATTAAGCTAAAAAGGGCAAAAAAAGGCGTTTGAGTGGTGCATGATGCTTGCATTGTATGACTTTTTTGCGTATATTTGTAAGTGTTGAATTTTACAGGTTGAAAAATGTTTATTAAAGAAGTTAAAAAGAGTAATACGCCTAAGGGAAAAGTATTTTACCAGTATCAACTATCGGAGACTTTCAGAGTTGACGGTAAGGTCAAGCATAAGATAATTTTATATCTTGGCTCTGATAAGTTATTGAATTCAAAAGAAAATCGCTTCATTGTTGCTAAATTGTTAGAAAATAAAATCAGAAATACACAATTGATTTCTGAAGAATTGATACAAGCTTCACCTGAATTGACTAAATTGGTTGAGCAATTATATTCGAAATACCAATTGAAACAACAAAAAGAAAGTCAAAAAATAATTGACGAAGAAAGTAATGATTTGCCGATTGATACAACTGAATATGAATCTGTGGATTTAAAAACAGTCACCACAACAGATTGTCGTGAAATCGGTGCAGAATGGATGTGCTATGAAATGCTTGACCGTCTTGATTTGAAGAGCTTTCTGGAGCATAAGGGCTGGAGCAAGAACAAAGTGGACAACGCTTTGATATCAGTTATCAGTCGAGCAGTTGCTTCATTTTCTGAACATAAGACAGAGAGTTGGCTCAATCAAAACAGTGCACTTCTTGAGCTTTTTGACAAGCCAATAGGTAGTGTCAGTCGCCATCATTTGTACAATAGTGCAAGCGATTTATATGAATTGAAAGATGAATTGGAGACTTATCTTTATAATAAAATGACTACATTATTTGATGTTGACGATACCATATTAATTTATGACTTAACCAATACACATTTTGAAGGTCAGAAGCTCAATAGCAAAACTGCAAATTTTGGAAGGAACAAGCAGAAGCGAAATGATTGTAAACAGATAGTTCTGGGAGCGGTAATCAATAAATCAGGTTTTTTGAAGCACAGCAATATTTACGAAGGAAATATGTCTGATCCGCAAACTTTGATAGATATTATTGACAAGATGGGAAATCCAAACACCACAGATGGAAAGCAGCCGCTAATAGTATTAGATGCTGGAATTGCAACGGCAGGAAACCTTGAGGCGGTGCGTCAGAAGGGATTTTTATATGTTGTTGTTTCACGTAGTAAGCCACATTTAGATGAAGAAACAGATTTCACAAATGCAGTCATTGTAAAGGATAAGCAGGATAATGAAATCAAATTGAAATCAATCGAATTAAAATCAAGTAAAGATTCTGTAATTCATGTACTTAGCCATAGAAAAGCGTTGAAAGAAAACTCGATGATGAAACGAGCAACAGAAAGTTTTGAGCTTGAAATGACCAGTGTAGTTAGCGGAATCGAGAAAAAGGGCGGTACAAAAAAGATTGAAAAAGTATGGGAAAGAATTGGCAGAATCAAAGAAAGGAACAAAACTGTACATAAATATTACGACATAATAGTAGAAGAAAAAGATGGTATTGCAACAAAAGTGGAATTTGTCAAGAAAGACATTAAACCAACAGAGCCCGGCAATGGTGAGTATTTTTTGCGAACCAACTATACAATGGCAAGTGAAACAGAAATTTGGGACATATATAATACTATTCGAGAAGTTGAATCAACATTTCGTTGTTTGAAATCCGATCTTCGTTTGCGTCCAGTTTACCACAAAGATGATAAACATACAAATGCTCATCTTTATTTGGGTTTGCTTGCTTATCAGATAGTTTCCGCTATTCGTTTTATGCTCAAAAAATCAGATATAAATTATGACTGGCGAAATATAGTTAGAATAATGAACACGCAGAAGGCAGTAACAATTTCAATCACAAACAAAGATAAGAATGAGGTTATCATTAGAAATTGCTCAAGACCAATACAGGAGGCGATGGAAATATACAAGGCTGTGAAGATTAGCTCAATGCCCTTCACAACCAAAAAATATGTAGTTACCCATTAAAAATTTTCATTATTGATTTTATAGGGACTTATACACAACAGAGTGCAAGTTGGGTTAAGATGTCGCAACTACGTTGCTTAATACAGCATGACAATCGTGAAAACTTTCATTGTATGGTTTGTATTGCTACAAAAAAAGAAAAATAAAAAAAACAGGCATGGGAATTAATCCTATGCCTGTTAATTGTTACTTAGTTATTGGCTGAAAATTTTATTTGTTTAGCATTATTTTTTGGGTATTTGTATATGGTCCAGCTTGTAATTTCATTAAATACATCCCATTTGATAAGTCATTGCAATTAATGAGTTGTTTGAAATAACCAGATTTAACAACATTATCTTCAACTACTTTTACAATTTCACCAACCATGTTGTAAATATATAATTTTGTATAAGTTTCAAAAGCAATACTATAATTTACTTCAAAAGTATTTGATACAGGATTTGGATTTGGTGACATCAAATTAAATGGAATTCCTGACGAAACTATGATTCTGCCATCATTAGCACAAATACTATCAACAGAAACAACAGCAACATTAAATAACTCTTTATAACAACCATAGTCAATTTCATATTTAACTTCTGATGACCCTTGTTCATTTAATAATGTCAAATAGTCGAAACTAAATAGTTCAATTTTTTGTGGAGTTGTCAATTTTCCTTCACCTATAATAGTTATTGTACCCTTTGAAATCTCAGGATTGCTCCAATTCATATAATTATTCTGAGAGGCATCTTTACTGATTTTACTCTTAAAACTATCTTTATATGGATAAACAACTGTATCATTAAAAATAATATTTACTTTTATTTTATTTATTTCACCTGATTCCAATACAGGAAGATTTGAAAATACAGCTAAATTAAATTTTTCACCGGGAAATTTATTAACCGCTGCTGGCTCTGAACTTAAAACGAATGTGCTTCCAAAGCCCTTCAATGCTAAATTTATATCCAAATCTGCAGAATTTGGTATTGTTACCATTGCATTATGTAATGATTTAGCTTTTGTTGGATTAAATTTGAATGAAATATCCTTTTCAAGCCCACTATAAATAATCAAATCATCTTTGTCTATCAATTCAAAATTTGATTGTTCATTACCAGTAATTTGTGCTTGTGATAAGAAAAGTGTAATTGCTACATTGCTTGTATTTTTAATTTTAATGGTTTGTAAGTCATCTGTACACATTAATACATTTGCAAAATTTACAGTATCAGGGTATTCAATACTTACACTATTACAGCTTCGAGTAAATTCAGTTTTATTCCATTCTTCAGTAAAAGTGCCATCATAGTTATCTGCCCATATTCTAAAATTAACAACGTGATTACTACCTGAGACTGGTCTATATTCAATCACAAAGTTTTCACTGTCATTTTTTGATATTACAATATTGCTTGGATTAACATTTCCTGCTGATTTCCATTGGTATTCTGGAGAGTTGAATAGTTCTATCTCATTTACTTTTAATTCAGCTGAACTACTTGTATTGAAAAGTGTTAAAGTTACTTCTGCCATTTCACCAACTTTTACTTCAGTATCGCATTTGAAATCATATTCCATTTTCGGTAATATGCCTATACCCTCAAGTTTAGCAGTAAGAGATTCTGGCTTTATCGCAAAATCAAATTTTAGTTCTGAAGTATAATAAATTTCATCTTCAGGAAAAAATGTTACTTCAATTTCATTATTCGAGTTTGCATCAATCTGATATGGTAAAGAAATATTTTCAAATTTAAAAATTTTGTCATTTGAAGTATTATTAGGGTCGCTCCAAGTAATTGATGTAATTTCGTCTTTTACATTACTTTGATTATTTATAGCAATTTTAGCTTTATAAACTCCTTTAACTCTGCGTTCATTCCAATTATATCCATTTACTCTTAAATCAGATGTAATACAGTTTCCAGTGAAAACCAATGAAATTTTGTTGCACTGTTCACCTTTGGAATTATAAACAATAAAGAATATTTCATGTTTTCTGGCTCCGAATTCTTTTGGAGTGAAGGTTACATACAAATCGACACAAGAATCTGGCAAAACATAATATCTTGAATTTATTCTTGGTAATGATAAAGAATCTACATAGAAGTCCTTGTAATCGTAAGCAGAAGAGAATTGTAGTGAAATATAAACGGGTACATTGCTATTATTCTTAAAACCGCATGGAACGACATCAGCTTTAGATTTTCCAAGATTAACATCACCAAAATCATATAGAACAGAGCTTATACCACCGCAAACACCATTAGCTTCAATAGGAATAGTGATGAAATCAGCACAATATCCATAAACCACAAAAGATGAACTTCTTGCTCCAAGGTCTGCTGGTTTAAATTTGAAGTTTAAATCAATAGATTCACCCGGTTCAATTTTCCAGCCAATAATGTTATCAAGAAGAGTGTAATCATCTTTAAATGCACCTGTAAATGCAAATCCAGTAATTGTAAAAGGTATTTTTTCATTATTAGTCAGAATACCAGTTACAAGTGTTTCTATACTATCTCCAACTGTAATATCATCAAATTTCAATAATGATTGATTAAAAGTTAGTTTGGGCTTTGCTATGAGAACTTCTTCAACAATATCCATTGAAATAGGAATTTTAGAATTTTTGGCAATATAAATATCTGTTTCACCAGAACTAACTATATTTAGATTATCAAATTTCTTTGTGTCTTTAAATTGACCAACTTCATATTTGCGTCCATCTTTATCATAAGCAATATTTGATGAATAAGTAGTATCATTAATAAAATCATACTGTAAATCTTTAATATTCAAATTCAAATCATATTTTGCGGAAAACTTTTCCCATTTATTAACTGAAGGTAGTTGGAAATTGTTAAATTCGTCATTATACTTACCCATATATCTACCTTGAACTAAAATTTCAGGGAAACTACCTGAACTTAAATCTATATTATACTTTAATTTCAATCCTGTAGCTTTAAAATAATCATAAATTGATGTAGCTCCAAGAAATGTTGATTTAATATAATTTCCAGCAGAACTATATTTTGCAACAAACATATAAGGTGAATCATCATATTCTAATCCGACAGAAAAGCTACCGAATTTAACACCTTTGTAAGTTGTGCCTATGATATATACATTTCCGGCAGGGTCCACCACAACTCCATTTGCTTCATCGTTTCCTTTGATGGAACCACCACTTTGAATCCATATAAGACTACCTTCTGAATCGTATTTTGCAAGATAAAAATCTTGTTTGCCTTGCGAAACAATTTGATTTCCCTGAGGGAAATTTGCTGTTCCATTAAAAGTTCCACAAACATAAACATACATACCATTATTATCAATAGCAACACTTTTTGCACTATCAAGTCCTGTACCACCAGCTGAAACTGCCCATTCCCAAAAATTCATATCTGCAACTTCTGCTTTAATTAAAATTTTGGAATACACATTTGGAGATATCCAATTATACTTTAGTCCTCTTACTCTTGATGCAATTGGTATCCAAGTAGCACCATTATCTATGCTGTAATACAAATTAACATCATACCAATTTTCAACTCCAGACCAAACTATTGATATTGTATCACAACCAGCAAATGCTTTTCCATCAATAGGTCTATCTATATTTATCTGTTGTTTACCTCCAACAAGTAAAACTTCTTTTGTACATGGAATAGCGTCAAGAATTAAAGTTGCTTGTCTGAATTTTTTTGGAGTACCTTGATTAAATCTAACTTTTAATGTCGATTCCGAGTTTTTTGCAATAAAGACATCACCACTTGGTTTAACACCTTTTCCATCACCCCAATCGATAATTTCAAAACTTCCAGGAGGTGAAATTCTAAAATCTTTGATAGTAAAATCATAATTTAATGGCATCAAAACTACTTCCTTTTCTGATGAATTCTCAGAAGGAGGGTCACCAAAGTCAACTATTTCAGGTGTGAATTGCATTTGTGCAATTTGTTGTTCTGGCACAATGTAATTCTTTTTTTGACTAACAGGGGGAAATGATTTAGTAAAATTTATATTAACAGTTCTATACCGTGCAGCATCATCGCAAACTGGAGGTACTTTCCAATAAAGATGACATTGTACTTTAACAGAGGCATCATCAGCAATTGTTTTGTAAATGTTATTAAGCTGTTCTTTTGTATTAGTCTCAAAAAATTTACCATTACTACTTTCGGCAATATTTTTTAAATCCTTACTCTGTGGAGAAAGTAAGTTAATTGCATAGAGAAAAATGTTGCTTCCACGTAATTGCGAAATGATTTCCGGTGAATTTAAAGGTTCAGTTTGAATTTCATGATAGCCATCGGTAAGAAATACAATTACTCTTCTATGGTCAAAAGGAGCTTTCTTAACTAAGTTGATAGCTCCAACATTTTCATTCAAAAAACCTTTATTAAAATTAGTACTGCCATAAATACCCCAATTTTTTTCTATTTTCATTATCGAGTCAATAATTTCAGCTCTATTATTCGTAAAATTAATAACCATTCTTACTTCTGAAGCAAAAGCTATAACTGAAATCTGTGAATCATCAGTAAGTTGGATATTATTTATAAAGGATTTAGCACCTTCCACCACCCAATCCCAAGGCCTTTCGCCATTTATTAGTGTATCCATAGATTTGCTTTTGTCAAGTACTAAAACCACACTTAAAGGTAATTTCGCTGTACACATAATATCAAAATCTATTTCCGGTACAATATATCCATTATCTTCTATGATAAAATCGCTCTTAACAAACGAAGTATATGGATTTCCCAATGGAGTATATGCACTAAAACTTGCACCTAATTTTGGGAAATTAGTAGCATCTATTTCTGATAAATTAAAGTTCTGCGAATAAGCAGAATTAAAAAGCAGAAATATATTAGCCCATAAGATTAGTAGTACTTTTTTCATAGCAAAAACCTATTTATTTAAAAATAATTATTTCCAAATTTATAATAACACATTAAATTTTATTTTGTTGCATATAATAATGAAATTAACAAAAAAAATCTCTTAAATTTACTAATATTTTAGCTTTTATAAAAATAATATTAAAATTAAACAACATAATTGATTATTTTTATATTTGTTTTTTGAGTAAATTTTAAAAAGATGGATAAATATATAGTTTTACCTAATTCAAATGTAGATTTAAGGAAAATCTCTACAGAAGAATATTTAGCTTTCAAGGGTACAAAAGAACAGGCAATCGAATTAACCAAGCAGATGAATCTTGAATTAGATAAATTGCAAAAAATTCAAAATGCCGAAAAGGAACATAAAATACTCATCATTTTTCAAGGTCTTGACGCAAGTGGAAAAGATGGAGCTATAAGAAATGTTTTTAGTAGTGTAAATCCATCTGGAGTATATGTTGCACATTTCGGGCCCATAAAACAGGCAATCAATTAACAAACAGATGAATCTTGAATTAGATAAATTGCAAAAAATTCAAAATGCCGAAAAGGAACATAAAATACTCATCATTTTTCAAGGTCTTGACGCAAGTGGAAAAGATGGAGCTATAAGAAATGTTTTTAGTAGTGTAAATCCATCTGGAGTATATGTTGCACATTTCGGAGCGCCCACTGCTACAGAATTAAGTTATGATTTTCTGTGGAGGATACATCAAAAAGTACCTGCCAAGGGAGAAATTGTAATTTTTAATAGAAGTCATTATGAAGATGTTTTGATTGTTCGTGTTCAAAATTTGATGCCTGAACATATTTGGAAAAAAAGATTCAAGCATATCAATAATTTTGAAGAGATGCTTTCAGACGAAAATACAACCATATTAAAATTTTACTTACATATAAGCTATGAAGAGCAAAGATTTAGACTTCAAAGTAGAGTTGATAATCCTGATAAACACTGGAAGATAGACCCACAGGATTTTAAAGATAGAGAAAAATGGAATGAATATATAGAAGCATACAATGATGTTTTGAATCTTACTTCAACCAAGTTTGCACCTTGGTTTATTATTCCATCAGATAAAAAGTGGTATAGAGACTTGATTATAACTTCTATTCTGACAGATAAATTAAGGAAGTTGAAAATGAAATATCCAAAATCGAAAATAGATTATTCTGGTTACATAGTTAAATAGTGTCTTTAATAATAATTAGTCTCTGACAGAAAACCCCAATTGTTTCAAAATGATAGAAAAAATTGAGTTCGGATTCTATTAATGAAACCGTAAATTTAATTGTTTCAAAATAAAAATAGTGTTAAATTTGATTTTTGAATTTGGATATTTTGAAAAAACAGTAAATAAACGACATTGGAATATATTTTATGTGCATTTAGCAAAATACTTAAAATTGATTGTCAATTTAATTAAATAAATATTTTTTTCTCCGAGCAGACTACTCTAAGTCATTGATATGATAGATCTGCCGATAGGGTAAAGCCGGAAACAACTTTGCCTGCCACTTTGCAAAGGAGATTGATAACTGTTTGATAAACAGCTCTGTTTTCTTTGTATGAAACAGAGCTGTTTTTATTTTATTTTTTGAGGTTTTTATGGCAATTCCAAAAAGATATTTGAAGTTTCAACAGGATTATCCTGATGTTGCATCTGCTTATGAAGCAATGGGCGAAGCAGTTCACAAATGTGGACCACTTGATTATAAAACCCGAGCTTTAATCAAACTTTCTATTTCAATCGGCTCTCGTCAAGAAGGAGCGGTTCATTCTCATACAAAAAAAGCACTTAAAGCTGGCTGTTCGGCTGATGAAATCAAACATGCTGTTATGCTGGCAATGCCAACTTTGGGTTTACCTTCAACAATGGCTGCAATGAGTTGGGTTGAAGATATAATTGAAGGTAAATAATGGTAATTCTTTGGGAAATATTTTTATCTTTTTTAAAAGTAGGTATGCTTTCATTTGGAGGAGCATATTCACTAATTCCAGTCATTGAAAAAGAAGTTGTTACAAACCATCAATGGCTTAGTAATGAAGAATTTTTAAGGGTTCTGGGATTAGTGGAATTTATTCCCGGGGCTATTTCAATAAAATTTGCTACATACACCGGCTATAAAACAGCAGGAATTGCAGGAGCAATTGCCGCAAATCTTGGAAATATGATTTTTCCAGCTGGATTGATGATAATAATTTACTATTTATTGTCATGGTTTGAAAAAAATCAATATGTTATGAAAGCGTTTGAAGGAATTAAATATGCTGTTATAGGAATGATTATAATGGTTATGTTTCAATACCTTTTAAAGGGCACATTTAATTATAAGTATTTATTATTGCTTGTTCTTGGTGCAATTTTAATGTATTTCAAGATTCATCCTGCCTTCATAGTTGTTTTTGCCGCACTTATTGGGATATTGATTTTCTGATGAAATTAATTGATAAATATAACCGAGTTCATAATTATTTACGGCTTTCGATTACTGATAAGTGCAATTTGAATTGTGTTTATTGCAATCCAACCAAAAATGCTATTAAGAAAACTCATAATTCAGAACTTATGACTGATAATGAAATCGTAAGAATAACAAACTTGTTTCTCTCTAAATTTGAATTCAAAAAAATCAGATTAACTGGTGGCGAGCCATTTGCCCGTAAAAATATTGATTCGTTAATTGAAAATATTGGAAGATTAAAACAAGATTATGATTTTGAATTAACAGCAACTACCAACGGAACTCTTTTAAATGGTAATTTTCAAACGCTTATCAATAATGGTTTGGATAGATTGAATTTCAGCATTGATTCTCTAAAAAATGATACATTCAAAGAAATAACTGGATTCAATAAAGCCGATAAAACTATCAAAACAATTTTGAAATCAAAAGAAATCGGTCTGAAAAATATTAAATTGAATACTGTTGTAATGAAAGGCATAAATGATAATGAAATACATGATTTTGTTGAATTTGCAATTGAAAATGATGTGAGTGTTAGATTCATTGAATATATGCCATTCACAAACAATGATTACAACAAAAACCATTTAATAACCATGTCCGAAATAATTTCAATTATAAAAGAAAAATATGACTTAGTTGAACTTAACGACAACAATTCAAGTGTTGCCAAAGAGTTCAAAATCAAAAATCATTCAGGAAAAGTTAGTATTATCAGTTCTATTTCGGAGCATTTTTGTGGCGATTGCAATCGACTTAGAATTTCATCTTCAGGCAAATTAAAATTGTGCTTATTTTCTCCAAATAAAAACAATTTAGATTTGAAGAAATTAATTAATCAAGGTCTTACTGACGATGAAATTGCCGAACAAATAATATATTCAATTGAATTCAAAAATCAATCTCATGATGATTTGAAGGATTTGATTTTGTTAGAAAATAATAATATGGTAAATATTGGAGGATAGATTTGAATTTAACACATGTGGATAGTTCCGGAAAAGCAAATATGGTGGATGTTTCGGAAAAAGCAAGTTCATTTAGAACAGCAAAAGCATTCTGTAGAGTATTGATGAATAAAGATACTTTTTTTGCAGTTAAAAATAATGAAATTAGTAAAGGCGATGTGCTGACAACTGCAAAAATTGCTGGAATTCAAGCGGCTAAAAACACAAGTTCTCTAATTCCACTTTGTCATAATATATTTATATCCAAAATTGATATTGACTTTAATCTTGATGAAGACAACTTTTCAATTGAAATCTTTTCTTTTGCTAAAACTAATTCACAAACAGGCATTGAAATGGAAGCATTAACTGCAGTTTCAATTGCTGGGCTAACAGTTTATGATATGTGTAAAGCAATGGACAAATCAATCAGAATATCAGATATACAATTAATTGAAAAAACTGGGGGCAAAAGTGGCGATTATTATAAGGAGATAATTTAATATGGAAATGAATTTAAACTTATTCAAAGAAAATAAAGAAATTATTAAAACAGGAAAAGTGGTTGCTTTATCTGTTAGTAAAGAAAAGGGAATCCCCAAATCTAATGTTACGAGTGCAAAACTTAGAGTTAATCATGGTATTGAAGGCGATGCTCATGCTGGAGACTGGCATAGACAAATAAGTTTTCTTGCAATCGAAAGTATCGATAAAATGAGAAAATCTGGCTTACCAAATTTAAAGCCAGGCGACTTTGCAGAAAATATTACTACTGAATTCATAGATTTGCCACATTTAGCAATTGGAACAAAGATTAAAATTGGGAATGAAGTACAATTGGAAGTTACTCAAATTGGCAAAGAATGTCATTCAAGATGTGCAATTTACTATACTGTTGGAGATTGCGTAATGCCACGCGAAGGTATATTTGCAAAAGTGTTAAACGGTGGCGAAATTTTTCCAAGTGATACAGTTACAATTGAGGTTTAGATGTTAAATTACAAAGATGCGATTGAAATAATTAAGCAAAGTACTTCAAATATTTCATTAGAAACTGAATCAATTAATATTCTTGAAATCGAAGGTAGAGTTCTTGCTGAGGATATTTATACGGATATTGATATTCCTCCTTTTGATAATTCGGCGATGGATGGTTTTGCTATTAATTTTGATGAAAATATCAAGGATTGGGAAGTATTTGGTGAAATCAGTGCCGGAAATTTCAAAGATTATGACATAAAAGATAGGTATGCTGTTTTGATAACTACTGGAAGTAAAATTCCAGATTCTGCAAATTGTGTTATTCCTATTGAAGATGTTGAACAAGTTGGCAATAATATTATATTAAAAAACTATAAAAGTTTCAAACTTGGCGCCAATATCCGAATAAAAGGTAATGATATTCAAAAGGAAAGATTAACAATTGAAAAATTCCAAACTCTTAGTAATAAACATGTTCCAATTTTAGCAACATGCGGAAAAAACAAAATATTAGTATTCAAACATGTATTAACTGAAATAATCTCAACAGGAGACGAACTTATTGATATTTCAGAATTTCCTGAAATGGATAAAATTCGATCTTCAAATATTTATAGTTTGGTTTCGCAAGCAAGAAAAAATCATTTAAATGCAAAATTTGGTGGAATTTTCATAGATGAAAAAAGAATTTTAAAAATGAAATTCGAAGAAATGCTAAATTCAGAATTACAAATTATAATTACGACAGGTGGAGTTTCTGTTGGCAAGTATGATATTATTAAAGAAATTCTTGAAGAACTTAATGCCGAAATTCTATTTTGGAAAGTAAATATTAAGCCCGGAAAACCAATTTTGTTTGCTAAATATAAAAACAAGTTAATCTTTGGATTGCCTGGCAATCCCCTATCATCTTTTATTGGATTTGAAATATTTATTAAGCCATTAATAGAACAAATATATTCAATTGATTCAAATCGCTTAATTTACGCTACTTTAAAAAATAAAATCACAAAAAAAGATGGGAAAATGCATTTTCTTTTGGGAAATTATCAAAATACAAGTGCTGAAATATCTGTAAATACCGAATTCTCCCAAAACAGCGGTAACCTTTTCCATATCTCAAAAGCAAATTGTATAGTTGAATTCGATGAACATTTAAATGAAATTTCAATTGGAGAGCAAGTAAGATGTATGATAATATAACAGGAATAATTCTTTCAGGTGGAAAAAGTACGCGAATGGGCGAAAATAAATCATTTTTGAAAATGAATAATAAAACCATAATCGAAAGTGTTGTTGAAATGATGAACTCCATATTTAGCAAAGTTATATTAATAACAAATACTCCAGATGAATATAGATTTTTGAATTTAGAGATTTATACTGATATTTATAAAAATGTTGGACCTTTGGCTGGTATTCATAGTGGATTAATAAATAGCGAAACGCAGAAAAATTTCATAATTTCTTGCGATTTGCCATTAATGAATTCCGAATTTGTTAAAAGCATTGTAAATATTGATTCCGAAAAGAAAATTATTGTTTCCAAAGCAGATGGCTATATTCAACAACTTTGTGGTATTTATAATAAATCATTAATTCCATTAATTTCAGAGATTATCGAAGCAGATAATTCTTCCGAAATCAGGGTTTTGAATCAAAAAAAGCGAAAATGCAAAGTGCATCAATTGATTGATAAATCTAATGTGCTTATTATTGATGATATAGAAAAAATGGAAGGATGGCATAAAGATATTTTTTTGAATATGAATAAAATTGAAGACTATGAAAAAGTGATTGAAATTATTGAAAATTGATACTATATCTTCAACTTTTCTGGTTTTCTTAAATATTCAAAAGTAAATCTATAATTGCATGATTTACATTTAAAACGTTGTCTGCCTTTGACTATACCATCTGTACAATATTCTTGAGAATGACATTTAGAGTATTTTTCCATATCTTTAAACGTTTGTTAAACAAATCAGAAATGTACGAAATCTAAACAATACTAATAATGCAAAATCATGAAATAATTCAACATTTCATAAATTTTAAGATATTTAATATCAATAAATTGATTTCTAATATGAACGAAAATTTATTTTAGGTAGTTCTAATATAATTATTAGAAATAGCTAAATATATGATTTTATTGAAATTATAAAAAAATCATTTGTTTGAATTATAAAAAATCTATATTTTAGAAATTAGTTTTTGTATGTTATTTAAAATAGATTATTTCAAATGGAAAATGAAAAGAAAGATATTTTTGACCATGATGAACCACTAATGCAAATTGGAGTAGTGGCTGAAATGTTGGATATATCGGTTCATACTTTACGTTTGTATGAAAGTGAAGGTCTTGTTATTCCTTATAAAAAAGATTCAAAACATAGACTTTACTCACAAAATGATGTAATCAGACTGAAATGTATTCGAGACTCCATCATAAATAAAAAATTCACAATTGCGGCTATAAATGCTCTTTATTCCATGATACCATGCTGGGCAATTAAGAATTGCTCAGATGAAGACAAAAAAAATTGTGAAGCATACAAATCTGTTTTAAGTCCATGCTGGACATTTAAACATAAATCAAATATGTGCGAAGCTCAGGAATGTAGAAAGTGTATAGTTTATAAATCGCACAATGAATGTGAATCAATAAAAGAATCAATCAGAGAATCAATAAATATAAATTCGAGGCAACAATGAAGTCTTTTTCGCGAAGAAAATTCCTTCAAATTTCCTCTGCAACTTTTGCCGCTGCTGCTACTGTTGGAGCTATCAATCAAATAACTAACGGCACAAAGTTAATTGCTGGAAATGATACAAATGAAGGGATTAAAGCAATTCCGACTTGCTGTAATTTATGCTTTTGGAAATGTGGCGCTATTGCGTATCTAAAAGATGGTAAATTATGGAAAATTGAGGGAAATCCATTAGACCCTTTAAGTAATGGCAGACTTTGCCCAAGAGGAACTGGAGGTGTTGGTGCTTACTCAGACCCAACACGACTAAAATCACCTCTAATCAGGACAGGTAAGCGGGGAAGTGAATCTTGGAAAGTAGTTACTTGGGATGAAGCTCTTAACTACATAGCTGATAAACTTAACAAAATTAAGGCGGAACATGGACCAGAATCTGTTGCATATTTTTCTCATGGCATTGGTGGCAATTTCTTAAAGCACGCTTTTAAAGCGTTTGGAACTCCACATCTATTTGCTCCTTCATTTGCTCAATGCAGAGGTCCAAGAGAAATTGGATTTGAATTAACCGTTGGAGAAGCAATAGGTTCGCCTGAAAGAACTGACATTGAGAATACAAAATGTATGGCTCTGATTGGCTCGCATCTTGGCGAAAATATTCATAATACACAGGTTCAGGAACTATCGAAAGCTATTGATAATGGTGCTTCAATAATCGTGGTTGACCCTAGATTTTCTGTGGTTGCCGGAAAAGCAAAATATTATTTACCAATAAAACCGGGTACTGATATTGCTCTTTTGTTAACATGGGCAAATATTTTAATTAAAGAAAATTTATACGACAAAGATTTTGTTGCTAATTATGGTTTTGGATTTGAACAATTTGCGGAGGAAGTATCTCAATATACTCCTGAATGGTGTTATACCGAAACTGGAGTTGAACCACATTTAATCATTGAATCTATTAGGGAATTAGCAAGATTCAAACCTGCTTCATTTATACATCCGGGAAGACATGTAACTTGGTATGGTAACGATGCACAAAGAAGTAGGGCAATTGCTTTAGTTAATTCACTCCTTGGCAATTGGAATCATAAAGGTGCATTTTTCAAACCAACAAAAATGGCTATTCCTGCTTATCCATATCCAGCATATCCTGAAATTACTGTGCCAAGAGCAGATAATCCTGATCATAAATATCCATGGGCTGGAGAAGAGGAAGGATTAACAAATGGTATCAGAGAAGCAACAATTACTGGCAAACCATATCCAATAAAATCTTGGATTGTTTATGCAACAAATCTAATGAATGCTCTACCAAATCAAGAGGAAACTCTAAAAGCAATCGACAAACTTGATTTACTTGTAGCAATTGATGTAATTCCGAGTGAAATAGCTGGTTATGCCGATGTTGTTTTACCAGAATCTACATATTTAGAACGATTTGATGATTTAAACATTACTCCATTCAAAACTCCTTTTGTTGGAATTAGACAGCCAGTGATAGATTCTCCCGATGATCAGAAGCCAAATTATTGGATAGCAAAAAAATTAGCAGAAAAAATTGGTGTAGGTCATTACTTCCCTTGGAATAATATTGAAGAATACTTAAAAACAAGAATTGAAAGTGCTGGATTATCTTATTCTGAATTAAAAGAAAAAGGTATTATTAATGGTGCGTCTGTTCCAATTTATGTTGAAGATGGCGTTCCAACTGAATTTTTTACACCTACTGGCAAAGTAGAATTTTATTCAACACAATTAGCAGAAAAAGGTTTTGATCCAATTCCCAAATATACAAAACCAGAAGAACCACCAGTTGGATATCTGCGATTACTATTTGGCAGAGCTCCAGTTCATACATTTAGTCTTACCCAATCAAATCCAATTTTGCAAGATATGATGGAAGAAAATGAAGTATGGATAAATATCAATATTGCAAATCAATTTGGAGTCAAAAATGGTGATTATATTAGATTGCAAAATCAAGATAGCATAATAAGTAATAAAGTAAAAGTGAAAGCAACTGAAAGAATCCGAACTGACTGTGTGTTTATGGTGCATGGTTTTGGACATCAATCCAAAGCACTTTTCAATACTTATATGAAAGGTGCAAATGATTCTCAATTAGTAACTAAATATAATGTTGATCCATTAATGGGCGGAACAGGTATGAGTGTAAATTTTGTAACTATTGTTGGAGAGGCATAAAATGGCAAGATACGGTATGGTAATAGATACAAAAAAATGCGTTGGATGTATGGATTGCGTAGTGGCTTGTAAAACAGAAAACAACGTACCTGAAGGATTCAACCGTGATTGGATTGTTTATGAATCCAATGGAAAATTTCCAACAATCAGAATGGAAATTAGAAGCGAAAGATGTAATCATTGTGATAATCCACCATGTGTATATTGCTGTCCATGTGGAGCAAGTCATATAGCAGATGATGGTGGAGTTATACTTGTTCATCAAGACAAATGTAGTGGTTGCAAGGCATGTATTGCGGCTTGTCCATACAATGCAAGATTTATTCATCCGGAGGGCTATGCCTCGAAATGTACATTCTGTAATCATAGAGTTGAAAATGGGAAATTGCCAGCATGTGTTTCTGTTTGTCCAACTTATTGTATGCACTTTGGAGATTTTGATGATCCACAAAGTGAAGTAAGTTTGCTATTAAATAGTAGAAAATATCATGCGAACATCCCAGAAGCCGGTACTAATCCACAAATATTTTATTTGTATTAAGGAGAAAAATATGCACGAATTAGTTAATACAAGACATAATTGGCAAATTGACCCACATTTACATATTTGGGGCTGGGAAATTGGAGTATATCTTTTTCTTGGTGGACTTGTTGCCGGTATGATGATAATTTCTGGATATTTTATTTTCACTGGAAGAGTAAAAAATTCTAATTGCTCTTGCTTTATGATTCCAATGATAGCTTTAGTTTCTATCAGTTTGGGTATGTTTGCCTTATTTTTGGATTTGGAGCATAAATTATATGTATGGAGAATGTACACAACTTTTCAATGGTGGTCGCCCATGTCTTGGGGAGCATGGATATTGCTTTTGGTGTACCCAATTCTCTTAATAAATCTATTACTAAAAGTACCTGATTACCTAAAATCAAAACTCTCTTTTCTAAGCAAAGTTTCAGAATTTTTTATGAATAATCAAAAAGCACTTAGAATTTTCAGCATAATGAGTATGTCTGTTGGAATTTTGTTAGGATTATATACTGGAGTTTTACTAAGTTCGTTTAGTGCAAGACCAGTTTGGAATAGTTCAATGCTTTGGATATTATTCTTAACTTCTGGGCTTTCATCCGCCGCCGCATTCATACATTTAGTTGCCAAAGATGAAACTGAAAGAAAGATGCTTGCAAAATCTGATAACATTTTTTTGATAGCAGAATTTTTTATAATTATTCTGATATTTATTGGATTTTTAAGTTCATCACAAACACATATAGAAGCGGCAAATATGTTTCATGGCGGAGAATATACTGCCATATTCTGGGTATTTGTTGTTGGGCTTGGAATAATATTGCCACTAATTGTACAACTTGCCGCTGTAAATAATAAGATTAATCACACTTCAATTGCACCAATTTTTGTAATGCTTGGTGGATTAATGTTAAGATTAATTATTGTATCTGCTGGACAGGCAAGTCATTGGTCAACTGCGTTTTTTAAATAATTGAAATATATTTTGGAGTTATTATTTATGTCGGATCATTCGCATTCACATTCAATGAAACCTAAGCCATATATGAATCCATATATTGCAGGATTGGGATTGGGTTTGGTATTACTTTTCTCGTATATTATTATGGGGAGAGGATTAGGTGCATCAGGAGCAGTTTCAACTGTTGTTGCAGTTAGTGTTAATTCTGTTGCTCCACAGCATGCTTCTGGAAATAATTTTTATTCTGAATATCTTGGAGATGGTCAAACAAGTCCATTTAAAGATTGGTTGATTTTTGAAGTTCTTGGAGTAATTGTTGGTGGATTTATTTCAGGAATATTTGCTGGAAGAGTAAACAAAAGTATTGAAAAAGGACCAAGAATTTCAAATAATAAGCGACTATTCTTTGCACTTTTAGGAGGTGCTTTGATGGGATTTGGGGCAAAACTTGCACGCGGCTGTACAAGCGGACAAGCATTAACAGGTGGTTCGATTTTGAATTTGGGCAGTTGGGCATTTATGCTTTGTGTTTTTGGTGGTGCTTATTTGTTTGCATATTTTATGAGGAGACAATGGTTATGATGCCCTATTTTAAATTTGACTATTTTGGAGTAGAAACTGGTTTAGTATTTGCATTTATTATCGGAATTGGCTTTGGATGGTTTTTGGAAAGAGCCGGTTTTGGAACAGCAAAAAAATTAGCCGCTCAATTCTACTTCACAGACTTAACAGTATTCAAAGTTATGTTTACAGCGATAGTAACTGCAATGCTTGGGATTTATTTTCTTTCTGCATTTGGAATGATGGATATATCTCAACTGACTATTATCGATACATATTTAATACCTCAAATTGTAGGTGGTTTGATTCTTGGGGTTGGATTTGTTGTAGGTGGATATTGTCCGGGAACTTCAATGGTCGCTTGTTCAACAGGAAAAATTGATGGATTAATTTATGTAATTGGCGTTTTCTTGGGAACATTTATCTATGGAGAAGTTTATCCATTTATTGAAAATTTTGCAAATATGACTCATCTTGGTAAAGTATTATTACCTAATTATTTTAATATCTCTTATGGTGTTTTGGTTTTTGCTGTGGTTTTGATGGCATTAGGTGGATTTATTGCCGCAGAGTGGGCTGAAAAGAAATATGGTTATAAAAAAGATGGAGCAACAAAATGAAAATCGATTTGAATAATTTAACAATCAATCAAAAACTTGCTTTAGTAGCATTGATTCTTGGCTTTGTTGCAATGTTTTTGAACGACCCACTAAAAGCGACAATTGTTAAAGTAGATGCTTCTGAATTGGCACTCAAAATTCAGGATAAATCTTCAAATGTTACCGTTGAACAACTTGCAAATTGGTTAATTCAAAAAAATGCTGATTTTACATTGATTGATTTAAGAAGTGAAAAATTGTTTAATGAATACAATATTCCTACATCAATCAATATGAAAATCAATGATATACTATCTTTGCAATCTCCAAAAAATACAAAAATATTAATTTACTCTGATGATAATTTGCAAGCCGCACAAGCATGGTTTTTGCTGAAATCTAAAAGATTCAGTGCGGTTTATTTGCTTAAAGGTGGCTTGAATGAATGGACTAACAAAATTTTGTTTCCATCACTATCAGAAAATGCAAGCCCAGATGAAAAAGCCAATTTTGCAAAAATTTCCGAAATCAGTAAATATTTTGGTGGCTCACCAAGAATGCTAATTGGTGGAGCAGTTCAAACAGAAATGCCAAAAATGGCAATGCCAAAAATAACAGCTCCTTCAGCAAACACAAAACAAGTTGGGAAAAAGCCAAAACGCGAAGGATGTTAATTCCTTTCTTAAATTGATTTTTCTGAAAGCTAACACAAAAAATAAACCTTCCGAAGGTTTGAAACCTTCGGAAGGTTCATTTTTATACACTGTTAATAGATGGACTCCACATCGAAATTAAACAATTATTGGCGTAATGGACAAAATTAATGCTGATATCGCAGTAAATCAATAAATTTATTAGATTTACACTATTTGAAAATATATGAATAAAAATTATGTTTTTATTGTGGTTCAAAAATCACTAAAAAGAATGGATTTGTAGGCAAAAAACAGCGTTATAAATGCCATAAATGCGGCAAACAATTTCTATCAACTGTCAGAATTGATAAGAATAAATTGTGGTCCGAGTATGTAAATGGCAAACAAACTTATGAGCAATTATCCCAAAGATACAATTGCTCCAGCAAAACCATAAAGAGATATTTAGACAAAGTAAAAGTAGTTGAAAAGCAGAAGCAAATTGGCGAGGTAGTGGTTTTAATGGATACTACCTACTTTGGTCGGACCATGGGTGTAATGCTTTTCAAAGACACTTATACAGGTCAAAATTTGTATATGGAATTTGTAAAATATGAGACAAATGACCTATATTTTAAAGGTATTCAGGAACTTCAAAATCGGGGTTATATTATTAAAGCAATAGTTTGCGATGGTCGCAAAGGTCTATTAACTTTATTAAAAGATATACCAATTCAAATGTGTCAGTTTCATCAAGTTGCAATAATAACGAGGTATTTAACTCGAAATCCAAAACTAATAGCATCTCAAGAATTAAGGCAATTATGCTTGAAATTAAAGGATTTAGACCGTAAAGAATTTACTTCGTTATTGAATGAATGGTATAAAAAGTGGAAAGAATTTCTTGATGAGCGTAGCACAGATATTTCGACTGGAAAGAGTTTCTACAAACATAAAAAATTGAGAAGTGCCTATTATAGTTTGCAAAGAAATCTTCCATGGCTATTTGTTTATAAAGATTATCCGAAACTTGAAATTCCGAATACAACAAATGCAATTGATGGACAGTTTGCCGATTTAAAAAGCAAACTTCGGGTTCATAATGGCTTATCAATTATAAGGAAGAAAAAATTTATAAATGAGTTTTTGAAGGTATGAGTTTGAAAAAAATATCAAAGGAACTTTGTTAAGAAGTTCCTTCGATTTAGACATTTTTTGTCAAACGCTGATTATTCCTGGCAGGTTGCTCTCCAGCAGAGCCGGCTTCCGCTTCATCAGATTTTACAAAATTATTACTAATTTTTTTATATGCAAAATTGCCTAATAATTTATAGCATTAATTTTGTCCATTAGGAGAGATGATCCCTATAATAGCATTAATTTTGTCCATTACTCCCAATTATTCAAATAAAATCAAATTCAAAAAAGATGGAGTCCATCTCATTCTGTTCCGTCCCTCGTCACTTTCCTTCTTCAAGTTAAAATGTTGGACATCTGGAAATTCTATCAATAGTTTTGGCTAAAGCCAACATTCTACTGACTACCTTTACCACGCCATAAATGGCATGGCTATTATTTTTCTTTCTTTCTTCAATAGCACCGTCATTTATGGCGGTGATTGAATCTTGTTTAATGATTGTGGCTTTAGCCAAATAAACAAAAACAACTAATGCTTTTATACAACTGATGGTTTCTTATGCATACTGACATTCCAAACGCAGAGGTGAATCGGGTTTCTTAGATGTCAGACCCATTATGTAATTTTACTCTAATTTGAACAATTTTGAAGTTCAAATGTCGGACATCTTAGGTTAAATTTCAATCCTTTGGGATAAGGCATAATTTTGAGAGTCTGGATTTGATGTTTTTTATATCATTCAAACTATTCAAAACTTTTTTTTCATTTTCCTTATGGCAAGTAAAGCAAGTTCCAACAAATAAAATTCTCTTCTGTTCATCAACATTAAAAGGGCGTGTATTAGTTCTTGTAGATGAATTACTTGTGCCGTTATGCAAAAAAGGTATCCATGCATCTTCTGGAAGTTTATCATTAATATTTAATTCATACTTTGGTTTGAAAGACCATTTAAGAGTTGATGTATTATAATTTAAATCGCCTCTTCCATAGCCAAGTGCCACCGGATTATTATGGCAAGTTTTGCAAGTGCTTGCATTTCTTTGAATTGTATGAGCAAATGCAGGTGCAAATAGTCTTTTAAACAAATTTGTTTTGTTTGATTTTTCTATTGAGAGAACCATTCCAGGTACAAAAGTAGAAATTTTTTCATCCGAATTACTTTTCACAACACCCAAAGTAGGAAATTCAGAAATGTAATCCTGCTCATTTTCTATCCATGCACCTTTTGTTTCTTTGTTTGCTAAATTATCATAACCTATTTGATTTGCATCATATTTTGTATGACATCCAACACATTGTGGAGCCCAAGAAGTATGACAAGTTTTGCAATCCAATCGTTTATGCCCTTGAATATTTTTGCCACAAAATTCTGATTCAGGTTTAACCAATAGCATTTTATTACTTTTCTTGGGATATGTAAATACTTTATTATCAATTTTTATAGTGTTCGCAAATGGTATATTTGTTGCCTTTGAAACAACAAATTTAGATGACTTATCAATTTTGTTTGCTAAATTTATTATTTTTTGAGATTCTAAGTCCATTTTGCTGAAAGAAGTTGTTTTAATAGATTTGGAATGGCAATCATCACATTTTATTTTAACGGCATCTTCTTTGTGCTGATACCTATTTCCATCACCCATTATTTCATAAGAATTATGACAATCAACACATTCCATTCCAGCTTTATGATGAACATCATCAGGTTTGATTTCAAACACTCTGCCATCTTGCAAAAGCCGGTATTTACTTTTATCCAATTGCTGATAATCATTTTCCTTGTAATGTGTTTCATGCCATCCTTCATAATTTGTTGAAATTCTACCCGAACGGCTATGACATCCAAAGCAAGAATTATTATTTACTTGAACATTAATTTCAGGATGATATTTTGGATTTTTTCTATTGGGCGATTTTAGGTTTTTTAATTCAATTAATGAATTATCTTTGTAATTCAAATGGCATGCAGAACAGCCGCCACCTCTTGATAGTTCATCAATTTTTGCGGGATATTCTTTATTTGTTGATAAATGGCAACCTGCACAAAGCCCTCGCAAATGTTTATCACTTTCTGAGAATTTAATCTTGCTAATATCATAATGCCCATCAGGATTTGGAGATTCGTCAAATACAAATCTATTAACCGCAACCACTCCCGACATTGTATTCATTAATGAATTTCTTACTCGTTGACTAATTCCACTATGGCAATCAACTGTGCCACACGTTTTGTCAACAATATCTAAATTCCCGGGAGTTAAAGTCATGCCACTATGAGCAATGTTTTTGTCGGTTGATAAAGGTTCTCCTAAATGGCAAGAATAACATCCCAAAATCTCTACTTTATGGCTTTCGGAAAATCCAGTCATGCCGGAATGACAATACATACAAGATTCAACTTTACCTCTTATTAATGGTATTTGCTTTTTCAATAATGAATCATCTGGCGATTTTAAGTTCTTAATAGCAATAAAATTAGCAAAATTTGTTTGTTCATTCCAAGGATAAACAAATTTCCAAGATTCACCTCTAAAAAAAAGCGCAAAAATTGAAATTACTATATAAAATATCAAAAGCGATAGTGATAAAATTTTTATGATGTTAGATTTTTTTTCATTTACATATTTAATTAAGAAGAATACTATTGAAAATATTATTAAGAAATAAATTACCAAACTTGGATTGCTAAGCCAATAGAAAATTTCTTGAATTCCAGCAAAATACCATGGTCCTTTTAAAACCAAATTGCTCTGATATGAAATTGTAGGGATGAAAAATAATGAAAAGAAGGCGATTATCGGCAATGTTTGAAGAATATTTCTTACATTTGGAATGATAATTTTTGAGTGCTCAATTGCTAATAGCCAAATAATTAATGTGCTTGAAACAATATGATGAAGATAGATTATTTGTAAAGATGATGAATTTCCCAAAAAAACATCAGACAATACATTTCCAACAATTGGAATTGAATCAGTAACTGATTTTAGAATATTAAATGCTTGCTGTGAATCTTGGTCGCCTTTTAGAATAAAACCACTAATTAAAGAATAAAACAAAAATGGAATAATTGCGATCATTCCTGCCCAAGATTTTGTTTTTACATTTAATTCTGACTTTCTTAACAAATGCTCTATTATATGAATTATTGTAGTAATTAGAAAAATTTGTGCCGACCAATAATGGATCGATCTAATAAACATAGCAGGTTTATTTATCAATATCATCAATGATATTGAGTAATCAGGATTGTTGCTATCGAAAATAAATGCAATTGCTATTCCTGACAATATACAAATCAGAAAGGAACTATAGGATAAGAATCCAAACTGAAATCTACCAATATATTTTGTAATTGCTTCAACTTTCATATCTAATTAAAATTGTATTTTTAGAATTGTCAATTTGATATTGGAGTTGTTGAAGATTTCTAACAGCCGGACCATTAATTACTTTGCCATCTTGAGAAAATCTTGAACCATGACAAGAGCAAACCAAATTTTCACCATCAAATTTATTTATTTTACATCCAAGATGTGTGCATTTATTTGAAAATATTTCAATTTGTTCGTTATTTTTGCTTACAATCAAATTTTCAACAAAAGAAATACCATTAGGAAAATCGTTGGCAATTTCTAAATTATTGGTTTTAATCGACTTCAAATTATTATTGATAGAAATAGATTTATAAAAAAGGAATACGAAAAATGAACTGATTAAACTAATCAATGTTTGCAAAAATTTTTTTCTATTCATTTTAACCGACCAAGCAAATAAACAAAACAAAAATAAGCAAATTTTAATTATTCCAACACAATATTCCATCACTTTTGAAACAATTTATACAAAAATATTTTTTTTACAAAATTTTTTTCATCTTCAAGTAATGCCAAGTTGCGTTCAAAGATATTATATATAATTCTTTAAAAATCCCATCGGGATTACATATTTGTAATAAGAAATTTGAAAACTCAAAGTTTCCCCTCTAACAAGAGGGGACAGAGGGGTGTGTATTGATGGATGCGGATTTTGGGCGATAAAGAAACCACATTCAACACCTACGGTGTTGAGGATGAAGATGGGAGATTATTCTGTTACAAACATTTAATCCCTCTGGGATTTTCAAGGAATTTCTTACAAAATGACGAAAATACATATTTATGGTTAGCCGGCTGAGTAGTCACCCTTGATTTAATTCATTGCTCATAAACTCAAATTTGTGTATCTAATATAAATAATGATGAGCCAATTTATCTTTGATTGCATCTTAGTGTCTAAAAGAATTTCACCTCATTTTTTTTCTTCTATATGTAAACTTCTTCCGAAAATTCAACTAATTGAAAAATATTTCAAAAAAAAATAAACAAAATGCCTGTTTATGTGTCATTATATATTTAGAGTTGGTCAAATTAGGAAATAGATTTGAAAAAAATATTGTTGTTTTTGCTTTTGTGTGTGATTGTATCAAATCTCAAATCACAAACTTTGTTTCAATACGATAATCTCCGTTTTGAGAAGGGGTATGAGGGTGCAATACCTGTAAGTTGGCAATTCCCTAAAAAATTTATTGATATTGGCTGTCGTGCTGATTTAACTTCAAATAAAAAATTAGAGGGGAATTTATCCGTAAAAATTACTAATAGTTTCAGTACAGAGCAAGAAATTAATCCTAAAGAAAAATATTCTAATTTCTTTCAATCTATTGATGCAATACCATATCGGAATAAAAAAGTCAGATTTATGATTGCAATTGCGTCAGATTTTTTAAACACCGAAAATGAAGTCAAGGTTTGGATACAAACACGAGCAGTAAAAGATTCAGTCAGTAGCGAATCTGTTGTTGTAAATGAATTTAAGGATAAAGATTGGCATTATCTTGCTGTAGAAACCAATGTTGATAGAAATACAAATGAAATTCGATTTGGGGTAATGTTTAGGGGAGCGGGTGAATTATTTGCTGATGATGCTAATTTTGAAGTCGTTCAGCCAGAAGGTTATTCTTTTGAAAGAGCGAACCCAATTAAAGAGAATCATATTGGTAATTTTCTAGTACTAGCTAAAATGTACGGTTATGCAAGATATTTTTATCCAAGTCTTGAATCGCAATTTGTGGACTGGGAAAGATTTTTATATAATTTAATATACCTTGCAGAAGATAAGGGTGAATCTGATTATTTATTGGAATTAAATAGACATTTTAAACAGGTTGCTCCATTGATGGAAGTTTATTATAAGGACAAACCTTTTAAGCAGGAATATTTTAAACCAAAAAGTGCTGAAAAAGATGGAGCGTTAGGTTATAGACATTCAGGTGCATGGTCGCAAAGAAATAATTCTATGTATTTTACTGAAATACGTAATATTTATCTACCAACAAGAATACGTGAGGCAGCCGTTTCGCAAGTTATTGATGTTAGCAAACATAAAGGTAAAAAAGTAACATTTTCAGCAAATATTAAGACAGATATTATTGGACCTGGTAGTAATGCACAGATTTGGTTAAGAGGTGATGATGCAGCAAGTAATATGATTTTTGCAATTACTTCCGAGGATAAAAAAGCACAAAATAAAAATTGGCAGAAATACGAAATAAGTGAGAAAATTACTGATGAAACTAACAATTTAAGATTGGGCTTAATCTTTTTTGGAGAAGGTAAAGCATTTTTTGATAATGTTGAATTAATTGTAACTGACAAAAAAGGTAAAACTGAAAAAATTTCTGTACGTAATCCGTCATTCGAAGAAGATGAAACCGAAAATTTGACACGTGGTTGGGTAACTCCTGCTTCTGTAATATCAGCAGGTTATAGTGTTTCTGTAACTACTGGTGGAATTGACAAAACAAAGTGTATGTTAATTTCTTCTGATACTACTTCAATAGAATATTTTCCAAATCCGGGAGAGTTTTATACCGCAGATATTTCAAACAATTTGAAGATTTCATTTCCATTGACTTTATATTATGATTCATTAGGCACTTATCCGAGAACTGAACGAGTTTTTGATTATTCATATTCATTGAAACCGAAAGGTTATTATCCAAATCCAAAAGATAGAGCATCACGAATTTTGCAAACAATACAAATGTGGTCAGCATTAAAGCACTTTTCAATAAATGATTTTGATAAAATTGCAGATTCTATACTTATTAATTCTTTAAAGAAAGCTGCTGTTGATAGTGAATGGAATGATTTTAAAGCAACTATGAAATCAACAATAAAAAATCTAAATGATTCACAAGCAAAAATTTGGTCTGCTGATAGTACTCTTGAATATTGTATTCCATATTTATTTGAATTAATTGGAGACAAACTAATTGTAACAGGCGTACCTGATACAATTACACCTATTAAACCCGGTGATGAAATTCTTCAGATAAATGGCAAAAATTCAATTGAATTAATCAACGAATTAGCAAATCTTGAAGGTTCTTCAAATAGTAATTTTAGAATTAGAAAATCTATCGCAGAAATTAGGGCAGGTAATGTAAATACCAAAATTAGCTTAAAGCTCAAATTAAATAATGATAAAATAATAGATACTGTATTAATTAGAAATTATTTGCTTAATGACATTGTTGAAGCACGTCCACCGATATTTGCTAAATTTGAAGATGATATTTTTTATTTAGATTTAACTTCTATTGATGATACCAGATTTGTTGAATTTATGAAAAATATTCCTGAAGCAAAGAAATTTATTTTTGACTTGCGTGGCGTTACCCAAATGTCAGAACATTTTTTAGGTTTTTTTGCTGATGAAACTATAAATTCAGTTAATTTCAATATCCCAATTTATACAAAACCAGATAAAAAAATGGTAAATAAAAAAATGGTAAATGGTATTATTGAAGGATATGGAAAATTTTCTGATGCCAAACTAATATTTTTGACTGATGAACGCACTGTAGGATATTCAGAAGTAATTATAGCCACTGTCAAGGAAAATTCTTTAGGTACCATTATTGGAAAACCAACAGCTGGTACAGCAGGAGAAGCAACAGCTATTAGATTATCTGGAAATATCAATTTTTCTATGACAGGTATGATTGCTGAAAATTCCAAAGGTGGCTCTCTTTGGGGAAAACCAGTCATTCCTGATATAGAAGTAATTACAACGATAGGTGATATCAAAGCAAATAGAGACCCAATTCTTGAATTAGGTTTGGAATTGATACAAAAATAAGATAAATTTGTTTTTTTATATTAATTAATAGCAAGGTAAATCAAAATGAAAAATATTTCAATCACAATAGCATTAGCTTTTATTATTATGAGTTTGTCGGCTTTTAGTGCAGATAAAGAAATCAGCTTGCTTACAAATTTACATTGTGGAGCTTGTAAAGCTAAAATTGAAAAGACTTTTAAAACAATTAAGGGAATTAAAAGTACAAAAGCAGATGTAAATTCTAAAATTGTTTCAATTAAATATGATACGGATAAAATAAGCGAAACTAAAATTATCAGTACTTTCAGTGATTTGGGTTATACTGCTGAAATTTCTAAACAAGTAAAATCAGAAATAAAAGATGCTGAAAAAAAGGATAATTGTGAAATTGATAAACTAAAATCCGGAAGAAAATCGAAAGAATCTTGTTGCGGAAAAGATGATAAGAAGAAGTAATTTATGGATAATTTCAATAATTATATCTACGGAAGAAATGCTGTAACTGAAGCATTGATGGCAGAAACTGAAATTGAGAAAGTATTTTTGATGTATGGAATACAAATCCCAATTGCTGATAAAATTCGTTATTTATGCAGAAGAAATAATGTTCCTTGCGTAGTATTTGACAAAAAAAAATTTGAAGCACTTGAAAAAAATGCCTGCCCTGAGAATATAAAATCTCAGGGTGTTATTGCTATGAAAAGCATTGTAAAAACAATTGATATTAATGAATTGATTAATATTGCTTTTAGTAGAGAAGAAAATCCTATTATTGTAGCTCTTGATGAAATCAATGACCCACACAATCTTGGAGCTATTGCACGCTCTGCTGAATGTATGGGTGCTTGTGGAATAATTCAACCTGAAAGAAATTCAGCACCAATTTCACCTGTTGCGATTAAAAGTTCTGCAGGTGCATTAGAATATATTCCAGTTGCTAAAACCACTAATTTAAATCAAGCACTTGAATTTTGCAAAGATGCTGGTTTTTGGATAATCGGTACTGAAATGGAAGCTGAACATTTTTACACAGACAATATCTATAATGTTCCTATTGTTCTTGTTATTGGTAATGAAGGCAAAGGAATGCGACCCTCTACTGCAAAACATTGTGATTTAACAGTAAAAATACCAATGAAAGGCAAAATCTCATCTTTGAACGCATCTGTTTCAGCAGGTATAATATTATTTGAAATTGCAAGACAGAGGAGTCTCAGCCAAAAGTAATATTATATAACTTTTTCTCCATATTCTTTTTTAAGATTGTTCATCTTGAATGTGGTCTAATAAATTATTTTAGAATTGTAACAAAATGGTAAAAAAAATAAATTTATTCAATCAAATTAGGGAATTTAATTCTAAGTTCTGGTTTGTAAATCTACTCCAAATGTTCGAGAGAATATCTTATGCAGCCGTTGTTTTGCAAATGGCAGTATATATTTCTCAAAAGGATTTGGTCGGTGGCTTACAATGGGAACATACAACAAAAGGAACTATATTTTTCTTCTGGGCAATAGTTCAAAATCTTACACCCGTTTTTCTTGGTGGATTTGCAGATAGATTTGGAAGAAAAAAAATGATTCTTTTTGCTTCGTTTTTTGTATTAATAGGTTATTATCTTTTAGGTTCTCAAAGAGAATATTTTCCATTTTTATTAGGTACAATATTTTTAGGTTTTGGTTTAGGTATTTATAAGCCAGCAATTCAAGGATGGATTGCAAAAAGTATGGTAAATGCTAAGGAGTCTGTTGGTTGGGGAATTAATATGATGCTAATAAATTTTGCAGTTTTCTTTTCACCATCATTAGCGTCATATTTGCAATCAATTTCATGGTCATTTCTATTTTGGGGTAGTGGTATAATTTTTTCAATTAATACAATTGCCGTACTCTTTATTAAAGATGAGATTAATCAAACATTAAACAATGAAAATATGTTTGATTTTACAAAAAATATATTTTCAAATTTAATTAAACCAAAGTTGCTGTTCATTGTTTTAATAATGAGTGGATTTACAATGATATATATGCAGTTTTATGAAACATTACCTAATTTTATTATTGATTGGGTGGATACTTCAAAGCTCATTTCATATTTGAATTTACCTGAATTTATGACAGCGAAAACTGATTATGGTATTATGATTGATTTCAAGTATTTATATGCAATAAATTCAGGGGTAATTGTACTTTTTGTTGTTTTGGTTTCACATTTTATGTCGGGAATTAAACCATTAAAAGGGTTGATATTTGGAATTATAATTGCCTCAGTTGGTTTATGGTTAGCAGGATTAACAAGCAATGGTGGCATTCTTGTTTTTGCAATGGTTTTATACACTTTTGGTGAATTAATAACTAATCCTCGTTTTAATGAATATATGTCTGGTCTTGGAAAAAACTTATATAAATCAATGTATCTTGGATTTATGAATATATCTTTTGCAATTGGTCTTGCAGGTGGGTCTTTACTTGGAGGTTGGCTTTATAAAAATTTCGGAGAAAAATCTGGACTTGCAATTCAATACATGAGTGAAAATTATGGAATAGATGAGCAAATAAATCATTCAAATGCAATATCTACATTAATGGAAAAAGCGAATTTGAATTATTATGAAGTTACACAACTTCTCTGGAATACTTATAATCCTTATTTAATTTGGTATGTATTTCTTGGAATTGGTATTCTATCTGTAATTTTATTAATAATATACGAACGGAAAGTAAGTCATACAGTTGAATAATGCAAACAATAACTGAAATTTATCATTATGATAATCACTTCAATATTTGATATTTTTATTTATAAACAAAATAGATAATTAATCCAAAAATTACGGTAAAAAATGTAAAAAATGAGTAATTTAAAGCATCTTGGGACTTTTCGTTATGGGCTTTATCTTTAATTATTACTATTTGAACAAAAGAAGTATCTGCTTCTATATTATTTGTATCTGTTTTGATTTTAACTGCAATTCCAGAAAAATAATTTGCATTATAAGTGTCTTCATAAAATCTTGAGGTAGTCAAAGTGCCTGCTTCTCTCCTTATATATGATTTTTTCACATTAATAACTGCATTTGCACAATTTGACCAAGCTTCATATCTCAAGTTATTGATTACATCTTCATTTGTAGCTTCTGCATTACCCAATGCCTCAACAAAACCTATTTTCTCATATTCAAAATCAATCTTCTCACCTTCCAAATAGATTGCAACATTTTTGGGTTTTTCATTACAGGGTTCTTTTGATAATTTTGCAAACTCCCTTTGATTATCGTTTCCATAATACACAAAGCAAGAATTAAGTAAAAAAGTAATTGTAATTAATAAAAATAAAAATAGGAAATTGACTTTCATAAAATTTCTCAAATTAATAATTTACTTTTTTATTTAGTTTTGATAAATTCACTTTCAAACCATTCAAGATTGATTTTGCTTTCAATTCTCCATTCTTCTTTATCATCAAGTTCTCTGAAAAAATCAAGTTTAGCTCTTTTTTCAATATCATTAATTGTTGCAAGGTGACTTTTAAGTTCTGACTTTCTTGGAGTATTTTGGTCAAATATAAATCCCAATGACTTAACCTTTTTATCTTGTAAAACTGAAATTATCATCCAATATCCACTCGGAATTTTATGATATTCATCTGCTTTTGGCATAATTGGCATTTCTTTTTCAAATAATGGTCCAGTCATTACCCATACTTCTTTATAAATATCAACCAAATCTCTTGCTTTATCTTCAAGATTTTTCCAAACTCCTTGATTTAAATCAGCTTTCTGTGGTGTAATATTTGAAAGATAATTAGTAGTAAACCAATCAGCTGAACCTTTCAATGATGCAAGTGGTGCTTGATGCCCTCTGTCAATCTTCAATGCTTTTGGTGCTTCATTGTAATCGTTTGGTTCAAGTGTTTCCCATTCGTCTAACCACGGGTCTGCAGCCCATTTCCTATCTCTTGTTGTTCCCGTAATAGTTATTGAATCCATTTTGTAGCAAACCCAATCTGCAAATTTGGTAGAATCATTATTTGAAAGTGCATAAGCATCTCTGATTATCATATCATTTGTAATTGGAGTTCCTGTTGGGTAACCATAAATAAAATGCTTGCAATGTATTTCAGGTATATGCTGAGAAAATGAAATACTACTTATTACAAATAGAAAAACAAGAACAATTCTTTTCATATATTTCAACTATTTAAAAATTCTAAATGGATATTTGCTGATTTTGCACTATGCGTTAATGCTCCGATTGAAATTGCATTAATTCCTGTCTTAACATAATCATTTAAAGTATTTAAAGTAATTCCACCTGAAGATTCAATCAATATATCAAATCCATCAGGAGCATTACGAATCATTTCAACAGACTTTATGGTATCAGCAATTGACATATTATCAAGTAAAAAAGCATCTGTTTTACATTTTAAACCTTCCAAAATCTGCATTTCATTTTCAACTTCAAGCTCGATTAACATATTTGGATAGAATTTTCTAATTCTATCAATTGCATTTGTAATTGAGCCAGCAGCTTGTATATGATTATCTTTAATCAATACACCTGAAGATAAATCTAATCTGTGATTAAATCCACCACCTACAGCTACTGCATATTTTTCAAAAAGTCGTAATCCAGGGGTTGTTTTTCGGGTATCAAGTATTTTCACATTATATGGTTTTGCTATCTCAACATATTTAGAAGTCAAAGTTGCTATTCCACATAATCTTTGGATAATATTCAACATTACTCTTTCTTTAGTCAATAATTCACGTGCATTTCCAGATATATTACCTATTACACTTCCGTTTCTTAATAACTCTCCATCTTCTACCAATATTGAAAGCAAAACATCATTATTAAATAAATTTTCAAGTACAGGCACACCTGCAAAAACCAAATCATCTTGGGCTTCAATTATTGCTGAAGCGTAACTATTGGACTCAATTGTACCAAGTGTAGTTATGTCGCCGTAAGGAACATCTTCGTCTAAAAAATCTCCAATTTTTGTCTTGACATACTCTTTAGGTAATGTCTTATATTGTGGATATTCTAACATTATATACCTCAATTATAATTTTACACCCATAATAATTCCATCTCCACCCGGTACTATACAGGTAAGATACTCTTTCTTATTTTTGAAATACTCGTTAAATTTCAACATAGATTTAACATCTTCTGGATTTCTTTCAGGTTTTGTATCAAGAAGAAAACCAAAAGCAAAGGCATTATCAGCGGCAAATATACCACCCTTTCGTATATGCGGTGTTACGATGTCAAGAATTTTTGCGTATTCGGATTTATCAGCATCACAAAATACAAAATCTAATTCATTTTCAAATTTGTATGATTTTAAAAAATCAAGTGCTTTACTATTCTGAATTTCAATTATATTCCCTAAACCTGCATTTTCTACCATTTTCTTCGCAAAAACTGCTCTTTCAAATTCAATTTCTAAAGTAATCAATTTACCATCATCTGGCATTGCCCTTGCAATAGAAATTGCTGAATACCCAGCCAATGTACCAATTTCTAAAACATTTTTTGCGTTTATAGATTTAACTAAAACTTGTAAAAATCTTGCTTGGTCTGGTGAAATAGAAATAGTTGGAAATCCTGCATCTATAGCATCTTGTTTTAAATTCAATAAAAATTCATCATCAGCAGAAAAGTTCTCTTTTAAATATTCAAATAATTTCTCATCTACAGGTGTAGGCAACACTGACATATAATTCTCCCAATTTTATGGTCTTGAACCTAATCTAACATTAACATTAATACCATGTTGTTTTATAATATTTACTAAATTTGATAATTCAACAAGTGATGAATCAAGTTTATTTGCAAATTCTTTATCATAAATCAACTTTCCAACCAATCCATTTTTGTTTTTCACATCTGAAGCAATACCATCAACATTTTTTACTAATGTATTTGCATTGTTCATCAATGTATCAGCTCTTTCGAGCAAACCTTTTGTATTTCCGATTGCAATTTGCAAATCAGCAATTAGTTTTTCAATAGATGGTTCGTGCTTTTGTACTGCATTTTTCAAATCTTCTGATAAAGTACTTAAATTCTTTAAAGAACTATTGATATTTGCGTAATTATTTTCGATTAATAAATTTGCATTTTCACTTAAAGCACTTGCATTATGAACCGTACTTTTCAAATCAGCAATTAATTGTCCATCAGCGAGTAGTTGATTTACTGAAGTAGCAATAGTATCAAGCCGCCTAAACATAATTATAGCATCACCACTAATATCTCCAATCAAGGCAACAAGTTCAGGAATATCAGGCGGTGTTTTTCCCTTGATATAATTATTTAAAGAGAAAATTTCACTTGCACTGCCCGGGTCAATTTCAATTTTTTTACCACCAGTAATCTCAAGAATAGTAATTCTTGCTGAAGCATCTGCTTTCAAATCACCATATCTATCAAGTGTTGCTGTTACGATTACTCCACCATCAATATTTTTTATTGAATTTACCAAACCTCTTTTTACTCCGTTTACCACTACAGGCGAACCCTCTGTAATTCCACCGGAATTTGGAAATTTTATTTTCAATACTTTTTCGCCCGTAGGGAAAGAAAATCCTTTACCAAGCGACATACCTACAACAAAAAGGATAATTCCTAAAATTGTAACTATCCCTACTTTTAACTCAAGTTTTTTTTGCTTATCCATCTTTTCTTAACTATTGTTTCATCAATCAAACATAATTTGAATTTCACGATTGATGTAATTAATTCTTTTTTCTTATAATAATATTTTAAATGAATAATTCATTTAAAAAGGTATTTCGTCACTTTTGTAATCTGTATCACTTGAGTAGCTACTGTAAATACTACCTTCTGTGGCAATATATTGTTCGAATTCTTCATGTTCGACTTCAGTTTCATTGCCAAATTCATCTTTTGTCTTCTTGTTATCCAAAATTAACATACTTTCAGCAAGAATTTCAGTGATATGTTTGCGATTATTATTTTTATCATCAAAAACACGAGTTTGAACTTTTCCTTCAATATAAACCCTTGAACCTTTTTTTACTAATTTATGAACTACTTCTGCAAGACCTCTCCAAGCTACAACAGTATGCCAATCGGTATGCTCTTTAATTTGACCATCTCGGTCTTTCCAAGTTTCAGAAGTTGCTAATCTAAAAGAAGTTACAGGAATTTTGCTTGGGGTAAATTTTAATTCAGGGTCTTTGCCAACATTTCCTATAAGCATTACTTTATTAAGTGTTCTGGACATTACATCATCTCCACTGCAATTGATAAACTTAATTATACTAACAAAAATTATAATAAATTAGAAATTTTATTATCTAATCATTATTTATGACGATTAAAAATAAAAAAATTTGAATAAAATGCAATTGAATACAAGATATTTTTTTATTTATGTTAGTTTTATGCTGTTAATTATATTCAAAATAAAATCTAATATTACTGAAATACATGAAAATAATTCACATTATTTTAGATTTATAAGATAGTTAAGTACTCAGTCGAATTAATATTTTCAAATTGCTTTGCTTTTTGAATGAAAATAATGTATATTTTGAACAATTTGCAAATAATCATAAAATGAAATTCTTTGAAAATCCCATTAGGGATTAAATGTTTGTAACAAAGATAACCACCGTAAGTCCAGCAATCCCGGAGGGATTGAATTAAATTAACCCCACCTAAATCCTCCCCAAGGGGAGGACTTTACATATAATTCCTCCTTTCGGGGAGGTTATGCGTTGCACTGAGCTTGTCGAAGTGTGGGGTTTCCTGTGTTACAAACATTAATTCCCTATGGGAATTTGAAGGAATTTCTTACAAAATGACGAAAATACAAATTTATGGTTAGCCGGCTGAGTAGTCACAAAATATTTCTTGAGTTCTTCTTTTCTTCAATGGATATTGTTTTCCTTTAAATCAATAATTTTTATAAAATACCGTCATTAGCACGTTTTTAATATTAATTTTGAAGAAATAAAATGCTTGTTCCAAAGTTGTTTACAACTATAAAAACTTACAATAAAGAAACTTTTCTTTCTGATTTATCATCTGGTATTATCGTTGGTATTGTTGCTTTACCTTTAGCAATTGCTTTTGCAATAGCTTCAGGTGTAACACCCGATAAAGGATTAATTACTGCAATTATAGCCGGTTTTATAATCTCATTTCTTGGTGGAAGTAAAGTTCAAATTGGTGGTCCAACCGGAGCATTTGTAGTCGTTGTTTATGGAATTGTTCAGCAATATGGTATGAACGGATTGATTGTTTCAACAATAATGGCTGGATGTATATTAATAATAATGGGAGTGGCAAAATTCGGCTCAATTATTAAATTTATTCCATATCCAATTGTTGTTGGCTTTACAAGTGGAATTGCACTGATAATTTTTTCTTCTCAAATAAATGATTTATTTGGACTTGGTATTACAAATTTATCATCAGAATTTATTGATAAATGGGCTGATTATTATCATAATCACAGTGACATTAATTACTATTCTACTGCGATCGGCTTAATTTCATTATTTGTTATGATGTTTTGGCAAAAACTCAAAACGAAAATCCCCGGTTCTCTGATGGTAATAATTTTATCAACTCTTGTAGTTTATATTTTTAATTTACCAGTTGAAACAATCCAGTCAAGATTTGGAAGTATTCCTAATACTTTACCACAACCGAGTTTGATGGAAATTAATTTTGAAATGGTAAAAAATCTTATAATGCCAGCAACTACAATTGCATTACTTGGAGCTATTGAATCACTACTTTCAGCTGTAGTAGCAGATGGTATGATAGGTGGAAAGCATAGGTCTAATATGGAACTAATTGCTCAAGGAGTTGCAAATATTGCATCTGGACTTTTTGCAGGTATTCCAGCAACTGGGGCAATTGCAAGAACTATGACCAATATTAAAAATGGTGGTAAAACTCCAATTGCAGGTATCATACATTCTATCGTTCTTCTATTGATTATGCTGATTTTTGGTAAATATGCGATGCTTATACCTATGCCAACTTTAGCAGCTGTTCTGATTGTAGTATCTATTAATATGTTTGAATGGAGAGAATTCAAAAATTTAAGAAAAAGTCCTTTAAGTGATGTTTCAGTTTTATTGACAACATTTTTCCTTACAGTTGTATTTGACTTAACAATTGCAATTGAAATTGGTATGTTGATGGCTGTATTTTTATTTATGAGAAGAATGGCACTTGTTACCAATGTTGGAGTTATTACAAGGGAATTGAATGATACTGTTGACAATCCAGATGAATATTCGATTGACCAAAGAAATATTCCTGAAGGTGTTGAAATTTACGAGATAAATGGTCCATTTTTCTTTGGTGCGGCAACTAAGTTTAAGGATACAATGGATAGAATAGAAAAATTACCAAAAATTAGAATAATACGTATGAGAAATGTACCAGCAATTGACCATACAGGAATTCATTTCCTTGAAGAATTTTATCATGACTCTAAGAATAAAAATGTATATGTTATATTTTCGGGAATGCACGCTCAACCATATAAAGCATTGGAGCATAGTGGCTTTTTTGAAAATATTGATGTAAATGATATATGTGCAAATATTGATATTGCGTTAGAAAGAGCAAATGTTGTATTAGAAAATTTGTCTAAAAGCTAATCTATTTGTGGCTGTTTCAAAATGACAGGATTCAAGTATTGTTTCCTATATTTATTAAAGAAATCTTTTGAAACAGCCACCATAAAAATATAACAACAATTATATTTACATATTGGCTTGATAATTTTCTAATTGAGGATTTTCGCCATATTCATTCGCATAATCAACTCCTTTCATACTTAAGAAAAACAGTAAAAAGATAAACCCTACTCCTGCCAGAAATAAAAATAACAACCACCATGCACTTTTACCGGTATCGTGCAATCTTCTGACCATTAATGCCAATTGTGAAATAAATATCAATAATCCATACCCATAAATTAAAATTCTAAATGGGATTTCAATATATGCAGATAAAACAAGTGATGGTATATTTAGATTAAACCACTTTGAAAGCTCATAAATTATAATTAAAATAATTGTTTTTATGAAATTTCTTATCATATACTTCCAGAATTCTATCCTGCTGATTCGCCCTTTGAAATTTGCATATTTTTCTATGAATTTAGAAAACCATTCCATATATAAATATATCAATTGTAATTGTTAATAATCACAAAAATATAAAATAATTTTGAATTATTGAAAAACCTCAGTAACAAATAAAAATCATGTGCAAATTACATCTAACAATTTTATAATACATTGGATGTTTGACTGCTAAGTTTGATAAAAACGGTTTAACAATAATTTAAATTTATTAAACTTTCATATTAATTCCTTTAATTTTTTTTATGGAAAAAATGTTAGTAACAGATGTACACCATATACCTTCAACACCTTAGAAGGAGTTGAATGTGTATTAGAACTATTCATTCCCGCTGTGATTGATTTAGAAATGTAAATATTAATCTTGAATGCAATTTAGTTTAATATGTACAGTATATCCATAGACTAATTCTTTACAAATATTCTATTCTCAATCTTCATACCGCTTTTAATTGAAACATTATATATTCCAATTGGAAGATTTTCAATATTTATTTTTATGGTTTCATTTGATAACATTTCCTTCACCAATTCAATTCTATTTCCCATAATATCAAAAAATTGAATTTCCGGTAAATTGACATCAGAATCTTTAATCTCTATAAATAAATAATCATTAGAAGGATTTGGAAAAATATTTATTTTTGCTAATTCACCAAAACGTTTATCATCAACAGAAGTAATTATATCGCTTAGTTTTGCTCGAAAAATTGAGCCATTTTTTGTTCCGGTATAGACGTAAATACTATCAATTGCCATTGACCAAACATTCAAATCTGTAAGACCATTATTGAATTTTGACCATAACTTCCCATTATTAGAACTATAAAAGACACCATTTTCTGTTCCTGCAAATATATGAGAACCTTTTACAACTATAGCTACTACCTCTTTACTATTCAAGCTATCATTAATAGAAGTCCAACTTGAACCATAATTTGTACTTACAAAAATACCACTACCTATTGAACCTACAAATATATTTGAATCATTTTTCGCGATTGAGAAAATTCGACCAGTATTTAATCCTTTGCTTGTATGAGCCCAAAATGAGCCATTATTTGTTGATAGAAACACTCCATCACTTGTACATGCAAAGATATCTTTTCCAATTGTTTTGAGGGTGTAAATATCAAATAGTAACATTCCCTCTTTTTTTTCATTCCAACTTGAACCATTATTAGTAGATAGAAGTACTCCATCACGAAAAGTACCAACATAAATATTGGTATCTGAAATTGCTATGGATGTAATTTTTTTTTGAAAAATTGAAAGCCCATTATTTATATCAAGCCAATTTAAACCGTAATTTGTACTATAAAAAATACCTCCACCAAAAGAGCCAGCATAAATCTTACTTCCATTAATTACAATAGTTCTAATATGTAAATTATTTATACCTTCATTCCTTACAGTCCAATTTGTGCCATAATCAGTACTTAGGAATATACCACCTTCAATAGTACCTGCAAAAATATTTCTGTTTGAATCTGTTGTTAAGCATCTTATTGAACCCTTTTTTTGATTAAAAATTTCCTCCCATTGGGCATTTGCAAAATTGAATTCAGCCATTAATAAGAGTATAGCAAGAGTAAAAATTTTGAAAATCTTTTTCATCTTCATTTCCATTCTAATTTAATAAAATTTATAGAATTAATTTCATATTCATCAAATAAAAAATCAAATTATAATTAGTGAATATAAATTTTATCTAATAATCACCAATCACATTAATAATAACCAAAAATATTGAGATTTGTTACATAAGATAATAAATAATCTATGGTAAATCTCTTTTCTTTGTAGTCCATTTACAAAGAAATAATTTGTGGTGTAGGAAAATTACTAAAGAAAACCAACATTACAAAAAATGGAAAATAAAAAATGCAATTTAATGAAAAATGCCAGTGGGAATAAATGTTTGTAACAAGAAACCCCACACTTAGACACTTCGACAGGCTCAGTGCAACGCAGCTCAGTACAACGCCTAACCTTCCCCAAGGTGAAGGAACTTGAGTAAGTTCAGCAATACCAAAGGGGTTGAATATTTGTTAAAAAAATATAAAACACTAAAATTTCCCCTCTAACAAGAGGGGAAAAAGGGGTGTGTATTGATGGATGCGGGTTTTGGGCGATTATATAACCATAATTCAACACCTACGGCGTTGTAATTGGACGTGGTCTTACCCTTATTACAAACAGGTAATCCCTAACGGGATTTTCAAGTAATTATATTTTTTTTTCATTCCTATGAAACGAAATGCACTTTTATGTGTCATTATGTATGTGGGGAATTGCAAAATTGGAAAAAGTTATGAAGAAATTAGTTTTGTTATTAATGCTACTATTTTGTGGCAGTGGTTTGTTTTCGGAAGAAATCCCAAATGGTGATGGTGACTTGATTTGGGAGCAGGACATTTATCCTGGTGTTGTTAGAGATGCAAAGTTTCATCCAATCACGGGCAATATAATTGCGGCTGTGAATCATGAAATATGGGAGATTGATGTGAAAGATGGGCACAAAATCAGAGTTTTTGAGGGAGGTCCTGCATCAGATCCTTATGTTCGGTTTTATTGTGTTCAAATAACAAGTGATGGCAAATATGTTATTACTGGTCGAGGCTTAGGTATTGAGGGATTGATCATTCGTGATTATGAAAGTGGAAAAATAAAGAAGACTTTTATTAATGGTGAAAATTTAGATTATTACGGGAATATAGGAATATTTCCTGATAATAACAGAATAATTTACAGTAGTTATACAAATAGTAATACTTATTATCTGAATATTTTTGATATTAACTTGGATTCAATAATCAAGAGAATTCAATTATATGTTATTCCAGACAAATTTACCTTATCAAAGGACGGCAAATATTTAGCCCTTGGTAGCTGGAATAAAAATTCAGATATACTAATAATGGAACTCTGGGATGCAGAAAACTTAACACACATACGTGATTTTGGCGAGGCATTTTCTGCAATTGAATTTAGGGACGTAAAAATTTCAAACGATAATCAGTATTTTGGGTTTAAGGATGATAGTAAATTGTATTTATACAAACTAAATGGAGAAAAAATTGATTTACTTGACATAAATACAAGAGCAGCAAATATTTGTTTTACAAATGATAATTCGTCTATACTATTTGGAAGAGTGAAAAATGAGGAATATTATATTGATATAATAAATTTGCAGCATAATAAAATAACTTACAGTTTTCTCGGAATAAAACCTGGTATGAATACAGTATTCAATAAAAATAACGAAATATTTGCAGGGCAAAGTGGAATTAAACTTTTCTCAAATCGTTGGTTTACAGTAGATGTAGAAGATGAAAAACCAGATATATTTAAAATAAACTACTTTAATAACAAATTAACAATTGATAACTCAATTGGTTTATTGTTAAATAAAATTAATATTACTGATATAACTGGTAAAATTATCTATTCAAAAGAAATTGAACTCAATTCTATAGATATTGTTAAATTGGATATATTATTGAAAAATGGTATTTACTTTGCAACAATACATACAGAAAATGGAAAGATTTATTCACAAAAATTTATGGTTGTGGAGTAGGTGAAATTCTTGACGTTGTGGGAAAAACCATAATTCCAGATGTCCCACTTTTGAACTGGGAGTACGAAAACGATTAAAAATAAGGTTAAATATTTTGGGAAACTTTTTTCTACTAAGGTATATGATTGAAAATAAGGTTTTTGAATGTCTAATATTTTAAAAAACCTAATATTTTAAAACCTTAGTAGAAAATTTAAACCGCCCAAAAATCAACCTTATTAATTTCTGGATTCCTCACTTTGTTACCAATGACATCTTTTTTAAAAGCTGTCATTTTGCATATTTTTTAAATATATTTGTTCCGCACTTCGGAATGACAGTGTTCAATGAATGAAACATCTGATGTTTTATAAAATAGTTACCTGTAATTTGCACGTGATTTTTTTAATTTAGCGACTGAGAAATTACAATAAATTTCAAAGTAATATGATTACATTTAAGAATTAGTTAATTGATTTTTAAGATAAATTATTCAAATATTTGAAATTGCATAATATTTACGATTAAATTCGTTACATCTTATGTATATATTTTTAGTTTTAATTAAATTTATTCAATAATTAGGAATTAATTAATTATTTTTGCATTTTAAGAATTGTTGTTTTTTATTTTAAAGTGAATAAATGGGATTTTTTTCTAAATTAAAGGAAAAATTCACCCAACAGGTGGATAAAGTTACCGAAATTGTTTCGGAAAAGGTGAATTCGGTTGTCGAAAAAGCAGCAGAAACACTCAAAATTGATAAACTTAAAGAAGGTCTTACAAAAACCCGCAAGTCTTTTGTCGATAAATTTAAATTAGTCATTGGTTCAGGTAGAAAAATTGATGAGAAATTATTAAATGAAATCGAGGAAATTTTAATTACAGCAGATATCGGTGTACAGACTACAGAAGAAATAATTGAAAAAGTCAGAAAGCGAGTAAAAAAAGAGGGTTATGAAGATGCTGAATTTGTTTACAAATTATTAAAAGAAGAGATTTTTGAAATTTTGATAAAATCACCTTCATCTCATAATGATTCAATTTATGAAATTGAAGAATCAGAGAAACCCAAAATTATTATGGTTATTGGCGTAAACGGTGTAGGCAAAACTACTACAATCGGCAAACTTGCTTATAATTATAAAAATGCTGGGAAAGAAGTGCTTATAGGTGCAGCAGATACTTTTAGAGCTGCGGCTAATGAACAGCTTGAGATTTGGGCAGAACGTGCAGGAGTTGGTATTGTGCAACAATTACAAGGAGCAGATCCTGCTGCCGTTGCTTATGATACTGTTAAATCTGCTATCTCAAATAACAAAGATGTAGTAATAATTGATACGGCTGGAAGACTGCATAATAAAGCAAATTTAATGGCTGAGTTAGAGAAAATTAACAGAGTTATTAAAAAATTAAAACCAACTGCTCCAGATGAAGTATTTTTAGTTCTCGACTCTACTACCGGTCAAAATGCAATCGTTCAAGCAAAAGAATTTATGAAGACAGCTCCAATAACAGGAATTATTCTAACAAAATTGGACGGCACGGCAAAAGGTGGTGTAGTAATTCCAATAGCTAATGAACTGAAAATACCAGTACGATATATTGGAGTTGGTGAGAAAATAGACGATTTGCAACCATTCGACCCAAGTTATTTTATTGAAGCTCTTTTTGGTTTTGATGATGATGACGAAGAACAAAATGAAGAGGACCAAAACAATTAATTTCTATTCTTAAATTAAGGAATTATAATATGATTGTAGAGAAGTTTGAGAATTTAAGAAAAAAAGCAGAATTACAACTCTTAAGTGGAGATTCATCAGAACTTGATAGGTTTTCATTAAAAGAAATTAAAAGTATTATTCATGAGTTACAAGTCCATCAAATTGAACTTGAGTTGCAAAATGAAGAATTGATAAATGCTCAAATGAAAATTAAAGAATCGGAGATAAAATATTACGAATTTTTTAATAATGCTCCTGTTGGTTTTCTCGTGATAGACACAAATGGTTCTATTTTGGAAGTTAACAATAAAGCATGCGATATTTTGGGTCTGGATAAAATCGAATTGCTAAATACTGATTTAAATGTTCATATAGCTTGGAATGATAGAGATAATTTATATTTCCTGCTCGAAAAAGCAAAATCTTCCTTTGAAGAGTTTAGCGAAAATTTGAAAATTATTTTTCATGATGAAAGTGAAATAAATTGCAAAATAACTGCAAAGCTATTAGGTAATTTTGAAAATATTAAAAACAAAATTAGAATTACAATGCATTTGTAATGATTTGAATAAACAGATTTTTTCGTGTCATTCCGCACTTGTTGCTGAATCTAATATATGCAGATGTCCTACACTTTCGAAGTGTAGGACATCTTGTTTCGAAAATGACAGTATTCAAGAATGGATTCTGAATCGAGTTCAGAATGACAGATTTTTTCATGTCATTCCGCACTTTATGCTGAATCTAATATATGCAGATGTCCTACACTTTCGAAGTGTAGGACATCTTGTTTCGAAAATAACATAAATCTTGAGTGATTCTGAAACGAGTGCAGAATGACAGGATTTTTTTTCATGTCATTCCGCACTTGATGCGGAATCCAATCTATGCAGATGTCCTACAATTTGGAAGTGTAGGACATCTTGTATAGAAGTTTTATTCCTCACTTAGTTCGGAATAGTGGTATTCAGGAATGAATTTTAAAATAATTTCAATACTTTTTGTATTTACTATTTATATATCATCTTTTACTATGGCTTTTCTTTCAGCAAATTTCGCTACCCATATACTTATTTCATATAAAATGAATAAGGGAGTTGCAAAAATCATTTGATTTATCGGGTCTGGTGAAGGTGTTAAAACCGCTGCAATTATAAGAATTGCAACAACAGAGTGACGCCAATATTTTCTTAGCATTTTTGCGGTAATTATATTAAAACGAGCTAACACAAAAGCAACCATTGGCATTTCAAAAATTAAACCTGCACCCAAGAGCATCATTGTAATAAATCCAAAATATTCATTTACATCTATGTCATTTTTAATGTTTGGAGTTCCAAATGAGGCGGCAAATCCGAGCATTGATGGTATCATTACAAAATATGCAAATAGCACTCCTATAAAAAAACATAACGATGTAAAGAAAGTGATTCCTCGAGCCCATTTTTTTTCATTATCATATAATCCAGGCTCAATAAATTTCCAAATTTGAAATAAAATCAATGGAAATGAAGCAATTACTCCCGAAATTAAAATTACTTTTATATATAGAAATGGAATTCCGAATGGCTTTAAATTCTGAAGATTTAATCCAACTGATTTTGCAGGTGCCAATAGTACTATATTCATTAATGGGTCAATAAAATATCCAGTAAAAATACACGATATAATCACACCGATTAGTGCATAAAATACTCTTTTTCGCAATTCTTCAAGATGCGAGAAAAAGCCCATCTCCCCTTGAACAGCATCTTCATTTTTATTTTCAATTTTTTCTTTCATAGAATACAAATTTAATAAAATTTATTTAATTATTTCTTATTAAATGAGAAATACGATGATTAGGAAGCTCCTAAAACATTTATAATTTACGAGTAAATTTATTTTTGAAAAATTTCCTTGTAAATTATCTTGTACCAAATTGTGTTCGAAATTATTAGTATAAATTTGGTTATCATCCGATATATTTTTAATTCATTATTATATGAAATATTAATTCAATTATGAGATGTGAATATCATCACATATTTGGTGCTGTTCGTATAATTTATTTTGATATTTAGTAACATATTATTAAATTGCATTTGTATTTTTGTAATTTTTTTTAATTAAAATTTTTTTTTGAAAATTAAGGTGAATCATGCCACACACAAGAGAGTTAATCGACAAAGTTACAGGGCATTATGGAGCAAATCGAGAGGCATTACTTCCGATTTTGCAGGAAATTCAGCGTAATGAGCAGTATTTGTCTGACGAAGCAATGGTTGAAGTTGCAAAAACGCTCGATATTTCCTCAGCCGATGTTTACGGTAAAGCCACTTTCTATTCTTTTTTGGATACTATCCCACGCGGAAAATATGTGATTAGAGTGTGCAAAACAATTGTTTGTGATATGCATAATAAAAACAAAATTATTGAAACTTTGGAAAATTTATTGAAAATTAAAGTTGGCGAAACTACTTTGAATCGGAAGTTTTCATTGCTATACACAAATTGTTTGGGATGGTGCCATAAAGGACCTGCAATGCTGATTAATGACGAAGTTTATACAGAGCTTACTCCCGAAAAAGTAAGAGATATTATCAGAGAATATAAAAATAAACAATAAATATAGGAAGAAAATTATGGCTGAAAGACTTCAACGGCTCGATATGATTTTGGGAACTTATTCACCCGAAAAATATAAAATATTGGAGAAAAATCTCTCCAGACCAAATAATGAAATTATTAAAGATTTGATAGATTCCGGATTGAAAGGTCGCGGTGGAGCTGGCTTTCTCACTGGTTTGAAATGGAAATTTGCCGCTCAAGCAGATGGTGAGCAAAAATATGTAATTTGCAACGCAGACGAAGGCGAACCAGGCACATTCAAAGATAGAGAAATTCTCTCGAAAGTGCCACGAAAAGTTTTGTCAGGTATGGGGATTTGTGCAAAGGTTATTGGTGCAAATAAGGGTTATATTTACTTACGTGGCGAATATAAATTTCTTGTTCCACAGTTGCAGAAAGAAATTGATGAATTTCATGTATATTGCGATATTCACGGTTTGAATTTTAGAGTTGAAATATTTCTTGGTAGCGGTGCTTATGTTTGCGGCGAAGAAACTGCCTTGCTAAATTCAATTGAAGGAAAGCGTGGTGAGCCAAGAAACAAGCCACCATTCCCAACAAACAATGGATTATTTGGATGTCCAACTGTTATAAATAATGTTGAAACACTCGTTTCTGCAATGACTGTATGCAATATTGGACCAGATGAGTTCAAAAAATTGGGCATTCAAGATTCACATGGCTCAAAATTATTCTCCGTTTCTGGCGATACTCCAAAACCTGGAATTTATGACCTTGAATTCGGTTTGTCGCTTGAAGAATTTGTGCGTGAATTTGGCGATGGTGATACTAAAGCAGTGCAAGTTGGAGGTGCCTCTGGCTTTTGCGTTCCAAGAAAAAAATTCAGTCAAACAACACTTGGATTCAAAGGCGGTTTATCGGGCGATAATTTGCCAACTGGTGGCTCGATGATGATTTTTAATTCAACCCGCTCAATGTATCACGTTTTAGAAAATTATCTTGAATTTTTCGAAGAAGAATCTTGCGGACAATGTACGCCATGCAGAATTGGCTGTCAGCAACTCAAAAAGGGAATTGATGCAGTAAAACGCGGAATCAAACCTCCTGAATATCTTGAACAGTTGCTTTCACTAACCGAAACAATGAAAATTACTGCTAAATGTGGGCTGGGACAATCGGTTGCAAATTCATTCTCATCAATTGTTGAGAATTTCCGCGAAGAAATGATTTACTAAATTTTGTCTAATTAATTCAAGAAAATAAAAATGGAAAATATAATAAGTTTGACTATAAATGGCATAGATGTGAGCGTCAGCAAAGGAACATCAATTCTTGAAGCGGCAAAAAAAGTAAACATCAGAATACCAACTTTGTGCTATCATGAGGATTTGTGTGTAGCTGGAAATTGTCGCGTTTGTGTTGTTGAGGCAGAAGGATATCGTACTTTATTGGCATCATGTGCTACTCCTTGTGAACAAGGAATGAATATCAAAACTAATACTCCAAAAGTGCGAAATGCACGAAAAGACCTGATTGCATTGCTTGTTTCGGAGCATAATACACAATGCACCACTTGCTATCGCTCTACTAATTGCGAACTTCAGCAACTTGCATCAGAATACAATATTGACAACGACAGATATTTGAGTGTTTTAAAGCCAGAAAATCTAAAAATTGATAAATCTTCTTGGTCAATCGAAAAAGACGACTCAAAATGTGTTCGCTGTCAGAGATGTGTGCGTACTTGTGCCGAACTTCAACATGTGAATGCAATCACAGTGGTAAACAAGGGCAAAGATATGAAAATATCTACATTTATGGATTTGCCGTTGAATGAAGTTGTTTGCGTAAATTGCGGTCAGTGTGTTATTCACTGCCCAACAGGTGCTCTTACCGAAAGACGCTACTATGATGATATTTGGAACGCAATAGGCGATGAAAAGAAATATGTTGTGATTAATACAGCACCTTCGGTTCGTGTGGCAATTGGCGAAATGCTTGGTTATCCGCCGGGAACAAGAGTTACAGGAAAGATGGTTGCAGCTTTGAAAAAAATCGGCTTTGATTCTGTTTTGGACACGAACTACACAGCCGACTTAACAATTGTGGAAGAAGGAACCGAACTTTTAATGCGATTGAAAAAAGCATTGGTTGAAAAGGAAGAAGTTTCTTTGCCAATGATTACTTCCTGCTCGCCTGGCTGGGTGAAGTTTATTGAGCACATGTATCCCGATAAATTAGGACATCTTTCAACTTGCAAATCTCCTCAGCAAATGTTTGGGGCACTTGCAAAAACATATTTTGCTGAAAAAATTGGGGTTGACCCTGAAAATATTGTCAGCGTTGCGGCTATGCCATGTGCCGCTAAGAAATTTGAGGCAAACCGTCCAGAAATGAAATCAAGCGGTTATCAAGACATTGATGCTGGACTCACAACTCGAGAAATTGGGCACATGATACGGATGGCTGGAATTGATTTCAGCGAACTTCATGAAGGTGATTTTGATAGTATTATGGGCGATTCTACTGGTGCGGCAGTAATTTTTGGTGCTACCGGCGGGGTTATGGAAGCGGCTTTGCGTACTGCTTACGAACTCGTTACTGGCAGAGATGTTCCGTTCGACCGTTTGAATATCACTCCAGTTCGTGGTTTGGAGGGAATAAAGGAAGCATCTATAATGATAGAAGATTGCCTGCCTGAATGGAGTTTTTTGAATGGAGTTGAATTAAAAGTAGCAGCTGCTCATGGCTTGAAAAATGCAAGAATTATTATGGAGCAAATTGTCGCCGGAACTTCACCTTATCATTTTATTGAAGTTATGGCTTGTCCGGGCGGTTGTATTGGTGGTGGCGGTCAGCCAATTCCAACAAATGATGAAGTTCGCAAGAAAAGAATTCAAGCAATTTACGAAGAAGATGCCGGAATGCCTATCCGTAAATCACACGAAAATCCTGAAATCAAGCAGATTTATGAAGAATTTTTGGTGGATGGACCTTTGGGCAAAAAATCCCACAAACTGCTCCACACTCACTACACCAAACGCAACAGATATTAGAAAAACAAATCGGGCTACTGGAAGGTAGCCCGAATTTTTTTTGTATTAGTTCAGATTGACTTCACCTCGAAAAAGAACAATTATTCAAATACTATCAAAATTGAATATAGGTGAAAGTCTATCTTTTTTTCTCAAATAAATTTTTGTTTGAAATTATAAAGTGATTTAAATTTTCTCCAACGGTTTAGGACTTAATTTTGCTTTTATGCAAGAATCTATTCCTTTAGCGGTAAAGATTTTGTTTCTAATTTTGAAAAGTCAATGATTTTTTTGCGTTCAATTAATAATTTGTTTACAACAAATCAAACCTGTATATTTGTACTTTGTTTAGGGAAGTATTTTCTAAAATAATTAATTAATAAAATATTTAAATAAGGTGATTAAAATGCAAATTTTAAAAATAATGATTCTGGGAAATTTCTGGTTTATTATTGTTTTTGCAGTACTGTTGAATTATACGAATATTTATTCAACGCTACCTCCTTGCGCACCAATAAATGGAGTACCTTGTACTTGTAATGAAGGTACATGGGAAGAAAAAACGGAATGGTTTAGTTTTCATTGTACACCCTCGGAACCTGAAAAGCAAATGTATTATCAATACTATGTTAATTATACGTGCAATGAATATTATATATGTACGTTTCAATGGTTCTATGATTTTTGCAATGGATGGGAAATTGAAAATTACTTTAATTTAGTTGTTAAACATTTGTTGTATAATGGACCACTATCGCATACAAATACAACTATTCAATTGAGACTTAGAGCCTGCAGTTACGAGGTCAGTTATTTTAGTACTCATGGCTATACAACACAAGTTAATGGCTGCGTGAACTCTTATTGTTGTAAAACTAGTTACGATTTTTCTACTGAACCGCCTATCGTTACTTTGGATCCAGTACAAAGTTGTCCAAATGTATAAGAAGGTACCAATTTCCCGTGCAGAAATATGTGCTTCCCTCCTTGGGTTATACCAAAATTATCAGTTAAAGAGGATAACTATAATAACGATATAGATTATAAAATTCAGTTCTTATCAGATAATATAGCAGCTTCTGTTACTTTAAGATTGAACTCTGATTTAAAACGTAATGGAAAGATTTATTTGAATGATTTACAAGGACGTTTAATTTATTTTAAAGAGTTCAATACTAATTTATCTCAAAAGCATATTTTTGTAATTGAGAATGATGTATCTATTGGCACTTATTTATACAAAATAGTTTTTGATGATGGGACAACTTATTCAGGAAAATTTTTAAATGCCAAATAATAACAAATTTAACATAAAAATATTAATTATATTATTTTTTGGCATGAGTCCATTATTAGTATTGTCTCAAATATCGGATAGTTGTTTGCCTAAAGGTTTTTTGAAAAAAATTGATACAAGCATAAATTACAAATTTAGAATCAACAATATAGATTTTACGGATAACAATGAAAAAATCGTTATTGCAGATGATCCTGGTAGTTATAATATAGCATTGCTAAAAAAAGATAATAAATGGGTGAAAGTTTTTGGAGATTCTATAGAACACATTGACAAGCTACTAAAATACAGTGCAAAAAGAATATCAGATTATATTAGAATTAAAGATAAATTATATTTTTTAGGTGGCGGTCCTGGCTATTCTGTTACTTATGCTTATGATTCAACAAAGAATAAGTTAGTGTATGTGGACACATTAAAAGCAAAAGCATACATCAAAATCGCAGACTTAAATGATTCGAACAATGTACCAAGAATAATACTTGATGAATATTATGCTAACAAAATATTTTATTTTGATAATTATGGTTGGCTTGTTGTTGGAAGAGAAAATATTTATAAATATAGCAAAGATTTCACAACACTATATGAAAAATTGCCAAATAAACCTATTGTTATGGATGATTTTACTCTATATGATTCAACTCGTTGGTATGCTGACGGTCTATGTCATGCGATTTCTCAAGATACAATTTTCTTTAGCTACATAAAGTATCTGAACAAAAAAAATTCGGCTATACGCGTTTATGAAATTGCTTCATACAAGACTTATGATGGATGCAAAACGTTTGAAAAAATTAATTTACCTATTGATAAACTTGGTTATTTTTACTTCTTTGACAGTAAAACTGGTTTTTATAGTGGTCAATATTATTACTATAATAAAGAAATAAACAATGTCAATTTGAAATTTTTTGTATTCAAGACAATTGATGGTGGTTTAACTTGGGAAAAAGTTTTATTCAAAGATAACAACAAAATTAATATTAATGACCCATACAATAAAATTTTGGGTGATCATGGCGGCTATATTAAATTTTACAATAATAATAAAATAGGTGTAATTGTTTCTGCTTTATCTGAAGTTTATTTGTCTAATGATTATGGGAATAGCTGGAATGATTTGAATCCTTATGACAAAAATGACAAGTGTGAAAATCGTATTTGGAATTTAACTTCGCCTCATAGCTTTCATAATGATACACTTTATTTATTCTGCTCACGGGAACAGACTTATTATACTTATCATAATCCAGTTTTATCAATTCCTACCGAGAGAACTGATTTAAATAATCACAAAATATACCCTAATCCAGTTTCAGCTGGCAGTAAATTAAAAATTCTACAATCTGAACCAATACTTGATGCTGTTTTACATAATATTGTAGGAATGTCGCAAAACTTGCTCATAAATGAGAATGAAATCGAAATACCTTCCTATATTTCTTCTGGAATATATTATTTACACTATAAATCTGGAGATAAAATTTACAAAGAGATGATAATTGTAATGTAAAAACAAAACAAGTAAATTTGTACATATACGTGGTTATTGAAAAATAAATAGTAATGCTTACTCTGAATCGCGTTTAAAAAGTTGGGGATGTAAAAACTTAGTGTATTTTGAAAGAAGCAAATCTAATAGGGGGAAACGGTTTTCGCTTAAAACATTAATTACTCAAGTCAGACAGCAGGAAAGATTTGAAATTCCCCCAGCGGTTTATGGGCTGGCGACATTTTTGTTTATTCAGACGGACACCATCTCGAAATTGAACAATTATTCAAAAAAAATCAAAATTGAAAAAACTTGCGAAAGTCTATCTAAACGTAAAAATCCCATAAGTTGCTGCATACACATTATACAAAACGAAATAGATATTAGAAAAATAATTCGGGCTACTTTGTAAAGAGTAGCCCGAATTATTTTGTGGAAATTTCTTATAGTAATTTACTTATACAATTTTTAGAGTAAGTGATATTTATCTTATTCCATCAATTTTAGGTTCATTTAATAATCCAGAAAAAAATTTACAATAAACTTTTCGATTGCCGTTTATCTTCTTTTTATTTAAATCTGATTTAATGTTTGAGTTTGATATAAATACAAGTTTAGCAAATAAAGTTAAGCATGGTATTGATTTTTTTGAAGCTCAATTACTTTGGAATGATGAAAATTTATTAGAAATACCTGCGAAAACTGAAGTTGAACCAAGATTTGTTGTTATCTGTAAAATTAAAGCAGCTCATTGGACTGCAATAATAACATATAGAAATTTAAACATAAGAATTATATCAGCAAGACGTTCAAGAAAAGAGGAGATATTTTATTATGAAAGCAATTGATTTTGAAGAAAAATTTGATAATGGTGAAGATTTAACTGAATATCTTGATTTAAATCAATCTGTAAGAACAAATCATCATCCCAAAAGAATTAATATAGATGTTCCGCTATGGATGCTGCAAAAAATTGATTTAGAAGCATCCAAACTTGGAGTTACTCGCCAATCTATTATCAAATTTTGGGTAGCAGAAAAATTGGAAGCAAGTAAAACACAATAAGCAATTTGATTTACTTTAGAAGTGTGTTGGATAAGGGGTGAGGTTCTTATAATTTTGATATTTCGGAAAAGATGTCCGACACTTATTTTCAATTTTGATGTAATTTGAAGCAATCTTCATGTTCAAGTGTCGGACATCTGGGATTTTCTTACTCTTTTACACTTTAAATAGATGGACTCCACCTCAAAATTGGATAAATAGTCTCTGGAAATAAACTCATCAAAGGAAATAATATCAATGGTTTAGCTTGGAAAATATAAGATGAAAAAAAGTGAGAATGTGGATAAGTTTTCATAAATAAACATTAAAAAGCTTGATTAGGTGCGGCAAAAGCGTTATTTTTGTATTGTAAGTTGTTTGCAATTTGAAAAATTATTAAAATCTTCGGAAAAAAATTATGCGTAAAATAATTGATATTACAAACAGATTTGGCAATGTGGATATTTCTGAAATTCAAATTAATCCAAAATCCCGAGATGAAATTGATAAAACTCTTCGTGGTCTTCAATATTTATTCACTAACACAGAAATTCGAGCAGAAATTTTAAAATTATTAGATGAAGAATTACTTCCTAAGGTATCAAAGAATAATGGCAGACCAGGCATGGATTTGTGGAAGATATTAGTATTGGGACTAATTCGTCAAGTTTCCGATTTGGATTATGATAAATTGCACAATTTATCAAATGAGCATAGAACAATCAGAGCATTTCTTGGACATGATTCTTGGGAATGGGGTGACACCAGTAAATATGAGCTACAAACCATCAAAGATAATGTGAAGTTATTGACTCCTGAATTGATTGATAAAATCAACAAAATCGTAGTAGATTGCGGACACAATTTATTGGGTGGTAAAAAAAAGATGAATTTCATGTGAGCATAGATTCGTTTGTAATAAAAACAGATGTACATTATCCAACCGACATTAGTTTGCTTTTCGACGCTATTCGTAAATCAATCCAACTAACCGCTAATCTTTGCACCGACTACAATCTGAGTGAAATGCGTCAAAGCAATTATCAACTACGCAAAATAAAAACGTTATTTAGAAAAGCACAAAAAGCAAATCAATCAAACAGTCCTAATAAAGAAGAACGCAAAAAATCAACACATAAAGATTATCTTACAGAAGTACAAAAAGCAGAAACAAAGGTAAATGAAGTAATAAAGATAATTCTTGAAAAAGTAGCTCCAAGCCCAATTCTATTAGCAAGAATATTGGAAATCGACAGTTATATGCACTGGGTAAGTCATCAAAAATCGTTAGTCGAACGTAGAGTATTAAACGACGAAGTAATCCCACATTCAGAAAAAGTACATTCAATATTTGAACCACACACCCGCTGGATATCGAAAGGTAAAGCTGGAGTTAAGGTAGAATTAGGTCTTCCAGTAACGATAGCCAAAGATCAACATGGCTTTATTTTGGGTTATAAAATAATGGAAACAGAAAGTGATGTAGATGTTGCAGTTCCACTAACAGAGCAATTAACAAACCAATATCCAACAATAATATCAGAAAGTTTTGACAAGGGTTTTTGGTCAAAGTCAAATCGTGAAGGAATCGGAAAATTAGTTCCCAAAGTAATAATGCCCAAAAAAGGTAGGTTGAACAAGGAAGAGGAAAAAGAACATAGTACAAAGGAATTCAAAACTTTACGTAAAAAACATTCGGCAGTGGAATCCTCCATCAACGGCTTGGATCACACCGGTTTGGACAAATGTTACGACCGTGGAATTCACGGATTTAAACGTTGTGTTTCACTATCAATATTAGGAAGAAATATCCATACACTTGGAGTAATTTTACTTAAGAAACAAGAAAAGCAACGAAGACGAAAACGTCACAAACAAGCAGCTTAAAAAACAAAATAATATGTATTCATATATAAATCAGTGGATTGCTATGCCTTAACCATCCTTATCTCTTTACAAAGCCATCATTTTTTCTAAAATCTCACTGGATTTTCTATTATAAACAATAATAACTACATAAGTATAATTATCTGTTCAATAAATTTCAAAAATCCCAACCTATTTTTTCTGCCATTTTGAAATACTTGAGGGTTTTCTGTCAGAGACTATATATATGTCGCTCCTACGGAGCTTTAACTAAAAAAAACAAATCGGTTCTACTAATATGTCTCAGCTACGCTGCTAAATATATTAGCAAATATTATGTCATTCTGAATTCGTTTCAGAATCTATATACGATTCATGTCATTTTTGAAGCAAGATGTCCAACACTTTTAAGTGTTGGACATCTGCATATTAGATTCCACATCAATTGCGGAATGACACGGAAAACAAATTGTCATTCTGAAATTGTTTCGGAATCCATCTACGATTTATGGCATTTTTGAAACAAGATGTCCAACACTTTCAAAGTGTTGGACATCTGCATATTAGATTCAGCATCAAGTGAGGAATGACGGAGAATAATATGTAAAATTCTTTCCTTTGGGGAAGGTTAGACGTTGCACTGAGCTTGTCGAAGTGTAGGATTTACAAACATTTAATACCCAATAGGATTTTCAAGGATTTATTTTTTTTCTATATGGAATTTTTCTACTGCGAAGTTCCATTTTCACAACAAAAAAGGCCAGATATTTCTATCTGACCTTTTAGAATATAAAACTATTAAGTTCTTAATGCAATTCAAAAAAAATTATTTTACAATTGCAAATGGAATCATTGCATTTCTGCCATTAATTTCAGCAACCAATACATATTTTCCTGAAACATAATTATCAGAATTTAGATTTAAAGAATAATTACCAGGATTAACCATTGTATTTAATAATTCACCAACAACATTTCCTTTCATATCATATACAAACATTTTAACAGTATAAGGAATATATCCATCTAATGAATAAGTAATAGTTGACTGATTTGTTACTGGATTTGGATTGATTGCTAATTCAAAATATTCAATATCGTTTACATATCCACCAGTTGTTCCAATACCACTAACTGGAACAGTAGTAGGCTTCATACCACCTGTACCTGAAAGTTTAAGACTGCAATTGTATGTTTTTGCTTCATCAGGTTTAAATCTGATTTTTAATGTATATTTTGTTCCAGGTTCTATTGGAGGTATATCGTTCGTAGAATTAATTTCAGGGAATGAAAACATACTTGCACTTTCAGGGTCACCTTGGAATTCTGCTACAGTAATTGTTACAGTACCAACATTGTTGTTAGTCATTACTAAATCAAAATCTTTTGGTTCTTCACCAACGACTGCTTCACCCACTTCGATATTATATGATGATAAAATTACACCTTCACCTGTTCCTTCTGGTAAACCAACTGCATTAATCTTTAACGTATCTGGTGTTTCTTTACCATAAGAATTTGACAAGAATACAACTTCACCTGTATAAGTACCGCCAGCTTTGTCAAGTGCAACGAATTTAATTGGAAGATATGCTGTATTTTCAGGCATAACTGTTATTGGTACTTTTACATTACCTTCAAAAGAGAATGCTTTGCTTGAATTTTCAGTCCAGAATGGTAATTTTTCAATAATTAAACCAGCTTTGCCTACATTTCTTATTTCGACATTTTTGATTGTATTTTGTCCATAAGGAACTGAACCAATAGTCATAGGGTTATTGAGTTTGATAACTGGAACATTATCAATACCTTCTCCGCCGCGACCTTTCAAAGTAATTGTTTGTGTACCATTAGAGCCATTATTGACTACATCAAGCAATTCTTCGTAAGCTTCTTTTTCTTTTGGTTTAAAATCTACATAAATTGTGTGGTCTTCTAATGGTTGAAGTGTAACAGTTTCATTACCTTCAGAAATTGTATAGATTTCAGGGTCATCAATGAAACCTGAGAATTCAAATTCTGAAATCGTTAATGGAGTTCTACCAAAGTTTGTAATTTTCATTGATTTTGTTTTTGGTACGCCTATTTGAGCTATTCCAAAATCAATAGTATTAGCTTCAAACAAACAATATGCTTCTGGTCTTGCAATATCTCTTGTAGCCCATATAATCGCTCTTGGTACGCAAACTCTCATGTGATCAACGTGTACTCCACAAGCAGCAGTAAACGAAACAGACCACAACACAAATCTTGCAGTTCCTTTTTCCCATCTTGCACCAGCCCAAAGACCAGCTTGAGCGGGCTGCAAACCAACAGAATCCACGCGTTCAAATCCAACAGCTTTTGCTCCTGATTTCAGGGAGAAAAATTCAGCAGCATTGTACCATTTGATTGGAGGTTGTGGGGGAACTCCATTTTCACCATAAATAATATTGCATTGTTTCTTATAACCCCAACCAACAGGGTCATTATCTACTGCTTTAAGTACGAAAGAGCCACTTGGTGTACCAACATTTGAAAAAGGGGTTGCTCCTGAATAAGAAATTCCTAATTCATTTTCAAAGAAACTGCGTATATCAGAAGGAGCATTTGAACCAACTGATTGAGATACAACCATATCGCCAATTACAACTACAGATTTACCATTATCGAGCATCTCTTTTATTTTATCCCAAACGCGAACTCCGTCCACACTAACATTCAATGATGTTACCCACATTGGAAAAATTGCAACATCATAATCAAGAATAGTTGAAGCTGTAGCAGCATTAAATGATGCTTTTGTAACATAATCTCTTGTAATTACATTTTCTAATACAGATTCATAATATAAATACTCTGCGACAGGTACAACTCCATGGTCAGTTTCGATACCCATGTTTGGGTCATCAAAATTTGTAAATACAATATAATACTTTTTATTAGCACCCATAGCAACCAATGTTGAGAGTGTAATCAATCCAAGTATCATCCAGAAGGTTAATTTTGTTTTCATTTTTCGACCTTATTATAATTAATAAAAAAAATTTCCTTTTTGTTTAATCTCTACAATGTAACTTAACACAATAAATCGAAAAAAGTTACATATTTTTTTTACTTTTTTACTTTCTATTTAAATTTTGATAAAATATCTTTTACTGCGTCCTTATGTACCATAAAACCCATCATTTTAAGTTTTATATAATCTTCGCGATAGAAATAATATCCTTTGAACTTTCCATTTTGAGCTCCACTACCTGAATCCTTTATTAAATACCAATAAATTCCATCTTTTTCTGTATATCCCACAACATGAATCCCGTGGTCATCTGTTGTAGTTCCATTGCTAAATCTGAATTGACGTGCATATTCATCAATATATTGAGTTGGTATATCAAAAGTTGGAACAATTGCAGCATCAGTATATGAATAATGTCCAGCTTCGCTTACATCACCTCCAATCGAAACAGTATAACCATTTTTTACGGCGTTTCGTAGGGCATTGATATACTCATCAAGAGGTACATTATAGTAAGTTGCATCATTCCACCAATTATCTGGTACATCATATTCTACTTGTTTATAATAGCCGGGTTCGAGTAATGACATTATATCAACATAATCATCAATTACTAATTTTGCTTCATTTTGTAGGAATTCTTTTGGAGTTAAAGTTTTACCATTATAATTAAATTTTGTAGGTGGCTCACCAATATAGTAATTTAAAATTGATTTGATATTTGATAAAACTGCTTCCAAATCCCAAATATTTTTCTCTTTAATAAAATTCAAATATGAAGTGAGTTCCTTGATTAATTTTTCATGATTATGATACGTTTTATCTGCTGTTTTTCCTGGATATGCTGATAGTGGGACACAGCCATAATTCTTATAAATTCTCTTCAGAGCATTTGCTTCAGAACCTTCGCTAAAATATGATTTACCTCTTGTTTTGACAAATTCGGTTGCTTTATCAATGTACTCATAATAAACAGTAAACATTTCAGATAGCTTTATTTCTTTCTTATGTATTCTGTAAATTTCTGATTCTAAAAATGATGTAGCTGAAAAACTCCAACAAGTATTTGTTGATGCTTGCATAGTAGGAGGATTATGCCATGCTTTTTTGAATTCATCTAAAGAAGTAGGAACTTTTACAATTGAGAAATCAGGAATAAATATTTTATTCTTAACAGCAGCATTTGCTTCTTCTTTCTTTACTGTTTCCTGAATCTTATCCCAAGTTTCGTTCTTTCTTTCAATAAATACACCCTTATCCTGCGACAAAGCAGGTAGGAAAATTGCCGATAATAATAGAAATATTAAGATTTTCTTCATAAATAACTTCAAATAATTATAAAAATTTGTTTACTAAATCAAAAAAACAAATTTAAGAAAATCCTAAAAAATAATTTACTTAATTTTTTCAAAAAACAAAAATAATAAATACAAAAATATCAACCATACAAATTTGCATGGTTGATATTTCACAAAAACATTCAAAGGAAGCAACTGACTTAATTAGCCAATTTGTATTTCTATTTCCTTTGGTTTCGCAGGTTCAATTTTATTTAGTGTAATTGTTAATACACCATTATTGAAATTTGCATTTACATTTTCAGCATTAATATTTTCAGGCAATACAAAAGAACGGTTAAACTCGCCATAAGCTCTTTCTGCTCTTATGTAAGTTCTTGATTCCGTATTTACTTCACCTTCTTTTGCTTCCTGATAATCTCTTTTCTTTTCACCTTTTAGGAATAGAACTCTATCATCATTGATAGTTATTTTTACATCTTCCTTTTTTATGCCCGGTAATTCAACATAAAGATATAGATTTTTTTCATCTTCAGCTATATCTAATCTTGGTGAAAATGAGCCGTATTCAACCGATACTCCTTTTTCAACTTCATTGATAACCTGATTCATTTTACGGGCTATTTGCTCAAATCCTCTAAACGGATCAAATTTAATATATGACATTTTAATTACTCCTTAAAATTATTTTATTTTATTTTAATTTACTTTTATTTCAATTTCTTTTGGCTTTTGTGGCTCTGCTTTATCAAAACTGATATTAAGCACACCATTTTCATATTTAGCAGTAATGCTATCTCTATTTACGTAATCAGGCAATAAGAAATTACGTTCAAACGAACCATAAGTTCTCTCAATTCTAATATAAGAACGATTTTGCTCTTTGTTTTCTTCTTTATGCTCGTTCTTTTTAGAACCTTTTATACACAAAATGTTTTCATCACTTACAGTTATCTTAAAATCATCTTTGGTTAAGCCCGACATTTCAGCATTTATATATAATTTTGAATTATCTTCGGTGATGTCAACTTTAGGCAAAAAAGCACTTTGCTGAATGTTGAACCCCGAATCAAACGCATTAACCAAAGAATTCATTCTGCGGGTTAAACCTTCATAACCACGCATCGGCTCAAATTTAATGAGTGCCATAACAAATCTCCTTTTGATTGAAGTTAAACAAACAATTAATACAATAAATCTACTAATTATTGATAGTAATTACAATTTCTTTTGGTGTTGTTGGTTCTTTTTTTGCAATTGTCAAAGTTAGCAAACCATGATTATAATCAGCACGAATATTTTCAATATCTGCTTCGTCAGGCAATTGGAATTTTCGGTTAAATGAACCATAAATCCTTTCATTTCTAACTAATGTTTTGTTTTCTACATCTGACTTTTTCTTTTCACCGCTAATTACCATTGTTTTTTCTTCGTTTACTTTGATTGAAACATCACTTTTGTCAATGCCGGGTAGCTCTAAAACCAAAACATAGCTTTTTTCATTATCGAAAATATCTGCTCTTGGTTTAAAACCACCAGTTTCAACAGTAACACCTTTTTCAATTTCGCTTGCAACTTGTTGCATTTGCTTTACAAATCCTTCGAGACCACTTGCAGGGTCAAATCTAAAATATCCCATTTTATCCTCCGATAAAAAATATTTATAAATAATTTTTAATTTTCAATTTTCATTTAAAACTTTGTGTTTCAGTCAAACACATATTACTATTTACCAATAGTGTGCCAAATAAAAAAATATGTAAATATGTCATATTGCTGTGCAATTAAGTCATTTTGAATGGCAGAGAAATCTGTCAAATTTTCAATTGGATGTGCCGTTATGACAGGGGTGCTGTCATTATGTCTGTATTGAAGATAATTTAAATATAACCTCTACGAGATTGATAGATGATTCAAGATTTGATTTGTTACCATAATTCTATCTCTACGAGATAATTTAAGAAGTTGCAGGAATTATTATATTGAAAGAATTAACCAAATATACATATCAGTGTCGCACATCTTAGAGGAAGCAATGGAGCTTGCTCCATTGTCATTACGGCAAGCCGTAAAGCTACCAAAATTAAGAAACCATCTACTGTTTTATAAAATAGTTAGCTGTAATTTGCACTTGATTTTTCCCTTTTGGTACTAATTAGTTTCACTACAAAAACTTATTAATACAATTAAGCAATGTATTTTTATCTATTGGCTTGGTTAAATACTCATCGCAACCTGCATTTTTTGCATCTTTCATATCAGTAGAAAAAGCATAAGCAGTTTGTGCTATTATTTTTATATTGGGATTAAATTCTTTGATAATTTTTGTAGCTTCGAGTCCATTCATTATTGGCATTTTTAAATCCATTAATATTAAATCAATATTAAAATTTTTCTTGCAAAAATTAACAGCTTCTAATCCATTTGTTACATTATAAAGAGTTATATCTTCATTGTCTAATATCCTTTTTAAATATTTGAAACTAATATTATCATCTTCGGCTATTAGAATTTTTTTGTTGGTTTTATGTTTAAGATTATTTGATGGGACAAAAGTATTAGTTTTTGATTTTGCTTTGGTTTCATGATAAGGTATAGAAAAATAAAAAGTTGAACCATAATCTAATTCCGATTCAAGCCAAATTTTTCCATTTAATAAATCAACTAATCCTTTACATATTGAGAGACCTAATCCAGAACCTTCAAATCCTCTTGATAAAGACGAATCTACCTGATAAAACCTATCGAAGATTTTATCGTGATACTCTGAAGAAATACCAATACCAGTATCTTTTACAAAAAATATTACTTCATTCTCAATAACATTGTAGCCAAATTCCACACTCCCAATTTGTGTAAACTTAATAGCATTGCTAACAAGATTTGACAATACTTGATGTATTTTTAATGAATCTGCATTTATTATATATTCAGAATCAGGAAGAATTCTGTTCAATAAAATATGCTTATCATTAGCTATATGCGATTGTTGAAAATATACTTCATTTATTAGTTTGGAAATTGAAATAGTATTTTCATTCATTAATATATTTCCAGATTCAATTTTGGATAAATCAATGATATTATTAATTAATTCAAGCAATCTATTACCACTTGATTCTATAAATTGAGCGTATTCTTTAGCTTCTTCAATAGTAATACTATCGTCATTAAGCAATCTTGTAAAGCCAATCATTCCATTGAGCGGAGTTCTTATTTCGTGGGACATATTTTGCAGAAATGCAGTTTTTAATCTATCACTTTCTTCTGCTCTTTCTTTTGCCTTCAATAATTGTTGTTGTGCTTTTTTTATTTCAGTTATATCCTGAACAATACCTGATAATTGCTCTACATTATCATCTAATCCAAGAATTAATTCACCCGCTTCACCCCAAACATATTTAATTTTCCCATCTGGTAAAACCAATCTATATTCAACTGGAATTGGCTTTTTGTCAATCATTACTGATTCATTAGATTTGTTTACAGTTTCAACATCATCAGGATGGATTCTCGATTGTATCACTTCAAATAAATCAACTTTATCATCATTTTTATTAAGTCCAAAAATTTCATACATTTCATCGGACCATTTAACTTTACCTTCTTGAACGTACCAAGTCCAACTACCCATTTTTGAAATTTTCTGTGCTTTGTTTAGCATAATCTCACTATCTCTAATCTCATTTTGCGTTTTGATTCTTTCTGTAATATCATCATAAGTAATTACAAATTTACCATCTTTGGGTTTTGAAGATGCAATATGAATATGCTTTCTTTGAATTATATCGTAAAAATCAAATCCACTCAATTTATCAGTTTTTAAAGCAATTAATTGTTCGCGAAATAATGGCTTTAAGTGGTCAGAAAATACTTCAGAAGCAAGTCTTCCAATTGTCAATTTTCTATTTAATTGCGTTATAGTTTCAAACGCCATATTAGCTTCAAGGATATTAAAATCTACAATTTCGTCATTTTCTAAAACTACTTCATTGTAATTTATTCCTTCTATCATTGATTCAAAAATTGATACTAATTTTTCTTGACTTTTTTCAAAATATTCTTCTGATTGCTTTCTTTCGGTAATATCTCTAACTACTGCAATTACACGGTCATTCCCGCTTATTTCAGTCTTTCTAAGTGTAACTTCCGTCCAGAATAAATCACCATTATGCTTTTTCGCAAGCCATTCAAAACTAACATTTTGACCCGAATTTGCTAATTGAATATAGTTTAAAGCGTCATCAAGAGTATATGATTCACTATTTGCACTAAATTCCTCAATGGTGTAATTAAGAAATTCAGATTTACTTTCAAATCCATACATTTTAATAGCTGTATCATTAATATCAACTATTTTGCCATTATAGGCATTATGTATAAAAATTCCCTCCGATGTTGAATTTAAAATTTCTCGGAAGTTTTGTTCGCTAAGTTCAAGAATTCTTTGCTGTTCTCTTTCTGTGGTTTGGTCTCTAAAAACAAGAACAACTCCAACTATCTCACCCTTTTCGTTTTTGATAGGAGCGCCACTATCAGCAATAGGAATTTCAATTCCATTTCTTGAAATTAATAAAGTATGATTAGCAAGCCCTACAATTAATCCATTTTCCAATACTCGAAATACAGGATTTTCAGCTTTTTGACGATTTGTTTCATTAATAATGTGGAAAACTTTATTAACATCGTAACCTTTAACTTCACTTTCTTGCCAACCAGTAAGTTCTTCTGCCACTTTATTTAAATGGATAATTTTGGCATTAGTATCTGTGGTGATAACAGCATCGCCTATACTATAAAGTATTGTTCTAAATAGACTTTCACTCTTTGTGATGTTAATAAAAGATAGTTTATTTTCATAATGGTCTAATAAAATTTTACCTATGATGACTGTAATTATCGGGTAAATTCCAACTACTGTCAATGTTACAAGTTTGTAAGTTTGAACTATTGAATTAGATGGAAGAGTAAGCATCAACAACATCATCACAGAATTTACTATCAATCCAAAAAAATATAATTCCAAATTGGATATTTTATATTGCTTTTTAAGAATTATTTGATGATAAAAATAACCAATTACAAAAGATGCGGTTATAACTAATGTGCCGGTTAAAGCACCGCCACCACCAAGATAATTTCTAAATATAATTGCAGATATTGCAGCTATGATTCCAGTAACAGGACCAAAAAATAATGTTGCTAAACTAATTACAATCGACCTGCCATCAAATATTATTCCATCAGACAATTTGAATGGATACATCATTCCAATTATAGCAACTAATGAAAATAACAAGCCCTGCAATATTTTGCCAGTTGTGGTACTTCTATCAAATTTTGTATCAATAAATCCAGATAAAGTACATAGTGCAACCAATACTGCTAAGTTATAAATTAATTCAATAACAATCATAAATCATCCTCAGTTACAAGTCCAAATTTAAACAATTTTCCATATTAAAAAAAAGAAAAAACAATTTTTATGATAAAATATATTTGTACTAAGTAGCGTACAAATACAGTAAATATTCTATTTGAAATATAGATAGTATATATTATTGATTTAAATTCAGAATTAGAAAAATAGTAGGTACTCACTCGCATTTAAATAATATTGAGTTTTTGTTTTTTTTATAACAATTCCATTCTGGAATAAATGTTTGTAACTATTGATTTTACCAGTTATACCAACAAAACCGTAGGTGTTGAATGTGTATTTAAATATTCAATCTCGCTGGGATTGCTGGACTTACTGGTATTTCCTTTATTACAAATATTTAATCCCTATCGGGATTTTCAAAGAATTTCATTTTTTTTCAACTTGTTCCACCCATGCTATTCATTTAAATAACTAAGCAAATTGAAATATTTAATCCAAATGAATATTTCAACATATTTTTGAAACAAATTATTTAAATAAGAACCATAGTTCTTCATAACAAGTAATTCTAAATGATTTTATTAAGTTAATTTATTCAAGTATATATTGCAAACTGTTCAATTTTATTGTAATTTTGCATAATGGTTTTGAAGGAAAGTATAGGAAAGCATCATTTAAAAGAAATGAATGCTATTCAACTGATTAAAATAATTATTTAAATGCAAAATGGAAAATAAAGATAAATACAAAGAATTATTTAAAAAACAATTAGATGAATTTGCTGATAAATTAAAAGAATTCGTTTCAGATAGCCACAATCAATGGACTATTAAAGGTTTTATTGATGTATTCCAGAATATTTATTCAATTTCAGCTGATACAAAAATCGTTTCCAAGGTTTTGGAAATTCATTTGTTCCCCAAGTTTTTAGAATTTGCTTACAAACATAACTATGATATTGTATTAGCAACTCATCAAAATTGGTATCCTGATATTTCCTTTGTTTCAAAATCAAATCCTGAAATTAAATTTGCTGTTGATTTAAAAACAACTTATATTTTAGATGATTACCCGGATTTTTGCAATGGTTTCACATTAGGTTCACATGGAGCTTATTTTATTGATAGAAAAAGTAACAAAAATATTCAATTCCCATATAATGATTATGTTGGACATTATTGCCTTGGCATAATTTATTCGAGAACAGAATTAGACCGTTTAGAAGAAACAAAAATATACAAATTAGATGATATTGAAAAAATTCCTTCTGTAATCAATAATTTTACATTTTTTGCTTGTGAAAAATGGACAATTGCAAGTGATAAAAGCGGAAGTGGAAATACTGCAAATATAGGAAGTATTCATAAAATATCAGATATTTTGTCAGGTAATGGAGTTTTTAAAAATCTCGGTGAAGAATGGTTTGACGATTATTGGATGAATTATGGAAAAATTACTATTCAAGATGAAGGAGGCAGAATTAAGAAAATAACTTCGTTGCCAGAATTTTTAAAATATCGTGGAAAAGAACCAAATCTTTATAACGCACGAGCTAGTAAATCAAAACAAAAATGGGGAAGTGTTGATGAATAAAATTCACGTTCCACCAATAAAAATTCAAGGAATCAAAACAAAATTAGTTCCATGGATACAAGAAAATATTGAATTATCAGAAGAAACACGTTGGATAGAACCTTTTTTAGGCTCTGGAGTCGTAGGATTTAATCTTGCAAAAAAGAATGCATTATTTGCAGACATTAATCCACACACAATCAATTTTTACAATCAAATCAAAAACAAAAAAATTAACTCATTAATTATAAAACAATTTTTAATAAAAGAAGGAAAACTATTAGCTGAAAAAGGACAGGAGCATTATAATTTTATTAGAAAAAGATTCAACGAAGAAAAAAATCCACTTGATTTTTTATTTCTAAATCGCTCTTGTTTTAATGGAATGATACGTTTCAACAAAGATTTAAGATTTAATGTTCCTTACGGACATAAACCCGAACGATTTGCACAAGCATACATTACAAAAATTATTAATCAAGTTAGATATTTAGAAATAGCATTTAGCAGAAACAATTGGATTTTCAAATGCCAAACTTATGAAGAAACAATAAATGAAGCATCAATAAATGATTTTATCTATTGTGACCCACCTTACATTGGTCGTCATGTAGATTATTATGATAGCTGGGACGAAAATGATGAAATTAAACTATATGAATTATTGAAAAATTCTGGTTCGAAATTTATACTGTCAACTTGGGATAACAATCAATATCGAAAAAATGAATATCTTGAAACCATTTGGATGGAATTCTATAAACTAAACAAAGAACATTTTTATCATATTGGAGCAAAAGAAGAAAATCGTTCACCGATGATTGAAGCATTAATTATGAATTATAAACCAAAGGATAAAGTAATAAAATTAAACAGCAAGAAATACATTCAGATTGATATGTTTAACCAATTGATTGAATCTAAAGCACAAAATATGTAGGGAACAAAATCCCTTCCCTCTTTAATTATTTAGTCCTTGACAAAATGCGAGAACGTTTTTGCCCAAATCTGGAATGTAATATCCACCTTCAAGTACTCCAAATCTTCGGTTATGTCCAAGTTTTTTTGCAAGTAACTGAATTTTTTTCCCAATTGCATAAAAATCAAATGTTAATAGTTTCCTGCCTACATCTTCAATATAAGAATCAAACCCTGCACAAACTGCCACTATATCCACGGGTGGTAAATCTGCTATATACGAATCTATTCTTTTTAAATACTCTTCGCGTGTATCAGCCATTGGATTCAAAATATAAGCAGAATCCCATTCTTTGAGGCAGTTTATTGTGCCATCACCTGTGTGAGCATCAAAATCAATAATAAAAGCTGATTCAATTCTATTTTCATTTCTCAATTTCGTTAATGCAATTGCCATATTATTAAAATAGCAGTGTCCCCAACTAAAATTTTTATTGGCATGATGTCCGGGTGGTCTAACCAATGCAAATACTGGTTCGCCATTCATCGCATAGTCAGCAGCTTTGCAAGCTACACCTGCAGCGAGTAAAGCCATATTATATGCAGTAGTATTTTTTACTGATTCAATATGGTTATCTGTATGAACATTTTTTATTAAATCAATATCAGCTGGATATGCATTAACTATTTGCATATCATTATCAGCATTAAGAGCATCTATAATTACTTCAATTCTGCCTTCAGAGGAAGCATTATCATTTGCATAACTGTTATTGAAAAATTCATTATTAAATGTGATTATCACGATTAATCAAACCTTAAATGTTTTACTGAGTTGCCCGAACCGCTTAGTTCGAGTAACGAATCAATACCAATGTTCAAATGTTGTTTTGTAAATTCCTGTGTTACTATTAGGTCAGAGTTATCAGTTTTAACTCCTTCAGGAATCATTGGATTATCAGATACAAGCAATAATGCACCAATCGGAATTTCATTCTTGAATGCTACTGTGAATAAGGTAGCAGTTTCCATATCAATACACATTACCCTGATTTTTCTCAAATATTCCTTAAATTCCTCATCGTATTCCCAAACCCTGCGGTTTGTTGAATAAACTGTTCCTGTCCAATAGTCTTGTTTGCTATGGGTAATTATAGTTGAAACAGCTTTTTGTAATTTAAATGAAGGTAAAGCGGGAACTTCTGGAGGGAAATAATCATTACTCGTTCCTTCACCTCGAATTGCTGCAATTGGAAGAATTAAATCCCCAATTTGTGTTTTCTTTTTCAAACCGCCAGTTTTACCAAGAAATAGTACAGCTTTGGGATGTATAGCAGAAAGCAGGTCTATAATTGTAGCCGCCATTGGACTACCCATTCCGAAATTAATTAAGGTAATATTCTGTGCTGTTGCTGTTTGCATTGGTTTATCAATACCATTTATAGCAACATTAAATTTCTTTGCAAAAATTTCTAAATAATTTCTAAAATTAACAAGAAGTATGTATTCTCCAAATTCTTCGAGTTCTGTACCAGTATATCTTGGTAGCCAGTTCTTTACGATTTCATCTTTGGTTTCCATACTTTTCTGTTCATTTATTTGAATAATTCATCAATTTTAGCAATTTTTATTTCTGTATCAACAGATTTTGGCAACTCAACTTTTGAATGAGTTATAAATATTCTTTGTTTTTCTCGTTTCCATTCTTCAATTAATGAAGCGATTTTATTTATTCTTTGTTCGTTAAGTTCATTATATTTTTTTTGAGATACATTTTTTTCGCCTTTGTAAGAATCCTTGGAACAAATCAACAATTCAATAGAAATTGCCCTATTAAACTTCAAGACTTCTTTTAAATTGTTTAAATAATTCAACCCTTCCTGAGTTACATCTGCACTATTAGGATTAAATAGTTTATAATTATATATTGTAGCACCGACCAACAATTTTTTTGCTTTCCACTCAACAGATGTTTCAAAAAATTTCCCACTATCAGGCATTGTATAATCCATTTCTTCTCTCAAAATATTATCACCAGAAAATATAACTTTATACGATTCTCCCGGCTTTAATACTTGCTCAAACAAACCTGAAATTGAATTAGAAATAATTTTAACTTTTGCACCTTTAGAATCCCTAAATTCAAGATTGGTAGAAATTGGCTTTCCTGTATAATAGTCAATAATTTTTCCTTTTATAATAGCAGTACTACCCATTTGAGAGAATAAATTTACGAATGAGAATAGTACTATTGCCAATATAATTTTCATAATTTTCCTACATTTAATTAAAACGAATATAAAACATAAAAACATATTATTAAATAAATAATAGAATCATATAAACGTATTATTATATTAATTGTTTTTAATTTTTCATAATATTTTGCTTTATTGATTTAGAATAAATGCGTATTGGAATTTGAAATATGAAATTAATTATTTTGGTAATCTTGACTGTCTTTAGTATAAATGTTTTTTCAGCAGAGTATTTTGATTCTGTATTGGTAATTAAATTCAAATCCGAAAGTGAATTACATAAAAATTGGAACTCATCAAATCGAGCTGGAGAAATTAGCTTTTTAAAAAAATATATTGGTAAGCATAGTTCTAAGCCATTTATTACTGATGATTTATTGAAGAGTATGAATAGAAAATTAAATAATAATATGCTTATTCTTAATAATCAAAAAAACAACTTTGGAATAGAAAGAATTGCAATTATTAATTACGAAAGCAATGCTAATCCAGTAATTCTATCAAAAAAAATCTCTCAATTAGATGGAATTGAATATGCTGAACCAATGTACATCCATAAAATTAATTATAAGCCAAATGATACATCTTACTATATGCAACATTATATATGGCAAACATTTACACATATTGCATGGGATTCGATGGATACTACAGGAAAACCGATAATTATAGCAGTTGTTGATACAGGTGTTTGGTACAAACACCCTGACCTTGAAGCAAATATATATATTAATCCAGACGAAAGTGGTTTGGACAACAATGGAAATGACAAGCAAACTAACGGTATTGATGATGATGGAAATGGTTTTGTTGATGATTGGCTTGGCTGGGATTTTGGTGGTGAGGACAATCAATCCTTAGGTGATAATGACCCAAGACCAGGGCATGCTCATGGTACTCATGTGTCTGGTATTGCAGCGGCAGTTGCTGATAATATTGAAGGAATTGCAGGTGTGTCATTTACTTCAAAAATTATGCCTGTAAAAATTGCTTATGATAATCAATTTAGCACTTCACTTGTCAATAGTTACAAAGGATTGCTTTATGCGGCAACTATGGGAGCAGATATTATTAATTGCTCTTGGGGAAGTTCTGGTTTTTCACAATCTGAGCAAGATATTATTAATCAAGTAGTGCAATTGGGTTGTGTTATCGTGGCGGCAGCGGGAAACGAGAATAGTAACACGGCATTTTATCCCGCTGGATATGATGGAGTATTGTCTGTTGCGGCAGTATATTGGGACGATACCAAGGCGACTTTTTCAAATTATCATCATACTGTTGATGTAGCTGCACCGGGAACTTCGATTTATTCCACTATTCCAATTTCTTCATATACGGCTTGGGATGGAACTTCGATGGCATCACCTGTTGTTGCTGGAATTGCAGCAATGGCAAAAAAGAAACGCTCCGATTATAATAATTTAAAATTGATTGAATTAATTAAAGCAACTGCTGATAATATTGATTCTTTGAATACTAATTACAAGGGTTCTCTCGGAACAGGTAGAGTTAATGCTTATAAAGCACTTACAGATAATAATCCTCGTTCTATTTCAATTAAAAATTACAAAATTACAGATGAAAACGACAATGATGTATACGAAGCAAATGAAATTATTTATATTAATTTCACACTAAAAAACTATCTAAATCCAATAAATAATATCAAAATAACTGCAAGAAATCCAAATATATTTAATTTAGAATTATTAACTAAGGTTGTTGATGCAGGAAATTTCAAAGAAGATGAAGAAAAATATATTGAAAAGCCAATATCATTTCGATTACCAGCGGTACTTGAAAGCAATTATAATTTGCAATTGGAAATTGAAATTTCTGATGACAGCGGATATAAAATTTATTCATTAGTAAATTTGATTGTGAACCCATCATATAGAACAATTTCTGCAAATAACATTAAAACAACTATTACAAGTCAAGGCAATATTGGTTACAATGATTTTCCAGATAATTCTCAAGGACAAGGATTCGCATATAAAAATGGTTCAAATATATTATTTGAAGGCGGCTTGCTTATCGGTATTTCTGAATCAAAACTTGCTGATGTAACGAGAGGTTCATATTCATTTGGAAATAATAAAGAATTTATATTTGACAATATAATTCGTTCAGAAAATCCCGGACAAATAGCCCAGCAAGAATTATTTACAGGCTTTTCTACTAAATTTGATACATCATCTCCAAATATTCAAGTAGTTCAAAGAGTTTTTCAATTTAATCAAGCAGAATACTCTGATTTTATAATTTTGCAATATGATTTAATTAATAAAAATGATTTTTTCATTGATTCATTATTCGCAGGTCTATTTTTTGATTGGGATATTGGACCTTCTGGAGCGGATAATCAAGCTGTTTGGGACAGTGCAATGAATTATGGTTACGTATGGAATATGCAATCAAACGAATTACCTTTTGCAGGGGTTGCAATTTTATCAAATTGTAATAATAATTTTTTCGGTATAGACAATGATGGCACTACTGTTGAAAATCCGGGAATTTATGATAGCTTCACAAAAAATGAAAAATGGATGATGATGACTAATGGCATAAAGCGAAAAATTAGTAATAGTACAGACGCATCTATGGTAATAAGTGCTGGTCCATTGACAATGAGAAAAAGCGATACAACACGCATTATATTTACAATTTTCAGCGGAAATAGCAAAAGTGAATTAGATAAATCTTTTTTAGCTTCAAAAGAAGCAACGGAAAAATATTTGAATATTTCTGGTGATTTTGTATCTAATCCAAAATCAGCTGTCATTCAAAGTATTTATCCTAATCCTGCAAGCTGTGATGAAGTAGCAATATTATTTGGAACAAATAATACAAGTCAAGCAAAACTTGAAATTTATGATATAAATGGCAAGAGAATCACCACTATTTTTGAAAATCAAAGTTTTAATAGTGGTTACTACATTCATAAAATTGACATTTCAAAACTTGCAATAGGCAATTATTTTGTAGTTTTCAGCAATGAAACTAATAAATCAATATTTATGCTGAATGTGCAGGGTTAAATGTAATCAATTATGAATTATTGATTTCGGCTGAGAAGTTCAAAATATAATCACATTGAAAAATTTTGATTTATTTTAATAAATAGCTGCTAATGAAAGTTCTCTTGAGAGTTCGTGAGTGAGTTTTTTTCTATCGAATAAACTTGCATAGTTTTTATCTGGTTTTGGCAGATTCCCTGATTGCCACTGTGAGTATAATTTTGCAATAGCAGCTTCAATTTCTGCAACATCCTTTGGCTCTGTTGCAATTGCTGCTTTTGTATCCAAAGCAGTTTGTCGCATATTGCCATCTGGAGATGATATTAAAATTGGCTTTTTCGCTCCAATATATTCATATAATTTCCCCGGCGACCTATCTACATCAAACATCATCAACCAAAGTACATCGGAAGTAATTAGTTCATCTATTGTTTCAGAATGATTTTTAAAACCAAGTATTTCAACATTCTCAGTTAAGCCATATTTCTTTATGTATTTCAGATGCCCTTTTCTCATTAAACCGACAAATTTAGCCGTTATTTTATTCTTTGCTTCACTATTCTTTTTTAAGAAATTAGATAACGCTTTCAAAAAGTATTTTGGTGTGCGATTATCTTGGAACAATCCCGAATGTGTAATTACAAATCTATTTCTATCTGGAACGAAATGTTTATCTTCAAAATCTTCAATATCATAACCATGCGGAATGATAACAACATCATTATGCGACAAAAAACGGTAACGCTTAAGAATAGTTTCTTTTGAATGTCGGGTGGTAACTATTATTTTTGAAGCACAAGTTAAAACGTCTTTTTCAAGTTTAATATGATAGCTTTTATGAAATGGCGTAGGATAGAAATTGAAAGAATTATCTACCCAAACATCTCTATAATCAATCACAAATGGAACAGAATACATTTCAGATAGTTCTTTTGCTACCAAAAAATCTGTATATGGTGGTGCGGTTGAAAAAATCACATTTATTTTATACTTTTCAAATAGAAATTTTGCCTTTTCAACAGCATATTTTTTCCAGCCAATTTTCGAATCAGGCAAATATATTGATTGAAGAACCGCTCTTCCAATTTTTTGAGTGAAATATGAAGGAAATTTTTTCGGCTTGAAATTTTCTTTGACTTCTTTACCAGCTTTAAGAACTGTAATATTTAAACTTTCAAGTTCAGCGGTAAGGTAATTATCATAAGCATAATAGTCATTACTATTTGAAGTTAAGACAATCGGATTCCAACCAAAATGCGTCAAATACTTCACAAATTTGAGTGTCCGTTGTACACCACTTAAGCCCATAGGAGGAAAATAATACGCTATAACTAACGCATTATTTTCCTTAATGATTATATCAGAATCCAATTTTTATACCGTAACTATCAAAAAAATTAAGCGATAACTTCAATTTGGTCAGGTGCGTGAGATATAACTTCTCCGCCTGATTTTGTAACAAGCACTACTTCTTCTACTCTCATGCCATATTTATCAGGAATGTAAATACCGGGTTCAATACCAATGATACATTCTTCTGGAATCATATAACTATCAGAACGAGGTGTAATCAATGGCTCTTCAATGGAACGAAGCCCTACTCCATGACCTAAATCATGCTTGAAGTATTCGCCATAACCACTTTTCTTGATGAAATTTCTTGCAATACTATCAAGATGTCTTCCATTCATACCAGGTCTTACAGATTTGATAGCTAATTTCTGAGCTTCTCTTAAAATGCTATACATGATTTTTTGGTCTTTTGAAACTGCACCAAGTTTGAATGTTCTTGACATATCACTGCCAAATCCATTAACCCTTGACCCAAAATCAATAATTATAAGGTCATTCTTTTTGACTCTTCTATCGCTCGGGGCGCCATTAACAACAGAACAACGAGGTCCGCTGATAACAACTATTTCTGAAGGTTCCCCTTCTGAACCCAACATTCTGGCATGATAGGACAATTCCATCGCAATTTCTTTCTCCGACATACCCGGCTTTAAAATTTCAAGCATTTTAGTATATGTATCTTCAGTAATTTTGATAGATTGTTTGAAATAGTTCAATTCATCAATATCTTTAGGTTGAGTGAATCTTGTAACAAGATTTGTAGCTGGTTTGAATTTAATCGGTCTAATTTTATTACGAATTTCGACAGCTTCGGAATAAGGCATCCAATCAGCTTCAAAACCCATGGAATCAATTTTTGAAAACAATTCATTCTCTACCATATATTCCCAAGGATGTCTGGTAATATGAATTGTCATATTTGGCAAGTCATAAAGTTCATCTTTGATTTGCTCTTCATATCTATCATCAGTTACAAAATGAATTTCATTTTCTAATATATATAATATAGCAGATGAACCCGAAAAATTTGTTAAATATCTGATATTAGGCATAAAAGTTATAGCAATTGCCTCAACCTTATGCTCATCTACGAAAGAAAATCTCATTTGCTCGAGCCGTTTGTCAATCATTTTCGGGTACTTACTCTCAACTTCAGCTGGTGTATTTTGTTTTGCCATAAACTCAAACTTTAATTAATTAAACAAAGTAATTTGGTGATTCTTTAGTAATATTCACATTATGAGGATGTGATTCTCTTAAGCCCGCATTTGTGATTCTGTTAAATCTTGCGTTTGCTTTCATTTCCTGTATATTTTTGCAACCACAATACCCCATCGAAGACCTTAAACCACCAGTTAATTGATAAATTGTTTCATCTAAATTGCCTTTAAATGGAACTCTTCCTTCTATACCTTCAGGAACATATTTTGAAATTTCATCTTCAACATCTTGGAAATATCTATCAGCCGAACCTTGCCCCATAGCACCAATAGAACCCATTCCGCGATAGACTTTATATGCTCTTCTCTCGTATATGATTTTCTCGCCTGGACTTTCTTCGTGTCCTGCAAATATATTGCCAAGCATCACAGAATCAGCACCAGCGGCAAATGCTTTAGCAACATCACCTGTTTGCTTAACACCACCGTCAGCTATTATTGGAATATCATATTTAGATGCTACTTGACTTACATTCATTATTGCTGATAACTGAGGAACACCTACACCTGCAATTATTCTTGTAGTGCAAATTGAACCGGGACCAATTCCAACTTTAAGACAATCGGCACCTGCTTCAATCAATGATAATGCTGCTTCGCTTGTTGCTATATTTCCTGCAACAACTGCCAAAGAAGGATATAAAGTCTTAATTTTCTTTACTGTTTCTATTACTCCACGTGAATGACCGTGAGCAGTATCAACAAATACCACATCTACACCAACTTCAACCAAAGCTTCCAATCTTTCAAATGTTTCGCCCGATACACCTATCGCAGCAGCAGCTCTTAATCTTCCACTATCATCTTTGCAAGAATTTGGATATTGTTTTTTCTTTTGAATATCTTTAAAAGTAATCAAACCTTTTAAAATAAAATTATCATCTACAACAGGTAATTTCTCTATTCTTTGGTCTTGCAATACTTTTTCGGCAGACTCCAAAGTAGAGCCAACCGGAACAGTAATAAGATTTGATGTAGTCATAACATCGGCAATTAATTCATTCGGATTAGGTTTGAATCTTAAATCACGATTTGTTATAATGCCGATTAGTTTATTGTTTTCATCAACTACAGGAATCCCTGAAATGTGATAACGGTTCATCAAAAGAAGTGCATCAGCAACATTTTTATCCGAAGTTAAAGTAATAGGATTTTTAATCATACCACTTTCTGAACGTTTTACTTTATCAACTTCCTGCGCTTGTTTTTGAATTGACATATTCTTATGGATAACTCCAATACCGCCAACTCTCGCAAGAGCAATTGCCATATTTGCTTCCGTAACGGTATCCATTGCGGCAGAAATAAATGGAATATTCAAAGAAATATTTTTGGTAAGACGAGTTCTAATATCTGTTTCACGTGGCAATACCTCTGAATAAGCAGGTATCAGCAAAACATCATCATAAGTTATACCTTCAAAAGCTATTTTATTCTGAATCATATTATACGACTTCTAATTATTTTTGCAATTATATATTAATTAATTAAAACATAAATGCAATTATTTATTAATACCAGACAATAAGAATATATGTTAATTATGACTTGTACTATTAAACATATATGTTTTTAATCTGCTTTCAAGTATGTTTAAAGCTTTTTTTGCAGAATCTGTTTCGGCTTTTGTTTCAGAATTAGCTAATTTTTCTTTTGCTAAATCTATTTGTTTGGTTATTTTTTGAATATCAAACAGAAGAATATCTTCAGCATATTCAACAAGAACTGAAACAACATTCTTATTTACTTCAACAAATCCTGAACTTGTGATAAAAACCAATTTTTTATCATTTGCATCTTTAATTTTCAATACTCCATCGTCCAAAGAAGAAACTATTGGACTATGGTTATACAAGATTGTAAATGGTGATTTTGAGCCCTGTACCGAAACAGAGCTCGCTTCACCTTTGTAAACAACATTTTGTGCAGTTACAATTTCAACGCTTAAAAATCTATCATTAGCCATATTTATTTTTGTTATTAGTTAAAACAAATGTTAACCGTTTTTCTTTTTCCAACTATCTACTACTTCGTCAATAGTGCCTTTATAAGCAAATTCACCTTCTGGGATATCATCACAATCACCATTTAGAATTGCCTTAAATCCAGCAACAGTATCATTAATTTTAACATATCTTCCTTCAAATCCAGTAAACTGCTCTGCAACACTAAATGGTTGTGAGAAGAATCTTTGAATTCTTCTGGCTCTGTTTACCGCTAATTTATCTTCATCGGATAATTCCTCCATTCCAAGAATGTTGATAATATCCTGTAAATCTTTGTAAGTTTGCAATGTTCTTACACATCTGATTGCTGTATTATAATGGTCATCGCCTAATACCAATGGGTCCATAATTCTTGAACTTGAATCCAATGGGTCAACTGCTGGATACAATCCAAGCTCTGATATTTGTCTGGATAATACAGTTTTGGCATCAAGATGGGTAAATGTATTAGCAGGAGCAGGGTCAGTCAAGTCGTCCGCTGGAACGTAAACCGCTTGTACCGATGTGATAGAACCTTTAGTTGTTGAGGCAATTCTTTCTTGCAATGCACCGAGTTCGGTAGCAAGAGTTGGTTGATAACCTACCGCTGAAGGCATACGACCAAGCAATGCCGATACTTCCGAACCAGCTTGAATAAAACGGAATATATTATCAACAAACAACAATACATCTCTTCCTTCAACATCTCTAAAGTACTCTGCAACTGTTAAAGCAGTTAAAGCTACTCTTGAACGTGCTCCCGGTGGTTCGTTCATCTGACCGAAAACTAATGCAGTTTTGTCAAGTACACCTGATTCCTGCATTTCAAGATACAAGTCATTACCTTCACGGGTTCTTTCACCAACACCAGCAAAACATGAATAACCGCCATGGTGTTTTGCAATATTATGAATTAATTCCTGAATAATAACTGTTTTACCTACACCAGCTCCACCAAAAAGACCGGTTTTACCACCTTTTGTAAATGGCTGAATAAGGTCAATTACCTTGATGCCTGTTTCAAACATTTCTCTTGTAGTAGTTAATGTATCAAACAATGGTGATGGACGGTGAATTGGGGATTTCATCTTAGTAACGATTTTCGCTTTCCCGTCAATTTCTGCACCTGTAACATTTATCATTCTTCCTAAAACTTCTGGACCTACAGGAATAGCGATAGGAGTTCCCACATCAAATACTTTCATTCCTCTTACTAAACCATCAGTCGAATCCATCGCTACAGAGCGAACTCTATCCTCTCCAAGATGCTGTTGCACTTCGCAAATAAGCACTTCATCTTTTCCATCTTCGATGTTTTGTCTTGGAATTTCAAGTGCATTTAATACTGCAGGAATGTTGCCACCAGGAAACTGAACGTCAACTACTGGTCCAATTACCTGTACAATAAAGCCTTCTCTTCTCATTTGGTTACCTTGTAATCACTTATATAATTATTAAAATATTTATTTCCAAATTAAATCAGTAATTTTCAAAAACATAACTACAAAATTACTGATTTTATTTAACTTTTCAAAAAACAATATAATAATTGTGATTTTTGTTTGAATTAAAAATAAATTTATTTTTGACTTAATCTTATTCGCATACTAAAAATTTTGATGAATACTTTTTATTGCCATCAGTCAAATTTAGTAAGTATGTACCTTTAGCTAATACTATCGGAATTCTAAGTTCAGTTCCATTTGGTTCAACCTTAAGTTGACGAATTATTTTTCCGTTGATATCAAATATTTCAAGCTGGATTGAATTATTTGATGAATTTATACCACTTATTAATAGATTTCCATTTTGATATTCTGATTTTAGTTCTTTATTTAATGGGGTTTCTGTATCATTTGATAATGCTACTTTTAAATCCCATGAAATTAGCATGCTACCTAAAAATGGAGGTCCTGAACGTGTTATCATCCTATTATTTTCAAAATCTGTTTCTATTTGATGCCCCCAACCAGTAAAATCATAAATTACTTTTCTAAATTCATCAGTTATCTTACATAAGGTTAGTGATTTACTTAGTATGATATGTGTATTATTTTCAATCCACGAAAAACCTGTCATGTAGTCTCCATAAGATTCTATAGTATAGTTCTTGATTGGCTTGAAACTTTGAATGTCAAATATATTTATTTGGGTATTATCCAAATTTTTAAAAGCAACCATTTTACTGTCATTCGAAAATTCTATTTTTGCTATCTGCTTATTTGAATTATTATACAGAGCCAATTCCTTAATCATCTTCAAAGATTGAGCATCCCATAATTTGAATAAAGTAATAAAATTACCACCAAAATCTTCTTTCACTCCAGCAGTCGCAAAATATTTTCCATCTGGTGAGAAGGCGATATTTCTTATTGCTTCTTCGGTTTTTATGTTTACTTTGTTTTTAGTATCAATATCATAAATGATTATTGATGAATTATTGCCAACAGTACCGCCACTCACGTTTGCTATTTTATGTTGGTTTGGTAAAAAGGTTACAAAATTTCCGTCATTAATCTCAAGTTTTTCAAGTGTATTATTTTCCAAATCATAAAGATTAACACCTGGGGTTGCAATGTATCTACCATCATAAGATATATCCATTTGTTCGAAATTTGAAATATTTTGAGTATTTGGTAAAACTCTAATAAGTTTGCCATCTTTGCCATCAATTTCAAAAATACCTGTTGTTTTATCATAAATAGTAGCCAAACCATAAGCAATTACATTTCCATTTGGATGAACAACAAATCCACCTATTTTATATAATTCCTTATTTACCCATAGTATTCTTGGGTCTGGTTCTACAGCCCATCCCACAAAATAATTAGACATAAGCAGCACTAAAGCTGCAAGCGATAAGAGCCAAGCTCTTGTTTTTTGTTTGCGCAACATATCTCAATTCTCAAATACTTTTTCTAAATTTGCAATTCCCTACATATATAATGACACATGAAAGTACTTTTCGTTTCACAGAAATGAAAAATAAATTGCAAAATTTCAATTTCCACTTTGTCATTCAGAACTTTTTTCAGAATCCATTTTCTTTAGATGCTGAAATGAAGAAACCCCACCTAACCTCCCCAATGTGGAGGAATAATATGTAAAGTCCTCCCCTTGGGGAGGATTTAGGAGGGGTTTAAAAATTGTCATTCTGAAATCGTTTCAGAATCTATTTTTGTTAGCAGCGTAGCTGCGACATCTTAATAGAAAAAAAATCACCAAATAAACACAAAAAGCTGCGTAGCTGCGATATATATGACGCTTCTACGGAGCTTTAACATTAAAAAACATATCATTTCTATTAATATGTCGCAGCTACGCTGCTAAATACACTTGTAATATTTATGTCATTCCGAAATCGTTTCAGAATCCATCTACGATTTATGGCATTTTCGAAAAAAGATGTCCAACACTTTAAAAGTGTAGGACATCTGCATATAGTTAGGTTCCGTATCAAGTGCGGAATGACACGGAAAACAAATTGTCTTCCGAAATCGTTTCAGAATCTATCTACGATTCATGTCATTTTTGAAGCAAGATGTCCAACACTTTGAAAGTGTTGGACATCTGCATATTAGATTCCGTATCAAGTGCGGAATGACACGGAAAACAAATTGTCTTCCGAAATCGTTTCAGAATCTATCTACGATTCATGTCATTTTTGAAGCAAGATGTCCAACACTTTAAAAGTGTTGGACATCTACAAATATTAGATTCCGCATCAATTACGGAATGACACGGAAAACAAATTGTCATTCAGAAATCGTTTCAGAATCCATCTACGATTTATGTCATTTTCGAAAAAAGATGTCCAACACTTCAAAAGTGTTGGACATCTGCATATAGTTAGATTCCGCATCAAGTGCGGAATGACACGGAAAACAAATTGTCCTTCTGAACTCGTTTCAGAATCTATTTTCTGTAACTTAGCTGCGTACCGAGCTTTACTAAAAAAACATATCTGTTCTATTAATATATCTCAACTACGTTGCTAAAGGTATGGCTAAAAAGATAAAAAAAACTCTTCTAAAATTTGTTTAAAGCAAATTGAAAGAAGAGTTTTCTTGACTTAAATATCGTGAATATAGATTATATTATCTCCACTGCCTTAAATATTCTAAGCGTTCTTGTAAATTTGCAACAGGAATAAGTAACGCTTCTTTGCCAAGAATTGCATCTTCTTGCGTTTGAAAAACTAATTCAAATTCTTTGCTCATTACTATTGCTTCTTCAGGGCAAACTTCTTCACAAAAACCACAGAATATGCAGCGTAGCATATTAATTTCAAATAATTTTGGGTATCTTTCCTTTTCACGTTCAGTTTCACCTGCTTGAACTTCAATAGCAAGTGCGGGGCATACTCTTGAACATAATCCACAAGCTACACATCTTTCACCTTCCTCTTCTTGCACAAGAACTGGGCGTCCCCTATATGCTCCATCAGCTTCCCATACTTCTTCAGGATATTGTCGAGTAAATTTCGGTTCAAACATTCTTTTGAATGTTAATGCTAATCCTTTAGCTATTTCAGGTAGATACAAATTTTCCCAAAATGTTAGTCTTTCTGCTTCTGTATTTTTTATATTATTCATAATTTATTACCATTTCTTAATCAATTAAAATTCGCAATATTAAAACGCAAAAACAATTACTGCTGCTGTTATCAATGCATTAATTAACGATAACGGCAATAATAATTTCCAGCCAAGATACATAAGTTGGTCATATCTAAATCTTGGTATAGACCAACGTACCCAAACAAAGAAGAATATCAAAAATAATACTTTTAATACCAAAGTTAAAGTTTGAATTAAAGCAAACCATATCGACCCTTCTTCAAGCCCAATTGCTTCAGGTCCAAATGGCAAAGCCCAACCGCCTAAATAAATCAATGCAATTAAAGCTGATGATGTAGCAACATTTGCATATTCGGCAAGGAAAAACATACCAAATTTCATACCTGAATATTCTGTGTTAAATCCACCTACAAGTTCAGGTTCTGCTTCCGGTAAATCAAATGGCGCTCTATTTGTCTCTGCAAATGCTGAAGTCAAGAAGATTAAAAAGCCAATCGGTTGAAGAAAAATATTCCATTTCCAGCCACCCCAACCTTCCTGAAAAGCAACCATATCATTTAATGAAAATGAACTTACCATCATTACAACTGCTATTAGAGATAGTCCCATCGATAATTCATAAGAAATCATCTGTGCAGCGGAACGTAAACCACCAAGTAACGAATACTTGCTATTAGAAGACCATCCAGCAAGAGCAATTCCATATACCCCAAGTGATGTCATTGCAAGGATATACAGTATTCCTATGTTAACATCGGGTGCTACACCTAATGTAATTCTTCTATCACCCAACATAAAATAATCGCCAAAAGGTATTACAGCCCATACCGAAAGTGCTATACCGAGCGAAATTACAGGTGCAAGTGAATGAAAAAACTTATCAGCTGCATTAGGCACTATATCTTCTTTGAGAAACAATTTCAGTACATCTGCAAATGGCTGAAGTAATCCAAATGGACCAACTCTATTAGGTCCAATTCTTACTTGAATAAAAGCAGAAATTTTTCTTTCAATATAAACACTTGCCGCAGCAGTTAATTGAAGTACTAATACAAGTAGTAGTACTTTCATCAACGCTTCAATAATTATCCATACAATTTCATTCATAATTCAAAATTTATATAATTAGTTTAACTTCATTAACTATTTTAAAATCAAGGTTTATAAAAATGAGATTCGTATTCTGTTTTCTTTGGTTCTGGTTTATCACCTTTTCCCAAAATTAAACCACCAAATTCATCTAATTTATTATAATCCATATTTTTGAATCCTGTAACTTTTTGTGCAATTTCATCAAATATATCTTCAGAATTTTTATAATTCCAAGTTGTGCCAAGTAATTTTGCAATATTCATAATACTTCGCCAACTTTGACGGCAATTACGTTCTTCATTTTGAGTCCAATGGTCGTTCTTTGCACCGAATTTATCAAGTCGGCTCATTTTCATACCCATTATACGCAAATTTTCTTTGGTAACAAGTGCTGGTTTGAAATGTTGAACTCTTTTATCTTTATTTGTAAATGTACCTTCAGCTTCAGCAAAAGTTGATGTTGCAATTACAACGTCTGCTCTTTTTGTAATTTCATTAAAATTATAAGCGTGAACAATCAACAATTCTAATTTATCTAATGAACCAATTATATGAGAATTAAATGCAAAATCTTCTTCCATCAAATACAATGCTTTTATTTTACCTGAATTAATTAATTCGGACAATTGAGATGCTGAATAGGAATTTCCTAATGCCGAAAGACCAAGTTCGGTAATACCTGCTGTATTAGGTGCTTTATCTTTCACTAAAAGAAAACCATCTTCATTAGTAGTATTGTCTATATGTTTTAAGAAATCTACATTGTTTGATTTAATTACATTTTTAGCAAATTTATTGAGTATAAAATTATCTTCATTTGTTGCTTTTGGTGAACCGATAAACATTATTTCATGTGGCTTGAATCTTGAAAGTGATTTTGCCGCAAATTCATAAGTTTCCTGCCATTCAGCATTTCTAAGAACGCCATTTTCCTTAATCATCGGCTCAATCACACGATTTTCATTAACCCATTTATAATTTAATCTTTGCTCGTCAGTTAGCCAATAACGATTAACTTTCGTATTGCTACGCGGTTCAATTCGCAAAATTTCATTATTTCTAACGCCTAATCTGATATTGCTTCCGGTAGAATCATGAACAGAAATTGAATCGTTGAAACTCATATCCCATACTCTTGATTTGAATCGGAAATCTTTACTTGTTAAAGCTCCAACTGGGCAAATTTCGATAACATTCATAGAATATGGATTATCAAAAGTTGTTCCTTCAAATAATTTGATAGTAACATGGTCGCCTCTTTGAACAAATGTAAGAACATCTTGCTTGGCAACTTCTTGAGCAAATCTTATACAGCGTGAGCAAGTGATACATCTTTCAGCATCATACATTACATTAGGTCCCCACTGCTGACGTTTCAAAGCATGATTTTTAGTTTCGTCAAATCTACTTTCGCCTTTTGAATGTCTGAAAGCATAATCTTGAAGTTTACATTCACCTGCTTCATCGCAAATCGGGCAGTCAAGCGGATGATTTATCAAAATAAATTCCATTACTGCTTCTTGCGCCTGAACAACCTTTGGATGAGTAACTCTAATATCCATTCCTTCTGCGATAGGAGTGGCACAAGCAATTTGTAATTTAGGGAAGTAACCTATTACAGGTTTTCCATCAGCATCACTTTCAAAAGAACCATCAGGTAATCGTTTCGGCATACCAATTTCAACAAGACACATACGACAATTACCGGCAACAGACAATTCCGGATGCCAGCAAAAATGTGGAATTTCGATGCCATTATTAAATGCGGCTTCGATTATCGTTTGACCGTCTTTCGCTTCAATTCTCTTTCCATCTATGGTAATAAACGGCATTGTAACTGCTCCATAAATTATTTTCGTTTATCAATATTTCAAATATAATAATGAGATAAATCTCACAAAAAACAATATTGCAATCTGCAATTTTGCAAAATACAAAAAATATTGATTCTAATAAAGAAGGAAAGTAAATTTTTTTAATTTTTATTTTGAGAATGGAATTCTGATAATTCAGATTTAAAATGTATTTAAAAAGCCAGTAACGTTTTAAATTGGGTTGTTTTATGTTTTCTACAATGATGTAATCTTTAAAAGGAATTTATAAGAATTTTATTTATCTAAATTCATTAACTCATTTAATTTTTAATTTCTCTCTCTTATCTAACTCGCCACCTCAAGTTGTGTTGTCATTTCCCCAAGTTTTTGCAAATTTAACTAAGTTAGCTGTAATTTGCACGTGATTTTTTCATTTAGTTACTGAGTAGTTTTCAAATTTCTTAACCTTTAAATAGTTTAACGCCTTTTATAAAAGAAAAATCCTTCATATTTAATGTGAAAAGTTCCAAATCAAAATGTATCGCACTTGCAGCAATGAAACTATCTGGAATACCAATATTATGACTTAGACAATAACTTCCAGAAATTTCTACAAATAAATTACAAATTTCTTCATTAATTGGAATTTGGGTGAGCTTACTCATTGCTTTTTGAATTTGTTTTAATTCGATTTTATTTCTAACACCCCAAAGAAGCTCCCCCACAGTAATTATACTGACTGCTATATTATCAATACTAATTTCATGAAGTTTATTAATGATGTCTTTATTGTTGCGTAAAACTTCTATAATAATATTTGTATCACAAAGGATTAAATTTTTCTCCATGCTTTATCTCTGATTTTTTGAATAGTTATATCAGTGCCTTCCCAAATACCTGCTACATCAAAAAAATTATCTTTTACTGACTCATCATTTTTTTTATTAGTATTTGGATTTGGCAATCTTATTAGTTTAATTGAATTCCCAAATTTTAAGATATATTCCTCCAAATCTTTTAAAATTTCCTTGTTTAGAACATTTAATATTAAAGTTTCCATCAAAATTCCAATTATCTCTAAAATTGCAAAAATCAATTATTACTAATATATGATATTTATTTAAATTTGCAAAAATAAAAATGAAATTTTGAAGTTGTTTTTTTAATTCTGGAAGCACGGGTGCTTGCACCTGTGGGAAATAACATTCACATTGGGGCAAGCCCCAATGAGTAAATAATTTCCCACAAGGGCAAGCCCCAATGCTTCCTATAAAAAAATATTTCAAGATAAAAAGAGAGTATATTATTCAATACCTACGGCATTTTATTAGAATCAATATTCAAAAAAATCATAAAAATCAAAAATAGCTATGATGTAAAAAATAATATTAGCAAAATATTCGTAATTTTGTACTTTAAAATTATGTTTTTTTAATATTACAGATTTAAAATGTTAGTACCAAAATTATTTACGACTTTAAAAAGGTATAATAAGGAAACCTATTTTTTTAGATTTGTCAGCAGGTATAATCGTTGGAATTGTGGCATTGCCACTAGCGATAGCTTTTGCAATTGCTTCTGGCGTAACTCCAGATAAGGGTTTGATTACTGCAATCATTGCAGGTTTTATAATTTCACTTCTTGGTGGAAGTAAAATACAGATTGGTGGTCCAACAGGTGCTTTTGTAGTTGATATCCTAAGACTAAGTATTGAGTTTTTTGATGTTTTAACTTTTTTTGTATTTTTGTTTTTCATGGAAAAGGTGACTTTAGTTTGTTTGACTTTTGTTGTTTAAGTCGCAACAAAATTAAAAATTTTGTTCGTCTTTTTCATGTTTTATTTTAGAAATTCAGGTAAGATTTAAAAGTGCAATTTTTTCAAATTTTACCTAAAAGTCTAAAATAGAACATGGATTAAGTCGTCTTAGTACTCGTTAAGAATTAAAATTTACATTTATTGGATAAATTGTATAATTCCATTCACCATGAAAATCTTCGGAATGTAAATTTAGATCAGTCAATTCTTTATTCTCAACCACTATACCTTTTTCATAAATTTTTTCATCTAACATCGACTTTACTTTCAAACCCTTTTCTGTTGTTGTAGCGCCAATTAAGCTTACTATTGTTTCAAAACTTGTCAATGGTTTTCCACGCCAATTCATTGTAATATATGAAAATAACCTATGTTCTATTTTATTCCATTTGCTCGTTCCAGGAGGTAAATGGCAAACAGATATTTCCAAGTCAAATTCCTTACTAAATTTTTGCAACTCCGTTTTCCATAGTTTTCGCCTATAACCATTACTACCACCACCATCTGCAATTATTAATAACCTCTTCTTCTCAGCATATATATCTTGCCCCATACTAAGCCACCATTGCCGAATACTGGACACTGCAAATGCTGATGTATCATAACTTTTACCCACATTTACAAAACCTTCATTCCGTCCGACATCATAAATTCCATAAGGTACTGCCTTTCCAGTTGATAAATTTGCAAAGTCATATACATTTACCGCTATTGGCTGTCCGACTTTTTCCCATTCTTGTCCAGAGTTCTTATAATTTCCAATTAACTCTTTCTTTTTGGTATCTACCGAAATTACAGGCTCATTTACCTTTAGATATTTTTTTGTCTGCTCATTTATATGTTCAAATTGCTGATTGCGATCTGGATGAGTGCCGCCTTCATTGATTTTTGAGTTTGATTGTAAACTGTAACCCATGTTTCTTAATATCTCAGCTATTGTTACATGACTAATATTTAGACTTTTTGTTTTTAATGCTTTGGAGAGTTGACGTGTACTTTTTGATGTCCAACGAAGTGGCGACATTGGATTGCCACGTGTTGCGGGATCAAGCAAACTGTCTAACTCCCTTTGTATCTCTGGTAACTTGTCTACTAACTTTTTTCGTCCACCACCTTCTTTCCGAATTCTTGCTGTTTTCGTTTCAATGGCATGTATTTCTAAATCTTTTTTGCCTTCAGTTATGGTAGGGCGAGATACTCCACTTAATTTTGAGATTTGAGTTATTCCGCCAAATCCTATTGCTTGGGCTTCTAAATGTAGATAAATCCTTTGTTGCTTTTCATTGAGGAATTGCAGCATTGTCTTTAACTTTTCTTCAAATGATATTTTCATATTTTTATTTCCTTGCACAAAATTTATTAACATGCAAAATTAATAAAAATATTCTATATGTAAAAGTTATTTTTTAACGAATCCTTATCAACTTACACTTTTTAGGATGGAATATTTAATATTAAAGTTTCCATCTTAATACCAATTATCTCTAAAATTGAAAAAATTAATTATTACAAAAATATGAATTATGATTTAATTTATAATATGAAATACTTCAAATATTTTATTATTCTGATGAAAATTTTCAGCTTTTCATACACTACATTATAGGATTGTAATTAGTATGTTTATATTGAACCAATATTTATGATTTTTTTCCTTATGTTTTAAAAGGTTAATATGGTTTTAAAATAAGCTGTATTATTTTTCTACTAAGGTTTTCAAAAATACTCTATTAACAAGTATTAACCTTAGTAGAAAAGAACCAAAGAAACAGCAACAACATATCCCTCAATTTCGAAAATCTAAATTGTTGTTGAGATTTCACATAATTAATACAAAAGAAATTCCCATCGGAAATTAATGTTTGAAACAATAGAATCACACAGGAGTCTGCCAACTCCTGTGGGTGTTTAATATGTATTGAATTATATTCAATCTGGATGGGATTATCAAGGATTTAATCTTTTATCTTTGAACGCAACTTAGTATTAAACTATTCACATCTTTTTAATACTAATAAAGTAATATCATCAAACTGATGTGTTCCTTTCGAAAATTCATTAACATCATCAACTAATAATGTAATCATATCATCAGTAGATTTTTCGATATTTTCAGCTATTAAATTCTTTACTTTTTCTTCGCCATAATCTTCTTTGGCAATATTTTGTGCTTCTGTAACTCCATCTGTAAACATAATAATAGCATCATTTTTGTTCATCCAAACTTCTCCAGTTGAGTACAAAGGAGGTTCGTCAGTAAATCCAAGTATTAATCCACCTTCTGTGAGTTCAGTTATCTCTTTTTGTGCATTGCATAGATATGGAGGATTATGCCCAGCATTGATATAATAAAATGCACCAGTTTTGCAATCAAGTATTCCAATAAACGCTGTAACAAATTTATCTGGACTTGTATTTTGGTAAATTGTCAAATTCAATTTCAAAATTAAATCTGTCAATGTAATATGCATTGGTGCTAAAATTCTCAATGCAGCTTGAAAATGAGCCATTATCAATGAAGCAGGCATACCTTTGCCAGAAACATCTGCAATAACAACAAGTAAATGTGTTTCGTCAAGCATCAGAAAATCGTAAAAATCTCCACCTACATGTCGAGATGGAATAGTTTTCCCTGAAACAGCATAACCTTGAATTTTCGGACTTGATTTTGGCAATAAATTATTTTGAATTTCAAGAGCAAACAACAATTCATTTTCTAATTTTTTCTTTTCAATTTCTTCTTTAAACAGTCTTTCATTTTCTAATGCAAGAGCAGCTGTACTACCTAATGCTTGAATAAATTGGAGATTAATATCACTAAATTCTTCTCCATTCATTTTTTTTCCAATTACTAACAATCCAACAGTTTTGCCCTGAACTACCATAGGTGAAATAATTCTAATATCTTGCTCTTTAATAAATTCATTACACTCCTCGCTAAAATTCATTTCCGAAACTCTTTGAGCAAATAAACTCTCTGAAAAAGAATCTAATAAACAATTTTCAAAATCAACATTAAATCTATTGATTAAAGAAGTGTATTTTCTTTTGCTATCAATGTTAAAAACAGCAAATCTGCTCACCATCATCTGCCCCATCAAATGGAGGGATAACATTTTAATAATTTTATCACTTGATAGAAAAGAAGAAAAATCTCTTCCAAGTTCAAAAATTGCCGACAATAGTTGATTTCTTTGTTCAATTTTTGACTTGGTATTTTTTAGTTGTTTCAAATTATTTGCGTTAGAAATAGCATTAGATGTAATATTTGATACTAAATTTATATATTCCAACTCTTCGGGTGATAGTTCATCTTTGGTTATACTTTCACCAAGGCATATCAATGCGATTAATTCATTGTTGTGAATTAACGGTATCAATATTCTAATTCCTTCGGCATACAATTCTTGAAATTCAGAATTATTTTGCTGAATCAAGGTTAATTTATCAATATTAACAAAATCCATTTTATCAATATGAATTTTGGATTTATTCAAAATTAATCTATATTTTTTATCTTCAAGAATAAATACACAAGACCTGAAAATCTTCAGCTTACCCATTAAACTTAAAACTGTAGAATTTAATATAAAATGAATATCATCAGATTCATAAAGTCTTCCGCTTAAATCAAGCAATGAACTTAAATTTATGATTGTAGTATTTGCCATATTTTAAATTTTTAATTTCACCAAATCAACATAAACAAGTATAAACGAATAAGAACACTAATAATTAATAAATAATTAATTTACCAACAAATAATTTGTGATAGATATATATTTTTTGTATTTTTGAATTTAGATTAAACATTTATAAAATAAGTGTTATTTAATGGGTAGATCATTTATATCAATTTATAATGTACAAATCGGTGCAGTAATCGCTGACCCTGTAACTAATGAAGCTGGCAATATTCTTATAAATGCCGGTACTGTACTAAGTAAAAACGAACTCATCTTGCTAAGGGGATGGGGTATCAAAGCTATTAGCATTGTTTCTAATGAAGAATGTATTGAAATTGAAAAATATACTGAAATTGATTCTGAAGAGAAAGCCAAATTAACTGAGTTTTGCAATGCCTCATTAAAGAAAAGAGTAAATTGGATTCCTGAAACTAATTTTGAAAAGGAACTATGGAACATAGGATTTATCAGCACGATGGAACGCATCGAAAGAAAACACAATCAGAATTAGTAGTTGATACAAAAAGAGTACTACAAGCAGTAAGGGAATTTCCTACTTTACCTACTATTTATGCAAATATTATTAAAATAATCTCAAGTCCTGAAACTACGGTAAGTGATTTATCAAGAATTATTGAGCAAGACCAATCAGCAAGCACTAAAATTCTTAGGGTTGCAAATTCTCCTATTTATGGTATTCAAACAAAAGTAACTTCATTAAATCAAGCAATTTTTTATCTTGGTTTTAATGAAATAAAAAATTTGATGATTTCTCTTACTTTGCTAAATGTGATTAGCAAATCTGTTAATCTTGGAAGAAATTTTAATCTTGATGATTTTTGGAGACATACAATAGCAGTCGGAGTTATTGCAAGGCAACTTGGTTTTTATGCTAAATGCACAAATTTAGACGATTATCTCTTAGCTGGAATTGTTCATGATATAGGAAAGTTAGTATTTATAAAATATTTTCCTGAAATTTATGGTAGAGTTTCTGAAAAGGCAGCAGAATTGAATTGCCATATAAATGAAATTGAAAAACAGGTTTTTGGAATTACAAATCAAGATGCGGGATATGTAATTGCTGAAAAATGGAATTTACCACCTTCAATTAAAAGAGTTACAAAATACCAATCTATTGGCATCAGTGATGTTGAAAATGATTACTTAACTGCAGCTGTTCATATAGGGAACATAATGGCAAAGATGATGTTACTTGGTAATGCTGGAGATTTGATTGTCAATCGTCCAAATCCTAAATCTGTAGAATTATTAAATCTACCAGAAAACTCATTATTGAAAATGTATAACAGCGTTAAGAACGATTATATTCATACCTCAATTGCATTGCTAACATAACGATAATTTAAATTTTTTGATTAGATCGTACCTATAATAATTCCATAAATAGATAATAATAAATTCATAATTTTATCTTTTGTAAATGCTGCTATTGAAGGAACTTTGGGTTTGCCTGTATTCAAAACAAAGAAATTTCTATGTGGGTTGGATTGACAATGTCTAACAATATAGTTTTCTCCTAATTTAACAACTACTAATTCATTGTTAATTGATTCCATAAACGACAGGTAACTATGCTCAAATTCTGGCTTGAACTGTATTTTTTTTATTAATATATTTTGACCCTTACAAATGCCATATTTTTCTAAAGCATCATTTGAGATTATAGCCGAACATACTTCGATATCCTTTTGAAAAACATCTTTTAATGAAGTATTTTTCATATCTATTAATTCATCTGGTTTTAAAACCTTCAGATTTTCCGCCAATGCCTCCAGATATAATCTCTGTTCCATAAACAAATTCCTTTCACTTTTTTGTCAATTAACATTTGCTAATATATTAAATATTTTTCACACAATACAAATATTTTTTTGAAAATAGTTATAATTTATTAAAAAAAATTTAAATTATTTTAAGTACCAATAATCAAATCACTTAATCTATGAAAGTAGATTAATAATTTAAATTTAAAAAGTACAAAATTAAATTTTATTCACGGGGAATATGGATTTATGTGAAAATTATAACAGTAATCTTTTTATTGTTTTTTTGTAACGACTCAGCCGAATTGATATTTTTAAATTGCTTTGTTATTTGAATGAAAAAAAAGTATATTTGGCACAATATGAAAATAATCATAAAATGAAATTCCTTAAAAATCCCGTTAGGGATTAAATATTTTTAATAAAGGAAATACCCGTAAGTCCAGCAATCCCAGCGGGATTGAATAGTTGTAAACCCCACCTAAATCCTCCCCTTGGGGTAATGGCACTAAGATAACTATTATATCATCTATATTTTCTATATTTACCACACTTAGTCTTTCTTGGGTAGTGCCTTCCTGGCCTCTTTGGAATAATATGTTTAAGAATCTCTTCATTCAATCTTTTTTGGGCGTCCTGTGGAGATTTTGTTGTATACTCTACCAAGTTTGTCAGTAAATACAGGTTTATCGAGCGTATAGTATTTTTCATAGATATCTCTTTCGGGGGAAAAATCACTTTGTGAAGTGATTTCAGATATATAATTTCTTATGAAATTGTATGCAATCAAACCTGATAACAATTCTTTTAATGCCATTTCCGGAGTTTTACTTCGTAATATGTTCAACCCAAATATTGTTTTTATTTCCCTTATATTTATTTCAATATCCCAACGTGTTACATACTTTAAGATTATATCTTCTTTGCCAATTGTTTCATCTAATATTGTCGTGTATAAAACTGACATATCATCTTTTGTATTTGGAGTTCTATATTCAATTCTACGTAAAATTATATATTCTTCTTTTATATCATAAAGTTTTGCCATCTTTGAACTATTTTTTGCAAGTTTTACTTTTATAATTTCATCTCCGATTCCAATTTTTTTATTATTTCATAATTTCTATTACGTTTTCCGGAACTATTATATCAGCATTTCTATTTTTCAAAAGTACAAATATTGCAAAACAATTATATAAATCATCGGCTAAAAGTAAACTGCCCTTTTCCAGATTGTTAATCATTTCTGCAAAATATTCTAATTCGCTTTTCGCATCACTTCCTAATCTAAAATCAGTGATTAGTCCTGTTCCTTGCTGAATAATGATGCTTAATAGCCCACGAGGATAGCCAGCTTCTTTTGATTTTTTGTAAACAGCATTTATGCTGTCTGTATCTTGCATTTGAAGAAATGTGCCATCTGTAATATATGCAGGCCGACCAAAAAATATTTGTTTGTTATTTGTGGTTGATTTACTTGAGTATTCAAATACTTCTTTTACGTAAGATAATTTTAAACGGTTACGTGCCTGTGAAAATGCCGACGTATTGCTTGATATACTTTTTTGCTTGCTTTTAGCTGCAGATGTAAAATACTTTCGCGGACGACCTGAACTCCGTTTTTCTGTTAATGCTGATTCCATTGATGTTTTCTCAAATTCTGTTATACGTTTTATATTTTCCTCATGTATCTGTGAAAAGATATTTACAGAATTTTGAAGACTTTTATCTGTTTGAGTTGAAGTACTTATCATTGTAAGCAAAGTATCGCATTGGTTAAATACACGATCCCTGAATTTGGTGTCATTACTATCTTCACCTACTACTATTGACTTAACAGATTTATAAAACAATGGAAGTAAATTTGTGCTTAACTCTTCTTTGAGTTGAGCGGATAATTTCATTGATATGTTGTTTGTCATTTCTTATGCCATATTTGTAATTTATACTCATACAAATTTAGCAATATTTTTTATATTATCCTAATCTTAGTGCCATTACCCCTTTGGGGAGGACTTTACATATAATTCCTCCCTTCGGGGAGGTTAGGTGGGGTTTCTTGTTACAAACATTTATTCCCGAAGGGAATTTCAAGGAATTTTAAAAAATGAACAAAAATTCTAAATTATCTATAAGCGGCTGAGTGGTTACAATCATTGTAGATTATTATAAATTAATGAGTTACTATAATATAATAAGTACCTGATTAATAACTGTTTTGATTGATAAGTTCGACTTTTCATACAGACTCTCTAAAGCAAAGTGAAATATCATTAAATTTACTCTTGATACTGCTTCATAATACAAACAAAAATAGTGAAATCACTTTTTCAAAATACTCGCAGAAATATTAATTGATTTTGCAAATATTTCTTTGAATGGTGTTTTTATTAATCTCAAACTGTAATATTTATTGCTTTCTATAAGTTTGTTATTTACTAAACTAATAAACATAGACATAAATAACCACATACTCATATTCACTAACTGATTAGCAGTTAAGTAATTTATCTCAATAAAAAATAAAATCAAGAATGGAAGTACAACGTATAATTTGTTATCCTCATCTGGATTGACTGTTTTTCGTGCTAATAGGTAGTATCTAAAAGCATAGTATAACAAGGATAACGATAATCCAGTGAAAATTAAAACACCAATAATCCCCATTTCACAAAAAATTGAAGCTATTGCACTATCCGAAAACACAATATTTTTGTTTGTTGCATAATATGTTAATCCCAATCCATTTCCAATAATTGGGCTTTTTAAGCCACCCTCAAAGCTCATTTCTAAATTCGATGCTCTCCAATAGAAAGATTCTCCCATCATAACTTTGGTATGGTCTTTTTCAATTCCTGTTAAAGTAAGAACACGATTGGAGAATAGTTCGATAACACTTGTTTCTGTGTATTTTTCGATAATATTATCTGATACCACCAACAAAAAGGTAGCAATTAATACAGTAATCAAAAATGGCTTAAATACTTTTCTGAATTCTACCAATAATAATGCTCCAAAAACTATGAATATTCCAAGTAAACCAGTTAATGAAAAAGTAGTTAATGATGTAATTAATGAAACAATAATCAACAAATTAGTAAATGCTCTGGACTTGAAAAATGGTTTAGTACGGGTTAATATTGGTATTAATAAAAATGATAGATTAATCACATTGGTAGTAGCCAAGGTTGATGGTTCGGGATAAATTGAAGTTGCACGAAAGAAATTTGCGTATTGCAAACTCAATTGAGTCAGGTCTTCAAGATTGCCTGCTTTCCCGCGGAAAGTGAATGCACTATTAGTAAATGAAAGCCATGCAAAAGGCAAATCATAAGCTCTTGCAAGTATTTGATATACACCAAAAATATTGATAAACAATCCAAAAATTAACCATAATTTTATAGATTTTAACCACACTTCGTTCTTGATTTCATATAATCCACATACTGTAGCAAATAATACAGTAAGATTAAAATGAGAAAATGTTTTCAAAAACTGCACTATTTGAGGAGTTTCTCCTTTGAATAACGGAATAAAACCAGATAAGACAACAGCTATGTGAAAAAAAAAGTAAAATAGTAAAGCAGGATTTTGTGCAATTTTTAGTTCCACACCATCCCACACAATTTTCTTTATAAAAAGAACAAACATAAAAATTGTTACAACATCAAATGGAGTTAAGCTATGCCCAAACACAGATATAGCTTCAAGACTTTCAAGACTATATGCAATTATTGATAATAAAATTAATATGTTCAATGTTTAATCTCTAATCAAGTAATAAAAATGCCTTAATGAAATCATCAATATCACCATCCATAACTTCGTGAATATCTGTTCTTTTCAATTCTGAACGGTGGTCATTTACCATAGTATATGGTTGAAACACATAAGAACGAATTTGGCTACCCCATTCAATTCTCTTTTTCGTACCTTCAATAGCGGCTTTGGCAGCGTCATCTTCTTCAATTTTCTTTTGATATAGTCTTGATTTTAGCATTTTCATCGCTCTCTCACGATTCTGAAATTGTGACCTTTCCTGCTGACATGCAACTATAATACCTGTAGGAATATGTCTTAGCCGAACTGCTGTTTCAACTTTATTAACATTTTGACCTCCTTTGCCACCTGAGCGGTATGTATCTAACTCAACATCTGCAGGATTTACTTCAATTTCTACATCGTCATCAATTTCAGGGTAAACAAAAACAGATGCAAAAGATGTATGTCTTCTTGCATTTGAATCAAATGGTGAAATTCTGACTAAACGATGTACACCATTTTCAGCTTTTAAATAACCATAACTAAATTTCCCTTCAATTTCAATAGTCGCAGATTTTATACCTGCTCCATCGCCTTCAAGCTCATCAATCAAAGTAACTTTATAAGATTTTCTTTCTGCCCATCTAATATACATTCGCAAGAGCATTTCAGCCCAATCTTGTGCTTCGGTACCACCAGCTCCTGCATTCACAGAAAGAATAGCGTTTCTTGTATCGTCATTACCACCAAGCATGTTACGAATTTCTAATTCACCAATTAGTTTTTCAGCATTAGATATTTCATTATTTATTTCTTGTTCGATAGAATTATCTTCAGTTTCATTAGCTATTTGCCACATTGCAAAAGCATCATCAACAGATGATTTAACTTCATTATATGTATTAATCCACTCTTTGGCTTCTGCAATTTCTTTCATAAGTTTTTGAGCAACTATATTATCATTCCAAAAACCATCTTCTTGTGTTATTAATTCCTTTTCTTTGATTAAATTATATTTTGAATCAATGTCAAAGAAACCTCCGAAGTTGCTCAGCTCTTTCTCTCAAATCATTTATTTTATCTTTCTGCGGTTCAAACATAATGCTTTTCAGTTTATTTTTAAAATACAAAAATACAAAAAAATGCCGATAAGAAATAAAAGCATTATAAAAAAAGTGACTACTTAGCCGACTAACCATAAATTTATATTTTCGTTAATTTGAAAGAAATTCCTTGAAATTCCCTTCGGGAATAAATGTTTGTAACAAGAAACCCCACCTAACCTCCCCGAAGGGAGGAATTATATGTAAAGTCCTCCCCTTGGGGAGGATTTAGGTGGGGTTTACAACTATTCAATCCCTCTGGGAATGTTGGACTTACGGGTATTTCCATTATTACAAATATTTAATCCCTAACGGGATTTTTAAAAAATTTCATTTTTATTATTATTTTCAACTTGTTTCAATTTTTCTTGTTTTTTATTCAAATATCATAGCAAAATGAAAATTTCAATGCTATAGTGTATTTACAAATAATTTAATCACTACGTGATAAATTTTAATTTTGTAATTGTGTGTTACCATAATATAATCGCTATGCGATATTTTTTTTTACTCAATAGATGTATTTTGTAGGGACAAAACTAAACCTGTCCCTACAAAAGATTATGCAAATATTGAAACTCTGAATAGCTAAATACTTTCAAAAATTATTTCTCTTTCTTGGTTTTGATTAACGAAGCAATTATACTTGTTGTAATAATTATTGCAATTATTAATAAAGATATTGCAGTAGGAAATTTAAAGAAATCTACAATAACCATTTTCATACCAACAAACATTAAAATAATTGCTAACCCTAGAGATAGATATACAAATCTATGTACTATGTGAGCAAGTGCAAAGTATAATGAACGCAATCCGAGTATTGCAAACACGTTTGAAGTATAAACAATAAATTGGTCTTGAGTAATAGCAAGAATAGCCGGAATACTATCAACCGCAAAAATCAAATCAGTAATTTCAATTAAAATTAATACTACGAATAATGGTGTAGCATGACGAACTTTATCAATTGTTATAAAGAATTTATCCTGAAGTTTATCTGTAACAGGTACAAATTTTTTGAATAAATTGATAATTGGGTTATTTTCGGTATCTATTTTTTTGTCTTTTTCAGTTATCATTTTGATACCTGTATAAATCAAAAATGCACCGAAAATATAAATAGTCCAGTGGAACTGCTGAATTAATGCAACACCTGCGAAAATAAATATCACACGCATTACTAAGGCACCTAAGATACCCCAAAATAAAACTTTATGCTGATATTGTGCGGGAATTTGGAAATAACCAAACAGCAACACAAATACAAAAATATTATCCACTGAGAGTGATTTTTCAATCAAATAACCAGTTAAAAATTCAACGGCTTTAACTTCACCTAAATTCAGGTAAATTATATAATTAAAAATTAAAGCAAGAGATATCCAAACCAAAGACCAAATAGATGCTTCTTTTATACTTACAACATGAGATTTTTTATGAAATACACCTAAATCTAAGGCGAGCATAATTAAAACAAATACATTAAAATAAACCCAATAAATCAAATCCATAAATTATCCCTATATTAGTGAACAAAAATTTTAGCTGCAACGAAATTTAAACTTAACTATTATGACGATGTATATTTTTTATTATTGATAAATAATAAATGTATGGATTTATTTAAATTAATTAATCAATTAATAGTAAATATTTTGATTTTAGATAAATAAAACATCAATACTTGCATAAATTATTAAAAAATACAAAATAATTAAAACATACATTTGCTTATTTGAAAAAAAATAAATAAATTAAGTTTTTGTATAATGCAATTTTTAAAATTGCTTTATATTATAAAATTTTTATTTGTATATTGGAGGGTATTATGAAGTCTTTGAAAATATTATCTGGGATAATTGGATTTGTGGTTTTCGGAATACTGATGTTTCTGGGATATGTTTGGCTGTTTTTACCAAATGTCGGGAAAGCTCCTGATATACAAATTGAGGTTACACCTGAAAGAGTAGAAAGAGGTAAATATCTTGCCACACATGTTGCTGTTTGTATTGATTGCCACGCAACACGTGATTGGACTAAATTTGGTATTCCTCCAATTCCTGGTACTGATGGCAAAGGCGGCGAATTATTTGACCAAAAAATTGGTTTCCCAGGCAAATATTATTCTACAAATATTACTCCTTATGAATTAAAAAAATGGACTGATGGTGAACTTTATAGAGCTATCGCAGCAGGCGTTTCACGTGATGGTAGAGCATTATTTCCTGTAATGCCTCATCCGAATTATGGAAGAATGAGCAAAGAGGATATTTATTCGATAATTGCATACCTCCGTACTTTGGAACCAATTGTAAATGATGTACCTATGCCTACCTCAGATTTTCCATATCAAATTGCTATTAATTATTTACCCAAAAAACCGCAACATAACGAAATTCCATCTAAATCAGACGTTGTAAAATATGGCGAATATATTGCAAATGCTTCAATTTGTATGTATTGTCATACACCTAATGATAAAGGAAGACCTATTAAGGAAAAAGCTTATTCTGGTGGCTTTGAATTTCCATTGCCTACAGGGGGAGTGGTTCGCTCTGCAAATTTAACTCAAGATAAAGCTACTGGAATTGGCAGATGGACAAAAGAAGAGTTTATCGATAGATTCAAAGCTTACAAGAGTAATGTTTACACTGCTCCAAAAGTACCTGCAAATACATTCAATACATTTATGCCTTGGACAATGTATGCCGACATGAATGAAGAAGATTTGGTTGCTATTTATATGTACTTAAAAACGATTAAGCCAATATTCAACAAAGTAACCAAATTTTCCTTGAAAAAAGCAGAAAAATAGGTTATCAATATATTTTGACGATTAGATAATGGCTAAAAGTAATTTTAGCCATTATCTTTTATTACCAACTTTGGGCTAAGTTTCAAAATTTGATGTAATGAGGTAGTAAAGCATCACTTATCAGAAACAAACCAAATAGTTATTTTAACCAATTTAATTCAAATATAAATTAATTAGAAGATATTGTGATTACTCAGCCAAATAACAAATAAATAGAATTTTTGTTATTTTGTAAAATATTCTTTGAAATTTCCATCGGGAATTAATGTTTGTAACAAGAAACCCCACACTTCGACAAGCTCAGTGCAACGCCTAACCTCCCCGAAGGGAGGAATTATATGTAAAGTCCTCCCCTTGGGGAGGATTTAGGTGGGGTTTACAACTATTCAATCCCGCTGGGATTGCTGGACTAACGGGCATTTTTATTATTACAAACATTTAATCCCGATGGGAATTTCAAGGAATTTTTATTTTATTTTTTCAACTTATTCCAAATATATTTTTATTAATTTAAATAACAAAGTAAATTGAAAATCATAAAACTGCTGATTAGTCAACAGATATTTAATCTTGAATAATTCAATTAATTTATTAATATTACTGATAATTTCATAATTTTGTATTTTTTAACAATTATTTAAAAAATACTTATGAAAAATATTTATAGAGCGGTGATTGGAATTTTCTTTCTTTGTGTTTTGAACATTTATTCACAAGATAATTCATTCCCATTTCTTGATAATAAAGCGATGGGTAGTTACGATTTTATTAAAGCAAATCCAGAATTTGATGGTAGAGGAGTTGTTATTTTTATTTTGGATAATTCAGTTGACCCAACTATACCAGGATTAATAAAAAATCCAGACGGCAAAACTAAAGTAATTGATATGCAGGATTTTTCTAATCAAATTGTTCTAAAACTAAATCTTGCTGAAATTGAAAAAATTAAAGATGAAAATCTACTAATTTCTAATACAATTATGATATCTGGTTGGGATAAACTTGAATTTAAACCAATTGATAACAAATATTATTTATCTGAACTTGACGAAGAAAAATCATTTAAAAATTCAGCTGTTAAAGATATTAATCAAAATGGAAAAACCGAAGATAAATTTGCATTTCTGACTTTTAAAATTTCTCTTAATGACCCTACTATTTCAAAATTGAATGGCTATGTAAAACCCAAAACAGATGTTTGGGTATATTATTGCGATACTGATGGAGACGGCAATATTGATGATGAAATTCCAAAATTTGAATATAAATATAACTACGATTTCCTTGATTTTCAGCGTGGAGTTAAATCCCAAAAAACTGTAATGGTAGTAACTGCAAAAGTAGATGAATCTAAAATGCAAATTATTGTTAATGCTGCTGATGGCTCCCACGGTACTCATTGTGCAGGTATTGCTGCCGGTAATGAAATCTATGGTGCAAAAGGAAATGATGGAATAGCTCCTGCGGCATACATAGTTTCAATTAAAATTGGTGATAATACGCTTTCAGGTGGTGCTACAACAACAAGTTCAATGAAGAAAGCTTATGAATATGGCATAGAATTTATGAAAGAAGCTGGGTTTAAATATGCAGTATATTCAATGAGTTATGGAATTGGCTCCGAAACCCCCGGTAGAAGTGAGATAGAAAAATATCTTGATGGATTTGTAATTAAAAATCCAAATGCTGTAGTTGTGGTAGCTAATGGAAATAATGGTCCCGGTATCAATTCAACTGGAAATCCAGCTGGTGCAAGAGGTGTTATTTCTGCTGGAGCAATGCTTCCACCGCAAATATTAAAGAATTTATATGGTTCTGCACGAACAAAAAATTGGGTTACACATTTTAGTTCGCGTGGCGGTGAAAGCAGTAAACCTGATGTTGTTGCACCGGGAGGTGCTTCTTCAACAGTACCACAATTTGAAGGCGGTGACGCATTTTGGGGTACTTCAATGGCATGTCCACAGGTTGCTGGAGCAGTAGCTGTATTATTATCCGGAGCATTAAAAGAAAATTTGCAAGTAAATAATTCAATGGTAAGAAAAGCATTAAAATTCTCTGCTAAACCACTTGAAGGATATACTCATATTGACTATGGAAACGGATTAGTAAACATACCCGAAGCATATAAATTATTGAAAATATTAGCTCAAAGAGACGAATATAATAAAATTTTTGATTATGATATAACAACTACTAATACCTACTACCCTGATAAAATCGGCACCTCAGCTTTTTGGAAAGCAGGTGGATATTTCCCACAAGATAACGAAAAGCAAATGGTTACTATTAAAGCAATGTATACTGATTATACATCAAAAGATAGCCAACATAATTTTTATAGAGTGTTATCATTATCAAGTAATGCTGATTGGCTTAGTACTGATAAATCTGAAATCTATATTCGCGGTGATTTATCTGCATCATTTGGAATAAGTTATGATAAAGCCAAATTATCAAAACCCGGAATTTATACTGGTAGAATATTCGGCAAAGCAAAAAATGAAAATAATGGCGGTTTTAATGATTTTGATTTTCAGGCATCTGTTGTAATTCCATACAAATTTGAAAGTTCAAATAACTACAAATTAGTTTTAAAAAATAAAGAATTGAAAATTGGAGATATTGAAAGAATTTTTATCGAAACTCCGATTGGCGCTAACTCAATGAATATAAAAATCACTCCGATTGAAAAAAAACATTTTGGTATGGCAACCTATTTATTCAAGCCAGATGGCGATATGTTTACAATGAGTGTAAGTAATGATGTTAATCTTAGGAAAGAGATAAATTTTAACATTTCAGGAGATGATTTGAAAAAAGGTATTTGGGAATTACTGCCATATTCATTTTATCAATCTAAAGAAACATCATTTTTTGATATTGAAGTACAATTTTATGTGTTTGATTCTAATCCAAAAATAATTGATAAGATGGATTTTGAACTTGGAACATTCCCAGCGGGTGAATTTAATTTTACAAGTTATAATCAAGAAATTATAAAAAGTGATATAAGCGGAAGTATCAACGGTTATACAAAAAGTGAAGAAATCAATTTTTCAGAAGGTTCAGTTTATAAAAAGAAAATATTGGTAGGAAAAGATATTGGAAAAATAGTAATTTACGTAGAAATGGATAATGATAATTTCAATAAATTCACAGATATTGCTATAAATATTTACGATAAAAATAGAAAATCACTTTTAGCAGGTGGAATATCAAGAAAAGCTGACAAAGTAACATTTAATCCACCTGCTGATGGTGAATATACACTCGAAATAAATGGTGGTTTCACAAGTGGAAATTCAGATGATGGTTGGAAGTTTAGTATTAAAGAGAACTATTTTTACAAGAATTCTATAGCTTTGAAATTTAAAGAACCAAATTATACAATTTATCCTTTGATTGAATACAAATCAGATTTTTCTGCTATTGGTTCAATTCCGTTTACTCCAAAAGAATGTAAAACATTTGGAGAAATTACACTAACGAATCAACAAAATCAAAGTAAAATATTGGTAAAAAAGATTGAGTTTTAAAGATAGTTTTATTCATCAAGATTTCCAATAAAATTCTTGAATTTGCGTTTTTAAAATTTGTGTTAGATGGAGATAAATATGCTGACATTAACAGATAAATATGTGAATTTATTTACAGATTTCGGTTTTAAAAAAGTATTTGCCGAAGAAGTAAATAAAGATTTACTATTAGATTTTTTGAATGAATTGCTTATCAGCGAAACTGGTAGAATAAAAGATTTAACATATTTGAAAACTGAATATGTCGGTTATACACTATCAGACCGAAAGTCTGTATTTGATATATATTGTGAAAATGAAAATGGTGAAAAATTCATTGTAGAATTACAAAAAACAAAGCAGAAATTCTTTAAAGAAAGAGCATTATATTATGCCTCTTTACCAATACGTGAGCAAGCACAAAAGAACGACTGGAATTTTGAATTAAAAGCAGTTTATGTAATTGCAATACTTGATTTTGTGTTTGATGAAGATAAAATGAATGCTAACAAATTCAGATATGATGTAAAATTAACTGATATTGAAACAAAGAAAGTATTCTACGATAAATTGACATTTATATATTTAGAAATGCCAAAATTCAAGAAAGATATAACCGAATTAAATACAAGATTTGAAAAATGGTTATTTGTTATCAAAAATTTATCAAGATTAAATAATATTCCAGATGAATTAAGAGAACGAATATTTGAGAAAGTATTTAAAACTGCAGAAATAGCAAGATTTACAAAATCTCAATTAATTGATTATGAATTCAGCTTAAAAGATTTTCGTGATTTACAAAATTCAATTGATACCGCTAAAGAAGAAGGTATGCAAAAAGGTATGCAAGAAGGAATTGAAATTGGCAAAGAAAAAGGCAGAGAAGAAGGAATTGAAATTGGCAAAGAAAAAGGCAGAGAAGAAGGAATTGAAATTGGTAGAGAAGAAGGCAGATTAGACGAGAAAAAACAAATAGCAAAAAAATTGTTACTTAATGGATTAGATGTTAATGAAATAGCAAGTATAACTGGCTTATCAATTGATGTGATTGAAACTATTAAATGATTTTACTTCAATGTATTTTTTAATATAATTTTCAATCAATTGTTAGATTACTTTAAAATCAAAGTTGAATTTTTTTTATGAAAATTTTAAAAAATAATAAAATAATTTTGCTTTAATAATCGTCATTTGTAAGTATTGTATTTGCAACAATTGTATAAACAAATAATTGGATTGTATTATGAAATTAGAAGATGAAATCAAACAGAATGAATTCATAAATGATTATCAAAAAATGGTATTGAATGTTCTGTTTACTGGAAATTGGGTGAATATGGTTAACGTAAGATTGTTAAGACCATATAAAATTACTCCTCCTCAATACAATATTTTGAGGATTTTAAGGGGACAGTACCCAAATGTGTGCACTTTAGGAACTGTTCAATCAAGACTATTAGACAGAATGTCGAATGGTTCAAGATTGATTGACAAACTTAAAGCAAATGGATATGTAACAAGAGACATGGACAAGGTTGACCGTAGAAAAATCAAATTGCTCATTACTCAAAAAGGTTTAGATTTACTTAAAGAATTAGATGATGTTGTTGACGGCAGACTTACTAAAATTGACACAATAAGTGCTGAAGAAGCAAAGATTGTAAGTGATATTCTTGATAGATTTAGAGATGGTTATTAATATATTATGAATTTAGTAAAAATCTATAATATTTGATTTGACTTTTTAAATATAAGCCCTACTTTATGTGGGGTTATTTTTTTGACATTGAAACGACTTTTTAATATGAAAAATGATGAACGTCTTCTATATCACAAAGTAAAAAGCAAAAATTATCAACCAAAACAAATATGTGAAGTTGGTGTATATAAACCTCAATATTCAAATTTGTTAGAATTTATTTTAGCAGGTGTAGATACCACACTTGTTGAAGCTGACCCAGATTGCATTAAAAGCATTAATAGTTTTTTTAATGGAAGGAAAAATATAAAAGTCATCGAAGCTGCTGTCTGTGATTTTAATGGAGAAGTTGAACTTTGTAAAAGTGAATCTTCTACATTTTTAAGCAAATTAGAAGTAAGCCCTGCCTTGATAAATGATAATTATGTAATTAGTAATGAAAATAAATTTGTAGCAAAAGCTGTTATGTTTTCTGAAATTGATAATGGGGATTTTGATTTAATAAGTATTGACATTGAAGGTGCTGAGTGGTTTGTGATCAAAAATATGAAAAGCAGACCAAATATTATCTCAATTGAAACACATGGAAAATACTACACTAATCCTTTTATTTCTGAAATTCTTGATTGGATAAATAATAATAATTACAATGTTTGGTTCAAAGATAAAAGCGATACTGTTTTTGTTAAAAATGATGTTATTAAAGTCAATTTTGTTGAAAAACTTCAAATTAAAATCACTGATTTGATGATATTTTTAGTAAAGAAAAAAAAATTATTAAAGAAGTTACTTGGCAAATAAATTAGTTGCTAAAAGTAGAATTAAAAGGAAAGTTCAATAAAAAAAATGTAAAATTAATTTTGTCGCCATTACAAGAAAACAATATTATTTCTAAAATATTATTTTACTTCTTTCCGTTTCGTTTGCCTTTGCACTGACCACAACCAATGCCCGAACCTTTGCCATTTCTCATACCAAAGCCATTGCATCGACTATCGTTTATACCATCGCCATCATTATCAATAAATTTTGCCTTTTTCCCTGATTGCTTTTTTTCTGTTGAAGTTGGATTAATTGTATCTTTTAATTTAATTTCTTGCTTTTCTTCAATCAAATTTTTGTCAACTTGCTTATTCTTTTCTTCATTAGAATTAACTTGTTGAGAAAATGTGATTTGGCTTGACAAAAACATTGTCAATCCTACTATCAAAACAATATGTAATAATTTATTTTTCATAACAATTAATATGCAATTTTTGTGCCAATACAAATAATACTATAAATATCAATGACTTACTATTTTATCTGCCGAAAAATCAGGAAACATTTCGACAATTTTGTCGATTATTTGATGCCATATTTGCCAATTTTGTATCTTATTGTTCTTTCAGTAATGTTCAGGAGTTCTGCCGCCTTAACTTGATTACCACTTGTTTTAGATAATGCTTTTTGAATAAGTACTTTTTCTAATGTTTCAACTTTTTCTGTTAAATCGCCAATTTCAAAGCAAGATTCAGATTCAGAAGATTCTTGTTTATTTTTTGAAAAATTATATAGTTCGCTTGGTAATGAATCTACATCAATGATATTACTTCGCGAAAGAACAACTGCTCTTTGAACAATATTCTCTAATTCTCTGATATTCCCATGGTAATTGTATTTCATCATCAGATCAGTGGCTTCTTTGGAAATTCCTTTGATAGATTTCTCTAATAAATCAGAATACTTCAAAATGAAAAATTCAATTAATGGCTTAATATCACTTTTTCTGTTTCTAAGTGGCGGCAATTCAATTGTAACCACGTTCAATCTATAAAGTAAATCTTCTCTAAATTCTTTGTCTTTAATCATTTCTTCAAGGTTACGATTTGTTGCCGCAACAATTCTCACATTAGTTTTGATTGTTTTTTCGCCTCCAAGCCGCTCAATTTCACCAAATTGCAAAGCACGTAGCAATTTTACTTGAACCGGCATAGGAATATCGCCAACTTCATCTATGAAAAGAGTACCTGTATCTGCCTGCTCAAATTTTCCTACTCTCATTTTAACAGCACCCGTAAATGCACCTTTTTCATGCCCAAATAACTCACTTTCAAATAGAGTTTCTGGCAAAGCGGCACAATTTACCACCACAAATGGCTGAGATTTCCTATTACTTGCATCATGAATTGCTCGGGCAATCAATTCCTTTCCAGTTCCACTTTCACCTCTAATCATAACACTTGCCTTTGATTGAGCAACTCTTGAAGCGATGCTCAACACTTCTTCCATTTCAATACCATTATAAATTATAGAACTAAATGAAATTGAATCCTGAGATGTGATATTCTTGATTAATTCCTTATTTTCAGATAAAACCAAACTGCGTTCATTTTTTTTTTCAATTAATTTCAAAAGTTCCATCAAATCAATTGGCTTACGAATAAAATCTGCCGCACCTAATTTCATCATATCAACAGCATTATCAACATCGCCATAAGCAGTTGAAATAATTACTGGTAACTCAGGATTTATTTGCTTTATTTCTGTAAGTAAATCTTTTCCTGTTTTATGTGGCATCTTGAAATCAGTGATAATCAAATCAAGATGATTTTTCTTATAGAAATTTATTGCCGCATCAACAGACGATACATCATAAACAATGTAGCCCTTTTTTTCGAGAAATCCTTTGATAGGAAGTCTTTGCGAATCTTCATCATCAACAAGTAAGATTTTAAATTTTTCCATTTATATCCTTTCAAATTCCAAATAAAAAGTTGTTCCAACATTCAATTCCGATTCGAACCAAATTTTGCCATAATGCTCTTGGATTATTTTATGCACAATCCCCAAACCAAGTCCTGTTCCCTTATCTTTCGTTGTGAAATACAAATCAAAGATTTTCTGCTTCTTATCTTCATCAATACCACAACCATTATCTTTAATCATAATTGTTACTTTATTCTCCTTAAGAATAGACGAAACAATTATCTCGCCATTACTTTGAATTGCATCAATTGCATTTTTGATTAGATTAATAAATACTTGTTCCAACTTATGAATGTCAATCATTGCTGAAATTGTCTTTTCACATCTATCAATAAGATGAATGTTTTCTTGCTCTGCTGAGTGCTTTAATAAATCAATTGCATTATTTATTGGGGAATAAAGATTGCCTTCAGTTAAAACAGATTGCTTAAGTTTGGAAAATTCAATAAATTGTGCAATTATCAAATCAATTCTTTGAATTTCATTTCTGATAATTTTAACAAGATTACTATATTCTTCCTCCTCATTTTTGGGCTCAAATTCATATTCTAATCTTTGGGCAATAATATTTATTGCATTCATCGGATTGCGAATTTCATGAGCAACTCCTGCGGCAAGTTCGCCTGTTACGGCAAGTTTTTCGTTTCTTTGGGCAAGTTTTTCGGCTTCACGAATTTGAGTAATATCACGAATAACTGCTATTGCAATATTTGAATTTCCAGTTTCGTCAGACGCAATTGATTTACTGTATGCAAGAATGTAATTTTGCTTATTTTTTGAATGATATTCAATTTCTTTGTACTCTTCAGGTTTGTTTGATTGAAGAGTATTAAATAATTCCAAAAAATCTTGATTGAAAAATTCAATATAATTACTACTAATTTCTGGTTTGCCAAATAAATACTCAGCTTTTTGATTAAATAATATAATTGAGCAGTTTTTATCAATGCCAATAACTGCTTCGTTAATATTAGAAAGTAAAAGACCGGTATAATCCAGCATTTGCTTATGGGCTTCTTTGAGTTTGTTATGTCTTGCTCTCTGATAAACAAAAGCAAACGAAACAGCAATAATCACAAACATTCCTAAAGCCAAAAAAATTGTTCTATTCTTGTTCTTCTGGTTAATAGACTCGAACTTTTCTAATGATAAACCAAGCCGAACGATAATTTTATGGTCTTTATTGCTTAAAGTAGTTACAGTTTCAAGCACATCTTGGTTATTATAATCTGTAATTCTATTTGTTAATTTATCTGATTTATAAATTGAATCAAGAAAATCATCACCCTGAATTGTGGTTATTGCTTCCAAATTTTTAGTCGCGGCAATCAATCCAAAAGTATCTTGAAGTGCAACGTAAATAATATCTTTATTTTGCTTATAATTATTAAGCAACACGCCAATTCCAACTGATTTTCTTAAATCAAGTAATTTCTTTTCTTCAATTCCAGAAATAATGATTGTATTATCATCTTCAAATTCGCCACCTATCAAATAATATTCAGTATCAGCAAATTCAATTACGCCTAATTCAAGCCAATAGTAGTTCTCTTTACGAAGAAATTCAAGTTCGTTATCTAACTTTCTATAAATCAAACTATCTGCATAATCCAAATTAGAAACAATACCATTTTTATCGTAAAGCAATGTAAAATCAACATTATATGTGTTTGCAAATAATTTAATACTTTGCTTATCAAAACGTTTATGTGTGTTGATATGGTCAGCAAGGGAGGATGTCGAAATTAAAGTATTCTGAATTTCATCTTCTATAATCTCATTAGTTTTGATATTATTCTCAATTGAATACTTCAGTGCCTTAATTAAGTTTTTCGATTCACTTTTCAAGATAGAAAGAAGAATATTTTTTGATTGGAAATACTCAAAATATGAAAAAACTGCAACAGCAGAAGCAATACCTATTAGAATAAACACAAATAAATAGATTTTTTTCATATTCTGAATAACAAAATATTTTTAACTAATTAATCCAAAGCAAAATTATGAAATTTTCATTTAATAATAGTTATTCAAATATGGTTTGAAATTTTATTTCAATGCTGATTAAAAGCCAATATTTAAACCAAACATCAAGAAACTGTAATTATAATCGAAATTTTGTGAATTTGATTTATTATTAATATATGAATAATCAAAATTCAGAGTTATATTATTAATAAACAAATCTTCAAAATCAAATGATTTTTCTATATTTAAACCGTAATTATATACTTTGTCATTTCTCATTATTTGTGGAGTGGCATCATCTACTGCAAAATAATATTGCTTGTTTGTATATGAATAATTTAATTGTAATTTAATATCAAGCGGAAGCATCTGTGTGATTTTTCCACTTAACTTCGTAAAATCAAAAACAAAAGGGTCATCATATAAATCATCATCAGTAGCAAAGTCATATACTGTAGAATAATCTGAAGACTTGAAATCAGAAATAATAAATCCTTGTTGGAAATTTGCAGATAAGCCAGTTGACTCAAACAAATTTTGAGCAACATTCAACGCATATTTTACTTGTGTAGAGGTTTTGGCGCCAATTTGCTTATAATTAATCAAATAAGTTGTATCACCGCTTGTTATAGTATCTGTTGATGGATTATTGTTGTTGTTCATATTTCCCATTCCCATATTTCCCTTGCCATACCCTTTGTTTTTCATAATTAAAATCAAATCTGGAGTAACAAATTCTTCATAATTTGATAAATATATTTTATTATTTAGGGAAAGAGAGCCGGAAATAGTTGTTTTTGTTTCAAAGGATTTTCTAAAACTTATGCTATTGAGATTTTCTAAGAAATTAAAATCGCTCAATTTTGTATAATTTTTATATCTGTTTGAACTGTTAAATGTTAAGGCAGAGGTTTCATTTAAATTATATCCAAAACTTAAATTTAGCATTGGTTGCAAATAATTAAAATAATTGTATTCCTTGCTTCCAGTACGAAAATTTGCACCAAGATTCATATTCATAAAAGTACTTTCTGAGAAAGCGTTTGAATATGCTAAACCGATTTCTGGAGCGATAAAGTTTCTTTCAGTAAATTGAGCAAAATTAATATAACTAAATGTTCCAAATAATTGAAAATTTTCATCAAAATCTTGTCCTATCGATATATCCGTTTGGGTAATTAAAGTAGAAAACGAGGTGTCTGCTGAATAGTTATTGAAACCATAACCAACTGCATTACCAAATCCACCCCAAGTTTGCGAAAAAACATTTATCGCTATTAAACTTATTACTACTATTATTATATACGATTTCATTTTAAGAATCCACTATGATGAAAAAAAAAGAGGTTGCTCAATTATTTTTGCCGAGCAACCTCTGTAATTATTTATTTTTTGCCTTTGCCGCGATTCATTTTGTTTGCACTGCCTGTGCCATCAAGTTTAGGTTGTGGAGTTCCAACATTATCACATACACCATCACCATCTGCATCAACGAAGTTAGTTTTTTTTCCTTTGCATGTTCCAGTTGTGTTGTTATCACATACACCATCACCATCTGCATCAACAAAATTTGGTTTAGTTTGACCTTTGTTCATTTTACCAGTACCAGTGTAATTATCACAGATACCATCACCATCTGCATCAACCCAATTTGTTTTTGGAGCTGAAGATTTACCTTTCCCGCCTTGAGCGTACATTTCTGTGCCGAAGAATACCAACATTCCGACAATTGCGAATAAAACTAATGACTTTTTCATATTTCACCTTTTTTTGAAAATATTTTTAAAACAATTTTTTTAAAGAACAATTTTTTTTGTGCCGCACATATAAGGTTATACAATCCTCGTGCCAAAGTTATAAAGTTACATCTGGTGCGGTTTTTCGGCTATATCTCTATTTGGTAGTATATAATTGAATTGTATTTATTACAATTTGGGAATAAAGCATTACAATTTTGTCGAAATTGCAATCATTATTTCGGAAATTGTGATGATTAATAATGGGCTGGCCTATTTGAAAATCTTCATAAATATCGCATAGCGATGAAATTATTGAATATCGTAGAAAGAATCTGAAACGAGTTCGGAATAACAAATTGATTTTCCGTGGCATTCCGTAATTGATGCAGAATCTACAATATGCAGATGTCCAACACTTTGAAAGTGTTGGACATCTTGTTTTGAAAATGAAATGAACTGTAGATGGATTCTGAAACGAGTTCAGAATGACAAATTGGAAATTTTAGTATCCAATTATTTTTTCATTTCTCTGAAACGAAAAGTACTTTCATGTGTCATTATATATGAGGGAATTGCAAATTTGGAAAAAGTTTTTGGAAAACGTTATGTTACGCAAACAAAAAACAAGAGCATGGCTCTTATCGCTTGCAGCTGTGGTGCTGCTTATGTCTAATTATTTTGTGGGTTGGGCTGAGGAGCCAGACCCACGTATATTATGGGTGGCTGATTCTTCAATTGGTAGGATTGATGGATTTGCAGTTCATCCTAATGGTAATATCTTTGCATATCATGGAAGCAATATTTTTGAAATTGACGGAACAAATGGAAAACTTTTAAGGAAATTACCGAAGTTTTCAAAAGATGATGATATTGAATCTTTAGATATTTCCAATGATGGAAAATATCTCGCTACATCTTATGATGTAGTTACAATCATAGATTTATCAGATTTAAGTTTCAAAGTTTTGGGGAAAGGGAACCTTGTTACATTTAATCCAAATTCAAACAAAATTGCTTATAGAGCAAGAACAAACCCTCCTGGTACTACTGGTCACGATTCTTCAATAGTAATTCTTGATTTAACTACACAAGAACGTTCTTACATAAAGACTGAAGAATTGATTCATAAGATTTCTTTCTCCCCAGACGGACGTTTCTTAGCTACAGGTGGAACTGGGGAATTATATGGAAATTCTTATACTTCTCTTAAACTTTGGGATGCTAAAACATTGAAGTTGATTAAAGAATTGGAGAGGATTGATGGGGAAAATCCAATAGAAAAAATACAGTTTTCACAGGATAATAGATTTGTTGCATTTACAGATAGAGCAAATACAATTATTTATATTTTTGACTCTGAAAGTTTAAATCTAATTAAATACTATTCCAAAAAAACTTTTGGTGAATATATGACAGATTTTACATGGTTGAGTAACAATAATTATGTGATAATTAACAAACAAATTACTATTTGCAGATTAACTGATGACTTAAGAAAAATTATTTATGAGTTTCCAAATTGGGTTAGTCAAATTGAAACTGATTATATCAAAAATAGGTTCATAACCCGTACAGGTAATTTTCATTTAGGAGGCTTTATAATTTCTTGGGATATAGATAAAATATTATCTATCGTAAAAGAAAACGAAATATCTAAAACAATTACAGTACAATACATAGAAGATACTCTAATCATTAAAAACTTTATACCTAAATCAAGCAATACAACATTCAGAATTTTTGATGTTAATGGAAAATTTGTTAAACAATTTGAACTTTCTTTTACCAATTCAGAAGTTAAAATACCGATAAAACTAATTAATGGAACATATATACTACAAGTACAAGATGGTAGCCAACAGTATTCTTCAAAATTTTTAGTAACCGAATAAGGATAAATAAAATGAGAAGATTTTAGACAATTTTTAAACCCCTCCTAAATCCTCCCCAAGGGGAGGACTTTACATATTATTCCTCCCCTTGGGGAGGTTAGGTGGGGTTTCTTCATTTAAGCATTGAGAATGGATTCTGAAACGAGTTCAGAATCACAACTTATGAGACAGCATCTATGTGGTCTTGGAAAATTCACCAGTTACAAACATATATTCTCAATGGGAATTTCAAGGAATTTTTTTTCAAAAATTCTAATAATTTATAAACATCTGAGAAGTTACATAGAAATTCTAATCAAAAAATTAAATATGCTGATAAAATTATCGTTCGCAACTTCAATAAATAAATAGATTGAAATAATTTTATAATTCTATAATTTTAAAAAACTTCAATAAATCCTTAATTTATTCGTATATATTTTTTTTATTATATTTTTGTCGGATTGAAAATGAAAAAAATTGCATTTCTCTCACTAATAATTGCTATGAATATCACCTTATTATCAAGTAAATCAATTTTTGTCAATTCAAAGAATGGTAATGATAAAAACGATGGTGCAACTGAAAAAACAGCTTTTGCTACAATCAATTATGCTATATCTTTAGCTGCGGCTGGTGATAATATTATTATTGAGGGTAATAATGGGAAAAACGAATATAATGAAAATCTTATTATTAAGCAGGAATTATCTGATTTACGTATTATCGGCAAGAATAAACCTATATTAAATGGAAATGGTATAAACACTTCTGCAGGAATATTTATTCAAGCTCAATCAATTACGATTAATGGAATGAAAATTATTGGATTTAAAAATGGTGATTTATCTCAAAGTAAATTAAGTGGTGCAGCAGGAATTTTTGCTGAACAAGGTTTAAGGGACTTAATTGTAGAGAATAATGACATTGAAGATTGTAATTATGGAATAGTATTACATTCAGCAGAGTTTTGCAATATAAAAAATAATACTATAACATCATCACTAATCACTAATAAATCTAATGATTTACGTGGTGGTATCGGAATTCTTTTATGGTCAACAGAAAAATTCTTACAAAAGAATACAATTGAAGGAAATAATATTTCTAAATCTGAATATGCTGGCATAATGATGAATGGTACAACAACAAATACAGATGCTGAATTTTCAAAAATTAACAATAATAAAATTACTGATTCAAAAAAATACGGTCTATATTTTAATAATATTGTTAATACTGTTCAAGTTAATAATAATACTCTTTCAAAAAATCATACTAATTTGTATTTAACCGGAACAAATTATGATTTATTGATTGAAAATAATCTATTTGAAACAGCAACGAGTGGCGTTGAAATAGAAGCAAGCGAAAGTTACATGGGCGATATGTTATTTATAGTTTGGCAAAGTTACTCCAACAAATTTCAAAGTCCTACTTATGCTTATTGTCCCAAAGATGTTATGACAGTTGAAGCAATTAATGGAATTAGAAAAATTGAAAATAAGAAATTAGCCGCATTAAATGATTCAGGTGTTAATTCAAAAATTAGTATTATTCAATACGAGAGCAAATAGATGATTAATAAATATGTTACTTCTTTGATTTATATATTATTTGTGTTTACAATTGCAATTAATGAAATATATTCTTGCGAAGAATTGGATTGTAATCATTATGCTGCAACAAAATGTATTAATCCATTTTCGAATAGAGTAGAGCATAAAAAGTATCAAGAAAAGTTACTTGAAGATGATATTCGTCCCCAAAGGAAGTACTCAATAATATCACCATCAGGTTATTTTTTGATACATTATGATACAGAAGGCGAACATAAAGTTGATGCTAAAGATAGTAATAACAATGGAATACCAGATTATGTAGATTCTACTGCATATTATTTTGATTATGTTTATCAAATTGAAATTGAAGAATTAAAATATAAAATTCCATTAAAAGATACACTTGGTGGTAACGATTTATACGATATTTACTTAACACAGCTTTGCAGAGAGAAAGATGCAATATATGGATTTACTGGCTTAGATTATGAAACTTCTATTAATGATAAGTTAATCCAAGGTGTTACATACATATATGTTGACAATGATTTTTCACCAACGGACTCAGTAATTGTAGGAAATGGAAAGAAAGCACCAGCATTTTTTACAAAAGGATATGATGCTTTAAAAATTACGGCTGCGCACGAATTTCATCATGCAATTCAATACGCTTATGGTTTACCTGTTATTTCTTCAGCATCTTTGAATGAAATGTATTGTACTTATATGGAGAGAATTGTTTATCCAGAAACAAAAGATTATTATCAATATGTAAATGATTTGATGACAAACCCTGCTAATTATCCCTTTGGAAGTGGTGATGGTAAAATGGGTTATAGGTGGTCTTTATTTGCAGAGTATTTAGATATAATTGGCGGTAATCAATTATTAAAAAGTGTATGGGAAATTATATCAAATGAAAATGATGGTTATACAGCATTAGATTCTGCTTTAATTAAACATAATAGTAGTTTAAATCATGCTTGGATGGATTTTTTGAATTATGTTTATTTTACATCAAGCAGAGCACAAGGTGATAACTATTTAAGAAATGCTTCTGAATTGAGAAAAATATCTTTTGAGAAAACATTCAATCTGAATGTTGGTTCTCAACTTTTTAATAGTACTATTAATCCTTATCAAGTAGCTGCATTTAGAGTGTATTATGATGATGCTAACAAGAACGAAAGAGCAACAATTGATTTTCTAATTAGTAATTTTGATTCTATTGGAGTAAGAACACAAGAATTTGACCTGATTAATTATGAATTTGAAATTAGTACTACTCCAGATTCAGAATTCACAAAAATTGATGGATACGATGTCTATTATAGAATTATAAGTCAATCAAATACTGTTAATGGAAAATATTTCATCAATGAAGGCATAAAAAACGAAAATCAAGTTTTTGCATTTCCACAACCCTATAAACAAAATAAAGATACAGATTTGTCGATTGTAATAAAATCAAGTGAAATATACGAAAAAAGTGCAAAAATTGAAATTTTGAATATGGAATTAAATTCAGTTTATTCAGCTGAAAAAGATATTGAAACAACATCGGGCTTCAAGTCTGTAAGATTGAAATTAGAAGATTTAAAACAAATCGGAAGTGGTATATATTATTATCAAATTGCCATAAATAATTCAAATTATTTTGGTAAATTTGTTATAATTGATTAAATTGAAATAATTAGGTAAACAATTTTTTTATAAATATAGGTAGATATAATGAGGAAGTTTTATTTAACACTATTATTTATTTTTGCAGTATTCACAATAAATGTATTGGCTGTAGATGAATGGATACAAACATCTGGACCAAAAATTGATGAGAATACTTTTGAATCGGTATATTCCGTTGCGATAGATGAGAATGACCACATCTATGCAGGAACCAACGGAAACGGTGTATATAAAAGCACCGATAATGGCAATTCTTGGAACCATATTCTCAATAATGATTTTAGCATTTGGCGAATATTAATTGATAATAATGGATATATATTTTTAGCTACTGAAATGGATGGAATTTGGAGGTCAACGGACGCAGGTGAAACTTGGGAAGAGTCTTTTGAATATTTTGGATTAATAACAGATATTGTTTGCTCACCATCAAATCAGCTGTATTTTTCAACTGAGATGGAAGGAATTTGGAAATCAACCGACAATGGCAATTCTTGGGAAACATTATGGATGCCCGAAATAATTATTTGGTCTTTGACTACAGACATCAATGAAAACATATATGCTGGAACTATGGGGGATGGTTTATTTATTAGTACTGATTTTGGTGAAAATTGGACTGTACAAGATATTGATGCTTATCTATTTTGGGATTTGGCAACAAACTCTGATTATTCGAAAGTATTTGCAGGTAGTGAGGAAAATGGTATTTGGGAATACAATACATCTACTTCAGTTTGGACTCAAATCGGTTTCTCTGCAACATCAGTAACATCAATAGAGGTAAATAGTGAAGGAGCAATTGCGATTTGTAGTGGTAATACAGAGGTTTATCTTTCAGACCCTGATTATTTGTGGTATCCTTTTAATGAAGGACTTGCAAGTAATTCAATCAACGATTTTGCTTTTCAATCGAACGGCAAGCTTTATACAGGTTTGTTTGATTATGGAGTATATAAAACTGTAAAATCTACATACATTCCACAGCAATCTCTAAATTTTTCTTATTCAATATTCTGTGCTGGCTATAATGGAGCAATTTCTTACAATGCAAATGGAGCATTTTATCCAGATAACCAATTTAAAATAGAAATGAGTGATGGACTTGGAGATTTTGCTAATTCTACGATTATTGGATATACTAATGCCCAAGAAAGTGGTGATATTTACATTACAATTCCTACTAATTCCCTTTATAATGATGGATATAGAGTAAGATTAGTTTCTACAAATCCTGAATTAATTACTGACCCAAGTGACCCATTCATAATTAATACATTTATACCAACAATTTATTCTCCAGAAAATGATGCTATAGATGTATCATTACGTCCATATTTTTCTTGGAATGAATTACCTGCTTGTGTTGAATTTTACAGACTATGGGTTGATGACAATGCTGACTTTTTAAGTCCTGAAATTGAAGAATATGAATATGATAATTGGAATTATCAACCAAATGCAAGTTTACAACCAAATACAACATATTATTGGAAAGTTGCTGGTGAGAATTCAAACGGAATTTATGCTTGGAGTGATGTTTATACTTTTACAACTGTTGAAACAAAAGTTACAATGAATGATTATCCTACAATTCTCTGTGCTGGTGAAACAAATACTATTTACTATACAGCTGAAGGTGAATTTGCTGATGATAATCAATTCCAAGTTGAACTGAGTGATGAAAATGGCAATTTTGATGATGCAAATATCATTGGTATTGCATATTCAAATGTTAGTGGTGAAATAATAATTGATATTCCACAAACTTTGCCTTTCGGTACTGATTATAAATTTAGAATCTTATCTACAAATCCAGAATTAGTAACTGCTCCGAGTGATATGGTAGTTACTATTAAACCTATAATACCAAATTTACTTATGCCTAATGATATGGATGTAGATGTTTCAATCAATCCGATTTTAGAATGGACTATCCCATCAGAATGTGCTTATGCTTATTTCTTAATGGTTGATACATCTCCAGAATTTATAAATAATCAAATTCATGAATATGGATTGACAAGTAATTATTTTGAAGTATTAGATGTTTTGGAATATAATACAACATATTATTGGAAAGTTGCTGGAATGTATTCAGAAGGTATTTATACTTTTAGTGATGTATTCTCTTTCACAACATTACCAAATATGCTTGAATTAGCTTTATATCCTAATACTATATGTGCTGGTACAAGTGATTTTGTTTATTATAATGCTGGTGGACAATTTGGCGAAGATAATGAATTTAGAGTACAGTTGAGTGACCCAAGTGGAGATTTTGAAAATTCAACTATAATTGGTTCTATTAATTCCCAAATTGGCGGAAAAATTACAATCACTATACCAAATGATTTTATTTTTAGTGAAGATTACAAACTTAGAATAGTTTCAACTAATCCTGAATTAATTTCAACTGAAAGCAATCTGATTACAATTAATATTTTAAAACCAGAATTAGTTTTACCTGAATATGAATCAGCCGAAGAACCAGTAAGACCAGTTTTTGAATGGTTACAACCTTCAGGATGCGTAGTTAATTATAATTTAGTAGTTTCAGACAACGCTGAATTTGCAAATCCTGAAATTGATGTTGAAGTATGGGATGCATATTACCAACCAGCTGATATTTTAAAACATAATACAGTTTATTTCTGGAAAGTTGCAGGTATTAATAGTTATGGAGTTAAAACTTTTAGTGAAGTATATACATTTACAACAAAAGAAACTACAATTCAATTGGATACTTATCCTAATTCAATTTGTCCTGGCGAAACGAATTCAGTATTTTTTACATTTGATGGTGAATTTGGCAATAACAATGAATTCAAAGTTGAATTGAGTGATGAAAATGGTAATTTTAGTGGTACTAATATAATCGGATTAACTTCGCAACAATCTTTAGAAATACCTTTTACTGTAGCACAAACTACATTGCCTGGTAATAATTATAAATTTAGAATACTTACAACTAACCCTGAATTAATTTCAGCACCAAGCAATACTCTTGAAATAAAACAATTAAGTCCAAATTTAACAATGCCTGGTGATGGTGAAATTGATGTGATTGTGAAAAATCCAATTCTTGAATGGACAGCGTCTTCTGATTGTGCTGATTCGTATATTTTAATTCTTGACGATAATGAAGATTTTTTAAGTCCTATCATTGATAGAATTGAATTGAGTGGCAATTATTATGAAATAACTCAAAAATTAGAATATAATACTACTTATTATTGGAAAGTAGCTGGTGTTTACTCTGAAGGCGTTTATGCTTATAGCGATGTATTTACATTTACCACAGAAGAACTAAAGGAAGTTACTCAAAATGTTGCTCTTGCTAAAGGATGGAATTTAGTATCATTATTCGTTACTCCTAATACTCCAGATATGAAAGATATTTTTGCAAGTATTAAAACAAAAATTATTATTGCTAAAAATTCAGCTGGGAAAATTTATCTAACATCTAATGACCAAAATACTATTGGAGATTGGAACGTAAAGGAAGGTTATATGGTTTATGCAAGTGAAGCATGTACTTTATCCGTAACTGGTTTGCCAGTTATTCCAGAAGAAACTCCAATTGTTTTAAGTAAAAGTGGTTGGCATTATATTTCATATTTAAGAAATAACGAATTGTCTATTGTTACAGCTTTAGAAACAATTACATCAACAAATAAATTAGTAATTGCCAAGAATGTAGCAGGAAAAATTTATTTACCACCGAATAACAATACAATTGGCAATATGATACCAGGTGTTGGTTATCAGATTTATGTTACTGGTGCTTGCACACTTACTTATCCTGAAAATTAATTTTTCAAATGTTTAATTTAGTATTTTAAATGCCATATTTTTACGAATATGGCATTTTTTATTTTTGAGATTTTATTTCTACAAATTGTACGTTCTTTCAGAACTTACTAAACTTACAATATGGAATTGCCCATTATATTGCATGGCTGAAAGAAAGAGTTGTAGAAATCTAAGATAATTAAAGCAAACAGGTAGCATTTATTTACATTGAAATTTGTTTGCAAAACAAACATATTTATTGCGATTCTGCATTAAGTGCAGAATCGCAAATTCATCTAAAATTATTTTTAACTAATTATTTATCCGTACAACTTAATTATTCTTTTGAAATTATTTTATTACCAATTTCTATCGTATTAGGTTGGTCATCTTCCAATAACCATTTGATTCTTCTTATGCCTTCTCTAATATCAGATTCTGAATTGCATGTTGAAATCCTCAAAAATCCTTCCATACCAAAATCAATCCCCGGCACAGTAACTACTTGAATCTTTTCAAGGAATAGTTTTGACAATTTTGTAGAATCCTGCTCATATTTTCTAAAATCAACAAAGGCATAAAATGTGCCGTCTGGTTTAGTTACATTGATATTTTTTATTGAATTTAAACCATCTACTAACACGTTACGATTATTTTCAAGGAACTTATTCAAATCATTTACACATGATTGGTCTCCTGTCAAAGCACCTATTGCAGCATATTGAGATAAAGTTGAAGCACCAGATGTTTCATGTCCTTGAATATTGGTCATTACTTTAATAAGAGTTTTATTTCCAATTGCCCATCCAATTCTAAAGCCCGTCATAGCATACATTTTAGAAACACCATTAATCACGATTAATCTCGAATCACCGTCAAGCTGCTTAACGTAATTGAAACAACTAACAATTTTTTTATCATCAAAAACTAATCTATGATAAATATCATCCATAATCAAATCAATCTTCTCATTTTCGCAAAATTCAACTATACTCTTAATAAATTCATCATTATACATAACTCCAGTTGGATTATTTGGACTATTAATGATAATTGCTTTTGTCTTTGGAGTAACAGCTGCTGCAATATTTTTCAAAATTGGATTGAAAGTTTCATCACAATCTACAAATATCGGTACTCCTTTGCAAATTCTAACCATTTCAGGATAACTTACCCAATATGGAACAGGAATAATTACCTCATCTCCGGGGTCGAGTAATGCTTTTAGAGCAACCATAATTGATTGTTTCGCTCCACCAGAAACAATTACATTTTGCCTTTCAATACCTGTCTGATTGTAGAAATGTTCTGTATATCTAATAATTTCATCTTTAAGTTCAGGCAAACCCCCTGCAGGTGAATATCTTACTTCTCTTTTGGCTAAATAATTTAAGGATGCATTAATCGCACCTTCAGGTACTAAGCTTTTTGGCTCACCTCCTCCAAGATGAATTACAGGTTCACCTGCATCTTTTAATTGTTTTGCTGTAGCATTTAAATGCAATGTAACAGATTGCTTTATATTAATTCCAACTTGACTTAAACTCATAATTTGCTCACAAATTTTAAATAATAGTCTTTTTTTATAAACAGTTGTTTAAAAAACTTTAAAATTAAAAAAAAAAATTATGATAATATATAAGAATTTTTAAAATGTAAAAATAAATGATAAATTTTTTGAAAATCTTGTCGATTTTAGTAGTTGGTTTAATCAGTTTAAAAAAAAATTTAATTATTTAAAAATATTAATTTTTTAAATAAAAAAGTTTAGTTAAATTAAAAATTAGTGTATTTGAATTTTTTTAAAATTATACATTATAATTGAAATTTAGGGATTATTTGGTAAACAAAATGAAAAATGTAGATTATGATGATTACTTAGAAAAAGAAGAAGATGGTCAAAAGGATAAGTATCTCACTTTTTTAATTAACAATGAAAGTTATGGCATTGAAATAAAATTTGTTACCGAAATTATTGGTATTCAACAAATCACATCAATTCCAGAAATGCCGAATTACGTTAAAGGAGTTATAAATCTTAGGGGAGCTGTAATTCCTGTAATGGATTTGAGATTACGATTTAAAATGAATGAAATCGAATATAATGAAAGAACTTGCATTATTGTAGTTAATCATAATGACACAAATTTCGGTTTAATTGTTGATTTTGTATCTGAAGTAATTGATATTCCTGATGAAATGATAGAAAAATCAAAAAAGGGATTTAGCTCTGGCAGAAATAATTACATAAAAGGTATTGCAAAAGTTAGTGATGGAGTAAAAGTAATAATCAATGTTGATATATTATTCAAAATTGATGAATTAGAACAGATTTTTGAGAGTATATAAATTTTTTGGGATAAAATTATGTTGAAGATTAGTGAAGCGAATTATATTAATGGAAATATTATAATTGAAAATTTGAATATACCTAATAATTCAAAAATTTATATTATTTGGGATTCCGAAAGTAACATTAATAATTCACTTACTTTGAACCAAAATTTATTACCTAAAGGAATAATTTTTAATAAAAATGAAAGTGTTTACGATAAATTGGAAAGTTTGCCAATTGATGCTGTTGATTTTCAAAGAAAATTGAGAGATGATGAATGGAATTGAAATTTCTTTTGGACACTAATGCAATAATTAGTATTTTAAGAGATGTGAGACCAATAGACGGAATAACATATTTCTTTTCAATTATTACGGAACTTGAACTTTTAACTTATAAGTATTTAACTGAAAAAGAAATTAAAAATATTCAAATTTTTTGCAACAAAGATGGCAGAATTAATATTGATGATTTAGTTATGAAAAATACAATTTTTTTGAGAAAAAAATATAATATTAAGTTGCCAGATGCTATTATTTGTGCAACTTCTTATTCTTATGATTTGAATTTGGTTACTAATGATAAAAAATTATGGCAGATAAATGAAATTAAAAAAATATCAATTGAAGATATATTTATGAAATTAATTAGATAGATAATTAAAATAAATATTTTTTTTATTAAATAAGAGTTAAAAAATTATGTTGAAGATTAGTGAAGCGTGTGTAAATGTTCGATAATTATATGAATATAATTCTTAAAAATGCTGAGTACAAATTACTGGAAGACGGCAATTGGTTTGCTTCTATTCAGGGTATTGATGGTGTATGGGCAAGCTGCAAAACCGTTGAAGAGACTCGAACAGAACTAATTGAAGTTTTTGAAGAATGGCTAATATTAAAATTACGTGATAACGATGAGATCCCATTCTTTAATGACAGTATGGTTAGTTATGCTAATGATAATCTGGAATACGTATAGAAAATGGAAAAAAGTATTTCAAGATTAGATTTGATAAAAAAAATGAAACTTATTGGTTTTAAGGGTCCATTTGAAGGTGGGAAACATTAGTTTATGAAAAATGGGTCTCTTAAAGTAAGAATTCCTAATCCAAATAATAGTGATATTGGAAAGGGATTGCTTAGTGAAATACTAAAACAAGCATCTATTTTGCGAGAAGATTGGGATTCATTTTAATTAAACAAAGATGAGCTTGATAAAAAAAGAAAATGACATATTAATTTATAAATATTTACAAAATTTTTGGAGTTTTATATGAAAATAGGAACAAGATTAAGCATAGGATTTGCAATTTTAATAATTGCAATTACTGCTTCTTCGTTAATTTCGATTTACGAATTTGGAATTGTTGACGATGGTATTAATTCAATCGTTTTCGACAAATATCCTAAAACAGTTGCGGCTAATGACATTATTGATAATGTTAATGAAGTTGGTACGCTTTTGAGAGATTTGATAATTTTTGATGAATCAAAAATACCTGTTGTGGTTGAAGGTGTTAAAGTAGCAAGGGATAGAATCATAGGTAGAATCAAAGAACTTGACTCCACTGTAAAAAGTCCTACTGGAATTGCTAAGCTTGAAGCGGTTAAAAAAGCAAGAGAGCTTTATGTTGCTTCGCAAACAAAAATTATTGATTTAGTGAAAGCAAATAACAAACCAGAAGCTATAATAGTGTTAGATAAAGAGACAACAGCTTTGTATAATAATTACAAGGCAGTTGTTAATGACTTGATTAAGTATCAAAATGAACTTATGATGGAAGATTCAATTGGAGCTGATAACGCAATAGCAAGTGCTGAAAATATTGGTTATATTATTCTGTTTATTTCTTTAATCATTGCAATTATATTAGCTGTATATTTGACAAAAAGTATTGTTAAACCAATTCGTATTGCAATTGAAACTGCTGATAATTTAGCAAAAGGCAACTTGAGTATTGACATTGACACAAGCAAAACAGACGAAACAGGCGAATTATTGAAAGCAATGAAATCTCTTGCTGATGATTTGCTTTCTTTGAATAAAGAAGTTGAAAATTTAACAGTTGCTGCTGTTAATGGCAAACTTGATACTCGTGCTAATTATTCTAAATATCAGGGACAACACTCAGATTTAGTTAGAGGTATTAATAGTTTGCTTGATGCTGTAATCAATCCATTAAATGTAACTGCAGAGTATGTAGATAGAATTTCCAAAGGCGATATTCCACCAAAAATTACAGATGAATATAAAGGCGATTTCAATGAAATCAAGAATAATTTAAATCAATGTATTGATGCTGTTAATTTACTTGTTTCTGACGCTATGATGCTTGCAGGTGCAGCAGTAGAAGGTAAGTTAGACACAAGAGCAAATTCAACACGCCATCAAGGTGATTTCCGTAAAGTTGTTGATGGTGTAAATAGAACTTTAGATTCAGTTATTAATCCATTAAATGTAGCCGCTGAATATGTTGACCGAATTGCAAAGGGTGATATTCCTCCAAAGATAGTTGATAATTACAATGGCGATTTTAATGAAATTAAAAATAATTTGAATCAATGTATAGATAGCTTAAATGGTTTGATAAATGATATGCAACACATGTCTAATCAACATGATTTAGGTGATATAGACATAGTAATGAATACTACCAAATTTAATGGTGCATATAGAACTATGGCTGCTGGTGTTAATACAATGGTAAACGGACACATATCAGTTAAGAAAAAAGCTATGGCTTGCTTTATGGAATTTGGTGATGGAAATCTTGATGCTCAAATCGAAATTTTCCCAGGTAAAAAAGTATTTATTAATGAAGCCATCGAATCTGTACGTGCTAATATCAAAGAATTAGTAAAAGATGCTTCAATGCTCGCTAATGCTGCAGTTCAGGGTAAACTTGATACCAGAGCAGATGCTTCTAAGCATAAAGGCGATTTCCGTAAAATTGTAGAAGGTGTAAATAATACTCTCGATTCAGTAATTGGACCATTGAATGTAGCTGCAGAATATGTTGACCGCATTGCAAAAGGGGATATTCCTCCAAAAATTACAGATAACTACAATGGTGATTTCAACGCAATAAAGAACAATCTAAATCAAGCAATTGATGCTGTTGATGCACTTGTAACCGATGCAGGTATGCTCGCAAAAGCTGCAGTAGAAGGCAGATTGAATACCAGAGCAGATGCAAGCAGACACAATGGTGATTTCAGAGCTATTGTACAAGGTGTGAATGACACACTGGACAACGTGATTGGACCATTAAACGTAGCAGCTGAGTACGTTGATAGAATTGCAAAAGGCGATTTGCCAAATATTATTACCGATAATTATAATGGCGATTTTAATGATATCAAGAACAATTTAAATGTATTGATTAATGCTTCTAATGAAGTAGCAAAAGCAATTGAATCTGTTTCAAATGGCAATGTTAATATTTCATTAAAAGAACGTTCTTCAAATGATACACTTGTTAGAAGTGTAAATATTCTTGCGAAAAGTATTGGTGCTTTAGTTACTGATGTTAATCAACTATCTGCAAATGCTATCAAAGGTAATTTAAATGCAAGAGCTGATGCATCTAAACATGAAGGAGATTTTGAAAAAATTATAAATGGTATCAATGATACACTTGCTGCAGTTGTTAATGCTATTAATTCAATGTCATCAAGCATAATGATGGGAGATGCTGAAGGTAATATTACTTTTGTTAATACATCAAATCAAAAATTACTTTCTGACCAAGAAGGTAATATTAAAATGTCATTACCTCACTTTAGTGCAAAGGACATTCTTGGTAAAAATATTGATTTATTCCACAAAAATCCAGCTCACCAGAAGAATTTGCTTAAAAATTTGACAAAGATGCACAATGCGCAAATTCATCTGGGTAATGGAATATTCAAATTGAACGTTTCTCCAATTACTGATGGTAATGGAATTCGTACAGCTTATGTTGTAGAGTGGCTCAATTATTCAGATGAAGCAAACTTTAATTCTAATTTGACTTCAGTTATAAAATCAATGACTGAAGGTAAATTAAGAGAAAGAATGAATCCTGAAATTTTGGGTGGAATTTATCAATCAACTGCAGAAAATATCAACTCTATGCTTGAAGCTATTATTAAACCTGTATTTGTTGCAGCTGATTATGTTGATAAAATATCAAAAGGTGATATGCCTGAATTAATTACTGATGAATATAAAGGTGATTTCAACGAATTAAAGAATAATCTCAATACTTGTATAAATGCAATAAATACATTAATTGCAGATTCTGTTATGCTATCAACCGCAGCTGTAGAAGGAAGACTTACTACCAGAGCAGATGCAACTAAACATTTCGGTGATTATCGTAAAATCGTAGAAGGTGTAAATAATACACTTGATGAAGTACTTAATCCTATAAATGATGCCGCTGAAGTATTAAAACAAATGGCTGAAGGTAATCTATCTGTAAAAGTAACTGGAGATTACAGAGGCGACCACGCAATCATTAAAAATGCTTTAAATACTACAATAGATATGTTACCTCTCAAGGAAGCAATTTTAGTATTAAAAGAAATGGCTAATGGCAATCTAACTGTGAAAATGACAAGTGAGTATAAGGGCGATGCTCTTGAAATGAAGAATGCTATCAATGATACTGTTGATTCGATGAATGAAATTCTCGGGCAGGTAAAAACTACTGTTGATGAAGTTACAAATGGTGCTATGCAAGTTTCTGATGCTTCAACTGCACTTTCACAAGGAGCAACTGAGCAAGCCGCATCACTCGAAGAAATAACTTCATCAATGACTGAACTTGGTTCGCAAACAAAGACAAATGCAGAAAATGCTAATCAAGCAAATATACTTACTTCAGAAGCTAAAAATGCTGCCGAAAAAGGTACAAAAGAAATGAGTCAATTAAGTTTGGCTATGTCTGAAATTACTGAGTCAAGCAGAAATATCTCAAAGATTATCAAAGTAATTGATGAAATTGCATTCCAAACTAACTTGTTAGCATTGAATGCAGCTGTTGAAGCAGCAAGAGCCGGCAGACATGGTAAAGGATTTGCTGTTGTTGCTGAAGAAGTTCGTAATCTTGCCGCAAGAAGTGCTACTGCTGCAAAAGAAACATCAGATTTGATTGAAAATAGTATCAAAACTGTTGAAAATGGTTCAGTTCTTGCTCAACGCACAAGTGAAGCACTCGAAGAAATTCGTTCAGGTGCAATTAAATCTGCTGATATTGTTGGTGAAATTGCTACATCGTCTAATGAACAAGCACAAGGAATTGCACAAATTAATGAGGGCTTGGTACAAATTGATAAAGTTACTCAAACTAATACAGCATCTGCTGAAGAGTCAGCTTCTGCATCAGAAGAACTATCTGGACAAGCCGCACAATTGAAAAATATGATAGCTCGATTTACTATTATGGAAGACCAGAATACTACATACAAAACTCCAACTTACTCGGCTCCAACAAGAATGATTTCTACAAGTCGTGATAAATCAAGGAGATTACCTGAAGCTAATTTAGATGATTACAATAGTCATCATCATCATCAAAGACCAGAAGATTTAATAAAATTAGATGAAGATGATTTTGGTAAATATTAATTTTGTATTTTTGTAATTCATTCAATAAGCGAATATAATGATTATATTCGCTTATTTTATTTAATTAATTGAGGAATTTATGGCTACTTTAACAATTGAAAGCAATGGATTGTTAGAATTTACTGCAGTCTATTATAATGGGCAACAAATAGCTGGCTTAAAAGAACTTTTTTTAAATCTTGATGAATTAGGTACTTTTGATTCAATTATTCAATATGAAGGTACTGATAAAAAGATTTATACAAAAAATATTTTTTCAGATTATCTTGATAATATTAAAGTTGTACCGCCAACTTTTAGTGAGGAAGAAGCGGCAGGTTTGGTAGCATTTACTGTCGAAAGTAATGGTGAAATTGAAAATACTATGATTTATTCGAATGATGAAACTCTTGATGGCGTTGTTAGTGTTTTTGTTCATATTAAAGCAACAAAAAACAAAACCATAATTAATTCGTTACTTAATAAAGGTAATTTTGAGGATATTGAATTTAAAGCTCATATTACCTATAGAAATGAAGATGAATCAATTGAAACGGAGGATATTTTTCAATGAAATTATTAACAAAAAAAAGTTTAGCATTTTTCGCATTAATCATAGGGCTATTTTTTGTTGAAAATAGTTACGCAGGAATTTCAGATATTTTAACTAATCCAGTAAAAAATATTGAAGTTCCAGAATTATTCAAATTTTCTAATAATTTTTCTGATTTCCTTGAAGTTAGGCGTGGTGGTAGTTTTGGTGGTAGAAGAGGTGGTTCTTTTTCAAGACCAAGAAGTACAAGTACCAGAAGTTCCTCTACTACAAGGTCATCGGGTACGACTTCAAGAAGTTCAAGTTTTGGTGGGGCAAGACAAATGTCTTCTCAACAAGCAAAAGCTAAGTATGGAGTTCCACGTAGAACTGAAACCAAAACAATGACTGGCGCAAATGGTTTACCAGTTAATTATAATGTTCATCACTACGGTGGTTTTTCAAGTGGATTGATGACTGGGTATTTAACAGGTAATATGTTATGGTATATGACTGTCCCAGCATTTTTCTATTCCAGACCAGTGTATGTAACAAATCCTGATGGAACAAAAGATGTTTATCCACCAACTTTCAATTGGGGCAAATTATTCTTTGTATTACTGATAATAGCCGCAATTGTATTTTTATATAGAAGAATGAAGAATTCCGCACAAAGAACTGATAATAATTATTCAGGTTCTTCTTTTGGGTAATTTTCTTCATTATTAATATTGAAATATTCGACTTTAATCGTTGGAAAACAATATATGCAAGGTTAGTCAAGGTAAAATTACCTTACTAACCTTTTTTTGTATCGGCTCGCAGATTTTGTAAGCAACAAGTGGCTTGAGCCACGTGCAATGTCATTTCAATATTACTTTATCAACAGACTGTTAACCGTTAATTATAGGCATTTATTAAATAGTTAAATGTAATTTGAAGGTGAAATTTTCAATTTGGTACTTAATATTTACAATATTTATTTCTTTGAACTCAATCTGGTATTATATTTTCTTGAATTATTCCTAATATTCAAAATAAAAATAAATATGTTATTATTATTGATTATAAATTTTGTAATTTGGAATTTTTACAGGATTAATTCGCCAAAAAGTATATGAAAAAGAAAGAAGACATAAAATGCTTTGAGGATTTAGAAAAAGATATTTTTTTGAATCTTGCTGAAAATAATAATGTAGTTCATTATTACGAAGATTTTAGTACAAGGTCTGTTTGTTTCTTGAGTAGAACATTTGAGAAACTAACTGGATTTAAAATAAAAGAACCTAAAAATATCACAATTGATTTTCTACACTCATTGATTCACCAAGATGATTTGCAAGAGGGATTTGAGAGGTTGAATCAAAAAATTGCCAATTCAAAAGAAAAGAAGTTTAATATTGAGTATCTTTACAGATTGAGAAATAGTTCTAATGAGTATTTATGGATATATGATTTTCAAACTGTAATTTTAGATGCAAGTAAAAATCTCAGTCATACCGTTGGCTCAATTTTTAATATTACAGATTTGAAGCTATCTGAAACTAAATATTCAGAAATTGCAAAGACATTCAAACTATTTACAAATGTTTCTAATATTGGTATTTTTGATTATAATATTCAAGAAGATATTTTGAAAATTAATCCTGAATGGCTTGACTTTTATGGATATGAAGAACAAGTATGGGATTGTACAAAAGAAAATTTTGAATTGATGATTGATGAAAAAGATAGAAAGAATTTTTATAATAATTTGAAATCTTGTTTTGAACAAAGTAATTTCAAATTTGATTGTGAGTTTCGATTCAAATCACAGTCAACTGGTTATCGTTGTATATCAATGAAGGGCAAAGTGGTTGAATGGAATGATGATTTTAATCCTGTTAGGTTTGTTGCAGTTTTAAGTGATATTTCAAACACAAAAGAAGATGAACTTGTTCTGAAATCCAAAGACCAGATTTTGAAGGTTTTTATATCAAAATCTAATGATGGGATAGTTTTATATGATGAAAAGGGATTGATTAAAGAATGGAACGAAAGTTTGGAAAGAATCACTGGCTGGTCTTCTGAAGAAGCATTAGGTAGAACTTTCTGGGAAATGCAAACATTGATTTACCCTGACCAACCAAATGATATTTATGCAATTGAACAAAACAAAGTATCTGTTCTGGAATTTCTTCGAACAGGAAAATTATTATATCCCGAAAAACCATTCGAAAAAGAAATTACCAGAAAAGATGGTACTAAGTGTATTGTAAAAAAATACTTTTTTCCCGTAAAGACTGATTTAGGATATTTTGCATTTGGAATTATCAATGATATTACAGCAGAAAAAATGATGGAAAGGGAGTTGAACGATAATGAAAATCGGCTTAGAGAAATGCTCGAATTTAGCAAAGAGTTAGTTTATAAATATAATCTTAAAACCAACAAATATGAATTTGTATCTCCATTAATATATCAAATGCTTGGCTATACGCCAGAAGAATTTTATAATTTTGATTTGAATGATTTTAGAAAATTAATTTATAAAGATGATATTGAGGATTTTCATAATGTTAGAAAAATTATTGAAAATGATATTATCAAAGATAAGGTTGAATTGACTGTTGAATATAGATTAAAAAACAAGTATGGAGAGTACAGATACATAAGTGATAATTATTCTTTAATTAAAAATTATCGTAGCGAACCTGCTTTTATAATAGGTAATATTAGAGATATTACTGAATCTAAAAAACAGCAACAAATGCTAAGAGATAGCATAGAGAAATATAAATTACTTGTCGAAAATCAAAATGAACTTGTAGTGAAACTTGATTCTGAATTAAGATTTCTCTATGCAAGTCCTTCCTATTGCAATTTATTTGAAGTAAAAGAAAATGAAATATCGGGTAAGAAATTTAATTATCATGTACATAGCGAAGATATCGAACTAACTAATAATGAAATACAAAGAGTGTTCAATGAACCGTATTCTGTAAATTATGAACATAGGGCTTTAACTAAATATGGTTGGAGATGGCTCGCTTGGTCAAATAAAGCAATATCCAAAGATAATTTTACAGTCGAATCTATAATCTGCGTTGGAAGAGATATTACAAAACGCAAAAGAATTGAAGAAATGCTGAAAAGGTCTGAAAAAGATTATAGACGATTATTTGATTTTGGTTTAGATGCAATAATAATTTTTGAGCCGGGTACAGAAATAGTGCTTGATGTGAATCAAAAAGCATGTGAATTATATGGATTTGAAAGAGACCAGTTCATTGGATTGAGTTTGCAGCAAATCATTGTTGACTTGCCTAATAATAGAAAACATATTAGCTATATTTTTAATAAACAGAAAGACTATGTTTTTGAAGCAGTTCATTATAATAGTAACGGCTCTCAAATATTTTTAGAAATTAATGCTTCCCTTACTGAGTACAATGGAAACAAAGCAATTCTAACAATTAATCGTGATGTTACAACCCACAAAATGAATGAAATTCAACTGAAAGATTCAGTTGATACAATCGCTGTAGTATTAAATCTAATTACTGAACCTGCATTAATCATTGATTTTAATTATAATGTACAATTCATAAATGATAAATTTAAAGAGATGTACGGTAACCAAATTTCAGAAGTGAGAATTTCAAATTCTCTTTTAAATACTGCCAAAGTAAAAAGTAAAGCGAAACAAAAAAAGATTAATGTTCAGAATATAGACACAGATTTATCAACAGAAATTGACTTGGTAATTGATGGGATTAATTATCACTTTACAAATGTAATCATAAAAAATATTAACAAAAAAATATTTGTTTTAACAATGAAAAATTTAAGTTAAATTTGCATTTTATTTTTATTTGGTGAATTATGCCTCAAGTAAATTATAAGACCGATATAAAAAGAAATTGTGAGGATTTGTGGAATTATCTAACTGATTCCATTTATCATCCAGAACGATATTCAGCAAATATAAATAGTAACAGCATAATCGAACATAATGAAACTTATGTAATACGCAAAATTTACAAAGAAACATCATACAAAGAAAGAATAGAAATCGATTACAACAATAAAAAATTAAAATTTGTACTAATCGACCACCCTCGATACAGAGGTTGTACGAATTATCAAATTACTAAGAAAAATAATGATGAATGCGAATTAGAAGTTGAAATCGATTGGCAAACTAAGTATGCTAATGTTTCTGAAATTGAAGATGAGATTTTTTCAAAAATTATAAAAAATTCTGCTCTAAATATTAAAGAAATTGCAGAAGAAGTTAAATAATTTTTTTTTATTATTAAGGGGTATTTATATGTCAATGTTAAAAGAATTTAAAGAATTTTCCGTAAAAGGAAATTTGGTTGATATGGCTGTTGGTATCATTATTGGTGGTGCATTCGGCAAAATTGTTAGTTCATTTGTAAATGATGTAGTAATGCCACCAATTGGTTTATTACTTGGTGGAGTTGATTTTAAGAGTTTATCAATAATTTTGAAAGATGCAGTTGGTGAAACACCTGCTGTTAGTATCAAATATGGATTATTTATCAATAATGTACTTGATTTTCTAATTGTTGCAATTTTTATGTTCTTAATCATCAAAGGAATGAATAAAATGCGTAAACAAGAAGAACCAGCAGCACCTGCTCCTGAACCTGGACCAACTCCAACTGAAGCATTATTAACAGAAATCAGAGATTTGTTGAAGAAATAATTTATAATACTTGTTTAATTACATTATTTGAATTATATTTATTTTTTGTTGAATTGTTATTTTTGAATAAATGCAAAAAATTGGTTTGTTTCCTTTGGGTATAGTATTATTCCCAGAATCATCTTATCCTCTTCATATTTTTGAAGATAGATATAAGAAGTTGATTAATCATTGTATTGCTGAGAAAGAAAATTTTGGTATTAATTTAATCAATGCATCTAAATTATTTGAAATTGGATGTTCTGCTAATATTGTAGATGTAATAAAACGGTACAGTGATGGCAAAATTGACATTCTTGTTTCGGGTTTGAAAAGATATAGAGTCGTCCATTTTACAGAGGGCGACTCTCCTTATTATATAGCTCAGATTGAGTATTTTGATGATTTTGATGAGAACCTGAATGAAGTACTATTTTATGATTGCATTGAAGTCTTCAATAAAATTTCTGAAAACGTTCATTCTGTCAAAATTGATAGAATTATTCCGGGTACTATTAAAACAAAAATACCATCTTTCGTAATTGCTCAAAAAGCCGGTTTATCAGCCGAACAAAAGCAACTGCTTATAGAATCGCGTTCAGAAAATTGGCGATTAGAATATTTAATGAAGCATTTAAAAAAACTTTTACCAATTATAAAAGAATCAGAAACAATCTCTTCTATAATTAAGAATGACGGTTATTTTAATCCACATAAATAGTGAATTATTCCATTGCTTATTTTGCACAAGTCAATAATTTTTGGGACTTGAGACATAATGATGCGAAATATTCTTAATGTGGGTTCCTCGAATTTAAATTCTCAATAGTATCTATGGCTCTATTATGATGCCATAACTGCGTTTCTAAAAAATACAATAAAAAAAATTTGAAATTGGCTCTTATCTAACTTGGCTATAAACCTTAGGTAGGATTGATATGGCAAATTCTCTTTTCGAGCATTGAGAGAAATCCAGAAAAATTTATAAATGAACAATTGCTGAATTCCTCACGATGTTACCAATGACATCTTTTTCCTTGCATCATTATGACGACTTTTGAGACAGTTCCAATTAACTTCGGATGTAGGAAATCCTCCTTAATCCCCCTTTAATAAAGGGGGAAAGGGGGATTTGAATTAATTCTACTTTGAGGGTTCTGAAACAATCTACCAATGACTACAATTCTTTTTTATTGTGTCATTTAGCATATTTTTTAAATATATTTGTTCCGCACTTCAGAATGACATTTTAGATAAATTATGACATAGTTAGTTGATTTTTGCACGTGATTCTTTCATTTGGCGACTGAGTAGCTTCCACTGATTTAATTTGAAATAGATTGCGTTGTTACAAAATAATTTCTAATAGAATAAAAAATTGTAATAGTAATAGATATATTATATTTATATTTGTACAATTGTATAATTGAATTTTATGGTTTGTTCATTGATAAAATAACATAGATATTTGAATTATATTTTTGGGTTCAAGGTGTAATTCAAAAAAAAAAATTTGAACCCAAATTAATGTTGAGGCAATAATGAAAAAAATGCTCGCCCTCATTCTAAGCTTATTATTACTAATTATGCTTAGTTCCTGCTTTGAAGATTCATCTACTACACCAAGTACTAAAACCTCATACTGGAAATTAACTGGTAAGGAAATTTGGTGGCAATACAAGCTTTCAACAAATATACCTGGTGACGTTGCATGGAGTCAATGGGAAAATATTAACTCATTCCCTTACGGTGCTACTTATACTATTAGTTATTACAATGATACGTATCGATATGCATTAATTGGCTCAGAATACAATTTAACAGTTACAGATTCCAGTTACGCAATGGCACGTAAATGGACAACTAATTTTTCGTGGGACCCATTGACAGTGAATATGACTGCAGATACACTTTATAAAGTTGCAGCTGAAACAAAAGGAGATGGTGGCAATATGATGCACATCAGTAACCCATACAAAGCTTCTGGTTCAACAAATGATTGGATAGTGTATGCTAATAAAAATGGAGGAAAAACTTATGCCCAAGTCAAGATACCTAAACCGATTGATGAAACTAACCCTGAAAAAATGGCAATCAAAGTTGTATTGACAACTGGTTATGCAGTAATTGATTACAGATATATTTATGAATGGGTTACTGAATAAAAGCTATAACTTTGCTCTCATTCTGAGATGTTATTAAAATTTTAAAAAGTGTAGATTTTCTGATTATTAACTACTTCTTTGAATTTAAAGTTTGCTAAGAGTTAAATTCTAATGTATGTAGAAAATCTTATACAGGACAAGGGTAAAATTTAATAGTTTTACCCTTGTGAATTAAAAACTTTTATTATTCTGTGAGAATTAAATTTCTTACAAATTCCTACATAAAATAACTGTAACTAATCAGTCGCATAGAAATTTTCAATTTGCTATGTTATTTGAATGAAAAACGAGAAAAATAGGAAAAAGTTGAAAATAATAATAAATAAGAAATTCTTTGAAAATCCCGTTAGGGATTAAATGTTTGTAACAACGAAAAATCAACTTAAATTTTCCCCTCTAAAAAGATGAGATTAAGGGGTGTGTATTGATGGATGCGGTATTTGGGGCGATTGTACAAATACACATTCAACACCTACGGCGTTGCTGGTTGAAGTGAGGAATTAATCTGTTACAAACATTTATTCCCGATGGGAATTTCAAGGAATTTTAAAATAAAACTAAAATTCTAAATTATCTATAAGCGGCTAAGTTGTTGCAAAAAAGGAAATTAAATTATGGAAATTGATAACAAAATTAATGATAAAAATAATTCTGAATCAAACAAGTTGGAATTATTAAAAATTTGGAATATTATTAAGTCTAAGGAATTTGTAGATTTAACACATTCATTTGAACCTGGAATACCACATTGGCCCGGCTTTATTGACGAAAAAGAAGAGATACTATATTGGTATGATGCTGGAGTTGGAACAAAAGGAAGTGGTTTTTATGTTCAATATTTTTCACACGTTGGGCAATGGGGAACTCACGTTGACCCACCGGCACATTTCATAAAGGGTTTAAGAACGGTTGATGAAATTGATGTTAAAGAAATGATTATGCCTTTAATTGTGATTGATGTCCACAAAAAAGTAGAAAATAACCATGACTATACAATTACAATGGAAGATATAAAAAATTGGGAGGATAAATACGGTAAAATACCAGAAGAATCTTTTGTTGTTATGAGAACAGATTGGTCGAAACGATGGCCCAGTATGGAAAAAATGCTAAATCGTGATTCAGAAGGTTTACCTCACTTTCCCGGTTGGAGTTTAGATGTTTTAAAATACTTATTTGAAGACTGCAAAGTTACAGCAACAGGTCATGAGCCGACTGATACAGATCCGGGATTTGCATCTGGTAAAGGTGATTATTCATTAGAATATTATGTACTTAGCACAAACCATTATCAAATTGAACTTCTGACAAATTTGGACAAAGTACCCGAGTATGGAGCATTAGCTATAGTAACATTTCCAAAACCGAAAAATGGCTCAGGATTTCCAGCGAGAGTATTTGCAATATTGCCATAGAATATTTTAAAAAAATTTTTAATGTTTTGTCCGATTTTTTTATTAATTTCGACTACGTTTATGTGAAGGAGAAAAATTATAAGAAATTATAAAAAATATAGCGATAAGGAACTGATTGCGGAAATTGCAAAGCAAGAAAAATATGATTTTGCTTTTTCGGAACTTTATGATAGATACTCACGAAATATATTTTTGTTTTGCAAGCATTATGCAAAAAATAATGATGATTTGCAAAATGCTTATCAAGAGGCGTGGATTTCATTATTTGAAAATATTCGTGCAGGAAAGGAAATCAAAACTACTATTGCATTTCTGATAACAGTTGCAAAAAGAAGATTGCTTGATAATGCTCGAAAATCGAAATCTAAGCCAGAAATAGTTGAATTAAATGAAAATATGATTTTGAAAATTGATGATGCATTCGATAGCGAGGCAAGCCAAATTATTTACGAAGCAATTAATTTGCTTGATGAAAAATATAAAGAGGCATTGGTATTGCATAGAATTGCTGGATTGCAAGGATTGGAACTTGCGGAAGTTGCTGGTGTAAGTGATGAATGTATTAGGAAGAGGTCGCAAAGGGCACTTGCAAAACTCAAAATTATAATTATGAAACTCAATAAGGATTATGGAAATGAGTAAATTAAAAAAACAGAGATGGTATGAGAAAATTCCAGTTATTGAAATGAGAGAATTAATAAATAATTACGTTAGCCATACTCTTGTTCCATCTGAGCAAAAAGAAGCAATTTTAAATAAAATCAATAATCCAAAACCGAAGAAAAGCAAATCAGCAAAGGCATTGAGTTTCTTATTTTTGTTTAATTTTCCAAGTAAAAGCAAAAATTTTATTACTCCAATTTATTGGCTTACAATTTCTTCGATGCTTATATTTATGAATTTGCCAGTAGAAAGTATATCAACAAAAAATCAAATTATTAGCAAAATTTTCTCAAATGAAATTTCTGAAAATAAAATTGAATTAGAAAAAAGCAATGTAGTTTTTTCTGAAAATAAACCTCAAGATATTACCGAAGATATTACTATAGATGAATTTGTGAAAAATAACTATTTACCTGCAATAAGAACAACCAAATTAGAGAATTCAAATATTTCCCATACAAATTTTGATTTGATAAATTATAACAATACTTATAATTCAATCGAAAATTTACAAATAAATACTTCAGCAGAAGTAGCAGATTTGAATATGAATTTCGAAATGAAATACAATACTTTGTTCAATTTGGGAAATACAAATATAAATGCACCAGATGAGGCAATTCTCAAAGATTATTCTTTTGGATTGTGGTATTCAATTTCAAATAATTTGAAAATTGGTGCTGAATTTCGGCAGGAAAGTTTCACAAAATTGGAATCAAATTCAATTAATCCATCAATTAATGTGATTGCATTCAATATGAATTGCTGGGAAATGGCAATGAAATTCAAATCAAGCAAAGAAATTTTTAATGCAAATCCAATTATGCAACTGAATTTAGGTGCGGGAAAGCATGGATTGATTTCAAGAATTTCCGCTGGCTTAATGATTCCGATTACAGACGAAATGAATGTAATCACAACAGGAGAATTGAGTAGTTTGATTTATTCCCTTGATTCTCAAATTCATTCAACAGAAAAAATTGGTTTTAACATCGGATTTAATTTACACTTAAAATAAAACAATTTAGGATTTAATTATGAAAAGGATTATTTATTTAATTACCTTAGCGTTATTCTTTTGTCTAAACGCAAATTCGGAAGAAGTTTCAATTCGTGAATTCAAACTGCCAGAAACACAAGCAGAAAACTTGTATATGTATTTGAATATGAATTATTCAGGCATAAATTCAATGAATTTTGAGAATAATTTCAGCATGCAATACTCGAAATTCTTCTCCTCATTACCTTTTTCTTATAGTTTATTTGCGGAATTAAAGAATGATGGAGATTACCTTCATACTACTTATGCAGATAAAACCACAATTATTTATGACAGATTGAGTTTGGTGTTTAGTTCAACTGTAGAAAAATATTTGAATAATGAATCAATGCTTTTTGCTGGTGGTAGATTTACCACAAATGTTGGTAGTGATGTTAATTATACAGAGCATTTTAATAGGATTCAAGCAGAAAGCAATGTTGGTATTGGTGGTGGTTATGGCAGAACTTATGATGCAAGTGGAATGGCTAAAGCATTGAGAATACAAGAATATTTGCTAAGCGAGAATTTGATTTCTGAAGAATTCAGTAAGGATATTGTTCTTGAAATTGCAGTACATTGCACAAAATTGAACGAATATGCACAAAAATATGATGATAAGCATCCAATAAATTGGTATCTGGACTTGGAACAAATTTTGATTAAAAGTGGAAAAATCATTAGTCAAAATCTGAATCCATATTCTTTATTCAGAGTATCAGAGGTGATTAATAGTCAAAGAATTCATCAAAGAATTATTGGCTGGAAAGTTGGAGCATATTTAGCGTATAGAAATATTAATCTTATTTATGACAGGTATTATGAAGGCAACAATATAAATTATCCAAGCGATGACTATTTGGGAGCAAATTTGAATTTAGAAATTGGCTATCCAATCACAAATAAACTGCATTTCTATCATAACACAACTTATTCTTATATGGAAAACTTAGATTATACAGACTCGAAAAGTAATAATATCTATTCAACAAGTTCTTTTACATATAATTTAACAAATCTCTTCGATTTCAAAATGAATTATTTTCTTCGTAATTATAATATTTCAGATCATATAGTTTCAGAGCAGAATCTATCATTTGATACTTACTATTATGTAGAAAATAATATCTATTTAAACTTAAGTTTCGGACTTAATCATTTCAAATCTGATTACGGCAATCCCAAAAGAAATGACTTCAAAAAAGAAATCAAATTATATTTTGGCTATAGATTTTTTTAAAGAAAATTGGATTGGGATTAAAGGATGTCCGACACTTTTTAATAATTTGAATCTGATTGGAACAATCTTCCAGTGCAAGTGTCGGACATCTGAAATTTCTATGAATCGTTTTGGCTAAAGCCAATATTCTACTTCCTTCCTTTACCACGCCATAAATGGCGTGGCTATTATTAATCTTTCTTTCTTCAATAGCCACGTCATTTATGGCGTGGATTGAATCTTGTTTAATGATTTTGGCTTTAGCCAAAAAAATACATCGGATGTTTCTTTTTCTACCCCGTCATTCAGAAAGAAGGGAGAATCCAGAATTGGGTATCGGGTTTCTGTTTCTAAGATGTCCGACAATTATTGGAAATTTAGATGAAATTTGAAACAATCTTCAAGTGCAAGTGTCGGACATCTGGAATTTCTATGAATCGTTTTGGCTAAAGCCAATATTCTACTTCCTTCCTTTACCACTCCATAAATGGCGTGGCTATTATTAATCTTTCTTTCTTCAATAGCCACGTCATTTATGGAATTGCTATTATTAATCTTTCTTTCTTCAATAGCCACGTCATTTATGGAATTGCTATTATTAATCTTTCTTTCTTCAATAGCCACGTCATTTATGGAATTGCTATTATTAATCTTTCTTTCTTCAATAGCCACGTCATTTATGGCGTGGATTGAATCTTGTTTAATGATTTTGGCTTTAGCCAAAAAAATACATCGGATGTTTCTTTTTCTACCCCGTCATTCAGAAAGAAGGGAGAATCCAGAATTGGGTATCGGGTTTCTGTTTCTAAGATGTCCGACAATTATTGGAAATTTGGATGAAATTTGAAACAATCTTCAAGTTCAAGTGTCGGACATCTGGAATTTCTATGAATCGTTTTGGCTAAAGCCAATATTCTACTTCCTTCCTTTACCACGCCATAAATGGCGTGGCTATTATTTTCTCTCACTTACATACCCACTTCATAAATGGCATTGCTCTTATTAATCTTTCTTCAATAGCCACGTCATTTATGGAATTGCTATTATTAATCTATCTTTCTTCAATAGCCACGTCATTTATGGCGTGGATTGAATCTTGTTTAATGATTTTGGCTTTAGCCAAAAAAATACATCGGATGTTTCTTTTTCTACCCCGTCATTCAGAAAGAAGGGAGAATCCAGAATTGGGTATCGGGTTTCTGTTTCTAAGATGTCCGAAACTTTTTAATAATTTGAATATTATTTGAAACAATAATCAAGTTCAAGTGTCGGAAATCTGGCATTTTCTTTCTAAACTTTCATTAGATGGGCACCACTTCGAAAAAGAAAAATTATTCAAATATATCAAATTTTCAAATCAGGTGGAAGTCCGTCTCTATAAATCGCCAAAACATTTCTTTTTTATTTTGACATTTTCTTTCTAATTTTGTATTGCTATTTACTGAGAAGATGTAGATAAATGTACTTCGGAAAAATGAATTAATTTGAGAATAAAATGAAAATAATTATCACTTCGGCAATTTTGATATTTGCTACAATATTTGCTTATAGCCAGAATATTTACATTCAAACTTATGGTAATTCCAAAGATAAGCCAATTATATTCCTACATGGTGGACCAGGTTACAATTGTGCAAATTTTGAAGTAACTACCGCACAAATCCTTGCAGACAAAGGTTTTTTTGTTATTGTATATGATAGACGCGGAGAAGGGCGTAGCATAGACCCTAATGCAAAATTTACTTTCGATGAAGCATTTGAGGATTTAAATAATATTTATCTTAAATATGGACTCACAAAATCCACATTAATTGGTCATAGTTTTGGAGGTATTGTAGCAACTTTATATGCTGAAAAATATACTGAAAAAATTCAATCTATTATATTGGTTGGAGCTCCTATTTCTTTACAAGAAACATTTAAAACAATAATTTCGGTCTCTAAAGAGATTTACCAAACCAAAAAAGATACAGTAAATCTTAATTATATTAAATTGATTGAAAATATGAATAATAATTCTATTGAATACAGTTCATATTGTTTTATGCATGCTATGAAAAATGGATTTTACTCTCCGAAAAATCCTACTGAAGAAGCTAAAATAATTTATTCGAAATTCAAAACTGATACTATTTTAAAAAAATATGCTTCTCAAATGACCATTCAGGCACCTCAAGGATTCTGGAAAAATGAGAAATATACAACAATTGATTTAACTTCAATTATAAAACGATTACAATCCAAGAAGTTAGTAATTCGTGGTTTATATGGCAAAGAAGACGGACTCTATTCAGCAAATCAAATAAAAGAATTACAAAACTTATTAGGCGAATGTAATGTGAATTATTTTGAAAATTGTTCACATAATGTATTTGTTGACCAAAATTCAAAATTTATAGAATCATTAATAACTTGGACAAAATAATCAGAAATTGCTAAAAGGAAGTTATGAAAATATTAATTTTAATTACGATATTTTTGATTTCAGTTGTAAATGTATTTCCCGATGTGAAATATCATCCCGTTAGTTTTACACTAAGTACGGATAAAGAAAGTTATTATGAAGGAGAAAAAATCACGTTTTTCATCACTATAACCAATACAAGTAATGAGAACACTTATCCTGTTTTACTACCACATACCCAAAACATAGGTCAGAAATTGTTTTATCTTAATCTTTATGATAAAGCCAATAATACCATGCTTTTGCGCCAAACTGAAGATAGAAATCTTAAAATGATGGTGTATGATACCGGCTCAGTTAAAATTAAACACTTAAAACCACTTGAACAAATTGTAATTCCTATCTATTTGAATGATTTTGAAAACTATTACAATTATCATACACAAAATAGTTCTCATCATAGTTTTGGAGTTCCTTTGTTTGCAGGAATTTACAAAGTGAATGTTACTTACAATCCCAACGGCATAGCTTTAGGTGACAGCATTTATAATTATTACAGCGATACAGATAAAGAACTTCCGAATAATGGGAAATTGGCAATGACAAGTAATGGACAAATCAGCCAAATGATAGATTTGAAAATCGAGCGAAGTGCTGATACAATTGTTTCAATTGAAAGAAAACAGTATTTTATTAAAAATTATGGTGATAGATATTATTATTTTTCAGAATGGATGAAAGAAATTGTAACTGATTTGCGATGCAATCACATAACAAATTTGCCTCCAGACAGTTGTTCTTTACCAAAGAATGAATATTTCTACACACATTTTACTGATTTATATGCTGAATTTATAGTTCGGTTTGATGATGGCGATATTATGGAATATAGAAAGTTTACTGACTACTGCCCGGAATATCTATATACTGAAAGATACAATTCATTCAAACAAAAAACGCATTTTGCCTGCCAACTTCCAGATAAAAGATTTTATAGCGTTGATTATAACCAGCCAGGAAATACAACTCATCAAGAAACATACTGCTCAGCCGATGGAACTTTATGCAACGTAACAACATATTACTACAACAAAAAAGGAGAATTTTTAAGAAAAGAAACCCTACAAACACAACCTTGTATTGAAGTAGAATTAGATAGTAAGAAAAGAAGCTTAAAACGTGGGATTAATCTTGAAGGTCCTTGACAAACACTAATGATGATAATAGTAAATATAAGAAATTATCGTTGCAGTGTTTTAAGAAGCTTTGTGTTTCTTTCAGGTCTGTGATTGGTTACGAGTGTGAGAAAATAAACAGATAATGCTTCGGATTTCAGGTTTCTTATTTTGCAACATTGTTGCGAACTGTTTGTAGCAGACACGTTTATATTTTTTGATTTAGCTCCGTTGGAGCGGATTACTCAATTACGAATTACTATTTTATCCGTTCCTATGGAACTATGATTCTTCTTTTATATACTTTGCTACTAACAGGGCGTTCCTACGGAACTAATTTCCAAGGCAAGAACATCAGAGCCACCAATGCAAATAAACCTTCCGAAGCAAACACTTCGGAAGGATAATTAAAATCTAATTGTTAACTACAAATTTTGATGTTGTTAATAATTTACCTGATTTGTCAAACAATCTTACAAAATAAGAGCCGCTTGCTAAGTTTGTTGAAAATTCCAATAAATTATCAGTATCATTCATATTTACATTTTCTAAAATATTGCCATAAATATCTGAAATTGAAAGACTGCTTGCATTTGAATAAGCTTCAGGTATATTAATGCTGAAACTATTCTGCACAGGATTTGGATAAACATTTACTTTACTGTTTACAAAGTCGAATTGCTCAACCGAGGTTTCAGTATCTGTATCTATATCAATAAATGCAGAAGTTGCATTTGTAAATGTCGGGTCGAAATACATTGAGAACAAAGGAGATTGTCTATCTGCACGCCAAAAAATAAGTCTTTGAGAAGTGGTTTTAGCGCCTTGTTCGATACCAAATCCCATCATTAAAGCATCAGGAGCTGGTTGACCATAAAGAAAAAGACTATCTATTCGAGTAGTAACTCTTTCAACCAAAACTACATTGTTTGGTTTGCTTGCCCCATTTATATCGTAAATATTTGGAACCTTCAATGAACCCCAGCCAACAACCTTATCCACTTGAGTTATATAAGAAACTTTTTCGCAAGGTCCATTATTAATTCCAAAGCCAGTTAAAGTTAAATTAAAATTCAAATTCTTAACAACATTGCTTGTTGTGGTTGTGCCATATTCAGAAGGGAATTTAAGTACAACTCTTGGAGATTTATAAGTTTGGTATTGTTTGGGAAAAATAATAGAATCTGAATTACTACCAGTCAAATCACCAATAAAATAATTTTGGTCTTCATTAAAACCCCAGCTAACACTATTGAACCCACTTTCATCAACCACATAATACTCATCATAATAATAGCCACGACCTGCAGCAATTACTTCAGACAAATTTGGATACATCAAGGCATCTGTTTGAGTATTAGGTAATTTTGTTTTCAATGATGTATTTGTACTTATTGAAAAACCAGCAGTATTTGTCTTTGAATAATCCCATGTTTGATTTTCGCCATAAGTTGGCTTTGTTACACTTTGCAAAGCAGAAGCGGACAATACAGCTAATGTATCATTCCTCGGAATAATATTGAATTTATCCTTGGTGATAACAAATTGCTGTTGTGAAAATAAATTCAGCGATGCAAAAAACATCAAAGTTATTGTGAAAAAACGCAACATAAAGACCTCCTAAAAAAATATAAATGTTATTTAAATTAAATTTTACAATATAATATTAAATAAAAGCTAAATTTAACATTAGCATCAACTAACAAAATTAGTAAAGTTTGGCTAATTTTCCAAATAATTTTATATTTGCAAAAAAAATTATTTGACAGTTGATGCTTCCTCACTAATTAATAATAATCTATTAAAAAATCAAAAAAATGTTTGGTATATAAAATAAATTTATTAATTTGCAGTCTGAATGATTGTATTTGGAGGTAATTATGAATTTAAGTATAAACTCAACGATGAATCAGGTGGAAAAATTGCAAAATCAACAGCAACCCACCCAAAATGCTCAACAGCAGATTCAAAATCAAGTGCTGGTTGACTCCACTAAAGGAGAAAAATCAACTCCGCAAATGATGTTGCAATTGCTTACAGCAACTCAACCTCCTGTTCAAATACAACAGGTTGCACAGAATCAGATTCGAAAAGGGTATTTGGATATTAAGATTTAATTATAAATCTTAATACAACTTAAAGAAGCCCGCCCTAATTTCAGAGTGGGCTTTTTTTATTTTATTACCTAATTGTATTTTCCATACAAATCAAATTTCAAACATAGTTAGTATCAATGTTGTAAATTTTTTTTGATTTAATTCTGATATAATAAATGCATAATAAGTAGCTAAATGACAAAATCTCCTGCAAACTATACCTAACTATTTATAAAACATCAGATTATTTCAAAACATCTGATGCTTAAATGCTTATTTAGATAATAGTTCCTTTCAAATTTGTAAATTTTCAATAAAAATCCACTTTCGAATTTTTACTTATTATCTGTCAATCCTCATAAAATCTGATAATCCTCATCAAAATGAAATATGATTATTGCATAGTTTTTACATGAAATTAATTGGCAATTTCTACTACTAAACCATTACTTTGAATATTCTTCATATCAGAAAATAATTTCTTTGCATTATCATATTCCTCTGTTAAAATATAAATTTTCTTGTTAGCGAAAAATTCACTAAATTCAATTTTTTTATTATCATCAGTAACTAAAAACCTATTGAAATGAAAGAATTCATTCTCAAGTTCGTCAGAATTTGCCAATTCAACAAATTTTACATCCTCTTCAAGATGAATCACAGCTTCTTTACTTATCGAATATATAAAATTGAAATAAACAGGGTGCTTTCGTTTTTTATTCTGATTTAACCATTTTGATTTATTATGCGTAATAAATGGGTCAACATCAATTGAAAAAAGATTTTTTGTAATTTTTTTAATTTTTTTCAATGCTGAAAATGAAAATTCAATGATTACGGGATTATCATAATCATCTAAGTTACTAAATTTAAGTTCTGATAATTCCACATTTTTGAATTCATCTTTCATCATATCTTTAATAAAATCTTTTATAATATTATCATTTCCCTCATATTTTATATTTCTCATCATTAATCCAAATTCACCTTTGCAAATTAAATTAACTTTGTAAAAAATTGAATCGTTACTAAAAATATTCATATCATAAGAAAATTTCAAATTATTATCATAATATGTATTTTCTGGAATTATTTCAAATTCAACATTTCCTGTTCTATATGTACCATATTTAAAATGAGGATTTAATGGAATAGCTCCTACTCCCTGAATATTAGCAGGAATTTCTCCAAGTTTACATCTTGTTACTGTTGGGTCAATCCAAATTATTTTATCTGAATCAAAAACTTTTACTATCATGTGATTAAATTTCCAAACAGGTATGTCTTTTGATATAATATCTTCATCATTAGTCATAACAAGCACAGGATATGCTTCAATATGAGCCTGTCTAAGCAAATTACAAAGCAAAAAACTCTTATCTTTACAATCACCATAACCCTTGCTCAATACCTTTTCTGGAGACATTGGAATAGTCCCACCTTCACCAAAACGATTAGCTTCATATCTTATATTTCTTACATAATCAGTTATTAGCTCAATCTTTCTTAATTTGTCTTGTTCACCTTTTAATATTTCGTCTTTCTTTTTGATAATAGCTTTATAGTCTGTTTCATCAATAATTTTATTAAGTTCGATAATATATGGCGATACAATATCATTCCAATCATTTACTAAAGTTGGTTGAAATTCAATTTTTGGTTTCAAAAAATTAATCGGAAGCATATCTTCTTCCGGTTCAAAAGAAGGTACATCTTTAAATGTCCAAGTAAAAGTTGAATTATCTTCTGTTTTAAAAACAATTGGAACTGTATTGCCATTTATTCCGTTAGCATTTATTGAATATGAGATAGAAAGTGGCTTAGTAAATAGCATTGTAAATAATATATTGTTTGAAAATCTAGAGTCTGATGAACTTAAAGTTGCATAAACAAAATTTGAATATTCTCTAAGCGTATTATCCATTGAAAGACTAAAATTATTGAAAACAACCGGCTGCCCAAGCAATTGAATTTCGTGAATTCTACCCATATATGAATTTACTGATTTAATTACATAAAAATATTCAACTATACTATTTTCCTGAACATTTTGAAAAGTAAAATTTATTATTTTATTTTCTAATTCTTCGCCCCCAGATTTCAATACAATAGTTGAAATATCATCTTTTTTCAAAAATGAAGAAACTGTATCGCGATTTAAAGTGCGTCCTTCAAGATATAGCAACTCGTCAGTTTCACCTAACGCAATTGATGTTTTGCTGTTTTCAATTAGGTTTTTGAATAATTTTTTTATAACATGTACTTTAATTACCTGTACTAATTCTCTGTTCATATATTTAATTTCAACTTGAGTATCATAGTAAATCAATAAATTATCATCATCTGGATAATCTTTTGATTCAGGATAAGATTGCCTTTCAATCTTTTTGAGAACATCTTCCTTATTTAAAAAATTAGGTTTAGCAATTTTATTTGAACAAGAAGTAATAATTCCTGCAACCAGTAAAAACATACATATTATTCGCATAGATTAAATTGAATATTGTTACATAAATAACAAAATTACTAAAATTCAAATTAATAGACAAATTGTAAAAAAATATTTTCAAAAAAATGAAAAAAAGGAAAAAAAAATGTGATTATTTCGCGTTTAGATTGTCTTTGTATTTATGTGGTTTGCAAATGTGAAAAAAGATTTTTGGAAAATTGGGGAATTCAATAAAAGTAACATTTATAATAACTTTGTTGATATAGATATATGGTTTAATGGCAATATCTAAATATCTATTAACCCTGATGCTGGAGAATTGCTCTAGATTAGTTCGCTTTGGTGAATTATGATTACGGTGGTAATGGAAAATCTATAGAAATAATTTTTGGAATCAAAATCGAATATAATGTGTTTTTTTGCAAAATATTTTGAAAATGTGTTTAAATTGTTATATGTACTATTTATTTTTTGGAGTTTAAAATGAAATATTTTACTTTTTTGCTAATGATATTTTGTATCAATATAGGCAATGCTCAATTAATTAACAAATGGAATGCAGTCTATAAAGAAAAAGGCAGTTTTTATGAATTTAGCAGACATAATAATCTACAGAGTATTGACAAAGATAATGTATTAATTATTGACTCAAAATATGCTAATACCTCGCCATTTCTTGCGCTAACAAAAAATGGTGGTACGACATGGGACACTGTCTTTGCCGCAAACTCATTCGAAAACGAGATTAATTCTATTGCTTTCCCAACAAAGGAAAAATTAGTATGGGTGGGTGCGCAAACTGAATTTCAGGGAATGGATGACAATTGGAACGAATTCTATCTCAGAAAAGGAGTAATTTTTTTCAGTTCTGATACAGGTATAAACTGGGAAAGTACAACTTTAGATACAAATACAATGCTTGATTATGTTTGTATGTTTAACGAAAATACTGGAATTGCTAATCAAAGAAGAGTAAGTAATATGAACAACAAAGCAATTTCGTTTTGGGATACACTTCTTTATACTAATAATTTTTTCAAAACATATACAAAAATTCCAGTACCTGATAGCCTGACTTGGGTTGAAAAAATATTTATGTTTAGCGAGGATAATTTTATAATTCAAACCACAAATTATATTCAAAAAAAATATAAATATCTCGAAACAACCGACAGAGGTGAAACTTGGAATGAATTTATGAATGCCAGCAATACAATGGATTTATATTTTGTTAACAGATTAACAGCATACAAAATTGAAGCTGAACCAACAGAAATTCATGGGCAGTATGCTACAAAAGTTTATAAGACTTTAAACGGTGGAAAAGATTGGGTTTTTTGCTTTGCTTCTTCTGATGAACACTGGGGACTAAATTACAGAGTTATTTCTATAGCTGCTGCCGATGCAGATAATGCAATTGCAGTTGGAACGAACTGTGCTATACATAGGACTACCGATGGTGGCTTAAGTTGGCAAAAAGAGTATGCACCAAATATATCGGGTGGATATGATATGGAATATGATAATTTTTCTGAAGTAACATATCCTGATATAAATTGTGCATATATTATGGGTGGTGAATATTTATTAAAAATGGATGGTTCAAAAATTCTTTCAAGACCATTATTACAGCGATATAAGAATCGGATCAGTCCATTCGGTATTTCGGCAATATGGAAACCAGTTTTGGGTGCAAAAAAATATAATTTACAAATTGCTTATTCACCTTCAAATGTGTTTGATTACGGGGTTTTCGACCAACTTACTGTTGATACAATAGTTACAGACACTGTTATAATACTTCCAGATTTTGAATTCAACAAATGTTATTACGGACGGATTAAAGCTATTTCGGATAATATGGAAAGTGACTGGAATATTAGAGCAACACTGTTTTGCACTTTTGAAAACGATACATATACAAATCCCCCTGTAATTATATATCCAAAATTAGGCGACATTGTAAATACATCATTTTGCGAAATCAAATGGACAAGTATTGAAGGTGCTGAGAAATATCAGTTAATGTTAAGTGATAATCCGTATTTCGTTGGAAATTATTCCGACAATCAAGATATCACCGACACAGTATTCAAAACGCCTATATTGGTTGCAGGACAAAAATATTTTGTTCGGCTTAGAGTTATAAAAGGTACCAAAATCACTAATTGGGTTTCTACTAATTTTACTATTGCCGACCCATCGTCTGTTGTTAATTTTAGTTTTGACGATAATTCTCAAATCGCAGTCTATCCTAATCCCACAACAGATTTCATCACAATCCGTTTTGAACCTTCCGAAGGTTCGAAACCTTCGGAAGGTTATCAAGTACAAATATTTGATATTTATGGAATTGAACTTGTTCAATCATCTTTAATAGAGGGCAACAATAAAATTGATGTTTCACGCCTGCCTGCGGGAGTGTATTTTGTGAGGATTGGTGAAAAGGTGAAGAAGTTTGTGAAGATGTAGCATGAATATAGAATTGCGATAACCTCACCTCGACCCTCTCTGATTAAGAGATTCGATGTGAGGTTTCACATCTTCCCTCCGGTGTATATTTTGTAAAAAAAGGTGATAGAGTGGAAATTTTGTGAAGATTAACAATAAATAAAAATATTTTACGTATTAATTTTTTTAAGGATTAGCTATGACTGAAATTAAACAAACATTATTTGTCAAAAACCATAAATTACAAGTGAATTTACCCAAGGAATTTAATTACAAGCAAGTTAATATAATTATAACTCCTTATGAATCTGAACATAGATTTTCATTCGAAAATTCTGATTTCGTGCCAATTAATTTGAACAAGAACAAAGAAAATAATACTACAACTTTACTTCGTGATGAGCGAGATTTGAAATGACGATATATTATGATAGTTCAGCTTTGCTTAAGATTTATATTAATGAAGAGTATTCTGAATTCATTAGAACTACTATTTCAAGTCATCAGTTGAATTATATTTCAACTTTGTCATATACTGAGATTCACTCTGTATTTTCAAGATTAGCATATAATTCTCAAATCTCTGCAGATGAATTAATATTTCTTAAAGTGAGTTTTAATAAAGATTTTAAGATTTTTCAACAAATTCCTATTGAGAATAGAATATTAAAACGAGCGGCTGATTTGACTTATCTAACAAATTTGAGAACTCTTGACAGTATTCATCTTGCTTCATTAGAATATTTAAAATCAATTTCAGAAGATGATTTAATATTTGCATGTTTCGATAAAAAGTTGATTGATGGTGCTATTTCTCTTGGAATTAATTTACTAAAACAATAAATTTAAAGATAATTAAATGAAACTTTATACACTAATTTTATTTTTAAATATTTTTATTAGTAAGTTCCAATTTCCATAGTTCTTTTGATAAAATCCACGCAAGATTATTCTTACAAAGATTCTTTACTTAAATTTCTAACTGATGAGAAATGTAAAAGTTTTATTGAAAAAACAAAGGAGTTTTTTGAATGGATAAAGCTGAAGTTATAAAGAAATTACATATTTATAAGACTGAACTAATAAAACATATAAATTTAAAAAAAATGTATTTGTTTGGTTCTTATTCTAAAAACCTTCAAACTCATAATAGTGATATTGATGTAGCTATAATAGTTGATAAAATTCAAGGGGATTACTTAAATTATCTTACTTTGGTTTGGAAATTAGGTGGTGATTTGGATTCAAGAATTGAACCAGTTGTATTTGAAGAAAACCAACCAGATTTTAGTGGATTCTTCGAAACAATTATAAATACAGGATTAGAAATTCATTGAATTTGTTTGAATATGAATTTTGCAGATAGAATTCATTCCATTTATTTACGTATATATTTCATTAGAATTATTGATGATTTTGTGCAATTCACGCTGCTTAAATGAAAAATTTTTGACAAGTTAAATATTGAGTTTGTTGCATAATTGCTAGAATAATTATCAGAATTTTCAAAAATATCTACTTTAAGAAAATTTATTTTGATTTAAATAGTCTATATATTTGTGTTTATTTTTTTGAATTAAATATTTGAAATAATTGGAATAAAAAATGGCTTGGTTTACACGTTCAAAAGCAAATATAATCGAATCTGAACATAGGGAAATGCCTGATGGTTTATGGACAAAATGCCCTTCTTGTAATGAAATAATGTACAAAACAGAACTTGAAGATAATATTTATACTTGCAAAAAATGCACTTGGCATTTCAGAATAGGCACAAATGAATATATTTCAATTCTGTTAGATGAAAATAGTTTTTCTGAAACGGAAGTATCATTGAAATCAGCAAATCCTTTGAATTTTTCTGATACTAAGGAATATTCTTCAAGAATCGTAGAAAGTATTCGCAAATCCGGCTTTAATGATGCAATTACTACCGGTACCGGCACAATTAAAGGCATCAAAGTTTCGTTCTGCTGTATGAATTTTAATTTTATCGGTGGAAGTATGGGTTCTGTAGTTGGTGAAAAAATTTATCGAGCTGCCAAACTTTCTCTTAAAGAAAATATACCTCTAATTATTATTTCTGCATCTGGTGGTGCCAGAATGCAAGAAGCTGCTTTATCGCTTATGCAAATGGCAAAAACATCAGCCGCTCTTTCAGAACTTGGCGAAAATGGTATTCCTTATATCTCGATTTTGACTGACCCAACAACAGGTGGAGTTACTGCATCTTTTGCAATGCTTGGTGATTTGAATATTGCAGAGCCAGGAGCTTTAATTGGTTTTGCTGGTCCAAGAGTTATTGAGCAAACTATAAGAAAAAAACTTCCTGCTGGTTTCCAAAGGGCAGAATTTCTTTTAGATAGAGGATTTGTTGATTTAATTGTTAATCGCAAAGAAATGAAAGAAAAACTTTTTGAAATATTAAAATGGTTCAAAAAATAATTTGCATAGAATAAAAAAAAGTATTATATTGGAAATGTGATGATATGAAATTGATGTTTATATTTTTCATTTTGTTCTTTGTAATAATTCAAAATGCAAAATCTCAACCAGATTCAATTAAAATTAAAAATTCCAATGCTATTGTTTTTCTTTCGGCTGGGTTGAATTTGGGATTAATTTCTGGCAGTTTTTTTGATGTTTATAAAAGTGAACTTGGTGGCAAAAATGACGCTTTTTCGATAAGTCCTAACATTGCTGCGGGTTTGAAATTTTTATTAACAGACCAATACAGATTTGGGGCAACAATTGAATTTGCTAAGTGTAACTTTTTGGACTCTTACGAGCAAAAATTCAAATCACCAGAGGGTGTTGCAACAAGAACGATTACTCAAGAAATGAGCCAAAGCGTTGTCCCAATGTTACTTACAGCTGAAATTGTACCATATCCAGATAAACAGTTCAAATCTTACTATGGAGTTGGTATTGGTGTAACTATCAATGATTTAAATTGGGATGAATCTGTCTATTCCAATTTTGACGGAGACAAAAGAAAAGGTGGTAATCAGTATAGAGGTACATATTATTCTCCTACAATTAGATTTTTTGCTGCAGTAGAATTAGGATTTGATAGAAATCCATACAAGTTCTTTCTTGGTGGTTTAATTTTAGAAATGAGATATACACATTTCTTTACTAATGTTGATATATTTGAAAAAATAAGAACTCAGTTTATTGAAATACCGGTTGGATTGAATGAAAGTCAAAGTTTGTTGAATGGATATTTCTCACTTAATTTGGCTGTATCATTTAATTTAACGATGGAAAGACAAAGAAATAAAAATTGAAGAAATTGAAATATTGAATATAAATGCCGTTAATTCGGCTGTATTATTTATTAACTCTAATAAGCGAGGTGCTTATGAAAACGCAGGTAACATTCAGACATGTGAATGGTCATCATCCAAATTTACAAGAATTGGCTATTCAAGAAGCAGAACAATTTAAGAAATATCACGATGGTATTATCAGCACCCATGTCGAATTCATTAATGAAACCGACAAAATTGTTTTATTTACTGTACATTTACAAGGTGCAACTCTGGTCGCAAAGGAGGAATCAGACGACTTCAAGAAAAGCTTAAATGCTGCCGCAGATAAAATTGTTCGGCAGATTCAAAAACTGAAAACAAAAGTTCAAAGTGCAAGAGTGAAAACCGCAGTTGCATAACTAATCATAAATTTCAAGATTTAATTGAGCTACCTAAGGGTAGCTTTTTTTATGTGTTCGCGAAGAATTTGCAGAACTAAGTTGAAACAACACTATAATAGTTGCAAAACTCTCAATCAAACTTAATGCAATTCGGAACTTGTTTCAGAATCTATTTTCGTTAGCAGCTAAAATGAGGAAACCCCACACTTCGACAAGCTCAGTGCAACGCCTAACCTTCCCCATTTCGACAAGCTCAATGACCGAAGGGGAAGGAATATATGTAAAGTCCTCCCCTTGGGGAGTATTTAGGTGAGGCTTCCTATTCTGTCATTCTGAACTTGTTTCAGAATCCATTTTCTTTAGCAGCGTAGCTACGACATCATAATAGAAAAATTAACCAAGTAAACTAAAAAAGCTGCGTAGCTGCGATATACTTATGTCGCTCCTACGGAGCTTTCATTTAACAAAACAAATCGGTTCTACTAATATGTCGCAACTACGTTGCTAAAGCCACTTGCAAGAATTATGTCATTCTGAACTTGTTTCAGAATCTATTCTTGAATATCGTCATTCCGAACAAAGTGAGGAATCCATCTTCTATTGAGATTCCGCATTAATTACGGAATGACAATCGTGAAAATTGTCTAAAATCTTCTCATTTTATTATTTTCCTACTCTGTTACAAAGAATTTTGAAGAATACTTTTTAATCCCATCAGTCAAATTAATTAAGTAAGTACCTTGTGGTAACATAATAGGAATTCTGAGTTCAGTTCCATTTGGTTCAGCATTAAGTTGATGAACTAATTTACCGTTAATATCGAATATTTGAAAGTTTAATTTGTTTTCAGTGTTTTGGATATTCTTTACTTCTAGTATTTTATTAGAATATTCAGCTATAATTTGAAAATGTGACAATCCATTGGTTACACTTGAGATGATTTTTGTTACATTTAATGCAGTCATAGGACCAATTTCATTTACAAGTATATAACTATTTACTATCAATTTATCCTTTTGTTTTGTTAATAAAATTTTACACCTTCTTGGAAACTCAAATAATATTTTTTTTGTGTTATCAGATATATTAAGTATTGTTGTATTCTTTGATTGAACAAATAATGAATCACTTGTAAAAAATTCAAATGATGTTATTATATCTTCGTAATTGAAAGGATAATTTATAATTTTCTTTTGAGTTGAAACACTATACAAACTTAAACCCATATCACCTAAAAATCCTAATATTTGACTTTTGGAATCAAATTTACATTCCACTATCTGATAATGTTCATCATCAAATCTCTCTAATTCCTTTATCAACTTCAAAGATTGAGCATCCCATAATTTGAATAAAGTAATAAAATTACCACCAAAATCTTCTTTCACTCCAGCAGTCGCAAAATATTTTCCATCTGGCGAGAAGGCGATATTTCTTATTGCTTCTTCGGTTTTTATGTTTACTTTGTTCTTAGTATCAATATCATAAATGATTATTGATGAATTATTGCCAACAGTACCGCCACTCACGTTTGCTATTTTATGTTGGTTTGGTAAAAAGGTTACAAAATTTCCGTCATTAATCTCAAGTTTTTCAAGTGTATTTTTTTGCAAATCATATAGATTAACACCTGGGTTACAATATATCTACCATCATAAGATATATCCATTTGTTCAAAATTTGAAATATCTTGAGTATTTGGTAAAACTTTAATAAGTTTGCCATCTTTGCCATCAATTTCAAAAATACCTGTTGCTTTATCATAAATAGAAGCCAAACCATAAGCAATTACATTTCCATTTGGATGAACAACAAATCCACCTATTTTATATAATTTCTTATTTACCCATAATATTCTTGGGTCTGGTTCCTCTGCCCATACTGAAAAATAATTAGACAAAAGCAGCACCACAGCTGCAAGCGATAAGAGCCAAGCTCTTGTTTTTTGTTTGCGAAACATAACTTAATTTCCAAATACTTTTTTCCAAAATTGCAAACTCCTCATATATAATGACACATGAAAATGCTTTTCGTTTCAGAGAAATGAAAAATAATTGGAAATTGCAATTTCCAATTTGTCATTCTGAACTTGTTTCAGAATCCATTTTCTTTAGCAGCGTAGCTTCGACATCATAATAGAAAAATTAACCAAGTAAACTAAAAAAGCTGCGTAGCTGCGATATATTTATGTCGCTCCTACTGAGCTTTAACTAAAAAAACAAATCGGTTCTACTAATATGTCGCAACTACGTTGCTAAAGACACTTGCAAGAATTATGTCATTCCGAAGTGCGGAACAAATATATTTAAAAAATATGCAAAATGACACCATTATAAAAAATTGTCGTCATTGGTAGATTGTTTCAGAATCCTCAATGTAGAATTAATTCAAATCCCCCTTTCCCCCTTTATTAAAGTAATGGCACTTGAATAGTGCAATTAAACATATTTTTGATATTTGCCAGTTTTGGTTTTCCGTTCAAAATGCCTGCCTAACCTCTTAGGAATTATATGACGTAAGATTTTATTCTGAAGCAAATCCATTTCTACCCGGAGACCATTTTTGGTATATTCGCCCTTTCTTGTCCATAAATACTGTCTTACCAGCCTCAAGGTATTTTTGAATGAGACCTCTTTCGGGGGAAAAACCACTGTTCTCAGTGGTTTTTGCTATGATTTTTCTCATCAAATTGTATGCTGTTAATGCTGTCAGCAGTTCTTTCATTACTAAATCAGGCTTCTTGCTTCTTACCACATTGATATCCATTAATGTTTTGATTTCTCTTATACTTATTTCAATATCCCATCTTGTAAAGAATTTTGATACTATTTCTGCCATTCTTATTTTTTCATCCATTATTGAAGTGAACATTACATATTCTTTACCCGGATTCATTGGATCTTCAAAACTTAAACGCCTCATTAATATTGTCTCTGGTAACTTTTCTTCATCTGGTAACCACTCTGGATGAGCTGTCCTTTTTAGCTCTACTATTTCATCACCCTGACTTATTTCTCTTATTTTTTTATATGTTCGTGTTCTTTTGCCTGGTACTATAATTTCAAGACAATATTTTTGTATCAAATAGAAAATTGCATATGTACAATATAAATCATCCGCTAATAATAATGTACCTTTTGCTATCTTATGTAACATTTTAAAAATTAACGATAACTCGGATACATTACGGCTGCCTAATTCAAAATGTTTTATTCCGCCGCCGCCCTGTTCAATCAATACTTGTAGTAAACCCTGCGGATAAGATGATTGGTAATTCTCTGAACCGCTCTTTACATCGTAATGTTCTCTTAATTCCTTGCTGTCTTGCATTTGGATGTATGTCCCATCGGTGATTACAACACGCATACCTTTCCATTTATTATTTATTTTGATATTTTCAAAGTTTGCTGAGTCTTCATATACCATTTTGACTAATTCTATATCCAGTCGCTGTCTTGCTGTTGTATAACTGCCTGTATTTGTTGATATATCTTGTAATTTACTTTTAGCTACCAGTCTATTATACGTCTTTGGTTTTTCACGCTTTTTTCCTGTTTCTTTATCTTTTTCTATTAATTCTGCTACGTTTTGTTTTATTAAAGGGATTGATCTATTATGTATTTCTGCATAGATGTTTACAGCATTTTGTAAACTTTTATCCTCTTGTGTTGCACTGATTAACATTGTAAGTAAAGTTGTTTCATCTGTGAATATTCTATTTCTTCGTTCTTTTTTTGATGGATAACTCGCTATCTTTTCTTCAGGCAAATACTCTTTAAATACTCCGATTAATTCACTTCGTAGTAATTCTTGTATTTGTATTGTCAATTCTAAAGAATAATTTAATGTCATTATTTTGCCTTTTATAATTTTTGCAATTTTTAAAATACAAATATAATAAAATTATTCTTATTCACACTATTCAAGTGCCATTATTTATTAAAGGGGGATTAAGGAGGATTTCCTTCATCCGAAGTTAATTGGAACTGCCTCAAAAATCGTCATACTGATGCAAGGAAAAAAGGTGTCATTGGTAACAAAGTGAGGAATCCATCTACGATTTATTTCATTTTCGAAACAAGATGTCCAACACTTTCAAAGTGTTGGACATCTGCATATATTAGATTCCGCATCAAGTAAGGGATGACACGGAAAACAAATTGTCATTCTGAACTTGTTTCAGAATCTATTATCATTATATGCTGAAACAAATAGTGTACATCTAATCAATATTCCTCAACGTGCAAACTACCATCTTTACAATTCTTCATATAATTGTATTTTGATAAAAATGAAGTAACTGAATCTACCATTTTTGGATTTCCACACAAAAAGAAATGTGTTTTGCAAGAATCAATTTCAATTCCAGCATTTGGAAGCACTCCATCTTCAAGATGCTTTTCGATGTAACCTGTGAGCCCATTCCAAGAATTGTCTGGTTTTAATAAAGTAGGGAAATAATGAAAATTACGAAAAGCACTCTGAATGAATTGTAATTCACTATAATAACCTAAATCCCATTGGTAAGCAGCACCGTGAATTACTGCAAGTTTTGAATTTTGATGGTCTTTGATATGTGACCTCAAAAAACTCATATAAGGGGCAAGCCCTGTACCTGTAGCTATCATAACAATATTGCTATTTTCAGGAACACTATTTAAATCAAAAACTCCAAGAATTTTATCATCAATCCACATTCTTCTACCTTGTGATAAGTTGAATAAACGTGGTGTTAGTTGTCCTGATTTAACTTGGCTGATATAAAATTCAAATTCAGATGTATCATAATTAGCAGAAGCAATAGAATATGGACGTGTTATCAAAGTATCAAATTTTGTATCTTCAATTGGCATAACAGAATTTGCTGACCGCGATTCATTGCTCAATAATCCAATTGTAGTAAATTGACCTGCTTTAAATTCAAATCTTGGCTCGTCAGTTTTTACCCTTAATATCATTAAATCAGGTGTTAATAATATCTTACCGATAACAGTACAATTATAAGGTGATGTTTGCATATTCTATTTTTTCAAAATTTATTATCAAATGTTAATTAACCAAAGATTAAAAATAAGAATTTTTTTTGAATTATTGAAATATTCATTTAATTTTATTGATATTTTCATTGATTAGTTGATTATTTTGTGATTTTCCATGATTAGTATCATATACTAAGTTGCATTTAAAGATATTTGCACAAATTGAATTAACTATTTTTCCGTTTGCTATCACAAAAAAAAGCTCTGATACTTCAGAGCTTTTTTATAAACTATTTCCTTTTTTTATGGCGATTTTTACGCAATCTTTTTTTCCTTTTGTGCGTAGCCATTTTATGGCGTTTTCTCTTTTTTCCACAAGGCATTTTATCATCTCCAAAATAATTAACTAATTTTCTTTTAATTCAAATTCAAGATTGTAAAATTAAATAAATATTCTCACATAATAAAGAAAAATATTTATTTTTCTTAAAATTCTTGCTGCACAATTATAGAGTAGCAGTTTGGTTCTAATTTTTGTCTTGAATCATATTTCTCAACACATTTATTGTTTTTTAAACCAGCAAATATTATTGAATAGCTTTTCCCTGTAGTTACAGTTAAGTCTGATATTCTGTGAATATATTCTTTCATATCTTCATTAAATATAAAATAAGATATAACTTTTGTTCTTGAATCGTAAATATAATTTGATGAACTCTTGTAATAAGCTGATTCTATGATTGGCATTGTATCTGATTGAAATTCTCTTACATTTATAAGATTTGCATCGCTTGTTGCATTTATAAATCTATATCTGAGTACATTTGTATTCTTGCTTAAATCTAAAGGCAAAAATGTATTTTCAATTGTCTCGATATTACTACTTTTCCCTGTTGAAATCAATAAAAGTCTTTTTGATGTATCAGTTACAAATTTATGTTCAAATCCATTTACTAATATTGTATTATTGCCAGCAGGTAGTACTGTAGCAGTAGAACCTGAGAATTCTATGAAAGCATCTTCTAAAATATTGCTTTTGAATCCACTCATATTAACTTGAACATTTTTAATATCTGCAACTGCGTTTATATATTGTACAAATACACCCTTTTCTAAGGGTACAATTGATTTATTGGTAATATCATCATCAATCAAGTATGATTCTATATTTCCATTTTTATCAGCACTAATTACTAATAAATACGATTTCCCAGCTTCTAAATAACCATTTGCGGCATAAACTAATTGAGCAGGGTCGCTTGAAGTAAATACAGCAATAGGTGCTTCACCGGGTTCTATTGCCATAACCGTTGATAGTTCTTCATAAGCTAAATTATCACCAAGTACTGTACCTGAACTGAATTTTCTCGTGCTGTTTGCACTTAATGTTGATTTTCTGGCACCAAGCGAAACAGTTATTCCATTAATTTTTGGGTTTGCGTGTAATACTCTGATTAGTGATTTATCAGAATATGCAAATCTATATTTATGCGGAGGTAAAATATAGCTTTTAGACGCTAATTTATTTAATGAATCCAAAATGATAACTGAGTATTGTTCCAACACATCTAACGAACCAGTTGCTATACTTGTGAGTTGGTCATTGTTATATATTTCAATTGAATCTCTTGATTTTGATTGGCATGCACTTAAAACTGAATAATTACCAACATATCTTGAATTTAAATTTGTAGATACAGATTCAGCTCCTTTTTTCTTTATATCCGTAGTAACAGTCGATAAATTAATAGCTCTTAATTCGGTTGTTCTTTCGTTAACAATTCTAACGGGTTGAATTGCATTAATAGTAGTGTCCAATTCATCAAGAATCATCAAATCTTCAAATTCAAAATCGCCTTTTTTGAAAATTAATGTATATTGTCCTTTTGCTTGAACATCTAATTCATATAAATGAACAAATTCTTCAATATTAGCATTGCCACTTTTTTTTATTCTGACAACCGAAACTGGAATTTTTCCTGATAACAACTGAACTGAAGTAGTTATAGCGGATTTATAAGGCACATTTGCAAAAATCGGCTCCCCACTTGGGCAACCCATTCTCACAGCGTAACTAACTGTAGAGTCTGGTACCGCATTAATTACTTTAATAAATGCATCATAAGAATCTTCTGGTATTGAAGTAGTTGTTCGTAATGTTATTATTGTATCAGTCGGGCAATCACTGCATGGCTTATTGCTCATCAAATAAAAGGTATAATTAGTATTTCTAAAATACTTAATTGGATTATATTGAGAATACTCATCAATTGAATTTTTTTTGATTTTCAGCATAGATGAATCAGCAGGTGGATGTGTTGCTTTAGAAATTCTTCCATAAGCAAGTTCTTCCAATGCAACAGTTTTATCAAGAATTAGCTGTCTTGGCAGTAAATCAGCAGATAAATTAACATACCTAATATAAACAGATGTATTTTTTGACGGTGGATTTACAAGATTTTCATTTTCCTCATTACAGGACAACAATCCAAAGATAATTATTAAAATAAAGATTGAATTAATTGCAAGATTTTTCATTGATATTCAACATTAATTTCAAAATATTATTGACGATTTTTTTTAAAAGTAATTTGAAATTAAATATTTTTAGTTTGAAATTGAATAATTTAGGACGAGAATTTAAAATAAAATCGCTTTTTTTTTGTTTAATAGTGGTTAATAAATTCAATTTTTAAATTTTTGGGGAATAAAATGAAAAATTTACTTTATTTGGTGATTATGTTTATGTCTCTGCATATTTCATTTGCACAGCAGGGCTTAATTACAGGCAAACTTATTGACGAAACAACAAACAAACCTGTTGCAGCAAAAGTTACATTTCTTGGCAGTGATGGTAGTTTAAATAAAGTAAATTCAAATGCTATTGACGGGGAATTTCAAATAGTAGTAAAAAAAAATACTGATTATGATATCATAGTCGAAAAATATCTTGTTCCTTCTGAAAATAGAACATATTCAACACCAAATTTTTCCGAATATACAGAATTTAATAAAACATTTTATGTAAAAAAACTTGAAAGTGGTTTAAAACTTGCTGAATTTAACACTTTCAATCCAAATCAAAGTGAAATTAATAAGCATAATTCTGGACATTTTAAATTTCTTTCAGAATTTCTAAAGCAACAATTAGGAACTACCGTTGAAATCATTGTTTCTTCTTCTGATTCACATTTTAAAGCCAAAACTATTACTGAAGAGCAAATTGTAAAAGGCAAAAAGAAGAAAGTTAAAGTTAAATTATCAGAAAAAGACATTGCATTAGAATTGATTAAATCACGAATTGATGCAATTAAAGCCACCCTGAAAGAGTTTAAAGTACCCGAAAGAAATATTGTTTTTACTGAAAATGTTGTTATCACAAAACCAGTTCCAAAGAAAAAAACGAAAGGTAAAACAGAAATTAATAATAACTCAAATCCAAATTACGATACAGAAATTAAAATCTCGAAAGTATCATCATTGTAGATTTGATAAATTCTCTATATTATTTTTTGGTAGATTCATATTTGCATTGTAAATTGCTTGTTTTTTTATTGACAATTTGAGTAAAATGGATATTTTAATTAAATCATTTATAGTTATATTTCTAATAGTTTTCACTACTTCTTGTATATTAGTTCTGAATGAAGATATTGAGGATAGTTTCATCGAACCTGAAATATCATTAAGCCCAAAACCAGTACTTCCGATGTCAGAACAAATAGTAAGGTCAGCTAAAGGAGATATGATATCACAAATCCCTGTTGGATGGTTCTTTGTAGATGTTGAAAGCAAAACCTCACCAGATGTGATAGCAGTAGCTGTAAATCCTGAATATAATTTAAGTGCAGTTTTTTCATCAATTAAGCATATTCCCGCTGTAGATGATGATTTGGAGAATGAAGGATTGTATGGATTGGCAAGATTATGTTTAACTCGTAGAGAAAGAAAAACTGGTGGTTCAGTAAAACTATTTGGTAAATATCAACAAATAAATATGGGTAATCAAGAATTTGTAAAGTATGAATTTTCTTCAACAGGCGGTGCAGTTAAAGCCAAAGCCGCTGTATTCATTTCAAATTCTGATGAATTTTATGAATTTGCATTAATACCGATGAATATCAACAATAATCAACTACCACAACAGTTAGACATTGACGATGTATTTAAATCAATTCTGGCAACAATTAAATATTAATAAACTAAGAAATAATTGAATTTTTAAATAATTGAGACTAAGAAAATGAAAATAGAAACTTTCCCCAATCCGCATATTGGAAGAAAATATGAAATTACTCATAGTAATCCTGAGTTTACTTCAGTATGCCCAATTACAGGTTTACCAGATTTTGGTACTATTAAGATTAAATATATTCCAAACGAAATATGCCTTGAATTAAAATCATTAAAATATTATTTTCTTGATTTTCGTAGCAAAGGCATTTTTTACGAAGCGGTAACTAATCAGGTTTTAGATGAACTTGTTGCTGCTTGCGATCCTTTAGAAATGGAAGTAATTAGTGAATGGAAGCCACGCGGTGGTATGACTTCTGTCATTCGAGTTGCTTACAAAAAGGAGAATTAACTAAAATGAATACCATAATAGGTAGAGAATATCACTGGGAAATGAGTCACAGATTGGCTTTTCATAATGGATTGTGTAAGAATATTCACGGTCATTCTTACAAAATGCGTGTTGAATTAGAAGGTACTGCCGACAGTAATGCTATGGTTTTAGATTACTATGAAATTGATAAAATAATTTCACCTATTCTTGCTAAATTTGACCATTCTTTTGTTTGTAGTAATGATGATGACCTTATGATTAATTTTTTAAGAGATAACAATTTTAAATATTTTGTTATGGAAGGTTATTCTACCGCAGAAAATTTAGTAACTTATATTACCAACTTAGTAAAACCACATTTTGCAAAATTTACAAATATATATAGTATTCTAATCAGAGTCTATGAAACTTATGATGCCTTTGCTGAACAAAAGACTTTTTTGAGATAAAAATAATGAACAAAACATATAATATTGCAATTGTCGGAGCAAGCGGACTTGTTGGCAGAACTATGGTTAAAGTTTTGGAAGAACATTGTTTGCCCGTAAATGAAATAAAATTTCTCACATCAAAGCGTTCTGTTGGTGGTGAAATATTTTTTAAATCACATAAATATTATTTTGAAGAATTAACTTCAGATTCGTTTGATAATGTTGATTTTGCATTATTCTCAGCGGGTAGTGCCATAAGTAAAGAATATGCCCCAATTGCTGCAAGCAAAGGTTGTGTAGTAATTGATAATTCTTCATGTTGGCGTATGGCTGAAGGTGTACCATTGGTTGTACCAGAAGTAAATCCTGAAGCATTAAGAAATCATAAGAATATAATAGCAAATCCAAATTGCTCAACGATTCAATTAGTAGTTGCCTTAAAACCAATTGCTGATAAATTTGGTTTGAATAGAGTTGTATGTTCAACTTATCAATCAATAAGCGGTGCAGGTCAGAAAGGGGTAGATAAATTAATGGCTGAAATTGCTGGAAAATCACTTGACGATAAGTATGACATAGCTTTCAGTGCAATGTTTCATCAATTCGAAGATAATGGCTTTACACAAGAAGAGAATAAAATGGTAAATGAAACAAGAAAAATTCTTCACAACGAATCATTGCCATTGGCATTTACTTGTGTAAGACTTCCCATTCTTGGTGGTCATTGCGAATCCGTAAATTTGGAATTATCGAATGAATTTTCAATTGAGGAAATATTTGAATTATTTAGCAATTCAGATGGAATTAAAGTAGTAGATTCTCCCCAAAATGATGATTATCCTACTCCGGAATATGTTTCGGGTAAAGATGAAGTATTTGTTGGTCGTATTAGAAAAGATGACTCTGTAAAAAATGGACTTTATTTGTGGGTCGTTGCTGATAATTTACGCAAAGGTGCTGCTACAAATGCTGTTCAAATCGCAGAAAAAATGATTGAAATGGAATTAATTTAAAAATATTCAATTTACAGTAGAATAGTTTATATAGAAATCCCCCTTAATCAAATTCTGAATAAGGGGGCTTTAATAATAACTTTACAGATTCAATTATGAAAATTTTGATTAATAATTATCTATTTGTGCTCTTTGCAACGCATCTGAATAATCAATATAGACTGTTTTGATTTATAAAGGAATAGTTTAATCGTATTTTTCAAGTAATATTAAATTTTTGATATTTTAAATGAAAATTTAATTGTTTATGAAATATTTTTTTTATAATTTTGAGACTAATGATATATTATTTTGATATTTATGAATAATTATTAAACAAATGCTAATAAACGCTTTTTTCATTTAGTCATAAATTAAAAATTAATAAATTAAATTGAAGTAAATTTTTAATATTATAAAGAAAATTATGTATTTCAAACCCAAAAATGAAAAAATGCTTGAAAATCTTGTTGCAAGTGAATATTTTTATAGAGCAACTAAAATAAAGTATTTAGGTGGATGCTTAAATAGTAGTGGAACAATTGAAACAAGCCCAGATATGTTGGTTTATGACAATCGAGCAAAAGAGGGAAAAATATTAAGATGCGAATGTAAATATACAATAAATAACTACAATGCGTTTGCAGAAAATGGGAGATTCGATATAGCGATAATTTGGGATTATGATAGTAGTAAAAAAGAAACTCTTACTAAGCAATTGTATTTGCAAAATGATTGTAAGGAAATCATTATATTAACTGAATATAAAGAATTCAGATATCTTAACGAATATGATAATAATATTTTTCAACTAAATAAATTATTGATAGACGAATTATATAGTAAACTAAGAAAATTAAAATATGAAACTGTTTGGGTGGCATATATTTTTTGTTATTTTCATTTTAAGCAGATACCAGGTAAGATGATAATGGAATTATTATTGGAAGAGTTTGAAAACATTAGAATTATACCTACAAAAGGTAGTGCAAATATTTGGTCAACTTTGGCTCAGAAATCTATTAATATTATTAATCAGAAAGAAATTGGTAAATACAAGTGGAATTCAATTTATAATCCACACATTTCATTAGGAGTTATAAAGAATATACTAATTGATGTATTCGAAAAAAAACTACCAAATGAATCAATACTTGATAAAATCAAATTAATTAATTAAATATCAGGTTAAATAATATGAAATTTCTAGAAAACACAATTAAACTATTAATCATCATTGGAATGATTTATTTCAATTATATGGGATTGATTTCACAAAGTTATAAAGTTCTTCTACCTCCAAATTATTCATCAAATAATATATACCCTTTAATTTATTTCTTGCCTGGACTTGGTGGGAATGCAGAGGATTTTCTCAAATACTACTTTTTTGAATATGGTAGTTTGGAAACAAGTTTGCAAGATGCTTTTTATAAAGTTTTAAGTTCAAATAATTCTTCAATTGGAAATCAAAAAAAAGATTTTATTTTAGTGTATTTAGATTACAAAGGGAATCTTAATGGAGGTTTGGATAAACAAATAAATTATTTAGAATCAGCATTATTTACTTCGTTAGATAAAATCAAAAATGAATATTCAATTGATTCGAATAAAACAATATTAACTGGTTTTTCATTAGGTGGAGATTTATCATTTGCAATTTGTGTTAGGAATTCAAATATTTTTGATGGTGCAGTAATAATGAGTAGTAGAGCGAGCTACTCAATTAAAAATAATTTAAATGATTTAAAAACAAACAAACCTTATTTCTATTTCACGATGGGTTCAAATGATGAGAGATTAAAAAATCTAAATATTGTTATTAATGTTTTTAAAAATGAGAATATAAATTATAAATTTAAATTGTTAAATGGAAAAAAACACCAGCCAGCAGATTTGGATGATTTTTTAAACGCAATATATACAGTTTTAAATTATCAAACGAAGTAAATTATTTACATATTTAACTTATTTTACAAAAAATTCAAATTTGGAATTTAGTAATAAATATAATTTTCAATATTTAGTCTCTGGAAATAAACTCATCAAAGTAAATAATATCAATAGTTTAGCTTGGAAAATATAAGATGAAAAAAAGTGAGAATGTGGATAAGTTTTCATAAATAAACATTAAAAAGCTTGATTAGGTGCGGCAAAAGCGTTATTTTTGTATTGTAAGTTGGTTGCAATTTGAAAAATTATTAAAATCTTCGGAAAAAAATTATGCGTAAAATAATTGATATTACAAACAGATTTGGCAATGTGGATATTTCTGAAATTCAAATTAATCCAAAATCCCGAGATGAAATTGATAAAACTCTTCGTGGTCTTCAATATTTATTCACTAACACAGAAATTCGAGCAGAAATTTTAAAATTATTAGATGAAGAATTACTTCCTAAGGTATCAAAGAATAATGGCAGACCAGGCATGGATTTGTGGAAGATATTAGTCTTGGGACTAATTCGTCAAGTTTCCGATTTGGATTATGATAAATTGCACAATTTATCAAATGAGCATAGAACAATCAGAGCATTTCTTGGACATGATTCTTGGGAATGGGGTGACACCAGTAAATATGAGCTACAAACCATCAAAGATAATGTGAAGTTATTGACTCCTGAATTGATTGATAAAATCAACAAAATCGTAGTAGATTGCGGACACAATTTATTGGGTGGTAAAAAAAAAGATGAATTGCATGTGAGCATAGATTCGTTTGTAATAAAAACAGATGTACATTATCCAACCGACATTAGTTTGCTTTTCGACGCTATTCGTAAATCAATCCAACTAACCGCTAATCTTTGCACCGACTACAATCTGAGTGAAATGCGTCAAAGCAATTATCAACTACGCAAAATAAAAACGTTATTTAGAAAAGCACAAAAAGCAAATCAATCAAACAGTCCTAATAAAGAAGAACGCAAAAAATCAACACATAAAGATTATCTTACAGAAGTACAAAAAGCAGAAACAAAGGTAAATGAAGTAATAAAGATAATTCTTGAAAAAGTAGCTCCAAGCCCAATTCTATTAGCAAGAATATTGGAAATCGACAGTTATATGCACTGGGTAAGTCATCAAAAATCGTTAGTAGAACGTAGAGTATTAAACGACGAAGTAATCCCACATTCAGAAAAAGTACATTCAATATTTGAACCACACACCCGCTGGATATCGAAAGGCAAAGCTGGAGTTAAGGTAGAATTAGGTCTTCCAGTAACGATAGCCAAAGATCAACATGGCTTTATTTTGAGTTATAAAATAATGGAAACAGAAAGTGATGTAGATGTTGCAGTTCCACTAACAGAGCAATTAACAAACCAATATCCAACAATAATATCAGAAAGTTTTGACAAGGGTTTTTGGTCAAAGTCAAATCGTGAAGGAATCGGAAAATTAGTTCCCAAAGTAATAATGCCCAAAAAAGGTAGGTTGAACAAGGAAGAGGAAAAAGAACATAGTACAAAGGAATTCAAAACTTTACGTAAAAAACATTCGGCAGTGGAATCCTCAATCAACGGCTTGGATCACACCGGTTTGGACAAATGTTACGACCGTGGAATTCACGGATTTAAACGTTGTGTTTCTTTATCAATATTAGCAAGAAATATCCATACACTTGGAGTAATTTTACTTGAGAAACAAGAAAAGCAACGAAGACGAAAACGTCACAAACAAGCAGCTTAAATCACAATAAATATATGTAAATATATATAATACAAGGGATTACTATGTCCCAACCCTCCTTATCTCTTTACAAAGCCATCATTTTTTCTAAAATCTCACTGGATTTTCTATTATAAACAATAATAACTACATAAGTATAATTATCTGTTCAATAAATTTCAAAAATCCCAACCTATTTTTTCTGCCATTTTGAAATACTTGAGGGTTTTCTTTCAGAGACTATTTAGGAAATAATGCTATTTGAATTATCAAGAAGTTATTTTACCCCAATGTTATATTGAATATATTTACAATAATTAATATCATTATTTTCAGAAAAGCCCTTTCTCCAAATATAAGAAAGGGCTTTTGTTTTATAGGAAATTAGATATTAATAATTGTCTATTTGTGCTCTTTGCAACGCATCTGAATAATCAATATAGACTGTTTTCCATTCTGTGAATATATCAAATACTGTCCAGCCACCCTCGCGATGTCCATTTCCTGTACCTTTCACTCCACCAAATGGCATATGAGCTTCGGCACCGATTGTTGGAGCATTGATATAAGTGATACCTGCTTCGATGTCGCGAATTGCTTTGAATGATTTATTTACATCTCTTGTGTAGATTGAAGATGATAAACCAAAATCGCAATTATTTTGCAAAGCGATTGCATGGTCGAAATCATTTGCTTTTGCAACGGCGAGAATTGGTCCAAATACTTCTTCTTGGAAAATACGCATATTTTCAGTTACATCGGCAACGATTGTTGGCTCAAAGAATGAACCCTTAATCAAGTCGCCATCAGTGGCACGTTTGCCACCACAGATTAATCTTGCACCTTCGTCAAGAGCGATTTTGGTATAATTTTCGCAATTTTTCAATGAAGTATGATGAATAACAGGACCAACTTGTGTTTCAGGCAACAATCCATCGCCAAGTTTCAATGCTTTTGCTTTTTCTGCAAGAACAGAGATGAATTCATCGTAAATGCCTGCTTCAACAATCACACGTGAAGTTGCGGTACATCTTTGTCCAGTTGTGCCAAAAGCTCCCCAAAGTGCTCCTTCGATTGCTAATTCAAGATTTGCATCATTCAACACGATTTGAGCATTTTTGCCACCCATTTCAAGAGAGCATTTTTTGTTTGTTTTTCCACAAATTTCACCAATTTTAGTTCCAATATCAGTTGAACCAGTAAATCCAATTAGATTTACATCAGGATGCTCAACAATCATATTACCCATTGAACCTTTACCAAGAACAACGTTGAAAACACCAGCAGGAATACCAGCTTCTTCTAGAATTTCAGCAAAAATAACACCTGAATGTGGTGATTCTTTTGATGGCTTATAAACAACAGTATTTCCAGCGGCTAATGCTGGAAGAATTTTCCATGATGGTACAGCAACTGGGAAATTCCAAGCAGTAATAATACCGCAAACTCCGATTGGAACTCTAAATGAAAGATTCATCTTGTTCATCAATTCAGATGGAGCAGTATGACCAAACAATCTACGAGTTTCAGCAGCTGAGTAATATGCAGTATCGATTGCTTCTTGAACATCGCCTTCTGTTTCAAAAGTTGGCTTGCCCATTTCACGTGTCATAATTCTGCCAAGTTCTTTTTTGCGGCGAGTAAAAATATCGCCTGCAATACGAAGCATATCGCCACGTTTTGGTGCAGGAATCATTTTCCATTTTTTATATGCGGCTTTTGCAGCGGCTACAGCATCGTTAACATCTTCCTGACCCGATTCAGGAAATTCACCGATAATATCTTCGTTATTTGCTGGCGAAATATTTTGAAAATATTTTCCAGATTTTGGTTCAACCCATTGACCGTTGATGTAATTTTTAAATTTTTCCATTTTCTTTTAACCTAATAATAAAAATCAATTTGAAATTCTGTAATTCCTAAGAACACTAAATTAACTTGTTTTAATTTAAGAAAAAAGAAGAAGTGAAAAATGAGAAGATTTTTTTGTTAGTTTGTCTATTTTTTTCAATACAAACTAATCAATATTTCTTAAACATAAATTATTCAATATTTTTTTTGTGCGTATTATAATAAAATGTTATTTTTGTAGATTAGTATTTAAATTTAGAAGTTTGTGAGTAATAATTGTTTGGGTTCAATTATTAAAAAAACATATAAATAGTTCAAATTGTAAGTTTTATTTAACAATTAAATTATTAAGATAGTGAAAAAAATAGAAAATATAAATCAAGATAAATTTAAAACTGTAATTGAGAAAAATACTTTTTATTTCTACAACCCTGAATTTCAGGAAAAGTATGAAAGTTATATCAATTCCCTAAATGATACCTTATTAGTTTTAAAGAACAAAATTGAAACACAAGGACTTAAAAAAGAGCATTTTGAAAATTTGTTGGAAGAGAAAGAAAATGGATTAAGAGCCTTACTTGCTCTAACAGGGTTTGCAAATGAAAGTTTAAAACGATTAATTACAGTTGTCAGGGTTGCTGACAACATAGAACTTTCTAAATTATTGTTTAGAGATGAATGGACAGAAAAACAGGAAATTGAAGAAATCTCAGAATGGGGCGATAGCAAAATAACTAAACTTATTAAAGATAATATTTTTTTTCGAAAAGGCATTGTGAATTTGTTTTTTGAGGGTTCAACTATTCCATTTTTAGCTCAAACTTTACCTCTTTTTGAAATCAAAAAATTGAGCATTTCAAAACTCAAATTTGAAATTCCAGCATTGATAGACACACTTGTAAGATACAAAGAAAAAGGTTCATATTCTGGACAATCTGAGAATAATCCAGAATATTACATTGCAAACATTTTAAATGAATTAAAAATTTCTTATGAAAAAGGAGATTTAGATGAACTTTTTGCTAAAGAAAAAGTTACAAAAAGAACAATGGATTTTATCATACCTTCAAAAGAAAATCCCAAAATTATAATTGAAAGTTCATTTCTTGTAACAACTTCTTCAGGTCAAGGAGATAAATCAAAAACCGAAGGAAGCATAAAAAACTTAATAACAAGATATTATCCAAAAGCAATATTTATTGGTTTTGTAGATGGAATTGGCTGGTATGTTCGAAAAGGAGATTTAATGCGAATGGTAACTGCTTATGATGATGTTTTCACATTTCACAAAGATGAGATAGATAGATTTAAGGAAACACTAAAAAAACATATAAAATGATTGAAAACTATATAAATAAAATTATACAAGGAGATTGTTTGGAGTTATTTAAAAATATACCAGACAATTCAATAGATATGACATTCGCTGACCCTCCATTCAATTTGAAAAAGGGTTATAAATCATATAAAGATAGTTTACAAATAAAAGAATATATTGAATGGTGTGAAAAATGGATTTCTGAAATGGTTAGAGTAACAAAACCAACGGGTTCAATTTTCGTACACAATATACCCAAATGGTTAACTTATTATGCGACTCATTTAAATACGATGGCAGATTTCAAACATTGGATAAGTTGGGACGCACCAACTGCACCTATGGGTAAAACTCTTCAACCAGCCCATTATGGAATTTTGTTTTATGCAAAAAATACAAAAGAATTAAAATTTTATGAAATTCGTTATCCCCACAAACGAGAAAGGAAATCTACATTTTTAGCAAAAGATTATGGTGGGAAAAAAGGATTATTGCATCCATTTGGACCTTTAGTTTCTGACGTATGGACTGATATCCATAGAATGAAACATAATAAATATCGTGATGACCATCCATGTCAATTACCACTACATTTATTAGAACGTCTTATTTTAATGACAACAGACGAAAATGATATTGTTTTAGACCCTTTTAATGGAACTGGTACTACAGCATTAGCAGCCAAAAGATTAGGTAGAAATTACATTGGCTTTGAGCTTGATAAAACTTATGTTGAAATTACAGAAAATAAATTACAACAAGAAGAATCAAATTCAAAAATTGGGCAATTTTGGGTTAGCTTTTACCTTGACAAAATTGTAACAATCAGGGATAAAGATTGGAATTCATTGCAAGAGTATTTTTATATTCCAAATAAAGCAGAAGATATTGACAAACAACCTATAGTTTTACAAAAGTATATTAGTATTTCTACTCCATTAAAAAGTTTTTCAAATGGGACCAACCTTTATAAATTATCTGAATTATTTGAGCATGATTTAGATATTTTAAAGGGAGACCAGTTATTAAAAAATTGATGTTTGAGTATTGTATAATACTCCCCCAAAAAAGTACCAGTGAATAAGGTGAAAAAACCTTAGATTTGTAATAAAAAAAGGAGTAAAGAAATGAAACAGCAACGCAGAACACATAGTTCTGAATTCAAATCGAAAGTGGCTTTAGAGGCACTAAAAGAACGCAAATCATTAAGCGAAATTGCTTCCGAATACCAGGTTCATATAAATCAGGTAACCTCATGGAAAGCACAATTGGTCGAAAATATGGCTTCAGTATTTACCGATGGTCGTAAAAATCCAAAGGAAAAAGAGGACAAAGAATCACTTTTATATCAGCAAATCGGTCAATTGCAAGTAGAATTGGACTGGTTGAAAAAAAAATCTAAAGCATTATTCTAAGAAGGAACGAATAAAAATGATAGAAGTTCAAAATAAAAAATTAAGCATACGCAAGCAATGCGAGTTGTTAAATATAAGTCGTTCAATGTATTATTATTCTCCCAAAGAGGAATCAGAAGATAATATAGAAATCAAGGGCTTACTGAAGAAACAATATGAATTGACTCCATATTATGGGGTAAAAAAGATGACAATTGAATTACGAAAGAAACAAAAACTTGAAATAAATCCAAAGAGAACCAGGCGATTATTACGAGAAATAGGATTACATGCAATATATAGAAAACCAAATTTGAGTCAAAGAGACAAATCGCATGAAGTATATCCTTACCTATTGAAAGATAAGGAGATAGTGAATGTTAATGATGTATGGAGTACAGATATAACTTACATAAAAATAGGTATTGGCAAAATGTATTTAAGTGCTGTAATAGATTGGTATAGTCGATACATAATATCATGGAGTTTATCAAATTCCTTGGATAAATCTGTAAGTATAGATACCCTTAAAAATGCTTTGGAATTCGGTAAGCCATTGATTTTCAATACAGATCAAGGCAGTCAATATACAAGCAAGGAACATACATCTATATTAAAAGACGCAGAAATAGCAATTAGCATGGATAGTGTTGGTCAAGCATTAGACAATATCTACATAGAAAGATTTTGGCGAACATTCAAATATGAGTGTTTATATTTGAGTGTAATAGAAGATGGATTGGATTTATACAAAGCCATAGAAAATTACATAAATTTTTATAATCATGAACGACTACATCAATCATTGGATTATAATACTCCCTGGGAAGTTTATAGTGGTCAAGTAAAAGCCAAACCGATAATTCCGAAAAAATCGAAAAAAAATTTCGAGCCGATGGTTAAACTCTAAAAAAATCTTGCCGATTTTTTTGTGTTTAACCTTGAGAAATAAAAAATAAATCACAATTTTAATTAATTAATTTACTAATTTTGTGGTCTGAAGAATGGGGAGTAGTTTATTTCTCCAACAAATTTGTATTCTGTTTTTTTGTATTTAATTTATTTGGCAATGGATAACTTTAATTTAAAATTTGGATAATACAAAACAATGAAGACATACATATCTATATTAAGAGGAATAAATGTAAGCGGTCATAGAGTAATTAAGATGGACGCGTTGAAAAGTCTGTATTCTGAACTTGGATTTCAAAATGTAAGGCACTATATACAAAGTGGGAATGTAGTATTTCAATATAAAAATGAAGATAAACAGATTTTAGCAAATAGAATTGCTAAAGCTATTAAAGAATCTTTCAACTATGATGTACCAGTCATAATAATTGATGATGTTGAACTTGATAAAATTATTGTAAATAATCCATTTAATTTCGACAAATCAAAGGACAATACCCATTTTCATATAACATTTTTAGGAAATGTACCAGAGCCAGAACTCATCATTAAGATTAAAGATTTTGAATTTGCTCCTGACGAATTTCTGATTGACAATCAAGCTATTTATCTTTATTGTCCAAAAGATTACAGTAATTCAAAGTTAACCAATAGCTTTTTTGAGAATAAGTTAAAAGTTATTGCCACAACAAGAAATTGGAAAACAGTAATCCAAATCAAATTATTGCTAAAACCATAGCTGTTCAATAAAATTCAACATTGGGTAAATGATAAGCTATAATAAAATATCGAAGATGAGTTTATGATTTGTTTCTAACACCAATTTTATTAAAAAATTAATTATTGAATTCTCAGGAGGATTGAATGGATGCATAGATAGTGATTACAAATATATAATAAAAATATTCAACAGGTTAAACTAATATATTTATTGGTGATAACAAGAAGGGTGCGGGATTGTCAGTGCATAAGTTAGTATAATTTTACTATTTAATAAGACAATGAGTAATGAATCATTAAACATTCTTTAACAAAAATTTTCTAACTTTTTTATAGTCCAATTTCAATTTATTTTATTAAGCCATAATGTCTGAACTACTTGAATTTAATTAACTTAGTAGAGCAGACATTCATTTCAAATTTATTGCAATAGTCTTTTTTTGCATTATGTCAATATCTGACTATCATATTTTTTTTCTATTTCTACCATAAGCATCAGCCATAATTATTGCATTTAATACCTTTTCAGGATTCATCTCATCTGCTTCGTGGTGTATAGATTGATTTGGCTCACAAGATTTTTCCGCAACTTTCTTTAGTTTGATTTTATCTATACTTGCTATTCCAATATCGGCTAAGGTAGTTGGTAAACCTACCTTTTCACAGAATGCATATACAGTTTCAATTTCATCAGTAGTTGCGGCAGTTAAATGAAGTCCAGCTAAAACCCCAAATGCAACTTTTTCACCGTGGTAAAATGAGTGTGTTTCTTCAAGAGCTGTCAATCCATTATGAATAGCATGAGCCGCTGCTAAGCCACTACTTTCAAATCCAATGCCACTCATCAAAATATTAGCTTCAATGATATTATTCAAAGCAGGTGTAACTATATTCTCATCATTTGAAATTTTTGCGGCATAACCATACTCTAATAATGTATCATAGCAGAGTTTAGCTATATTTAATCCGGTAATAGTGCTTAAACCACCACATTCATTCATCGATTGTGTACGTTCACAAGACCTTGCTTCAAAATATGTTGCAAGTGCATCACCCATACCCGATACTAAAAATCGAGTTGGTGAATCTGCAATAATATCAACATCAACAAGGACAACTGCTGGATTTCGTTTTTGATAATATACTTGTTCAAATTCTCCATCAATTGAATAAACTACAGCACAGCCGCTACAAGGAGCATCTGATGAAGCAATAGTTGGAACAATAATTACAGGAATTCCAGCTCTATCCGCTGCAATTTTTGCAGTATCTATTGTTTTACCACCACCCATACCAACAAGTATATCAATATTTTGATTTTGAATAATTTCAGCTATTCTGCTCAATTCCAATTCACAACATTCACCATTGAATAATTCGACCAGAATATTTTCAGATAGTTTCGGATTTCCATATTTTTGAAGGATTTTATTTTTTGCAGTGTTAGATGCCAAAATAAGTCCATTTTTTCCAAACAATGAAATTAAATCAGGCAATTGATTTAGTGTACCTTGACCTTGAATGTATTGACTTGGAAAAGCTGCTTTGTTATTCATTGCGTAACTCTATAATATTAAATAAACATACAAATTAATATTGATATATATTTCAAAAAAGTAAACGCATTTCATCAATTTTTATTGAATAATTCGAAAAAATATCGCATAGCTAATGTATATTATGGGAAAAAGCTAATTTAGAATATAATCTCTACGAGATAAAGATTTATTTCAAGATTTGATTTGTTACCATAATTCAATCTCTACGAGATAATAAAAGACAAAATCATTTATTATAATTTTATCGCATAGCGATTATATTATGGTAAAAAGCTATTGATAGATAAACTTTTATCACGTAGTGATTAAATTATTTTAGAATATACTCTCAACAAGAAAAAAAGACAATATCGCTTAATTATTATTTACTGCAAATACTTGCAGCTTGGAAATTCAATTATAAAAAATATGGCTCAGTTGTTACCATTTATGAGTTCTGTTGTTGGAATTATAAATTCTGCTGTAAAAATATTCAAATTATCTTTTCTTTCATAATAACAATTATCTGACAATTTTTTAATAAGCAAAATTCCCAAACCTCCAATTTTTCGTTCTTCTATTGGTACGTCCAAATCAGGTTCAGGATTATCAAGTGGATTAAAAAAATGACCGTCATCAATTACTGAACAAATTAAAGTATTATTCGAGTATTCAATTTCAATTTCAATAATATGCTCATTGGTATCATTATAGCCATATTTGATAATATTTGTAACTTGTTCCTCGTAGAACAAATTTAATTTTATCGAAAAATCTGCATCAAGTTTTAAACTTTCAGCTACGTTTTCTAAAAAAACATACAATTTTGAAAATTCTTTTAAATTATTATTTAGCTTTATATTGAATTTCATAAAAAAACCATTATATTTATATTTTTTTAAATGTAATACGATTGAAATTAAAAATAATTTAGAAAAATATGAAAAATACTCAAAATATTCCAGAAAATATCTGCATTATTGAATTAATTGGCAGAATTGATATGGATAATGCAAATGAATTTGAAAATATTATGACAAATCCATTGGATAATCCAAATTTTGAAACTGTAATATTTGATTGTAAAAAATTAGATTATTTAGCAAGTGCTGGTTTGAGAAGTTTATTATTTGCTTTAAAAGATTTTCAGCAGAGAAAACGCAAAATGGTTCTTTGTAATTTGCAAAAAAATATTATCAATGTTTTAGATATTTCGGGCTTTACTAAGTTATTTACAATTAAGAAAGATTTAGACGAAGCAATTTCAATATTTAAATAAAATTGGATTTAAATAGTTTTTGATTAAATACGTATAATAAAAGTTAGATTTGTTTTTTTGTTTATGAAAATTAAAATTTAAACAGGATATAAATATGAAATCATTTTACAGAACCTTAGCTATATTATTTTTATATGCTTTAAGTGTTTATTCCCAGCCAAAAATATCTTATATTTTGCCAGATATTGGGGCGCCCGGAATGAATGTTTATGTAGAATTTATTGGTCCTACCGATAAATTAAATAATTTTGGAACTAAAGATACAATATATTTGAATAATCCAGGCGATGCTGTAAGAGTTGTTGTTAATGACCCTGCAAAAGCTAATAAAGTTGTAATTGGTCCGGTAGTGGTAAGCTGGACTGGAAGAATGATTTCAACTCAGATATTTGTAAAGCCCGATTTAATACCAACTGAAAGCTATGCTTTATCGGCTGGCGATGAATTTAAAATTCCATTAGTTGTTGAAGTTAATGGAGTAAAATCCAATGCAGAAACATTCTATATTGTTAAACCATATCCATTTCATAATGGCACAATTGCAAATCCAACAGATGTGGTATTTGGAGAGGGAACACTTGGGAAACGCTCTCCACGTGGAGCAATTATATTTGATTCATTAAAATTAGCCGCAAGAAAATATACTGTTTCATTAACAGATTGCGACCCATCTACAACATATAATGAAGCATTTTTGCCATTCGTTTTATTAGCAAAAGGTGATATTAATGGCACTTTGCAAGGCACTACTTATACTTCAATAGATGTAAGTGGCAATGGCAAACACTCTGGTCCCGGTGGCGGTGGTGGTGGTGGAGCATATTGCGATGTTGCGATTGGTGGAAATGATGGTTATGATGGTGGTGATGGATTTACCGGTGGTGGTCCTGGTGGAGAAAATAGTGCAATTGGCGGTGGTGGAAATAAAAGAGCTTACGGAAAAAGTACAGGTCCAAATTTAAGTACTACTTCAGATTTTGGTGGCTATTCATTAAATGGTGTAGCAGGTCCTTTTAATGCTATTGTTAATTATGAAGCTTCTGGAGGTGGAACTGGACATCCATTTGGATTGTCCGGCAGAGGAACTCAAGCTGGCAATTCGGATAATCCTGAAGGGCAATTTGGTGGTGGAAGTGGAAGAACACAAAATCAGAAAGGCGGTTCTGGTGGTTTTGCAACAAACGGTATAGGTATAAATATTTCTTATGGTAAAGCACATGGAAATTCTCAATGCGTTCCGCTTGCAGGTGGCTCTGGAGGTGCAAGTGGAAATCCATTTGCTTTAATTCCAAGATATTGTTCCGGTGATGGTGGCGGTGGTGGTGGTGCAATACTGGCATTCGGGAAAAGTATAACCGGTATTGATTTCATTTCAAAAGGTGCAAAAGGTGGAGATGGAAATGACGCATCAGATGGTGGATATGGCTCTGGCGGTATGATTGTATTGTCGTCTAAAGGAACTATATTAGACTATGGCTTAGATAATACTACAAGTGGTTCAGGGTATGGTTGGGGAAGAACCGACCGTTTTGAAGGCAGAGGTCAACGAGTTTCAACAGGTGGATTTTTCAAAGGAATTATGACTGATACAACTACTTCTGTAAGCAGAAACTTCAAAATTATGGGCGCTCCTTATACTTATGATTACATACATTATGGCACTGATAAAAAAGTTGAAAAACTTCATTTCTATATGAAGAGTGAAAGTGGATTGTGGGAAGAAATTTCAAATGCTGCTACATCAATAAACGGTGGGGAAGCTTGGGTTAAAAATATTTCTCTCGTGGGTAATGATAAATATCATTATTTTGTGGCTGTTCAAGAAATTCCTTCGCCTTCTATAGTTGATTATAAAATAGAGCCGAGTTATTTGATGACTCAAGCAGGTGCCAATTTATTCAGATTGGACTTGCATCCGATAATTGATACTGCAAAATGTACTGAACTTGCAACTAATGATTCTTTGAATTGTCTTGGTGCTAATCCTGAACGCTATTTTTATTTTGATATTTATAATCATGCAGCAGCCGAAGCAGATTTAGAAATTTTATCAGCTTGGATTGAAAATTATGATGCTACTAATTTCACTATCTTTTTGCCAAATAAACCAATTAAACCCGGCACGAAAGAAACCGTAGTTGTTAAATATACATATCAAGGTACTGAAACAAATGATTTTTGGTGTAACATTAGAATTAAAACTAACGACCCAGTTGCTAAAACACCAAAATATAGGAGTGATTCAACTTTTATTGGTATTATTGACTTAAAGAAAATAGTAGTTCCAAAATTAGAAGAAATTGGTTCTAATCCTGCAAACTATACATTTGATGACACAAGAACAGGACAAACAAGCAATCTTGAAATAGCGTACAAAAATACAGGAAATTGCCCATTATTAATTACAGCAATAGCCGATGTATTTCCTCCAAGTTTTTATGTTATTCAGAAACCTGCATTGCCAATGTTATTGCTTGAAAATCAAGAATTTCAAATTACTTTGCAATTCAGACCGACAAATGCAGGTACAATTTCTGGTAAAATTTCAATAAATACTGTAAGTACAGATTCTACTTGTGAATTTACTAATGAAATTACTGTTTCGGGTAAAGCTATTCAATCAACAGTTAATGTTTCAAAATTTGAAATGGATTTTGGTAATATTCCTTGGTGCAAAGTTGTTGATGATGAAGTTAGCATAAGTAATCCAACAACATCAACAGAGTCTTTCCGATTGACTGATTATGCGATTATTGAAGGTCAAGATAAAAATGTATTTATTATTACCCAAAATATTGCAACAAAGCCGATGGTATTATTACCTGATAATAATGGTGTTAAAATTAAAGTCAGATTCGACCCATCATTAGACAAATCGAAAGAAGATTTTCAAGCTGAATTGGTAATTTTTACTGACCAACCAGAAAATCTTGAAATTAGAATTGCATTGAAAGGGAAAACTGCTCATTTTAAAATGGCAGCTTTGCCACCGTCAATATTAATAAATAATGCTTTTGTGGGATTTGATACAACTTATACTTTTGAAATGCAAAATTCAGGTTTACTTGCCGAATATTTAAGAACTAATAATCCAATTGAATACAAAAATAGTTTTATTACGAAGATTGTGAATTCTCCAAATGTTATTAATCCAAGTGAAAAGCGTACAGCATCATTTATTTCTAATCCATCTTCTACATTTATGAATGATGAACTTTGGGTGATTTTTGATACTCCTTGCGATGATACTTTAAAAATTCCTGTTACAATAAATGCACTTACAACTACTTACAGTTTAGAAACAGATGGAAGTTATAATTTAGTAAATGAAGAAATTGATTTTGGAAAAATTTCACCTTGTGAAACTAATATTAATTTAACTACATTTACAAGTATGAAATGGAAGAATTTAGGCAATGCTCCGTTTATTGTTTTAGGTGAAGAAATTACGGATTCCGATGGTGGTATTTTTGTTTCTCAACCGAGTACAAGTTTAATAAATGATACAATTTATCCAGCAAAACCAGAGAGAGTAGGATTGAATTTCAATTTAAATATTGATATTAATACTCTTGATGGTATTTATACTGGAAAATATGAAGCAACTGTGTATGTTAATGGTAAGGTTGAAAAAAAGAATATAACTTTGAAAGTACAAGTAGAAAAAGGGAAATTTTTATTTTCTGACAATTCTCTTGATTTGCAACAAATAGTTAATCTTGCAGATAGTAAAATGTTCAAATTTACTAATTCTGGACCTTGGAATCTTACAATTAACAACGTAACAGGTCCAAATTCTACTAATGGATTTTCGCTTTCTCCATCAGTTGTGGGCAAAGTTTATGCTGCAAATTCTTTTGAAGATTTTACAGTTACATTTACACCTGCCGAAGTTAAAGATTATCGTGATTCAATCGTATTTGATTTAACGTTTGGCAATTGTACTGACCGTTATGTGATTTATCTTAATGGTAAAGGTTTGCCTTCAAAAGAAGTTACTCTTAATTTACCTAAAGTAGTGGTTAGTCCTGCACTTGACAATTACAAACTTCCAATTTACGCATCTTTAGGTAAAGCAACAGATGAAATTGAAGGATTCAAACTTGATACTGTTGAAATTAGCTTCAATCGTTCTCTTTATTATCCTGAAAAAATTTCAAACGGTAAAATTCTTTCATCATATATAAATAATGCTCGAAGACATATTATTCTCGAAATAGACAATATTAAATTCAAAGGGCAAAATGTTGTATTAACTGAACTTACAGGTTATACAATGCTTGGCGATGTTACTAAAACTGATTTGAAATTTGAAAAAATATCACATAAACAATCAAGCATTGTTAGTAAAATCAGTAGCGAAGATGGGTCACTTGAAATAGAAATATGCCAAGAGGGTGGCGATAGATTGCTAAAGCAATTTTCCTCAGCTGCAAAGATTGAAATTCTTCCAAATCCTATAGAAAACAATGCAATTGCAAATGTATTTATGTTGGAAAATGGAAAATATACTTTAGAAATTACCAATTTAACAGGTATAGTTATTCAAAAAATTCATTTCAATAAAAATGATGGCGAAAATCCAGAAAAATTAATTGATTTAAATCTTGAGAATATTTCTTCAGGTGTATATACAGTAATTTTAACAACACCAACAGCAAAATTATCAAAAATGATAAGCGTGATGAAGTAGGGAAATTGTAGAAATTTTAAAATTTAAGAAATCATTTTGTTTTTTAAATGAATTGTGATTTTTAATTGTATTAAATTAAGGAATTTAACAAATATATATGAATAGAAGAGATGCAATTGGCATAATTACTTTAGCAGGATTACCAGCTTTTACTGGTACAAGCTTTCTTTTTTCGCAAAATATGAAGAAAAAAAAGCAGGAAATTGATGAAAATAAATTGAAATTTGATGAAATTATTGAAAAAGCATTAAGTAATAGTTGGGAAACACTTCCAATGGGTTTATTGATGGGCAGGATTGGTCTTGAATTCTTAGAAACACCTTATGTTGGTGGTACTCTTGATATCAATAAAGATGAAAAATGTGTCGTTAATCTGTTGGAATTAGATTGTGTAACATTCTTTGAAAATGTGCTTGGCATAGCAAGAATACTAAAAAAAGGCAAGCATAGTTTTAATGATTTAATTGAACAAATTACAGAAACTCGTTATAGAAATGGAGTTTTGAAGGATTATACTTCAAGATTACATTATACAGCTGAATGGATTATTGATAATGAAAAGAAGGGAATTGTTCGTGATATTTCAAATTCTGTTGGTGGTAGCAAACTAAATATAAATGTTTGGTTTATGTCTGAGAACCCAGAAAAATACAATGCCTTAAAAAATCATCCTGATTACGTACCAATAATCAAATCAATTGAACAAGTAATTAATTCCCGTAAATATTGGTTCCTTCCAAAAGAGAAGGTAAAGATTTACGACCAATTAATTAATACTGGTGATATTATCGCAATTGCTACATCAATTCCTGGATTAGATTATTCACATACAGGAATTGCATATCGTGATGATGATGATAATCTTAGACTTATGCATGCTTCATCAGCAAAGAAAAAAGTTATTTTAGATGTTCCTATTTCAGATTATCTTGCATCAAGTTCAAAAGCAACTGGAATCAGCGTTATTAGAGCATTCGAGCCACATATTATTGAGAAAAAATGATGTTTAACTAAATCCCCTATTTAGAATAAAAAAATCAGTTTTAACAAAATATTAACAAAAATTCATTGATTTTTCAAATTCTATTACTATAAATAAAAAATAAATAGTAATTTAGTATTTTGGAATATGAATAAATAGAAATATTGTTTATAAATTGAGGTTTATAATGTTAAAACTAATTAGAATCAGCTTTTTGATAGGAGTTTTGGTTCTTGCATCGCTTTCGTTCAGCAAAGCAGAGACTTTCAAGCATTTCAAAATGACTGCCCAACCATCAAAAACCGTTTTGAAGGCAGGTGAAGAAGCATTTATTAAAGTTAATATTGATATCAATAAGCATTATTACACTTACAGCTTTCTTGACCAGTCAAATGCTGAAGGAATTGGTCCTACTCCATCAGAAATTGACATTTCACCAAATTCTTCCTTTGAAAAAGTAAAAACTTTGTATGTAGATAAACCCGGCAAGAAATATGATGAAGGATTCGAGCAAGACATATTTTATTACAAAGGCAAAGCAGAATTTTTGTTAAAAATTGTTGCAAAAAAAGATGTCGATTTTAGTAAATCAAAAACATATATTTCCTTTACAATTCAATTATGCGATACTACGAGCTGTTTGCCACCTGAAGAATTTAAATCATTGATTATTTCAAAAGCGTTTGAAATGAATGATGTGATACTTGCGAGCAAAGTAAAATATGCTCTTTCAAGAGATGCTGATGGAATGTTTAAGGCAAAATTAGATAATTCAAAAGATGATGCTACTGCAATGCAAACTGATACATTAAGTACAGAGCCAGTAGCTCCTTCAAATACTGAAGTTGCAGCGGCTCAGCCAGAAGTTAAAGCTGCCAATGTTACAGAAAGTCAAGCAGAAATCGAAGGAAAGAAGAAAGAGGGTGTATGGTCGTTTTTGTGGTTTGCAATGTCTGCGGGAGCATTAGCGTTGTTGACTCCTTGTGTATTTCCAATGGTGCCAATAACAGTTTCATTCTTCACAAAGCGTGCTGAAAAAGGTGAAGGAAAAGGATTGCGTGATTCAATTATTTATGCAATAGGAATTATTTTAACATTTACTGGATTAGGTTTTTTAATAGCTTTGATTTTTAACGCATCAGGAATTAGAGATTTTGCGGCAAATGGATGGGTTAATCTATTTATTGCGGTGATTTTTATTGTTTTTGCATTGAATTTATTTGGTGCTTTTGAAATTCAAATTCCAACTGGAATAATGAATAAGCTAAACCAAAAAAGCCAAGGAAGTGGCATTGTAAGCGTATTGCTGATGGGCTTAACATTCTCGTTAACATCATTCACATGTACAGTACCATTTGTAGGCTCTGCACTTATTTCAGCAAGTGATGGCGAGTGGTTCTATCCAATCATTGGAATGCTTGGATTTTCTGGAGTATTTGCCGCACCATTCTTTTTATTAGCATTATTTCCTTCTGCTATGCAAAAATTACCAAGAGCTGGGGGATGGATGAACAATGTAAAAGTAATTATGGGATTCTTGGAAATTGCAGCCGCAATCAAATTTATCAGCAATGCAGATTTAGTTTGGGCTTGGGGGATGCTGCCAAAAGAAATGTTTCTTGCTATATGGATTGCTTGTGGTATGATGATTGTACTTTATATTTTGGGTAAATTCAGATTACTTCATGATGCTCCGATAAATGCTATAGGTTCACCAAGAGTAGTTTTTGCTACTTTATTTGCATCTATTACAATATGGTTGATTACAGGATTATTTGGAAAACCACTCGGAGAACTTGATGCTTATCTTCCTCCACCTGATTATGAAACTATAAGCGGTAATTCTGTTCAAACAACTACTGCGGCAGGAGGAATAGGTGTATCAAATTCAAATTCTAATGATTTTACAGATTGGTACAAAGATTATAATGAAGCTTTAGCTGAAGCAAAAAAACAAAACAAAATGTTGTTTGTTGATTTCACTGGTTTTACATGTACTAATTGCAGATGGATGGAAACAAAAATGTTTCCTATTGCAGATGTTAAAGCAAGGTTAGACCAATTTGTAAAAGTAAAATTATTTACAGATAGAAATAAAGAGCCATATATTTCTAATAAGAAATTACAAGAAGAACGCTATGGTTCAATCGAATTGCCTTTATATGTAATCATAAAGCCAGATGAAGAATTGGTAGGAACAAATACATTCACACGTGATAAAGATGCTTTTGTAAAATTCCTTGATAAAGGATTAAACGCATTGAAGTAATTCACTATCAAAATTTTTAATTTAAAATCCTCCTTTTAGGAGGATTTTTTTATAAGTGGTAGAATTATTGAAAATGTTGTACCTTTTCCTAATTCACTTGATACTTCAATGCTCCCGTTATGCTTTTTAGCAAATTCAGAACATAAAATCAAACCAAGACCAGTACCTGATTCACCTGCAGTACCAAGAGTTGAAATATTTTCATCTATTTTAAATAATTTAGAAATCATTTTTTCATCCATTCCAATTCCGCTATCTGAAACCCTGATTATATTATTGCCATTATTTTGCAAATATGATATTTTAATATTGCCGCCAATTTGAGTAAATTTCACAGCATTTGATATTAAATTTCTTAACATAGTATTAAGCATATTGTAATCAGCGGTAATTATTGTATCCTCTTTGACTTCTGAAACTATGCTGATATTTTTTGAGTCAGAATTAACTTTGTTGATATATATGCTATTGTATGCTAATTCATATAAATCAAATTCAATCGGCTTAAAACTAAGTCTATTTGTTTGCGAGCGTCCCCATGATAATAAGTTTTCCAAAAGATTGTAAATTTGTTGAGAAGATTGGTGAAGCTCAACAATATTATTCTTAATATCAGGTATTTCATCAAAATCTGAAATTAATCTTTTTGTTTCCATTAAAATAAAATTGAATGGATTTTTTAAGTCATGCGAAATAATTGAGAAGAATTTATCCTTGCTTACATTAAGTTCTCTTAAATGAGATTCTGAATTTTTCAATAAAATTTCAGCTTGTTTTCTTTCGGAAATATCATTTATAGTGGTTACAATTCCTTTAATTGCAGAATTATCAAGCATATTAACTAATGAGCAAACAACATCTTTGTATTCACCATTTTTGTGTCTAATTCTAAATTCAGATTTAGCAGACCCTTTTTCTGTATGGACAACTGAATCGAAGGTATTTTTAGTATGAATCACATCATCATTATGAATAAAATCAAATATTGACTTTCCTTTCAAATAATTGTGTTCATATTTTAACAAGTTATAAGTACCCGCAAGTTCATTTGCAATAATTCCATTCTTATCTGTTATAACAATTAAATCGGAAGAGTTTTCAGTTATTATTCTTAATCTTTCTTCGCTTTCTTTTAAAGCATTTTCATTAAACTTCAATATTGTAACATCTTCAGAAACTTTTGCATAATTAGTTTTAATTCCTTTACTGTTAAATATTGGAAAAATTGTGGCTCTTTCCCAGAATATAGTACCATCTTTTTTCAGATTAATAAAATCTCCTCTCCATTCCTTATCATTGTTCATACAATGTTTTAAATCAATATAAGTTTGATATGGAGTTAGCCCTGATTGTATTGCTCGTGGTGTATTTCCAAGTACTTCACCAATAGTGTAACCAGTATTTTCTAAAAATTTATTATTTGCATATTCAATTACTTCATTCAAGTCAGTTATAACAATTTGAGAAGCACTTTGAGCAACTGCTTCTTTTAATTTTAAAATTTCATCTTGTGCTTTTTTATATTCCGACATATCTCTCATTATTAGAATATAAGCGGGCTCACCTTCAAAAATTGAATTAGCAATATTCAATTGCAAATAAACAACGCTATTATTTGAATTTATAAATTCAACATCAATTATTTTTTTAGTTTGCTTTTCATCTTGGGAAAACAACTGATTGCTTATTTCCGAATTATCATTGCAGAAGGAAATAAAATTCTTTTCCAATAAATATTCTTTATTAAAACCAGTAATTATTTCAAATTGTGGATTTGTATATTTAATTATACCATTTTTTAAAATTACGATTCCATCTGAAGCATTTTCAACTAAATTCCTAAATTTTGTTTCACTTGATTGCAAATCTACAAGCAGTGTTTCAAGTACATTCTTCTGCTTTGCAATTTCTTCTGACTGCTCCGAAATTCTTTTATTTTTTTCAACAAGATCAGCATTAAGTTTATTTTTTGCTCTATATCTGATTATGAAGATAACCATCAATATAACACTAAATGATATTATCAAAAAAAGTAAAATATTTTGATATTTTGCTTTTTCTTCTAATTCTTTTTTAGATTTTAATAAATTTTCTGTTTCAATTTTTATGTTTAAATTTGAAATTCTGATTGCAAAATCATTTGTAAAAGTAGAATCCCTTATTTGGGAAATTTCTTTTTGATATTTTAAAGCATTAGAAAAGTCTTGTTTTTGCTCATAAAGCCAAGAAAGTGAGTTGGCACTAATCTCTACTTCTTTAAATAAATTTTCTTTTTTAGAAAATTGATATGCTTCCAACGAATATTCAATTGCTTTCTCAATATCACCATTAGCTTTATAAATAGTTGAGAGATGAGTTAGTATTCTTGGAACCATAACTGTTGTGTTAATTCTATTAAACCCATCAAGAGCAATATGAAAAAACGAATCGGCAAGTTTTTTTTCATTTTTTACTAAATAATAGTAAAGCCCTTTATCCCAATAACATTTAAAAATTGAAAAGCTGTCAGCAATTTCTTTATAAAGTTTAATCGCATTATCATAATATTTTAACGCCAATGTATCTTTCATATCCCTATAAGCTTGAGCAATAGTAAGATATGAATGTGCAATAGCATCTTTTGACTGTGATTTTCTGATAATATAAGCATTCATAAAATGGTTTAATGCTTCTTTGGGCTTTTTTGTTTCTAAAAGAATTAAACCATAGTTATTCTGAACTACCGACAAACCCCAATTGTCTTTCAATTCTTTGAATATTTTTTCTGCTTTGCTGTATTGCTCCTTTGCCAGCTCCCATAGGTACAAATCGTAGTATATATTTCCAACATCCAACATTGTCCATGCTATATCATTCTTTGGAATGTCAATTGTACCTTCTCTAAGTAATTCAGAAATAATATCTTGCGATTTTATCATAGCATCAAGTGCATCATAATACAATCCTTGATGCCTGAGTGTAGTTCCTAAAAGTCTGTAAAAATCAGATAACTTTACTTTATTATCTAATTGTATCGCATATTTTATACCATCTTTAACAAATTCAAATGCTTTTTTGGGGTTGGTAGTACCGTAATTCCTTGCTAATTCTGTTAAATCTGCAAGATATTCATTATACAATCCTTTTGATTTCAATAATCGGGCATTTGTTTCAAGACTATCGTAATTGACTTCACTTTTTGCTATATAAGCAACAAATAACACGATTAAAATTAATAATAGTTTCTTATTCATCGCTTTCAAAAATAATTCGTTCAATTCTACAATAAACACAATATAAATTTAACAATAATTATCACAATTTCAAAGAAGAATTGTATTTTTTTTTATCTTTATAGAATAATTATTGGCAATTTACAATAATATTTTTAATTAATTAATAATTGCAATAATATATTTCTAAAATATGGCAATTTACAATAATATTATGGGAATATATTGGCATTTAATTGGAAATTACTAATATAGTAAAGCCCTACCAAGTTGATTCGATTTTCATAATATTCCGAAATATCAAAAAATAATGATAAATTTGAATAAACCCAAAATAATTGTTAAGGTAACTAAGTTGGGGCTAATTTAACAGAATTGATAGTGCAGCAAAGGGGTTAAGACCAGTATTGATAGTTTATATGTTATGTCGCTTTGTTTCAACCGACAATAAATGAGCGTCAGTTGTAACAACTGACGAAAGGAAAGAAGTGATTGGATTGAAAAGATAATTGATAAAATAAATAATATTATAAAATCGTTTATGTTTTTTTGACAATTTGAAGGGATAACATGGAAAAGCAATTTACTGCAGTTATTATTAAATCTGGCAATTGGTATGCAGGTACTGTAAAAGAACTATCTGGCGTACATTCTCAAGGAAAAACAATTGCTGAATTAAAAGAGAATCTAATTGAAGCAATTCAATTGATAGTAGAGTCAAATTTAAAACATTTTACAGAATTAGATTCGGAATACTTTGAAGAACAAATTGCTGTAAGTTTATGAAATGAAATACCTTTACTGCTCGTGGTATTTGAAAGGACTTAGATATTCCGATAATTAAAATCAAATGAGATTTCTATATTCAAGGTTGGTTGAAATATTAATTTTCATTGCTTTGTAACTTTTTTTACCACTCTTAACCAAGCCCCTGCTTGGTTACGATTTAGAAGAGATAGATTTTGTTAAATTTTATTGTGAGCAAAGTTGAATGTATATATTTGAATGGGATAAAATTAAAGCGGAATATAATTTAAAAAAACATGGGATTGATTTCGAAGAAGCAAAAACTGTATTTCTAGATGATTTTGCAAGAACATTTATAGATTATGAACATTCTGATAATGAATTAAGAGAAATTCTTTTTGGATTTTCAAATAAAAATAGGTTGCTTATCGTCAGTTTTACTCAAAGAAATGAAAAAATTAGAATAATTAGTGCAAGAAAGGTAACAAAAAACGAAAGGAAACTTTATGAAAATTACAAATAACAATATTGAAAATGTTTTAGAAGATGATTTATTACCAGAGTACGATTTTGATTTTTCAAAATCTCATCCGAATCGTTTTGCTAAAATTTTAAAAAATCAGTCGAATTTTATTCAATTGGAACCAGATATTCAAAAAGTTTTTAAAAATTCTGATGATGTAAATAATGCTTTGAGAGCATTTATAAATGCTATTCCAAAAAAGAAAAAAAAGATTTTACAAAAAGTATAGAAAAAGATACTGATTTTAGGAGCGACAACGTTTACCCCGCGTAACCAAGCCCTAACTTTGGTTACGTTTAATAAATGTGAAAGTAACTAAGCTTGAGCTTAGTTACCAGAATTGAGAATGCAAATCAGTTTATTTTATACAAATCAATAAGTTGAAATTTTATAAAAACACAGCTAACTATATTAGATATATAATTAAAATTATCTGTAAACAAAAATTCCGCATTAACTGCGGAATAACATAATTCAATTTTTTTTAAGAAGCCAGATTTACAGCATCAGTTAATTTATCTTTGTCCGCGGTAGAAAGTATCTTTTCTAAATCAAGAAGTATCAACAATCTATCCTCCAATTTACCAATTGAAGTAATATATTCTGAATTAATGCCTGAAACCATAGGCGGAGGTGGTTCTGTAATTGTCTTATTTATTCTTAACACTTCATTTACATTATCAACTACAAATCCAATAACTTTGGAATGAAGTTCAACTACTATTATTCGAGTATCTTTATCCTTTTCCCTCTGCTCCAGTCCTAATCTCATTCTTAAATCAATTATAGGTATAACTTTCCCTCTAAGATTAATCACGCCTTCAACAAAAGATGGTGCATTTGGTACTCTTGTAACTTCCACCATACGATTAATTTCTTGTACTTTAAGAATATCAACACCAAATTCTTCTTCACCTATATTAAAACTAACAAGTTGAAGTAAATCATTACTTATTCCATTTGCTTCTTTTTTCTGAGCTTCAATATTAATTTCAGCCATATAAAACCCCTAATAAACTTGCATTAAAATTTGCAAAATAATCAAATGCAAAATTGCAAATAATTCCCATAAAAACAAGATTTATTTTATTTTTTTTAAAATGATTTAGTATTGATTAATTTATTTATTAATTTTGTATATGTATTGTTACTAAATGGTGAATGAAATGAAAATTGGAGTTATGGGTGCAGGTGGCTGGGGCTCTGCATTAGCAAATTTATTGACAGAAAATAATCATGAAGTTATTTTATGGAGTCACGAATCAAATGTTGTAGAAGAAATTAATAAAGAAAAAACTAATAGCATATATTTGCCAGATAAAATTTTCAATAAAAATTTAATTGCAAGTAATGATTCTTCAGACTTAAAAAATTGCGAAATATTAGTGAATACTATTCCAACACAATATATTCGCAGTGCGATAAAGAATTTCGCTTTACCACTTACTGGCAAATTTATTGTTAATGGCTCAAAAGGTATTGAACGTAAAACTTTGATGAGAGTGTCTGAAATATTGATTGATGCTGTTGATATTTCACCCGAGAAATATGCAATTCTTTCTGGTCCAAGCCACGCTGAAGAGGTTGCTTCAAGAATGCCAACTACTGTTGTATCTGCCAGCGAAAACAGTTTGTTTTGTGTAAATATTCAAAATGTATTTAGCAATAGCAAATTTAGAGTCTATTCTTCAGACGATGTAATTGGATGTGAAATTGGTGGTTCATTAAAAAATGTTATTGCAATTGCAGCTGGTATTATTGATGGACTTGGGCTTGGAGACAACACTAAAGCAGCATTAATAACAAGAGGATTGGCAGAAATTTCAAGAATGGGTATTTCTCTGGGAGCAAATGCTCTTACTTTTTCAGGACTTTCGGGACTTGGTGATTTAATTGTAACTTGCAATAGCAAGCATAGTAGAAATAGAAGTGTAGGCGAGCAAATTGGTAAGGGTAGGATATTAAAAGATATTATTGCTGATATGAAAATGGTTGCCGAAGGTGTACATACAACTGAATCTGCATATCAATTAGGAGAATTACATAAAGTTGAAATGCCAATAACTACTCAAATGTATAAAATTCTTTTTGAAGATTTTCCAGCACAAATTGCAATTCAAGAATTAATGACCCGAACATCAAAAAGAGAATGGTGGTGGTAATTTTTTTTTGCTATTTTAATTATTTTTCATATATTTGTAGTTCGTGTGAAAACATTTTTTTATATTTTTGTTAAATTGAAATTAATTTATTAAAAAATTAAATATAACGGTAAGTAATGAATTATACAGGACCTAAAGTTAAGCTATCGAGAAAGCTTGGAATTAATCTGACCCCAAAGGCAGGAAAAATTTCCGGAAACAAGCCATATCCACCTGGACAACATGGCGCTTCAAAAAAGCGTGCTAAACAATCTGATTATGGTCGTCAGTTACTCGAAAAACAACGTTTGAGACTACAGTACAATCTTTCTGAAAAGCAAATGAGTAATTCTTATGCGAAAGCTTCCAGATTAACAGGTAATACTGCCGATCTTTTGGTACAAATTTTAGAATGCAGACTTGATGCACTTCTTTACAGAGCTGGTTTAGCTCGTACAATGTATGCTTCAAGACAATACATTGTTCATGGTCATATTCTTGTTAATGGTAAGCGTCTTGATAGACCATCATATCATGTAAAAGTAAATGATGTTATTTCGATTCGCGAAAAGAGCAGAAAACTTGAATGTTTCCAAGAAGCAATCAGAAATGCAAATGCTCCTGCATATCTTGAAATGTCGAAAGCTGATTTTAGTGCTAAATTAGCTTATGTTCCACATAAAGACGAAGTTCCAATACAGTGTGAAGTTTCGTTGGTTGTTGAGTACTACTCACGATAATACTCTTATTCCTTTTATTTCAAAACCTTTCCGAATTTTCGGAAAGGTTTTTTGCTATTTATGCACTAAAACAGTAATAAATAAATTCGTTTCAGAATCCATATTCATTTTCTGTCATTCTGAAGAATAGAACAAATATATTTAAAAAATATTCAAAATGACACTATTATAAAAAATTGTAGTCATTGGTAGATTGTTTCAGACCCTTCAATGTAGCATTAATTCAAATCCCCCTTTCCCCCTTTATTAAAGGGGGATAAAGGAGGATTTATTTCATCCGAAGTTAATTGGAACTGCCTCAAAAGTCGTAATACTGATGCAAGGAAAAAAGATGTCATTGGTAACTTGTTTCAGAATCCATTCTGAATACCGTCAATTTTGAAACAAGATGTCCAACACTTTGAAAGTGTTGGACATCTGAATATTAGATTCCAAATCAAGTGCGGAATGACATCGAAATAAACTCTGTCATTCTGAAATCGTTTCAGAATCCATTCTGAATACCGTCAATTTTGCAACAAGATGTCCAACACTTTGAAAGTGTTGGACATCTGCATATTAGAAACCACATCAAGTGCGAAATGACATCGAAAAAAATTCTGTCATTCTGAACTTGTTTCAGAATCTATTTCCTTTGTAAAAAAACAAAACCCCACCTTTTTGCGAAGTGGGGGAGTAAAGTCATTTAATTATTGCTATACGCTCAGAAATAACATCATTATCACTCTGTAAAATTATGGTATAAATTCCAGAAGGAATATTTGTGCTATTAAGAATGTATTCTTTTTGGGAAGTATTTGCAATTTCATTATTTGCAAATTCTATTATTTTATTACCAAGCAAATCGTATAATGCTAAATTAATTATTGAATTTGGTATAATCCTTATCTGTATTTTGGCATTATCAAATAATGGATTTGGCTTGACTTTAATTGCTATCGATTGATTTTTTTCAGGTATTGTGCTTTTTACAATTATTGAAGAGTGTGGTTCATCTGTAGCGGTATTATTTATTTTGCTATAGTAAGTATAACACATAGGTTCAATTTTGGCATGAAAATCACATCCTGTAGTTGCTACGAAGCCATTTGATAATATAATTTCTTTGCCTGCTCTGGCACGAAATTTTGCACCGTTTTCGACTAAAAAATGTTCATTTGCAGAAAGATTAATATTACCTAATTTTATTGTTTCTTCTGCTTCATAAATTATATCTTGCTCGGTTTTTATTGTCCTTTTGTCGATTTCTATTATTCGACCAACTATCTCATTTTTCATAACATCATATAATGAAACACTACAAAAATCAGTGTGATTCTGATTTTCATTATAAGTAGATGAACCAGATTCAAAGTCATAAATCTCTTCGAAAGGCGTTGATAGAGTACCGTTTGCAAGACCGTCTTTAATACTCAAGCTCCCATTTATCAAATCTATTTGGGGATTATTTTTTATTATACCGAGTGAACTATAAGTTGGAACAAAAGAAATATTTGGTTTATTATTATAACCTGCCGATTGAAAGAAATTCAAGCTATTAATACCACCGGCAACACGTTTATTTATATTAGTAAAACCACCTGGGGTACAATCAATTGCAGGAGCATTTTTAATATATGCATTGATGTCTACAACTTTTTCCATAAAAAATAAAGAACAAAACCAACAATACCATCTTATTTTTCGATACTCAACAAATGCTTTCAATACTTTCTGACGGGTCGTAGAATTATGATAGTTTGTATAAATATCTAAAATAATACGTAACATATATGTATCATGATCCCAAGCAAGCATTTTATCACCCGGCTGAAGATTTAATTGTTTATGGTTATTTAAACTTCCATTACTAATTGCAACCATACGACATTCAGATGGATAATTTCCCATTTGACTCATTTCATTTAATAATTGAGTTCTAATACTATGAGGACCGAAATAATCAGTGTTTTGATTATATACATCAATGTAATTAATCAGCATTTGTTTTGCAGCAGGTGAATAAAATGATTTATTCAATAAATCATCAATTTTATTATAAACATATTTGTCAGCTAGATTTCCAAGAATCATATCCCCAGCTAATTCACCTAAAAATTCGCCAATGAAGCCGAATAGAATACCACCTAAACCACCAAATACTTGACTTGAAACCTCATCACTAATAGCATTTATTGTTCCCTTATAGTTTACTACAAGTTTTTGATAAGCGTAAGGTATATTTGCTCCTTGATGTGGAGAATCACCTGAAATGTATAGTTGTACATTATGGTCTATATCTTTATTTTCCATATCTAAAAGGGCATATCTACCAACTAAACCACCCATACTAATTCCAAACAGAGTGATATTTTTATCACTTCCATTTTGTTGAAGCTGTGTGTTTACCCAATTGATTAAAGTCTCTGCCAAATAAGCATTTCTTTGTATATAATCAGAGCCATTATCATAATGCAATATGATTAAATCATAACCTGATTCGTTGACTAAATACTCGGAAAAGCCGTTATTACATCCATAGGGCAATTTATTATTTCCATTTAGACAAGATAAAATACTTTTATTTGTTTGGTCGCCAAATGGGTCAAAACCAGGCAAAACTATAAATGGTTTTTTGATTGAATGATTGCCGCAACCCAAATAAACACTTATTTTTCCTGAAGCAGCTACTCCTTGATATGGTATATCGGATGTTAAATTAAATTCAATATCAGGTGGCAAATTATAACTAAGTCTATTAGAAGAACTTGTTGAATGAATCAATATTGTAGAGTAAGACTTAAATTCAGTCCCATTTTTATAAACACTCACTTTAATTATATAGTTTCCATTGTCGGTATAAAGTGCATATAAAGTATCTCCTATATTTATTGATTGAGTACCATTGCCGTCATTAAAATCAATGAGAATACTATCAATTTGTGTTGATAAATTAGAAAATAAGCATATTGTACTATCCAATATAAATGGTATCTCTAAACGAGTAAAAACTGTTCGTAGTGGAGAAGCTGCAAGAAGAATATCTGATTCATAAGGTGTTTCTTGCCTTCCCTGTACATCATAGATTATATCATTGCTCACATAGAGCAAACTATCGTCAAAGCAATTCTGCTTTAACTTCGAGTACTCAAAAAATATGATGCTAATTGGTTCTATGGAGGAATCATAGTTTTTGGCTTTATTTTTCAATGAATCAGTTGGGTATATCCAATTTGGAATGATATAGTGTGAATTACGGATACTTGTATATACTTGATAAAATTTATTCAAATTTAATGTATCTGAAATAGTTAAACCATTAAATCTTTCAGGTTGAATAAGCCACAAAGTTTTATCAATCAGTATATTATTTATTGGCAAGTATGAAATATTAATACCACCATAAGTTGAATCAAAATCAGCTTTTATGTTGATTTGAACAGATTCTAAAGAATCAACATATTCGTATTCTTGTGCATTCATACTATAAAAACACAAAATGATTATTGGGATAAGAAGATATTTTTTCATGTTTGTTCCTTTGTTTGTTTGTAATTTATTAATAATCTGAATATGATGTATTTTTTAAATCAAATCTACCGTCAGTTATAACAACTGAATCACCATTACCGTTCTTATTTTTTAACGTCACAGAAAATGTTCCGCTAACATAAGATTCCTCCGTATATCCTCCCCAATATAATACATTGAATTGGTCAACATGAGCCGGTTTATAAACACGGTGGATTTTTGTTATATTAGCAAAATTTGAACTACTTAATGTATCAAATCTGTTATAAATTTGGTCAAACCCCATTGAGAACAATGCTTCTTTTATTTTATATTTTCCCTCGTATAAAACACTATCAATTTTAATTATAAAAATATGATTTTTATCATATTGATTTCCTCCAATACTAATTAATAGTAACTCATTTGCCTTATTTCTACTATTAGTATCGTATTCGATTGGAGTAATTTCCATACCATGCGATGATTGGAATGGAAAAGTTGATATTGTCTTTGGTCTCCACACTATTCCATCAAGAAGGAAAGACAGAGTACCTTTTCCATTTGTTGAAGGGGATGTAAGCGAATTCTCGTCATCATCATCCTTCCCACATCCGCTAATAAGGAACATACTTGTTAGAAGTATGGTTATTATAAATTTTCTCATTCTCCTATTCCTTCTTTAATAACTTTTTAATTTCTTCATTTTCTTTTTTGAGTTCAATTAGGTGTAGTGTGAGTTCTTCAATTTTTAGGAGTAATTTTGCTTGCATATCGCCAATTTCTACCCCATTTTTAGCAACTTCAGATGCAGATGGTATGTTTGGTAAATGCTTATTTTTCTTTACAAAGCTTTCGATTTCTTCTAAACTTTGAAGCTGGTAATTGTCATTGAATACATAGTCGGGCCAATAGCATGGTTCTCCACCGAGAGTAACACGCACTTCGCTTGCACAAATCATACCATTAACAACTAATTTTTGTCTTGGTTCAATTACACCAATACCAACATTACCATTAGGTAGTATGGTAAAAACTTTATCCATATTTGCATCTTCTTCACCAACCGAAGGTGCGGGATTTAATGAATGTGATGACCATATATTGAATGCTCCCCATCCATTTGTTCCATTTAGACCATTAACAGATATCCACCAAGGTGTAACAGTTAACTTACCCTGACTGTTTACAAAACCAGTATGTCTATAAATTTTTATTGTCGGGTCATGTAATGAAGGCGAGGCATTTATATCAGCATCAAAAGTAATTTGAGGCAAATCGTTCCAAGCATTTAACTTGAAATCAATTTGATTATCCGCATCTACTTTAACTCTTTCCATTAATGTACCAGTTACAGAATTTTTGGTTTTAATAACAAAATCCTGCCCATTTGTAGGTCCTATGAAATTTGATTCAGTAACGTTATCATTTCCATCTAAACGCCAAAAACAATCCGCTTCGCAAACATCAACGGTATTGTATGGATAAATATCAATTGGTAAAGTTGTTCCAAATTCAATTATCCCGCATGAATAACTACATAGTTCACCTGTTGGTCCTGTTGGACATTGAGATGGTATATTAGCATAAGGTATTTGATTAACAATGGATATTTTATCACCCAAATTTACAACATGTAGTTCAGAAAGGCAACAATCTGTTCCACAAGCATTTAAAGTTTTAATTGAATATCCAAAGTAATTAAAGGTAGTGCTTCCTTGACATTTAGGTATCTTAATATGGAAAGTTTTTAACATAAATGGTGGTATGTCAAGTATTTCGTATGTTTTTGATAAAGCAAACTTAAATGCAGCTGATTTGATTTCATCATCAGTTAATCCACATGGTCCTATTGTTCTTACCTGTTGTATATCTATAATATACTCGCAAGGATTACTACCCGAGCAACAGCTCATTACTGAAAATGATACTGTTACCCAACAGTCATTTAATTTAAAATAGTAGGATTCGGCAGATTGCCATTCAGTTGTTTCGCATAGAGGTGTATTGCCATTACAATCAATTTTTGGTGTAGAATAAAGCAAAACTGCAGTTAAAAATAAAACGCTAAATAAAATTATCTTTTTCATAAAGTACCTCCAATTAGATTAATTGGTGTTTGGGCATACATATTATAACCCATAATTAAGCTAAGTATATATATATATATATACTTACGTTGATTTGATGATTTTGATGTAATCATAATAAATACTCCGAAAATTAAAAAAATATTGTAAATTATTTGTTTACAGAAACATTTTTATATTTTGCTCTGTTTCCAATTGTAACTTAAAAAGAATAATTTTAATTTCCAAACACTTTCTAAATATTTTTTAATAAATCTATTTTTGTGGAAAATGGGAATTTCTATCGAAAAAAAGAGAGTTGTTGTGAAAAAACATTGAAAATTAACATATAAAAGCCACAAATGTAGCGTAATAAAAATATGGTTTCTGAACGGAGTTACCAATGACAACTTTTTTCCTTGCATCAGTATGACGACTTTTGAGGCAGTTCCAATAAACTTCGGATGAAGGAAATCCTCCTTAATCCCCCTTTAATAAAGGGGGAAAGGGGGATTTGAATTAATTCTACATTGAGGGTCTGAAACAATCTACCAATGACTACAATGTATTTTAATATTGTCATTTTGCATGTTTTTTAAATATATTTGTTCCGCACTTCAGAATGACATAATACGAAGATGGATTCTGAAACAAGTGCAGAATGACATGGAAACTGGATTTCTCACTTTGTTCGATATGACGGACTGAGTGTTTCTGTTCCTCAATAATAAAATTTAAGTGTTTATAGATTTTATCCTTGAAAGCAACTTGGTATTAGTATATGAATTATTTAATTATTGTGAACACAATTTCTTATTTAGTGTAGCTTTAAGAATGAATTGAATAATATAATTTGTGAATTTCTTTTAATTATCTTAATTTTGCTTTTTTATTTATGGTTAATTTAGGATAATCATAAATTTATTAATAATATCTCTTATTTAGGAGTAAATGAAAATGACAAGAGCACATAATTTTAATGCAGGTCCAGCGGTACTACCAGTTGACGTAGTTCAAGAAACAGCAGCAGCAGTTTTAGATTTTAACGGTACTGGCATGGGTATAATGGAAATAAGCCACCGTTCAAAAGAATTTGATGCGATGATAAAAGAAGCACAAGCAGATTTACTTTCTATTATGAACTTATCAGCTGATGAATATTCTGTATTATTCCTTGGAGGCGGTGCAAGTCTTCAGTTTTTGATGGTTCCTTATAATTTCCTTAAAACATCTGCAGACTATGTTGTTACAGGCGTATGGGCGAAGAAAGCTTACGAAGAAACTGCTTTTATTGGCAATGCTCATATAGCTGCTTCTTCAAAAGAAACAAAATTTAACCAAATTCCAAAAGAATGGGATTTTAAGCCAGATGCTGACTATGTACATATCACTACAAATAATACAATTTATGGAACTGAATGGAAAACTCTTCCAGAAACAGGAAATGTGCCATTAGTAGCTGATATGTCTTCAAATTTCTTATCAAGACCTTATGATTTTGCTAAATGTAATTTGATTTATGCTGGTGCACAAAAGAACGTCGGACCATCAGGCGTTACTATCGTTGTAATTAAAAAAAGCTGGTTGGAAGCAGCACGTGAAAAAGTGCCAACAATGTTGAATTATAAGACTCATATTGAAAATGATTCATTATTCAATACACCTCCTTGCTTACCTATTTACGCATTCCATCGCACAATGAAATGGATTCAAAAAGTAGGCGGATTAGATGCAATGAGAATTCATAACGAAAAGAAAGCAGCTTTTATTTATGATGTAATCGACCAATATAGTGATTTCTATAAAGGACACGTTGTAGTAAAAGAAGACCGTTCATTGATGAATATTTCTTGGAATTTACCAACTGTTGAGCTTGAAGAAAAATTTGTAAAAGAAGCTAAAGCATTGAATATGGTTGGTTTAAAAGGACATCGCTCAGTTGGTGGAATTAGAGCTTCTACTTACAATGCACTCCCACTTGAATCAGCAGAAGCTTTAGGCAAATTTATGGTTGAATTCTATAATAATAACAAATAATTCAATTTGAATTTGTATGCAAGAAATAGTACAACAAGTACTAATTTATGAAAATATGGGGCTGTCTCAAAAGGTTTTTTTAGTTGTTTTCATTTTTGAGGGTTGTGAGAAATTTAAATATATTTCAACAACTTAGTGCGAAATGGATTCTACAACAAGTTCAGAATGACAACTATTTTCCTTGCATCAGTATGACGACTTTTGAGGAAGTTCCAATTAATTTAGGATGAAGGAAATCCTCCTTAATCCTCCTTAATCCCCCTTTAATAAAGGGGGAAAGGGGGATTTGAATTAATTCTACTTTGAGGGTTCTGAAACAATCTACCAATGACTACAATTCTTTTTTTTGTGTCATTTAGCATATTTTTTAAATATATTTGTTCTATTCTTCAGAATGACACCTATTGAGACAGCCCCATTTTCAATTATATTGCCATAGTAGAACAAAAGTCCTCGTTATTTTGTCATTATCATAAACTCTAAATCAAATGATGACTATTCAGCCATTATATAATTTCCAATTTGCTATGTTACATAAATTAACAAAAGTAAATTTGGAATAAGTTGAAAAATAAAAAAAAGAAATTCCTTGATAATCCCGTTAGGGATTAAATGTTTGTAACAAATTAAATTCACCTAAGTCCAACAATCCCAGTGGGATTGAATATTTAAACCCCACCTAAATCCTCCCCAAGGGGAGGACTTTACATATATTCCTTCCCCTTGGGGAAGGTTAGGATGGGGTTTCTTCTGTTACAAACATTAATTCCCTATGGGAATTTCAAAGTCATTTTACAAAATAACAAATATTTTATTGCTAAAAGGCTGAGTAAGCAATCCAGATGGAATTTTCAATGAATTTAATAATATTTTTATTTGTAAAAGCAATTCTATTTCAATAATTATCGTACAAGCAAATTTACAATAAATAAAAAGGATATAACAGTAACCATTATTATCATATTTCTCAATTTTCATTTTACAACAACAATTATTTCTTGATTTTATAATAATATTTTTAATATATTTGCAGTTGTTTGATTAGAAGATATTATTGTAATTATATGAAATTAATTAAATATATAATTTTGTTTGCGGTAGTTTTGGGGTATTTCAATATCGCAAACTCACAAACTAACCTTAATAATACAGATGCTTTCTATAATATGTCCATCGAAGAAATGATGAATATTAAAGTAGTATCGAGTTCTTTTACCGGAATAGACAAAATTAAAGCACCAGCTTCAATTACTGTTATCACAAGTGAGGATATTGCATTAACTCCAGCGAGAAATCTTTACGATTTGATTGAAGTATTTGTTCCTGCCGCAATTTGGATGAATCATTATGATAGCCCCCATATTGGCATAAGAGGTTTGATTAATCAGAGAAATGATAAAATTCTTCTTCTTGTTAATGGGAAAAATATGAATTTCAAAGCAAGAAATGGTGCAACCTCTGAATTAGAAAATTGGGATATTTCAGATATTGAACAAATAGAGATTATACGTGGACCTGGTTCAGTAATATATGGTCCCGGTGCGGTAGAAGCTGTTATAAATATTACAACCAAAAAATATTCAAGTCAAGATGGTTACAAACTTAATTTAAGAAATTACAATCCATATCAATCTTTTGGTGGTAATTTATCAATTAATAAATCCTTAACTGAAGATATTAATTTATACGCATTTGCCAGTGTAATAAGCAGCAAGGGTTATAATCCTGAGAAAGGATATTATATTGCTAATACATTTAAAACTTATGATTTAGGAGTAACGGAAGACGATATTCAATTTCAAGATTTATTCTATGATACATATAACAAACCACAAATAAAAGCACATTTACAATTTGATATTGGTAATAATACAAGTATTTGGACAAGATATACTAAAGCAGGTACAACACTAAATGGTATTACAATAAAATTTGCTACACAAACAGGTTATTTACCTTTCCCAGATTTATTTACACTTAGCGAGCCATTCAATTTTAATACTGCCAGCAATGAACAATTTGTTTTAGCTTTAGATAATAAAATGGATTTGGGAAATAATTTCAATTTGAATACTTTACTAAGTTTTGATTCAGAAAATAACAGCAGAAGTCAAGATTATATTCAAGTTCATCCCGAACAATATGCTCCTAAAGATTCAAGTATTATGTTAATGTTAAGGGATAGACATAGTTTAAGAAACAAATATTTTGAAGGTTCTGAATCAGAATTACAGCTTAGAATGTTACTAACTAAAGATTTTAATGTTGATTTTACTTATGCGGTTGGTTTTGAATATTCTTACAATTACTGGGGAAAGAGCTGGTTTAGTGAAGATGGATATTTTAGATTTGGTGATAATTGGAACATTCTCAGCGATAAGAATTCACCTGCTTACGGATACTTTGATTTCTTTGGTACAGATTCAAATGATACTTATTTTGTAGGAAATGGTTGGAGTACAAATACCATATCATTTTTTGCTGAAGCAAATTATAAACTAAATAATGATATTACTCTTTTATTATCTGGTAGATTAGATAAAGATGATTATTCTACATTGATGTTTTCTCCAAGAATTGCATTAATTTGGGGTTTGCAAGATTATTATTATTTGAAATTGATAGCTCAGCGTAGTGTTAGGATGAATACTGCCGAAGAATTATTAATTCAGCATTTGAAAGGGGTGGAACCAAACACTGAAAATTTAGATAATATTGAATTAATCATTACAAGATTATTGAATGAGAACTTTGTTGCAAATCTTTCACTTTTTTATAGTGATGTAGATATTTTAACTTGGAAAGACCCAATAAGAAGTACAATTCTATCTGGAAATTTGAAATTATTTGGAGTTGAATTTGAAAGTCGTTATCATAATGATTTTATTGATATTATTTTCAATCATTCATTTATAAAGCAGTTAAGTTGGAAATTGGAGCCGGGAGTATTTGAATCAGGTATTAGTTATTCTGACTTTTATAAAGAATTAGCTCCTGCCGATAGTACTTTGCCTTTTCCAAAATATGTAGGCGTTGGAAATGATTTGAATAATTTATCTAATCATACAACCAAATTAATTATGAATTTTCAAATTATTGATGAAATTTTATTCCATATTGATTCTCGAATTTATTGGAATTTTGAGGGTTCTCAAGATGGTCTTCAAATGATGAGAAATTCTCTCCCAAATGCATTATTAAGTGAAGAAAAACAAAAAGTAATTGAATTAATTGAGAAATATGATACTTTTGGTACTGATTTCAGATTGAACGCATCAATAAGATTTAATCCCTTTGAATCAATTTATTTGACTATTTTCGGAATGAATTTGGTTGATTTGACAAATAACCGAAGGGTTAAATACGATACCGGGTCGAAAGAGGATAAATTTAGTTATATAATGAAGACCAGTATGATTGTTGAACCATTGACAATTGGGTTAAACTTAACTGTAAATTTTTAGATTTTGCGATATAGTCTAAAAAGTAAGTTTTGCAAAATAATTTGTCAAAGAAAGATTTTTGACCTAATTTATTAACACCGTAATAGTGTAACAAGCATCCTTGCTTGTTATTTGAACTTTTAATTTTCAGACAATCTCTAAAGTCAGGAGGAGTAATGAGCATTTTTTTTGCTATATCAGGACGAATTGATACAAATAGAATAAAATTAGTTGAAAATGCAATATCTGATTTCGAAAAATACGAAGAAGAGAACCTATACATTCTTGGAAAAGGACTAGCACCCCTTTTTAATTGCAATTTCGGAAACAATGGCTACATCTTTTGTGGTTTGCCAATTTCCAACATTAATAATAACTATAAACTAATTGAAAGCGAAGAACTTGCAAGTAAAGTAACTGAAATTGATAAATTCAGAACAGAAGTTTCAGGCCATTATACAGTAATTAATTGGGATAACGACAATATTCAAATTTATAATGATTTATTGGGTATCAGACAATTTTATCATTTTAATCATAAATCATCGCATATTTTTTCAAGTTCATTGGAATTAATAATCAAGTATTCAGGCATCAAAGAAATTGATTATTTCAATTTGTCATCTCGTATTTATCTGAATAATCAGTTAGACCAAAGTTCAATTTTCGATAAAATTGACAGATATGGAGCTGGCTCATTTGCAGTAATTAATCGAAATAATAATACATTGCAAATAAAGAGAAATAGTTTTGTACTTTCTTTAACTAAAAATACACCAAACGAATTCCATAGTTTAAATGAAAGTGCCTTAAATCTTGAATTTAAAAATAAAAATATAGCAGTTGCTTTATCAGGGGGAATTGACTCACGATATTTACTTGCTATTGCTTTGAAAATGAATAAAACACCTGACTTATTTAGTTTTGGTAATCCTAATCATCCTGATAATATAATTTCAAAAAAAATTGCAAAGAAAATTGGCTTTAATTATACAAATCTTAATTTTTCTGAAAACTACGATTCAATTTCTTATAAAATGATTAATGATTATTCTTTAAAGAATCAAATGCAAAATTCACTAAGTGAGATAATTCAAAAATCTCATATAAAATCAATTGCCGACAATAATTATTTTTTACTTGATGGAGGAATTGGTGAATTTGGAAGACGTGGTTATTTTAATCTTGCATCTTTGATTGGTTTCAGATATTTTAAAAATAAGAATACTCAAGAAATAATTGATTCTTTTTTCTTTAAAAAATCAATCTCTTTTTTTAATAATGATTTTCAAAATCAAATTAAAAGTAACACAAATCATAAATTAAAAATTCTTATTGATTCAATGCCTGATTTAGATAACATAGAATTTGATAATTGGTTAGATTTGTTTGGTATCCGCATCAAATATCCTAATTTTGTTCATTATGAACAAACAATTTCTGATGATAATTTAATTAATTATTGTCCGTTCAATTTTACTCACACGTTACAATCAGGGATTGCAATACCCGTAAAAGATAGAACTGATGCTAAAGCATATAAAAATTATATCAGAAATAACGCAAAAGTTTTAAGTAAATTCCCATTAATAAAACATAATTTTTATTATCCTTTCGGCTTTAATCAAACATTAGGTAAATTTTGGTTAAGATTTGCTAAAATACTAAAAATGACTTACAAAGATGAGGAAACTAAGAATTTTTATCAAAGTAAAAAAGAATTGTTCTTAGATATTATATCAACAATTAAGGCGAGTGAAAAAAATATTTTAAATCAAAATAAAATAAATTCATTAATTGATGAATATTCAAAAAATGATTTCAATCATTTAAATGAACTTGACGCTCTGATTACCTTTTCTACATATAAATTTGCATTGCAAAATTTGTAACTACTCACCCGGTTTATAATTTTAATTGTGCTTTGTAATTTGGATGAAAAATTAAGTATATTTGGAACAAGTGGAAAATAATAATAAAAAAGAAATTCCTTGAAAATTCCGTTAGGGATTACCTGTTTGTAAACCCCAACCTAACCTTCCCCAAGGGGAAGGAACTTTAGAAAGTCCAACAATCCAAGCAGGATTGAATAATTGAAAACCCCACCTAAATCCTCCCAAAAGGGAGGACTTTACATATATTCCTTACCCTTGTGGAAGGTTAGGATGGGGTTTCTTGTGTTACAAACATTAATTCCAGAAGGAAATTTCAAGGAATTTTTATAAATAAAAAAAGAAATCAATATTATTTTAATACGGGTGAGAAGTTACCAAAATTTGTAAAAAAAAATAATTATTTAAATGCAACAAATTTTCTATTATTTCGTTATATAACGAAGTGATATTATCAATTTGGAAAAAGTATGGAAAATTTGTTGAAGATATTTAAAGCTCTATCAGACAAAAACAGAGTTAGAATATTACAAATGCTTACTAAAAAGACACTTTGTGTATGTGAAATTCAAGAAATTTTAAATGTAACAACATCGACAGTTTCTAAACATTTATCTATCTTAAAAGAAGCTGGATTTATAATTGATAAAAAGGATGGTAAATGGGTGAATTACAGTTTGAATTTATCATCAAATGATATTGCTGTAAATCAAATGTTATTGCTATTACCAATATATTTGCATAATGATGAGCTGATAAATGATGATAAAACAAAATCAATGTCAATTTGCAGAACTGATATTTGTTGTAATTAATAATTCGTTAGTTAACTAATTGTTTTAGTAATAAATTTAAAATAAAATGAAAGTATTAATTCTATGTACAGGAAATTCCTGTCGAAGCCAAATGGCTGAAGGTTTTTTAAGAACCTTAAAACCTCAGTTTGAATTATTTTCAGCCGGTACTAAACCTGCTGAAGTTGTCAATCCGAATGCAGTAAAAGTAATGCAAGAGTTAGGAATTGACATTAGTTCAAATTACCCGAAAAATGTAGATATTTATCTAAATGATGAATTCGATTATGTTATTACTGTTTGCGGTGGTGCAAACGAAACTTGTCCTGCATTTATTGGAACAGTTAAAAATCGTGTTCATATTGGATTTGATGACCCTGTTGATGCAGTTGGAACCGAAGAAGAAATTTTACAAGAATATAGACGCGTTAGAGATGAAATCATAAGAGATTTCACTGAATTTTTCTCAAATTTAAATAATTAATTAAAGAGTTTTAAGAATGGAAAATAATAATATTAAAGATGTGGTTAGGCAAAAATATGGTGAAATTGCCTTACTTAACCAATGTTGTGGTCCTTCTTGTTGTGGTATAGGTAATACAGAAACATTTGATTATACCATTATGAGTGATGATTATTCTCATCTTGAAGGATATGTAGCAGATGCTGATTTGGGTTTGGGCTGTGGATTACCAACAGAATATGCTGTTATTGAATCTGGAAATACCGTCCTTGATTTAGGTTCTGGTGCTGGAAATGATGTTTTCATAGCAAGAAAAATTGTTGGTACAACCGGTAAAGTAATAGGTTTAGATTTTACAGACCAAATGATTTATAAAGCAAGATTAAATTGTGATAAATTGGGCTATAATAATGTCGAATTTCGTAAAGGAGATATTGAGAATATGCCGATTAATGACGAAACAATTGACGTTGTCATTAGCAATTGCGTACTTAATCTTGTTCCTGATAAAAAACAAGCATTTAAGGAAATGTATAGAGTCTTAAAAAATGGTGGTCATTTCTGTGTGTCAGATATTGTAATCAAAGGTATTTTACCTGAAAAATTATTAAATGCTGCTTCTATGTACACAGGTTGTGTTGCTGGAGCAATTCAATACGATGAATATTTAAAAGTAATATCTGAAAGTGGATTTGTTGAAACAGCAGTTCCAAAACAAAAGAAAATCACTATCCCAGATGAAATATTACTTGAATATATAAATGCCGAGGAATTAGAAAATTACAAAAATTCAGGTGTTGAAATATTGAGCATTACAGTAACTTCAAACAAAAAAGAAACAAATTAAAAAATACTAATTTTAATGTGAATAAAAAAACAAAAATGCTCTACTAAGTTAAATAACATTAGTAGAGCATTCTTTCTATAAAATAAAATATATTATTCATCTAAATTATGCAACAAGTGTCCCATTTTAAATTTTTTAGTATTCAAATATTCCAGATTAATTCTATTGGCTGGTATTTCAATAGGAATTAAACTATCTACTTCCAAACCGTAACTTATCATTCCAACTCTTTTTGTAGGATTATTGCTAATTAATTTCATTTTTCTGATACCCAATTTATGTAATATTTGAGCACCAATTCCATAATCACGAGGGTCTGGTTCAAATCCTAATGCGAGATTTGCTTCAACAGTATCGTAACCTTGTTCTTGTAAAGCATAAGCTTTTACTTTATTTATAAGTCCAATTCCTCTTCCTTCCTGACGCATATATAATATTACACCGCAACCTTCATCATCTATCATTTTCATTGCTTTATGCAATTGGTCGCCACAATCACAACGCATAGACCCAAAAACATCACCAGTAAGACATTCAGAGTGTACTCTAACCAATATTGGTTCACCACTTGAAATATTACCTTTAATCAAAGCAACATGTTCTTTGCCATCATACTTATTTTTGAATACCTTTAAGTCATAATCACCATACATAGTTGGCATTTTTGCAGTAGCGACACATTCAACCAAAATATCTGTTTTTAATTTATAAGCAATTAAATCTTTAATAGTTATCATTTTGAGATTATGTTTCAATGAAAATTCTTTCAGTTCCGCCAAACGTGCCATTGTACCATCTTCATTAATTATTTCACAAAGTACACCAGATGGCTTCAATCCTGCAAGTGTCATCAAATCTACAGCGGCTTCTGTATGACCTGCTCTACGCAATACACCCTCTTTTAAAGCTATCAGAGGAAATATATGCCCTGGTCTAAGCAAATCTTCAGGCTTGGTATCATCAGATGCAATTGCTTTAATCGTTTTTGAACGGTCTGAAGCGGAAATTCCAGTTGTAGTTTCATAAGCATAATCAACCGAAACTGTAAATCTTGTTGAGTGATTTGCAGTATTTTTATTAACCATCAAATCAAGTTGTAATTTATCAGCAATGTCAGGAGTAATAGCTACACAAATCAATCCTTTCCCATAAGTGGACATAAAATTCACTGTTTCAGGTTCGCATAATTCACTACTACAAATTAAATCACCTTCATTCTCTCGGTCTTCATCATCCATTACAATAATCATTTTGCCTTCTTTTAGGTCGGCTAAAGCTTCTTCAATTGTATTCATTTTATATCAATAATAATTGTAAAATTAAAAAGAATATGACTATTAATAAATGTTAATATTGCAGTCAAGTTTCTTTTTTCATCAAACACTATTACATTGATAAATCAATTATTTTTGATTATATGTAGAATTTTAAGCATTACTATTTACTTGAAAAAGTAATTATTGTAATACAAATCTTTACTTTTTAAATTTATTTAAATTTAAATAAAATAAATTTTTAATTCAAATGTATATAGACAATTAATTTAATTTTTTTTACATATATATTTTAGAAAATTTAATTATATAACATATAGGGTGATTAAATGGAAAATAGAAATTTATACGCATTAATTTTAGGAGTTTCAAGTGGTTTTGGCAGGGCTTGCGCTAAAGAACTTGCTTCAAATGGATATAATATTTATGGCGTTCATCTTGATATGGGTTCAAACAAACAAAAAACGGAAGAATTTAGACTTGAATTAGTTGAAATGGGTGTTACTGCAAAATTCTATAATGCAAATGCAGCAGATGACAAAGTTAGAAATGAAATAATTGAAGATATAACTAAGATACACAAACAAACTGCTGGTTCAAATATTCTTAGAGTTTTAATACATTCACTTGCATTTGGCTCTATTAAACCATTTTTTAGTACAGACCATAAAGAAATGATAAATAAAAAACAAGTTGAAATGACCATGGATGTAATGGCTAATAGCTTACTCTATTGGGTTCAAGATTTGTTTCGCTCCGAATTATTAGCTGAAAATTCAAGAATTTTCGCATTGACGTCAATTGGTTCACAAAGAGTGATGAGCAATTATGGTGCAATTTCAGCAGCAAAATGTGCTTTGGAAGCATATATTAGACAAATCGCCATAGAATTATCAAAATATAAAATTACTGCAAATGCCATTATGGCTGGATTGACTGATACTCCTGCATCTCAAAAGATTCCAGGATTCAACCAAATGTTAGAACACGCCAAAGAACACAACCCATTTGGTAGAAATACCGTCCCTGAAGATGTTGCTAAAGCAATATCTTTACTTGTTGATGAAAAATTCTATTGGATTACAGGGCAAACAATTGGTGTTGATGGTGGTGAATGTATTATGAATTTTATTGAAACGCATGTTTAATAAATTATTTTGGATTTACACATTATGAAGAATGCTCTTATATTAGGTGCATCAAGTGGTTTTGGTAAAGCAACCGCTATTGAACTTGCAAAAAAAGGATTCAATATCTTTGGTATTCATCTTGATTTAGGTAGTGCAAGAGTCAAAGCTGAAGAGTTCGTAGAAGAATTAAAAAAATTCAATATTAAAGTTAAATTTTTCAATACAAATGCTGCAAATGAACAAAATAGAGCAACTGTTATTAATGAAATTAAAGAAGAATTAAACAATGTACATGGGCATATTAATTTATTTATGCACTCATTAGCATTTGGTGCATTAGGAAATTTTATAGACAAAAGTCGTGAAAATGAAGTTACTGCAAAGAAGTTAGAAATGTCAATCAATGTAATGGCTTGCAGTTTGCTTTATTGGGTACAAGACCTATTCCACAGTGAATTGATTCAATCAAACAGCAAAATTATTGCTATGACAAGCAATGGCTCTAATATGGCAACAAATAATTATGGTGCTGTTTCAGTTGCAAAGTCAGCATTAGAATCAATTGTACGACAAATTGCTTTTGAGCTTGCTCCTCATAATATTACTGCAAATGCAATACTTGCTGGACCATCTCCAACTCCATCAGGTATGAAAATACCAGGATTTGAAAAAATGTTAAAGTTTGCAAAAGAATTTAGTCCATTTCAAAGATTAACTCAGCCAGAAGATGCTGCAAAAGTTATTGCTTTGCTTTCAGATAGTGCATCTAATTGGATTACTGGTCAAGTAATAAGAGTTGATGGTGGACAAAGCTTGTTTACCGATTTATATGAAGGATATTAATAAAAATAAAAAGAACCATAAAATCATTTGATTTTATGGTTCTTTTTTAATTATTCAAAATCATTATTTAGAAATAATTACAATTTCAGTTCTTCTATTTAAACGTCTTCCAAATTCATTATCATTACTTGCTATTGGCTTTCTTTTTCCAAAACCTATAGTTTTAATTCTATTTTCAGTAATTCCTCGTTTAATTAAATAAGACTTTACACTTTCGGCTCTTGCAAGCGATAAATTGTCATTTAAAGCATGAGAACCAACAGCATCAGTATGTCCTTCGATTAATACTTCTATATTTGGCTTATTTAGAATGAAATCAGCAACAATGTCAAGTTCTTTTACAACATCAGGAAGAACAGCACTTGCAGACTTATAAAGTAGATTTTCAATAATTAGTTTTCTACCTAATTCAACGATAGGAATTGTTTTTCTAATTAATTGTTTCTTTTCAACAGAAAATAATGCTATTTCTATTGAATCTGGAATTGTATTTTCTTCTGAAACGTAAGTAACATTATACAAATTTGTCAATTGATTTGAAAAATTATCCAAAATTGTATTAAATGGTAGATTATAATCAAAGAAAGTTCCTCGTGTTTTGCCTGAAATAAATTTATAATCAGTTAATTTTTTTGGAACAATCGAAAATACTCTAACTTCATTTCTTTGGAGTAATTCAATAATTGATTCTGTGGTTAAATTTGTTACTCCATTTCCATCTTCTCCTTTAAGGTGGTATGGTGCATCTGTAATCAGTACACATACTTTATTTGCTTCAGGTCTCCATTTTAAACCTATAGCGGATTCAAGGGCTTCTAAAGCGTTTTCCTTTTCATCCCCACCTCCACGAGCTTTTACAGTTGAAATCCAAGAAATAAATTCGTGAATATTGACTGTAGGGTCATAAATATTTTCAACATCGTCTGAAAAGAGAATTAATCCAACCTTATAATCAATACCTCTTTTTACAAGATTATCGGTAAAGCTAAGGATATTATCTCTCACACTATTGATACTTTGCTGCATTGAACCAGTTTTATCAACAAGAAACACAAAATCCACTGGAACATTTGTAGCAACTGGAATTTTCTCAACTTTTACAACTTCACGCGGTCTATTATTCTCAAATACTGAAACAAGACTTGCAGATAAAGTATCTAATGGTTCACCAAGTTTATTATAAGCTTCCACCATAATAGTAATAAAAGGAAACTTTGAAATATCTACACTTCTAACTGTAAGTTCAATTTCTTTTCTTGCCGATTCAACATTGGCATTCTGTAAAATTTCATTATACAAATCTACAGAATCACGTGTTTCACCAAGTTCATTATATTGAGAAAATACAAATGAAATATTAAAAATAACTATCAAAAAAAGCAGAAAAAAATTGGACTTCATAATCATCCTAATTTTTATTAAATAAATAACCCCAACAAAATACTAAAAAATATCAAATATTTTGTGGGGCTAATGTTTTCATAATCAAATTATATAGTCAATCTGATAACAGGTGAAATCATAAAGAAATTTTTCATTTCATAAGGTCTTGCTTCTCTAATTGGAGTAGCAAATTTACCTTCAAGATATAACCAATTATTAAATAATGGAATATAAACTCTACCTAAGAATATTTGGTTAGACACTTGCACACTTGCACCAAATGGGAATGTCATTTGATTACGATATTCAGCTTTGAAATATAACCAATCTGAAAATTCATTTGGTTTATAGTTAGCTAAACCACCTAAAACCATTTCTTGAGTAATATTATCACCTAATGTTTCACTCTTTGCAAAAGCATATTCTTGTACTTCTGCATAAGAAATACCTAAGTTAAATCTAAAGTAATTATCTGGAACTTTCTTATCAAGCCACCAATGATAAACTACTGATATTTGACCAGTAGCACGAAGAATTGCTGCAGTTTTTTCAATTGGAATACCATTGTATGGACTATCTCCTGAAAATTCAAGATAACGATTAGCATCAACAGGTAAAAAGCCATATCTCGTTTCATCAATACCTGATGTCATAAGTTCTTGCATTGGTATATCAATATCAAATTCAAGTCCTAATTGAGGATGAGTTGGTACTGCAAAATCAAGTCCAAATACAAGTTTGCCACCAGGACCTGAATTCAAAACACGATTATTCAACCAGCCAAATAATGAACCATCATTACTTACACCGCTTGAATGTCTATAACCAACTCCAAGATAAGCATCAAGAATACTTGGAATAGCATTTAAAGTTTCAGAATTTTCATTCAAAATTAATGGTCTTTGCAAAGTAACTTTTGCTTCACCAGAATTCCAAAATGGATAACCAACTTCATCATTTCCAAGTGTATTTCGTATCCAGAAACCTGTACTACCTATTTTCAAAGTTTGTTCAAACAATGACAATGTAAAAGCATGACGAGCATTATTTGGATGCAAATAATCAATAATAGTAGAAGTCTCTTTATCTGTTAAAGGAACATCAATAGGTAATTCTCTAAAGCAATAATCTGGGTCTTTGCGAATTTTGTTATCGCCAGTTCCTCTTAAATCTTCATTTTTATAATAATATTCGCCAGAAACAATTCCTTTAATGTAATCAGTTAAAAATGATTCAATCTGAACTGCATTTAAAGATACTTTTCCGCAGGTAATTAATAAAACTTCATACGGTTCTTCTACTGTACTTCTTGGAGCAGCAAGCACAGTAATATCATTCATATTCAAATCACTTTCATTATACTTCTTATAAACAAAAGTTTGGTAAATTTGTACCAACAAGTCTTTTTCACTTTCGCAAATTTTCCATCTCGGGAAATACTTGATAATAGATTTATCAAGAGTAGTAAGCGAATCAATTACACCCTGTTTATTAACCATCTGAGCTGATAAGTTTGAAAAATTAACAGCTAAGATTAAGCTAAAGGCAATCACTAATATTTTTTTCATAATTTCTGTTTTTCTTTAGTTTAAAATACTTCTTAATTAATTAAAAATAAAATATTAAACGTACCATTGGCATAAAGATACTCTTATTTTCCCAAGCCCTTGGATTGTTTGTAAATGCTTTGAAAAATCCTTTTGCATCAAATCTCAAAGACAAACCGTTGTTCAATACAGGTAAAGGAATCTGCAACCAAAAGTTAGTGTAAATACCTTCGTCAAAATACATCAAACTTAATCCATAAGGTGTAACTGAGCTTTTTGACATAAAATCAATTCTTCCTGAAACTCCACCTATTGATTCGGAGCTGTAATTTTTGTAATTTGTAACCAAATCATTTGTATTAGGGTCAGTAATTACTTCATTGTGCCATTGTTCAACTCCGTAAACTGTAGGACCTAAGCCAAATCTCAACAAGTAATTCTTGTCGATACTAACACCAAATGTATATAGTAATTGTGCATTGAATCTAATCATATAATCCATACTTGAAGGGTCTTTTGGATTATACAAATCTGACAATAAGAAGTCTTTATCTCTTTTAATTGGACCTTCTGTAGCATCACCAAAGATGTAAGCAAAACTGCCTTTGAATATTCCACTTTGTGGAATCACATCTAATGCAAAATCTGCTTCACCTGAAATACCAGCAATCGCACCATCTGACAAAGCAAATTTTCTATTTACTTTATACACGTCTGGGGACATATTACTCAAGGCATCGCTTGAGAAAATCAAACCCATTTTAACACCTTGCCATAAAGCATTAAGTGTTAATCTTTCGCTAAAGAATGATGGATAACCGATATCATCAGCACCATATTTTAATTCAACACCCCATTTTGGTAAATTGTAATTTGTTATGAATGCACTTGTATCAGCAAAACCTTCTTCGTCAACTGTATAAGTATAATCATATTGTTTCCAGCTTAACAAATCAGGACTAACAATAACTTCATTTCTTTTATCTTTATAATCAATTGGTTGACCTTCAGAAATTCTTTTAAACATTTGAACATCAGGAGAAGCAACTACTAATTCATCTTGAACTAATGAAGCAGTATAACCCGGTTTTTGACGGAAAATTAATTTTCCAGTTCCAAAGCCACGAGCTTCCATAGTTAAATCTTCTACACCATTCTGAAGAAAAGCGTTCAAAACTAAATCGTGAAGATTATCAGCTTTGAATTGAGCTTTATCAAGTTGAGTTTGTTTCAATTCAGGATATGTAAAAATATCATAAGGATTTGGTGAGAGCAAGTGGTCACTCATATAATCTGATTCGCCATCATAAGATACTATCAAAGCAATAATAGTACCAGGTATGTTTGTTTCTCTATCTGGCTCAGTAGTAACTACATAAGCATTACGAATAATTTTTTGTACTCTTGCTGTTTGACTACGGAAATAATTAACCACGCATCTCAAATCCTCATCAGGAGGTAAATCGGAGTACCCACCCATGATAAGGTCTTGTTTAACCATACTTGGTGAAATTCTTCCTTTGCTAACAGATGACCTAATCACATTAGTCAAAGAAATAGGAAATTTCTTAACGCAACTATCATTTGTAGCAGTTGCTGCTTCTGGTGTATCCTCATCACCACTTTCCCTTTTTACGATTGCGCGAATGTCTTTTAAATTCGCATTTTTAAATTTGAAAACCGATACATTTGAGTATCTGTAATTCTTAAATTTGTTCAAAATACTTTCAAGCCGCATTTTGAAAGAATCATCCATAGTTCCCTGCCCAAAGCTATTAGCCATTGAGAGAAAGAGCAAGGCAAAAATGACTGACAACAAATTTAACTTTTTCATATATTTAACCCTTTAAAATTTTAATTTTCGTTAATTCTGTAAATTATCTGCCTCTTGGCTTCTTACCCTTTTCTGGGGAACAAGTCATTTGAATTAAAATATTCGCTTCTGTTTTCTCTGATTTTACGCCGTTCAATTGATTTTCAGCCCATATTTTACAAGGAATTGATAATGTAGTAGTTACTTTAGACATATTCTTTTCTGGTTTACCACTAATTTCAAATTCCATAGTATAGACACCAGTTTTTTCATCACCTTGTACCATTGGTTCAGTAGCAAAACTATATCCTTTTAAGCCGTCTTCAATAGATGGTGAACCACTAACTTCAAGTCTAACATTTGCTGGGTCTTTTTCTGAAGCAGCAGGTTGCAAGATTTTAATATCATCAATTCTTACTTTAAATTTACTTAATGTTCCAGGACATTCACTAACATAGATAATTGGTTTATCCAAAGTTGGAGCTTCTTGTCTAATAACAAAGCTATCTTCAAACAATGCAAATTCTTGGAATGTAAATGGTTGTACCCAAACAATCTTCACATTTGCATTTTTAATATCAGGACTACAAGTGAACTCACCAAATTTAACAGCAGTACCTGTAACTTCTTTTTTATCTTGTGATTTATCACTTGACAAATATATTTTGAATTGGTTTGTCTGAATCTTACCTTTTGATGGTTCTGGATAATTAAACATAAGCGAGCTACCATAAGATGCAAATGCTTCGATTCTTCCTTTAAAGTCAGCTTCTTTTTCTAATTTACTATCAAATATCTCAAGATATGAAATATTAGATGCTTCTTTTCCACCGAGACGATGTTTGATTTCAATTTTGTAATTACCAGCAGGTAAAGTTTTATCAATCACACCTCTAAATTCTCTCTTGTTACCAAATGCAGGTGCAGATACACCGAGGCCTGATATTTGGTCAAGAGCTGTTTCTCTTACCATAGCAACTTGCGCTCCTCTTTCGTCAAGCACTCTACCTTCAATAATATTGCCGGTTGATTGATATGGACTTATTGAGAATTGCAATACGCCAGGAGCATTTGAAAATGTAAATACTTTTTCAGGCATATTTAAAACTGGGTCGTTTGGCTTTGGTTCAACTTTGTTTACACGAACATTGAATTCGATATTACCTTTGTTTTGGTCAAAGTTGATAGAAGCACCAGGAACAAGTAATTTAGCAATATATGAATATAAGTCAATTTTACTAACAAGTTGTTCTCTATCTTTATCTGTTGAAGCCGCTGCTTTTAGTTTAGCTTCTTCAATAGATTTTTCAAATTCAATGATACCAGAGTCGTCAAATAAATCATTTGCGTCAGGTAAACCATAGCCATCTAATGTATTGAGCAACTCTTTTTTTACTTTTTTCAAATCAGCTACTGATAACTGAACAGTACCAATATTTACACGGTATTCATCTGGAATATCATCAACGTTAACAAATTGCTTGTTTATATCTTTTCTAACACCAAGAATTCTATTGGTTCTTGATGCGAATCTTAGTTTATACCAACCGCCTTGTCCTTGAGGTTGAAAATGAACAGCGAAAACTCTTTTTTGTAGTTTGCCTAATTTTAAATGTTTTGCGTGAGCTGTATCAGATACATAATGGAAAATACTATCTGGATGAACACCACTTGGGGCGCAATAGTTACCATATTTAGAAACTCCACCTACAGGATATACAGGTTCGAATTGTTCCATTGAAATATTATCTGTATTAATTTGCTGACTTGTAGCATTTTTATCCAATTTCAACTTCATATAGCCGATAAATTCCCATTCAGGATAATTTGGAACAGCTATACGTTGATTAAGTTTATTAGAATCCAATACTATATTATTTCTTAGCAATTCAACATCTGACGGGAAATCTGGTGCTTGAATAGGATTTTGGTCAGGATTGAACAAAATCTGATACTCTAATTCTTCCACATTAGCAAGTTCAACCAGCTTAGAAAGCCGCAGTTCATATTCCTTGGAGCTTTCCTCCTCCTTCTTTCTAAGAGCAGCTGCTATTTCGGTTACACCTACTTCAACGAAATAAATTCTGTCTGATTTAATATCAGTACCCAATGCTTCCTTTACGTTCACATTTGCTGGAATTAGGGTAATTTCGTCCTGTGGACGAGTGTTAATACCCTCAGTACCAGCACCGGACTGAAGTTGAGACAAAATACTTTCCACAATTCTCATTGCTTCCTGCGTTTTTTTATGAAGATGCTCTTCTGCTTCATCACGTTCTACGATGATGATAAGCAACTCCAATACTACCGCCAAGTAAAGCACAAAATATACCTTACCGGCTCCACCGCCTTTAGACATTTCTGTTCCTCCTGTTAAGAGCGTTAACTACAAAACTTATAATTATTTCAAAAATTCAATTCAAAAAACACATTCGATAACATTTGCAATCACTTCAATTCTATTTTCAATCTTCAAATTTCAAAGCTAATTCATTTTTGCAATTATTATCTTTTTTTAATTTTCAAACTATTAATTTTTTGTTAATAATTCAACTTACAATTTATTGTATTAAAAAATAATATACAAGAAATTTTTACAGAAAAATAAAAATTTTTTCATATTTCTTTTAATATCTCTTCATTTTCGTATGCTAAGTATATCATTTATCTAAATTTTTTAATAAATATATTTCATAACTTCGTATTCATACGAAAAATAAAACTATCAAATTTTATCAATATAAAAAAACTTTTTTTTGTTTTTGTGCAATTATTTGCCATTATTTTAAAAAAATTGTTAAAACAAATTCATTTTTAACCAAAATTTGCAATTTATTTGTATGTTTATTCGTTTTAGTTTATCTTTTATATGATGTATTTTCAAGTTTTAATTGAAATTATTTATGGAAATTTTTTAAAAAGAATATGTTAAATTTTATATGCTCAAAAAAATTCACATTAATTTTAGTTCATTTATCAAAAAAAATTGAATTTGTTAATTAGTAAAAATATATATTTTAAAACTGATTTAAAAGATGAAATTTTAAAGAATTTTATTTTTTCTGAAATGCCTTCAGACTATCTGAAATTCTTAAGAAAAAGCAATAATATTTCTAATTTCCCTCAGTTAAATGCACTTATTGGCTCACCGCAAGATTCAAATTGGCATCCAGAAGGTGATGTTTGGAATCATACATTATTAGTTGTTGATGCTGCTTGTGATTATAGAAAGCAATTGAATGATGAATTTAAAGCAATTACGTTAATGCTTGGTGCTTTATGCCATGATTTTGGCAAGCCATATACATTAATTTTTGAAGATGGTAGATTCAGAAATCCAGCACACGATATAAAAGGGGTATTTCCAACGCAAATTTTTTTGAATCAGTGTAAATTTAGTCCAGATATTATTGAGCAAGTCAGCAAACTTGTTAAAGAGCATCTTCGACCAATGCAATTGTATAAGTTGAAAGATAGTATCAAACTTTCCACTATTTCAAAATTAGCTAAACGAATAAATATTGATGAATTGATTTTAGTATCAAAGTCGGACCATAAAGGCAGAATAACATCTGATAATTCAAATACTGAATTTCCACATTGTGATTGGTTGGAATCAAAAGTTAAAGAGATTAATTTCACTAAAGAACATCTGACTCCTTTAATCACTGGAAATGATTTAATAAAACTAAAATTTAAGCCAGGAAAAATATTCAAGAACATTTTAAATCATATTTCAGAACTTCAAATGCAAGGAGTGATTAATTCCAAAGAGGCGGCACTTGCAATAGCAAAGCAATATTTTAAGTAATTTTAAAATATTGCTTTTACACTCATAAATTAGTTCTTATTTTTGAAAGTGAATTATTTCTTAATTGTTTATAAAATTGTTCCATGTTAAAATAAAAATAAATTGATTGATTTTAAAATAATAAAGTATATCTCCAAAGCATTTTCCGGGTCAAACAATCGGAAATTTGCTGATTTTATTCGTGGAGTTGCTTTTACGAGTATATTTCTTGGTAGTTTATCGCTAATTTTGTCACTATCTGTACTTGAGGGATTTGATAAAGCACTTCGTGAAAATGCTTCAAAATTTTCTGCTCATATTTTAATAAACTCATTTACTAAACAACCACTATATAATTATAATGAAGCTGTAAATCAATTAAAATCGGAAATCCCAGAAATCAAATTTATACAACCAGTTATCGAACGTGAAGGATTGGTAAAATCAAAGTACAGTGTAGATGGTATATTGGTAAGAGGTATTTTTCCAAACAATGATATAACTGGTATTGCAAATCTAATTAAAGCAGGAAAATTTGCATTTAGTTCAGAAGACGCCAAGGAAGTTATAATAAGCAAGAGATTAGCAGATAAATTAAATTGCAAATTAAATGAAGGGCTTATTCTTTTCGGATTGGACGGTGATTCATATATGGATATACCTGAGCCCAAGATTGGCAAATTTAAAATTGTTGGTATTTATGAAAGCGGTATGGCAAAATATGACAATATATTAGTTTATATGCCATTTAAATCAGCAGCGAAATTTTTCAGTATTCCAGATAATTCAGCATCTGTTCTTGAAATTATGTTAGAAAAACCTGAATTTGCTCCAGCTGTTTCCAATAATTTAGATAATTTGTTGAAATATCCTTTCTATTCAACAACAATTTATGATTTACATCAAGCTATGTTTTCGTGGATTGAGTTACAAAAAGAACCAATTCCTTTAGTACTTGGGCTAATTTCAATTGTAGCAGTACTAAATATTATAACAGCGTTGCTTATCATCGTTGTAGAAAAAACCAAAACAATTGGCATACTTCGTTCTCTGGGTTTAAATAACATGCATCTGCTGGCTGTATTTCTATATCAGGGATTAAAAATTGGCTTTTGGGGAACATTTGCTGGCGTTGGGTCGGCATTTATATTAAGCTGGCTACAGATAAATTATCATATTGTTAAATTAAAAGGTGAAATTTATTTTTTAGATTTCTTACCAATGGATATAACTCTTTGGCATTATCAAATAGTTATTAGTTTGTCATTATTTTTTACATTTATTGCAACTTTAATTCCAGCATTTATTGCCGTAAAATTAAAACCTGTAAATGCAATTAGATTTAAATAGAAGAAAATTCTATAAAATTAGTAATAATATTTTGGGAATTAATATATTTATTTTTAAATTAGGTATAGTATGTAAAAACAATTTGTATTTATTTTTGCTAATAGGTTTTTTTATGTTTGACGAGCAAAGAATATCAGATAATTTATTAAAACTTTTGTTTGTAATATCATTATCATTTTTGTTGATGTCTGAAGATTGTTCAGAACCAAATAGCCCATTAAAAAGAGCAGTCCTTGCACCAAATCCTGCAACAGACCATATAACGCTAATATTTGAAGTTAGTGAGGAAGTTGAATTGAAAATTGGAATTTACGATACAAACGGAACATTAATTTTAGAACATGCAAATAACCAAATATTTTTGGCGGGAGAAAACAAAATTGAGTTTAATCTCAGTAATTTTACAAGTGGCGTTTATCTTTGCCGAATAGAATCTGCACAATTAATGGAAACACTAAAATTTTCAGTGAGCAAATAATATATAATCAAGGAATTATTTATGAAGTATTTAACATATATCTTAATTTGCATATTATTCATATTTGCAATTTTTTCATGTTCAAAAAAAAGTGATAAATTAAGAATTGGCATTGTACAAATGACTGATGACCCTGTTCTTGACATTGGGAGGGAGGGAGTTATGCGTGCTTTGGCAGATGCAGGATTTAAAGATGGTGAAAATATCATAATCGATTATAAAAATGCTCAAGGCGAAATTTCCAATATTATAATGATAATTAATTCATTTATTGCTGATGATGTTGATTTGATTATTACTAATTCTACTCCTTGTATGACAGCCGCAGTTCAAAATGTGAAGAATATTCCAGTAGTTTTCACTATTTCATTTAGTCCAGAACAAACAGGAATTAAAAATGTCCCACCAAACATCACTGGTTATTATGATGCTTTTATGATGGAGGAATTTGTAGAATTAATTAAACAAATTAACCCAAATGTTAAGACAATAGGTGTACCGTTAAATCCATCTGAACCAAATTCTGTATTCGCTTCTGCAAAATTTAAAAAGGAAGCGGAAAAGAATGGTATTAATATAATTGAAATGGCAGTAACAAATGCAAGTGAAATAATGACAGTTGGTCAAGCACTTGCAGCTAAAAACATTGATGCAATGGTTGTAACAGCAGATAATACCGTTTACTTAGGTATAAATACTTTATCAGAAATTTGTATTCAGCATAAAATACCATTATATGTAACAGATGCATTTCAAGTTGAGAAGGGTGCTGGAATAGGTTATGGGTTAAGTTATTCAGACTGGGGATACAAATCAGGGATGTATGCTGTTGATATTCTAAATGGAAAACCAGTTACCGAATTGCCTATTACCGCATTATCAGAGTATCAATTATTGATAAATAAAAATTTTACTGAAAAAATAGGGTTGAAGTTTTCAGATTCATTATTAGGAAGAGCTTTTAAAATAATAAAATAATTTTTTTTTAAATAAAATTTTTTTGTTTTTTATTATGAAAAAAATAAAGTAAATTTGTAATTGAATATGTTTAATAGATTATAAAATAATAAAAAACTTTTTTAGGTTTAATAAAATAATCTTTACATTTTGAAAATGATAAATTATAGATAGAGGGATTTAATGAGAAAACCATTTATTTTAGTTGTTGATGACAATAAGATTACTACAAAACTATTAAGGAGATACCTTGAAGCTAATGGTTTTGAAGCAAAAGAAGCGTATGACGGTATTGATTGTTTAGAGAAAGTTGAGGAGAGACACCCTGATGCAATTGTATTAGATGTTATGATGCCAAGAATGGACGGTTATGAAACTGTAAAAAGATTGAAAGAAAAGCCAGAAACAGCTCACATACCAGTTGTTATAGTTACAGCTTTGAATGATGTTGCAAATCAACTAAAATCAATTGAAGCAGGTTCTGATGACTTTTTAAGCAAGCCAATTGAAGAGAAGTTACTAATTGCGAAAGTGAAATTATTATCAAATCTTTGTATAGAATCCTTCAAAGCAAAAACATACAAAGACATTGTAGATAAATTAGTATCAGGTTCTATATCTAAAGATGAAGTTCAAGGGCTAATTATAAAAGCTGAAATAGATTAATTGCAAGTACGAAAGAAGAAAATTTTAAAAAGTCCTGTTAAAAACAGGATTTTTTTGTTTAAATTCAAAATAATTTAAATAAAAGAATAAATATTTTTGCAAATTGAAAAAATATTCATATTTTTGTAGTCCTTATAAGTTGTTGAATTAAAAAGTTGGCATTGAAATGGCAAAACAACAAACATTTGGTAATAAATCCAAATCAAAAAAAGGCGATGAAAAGCCGGTTGTTAAGATTATTAAAGGCTTCAAAAGTGAGGATGGTACTCCACGCTTTTTAGAGCAATTCGTTAAATTAGACGATATTAGTCAAGTAGAAAAAGTAGATATTAATAGATAGGATTTGCTATGAAAAAAGGTATTCATCCGTATTATCATACGGTTGATGTAGTTATGACTGACGGGAGCAAATTTCAAACCCGTTCTTGTTATAAAGGAGAAAAAATGGTGTTAGAAATTGATTCTAAATCACACCCATTTTTTACAGGTAAACAAGTACTTGTAGATACTGCAGGTCGAGTTGACAGATTTAATAAGAGATTTGCCCGTGCAAAAGAAATTATGGATGCAAGGAGAAGCAATTAATGATGAATAATAATTCTATTCACCCGATGCAAACAGGCAATTTTAAGCCAAACAAAAAACAAGGTGGCACTCCAAAGAAAAAGCCAAATCCAATGAAACAATCTAAAGTATTGGATTACCTTGATGCAAAATTTTTACTTAGATTTACTAATGACCAAGGCAAAGTTCTTCCAAGAAGAATTACAGGTGTTTCTGCTTTTCAGCAAAGACGCATTGCTCAGGCAGTTAAATATGCAAGACATCTTGCTTTAATGCCATTCGTTGCTCAGGACATTAACTAATTTTCTGTTTGTTTGTATTTTTTTAAAACCTGCGGTAGATTCTCTATCGCAGGGTTTTGTGTTTATAGTCTATTCTTTTTTTTATTAGTATCAATTAAATTTTTGTTGGCGAGTTAGATAAAAGTACCTAACAGTCTGTTGATATTATAATATGGAAATGATATCGGTCGTGGCTTTAGCCAAGTGAAAGATGATTAAATTTATTCTTAATCAGCAGACTACTAAATGAAAAAATCACGTGTAAATCTAAGCTAATTCCAAATTTCATACAAAGATATTAAATTCTATACTTTAAATAATCCCATCGAGATTAAATGTTTGTAGCACATGAAACCCCATCCTAACATCCCCCAATTCGACAAGCTCAATGACCGAAGGGGAATGAATATATGTAAAGTCCTCCACTTAGGGAGGATTTAGGCGGGGTTAACTATATTCAATCCCGCTGGGATTGCTGGACTTAGGTGAATTTAATTTGTTACAAACATTTAATCCCTATTGGGATTATTAAGGAATTTTTTTTCAACTTGTTCCAAATATACTTTTTTTCATCAATATTACATAGCAAATTGAAAATTATTAATCGGCTGAGAAGTCACGAAAATTTAAAATAAAAAAATATTTAAAAATTAAAAAATAATTTGTAACAAATTGCAAATTAATGTGTTATTACTGTTGTGATGAGTAAAAAAATGGATGAATATAGCGACAAAGAACTTTATGAAGGTTTGTATGAAGGCGGTAAAATCGCTGAGCGGGCTTTTGCAGAGTTATATGCAAGATATTCATCAAGAGTTTATGCTTATTGCAGACGGTTCCTTGGCAATAGAGAAGAAGCAGAAGATATTTTTCAAGAAACTTTTTTAAGATTTCATCAAAGTGCTAGCAAAGAAAGAGAAATGACTAATGTTCCCGGTTTTTTGCTGAAAATAGCAAGAAATCTTTGTGTTTCACTAAGACGGAATGTTGTTCACAATGTTACTATTGAGGACTATATGGCTGTTAATTCGGATAGCAGTCTTGAAAAAAGTGAACTCTTGGATATGATTAAATATGCGATGGAGCTACTACCCGATGGTTACAAAGAAGTTTTCATTCTTAGAGAATACAACGGGCTTTCGTATAAAGAAATAGCTGAATTGACCGAAGAGAATATTAATTCTGTAAAAGTCAAAATTCATAGAGCTAAGCAGAAAATACGTGAAATACTTTCGCCAGTAATGGCTGAAATGACTAAATATGAATAATATTAAATTTAAAATGGATTATAGATTATGAAAGAAATTTACAATACCCCGTCAGAGTTGATTACTCAACTTATTGATGGTGAAATTTCTGCCCAACAGAATGAGCAATTGTTTGTAGCTCTTTCTGTTGATAAAGACTTACGGCAGGAACTTCAGGAGCATATTGCTATCCGGGAATCTGTAAGAAACGATATAGAAGCATTTACTCCACCGATAGCTGCAACAAATGCAATTTTTGCTAAATTGGGATATGCTACACCAAATGGTATCAACGATAATAAACCAAAAGTTATTCCTTTATGGTCTAATTGGATGAGTAAAGCTGTTGCGCCTGCTGTACTGGCTGTATTTGCTATTTTTGGCATTGCTAATTATACAGATTTATTTGTTAATTCTAACATCGACAATAATATTGGCGATGTTAATACCACAAGCAATATAGTTCAAAGCAATGCAAACACTGCTAAGATTTCAGTTGAAAATTCAAGTGAAAATAAACAGAATACAATTCATACATCCAGCAAGAATATTGCAAAAATTTATTCTTCATCTAATGATGTTATAATTGCAAGCAAAATAAATAATGATGAATCTTTGGCAACTATTACTAATTCAATTAATAGTGAGAACTCTGCAATTAGTAATGATGATGAAATTATTACCAATTATCATAGAGCTGACTTAATTGAAAATTCATCTGCTTATATCAATAATTATAGTCTTTATTGTAAGCAAGAGAATAATTTTAGTATGTTCAATATGCCACAAAACAATTTGTTTTCTAATAGTGTAGTGAATAATAGAGGTTCGATTTACTTAAAAGGATTCTCTGATTTGAGTACTGGAAATAGTATTTTCTCATCGGGTAATTCAAATGATTTTGTGAATTTGACATTTGGTTTTATGATGCCATATAAGAATAATATTTCTATAGGTCTTGAAACAGGTATTCATTCATTTATGCAATATAGAACTGATGACAATAATTTGATTTCAAAAACACAAGAAGAATCATCAGTATTTTGGATTACTGCAAATTGTAGATATGATATTATAGATATAGATTTATTCAACATAAATCCATATACTCAAATATCAGCTGGTGGTTCAACTATGGGATTTATAGCTCGTAGTGCAATAGGATTGCAATACCAACCTGAGTACTCATCATTTGGATTTAATGTTGGATTTGAATATAGCAATATCTGGTATTCATTATCGCCTGACAATGCTGAAAAAGTGAATTTCACAACTTCTAACTCTGGTATTGTTGCTGGATTCAGTTATAAATTTTAAGAAATTGTAAGTACTTTAATAATGCTTTCTTTGGTAAAACATCGAAAGCATTTTTTTTGCTATAATATATTTCAAAAGATAAAAAGCTCTAAATCCTTGAAAATTCCAAGCGGTATTGAATGATAGTCATAGATGGGCTCCACATCTAAATGGCGTCCATCTGAAAATAACCCCACCTAAATCCTCCCCAAAGGGAGGACTTTACATATTTTATGTGCTTGCATTACAAACATTCAAACCAATTGGGATTCTCAAGGAATATTTCTTTTATCTTTAAATGCACCTTCATATCAAATCAATTTTTTATTGAATTAATCCAATTTCACCGACTACAAATTCAAAAGGTTTTAGATTAAGTTTTAATTTATTATTTTCAATTTGAAATTCATTATTAGATAATTCATCTTTAAAAGATTTTGCACCTTCGAGCAAATCTATTTCTGCACTTATTACATTTTGATGATGAAAATTACCTGCAATTAGTATTTCTTTTTTAGTAGAATTGCACCTTCTTAAAAAGCAAACTATTTCCTCTTTGTTTGATTCAATATCTACAATTGAATGTCCGTGAATATTATTATCTTCTTGAATTAATCGCAATTTTATTTCATTAACTTTCTGAATAAATGAAATAATATTATTCTCTGAATTCCAATTTAGCATTGATTCGGAAAATAAAGGTAATTTTTCTGACGGATATTTTTCATAATCCTCTGGTTTGAAGTCAAGTCCAGTATTTACAGGATGTTTTTCTCCAAGCTCAAATCCAGAATGAATGAATAATGGTATTGGTAAAAATGAATTTATAAGATAAGCTAATTTTGAATATTCTATATTTTCAAAACGCGAAAATGCTCTTGGTGTATTGTGAGTTTCAGGTGTTGCAAAAAAAGGTATTTCTAACTTTTGTTCCGAAAATAGTTTAATTATTTGTCTCATTTTCCAATGTATATGCTGGTCGAAAGGCAAATATCCGAGAACAGCGTTATAACCTTCATCAGCAGATTTTTTACTCAAAACAAAATTTTCTTCCCAGAACACAAATTCAGGGTTAATTTCTCTTGCTTTTTCAACGATATGTTCGCGAAGTTTTGGAGGAAGTGCATGCCCCATATCAATCATTACTCCGTCAATTCCAAAATTCTCCTGATAATATGGTATAATATCAATTATATAGTTCCATAAATCAACTGCTTCATTTTCTGCATTAGTCAATTTTTTATCATACATTCTAACAGTATTATAAGCTATATAGTTAAATTCTGGCAATGTATATAGCTTTAGATAGGTTACATCACTCCATACTGGTTGTGTGTCATTGGGGGGCCAATCTGCGAAAGCACCTGGGATTTTAACTTCATTCTTTTTATCAAGTAAACCACGAATTTTTTGCTCAACACGAGCAACTTTGGGAGGAGTCGGGGTAAACATTTCTTTATAAACTAAATGTGGTGATGGCAAATTTGTAAAATCACCAGCAGTTATTTTTTCTTTGATTTTGCTTAATTCCTCTTTAGTAAAAATAGAGGGCCCGTATTGCTTTTCATTTTTAGCATCAACTCCTCTATTGTTAATTTTAGATTTAATCCAATAAAACCATTCTGGATGTTCGAGAGCTAAATCGCTATCTACACTTGCAGTACGGAAAACAAATTCGCAAACAACTTTGAATCCCAGATGATGAGCAGCTTCGATTAATGCTTTAAATTGTGTTTCAATTTCCATATCTAAAATTGGCTCGGAAAGATTTTCGTCTAATTTGTATGGATTTCTAATTGAATACGGGCTTCCGAGTGTTCCTTTTTTTTCATCAATTCCAATAGATGTAACAGGTAAGAAATAAAGAGTATTGATTCCAAGAGATTTCAAATATGGAAGGATCGCAATTGTTTTCAAAAAAGTGCCTGTTTCTTTGTATTTTTCTTTAGTGGGATCAATATTGATTTTCCCATCATTATTATGGTCAAAAGCTGAACTTAGTCGAATAAACATATTGTAAATAATTGCATTATCAGACCATTTTGAAGATTTTTCAATTGATTGAGTTTTACTTTCTTTAATAAACTTAATTTGATTTAGATGGAAATCGAAGAAATTTACATTTTCAATAATTGGATTTTCAGAATTGCCATACCAAATAGTTGGAATATTATATTCGAAATGCTTTTTTGTTTTCTTTTTTAACTCTATCAGTTTTTTTTCAATTAGTTCGAGATTCTGCATAATTTATCATATTTAGTTTAAAATAACAATGATTAACGAAATTTATGTTTTACTATTGTTTAATGAAATTGCTACTGCTCATACATTTTAAAATTAAATGAGAAAATGAATTGTGTAAGAAATTTCTTGAATATCTAAGAAGAATTAACTGTATGAAATAGAAATAACTCGACTTGTTTCAGAATCCATTTTTTTTCCGTCATTCTGAACTCGTTTCAGAATCCATTTTTTTCCTGTCATTCTGAACTTGTTTCAGAATCTATTTTTTTCCTGTCATTCTGAACTTGTTTCAGAATCTATTTCGTTCTGTCATTCTGAACTCGTTTCAGCATGACACACTTGAAAATGTCATTCCTAACATCAAATGTTATATAAAATAATTATCAGCAATCTACTCTGTATATTTCCCTTTAGAAACTGAGCAGTTACTTTTAGTTGAGCAATTGTTGATGCACTATTTTCATAAAAAAAGTCCTGCATTCGCAGGACTTTAAATTTTAATTTTCATTTACAGATTTATATAAATCTTTTAGTTTTCTTCTTAAATGCAAAACTGCATAACGCTTTCTTGCGAGTAAAGTATTAATATTTACACCTGATTCTTCAGACATTTCACGGAATGAAATACCTTCAAATTCATTTTTAACAAATACTTCGCGTTGTTCTGGAGGTAATTCATCTAAGCCCTCAAGAACTGATTCCCAAATTGTTTTGCGTATTAAATCACTTTCTGGGCTATTGGAAAAATCGCCAAGAAAATTTTCAAATGTATCAACGCCATCCTCGGCTTGACCGGGAGTTTGCATATCAGAGAATGTCTCTGCTCTTTTCTTTCTGTAAGAGTCAATTATCCTATTTCTTACGGCTGTAAACACCCAAGAAGCAATATTTTCAATTGGCTTCTGAACATTTGCTGATGCTGCAAGAACGTTAGTAAATACGTCCTGCAAAATATCTTCAGCTTCTTCTTGACTACGAACACGTTGTCTTATAAAGCCCAAAAATTTCTTTCTGTCATTCCGAAACAGGTTCTCAATTTGCACTGCTAAATCCATTGCTTTACTCCTTTCCATAATAATAACACTTATTAATTTCTATATAAATTTATTTTACTCAAACTATATACGATAAATGAAAATACATTTCCATTATCAACCATCATTTCAATATTTACTTTCATACAATTTCTCCTAAACACTTTTTCAATGAGTAAAATTCTTCTTACATAGTCCTCCAAAATATTATTATTTCAACAAACAATTTTTTTTTCAACCCATCGTCAATAGTAAAGACACTTTAAAACGAAAAAGGTTTCACAAAAATATCAATTTTTTTTCAAATAATCAACATATTTTTCTAAATATGACAATTTGTCAGTATTTAGTGTGTAATTTCTTACATATTTAGCATTGGAATTTTTATGCCAAACTTTTCAGCATTGTTTTTTGCCCTTACATAACCGGCATCTGTGTGCCTCAAAATTCCCATTAATGGGTCATAAGTAAGTACTCTGCTCAATCTACCATTTGCTTCTTCTGTACCATCGGCTACAACAACCATACCTGCATGAAGTGATAATCCCATACCAACTCCACCACCGTGATGAAGTGATACCCAAGATGCACCACCAATTGCATTTAATGCAAAATTCAGATATACCCAATCTGCAATTGCGTCTGACCCATCAAGCATTGCTTCAGTTTCGCGATATGGAGAGGCAACCGAGCCACAATCTAAATGGTCACGTCCAATTACAATAGGTGCTGATACTTCACCAGATTTCACCATTTCATTGAAAAGTAATCCAGCTTTTTCTCTTTCTCCATAACCCAACCAGCATATACGAGCTGGAAGTCCTTGATAGCCAACATTATCTTGAGCATTTTTAATCCATCTATGCAACGGCTCATTATCTGGAAATAATTCCATTATTCGCTTGTCTGTTTTAGCTATATCGGCTGGGTCGCCAGATAGAGCTACCCAACGGAATGGTCCTTTACCATCACAAAAGAGAGGGCGGATAAATTCAGGAACAAAACCATTAAAATCAAAAGCATTTGGCACATTGCCGTAATCTCTTGCAATACCACGAATATTATTACCATAATCAAATACCACAGCACCACGATTTTTAAATTCAATCATTGCAGAAACATGTGTTCCAATTGATTTATAAGTTTCTGCCAAATATTTATCAGGATTTTCAATTCTTAATAAATCTGCATCTGTTTTTGAATATCCAGCAGGATAATATCCGTTTAATGGGTCATGAGCAGATGTTTGGTCTGTAACTATGTCAGGAATTATACCTCTTTTTAGCAATTCTGGCAGAACTTCTGCCGTATTGCCAATTAAACCGATAGAAATTGCTTTCTTTTCAGCTTTATATTCATTCATAATTCGTAATGCATCATCAAGATTATCGGATTTTACATCGCAGTAACCATCGTGGATACGTTTGTCAATTCTTTTTTCGTCAATTTCTACTGTAATTGAAGCAGCTCCAGCAAATTTTGCAGCTAATGGTTGAGCGCCACCCATGCCTCCCATGCCACCGGTTAACAAGAATCTACCATACAAATCGCCACCGAAATGTTGTCTTGCACATTCAGCAAATGTTTCATAAGTACCTTGCAAAATGCCTTGTGTTCCGATATAAATCCAACTTCCTGCTGTCATCTGTCCATACATAATAAGTCCAAGTTGGTCTAATCTACGAAACTCCTCCCAACTTGCCCATTTGGGAACGAGATTTGAATTTGCTATAATTACTTTTGGCGCAGCCGAATATGTTTTTGCAATACCAACGGGCTTACCAGACTGTACAAGCAATGTTTCATCTTCATTCATATTTCTCAAACAATCAAGAATAGCATCGAAAGATTCCCAATTTCTTGCCGCTTTGCCTAAGCCACCATAAACAATGAGTTCCTCTGGCTTTTCAGCATTCTCAGGGTCAAGATTATGTTGAATCATTCTATATGCTGCTTCAATTTGCCAATTTTTACAAGTTAATTTTGTTCCTTTTGGAACAGTTACAGTTCTCATTTTAATTACTCCGAATTTTAAATTCTGGCAGATTAAATTTTCTCTCATCTTTTTCTAAATCTGCCAAATCTAAATCATTTAATTTATTATTTTCAAATAAGCTTCTAAAATATTGCCAAGGATAAATACCTGTATCATGACCATCTCCCCAAACAGCAGTTATTGCATAGTTTGCAACAGGGGTTAGTGATTTCAAATCATTTTTCCCCGGTGAAAAAGTTGGCATCATAGATTTACTACCTTGTAATGATTTCAGTTCATCATCTTTGCAAGTTGCACAAGGGCATTCAGCTCTAAATGCTTCGAGTTTAATAGTAGCAGAAAATCCATCATCCCACTCTGCCTTAAGCAAGTAGGATTTTGGTCTGCTTATCTTAATTGGTCTTAAATTATTCATATCTATATCTTTTAACCATTAAAGTTCATTTTTTCTCAATTTGAATACATTATTATAATTTGCAATCAAACAGAATTCAAAAATAAGAAAAATTTGTGTAAAAAGTTCATATTTCCTTTTAGATGCGTAGTTGCGATATCATAATAGAAAATTTTCTAAATTTATTTATGAAATTCAAAATAAATTTTGTACGTTTGAATAAACTGATTTGATATTTTGGAAAATTAATTTGATTTTGTAAGATATTTAAAAAGTATTTAATAATAATAAATTGAAATGAATGAATTTAATGGTATATTGAAAAAATTATATAAGTGAAGAAATGAAATATTATTTTATCATAATTGTAATTCTAAGTTTGGGTATTATTAATTTAAGGTCACAAACTTCTGGCTGGATAATAAAAGACAATATCAAAACACAAATATTAAAAGCCAAAAATATCAAGGATATATGTGTTAATCCTGAAAAAAATCTAATTTATACAGCGCATCATTATTCAAATGGTAATAAGCAATTTAGTACTATCATCAAATGGAATTATGCTACTGGTGAGGTTATTGATTCTATTAATATTCCAAAATTTGCAGCTGTACAGTTTTCAACAGATGGCAAATATTTAACTTTGATAGATGATTATCTCTATTTAAATAAGATTTATTCAACAAATATTTCAATTTACAAATTAGATGAAGAAAAGATTATTGATTCATATTTATTTAGAACACCTACAGACCTCAATTGCAGAAATAATAGCTATATGTATAACCGTATAAGTTTCGATAATTTGGACTATGATTCATATCGCAAGTTACTTTATATCACAATTAATTTTGGAGCTTATACATACTATAGCAATGGTACAACAGGTGGCACTACAACAAAATATGAATTGGGAGGTATCGGTGTATTTGATTTAAAAGATGATTCATTAAAATTGATTAAGCAATATGCTGATTATTATAATTTTAATAATCTATTTATTAAGGATAGAGTATATGTTACTACATCTGATGTTTATGATCAACACTCTTCTACTGGCTCTGCTCATTATACAACTATTAAAAATAATTATTATTTAAGTTACTTTGACATTAATACAAATAAATCAACTGTAGTAGCTCAGAAATATTATGAATACAAACAAAGTCAAACTGGAGCTGGCGGGTCAAAATCTGAAATTGGTCAAAATATACCTTACAATTATATCGGTTTTAATGAAGAAATGAATAATGTACTTGTTACTTATGCTAATAAGATTTTATACTATGATTATGAAAATGATAATTTGATTGACTCAATGGAGTTTAGTTCAATCCAGTACGTTACAAGTTTTTGCAATAAAGGAACTTATGCTCTAAGAATTCAGAGTGATAGTCTATTCTTTGTAAATATCAAGAATAAAAATATTGAAGAAACTATGAAACTACTTTTTAGCCCACATAAGTTAAAATTAATTTTAAATGAATCTAAATTATTAATAATTAATTATGATGGATATTTTGCAGAAGTCGAAATACCAAAATGCTTTAATATAATTGATAGTGGAAATGATAAAATTGATGAAGATAGAATATCAATTATTAATTTGAACAATGAGCAACTTGAAATTAACTTTGAAATCAGCAACAACGAAACTTCTTATGAAACAATTGAATTATATGATATATTAGGAAATTTACTCAAATCACAAAGCATTGACAATTTGGACAAAAGACAAGTAGTAGAAATACAGTCCTTACATCCCGGATTTTATTTCATAAAAATTGGCAATATGATTGGGAAATTTACTAAGATTTAGATTGAAATGGTCATTATTTCATGTTTAGGGATAGTAATTTTTGCTGTGTATGAACAGTAATATAAAACAAAAAAAAATGGAAATTGCGAGATACTGTACTTGTTGGGGAATCAATTATGGTTAAATCATTTAAATCCAAAAATTAAATTATGAAACATTGAGGAAGTCAAAATTTATAAAAACCTATTTGCACCACTTAGGGCTTTTTGATTTCAAATAAATATTGAAATAATTATTAATTGGTTTCGTTTAAAACTGGAGGAAATAAAGTTAAATTATGGGACATACAAAAAGGAATAGTACAAAAAACTTTAGTAACCGGAACAACGACTGGGGCAAGTAAATTTTCTTCAAACATGAAGTTTGTTGCATGTAATGCGGCAGACATAAAACTTTATTTATACAACATAGACAGCATTTCTTCAACTGAACCAACAAATGAAATTCAAGCAACAATCTCTTATCCGAATCCATCCACTACTGAATTAGTTCTTGAATTTACATTAATACAACCAAACAATACTACAATCACAATTAATGACTTATCTGGGAAACAAATTAAAGAGGTACTTAGTGGGTATATGAACGTAGGCAATCACAAACTACATATAGACTTGAGAGAATTATATTCAGGTACATATTTTTTGAATGTTCTCAGCGGGAATCAAGTAATTACGGAAAAGGTAGTGGTGGAGAAATATGGAGATTCCAATAAAATTTACATGCAATAATGTAATATTTATTTATGAATTTCGTTTAAATGTCTGTTGATAAAGTTATATTGAAATGCTCTTGCACGTGGCTAAAGCCACATGTTGATGATTCAGTAAGCAACAAGTGGCTTTAGCCACTTGAAATATCATTTCAATATTACTTTATCAACAGACTGTTTAAATATTTTTGGATAGAAAGAAATGTTTGAAATAAAAGAACAATTTATTGTGGACAGTAGTGGAAATAAAACCGCTGTTATTATTGATTATTTGGAATATCAACAAATATTAGATTTATTGGATGAGTTTGAAGATATAAAAGCTTATGACAAAATAAAATCAGAAAAAGAAGAACTCATTCCTTTTGAATTGGCGATGGAAGAAATTGGATTATGAGTTTAAAAATTTCAATATCTAAAACTGCTCAAAAGGAACTTTCTCAAATTAACAAAAAAGATGCTATTACAATTAAAGAACGAATTCTAACTCTTTCTGAAGACATAAAAAAAGAAGATGTGATAAAGTTGATAGATAGAGATGGATATAGAATGAGGATTGGAAATTACAGATTGATTTTTGATACAGATTTCAACAGTTTTATTAATATCATACATATTGGACATAGGAAACATATCTACAAATGGATTTAAGATAAAAAAATTAAAACATTAATTGCACATTGATTTGAGAGAATTATATTCAGGTACATATTTTTTGAATATACGCAATTGAAATCAAGTAATTGCAGAAAAGATAGCGGTGGGTAATTGAGATATGTTAAATACTCAGTAATATTATTATACTATAATTATTTCCCTATACTCATACATTCTAAAAATCCTCTTGAAAATTTAAATATATGAATATTGCTGAGTTGTTACATTTTTGTAACTTTGCCATACTTCTTCAAGCACTATCATTTTGATACAATTTTTTTTTATCGCATTTGTTAAAAATTCAATTATATAAATATTGTAATTAGTTTGAGGTGTAAATGCCAGAAATAAGTAGATTTTTAGGGATTTCAATATTCATGAATTTTAATGAACATAATCCTCCGCACTACAAAGAAGAACTGATAAATAACTGGAATCTAATTAATACAACAGGTGAATTCATTAAAATCTCACCTTTGGAGTAGACATGATATTAAATGTAACAAAAGCTGAATATTTAAAGGATTATCAGATTATTGCAACTTTTAATAATGGCGAAACAAAAATCGTAGATTTAAAAGAAACAATATTTAGTGATAATCGGAGAATATTTGAGCCACTTCGAGACATAAATAATTTCATGAAATTCAAAATTAAATTTAATACTATCGAATGGGCAAATGGTGCAGATTTAGCACCGGAATATTCATTTTGATTGTAAAGATACATTGTTAATTAACTTATCAGAAATGGGACTTGAAATTGAATTAACTACTTATCCTATTAACAATAAAATTGAATTTATGCTATTTTATCAATAATCCTTGAAATTCCCATCGGGGATGAATAGTTCTAATACATATTCAACAACTACAGTGTTGTTATAAGCCGTGGGGATTCATTAGTTACAAACATTAATTCACTCTGGGCTTGCAGGATTTAGAGCTTTTATCTTTGAACGCAACTTTGTTTCACATTACTTGTTGAAATTTTTTCAAATGAGTAAAATGCGAAGTATAATTATAAATCTAACCTTTTATTGACAAATTTATTCAAAAGAAATAAAAATGGGAATTTAATTGTCATTTTTATTTATTTTTGTAATTCTTTTATAAATCATAATATTTGAGGTTTTTTAATGAAATTATATATTGTAGTGTTGATGCTTATGATTGGTTTTATAAATTTTGTATATTCAACAGATTATACTATATACGATACTAAAACTAAGAAAAGTATCAGTATTTCAGAAATGGCTGAATTATCCCAAAAATTTGATGTGATTTTCTTTGGAGAATTTCATGATGATAGTTTAGTTCATCAAATCCAAAATGAATATACTCAATCTATGTACTCACTCAACAATAAAACCGTTGTCTCAATGGAAATGTTTGAACGTGATGTACAGCAATATCTCAATGACTACTTTGCTGGTAAAATTACCGAAGAAGTATTTTTGAAAAATAGCCGTCCATGGCCCGACTATGCAAAATTTTACAAGCCAATGGTAGAATTAGCAAAATCTAATAATTCAACGGTAATTGCAGCTAATATTCCAAGAAAATATGCGGCAATGTTTGCAAGTGGAGGAATGACTGGTATATCTAAGCTTCCTGATTCTGTAAAGCCATTTATTACTCGTTCTATGCTAATTGAAGATGGTAAATATATGGATAAATTCTTTGAAACTATGGCAGGTGAGAACCAAAAGCATGATACATTACCAGCAAATAAAGAAAATACATTTTATTTGTATTATGGTGCCCAGTTAATTAAAGATGAAACTATGGCGGAATCAATTGCAGACTATTTGAACAATGTAGATAAATCTCAAAAAATCATTCATTATAACGGTGATTTTCATTCAAATTCGTATCTCGGTACTGCTGAAAAATTACGAGAAAGAATTAAAAATATCAAAATGGCAGTCATCACATTGACATACAACAAAGACCCACAAAATTTTGAAATTACTGATGAAATTGCAAATGAAGGTGATTTTTACATAGTATTGAAAGAGAAGAAAGCCGAGCCACAAGACCAAATGATGAGCGGATTTCACTTTGGTGAAAATGCTGTCGTATATCATAAAGTAGATATTAGCATAGACCCCGAAAATTCATTTTTATCAGGTACAGACGAATTTAAATTCAAGAACCCAATACTAAAAAAATCAAGCGTTAAATTATTGAAATCTTTAGAAATTACTGATGTAAAATCTTTAGACGGTAAATTTGAATATAAAATTGTTCCAATTGATGATAATTACAACGAGATTATTTTCGAGAACCCAACAGTTGGCAAATCTGGCAATATGACTGAACTTTCTATTTTTAAAATCAGTTATAAAGGCAAAGTAATGATGCTTCCTTCTGAAACAAATTTGTTGCAAAGACATTCAAATTCAGCGGGTATAATTTCAGGCAAAGTTAAGGAAGGCATTTACTTGCCAAGCCGTTCATTCTATCCTGCCGCAGATAAAGATTTAGCTGATTTTGAAATTAAAGCAGAAATTCCAGCGGATTATGAATTAATCACAAGTGCAGAACCAATTTTCCAAATTGAAAATGGAAAGAAGAAATATTCTTTTAAAAGCAAACTACCGGTTGATGATATGACGATTGTGGGTGGCAAATTTCTTGTATCAAAAAGAACTTATGACAACAAAGAATTTCGCTTATATTCTTTCGATTCATTAAAGGTAGCAGAACAATATTTGACTGCAACTGAAGAATATTATAAATTATATACTGAATTATTTGGTGCATATCCTTTTGAATCTTTCAGCATTGTAGAAAATTTCTTTGCAACAGGTTTTGGAATGCCTTCTTATACTTTACTTTCAGGTAAATTAATTGCAATGCCATGGGTTACATTATCCCCGGGCTCCTTAGCTCATGAATTTGTTCACAATTGGTGGGGTAATAGTGTTTATACGGATTATGAAAGTGGCAATTGGTGTGAAGCATTAACAACATTTTCTACTAACTATTATTACAATGTTCTTAAAAATAATGAAGCAGACGCATTAGACTGGAGAAAGAAAGCTCTAATATCAATTTCAGCTCTACCTGAAGACAGAAATTATCCTGTAAATGAATTCAAATACCAAAAAGATATGCTTGATGCTGTAATTGGTTATCAAAAAGGGGCGTTTATTTTTTATGAAATTTATAAATTGATGGGCAAAGAATCATTTTTCAATAGCTTGAAAAATTTTGCTACCAAAAACAAAGGCAAACGTGCATATTGGTTTAATTTACTTTCTTCATTCAACGAACAAGCAAAAAAAGACAGTATTTCACACCCAATCAGAAAGACATTTGATTCTTGGCTCAAAAATAAAAATGTACCATTATTGAAATTAGAAAACGTAGAATATAGTTCAGATTCAATTACCGTTACAATTTCTCAATCAGACAAGAATTATATTTCAGTTCCAATAACAATTGCAAACAATGAAACTTCAAAAAAAGAATACGTGATTATTAAAGATACTATTAATACAATTAAAATTGCTAATTCAATCAATGCTGATTTTGTCGCAGTTGATAAAGATTATGAAGTTTTAAGACAATTATATAGTTGGGAAAAGCCATATAGTTTTAATAGAACTTTGAGCGATAAACCAATTGTTGTCATGCCAGATAAAAAATCGCCTGATTATAAATTTGCTGATGAATTCTTTGCAATGCTTGTTGAAAGTGGCTATAATTTTGAGCAAGTGCTATCAAGTGATGTAAATGATGAAATAATTAAGAATAATTCTTTAATTATTTTGGGTAATTTTAATAATAATAAATTAATCAATTCATTACAAAATAAGTACCCTAAAGAATTAAAATTCAGCAATAATATGGTTGAAGTTAAAGGGAAAGCTGACTCTGTAAAAAATTATTTAGTTATGTTAAATACCGACCATCCAAGTAATATCAACAAGTTATGCACTGTTATCAATTTTGAAAATTATGAAAAGTCAGATTCATTTAAAAGATTATTTCACTATTTGACTTACTCATTGGTAGTGCTAAATAATACTAAACCGGGAAGACCTGTAATGCAATCTGAAATATTTCCTGATATTAAAGATAAATCGCAATTACAAAAAAGAAAATAAAAATTAACGTATTTCGATATACGAATTTTACTTGGTACATATTATTAAAAAGTTACTAATTATTAACGTAACTTATTATGAGATTGTAAAAAAAGAAAATTAAAAGATTGATAATTAAAATAAATTAAAAGGAAAAAAAATGTTTTGGACACCTGAATTAGCTTTAACTTTGGAAGATGCACCGTTTCCAGCTACAAAAGATGAATTAATTGATTATGCAAATAGAGCTGCATGCCCACAACAAGTTCTCGATAATCTTTTTGAACTTGACGATACTGATGAATTAATTGAAAGTATGGAGGATTTGTGGCCCGAATACGAAGATATTACAAATGAAGAATATTTCTATAATGATGATGAAGAAGAGCAATATTTCTAACAGTCTGATATAAAGTATAAATTTAATCCTCTACCACGTGGCTAAAACCAAGTGTTGCTTACTGAATCTGCAACACGTGGCTTTAGCCACGTGAAATATTATTTCAATATAACATTATCGGTTACTCTTCCATTGTTACCTTGAAAATGTATTTTTAAAAAATACTATTTACAGATTCTATCAATTCTTCGGTTGTAATCGAAACAATTCCCGGCTTTTCGCAAACAAATCCTGATGCAAAATTTGCTAATATTGCACCTTCTTTTAATGTTCCACCACCGCATAAACATACAGAAAGTGTTGCGATTGCAGTATCTCCAGCACCAGAAACATCGGCTACATTTCTTGCTTTGGTATTAATGTATAATTGTTCGTTATTTGATTCATACAGCAACATACCTTCTGCGCCAAGAGTAAGCAATATTGACTTTGCATTCAATCTATCCAAGAGAATTTTGCACACATGCTCTGCATCTTGCTTTGATTTGATAGAAATATCTAATGCTTGTGATGCTTCTTTCCTGTTTGGCTTGAATACAGTAGTATTTTTGAAATCAAAGAAATTTTCTTTTTTCGGGTCAACAAATATAGGAATATCTCTTAATTCAGCTAATTTAACAATTCTGTCAATTAAATCAATAGAAATAGCACCCTTATTATAATCTTCAAAAATTATTCCAGATAATTCTGGGCTATTTTCAAGACGATGAATAATTGCTTCAATACCCTGATTAGGCATCTTGTTTCTAACTTCTCTGTCAAGACGTGCTATTTGCTGATTATTACCAATAATTCTGGTTTTAACAGTTGTTGGACGATTATCATCAACGTACAGCCCTTCTGTATCTATACCAAAATTTTGGGCTATTTCAAGGAAAGATTTTCCTGTATTATCATTTCCAACTATTCCACATAAAACTGGATTCACTCCAAGTGTTTTAAGATTTTTTGCAACGTTGGCAGCTCCTCCAAGGTGTAAGGTTTCGCTTTCCACATCTATTACTGGAACAGGTGCTTCAGGTGAAATTCTTGATACATTTCCCCAAAAATATCTGTCCAACATAACATCACCAATTACAGCTATGGTTTTCCCTTGGGCATTATCCAATATCTCTCTTGTTCGCATTGCAGAAATTCTATGCATATTATTTGCTTTTATTTATTATTAATCATTATTTAAAAATGTTAAGAAAGGAGTAATTATTTCAGCTTTTTTTATTAAAAAAGGTATTAATTCATTTGTATGAATTAAATCAGTTGGGATTTTGCATGTATAGGATAAATCTTTCATTTTTAAAAATTCAGCAGATTGATGCTCTTTTGGGAAACCTAATGGTACTTTTTTCAATGGTTCTGACATTTTTAAAACTTCAGGGAAATTGCTTTTAAACTCTTTATTTTCGATAATTTTGCTAAATTCTTCAAAATCACTATAAATTCTGGTTCTGTAATGCTTCAATTCTGCTGGTTCGGGCATATAAAAACCACCTGCAACAAAACAACTTTCTGGTTCAAAATGGCAATAAAAGCCAATTGGCGTAGATTTTTTTGCAGTTTCAGGATTAATTGAATAAGGAAAATAAATTCCGATATTGGTTTTGTATGGGTCTTTGTTTTGACTGAATCTAATATCACGATTTATTCTAAAAAGTGATATTTTAGTATCAGCTACAAATGGTAAACCTTTTTCTAAAAATTGGTTGCCAATTTCAAACACAAATAATTTCGAAGTATTTTTTATTTCTTTGTCGTAAAAATCACGATTTTTATCAAACCAGTCTTTATTATTATTGAGTTTCAAATCAGACAAGAATTTCAAAAAATCTTTATGAAATCCATTATATGTATTTTTGGTCATATAATTACCTAATTAAATTAATTCACATTAAAATCAAATATATGATTTAGTAAATTTTTAAAAAACTAAATTAACTTATTTATAGAATATATTCAAGAATAAAACAATTGTGTAATTGTTTATTAAAGTTTCGTAGTCGGATAATATAATGTTGTAATAAAAATCTTAACTACTTAGCCATTTTAGTGAATTAAAAATATCTCGTTTTTTAGTTTCAAAAAACAAATATTTTACTATATGACAAAAAATTCAATCCTGGCTAGATTGAATTTTTTTGAGTAGGGACAAGTCGAGCCCTGTCCCTACAAATGATTATGAATATTTTTACTGAAATCGCACTGAGATTTTCAAAGATTTAGAGTTTTAACTTTGTACGTAACTCTCTCTTATCTAACTTAGCAATATACCTTAGGTAGGATTGATATGGCAAATCGTCAATTCGAGCATTGCGAGAAACCCAGTAAAATTTATAAATGAACAATTGCTGGATTCCTCACGATGTTATCAATGACATCTTTTTTCCTTGCATCAGTATGACGACTTTTGAGGCAGTTCCAATTAACTTCGGATGAAATAAATCCTCCTTTATCCCCCTTTAATAAAGGGGGAAAGGGGGATTTGAATTAATGCTACATTGAAGGGTCTGAAACAATCTACCAATTACTACAATTTTTTATAATATGTCATTTTGCATATTTTTTAAATATATTTGTTCTATTCTTCGGAATGACATTTTAGATAAATTATGACATAGTTAGCTGTTATTTGCACATGATTTTTTCATTTGGCAACTTAGTATTAACTGTTCAAAAATGGATAATCTGTATATCCCTTTTCATCACCACCATAGAAAGTCCGTTGGTCTGGCTTATTCAATTCAGCATTTAATTGTAATCTCTTAGGTAAATCTGGATTTGAAAGGAACAAACTACCGAATGAAACCAATTCAGCCAACCCACTTTCAATTGTTTGAATTGCTTTATCACGTGTAAATCCAGCATTTGCAATAATATTTCCTTTATATATAGGTCTGAAATGTTCAACAACATTTCTGATATAATTTTCTGGTAATTTTTCTGATGGTAGTTGTGGTTCCATCAAATGGATATACCCTAAATTATATTCATTCAATTTTTCAACTAAATATGAAAATGTTTCAGATGGATTACTATCGAACATCGAATTGAACATATTACTTGGAGATAATTTTATGCCAACTCTTTTGCTATCCCACACTTTTAAAACTTCTTCAACAACTTCTATTGCAAATCTTGCTCTATTTTCTACACTTCCACCATAAGAATCGGTTCTTAAATTAGAGCCAGACTGTAAGAATTGGTCAATCAAATATCCAAATGCACCATGCAAATCAATTCCATCAAAACCAGCTGATTTAGCATTTTGTGCTGCATTTTTGAAATCTTCAAGTATTGATTTAATTTCAGATATTTCCAATGCTTTTGGAGTATCAAATTCTTGCATACCTTGATAAGTATATGTCTTACCTTTTGCCGCAACAGCAGAAGGTGCTACAGGCATTGCACCATTATGAAATGAATTATGCGAAATTCTTCCAACATGCCATAGCTGAACAAATATTTTACCATTGCTATTATGAACAGAATCAGTGATTTTATTCCATTCTGCAATTTGCTCTTTTGAATGAATACCAGGTGTATTGATATAACCAATACCTTGTTGCGAAATTTGCGCCCCTTCAGTTATTATCAAACCTGCTGAAGCACGTTGAGTATAGTACAATTTAGCTAAATCACCCGGAACGCCGTCTTCTTTTGCTCTACTACGAGTCATTGGAGACATAACAATACGATTATTTAATTCTAAATCACCGATGCTATATTTTTCAAATAATTTTTCCATTTTATTTACCTTATTTAGATGAACCAATTAAATTTAATTCAAATTTTATATCATCAGAAATTGCTTTATCGCCCAAATTATCAAAGAAACTACCAGAGCCATATTTTACTTCCCATTTTGAACGGTCAATAGTAAAATCCGCTTTTGCAGTCATTTCATTTCCGTTAAAATTAATTAAAGCTGGGAATGATAAATCCTTAGTGATATTTTTGATTGTTAATTTTCCTGTTACCATATAGTTGGTTTTGCCACTTTTGCCCTTCTTTGATTCAATTTTAGTAATTTCAAATGTTGAAACTGGATATTTATCAACAGAGAAAAAGTCATCAGACTTGAGATGACCAACAAGTTTTCCATTTAATCCACCATCTTTAACGTCTTCATTAGTAATGCTTGTCATATCAAGTACAAATTTACCCGTAAATTTATTGTTGTTATTGTTTACTGTACCGTCCTTTATGTTGATTGTACCATTGTGGGAACCAGGAACAATTGATTTTTTTCCTTCCCATTTAACAACACTTTTTGCTGAATTAATTACATAATTCTGAGCCAATACATTTGCACCAAATGCAAATACTAAAACTGCTATTAATGCAGTTAATCTGAAAGAATTTGATTTAATCATAATACACCTTTATTTATAAAAAATTTTAAAAATTTAATTTCTTAATTTGTTTAATAATTCATTTAACATTTTAGCTTCATCATCACTTAAAATTTTTGCAAACTGTTTCTGCTGTTCATCTTCTAAATCAGTTTGTCTTAGAATTTTCATACCTTTTTCTGTGATTGCAATTTTAACTTGTCTTCTATCAATATCATCAATTGACCTTGTAACAAATTCTTTAATTCTCAATTTTTCAACCAAACGAGATGCGTTAGACATTTTGTCTAACATTCTATCTTGAATCAATCCGAGAGTAGCACATTTTGGATACTGACCTCTTAAAATTCTCAAAATATTAAACTGTTGCGGAGATAAATCATATTTTTTTAAATAGCAATTCATTTTCTGATTTATCCAGCCACTTGTAAAAATTATATTTACAAGCACTTTACTATGCTCATCTTTAAAAGTATCTTGTTTTATTTCTTCTTCTATTGTCATAACATTTTTTGTCATAATATAAATTGTTTCTACAATAATTGTCTATACACATATTTATAAACGATGTAATGAATTTCTTATTTTATTAATTTTGAAAAAAAAATGAAAAAAATGAAAAAAATTATTTTTGTTCATTTTTCATATAATTCACTACTCATTTTTATTCATTGAATTTGAAATTGATGTTTGATTAGATTCGAAGCTAATTTGGGGAAAAATTAAATTTATGCAAATTCAGGACAGACTAAATGTTTAATAAACTATGTATTATAGTCAGATGAAATTTTAATTATTAGACACACTTTAAATATAGAATCCATTTTCTTTTAGATTCCAATCAAATTGAGGGTTCCTTCTTGAACTGCATTGCAACATCAATGTACATTCAATAAAGAAATTTCATTTTATAAAATTATTTTTGAAATTTTACAATTAATTTTTTCAATAAATTTCTCAATGCAAATTCTAAATTATCATATTTAAAATGAAATCCATATTCCACAAGTTTTTTTGGATACACTTTATGTCCTTGTAATACAATGTCTGCAGCTGAACCAAGTACAAGACGCAAAATAATAGATGGAACAGGAAATATTGATGGTCTTTGTAAGACATTGCCAAGTGTAGTTGAAAATTCACGCATAGTTACAGGATGGGTTGCAACACAGTTGATTGCACCTTTAACTTTTTCGTTTTCTAAAGCAAAGATAAATATTGAAATCAAATCATCAATATGAATAAACGGCATCCATTGCATTCCGCTACCAAGAGGACCTCCAGCAAACATCATATATTGAGGTACCATTTTTTCTAAAGCTCCACCTTTATCGTCAAGCACAATACCAATTCTTGCAATAACAAGTCGAACTGATTTATCGACTTTGCTTGCTGAACCTTCCCAATCTCTGCAAACTTCGGCAAGAAAACCAATTCCATTAGGACTATCTTCGTATGTATCGGTTTTAGTTTCTCCGTAATAATCAATTCCTGATGCGCTTAGAAACATCTTTGGTTTGTTTTTTGCTCTATTAATTGCTTTAACAAGATGGTTAGTCGAGTCTATTCGACTGTCATAAATTAATTTACGGTTTGATTTGGTCCATCTTCCATCTGCAACAGATGAACCCGCAAGATTAATAACTGCATGGCAATCTTCGAAGTGATGAAAAAAATTATCATCATTAGCCCAAATTATATGCTCATCAGCATTTGGTACTTGTTTAAGTGATTTTGCTATATCTCTGGATATAATCGAAACTCTGTAACCAGCAGCTTTAAGCTTGGTTGTTAGTTTCTTTCCTATCATTCCACTTCCACCGGATATTATTACTCTTTGCATAAGCCCGACTATAAATTTCAATTAATAAAAATTGCATCATCAAATGTTAATTAACGTATTATTTCAATTTGTAATTTAAATTGATTAGTCGTTACTTACTTTGAATTTGACATTATTAATAATTTTCGTGGCTACTCAGCCAATTAACAATAAATAGAATTTTAGTTCTTTTTTAAAAATTCCTTGAAATTCCCATCGGGATTAAATGTTTGTAACAGAGGAATCACCCTGAAGTCCAACAACTCCGTAGGAGTTGAATGTGCGTTAAACAATATTCAATCCCTATGGGATTGTTAGACTTAAGTAAAATTCACAAGTTACAAATATGTAATCCCGATGGGATTTTTATAGAATAATATTTAATATCTTTGAACTCAACTTGGTATAAGAGTATATTTGGAACAAGTGGAAAATAATAAGAAAAAAGAAATTCCTTGAAAATCCCGTTAGGGATTACCTGTTTGTAATAAAGAAATTTCCCCTAAGTCCAACAATCCCAGCGGGGTTGAATAGTTCAAATACACATTCAACTCCTACGGAGTTGTTGGACTTCAGGGTGATTCCTCTGTTACAAACATTTAATCCCGATGGGATTATCAAGAATTTATATCTTTTATCTTTGAATGCAACTTAGTATTATACATTTAAATAACAAAGTAAATCGTAAATTATAACACTTCTAAGTAGTCACTAATTTTCTTAATTCAACGTCTATTGCAATAATTGATTATAATTGAATGATATGATGAAAGTAAAATTGGTTTTATATATAGCATTAATTTTCTCTCTGGTTTTTGGGAATGAACTAATTAGCCAGAAAATTAATAGTGCTGTCAAACTTGCAAGAGTAAAATATAGTGGTGGTGGTGATTGGTACAACGACCCATCTGCCGAAGTAAATTTATTGAAATTTGTAAATGCAAATACTAATATTAGAGTGGACCCTACTTATGAATTTGTTGATATTTCAACTGATAATCTCTTCCAATATCCATTGTTATTTTTAACTGGACACGGAAATGTAAATTTCACAGACAATGAATCAAGAAAATTAAGAGCATACCTCCAAAATGGTGGTTTTCTTTATATTGATGATGATTATGGATTAGATAAATTCATCAGAACAGAGCTAAAAAAAGTATTGCCAGAGCAAGAGCTGGTTGAAATTCCATTTAATCATGGTATTTTTAATATCCATTACAAATTTCCAAAAGGTGTTCCTAAAATACATGAACATGATGATAAAGTACCAAAGACTTATGGTTTGTTTCATAATGGGCGACTTTGTGTTGTTTATACAGTTGAATCAAATCCGAGCGATGGGTGGCCCGATGCCGATATACACAACAATCCACCAGAAAAAAGAACAGCTGCTTTACAATTTGGTACAAATATTATAGTTTGGGCTTTAACTAATTAATAAAATGTATTTTAATTAAGTTTTCGTATTTAAAGTATTGAAATATGTTGGATTAAAGATAGAGTTATTAATGATGAATTCCTACTATCTTTGCATTGAGACAACGAAAGTCAAAATCTCAACTTGTCCATATCCGAAATAAAAGAAGCATTGATTAATGGTTTAATAATTGAAAATTATGATGATACAGTGAGTGGCGAAAGTTGTTTGATTGAAGGATTTACTGCGTATCGTAGCAAACGCAAATTTCTTTTCTATAATCATTGAATCTCTTTGAGATTTATAAAAGAAATATCACGAAATAAAGACCTCGAAGAGGTCAAATGCTTATAGAAAAGATAATCTCATTGTAAATTCGACCTCGAAGAGGTCGTATAGAATCCAATGTCAATTTTTCTATAATCATTGAATCTCTTTGAGATTAGGAATGCACCTACTCCACAACCATAAATTTTTGTGAATAGAGCTTTCCGTTTTCAGTATGTATTGTTGCAAAGTAAACACCATTTTTCAATAATATATCCAATTTAACAATATCTATAGAATTGAGTTCAATTTCTTTTGAATAGATAATTTTACCAGTAATATCAGTAATATTAATTTTATTTAACAATAAACCAATCGAGTTATCAATTGTTAATTTGTTATTAAAGTAGTTTATTTTAAATATATCTGGTTTTTCATCTTCAACATCTACTGTAAACCATCGATTGGAGAAGAGTTTTATATTATTTTGACCAGCAAATAATTCATTTTTTTGACTTATTGTAAAATTTTTGTGAGGCCAATTTGTAAGATATTGATATTTCACTGTGTTTGTTTGGATATTTTTGACTTTAACATTATAATTTCCTTCACTTGTACCTCCAAATATTAACATTGTGCTTTCATTATTAAAGCAAAATGCACTTGATTTTATTTTATTAGTTAGGTTTAATTCTTTGCCATTTATATCGTAAATCCAAAAATAATTATCATCCACGAACCCAACATATTTGTTATCGTTTGAGATTTTTACGTCCCAAAATTCATTTGCAGAAAATGCTTCGCCAAAATCTCTTATGTGTGTTAGTGTTTCTGCCTCCCAGAGTTCCATCATTAGTTTATCTGAATTTGAATTCCAGCTACTAACAGCTAAATATTTGCCATCCTTTGATATAGAACTTAGTCGAATCACTTTTGAATTAATATTTTTATATGTAATAATAGAATCTTTATCCATATCATAAATAATTAAAAATCTTGAACCTGATACTCCAGTTATTCCTGAACTATAGAATATTACTCTTTTATTGTCAGGAAATATTCCAATACTTTTAGGAAATGGATTAACTTTATCGAAAACTTTTCTTATTTTTCCACTTTCATAATCCCTTATAATTAACCCGTTGATACCACTACCATATCCAGTTATAATAGTTTTTCCATCTGTTGTGATTTGAAGTCCATCAAACTGGTCATCTGGACCAGTTGCGGGTCCGCCTTCAAAAACTCTGATTTTGTGCCCATCTTTCACATCAATTTCCCATATTTCATGATTCACAGCAGCAATTATATTGCCCGTGATAGGATGAAACTTTGCATCTCTAACAAATCTTGGGGAAATATCCTGCTCCCAAATCAAGTCACCATCACCATTTGGGATTTCTTCCGATAACAAACCACTGCCGCAAAATAGTAGCATTAATAGCAAAACTAAATTCTTCATAACTTTTTCCAAATTTGCAATTCCCCACATATATAATGACACATAAAAGTACTTTTCGTTTCACAGGAATGAAAAAAAGATTTAAAATATAATTTTTTAGTATCTCAGAGGTAATATCAGTTTGTAATACAAGAAGCCCCACCTAACCTCCCCAAAGGTAAGACTTTACATATTATTCCTCCCCTTTAGGAGGTTAGTCGTTGCACTGAGCTGCGTTGGACTGAGCCTGTCGAAGTGTCGAAGTGTGGGGTTTCTTCCGTTACAAACATTAATTCCATATTGGAATTTCAAAGATTTTTTATAAAATAAACAAAAATTCATTCTATTTAAAACGGGTGAGTTGTTTCTTTTTATTTAATTCGGGTTCGCTTCAGAAATGATTGAGTTTACTCAACTTGAATGCTGTAAAAATGTTTATTTAAACAATCACTAAAATTCAAAATGAAAATCTAAAAAAAATCCTCCATTTATTATTTCAAATTAAATGGAGGAGGATAATCTACATAAATAGCAAGATATTCATTACTTCTTCAATGAAGCCATGTCAATTACAAATCTGTATTTAACATCACCTTTCAACATTCTTTCGTAAGCATTGTTGATAGTGTTTACATCAATTAATTCTATGTCGGAAACGATATTGTGTTTGCCACAGAAATCGAGCATTTCTTGAGTTTCTGCAATGCCGCCAATCAAAGAGCCAGCAAAACTTTTTCTGCCACCAATCAAACTGAAAGAAACTACTGGAAGAGGTTCCATTGGAGCACCAACCAAAACTAATGTTCCATCTACTTTGAGAAGTTTCAAGAAAAGGTTGATGTCGTGAGGAGCAGAAACTGCATCGATAATCAAGTTCAATGTTTTGAAATTTTTCTGCATTTCATCTAAATCTGTGGATAAAACCACGCTATCTGCACCCAATCTTTTAGCATCTTCCACTTTTGATAGGGAAGTAGTGAATACAACAACATTTGCACCCATTGCTTTAGCGATTTTTATAGCCATGTGTCCTAAACCGCCAATTCCAACAACGCCAACAGTCTTTCCAGGTCCGGCATTCCAATGCTTGAGCGGTGAATATGTAGTGATACCAGCACATAATAATGGTGCGGCGGCGGCTAAATCAAGGTTTTCAGGCACTTTCAAAGTAAATGCTTCATCAACTACGATTTTTTCAGAATAGCCACCGTAAGTTTGAGTATTTAAATGTTTGTCGTGAGAGTTATATGTGTAAACGGCACCAGAATCGCAGTATTGTTCGTTGCCTTCATGACATTGGGCACATTCTCTGCATGAATCAACCATACATCCAACAGCCGCAACATCACCAATTTTGAATTTGGTAACGTTGGCTCCAACTTTGGTAACCTTTCCAACTATTTCATGTCCTGGAACAACAGGATAAACTGCACCCATCCATTCATTTCTTGCAGTATGAAGGTCTGAGTGGCAGATTCCACAGTACAAGATTTCGATTTCAACGTCCATATCTGTTACTTCACGTCTTTGTATGTGTAGTAATTCCAATGGTTTTTCTGCGGCAGTTGAGCCGAATGCTTTCGTATTCATATATTTTTCCTTATAATTATATTAATGATGTTTCAAATTATCATATTAATATTTATTTAACTATCTCACTTGCTATCCATTTATTCAATTGCTCAAATAAATCGAATAGGCATTTAACAACAACAAAAATAACATTTTTTGTTCAAATAATCAATAAATAAAACCTAACTACTAAGTCGTTACTAAATAAATCGTAAGTAACATTGTTTTATACAAAATCCTAAAAAAATTCATTTTCCATAAAACAAATTAAAAGAAATTAACAATAACTCAAATGTAGTCATTTGTTTAAATTTTGCTGTTTGAATTATTGTGGGTATCAAATTACTTTCGTAAGAAGTTGCAAATAAATTAATATTTCTAAATGATTTAATTTCTTTATGTTTATTATTGATTTTATTATATTTGTAATGCATAAAGAGGAAATTTTTTGGAAAGTGGTTTATGAAAAAAATTATTTTTTTTCTTAGTATTTTGTTAATTTTAACTTCAAAATTATCATCGCAGGATATATTTTACTTGTTTGACTATTCTACAGGAACATATCCTAATATTAGTGCAAGATATTTGCTGATAAATAAAGCTGGAATACCTGATTATTCACAAATTAAAGAAGATTTTTTAATCACAAGAAATGAATTAAAAATCAATACTGTAAATCCACCAATATGTCAAAATCCACAAATAACAGAATCAATCAGTTATATTATTACTTTTGATTTAGCTTTGAATAAAAGTTTGAGTGGTACTGATAATTTTGTGCTTGGCAAATCTTTGGTTAATAATCTCATCAAAAATATTGATACTTCAAAAAGTGAAGTTGCACTAACTTCTTATAATTATCTGAATTATTTTAATAGAGAATTTACTAATTCAAGACAGGAATTGTATCAGGAAGTAAATTATTGGCAAAAAGCTGATGGCTCGATGTTCAATGCAGGTTTTTTGAATAATCCTGCTAATCCGATTAATATATCTATACCTGCTAAATATAAAAGAGCAATTGTTTTTATAACTGATGGCTCTGGAAATGTAAATGATGAAGAAATTATTGCACAAGCAAAATCTGTCGGGGTGAGAATTATTATTGTTGAGATTGGAAGAAAAATTTCAGCAAAAATGAAAAGAATTGCAGAAGAAACAGATGGTTTTTGGATAGATAATGTCAATGAAAAGCATAATACCGCTGATATTGCAAATTTAATTATTGCATTTGCAAAAGGGTATAAACCTTGTACTATAAGTTGGACACAAGATTTTACGTGTGAAGATTTTCATGATATTAGCATTTCATTGCCTGGTAAAAGTGTGAAGCAAAATTTTTCTTATAAAACTAAAAATGACGCTAAACCAATGATTACAAGTTCTTTACCATTTTTGGCTTTTAGCTCTGTTTTGCCTGGAAAGAAAAAAACAATTACGACAACAATTGTTGCAAAGAATGCCGATATACATATAGATTCAATTGCCTTGAAAAATAAACATTTCAAAATTGTAAAAGGTAATGTGAAAGATTATTGGCTATTGAAAGATAAATTTATTGAAATTGATATTGAATATAGTCCGACAGACCCACCAAAATTAACTTTCGACGAACTAAAAGTTTACAGCAATGCTTGTATAACCGAACCGATATATATGACAGGTGGTTTTCCAAACATTCAAATTTTACCTGAAGAAAAAACTATTGATATTATTGCTCCAAATGGGGGCGATAAACTAATAGTTGGCGATACATTTTATATTAGATGGAAAGGTGTTTTGCCTCAAGACTTGGTTCAAATTAACCTGATAAAGAAGAAAGGAAATGTTTATGATACTACAATTGTAGTAACTAATCAAGGAAATCTTGAGTATAAATGGATTGTACCTGATTTAGATTGTGATTCTGCTTGGATTAGAATATTCCAAATGTGGCCCAATAATCTTGGCATTACTACTGATTTGGTTCACCAAGGAAAAGTAAATTCTGCACAAGTGAGCAAAAGTGGTGATTTGATTGTTACTACTTCAGATGATTCTACCGCAGTAATTTGGGATGCTAAAACAGCTGAAAAGAAACTTGTTCTTAAAACAAATAGCCACGCAAATTGGGCTGAATTTGATTTGACTGATTCTTTTATTGTTGTTGCTTCAGAGGATTCTACTGTTACAATTTTCGATATTACTGGTGCTATAATTAAAGAAATTAAGGGCAAGTTGCATATTGTTCGAACAGCAATTTTTTCTGCTGACGGCAAATATCTTGCTGCTTGCGATAATACCGGAAAAATAATTGTTTGGAATACTACTAATTGGGATGAAGAAAAAGAAATAAATTACAAACCGAATCTTTCATCTTGGTTTATTGCTTTTCATCCACAAAATTCTGAGATAATTGCTGCTGTTTATAATGATGGTACTGCAAGATTATGGAATTGGAAAAATTTTAATTCAGGTGATGAACCGATAAAATCATTTTTGTCTGCAGGTGAGGGTTCAGGAACAAATTTACATGTAGCATTTAATACAGATGGCTCAAAAATATCAATTTCAACTGGTTCAAAACAACCGAGACACGTTTATGTATGGGATAATTCAACTTCAAATGCAATTAATACTGCCCAAGATACACTTTATACTGTTCTTCATGAAGAAAATACAAATATGATATTTTCAAGTTTCTATTTTCATATTGAAAAAAATAAAGAAATTCTTCTTTCTGGTGGTGGTGATGCTACTGCTCGTTCTTGGAATGCCGCTGACGGAAAGCCCGAACCTCTTAATGATTATACTACTGATAACTCTTTGCGTGAGCATACGGATATGGTAACAACAGCTGTATTTGGTAAATATGGCTCAACAGTTGTTACTTCAAGTTGGGACAATACTGCAAAAATTTGGAATATTAAGCAATTCGAATTGCAAGCTGATAAATCTGATTCCGCTTTCTTTTTCGTAAAGCCAAAAATTGAAATGAAAAATGTTGATTTTGATAGGGTTGTTGTCAATAATTTAGTTGATTCAGTGGTAAAAGGTTTAATTATCAATAATTCTGGTTTTCCTGTTCAAGTTAAAAATATGGAATTTAGTGGTAACATAACTGATTTCTTTATTAATGACGATTATGAAACACAGTTTGAACTTGAAACAAATGATACCCTTACTTATGAAATGAGATTCAATCCAACAGTTGTTGGGCAGAGACAAGCTGAAATTAAAATTGATGTTCCTGCAAATACATTCAGAGATACATTAACAAGTCTTGGAATTGAAAGAGGATTGTATGCTAATCAATTATTGTATGAATTTGGTACTGTAGATATTGGCGACAATAAAGATACTTTGATTACAGCAGTTGTTACTAACAAAACAAATTCATTGATTAATATTACCGGACTTAGAATAATAGGTTCTTATCAAAATGAATTTACTTTTGTCAAAGGAAATGATATAAAATTTCTTCAGCCAAATGAAGACTTGCAAATGATTTTAAGATTTTCTCCTGAAACTATTGGCAGAAAGAATGCTCAAATATTATTTGAACACGATGGAATTGGTTCTCCGACTTTAGTGAATTTGTTTGGAGCAGGTGAAATTGCAGTTAATGATTCTTTAACAATATATATTAATGATATTTCTGGTGAACCGGGTGAAACTGTTAAATTAAATTTCTACATAAAAAATCTTACTGAAAGAGGAATCAAATCAAATGTAGAGGGATTTTATACATACTTGAATTTTAATTCTACTCTATTGCAACCTCTAAGTAATTACGAAGAGAGTACTATTAAAGGCGACAATCATAGATTATTATTAAAATTACCTGCACAATTTGGAAATGATTCGCTTCTCGCTTCTTTTGATTTTAAAGTTGGCTTAGGAAATGACAGTATATCAAAATTAACATTAGAACAAACTGTACCAATCGGTTTTTGGAAAGTACGTGTATATGAAGAATCTGCAAATTTTACATTGAAAGGTTTGTGCAATGAAGGCGGACCAAGATTATATGACCAAGACGGAATATTAGATTTGGCTCAAAATATTCCAAATCCAGCTATCAATTCTACCAAAATTTCATTTGAAATTATTGAATCTGGTATAACACAATTATACATTCTTGATATGCTCGGGTTTAAAGTTAAAGAAATAATTAACGCACAGTTAGCCAAAGGTAAATATGCATTTGAAATTAATTTGAATGATCTGCCAAGTGGTATTTATAGTTACATTTTAAAAACTCCAACAAAAACTTTAATTAAAAGTATGAATGTAACTAAATAAAAATTGATTATTGTATTGAATTGCATTATTTGAAATGAGTTTATTTGTTATAATTGAAAAAAAACTATTATTATATATAAGGTAAAATATGTTGAAAAGATACCTATTTCTTTCTGTAATTTTTGTAATATTCTCAAATATTCTTTATGCTCAAACTGGCTCGGTTACAGGTATGGTAACTTTCCAAGGAGAGCCGATGGTCACCGCATCTGTAATGCTCGTTGGTACTCAGTTTGGTGCAAGAACAAATAAACTTGGTAAATTTGAAATAAAAAATGTATCTGCAGGTAAATATCAAATAAAAGTTACTTATATTGGATATAAAGAAAATATCAAAGAAATTGAAGTGCAACCCGGACAAACTGTAAATGTCAATTTTGAACTTGAAGAAATGATGATAAGCAGCAATGCTATTTCTGTTGTGGCAAGTCGTGCTGAATTTCGTGATACTCCGGTAGCTTTTTCTGATATAGTGAAGCAGGAATTAGATGTAAAGCTCGGCTCTCGCGATATACCAATGATATTAAATGAAACTCCCGGTGTATATGCAACTGAAGCTGGTGGCGGTTACGGAGATTCAAGAATTAATGTTAGAGGTTTCGACCAACGAAATGTTACTGTGATGATTAACGGAGTACCAATAAATGATATGGAAACTGGCTGGGTTTATTGGTCTAATTGGGACGGATTATCTGATGTTACTTCTTCTGTGCAAATACAGAGAGGTTTAGGTGCAGGTAAAGTAGCAAGTCCATCTGTTGGTGGAACAATGAATATTTTAACTGATGCTGCTGAACAAAAAATCGGTGTTAAACTAAGACAAGAAATCGGCAGTGGTAATTTTATGAAAACAGCTATCATTGCTAATTCCGGTTTAAATAATGGTGTTGCATTTTCAGTAATGGCAGCAAGAAAAACTGCTGATGGAGTAGTTGATAAAACTTGGGTTGATGCTTGGAGTTATTATTTTGCATTAAGTTGGGATGTTTCCGACAAGCATAAACTTGATTTTTATTTAATTGGGGCTCCTCAATCTCATGCACAAAGAGGTTTTAGAAAAAGCATTCAAACCTATGATTCGCAAATTGCAAGAGAAAATGGCGTTCCTGATTCTGTAATAGAAAAAACAGTATTGAAAGACCAAGGGTTATTATATAATGAACATTGGGGACCAACAACTTATGCAACAAAATCTTATTATTATGATGGTTTACAAGATAATCATAGTTCAGAATTTCTGAATGAAAGAGAAAATTATTTTCATAAACCACAAATGAATTTAAATTGGTTATGGATAATATCTCCAAAATTAACTATGTCAAACGTATTTTATCTTTCAACTGGCAATGGTGGTGGTTCATCAAGAGTTGGTCCCACATTTAGTTTAAATGAAGAAAATCAATATGAAATTGATAAAGAAATAGCTTACAATCTTTCTAATGCTTCGATTGACAGTAATTACAATTATGTAGAAAATAGGTCAATAATTGCTTTAAGAAATAGCGTAAATAATCATTTTTGGACGGGCTGGCTTGGTACTTTTGATTATAAACCAACACGCGAAATTCGTTTTCAAGCAGGAGTGGATTTAAGATACTATGTTGGCGAGCATTATCAAGAACTTAGAAATTTACTTGGAGGTGATTATTTTATTGAAACAATTAACAGAGGAACAGCAGGTTTTGTTGATTCTACTGGTGATTTGAATATTGCTGGTAATAGAGAATATTGGGTGAAACGGATTGGCGATAAAATTGGATTCTATAATGAAGGATATGTTAATTGGACAGGTGGATTTGCACAAGTTGAATATAAAGAAGATGCTCTTTCCACATATTTGAATTTATCATTTTCTAATACAGCATATCAGAGAAAAGATTATTTTAGAACAGAGTCAAGCCCTAACGGGAATGAAACACCTGTTCAAAATTTCCTTGGATATACTGCCAAAATGGGAGCCAATTACAACATAGACCAAAACTTCAATGTTTATTCAAATATTGGGTATTATAATCGCGCCCCGTTATTTAATGCAGTATTTTCTAATGATAATGCAGTATATAAAAATGCCTTGAATGAAAAAGTTCTTTCTTTTGAAGTAGGTTCTGGTTATTGGGATAGAAATTTTACGGCAAATTTAAATGTATATTATACTAATTGGATGGATAGAAGCTGGACGCGTTCTTTCCGTGATTCTTTAGATAATAGTATCTATTATAATTTAACAGGGATAGACGCATTACATCAAGGTGCAGAGCTTGAAATGACTTACAAAGCAGGTAAATTTTTACGATTTAAGGGTATGTTATCACTTGGAAATTGGGTATGGACTGATGATGTAGCGGCTTACAGATATGATGAAGCAAATAGACCTTTAGATTCAATATTTTTGTATATCAAAGATTTAAAGGTAGGTAATTCAGCTCAAAAATCTACTTCTTTATCGGTAAATGTAACACCAATTAGGTCTTTGTATATAAATTTTGTATATAAATTTTTCTGGGATAATTATGCTGATTTCTCGCCAACATCAAGAACATATAAGAATGATAAATCACAATCTTGGATGTTACCAAGCTATGGTATTCTTGACATTCATGCTGGATATACAATTAGATTTGAATCATTATTTGACCTTAAGCTAAAAGCACATTTATTGAATGCTTTGGATTCAAAATATATTGCTGATGCTGAAGATAATAGATCAAATCTACGTGACCCAATATCAAAATTACCACTCCATAACGCTCAATCAGCTGAAGTATGGTTTGGTTTACCATTAAGAATGAATTTCAGTGTTGAAATCATTTATTAGTTAGATTGAGTAATTGTGAATAATAAAATATTTAGCAACAACTTAACGAGTTTGTAGAAGTATGGAGGAATTTGTGATTATTCTATAAATTAATAAATGGACAAAAAATATTTCTTTCATTCTTTAAAAATGGAATAGCAACTATAATTTATTATAAATTATTTTTTTAATTGTTCGTCAATTATTATTAGAGTAATTTAGGAAAAGGAGTGATATTATGCAAAATCAAATAGCAATTGGTTATAAACAAATTCTTGATTTGGTGTTTTTACTTACGATAGAAGAAAAGAAAAAATTGATTTTGGATTTACAAGAATCAATCGAACCCAAAAAGGAAAGGGTATTCGGAAAATACGATGGGCAATGTTGGATGTCAGATGATTTTAATGAACCTTTAGAAGAATTTAAAGATTATATGCCATGAGATATTTAATTGATACTCAGATTTTAATTTGGTTGATTATTGATATAAAAAAAATACCAAAGAATATTCATAACGTTTTAAATAACACCAGAAGCGAAATTTTTGTTAGTTCTGTTTCTATTTGAAAAATTGCTATCAAAATGAGTATTGGGAAATTAAAATTCCCATTTGAACTAAAAAATATAGTAAAAGTTATTAAGGATATGAATATTAATATCTTGGATATAAGTGCTGACCATTTAATAAAAGTTGCTGATTTGCCATTTTATCACAAAGACCCTTTTGATAGATTAATTATTTCACAGGCAATTATCGAAAACTTACCAATAATTTCGAGCGATAGAAATTTTGATAATTATGAAATTAAATATATTTGGTAAAATAATTATTCAATCGTAACTACTCACCTATTTTATAATTTTAATTGTACTTTGTAATTTGAATTAAAAATTAAGTATATTTGGAACAAGTTGAAATTAATGATAAAAATGAAAATTCCTTGAAAATCCCAATAGGGATTACATGTTTGTAAAATGAAAATATCCGTAAGTCCAGCAATCCCAACGGGATTGAATAATTTAATACACATTCAACACCTACGGTGTTGCAGTTGACGAAGGGAGAATATTCTGTTACAAACATTATTTCCCGATGGGAATTTCAAGGAATTTTTAAAAAATGAACAAAAATTCTAAATTATCTATAAGTGGTTGAGTGGTTACATTCAACCTAAATTTTCAGGTGTGATATTTCGCATTTAGATTGTATTTGTTTATGTATAATTGGTTGGGAGTAATTATTGATTCACAAGTATATAATACTTCACTATTTCTTGCACTTACAAAAAAAAGGTGGCTCATCATGGGATACTGTCTTTGCCGTAAGTTCATTCGAACACGAAATTAATTCTACAGCTTTACCATCAAAAGAAAAAATTTGTATAGGGGTATGCGAAAACTGAATATAAGGGTATGTTTAACAATTGATTTGCTGTAAAAAAAGCCCCCTATTAGTAAGGGGGCTTTGGGATTAAGAGTTTGAAATTTAATAATTTAAATTTATTTTTTTCAACTATTAATTAAAAATTAACTTCAATTATCTAATGAATTTAAATATCATTTCATCAAAAGTTCTGTTGTCAAGATTATTAAAATCAACAAATTCATTATCGCTTTTCATAGAGCCATATTTTGAAATATAATCTTTGCTCCATTTCTTTAATTCGTCTATTTCTTGCTGATAGAATTGAACTGCTGTATTACCAATACGTAAGTTTTGAAGTTCTTCATCAAGATTGTTTGAGTCCACTTGAACAAACCAATGATTTTTGTAAGTAGTAAAGTCAAGCATATCAAATTCATCTTTAATTTCAGAATTAACTCTTGTTACAATTCCACTAATTGGTGCTTTAAACGTTGCTTTTCTTTCGCCTTGTCTTACAATAAACAATGGTGAACCAGCTTTGATTTGAGTACCTACTGTAGGGAAATCAATGTCTTCAACAGCTCCGATAATTTTCTTTGAAAAATCGTCCATACCAATTTTGGCTGAGCCGTCCTGCTGAATATTTAACCAGCAATGACCTTCTGAAATAAAAACTCCACCTGGAATAGAGAACTCATTTGCTCCACTTCTTTCGGTGCTGTCTGTATGCGTAATTTTAATTCTGCTACGAAGTTGATGCTTAATTTTCTCTTTTCTGAATGTAAGAGCTTTGTTAATAAATGCAAGAAGTTCATCTTCAGTGAATGGTTTTTGCATATAATCAGAAGCTCCATATTTCATAACTTCAACAGCAGTTTCAACAGTAGCATAACCTGTAACAATTACTACATCAATATCAGGGCGTAAATGCTTTACAGATTTAGCCACATCAACGCCACTCATAGCTGGCATTTTCAAATCAGTAAATACAAAATCATAATGATTTGATTGAACTAAAAAAAGTGCTTCCTGACCGGTATTCACAGTGTCAACGCTAAAACCATCAAGTACAAGAATTTTTCTGAAACTATCCAAAATTACATCTTCATCATCAACGCAAAGAATTTTAGCTTTAGGATTTTCTACTTCTGTGCGTTTCAAAGTCTTAGATTCGCGACTGTAATCAAGATTTAAACCGACTTGTAAAGATTTTTCTCTTTCTTTTAATGCTTTTGCTTGTTTTGCTTTTTTGAACATCATTCTGATTACTAAGTCAGCAATGATAAAAACAATAGCCGCAACAATAAGATAAATCATTTTAATTAACCTATTTGTTTATAATAATATTTTATGTCAAATTTTTAATATCATATTCATAATCTGTTGGAATTACCCTATATAACCAATTGTCATAAGGAGAATCGTATAGAATTTTAAAATTATCTATAACATCGTCATTGACTTCGATAATTCTGCCACTAATAGCTGATGGAATCAAATGTTCTAGCTCATCAACAGCAACCAATTTACCACAACTTGCTGCTTGAGTGATATACTCTTCATTCTTTAGTAATTGAATATCTTCAACATCACCGATAATTCTTAAAAACATTGGTGAAATACCAATTTTATAAGCACCATCATTTGTTTCGGAATTCATCCAAGAATACTTGCCAAGTCGTTTATGAGTTAATGGGAAATCAAATTTACATTTTTCTTTCATATTATTCTCATAGCATCGAACCCCACGTGTAATCCCAGTAATCAATTCATCAAAATTGAATGGTTTGGGCAAAAACTCTAAAGCTCCAAGGGAGAATGACTTTACCGCATATTCTGTTGTAGAGTAACCAGTTGTTACAATTACAGGAGTTATCATATTTTTTTTTGCAACATATTCTAATATATCAAATCCTGTAATATCTGGCATCATAATATCACAAAGAATCAATCTATAAGTATTTTCATCAATTTTCTTATATATTTCTTCCGGACTAATGCCAAAATCCACAGTAAAACCCTCTGAACCGGCAATCATTTTGATTGAATCAAGTATAATTTTCTCGTCGTCAATTGCGAGTATATCAAATTTTTTTTCCATTATCTAACACTTAATGGTAAATGAATAATAAACGTAGTTCCTTTTCCTTTTTCACTTTCAACTTTGATTTTTCCATTGTGGTTATCAATAATACCCCAAATCACTGCAAGTCCAAGACCTGTACCTTTTTGTCCTTTTGTTGAGAAAAATGGGTCGAATATTTTATTAATATCTTCTTTGTCAATTCCACATCCTGTATCAGATACTTTAATTTCTATATATTCATTAAAGTCGCCTTTATCCATGTAATCCCATTTTCTCCATTCACATTCTTTTCTGCTGCAACCTTCAAAAAATCCTTGCCCTGCAACTTCAAAACCATAGATTGGTGCCGAACAAATAGGGCATGATTTCTCTTCTACAATTAAAGAATTGCTACATGTTGGGCACATAAATTGTGCTTGTTTATGGTCTTCAATTTCAATGCCTAATATATTTCTATTCATACCGTATATTGGGTCTAAATTCAAGAAGCCCTCATTGCCATTTGCAATTACTTTAACTTTAACAGACGGTAAACCATCTATTTTAAGTGTATGGTCCATTAAATCATGTCTTTTTGAGCAACGAGCATTTTTAATTTGGGCATTACCTTTTGCGGGCAGATGCTCTAATTTAACAGATACTTTGATAGTTCCATTTTTATCAATTGCATCACCAGCATTCACAATCAAGTTGATAAATACTTGTTGCATTTGATTTGAATCTATTATTACATCAGGTAAATTAGAATCAAATTGTTTGATAATTTTTATGTTATTTAACTGTAATTTGTTTTCAACAACAACAATTGCTCTTTCGATAATTTCATTTATTTGAGCAGAAGATTTTTTAGGAACAGATTGGCGAGCAAAATCAAGCAAACCTTTAACAATTTCTCTACAACGTTCAGTTTCTCTAACAATTACTCCCAAACTTTGCTGCATATCATCATCACCTTTTGTTCTCTTCAACAGAAAACTGCTATAAGTTAGAACTCCAGTAAGAGGATTATTGATTTCATGAGCAACTCCCGCTGCTAACTTACCAAGTGATGCCATTTTATCTGATTGAAATAATTGCAGTTTGGCTTCAGATAATTTTTTGGTCATATTATTAAAAGAATTTGCTAAAACTCCAAATTCATCATCACTTTTATCTTTGATAATTACATTTAGATTCCCACTTGCAATTTGATTAGTGGCTTTGAGCAAATCTTTTATTGGATTACTTACCCATTTTCTGATTAATAAACCTATTAATGATGACAGAATTAAAATAGTAAAAAAAGCAAATATTGTGTTTTTGATTAACGAACTTTCTATTTGATTATCAATTATTTCAATTGAAGTTGTTACATCAAGTACGCCTAATACTTTTGTTTCAGAATTATGGGCATGGCAATCAGATTCCCAACAACTTCTATCATTATAAATTGGAGTAATTACACCTAAAACCCTAATTTCTTTATCCTTTAATTTAAAAATTCTTGTCCTATCTTCTGAAGGTACTCTTTCAAGAGGTTCATTTTTCTCATGGCATCCGTAGCAAGATTCGTTTTTTTTATCAACTAATTTATTAACTTCTGAATGGTTAGATGAATAAACAACTCTGCCCTCCTTATTTAAAATTCTTACATTTTGAATATGGCGTTGTCGTCCAACGGTTTTAATAATGCTATCAATTTGGTCCATCTGATTTAGCATCATAGCGTATCTTGCACTACTGACAATCGTTTCGCTAAATTCAACAGAATGTCTTTCTACTTCTTGCAAAAAAACATTTTTATTTGTAGTTATTGTTAAATAATAATAGACGCTGATAATTATCAGCGTCATTACTACAACAGCAACAGTCAATTTGAATCCGATTTTTTTTAACATATCGTTTTCTATTTTTTAGTACCTGTTAATTTTCCTGGCAATTTACTTGGGAATGATATATCATCGTGGCAATCAGCACAAACTGGCTTTTTGCTGAAATCATTTTCTGTATGACAACTGCTACATTCAAGTTCATTATGGTTTGCATCAAGAGCTAAACCTGTTCTACTATGATTAAATTTACCTTCTTTAAAATCACCATGGCAAGAAGTACAATTTCTTCTTAATCCAGTATAATTATTGCTCTTATGGCAAGCATTGCAAGTTAAAGAACTGTGATTTTTGCTTAAATCAAAACCAGTTGTTAGCACGTGATTGAAAGGTTGCATTTCTTTTTTCAAATGACATTTGTTACAATTGTCATCTTTATGACAAATGAAGCAAGCCCTATGCTGCTCTTCCTCTGTTCTTGCAAGTTGTAAACGTTCCTTCTTAGTAACCAATGTACCTGCAGTAGTATGATGGCATTTAGTACAACTTTCATCTTTATGGCAACTAATACAATTCAAGCCGAATAGTTTAGTATGGTCATTATGGAAGAATGTAACCATCCTGCCTTTTTCATAATTTGTCTCGTATAAGACTTTTTCAGGAGCTTTAACAGGAGGATGAGATAATCCTTTTAATCTGCGAATTTCGTCTTCAGCTTTTTTATCTGCTTGGTCACCTTTTTGCAAATGGCAAGAAACGCATTTTATCTGCTTATCCCATTCTTTGTGGCAATCCATACATTGTCTATGAATCGCTGCTCTATAGTCTGGTGTACCAACATCATCTCTTTTTCTTTTATGAGAATGGCAATTAGCACAAGGTAAAATTGGACCTGTTGTGTTATAATGATGACAACTATTGCAGCCGTCTTTCATTTCAGCCATTTCAGCATGAAGTTTGTGAGAGAATACTAATTTACCATAACGCTCACCATTTTTATTCATTATAACTGATTCTGGCCCTTCGTCCGGAGTATGATTAATAGAAACCATACCTATACGTGGACAAGCAATCAAGCAAGGGTCATCTTTAGTAGGATATTCACACAAATGGCAGGAGCGACAGTCTAATTTTTCCTGACTATGTCCATCGCCTTCTTTATAAAGAACTTTTGGAACACCAATTGGTTTATCATTTGAAACTTTTTGAGTTTCATTTTTCTTTGTATTTTTTGGAGCATTTTGATACGCTTCACTTATAATAAAAGCCGTAGAAATTATTATAACTAATATAATTGCAATTTTTTTCATAATTAACCTCTCACCGAATATTTAGTATCTTGTGATTTTGATTTATTCGGTTGTGATATTACAGGAAATATAAATACAAATGCTCTATATGCTAAAACAAGTAAAGCAATAAACCCAACTGTTACGGAAATTTCGCCATAAGATGGGAAATATGATGCATCAGTATAAGGAGGGTTATATGCTACAACAAAGTTATTTATTCTATTTAATAACACGCCACCAACTACTAATGCTGAAGCGATAAATAATCCAATTGGAGATTTTAGAATATCTTTTGATAAGAATAATCTAAGTGGAATAATAACACCAAAAACAAGTTCTATCACAAACATAACACTTTGCACATTGAATTCAGCAAGATAAACAAAAGTTTCTCTGATAAACATATCAACTAATTTAAATGTCAAATATACACCAAGTATCGGTGGCAAAAGTCTTCCTAATTTGCCTAATACTTTTGTTTCTGGCTTTAATTTAAATGAACGTGCAGCTATTAATGATTCAAAAATAACCATAGGGAAACCTACTGCTATTGCCGACAAGAAAAACAATAATGGAGAAATAGGTGTTTGCCATAATGGATGCATTTTTGGTCCTGCAATTACTGTTAATGTACCAAGTGAGGACTGATGCAATGTTGACAAAACAACACCCATAATTATAAATATGAACATTGTTGTACTTAATGACTTATCGAGCCATCTGAGAATTCTCTCTACTAATCCGTTCAAGCCACCAAGAAAACCGGGGAGATTCACTTTGCCAATAAACCTTTCTGTTACAATTGGTAAAAATTCAATGTATAATACATTCAAATATATAACAACGCAAATACCAACTTCAAATAGTGCCGAATTAGCATTCCAATGTATCAATGGATGCCAAATATAGTACCAGCGACCAATATCGGTCATTACTCCAACTGCAACAAAAGTATAGCCAAGCATTGCTGTTAGTAAAGCAGGACGAACAACATCATGATAACTATCTCTATGAAAAATATGTCCAATTGCAGCAGTCGTAAATCCACCAGCGGCAAGTGCTACACCTGCGGCAACATCAACTCCAATCCATAATCCCCAAGGATAGAAATTGTCAAGATTTGTAACTGAGCCAATACCAAATAGAAATCTACCAGCAAGAAAGACTAAGCCGTTCAGTGCAACAAGCATAACCACTATCACACCGGGAGTGATAAATTTTACTGTACCAATAGGTTGAGGTGTAAATATATGTTTCATTAGTCTTCGTCCTCCTCGTCATTTCCGCGACGTTTAGTTATCCACATAATACCGCCGAGTAAAGCAAAATATGCTACTGGTGGCACAAAATAAGAAAATATACCATGCTGAATTGCTTCAGAAACGCCGGGAGCAGGATTATTTCCAAGTTTCGGAAAATCAAGTTCTTCGGCTTTTTTAGCTGATAAATACATCCACGCAGTACCACCAACAGTTTTTTCTCCAAATAGATTATTTTCATATCTATCTGGATGTCTTTTGATTCTTTCTTTTGCAATTTTAATCAAATCGCTTCTTTTACCATAAGTTAGAGCTTCCATTGGGCAAATATCAATACAAGCAGGCAATTTACCTACTTTTGTACGTTCAAAACAGAAATCGCATTTGCGAATTTCAGGCTCGATTGCGGTTAAATAATCAAACGTTGGTATTTGGAATGGACATGCCACCATACAATAACGGCATCCAATACATTTACCACCATCCCAAATAACTGAACCATTTTCTTCTTTTGTAAAAGCACCCACAATACATGCTGATACACAAGCAGGGTGGTCGCAGTGCATACATTGAACTTTTACATCGATAGGAATTTGACTTCCCTTAACAGGTGAATATTCGTTTACTACCGTATATGCACTTGCAGTAGGACGGCGTTTTTCTTTGAATACAGAACGGTCTTCATAACTTTCAAGTGAGCCAGCATCGATTCCATGCGCACCTTTGCAAGCCCATTCACAATTTCGGCAACCAACACAAACAGTAGTATCTACCAAAACCCCCATTCTGTCGTCAGAAATAATTTTCTTTGGAGATGCTTTTGCGGTTGTTGCGGATAAACCCGTGACCCCTGCTCCTAATACAGCGAGGTTTTTAAAAAAATCACGGCGATTTTGCTTATCCATTTTTTTATTCCCGTATATTATTACAATATAATAACTAACATTTTTTAATTGACACTATAAACCAATTACAAATTAACGATATTTATGATAATTAACAAATAAAAATTATTACTATTCCATTGATTTTAATAGATTTAGTCAAGCCAAAACTATTAATTATTCTCTTAGAATATTCGTAACTTATTGCAAAATAAATACTTAAACGTTTGTTTAAGAAAACTTGAAATTCGATTTTTGTTGTTCTAACGGTGAAAATAAATTTGTCATATATGAAATAAATTGTGATAGAAATAGCGTGACTACTTAGTCGCCAAATGAAAGAATCACGTGCAAAAAACTACTAACTTTGTTCAAACCCTTCCGAAGGTTACGAACCTTCGGAAGGGTAATTGCCAAGTTAGATAAGAGCCGATTAACAATAACTTAAAATTTTGTTATTTTATACAAAATTCTTTAAAATTCCCGCTGTGATTTTCAAGAATATATTTTTTATTATTTATCCAACTTGTTCCAAATATACTTTGATACATTTAAATAACAAAGTAAATTGTAAATAATAAAATGTCAAAGAAGTCACGACTTAGGTAAATAATTATATTCTATCTTTTCTTTTCAAAATTACCAACAATTTCAATATATTTGCAATAGGAAATTTAGAAAAAATTTGAAATGAATATGAATCAGTTAATATTGGGCGATTGCCTTGAAGTGATGAAAAAGATGGATAGCGAATCTGTAGATTTGATTTATCTTGACCCGCCGTTTTTCTCAAATAGGAATTATGAAGTAATTTGGGGCGATAAAGGTGAAGTTCGTTCTTTTGAAGATAGATGGAGTGGCGGAATAGACCACTATATAGTTTGGCTGAAAGAAAGAGTTGTAGAAATGCACCGCTTATTAAAACCAACAGGCAGTATATATTTACATTGCGATTGGCACGCAGACGCATATATTAGAGTATATATTCTTGATAGAATATTTGGTGATAATAATTTCAGAAATCATATTATATGGCAACGTACAAACAATCCAAAAGGTTCACAATTTGCAAAAAAGAATCTTGGAATTGCAACGGACAGTATTTTTTGGTATTCAAAATCAGCTGACTATAAATTCAATGAAACATCTGCAAGGGAACAATTGCTAAATGGAGAGTTAGCAAAAAAATATCCATATTTTGATGATATTGGAAGATATTATCAAGGACCTGTAATAAGAGGTGCTTCTATGGGTAAACGACCAAATCTTGTGTATGAATACAAAGGATATACCCCAAAAGAATGGGGGTGGAGAATGACAAAAGAGAAGTTGATAGAACTTGATAATGAAGGAAATTTAGGTTGGTCAACAAAAGGAGTTCCTTATAGAAAATTAAGACCTTCAAACGATAAAGGAAATCCTATTTACAATTTCTGGAATGATATTAACCGTTTATATTCAAATACTTACGAAAGTATAGGTTATCCAACGCAAAAACCCGAAAAATTATTAGACAGAATTATTCTTTTATCATCTTTTGAAGGTGATACAATTCTTGACCCATTTGTAGGAGGAGGAACTACAGTAGTTGTTGCAGATAAATTGAATCGTAATTGGATTGGAATAGACCAATCTGTTCAAGCAATTAAAGTATCGGAGATGAGAATAGATAGGCAACAGTCTATATTTTCGCAGCCATTTGCAGTAACATTGCACAAATATGATTACGACACTTTGAGAAACAAAGAAGCATTTCATTTTGAGCAATGGATAGTTGAACAGTTTGGCGGCAAAGCAAATACCAAGCAAAGAGGCGATTATGGAATTGACGGTCTTTCACGAAACGGCACGCCAATTCAAGTAAAACGTTCAGACAATATCGGCAGAAATGTTGTTGATAATTTTCACTCGGCAATTATGCGTTACGACAAAGCACTTTACGAATTAAACAAAAAGAACGGCGACCCGGTTGGATTTATAATTGCATTTTCATTCGGCAAAGGTGCAGTTCAAGAAGTTGCACGATTGAAAAACGAAGAAAATATTATCATCAAACTTGTAACAGTTGAAGAAATTATCCCAATAGCAAAGAAACCAAAACTGAGCGTAACAATTACTGACCTCTCTACTTCCAAACCTTCGGAAGGTTCGGAACCTTCGGAAGGTTCAAAGAAAAGTGTTGCAATGCTTGAAATCCAATTCACAGCAACAGCCGAAAGCGAAGCTGGAATAGAAATGTTTGCATGGGATTGGGATTATGAAGAAAATAAACCATTCAAAGCCGAAGTTCTGCTCGACAAAACCGGCACCCAAACCATGAAATTCAAGCCCGGAAATCACACAATCGCTGTCAAAGTAGTTGACAATGACGGTTTAGAGGCAATCGAAATCATCAAATTGAAAGTGAATGGGGAAATAGTAAGGGAATAGAAAATGAAAAGAAAAGTCAGTTTGTAGAAAGAATCAAAAATTACATAATATTAGCAACGTAGTTGCGACCTGCTTGTAGAAATGAAAATCACAAACAATTTAAGCACCGTAGGTGCGGATTTCATCATAATTTTAAATGTGTATTAATAAATCCGTTCCTACGGAACTAATTCTATTGCCTATAATCATTACTACAAACAGAAAACTCCTACGGAGTTGAAGAATGCACAATTTCCTTGCTCCTAAAAAGCAGGGATTTTTTTATACATTTCCCAAAAATCTCGAAGAGATTCAATGATTATAGAAAAGAATTTGTCTTTGCTTTGTTTGGTACGACCTCGAAGAGGTCACATTTACAATTCGTTATCTTTGCTATAAGTATTTGACCTCTCCGAGGTCGATATTTTGTAATAATTTCTTCCCCAAAATCTCAAAGAGATTCAATGATTATAGAAAAGAATTTGTCTTTGCTTTGTTTGGTACGACCTCGAAGATGTCGAATTTTTATTATCGATATCTTTGCTATAAGCATTAGACCTCTTCGAAGTCTTTCTGTTCTTTCGCTTGTTACAATCGACATTCATACAGCATCATTTGCTACATATCTAAAAAAACCTTCCGAATGTTCGAACCATTCGGAAGGGTAATTCAAAGTATGGAAAGCTAATCTAGAAGTTTCTATGCTCTTAAAGTAGCCGCAAATTTTGTTGTAATTTTATTGATTACATCTTTAACTGCTGTTTCAACTTCTATGTCAGTCAAAGTTCTTTCTAATGAAGAAAATGACATTGAAAAAGCAATACTTTTTTTGTTATCGCCAAGATTTTTCCCTTCGTACAAATCAAATATAACAACATTGGTGAGTAATTTACCACCACTTGCAATTACTTCTTTTCTAATATCTTCAGCTTTGATTGACTTATCAAAAAGAAATGCTAAATCTCTTTGAACAACAGGATAAGAAGTAACTGGAGTATATTTGGATTTCTTTACTTTTTCATTATTTAAAGCAGAAAAGTTTACTTTTGCCAAAAAGACAGGTACATCTATGTCATATCTTTTCAAAATATCACTTTTTATTAAACCTAATGAGCCAATTAATCCAGATTTTGTTTTAATCGCAAGGGATTGCTTTGAAAATGCAGGGTCATGATTTTCTGATTCAATTAATTCATATTTCTCAATTTTCAAAAATTCAAATAAATCTTGCACAATTCCTTTTATATCATAAAAATCTATTTTCCTTTCAGATACTCCCCATTGAATTGGATTTGACAAACCTGTTAAAGCAACACATAACTCCTCAATTTCCAGAAATCCTTCCAGATGTGTTTTTGTATTTTTATCTACTAATGAAAATGACTTACCTATTTCAAATATTCTTAAATTATGATTTCCGTTATTCAGATTGTGCCTAACTGTTTTCAACATTGAAGGTACAATTGATGGTCGCATAATTGATAATTCTTCCCCAAGTGGATTGGATATTATCACAGGATTTTCTGTATAAATCGCAGCTGATTTTGGGTCAGTTTGCACCTGAGTAATTATTTCATTAAATCCATTTTGTACAAAATAATTGCGAATTTTTCTTCTAAGTGGAGGTACAGAAAGGTGACTTGCTATTCCTTCACTTTCAAAATCAATTGATGAAGTGTAATTTGGAGTTATATTATCATAATTGTAAAGTCTTGCAATTTCTTCAATTAAATCAATTTCTTCAAATACATCTACTCTATGTGAAGGTACTTCGATTGTTGCATATTCGCTATTTTTTTTCAAAACAACGAAACCAAGCCGAGAAAGTAAATTGCAAATATCATCATTATTCAATTGCAAACCAATCATTTTGTTCGCTCTTGCAAATCGAAGAGTAATTTTCTTTTTCTCAATAACGGTAGGATCATTATCAACTCTTCCCATTGTTAATTCGCCACCACAAATTTGATGGATAAGCTGAGCAGTTCTATCTAATGCTACTACTACATTATCAATATCAACGCCGCGTTCAAATCTGTAAGAAGAATCACTTTGTAAGGATAATTTTTTAGATGTTCTGCGTACTGATGATGGATTAAAGAAAGCAGATTCAATTAGAATATTTTTTGTATCATCTGTAATTTCACTATTTTGTCCACCCATAACACCACCAATTGCTACCGGTTTTTCAGCATCACAAATCATAAGCATTTGATTGTCAAGATTTCTTTCTTTTCCATCAAGAGTTGTGAATTTATCGCCATCATTAGCATTTTTTACTATGATAGTGGAACTAGCCACTTTATCTAAATCAAAAGCGTGGAGGGGCTGTCCGAGTTCATACATGACATAATTTGTAACATCAGCAGGTGCATTGATAGAACGAAGTCCAATTAATGCTAAATGCTTCTTAAGCCAATCAGGTGATTCGATATTTGTAATATTTCTAACAACTCTTGCTGAATAACGGAAACAATTTTCAGGAGATTCGATAACTACTTTTACAAAATCATGAGTTTTATTGGTACTTTCATTTAAAATAATTTCTGGTGATTTTGCTGTTTTATTCATGTATGCCGCAATTTCTCTTGCTATGCCGAGATGACTAAGGCAGTCAGCTTTGTTCGGAGTAACGCTTATTTCAAATAAGATATCATTCAAATCCAAATAATCTGCAATCTTTGTACCAACAGGTGCATCTTCTGGCAATACCCAAATACCATCAGAATCTTCACCGAGTTCCAATTCTTTTTGCGAGCAAATCATTCCATTTGATTCAACACCGCGTATTTTTCTCTTTTCAAGTTTGAATCCAGCAGCAGGAACAATTGCACCAGATACTCCAAGAACAACTTTTTGACCTTGTGCTACATTTGGAGCCCCACAAATTACTTGTAAATCTTTATCTGATAGAGAAAGATTACAAACTGTCAATTTATCTGCATCGGGATGTTTTTCAGCTGTATTGACATAAGCAACAAAAAAATTTTCATATTTTTTGCCATTGTCGTATATTTTTTCAACTTCAACCCCCAACATAGTAAGAATGTTATCCAATTCAGCTGGAGAATAATCAAAGTCCACAAATTCTCTGAGTTTATTATAAGATATTAACATAAAAAATCTTTAATTTATTTTAAATACTGTATTTCAAAAACTTGCAATTTAATGAATAATTTGCTATTCTCCGAAAAAATAATTTTTTAATTGAGTATCTGATACTAAGTAGCGTTCAAAGATAGTATATACAATTCTTTAAAAATCCTAAAACCCCTCCTAACCTCCCCAAAGGGAGGAATATATTATAGTCTTCCCCTTGGGGAGGATTTAGGTGGGGTTTACAATTATTCAATCCCGCTTGGATTGTACATTACAAGCCGGTTACTGAGCTTGTCGAATTGTTGAAATCATTTTGTTATACAGCTGTAATCCCTATCGTTGATTTACTTATCCAAATTTTCAAAATAAGTTCTTATAAGATTTTCGTAATCTTTTGTATATTGATTTTTGCTATTGTTTAATATATCACGAATCAATTTATTTTTGCCTTCTTGTGTAGAAAAATCAATTGCATTTGGACTTTCTATATTGTATTCTTTACCTGTTTTTGATTCTCTATTTTTTTCGTAATCTCTATCATTTTCTGATTTTACTGCATCAAGCAAACGTGATAAAATTCTATCCTGCTTCTTTAATGTTTCAGGAGTATCACCTTTAGAACGCATATCGGACATTACTTCTTTCAATTCTTGGGAAATCTTGCCCATCTCGTCCGCTTTTTGCTTGTCGCCACTTTGCTGAGCAAACTTTTTCTGTTCGTTTGCTAATTCTTGCATTGATTTTTGGACTTGTCCTTGCTGGTCTGTAAGACGTTGCAATTGAGATTGTTGTTCTTGCGACATGCTTCCGCTATTATTCATACCGCCTTGCATCATTTGTTGCAATGCTTGATTGATTTGCTGTTGTTGAGCTGCCATTTGTTGCATTCTCTGTTGAAATCCCATACCACCTTGACCTTGTCCTTGGTTTTCGCCTTGCCCTTGACCTTCGCCAGTTCCACCAGGATTAGAACAAGAACCTTGCCCAGATTGTTTAAGGTTATTTACCATGTCCTGCATTTGACCAACTGCGTTATTCATTGCACCCATTGCTGCAGTTTGAGATTGAGATGCTTGACGAGATTGTCTTTCCGCCATTTGTTCAACAGATTTTTGCATATTTTGCAATGCGTTTGATATAGCATCACCCATTTCAGGAGTAACAGAAAGTGATTTTTGAGATAGTTGCACCATTGAATTAGCTACGTTAGCAAGAGATTCAAAAGCTTCGGCTTGTTGACGTGCATATTCTGGTAATTTTGTAGAATTATAATCAGCTTTTGCTGTTTGATTTTTTAAGTTTTCTTGTTCTTTAGAAATTTTCAACATATCAGAAATGGCTTTTTCCATTTTGCGAATAGCTTCTTCTTTACCCATTTTTTTAAGTTGATTTTTCATTTCATTCATTTTCTTGGCAAATTTCTTCAAATTGCTACTTGCTTTTTTCTGTGATTTAGCAGATTTCTCCATTTCGCCACCCTTTGCTGATTGTTCGGCTGACTGCATTTCTGAATCTGTATCACCTGCATCAAGAGCATCTTTTGCATCTTCCATCATATCCATTGGCATCTCATTTTCACCAATTTCTTTCATCAATTTTTCTAATGCTTTAAGGTCTTCGTTTAATTTATTCATATCTTGGCGAAGTTTTTCTTGTTTCTTTGCAAGGTCTTCGCGTTGTTCGGAAGAATTTGGATTAGCTTTCTTGGTTTCTTCAGTCAATTCATCTTGACGTTTTGCAAGCTCTTCGGCTCTTTTTTCAAGGGCATCAGCTTTCTGTTCAGCTTGCATACGTTGGAGCAATTTCATAGTTCTTTCAATATTTTTACGGAATTGTTCATCGCTGAATTTAAATTTTTCCATAGCTTTTTGTAAGTCTTTTTCGGACATATTTTGCAAAGCTTTCTGCATATTTTCCTGCATTTTCTTAAATTCTGGAGAATTTATTTCTTTCATCAAATTTTGCAATTCCATATATTTTTGCATTGTTTCAGGAGAAATCATATTGTTGTCATCAAGTTTTTCTGTAGCTTGTTTCAAGTCTTCCTGCAAATTCTCCATCTTTTGAGCAAGTTCCATCTGCTTTTTTAGAATATCTTCAGCCGTTTTTTTCTCTTTCCAGTCTAATGGCTTGTTTTCTTTATTTTGCTTGGTATCTTTCATCAATTCACGATTTAGCTGTTCAATATCATCTTTAACTTGATTAGCTTCTTTTAGAATTTTTTCCATTTCCTTTTCGATATTCTTTTGAACCATCTGATTTTCTTCATAAATTTCATCAAGTGATGGAAGTCTTACAGAAAGTGTTTGAGTTTTTGCGATTTTTGGACCGAGAACTATATCATTATCAGCAACAGCAATATAGAATTCATATTTATCTTCTGGCGTAATATTTAATTTATTCAAATCCCATATATAATTTATCTCATTTGATAACAAATCTCTGTCAAATAATATATTTATTGATTTGAAATCTTTATCTGGTGCTGAATATGGAGATTCAGCCAATCGCCACATTAATTTCAATGCTGAAAAGCCATAATCATCATTTATTGTCAATTTTATTGGTAAAAGTGCATTTTTTGAAACTTCAACATTGTAAGTTGGTTCAATCAAAGTAATTGACGGAAAGGCATCATTCATTGCAATAATTGAGTATGAAATCGGGTCTTCGTTGCTATTGCCATCTTTATCAATTAATTCAATATGATAAGTTCCAGATGAGGATATGCGAAAATCACCTGTTGCCTTTTTCCCATTTGCATTTAAGGGAATTTCAACTGTTTCAGAAATAGATGAGTCATTTTTTGAAGAAGTCAAATTCATTTTTTCATAAATTATATTTGCTTTTGCAATATCTTTATTTGAGAAAATTTGAAATTCTACTCTTGAGCCGTTAAGTGCAGAAATATCTGCATTTTGTTCGTTTATAACTTGTGGTGCAATTTTAGTGTAGCTCGGGAAAATCACTCTACCACTAATTGAGCGAATAATTGGCTTATCAATAACAATAATTTTTCCAATTTCAGTATTTACTTGTGAATTGTACCATTCGGCAGACGCAAAAAATTCGAGTGAAGTTTTCAGTGATGGAATTTCATATTTATAAACATTACCGCTATCTAATCTAAGAGTGATAATATCAAAATTTTGTTGGTTTTCTTCTTTGACGTTCAACTTGATAGTTTCAGGTGCTTCACCTTTTGCATTTACAGTAATAATAGCGTTTTGCCCGCGTAAAATCTTTTGATATTTTGGATTTATGCTTAATTCATAAGGTATAAGAGGCAAGAATGATTGATTGAAATTTGCTATTCTATTTAAAGATTCACCCATCACATTTGGCGATAATGTAACTAAACCAAGCAATATTACTAATGGAATTAAAAAATAAACTACAGATTTTTGTAGATTTTTTCTATTTATAATAACATCAAAATTTTTATTCTCTATTGCGATTATTACATTTTCAAATGCACCAATTATTAATTCAGGCGATGAACCTTTCGGGTCTTTTACTAATGGAATTAACTGCATAGTATTACAAAGATTATCCTTAATTTCAGGATAATGATGCCCAATTCTTATCGCGATTTCATCATCACTCGGATTATTTTTTATCCCGAGAAATCTTAATAATGGTTTAATTGCAAACATTCCAAAACCAACAACAAACGCTGAAAATATTATTCCAGCTAATATTGTTCGGAATGTAGAATCCCCATTAGCAATAGATTCTATCAATACAGAAATTGTTAAAGCAGTTAAACCCACAGCAAGCATCGAAAATACGCCTGTTGCAAGCATTATAAAAGTTTCTTTTCTGCGAACAGAATGAATCTTTGACGCTATTTGTTTATATTTTAATTCGTAATTCATATTTTTTTACTTGTTTATAATTTCTAATTCTAAAATTTTCTTAATTTAACTTTGTAGTCGCGTAACTGTCTGCAATAAAACCCAATTTAACTAACCGATACAAAACCCCACCTAAATCCTCCCCGAGGGGAGGACTTTAAATTGTTCAGAGAGGTGAATGTAAGACTGGATATATAACATTTATTACAAACATTCAATCACTCTGTGATTGTCAAGGAACATTTTTTCAACTTCTTCATGAGTATAGTAATTGCCGTTTTTTATATCATTTAAACCTGCTTCTACTTTGCTTTTTACATATAACGAATACATTATATCTTCATAACTGCAATCATTTGGCAATTTAAAAATCAATTCTAAAGCATTATTTTTTATATTTTCTTCCACTAATTGCATAAATCACACATAATAAAAATTGAAAAAATACTTTCTACTAATTAGTTAAAGCCCAAACGATAATATTTGTTCCAAATTGTAATAAAGCTGTTCTTTTCGTAATAAATGTTGACATGTAAAACACCAAAAAATCAATAAGTACAAAAACAAAACAGTCTCATTAATATACAATATTATATGACGGAATCCTTAACTTGAAATTGTGAAATTTGCTTCTAAATTACAAAAGTGAGGGTTAACTATGCTGAAACTTCCAATGTTTTGAAACCTTGGAGTACATGTATTTAATCATTTCGTGATATTATTTCTAAAAAGGAGACTCACTTCTGCTACCGTATCAATGCCCAAACCCCTACACTAAACATATTGATTAATTTCTTTTTTCAAATGTTTCTATTAGACACAATTTCAATTTCAAATTAATGCTTTTTCCTCAACTTTTGACTGTTTGTTCATATTTTCAAAGTTCACATATAATTTATTTGATGCTTTACTTTTTTTAAGCCAATACTCAAAAATTAAGTCTTTATTGAAATTAAATTCAGCGGCATGCTGCTCTCGAATTTTATGAATTTCATCAACCAATGGGTCATAGTTCATTATATCCTCCTAACATTTCTAACGGTGTACATAATAAAGGAAAATTATATTGGTGAAAATGTGCAATTGATTCAATTGTCTTCATAATATGAACATTAGCAATATGTTTGCAATTCCAATGGTCTTGGACACAAGATAACTTATAATACTTGTTTCAATATATACTTTTTCTTTCATACTTTTCTGACGAAAGTGGAATTAAAATATTTATTATTTTCTTGTATTCTAAAGATAAATTGTAAAAGGATAGGTTACTACCTAATCCGTGCAATAATGAAACTTCAGTAGTCTTATGGTTTCGGAAAATTTGTTAATTTTGATTGTACTTTAATGATAAAAATTCCTACTTATTATTAAATTATTTCGTAGTGATTGCATTATGGTAACAAGGAAAATTATTTTTAAAATATTATCACGTAGCGATTAAATTATTCTAACATTGCATAAATTATTGAGTTTCAATAATATAATCACTACGTGATAAATAACTGTTTGGATTGTAAGTTTTACCATAATGCAATCACTACGTGATAATTTTATAAGATGTAGGAATTATTATCATTAATGTACTATCAAAATAAACATACCATTGTCGGACATCATTACAAGCCCAAACCCTGATTTCAAAATCAATTTAATGAAATTTTACATTTAGGTATTCTATTTGCTTATGTGATTGCTTTAAATGAATTCCATATTCAGTTTTTAGTTTGTTTTCAAGTTTATTGAAATCACCATTAGGTAATTCCATAATTAATTTTTGTGGAAATGATTTCTCAACTTCAAAGTGCATTTTATAACTACGACTAAGTTCACTTGCAAGCACTTCAAGAGATACATTTTCAATTGTTATTTTTGTTTGTGAATTTGTAGTTCGGCTAACTTCACTGAATTTTTCGGCAGAGTGATTTGATAATTTCAATGAATCGTTCACATGCAAACTATAAATCTTTTTGGTCTTTTGGATAGTTTCTAATTTGAAAGAATACAAATCACCAAGATATGCAAGAATTATAGAATCCATATTTAAATTGTTAATAGATTTTTTCTTGAATTTTAAGTCAATATCTTTGTATAAAAACGCATTGTTTTCAAAATCAATAAGGTATTCATTTTTATCAGTTAAAGTTGCAATAATATTCTTGAGGTTAATTCCAGTAAACTGAACAGAATCTTCTGAAGTATTGAAAGATGAATTCTCACCACGCTTAACTTCCTCAATATTCAAAGAGTAGATTTCGTTGTCAATATTTAATTTTGATACTGATGTATTGATTGATAGCAATGTAATTGTTATAAAAAATGCGTTATGAATTGCGTGTAGCAAATAGCCATACATGAAATTGTAACGAACTCTTAAATATCCGATAAAAAGTGATAATACAAATTGAGGAAGAATCAGTATTGGTAAAAGGTAAATTATGGTAGATTTTAAGTCGTAATTAAATATGTGTATTGAAGCAAAAACAAGAGCAGAGAAGTAAAATATATAAGCATATTTTTTATTCCAGAATTCCTGAATTGAATTTGTGATTGTACTGTTCTTCCCATGAAAAATATAAATAATTAACTTCAATAAATAGTTCCTCTTAAATCGAAGCGGTAGTCTGAAAATTATTTCTTCAATAAAAGGTATCAGAATTATAGTTAAAAGCAATACCACCCAAATTGGAAGAATGTCCAAAAGCAATGTGATTTGATGATTTTCAATATTTACCCAACCAAATTTGCTAAAGGTTTCAATTAGAGCAGTTAATGGTGCCATAATAAGAATATCAAGCACCAAAAGCAGTAATAATATTTTGATTATTTGAGATTTTGATTGAATTATATTCTCTTGATCTGTAGGTTTTTTAAGAAAATATAAAACATCCTTGATTGAGTTATAGATTGATTGTATCATTGTGTTTTGTCCTTGATATTATACAGCTTCTATATTATTTGAAGCAGTAATTTTATAGAAAATAAATTTCAAATAGCCACCACCTATCTTGTTACGAAGCACAAAGCTCCAAGTTTGCAAGACCCCTCGCCTGACGCAAAACCCGTGTTATGTGAGTTTTTTTACCATTTCCAAATTTGAGGTTCATTTTTCCAAATTAGTAGTCTGAATTCTTCATAGTGATTTCCATTTCCTATTGTATGCTTGTCCCTGTGTCCTTTTCCTAATATTAGTTTATGCAAAACGCCACTTGAAGAACCTACCCATAAACTTTGTTCGTCATCAGAAATCGTCATTCCACTTATTGTTGAACCTAAAAAATGTCTCCAAATTTTCTTTCCGTTTTTATCGATTGCTTTAATGTTGCCATATGCATCTCCAAGTATATAATAATTTCTTGTAGCCAAGCCAACATAAACTCTCATTTCTTCATCAATTATTATATAATCGTCACTTTCTGTATATGCTTCAATTTTAACACCAATAAATCTGTCAGAATTAATTCCAATAGTCACACCGTTGTAGAAATGGCAAGAATTAGATATTAGCTGACTATCATCTTTTGAGAATAAACAAAAATGCGGATAGGATGATTGTGGTCCAATACTACCTAAAGTGTTACCATAGGAGTCTAAAATTCTATGGTCGTAACATTGGTCACCGACAACAATGAATTCATTGTCATCGGATAAAGTTGCATTTTCCATGTCAATATTTGAAGACCAATCTTCTTCGTTTTCTTCATTTAACGGATGAATAAGTTTTTCTTCATTTTTGGATACCAAAAAAATTCCTTCAGATGTTACTATAAGGAGTTTATGTCCGTCATTGAATGGAATGAGTTCCGTAATTCCAAGATTAGCAGTTTCATTAAGTGTAAATTCACTTATAAGTTCTCCTTCCCAACTTTTAAAAGTCGATATTTTGCTTTCAGTGGCTATGGCAAAAATGTTATTCTGCTTAGATTTTCCAATAGCATTAATATTCTTATCAAGTTCTAATGTCTGGTCATTATTTAGTAGGTATGCCTGCCTTTTTTGATATGCAGTACCTGTTAGAAAAACTATTTTTTGATCATTAATAAAGTGAAGTTGTTCAATACTTTGGGACTGCTTTTCTAAAAAGGAAATAATTGGTGAGTGTGATGGTGGAAAATCATTTCTAAAACTCTCAACTCTCTTTTGGATATTGGCTTGTTTTAATTGAAGAATTACTTCTTCAGCTAAATGGTCTCTTTTATCTTCGGGTTCTTTTCCTTTCCAATTTTCCCAACCATTTTTTTCGCCAAATTCAACCATTTCGTTGATTTCTTTAGCATAATGCTCTCCTTTTGAATTCCATTCTTCTTGAATGTCAGGTTTATTTTTTTTGAAAATATTTATCATTTGGTGTCGGTCTTTACAATCTCACACAACTCATTTCTTCACGAAATACACCTTTTTCACAAAATCATGTCGTTTATCAATAATTATTTTGATGCTATTCAGAATAATAATTGTCAATGTTGTAAAACTCTAAATAGTCCACAATTTTGCGAAACGGAGTTAGTTTCTCCACCTACCTACATCTTCTCAGTAAATGGCATTACAAAATTAGAAAGAAAATGCCAAAATAAAAAAATATTTTTCCAAAATCTCAAAGAGATTCAATGATTATAGAAAAATTGACATTGGATTCGATACGACCTCTTCGAGGTCGAATTTGCAATTCGATTATCTTTGCTAAAATTATTCGACCTCTTCGAGGTCGTACCAGTCCAAAGGCAAATTTTTTTCTATAAGCATTGAATCTCTTCGAGATTGAGGGAGGAATTTTAATGAAAATCTATGCTTGTGTGGTAGGGGGAATGTTTTGTTTTAGCAACAAAGTTGCGAAATATTAGTAGCAAAAGAAAAGACAACCCCACCTAACCTCCCTAAGGGGCGGGGAAATATGTAAAGTTTCCCCCTTGGGGAGGATTTAGGTGGGGTTTACAATTATTCAATCCCTATAGAATTGCTGGGCTTACGTTAGTTCCTCCCTTTGGGGAGGTTAGGTGGGGTTTACAAACATGTAATCCCTATCGGAATTTTCAAGGAATTTCATTTTTTTCAACTTGTTCCAGTTTTACTTGTTTTACATTCAAATAACACAGCAATTTGTAAATATCAATATGGCTTTTATCTAACTTAGAAAACAACATTCGCAATTTTTATAACATAGTTAGCTATAATTTACATGTGATTTTTTTTTGGTACTGAGAAGTAACCTCTTAAATATAATTTAGGGCTGTCTCATTTATTGAGATAGCCCTAAAATTTGGACGTTAAATAATTTATTCAAAAAATTATCTTTTTTGTTTCAATCCAGCTGCTAATGGAAATACAGTTTCAGAAATAGCTTTAGCCATATCTGCTAATGGAACTTTACGATGTACAATCCCAGAACTAATTACAGTATTTGGCATCGAAGGTGCTACAGCAGTCTCTGGGTCTTGAACAAGAATTGCACCTTTAACTGAAGAAATCATTGCACAACCTTGAGTACCATCTCTACCCAATCCAGTAAGAACTACACCAACAGAATATCTACCAAATGCATCAGCAATTGACCTAAATAGTGGGTCGGCAGCAGGTCTAACGAAATTTTCTTTTGGACCATCATCAAGAATAATATGATAATTTTTCGGGTCAACTCTCAAATGTTTGTCCCCAGGTGAAATATAAATATTTCCTGAACTTATAGATTGTCCATTTACAGCAAGCATTACATTCAATGGTGTTTCTTTTTGAAGTCTTTGCGAGAATGTTTCAAGCATCCAAGGTGGTCCATGCTGAACAACAAAAAATGAAGCATTGATACTACCAGAAATACCTCTGAATACTTCAATCAAAGTAGGAGGTCCACCTGTACTTGTTGCAATTGCAACAGCCACAAACGGAGGATAGATATTAGTATCTCTTGTTACAACATTGTTAATTTTAACAGTCGGAGTAGATTGATATTTTTTATCTAAACCATCTTTAAGTCTGGTCAATAACTCATCTACGTCAATTGGTTTTGCAATGTAGTCATCTGCACCTGAGTCAAGAGCATAAGAACGAGCCCCTTCAGAAACAAGAGCAGTAACCATAATAATAAGAGGTAATTTATTAGTTTTTTCACGCAATTGTCTGATTAATTCAATACCATCTATTTGAGGCATCATCCAATCTGTAAGTATAGCATCAAAAAGCTCGCGTTCCATGTGCTTAAGAGCGTCCATACCATTGTGTGCAACAACTACCGTATAACCGGCTTTTGTTAATATTCTTTTTAAGAGGATTGCATTAGTTAATTCATCCTCAACCACTAAAACTTTTATTATATCTGCCATATTTTTTTATATTGTCAATTAATATCAATTCCAAATTACAAATTTATTTTCATTAAATAAAAGAAAAATTTAAATACTATTCAAAATCTTCGTCAGGTTGTACTTTAGGTAAGCTGAAAGCAAAAGTAGAACCCTTACCTAAAGCACTTTTTACCCAAACTCTACCTTTATGTGCTTCTACAAGTTTTTTGACAATCCAAAGTCCTAAACCAGTAGAAGATTCACCCGCTGTTGGCTTGGCGCTTAATCTTGCTCCTCTTTGGAATGTATATTTAATATCTTCTTCTGTCAACCCAAGTCCAGTATCACTCACTTCAAGAACAACTCTATCACCTTCTTTATAAGATTTTACTCTAACTGCTCCACCCTTAGGAGTAAATTTAATCGCATTTGATATCAAATTATCTAATACTTCATCTATTTTTTGTGGGTCAATTTCGATGTCATCTAAATTAGGATTCAATTCTTTATAAAGTTGTATTCCTTTCTTTTGCCCATTTATAGAATTTCTATTTACCACATCTTCAATCACTTCATTAACATTGCAAGATTCAAAATTCATTCTTAATTGATTACCTTCAAGAGATAAAATTTTCGAAACTTCGTGAGAAAGAGAAACTATTTTGTTGGTAGTATTGGCAATGTCTTGTATAATTTCTTGTTGCTCGGTTGCTGTTAAATCATAAGAAGTTAATAACTCTGCAAGATTTTTAATTAGAGATGCAGGATTTTTTATGTCATGAATAATAATAGCAAACAAATCATCTTTTTGCTTCTGAAGCTCCTCAAGCTCTTGTTTGCTGGAAGATATTTTCAACAAGCTTTTCTCCAACTCTTTATTTTGAGCGGAGAGTTGGTCGCCTCTAACTTGTAGAGCATCAATCTGCCCACGTAAAGCAGCAAGTTCAGCCCTTAAATTGCTGTTCTCAATCAAAATTTTATCGTGTTCTTCTTTTGAAACTACACTACTTGTCATATTGTTTTTCTCTTTATTTTTTACAATTTTATTATTTGACGAACTTCCTGAATTTCTTTTAATAAATACAAAGTACATAATCAAAAATGTTGCCAAAATACTAAGAACTGCCGTAATTATTAGTATTAGAAATAAATTCGATTTGGAAATAATATTTTCTGAATTTACAGATTGGTTTAATTTATCTTTTTCAAAATCAGTAACTAACTTGGATAATGAATCCTTTTGTTTGATTAGATTAGCTTTATCATTATCTACTATTATTCTCAAGTCAATTTTCTTAGCTGACCAACGCCTAAGCAAATCAAAAGCATTAATTGTAAATAGATATTCTCTTTCTTTTAAATTCTTCCAAGTAATTGTTCTTGTGCCAATAGAACGGCTCAATGAATCTTCGCCCGATTTTAAAGAGTAATTAAACAAAAACTGGTCTTTATCTGTTCCGCCAGTATTTTCCAAAGAGAAGTTTATGGTAATTGAATCTTTGTCTTGAATAATTACTCTATCTGAAACGGGGATGTTTTGCCCATTTACAGATATTGAAGAAATCACAACTTGACGATTGGCATCAACAGTTTGTGAGTAAAGCTGACTAAATCCAAAACAAACTAAAAAAAATATTATAATATAAGCTGCTAAATTCTTATTTTTCATTTAATTTTATCAACATTTTTTCAAAGTTACTTTTACCAATTTACAATTTAACACTTTTTTTTTATATATTTGTAATTATGATTAATAATTAATTGAAAAATATTGTAATGAAACATATTCTAATAAATGACGCTGATTTTTATTTTGATACTATGAGGTCATCAGGTCCTGGTGGGCAAAATGTAAACAAAGTTGAAACTGCGGTTCAACTTAGATTTAACATTGAAAAAAGTAATCTCAGCTATACAAGCAAAGAAAGATTGAAGCACATTGCAAAGCATAAAATCAATAAAGAAGGAGAACTTGTTATAGTTTCAAGAGAAAGCCGCTCCCAACTACTCAACAAAGAAGCTGCTGTTCAAAAGCTTATGAAATTATTATATATAGCCGAAAATCCTCCTAAAATCAGAAAGAAAACTAATCCAAGTAAATCTTCCATTCAATCAAGATTAGATATTAAAAAGAATATTTCTGAAAAAAAACGACTGCGTAAAAAAATCATTGATTTCGGGAACTAATCGTAAGATTTAATAAATTCTGATACTATTTTATTATAGATTTCTTTTTGCTCCACATTATGCAAATGTGATGCGTTTTGCAAGATTTTTACAGTACAATTTTTGAAAAATTCTGAATAATAATTAGTGGTTTGTGGTCTAACTTCATCAAATTCTCCGCTTGTGAGCAATACAGGTATTGTAATGTTATGTAATTGATTAGTTATATCTACATCTTTCAATGTACCTGAAATTGTGAATTCACTTGCTCCCCACATTGTATTATAGACATCAACAGAGAGATTTGAAAAAGAATCATTTACAAAATCAGGGAATGGTTCTAATCTGCAAACAAATTTGGAATAAAAGCTACCCATAGCTTTTTGATAATCTGGAGATTGAAAATCACCTTTTTTTTCACAATTAATAATGGCTTCTTTATCTTCGGTGCTTAAATCGTTCAGCAATTCTCTTGCATCTTTTGCAAATAGTTGAGCATTCAAAAATGGTGAAGATAGTGTTAAACATTTTGCAAAATCTGGATATTTTGCAGCAAATCCTGCTACTATCATTGTTCCCCAAGATTGTCCGAGCAAATGACAGCTCTTAATTTGCAAATGATTAATCAAGTCATATAATTCATCTATAAAGTAATCCAAATTCATTAATGAACTATTTGCAAATCTGCCAGATTTGCCACAGCCAAATTGGTCGTAAAAAATTACAGGTCTATTTTCCGCTAATTCATTTAATGGAAGTAGATAATTATGTGGGGCGCCAGGACCACCATGAACTACTAAAAGAGGTGTATTTGCCTTGTTTGGACCATAGATATTATAAAAAACATTTCCTGCATCTGTTTTGAAATAGCTTTCTCTGCTTGTCATCAATAAACTCAAAATAAATGTTTCACAAAAATCAACAACATTGCAAAAATACAATTATATTTATAATTCCAAAAATAATGTTTATCAATTTTTCGAAATAATAATTGATTTCTTCCTTGTCATCCCGAACTTCTTTCAGAATCCATTTTCTCGCCGTCATTCTGAACTCGTTTCAGAATCTAATTCCCTGTTATTTTCGAAACAAGATGTCCAACACTTTGAAAGTGTAGGACATCTGCATATTAGATTCCACATCAATTGCGGAATGACACGGAAAACAAATTGTTATTCTGAAATCGTTTCAGAATCCATCTACAGTTCATTTCATTTCCAAAGCAAGATGTCCAACACTTTGAAAGTGTTGGACATCTGCATATATTAGATTCCGCATCAAGTACGGAATGACAATCGTGAATATTGTCTAAAATCTTCTCCTTTTATTAATTCCCTACTCTGTTACCAAAAATTTTGAAGAATACTTTTTATTGCCATCAGTCAAATTTAGTAAGTATGTACCTTTAACTAATACTATCGGAATTCTAAGTTCAGTTCCATTTAGTTCAACCTTAAGTTGATGAATTAATTTTCCGTTGATATCAAATATTTCAAGATTAACCGAATTATTAGTTACATTAATACCCGATATTAAAATTATACCTTTTTGGTATTCCGCACCAATGGTAATTTGTTCAACTGGATTTTCTACATTACTAAAAACTTTTTCCAAATCCCAGGCAATTAATGATCCACTTTCAATAAGATATCCAGTTCCAGCAAATAGAATTTTTTTATTTGAACTTGATTCCATAAGAAAACCTCTATATGGAAATTCAATTAAATCAATTCTATGATCATCGGATAATCTCATTATTGAAGTCTTTTTTGATTGAATACCAATAAATTCATCATTAATATAAGAAAATCTACTTATTTCTACACCGAGACTTGACTTTGTGTATTCTTTAATTTTTGTATAAGTCTCTGTTGAAAATATTGGTAAACCCATATTACCGAAAAACGCAATCATTTTGCTTGATGGTGAGAATTCAATTTTGGGAATTTGATAATCGTTATCGAATCTATCCAATTCTTTAATCAACTTCAATGTTTTAGCATCCCAGAGTTTAAGAGAAGTATAAAAATTTCCATATAATTTCCCAGTTCCACCTGTAGCAAAGAAACGTCCGTCTGGGGAGAAGGAAATCTTATGAATCAATTCTTCAGTCTTTATGTAAGAACGTTCTTGTGTAGTTAAATCAAGAATTACTATTGAAGAATCGTGACCAGTAGTTTCTGGAGGGTTGGTACTTGCTCTATATGCTATTTTGTTTGAATTTGGAACAAATGTAACCCGATTTCCATTTCCAAAAGTTTTTGAACTTAAGTCAGATAAATCAATTATTGTAACTCCATCATAAGATGTTGCAAGATACTTTCCATCATCAGAAATATCGATAGACGAAATTTTAACCTTTTCAGAAAATTTCGGTAATATTCTTATAAGTTTTCCGTTACTCCCATCAATCTCAAAAATAATGCTTCCATTATATGCAAAGATATTACCATTAGGATGAACTGCAAATCCATCAATCCTACCCATTGAAGAATCAGCCACCCATAGTATTCGTGGGTCTGGTTCCACAGCCCATCCCACAAAATAGTTAGACAAAAGCAGCACCAAAGCTGCAAGTGATAAGAGCCAAGCTCTTGTTTTTTGTTTGTGTAACATAACTTAATTACCAAATACTTTTTCCAAATTTGCAATACCCTATATATATAATGACACATGAAAGTGCTTTTCGTTTCACAAGAATGAAAAATAATTGGATACTACAATTTCCAATTTGTCATTCTGAAGTGCGTAACAAATATATTTAAAAAACATGCAAAATGACACCATTAAAATAAATTGTAGTCATTGGTAGATTGTTTCAGAGCCCTCAATGTAGAATTAATTCAAATCCCCCTTTCCCCCTTTATTAAAGGGGGATTAAGGAGGATTTCCTTCATCCGAAGTTTATTGGAACTGCCTCAAAAATCGTCATACTGATGCAAGGAAAAAAGATGTCATTGGTAACTTGTTTCAGAATCCATCTACGATTTATGGCATTTTCAAAACAAGATGTCCAACACTTTAAAAGTGTTGGACATCTACATATATTAGATTCCGCATCAAGTGCGGAATGACACAGAAAACAAATTGTTATTCTGAAATCGTTTCAGAATCCATCTACAGTTCATTTCATTTTCAAAGCAAGATGTCCAACACTTTCAAAGTGTTGGACATCTGCATATTAGATTCCGCATCAATTACGAAATTACTAAGAAAATATAACTATCAATAGTATTAGAGTACAAAAAAAGTGCTGTAAAATCTTACAGCACCTTTCTTTACAAATTAAATCTATGTTATTGCTTTTCAAAATTAATTGGTTTTGTAAGAACCAACGAATTTTTTGAAATTATCAATTTCTTTTTTTAATGATGCAGCTGGACCATTAACTTTGAAATAATATGGACCTTCAGCAGATGGTACAATTGCAGCAAGTGTCATATATCCAGGAGTTTCAACAAACTTATCAGACATTGGAGCTTCTTTTACTCTGTATGCACCTTCTATCTCTACATAAGCTACTTTATCACCAGATAATTTTGATTCATTTGCTTTTTCAACTTTAACAAATTCACCTTTCCACCTATCAATATTTTCTCTTATCATATCTTGTTGACCAAAAAAGAAACCTACTACTTTTATGTTGTTATCAACACCACAAGCGTATTGAACAATTCTCATTGCACTTGAAGGGTTTTCTTGAGTCCAAGATTCTGGCTTTGTAAGAGTAAAATTTGCCAATTTTAATTCTGGCAAGTTTTCAACTGGCATTTGTTGAGCATCAGAAGCAATCTCTGACAAAGCGGATTTATTGTCCATATTCATACCCATGTGCGGGTCATTTGGCGGTGCATTTTCTACCTTTTTTTCAGCTTCAGAACAAGATGCCAAAACTAAAGTTAAAGCAATCGCAAAGAGAATAATTCTTTTCATCATATTCCTAATAATTAATTTATAAAACAAAAATAAAGCAATAAAGACAATTAATTAAAGAAAATATTTTTTTTAATATGAAAAATCATTTTTTTGCGTGTAACTACCCAATATCTTAACAGTCTGTTGATAAAGTAATATTGAAATAAAATTTCACGTGGCTGTCTCATAAGTTCAAAATTAGATAATTTGTCAATTTTAATGTTGAGAAATATCTCTATATTTCAACAACTTAGTGGGAAGTGGATTCTGAAACAAGTTACCAATGACAACTTTTTTCCTTGGAACAGTATGACGATTTTTGAGGAAGTTCCAATTAACTTCGGATGAAGGAAATCCTCCTTAATCCCCCTTTAATAAAGGGGGAAAGGGGGATTTGAATTAATTCTACATTGAGGGTTCTGAAACAATCTACCAATGACTACAATTTATTTTAATGGTGTCATTTTGCATATTTTTTAAATATATTTGTTCCGCACTCGGAATGACACCATTTGAGACACCCCAAAGATGATTAAATCTATACTTGAGCAACAGACTATTAGCAGTAATACATCCGATATTTTAGAAACATCGGATGTTTTATAAAATAGTAGCTGTAATTTACATGAGATTTTTCATTAAGATACTGAGTTATTATCTAAAAACTAACTTCATTTTTGATAACAATTAATTTTTCTTCAATAACATCTTCAATTGAATATTGAACTCCACCAATACTATAGCCCGATTCTTTACTTCCTCCGAACGGCATCCAATCAACTCTAAATGCGGTTGAATCATTAATAATTACTGCTTTTGAATCTACTTTTCTTGCGAAATGCAATGCAATATCAATGTCTTTTGAATAAATGGCATTTTGGAACATAAATGGTGTGTTATTGCAATCTTCAATTACTTTATTTAAATCATCATATTTGTTAATATTAATCACTGGACCAAACACTTCACTGTGCATAACTGCCATTGAGTAGTCAGTATTGGTAAGAATTGTTGGTTCAATACAATTATTTGGCATTGAGTTTCCACCCAATTCTATAGTTGCACCCTTTTCTTTCGCTTCACTTATCCAATTTAAAACACGCTGATGCTCTGGTTGATTGATAATTGGTCCAATATCTGTTGTGTCATTATTAGGGTCGCCAGTTATGAGTTTTTTTGCTAATTCAATCAAAGTTGATTTCGCTTCATCATAAATACTATTATGTATAAAAACATTTTGAGTTGATACACAAACCTGTCCAGCATGATAAAATCCACCCTTAATTATAGATGGTAAAGCTTTTGATAAATCTGCAGATTTATCAACGACAGCAACAGCAGTACCACCATGTTCGAGAGCAATACCACAGCCAGGGTGTACTTTTTTCTTCATATTCCAGCCAACTTCTCCACTTCCGATAAATGTAATAAATCTAATACGTTTATCAGAAACAATTCTATCAGTTTCGCTACCTGAAATAGGGATTACATTAATAATTCCATCTTCTAAACCTGCCAATTTAAAATATTCTGCAATTTTAAAACAAGAGAGTGAAGTTTGAGAAGCAGGTTTTACCAGAACAGTATTGCCTGCTGCGAATGAAGTTGCTACTTGATGACATATTAAATTAACTGGATGATTGAACGCTGAAATTGCAAGTACAACTCCAATCGGTTGCTTGATTGTAAATGCAATATGATTTTCACTGCCCTTAGCTCTGTCCATTGTTAATTGTGTACCATTTAAAGTAAGTGCTGTATCGCCAGACATTTTAACAGTATTAGCAGCACGAATTACTTCCACTCTTGCATCTTTGACAGGTTTGCCACCTTCAGCCGCAATAAGTTGTGCTAATTCTTCTGTATTTTCCTTTATTAAATTGCTAACTTTATATAAAATATCTGCACGTTGATATGCTGGCATATTAACCATAACAGATTTAAACATTGTGTCAGCATTTACAAAAGCTTGCTCTACTGCACTTGAATCAGGAACTTCAACTTCTCCGATAATACGAGAATCGAATGGACTTAAAATTTGTCTGAATTTTCCCGTAGGAATGGCATTTTTGATAAATAAATTAAATTTGTACATAAATATTAATTCTCAAAATAACATCAAAATATCATTCCAAATTAACAAATAACTTTTAATTATACAATTGAAAAAAAAAACAATTTGTTTTTAACTAAAATTGAATTAATTTTGTTTGATTGATAAATAGAATTATTGTTACGTTATTTAATATAAAATTTAAAGGTTAAAAGTTATGGCTTACAGAGAAATGTTTGCAGAAGACCAATGGCTTACTTTGCAAAAAGCTATTGCTTGGATTTTTGAATATGTTTCGGCATCTGATGGGAAAGTGGACAAAAAGGAATTTAAGTCTTTAGAAGTACTTATTTCAAAACCATCAGCATATTCATCAACTCTTACACAAGAAGTTATATCTTCCATACCAAGTTCTGAAGTACTTCTTGCCCTAAAAGGTAGGGACCAGCGTGGATTAAAAGATGGTTTAGATGATTTTGCAAAAATAATTGATTATACTCTTAGCAAAGGTGAAGCATTTGATGTGAAGAAAGACTATATTGCAATGGGTATGTTTGTTGCTGAATCTTCCGGTGGTATGTTTGGGAATAAAGTAAATTATGAAGAACTTGATTCCTTGGCTGAAATTGGAGTTGTTATCAATATACCAGTAAAGCACTTACTTGAAACATCAATGGTCGATAGCATAGTTGCAAAATTATCAGAATAATTGATTAAGGGTTATAATTTTAATGTATATACCCTTTCGAAGAGTTGAAATCTTTGGAAGGGTAATCTTATAATTTTATAACCTTAATAATAAACAATCATTTAACATAAAGTTATTGAAAAAATTTTATTATTTTTGTACTTTGTATTTTAATTTAAATTTGGAAATAGATAATGAAAATAACTTTTCCCGATAATTCTGTTAGAGAATTTAACGATGGGACTACAGGTTATGAAATTGCTAAGTCAATCTCCGAAGGTCTTGCAAGAAATGCAGTTGGCGTTATGGTTGACGGTAAGCTATATGAATTACACAGTCCTGTAAATAGTGATTGCAATTTCAAAATCCTGACTTTCGATGATGCTGAAGGTAAAGAAATGTATTGGCATTCATCTGCCCATTTACTTGCTGAAGCATTACAAGAATTATATCCTGGTACAAAATTTGGTATTGGTCCTGCAATTGAACAAGGTTTCTACTACGATGTAGATACTCCTGAAGGAGTAAAATTATCAAATGATGATTTGCCAAAAATTGAAAAGAAAATGTTAGAGCTTGCAAAAAATAATTCCACATACAACATGTATTCATCCCAATGGGACGAAGCAGTAAAATACTATACTGAAGTTGGAAATGAATACAAACTTGAATTGCTCGATGGTTTAAAAGGCGAAGAAATTACTTTTTGTAAGCATGGAAATTTCACTGATTTGTGCCGTGGTGGGCATATTCAAAATACTGGCATTATCAAAGCAGTAAAATTATTATCCGTTGCTGGTGCTTATTGGCGCGGTAAATCAGATAATAAAATGATGACTCGTATTTATGGAATTACTTTTCCTAAGCAAAAATTACTTGAAGAATTTATAAAACTTCGTGAGGAAGCCGAAAAAAGAGACCATAGAAAACTCGGAAAAGAACTGGAATTATATATGATTTCACCAAGTATTGGCGGTGGTCTTCCTGTATGGCTACCCAAAGGTACTGTTGTAAGAAGATTGTTAGAAGAATTTATAAAAAAAGAGTTAATAAAAGGTGGATATGTAGAGGTAATTACTCCTCATATCGGTAATTTAAATCTTTATAAAACTTCAGGTCATTATCCATATTATTCAGATTCTCAATTCTCTCCAATTAAAGTGGAAGATGAAGAATATATGCTTAAGCCAATGAACTGTCCGCACCATCATCAAATTTATTCTTTAAAACCACGCTCTTATAGAGATTTGCCTGTGCGTTTAGCTGAATTTGGTACTGTATATCGCTATGAACAATCAGGCGAGTTATCGGGTTTATCACGCGTAAGAGGATTTACTCAAGATGATGCTCATATTTATTGTAGAAATGACCAGTTAAAAGATGAATTGATTAGTTGTGTTAAACTCACTCAGCTTGTATTCAAAACTTTTGGAATGGATGTAACTACCCGATTGTCATTCCGCGATGATAATACTGAAAAATATGCAGGCGACTTGGAAATGTGGGAAAAATCTCAACAAGAAATTTTGGAAGTTGCACAAATGATGGACTTAGACTATTTTATTGGTCTTGGAGAAGCATCATTTTATGGACCTAAAATTGACTTTATCGTAAAAGATGCAATTGGTAGAAAATGGCAACTTGGCACTGTTCAAGTAGATTATGTAATGCCTGAAAGATTCGAACTTGAATATATGGGAAGCGACAATCTCAAACATCGTCCTGTAATTATACACAGAGCTCCATTCGGTTCAATGGAAAGATTTATGTCTATATTGATTGAACATTATGCTGGTAATTTCCCATTCTGGATAGCACCAACTCAAATTTCAATTTTACCAATTAGTGAAAATCAAGCTGCATTTGCAACCGAACTCAAAAAAGAATTATCTGATTTGGGTTATAGAGTTGAAATAGATTTGAGAAGTGAGAAAATCAACAGAAAAATCGCTGAATCCGAGCAGAAAAAAATTCCTTATGCGTTAATTATTGGACAAAAAGAAGTTGAAAATGATTCAGTTTCAATTCGTGAACATACAGTTGGTGATTTGGGTAGCAAACCTGTAGAAGAAATATTTACATTATTTGCAGAAAAGAATAAGCCCGGAGTTCAGTAATATCAAAAAGTGAATAAAATTAATAATAATATTGAAATTATTTACTGATTTATAAAAAATTTCTTTTGTGAAATGCAAAATATGCTTAAATTGCATATCTGTTTTTAGCAAAAACAAAGAAAATAATAATATTTTATATAGAGGATAAAATGCAAGCGGTTATAGAAATAGCAGGAACCCAATTTGAAGTCAGTAAGGACTTAAAATTGAACGTACCAAGATTAGTTGGTGAGCCTGGAGAAATGGTAGATTTTCATAATATTATAGCTATTTCAAATGGTAATGACATTACAGTTGGTACTCCATATCTCGATGGAAAAGTAACTGCCAGAATTTTAGACCACGGAAAAGGCGATAAAGTTCTTGTATTCCACAAGAAACGCCGCAAAGGGCATCGTAAATTAAACGGCTTCCGTGCTAAATATTCTAATATTGAGATAACAAATATTAATCTAAATAATTAAGGAATTGAAGAATGGCTCATAAAAAAGGTATGGGTTCGACCAAAAATGGTCGTGATTCCAATGCACAGAGACGTGGTGTGAAGAAATTTGGCGGTCAAGCAGTAATTGCTGGTAATATTATTGTTCGTCAAACAGGTACTAAATTTCATCCAGGAAATAACGTTGGATTAGGTTCTGATTATACTATTTTCTCTTTGATTGACGGTGTAGTGAAATTTGAACGCAAAGATAAAACTCGTTCACAAATTTCAGTATATCCAAACTAAACTTTCGTAAACATAAAACATACTCCACTTGAAAACTCCCTATTTTGGGGAGTTTTTTTTATTGTAGGTAATTTATCGTATGAAAAGATGTGCCACACCTCGAAGGTGTGGCACATCTAATTCATATTTTTAAAATAAATCTTGTATTTAGCCGTATATCCCTAATGATGTTAAAATTTTTTTGTAACTTTTTGGCTAAAAAAAGCGTCTTACGTTTGATTGGAAAAACAATTTTGAGAAAAAAGTGTTTGTGGATAAAAAATATATTGTTTTTACATTGATAATTTCATTGATGATAGTTTCAACAGTGAAGATTTCTTATTCTACCGACAAAGAAGAATTAATCAATACAAAAATGAATTTTTTTAAACCTGTGATTTCCAAATTGATAAAAAAAGGAATTGATTCTACTTTTATTTATAAATTAATTGAAGATGAAAGAACTCAATTTGACGAAAAATTTGTAAAAATTAATGTTACTGGATTCTTGAAAAAAGCTGATTACTCAAGCAATTACAATGAATTATCTATTAATAAATCAAAATCCTTCATTAATGATTATAATGCAATTCTTTCTCTCGCTGAAGTAAAATACGGAGTTCCCAAAGAAGTAATAACAGCGATTTTATGGATTGAAACAAAACACGGCACTTATCTTGGCAATAATCATATTGTCAGCGTCTATTTAAGTACTGCTATGTGCGACCATCCTGAATTTGTAGAAATTAACAAAAAAGAATTAAGAAAAGATTTTACAGGTAGTGCTAATGAATTGAAAGAATACGAAAAGAAAATAGATGAACGTTCTACAAAAAAAGCTAAATGGGCATTGGAACAATTAATTGCACTTGAAAAATTAGACAAAATATCACCATTACCGATAATGGATTTGAAAGGTAGCTGGGCTGGAGCTTTTGGCTGGTCTCAGTTTTTACCTTCAAGTTATGTAAGTTGGGCTGTAGATGGTAATTCTGATGGAATTATTAATTTATTTGATGCCGAAGATGCTATATTCAGCGTTGCAAATTATCTGAAGATCAACGGCTGGGGCGAAGATAAAGAAAAGCAAAGGAAAGCCGTTTTTCATTATAATAATTCAACGGCTTACGTTGATGCTGTGCTTACACTTACAGAAAAAATTAAACCTATTCCAGTTTTTGATACTTTACAAACAATTGATGCTACTTTACCATTGAATGAGCAAATTAAGCATTAAATATATCCTATTCAATAAATTTACCAGATTCCCTCAATACTTTTAATACATCATCTGCATTGTGTGTATCCATCAATTTTGCTCTAATTTCTGCTGCACCATAAAAATCTGAAGTATAAATTTTGAAGAATCTTTTCAAAATCGGAAAATTCTTCTCTTTTCCCCAAGTTGCTGTAAATAAATTGACATGTTTCCAAAGAATTGCAAGTTTTTGAGATGCTTCAGGATTGATTTCAGGATAATTAAACATCCAAGGATTAGCAAAAATACCCCTTCCAATCATTACTCCTTCAGCACCGGTTTCCTTCATTTTTTCTAATCCATCAGCGATTGTTTTTACATCACCATTACCAAGTATTACTGTTTCAGATTTCAAACTATTTCTGACATTTACAGCTTTTGTAATTTCATTCCAATCCGCAGGATACGCGGACATCATTTTCTGAGTACGGCAGTGCAAAGTAATAGCTGCTGGTTTCGTTTCAAGTAAAGTTGAAATCCATTCTTCAGTATTATGCATTTTAATACCCGTTCTTGTTTTAACGCTCACTGGAATATTAGAACCTTCCATAGTAGCATAAATAATCTCTTTAGCCAATTCCGGAAATTGAATCAATTGTGAGCAAGATGCTTGCTTGACAATTTTCTTAACTGGGCACCCCATATTAATATCAATACCATCAAAATCATATTCATTTGAAATTAATTGCGCGGAACGAAGGAAATGTTCAGGATTTGAGCCCCATATTTGAGCAATAATTTTTACATTGTTCTCTTTTAATAATTTCCTTTCAGTAGGACTAATATACAATCTATGTGTAACTTTTAACTTTCCAACTGGATGGCATATACCATCAGTTGATGTAAATTCTGCCATTAATACATTTATATATTCAGGATTAGAAACTGACAAAACAACTTCTCTGAAAACAGTATCAGTTACATCTTCCATTGGAGCAAGTGCGAAAATTGGTTTCTTTATATCATTCCAAAAATTTGTCATTTAATTTATTTTGATTAATTTTAAAATGCAAATTTACGAAATTCGTTTGATTATTTTAGTTTTGTATAATTAAGAAAATAAAAAAATGAGAAATTTATCAAAATATTTAATTTTAGGTTTTTTTGTAATTGTAATCATTTCTTGTAATACATTAGAAAAAAAAGTTAATCGCGACCCAGAATCAAGATATGTATTAGTTACACCCGAAATTCCAGTTAGATTATTTTTTGATGAAAATAATTCTACTTTAACTACAAATCAGATGGCTGTATTGGATACAGTGGTTGAATTTATGCTGTTAAAACCAAATTATTACGTAATAGTTACAGGTTTTCAAGATAAAACTGAACTACCTCGAACAGCAAATTATCGTGCTGATAATATTAGAGATTACATTTACAAAATGGGTATTCCAGCAGGCAAGATAAATGTAAATTATAGATTAGAAAGTAGTATCGACTTGAAATTAAGTGAAGAAAATAAATTAAATTTATATAGAGCAGAGGTTCTATTAAGAAAGTATTGAACAATTGGTAATCGTAACCACTCAACCGATTAACAATAAAATGAATTTTAGTTGTTTTGTAAAATATTCTTTGAAATTCCCTTCGCGAATTAATTTTTGTAACAAGAAACCCCATCCTAACCTTCCCCAAGGGGAAGAAATATATGTAAAGTCCTCCCCTTGGGGAGGATTTAGGTGGGGTTTACAATTATTCAATCCCGCTGGGATTTTCAAGGAATTTCAATTTTTTATATTTCCAACGTGTTCCAAATATGCTTTTATACATTTATTTAACAATGTAAATTGAAAATTTTAAAACCGATGAGAACCCAATGCTAATCAATATTTGAATAATATTTCAGCATTAAATTAATTTTGTCTTTAATTTTTCTTTTGATAATTCTTGAATTCCTCCAAAAGATTTTCTGATATTATTATTGCATCTTCTGAATCAATGTCAATTATACTACAATCACTCATAACTATTCCTGCTGCTGTATCAATATGCAGTGTAGAAAGACCAAGTCTTCTCTGAAAAAAGCTCTCTTTGATAATAATCGTTTGAATTTTTTCAATTGGCACTATAGATACTTTTTGAAACCAAAATCCTTGCTTTACAAATATCAAATTGTTTTCAATTGAATATCCTCTATATTGCCATTTTAAAACAGCTGCCCAAACCAATAATGGTGCTATCAGCAACAACCATAAAGCATTATTTGATACAAAAAACAGACCTGCAACAATCGGAACAAAATATAGAAAATACTTAACTAGAGCTCTCCGAATTGTTTTCTTTGATACTTTTTTAAATTCTTCTGGAAATGAAAATTCTCTTATATTCTGAGCTAATATCTCTACTTCCTCTTTTGTAGCAAAAGGAACAGCCACAACGTTTTGTGAGGGATTCGACCCCATTCCTGCTGTTTGCAATCCTAACGTATAATAGTTGATTAATTTCTTTATTGGATTGGTTGTAATTACAATAGTCTGTAATTTTTTTAATGGTATTGTTATCTGTCTTTTTGTAAATAAACCATAATTCGTAATAAATTTATTTGTATCTTTTATTAATCTGAATCCATAAAATTTATTGAATGTAAGTATTATATCTAATACCCAAGATGATAAAATTATCACAAATAAGGCAATAATAACAAAAATTATTAACTCGAAACTATTTAATTTTTCAATATAATTAAAATTTGATTCTATAAATCCTTCTGTTAATTCTGGGATTGTAAAGAATTGCTGTAAAAAAGTATATAACCAAACGCCAAAAACTAATGCAATTGGTCGAAACCGTAACATACCATACAAAATAACTTTAAAGTTGCTCATATAAAATAATTCAGTTGCAGTTTCCTTGGCTTCTATTATCCCTTTTCTTACATCAATATTATCAATCAATTCATCTTTTATTGATTGTTTAGTAGTTGCATTTTCGTATTTATCTTGGAAATGTCTTATTGTATTTGTAATTTCAGCGGCATCTTTTTTGGAAACAAATTCAAGAATACCTTCTGCAGTAGCTTCTCCAGCAGTTTCTATTTGAACCTTTGTTATACCCATTAATCTTTGTAGAAAATTCTGTTCTATATTAATATTTTGTATTCTCTTAACAGGTATATTCTTTTGCTTTTTTGCAATAATACCAGAATATATTACAAGCTCTTTATCAGTAATTTGAAATTTAAAAAAATAATAATTAAGAACAATTGCTGGTAATGTAAAAAATAAAATAAAAATCATAATGAAGATATAGAATAATTCATCTGTTTGCCCCTTACTTAAAGCAAAGTATATTGGAATAATAAGTGCTGGTGCGTTCATTATTCCTCTATATAGCAAAGTTAAAGGATGTAATCGTTTTGGTTCATTATAATAGCTAATCTGGTTCATACGGCATCTTCGGTAGTAATTGATTTAAGTCTGTCTCTCAATGCTTCTGCATATTCGGTTGGTAAGCCGGGTATTATCAAATCAGCTCCTCGTGTTCCAGCCGTGTAAATTACAAATTTTGAAAGTCCAAACATTCTGTCAAAAATACTTTGCTGAACTTCAAGGTGCTGAATTCTGCTAAATGGAGCTGTTGTTTTGTATCTGGTAATTACTCCTCGTTCTGTATATATTTCATCTTCACGAACATCAAATAACCAGTATTTGTATATATAAATAGGTGCGATAAATGCTAATAAAAATCCAAAAATAAATATTACAACAGACAATAATCCTATAGGCAAAAACCATTCATCAATATTATTTTTAATTACAAAATATTCTATTATAAAAGCTATAACTGTATAAAATATCGTACGGATAAGAATACCTATCGACCAAACAGTTTTAACAGATGGTTCTAAATTATTCATATTATTTTTTATTCCAATTTTTAAAAATCAAATTTACAAATAAGATTTCAAAAAAACATAGAATTTTAAGTTATTCACTATGAAAATAGAAAAAACAATACAATTTTTAGTAATTTCTTATAAATTGACAAATATAAATTAATTAAAATGTTGTAATTTATTGTATTATTAGGTAATTTTGATTTTTGTTAATTTGCAAAAAAATAAATAAATAATTTTTAATAAATGATTGATTTTTTATAAAAATAGTTCAATTTTAAGAAGGATATTCTAATGAGTGAAAAGCCAATGCCTTGGGCAGAACCTTACAAAATTAAGGTAGTTGAACCTCTAAAAGTTACTACACGTGAATTTCGCGAACAAGCTATAAAAGAAGCTGGTTTCAACACTTTTTTATTGCGTTCTGAAGATGTTTATATTGATTTGCTTACAGATTCTGGTACCAATGCAATGAGTGATGCTCAATGGGCTGGTATGATGCTCGGTGATGAAGCTTATGCAGGTAGCAAAAACTTTTATAACCTTGAAGATGCAACAAAGAAATATTATGGTTATAAGTATTTAGTTCCAACTCATCAAGGTCGCGGTGCTGAAAATTTATTATCACAAACTTTAATTAAAAAAGGTGACTACGTACCTGGCAATATGTACTTTACTACTACAAGATTACATCAAGAAATTGCTGGTGCAACTTTTGTTGATGTTATCATTGATGAAGCACATGACCCACAAAATTTACATCCGTTCAAAGGTAATGTTGATATTCAAAAATTTACTAATTTGATAGAAAAAGTTGGTGCTGACAAAATTCCTTACATTACTGTTGGAGTCACAGTTAATATGGCTGGTGGACAACCAGTTTCAATGCAAAATTTGCGTGATACTCAAAAAGTTGCTCATCAACATGGTATTAAAGTAATTCTTGACGCAACACGTGGAATGGAAAATGCTTACTTTATTCAACAAAGAGAAGAAGGTTATAAAAACAAATCAGTTGCAGAAATTTTGTTTGAAATGTGCTCTTATACTGATGGAGCTACTATGTCTGGCAAAAAAGATTTATTAGTAAATATTGGTGGTTTTGTTGCTGTTAATGATTGGGATACTTTTGAAGAACTGCGTAATCTCGTTGTTGTATATGAAGGCTTGCATACTTATGGTGGTTTAGCAGGTCGTGATATGGAAGCAATGGCTATTGGTATGGCTGAAGCAGTTCAAGACCAAAATATAGCTGCAAGAATTGGTCAAACTGAATATCTTGGAAAATTACTCGATGAAGAAGGCATTCCATTTGTTAAACCAGTTGGTGGTCATGCAATTTTCCTTGATGCAAAAAGATTTTATCCTCAAATAGACCAAGAACAATTCCCTGCTCAAACTCTTGCTGCAAATTTATATGTTGAATCTGGTGTTCGTTCAATGGAAAGAGGCATTGTTTCTGCTGGTAGAAATAAAGATACTGGTGAAAACTATAAACCAAAATTGGAACTTGTTCGCTTAACTATACCACGTCGTGTTTATACTCAATCACATTTTGATGTAATTGCACACCATGTTGCTGACTTATATAAAAACAGAGAATCAGCTAAAGGTATGAAAATGATTTACGAACCTAAATATTTGAGATTCTTCCAAGCAAGATTTGAAAAATTATAAAAGTAACTTAATTTCTTGATATAATTTTAAAAGTGCTACATTAATATGTGGCACTTTTATTTTATTACTAAATTGCATTCAATTATATGAATACTATTCCAAAAAAAATAAAGAAATTTTAAATATTTTAAAAACCTTTTGTAAAATATCTCGAAAGTAAAAGTTCTTCATAAGCAGAAAGTTGTATTAATTGCACGATAGAAAAGTTTTTTAAAAACGATGCAGATACAAATAAACAAGATTTTAACTAATCTGCAGAATCATATAATTTTTCAGAAAAAATAGCATTTTAGAATTAACAAAGAAATATTTTTAATTAAGAAAAAAATAATTGGTCAGTATAAGAAATGGAAGAATAGTTATTATGGATTATGTAGATTTTTAGGAATCAAAAAAAAAGAATAGTAATAAACGCAAAAAAGTCTTGTTAAAAAACAAGACTTTTTTGGTTTTAGATAGCTTGGCACCGATCTACTCTCCCACGCAGTCGCCCACGCAGTACCATCGACCCAATAAGGCTTAACTTCTCTGTTCGGAATGGGATGAGGTGTACCCCTTATGGCATAAGCACCAAGCAATATTTTTTATATAAATTAAGTTGAGGAAAAATGCAATAGAATCTTGAAAAATAATTAAAGAGTTGTCAAGAAACGAGTATAACAACTCATATTTTCGGCAAGCCAATGGATTATTAGTACTTCTCGGCTGAATGTATTACTACACTTACACCTGAAGCCTATCAACCAAGTAGTCTACTTGGATCCTTAGAGATACCTAATCTTGGGGTAGGTTTCGTGCTTGAGATGCTTTCAGCACTTATCCTTTGCGGACATGGCTTCTCTGCAATGCCACTGGCGTGACAACAGATACACCGTCGGTCCGCTCACTCGGTCTCTCGTACTAAGAGCGGGTCCCCTCAAGTATCTTACGCCCCACACTGGATAGGGGCCGAACTGTCTCACGGCGTTCTGAACCCAGCTCACGTACCGCTTTAATTGGCGAACAGCCAAACCCTTGGACCTTCTCCAGCCCCAGGATGCGATGAGCCGACATCGAGGTGCCAAACCTTCCCGTCGATGTGAACTCTTGAGGAAGATCAGCCTGTTATCCCCGGCGTACCTTTTATCCTTTGAGCGACGACCCTTCCACTCAGGTCGCCCGGATCACTAAGACCTGCTTTCGCATCTGCTCGACTTGTTTGTCTTACAGTTAAGCTCCCTTATACCTTTGCGCTCTGCGCACGATTTCCAGCCGTGCTGAGGGAACCTTTGCGCGCCTCCGTTACTCTTTAGGAGGCGACCGCCCCAGTCAAACTACCCACCTAACACTGTTCCCGAGGATCCACTCCTCCGGGTTAGAATCCGGCTATAACAAGGGTGGTATTTCACCGATGGCTCCATCCTGACCACAATCAGGACTTCACAGCCTCCACCTATCCTACGCATGTTATAGCCAAACCCAATATTAGGCTATAGTAAAGGTGCACGGGGTCTTTCCGTCCCAGTGCGGGTAACGGCGTCTTCACCGGTACTACAAGTTCACCGAGCGCGTGGTTGAGACAGTGCCCAGATCGTTTCCCATTCGTGCAGGTCGGAACTTACCCGACAAGGAATTTCGCTACCTTAGGACCGTTATAGTTACGGCCGCCGTTTACCGGGGCTTCAATTCGGGGCTTCGCTTACGCTGACTCCTCCTTTTAACCTTCCGGCACCGGGCAGGTGTCACACCATATACATCCACTTTACGTGTTAGCATAGTGCTGTGTTTTTGTTAAACAGTCGCCTGGGCCATTTCTCTGCGACCTATCTACTTTCGTAGTAGGCACCCCTTCTCCCGAAGTTACGGGGTTAATTTGCCGAGTTCCTTAACCACGCCTCACTCGCGCGCCTTAGTATACTCAACCCATCTACCTGTGTCGGTTTACGGTACGGTCACCATATATCGCTTTTCTCGGCAGTCGCTGTTACTATAGAGATAGCCATTAACTCTATCGCAACTTATGCCTGCGTCACTTGAACAATATGGTGGCTCAGGAATATTTAAAATACCTGATTCCCATCGACTACGCCTTTCGGCTCGCCTTGAGGGGCCTAACCCTGAGTTGACGAACAGAGCTCAAGGAAACCTAAGATTTTCGGCGCGAAGGATTCTCACCTTCGTTATCGTTACTTATGCCAACATTTGCGCTTCTGCACGCTCCAGCATACCTCACGGTACACCTTCGACGCCTGCAGAATGCTCCCCTACCGCTCTTTCGAGCCTTAAGCTTCGGTGAAACACTTAGTCCCGATAATTATCGGCGCTAAATCGCTCGACCAGTGAGCTATTACGCACTCTTTAAATGAGTGGCTGCTTCTAAGCCAACATCCTGGCTGTCTCTGCAACTTAACATCCTTTATCTGTTAGTGTTTACTTGGGGGCCCTTAGCTGTAAGTCTGGGTTCTTTCCCTCTCGGCGGCGAAACTTATCTCACGCCGCCTCACTCCTTAGCATTATGTAGCGGAATTTGTGGTTTGTCAGGGGTCAGTACTCACTGTAATGGCCCTAACCCTATCAGAGCCCTACCTCCGGTACATTAACTAAAGGCTGTACCTAAATACATTTCGGGGAGTACGAGCTATAACCGAGTTTGATTGGCCCTTTCACCCCCTATCCACAGTTCATCCAAATGGTTTTCAACCCAAACTAGTTCGGACCTCCACGTAGTGTTACCTACGCTTCATCCTGACCATGGATAGATCACACGGTTTCGCGTCTGCCGCTGCATACTATTCGCCCTATTCAGACTCGCTTTCGCTACGGGTGCGGATCCGAGATCCTTACCCTTGCATGCAACGAGCAACTCGTTGGCTCATTAAGCAAAAGGCACGTTGTCACATTTCTGCTCCAACCGTTTGTAAGCACACGGTTTCAGGTTCTATTTCACTCCCTTCTGAAGGGTTCTTTTCACCTTTCCCTCACGGTACTGGTACACTATCGGTCACTTAGGAGTATTTAGCCTTACCCAGTGGTCTGGGCAGATTCCTGCAGAATTCCACTTGCTCCGCAGTACTCAGGATACTTCTTGCTGACTTTCAATTTCGCTTACAGGATTTTCACCTTCTATGATCTGACTTTCCAGACAGTTCTGCTATTGATTATCATACGTTGTTGAAGTCCTACAACCCCGGAATGCATGCATTCCGGTTTGGGCTCTTCCCGTTTCGCTCGCCGCTACTCAGAAATCTCATTCGATTTCTTTTCCACGGCTTCTGAGATGTTTCAATTCACCGGGTTAGCTTCTTTACAGATGACAGAACATTACTTCTGCCGGGTTTCCCCATTCGGAAATCTACGGATCAAAGCTTACTTCCAGCTCCCCGTAGCATATCGTAGGTAGTCACGTCCTTCATCGCCTCTAAGTGCCAAGGCATCCACCGTGTGCCCTTAATATCTTGCCGAAAATTATGAGTTGTTATACTAATTTCTCGCATTTTCTTTAATTTTAATCTTATTTTCTTTACTTTAAAAATACATTCTATTCAGTGTATTTTTGGCTTGATGATTTTTTTTGCATTTTTCCAAAATCAGTTTAACTGATTTTCAACTTAATTGTCAAAGAACATTTTTTTTGTGGACCCTAACGGGATCGAACCGTTGACCTCCAGAATGCAAATCTGGCGCTCTACCAAACTAAGCTAAGGGCCCAGCGTTGTTTTTAGCTATACGCCGATTGTGGGCCTGAGTTGACTTGAACAACCGACCTCACGCTTATCAGGCGTGCGCTCTAACCAAGCTGAGCTACAGGCCCATCGTGTTGACGCATATCAAAATTGATGTTGTGTTAAAGAACAATGAGCTTTGTAAACATTAGTTCACAAAAAACAGGAAGTACAAGTAAATATAGTAAGTAAATCAAGGCTTGATTTTTTTATTGAGTATTACTCTTTAAAGGAGGTGATCCAGCCGCACCTTCCGATACGGCTACCTTGTTACGACTTAGCCCCAGTCACTAATTTCGCCTTAGACGCTATTGCTAGCGGCTTCGGGCGCCCCCAGCTTCCATGGCTTGACGGGCGGTGTGTACAAGGCCCGGGAACGTATTCACCGTGGCGTGCTGATCCACGATTACTAGCGATTCCAGCTTCATGTAGTCGAGTTGCAGACTACAATCCGAACTGAGGTTGGTTTTGAGGATTTCCTCCACCTTGCGGTTTCGCCTTCTGTACCAACCATTGTATTACGTGTGTAGCCCTGGACATAAGGGCCATGATGACTTGACGTCATCCCCACCTTCCTCTCCACTTGCGTGGGCAGTCTCCCTAGAGTGCCCAGCTTAACCTGCTGGCAACTAAGGATAGGGGTTGCGCTCGTTGCGGGACTTAACCCAACACCTCACGGCACGAGCTGACGACAGCCATGCAGCACCTATACAGATGTTCCGAAGAAAAGCTCCCTTTCAGGAACGGTCATCTGCACTTCGAGCCCAGGTAAGGTTCTTCGCGTTGCATCGAATTAAACCACATAATCCACCGCTTGTGCGGGCCCCCGTCAATTCCTTTGAGTTTCAACCTTGCGATCGTACTCCCCAGGTGGTATGCTTAATGGGTTTCCTTCGGCACTGACCAGGCTAGCTGGCCAACACCAAGCATACATCGTTTAGGGCGTGGACTACCAGGGTATCTAATCCTGTTTGATCCCCACGCTTTCGTGCCTCAGCGTCAGTAATGAGCCAGATGACCGCCTTCGCCACTGGTATTCCTCCTGATATCTACGCATTTCACCGCTACACCAGGAATTCTATCATCCTCTCTCATACTCAAGGCTTGCCGTTTCAGAAGGCAGTTTCTAGGTTGAGCCTAGAGATTTAACCTCCGGCGTACAAGTCCGCCTACGCACCCTTTACACCCAGTAAATCCGGACAACGCTCGGGTCCTACGTATTACCGCGGCTGCTGGCACGTAGTTAGCCGACCCTTCCTTTGATGGTACAATCCCAGTCCGGCGACCGAACTTTTTTTCCCATCCGACAGTACTTTACAGAGCAAAGCTCCTTCTTCATACACGCGGCGTCGCTGCATCAGAGTTTCCTCCATTGTGCAAAATTCCTCACTGCTGCCTCCCGTAGGAGTCTGGACCGTGTCTCAGTTCCAGTGTGGCTGATCGTCCTCTCAGACCAGCTAAAGATCGTTGCCTTGGTGAGCCATTACCTCACCAACTAGCTAATCTTACGCAGGCTCATCTCTATCCGTTTCCTTTGACGTAAACGCCTCATCCGTTTTTAGCACCAATTTCTCAGCGTTATTCCGGGGATAGAGGCAGATGACCTACGCGTTACTCACCCGTGCGCCAGTGGTATTGCTACCCCTTGACTTGCATGTGTTAGGCACGCCGCCAGCGTTCGTCCTGAGCCAGGATCAAACTCTCCGTTGTATATCTTAAGTTTGATTTCCTATGTTATGCTCGATTTACTTACATTGACGTTATGTTGTTTATTTTTGTCGTATATTTTTCTTTGTACTTCCTATTTTCAATGAACTATGTTTCCTCAGTAGAAAACTCTTTTTTCCGTTTCCGCTTTTCAGCGGGATTCAAAATTAAGTATTTTTTTTATTATATGCAAGAACTTTTTTTATTTTTTTTCTCGCCTACCTAATTTTTTTTCTAAAGAACACTTTTTGCTTTTTCCCGCTTAGCAGGATTTCAAATTTAATAACTTTTTTGATATTACACAAGAACTTTTTTTTATTTTTAAAAATAAATTTATTCCTTGTTAACTTTCTCTTAATTTCAGCATCAATTATTAAATAATAATGATAATTTCATCAAATAAAAAAGTATTAAATTTCAAAGTGCAAAATTTTCTCTATCTCAGCGACAGAGAATACAAAATTACGTAGATTTTTTTACACTACCAAATTAATTAACACTTTTAATTTAATTTTATTTTGTGTCATTTTGAATTAAATTCGCTAAATCCTTGAAATGCATTATCTACTGTGATTAAATCCATATTATCCATGTCAATATTATTTGCATATTCAGGTGTAATTATCATTTTCTTATCACAAATTGGTCCCCATCTTTGCTGACTTATAGCAGGACTATTAGGAAAGAAGCCAAGAATTTTCTTATTGAAAGAAGCAGCTATATGCAAAACGCCAGTAGAATTACTTATTAGTACTTCTGATTTTGATATTAGAGTAATCATTTCATCTAAATTTAATTGTCCACACAAATTTAAAAAACAATTTTTACCATATTTGAAAACACGCTCACAATCAGCTTTCTCTGAATCAGAGCCACTAAGTATAATTATATATTCAAATTTTTCAGATATAAGTTTTGCTAATTTTCCAAAATTATCTGAATTCCATCTCGGAGCTGAACCAGCACCGCCTGGATGTATTATTATAAATTTACAATCTTTCAATTCTTCGGTAATCCTTATTGGAAGTGGCTTATGAACTATTGGAGAAATAAGTTTTGGCGAGTAATTAGCTTTTGTAATATCAGAAATCAATTCTAAATTATATTCTGCTTCGTTTTTTTTGCCTTCTTTTCTATGATGATATATTTTATAATTTAATAATGACGAATATAATCTATAACCGCTACCAATTCGTAATTTAATTTTTTTTTTAAATGCAGGTAATACTTCTTCAAATTTCATCATGGGAAAGAATAGTACATCAAAATTGTTTTCATTAATCACTTTGGAATATTCAAATTTGTTGTCTGCGAGGAAGTAATTATCTATTTGAGAAATCCCTTTAAAAAGTGGTTCAGTATAGCTTCTTGCAATTAAACTTAGTTTTGCATTTGGATTTATTTCTCTTAGTATATTAAACATTGGTAGTGTAAGAATCATATCACCAAGCCGATCTGTACGAACAACTGCGATACTTTTTGCTGAAAGTAAAATATTTTCGGCTTTAATTCTATTCATCGCAATTTGTTATATTTTTTAATTCGAATAACATTGCATATTTCAAGAAAGTACCCACCATCGAACTAAACGCTGCTATCAATCCACGCCAGCCATCAAGGAATCCTAATTTTACAATATACATATTAAAAAAAGCAAAAGTAGGATTTAAAACCAATTTTATAATTGTTGCATTTTTTCGTTTACGATGATAAGATTTTGCAGATAGTTGGGCATATTCTACAGTTTTGTTGAAATGATGTTTAATACTTTGATATGAATAATGAAGCAAATTTCCATTCAACAAAGTGGTACCAAAATCTGAAACCAAACTTTCGTGAATATCGCCCCCAATCCATTTGGGATTCGAATCTCTTTTCACTAATCTTAATTTTTTATCTGGTTGCCAAGCATAGTTCATAACTTTGCCGAGATAAACTGTTTTTCTATTTAGATAGTATGATTTGTTTTCATTTGATTGAATTGCATTAACGATATTTTGCTTTAATTCATCAGTAACAATTTCATCACAATCGAGGCATAATATCCAATCCTGAGTACATTTTTGTAACGATGAATTTTTTTGTACTTCAAATCCTTTCCATTCCTCTGTATAGACGTTACAATTCATCTGTTCTGCTATTTCTACAGTTTTATCAGATGACATTGAATCTACAAGAATAATCTCTTTAGCGATTGATTGTATGCTTTTAAGTGTTTCAGCAATTCGCTTTTCTTCGTTATATGAAATAAGAGATACAGATAATGGTAGTTTCATCAGCTCAATCCGCTTTTTGTCGTTTATTCTATCTGACAATATTAATTTTTTCAAAATGCAGATTATTGCAATCTTTAATTATAAGAAAACAAGATTGGTTCGAAATTTTAAGATTATTCAAATCAATAACATTAATTTTATCAATAATTTTCAAATCACTTAAATACGAATTTCCTTTGATATCAATTAAATCAATTTGATTATTTGAACATATATTTTCAAATTCAATCGAAATTTGATTATTAATTCCATCATAGTTTAAAATATAATCTTTCTGTTTATTTTCATTAATTGAACCTATGTCATCATATTCATAGGCACCAATTGAACGAGGACTCTTAAATTTATTATTATTCAGGTCTAACTGTGGATACTTTGTGCCTAAACCTTTGCCAATTGCAGGAGAATTTTGTTTCAGTGTATAATCACTAAAATTAAAATCACTAAATTCCGGGTCAGCATAAATAAAATTCTTATCTAAAGACGGGAAATTAGGTCCGCTCCAATTTGGGTTTTCTTCATTAAAAAATAAATTGTTAGAGAATTTAAAAGTTTCTGATAAAGTATTACCTCCGATATTAACAGAAGGGTTAGACGCTCTATCATCAAGATATACAATATTATTAATAAATGAATTATCGGAACATTGTATAAATCCATCATTTGTATTTTCTTGTAATATTCTAATCACCCACTTCTCTGGCATAATGATAGTGTTATTTATAACTTTCGAATTAACTGTACCAACATAAGCAATGGGAGCAACAGAGCCAACAAATAGATTAGAAAATACATTGATATTATTTGATTCATATTTTACACCAAGCGGTCTAAAAAACTCAAGTCCAGTTGAACCACCAATGTTAATAGCACGCTGTCCGCAATTTAAGAAGTAATTTCTTTGAATTACAACATCTTTAGTGCCACCCTTTGCTTGAATTGCATTAGAACCAGCATTTTGAAATACATTTTCTTCAATAGCAACATTATGACAACCTACCATATCAATCATACTACCTCCAGCAGAGCCATTTTCAAAAATGCAATTTGCAATGGTTAGCGAATCCACTCCTGACAATTTTAATAGGTCATTATTTCCGGTTGCATTTATATTTCCAAAAATACAATTTTGAATCTTGATTATTTTAGATGGAGTATCATAAGTACCTGCATCATCGATATTTACTCCGTTTCCAGTTTGACCTTTAAATTCAAAACCTTCAATAATTAAATATTCAACATCAGAAAGTTGCCAAGCAGAAGTACCACCATTAATAGTTACGTCAGCAAATTCAGCAATAATGAAAATTGGCTTATTGATATCACCTTTAAGATTTGAGATATATTCACCACCATTATAATCACCTGATTTAAAGAGAATTGTATCTCCTGCTACTGCTGATTTTGCGGCTTCGGTCAAACTATTTATTTGCGATTGATTACTAACAATTATTGTTTTGGAATTAATTTGATTTAATGAAAAAACCAAAAGCAAAATAAATAGTACTTTCATTATTAATACTCTCTTTTAAATGGAATAAACCAAGTTTCACCAATCGAAATATCTATACCAAATTTGCCAAAATATTCTTTGACAAGACCATCATTAAGCGTACCACGATAGCCAAAAGTAAATGATAAATCAGTTTGTAATGTGCCTTTCCAAGGAATAGCCATTCCAAAAGAAGCATAATATTCATTTATTTCATTAGCGAGTACTTTATAATAAAGTTCTTTATAACCAAGCCCTAATTTGTAAGATATTCTATCCATAAAGTCTGCGTTTAAACTTGGATTACCAATTCTATTTACTCCAAAAGCCGCAGTAGTGCTGTTCTTTAATTCGGTATTTTTTCCTTTGTTAAATTGAAAATTGGAAAAATCCTGAGTAGAAAAATCAGCTCCGAATAGAAATTTTCCTGATAGATATGAAATACCAATTCCAATTGATGAAGGATAAGAATAAACAGAATTATAAGTATAAGATGTATCTAATAAAAATGGAGAATCATATACTTCTTTAGTTTCAACATCAATATTAGATGAAGTAGAATAATACAAACCTATTCCAAGATTTGTAATTCCATTGTAATATATACCAGAATTTATTGTAAAGAAATTTACATAGTCTTCTTTATAATTTGAAAATCTATGTGAATACGTTGGGTCTTCAAATTCTGATGTTATAAGATTTTTAATAATTCCAAAATTTGCATTCGCTGAAACGCCAGCATAAATTCCATATCCAATTCCAGTAGAAACACCAAGATAGCCAGTAGAAATACCACCTGCACCTTGATAAATTGTTGTTCCTTTTTGTTTAATATCACCTATTGACACTTCAAATGGAGTTGCTATGAGATAATTAACATTGCTAAATGGGACCAATCCGAAGGAAGCAGAGATACCCATTCCAGTATCAATAGCAAAAATTCCTGTAAAACCACTTATTCCGCCATTATTTTGTAGCAAACTGCTTTCATTGCCTTCAACAATATTTTGATTAAATTTATATCCCGTTTGGAGTCTTGTTGTAGTAACTAAAGACCACAAAGCAGGGTTTCTGTAATTAATAGCAGTTGTAGAAGGCATCGCAATTGAAACCCCCGCCAAACCTTCGTAACTTGCATTTCCAAAGTGGTTAATATCTCCAAGCCCAAAAATCGAGTAATTTGAGCCACCCTGTGCAAAAACTGCATTTACACAAAAGAAAATAACTAATAGATATAAGATAATATGTTTCATCATTTACTTGACTTTATTGTTGAATATATAATTTTTAGAACAGGTCTTTTAGATATATCAGGATAATTAGGACCATAAAAAGTAAGTTTATCTAATTGATATGAAAGATTTACCATACTGTATGGAGTAATAATTATCTCGCCTTTCCCAGTAGTTTGATTCCATTTCTGAATGGCAGATGTTATACTTGGGAAACGATATAGATTAGATGTGGGATCTTTAACCGCAGAATAGTCGTATTGTATTGATTTCAAATCATAATCTTTGAATAATAATCCTTGAATAACTGTATCAAGTGGAAAATTTCCGTGATATGAATTTGCAGAATCAAGATACAAATCTAATTGTGCCTTGTGAATACCAGCATTTTTTGGTATCATACTAATATCAAATTGCAATTTTGACCAAAGATTAGCTCCATTCTGAATAACAATATTACCGTCATTCACAATATTTTGCTTTAAAAATCCTTTATCGATACCAGAATATAAATAGCAAATTGTATCTTTTGCAATTTTCCCTCTATATTTTACCCTGATTACAGAATATTTATTGGTAGCTGAACCTTGCGAACCAAATGAATAAACAATATTTGTATTGGCTTTAGGTACCAATGCAATTCCCCAATGTGGAATTACTGAATCTTTCAGATTTGTTCCTGTGCTATCCAATACCGAAACAGTCTTAAACCAATCAACAATTAATTCGGCTGGCAAATTAATGCTCACAGGGTCCAAAGTATCCGAAAGCTTTATTCTACCTTCATAACTGGCGATAGGTGTGTCATCAAAATAGTTTTTTGGGGATACAAATAATGAATCCCAATTTGTTGTATCTAAACTCCACCTGCGATTAACTTTGTATATGTCAAATCCGAAATACCCATTGTTTGTATCACCAATTGCATATCTTTCTGGATACAATGTAAGTATTACCGAATCAATATCATCTTTGGTTAAATAAGACAAACTATCAGGAACAAAAGCATACCTTAATATAGGAGCTGCATTATTATCAAGATATTTACCAACTAAAAATACACCCCTATTATGAGTTTCAATTTTACCAGCATAAACAACATTACCCGTTATGAGCATTGTATCGGTAGTAGTAATGGTTTTTATTTCAGCATTTGAGGGCAGTAATTCCGCACCAATACCGGTTGGCTTATCATTGCATGAATTCAAAAGAACAATAAAAGCCAAAAAAAATGTAGCAATACCAATTTTTTTAATCAACATTAATCAATCCTGTTCTAATCTTTCAAAATTGAGCGGTAAATGTCCAAATACTTTCCAGCAGAGCTTTTCCAAGTATAATCTCCTGCCATTCCATTTTCAATTATTTGCGACCATTGTTCTTTATCTTTAAATAACTCTACCGCTTCTATAACTTTATCTACAAAATCTTTAGTTTCGTAATTATTAAAGACGAATGAATTACCCTTTTTCGTTTGAGGATTATATTGAACAGCTACATCTTTTAATCCGCCAGTTGCTCTTACAAGTGGCACCGTACCGTAAACAAGCGAATACATAAGATTCAATCCGCATGGTTCGTATTGAGATGGCATCAGAAATATATCGGCACCAGCTTCGATTAAGTGTGATAATTCATCATCAAACGCAAAAATATATTTGAATTTATCAGGATATTTCTCGCCTACTTTTACAAGCTGTGCTTTTAAATCTTCATCACCTTGACCTAAAAGTACAAACTGAATATCATTTTTGAAAAGCTCATCAGCCGAGTCAATAATTAGAGATGTTCCTTTTTGATATCCAATTCTTGGTATCATAGCAAGCAACGGAACAGATGGCTTGTATTCCAATCCAAATTTATTACAGAGAGCAACTTTATTGTCATATTTATAATCATCGAAATCATTACTTAGTTTAGAACTAATAAATTCATCTTTTGCAGGATTCCATAATATTGGGTCAATACCATTCAATATACCTGAAAATTTATCATTTTTTTCTTTAAGAATTGTATTTAATCCACCACTGTAAACTTTATCATTCAATATTTCCTTCGCATAAGTAGGGCTTACAGTAGTAATATAATTAGAATACATAATACCTGATTTCATAAAATTAAACATATTTTTATGTTTGAAATTATTTATTTCTTCGGCAGGCAAATCAGTTTTCTTATAAATAGATAATGGAAATGCACCTTGTCTATAAAAATTATGTATCGTAAAAACTATTTTTGTTTTCTTAAATTTCTGTGGATGAAGCAACCTCATATAAGCAGGTATAAGTGCAGTTTGCCAGTCATTGCAATGAACTATATCAGGAAACCATCCCAGAGTAATCATAGTATCAACAACTGTTTTCTGGAAAAATATAAATCTTTCAGCATTATCAGGATACTCCAGCCAAGTATCGGGGTCATGATAAATACCACGCATATCGTCAAAAAATCTGGCGTTTGTTGTAACATAAGCTTGGACTTTTGCTTTGGAATTATGAATTGAAGAAGATTTTACCGTTGCCAACTCTTCCTCATCGCCTACCGTAACCAACATATCTCGCAAGCGGTTAATTTCATGAATTTTATTCTTTCTTTCGGAAACACAACCGTATTTAGGAAGCATTACCCTAATATCATTCCCAAGTTCCTTTAGAGCAAGTGTTAGCGAATAAGCAACATCGCCAATACCACTTTCTTTTGCAAAGGGGAAAACTTCACTTGATACATACAAAACGCTTACAGATTTTGCCATTTCTCAATTCACTTCAATATATTTAAAGTATTTTCTCAAGTTACAAAAATACGGAAAATTTTGGAAAATCTTGTTGAAGTTTTTTTTATGGAGCATTAATTTATTGATAATATTTATTTCTACTTTGCATAAACTCTTATTGTAAGTGTAGAAAGATTATATTTGACAAAAATTAGCTTATTGAAGTGTGTGGGTTTTCTTGTCATTTAGAACTCTTTTCAGAGTCTATGCTTTTTAGAGATTGTCCAATAAAAACGATTTCATGAAGATATAGCAAGATAAAAATATTCCAACTACTTGATTTATATAAACACATCAGAACAGACGTCGTCTTATATTTTGATATGTTCGACCTTTCACACAGCCTCTTCGCCCGCGTGCAATATAATTTCAATATTACTTGAGCAACAGAATGTTAGGTACTGGATATTACAGAAATACAATAATAATAATAATTTTGGGTCTAATTCAGTCTTTAAAAATACGTAATTAATTTATAATAAAGAAAATTGATTTTTTGATTAGATGGAGAAAATTTTTATTGATGAATAAAATAAATGCTATTGAAATGATTGAATTGAGTAAATACTACGGTAAAACAATTGGAATTGATAAACTGAATCTAACTGTGGAACCGGGTGAAATATTTGGATTTATTGGTCCTAATGGAGCAGGAAAATCTACAACTATTCGCACTTTGTTTAATCTTATTTTTCCTGATTCTGGTACTGGGAAAATTTTCGGTTATGATATAATTCATGATTCAAAAAAAATTAAAGCGAGAACAGGTTATTTGCCTGCAGAAGTAAATTATTATTACAAGATGACTGTAAGGGAATTATTGGAATACTCGCAACGATTTTACGGAATCAATGACAATAAACGACTAAATGAACTTGCAGACGATTTAGACATAAACACAAACTTGAAAATTAGAGATTTGTCTTTGGGTAATAAAAAGAAAGTATCATTAATTCAATCACTTCTGCATAAACCGGATTTACTGATATTAGATGAACCAACCAGCGGTCTTGACCCATTGATTCAATCCACTGTATTTGATTTATTTAAAAAAGAAAATGAACGGGGATGCACTATATTTTTCTCATCACATGTATTGAGTGATGTTCAAAAAATATGTTCAAGAGTGGCAATTATCCAAAAAGGAAAAATTATCAAAGTTGAAAGTATTGAAGCACTTAGAAAGAAAATGCTAAAAAAAGTATCAATCACTTTATCAGATATGTTTACAGAATTTGATTTGAAATTACCATCAATTGTGGATTTTTCACGTGATAAACAGCAACTTAATTTTATGTATAATGGCAATATGAATGAATTAATACAAAGTATATCAAATCTTAAAATAGAAAATATCAGTATCGAGGAACCGACTTTGGAAGAAATATTTTTTCACTACTACAAAAGAAACGAGGATTAGAATGAATATAAATCTTTTCAAAATGGAACTTTATCGTTATAAAAATTCAATGTTTATTTGGCTCTCGTTGATTTGTGGCTTGATAATTCTTGATATGGCATTATATGAAATTTTTTTGAAAGAAGGTATAATTAAATCAATCGAACCTGTGCTGAAACAACCATTTATTGCACCTATGCTTCAAGGATTCGGTTTAGAAATCTCAAAGTTATCAAACGTTCTTGGATTCTACGTTATCAGAAATACACCTTTGATTTTATTGCTAACAGGAATGTTTTCAATATTGACAGCAATTTCATTATTTGCAAATGAAGAATTTGAAAAAACAGCTGAATTTCTATACACAAAACCGATGACAAGAACTGAGATATTTATTTCAAAAGCTTCTGCAGTGGTTACATTGATAATTGTAATGAATATAATTTCAGTGTTAGTAGGATTTGCGAGCTTAGAAGCATTCAAAACTCAAGATTACAGCCGAAATGCCTTTTTTATACATTCGATTTATGGCTTGTTCACATCATTAACATTTGCTTCAATGGGCTTTGCTTTTTCTTCGATTGCCAAAAGAGGTCGTGGTTTGTTTGCAATGTCTGTTGGTATTGTGATGGGAACATATTTCTTAGATATAATTTCTAAAATAACAAAATCAACAGCATTTATTGGATATATCAGTCCTTTTAATTATGTGGACAACAATGTTTTGGTTGATAATTATACTCTAAATCCTATAAATTCAATTATTTATATTTCAGTAATATTAATATTAACAGCTTTTTCATTTCGTTCGTTTTTGAAAAAAGATATATTGAATTAATGAAAGCAAATGTAAAGAATAGCTCCACCATTTACAAATCAAATAGAATAATTTTTATAATTACACATATTCATATAAAAAAAACCTCCAATGATATCAGCCATTGGAGGTGTTGAATTTTGATTGACTAATGTTAGTTTAAAGTGTCATCACCTGCAACCCAATCGCAAGGAGTTAATTTGCCAGTTTGTAAAGCTGATAATACTCTAATGATTTCTTTTGCATTTCTACCAACAGCTTCTGGATGAATAACTGAATAAACTAATTCGCCATCAGGGTTTATTATATACAAACCTCTTAAAGCATAACCAGTTTCTTCTTTCAACACTTCGTAATTTTTTGCAACTGTACGAGTGAAGTCAGCAAGCATTGGATAAGGTAAATTCTTCAAGCCAGGATGTGAACTTCTCCAAGCAAGATGTGAGAAATGACTATCTGTAGATGCGGCGATAACTTCGCAATTCATTGACTTGAAATCTTCATAATGCTTGCCAAATTCCTGAATTTCTGTAGGGCAAACAAAAGTAAAATCAAGAGGATAGAAAAATAAAACTACCCATTTACCATTATAATCTTCATTTTTGATTTGAGTAAAGGCATTGTCTGGTGTTAATAAATCTGCATTACCACCAACTAAAGCTGTACCTGCAAAAGAAGGTGCAGTTTTTCCAACTAATAAGCTCATAATATCTCCTATAAAATTTAAAAATATGCAAAATATAAAAAAAATTAAACGGTTTTCAAGTGATATTATTTGAATATTTTATATTATTTTAAAAGTAAAACTAATCAGTCGCCAAATGAAAAAATTCACGTGCAAATTACAGCTAACTTTGGTAAAAACCTTCCGAAGGTTTTGAACCTTCGGAAAGTTAATTCACAAGTTAGATAAGAGAGTAATTTTTAAAATCAATAATTCAATAAGCACATTTTCAAAATTTAATACAATTGAGTAGCTACGTTTTATCTAAACTGAATAAATCGAGTTTCATTAATTTCAAATCATAAATTATGAATATTTTTCCTTATTTTTGATACTTTAAAAAGTGTAATAACGATTTTTGTTAATTAAAGGTATGATGAATATGAAAATATGTGTTACAGGAGGAGCTGGTTTTATCGGCTCTAATATTGCTGACAAATATATAGAATTAGGTCATGAAGTAGTTATTATTGATAATTTATCAACAGGAAATGCTGAAAATATAAATCAAGATGCAAAATTCTATAACGTAGATATAACAAGTGATGAAATCACTAAGATTTTTGAAGAAGAAAAATTTGATTTATTGAATCATCATGCCGCTCAAGTTGATGTAAGAGTTTCGGTTTATAACCCAATATTCGATGCCCACACAAATATTATTGGCGGATTGAATTTGTATAATACGGCTGTTCAAACAGGAGTAAAAAAAATAATTTTTGCTTCCTCTGGCGGTACAGTATATGGTGAACAAACTCAATTTCCTGCTACTGAAAATCATTCAACCGAACCTTGTTCGCCTTATGGAATTGCAAAATTAACAAATGAAAAATATATCAAGTATTTTAATCTACAAAATGGCATTGATTTTGTGATTCTTCGTTATGCAAATATTTATGGTCCAAGACAAAATCCATTCGGCGAAGCTGGTGTAGTAGCAATATTTACTAATAAATTGCTAAACGGAGAACAACCATTCATTAATGGAGATGGTTTCAATACCCGTGATTATACTTTTGTCGATGATGTTGTCAATGCAAATGTGATAGCATTAGATGAAGATGTATCAGGTATTTTTAATATTGGAACAGGAATTGAAAAAGATGTGAATTTCATTTTTCAATCTGTTAAATCTTTAACAAATTCAGATTGTCCTGAAATTCATAAAGATGCAAAACCCGGTGAGCAACGCAGAAGTGTATTATCATTCAGCAAATTTAATATGATGACTGGCTGGGAGCCAAAAACTGAAATAACTGACGGATTAAGAAAAACAGTAGAATTTTTCAAAAGCAAAAGATGAAATTACATTTAATTGATATTTTTATAATAGCTTTATATGTTTTGATTGTTCTTTTTACTGGCTTTGTTGTTGCACGAAAAAAAGAGAAGAATTCGGACAGCGAATCATTTTTGTTAGCTGGAAGAAAATTAACTTTGCCAATATTTGTTGCTACATTAGTTGCAACGTGGTATGGAAGTATTCTTGGAATAGGTGAATTTGTTTATAATAGTGGAATTGTAGCTTGGTTATGTTTTGGGGTTCCATATTATATTGCGGCATTTCTTTTTGCTCAATTTATGGCAAAAAAAATTAGAAATTCTAATGTCAAAACAATTCCCGAACAAATACAAAATACTTATGGGGTTATGGCAGGTAGAATTTCTTCTTTTATCATTTTAACAATAACAATACCGGCAGCATATATTTTGATGCTCGGTGTTCTTATTCAAATGTTCAGCGGTTGGAGTATTGAGTTCTCTATAATTATTGGCGTCATCATATCATTGGCATACTTATTTACAGGTGGATTTCGTGCCGATGTTCTGACTAATACTGTACAGTTTGTATTTATGTATATTGGTTTTGGTGCTTTGTTGTATTTTACTATTGCAAATTTGGGAAATTTCATCGATATGTTTGCTTTGTTACCAACTAAACACTTGCATTATAAGGGGGAATACTCCATTCAATATGTATTGGCTTGGTTTATTATTGCATTTCAGACATTTGTTGACCCAAGTTTTCATCAGAGATGCTCTGCAGCAAAAACTCCAGAAACGGCAAAAAAAGGAGTATTAATATCTATTGTATTATGGATGATATTTGATTTTTTTACCCTGTTTGCAGGTCTTTATGCAAAAGCATATTTTTCATTAGAAAATCCATTAATGGCATATCCTGTTTTGGGGGATAACGTTTTGCCTGTAATTTGGAAGGGTATATTTGTAGTAGCAATGATTTCTGCTGTAATGTCCACATTGGATAGCTATGCATTTATTTCATCGGCAACAATTGGTAATGATATTTTAGAACCGATTAAGCATAAATTTAAAATTATCAAAGAAATGAAAACAGAATCGCTTACAAGAATTGGATTAGTAATTACAGGAATAGTCGGTATTATGATAGCAGTTTTATTGCCATCAGTAGTACAAATAATCTACTATACTTCATCAATTGCAGTACCGGGATTGATTTTTCCATTGGTTTTAAGTATGAATAACAAATATTATTTAGAATCAATAAAAGCGATTTACTTAATGTTAATTTCTTCTTTAGCATCATTAACTTGGTTACTTCTGAGATATACAGAACTATCAATTTTCAACGAAATTGAGCCAATGATTGCAGGTATATCAATATCACTAATTTTAGTACTAATTTGGGTTAAAAGAAAATGAAAGAATGGTTTTTAATTTCCAATATTTTCAGTTTATTGAGAATAGTTTTAATTGCTCCTGTGGTAATATTATTGGTAAACGAGCAAACAATAACTGCATTAATAATTGGAGCAATAGCCGGTTTTACTGATTTTTTAGATGGTTATTTTGCAAGAAAATTGAATCAGGTAACAGAATTAGGCAAAATATTAGACCCAATTGCTGATAAATTATTTTTAGGAGCAATAGCACTAACGATAATGCTACAAGAAATAATACCATTTTGGTTTTTTGCGGCATTAGTCCTACGTGATGCATTAATATTGATTGGTGGTATTTATGCAAAGAAAAAATTAAATTTCGTACTTCCATCAAATTTTGAAGGGAAAGCAACATTTGTTTTAATGTCGTTAGTAATCACAGGAATTTTGTTAGATTATGTTCCAGCATATATTTATGGAATGTATTTATGTGTAGCTGCAATGATTTACACATTAGTCCTTTATTTTTTAAGACTAATAAAAGAATTGAGATTAGCAAGAAATATACATATTTAAATACATATTTATATTCTGTCATTCTGAACTCGTTTCAGAATCTCTATTCGCTATGTCATATTGTACTCAAAACAAGATGTCCAACACTTTGATAGTGTTGGACATCTGCATAACTGTCATTCTGAACTTGTTTCAGAATCTATTTCCTTTGTAAAAAAACAAAACCCCACCTTTTTGCGAAGTGGGGGAGTAAAGTCATTTAATTATTGCTATACGCTCAGAAATAACATCATTATCACTCTGTAAAATTATGGTATAAATTCCAGAAGGAATATTTGTGCTATTAAGAATGTATTCTTTTTGGGAAGTATTTGCAACTTCATTATTTGCAAATTCAATTATTTTATTACCAAGCAAATCGTATAATGCTAAATTAAACATAGTGTTTGGTAAAATCCTTATCTGTATTTTAGCATTGTCAAATAATGGATTTGGCTTTATAATTAGTTTTATATCATTTTTTGTTAGTGATTGTTCAACAATATCAACAACTGAAATTCGAGATAAAATTTCTTCACAAATATCACCACCATAATCAATTAATTTGTCACTTGTTGCAATAATGTCTGTACATACAGTTTCTTCTATATATGCTCTGAAAGTGGAACCAGCTAATATTTTAGTGCAAGGTTTCATTACGATTTCTTTACCTGCTTGTAAATTTGTTACACTGCCAGCATTTGTTTGAAATGGATTTGTTGCAGAACTGCCAATTGTCAAATTTGTAATCGCTTTACGATGAACATATTCATTATACACTACTTCTTTGCCCCACCAATAATTTGGAAGCTTTGCACCATCTAATACTTCAGCACCTGTGTCATCAGGGTCCAGCCAGTCCTTTAATCTTGTTTCGGGTGTTCCTCCACCTTCCCAAGAAATAGATAATCTACCATAATAATCTCTTTGATTTTGATAGGAACAAGAAGCGCATCCATTGAACAATTGACCTATAACCCTTTTGTTATCATCAAATAAGGGTGAACCCGATGAGACATGTTCTGTTGTTCCTAAATTCCAAACAACTCTCCAAACAAAATTGTACTGATATTCTTGGTTGCATAATGTATTTGCAATGGGATATCCTGTAATTACAGGTGGCTCGTAATCATGAGATATCTTCATTAAATCACCAGAAGGATGATGGATACCTGTAACTGTATTTGGTATGGAACCAGTTCTATCCCATCCATTGAAATAAACATCGTCAAAATATTCTTGTTCACCTGATTGAGGTTGTGTTTGTAATTGAATAAGTGCAAAATCACTTGTGCTCCATCCAGATACAAAATCAGCTCCAGAATAATCATAAAATTGGATAACTCTCCCATTATTGCAGCCATCTCTCATATAGCCAAAACGAAAACTCCATTCATCTACATTGTCAATTTCAGTTTGACTAAGACTGCCTCTAGGTGCATAATTATCTAAACAATGAAATGCTGTCAAAAAATAGGGTATGTAATCATTTCTTGTATTATTTAATAAAGAACCACTACATTGAGCATAATACACATCGTTTGTTGGGAGTAAAACTAACGCAACTGAAAATTTTTCTTTACACCAATCATCTCCTTCTGGACAATTTACATCAATATTGCACCAACCAGATGATTGTAATTGTTCGTAATTCTTTATGTGATTTGAAGTCGTATTGAATGCTGGGAATACATCCTTGTAACCATATACAATCCTTTTAATATTGAAATTATTTTGTCCCATTTCTGATTTAGGTTCAAATAATTCAATAATAATATCATTTCCTTTAATCAAATGTGTTGCATATTTACGATGTTGCCTATTAATTCTTCTATTAAATGGACCAAGGATAAAATCATTAGATACATTATAATAAAATAAATCAGAATTTTCAGAAAGTATAAAATTCTCAAACAACAAATTTATAGAATATGCTAAAGGACATTTTATTCTTAATCTCCAAATTCTATCTCCATTAACTAAAGTATCCCATGTACCTGTGGTATATAAATTATGGTTTACTTGATAAGTATAACCATAGAATTCGGGTCTGTTTTTCCCATCTAAATTTAATACACGTTCAAATTCAATTAGGGAATCAATATTCGGTATTGTTGTTGTAATTGTATGAATATCATAGCTATTTTTTAACATTTGATTACTCAAGCTATCAGAACTTCGTGGCTTGCCATTTATTTGACTAAATACATTTTCTGAAAAAAGGAGTAATAATACAACAGCAAATACTAATAGTTTTCGCTCCATTTTAATCTCCTGATTTAAAAATTAGTATGTAGTGTATCAAATAAAACTTTTATATCCGAATTAATTATTGGTAATGAAATACTTTCCCCCCAACCACGAAGAATTTTATTGCTTGATAAATATGTTATTGAAACTAAGTACAAATATTCATTAGAAAATTTATTTCTGAAAATTTTTCTCGTATATTCATCATCTCCAGTTGCAATTTTATATGATATCATAAATCTTGTTGAGAAATCAACACCTGTTGGCTTATATACAGTATCGCATTTTGCTATAATGAAATCTTTACCAAAAGTCGCAACATCTTCATCAAAAATAGTTTTATAATCATTTTCATTCTTAATAATTATATATTTATTGTTGTGCCGAATCCAATGGGCAGGTCCAAAGCAAGGATTTAACGTATCTATATCAGTTACTTCTACCCAATCCGAATCATTTTGAATCTGATACTTATCATAAGTTGCAGATAAATTAGTTGGCTGTTCCTTTTCACAAGAAACTAATAGCAATACTGCCATTGCAAGAATAATAATTGCTTTCATTTTCATTATTCCTTATTGATTAACTTTTTAATTTCTTCATTTTCTTTTTTGAGTTGAATTAGATGGAGTGTGAGTTCTTCTATTTTTTGGAGTAATTTTGCTTGCAGAACACCTACTTCAATGCCATTATTAGCAACTTCAGATGCAGATGGTATGTTTGGTAAATGCTTATTTTTCTTTACAAAACTTTCGATTTCATCTAAACTTTGAAGCCATTGCGTTTGGGCATACATATTATAACCCATAATTAAGCTAAGTATATATATATATATACTTACGTTGATTTGATGATTTTGATGTAATCATAAAAAATACTCCGAAAAATTAAAAAATTATTGTAAATTATTTGTTTACAGAAACATTTTTATATTTTGCTCTGTTTCCAAATGTAACTTAAAAAGAATATTTTTAATTTCCAAACACTTTCTAAATTTTTTTAATAAAACTATTTTTGTGGAAATTGGGAATTTCAATCGAAAAAAAGAGAGTTGTTGTGAAATTTCAATGAAAATTAACATATAAAAGCCACAAATGTAGCGTAATTGTGAAATTGCTATGTCGCTCCTATGGAGCTTTATCTAAAAAAATTATATCTTTCCTACTAAGATGTCGCTCCTACAGAGCTAAAATAATATCAAGAAATTTGTCATGAAATCAAAACAAGATGTCCAACACTTTGGAAGTGTTGGACATCTGCATATAAATCATAACACATCAATGAGGAATGATGGAAAGCAATTATGTCAGCGTATGTATCTTTACTATCCACATAATTTACAAAGAGCAAATTTATATTGTGATTTTTGAAACAAAAAAAAGTTGTTCACGTAATATGAATTGTTTTTAATTTTAATTTTATAAAAAATAGAGGTAAAGAATGATATGGTTAAATTTTGTCCGTTTTAAAAAGCAAGTCCTACTGTTTGTAATTGCAATATCAATATTTTCAACTAATTCACAAGTATTTGCATTAGAAGCAATGTTTGCAGGAAAATCAGCTTTAAACGGATTTATTAAAGATTCTCATACAAAAGAAACAATTATTGGTGCTACTGTATATCTAAAAGATTCAAAATACGGCACCAAATCAAATAAAAGTGGTTTCTATTCAATTACAAATATTGAACCGGGAGAGTATATTTTAGTGGTGTCGTCAATTGGATATGAAAAATTTGAGAAGAAGTTCAAATTAAAAGCAGATGAATCATTTAGGGAAAATTTTGAATTAAAGCAATCATCTGTTTTGAGTGAGGGTGTTTCAGTAATTGCTGATAAGGAAGTCGAAAAAAGACAAATTTCAATTAGCAAAGTAAATATTCCAGTTGAACAAATTAAAGAAATTAGAATTGGTGGTGAATCAGATGTTTTTCGTTCACTCCAGATGCTTCCCGGAATACTTACATCATCACAAATCTCATCAGGTTTGTATGTACGTGGTGGCTCTCCAGACCAAAATCTCGTACTTGTAGATAATTCTACAGTTTATAACCCAACACATCTATTCGGCTTTCTATCAACTTTTAATTCTGATGCAATTAAAGATGTAGAAATAATTAAAGGTGCATACCCCGCTGAATATGGTGGACGGCTTTCATCAGTATTAACAATTACACAAAAAGATGGTAATCAAGAAGAATTTGGAGGTATTGCGTCTTTAGGTATGATTTCTTCAAGATTAGGAATTGAAGGTCCAATTGGAAATGGTTCATTCTTTCTTGGAGGAAGACGAACATATTTTGATTTAATAACAAGTATGCTGCCTGAGGACCCTAAAAGCCCTTTCCCTGATTTTAATTTTTATGATTTAAACGCTAAAGTATCACAGGATTTAAGTGATGATGATAAATTATTTCTAAGTGGCTTTGCAAGTGCTGACGCTTTACAATATGGTAGTAACGGAATAGATTTCAATCTTGATATTGGTAATCGTTTAGTTTCAGCAAGATGGAATCATATTTTGAGCGATGATTTATTTTCGTGGATTAATATTAGTGGTAGTAATTATTATAATACTTTTAAAATTGACCAATCAGGTTACAAAATTTTGATTGATAATGGAATAACAGATTATTCTATTAAAGCAGGGCTCGAATGGTTTACGAATGAAAAATTAACTCATAAATTTGGTATAGAATCAAACAAACTTGAATTTACATATTTACAAAATTTTACTGGCGAAACTGATTCTACAAAACCGGGTAGTGATGGTGGCGAGCTAAATATAAAAGTAAATGATTGGAATCACAGTATTTATACTCAAATAAACTATATGCTTGATGACAATTATTCTATACAAACAGGATTAAGAGGAAATCTTGCAACTTTGAGTAATATTTTCACAGTTGACCCGAGAATTGCTCTGCGTTATCAATATGGAACTGATTTTTCTGTTAAATTTGCTTATGGTTTATATCATCAATATTTGCGATTAGCATCTCAACCGGACTTCTCATTTTTCGATACTTGGCTTCCAACTGATACTACAATTAATGTGAGCAGTTCAAATCATTATGTATTATCATTTGAAACCACTCCAACAGATGGATTTGACTTAAATTTTGATTTGTATTATAAGACAATGCATAATATTAATGAAATAAATATGAATAATTTAGAAGGCACTACAGTTGGTGATGTATTTTACACAGGTGATGCAACAGCTTATGGAGCTGAATTGTTTTTACAAAAGAAATTTGGAAAGCTAACTGGTTGGATTGGTTATGGACTTGGTTTTGTAAATGCCACATTTGACTCAATTAATAATGGTACAGAGTTTAGACCTAAATATGATAGAACTCATGATTTAAAAATCGTTATGCAATACAAATTTAGCGATTCTTGGGAATTTGGAGCTAATTTTACTTATCAGTCTGGACAATCATATACTGGAGCTACTTCAAGAATTCAATCACGTTTACCAGGACAGAATTATGGAGCTGGAAAAGTATTTCCATCACAAAGATATGGATTACGTTTGCCATCTTCACATCAATTAAATGTAAATGTTAGCTATATTCATACTTTATTTGGAACGCCGGCAAGATTGATTCTTGATGTTTACAATGTTTATAATAAAAGGGATATTTGGTTCAGATATTATAACACACAGAAAAATGAAACTACAGTCGAAGATGTACTCTTATTGCCAATTATTCCAAGTATTTCTTATGAAATTAAATTTTAAGGAAAAATAAAATGAAAAACAATAATAAATTTAGAATTATATTGGCATCAATTTTATTATCAATGGGAATATTTTTAAATTCATGTGAAGATGCAGTCCCTACTGATTACGTTAAACAGAATTTTGTGGAAGCATTTATATTCGTTGGCGAACCGATTGAGAATATTGTTGTAATGCACTCGCAACCTGTTCAAGAAAAGTTTGATTATGAAAAAGCTATGATTAGAGATGCAGAAGTAGTAATTAGTGGAGATGGACAAGTTTTTAATTTAATGATAAATGCTGTTGGTGATTCAGGATATTACAATCCAAATAAAACTTATTTAGTAAAACCAAATACCAAATATGACTTGTCAATTAAATTGAAAGATGGTTCAATAATTACTGGCACTACTACAACTCCAAATGTTGTTAGCTGGACAGATGGATTAAAAGATACAATTCAATATCCAAAAGATACAATAAATTTACCTGACAGACATTATATCTCTTGGTCTCCCGTAGAAAAAGCCAAATTTTATCTTCTTTCAATTATACCAATGGATACACTTGAATATGGTAAGCATTTATCACCACAAACTGATGAATTAAACCGCAGAGTATATAATTCATTTACAAACGATATGGATGAGTATTATTATGAAAGAAGTACATATCCTTTAATTGCAAACACACAAACAAGTGTTGTTTGGGCAGCATTCAAATGGTTTGGACTACATCAGGTTAATGTGATGGTTCCTGATGAAAACTTTTTACTATGGTACTTGCAAAATACCCAACAAGGGCAAATAAACAATTTGTTATCTACAGTGAAAGGTACTGGGTTTGGAGTATTTGGTTCAGCATCAATTGCAAGAAGAAATATGTTTCTGTTGAAAAATCAGAAGTAATTTTTCAACAAACCGACAAGAATGTCTGTTCTACTAAGTATATATAAATATAGTAGTTCAGACATTCCTGTCTGAATAAAATCTGATGAAATTATGCTTATTAGACAAATCAGAAATGTGACAACTCAGCCAATAAACAATAAAATAGATTTTTTGTTATTTTGTACAAAATTCTTTGAAATTCCCATAGGGAATTAATGTTTGTAACTAATGATTTTCCCAGTTATAACAACAACACCGTAGGTGTTGAATGTGTATTTAATTATTCAATCCCTATGGGATTGTTGGACTTACGGGTATTTTTATTATTACAAACATTTAATCCCTAATGGGAAAATTCAGAAATTGCATTCTTATCTTTTAGCTTTAATTTGTTATAATCAATTAGCCAATTAGGATTTCAATAAATAATATATTTGCTTCTATGAGCGCACTTAGTATTAGTAAATAAAGAATTTATGTAGATTTTAAAATATTCAGTTTATAAATTCGTGAAAAATACTATTTAAAGGAGAAGAAAATGGAAGCTATTGAGTTTACGGCAAAACCATTCAATGGAAAGATTAAATTACCTGATGAATTGGCCCATTTAGATAATGAGTTAAAATTTATTGTTCTTTTCAATAAAGTTAATATTGAAAATGTTTCTATTAAAGAATCGAATTTCAATTCTCTATCTTTAAGCACAAAGGATAATAAATTTGACCGTGTGTTTGCAAATGAAAGATAAAAAATTCATAGATACAAATATTCTCATTTACCTCTATTCAAATGACGAACCAAGCAAGTCATTGATTTCAAAAAATATTTTCAGAAGTGAAAATTTGACAATATCCACACAAGTTCTAAATGAATTTTCAAATGTATTAGTTAAAAAGTATTAACAAAGTTCTGGAAATATTATAAGTGCTTTAGAGGAAATTGTAGAATTTTCACAAGTTGCTATAATAACTACTGAAACCATAAGAATTGCTTTAAAAGTAAGAGAAAAGTATGGTTATTCCTATTATGACAGTTTGATAATAGCTTCAGCTTTAGAAGCCGATTGCAATATTCTTTTTTCAGAAGATATGCAAAGTATGCAGTTAATACAAAACCAACTGTTAATCAAAAATCCATTTTTATAATATTTTAATCTTATTAAACACAATAAGCCAAAGGACGAGAATATATTGAACATATAAGGGGTACATTATGTATATTCCTACCACTTGGGGAAGATAAATGTGGTATTTTATATTAGGGGGCTGTTTCAAAAGGTTTATTTTAGTTATTTTCCATTTTGCAGTTCTGAAGAATTTGAATATTTCAACAACTTAGCATGAAATTGATTCTGAAACAAGTTACCAATGACATCTTTTTTCCTTGCATCAGTATGACGTATTTTGAGGCAGTTCCAATTAATTTCGGATGAAGGAAATCCTCCTTAATCCCCCTTTAATAAAGGGGGAAAGGGGGATTTGAATTAATTCTACTTTGAGGTATATGAAACAATCTACCAATGACTACAATTTTTTTTTAAAGCTGTCATTTAGCATATTTTTTAAATATATTTGTTACGCACTTTAGAATAACACCTTTTGAGACAGCCCCTAATTTTATTTAATTCTAATCTAAATCTCTTGTTTTTGGTTTTCTTTTGTGATAGTCAAGTTCAGCTTTTCTGATTCTTATTGTAGCTGGAGTAACTTCAACCAATTCATCTTCGGCAATAAATTCGATTGCTTGCTCTAAAGTTAATAATCTTGGTGGTCTTATCACAACTGTTTGGTCGGAACTTGAAGCACGCATATTGGTAAGTTTCTTTTCTTTTGTGATATTAATATCCAAATCACCTGCTTTATTTCTTTCTCCTACAACCATTCCCATATAGACTTGAATACCTGTTGGGATGAATAATTCACCACGGTCTTCCATTCCAAGACAAGCATAAGCTGTTACTCTTCCTGAACGGTCAGCAACTAAAGCACCAGCCATTCTATGTGGAATACTGCCCGCCCATTCTTCATAAGCATGAAATAGTGTATTTAAAATACCAGTTCCTTTGGTATCTGTCATAAATGAACTACGGAAACCAATTAATCCTCTTGATGGAATTTTAAAAGTAAGATTAACTCTACCATGTCCGTGATTCATCAAATCAGTCATCAAACCCTTACGTGCAGATAATTTCTCTGTAATAACGCCAGTATATTCTTCGGGTGCATCAATATAAACCATTTCGAAAGGTTCGCAAAGTTTGCCATCAATTTCCTTTGTTATTACTTGTGGTTTTGAAACCATAAATTCATACCCTTCACGGCGCATTTGTTCAATTAATATAGCTAATTGTAACTCGCCTCTACCACGAATTTCAAAGGCATCTGCTCTATCAGTAGGAATAATATGAAGCGATACATTTCTAAGTAATTCTTTATCTAATCTTGCTTTTAAATGCCTTGAAGTTAGATATTGTCCTTCCATACCTGCAAATGGACCAGTATTAACATAGAAAATCATCGAAACTGTTGGCTCATCTACCTTTATTCTCGGTAATGCTTTTGGTTCTTCATTTGAAGTAACTGTATCACCGATTTTAGCGGATTCAATACCTGCAATTGCAACAATATCTCCAGCAATAACTTTATCTACAGATGTTTTTCTTAGTCCAGAAAATGAATACAATGCTGAAAAACGCAAATTATTTACTATTCTATCTTCAGCACATAAAGCATAAAATTTATTCATTTCCAAAGTACCTGTAGAAAGTCTGCCAATTAAAATCTGACCTACATAAGAATCATAGTCCAAACTTGTAACAAGGAACTGAGGAACATCATTATCATCTGCTTCAGGACCTGGAATATAATCAATAATAGCATCAAATAGATTTTTCAAATCAGTAGAGCCATCTCCGATTTCTTTAAAAGCTACACCTTCTTTAGCAATTGTATATAAAACTGGAAATTCAATTTGCTCATCAGTAGCATCTAAATCTATAAATAAATCATAAATTTCGTTTAATACTTCCTGAATTCGGGCATCATGTCTATCAATTTTATTCACTACCACAATAATAGGAATTTTCTTATCTAATGCTTTTTTTAATACAAATCTGGTTTGCGGAAGTGGTCCTTCACTTGCATCAACTAAAAGCAATGCACCATCAACCAAGGATAAGCTTCTTTCAACTTCACCACCAAAATCGGCGTGACCAGGTGTATCCATAATGTTGATTTTGACATCGTGATACAATACTGAAGTATTTTTTGCCGAAATAGTAATGCCTCTTTCACGTTCAAGGTCCATCGAATCCATTACTCTGTCTTCGAGTACCTGATTTGAACGAAAAGTGCCGCTTTGACGTAGCATATAGTCAACAAGCGTAGTTTTGCCATGGTCAACGTGAGCAATTATGGCAATGTTTCTAAAATTATTTTTTCTCATATATTTTTATAATGTTAATAAAATTCTAATTTTCTTAATCTGTTAATTTATATATAGCTGGGAGTTGCCTCCCTTTGTTTGCATAATCAAGTCCATATCCCACTACAAATACCGGTTCTATTTCAAAACCAATGTAATGAACTTCTACTTCAACTTTTCTCATTGCAGGTTTTGATAGCAAACAAGCCGTTTTTACTGATTTTGGTTCAAATTGATGCAAATTATTATACAAGTTTGTTAAAGTATGACCTGTATCAACAATATCTTCAACTATTATAACATCTCTATCTTTAATATTTAATCCATAAGATTGAAGTTCAACAATTCCTGATGATTGCATTGAGCTACCATAGCTTTTGGCTGAAAGAAATTCTATTTCGCAATCAAGATTTATTTTTCTAATCAAATCAGTTGCAAAAAGTACAGCCCCATTGAGAATCGTTAGAAAAACAGGTGATTTGTCTTTATAATCTTCGTTTATTTGTATTGCAATTCTTGAAATTATATTATCAATTTCTTCAGCAGTGATATACACTTTGAAATTATTTTCAAAATATGTAACTATTTCAGGATATTCGTTCATATACATTCCTATCAAATTTATTTTTGCTCGTTTATTAATTTTATTTCTGCTGAAATTATTCTGTTAGTTTCAGGAGTAACCTTAAATACTTCGCTCAATCTTAAACCAATCAACCAAATAATTTCGGATTTATTTGTCAAAACAAGAACTTTTGGCTTATCTATCAAAGGAATTTTGATATTGGTCAGATAATCACTTACTTTTTGTGTACCCATACCAAGTGGCTGAAATGTATCGCCTTGCTGCCAATTTCTTACTTCAAGAAAATTAGGCAACAATTCCCAGTCTAAATATTCAATTCTTGGGTCATTAGTAAATTTAACTTCAGAACGCTTTACTTCTTTTAAAATTAGTTTGAATTTACCAATTTTAAATTCACCTGTTTTATTAATTCTTTGATTAATATCTACATCAACTGTTTTCTTTGAAAATATCAAATAATCCCTATCTCTTAAAACTAAATAGTTATTATTAATTTCGGCTATGCTACCTGTATGCGAATTAAGAAGCGAAATTATTCTATCAATAGTATTGAGATTTAATGATTGTGAGCGGAAATACTTTTGCATAGATGCCTGAATTAACTCGCCTTGAATAAATTCATCAAAAGTTTGTAAAGTTGGTATTTTCAAATAAAATCTTTCGGTTGTTATATCACCAACTATATTTGGTAAATTCTTTCTTACAATATCATCAACTATTGAATCTGCTGCCTGAATTAATCGAGAAGTTCTATTAAGAGTATCAATAATTGAAGGGTTATAATCATTCATCAATTTAGGTAATAAATCTAAACGTACTTTATTTCTTGTATAATTCATAAGAGCATTCGATTCATCTTCTCGCCATTTCAAATTTCTTTCTTTTGCATACTCAATAATTTCAGCTTTTTTAAAATTAATTAATGGTCTTACAATTAATACATTTTTAACTAATTGTCTTTTCGATGGTATTCCGCTCAATCCAGTTAAGCCAGCACCACGCATTAAGTTAATTAAAAATGTTTCGGCTGAATCATTAGCATTATGTGCTGAAGCAACGAAATCAGCATTAATTGTACGTGCTGTTCTTTCGTAAAAATTATATCTTAAAGTACGAGCAGAATGTTCGATACTTAGCGAATTTTTCTCAGAATATTGCTTTACATTTCCTGATGAATGATAATAATTCAACTTATATGTTTCTGCAAGTGATTTTACAAATTGCTCATCTTTTTTTGAATTTTCACCACGCAAATTATGATTAAAATGCGATACATATAAAGTCATAAAATATTTAGAAGCAAGTTGTGCCATAATATCCAACAATACAACCGAATCAACTCCGCCACTTACTGCAAGAATAAATTTCATTCCACTTTCTATAAACAACTCTTTTCTTAAAAAATCATCGACTTTAGAGATAGCATTATTAATAATAGAATTATTTTTCTCGGTAATTGTTAAAAGTCTATTTTGAGGAATTATCGAATGGTCAGGTATTAATCTTTTTAATGAAGTTCTGCGTTTTTCAATTTGCTTTTTTTCATTTAAATTTAAAATCTGATTTTGTTTATGTGGTTTGGCTGAAACATTAATTTTTACAGCACTTATGTCTTTACTTTCTATCATACTTACAGGTATAATATCTTTTTCTAATTTCGATATATATTTTGCTGTATTTTCTGAAATGTCAATACCAATATCAGATTTCGATATGTTTTTTACATCATCAAATGAGTTATCCAATTGATTTTCATGTTTAGCAACTTGCTTTATACCCTGTTGATTTTGTTGCTTTACAACCGGTTTAATTTCTTTCTGAGTTTGTTGTTGTGTAACAGGTTTAATCTCTTGCGGAGTTTGTTGCTTTACAACGGGTTTGATTTCTTTCTGATTTTGTTGTTGTGTAACAGGTTTAATCTCTTGCGGAGTTTGTTGCTTTACAACGGGTTTGATTTCTTTCTGATTTTGTTGTTGTATAACAGGTTTAACTTCTTGCGGAGTTTGTTGCTTTGCAACCGGATCTATAACTTGAATAACATTTTTTTCAGCTCATCTTCAGCTAATTTTGCAGCTTCAGCTTTTAACAATTCAGCTTTATTTAATTGCTCAAGTTCTTTTGCTTTTCTGATAGCTAATTTTCGTTTTTGATTCTTTTTATAATTCTTAGACCTTGGTTTTTCTGCAATTTCGGTAGTTTCTGGAGTAATTTCAATAGGAATAATTTCATCAATGGTCTCAATTTGATTTTCATCATCTTGATTTTCGGCTTCAACAATTTGATTTGCATTAAAAACTGGATTTATACTTAGTTTTTTATTTAGGTCAATTACAATATATTGTTCATCTGAATCACCGTCAGATTTTATTTCTGCATTTTCAATTAATATTTCAGGTAAAACTTCTTTTATTACCTGAACTGCTTTTTTATTAATATCAATTTCAGGAGGAATTTGTTCTTTTTGAATTGGCTGAATTGATTTCTTTGATTGTTTCTTATTCTTCGACTTAGATTTTTTTTCAATTACTTCTTTAAAAGTTGGTATAGAATTAATAGATTCATCTTGAATTTTCTCATCTTTAATACCATCATTTATTTTACTTTCAACTTTATCGATATTGATTTTATCTTCCAATATTTGACCAATCGGTTCTTTTGGTAAATCAATAACTTCAGCAACATTGTTCTTTTCTAACTCAATTTGCTTTTGTAAATTAAGTTTTTTTGCTTTTTTAGCTTCTTTTATTCTTGCTTTTCTAAGTGCATTTTTTGATGGAATTGCAGGAACACTTTCAATAGGTTCTTTAGTTGGAGGTATTTCAATAATCTCAATGACATTTTCTTTTAAAACAATCTCGATTGGTTCTTCTTTTACTACAATAATTTCATCTTTGATTGGCTCAATCTTATCTTTCTTATCTTTTTCAATTATTTTTTTACTACTTTTTGATTTAGATTTTTTATTCGTAGGAGAAGTTAAATTTAAGTTTGACTTCACTTGTGATAAATCTAATACTTGAACTTCATCAACTACAACTTTGGGAACTTCTATATCAACAACTTTGGTATTTTCGGAAATTAAAGTTTCCTTTTCAATATTTACTTTTTCAGCAATTTTCTCAACAGATTTCTCTTTTGCAGCTTTTGCTTTTTTAGAATCATTAATTCTGGCTTTTTGTTTAATTGATATATTTTTTTCAACAATTTCCTTTGCAGGTTCTACCTTTAAAACATCATTATTTTGATTCAAATCATTATTTTTCGGAATATTTTTCTTCTTTGATGATGCTTTTTTAGTGGCATTTTCTTTTTTAATATTAGAATTTATATCAATTTTTTCATTTGATTCATTTTCCACAACAATAGATACAGTAGATTTATCCAAAATCTGCTTAACTTCATTTAGTTTTTCATCTTCTTTTAATGCTTTTCTTCTTGGCATATTTATATTAATTTAATTATTAAAATTTATGAATATGTTTTCTGCGTAATAAATCAACAATTTCTTGTACATCGTCTGATTCTCCTCTTTTGCATATTAGGATTGCCTCGTCTGTGTCAATAACAATTACATCATTCATTCCAACCACACCAACAAATTTACCGCTTTGAGATATTATCATTGAATTAATATTATTAATTGAAATTATATCACCTTCAAGTACATTATTGTTTGCATCTTTTAACGATAGTCTGTATAATTCATCCCAATTACCCAAATCACTCCAAAAGAAAGTTGATTGTATGCAAAAAACATTATCAGCTTTTTCTAAAATTCCATAGTCAAGAGATAAAGGATTTATTTGTTTGTAAACATATTTTAATTCCTCAACATATCCTTCTTTACCAAAAAATCTTTTCAAAGTATTGAATTTATCTGCATAATGAGGCAAATATTTCTCAAATAAAAAATCAAACAAATCAATTCGCCATACGAACATTCCGCTATTCCACATAAAGTCACCTGAATCAATAAACCTTCCTGCTGTGCCTCTATCTGGCTTTTCGGCAAAAGTATTTGCAACTCTTACCCCCGCACTATAAAAATCTTCTATATTAGACGAATCAAGTACGATTTGAATATATCCATATTCAGTTTCAGGTCTTGTAGGAGGAATTCCAATAGTAACAATTGCATTTTTTTGGTAAGCAAGTTTTGAAGCCGTTTCGATACTATGAACAAATTCACCAATATTTGAAATGATATGGTCAGATGGAAACACACACATTACAGTTTCTGGGCTTATACCTTTATTTGTCAAATACAAACTTGCGAGTGCTATACAAGGAGCAGTATGTCTTCCAAATGGTTCAAAAATTAAATTATCGTCTGAGATTGCAGGGATTTGCTCCTTCACTATACTTTGAAATTTGAATGCAGTAACTATATAAATATCTTGCTTGTCAAATGCTTGCAACAATCTCGAATATGTATTTTGAAGGAGAGTTCCTTCGCCCATTGTGTGGGTAAATTGTTTTGGCAATTTCTCGGTACTTCTGGGCCAAAACTTTGCACCCAAACCACCTGCCATTATTACTGCAACTTTTTTCATAAGTATTTTGTCCTATTTTGGATTTATACGAATTACAAAATTACGTACTTATTACTTAATGTTAAAAAAAAACAAAATTTTATTTTAAAAAAATCAATTATGAATTAATATTATTTTGAAATAATAATAATTAATGCTAATTTTAATTGCTAAAAAATGTTTTTTTTTAAGAAATAATGAAATTATAATGAAAACAAATATTTTACTTGAATCTGGAACAAATGAACTTGAAGTTGTTGAATTTATTCTGAAATATTTAGATAAAAGCAAAACTGAACAAACTCAATCATTTGGTATCAATGTTGCAAAAGTACGTGAAATTATCAGAATGCCTGCTTTAACCAAAATGCCAAATATGCCAAATACTGTTTATGGTGTATTCAATTTAAGGGGACAGATTATCCCTGCCGTTGATATTTGTAAATTCCTTTATAATACTCCAAATCATTCTGCAGAAAGAAAGATGATAATTGCTGAATTTAATAAAGTTAGAGTTGGATTTATTGTTCATGATGTTCAACGAATACATCGAATTTCTTGGAATGATATTATTTCACCTGATACAATGCAGGAATTCGACCCTGAAAAATCTTCTATTATCGGTTTAATTGCATATCAAAACAAGCATATTCTAATGCTTGATGTTGAAAAAATTATTGCAGATATAGACCCAACAAGTGCTATTGATGGCTCACAACCTTATAAAGTTGTTGATAAAAAATACCATATTTATACAGCTGAGGATTCTGTCGTAATTCGTAAAATGATTACAGACAGATTGATAAAAGCTGGTTTTGATGTGGTTAGTTTTAACGATGGACTTGCAGCATGGGAAGCAATGCAAGAAATTGAAAAAAGAGTAACGGAAGGTGAAAATATTAGTGATATTGTGAATTTATTTATAACTGATATTGAAATGCCGAGAATGGATGGATACACTTTGACAAAATTAATTAAGGATTCACAAAAATTAGGAAACTTACCGGTAGTAATTTTTTCATCTATAGTTTCAAAAGATGTGTTGCATAAAGGTGAGTCAGTTGGTGCAGATGCACAGCTTACTAAACCGCAAATTGGTGAATTATTAGACGTTGTAAGATTATTGTTAGATGCTTAATTTTTTTGATATTGGATAAGTTATTTAATTCAAAAATTTGAGTGGGTCATTCAATAAATATTCTACTTTATATATTTGTTTCAATACAATAAGATATTATTGTAGCTTGTTTCGAAAAATTTTAGTTACAATGATTTAATCCATGTTGTATTTGCATGGAAAATTGTTTGCAATCATTTCATTTGCTTAAATTGGTTTGTAATTCCCATAAAGAAAATCACAACAAATCAGCCATTTCTAAAAAAAGAAATTTTTGTTTTTTTTCTTCCTTGAAATTCCCATCAAGATTTTGTTAGAATATTCAAAATCATTTGTATCGATAGGTCTTTTTAATGATAGGTCGCTACCCGGTATGTTTATTCTGTAGGGGAAATGGCAAATATTTTTCCTGCAAGTTTTAATTTTTATCACGTAGTGATTAAATTATGGTAACAAGTGAATTGCTACATAATTCTTTATCACGTAGTGATTAAATTATGGTAAAATTTTGTAATTTATTGAGTTGCTATAATATAATCACTACGTGATAAATAACTGTTTTGATTAATACGTGTTACCATAATGCAATCACTACGTGATATTTTAATAAAATGTAGAAATTTTATCATTAAAGTACTATCAAAATAAACATACCAGTCCCTACCTGCCCCTACTTGAAAAAAGCGATTACTAATGTGTAATTTTGATTATTTTGAAAAATTTGAAACTGATTTCAGCAAAATTCGTAATAGAATTGATAATAAGTATCAATTTTATGCTTATTTTTGTATTAATGTTTTATATTAATTTTGATAGGGTTATGATGAGAATATTCTCTCAAATTTTTGCAGTTACAATCGTAGCTGTTTTATTATTTACAGGGTGCAATAAATTGGAAAAGAAATCTAATGCAAATACCACACCTGCAATCGAAATCGCAAATTTCGATACCACTTTAGCTCCAGGTGATGACTTTTTCCGTTACGTAAATGGCGGTTGGATGAAAAATAATCCAATACCACCTGAAGAATCACGTTGGGGTGCTTTCAATGTTCTTAATTTGGAAAATCAGAAAAAATTGAAAGAACTTTTTGAAGAAGCTGCTTTTTCTGATAAACATAAGGGAAATGAAAATTGGCGAAAAATTGGTGATTTCTATGCTTCGGGTATGGATACAAATAAAATAGAAAGCGAAGGAATTAAAAATCTAACTCCACTTATGGATAGAATTAACAAAATCACAAATGTTGATGAATTAGTTAAAGAAATGGCTTATCTTACCACAACTGGTTTTTATCCATTCTTCTATTTTTATGGTGGTCAAGATGATAAAAATTCTGAAATGATAATTCCTAATCTATATCAAGGTGGTTTGAACTTACCTGATAGAGACTATTATTTGAATGATGATGAACGTTCAAAAACAATTCGTACTGCTTATTATTCTCATTTGCAAAATATGTTTAAATTGATGAATAATGATGAAGCAACTGCAAAGAAAAATGCTGATATTATTATGAATATCGAAACTAAACTTGCAAAATCTTCACGTTCACGTCTTGATTTGAGAGACCCAAATCTAAATTATAATAAAATGGCTATTGCTGATTTACAAAAATTAACTCCAGAATTTAATTGGAACTTATATTTTGATGGTATTGGCTTAAAAAATAATGACGGCATTAATGTTGGTCAGCCACAATTCTTTACAGATGCTGCAAAATTATTAAAAGAATTATCAATTAATGATTGGAAAATTTATCTTCAATGGAATGTACTTCACAATGCGGCACCTTATTTAAATAATTCTTTTGTTGAAGAAAACTTTGCTTTTTATGGTAAAGTTCTTACTGGTAGTCAACAATTGCGTGAAAGATGGAAAAGAGTTCTTGATAATACAAGTAGTTCTCTTGGCGAAGCAGTTGGTCAAATTTATGTAGAAAAGTATTTCCCACCTGAAGCTAAACAAAGAATGTTGAAATTGGTAGAAAATTTGGACTTAGCACTTGCTGACCATATCAAAAAACTTACTTGGATGACTGATGCTACAAAACAAAAAGCACTTGAAAAATTAAACACAATGAATGTAAAAATTGGTTATCCAGATAAATGGATTGATTACTCTAATTTACAAGTTAGCCGTGATTCATATTTGCAAAATGTTATTAATTCAAGTATTTTTGAATTTAAGAAAAATCTTGACAAAATTGGAAAACCTGTTGACCGTGAAGAATGGGGTATGAGTCCGCAAACTGTAAACGCATACTACAGCCCAAATATGAATGAAATCGTATTCCCAGCAGCTATTCTTCAGCCACCATTTTTCTATTTAGATGCTGATGATGCTGTTAATTATGGTGCAATTGGCGTTGTTATTGGACATGAAATGACTCATGGTTTTGACGACCAAGGCAGACAATTTGATTCAAAAGGAAATCTTTCAGATTGGTGGACAGAAGAAGATGCACAAAAATTCAAAGAAAAAACAAAAGTTCTTGTTGACCAATTTAACGGATATAAATCAGTTAATGGTTTAACAGTTAATGGTGAACTTACACTTGGTGAAAATATTGCCGATTTTGGCGGACTTACTTTATCATTGACAGCTTTACGCAAAGCAACAAAAAATAATTTAAATACTCCAAAGGTTGATAATTTTACACCACTTCAAAGATTTTTCATTTCATATTCACAAGTTTGGAGACAAAACATTAGAGATGAAGAATTAATGAGAAGATTAAAAGAAGACGTTCATTCACCTGGGGAAAACAGAGTTAATGGCGGATTAGTTAATATACCTGAATTTTACGAAGCATTTGGTGTGAAACCAAACAATAAATTGTATGTTGCTCCAGAAAAAAGAGCATTAATTTGGTAATAGATTTCAATAAAGAATAGAAACTAATAAATACCATTCTCATAACGGGAATGGTATTTTTATATCAACCTCACGAATCGTATTATATATTTTCCATAATTCTGGTTTTCTTGTCTTTGTAAAGTTGCCTCGAAAATAATTGCCTGGCATTTCTAATCTGATGTCATTTAATGGCTTGTTTTTCAACAAGACTTTATTTTATTTATACATATTCTCAACTTATAATTGCAAATATTAGCGATTCTTTGAATCCTATTCTACAATATACAGGATAACCTAATTTGCTTGCTCTTAATACTCCATATTTATAGCCCAATTGTTTGTAGTAGTAAAGTGGTATTGAACTAATTAATTTGCCTATGCCTTTATTTCTACTTTTTTGCGGTACTCCAACAAAATGCAAACCAACAACATCACTTGTTGTATATGTCATTGAAGCACCTAAGAATTCTCCATCAGATTTTGCTATCCATAATTTTATTTGCGGAATATTGAATATTATTCTTAATTGCTCAATATTTATTAATTTTCCATCAAAAAAACATTCAGAAGTTATTTTTCCCCATTCTTCTAATTCATTGTATGAAATTTCATTAACTTCAATTATGTTTGTGTTTACATCAATTATTTCATCTAAATCTATAATCATCCCATTCTGAATTTCAATATTATATCCTTCATTAAGAAATAATTCAATGAAATGTGGTGTAATATTTTGAAGAACTGCAATTAATTTATTAGGATATTCGTTTATTTTTATTAGATTTTGCAATTTATGAAATAAGATTTCATCATTTGTAGAATCTGTTTTGATATTGAAAATGGAATTTGGGAATATATATTTATCATTTTTTACAACTTCATATTGAATATTATTATAATATTGTCCATCACAATTAGAATTTATGAGTTTGTAAAGTGAATATATATTATCTGTGATTAAATTATTATACATATTTTTATAAAATTACTTAAAAATTCAAAATTATGAAAAAAATATTTCTATTTATTATATTATTTTCTTTCGCTACTTCACTTTTTTGCATATAATGATGATACAAATGATTATGATGCTGAAGATGAAACAGAAATTAGTGATATACCAAAAGCATTATATGGTGAAATAGGTTATGGCTGGAATGGATTATCTCTTGCAGCAGGATTAAGATATTGGATTTTTGGTTTTTCTATGGGTTTGAATGGTTTGGTTAATGGAATGCCAAATTATGCTCATTACATACCTAATTTAAATCTTAGCCAAAATCAACCATTACCAAACGGTTATATTGAAGAAAAATATGTTGGATTAATTGTATCAGGTGATATAAGTGTATTTCTAAGTTCTTTTGGAGAATTTACAGTTTCTCCATCTATAGGATATTATTCCCAAGCTGATTCTATTTTAGCAAGAGATATTCAAACTGGGGATAGAGTAATGTGGAAAACTGAAGTTCATAGTGGAATTACTTTTGGACTTGGAATAGATTATCCATTTAAAGATTCTTACGCAATTGGATTATTAGCTCATACAAAGCGTGGTATTGGTTTAAGATTCACTTACATTTGGTATTAAAAAAGGGGCTGTCTCAAAAATTTGAGCCAGTCCCTTAATAAATACAATTTACGTTATTTATTTCTTAATTGGAGTTGTTTTTGTTGCTAACTTTGCTACAAATTCATCCCATAAGATTTGTTGTTCAGGAGTGAGAACTTCTCTTATTGAAGCAAGTAAAGTATCAAAGCAATTTTTTAATTGTGCAAGTGCTGCTTGAACTGCAGGGTCTGCTTCCATCAATGCACGAATACTTGCATTTAATTCTGTTAATTGAGCTTTTGCTTCTTCTTTTGTAATTTCACCAGCTTTTAATGAAGTTAATATTGAGTTTCTCATTTCATTACCAGTCTGTATGAAAGGTAATTGTGCAGCTTTAAGTGCTGTAACCGCATCTTTTTCACAACTTCTATGTGAATCAATCAAGATTTTAATAGCTTCTTTTTGCAAACTATCTAATTTCATTTTTGCAAATATTTTTTGGAATGGTCCGTTTGGCATAGGTGTTTTATGTGGGTTATCAATATTTTTATCACCTTTTTTACCACCCTTATCATCACCTTTTTTTCCACCTTTGTCATCACCTTTTTTTCCACCTTTGTCATCACCTTTTTTACCACTTTTATCATCAAGTTTCATTGAATAAGGCATATCTGCAGATAATTCCATTTGGCTTGAAATAGTTGCTTCAGTACCAATTCCATCAGCACTTAATGAAGGAATTTCGGCATAGAATGAATATGATGAATAGTCATCATTGATTGAATTAATTGATTCGGGTTCAGTTACCCCAAGTTGTTCGCAAGAATTTAATACGAACATCATCAATATTGCAGATAAAAATATTCTGCTTGCGATTAATGTGTTTTTCAACATTGTAATTTCTCCGTATATTTATTAAAAAATAATTTTAAAAAATTTTCCCTCTCAAAAGTAATTACACGGTAAAGATAAATTGGTTGCAGTAAAATTAAATAATTTTCAACTATTGGGTACTAACAGTCTGTTGATAAAGAAATATTGGAATGCTCTTGCACGCGGCTAAAGCCACGAGTTGCTTACTGATTCTGCAACACGTGGCTAAAGAGCTTGTGTGAAAAGTAAAAATAGATAAATATTGATATTTTCTTGCTCAATGGATTTTTTATAGATAGTAAATTATGAAACATATTCAAATTATATATTATAGAAATACTTTCTCATTTTGGGGTAAATATGGGGTAGTATGTGGATAACTTGTTGATTTATATGGTAAAAAGTACTTGTATACATAATAATTATTAGTTAAATTTGTATTACTAAAGTATAACAAAATGATAATGAAATTTGTTAAAGAATATATATGAATTACATTAAGCCAGCCGACAGACATCAAACAATTATGTTTTATAGCATTGATGATATGGTAGAAAAGGACAATGCTGTAAGACTAATAGATTTGTTTATTGAAAAATTTGTAAACGATAATCCTAAAGAATTCATAAAAAACAATGAAAGTAATTATGGTGCTCCTTCGTATCATCCATCTGTAATGCTAAAATTATATTTTTACGGCTACTTAAATCAGATAAAAAGTTCTCGTAGATTAGAATGTGAAAGTTATAGAAATCTTGAATTAATCTGGTTGCTTGGCAATTTACATCCTGACCACTGGACAATCTCAAATTTCAGAAAGAGTCAAGGCGATAAAATTAAAAAGGTATGGAACTTATTCAAATTATTCTTAAAGTCTAATGATTATATAGATTTAAAATTAGTAGCGATAGATGGAACAAAGGTAAAAGCCTATTCAAAGCGTGAAATGCTAACCATTGAAATAGTAAAAAAAACAATAGAATATTCGGAATCAAAATTAGAAGAATATCTTCAAAGTTTAGAATTGCATGACAGAAATGACATTCATCAAGAAGAATTAGAAATACCAGTTGTATCGAAAGAAAATGCAACGGAAGAAAATGCAACGGAAGAAAATGCAACGAACAAACAAGGATTATTAGAAAAAATAGAAAAACTTGAATCAAAGTTAAAAAAATATAAGGGCTATAAAGAACACATGGAATCCAAGGGTTTGAAAAGACTGGCAGTTAGCGAACCCGAAGTGAATTTAGTAAAGTCCCGTGATGGAAAACATCCCGGTTATAATGTTCAGTCGGTAATAGATTCAAAGCATCATCTGATTGCCGAAATTGCTGAAACTACAGATGAAAATGATTTATACCAGTTAGTTCCAATGTTGACAAAAGTAAGAGAAACATACAAAGAAAATCCTTTGACAACAGTTGCAGATAAAGGTTATTACAATCTTAATGAGATAGAATCAGTAGAAACTCCAGAGGTGAATATTTTTGTCTCACCTTTGAAAAAGAAAGAGTCAGATGGAATAGAGTTCAAATACGATGCTGAACAAGATATATATCTATGCTCAGAAGGGAAACAATTACATCTACATTCAAGAAACCAAAAATTTGGTAATTCTATGGTAGATAGATACCGTTGTAAAGATTGTAAAAATTGTTCTAAGTTTGGAACGTGCACGACTTCGGAGAAAGGCAGGGATCGTATTCGCTATAAGAATCAAGATTTCAGAGATGACTATGAAGAAAGAATGCGCGGCTCTGAATGCAAAGATATGATGACAGTACGCAAGTGTTTGGCAGAGCATCCCTTTGGTACAATCAAATACTTAATGGGAAAAATACCATTGATATTGCGGGGCATAGAAAATGTATCCGTAGAAATCAAGTTATATGCAACGGCTTATAACTTTAAAAGATTATTAAATATTTCGACTTTCGATACAATATCGAAACAAATAGCGGCATTTAGTTGCAAATAAAGTTAAAATAGGACTTTAAATACAACAAAAATGCTCAAAAAGGAATAAAAACGATAAATAAGAATTGGAATTACAAAAAAAATGACTTAGCAAAATGAAATATTACTAAAAGTGTATATCCTGAAAAAAAATTAAAATTTTTTCGGATAATAGCGAGTGTCATTTATGACTTTTAACACAGGCTCTTTAGTCCTTTGGTTTTGAGGAAATAAATGAAGACAGATGTCCAACATCTTCAAGAACTTTGACATCTAATGGGAGAATAGATTCTGAAACACTTTCCTAATGACAATGAATTGCTACTGTTTAAAATAGCAAGGGCTTCAATAAATTGAAGCCCTTTTGCAAAATCCACTCAATTGATATTAGAAATTATCATTAAAAGCATTTAGTTTTCTACCATCTCTGTTGCCAGACATTGCTCTTGTACCGTGCTTCATTCCTGATAATTGACCAAGAGAATCTTGTGTTACTTTGAATTGACTCATCAAATCTCTCAAATGTTCTGTTGCTTTTGCAAGGTCTTCTGAAGTATGAGCAACATCTTCAATTCTGTGTGTTGATTCTGCAGTTACTTTAGAAATCGACATTACATTCTTTGAAATTTGTTCTGATGTTGCAGATTGTTCTTCACTTGCTGCTGCAATTTGATTAATCATATCAAGAACTTCTTGAGTTGAAGTAAGAATTTCTTTTAATGAATTACCAGCTCTATCTGCTAAATCAATACCATTTTGTACTTCAACTGTTCCTTTGTTCATCGCAGTTACAGCTTGTTCTGTTTCGTTTTGAATTCCTTTAATCATTGTAGCAATCTGTTTTGTAGCTTCAGTTGTACGTTCAGCAAGTTTACGAACTTCATCAGCAACTACAGCAAAACCACGACCTTGCTCACCAGCACGAGCTGCTTCAATAGCGGCATTCAATGCAAGAAGGTTAGTTTGGTCTGCAATATCATCAATTACAGAAATAATTTCACCGATTTGCTTGCTTGATTCACCAAGTTTTTCGATATTGTTTGCTGAATTCTTAACAACAACAGCAATATCACGCATTTTAACAACTGTTTGCTCTACAACTTTGCCACCTTCTGATGCAACTTTACCATTTTCTTTTGCTACTTCGGCAGTTTTTGTTGCACTCATTGCATTTTCAGTTACGGTACGTGACATTTCTTCAACTGCTGAAGCAACTTCGTCTGCTTGTGCAGATTGTTCTTGTGATGCTGCTGCAAGTGATTCAGCGGTTGAGGAAATCTGAACAGCTGAACTTGCGGCACTTTGAACGGCATCAGTTACTTGATTGATAAGCGAACTAAGTGATTCACCTAATGAATTGATGCTAATTTTAAGTTTCTGGTGGTCGCCTCTGTAATCGCCTGCTACTCTTGCAGTCAAGTCACCTGTTGCCATTACTTCAAGTACATGACCAGCTTCATTAATTGGTTCAATTACAGCATCTAATGTTTGATTTACACCTTCTACTATCTTGCGGAAATCGCCATTGTGTTTAGTAGCATCAGCACGGGTTGCTAAATGACCTTCAACTGCTGCGGTAACGAGTTTGCCTGCATCTGCTACAAGTAAATCTACAGCATTGATACATTGGTTCAAATTGTTCTTAATTGCGTTAAAATCACCATTGTATTCTTTTGTAATCAAATCAGGAATATTACCTTTACTGATTTTATCTACATAATCAGCGGCTACATTCAATGGTCCAATTACCGCATCTAAAGTTTCGTTTACACCTTGTACGATTGCTCTAAAGTCGCCATTGTGTTTGCTTGCATCAGCTCTGGTTGCCAATTTACCTGCAACACCAGCTTTAGCGAGCATAACAGCATCTGCAACAAGTGCATTAACTGAATCAATTGCTTGGTTTAGATTATTCTTAATTTCATTGAAATCACCGTTGTAATTATCAGTAATTTTTGGAGGAATATCGCCTTTTGCAATTCTATCTACATATTCTGCTGCAACATTCAATGGACCAATAACCGCATCTAATGTTTCATTTACACCTTGTACGATTTTGCGGAAATCGCCATTGTGCTTACTTGCATTGGCTCTTGTATCTAATTTACCTTCAACACCAGCTTTAGCAAGCATAAGTGCATCGGCAACAAGTGCATTAACTGAATCTATTGCTTGATTTAAGTTATTCTTAATTTCATTGAAATCGCCATTGTAATTATCTGTAATTTTTGGAGGAATATCGCCTTTTGCAATTCTATCAACGTATTCAGCCGCAACATTCAATGGACCAATTACGTTATCTAGAGTATTATTAACGCCTTGGACGATTGCTTTAAAGTCACCTTGATGTTTGCTTGCATCTGCTCTTGTATCGAGTTTTCCATCAACAGCCGCTTTTGCAAGCATTGCCGCATCGCCAACAAGTGCATTAACTGCTTTGATACAAGTATTCAAATTATTTTTGATTAAATTAAAGTCGCCATTGTATTCCTTAGTAATCAATTCAGGAATATCTCCCTTACTAATTTTATCAACATAATCAGCCGCAACATTCAATGGACCAATAACTGCATCAAGTGTTTCATTAACGCCTTGCACGATTCTACGGAAGTCACCATTATGTTTTGAAGCATCTGCACGAGTTGCTAAACGACCTTCAACACCAGCTTTTGCAAGCATAACAGCATCTGCAACAAGTGCATTAACAGAATCAATTGCTTGGTTTAGATTATTCTTGATTTCATTGAAATCGCCATTGTAATTATCTGTAATTTTTGGAGGAATATCGCCTTTTGCGATTCTATCAACGTATTCAGCCGCAACATTCAATGGACCAATCACATTATCAAGAGTATTATTAACGCCTTGAACAATTGCTTTAAAGTCACCTTGATGTTTGCTTGCATCTGCTCTTGTATCGAGTTTTCCATCAACAGCCGCTTTTGCAAGCATTGCCGCATCTGCAACAAGTGCATTAACAGCATTGATACAAGTATTCAAATTATTTTTGATTAAATTAAAGTCGCCATTGTATTCTTTGGTAATCAATTCAGGAATATCACCCTTACTAATTTTATCAACATACTCAGCTGCAACGTTTAATGGACCAATAACCGCATCAAGTGTATCATTTACACCTTGTACGATAGCACGGAATTCGCCATTATGTTTAGTAGCATCAGCTCTCGTATCCAATTTACCTTCTACACCAGCTTTAGCAAGCATTTTAGCATCTCTTACAAGAGCATTTACTGAATCAATTGCTTGATTTAAGTTATTCTTAATTTCATTGAAATCGCCATTGTAATTATCAGTAATTTTAGGAGGAATATCGCCTTTGGCAATTCTGTCAACATACTCAGCTGCAACGTTTAATGGACCAATAACCGCATCTAAAGTATCATTAACACCTTGAACGATTGCACGGAATTCGCCATTATGTTTTGAAGCATCTGCTCTTGTATCCAATTTACCTTCTACACCCGCTTTTGCAAGCATTTTTGCATCTTTAACAAGATTATTTACTGAATCAATTGCTTGGTTTAGATTATTCTTTATTTCATTAAAGTCGCCATTGTAATTATCAGTAATTTTTGGAGGAATATCGCCTTTTGCAATTCTGTCAACATATTCAGCTGCAACATTCAATGGACCAATTACATTATCTAATGTATCATTTACACCTTGAACTACTACACGGAAGTCGCCATTATGTTTACTTGCATTTGCTCTTGTATCTAATTTACCTTCAACTGCCGCTTTTGCTAACATTTTCGCATCTGAAACAAGAAGGTCAACAGAATCAATACATTGATTAAGATTGTTTTTAATTTCATTAAAATCGCCATTGTAAACATCAGTAATTTTTGGAGGAATATCACCTTTGGAAATTCTGTCCACATATTCAGCAGTTACATTCAAAGGTCCAATAACCGCATCAAGAGTTGCATTGAAGCCCTTCATAATAGTTTTGTACTCACCATGGAAAGCACTTTCGTTTGCACGTTTGTCAAGTTTACCAGCTACTGCTGCGTCTGCTACTGAATTTAATTCGGTTATCAACCCATTTATATTGCCGCTCATCATTTTCATTGAACCCAGCAATAATCCAATCTCATCTTTTGAATTACTTTCAAGATTGACACTCATATTGCCTTCGGCTATAGCATTTGCCGCTGTTGAAGCTTGAGCAACTGGTTTTGTGATACTTCGGATAATCCAAATAGTCAAAATAATTGCAATTAAAATTGCAAAACCACCAATTATAGCCATCCAAAGCACAGCACTATGATTATCTTCATTTGCAATTTTTCCAATTTCAACGACTGCATCATTTTGATGTTGTATCATTTTACCAACAGTTTCAAACAATCTACCCTGAGCTATCCTTAAATCACCAAAAAGAAGTTTTTTGGCTTCGTCTTCTCTATCTGAAACACCATAAAAAACAACACTATCTCGCAAAGGATCATAAACTTTTTTTGCAGCAAGAAAATCATCGAAATTTTTTCTTCCTTCTGGTGATTGAACTGTTTGATTTAATGAATCAATTTTTTTATCAATAAATTTCTGTGCTTCATTAATTCTATCAACTTCTGCTTGAATTAGTTGTTTACCTGATTCATCATCTGGCAAAAGATTAATATTTCTGTTGCCTCTTGCTATGATATTATAATTATCAATAATATCATTACATTGTACTGTTTTAGGAAACTTATCATTAACCAAGTTTTCAATACTTGTATTAATTTTATCTAAACTTGTAATAGATAAAATTATTAGGACTATCATAAATACAACTAAAGTTGCAAATCCTAATGCTAAACGTAATCCAATTTTCATATAAATATCCCTAAATAATTTAAACAATAAATTTCAAAATTATAATATCGGTTAATTATTTAAATAATTAACCCAAAACCAAAAAAAATTAAAACGGATGTTCGAGTGATAGATATAAAAATATACCCGAAGTAGATTCACTTTCTACAAATGTGATTGGGAATGCCACACCAGGAACTACTTGCAATTCACCAATATCAATCGCATAGCGGAATCCCGGATTGATAATTGTTTGGTTAAAGTAAGAAATATCACCATTCATATCAACCATTTTATCATTACCCATAACCACTTCAAACATGAAATTTAAATTATATGATGCAAGCCAAATTATACTTGCGCCAGCGTTGTATAATCCAACCGTATTAGAAATTTCTTCATTTAGCAAATTTGTAGTTTTATAGCCAGGAAGCATTGTATATCCAAGATTAAAATGTGCAGTGAAGCTCTCGGATAATCTTTTGCTAATTGGTAAATTGAATTGCACACCCAAAGTGCCATCTCCTAAGCCCTTATCTTGGTCGCCAACAGGCAAAATCACTGAAATACGTGGTGAAACAGCTGCAAAGTCATCTTTTCCATAAAGTTGATATCTGTAATTCAGCAACAAATCACCCAAACCTGCAACATCGCCAGCACTGTAAGAATTATAAAGTACTGTATAGCTAAACTGACTTGTTTGTCCCCACATTGGCCATTCTTGAGTAAAAGAAAATTCCCAATCTTTAATTGGTGTGAAATTTTGCATACCTGTAAAAATATGCTGAACAATACCTTTTTCCTGATTATAAGCTTCTTCAATCAGATAGGAATTATCTTCTATTGCTTTTGAGAATTCAGCTTTCGGCTCATCAGTATTCTGGGAATATGAAGGAACGACAATTAAGGAAAATAATAAAACTATTATTTTTGATACATTCAAAATAGTAGAATTCTGTTTAATCATTTAATAAACTCCAAAAAAATTAAGAAATTAGTCCTTCAATCACTTTATGTGCTTGAGAGGAAAGAACTTTTTCAATATCAAGTAAAATAAGTAATCTGTCTTCAAGTTTACCAACCGCTGTAATAAAATCAGAATCAACATTCAAAACCATTGCTGGTGGCGGTTCGATAATGCTTTTATTAATACGTAAAACCTCGTTTACACTATCAACAATAAAACCTATCACCTTTTTGTCCACTTCTACAACAATAAAACGAGTTTCTTTGTCGTAATCTCTTGGAGGCATACCGAGCCGCATTCTCAAATCAATGATAGGAATAATTTTTCCTCTCAGATTGATTATGCCAACAACATATTCCAACGAGTTTGGAATTTTAGTTATTTCAATCATCCTATTAATACCTTGAATATTCAAAATATCAACAGCAAATTCGGCTTCACCGATATGAAATGTAACTAACTGGAGTTCGTTTGAATATCCGTTTATTGAGGGATTATGTTCATTATCCATAATCAATAACTCCTATATAAAATTTACAATATAATGAATTTTGTTCATTACCAAAGTGCAAACATATCTATTAAATAAACCATTTCAAATAAAAATTTAATTATTTTTTGTTCATAATTGTACAATTGAAATATTTTATAGTAGCAAATATTACAGTTAGTTGCAACTAACAATTTATAGGTTAAATAATTTATATCAATCACTATTAATTATCAATAAATTACGGTAGGATTAATTGGTATTTGCAAAACAATATATAATATATTTAAATTTATAAAGTAATATTTACATATATTGAAATTAATAAACTTTATCATATTTTTTGTATTTTGTTGATATTTTAGTACATAAAAAACACATAATTGTAACATATTGTTCACAATATATATATGAAAAATCATTTTTTAATTACTATACAGAATAAATATTATGTAATTACTCTGACAATAATTCTGATGGCTACCACAAGCTATTACTAATTTAACTTTTATCAGGTAGTGATTGAATATAATAATTCCTGAATCTTTTTAAATTATCACGTAGTGATTGTATTATGGTAATAAATATAAATGAAAATATTATATTTATCACGTAGTGATTATATTATTCTAACTCAAAATAATACAAAAAGTTACTAATAATTTAATCACTACGTGATAACTCATCAAACAGAAATTTACTTGTTACCATAATTCAATCACTACGTGATAAAATCAAAACCTGAAAGAAATATTATTGCAAATTACCCAACAGAGTAAACATACCAGTTCAAAACCTTCGGAAGATTGTTAACAAAGTTAGCTGTTATTTGCACGTGATTCTTTCATTTTGATATTGAGTAGTTACAGTAAATGTCTAATCAATCTTACTTTAGAATGAATTAAAATTTTCTTAGTAATTTGTAGTTATCCATTACATATTAGAAAGTTTGAATTTTCTATGTAATACAAGTAAAAATTTGCAATTTGATTACATTAAAAAGTATACGGTGTTTCTGATTTATATTCAAAAACTAATTGCTTTAAAAATAAATAAACCGAACTTAATAAATCAAATTCGGTTTAAATTTCATAAATTTATAAAGATGTTATTTCAGAATTCTATTAATTGAAGTTACAAAATCAGCTTTTGAACGCATTCCAACTATTTTCTCAGCAATTTTACCATCTTTTCCAATTAAATATGTTGTTGGAACAGCACTAATTCCACCATAGGCATTTTGAATTTCTTTATTACCAATAAAATTTGTATAATTTATACCATTTGAGTTTGCATATTTAGCAACACCATTAATTGCAGTCATTTGGTCTTTTTCAAGTGCAATTCCAATTACAATAAAATCTTTATTTTTATATTCTTTATAAATTTCAATTATATCAGGAATTTCCTTTCTACAAGGAGGACACCATGTACCCCAGAAATTCAAAAATACAACTTTACCTTTGGTAAATTCCTTAAAAGTTACTTTTTTTCCATTGTCCATAAAAGTAAAATCTGCAACAGTGCCATCAGTAGATGTTATTACTGATGTTATAGGAAAAACGCTTGCTCCTGCAGATGTATTTGCTGCTTCATTGCCAGCTTTAGATTCTGAACACGCAGTAACAAGAAATGCAAAAAAAGCAATTATGCTAAATAATTTGGTTGTTCTTATTAAATTAACCATAAAAATTCCTAAAATATAAATATTACATTACTATTCAGCAATATAGACGTTGTAATAATTTTTTATTGTTTAAAAATATCTTTAAATAAATTAAATCAAAATGCCTAATCATTAATACAAAAATTTGTATTATTGATTAGGCGTAATATATATAACTCAAATAAGAAATTAACACTTAGTTTAACTTTGCGTTTAACGAAATTTCAGCATTTAATAAACGTGAAATAGGACAACCAGCTTTTGCTGCTTCAGCAAGTTCATCAAATTTCTCAGTATCAATTCCTGGAATAGTAGCTTCAAGATTTAAAACAATTGAAGTTACTGTCCAACCTATTTCTAATTTATCCATATTCAAAACAGCTTTTGTTTCTAATTTTTCAGGAACAAAACCTGCATTTGAAAGTTGAAATGAAAGTGCCATAGTAAAACAACCTGCATGAGCAGCGGCAATCAACTCTTCTGGATTTGTTCCAATACCATCTGCAAATCTTGTAGAAAATGAATATTGTGTATTATTTAATACTCCACTATCGGAAGATAATGTACCATTGCCTTCCATGCCTGTACCTTGCCAAACGGCTACTGCTTTTCTTTTCATAACGATTTTCCTAAATTAAATACTATAAAACGAAACTAATTCTAATTTAACTTAAATTACCCATTCATCTAAAATTAAATCTGGCATTTTAAAATTTTTGCCATCGGAAATTATAATGCAATTCTTTATCAAATCAATAGCTTGTGGAAATTTATCTTTATCCTTTGCAAAAACGGTAGCCAATATATCGCCTTTCTTAACTTCATCACCTAATTTTCTGTGCAACTTAATTCCAGCACCATAATCTAACACATCTTCAACATTCTTTCTGCCAGCACCAAGCATAATACCAGAGATACCCAAATATAAAGTATCTATTTGTGTTACAATGCCATCAATATCACTAACCACTATTTCACTATTAATATTCTTATACCTATTGCGTGATTTTTCTATATTACCGTTCTGCTGTTCAATCATCATATCGAAATAATTCAAAGCAGTGCCGTCATCCCATACTTTCCGCACCGATTCTATTGCAGTTTGTAATTCAGTTTCAATTCCACCAAGCAATAACATTCCAGCTGCCAATCGCTCAGTAACAATTCTTATATCCGAACAATAATTTCCACTCAATGATTCAATAGTTTCTTCTACTTCTATCCAATTGCCAATAGAATGACCTAAAGGTTGTTCCATTGAAGAAAAAAGAATTCTCATTTTTAAACCTGTCTTTACCGCAACTTTTGCCATAGATTCAGCCAATATTCTTGCTGAATCAAAATCTTGCATAAATGCACCATTCCCAACTTTCATATCCAACATCAATCCATCTAAATCTTCAACTAATTTTTTGGATAAAATAGAAGCAGTTATCAAACCAGTAGATTCAACATTACCTGTAATATCTCTTATATGGTACAGTTTTTTATCAGCAGGTGCAATATCATCGGTTTGACATGCCATAAAACAAAAATTTTCTTCCATTAATTTGTAAAATGTATCATCAGTAGGGCGGATATTAAATCCATCTATTGATTCAAGTTTATCAACCGTACCACCTGTATGACCCAATCCTCTACCAGAAATCATAGGCACCCCTAAACCCAGAGGCACAACAAGTGGAACAAGCAGTAAGGATAATTTATCGCCAACACCGCCAGTAGAATGTTTGTCAATTTTAGGTTTATTAATTTTTGAAAAGTCGAATCTTTTCCCTGAATCACGCATTGCAAAAGTAAGAGATGCAATTTCACTATCAGTCAACCCATTAATACAACTTGACGTTAAAAAAGCAGTTATTTGCACATCAGAAACTTCACCTGATTTAATTCCATTAATCAAAAAGTTAATTTCTGAATTACTTAATTCAAAACCTTCTCTTTTTTTCTTTAATATAGTAGCTGGTATCATATTAAACCTTAATTAAAATCTATATTTTGCAAATAGTATAATTCTTTAGTATTTAATTCAAAAGCACATAAATATCCCATACCTTTAACTCTTTTGTGATAAACACAACCACCATCTAAAAAAATGTTATCTGAATTTAGCGATTGCTTAATTGTATCTAAAGCCCTTGGTGTATGTCCTGTAATTAATCTCCTACCACCAATTTTTTCTCTATTAACAAAAGTATCTCTTGACCACAACATAGCAGATTTATCATCAAGCGGAGTATCTAAATAAAAATTAAGTCCACTATGAACAAGAACATAATCATCTGTTAAATGATAATAATTTGTGGACTCGAAGAAATTCAAGTACCTTTCATCTAAATAATTTGCATTTAAAACTTGAAAACTTTCCAAAGTATCTTTACCACCATTTTTAAACCATTGCATTAACAATTTAGAAGAATTTAATGAATTAAGAAGCATTTCTTCATGATTCCCCCTACATATTTTAATATCATAACCTGAATCAATCAAATCTATTATCAAATCTATAGTATATTTTATACGTGGTCCTCTATCAATTATATCACCAAGCAAGAATAAAGTATCACCTTTTTGGAAATTACATATATTAATCAGTAATTCTTCAAAAGTAAAACCACACCCGTGTATATCTCCAATTGCAAATACTTTGTTTGATTCCATTATAATTCCAAAAAAAAATCAATCACAATTTAATCATGATTGACTTTTTAAAAAACAATGAGCGACTATAACTAATTATGCCTGCTCTTCTTTTTTCTCATCAGTAGTTGGAGTTTCTTCTGCAACAATATTTTCATCAACAGTTGGAGTTTCTACTTCTGCAACAACTTCTTCAGTAGTTGCTACTGTTTCAGTAACTACTTCTTCAACCATTGGTTCATTAATAACTTCAATAGGTTCAACTACTTCTGCTACTACAGGTTTTGCAGTTTCAACTTGTGTTTTAGCAACTGGTTTCACAGTAGGTTTTCTTTTTCTACGATTTGCAGAAACAGCACCATCTTGAGGAGCTGACCAATCAACTAATTCAATAATTGCGGTTTTTCCACCATCGCCGTGTCTAAAACCAGTTTTGATTATTCTGGTATAACCACCATTTCTTGATTCGACAACAGGAGCAATCGAATCAAATAATTCCTGAAGAACAGCTTTCTTACGAATATCTCTTGCAACCATACGTCTGTTGTGTATGTCAATAGTCTGACCAGCTGGCAACAAACCTTGCTTTTCACGTGCGAAAGCAATTTTGGCTTTTGTAATAAGTTTTTCTGCAAACATTCTAAGTTCTTTAGCTTTTGCTTCAGTTGTTTCAATCTTTTTATGTTCAAAAAGTGAGGAAGCCATATTGCACATAAGAGCTCTTCTATGTGAACTTGTTCTTCCTAATTTTCTGCCTGATACTAAATGTCTCATAGCTAATATTCAATCCTGTTACATTAATAAAATCAATTTCAAATTAATCAGCGAGAGTAATCTTAACTTCATCTTTAAGATAATGCTCAACGCTCATACCAAATTCCAAACCATGAAGTTCAACAACTTCACCCAATTCGGAAAGAGATTTACGACCAAAATTTCTAAACTTGAGTAATTCAGATTCCTGCAACTGTACAAGTTCAGCAAGAGTTTTAATATTAGCGGCTTTTAGACAATTATGCGCCCTAACGGAAAGTTCAAGTTCATCAACTGGAGTAAGAAGAATTTTTCTAAGTCTGTTTCTTTCAGCTGCTTTAACTTCTTCTTCTTGCGATTCCTGTACAGGAACATCTTCTTCAAACTCGTCAAAAGTAATGAAGAATTTAACGTGGTCTTGAAGGATTTTTGCAGATTGATGAACAGCTTCACGAGCAGTAATAGTTCCATCTGTTCTCACATCAAGAATAAGTCTTTCGTAGTCAGTTCTTTGACCAACACGATATGGCTCTATGTTATAAATAACATTTCTGATAGGAGTATAGATAGCATCAATTGGTAACATTCCGATAGGAAAATCAACAATAACCTGGTCTTCTGCAGGAATATAGCCTTTACCTCTACCAATACGAAGTTCTACATCGAACTCAGCATCTTCAGCTAAAGTAGCAATATGCTTATCAGGGTCCATAACTTCTATTTGCGGACAATTATCCTGAATATCCTTAGCAGTCCAAATACATGGACCTTTAAGATGAAGCATAATTCTTTGCAATTTTTTATCCGCAGTTTTGAAGCGAACTTCTTTAAGATTGAGGATAATTTCAGTGGTATCCTCAACAACGCCCTGAATGGTTTGAAATTCGTGCAAAACATCAGATATTTTAAATCCGATAATTGCAGAACCCGGGATTGAAGAAAGTAAAACTCTTCTCAATGAATTACCAATAGTAACACCAAAACCTGGTTCCAATGGTTGGAGTACAAATCTTCCGTGAAATTCAGAAGAAGTTTCTTCAATAATTACCCTTTCGGGCATTTGCATTTGAGTATTCATAATTTATTTATTTCGCTTTTGGTTATTAATCTTTTAATTAAAAAATGATAAAAAAACCGTACCGAATTATACCCTTCTTCTTTTCGGAGGACGGCAACCGTTGTGTGGTATCGGAGTTTTATCAATAATACTATGAATCTCCAAACCAACTTGAGCCAAAGCACGTATTGCAGCTTCACGACCGGATCCCGGACCTTTAACCATAACGTCAATTTTTCTCAATCCCATATCAAAAGCTTCTTTTGCAGCTTTTTCTGCAGAAACTTGAGCGGCATAAGGGGTATTCTTCTTTGAGCCACGGAAACCATTCTTACCAGCAGATGACCAACTTAAAGCGTTGCCATACATATCGGTAACAGTTACCTGAACATTGTTAAAAGTAGCTCTGATAAATGCTTTGCCGTGAATATCGGTTACAACTTTTTTCTTAATTTTTTTCTTTGCCACGGATATCTACCCAATAAAATTCTAAAATATATTAAAAAAAACAAATAATAAACAGCACTACTTAACTGCTTTTTTCTTTCCAGCAACTGTCTTCTTACGACCTTTGCGGGTTCGTGCATTTGTACGGGTACGCTGACCTCTTACAGGCAATCCTCTTCTGTGCCTTAAACCACGATAACATCCAATATCCATCAAACGCTTAATATTCATTTGAATTTCGGAGCGTAACTGTCCTTCTACTTTATACTCATCAAGCACCAGACGAATTCTTGCTACTTCATCATCGGTCCATTCGTGAACGCGTTTAGCTGTATCTATTTGAGCTTTTTCAAGAATTTGAACTGCACTTGCATCTCCAATTCCATAAATATAAGTCAATCCGACTAATCCGCGTTTGTTTTTTGGTAAATCAATACCGGCTATACGTGCCACTATATAACTCCTTTAATATTAACCTTGTCTTTGTTTGAATCGTGGATTCTTCTTGTTTATAATATAAACACGACCTTTTCTACGGACAATTTTATCGTCCGGGTTTCTTTTTTTTACTGAAGCTTGTACTTTCATAGTTAAACTCTATTCAAAAAAAAATATTCATTATTTGTAACGATATACTATTCTGCCTTTTGTTAAATCGTAAGGTGAAAGTTCCACCGTTACTTTATCGCCTTGCAGAATTTTTATAAAATTCATTCTCATTTTACCGGAAATATGAGCCAATACTTTATGCCCACTTTCCAATTTCACGATAAACTGTGTGTTTGGTAAAGTTTCATCAATTACCCCATCAACTCTCAGCAAATCTTGTTTTGCCATCACTTATCTCTCATTGTAAGTATAATTGGTTTTTTGTCATTTATCACAATAGTATGTTCAAAATGGGCTGATGGTTTTTTATCTGAAGTTATTACTGTCCAGCCATCATTCAAAACCTTTGTTTCTTTCAAGCCATAATGAACCATTGGTTCTATTGCTAATGCCATACCATTCAACAATTTATAATTTGGATATTTATCTCTTTTGAGCAAAGATGGAACAAAATTTGGTACTGGAGGTTCTTCGTGCAACCTTTTTCCTATTCCATGACCAACCAATTCTCTTGTCAATGAATACCCATTTTTTTCAACGAACTCTTGGATACTTTGTGAAATATCGTAAACTTTTCCTCTATCAATAGCACGTTCAATTCCGAGATATAGTGATTGTTCCGTTACATCAATCAGTTTTTGCAATTCTTCTGAAATTACACCAACCGGGTATGTAACTGCACTATCACCAAAATATCCATTCAATTCAACACCACAATCCAATGATACTATATCACCTTCAATTAGTATTCTCTCAGATGGAATCCCGTGAACAACTTCTTCATTTACAGATATACACAAAGAACCTGGGAATATTTTATCTTTAACTTGGTAACCTTTAAACGCAGGTATTCCATTTCTTGTCAAAATAAAGTCTTCCGCAATTTTGTCAAGCTCAAGAGTTTTTACACTCGGCTTAACATATAATTTCAAATAACTCAAAGTATCAGCTACAATTCTACCTGCTTCTTCCATTAATTTAATTTCAGAAGCAGATTTAACCAATCTCATACTTCTGGCAACTGGGTCAAATTTCATAAATTAGAAACCGCCTACGCCAGCCCTACCGCGAATTTTACCGCTTTTCATAAATCCATCATAGTGTCTCATTAATAAATGAGATTCTACTTGTTGTAATGTATCAAGTGCAACACCGACCATAATTAGAATGCTTGTTCCACCAAAGAACTGTGCAAAACTATAGTCAATACCAAAAATATTTGTTACAAATGTTGGCAATACCGCAATTATAGCAAGAAATACAGAGCCAGGCAAAGTAATTCTTGTTAAAACAGCATCAATATATTCAGATGTTGGTGTTCCAGGTCGAATACCTGGTATAAACCCACCTTGTTTTTTCATATTATCAGCAATTTCTTTAGGATTGAATACAATAGCAGTATAAAAATACGTAAAGAATATAATCATCATACCATACACTAATGCATAGAAATATGAATCATGAGAAAACATTCTTGCTATACCATTAAAGAATTCGCTTTCAGGAAAGAAACTTGCAAATGTACTTGGAATAAACATTAAAGATTGAGCAAAAATGATAGGCATAACCCCTGCAGTATTTACTCTTAAAGGTATATATTGAGTAGTTCCACCAAATACTTTTTTGCCAACTTGACGTTTTGCATATTGAACAGGTATTCTTCTTGCCCCTTGAGTAACGAGTACAATAGATGCAATAATAAATACTAACAATACAAATATTACTAATTCGATTGGCCAAACACGAGTTCCAGCCATTACAACATTCCATTCATTAATCAATGCTTGAGGTAATCTTGCAACAATACCAATCATAATTATCAATGAAATACCATTACCAATGCCGCGTTCAGTAATTTGCTCACCTAACCACATCATTAAAACAGTACCAGCTGCAAGAAGTACCATAGTTGAAATTGCAAATAAAAATCCAGGGTCACTAACCACGGGCATACCCATAGCACCTTGTTGTGAAGCTAACTTAATAGAAACACCCCAACCTTGTAATACTGCAATAACAACAGTCAACATTCTTGTCCATTGATTAATCTTTCTTCTACCTTCTTCTCCTTCCTTTTGAATTTTCTGAATTTCAGGAATTACAACTCCAGCGAGCTGGAAAATAATAGAAGATGTAATGTATGGCATAATACCCAAAGCAAATATGGCAGCATTAGAAAATGCACCACCTACAAACAGATCAAACAACCCAAATAGGTTGTTTGCATCAGATTTCATAGCCGCTTGTAAAACTTCAACATTTACGCCCGGCAAAGTGATATGAGCGCCAATTCTCACTACCAACAAGATACCGAGAGTAAATAAAATTCGGTCTCTTAGTTCTTCAATTTTGAAGATATTCTGTATTGTTTGAAAAAACTTATTCATTGACCTTAACTGTGCCTCCGACTGACTCAATTTTTTCTTTAGCAGATTCAGTAAAGCAATCTGCTTCAACATTCAAAGCGGAATTCAAATCGCCATTGCCCAAAATTTTGAGTGGGAGTCTTTTATTATTAATGACGCCGAGACTTAAAAGAACATCAAAATTGATAGTATTTCCATCTAATTTATTCGTATCAATCAAGGATTGCAAAGTGCTAACGTTAACTTCCTGAAATTCAATTCGGAATCTATTAAAGAAACCAAATTTAGGAAGTCGGCGATTAAGTGGCATTTGTCCACCCTCAAAATACCTATGTATTTTAGCACCTGAACGTGATTTTTGACCTTTGTGGCCACGCGTAGACGTGCCGCCGTGTCCTGAACCGGTACCACGACCAATTCGCTTAACTTTATGTTTAGCGCCGTCTGCGTATGATATATTTCCTATATGCTTCATATTAATTCTATCAATTATTCTGAAACTTCTTCTACTTTTACTAAATGCTTAACAACGTCAACCATACCCCTAATTTGGGCATTGTCAGGTAAGACGTTCGAATAACTTGGTCTGCCAAGCCCTAATGCAGCTATTGTCTTTTTTTGTTTAGGCAAACACTTTATAATACTTCTAATTTGAGTAATTCTTAACTTACCCATCTTTCCACCTCTAAATAAGCTTATCAAAACAGACCAATAAAATTAGCCGGTTATAACTTTTTCTGTTGAAACACCACGTCTTGCGGCTACCGAAACCGCATCTTCCAATGCAACAAGACCAGCAAGTGTTGCCTTTACAGTATTATGAGGATTTGATGACCCCATACTTTTTGTAAGTACATCTTGCACGCCGGCGAGTTCAAGAATAGCACGTACTCCACCTGCGGCAATTACACCTGTACCAGCTGTAGCCGGACGTAAAAGTACTTTCGCAGCACCAAATTTACCTACAACAGTGTGCGGTAAAGTATTGCCGGAAATAGTAACTTTTTGAATATTCTTTTTCGCTGCATCAGTTGCTTTGGTAACAGCATCAACAACTTCGCCTGCTTTTCCAAGACCATAACCAACATGACCATTGCCATCTCCAACTACGACCATAGCAGAAAAACTAAATCGGCGACCACCTTTTACTACTTTTGCGGTTCTACCAACATATACGAGTTTATCTTTTAATTCTAACTCTGACGCTTTAAATGTTGCCACAATTTCTCCTTGAACCAAAAAAACTTATTAAAACTCTAAACCGCCTTTTCTTGCGGAATCGGCAAGAGCTTTTACTCTGCCATGATAAATAAAGCCATTTCTGTCGAAAGCAACTACTTTAATATTTGCTTCAATAGCACGTTTAGCTATTATTGAACCAACAAGTTCACTTTCCTGAACTTTTGTCATTTCTGGCTTGATAAGAAGACGTACTTCTTTATCAATAGTTGATGCCGCAACGACAGTTTTTTGGTCAATATCATTTACAATTTGCGCATAAATGTGGCTCGAACTTCTGAATATTGTAAGTCGAGGTCTTTCATTTGATCCGAAAATATTCTTGCGAATATGAAGTTTTCTTCTTATTCTGCGCTTTTGTTTTAACATTTGTATTTTCATATTACACTCTATTTTTCAATAATTGATATTGACTATCAACATTACAAATTCTTTACAATTACTTAGCCGAAGTCTTACCAGCTTTTCTACGAATAAATTCACCAACATAACGAATACCCTTGCCTTTGTAAGGTTCCGGTTTTCTTAGGTCGCGGATTTTTGCCGCAACTAATCCAACAAGTTGTTTATCTATCCCTTTCACTTTCAAACTATTGGCTGTAGGTACTTCAAAGCTAATACCTGCTGGAGGAATTATCAAAATTGGATGAGAGAATCCTAATGCTAAAAGTACTCTATCGCCTTTTAATTCTGCTTTAAAACCAACACCCTCTATTTGCAATCCTTTTTCGAACCCTTTGGAAACACCTTCAATTATATTAGAAGTTAAAGCTCTACAAAGTCCATGCAATGCACGAACATGCTTCACATCACTTTCGCGGCTAAACGTAAGTATATTATTTTCCAAATTATATTTAATTTGTTCAGGCAATTTATAAGACAATTCACCCAAAGGTCCCTTTGCCTTGATTAAATTGTCCTGAATAGTAACCTGAACTTTTTCAGGAATAACTATAGGTTTTTTTCCTATTCTTGACACCGCTGTGCTCCTTAAAAAAAACTTTTCTTAATTTTACCAAACTGTGCAAAGCACTTCACCGCCAACATTGAATTTTCTGGCTTGTTTATCAGTCATAATACCTTTTGATGTAGATATTATTGCTATTCCCAAACCATTATGAACGCGTGGCAAATTATCCGCAGAGGCATATACTCGTCTGCCCGGCTTGCTAATACGTTCAATTTTTCTAAACGCCGGTTGTTTTTTGTAATAGCGGAGAACAACTCTTATACTGCCTTGAACTCCATCTTCCACTTTTTCGAAATCAGTTACAAAGCCCTGTTCTTTTAAGATGTCAGCAATACCTACTTTCATTCTTGAGAAAGGAATATCTACTGTCTTATGACCTGCTTTGCCTGCATTACGAATGCGGGTTAAGAAATCTGATATCTGATCTGTTACTGGCATAATCCATTTACCGAATAATTAATTACCAACTTGCTTTTCTAACACCGGGAATCTTGCCTTCAAGAGCCATCTGCCGGAACATATTTCTGCACAACCCAAATTTACTTAAATTACCGCGTCCGCGGCCTGTTACACTGCAACGTTTACGTAATCTGGTCGGCGATGAATTTCTTGGTAATTTTTGTAATCCAAGATTATCACCTTTTGCTTTCAATTCTTCTCTTTTAGCAGCATATTTTTCTGCTAATCTCATTCTTTTTTCGTTGCGTGCTACAACAGCTTTAGTTGCCATATTCTATACTACCTCAATTATACACGTTTACGGAAAGGAAAACCGAATTCCTGCAATAATGCATATGACTCTTCATCACTGGCAGAACGCATAACAAACGTTATATCGAAACCTGTGATACGGCCAACTTTATCTAAATCTATTTCCGGAAATATAATCTGTTCTTTTATACCTAATGAATAATTACCTCTTCCGTCAAAGCTCTTGTCAGGAAATCCCTGAAAGTCTCTGATACGTGGTGAAGCAATATTAATTAATCTATCAAGAAACTCATACATTCTCGGACCACGAAGAGTTACCATTGTACCAATGGGCATACCTTGACGAAGTTTGAAATTTGAAATCGCCTTTTTAGCTTTAGTGACCACAGGACGCTGACCGGCTATAAGTTCGAGTTCATTAACTGCACTTTGCAATAATTTCATATCCTGTGCCGCATCACCAACGCCCATATTCAAACAAATCTTCTCTAATCTGGGCACCTGCATAATTGATTTAAAGTTAAACTTTTTCATCAAAGCAGGAACAACCTGTTCTTTATAAAAAACAGCCAATCTTGGTACGGGTGGTTTCCCTTTTACTTCTTCTAATCTTTTACCTTCAGGAGAAAAATCCGCTTTTTTACTCGGTGCTTTTCCTGCCGGTTGTTGTGGTTTTGCTTTAGCCATTTCTATCTATACTCATTAAATTATTAAATTTCCTTTCCATTTGAACGGGCAATGCGTGTAATAACAGCTCTATTGCCTTTAACTTCACGTTTGATACCTATTCTGGTAGGATTTTTATCAGAGTCAACCAACAACACATTTGAATAATGGATTGGAAACTCTCTTGCTACACGACCGCCCTTTTGATTTCTGTTGCTTGGACGTTCATGTTTTGTATGAATATTAACTCCCTCTACAAGAACAGTCAATTTAACGGGATCAACAAGAAGTACTCTGCCGGTTTTGCCTTTGTCATCGCCGGTTAAAACCTTCACATTATCATTTTTTTTAATTCTTAATTTCATATTTTCACCCTTAAATAACTTCAGGAGCTAAAGAAACAATTTTCATATAATTCTTTTCACGCAATTCACGAGCTACAGGTCCAAATATACGAGTACCTCTTGGTTCGCCTTTGTCGTTTAGAATAACAGCGGCATTATCATCAAATCTGATAAATGAACCATCTTTTCTTCCAACTTCTTTTGCTGTCCTAACGATAACCGCTTTAACAACTTGACCTTTCTTTACAGCGGCATTTGGAATAGCTGCTTTAACAGTAACAACAACAACATCACCAATAGATGCATATTGCCTACCGTGCCCGCCGAGAACGCGGATTACTCTAACTTTTTTGGCGCCGGAATTATCCGCAACCGTTAAATTTGTCTCTTGCTGTACCATTACAATCCTCTATAATTACTTAGCTCGTTCTAAAATTTCTACCAAAATCCATCTTTTTCTTGCGCTTAATGGTCTGGATTCTTTTATTTTAACAATGTCGCCCATTTTGCAATCATTACTTTCGTCATGTGCCATAAAACTACGAGTTTTTTTATAGTACTTTTTGTATAATGGATGACGAACCTGTGTTTCAATAGAAACAACAATTGTTTTATCCGATTTATTGGATTTTACTTTACCTACAAGAAATCTCTTGTGTGGTACTTTTTCTAAATTTAAACCAGATTTAGCTTCGGACTTCACAGAAGCAGGTTTTGCATCCTGAGCGGCAACAGTTGCCATTATTTCATTATTTTCGCTCATTTTACTTTGCTCTTTGACGTTCGTTTAAAATAGTTTTAATTCTTGCAACATCCTTACCTAATATCTTCAAATATGAGGTATCCTGCAATTGCTTCAAAGCGTGTTCAAAATTCTGCTTTGCTAAAGTTTCCTGAGATTCGTGAAGCAGAACGAGCAATTCTTCGTCTGTCAAATCTCTTAAATCATTTGCTTTACGTGGTTTCATTATAAGCTAAATCTATACGTGTTACAAACTTTGTCTTTATTGGTAATTTCTGGGAAGCAAGTCTCATAGCTTCTTGTGCTGCCTCGCGGCTAACACCGTCAACTTCAAACATAATTCTTCCCGGTCTAACAACAGCTACCCAACCTTCAGGAGAACCTTTACCTGAACCCATACGAACTTCAAGAGGTTTTTTGGTAAATGGTTTGTCTGGAAATATTCTTATCCACACTTTACCATCACGTTTGAGATAACGATTGATAGCAATACGTGCCGCTTCTATCTGTCTATTTGTAATCCATTTTGGCTCCATAGCTTTTAAGCCATAAGAACCGAATGCTACAAGTGAGCCACGATGAGCTTTTCCAGTCATTCTGCCACGTTGCGTTTTACGATATTTTACTCTTTTTGGTGAAAGCATTTTATATTATCCCAATTAATTTAATCTTTCTGAATTATTGTTGCCTGCCGATAACTTCACCTTTACAAATCCATACTTTTACTCCGATAAGACCATATATAGTAGAAGCTTGTGCTGTACCATAATCTATTTCGGCTCTCAAAGTATGCAAAGGAATTCTTCCTTCTTTGTATTGTTCTGTACGTGCCATTTCTGCTCCACCAAGTCTGCCTGAACACATGATACGAATACCTTGTGAACCCATTCTCATTGTTGAAGAAACAGCTTGTTTCATAGCTCTTCTAAAAGAAATTCTACCTTCAAGTTGTTGAGCTACGTTTTCAGCTACCAGTAAAGCATCTAATTCGGGACGTTTAATCTCACTAATCAAAATTTTAACATCTTTACCGGTTACTTTTTTCAATTCTTCTTCCAATTGTGTAATATCTTTACCAGAACGGCCGATTATCACACCCGGACGAGAAGTATTTATAGTTATCCTTAGTTGTTTTGTAGTCCTTTCAACCAGAATTCTTGCAATACCGGCTTTTTTCTTTCGATTGCGGATGTAACTTCGAACCTTTACATCTTCCGATATCTTTTCGGCTACATTTCTTTCGTCAAACCAATTGGCATCCCAAGTTCTATTGATACCAAGTCTCAGCCCTATCGGATTAGTCTTTTGTCCCAATTTATTTACTCCTTAATAGTATTATCAGTTGTTAATATTTCGTTGCTCGGAGTAGCAACAATAATTGTTAAATGATTAGAACGTTTTTTGATTCTGAAAGCTCTACCCATTGGAGCGGGTAAAATTCTTTTCATTGCTGGTCCTTGATTTACAAAAACCTCTTTTACAAAAATTTCTTTATCATCAATTCTTAAGTCAGCATCCTTTGCTTTATTTTCAAGATTAGAAATTGCTGAACGTAATACCATTTCAGCATCTCTTGAAGCATGCTTGGGTGAAAATCTGAGAATTGATAAAGCATCAGAAACCTTCTGACCTCTAATCATATCTATCACCAATCTCATTTTACGCGGAGATGAGCGAATATATCTTTTTAATGCTCTTGCTTCCATTGCTGTTCCCATTATTATTTCTTACCCTTTTGATCTTTTCTATGACCAGCATGACCTCTGTAAGTACGTGTTGGTGCAAATTCACCAAACTTGTGTCCAACCATATTTTCTGATACATATACAGGTATAAAATTTTTGCCATTATGAACAGCTACCGTATGCCCCACAAAATCCGGTGTGATAGTTGAAGCACGTGACCAAGTTTTGATTACTTGCTTTTTCTTCGATTCATTCAAAGCTTCAATTTTCTTTAGAAGCTTATGATGAATAAATATACCTTTCTTTAATGAACGTGACATCTATTTATTCCTGTCTATTTATTTCTTGAACGAACAATATATTTCGAAGACAATTTACGTTTCTTACGAGTCTTCAATCCTTTTGCATATTTACCCCAAGGTGATTCTGGATGCTGACGACCACCACCTGATTTTGATGTACCTTCACCACCGCCCATCGGGTGATCTACAGGATTCATCGCCATACCACGTGTTTGTGGACGTACTCCAAGCCATCTAAATCTTCCAGCTTTACCCCAAAGGATATTTTCATATTCAGCATTACTTACTGTACCTAAGGTTGCATAACATACATTGTGAATCAATCTGATTTCACCTGATGGCATCTTTAGTGTTGCAAATTTTGCATCATTTGCTACTAATTGGCATGATGTTCCTGCACTTCTTGCAAGTTGTCCACCTTTTCCAGGTTTCATTTCTACATTATGAACAAACAAACCAACCGGTATATTCTTCAAAGGTAGAGCATTTCCATCTTTATATTCAGCAGTTGGACCTGCAATAATTGTATCGCCAACTCTTAGTTTATCAGGAGCGAGAATATATCTTATTTCATTATCCTGATATTCTACTAAAGCAATACGAGCATTTCTGTTTGGGTCATACTCAATTGTTTTAACTACAGCCGGAATACCAATCTTGTTACGCTTGAAATCAATAATTCTGTATCTGCGTTTATGACCACCGCCTCTATGGCGGGAAGTTATACGTCCGGTGTTATTTCTACCTCCCGATTTTTTCAACGGTGAAGTTAATTTTTTGTAAGGTTTATCAGTTGTAATTTCATCAAAAGTACTCACTGTATAAAACCTTGTTCCCGGAGTAATCGGTTTTAAAGCTCTAATTCCCATTTTTCTATTTTGTCTTTAATTTCAAAAATTATTCTTCAGTGCCACCGACACCGGATACCAATTCAATTGACTGACCGGACTGCAAAGTAACATACGCTTTTTTGATAAGTTTTGTTCTACCTTTCATCAATCCACGTCTTGTCATACGTGTTTTATTCTTACCCTTAATTCTAAGAGTACGAACACTTACAACATTTACTTCAAACAACTGCTCAATCGCTTTTTTAATTTCAAGCTTGTTTGCATCCGGATGTACTTCAAAAACATACTGACCAATCGCAGCCAATTTCATAGCTTTTTCAGTAATTAACGGTCTTTTTATCAGATGTATCATTTTCTTTCTTTCCGGATATTAATTGCCAAATGTTTTTTCTACTACATTAACTGCACTTTTTAACAGTACAATCTTCTTATGTGATAAGATATCATAAGTCGTAATCTTATCAGCTGGCTGAACAGTAAGTTTTGAAATATTTCTACTTGACATATATACATTATTATCTGTACCTGCAAGTAAAAACAAAGTCTTTTTATCATCTAATTTCAACTTTTTCAGAACTTCTGCCATTTGATTGGTCTTTATTTTGTCAAAAGAAAAATCTTCAACAATAACCAAATTATTTTCTTTCAATCTCAATGAGAAAGCAGACTTACGAGCTAATCTACCTAATTTCTTAGGTAATATATAAACATAATCATGTGGTTTTGGACCGTGAACAGTTCCACCGCCAACCCATACAGGTGAACGTGATGAACCTGAACGAGCAGTACCTCTACCTTTTTGCTTCCAAGGTTTTTTACCACCACCGGAAACTTCACTTCTGATTTTAGTTTTTGCATTTCCTTGACGCTGATGAGCCAAATAAGCTACTACAGCTTGATGCATAGCATTATCTCTGGGTTCAATCCCGAAGATATCATCACGCAATTCTACTTGCCCTGATTGCTGTCCGTCTTTTGTATAAACATCTACAAGCATTTTTAGCCTATAACTTTACAATTTCTAACAATGTATTTGGAGCTCCGGTACACTACCCTTTAAAAGCATCAAATTTTTATCCGGCATTATGCCTACAATTTCGATATTTCTTATGCTACGTCTGTCTCCGCCCATTCTTCCAGCCATTCTCAAACCTTTCAATACTCTTGAAGGGTAAGATGAAGAACCGATAGAACCAGGGTGTCTTTGGCGGTCACTTTGACCGTGAGTAGTCATACCTACTCCACCAAAGTGGTGTCTTTTAATTACACCTTGAAAACCACGTCCTTTGCTTGTGCCAACAACTTTAACCTTATCGCCTACATTGAATACTTCAACAGTAATATTCTCACCAATTTTATATTCACTTTCCATATCACGGAATTCTTTAAGGTACCTTGTATAATCTACGCCTGCTTTATCAAAATGACCTTTTAAAGGTTTATTCACTTTATCCGGTCTGGTTTTTTCAAACCCGACCTGAATAGCTTTATAGCCATCTTTATCAGGAGTTCTAATCAAAACTACCGGACATGGACCAGCTTCAACAACTGTGCAAGGAACCATTTGTCCTTTTTCGTTGAATATGCTTGTCATTCCGATTTTTTTTCCTAAAATAGCTTGTTTCATTTCCATTAACTCCTTATTAGACCTTTACTTCCACATCTACGCCTGCAGGTAGCTCCAATCGCATCAATGCATCTACTGTCTTCTGTGTCGAGCTAAATATATCTATCAAACGCTTATGAACTCTTGTTTCAAACTGTTCACGTGATTTTTTATCTACGTGTGGCGAACGATTAACAGTATAGACCGACCTTCTTGTTGGCAATGGGATTGGACCTGAAACTACCGCACCCGTTTGCTTAACCGTACGAACTATTCTTTCTGATGATTTATCAATCAGTTTATGATCGTATGATTTTAATTTTATTCTAATTCTTTGTGTTGCCACTTTAAATTCCTTACTTAATATAAGCGTTCTGTCATTAACTTACTTATCAAATTCAAGAATTATTCAATGATTTTTGATACAACGCCAGCACCTACTGTACGGCCGCCTTCACGAATCGCAAATCTCAAACCTTCTTCCATCGCTACCGGAGTAATCAATTCAATTTCAATCGCATCAAGGTTATCACCAGGCATAACCATTTCAACGCCAGCAGGTAAAGTTAATGCACCAGTTACGTCTGTTGTTCTAAAATAGAACTGTGGACGGTAACCATTCAAAAATGGAGTATGTCTTCCACCTTCTTCTTTCTTTAAAACGTAAACCTGAGCTGAGAATTTATGGTGAGGTGTGATTGAATTTGGTTTTGCAATAACCATACCGCGTTCCAATTCATTTTTATCAACGCCACGTAATAATAAACCAACGTTATCACCAGCACGACCTTCATCTAATAATTTACGGAACATTTCAACGCCAGTACAAGTTGTTTTCTTTTTCAAACCGAAACCAACGATTTCAACTTCTTCGTTTACTTTAACAATACCGCGTTCAATTCTACCAGTTCCTACTGTACCACGACCTGTAATTGAGAACACGTCTTCAACTGGCATAAGGAATGGTTTATCAACTTCACGCATTGGAGTTGGAATGTAATTGTCAACTGCATCCATTAAAGCCCAAATACAATCAAAACGTGGGTCATCAATAGCTACACCTTCAGTTGAACCAGCTTCAAGAGCATGTAATGCTGAACCAGGTATTATAGGTACTTCATCACCAGGGAATTTGTACATAGACAATAATTCTCTTAATTCCATTTCCACCAATTCTAACAATTCTGGATCGGCAGCATCTACTTTATTCATAAATACTACGATACGAGGCACACCAACCTGATATGCTAAAAGAATGTGTTCACGAGTTTGAGGCATAGGTCCATCTGTTGCAGCACAAACTAAAATAGCACCATCCATCTGAGCCGCACCAGTAATCATATTTTTGATATAATCGGCGTGACCAGGACAATCTACGTGAGCGTAATGACGATTTGCAGTTTCATACTCTACGTGAGCAGTTGCAATTGTGATCCCGCGTGCTTTCTCTTCAGGTGCGTTATCAATTGAGTCGAATGATCTTTTAACACCGCCACCTTTTAAAGCTAAAGCCATAGTGATGGCGGCAGTCAAAGTTGTTTTGCCGTGGTCAACGTGACCAATAGTACCCACGTTCACGTGTGGTTTGGAACGGTCAAATTTTTCTTTTGCCATTTTAATTTGCTCCTAAAAACAAATAGTTTTTAATAAAATATAGTAATTCAATTTTTTCAATAATAATTCTTAATCTGTGCAGGTTCATAATGAGAAAATGTCATTGTATAAACTGCTCTGCCCTGACTAAGAGACCTTAATTTAGTAACATAACCAAACATTTCTGAAAGAGGTACAACAGCTTTCACCACTTGCAATATTCCTCTTTGTTCTATTCCTTCAATTCTACCTTTCCTTGAATTGATGTCAGAAATTATATCACCAACATAATCTTCAGGTGAAATTACTTCTACTCCAAATACTGGTTCAAGAAGTATCGTACCAATCTTTCTACAAGCATCTTTAACAGCTGTTGCAGCGGCAATTTTATTGCCTAATTCGGTAGATGAATCGACTGAATAGAAAGATTCAATAATCTTTACTTTAATATCAATCATCGGGTAACCTTGAGTACCAGTATTAAGTGCCTCTTTAACTCCCATTTCCAATGCTTTAACTAATAGCTCAGGCATTTTGCTCTTAGGAACTTTGTTTTCAACAATTATTCCTTCGCCTCTTTGTGCCGGTTCAATTTCAATCTTCACATGTCCATACTGTTGTTTACCGGCAATTTGCCTATCAAATGTACTTTCCTCAACTACGAATTCTGCTATCGTTTCTCTATAAGAAACTTGTGGCTTTCCAACTTTAGCAGGTAAGTTAAATTCCCTTAAAAGTCTATCAACCATAATTTCAAGATGAAGTTCACCAACGCCGCTTATTATTAACTGTCCTGATTCATCATCTGATTTAATCTTAAAAGTCGGATCTTCTTCAGTTAATTTTGTCAAGGCATCAATCAATTTTTCTTGGTCTGCAAGTGTTCTGGCTTCAATTGCCTGATTAATTACAGGTTCGGTAAAAGTGATTTTCTCATAAACAAGTTGATTAGTTAAATCGCATAAAGTATCGCCAGTACGGGTAAATTTGAGACTTGGAATAGCCACAATATCACCTGCGTAAGCTTCTTGAATTTCTTCTCTACGATTTGCATAGATTTTCATCAGTTTTAAAAGTTTTTCCTTTTTGTCTGATGAAGAATTTTGAACTGCTTGTCCTGCTTTAACAGAACCAGAGTATATTCTGATGAAGGTTAATCTTCCAATGAAAGGGTCGGTCAGAATTTTAAAAGCCAAAGCCGAGAAAGGTTCATCGTCTTTTGGTAGTCTTTTAATTCTTTTTTCGTGGTCATTTATGTCATATCCATCAAAATATGTTACTTCAAGAGGTGATGGTAGATAATCAATGATTGAATCCATCAACGGTTGAACGCCCATATTTCTCAATGACGAACCACAAAATACAGGATTTAAACGAAGAGAAGTTGTACCTTTCCTTAGTGCTTTCTTTATTTCATCAACTGAAATATGTTCACCAGAAAAGAATTTTTCCAAAATGCTATCATCAAGGTCAGCAACTGATTCCAAAAGTGTATTTCTGTAATCATTTGCGATATCAATCATATCATCAGGAATTTCTCCCTCATTTATTTCCCAACCATAGCTTTCAGCATCAAAGTATAACGCTTTCATCTTTATAAGGTCAATAACTCCTTTGAATTCGGATTCGGAACCGATTGGGATTTGTATTGCTACTGGTTTTGCAGCGAGTTTATCTTTCATCATCGAAAGAACTCTTTCAAAATTTGCACCAATTCTATCCATCTTGTTCACAAAAGCTATTCTCGGAACAGCAAACTCATCGGCTTGATGCCAAACTCGTTCGCTTTGTGGTTCAACGCCACCCACTCCGCAGAAAACTGCTATGGCGCCATCTAACACTCTTAAAGACCTTTGTACTTCCGCAGTAAAATCAACGTGTCCGGGAGTATCAATTATATTAATTTGATGCTCTTTCCAGAAACAGGTTGTTGCCGCAGACATAATCGTAATACCCCGTTCTTTCTCTTGCTCCATAAAATCCATAAACGCTGTTCCGTCATCAACGGCACCAAGTTTATGCAGATATCCGGAGTAATACAGGATACGCTCAGTAGTGGTAGTTTTGCCCGCATCAATATGCGCCATTATACCAATGTTTCTGAGCCTCGATATGTCTGTTAAGCGTGGCATTGCTTAATCTGCAAGGTTATCATAAATTTACAAAGAACAACATAAATAATCATTACCATTTAAAATGAGCAAAAGCTTTATTGGCTTCAGCCATTCTATGAGTATCTTCACGCTTTTTAACTGATGAACCTTCGCCTTTCGCTGCAGCCATCAATTCTGATGCTAATTTCATTGCCATTGATTTATCACGTCTGCTTTTAGAATAGTTCTTCAACCAGCGGATTGCCAATGCAATTCTTCTTTCTTCACGTACATCTACAGGTACCTGATAAGTAGCACCACCAACACGACGAGAACGAACTTCCACCATAGGTGCTACATTCGAAACGGCTTTCTTAAAAGTTTCCAAAGGATCTTGCTTTGTTTTTTCTTCAATAATCGCCATCGCATCGTAAACTACTTTTCTGGCAGTATTTTTCTTTCCCTGCAACATTATATTGTTTACAAATCTCGAAACTATCAAGTCTCCAAATTTTGGATCTGGAACTAATGGTCTTTTCTCTGCTCTTCTTTTTCTCATCGCTTCTTATTTATTTAATTTTATCAAATTTTCTTATTTCTTGCCTTTGCCTTTTACAGCTACAGGTTGTCCTGGTTTAGGACGTTTTGTTCCATATTTTGAACGACCTTGTTTTCTTCCGTCAACTCCCTGCGAGTCCGCAGTTCCTCTCACGATGTGATAACGAACACCCGGCAAGTCTTTTACTCTACCACCACGAACATAAACAATTGAGTGTTCCTGAAGATTATGTCCTTCACCTGGTATATAAGCAGTTACTTCGTGCAGACTTGTTAAACGAACACGAGCAACTTTTCTCAATGCCGAATTTGGCTTCTTAGGTGTTGTAGTATATACTCTCGTGCAAACCCCACGTCTTTGTGGACATGACTTTAATGCAGCAGATTTGCTTTTGTATGTTACTCTTTTTCTACCTTTTCTTACTAACTGACTAATCGTTGGCACTTAACCATTCTCCATTATTTTAACTCAACCAATTTATATGGCGACAGAGTTTTCAAAATTACGAAATATTTTTTTTTCTACCAAAATATTTTTTTCTTATTTCAATTTTTATTTTTTCCAATTGAAAAAGAATACAAAACTACGCAATTTATTTAGAACTTTCAAAGAATATTTTTAATTTTTCAAAATATTTTGCATTTTTTTTCAATTTTTTTGATAATTTTTTCAAATACTTGAAAAATATGTGTTATTATTAGACAACATCTATAAATTTTACCAATTTTTTTACAATTTTTTATTAACAAACTATCTATGTTGAAAACTTTTTTTTGGAAATTTCAAAAAAAGTGACTATTCAGTCGCCAAATGAAAAAATTCACGAGCAAATTACAGCTAACTTTGGTAAAAACCTTCCGAAGGTTTTGAACCTTCGGAAGGTTTTGAACCTTCGGAAGGTTAATTCACAAGTTAGATAAGAGCCGAATTGATATTTTTTAAATTGCTTTGTTATTTGAATGAAAAAATTTATATTTCGCACAATATAAAAATAATCAAAACATGAAATTCTTTGAAAATCCCGTTAGGGATTAATTGTTTGTAAACCCCAACCTAACCTTCCCCAAGGGGAAGGAACTGGCGTAAGTCCAACAATCCCATAGGGATTGAATAATTGTAAACCCCACCTAAATCCTCCCCAAGTAGAGGACTTTACATATTATTCCTCCCTTTGGGGAGGTTAGGTGGGGTTTCTTCTTACAAACATTAATTCCCTATGGGAATTTCAAGGAATTTTTAAAAAATGAACAAAAATTCTAAATATTCTATAAGTGGCTGATTGGTTACCTTTCATTAAATATGGAAATCAAATATATTTATACTGGCTGAATAGCAACGAAATAATTACTAATTGCCATTATTAAATTTGGTACAATTTATGCTATGTATAATTGAATTGTACCTAAATTAATAATTTTGGTGCAATTTATGAATTAATATATTTTCATATAATAGAAAAATGAATTTTTTTTCTTATTTTTATGAAATAATTATGAAATTTGAATTAAATTAGTTACTTTTAAAAGTTAAAAAATGAAAAGCTTAAAGAAACTTTTTGAAATTATGAAAGTAGTGAAAAAAGGCAATATGAAACTAAATATAATAGCTTTTGCATTTATTGCAATAGCTTGCAATTATTCATTATTTTCACAAAATTCGAGTCCTGCTAACTGGCTCTATCCTGATGGAAATATGGAAGCTACGCGATATATTCAAAAAGCTTCTGAACCACAGATAATTGATTCAATGATTATAAAATGGTCTACGCCATTTATTTCGGGTGATGTTAGACCATTGATTGGTAATATTGTTTCCAATCCAAATTTGTTTAATTTTCCTTATGCTCCAAATGAAATTGCGGCTGTAATGGGTGAAGATTTAGTCATAATTGGCGGTACAGGAACATTGCTCAAGAAAGCAAGATTTCCTATTGAGTTTGTTGAAGGTTTTGCTTCGATAAATGGAATTTCTTGTTTGATTGATACTACTACTTTTGATGTAAAAAATTATTCCACAGTGCCAATGGTGATGGGGCTTTCAACAGCTGAAGTTAGAAATCCCAACAATAAGGACAGTCTTGCATATAGTTATGTTTTTGGTTATCAAAATTTGACGGATTCAATCATTCCAGTCAAAAGTTTGGCAATAAATTTAAGTGATTTTGCTCCTAATATATTTGCAAGTGTAAAGCCGATATATGGTAAATTAGTCAATGGAAATTTGATGGTTTATGCTACGGTAAATATGTCTCAACCTAAAGTTATGGACAAATTCCCTATTGACCCACCTTTTTTCAGGGGCTTAGCATCATTTTATGATGAGAAAAATTCTTCATCATATCCTTTGCCTGATATTGCTGATATGAGAGATTATAGAGCAATCATTGGTCCTGAAGTAAACAATGGGCAACCTTCAGTTTTTGATGCCGGTGCGGGTGATTGTTCAATATTATTACCCAACTTTCCAACAACTGCAGATATTGATTCAAATTTCGAAAGTCTTGCAATTACATCTTATTTGAATGGAGACCCCCTTGATACCTTTGCGGATTGGGCAAATCTTGTTGGTTTACGTTCAAATTCATCTACAATAGCACCATTATTTTCGCCTATCCCCTTTATTCCACAGAATAATGAAACAAGACCTTTGATTAGACCATATTATGTTGATATAACTGATAGTTGGTCAGGACAACGTGGATTTATTCTTGTTGCTGAAGAATATAGCGGTGTTGAAGGTTCTGATGGTATCTCAAAATTACACTTGTATTCTCCAGATGGCACTCAATTGACTGATATTAATTTATTCAATAATCCTCCTTTTATTGGCAATTCAAATCATTATTGGTCTGTTGCAATAGGTAATGTTGATGGTATAAGTGATAATTCTTGGGGCGAAAGCTATCCTAATAATACAGGAAATGAATTAATTATAACTCAAACCTCCAGAGATTTTATTTATCCGGGTAGCAGATTGTATGTAATGAGATATTATACTGGTCCTGAAGTTATAAAGCCAACACCAGCAGGTGATTTTTTGTATCAATTAGATACAATTTGCTCACATAGAATTAATGGCTGGGTAGCGGCAGTAAATGACCTTGATGGAGCAAGTGATGAAAAAGATGAAATAGTTTTAGTAGATGGTGGCAAAATCATGGTTGTAAGATTAAAAGATTACAGTAATGAGAAATTCCGTTCAGGTCAGCCATTTGATACCTTATTTTCACATAATTTCTTTGGACAGACCATATCACACATTTCAGTTTCAGATTTGGAAGGTGATGGGAAAAATGATATTGTAGTAACGACTTATGACTCTACATATATTATCGGCTCTATAATTTCAAAATCACTTGCCGTAATTTCTCCAAAAAGCTCAGAATATTTTATGAGAGAATATTGTGCTGGAGATTCTTTGACAATTAAATGGTTGAATATTATTTATAGCAACAATAAAGTAAATATAAGATTTCAGCCATATTTAAATGGAATACCTTTGATTGGACAAGATACTTTGCTTTATACCAATATTCCAAATAATCTTGATACAGTTTCATATTCAATACTTATTGATGAATTTTTGATTGGGAAAACAGGAAAATTTGTAATTGAGGGCGCCCAGACATCAACAAAATTATTCGATACAACAACTGTTTTGATGTTTAGACCACCATTAGTTTCTTTTGATGGATTTACAAATTCAGTATTTAGTGCTGGTAGTGAAATAAAAATTTCTGGAATTACTTCATGTGCTGATAGTGTTGCTCTCGAATTATATATTGATTCAGTTACATATCAAAGAATTGCAATTGATACTGTAAATTATGATTTGACATATAATTTGACCGGAACAATTCCTTGTATAAATAATTACTTTTCTTGCAACCCACCTGATAAATCGAATTACATTAGTTTTAATATAATTGCATTCAAAGACAGATTTGCAGATACTTTAAAAGATGTCAGAGTTATTTATATACCCGAAAAATTTCCTGTAAATTTTGATACTACATTTACAGCAAATCCAACGCGTGAGTTTTATTGGAATTCTTCAGATATAGATAATTTAAATTGTACTAATTTATCAATAGCTGTTTCTACTGATGGTGGAAGTGAATTTTTTGAAATAGGAAATGTACCTGTTACTGATGGTAGTTTTAGATGGGAACCTCCGTTGAATATTAGAGATACAGTTATAGTTAGATTCTGTTGTGAAAATACATGCGTAAGAACAGATACTGTTTTATATGATATTAAACCAAAATATATTAGCACTGTATCGCCAAATCCATTCAGACCATCAAGTGAAATGCTTACAATTGTTTATTCTGTACCAGAAGAAACAACTGTTACAATCAAAATTTTTGATGCTGGTGATAGAATTGTTTCGCAACCAGTAACTAATGTATCAAGATTACCTGGAATAGCTTATGGAGATGAATGGGATGGAAGGAGACCAGATGGCTCTTTTGTGGCAAATGGAATGTATTATATATCACTTGAATTATCGAATGGAATTAGAGAGATTTATCCTGTTTTTGTGAGAAAATAAATAAATTAATAATATATATGGAGACATAAATGAGAATATTAGTAATTGAAGATGAACGTAAAGTGGCAAATTTTATTAAGCACGGTTTGGAAGAAGAAAGGTACATAGTTGAAACTGCTTATGATGGTCAAACCGGTTTTGAGATGGCGATGAACAATCACTTTGACGCCATTTTGCTTGATGTAATGCTACCGGGTAAAGATGGTTTTACAATATTGAAAGAACTGAGAGATGCTGGTGTTTCAATACCAGTATTAATGCTAACAGCACGTAGTACAACAGACGACAGAGTGGTAGGTTTGGATTTGGGAGCTGACGATTATTTGCCAAAACCTTTTTCATTCGAGGAATTAGCAGCAAGATTACGCTCTATTTTGAGAAGGTCAAGCCCTGATAAATCTACAAAATTGAAATGTGGCGATTTATTATTGGACACTATTTCACATCTTGCATTTAGACAAGGCAAAGAAATCGAACTTACAACCAAAGAATATGCTTTATTAGAGTACTTGATGAGAAATAAGAACAGAATTTTAAGCAGAAGTACAATTACACAGCATGTTTGGAAACACAATTTTGACCCAGAATCTAATATTATTGATGTTTATGTAAAAAGATTACGCTCAAAAATTGACAAAGATGAAACTATGCAGTTGATTCAATCAATTCGTGGTGTTGGTTATAGAATGAGAGAAGCAGGCGAGTTATAAAATATGGAAACAACATATACAGAATTGATTGAAATAATTGAAAATTCTGTTACTAATGTTCAAATAAAATTCGATGATTATCAAAAGGAGTGCTTTACCCAACGCACTCCTGAATTTTTTTGCTTAGAATTGAATGGAGAAGCAGGGGAGCTTGCTAATTTAGAAAAGAAAGCATGGAAAGGGAAAGAAATTGAAAAAGAAAGATTTGAGGATGAAGCGGCAGATGTATTAATAGCATTAATGAATTATTGCAACAGCAAATCCATAAACCTCGGCAAAGCTACAAAAGATAAATTAACAAGAATAGAAAAAAAGAGAAGCAAATTAATAGCCGAAGGTCAGAATTATTGATTTGATTGTAACTGGTATGTTTATTTTGATAGTACTTTAATGATAACAATTCCTACATCTTACTAAATTATCATGTAGTGATTTCATTATGGTAACACGTATTAATCAAAACTTTATTTATCACATTGTGATTATATATTATAGTAACTCAATAAATTACAAAATTTGACCATAATTTAATCACTACGTTATAAAGAATCAAGTAGCAATTCACTTGTTACCAAAATTCAATCACTACGTGAAAATTTAACAGTCTATTGATATATCAATATTGAAATTATCGGAGTAATGGACAAAATTAATGCTATTATAGGGATCATCTCTCCTAATGGACAAAATTAATGCTATAAATTTTTAGGCAATTTTGCATATATAAAAATAAGTAATAATTTTGTAAAATCTGATGAAGCGGAAGCTGGCTCTGCTGGAGAGCAACCTGCCAGGAATAATCAGCGTTTGACAAAAAATGTCTAAAACGAAGGAACTTCTTAACAAAGGTCCTTTGATATTTTTTTCAAACTCATGCCTTCAAAAACTCATTTATAAATTTTCTCTTCCATATATTCTTATCAATTCTGATAATTGATAGAAACTGTTTGCCACATTTATGTCATTTATAACGATGATTTTTGCCTACAAATCCATTCTTTTTAGTGATTTTTGAACCACTTTAAAAACACAATTTTTATTCATATATTTTCAAATACTGCAAATCTAATAAAATTATTGATTTACATCGATATCAGCATTAATTTTGTCCATTAAGCCGAAGATGTTTCATAATTTACTATCTGTAAAAACTCCATTGAGCAAGAAAATATCATTAATTATCTATTTTGACTTTTCACACAGCCTCTTTAGCCCTTTGTTGCCTTTATTTTCCTTGTCATTCTGAACTTTTTTCAGAATCTATACACTATATGTCATTTTTAAAAACAAGATGTCCTACACTTCCAAAGTGTAGGACATCTGCATATATTAGATTCCTCATCAAGTGCGGAGTGACAGAGTTTTGCAATATGCTATTTATATACTCAAAACAATTTTTCCTGTACAATCTCCGCTTTCTAACAAGTTATGAGCTTTGGAAGCATCTTTTAATTCAAATGTTTCGTGAATATGTGGTTTGATTGTTCCATCGGCAGCAAGTTTAATCAAATCTTTAAATTCAGCTATTGAACCAAGATAAAGCCCAAGCAAACTCAAATGTCTGAAATATGTTTGTTGAATGTTTAATTTTACTTCCATACCGGTCATCATACCGCAGAACATTATTTTCCCAGCTTTGCGTACCATTGCAAAACTCTTGTCAAATGTAGCAGGACCGACAAAATCAAGTACAGAATCTATTCCTTTAGGATATATTTTTTTGACTTCAGCCACAACATCATCTTCGTAATGATTAAATACATAATCTGCACCCAATCCCAATAATGCATCTTTCTTATTGTTTTTTCCGACAGTAGCAATTACTTTTGCTCCAGCTTTTTTTGCAAGTTGTATAGCAAATGTACCCAGACCACTTGCACCACCCCATAAGAAAAAAGTATCTCCTGATTTTATTTGTCCGACTTTATGAACTGCGTGATGAGCAGTAATTCCAGCAATAGGCAACGAAGCTGCATCTTCAAATGATAGCGAATCAGGTATTTTAACAACATTTTCAGCTGGCACAGAAATATATTCTGCGTAAGAACCATTTCGCATCATTCCAAAAAACTGCCATCCATCATTTAAAAAAGTATCATCGCCAAATTTTTCATCTCTGGAAGGCGGTAATAAAATTGGGTAACCCACAACTCGCTCGCCAATTGAAATATCTTTGACATTACTGCCAACACCAGCTACAATTCCTGCAATATCTCCACCAATTATATGCGGAAAGGACAACTTAAGCATTGGATAACCCTTCCTTATCACAGTATCAATTCTATTTAAACTTGTATTTTTTATGTTAATTAGAACAGAATTTTCATCATATTTCGGTTCGTCATAATTTTCAATATATTTCAAGACATCGCTTGAACCATGTTCGTTAATAATAACAGCTTTCATTAAAACCCCAAAAAATTAATTAAAATTTATCAAAAAAATATAATTTAAAATAAAATTTTATTATAGCAAAGAATTTTTTTTTAGTATATTAGTTTTTTTTATTAATTAAGATAAAAAAATATGGGAAATAATAATTTTGAAAATCAGGAGTTTTTAGCTGAAGATTTTTTAGAAACTATAAGCAAATATCTAATTGTTGAAGTTTTCAAAGCTAAATATGCCTTTAGTATTTCAAATATTAAAGAAATCATTCTATTACCTGAAGTAGTTAGCGTGCCTGAAAGTTTGCCTTATGAAAGGGGAATAATAAAATTACGAAAAAATATCATAAAGGTAATTGATTTAAGAAAAAAACTTAAATACCCTTCCATAATTGAAGAAAATAATGAATTTATGAAAATGCTTCAGCAAAGAAAGCAAGACCATATTGATTGGGTAAATGAACTTGTTGCTTCGGTTGACGAGGATAGAACATTTCGCCTTACAAACGACCCAACTCAATGTGCTTTTGGTAAATGGTACCATAGTTACAAAGCTGAAAATATTAGTATGGCAATCTATTTGGCTCAATTTGACCACCCACATAGAACAATTCATAGCATTGCAGATAAAGTTAAAGATTTTATAAGTAGAAATGATGTTAAATTAGCAAAAAAGTTAATTAATGATACCAAAAACAGTGAACTGAGAACTATTATTGATTTATTTGACAACATTGGCTCAATATTGACTGAATCAAATAGAGAAATTGGAGTGATTTTCGAAAAAAATGATGAGCTATTCGCATTTTCTGCTGACAAGGTAATAAGCATTGCTCAGATTGAATTTGAAGAAATTGAACATCCCAAAATTATTACAAATAAGGAATTTATCAAAGGCATAGCAAAAAAAGATAATGAAGTATATATGATACTTGATGAAGATAAAATATTATAAATCATTTAACTATTAATACAAGTTATAATTAAATGAGTGAATGAAATTTGTTCAATTATCCTTCAAAATCCTATCAATCTTAAATGTTTGCAATATGTGAAAAAAGAACTCAAAATTTCCCCTCAAAAAAGAGGGGACAAAGCGTAGCACTGAGCTTGCGTTGCACTGAGCGTGTCGAAGTGTCGAAGTGGAGAGTGTATAGATGGATACGAATTTTGGGCGATGGTACAACAATAATTCAACTCATACTTAGGATTATAATATAAACTCCACGAGATAAAAATACAATATCTCATACATATATTTTAATTACAACTTAGGTAATCTTATAAACATTGTGGTCCCAACACCAACTTCACTTTCCGCCCAAATTTTACCATTATGCTTTTCAACAAATTCATAGCAAAGCAACAAACCCAAACCCGTACTTGGTTCATTTTCTGTTCCGGGACGAGATATTTTTGAATCAATTTTGAATAATTTTGACAAATCATCTTGATTAATACCAATGCCATTGTCTTTTACATAAATTAGGGCAGAGTTGTCGTTAGTATTTATCGAAGAGCCAATTTCTATTTTCCCACCTCTATAAGTAAATTTAATTGCATTTGAAATGAGATTTCTGAGAATTGAATTGAGCATTGACTGGTCGGCAACTATGACAAAATCTTTTGGTATATTATTAACAATTGTAATATCCTTTTTTTTGAATACATCATTTTGAACAATAATTATCTGTTTAACCAAAAAATCTAACAAGCAACTATCAGGTTGGAACTTAATCAATCCTCTTTGCATTCTTGACCATTCAAGTAGATTTTCTAAAAGTTTATACAAATTCATTGCCGAATTTTGCATTGATTGAGATAATTCTTTTATATCATTAATTGATAAGTCTTGAAAATCATCAACTAAAATTTTTGTTAGACCAAGAAATCCACTAAATGGAGATTTCAAGTCGTGTGCTATAATTGAGAAGAATTTATCTTTTTCGGAATTAATTTCTTCAAGTTTTTCCTTGGTTGAAATTATGTCTTCTAACAATACATTTTTTTCAAATAAACTTTCTTCAACCAATTTTTTACTTTCGTATAAGCTGTCATTTAGTTCTTTTAATGATTTTTCCTTTTCTACCAATTGTGAAATATCCATAAAGCTTTCGAGATAACAATCAATACTTCTGTATTTGATAGGATAACCAGTCTTCATTACATCTTTTAATTCACCATTAGCACACAACAATTTATCTTCAAAATATTCTGTAATATCAGCTTTCCCATCAATAGGACAATATAATTTTTCCTTATTTTCGAAGAACAACTTGCATTCTTTGCCAATAATTTCTTCTTGCGAAGTACCAATCATATCAATAGCTGCCTTGTTTATATCCAATATTTTGTTATCGTTTGCATTAACAATGACAATACCAGACCCAACAACATTAAATACTGCCTTCAAGTATTGTTCATTTTCTTTAAGTTCATTTTCGAATCTTTTTCTTTGAGAAATGTCTCTTAAAGAACCTTCAATCCCAATAACGTTACCGTTGATGTCTTTCCATAAATGTGCATTTAAAGATACAATAATCAAATGCCCATTTCTATTCTTTAAATTTAATTCAAAGTCTGAAATCTCACCATTTAACTGTAGCTCTCTAATTACTTCGTACCTATCTTCAGGATTTTGGTAAACACTTTGAACAGGCATTCCCAATAATGATTCCCTTGTAAAGCCAGAATATCTCTCTATAGAAGGACTAATTTCAATTATTATCCCATCGGGGTCTATTTGAAAGAAAATATCTTGTACATTCTCAAATATTGTTCTATATTTTTTTTCGCTTAGTAATAAATTAGTTTCAGCTTGTTTTCGCTTTGTAATATCGCTATGCGAACCGGCCATTCTATAAGGCAATCCATTTTCATCTCTTAATGCTTCTCCTTTGGCAAGAATCCAAACTAAAGAGCCGTTTTTATGTTTCATTCTAAATTCAATTTGATATTTTTCGATTTCACCACTCAAATATCTACTTACATAGTCATTCACAACAGGTACATCTTCCTCGAAGAGTAACGAATCAAAAGTCAAAAATTCATTGTTTAGCTCAAAGTCTTCATATCCAAGAATTTCTTTCCATCTTTTGGATAAAAATAATTCATTGGTCAATAAATTCCAATCCCAAATACCATCATTAGTACCATTAACAGCTAATTCAAATTGTTCTTTCTGATAAATCAATTCTTCCTGAGCTTTTTTCTTTGCGTCAATATCTATATGAATTCCAACTGCTCGATATGGTTTACCAGAATCATCATTGAAATATCCCTTACCTTTTCCAGATATCCATTTATAACTGCCATTTTTGCAAATCAATCTAAACTCAACTTCATAATTTTCTCCATTTTTAATTGCTTTTTCAATTATAGGCATAACTCTAATTTTATCATCAGGATGGAGCAATTTATCAAAAGTTTCAAAATGATTAGGTAGCTCTTGGAATTCATAGCCAAGCATAGTATAATAAACGGGACTAAAATAAGTATCATTTGATATTAAATTCCAATCCCAAAATCCATAATCACCGGCTTCTAAAACAAGTTCTAACCTTCGTTGAGTTTCTAATAGAATTTCTTCCGCAATTTTCCTTTCAGTAATATCTTGATGAGTGCCTGACATTAAAACAGGAACTCCCTTTTCATCCCATTCTGAAACTCTGCCCCTGTCCAAGACCCATTTCCAATACCCATTTTTATGCAACATTCGACTTTCGAATTCATAATAATCAAGTTCGCCATTAAAATGCTTCATTATAAGTTTATTACTTTCAATCAAATCATCAGGATGAGCAAATTTCATCCAAGTTTCTATTGAAGTTGGTGATATTTCGTCGAGTGTATATCCAATTATATTAGCCCATCGTTCATTGAATATAGTGTTTCCAGTTTTTACATTCCATTCCCAAGTACCAACATTTGTGCCTTCGATAATACCTGCTAATCTTTGCCTTTCTTCTAATAATTCTTTTTGAGAATTTACTCTTTCAGAAATATCTTGATAAGTAATAATTACACCAAGTCCTTCGATTGGCGAAGCATTTACACTGAGCCAAGCAATATTGTCGCTACTTTTTATAACACCCATTTCAATGTTAGTAACTGTTCTATTTTCTTTTAATGCTATTACACTTGCATATTCTTCTTGAGGCATTATAGTTCCATTATGGCGTATAATTGCCCATTCTACACCATCAATTTGTCTTTTGGTTTGTTCTTCAATATTAAGCCCCAATATATTTGTTGCCGCAGCATTTGATTCAATTATTTGACCTTTTTCATCAGCTAAAGTTACTCCAATAGGTAATGTATCAAATAATCCTTTGTATTTGAATTCACTTTTTCTAAGAGCTTCGTTAGATTGTGTAAGTTCGGTAATATCATTTACAATTGTAAATCTGAATTTTTGATTTTGAATATAAATATTTTCTGCTGAAATTAGGATATGTTTTATACTGCCATCTTTTGCAATTAAAGTTGTTTCTACATTAGAAACTTTACCATTTGAATCTGAATACTTAAGTATATTTACTTTTGCTTCTTCTGATAAAATGCCTAACTCTATAGCCGTTTTTCCAATTACTTCCTCAGCACTATACCCAAGTAATTCAGTAAATGCACTATTAATTTCTACGTATTGATTATTCACTAAATCATTTAAACCACACGCGGCAGGGTTCAAGTAAAATATCTTAGAAAATTTTTCTTCTGATAATCTAAGTTTGGATATATCTTTTGTAACACCATAAAGGCATGGCTTGCCATTCCATTGCCCAACTTTAACTCTTGTTTCTACTGGTATTTGTTGCCCACTTTTTGTTACAATCGGCACAGGGCAAAATTCAGCTTTTCCTGCTAACATTTCAGAAACAATTCTACCAGCTTCTTCTCTTCTTTCTATAGGATGAACAATTAAAACAGATTTTCCATACAGCTCATTTTTACTAAATCCAAGCCGTTCAATTACAGTTTGATTAGTTTGAATTATCTTACCTTCTAAATCAAGAACGAAAAGAAATTCATCAATATTATTAAAAAAATCTTCGTAATTCTTTTTTATTTTAAAAATTTCATCTTTATCATTAATACTTTCTTCATAAATTTTGCTAAACTCAGATTTTAGTAGTTCGTGCTCTTCTTTTAATTTCTGCAATTCAATTTGCAGTTCTTCAATACTATGTGATTGAATATTCATTTCAACCCTTTTCAAATAAATATTTTAAAATTCTACTAAAAAAGAACAAGATTTTTTTAACTTACACCATTGATGCAACTTGGTATAAAACCTCTCAAATCTGAAATATTATCAGTAATATTAATGACATAACCAATAATTATCCAGTTTGCAAAATTATGAAATTTCTGTGTAATTACAATATTTATTTTAAAAATGTAGAGACAAATTCACATCAGCATTATACTATTTTTTGTAGTATGAATTAATCCATGATGTAATTACTTTGCAATGGAATTTAGGCATTAATACTTGCTCTCTTTGTTTTTTTTCTATTAAGACAACGCAGATATGCTGCCAAAGAAACCTTCCTGAAGTATTTAATGATTTCGGAAGGGTAATAAAGAAGGATAACCTCCAATCTTGAGATGGCATCCTTCTGAAAACTACAACAAAAAACATCTAAAAAAATTTTAAAATAAAAAAATATTTACTCTTTACAATCAAACGACATGTTAATTCTCTTGAATGTTTATATTTGTAACTTGATTAATTGAAATTTTAAAATATATTTTTATTAAATTAACATTTATAACTAACTTTGTAGTTTTTTAAATGAAATGTTTATATGTTGCATCAAATAATAGATAGCTTTAAAAATAATTGGATTAATTCCAACGAATGTAAAGTTAAACCCATTATAACTTATATTCGTAATAGAGGAAAATTAAGGGAAGCTCAAATTGATGCTCTCGAAACATATTTGTTCCTTAAAATATATTATGAAAATAAACCGCTATGGCAAATTGTTAGTGAAGGATTATTGAATGAACCAAGTCAAAGTATGGATATTTATAGTAGTTTATCAGTATCTACAAATAATGTATTTAAAGAAAATCCTTATGCTAAGAATATTTATGAATTTACGAAACAAAAACTGAAATTTGTAAATAATAACTCACGATTGCTTCCTGAATTATCAACTCATATTGAAAAAAAAGCTAATTTGATTGATTTTGAATCATTAGCAAAAAAATTGTTTTATGGAATTGATTATTCTGATTATTTGTTTAGTTTGCCTATGGGAGCAGGTAAAACTTTTCTTATGGCATCAATCATTTATTTAGATTTGTATTTTGCTTTAAATGAACCAGAAAACAAAAATTTTGCACATAATTTTATAATTTTAGTTCCTTCAGGATTAAAATCATCAATAATTCCAAGCCTTAAAACCATTGAAAATTTTGACCCAACATGGATACTTCCAGAACCTGTTGCGAGTAATATCAAAAGATTATTAAGGTTTGAAGTTTTAGACTTACCCAAATCAACAAAAAAAAGTAATAGAACTGTGAATCCAAATGCTGATAAAGTAAATAAATATTTAGCTGAATCAGATTTAATAGGATTAGTTTTGGTAGTAAATGCAGAAAAAGTAATAATTGATAGAATTGTTGTTACTGAACAAGGCGAAGCATTTGAAAAATCTCAAGATTTGAAAGATAAAGAAGCAAATGAATTAAGAAATTTAATTGGTAAAATACCAAATTTACAAATTTTAATTGATGAAGTTCATCATGCACAAACTGATGAAATAAAATTAAGAAAAGTTGTTACACAATGGAATAAAAACGGTTCCATTAATTGTGTGCTTGGTTTTTCTGGTACACCTTATTTAAGTCCTTCTGAAAAAATTAATTTAGAAGGCAATTTTCAATTAAAATTCTCACAAATTACAAACACAGTTTTTTATTATCCATTAACAACCGCAATAAAAAAATTCTTAAAAAAACCACGAGTAGAGCAAGCAGTTAATTTAAATTCAATAAAAATTATTTCAAAAGGTGTACAAGATTTTCTTAGTAATTATGAAAATAAAATTTATGAAAATGGAACTTGTGCAAAACTTGCAATTTATTGTGGTAGTATTGAAAAATTAGAGGAGCAAATTTTCCCATATTTAATTGGTGAGTTGAAGATTAATCCAGAATTGATTTTGAAGTATCATAGAGGAAATAAAAAGTATAAGATTAATAAAGTAAATGAAACTGAATTTGCTATGCTTGATACTCCTTATTCAAAGAAAAAAATTATTCTTTTAGTTCAAATTGGAAAAGAAGGATGGGATTGCAGAAGTTTGACTTCTGTTATTCTTTCACAAAAAGGAGACTGCCCAACAAATATGGTTCTACAAACAAGTTGCCGCTGTTTGAGACAAGTTGATGAAGATAATAAAAATGAAACTGCTTTAATTTGGTTAAATGACGAAAACGCTAAACAATTAGATAAGCAATTAAATGATGAACAACAAACAAGCATTTATGAAATTAATAATCTAAAAACAGATGAAACACCAGATTTAATTCAACAAAGTTCAAGAATTGATTTTCTGAAATTGCCACAAATTGAATTTTATCAAATGGAGGTAAATTTCACTACGACAATTATCGAAGAAGTTCCTAATACTAATGAAAAAATTAATAATGTAAAAACTAACGACTATATTAATAATGCTTTTATTATTGAAAGAGGTATGAATTTCTATGAATTGAAATCAAAAGAATTTGTAAGTAAATTCAAAGGAGAACCCGCAAATTTTAATCATTGGTTATTGGAAATATCAAAATATAGTTTTAATACAATTACTGTGGCTGACTTAAAAAAATATGAAACACAGTTAAATAATATCTTCGATTCAATTACATTTTTAGAAAATAATAATAGATATTATAATGATTTATTTGAATATAATTCTATTCAAAAGCAAATCAGATTAGCTTTTCATTGTAGAAGAAGTTTTGATACTGTTAAAACTGAAAGATTAGATGAGGTGGATTTAGTTATTATTGAAAAATTATCAAATGTATTAAATTCTGATTCTATTTATCCCACAAAAGATGATACTGCCAAAATTTTAGAATTGGATAGTAAAAATATTGCAAGTGAAGAGCCAGACTACGATATGATTGAATATGCTTATGCAAATTTTGTTAATGTTTTGAAAATTCAAGGAATGGAGCATTTTGCACCTCCTATAAATGAATTTGCAAAACAATTTGTGCTTTCAGATGCAATTAAGTCTAAAAATCACAGTTTTCATTATTTGCCTTATAATTTTTATCAAAGTAGTTTTGAAATGAAATTTATGCAAGAAGTTTTTAAATTGAAAGTATTCAAAGATTTAGGGCTTGAAATTTATTATAATGGTGATAGAAATCTTACAAATTTTCATATAACTTGTTATTCAAAAAAAGAGAAATACTGGACAAGAATAGGCAATTATACCCCTGATTTTTTGATTATAAATAGAAATGATATTAAAATCAATAAAGTATTAATTCTTGAAACAAAAGGAAAGGGTTTTGCCGAGCAAGATAGTTTTTTGAAAAGGAAAAAATTCGTTGAGTCTGAATTTATCAAATTGAATAACGAAAAATTTAATTTTAATAAATTCAATTTTCTCTATTTGCAAGATGATGATTCAATGGATGTTAATTTAAGAAAGTTAAATGATTCAATTATTGATTTTTTTGGTAAGAAGATATGACAGAAAATGAAATAGCCACAAATGTATTTGACTGTGCATTGAAAGTTCATCAAGCATTAGGACCAGGATTATTAGAAAGTGCTTATGAGGAATGCCTTTTTTATGAAATTAAAGAAAATGGATTATTTATTGAAAAACAAAAACCCTTGCCATTAATTTACAAAGAAGTTAAATTAGATATAGGGTACAGAGTAGATTTGTTGATTGAAAAAAAGTTCATTGTTGAAATTAAAGCAGTTGAGTGTTTAAATGACGTTCACTTAGCTCAACTTTTGACATATTTAAAATTATCTGATTGTAGATTAGGATTTCTAATAAATTTCAATGTTAAACTTCTAAAAGATGGAATTAGAAGAGTAATTAATGGAAAACTGTGAAATTGTGTACTTTGTGAAATGCTTTGTGTTCTCCGTGGTTAAATTTATTACCACTATGAACACAAAGATTTTCACTAAGAACACTATGAAATTGAAATTATGAAACTTGTGTACTTTGTGAATTTCTTTGTGAACTCTGTGGTTGACTTAATTACCACTAAGAACACAAATTAAAATATAATTATGAAACTGGTGTACTTTGTGAAATGCTTTGTGTTCTCCGTGGTTAAATTTATTACCACAAAGAGCACAATTTTAAAATAAAATTATGAAACTTGTGTACTTTGTGAATTCTGTGGTTAACTTAATTACCACTAAGAACACAAAGATTTTCACAGAGAACACTAATTAAAAAAGGAGATTATTTTTATGCCAATTAAATATATACCATATTATCCGAATACTGTTGAAGGGCAGGCAATTTTAGATAATTTCGCTCGCACTCGCAGAGTTTTGCGTTATAGAGATAATGATAAAATATATGAAAGAATTAAAAGAGGAATGCCACTTTATGATGTTGATACAATAGAATCAGTTGGAAATAATCCCGAAAATCTTGTAATTCGTGGAGAATGTCTTTCTGCTTGTGCTTATTTGAAAGATAAAGATATAAAAGTTGATTTAGTGTATATTGACCCACCTTTTGCATCTGGTGCAGATTATGCAAAAAAAGTATATATCAGAAGAAATCCTAAACTTGCCGAAAAAATTGCAAAAGCAGAAGAACAACTTGATATTGAAGAACTACGTTCTTTTGAAGAAAAAATGTATGGCGATATTTGGAATAAAGAAGATTATTTGAATTGGATGTATGAAAATTTAATGGCTATTAAATCCATTATGAGCGATACTGCAAGCATTTATGTGCATCTTGATTGGCATATAGGGCATTATGTGAAAATATTAATGGACGAAGTATTTGGGGAAGATAATTTTCTAAATGAAATTTCGTATGGTTATAGAATTCAAGGTATTAATCAAAAATGTTGGCCACGTAAACATGATACAATTTTTTATTATTCAAAATCTGATGATTGGATATTTACTCCAGAAAAGGAAATTGTAATTTATGAAAAACCATTTATCGACACAAAAAAAGAAGAAGCGAATTTGTCATTATTATCTGAAAAAGAAAAAAATGAAATATTTCAAAAATTGAAGGATAATGAACCTATATCTGATAAATATAAATCAAAATTATTCAACAAATATTTTTCAGAAGTATTTGTAAGAGATATTTGGGATTGCGATAACACTAAACCCATTATTTCAGGGTCCCAAGAATATTTGGGTTATTCAACACAGAAATCAGAAGGATTGTTAGAACGAATTATAAAAGCCAGTAGCAAAGAAGGAATGCTCGTAGCGGACTTTTTTGGTGGAAGTGGCGTAACTGCAAAAGTGGCGAATGATTTGGGCAGAAAATTTATCCATGTAGATATAGGCATTAACAGCATACAAACTACAAGAGATAGATTAATCCAAAGTATGCAAAATAGTGTTCTTGGTGATAATCGTAGTGAACTTAGTGGTAAAAATAATCCAAACACAGAGAACACAAAGAACTCACAAGGTTCACAAGGTATTGACATCCTTGACAAAAGTATGCAAAATAGTGTTATTGGTGATAATCGTAGTGAACTTAGTGGTAAAAATAATCCAAACACAGAGAACACAAAGAACTCACAAGGTTCACAAGGTATTGACATCCTTGACAAAAGTATGCAAAATAGTGTTCTTGGTGATAATCGTAGTGAACTTAGTGGTAAAAATAATCCAAACACAGAGAACACAAAGAACTCACAAGGTTTTATACTTCTTGACATTAAAGACGGTGTTTCACTTTTCAGAAATCCTGCTCAAACTATGGACAAACTAAAATCATTAATTTCTGGGTTATGTAATGAGGATAGTTTAGATAAGTTTTGGGAAGGTGCAATCAACGATAGCAAACTTGGTTTAGTACCTGTCTATATTCCTAATTTACTTGACCACAGCACAAAAGTATTAGATGTACCAATGATGTCGAGAATAATAAACGAAGCAGTACCCGATTTACCAGATGATGTTCAGCAAGTAATTGTTTATTATATAGATATAGAAAATGAGAAAGAATTAAAACATTATATTGAACATAATATTGATACCATTGTAAAAATTGAATTAAGAGATTTAAAACAAATTTTAGATGAAGTAGTATTAACTGATATTATTGAATATGAAATTAAACAAAATGGTGAATCTTGGGAAGTTGCAATTGAAAATATTCTAAGTGATAGATTAATTAAAAAAATCAATGAATATAATGACAAAAAAACACTGAAAGGAAAAAATACAACATTAGATGAAGCTATTATTATCAATTCAGAGGAAAGTGAAATTGAAACAGATAAAGAAGAAGTCAAATCCCAAAAGATATTTATTCCAATAGAAATAAGTGAATCCGGATTGGAATTGATAGAATATATTTCATTAGATTGTACAACTTCAGCTTATGCTTGGACAAGTGATTATGAAATCAAGATTGATAAAAATGGTTATCTCATCAAAAATGGAGTAAAAACCAAAGAATTTTGGGATGGGAAAGTGATTTTCAATAAAAAACCATTAAGAATGAAAATTAGAAATATTGCAGGTGATGAAACTATTATAAATTGTTGAATATGAAATTAATACATAATATGATAAAGCCAATGGGATAGAGCAGTAGAAATTTATTCATTTTGCATATCTGCATATCGATGTAACATATTTAAAATACCCTCCCGAAGTAAGTAAAACCCTTCGGAAGGGTAAAAAGTAACATATCTAAATTTAATCTTCCAAAATACCGATTGTTTTTTCAACTTCATCAAGAATTTCCCCTGATTTTACTAATGCTTTCATTGCAGTATGGTCTTTGAATAATGGGCGGTCAATTTCAAGGAAATCTACATGTTTTCTAACTACTTCTTTTGCTTTTGTAACGCCTGTACCAAAAGAAAATTCTCTGAAATCTAATGCTTGAGCAGCACCCATAAATTCAATGCCAATTATACCATAAGCATTATCCAAAATTTGAGCATTTTTAATTGCAGTATTCATACCCATCGAAACAAAGTCCTCTTGGTCTGCAGCTGCCGGAATTGATTGTATTGATGCAGGTGCTGATAAAATTCTTTGTTCAACTATTAATGAATCAGCAGTATATTGACTCAACATCAAACCTGAAAACATTCCCGCACCTTTGGTCAAAAATGATGGTAAACCAACACTCAATGCTGGATTGAGCAATCTATTTAGACGGCGTTCTGACAATACAGAAACCATAGTTATTGCAATACCTGCCATATCCATTGGTAATGCAACTGGTGAACCTTGGAAATTAGCACCAGTAAGCGTTAAGTTTTCATCTGGAATAAATATAGGATTATCGCCTACACCATTTAATTCAATTTCAACTTGTTGTTTTGCATATTTTATAGCATCATGAGCAGTTCCGATAACTTGCGGTGTAGAACGCATTGAATAAGCATCTTGAACCTTTGTTTTCATCTTGCCTGTTAGCAAATCACTTCCTTCAAATAGTTTACGAATTGATTTTGCTGAACGCATTGCACCAGAAAAACCACGTAATTCATGCAATCTGACGTTATATGGTTTCATATTTGCAAGTAATGCTTCCAAAGACATTGCAGCGGCAATTTCAGCTTGTTTGAGCAATCTGTTAAAATCATATAAATGTATGGCAGACATGGCAGTTAGCAAATTTGAACCGTTTATTGTTGCCAAACCATCACGAGCCATCAAACCTGGAATCTCAATTCCGGCTTTTTCAAATGCATCTTTCGATGACATTAATTCACCTTCATAGTATGCCTGTCCTTCTCCAAGAAGACATAATGCTACTTGGGACATTGGAGCTAAGTCTCCACAAGCACCTACTGAACCTTTCTGACATACAAAAGGAGTTACCCCTTTATTTAGCATTTCAACAAGAGTTAATGTAATTTCAGGTCTGCATCCAGAATTTCCATGAGCATGAACATTAATTCTACCAGCAATAGCTCCACGTACATATTCAATTGGAGCAGGGTCGCCAATACCAGCGGAATGATTATAAATCAAGTATTTTTGGAAATCTTTGATTTGGTCGTCATTTAAAACTATTTCAGAAAACTCGCCAATACCTGTATTTACTCCATACATAATCTCGCGATTTTCAATTTTCTTTTCTAATAACGCTCTACATTTTTTGATTAATTCCAATGAGTTACTGTCTAATTCAACCTTTTCGCCAAACCGTGCAATACGTACCAATTTTTCTACAGTCAAACCTGAACCGTTAAGTATAATAGCCATTTTAAACCTCAAAATCTAAATTCTAAATAGTCAATAAATTAAACACAAAATTAATTATTATTAACGAATTAAAATAGCATATTCACAAATAATTATTAATGATGACTTATTTGGGAATTAAAATTTAATTTTATAGCAACTACTCAGTCGCCAAATTCAAAATTACAATTTATGAGGCATGCTTATTCAACTTTTTTCAGCTAAAAATTCATCATACTTTGCTCTTAATAACTGAACATCTTCCCAAACAAATTTTTTCCAATTTGGATTTCTTAATAATGCCGCAGGGTGGTAAGTTACAAGCATTTTGATATTTTGATAATTTAAGAATTTACCTCTGATATCACCCATCTTATGAGTTTTTTTAAGTAAAGTATCTACTGAAGTAAGACCGAGTGATAATATAAATTCGGGCTTAATGATTTCAATTTGTTTAATCAAATACTTTTCACATTCTTCAACTTCATCGGCAGTCGGTCTTCTGTTATTTGGTGGACGGCATTTAATAATATTAGCAATAAATACTTCTTCACGACTTAAGTTCACCGCTTCTAAGATTTTTGTTAGTAATTGACCGGCTCTACCAACAAATGGAAGTCCTTGCTCATCTTCATCTGCTCCCGGAGCTTCACCTATTATCATAATGTCAGCATTTGGATTACCTGAGCCAAATACAAATTTATTTCTTAATTCTCCTAATCCACATTCTTTACAATTACAAATTCTATTATTCAATTCATTCAAATCGTTAGTTTCGTACCAATTATTACTAATTGTAGATGACTTTTTGATATTAGGGTTAATGACAACTGGCGGAATAAATTTAGTATTTTCTTTCATTTCAATGTCTTTTATTTCGGATTTTGTTTCAGAAGCATTAATAATTGTTTGATTTGATGTTGTTTCAATCGCTTGTGAATTTTTAGAGTCAGCGTCTAATTGTTTGTAAATATTTTTAATTAATTGCTTATCAACAATAATATCCTCACCATAAATTTCGGCGTGTGCTTTTAAACTGTTTTCTATGATTTGAATCAAATCCATAAATATAATAATACTTTGTTAATTTAATGAACACAAATTTAATTCAGTTTCGGCAATAATTCAATATAAATCTTTTTTTGGAGAGAATAATTGTTTTTCTTTATTAATAATACTTTACTTTATCTGCTATTTTTTCTTTTAATGATTTGTCAAAAAGTTCTTTATAAAAACGATTTACATATATTTTCACATGAGAACTTTCTCCTTTTTTTAAAATTCTAAGCGCCCATAATTTTTGCTTTATGTCTCTATCCCATTCGATTAACTCAATTTCATCCCATAGATAAAGAATACCTCTAAATATAAATCCATTTTCTCCAATCACGATATTGAAATTTTGCTTGAATCTTAAAGGAGCATAAATTGATGCAAGTCCGAGAGAATATGCCTTAACTAATTCACCTAAGATACTGAATAATTTACCAGAAACACCTGCTTTATATGCAACATAAGTACTAATACCAAAAATTAAAATTCCTACTCCTCCAAAAAAATACTGATATTTATTGAAAGAAGTATCTGGAACAATCAATAGAGAATCTTTTTTTTCACCTAATTTTTTCTTCAGTTTATTTTTCTGCCAATTCATATACCATGATTTTGCAAAGATTATAGTGAACATTCCAATTCCTGGCAGTATATCTTCAAATCCAATCATAATTAAAATCTTTTCAAAATGCTATAACAAAATTACAAAACTACAAAAATTAAAGAAAAATAAAAAAAGTGTTCTTTAACACATCAGTCAAGAACACTTTTTCCATTAATTAAATATAGAGAATAAAATTACTTGAGTTGCTTCAATCCTGGTAACAGTTTTTCTACTATGACTTCAACACTTTCAAGAATTCTTTCTTTTTTCTTTCTAATATCTTTCGCTTGGTATGTTGGGTCTGGTAGTTTGTATTGAGTACTGTAAATGAATGCACTTAGAACTGCTCTTGTGCCATCAACAATAAAGTAACCTGAAATAACGTAATGAACGTTTAGGCGATTAACAGCTGTCCACATATCTGTTTCATATTGTGGGTTAGAAGGGTCGAGATTCATTTCAGCAGTCAATGCTTCAATTGAATCAATAGGTACAATTCTGTAGTATTTCTCATCTTTATCAATATTTACTAACATTTTTGCAACGGAATCCTGAATTTCAAAGCACCAACTACTGTACTCTAATGGACCATCCATATTCTGAAAAGGTAAAACTGCAATTCTCGTTTGAGCAAAAATAGTAGCAGACATAAATATACACAACACAGCTAACATCGAAATTTTAATTGCAAAAGTTTTCATATCTATCACCATAGATTTATCGAAAAATAAAACACTATTGGCTCACATAGGATTATTTTGAATAAACACCTGAATTTCCGCAAATGATTTCTTCAAATCAACCCCCATTTTTTGCACTGTATTCCAGTCATTTTCTTTGCATACAGCCATCAATTTAATTCCCATATCACCAAGGTCATTCAATCCAAATTGATAGCATGAACCTTTTAATGTATGAGCAAGGCGATACATATCTGTACTATTTTTATCAGCAATGTACAAATCATATTTTTCACTTAGTTCTCTTACCCAGTCATCAACAAATTCAGGTAAAAGCTCCCTAATAAAATCATCGTCAGGTATATTCATAATATTTACCAAAATATATTAAATTAAAAAAAATATCAGAGAAGTCTGTAAGCCGAATTCTGTCTTGCATTAGTTTCTAACGAAACTTTTACGAGGCAGTCATTTATCTGGGCTTAATGTCGCCATTAAGCTCAAGCAACCTACCCAAACATCTGGCAAGCCACTGTGGCACACAGTATAAGATGTTTTTACTCGGTTTTGCTCCACACGGGGTTTACCTAGCAAATGATGTTACCATCACTTCCGGTGGTCTCTTACACCACCATTTCACCCTTACCTCCATTACGAAACAATAAATTGATTCAGGATTGGCGGTTTACTTTCTGTTGCACTTTCCGTCAGTTATAACTTTTAACAGTTACAACTGCCTTGGCGTTACCAAGCGTGTTGTGCCATTGGAGTTCGGACTTTCCTCAGTATTAACTACCGCAACTGCCCGACTTCCCTGATAATTAATTTACAAAGAACAAATTCACTTTAAAAAAAAGCAATATAACAAATTTATATCACATCAACAAAAATATCTTCAGGAATTAATATTCTTCCACATCCTTCACAATAATGTAAAGTGTCTGGATTAGTTCTAATATTAACAATTATCTGAGGTGGTAATGAACTAAAGCAACCTGAACAACTATTTTTCTTAATAAAAACAGCTGCATCTTTATGAAATGCTCTAATACGTTCATATTCAGGATAAGCCCTCGCTTTCAAATCATCGATAAATTTATCTCTTATTTTATTCAATCTCGTCAATTCATCACCCTGAATTTCAGATAGATGTTTGATTTCATCTTTTTTATCTTCTAATTCTGCTTTTGCAACTTCACGCTCTCTGATTTGCTCGTCAAGAATTTTTTTGATATTATCTTCTTTAACGCCTTCTGAGCGAAGCTTGTCGGAAAGTTTTTCATGTTCGGATTTGATATGTGAAATTTCACTTGAAATTGCATCAAATTCTTTGTTATTTCTTACGAGAAACTGTTTTTGAGCTAATTTTTCTTCTTTGTCTTTTAATTCAACCAGAGTGAATTTAGCTTGGGCGCAAAACTTTTTAATATCGTTAAGTATTGTTTGTGTTTGCTCTACAATTTCTGATTTCTCAACATAAATCTCTGTTTTTTTCTTTAGTTGGTCAGGCAAATCACCATAATCTTCATTAAGCTCATCAAGTCTTTCGTCAATTTGAGCAATTGCGGCGATTTTGTATAATTGTGTTTCCATCGTATTATAAACCTTTTTGATTATTTAAATAAATATTTTGTTTTTCTAAAATTTCAAGTTCGGGAAAATAATTAACAGGATTTGTTAATTGTTTCGTCAAATATGTTCTAACATTTTCATTTGTTAGTAATCTATCTAAGATTAATTTTAAATGCTCAGGAACAAACTGCTCCATTTCATAATGTCCTATGTCAAACAATGATAATTTGCCCTTAACACGATGAAAATTATGATATGTAACGTCTGCTGTAATAAATGCATCACAATCGGTTCTGAGTACTTCTGATATAAATGAGCTTCCACTACCGCAAACAATTGCAACTTTTTTTATTGAATCTGATTTTCCGTAAGAAAATTTAACCATAGAATTACATTTTGTGTAAAACAATTCAGCAAGTGTATTATGACTTACAGGTTCGTTGAAACTACCAATAATTCCCATACCTTTATTGGCAAATTCTCTATTTTCAATTAAAAATCCCTCTATATTCAAACCAAGTAAATTAGCAAAAATTACATTTGTTCCTTGATGATGAACATCAAAATTAGTGTGAATTGTAATTTGAGTGATACCTTGCTTAATTAAGCCAGTAGTTAATCTTCCAACTCTATCTACATCAGTAATACCAGATAAAGGATTGAAAATCAATGGGTGAAAAGTAACAATACAATCACAGCCAAGTTCAATTGCTGAATTTAGTACTTCATCGGTTAATTCCAAAGCTATTAATATTGTATTGACTTCAATATTTCCACTTTGAATTCGAAGTCCCACAGGATCACCTTCAAGGGCAGAACCAACAGGAAACTCCGTTTCGATCACTTCTAATAATTTTGTTAAAAGCATCGTAAATTTTTTCTATATTTAAAATAGCAAAAAAATATCTTTTTGATAATTTGTATTATACCAAAATGTAAAAATACGAAAAAAAATTATAATACAATTTTTTCAATTACTTAACCGAAAAATAATTAATATAATTGGATATTCAGAACATAATTTATACTAAGTTGCTATCAAAGATAAGCATAAAGTTCCTTTGTTAACACATCGGACTTGAATGAATGTAATCCCTCTGAGATTTTTAAAGCAAAGTATATAATATCTTTGAATGTAACTTGGTAGTTACAAAAAAAGCCACACTTATATACAGTGTGACTTTTAAAAAATATCAATCAAAAAGTATTATTTGTTAATAATTATCTTCTTATATTTCATTTCATTTTGAGATTTTAATACAAGGAGATAAATTCCATTCGGTAAATTATTGACATCAATCGAAGTTGTATAAGTACCTGAATTTAAATGTTGATTCACTAAATTCAAAACATTATCGCCAATTGAATTAATTAAATTAAGTTCAATTGTACCTGCATTATTTATTTCAAATTTTACTTCTGCAAAATCATTAACAAGATTTGGATATACCCCTTTAATATCAAAGGAATTAGCAACATTATTTACTTCGTTAACTGATGTAAACATATCAAAATATCCTGTAAAATAACCTTCAGGAGCAGTTATTGGGTGATATGCGGTTTTTCCATTATTAGTAACTGCTTGAATATAATATTTAATTGAATCACCTTCAACGAAATCCGAAATATCAAGTTGAGCTTCAAATTGTCCATTAATATTTGTCATTTCAAGTTTATGAAAATCATTTTCACTGTTCTTTTTCCAATGTAATTTAGCTGTTTTTATGCCACTGTGATTTTCAATAATTGCTTTGAAATCAAGAGAATTTGGCATATTTGCGGCATCCTGTTGCCCGCTATATTTTTTATGTTTGAAAAATACTGGATTTTCAGCTGGAATTTGCATTGTTACGCAATGAATAGCACCGCCCAGTGGTGATAATGCTCTTACATCAATTGGATAAATTTTATAGCCATTCATTTCTTTTTTCATATATTCAATAGCTTCCAAATCACCGGCTTTATTTCCAGAAGTATCGTTTGAATAAATAGGCATTAAGAAAGTTTTGTTTACTGTTAAACCATTAATATAATTTCTTGCATCACTGTTGAAATTTTTGCAATTAATTGTGCCATAAGTACCATTATCAAGAGTAGGAACGGGTATATTTACAAAACGGTATCCATTTCCTGCAAATGTATTTAAAGCACTTAATGTAGTTCTGTTATTTTCAATTAAATAATAATCTTGAAAAAGTGGAGTTTTGAATTCATTTGGGAAATTCGCAATAATAAATGTTTCATCATCAATCATTTTTAAATATAAATCTACGTGTCCAGTACCACCATCGCAATAAAGCTGTTGTAAAATAGTACTTCTTTCTGCGGCAAAATATTGCTTCATTTTAGCATCAACTTCTGCACTTGTCATTGGAGTTTTTGGTTGATAACCCATACCATAAGCATCAGAATTATTTCCATAAATTACAGATGAATAGAATATTTGATTATGACCATCAGTAATAAAATTACCTCCTTCAGTTTCTACATCAGTATTCCACAACTTTTTACCAATTATATTTGCATAATATTCTGGAAAGGAATTGTCAATTATTCTTCCTGGGTAATATTGAGCATTAATAAAACCTAATGTATCTCCCTCGCCATAATAAATACCATAAGGACCAAAATCTCTCATCCAAAATGCGTTTTCACCGTTAGGGTCTGTAATAAATTTATAATTATTCAATGTAACTCCAACGCTTTGCAAATACATTTTCAAATATACTGTATCTGCAGGTGCAGCAACTCTTATCCAGCATGTAGCTTCTGGTTGAATAGCATCAATTAGAGCAGCCCAAATTGGTGGATAAGGACTATCTTCAAACAAATCTAACATCCAAAATGCAATTGGAACTTCTTTGTATTCACCTGTAAGCTCATTATATAAATAGCCAAAACCTGGTCTATATGGGTCTATCCAGTTAGTATCTGCATCAAAAGCATAAGAGGGCCAAGAAATCAATACTGCTTGTACTTCTTCAAATTCAGCTGGAGTACGAAATTTTGAAGGGAGTGGGTCGGAATTTTGTAATGAATTAATTTGTTTATCATTAGATTTATTAATTTTTTCCAAAATAAAATCTCTTTTACTTTGAGATTCAATTTTTGGAGTTTGCAATTTGATAAAATCTTCAGATTTTAAGTGTTTATATTTAGTTTTAATTGCATCTCTTAATTCACTATTTGAGTCAGAGAACAAGCATGAGCTAAACAAAAGAACAAAAATGGAAAGAACATAGACAAAACGCATAAAAATACCTATACTTTTTTAAAATTTGTTTTAACAATCAATACATAGACGTATTGAAGGGGTAGTTTTGTTACAATAAATAATCATTAATTTTAATTTTTTTTAAAAATTATATCAGAAAATCATTTTAAAGTTATTTATGGGATGAGTATTTATAAAACTTTCTAAGAAACTGATTATCAAATCCAATTTTCAGTTAATTTATTTATTTTTTCTACAGTTTTAATTGTATAAGCGATTGAATCTACCATATCAATAAAATGACGGATATCGTCTGAATTGAGAGTGTAATTATGTCGTTTTCTTTCAGTGAGCCATTTTTCTAATGGATTGTAACCCCCAATTTTATAATTCCATATTTCATCATCTATATCTTTAAAAGCACAATCCATATTAATATTGACATCTTTCAATACTCTAACTACTTTATTAATAGTAAAATCATCACTAATTGCAGAAAATTTGCAATTTGTTAGTCTTGTTGATTTTCTCATCAAATGGTGTTCGATTAAATTACTACCAATCTTTGCCAATTCTTTAAACAATTCTAAATCATCTGTAAATGGAATTTTAGGAAAATCAATTTTAAGAAATTCAAAGTATTTTTCACGGTAATTATCGGAATACAATATTGCATAAATATAACTCATAATTTGCTCAGGACTTGGGCTAAAATCGTATTTTGAAACATAATAATCTTTTATGAATTGTCTGAATTTCTTTGTAAAATTATCCTTTTTATTATCTTCCTTAAATAAATACCCATTTCCATTTTCATTAACATCTTTGTTGTCTTGGTAAAGATAAAGTGGGAAAGTATAAGTCATATCTGAAATACTGTGTCTGCAAACAAGGTTTTTAGTAACCAAACATGGAACACCAAAATTCTGTCTCATTCTACGAGCTAACGCAAGTACGAGGTTATCCTTTTCTATATGTTGCATTAATCCATATCTTGCTCTTTGCAAAGTTTCCAAATCATAATATATTAGTCTATTGTCATAAGGTCTGTAAAAATATGGCTTAACTTTTTTATGCTTAAACACTTCAAATTGATTTATCCTGAATTTAACAAAATCAATATCCTTACCAGTTGCAATTCCAATGTTCCTTTTTTCAAATATCTCATCAATTGCAATAAATTTTTCATATTGTTTGAAATGCTCAAAATTCTTTACTGAAAAATAAAAAGATTTGTTTTCTGGATTTAACTCTATCCAATCAGTTGTACTTATACTATTTGCCCATAAATAATTATATTTTGCTTGCTTTGCTCCAAATAAATCTTTGTAAAACACTTTGCAAGGTTTCTGTCTTTCTTTTTGCTTTCTAACAAAAATTGCAATAGATACACCCTGCATTATTTCAAATACGTTTTCATCTTTAGTGCCATCAATGTTTTTTTCACCTATTCTTGAGTTCCCATGAAGGTTCACGATATAAATTTCATCAAAATCTTTAAGTAGTTCTTCTCTCATTCCTCTGTGAATTAATCCATCTAAATAAGAATTATTTGAAATTATTCCAATTACTCCCTTATCTTTGTCTTCCATTTTCCAATGGGCAAATCTAATAAATTTAATGTAATCATCTGATAAAGGTTGAATATTTCTTTCATTCTTGACGGCTGTTTTATAACGGTTTAATTTTTCATTAGATATAAAATCATTTTTATTTTGACTTTTAACTGAATATGGTGGATTGCCAACAACTACTAATACATTTTCATTTTTGATTCGGTTTGCAGCTTTACCTTCAAACGTTAAATGAGGCATAAATGGAAATGGTTTTGGTTCTTTATTACTTAGTGTATTAGTGAGATACACTCCAAGTCGTTTGCCTTCATCAAGAGAATAACCTTCTTCTTTAAAAAATTCTGATATTTTTAAATGTGCAACAACATAAGGAGCTACAAGCAATTCAAATCCATAAAATCTGTTAATTAAATCGTCATTCAGAATTAGATTTACAAACTTTTTATTTCCGAATTGGCTCGCACTTTCTAATGCTTGCTTGAAAATATTCAGCAAAAATGTACCCGTTCCACAAGCAAAATCAAGTACAGTTACATTTTTATTTGCAAATCCATCATTCATTTCAAACGTATTTTTTAATATTTCCTCTGTTGAACGAACAATAAAAGACACAACAGCTTCAGGAGTATAGTAAACTCCTCTTAATTCTCGTTGTGTTTTATCATATCGTTTGAGAAAATCTTCATAAAAATATATAAATGGGTCTGCAAATCCCATATCATTTCTTCGATATTCTGCAAATTCCTTTTTAATTGCAACATAATCTGTAACTTTAAGAATAGTAATAATTTCATCAATCGCCCAAACTATATCAGGCGGGAAATCATCAAGATTATGAAATAATTCTTTTATTAATGAAAATGAATTGGGCATTAAAGAATATGCAGTTACCTTGTTCATTTGTTCTTTAGCAGAATTGCAATTCAATCCTCCAAGGAATAAACCATAACTCAGTGTTTGTGCATAAATATCAGCAAAATAATCAGTTTCTAATTGCGGTAATAAAGTTTCTTTAAATACATTATACATTGCAAATAACTTGTTACTGTCGCTTTTATCAATTTTTAAATTTTCCTTGCTAAATTCCCTAAGTAAAATGGCTTTATTTGATAATTTCTCAGCTAAATCATTCACTGTAACAATAGTTTCAGGTTCGCTTTCAAAAAATGTAATGAGTAATTTTTCAAGTTCAGAGGATTTAATTTTATCTAATTTAAAATTTCTTTTCACTAATTCATTGGTTTCGCATAAGGCAATATTAAGAACAAGTTCACCATTTTTTATAAGATAGAAATTCAAATAGTCTGTAATGATAATGTTATCAGAAATTTGTTTATATTTTGCTATTTGAGGAGTATTAATAGTTTTATTTAAATTCTCACCAATCTGTTTTGTTTCTATTAATCCAATTGTAAGCATTGATTCAGTAGATACTTTGTAGTCTGGTTTGCCAATTCCATCAATAATTTTCGGCTCATGTTTGATTTTTAGTTTTCTAATTGAATGAGAATCACAAAAGCTATTTAGCATATTTTCAAATGCTGTTCTGTAAGACAATTCTGAACTTTCAGAATGGTTTTCATACTGCGATTGTATTTCTTCTAAATAAATATCAAACATAATGTTTTCAAAAATTATAATTACTAATTACAAAAATAATATTTTAAATGTTCATAAAGAACAAACTTTAATATTTCTATCTAATCAACAACATTCATAAAAATCCAATCTATTGATTGAATTAATTAAATTAAAACGATTGAAAATGTTTACCAAATATTAACTCCTTTATTTAGATATAACAAATATTTCAAATTAATAACATTCTAATTACTTTTCTTTAAATTTGCGTATATAATTTTTAGTGAAATCTGATAAAACTAATCTGCCACTTATTTTTGCTCTTTCTATTAATAATTCATCCCAATTTTCTGTGCCTTCCCAAAACATTTTCTTCAATTCTTTTGTTGCATCTAAACTCATAGCAGACATTTTTTCTGCAAATTCCATTACTTTTTTATCTAATTCTTCAATTGAATCACAAATTACTGAATATAATCCTTTATTATATGCCCAATCAGCAGAATAAAATTCAAAATCTGTGGACATCTGAGCAAATGCTGATTTACCTATTTTCCTTTCTACAGCTGGTCCAACTACGAATGGTCCAATTCCGAGAGCAAATTCACTTAGCTTAACATCGGCTGTATTAATTGCAAAAGTATAATCACCCGATGCTGCAAGACCAACTCCGCCACCGATTGCTTTTCCATTTACTGAAACAATCACAAATTTTGGACATTTTCTTATTGCATTTATGACATTTGCAAATCCAGAGAAGAATTTTAAACCACTTTCAAAATCTTCAATTGCAATCAATTCATCAAAAGAAGCACCGGCACAAAATGCTTTGCCACCAGTGCTTTTGATTATCAATACATTAACTTGCTCATTTTCTGAAAAATTGGTTATTTCATCAGAAAGTTTTTTTAATATTTCAGAAGGTAAAGAATTACTTTTAGGATGATTAAATGTAATTATTCCAATTTTATTGATTATTTCAAATTGAACAAATCCATTCATATTAATATCCTGTTAAATTATGAATTTTTTCAACTCTAATCATGTGTCTTCCACCATCAAATTCAGTAGAAAGAAACTTTAGAATTATTTTTTTTGCCATTTCAATTTCTGTAAGTCTTGAACCAAAACACAAAACATTTGCATTATTATGCTGACGTGCAAGTTCTGCCATTCTTATAGAACAGCAATTAGCAGCTCTGATTCCGGTCATTTTATTTGCCATAATTGACATTCCAGTACCTGTAGCACATATTAGTATTCCAAAATCTGCAATATTTGCTGCTACTGCTTCGGCTGTCGGATAAGCATAATCTGGATAATCAACGGAGTCTTCCGAAAAAGCTCCAAAATCAAGAACTTGATGCTCATTTTCTTTAAGCCATTGAGATATAATCTGTTTATACTTATATCCTGCGTGATCTGAACCTAATGCTATTTTCATATTTTTATTTTTAACTTATTATTAAATTTATACTTAACTAATTTTTTAATTTTCAAAAAAAAGTTCTTAACACATTATTAATATTTTCCACTTTTTTTTAAAATTCACTTTTGAATTTTTGTGGATAAATAAATTTGCTTTGTATTGTTCACTTTTTTTTAAACATCAATGTTGATAACATTATTTTTTCCACAATATTATCAACATCAATTTTCTATTGAATTACAATTTTTAAATATTATTAAATTCATAGATTTAAAAATTTGCAAATTTACTTTTCCACTTTTCCACAGAGCTTATATTAATAATTATAATTAATTAAATTAAAAAAAGCAATGAGGAATATTACTAAATCACAGAACAACTTTTTCCACAATGGGATATTAAATAATATCAAAGCCAGTATATTTTCTCAAAACTTCTGGTACAACTACTCTGCCTTCTTCATTTAGATATTGTTCGAGTATTGCTACCATAATACGAGAAGTAGCAAGACCACTACCATTTAAAGTATGAACAAATTCTGGTTTAGCATCTGAACGGCGTTTGAAACGGATATTTGCTCTTCTTGCTTGGAAATCTGTAAAGTTTGAACAACTTGATACTTCAAGCCATTTTAGCTCGCCTGCTGCCCATACTTCAATATCATAAGTCATAGAAGATGCAAAACTTGTATCACCGGTGCATAATCTCAATACTCTATAATGCAATCCTAATGCTTTAACTATGTCTTCAGCTTCAGTTAAGAGTATTTCCAATTGATTCCATGAATTTTCTGGAGTAGAGAAATTTACCATTTCTACTTTATTAAATTGATGTACTCTAAGAAAACCACGAACTTCTTTTCCATAGCTTCCAGCTTCACGTCTAAAACAAGGAGAATAACCACAATATTTAATTGGTAATTCTTCAAATTTCAGCATTTCATCATAATGATAATTTGTAAGTGGTACTTCCGCAGTTGGAATAAGATACATATTTTCTTCTGGGTCGTGATACATATCTTCTTTCATTTTAGGAAGTTGACCTGTACCATACATAGAACTTTCATTTACGAGAAATGGTGGAAGTAATTCTGTGTAATTATGATTTTCTAAATGGTAATCAATCATAAAGTTGATTAATGCACGTTCAAGCTTCGCACCTTTTCCACGATAGAAAGCAAAGCCGCCTCCTGATACTTTAGCACCGCGTTCAAAGTCTATGATGCCCAAATCTGTTGCAATTTCCATGTGTGCCTTGTTGAGTGTTTGTACTGGTAATTCTCCCCAAGTACGAACAATTTGATTATCTTCAGCATCACGACCAACTGGAACATCTGCACCTGCCATATTTGGAATTCTAAGAACTATTTCATGAATTTTACTTTCTGTTTCACGTAATTCTTCATCATATTCTTTAATTTTATCAGAAACTCCCTTCATTTCGGCAATTTGAGCTTCAGCTTCTACACCTTGCTTTTTAAGATTAGCAATTTCTTTAGAAACAACATTTCTGATATTTTTTAATTTGTCAGCTTCTTGAATAATTTGTCTGCGTCTTTCGTCAATTTCAACAATCGCATCAACATTTGCTGATTCATTTTTATTTTTGATATTTTCTCTAACAATATCAATATTTTCTCTAATAAATCTAAGGTCTAACATAACTAACCAATTCTTTATAAAATATTACAATTCAATATCATACAAAAATAATTAAATAAATCAAAAGATAGATGTATATAATAAAAAAAATTAAAAAATATTTGGGATTGAGAAGTAGAATAATTATAATTTGGGGTAAAATCATCATATTTTAAAACAGCTGAGATGATACTTTTTTCTTATCTCGTAGAGATTGTATTATAGTAACAAATCACTTCTTGAAGTAAATCTTTATCACGTAGTGATTATATTCTTATAATTTAATCACTACGTGATAAATATATCTCTTTTATTCTCCTTGTTACCATAATTTAATCGCTATGCGATAATAAAAAAAAGTGTTTTCATAATACACTTCTCCTTTGTTTAAATTTTAATAAATTTATAGGATTTATTTCCAACTTTTATGAAATAAACTCCCGGAATCAAGTAAGATACATCAATTTGTTTATTGAATTCACCTTCAATTATTTTTTTTCCATAAGTATCGAAAATCGAATAAGATTGCATATCTGAACTATCTATCCCTTGTATCATTATTATATTAGATACAGGATTTGGATAAATAAAAATGTCTGAGTTATTTATTTTAGAATCATCAACATCTGATATTAATCCAAACCAACTTGAAAAATAACCGCTTTCAACAGATGTAAAACCATTTATTAATAATTCAATTTCTTTAATCGGTACATAATTATCAAAAATTAAATAAAGTGTCCGTGGTATTACAATTGATGTATCAGGCATATTCGGTACTTTTTCACGGAACTTAAAATTTCCATAATTTAATTTCAATTGTGTAAACTCATTGATTGCAATAGAATACTTACTATCAATACTGTCTATCGTGTATTCTATAATAGCTTCTGGTGGTGCTAAATAAGTCCTCGGTATTATGTTGTAATTGAACATTACAGTAAAGTATTTCTTTCCGAAATACACACCATAAGTAGGTGACCCATCACAGCTATCTATCATAACTGATTCGTAATTAAAAAATGTTGAGTCACTTAAATCATTATAAACTTTCAAGCAGCTATCCGGAGTTGCAGAGAAAAGATTAATGCTAAATAGCATAAATGCGCCAATTAAAAAAAGTGTTTTCATAATACACTTCTCCTTTGTTTAAATTTTAATAAATTTATAGGATTTATTTCCAACTTTTATGAAATAAACTCCCGGAATCAAGTAAGATACATCAATTTGTTTATTGAATTCACCTTCAATTATTTTTTTTCCATAAGTATCATAAATCGAATAAGATTGCATATCTGAACTATCTATTCCTTGTATCATTATTATGTTAGATACAGGATTTGGATAAATAATAATCTCATCGTTATCTGTATTTGATTCATTAACATCAGATATAGCTCCAAACCAGCTTGAAAAATATCCACTTTTTACTGATGTAAAACCATTTAGTACCTGTTCTATTTCTTTAATTGGTACATACTTATCAAAAATCAAATAAAGTGATCGGCATAAAACAAGTGATGTATCAGGCATATTCGGTACTTGTTCACGGAATTTAAAATTTCCATAATTTAATTTCAATTGTGTAAACTCATTGATTGCAATAGAATACTTACTATCAATACTGTCTATCGTGTATTCTATAATAGCTTCTGGTGGTGCTAAATAAGTCCTCGGTATTATGTTGTAATTGAACATTACAGTAAAGTATTTCTTTCCGAAATACACACCATAAGTAGGTGACCCATCACAGCTATCTATCATAACTGATTCAGGATTTGTAAAAGTAGAGTCATAAGGATAGTCGTAAACTTTCAAGCAGCTATCCGGCGGAGCCGAGAAAAGATTAATGCTAAATAGCATTAATGCGCTAATAAAAAAAAGTGTTTTCATAATACACTTCTCCTTTGTTTAAAAATATTTTAAAAATTTGTTTTCTTTATTGAAAAAAATACACGTTATTTGGAATGCAGTAAGGATATAGAAAAATCTAAAGCTTATTTGCATTGTTTATAGTAGAACAATCATATAGTTACCCTTCTTTTGTTGATTAAGTATTTTAAATAATTATTTATCTTTCAGTAAAAGAATTCAACAATATTTTTTTTATTGAAAGAAAATAATTTTTAAGTTAATTTAATCACTTATTTTCATATTTATACATAATTAAATTTACAATACCCTCTATTTCCTATTTCAAACGTAATAAAATTTTCCGACACCACCAAATACTTTTTACAAAAAAAAATATTATAAATTTTATTTTTAAATATTCAGCCATTTTTAAAATTAGATGAGTAAATGAATTTTGATAAAACTAAATTCTTTGAAAATCCCAGCGGGATTACCTGTTTGTAATATAAGAATTACCCCGAAGTCTGCCAGCTCCGTAGGAGTTGAATGTGTATTGATAAATATTCAATCCCCATGGGAATTTCAAGGAATTTCTTACAAAATGACGAAAAATATAAATTTATAGTTTGTCGTCTCTTTTCTTACGTGGCAATCTACCTTAGGTATGATTGATATGGCAAATCGTAATTTCGAACATTGCGAGAAATACAGTAAAATTTAAAATGAATAATTGCTGGATTCCTCACGGTGTTCGGAATGACATTTTAGATAAATTATGACATAGTTAGCTGTAATTTGCACGTGATTCTTTCATTTTGGGACTCTTATCTAACTTGTCAATTACCCTTCCGAAGGTTCGTAACCTTCGGAAGGGTTTGAACAAAGTTAGCTGATTTTTGCACGTGGTTCTTTCATTTGGCAACTGAGTAGTCACATATATACAAATATAAGGATGCTTATACAACAAATAGTTACAATTTTATTAGGTAAAACATCCATTTTATATAAAAATTTTGTCAAACTAACCAGACAAGCTAAATAATATCAAATAATAGCTATTTTGGTTCCCAGAAACACCTTTTAGGTGATACTATTTTTTCTTCTTTTTTTAGTTGATTCATTGCTTTTTCAACAACCTTTTTATCAAGACCGCTTTTTTCAGCTATTTGACCAGCACTTAATGGCTCGCCTGCACTTTTTAATGTTTCAAGAACTACTTCTGCTGACATTAAAATATCTCCTTTAAATATTTAAACTAAATTGATTCTAAAATTATATATGCAATTGCGTTGTTATCGGTATGCGATAATGAAATATGAGCTTTTAAATGACCATAATCCTTTTTTAAATCTCCATCTAAATCAATTACTGGTTTACCGTTTTCTTCATTGCGGATTCCGATATCAGTAAATTTAAAGCCCTGAGTTAGACCTGTACCTATTGCTTTACTAAATGATTCTTTTGCTGCAAATCTTGCAGCATAATGAACATATTTCTTTTCATTGAATGATTCAGAATATTCTTGTTCAACCTTGGTAAAAACTCTATTCATAAATCTACTACCGTAATTTTCAGCAATAGATTTTATTCTCTCAATTTCAACAATATCTGTACCAATTCCATAAATCATAATTTTCAATTCTTGTTTTTAAAAAAAATACAATTTAAGAAAAAATGACAAAGTATAATAGAAATTTCGATTCATAATTTAGACTAATTTAAAATAAGGAAATAAATGACTACTCATCAGTTTTATAATTTTCAATTAACTTTGTTATTTAAATGAATAAATGAATAATTGGCAAAAAATTAAAAAAATATACAATGAAATTCTTTGAAAATCCCGATGGGGATTAAATGTTTGTAATATAGAAAATGCCTATAAGTCCAGCAATCCCATCGGGATTGAATAATTTAATTCATATTCAACTCCTACGGAGTTGCGGATGACGATGGGAGATTATTCTGTTACAAACATTAATTCCCGATGGGAATTTAAGTGAATTTTATATGATATTACAAAAACTCTTAATTATTGTTAATTAGATGAGTTGTCACACAAATAATATATTCTAAGTTCCTATAAATTGAGAATACAATCTTTTTACAACAAAAAAGTTATTAATATTTTTAAAGAACACATTATTAAAAATTATGAATGCCAGAAAATTAAAACAGATAATTGCGGAAGGTGAGTCAACTGTTCTTGAATTTAAAAGGAAAGCAGTAAATCCACAGAAAATTGCTAAAGAAATTACAGCATTAATTAACACAAAAGGTGGCATTCTTTTGATTGGTGTTGATGATGATGGCACTATATATGGTGTTAAAAGTGAAAAATCTGAAATAGATATAGTTGAAACTGCTTGTAACTTCTGGATTGAACCACCAATAACTCCTTTATTTGAAATTGTTGGAATTTATGATAAAGATATAGTAGTATGTCATTTAGAACAAGGTTTAATTAAGCCATATAAGGCAAGAATTGAAGATGCAGACGGAAAAATATCATTTAAAGCATATATAAGAGTTGGTGAAAAATCTATTGAAGCAAGTAAAGAAATGACAAGATTACTTAAACATCAATCAGATAAAAATGATATTTTAAAACTTTCAATCGGCAACAACGAAAAGAGATTATTCGAATATCTTGAAAAATACGAGCGTGCTACTGTTAAGGATTTTTCTAAATTGGTAAATATATCAAAGCGTAGAGCCGAGGGACTTCTTATCCGCCTTGTTAGGGCTGGTGTATTATTGATTCATAATGATGAAACACATGATTATTTCTCATTAACTGACCCTAAATAAAAATATGATTAATAAGAAAAAAATATTTTTTCAATTGTAAATAATTTATTAATTTTGATATAGTTGTTACAGATATTCTGTAACTAAAAACAATATAGGAGTTTTTATGTATAAATCTACTAAAAAATTGACTTTCATTGCTCTAATTGCAATGATGTTTATTTTTGCGTCACAAGCTTATTCTCAAGTCCCTGCAAATACTTTTGGACTTAATGCAAGTTTTGCAACTGAATGGAGTAATGCTGGTGTTTGTTATACTTTATCCAGCAATACAGAAGTAGGTGTTGGATTAATGTTTATCAATAAAAGCTATACTGTTGAGTCAGGCACTGCACCTGATGCTGAATCTACAATTGGTTTTAATGCTTATGGTGTATATTATCTTGCCAAAGCTGATGTAAATCCTTATCTGATGTTACAAGTCGATTATGCAGGTTATCCAAAGGAAACATCTGGCAGTAGTGAAACTACAAATAGTAGTTTTAGTTTTGAATTTGCATTTGGCGGTAATTCATTTATAACTAAAGGATTAGCAATTTATGCACATATTGGTTTAAGATACAATATGTATTCTTCTACAACAAAATACAATACAATCGAAAGCACTCATGGTGTAAATACTTTATCTTTATTCAATTCAGCTGTTGGTGCTACATTTTATTTCTAATTTGTAATTAATAATTCAATATAACATAAAATCCCATTATTCAATTATGTCTAATGGGATTTTACTTTTTCAATAATATATTGCATAACGAATCTTCAGTTGTTCGGTTGTAAATATAGGTTTCATTTTCAATTTTACCAATGATTTTTCCAGCATCAACAAATTTTCTATAAAATATTGAATCATCTCCAAATCTTTGATTAGGGAAACCACCTACTTCTAAAGCTGATTTTTTTTTGAAAAAGAAAGTACCTCCTATTGCACATTCACTTAAATGAATTTGTTTATTAGGATTATCAACATCAGGCACATATTCATTTCCAATTATATTAACACCCCCATGAAGCAAATCAATATTTTGATTTGATATTAAAGCACTTCTTCTAATTTCAAGATGATTATTTTTATAAGTATCATCAGAGTCAAGAAAAGTTATATAAATTCCATTACTTGCTATAATACCTGCATTTTTAGATGAGCCAACCCCTCTATTCGAGTGATACATATATCTAATTCTACTATCTTGATTACAATATTCTGAAATTAATTCAAAAGTATTATCTTTACTTCCATCATCAACAATTATTGCCTCCCAATCTTGAAAACTTTGTTTCAAAAGAGAGTTAATTGAATGTGAAATAATATTTTTTCTATTAAATGTACAAATTATTACAGAAAAGAAAGGAATTTTATTATTGTTTAAACTTATCATCGTATTTTTGTAATTGTTAAATTAATTAAAACGGAAAAATATGAATTTAATTGAATTATGGACAATATGCTCAACAAATAATATTGTTTTATCTAAAGAGCAAATGTTTCAAATTGAAAGATTTCATAATGAAATATTACATTGGAATGGAAAAATAAATTTAATATCTCGCCTTGATGAAGAAAATATTTATATTCGACATATTCTACACTCATTAACTATATTAAAGTATATTGAAATTCCTGCAAGAGCCAAATGTTTGGATATAGGTACTGGTGGTGGCTTCCCTGGAATACCTATCAAAATAGCAAATCCTGAAATAAGTATGCTACTCGTAGATTCAATAAAGAAAAAAGTATCAGTTGCTGAAATGATGGCTAAACATACTGGTTTAAGAAAAATTACAGCAATTTGTTCAAGAGTAGAAGATTTAGAGAAGAATGCTCAATACAAAAATAGTTTTAATTTTATTTTTGCAAGAGCTGTGGCTCGAATGAATGAATTAGTTGGTTGGACTAAGAACCTAATTGCGGAAAATGGAAAATATGTCTTTCTTAAAGGCGGACCACTTGATGAAGAAATTTATTTCTTAAAAAGAGATTTTCCAAATATATCTGTAGAAGAAATACCAATAAAAATTCTTGGTGTTGATTGGTTCCATAAAGAAGAAAAGAAAATTATTGTTTGTTCATTTCAAAAAGAGGAAGTTTCAGTAGAATAAATCTACATAATACAAATCCAATAAAAATACCTGTCAAATCTGCTAAAATATCACCAAATTCAGCAGAACGACCGGGTATAAAGTATTGATGAAATTCATCACTTATAGCAAATAAAGCTGAAATTAATATTGAAAAAAATTCAAGATTATTTTTCAATGTTGTGTTGTTTAAACCATTAAAGAAAAACACACATGATATATAATATAAAAGATATGCTACTAAATGTAATATTTTATCAAAACTCCAAAAAAAATTAACAATCATTGGAGCTTGTGGTTGATTTGATAAATAAAATATTGCAAATGAATATATTATAAATTGGCTAATTTGTATGATATTTCTAATTTTCATTATAACCTTAAATAAATAACAGATATTCCTATTGAATACTAAGAATATCTGTTATTATAATAAAAAAAATAAATTATTTTTTAGGTGAAGCTGGGGCAGAGTTTGTAGTACCTTCTTCTTCTTTAAGTACAATATTTCCCCATCCAGTTATATCAATTTGTGGCATATCAGCATTATCAGTAAATAATACGATTTTGGCAGAAAGACGTCCTGGTTCAGTTGGCTTAATTTTTGCTTCAATTGGTAAAGACTCTTTTGGATTCAATACAAAACCTTCTTTAATATTTATATTCATTATAGCAGGTTCTGATGTAATTTTTGTAAATTTAATTGGTTTATCAATATTGTTAGTTAAAACAACTTTTGCAATGGTTTCTTCATTTGCATATAATTTATTAAATGATAAGTATCTTGGAAATACAGTTACCGGTACAAAAACATTTGCTTTCAACATTAATGATGTTTGGCTTTTTTCAGGGTCATTAGATTTTATTGAAATACTCTTTACAACATCTCCAGTATTTGTACCAACATTCAATGTAACATCAAGTGTTGCAAATCCGTTTGGTTCAATATCATTTTTATCAAGTGGTGCTGTAGTACAACCACAACCTGGCTTAACTTCAGAGATTTTGAGTGTTTCATTTCCTCTGTTCAAAATTTTAACCTTAGCTTTTAAAGGTGAATCTGAAGGTTTGATTTTACCCCAATCATAAGTAAATCCACCTTCTATATCAATTTTAGGTTGTGCAAAAGCACTTGCAACAAAAAATGCAAACAACACAAAAGTAAGTTTAGTAATGCTTTTCATAGAAAACTCCATATATAAAAAAAATAATTAAATAATAAATTCATAAGTATGTTTTTTAATTGTACAAAAGGTTACAAATAAAAAAATAAAATCAGCTATTTCTATCCAACATAAATCTAATCGATAGTAAACTATCTTCAAAATTTGAGAATTTGAAATTAAATGAAGTTTCAGATTTCAATGTACTCAAACCTGAATTTAATGGAACAGCTAACTCCTTTTCTAAAATATTATTCTTATCTAAATTAAATATTGTTGCTATTGAATTTACAAAATCAAATTCTGATAAATATGTTGATGAACCAATATGAAAAGTACCATTTAATTTTTTGTCCACAACTTTTAAAATTGCTCTTGCAATGTCGTCATTAAATGCAGGGTTGAAATATTTATTTGTGTAAACATTTGCAATTGTATTCAATTTTAAATTATTAATAATTTTATCAAACCAATCAAATTCTGACAATGGATAGCCATATACATTATTGACTCTTAGTATAGTATATGTTAATTGTGATGGAATAACAAGATTTTCTGCAGCTAATTTTGTTTTACCATAATAATTAACTGGTTCAGGAATGTCGCTTTCAAAGTAAGGTCCAGCCAAGCAATCAAATACTTCACTTGATGAAATTTGTATAAAATGACTGTTTAATATTTTGGCTGCTTTAATTAAATTTTCTGTTACCTCTACATTGTATTTCTGTGCTATACTTTTTTCATTTTCACATTTAATAATATCTGACAATTCAAAGCAATTTACAATTATATGTGGTTTATATGATAATATAAGTTTTCTAAAATTTACTTTATCAAAAAAATCAGTTATCATTGTTTCGCCAAACCATTTAACTTTCGAAAATAGGTTTTGCTCAATATGATTAAATGATATTTGTTCTAATTTTGTTTCTTGTGCTAATAGTTTTGAAAGGGCATATCCGATTTTACTATTGCCACCAATTATTGCGATTTTTCTCATAATAATACTTAAATTGTTTCACGTGAAACATTATCTTAAATAAAGTGATAAAATAGAAACATCACTTGCAGATACACCAGAAATTCTCGATGCCTGACCTAATGATGCCGGTTTAATTTTATTTAGTTTTTCTCTTGCTTCTGTTGATAGAGATGTTAATTTAGTATAATCAAAATTCTTGGGAATGTATTTATGCTCGTTTTGGAGAAAATGTTCTATTTCTCTATTTTGTCTTACAATATATCCTTCGTATTTAATTTCTGTTTGGATTAAGCCAATAATCTTTTCATATTTTAAAAGAAGTATTATTTCTTCATTTGGTTCAGGAATTAACTTTAATAAATCAATTAGTTTTGCTTCACTTCTTTTAGTTAAAGTGTAAATATCTGTTGAATTTATTACGGGGCTTTCACCTACACTTTCTAAATATGGATTAACAATTTCAGTTTTTAATTTAATATATTTTGTTAATTCTATTCCCTTAATTATCATATCTTGTTTGAATTTAACATTATTATAATATGTATTTTCTATTAAATTAAATTGATTGCCATATTTCGCTAATCTTAAATCTGCATTATCTTGTCTTAACAACAATCTATATTCTGCCAAAGATGTAAAAATACGATAAGGTTCTTCAGTACTTTTATTAACTAAATCGTCAATCAAAACACCAATATATGCTTCAGACCGTTTTAATAAAAATGGTTCTTTTTCCAATATTTTCAAACTTGCATTAAGTCCTGCCACATATCCTTGTACAGCGGCTTCTTCATAACCAGAAGTACCATTTATTTGTCCAGCAAAATACAGTCCTTCAACCATTTTAGTTTCTAAAGTAAAATTCAATTGATAAGGAAAAAAGAAATCATATTCAATTGCATAACCTGGCTTAAGCATTTGAACATTCTCTAAACCAGGAATTGTTTTTAAACCTTTTAATTGAATATCTTCAGGTAAACTTGTTGAATATCCATTGACATATACTGAATTCGTGTTCACACCTTCAGGTTCTAATAAGATTTTATGACTATTCCTTTCAGAAAATCTATTTATTTTATCTTCAATAGATGGGCAATATCTTGGACCAGTTCCAAATATGACACCTGTGAACATTGGTGAACGCTCAAATCCAGTTCTTAGAATATCGTGTGTATTTAAGTTTGTTTCAGTACCATAACAAACAATATTATTTTTAACTTGAGCAGTTAAGTGTGAAAAAGGTTCCGGATTTAAATCTCCAGATTCAATTCTTGTTTTACTATAATCAATTGAATCTTTATGAATTCTCGGTGGAGTTCCTGTTTTTAAACGTCCTTTTTCAAATCCATAACTATTTAATAAATCCGATATTTTTTCAGAAGGTGGTTCGCCTACTCTTCCACCTTTAGTAGCAGTCAGACCTGTATAGAGAACTCCATTAAGAAAAGTACCTGCTGAAAGAACTATTGCCTTAGAATATATTATTTCATTATTTGAAGTAACAATACCTTTAACCATATCATCATTTATCAATATTTCAATTGCTGTACCTTGAATTATAGTTAGATTTGCTAACGAATTCAAATATTTTAATGCAATATTTGGGTATAAATCTTTATCTATCTGAGCTCTTGGTGAGTGAATTGCAGGACCTTTGCTCCTATTTAAAAGTTTGAAATGTAATCCTGCTTGGTCAGCAAGTAATCCCATTGCACCACCTAAAGCATCTAATTCTTTAACAAGATGCCCTTTTGCAGTTCCACCTATTGATGGATTACAAGATGGTTTTCCAATTGTTTTTTTATCCATTGTAAGCAACCCAATTTTCAATCCCATTTTTGAAGAGACTGAGGCAGCTTCTATACCAGCATGTCCTGCACCAATAACAATTATATCAAATATATTGTTCATTTATTAATTACTTTCCAATACAAAATCGTGAAAAAATGTGTTCAAGTACTTCTTCATTCCAACTTTCGCCAGTAATTTCGCCTAATATTTTTACGGCTTTTCTGATGTCAATTGAAATAATTTCGTTATCAAAATTAGAATTTAGACTAATTAATGCAACATTCAATGAGTTTTTTGCAGATTCTAATAATTTTAATTGTCTTTGATTTATTAATACATCACTAATTGCATCAATTGATGAAGTTGCATATTTAAATATTATATCCTTCAATTCATCTATTCCAGATTTATTTATTGAAGAAATAAGTAGATTTGATGAAGTAGCTTTATTTATCAAGTCAGCTTTATTATTCACATATAAAAATTCTGTTTCATTATATTTTTCTTTTAATGATTGAAATAAGGGATATGAATAGTTCTCTCCTTTTGTTATATCATTAAGTACTAAAATTAAATTTGATTGTTCTAATACAGTATGAACTAATTTTATACCTTCAATTTCTATTTCATCTTCAGTTTCACGTAAACCAGCAGTATCTGCGATTGTAATTGGAAAATTATTAATGTATATTCTCTCTTCCAAATAGTCTCTAGTAGTACCTTCAATTTTACTGACAATTGCTCTATTTCTTCCAATAACAGTATTAAATAATGTAGATTTTCCAGAATTAGGATATCCAGCTATACCCACAAAATAACCATTTCTCATAATTTCAGCAGATTTGTATGAATCAATCAGTTTAGTACAAAATTTAATTGAATCATTGAGCATTTCAATTATTTTAGATTTTGGTAATAGTTCAATATCTTCTTCCGAAAAATCAAGTTCTAATTCAAGCATTGCGGCTATATCTAATAGCTTGATTCTCATTTTAGATAGTTTTTCAGAAAATCCCCCGTTCAATTGCTTAGCTGCAGTTTGAGTACCAGGTATAGTAACAGAATGAATTAAATCAGCAACAGCTTCAACTTGATTCAAATCTAATTTGCCATTCAAAAATGCTCTTTTGGTAAATTCTCCGGGTTCAGCAAAATCTGCACCTTCAGATATAATTAAATTAATTATCTCGTTTGCTAATAAACTACTCCCATGAATTCCAAATTCAACAATGTCTTCCCCTGTATAAGAATTAGGACATTTAAAAATACTTGCTGTGCATTTATCATAAAGAATATCATCTTTAATAATTTTACCATAATGAATTGTATGACTTACACAACTACTCAAAATATTCTTTCCAAAAAATATTTTATCAGCAATATCAATTGAGTTTGGTCCTGAAATTCTAATTATTGCTAAACCAGCTACTCCCGGTGGTGTTGCTAAAGCTACTATTGTTTTATTTATACTCATAGTTTAAATTGTTTCACGTGAAACATTTTTATTGAAATATTTGTTATATAAAGAATAATTATACCAATTACTATTCATTAATTTATTATTATTATCAATATAATAATAAAGAAATGTTGAAACTGTAACAGAAATAATCGAAGCAACAAAAATATCAATATAAAAATGTTGTAATAAATATACTCTCGAAATGCCAACCATTATAGCTGACAATAGATAAATATACGAAATATTTTTATTATTTGTAATAAAGGTTAAAAATAAAAATATTGCAAATCCAGAAGTTGTATGTCCACTTGGAAAACTGAAACTTGAATGTAAATCTACCCCTTCTATTTGGTTTAATATTTCAGGTCCAAAATATTTTAATGGACGTGGTTCATTTACAACAAATTTAATTATATGTGTGATAATATTACTGCCCAAATAAAAAGCTAAACCATCAAATAGATATTTTAACTTCTTAAAACCCATTATTAAAATTAAAATACCAAATAATACTCCATCGCCAACATTTGTGAAAAAAATGAAAATATTATTAAATATTTCAGTATGATTATCATTAAACCATAAGGTTATTTCAGCATTTGAATATTGTATTAATAAGAATATTGATAAAACAAAAAAAACAAAATATGAAATGTAAAATTGGTAATTACTTTTAATGATAGTAAAAATATTTTTATTGAAATTATTTCCCTTCATTTAATTTCCTTCTAAATTTTGCTTTTGAAACTGCTTCATCATGTTTTTCAAGTAATACTTTATATTTTAATCTTTTATCTAAATCGCCTAATATACTATATGCTTCATTGATTATCGTAAACTTCATAATTGAAACATCATTGAATACATTTATATCCGGATGATATTTTCTGGCAAGTCTATAGTAAGCTTCTTTAATTTGCATTTGCGAAGCAGTTCTATCTACATTTAATACTTTATAATAATCAACAAATTTTCTTTTCATAAATCCAGTATGAATTTTGAATTAAATTATATTGACGAATTAGTTTATATTTTTTTGTTTAGAAAATAAAAATATTTTTATTATTTAATTTAAAAAATAATTTGGTGATTTCATAAAAAATACATATCCGTAATAATTTGCTTTAGAGAAGAATTACGTTCATTTTGAATTAAATGTATAATGATTTAAATTTAAACCGATATAATTGATTTATGGAGGACGATTATTGTAAACTAATTCATTAAATTTTAGTTTTTTGTCATAATAATATATTTGAAAATATATTTTATAATAATAAAATAATAATAATGAAAATATTATTTTTACTAAAAAAGAATAGAAGTAATTACAGAGTATTCATTTATTTGTTTAAATTTTTGGTTTTTTAAATTTCCAAGAAATATATATCAAAAATAATTGTAAAATAATAAAATTGTCGATTTCTTAATTGTCATTTTGAAATAAAATATTTTTCTTAATCTGAGCTCAAAAAAACCGATAAATAAATTTATCGGTTTAATATCTAAATTAAGGAATTATTTGTTTTAACGAATGACTTCAATTTTATTAGTATAAATACCATTCTTTGTATTTAATTGATAATAATATAATCCATTATTAATTTCAGATAATGAAACTGCAATTCTATTTTCCCCTGAATTTGCATTAAAATAATTAATTGATTTCACTTTATTTCCTTTAATATCAAAAATTGTTAAATTGACAATTTCTGGCTCAGTAAGAACAAATTTAATTGTTGTAATATCATTAGCTGGATTTGGAATAGCAATAGTAAATTGTTCGTATGATTTCATATATTCAACATTGCCACCAGTAATAGTTTTAAATGAAAGAACATCAGACCAAGGACTTACTCCTTGTGGAGTTTTCATATTAACACGCCAGAAATACCATTTTCCATTTTCTAATGTATAATCATCTAATAAGAAATTATTATTTGTAATTTTGTCATTATTATATACAATATTTGTAAATTTATCATCAGTTGAAATTTGCAAATTAAATGAATTTGCTGTTTGAGAATAATCCCATTTAAATAATGGATTGATAGCAAGGTTTTCAGCTTTATCTTCGGGTAACTGTCCAAGTAATTTTGGTAATTCATTTGAAGTAGTAAATGACCAATGTTCAGAATATGGGCTATCTCCACCTGCTGTTGATGCACGAACTCTCCAGAAATATTTAGTATTTGGCAACAATCGGTCTTTAGGAACATTGAATGAATTTGTTGTAATAGCTGATTTGCTATAAACAATGTCAGAACCAGCAAATACATTTGTTTTGCTTATTTGTATTTGATAAGTTTCAGCATTAATTACATTATACCAACTTAATAATGGTGCTACAGATATTGCAGTAGCATCGTTTGGTGGTGAAGCTAAAGTAGGAGCATTTGGCGCTTTATCACCAGTTTTAAATGTCCATACTTCAGACCATACACTTACTCCAGCATCATTTTTAGAAGCAACTCGCCAATAATATTGAGTATTGTAATCAAGTTCGTTTGCAGTAGGTGCGTAACCACTTGCATTAATGCCAGTTTTATTTATTACTAAACCAGTAAAACTTTGATTTTCCGAAACTTGTAAATTATAATTATTTGTATTATCAGTAAGATTCCAAGCTAATGCTTGGGTACGTGATACATTTTCAGAATTATTCGCAGGAGCTGCCAATGTTGGTGCTTTTGGTGGTGTAGTTTGGTTTTTATCTGTCAATTTGAACCAATATTCATAGTCCTTCATTTGACCTTTAACATTAACACCGGTTATTTTAACTGTATATTTAACTTCATTTACAAGATTAGCTGCTTTCCAACTTAAATTATTAGGAAAGCTTCCCCATCCTTCGTTATCATTTTTTATTTCAGAAACTGCAACAGTATTTCCATTTTCATCTGTCATTGTAACATTTGTTTGTGCATAACTTACATTCTGATTATCCCATAAGTTAGATTTATTTGCAATTGCATTAAATGATAAATAAAATTGTTTATTGAAAAATGAAGGTGGATAATATTCATAAGGATAAGCAACATATTCTAAATCTGTATCAGAAACATTTCCAGTAGTGTAATCTTGATATAAAAAGTTTGCTGCAACCATATTGCCGCCACCACTTTTTGGTGAACCTTCAGCTCTACCAAAAGCAAATTTTGTTAGGAATGGATTAATTATTGCTCTTCTGTGACCTACTTTATATTCGCCAGCTTGATCTGCATTATGGTCATCTATCATCCAGCCGACAATTATATCAACAGAAGTGTAGTCCAATGACCCACTACTTGAGCCAGCAAATAAATTAGATTTCATTCTTGCAGCACCACCACCAGGAGTGTAACATTCTGAAGAAGGGTCGTCAACGTGTCCACTTTGTCCACTTGCTACAATATTCAAACATCCCTCCATAGACATCGCATCACCAGCTGTTTCCCAATTAACTGGCTTCAACTTATGAATAGAACGAATATAATTCACTCTTTCTAATACTTTTTGTTTTTCTGCATCGGTTAATTGTCCAGCTGTACAAGATGATACATCAGGATTAACTTTGTAAACTTGTGCAAAAAGAGAAACGGAGGTAATAATTGCCAAACTAAAATAAGCAATTAATTTTGTAATTTTTTTCATCTTTCTAATAACCATATTTATAAACAAACTTTTTAAATAATTTTACATTTTCAATATGCAAATTATGAATATTTTGTTAGAATTACAATAAATTCATATTTATTGATTTAGATTTTTTGACTAATTTTTAAAAATACTATAAATCTATTATTTAGATTATCTTTCTGTAATAAATAAATCTGATTTCAACTCAATACATATTGTATTAATTTCAAAATCATAATTTGTATTTTTGATTTATTATTTATTCCCTATTTATTATGATTCTCTAATTAAAAATACCAATTTTATGGGATTTTATCTCAATTTATATTCCTATAATTTTGTAATGTGTTTATTTGCAAATTATGAAATTAAATTTATTGAATTATTTATGGAAATATTTATGAAAAAAATATTAATAACAATCATTGCTTTGGGAATTTTGTCATCTTTCAATCTCAATGCTGAAATAATTGATACAAACAAAATAAAGTCGTTTGTTTCAAGCGATGTAAATATAATAACCGACAAGAGCCAAACAATCAAAACTATTCCTGGCTCTGCGGCAATTATCTCACAAAATCAAATCACGAACCTCCGCGTAATTAATGGTAATCAAGTTCTGAGAACAATCAGCGGCACAAATTTAGTTGATGAGGAAGGTCTTGGACTTAGAATGAATCTTGGAATAAGAGGATTAGACCCTGACCGTAGCCGCTCGATTTTGGTTCTTGAAGATGGAATTCCAGTGGCACTTGCCCCTTATGGAGAGCCAGAAATGTATTACACACCTTCAATCGACAGAATGAAATCGGTTGAACTTCTTAAAGGAAGTGGTTCAATTATTCATGGTCCGCAAACAATTGGCGGTGTTATGAATTATATCACAAATGATCCTCCATATTCCGAACAAATCAACATGAAACTTTGCGGTGGAAATGATGGATATTTAAATTCAAAAATATCTTATGGAAATAGTTTCGGAAATAATGGTTTTATTGCCGAATTATATCACAAAAGAGCAGATAAAGTTGGCTTAACTAAATTCTCAACTTTTGATTTTCTTACAAAAACAAAAATTGCGATTTCAAAAAACAGTGTAATAAAAATCAAAACTGGAGTTTATGACGAAACTTCAAATTCTACATATCTGGGAATTACTCAAAATATGTTTGATAATGGAGAATATTATGCCGATATGGTTCCAAATGACGAATTAGCAATAAAACGATATTCATTTAGTGCGGCTTATCAATCAATTTTGAATTTATCATCAATTATGAATATTTCAGTATTTGGCAACCAAACATCACGGGACTGGCGCCGTCAGGATTTTGACCGAAAATCTTCAACATCAAACAAAACAGGTGAAGTTTATGGCGACACATCAATTGCAAATGGAGCAATTTACTTGAAAAATTCAAATGCAAATCGTGATAGAGAATTCAATGTTCTTGGCTCTCAAATCGATTTGAATTCAAACTTTGAAGTATTAGGATTTGAAAATCAAATAAGTACCGGTGTTCGTTTCCTTTATGAAAAAGCATTGGAGCAAAGGATTAATGGTACTACATACCTTGCAGTTTCAGGGAATTTAGTTGAAGATGAAATTCGTACTGGAAACGCATTGAGTGTGTTTGCTCAGGATAAAATTTATTTATCCAAAGATTTTCTTCTAACTTTGGGATTAAGATTTGAAATGTTTGATTATGAACGCGATATAAGAAGAATCAAATCTCGCGATACAATGATTTTTGCAGAGCATGGTATTTCTGAATTGATTCCCGGCATTGGCATCAATTATTCATTCCACGACAATATAACTATATTTGCTGGTATGCATCGTGGATTTGCTCCTCCAAGAACGAAAGATGCTATCACAGCAGAAGGAACAGCACTTGATTTATCTGCGGAATTAAGTTGGAATTATGAAATCGGTATTCGTCCAGTTTTATCGAATTATTTGTCTGGCGAATTAACTTTTTATGCTTTAGATTTCAGTAATCAAATAATTCCTGTATCAGTTTCTTCGGGCGGATTAGGTTTTGGCTTGATAAATGGGGGTAGAACTTTGCATACTGGTTTGGAAATATCATTTTTGTTGAATATTGGAGAAATTATTGATTATAAAAATGAGTTTTCTTTGTCATTTAGTTCAACAATTGGAAACTCAGAATATTCATCAGATAGAATTTTTGAATCCGGCTCAGAAAAAATCAACATAAATGGCAATAAACTTCCTTACGCACCTGAATTTTCTGCTTCAACAGTTTTGAATTTCAAATTTTCTAAAGAATTTGGATTTACATTTAATTCAACCTATGTTGGTGAGCAATTTACAGATGAATTAAACACTGTTTCTCCAAGTGCAGACGGTACAATCGGTTTGATAGATTCATATATGCTTTTTGATTTCTCGATGAGTTATGAAATTAGCAATAATATTGAAATTTTTGCATCAGTCAAAAATATTAGTGATTCAAGATTTATCGCTTCAAGAAGACCACAAGGAATAAAAGTTAGTGTTCCAAGAATGTTAACCGCAGGAATTGATTACAGATTTTAGACATTTTTCACATAAACTTTAGCCCTTTGTTTCAAAGCAACGTAGTTGCGACCAGTTTGTAGCAAAAATCAAAATATTGATTATTGAAGCTCCGTAGGAGCGGATATTATTTTAAAATGAAATACATAATGGAAAAAATCCACTCCTACGGAGCTATTTCAATCAACTTGAACCATATTACTACAAACAGAAAACTCCTACGGAGTTGAAAAAAATATTTATTCATTTAGCAACGTAGTTGCAACCTGTTTGTAGCAAATAGATTTTTTTTACAATTAGTTCCGTAGGAACGGATTCTTTCATAATTTTAAACTAGCAATAATATATCCACTCCTACGGAGCTATTTCAATCAACTTGAACCATATTACTACAAACAGAAAACTCCTACGGAGTTGAACAAAAGACTAATTAATTTATATTCAATAAAATAAATTGATTTTATTGAATTTTTTCCTTAATTTTAATATATTGTAAATGTAAATTTTTTGAAATTTTATATTGTTTGGAATTTAAAATGCTTGCGTATCAAAAGTTAATCGAAGCTCAACAAGAGAACCACTCAAATTTGTGTATAGGACTTGATGTAAATTTAAACAAAATGCCTTCCTATCTTTCAGGCGACCTGAATGGATTATTTAATTTTAATTGTAATATTATCGAAGCTACGAATGATTTAGTTTGTGCCTATAAACTAAATTCTGCGTTTTATGAACAATATGGAGCAGCAGGAATTGAAATATTAAAGAAGACTATCGAATATATTCCAAAGAATATCTTTACAATTGTAGATGCAAAAAGGGCTGATATTGGAAATTCATCTAATGCTTATGCGAGTTTCTGTTATGATTATCTTGAAGCAGATTCAATTACAGTAAATCCTTATATGGGTAAAGATAGCATAGACCCTTTTTTAATATATGAAAATAAAATGGCGATTATGCTTGCTCTTACTTCAAATCCAAGTGCAGAAGATTTTCAGAAATTGAAAGTTGGTGATGACTATCTATATAAAATTGTTGTTGAAAAATCCCAAAAGTGGGCGCCATTTTCAAGGTTAGGATATGTAGTTGGTGCTACAAAACCAGAGGAATTGGAAGAACTCAGAAATATTGCTCCTGACAGAGTATTTTTAATTCCTGGAATCGGAACGCAAGGTGGCAATATAGAAAAAGTAATTAAAGCAAATAAAGGTGGTACTGCAATAATTAATGTAAGTAGAGATATTATTTATGCTGGAAATGATGAAACATTTTTAGAAGCTGCAAGAGATAAAGCATTTTATTACAGAACTGAAATTAATCATGCAAGATTGAGATAAAGAATTTATGAAAAAATTACTGTATATATTAATTTGTTTATTCACTATAATAATGATTAAAGGTTGTAGTGAAGATAAAGTCGTTAATACAACACCAACTATTCCTGATACAGTAATTTTCAAAATTCAAACCGGCAATATTTGGGAATATAGAAACAGTAATAATGAAAAACTAACTTTCGAGATTGCTGAAAAAATAGATACAAATTGGGTTTTAAAGTTTTTTATGGCAACACCTGTAAAGATAAAAAACACTTATATTTGTAAAGTGAAAAAGTTTATACAAGGTTTTCCCGAATTATCATATTATGCACTTGCAGAAACAGATTCGGGTATTTATTTCGGTACAAATTCACATTATTTAGTATCAGATATAAAACAATTTCCGCATTTTTTCAATTATGTATTTTTGAAAAAAAATATAAATGATTATGGCTATACAATCAAGACAGATAGAATAGATGAAATTGATGGGAAACAAGATTTTGTTGTTGATAGTCTAATTGTAAATTATAAAAAAGAATTCAAATATTCAGATAGCACTTATAAAGAATTTGACATAAAGTATTTTAGCAAACGGTATCCAAATTTCAAAAAAAGCAAGTTGCAGGAATGGAGCTTTGCTTATGGATTTGGATTTACAAAGTTCTTCGATTATAATCTTGTTTCATTTCAGGAAGCTAAGAAGTGAAATTAAGCACTAACTTGTCAGAAAAATTTCTACAAGAAAAATTATATCAAATTATTTCTGACCCCTCAAAAATTTATAATGTTAAAAGTGGGAAGCGATTGCAAATACTTTCACCAGGTAGAATTAATGTAAATGAAGGACCTGATTTTCTTGATGTCGCAATTCTACTAAATGGGCTTATATATGTTGGTTCTGCTGAATACCACAAGAATAGTTCCGATTGGCAGCAACACAAGCACGATGAAAATACTGATTATAACAATGTAATTCTTCACATTATCTCCAATGATGATATAGAATTAGCAAATAAATTTGAAACTTTAATTATTCCAATTTTAGAAATTAGTGATTTTGAATCAACTGACTCAAAGTCAAAAGATGTACTTTCGTCAATTGAAGATTTGCAACATTTTGCTCTTGTCAGGATGTTAAGAAAATCCTCAGAAGCTCAAAAACTTCTCAAAAGAGGGTCAATCGAATACGCTTTGACTGAAATTTCACGTGAATATCTCGAAAGATATAATTCAAGAAAAAGACGTCCATCATATTCTTCTGAAAAATTAAAAGAAATACTTGAAGGTATTGCCAAATCTAATGCAATTATTTTTCTTAATGATTTACAAGCGGGAAATGTGATTTCAATTCCTGACATTATGCAAAATTTGGTGAAACAAAAAATTGTTGATGAGGGGGCGCATTTAAGGCGTGAATTAATTCTTAATGCTGTTCTACCAATTGCCATTTGTCTTGCAAATGAAGAATCAAGGATAAATCTATTTCTATGGTATTGGTCAACTCCAGCATTAAATCATTATGGAATGTTGAGCAGAAGATTTTCAGAATTACCACAAAATTTCCTATGGCAACAACAAGGGATGTTAGAATATATCAAACTACACGGCAGACAAGAAAATGTTGCTTCAGAAGCAATATCGGAATACGCATTTGGAGAAATTTTAAGTTTTTATCAATCAGGGAAATCGCCCTATTCGAGTTCAATAATCACCGAAGATTGATTTTGTTTTCTAAAGTCATTGAAAATCCTTAATTTTGTAGTTTATATTAAATGCAAAATTTAGAAATATAGATATTTATATATAATTTTTAGGAAATAAAATGGCAACAACAGCAGATTTGAGAGTGGGTGCATTTATTAGATACAATGGCGAATTATGCCAGGTATTAGAATCAACTCACCGTACTCCGGGAAATTTACGTGCATTTTACCAAGTAAAAATGAGAAATTTACGAAGTGGTAAATTATCAGAAAACCGCTTCCGTTCTGGCGAAACAATTGAATTTGTTCGAGTAGATAAAAAACCATTCCAATTTATCTATCGAGAGGGCTTATCCCTTTATTTTATGGACCAAAGTACTTACGAACAAGTACCAATTGATTCTGTTATTATCGGTGATAGTGTAAAATTCTTGAAAGAAAATCAAGATGTGGATGTTCTATTTGATGGTACAACTGTTCTCGGAGTTGAAATGCCACCTAATATAATGCTGAGAATTACTCACACCGAACCGGGCGTAAAAGGCGACACAGCAACAAACGCATTGAAACCAGCCGTTGTAGAAACTGGTGCAAATGTAAATGTGCCATTATTCATCAATGAAGGCGACCTTGTGAAATTTGACACCGCAACAGGTGATTACATGGAAAGAGTTAAAGAGTAATTCATATCTGTATTCACAAATCCAATATTTAACTATTAAAACTTGTCAATCCGTGATGGTTTGGCAAGTTTTTGGTTTAAGATTATAAATCTTCTTATTTTTTGCTATTGAAACATTTATTCATTAAATTTGTAATTGGATTGTTGGTGTGATGCTGGGGAAGTGGGATATTTGTGAAGTGAAAATATGACACTAAAGAGTAGGTTTTAAATATTAATTATAAAGACATAATGATTATTAGTTTATAAAAAATCCATTACATATTAAATTTAAAGATTGGAATAAATCACGATATGAAATTAGGGAAATACGATATAAATAAAATTTACAATATTGATTGTTTGGAAGGAATGAAATATCTGCCAAGCGAATGTATTGATTTGGTTGTTACTTCACCTCCGTATGATGATTTGAGAAATTACAACGGTTATACATTTGATTTTGAAAGTATTGTTAAGGAATTATATCGTATTATGAAAAAGGGTAGCGTTGTAGTTTGGGTAGTTGGCGACAAAATCAAAAATGGTGACCGATCTTTGACAAGTTTCAGGCAATGTATTTATTTTCAAGAGATCGGTTTTAACGTTCACGACGTAATGATTTACCAAAAGAAGAATACTCCATTTATGCGTTCCAATGCTTATACAAATTGTTACGAATTTATGTTCATTTTTTCAAAAGAAAAAGTGGCAACATTCAACCCATTAAAAACTAAAACAGTACGAAGCGGATTCGAGAAATTGGTTTCAAATAAAAAAGCAGATGGCATCAACAATAAGGTAGTTGCTGAATTAAAAGAAGAAAAAACACTTACGAATATCTGGAGCTATGCGGTTGGCTTGGGCGGTTCTACAAATGACAAAATTGCTTTTCAACATACTGCAATTTTCCCCGAAAAACTTGCACTTGACCACATTTTATCTTGGTCAAATGAAGGTGATTTGGTTTTTGATCCTATGAGTGGCTCAGGAACTACTTGTAAAATGGCGAAATTTAGTAAACGAAATTATTTGGGTATGGAATTATCTGAAGAATATACTGAGCTATCTATTAAAAGATTAGAAATGATGCCTCAGGATCTATTTTAATGATTTGAATGTTTTTCCAAATATTTGATTGCTTCTTGCATTAACTCAACATTATCTTTAAACCGACCTAATCCGGTATTGCAACTATCACAAATCCATTGTCTGGCATTACCTGTAATGTGGTTATGGTCTATAACAAATTTTGCAGTTACATAAGGGATTGATGATTTTTTGCATATTGGACAGACGAAAAACTTTACTGGTTTAATTTCATTCATTCGCCTTTTCTCTGATGCTTTTAAAGGAACACCATCTATGACTTTTCTACATTCTGTACAAGTAGGTCGGGTAGTTTTTCTTCCCTTTGCATCAGTTTGATTGATGTCAAAATCATTGTAATCTTCTTTTAGAATATGACAAACATTGCAGATTTTATACTTGTGTGGCTTACCGGTTTTTGTAACATCAAGAAACTTAATTTTCAACAAATCAATGGTAACTTCTTTGTTTTTTCCAATAAAGAATACTATTGCTTTGGAAGAATTAATTTTCTCTACAAATCCAACAGAATTTATCACTAAATCATCAATATTTTCAGACAAAACAACAAAATCATTAATTTTAATCATACTCTACTTAAATAAATCTGAATTAAAAAACTCGTTAACTGAAATCTCAAATGCTTTGGCAATTTTCTCAATGTTTGCAATAGAAACATTTCTGCAACCTTTTTCAATACTTGCGATATAAGTCCTGTCAAGTTCACATTCGAAGGAAAATTTTTCTTGACTAATTCCCTTTGCATTTCTTAGTTCACGAAGTCTGATGCCAATTTTTTCTCTTATATCCATGATCAAAAAAATTCAAAATTACACTATTGGTGACTTTTATACAACGGACTATAAGTAACAATTTGATTTTAACTATAAACATAATATGCTTATAGACTCCAATATAAATTGAGTTTTGTTGGCAACTTTCAATAGTAAGATATTTTTGATTAGATATGTTTGCACTCAAACCTAATAGAACCCATGCTAATGACTTAATTGAAGCAAGGTGTGAATTATAAAGCAGAAATCTCAGCTAAAAAACAATGTTTTTCCTCATTTCCAAAATCTAATCCTTTTCTAAAGCAACTTTTTGGATATATTGCTGGATTGGATGTTGATGACCGTATTAAATAGATTGTTGATGATTTGGTGAATATTTTTCTTGCTTGTAATGTGGAGGAAATGCTCAAAAATTATGGCAAAAGCACCAAAACCGAAGATACAATTATTCATTTTTATGAAGATTTTTTAAGTGTATACGACTCCAAAATGTGATTATGAATTTAAATGAAGAGATTGATAATTTAAATTATTTTTAAATGACTGAGTTGTTACAAAAAATTTCAATTTTAGATTTGCTAAAAAAATGTTATTTTTGAAGATTGTTAAATCTATATTGGGGAATTTATGTTAAAATATATACTGTTTGTTTTGTTCGCAATGTCTATTTCACTATTTTCAGCGGAAAATTTTTATGATTTGAAAGCCAAAAAAATTGATGGCGATACTTTGTTTTTTTCTGAATTAAAAGGAAAAAAACTTATGATTGTAAATGTGGCTTCATATTGTGGTTATACTTATCAATATGCGGAATTACAGTCGCTTTATAAACAATACGGCGGTCCAGAATTTGAAATTATTGGATTTCCCGCAAACAATTTCAGCAATCAAGAGCCAGGTTCAGACCAAGATATTATAGATTTTTGTACAAGTAAATATGATGTAACATTTACAATGATGTCGAAGATTTCTGTAGTCGGTACAGATAAGCATCCAGTTTATCAATGGCTTACTTTAAAATCAAAAAATGGAGTTGCAAATCAAGAAGTTTTGTGGAATTTCCAAAAGTATTTGATTAGCAAAACAGGACAATTGGTTGTAATTTACGGCTCCCAAGTAAGCCCACTTAGTAAAGAAATTGTTGATTGGGTAAAAGATGGATTAAGCAATATTGAAGAAGTTGCAAAACCAGAACTTAATATATTTCCAAATCCTGCAAGTGATTATATTGATTTAAAGTTGAATTCAGAAACACAAAGTGATATTAATATATATAATATTTATGGTGAATTATTGATTTCTGTTCCTTCTTTGGGTAGTTCGGATATTTGTAGAATTAATATTCAAGAGTTTATATCTGGCATTTACTTTGTCGAAATTAATGGACATAAATTCAGTTTTATAAAAATTTAGTGCGTTGATTGACATATTGAATTCGTTGAGCTGTCTAACAAGTAAATTTTGTCGTAGATTTTGTCAAACAAGGATGTTTGACCCACTTGATTTATAATGACTTAGTACCTCAGACGTCCTCGTCTGAGGTGAAAAGAACCTCTCCCCAGTCACTCTCCAAAAAGGTGAAGGGTGAAATGTAGTTCCGCAGGAACGACCAGTTTGTAGAAAAGTAAATCAAAGATGAATCAAAGTTCCGTAGGAACGGGTTTTTACAAACTGGTCGCTCCTATGGAGCTATTGTATTTAATGGGAACAGTATTTTCTACAAACAGGTCGCAACTCCGTTGCTAAAGGCATAGATTCTGTAATAAATTCAGAATTACAATTATTCAAGACTGGATTTCTCGCTTACCTCTAAAAGACATTGTGGAAAAGAAACTTCGGAAGTCTTTTGTTTTTTTCTCTTCAATAGCACTGCCATTGTTTACTGAGCTTAGTCGAATATGGCGGTGATTGATTGTGATAATTATTGCTTTAGCCAAAATCAAATCTTATTACATTAAATTACTCTTAAATAGAATTTCTAAATAAAAGAATACTGCTGAGTTGTTACAGTAATTTTAATCAAGAATTTTATACATTGTCAATTATCCTGACTTAAAAAATACCTGATAATTCTTACAATTTCTTCTATTTTTTTGGATTTTGCAACTCTGGCAAAATGTTCTGTTTTTCTTTTTAAATCATCATTTTTTGATGTTATAAACAAGTATTTTCTTCTTAAATTAATCAGCGAAGCATTGATAGCATCTGTTTTTGCTGATTCTTGCGGACTTGTTTCCTTTCTATATATCTCCACTTCTTTAGGAGTAAAAGGGTAATATCTGATAATTTTTTTGCTCATAACTTTCAAAATGTTAGTGAAATTCCATTTGTCAATTCAAAATCATAGTCAAGAACAGTAGGTTCAGGTTCGTTGTCGTATCTGTAAGTAGTATTGATGTATATAGCAAAATTTTCGTATATATTAAAACTCAATCTTGCTTCATTCAGAATTCTAAAGTTGTGAATATCTTCAAAAGCTGGCTGAAAATATACAACAGTTGAAAAATTTGTCGTTTTATCAAAAAATACTTTTAAGGATAAATAGCTTGTAGAACGTATTAATTCTGTTTTATGGTCGATGAATTCACCTTCGTATATTTCGTGTTCATACATAGCACCTGTGGCAATGTTAAAATCAATCAATCCCGAAGTATCTTTGCCAAATTTATAATTAATTGGGTTGTATCTTACACCTCCACCTGCTAAATTTCTATCTTGGAGTAAAATAAAATCATCAAATTCTTTTTGCAGAAAAAGTTCTAAATCTAATTGTGGAATCACACTATACATTGTTCTCAAATGCAGAAAGCCATTATTAGTAATTTCAATACTATTGCCCTCTTTGTATTCAATATTTGCAAGAAAAAAAGAATGGAATGGCGAAGTAACATAGTCAAGTCGATATGAACCTGTAAATTTTATATAGTTAGAATTACCACTATGATAACCAGTTTCAAAATCTAATGTATTATAAAAGCCATCAGGTTTAGATAATCTTAAAATCTCTGTATTCTTTTGAGCATACAAAGAAAAAGTAACAGTGATAAGAATTAATAATTTTAATTTCATAAGTTTTCATCTCTATTTATTAATTTCAAATAAACCTTGCGAGGCAATTTGATTTTCTGGATTAATCTTGATAGCTAAAGTATAAGCTTCATTTGCTGTTTTGAAATCCTTATTAAATTGGGCATATCTACCAATATTTGCAATATTTATTGATGCTGTTTCCATAATCCCCTGCTCTAAATGATTTCGGTCTGATGGTATTGATTTAATAAATCTGTCTAATTTTAATCCATTTATAGTTAATTGTTTTATTGAATTATCCCTATATAAACGGAATGCAAAACCTTCGGGAACTAAGTTATAATTTTTAGTCAAGTAAGGTTCGGAATTCATAATATCTAAAGTGATATAAACAGGTCTGCTATCAATATTATTTTCAACAAAATTTTTCAACATAGTTTCCCATTTTGCTTGGATAAATTTATAATCCTCAGGGTCAGCACCAGTTTCAAATTTCTCTAAATCAATCATATAATTATCAATATCAGATTTTGATTTGTTGATTACTTCGGGATACCATTTGCGTAATTGATATGGATACCAAGTGCGTCTCAGTAATTCTTTTTCAATTAAAACGACATCTTTGCGTAAATGTTCAACTTTTTGGTAATACCAAAATGCAGAATTCCAATAATCCCATTGACTACTGATAATTACAGCATCTTTATCTAAATTATTTACCATATTTTTAGTAAAGTCTTCAACAAGATAATTCTTTGAATTATCATTGGTACTGAAATTGATTCCAATAGATAAAGCTGGCATTATAAATGCAAGATAAACAAATTTAGGAAATTTTGAAAATAAATCATAAATACCAATAATTGCAAGTATAATAAATCCCAAATAAGCAGTTAAAAAATATGTTTCAATATCGTGTATAGAATAATTGATTGAATAAAAATAGCAACTAATAACAAATATTATTATAAATATTGTTATCGGTTTCGATTCTTTTAATATTCTCCACATTCCGTTTAAAATAAAAGGAATTCCGATAAATGCAAGTTGATACGGAATAGCTGTAAAGAATCTTGCAATGTTCTCCCCTACTTGCTCGCCTGAAAACATCCATACTTGATATTGCTTACCTTGAATATGATATAGAAATTTATCCAAACTACGATGAACCATTCCCCAATTAAATTCAGCGTTTCCCATTGAACGTAACGGTAAATAAGCATATACTGTTAAACCTGCTAATGTAAAAAGAGCCATTATCCCGAAAAACTTCATTTTCTCACTCGAGAATGATAATCCATACTTACCATTGCTGAAAAACAAGTAAATCAATGCAGGTACAATCAAAATTGTTGTTAAATGATTTGAAAACGAAAGACCTAAAAATACTGAAGCTATTATAAAATATTTATTTTGAAATTCTTTAGAATAATATCCCTGAATTGCGTAATAAATTATTATATTCAACATTAATAAATGTAATGAATAAACTTCTACCGAAAGTGCTTGTTGCCATACAGTTAATGCAAAACTATATGTCAAAGACCCAGCCAAAGTAATTATTTCTTTGTAATAATTATTAGTAAGAGTTTGCTTAGCTTTTAATTCAAATTTGCTAATCAAAAGAAATAAAGTATTGAATACGAAAAATGATGAAAATGCTGTCAATACTGCAACAAAAATATTGAGTGAATGTACATCTGAAAAAGGAAGAGGTAATTGCAGCCAAATATATCCTAACAATGTAAAAAGTGGGTATCCTGTAGGATGTGCTATACCTAAAGTAGAGCAAACTGCCGCAAGTTCACCGCTATCTGTAAATGAAACAGTAGGGCTTAAAGTCATAAAATATACTATAAACGGCAACAAAAACGATAAAATTTTAAAGATAACAACTCTGTCTTTCATACAATTGCAATTACAAATTAAACATAATGCAAATTTAATAAAAATTTACAAAAAAATAGGGTAACTACATAGACGATTTGAAATATTTTGCTATCCTTGTTATTTAAATGCAAAAAAACTATTAATTATAAATAAGCAATAGAAAATAAATTATAAATCCCGATAGTGATTATAGGTTGTAAACAACAAACTAATCTGCCCCAAAACATATTTTTTTTCATTTTATAGTCAAATTCTTCTGATTACCTGTTAATTGGAAGGGAATTTGCAACATGCTTTTAATTATAACGCCTTACTATAACAAGCATACTTGCATGTTTGTAATTTAACTTATTATATTATGGACAATATCTATAAATGAATAATGTTGTTTACTTCCTCAACGGTATAATATCAATACTAACATTCCTATTGTAAAATCTACCCTCAGGAAGGTTATTGCCGAATGTTGAAGACATTGATTCTTCACCATAACCAATGGCTTTTGTATTAATTCGCTTGCCAACTTTCCGAATTTCCTCATCAAATATAGTTTTGACTTCTTTTGCTCTTTGAACGGATAGAATTTTATTGGTTCTATCGGAACCAATATTATCAGTTCTACCATGTACTATGAGTTGATAACCTTCTTTTATTAAAGGAGCAATATCATTCCTGAGATTTTTTTCATATACTTTAATAGCATCTGATTGTCCATAATTAAATAAAAGTGTATATCTTATACCTGTAGTTTCTTCAATTCTTTTTACAAGTTCAAATTCGCTGTCATCAATTATTGTTTTCCCGTCAGGGGTGTTTAAAACCACTTTTGCATTATACCTACCTTTTTGTAAACCTCGCATTAGCTCGACTGGATTAATACTTTCTACGCGTTCATAAAAAGGTCCATAAGTTTTGCTCCTTCCTTCCCCATTGATTGTTATACTCCAATTATCGAATTTTACATCATCAAAAATATTGAATTCCAAATCACTATCAACTGGAAATTCGTCAGTAATTCTTACTATTACAGGTTTGTATATTTCTTCTTTATTAAAAACAAATTCTACTCTACGATTTTCAATATCAGCAAGTGGTTTGTCATCTGATGAAGTAACAGAAGAACCTGATGGAATCTTGGGTAAAATTCTTTTTTCGGTAGTAATTCTTGTTGGATCAATACCCATTATTTCAACAAAGTAACTCTTGATTTTATACGCTAATACATCGCCATCATTTTCAATAGGCGATGAACCAATCAAAGTTAATTTAACAGTAGAGTCCAAAATCATTCTTTTCGCATAAATATTAAGTAAATTATAATATATTAACATTTGTTGCTCAGTGCGAGGCAATTCGAAATTTTTAGAATTTTTATTTGTTGTTAATATATCATTTTCATTGAAATTTCGAGCATCAAATTTAATTAATTTTATATATCTTGAAGGTATTTCTTGACTACCAGAATCAAAAAATACACTGTTAATTAATGGAAAATGTTCGTCAACTTTTCTTTGAATAACTTCACCATTTGCAGGTAGAGTTAAACCAAGATAAGAAAAACTAATTTCTCGGTCTGATTGTTCATCTTTTGAAAATTCAAGCATCCCCTTAAAGCCAAATCGCATTGTAAAAGTACTCCAAACGTCATTTACTTGGTCTTGGTTTTCAATAAAATCTGGTTTTCGTTGATTAGCTATATATGAAATATCAAAAAAAGGCGAGATAAAAATATCATTTTTATTGTTATATTCAGCGATTTTAATATCATAATTCAATCCGATATTTAACCCATATACAAATGAATTAATATTTGAGATATTTTGATTAATTAATTCATAATTAGTATTACTTTTTTGTGATTTATAATCATATTTTGCATTAAGATTGAATGAAAAAAGTGGTCCAACAAGAAAATATAAATCAGGAATTAAATGTTGTTTAATTCTTAAAGCCGGCTCAATAGATAAATAATTAGCAGTAATGTCAAATTCAGGGTCCCTGCCATATTTTATTACTGATTCATCATTCACGACAACATTTCTTGAGTCATAAGCCAATCTTAAAGAAATTCCCCACCAATTCTCAGACACATACTCAGCATTCATACCAAAATATGGTGCAATAGCTGAGCCATCATTTCCATAATAAGTCAGCCAATTTGCAGTTCCATCTGATAAAAAGTTTTGATAACCCATACCCACAGTATTGTAATTCAAGCCGAAATTCAAACCAACTCTATAAGAGCTGTAGTTCTGTGGATATAATTGTTCAAAGAATGATATTCCCAAAAGAAATATTAATAAAAAATAAATATATATGCTTTTTCTCATTCCAAACCTTCTTACACTATACCAAATTTGACAATAACTAAACTCGTAAATGAATAGTAATTATTGTTTGATTATACTCCTCTTTTTGAAGGTCCCCAAATATATTTATGAATTTGCAATTGAAATCGAACATCCAAATTATCTTTGAGTATTAAGTTTACTAATTCAATGTAATTCATTTCACCAAAAACAGGTGAAAACAAAACAGTATTACATTTAGTCGGCAAATCGAACTCAAGAGTTATTTTTTTTGCAAATTGATAATCGGTTTCACTTGCAATTACAAATTTAACTTCATCTTTTTTTGTTAAATAATTGATATTATCAAAATTATTTTTCTTTGACATCAAAGAATCAGGGCATTTAAAATCAATTATTTTAATGACATGCTTATCGACCTTTGAAATATCAATATAGCCAGAAGTTTCAATGGCAACTGTAAATCCATCATTACAAAGCTCGGTCATAATGCCATAAATATCTTGCTCTAAAGGTTCACCACCTGTAAATTCGATGAAATTGCAATCATATTTCTTGATTTCTTGCAAAAGTTCATCATAATTTAATTCAAAATATTCTGAATTGAAATCCAGAGCATACTTTGTATCACACCAACTACATCTTAATCTGCAACCCTGCATTCTTACAAATACGCATGGCATTCCAGCTCTTGAACCTTCTCCTTGGATAGAAAAGAAAATCTCGGATATTCTAAATTTCATCAATTAAACCAAAATATTAATAGACGATTAAAAAAATTAAAGTTTTATAAATTATTTTCAAAAATAGAAAATAGTTCTTGTAATTCTATCACGTTTTGCTTAATTTGGAATGAATTTAAGGATGGGAAAAAATGGAAAATAAAATCAAATTAAATATTGAACAAGATGACTTAAAAGAAACAACTGAAGACAAATTAGGATTAATTGATTATTATCAGATTGATGTTGAAAATAATTTAGTTGAAGATTCTAAGATTAATATTGTAAGTGAATTAATCGAACAACATAGTGCAGTGATGTTAATTATTGACCCAGCTTTAGATGGTAAAATTATTTATGCCAATAAAGCCGCAGCCAATTTTTATGGTTATTGCAATGAAGAATTACAAACTATGAAAATCACAGATATTAATGCTCTTTCAGCACAAGAAGTTAAATTAGAAATGGAGAATGCAAAAAAGTTCGAAAGAAATTATTTTCACTTCATTCATAAATTAAAAAGTGGCGAATTGAGGAATGTAGAAGTATATTCTTCACCAATTGAAATAAATGGTAGAAAATTACTGTACTCTATTATTCATGATATTACTGATAGGAAACTTGCCGAAAATTCCTTAAAAAAAGCAAATTCAGATTTAATTAATTCAAATAATATTATTTCGCAGCAGCTTGTGAAATTAAATTCTTTATATAATAAAATTCAAGAATCAGAAAATAGATTAATCAAATTAAATTCAAGTAAAGATATTTTCTTTTCAATTATTGCACACGATTTAAAAAGCCCTGTTTCTGGATTTTTGGATACACTCAAAATGTTATCGACAAATTTCTCACAGATGACAATTGGAACAATAAAAGAATATACGACAGCCCTATATGAATCAGCAGAAAATCTTTATAATTTCTTAGAAAATTTATTGAATTGGTCAAGAATACAAAGAGGTAATTTTAGATTTTATTATAATGATTATTGCTTAAATGACATAATTCGTCAAATTCTTAAAATAGTTGACAGAAATGCTCATTTAAAAAACATAAAAATAGTTAATGAAATCACTGATAATATTTATATTTATTCTGATGAAAATATGATTAATTCAATCATGGGAAATCTAATTTTTAATGCAGTAAAATATACTTATAGCGGAGGTCTGATTAAGATAAGTTGTAGCGATTATAATAAACGATTTTTCTTAATCACAGTTGAAGATAATGGTGTTGGAATCGATGAAAATTTGAAAGATGAAATTTTTAAAATAGATAAACGAGCAATAAGACCTGGAACAAATAATGAACTTGGTACTGGATTAGGTTTGATTTTAACCAAAGATTTTGTAGAAAAATGTGGTGGGAATATTTGGTTTGATAGTGAAGCAGGAAAATATACAAAGTTTCATTTTACAATTATGAAATCAAGTATAATCAATGAATAAAAGGGAACCCAATGGATGAATTTAAAGATAGATATGTAAATCCATTCACGGATTTTGGATTTAAGAAAATATTTGGAGAAGAGCCGAATAAAGATTTATTAATTGATTTTCTGAATGAATTATTAAAAGAGGAGCAGGGATATATTCGCAATTTAACTTATCTAAAAGCGGAGCAATTAGGCGATAATTCTTTGGAAAGGAAAGCAATATTTGATTTATATTGCGAGAATGAACGCGGTGAAAAATTCATAGTCGAACTTCAAAAAACGAAGCAAAATTTCTTTAAAGATAGAACATTATATTATTCAACATTTCCGATAAGAGAACAGGCAAAGCGTGCCAATTGGAATTTTGAATTAAAATCAATCTATACAATTGCGATTCTTGATTTTATATTTGATGAAGATAAAAATGATTTGAAAAAATTTCGATATGATGTAAAATTAAAAGATATTGAGACAAATAATATATTTTATGATAAACTGACATTTATCTATTTGGAAATGCCGAAATTCAATAAATCTGTAGATGAATTAGAAACAAGATTTGATAAATGGATGTATGTAATTAAGAATTTAAACAGATTAGATAAAATACCTGAAAAATTAAGAGAAACAATTTTTGAGAAATTATTTGCAGCTGCTGAAATTGCAAAATTCTCCTATAATGAAATATTGACTTATGAAGATAGTCTAAAGCAATACCGTGATTTGAAAAACAGCATTGATACAGCCCGAGAGGAAGGAAAGATTGAAGAAAAGATAGTAATAGCAAAAATAGCTTTGTCAAAAGGAATGTCAGTAAATGTTATTATGGAATTAACAGGATTATCTGAAAATGAGATAAGCAAATTGATTATTTAAACGCTTTTAGAAAGAAATCCATTTCCTTTTTTGAAGTATGTGCAGGTTTTTCTTTGTTTTCTGTTTTTGGATTTTTGGAAATAATTTGTTCTGCGGGATTTAATAGATATAGAAATTCTTCGGAAGTAAATATTTGACAGGCATAAATTCTACTGTAAGATAATACTTCGGCATCAGAAGAAATGATTGTTAAATTTTTAGTTGTAAGACTATTTTTAATTTGTTCTTTAATTATATTGTCTGCAGTTTCTTTGTGTGAAAAAATTGTTGTTATTTTAGGGTGCGGAATTGATACACCTTCAAAATATCCATCAAAAATAACAAGAAATTTGTAACTCGGATATTTTTCAGAATATTGTCTGATTTTTTCAAGCAAAGAATTTGAAGCAACAGCAGGATTTTTTAAAAACTTCTTCTTCAATTCAACATCTTTGTGGATCAAGTTATGAGCGTCAATAATAAATATTTTCATTTTAATTCAAATACTTTTTTGAGTTGGTACATTTTTAAAAATGTTAAATTACAAAAAATTTCATTTTTAATTTTAATTTTAATTATATTTTTAATGAATGACAAATTATTTTGTCAAGAATCTGAAGAAGAAATTTATGAAAATCTATTAGAAAATGTTTCTAAAGATGCTTCAACAAATGATGATTTGGATAAGCTGGAGTTTTACCGACAAAACCCTGTTTATTTAAGATATGCCTCCAAATCAGAACTTGCTGACATTCCTGGAATTAATTCAATAATTGCTGAGAAAATTGTACTACTTGTCAGAAGACATCCGCATTTAGATTTGAAAATGATTAATGATTCATTGAATTTGACTGTAAATGAATTTTTGATTCTACAAAATTGCACTACTTTGAATATTGATAAATCTATGGAGGATTTTCATAAAATTGCTATTAGAGTTAGAAATCAAATAAATTTACAAACACAAATGGGATTTATTGATAGTAGTTTTGTGGGAAATAATCTTGATGTATGCCAAAGAATCAAATATAATTCTAAGAATATTTCGGCGAGTTTTCTGACAGATAAATCATCTGGCGAACAAAATATTAACGATTTTATGAGTGGTAATATTTCCTATTCAAATGATGATTTAAAAATTATAATTGGAGATTATACATCTTCTATTGGTCTTGGGACAGTACTATGGAGGCAGTTTGGAGCATCAAAAAGCGGCGAAGTATTTTATCCTGTAACTCAAATAGGTAATGGTGCAAACCCATATTCTTCATCTCTTGAATTTAATTTTTTTCGAGGAATTGCTGTTAACTATAAATCCTATCCCATGATGAATTTATCTGCTGGATATTCTAACATTGACAGAGCAGCAACAGTTGAAGAAAATAGTGGAACTGTAACTTCAATGTATAATTCTGGATATTTTCGAACTGATAATGAAATTTCAAAAAGAGGAAAACTTAACGAACAGATGGGATATTTAAATCTTGAAGCTGTAGATGGAAATGTTACTTTAGGTATGTTGGGCTTATATTTACATTATGATAAAACTATTGATGGTAAATCATCATCATTGATAAAAGGTGATGGTGGTTTATTTAGTTCGTATTACTTTAAATATTCAGGAAAAACAATTAATTCCATGGCTGAAATTTCAGCTGATAATATTGGAAATATAGCTTTTAAATCCTTTTTTGCTTTAGATTTGAAATCTCTTAGATTAGTATTCCATCCAAGATATTTTTCAGATAAATTTCGTTCTCTTTTTGGGTTTAATTTTGGTGAGTTTTCTTATCCAAGTAATGAATATGGCATTTATACTGGTTTGCAATGGAAAATTTCAAGCAAATCTCAATTTGCAGTATATTATGATAAATATGCGACTTTAAATAAAACATTCACAGTTCCATTTATAGTTTCAGGAAATGATTTTCTGTCTGAATTTAGTTTTAGAAATGATAAGTCTGCAATTTATGTATTTAGAATTAAATATGAATCCAAAACTCAAGCAATGGCTGATGCAATCACAAAAGACAGAATCAATTATATTCAAACAAAAGTTAATGCAAGATTTGATATGACTAATAATATCAGCAAAAAATTAAATCTAAGACATAGAATTGAAGTATCTTTTGTGGATTTTGAAAATAAAATGGAGCAAGAAATAGGTGTATCGTGCTTTCTTGAAATTGATTATCAGATATTAAAATATTTAAAATTAGGTGGAAGATTAAGTTATTATAATACAGAAAGTTACGAAAGTGCTATTTGGCAATATGAATATTCTATGCCCGGATTAATGACTACAAATGCAAATTATGGCTCGGGTGCAAGATTTTACGCAAATTTAGTTTTTCAGCCGATTGATGAATTAAGTTTTCGCATTAGATATACAAAAACACAACGTAATAATGTTGAAATTCTAAGTAGTGGGTTAAATGAAATAAATGGGAATACTGACGATAGAGTTTATCTACAACTTGATTTGAATTTCTAAAAATAATTTTTGTCATTAATTAAATTACGCTTTATAATTCAGTAACTACTCAGTCGCCAGCTGAAAGAATCACGTGCAAATAACAGCTAACTTTGTTCAAACCCTTCCGAAGGTTACGAACCTTCAGAAGGTTAATTCACAAGTTAGATAAGAGCCGAATTGATATTTTTAATTTGCTTTGTTATTTGAATGAAAAAAATGTATATTTGGAACAAGTTGACCAAAATTAAAAAAAGGAAATTTCTTGAAATTCCCATTGGGAATTAAAAGAATTATTTTCAAGATAACAATAATTCAATTTTATTGTGAATTGGCTGGGTAGCCATGGAACAGGTCTTTTGTTAGAACAGAATTTTTGTAAGGACTAGTATTTTGTAAGGACAGGTCGAGACCTGTCCTTACATGAAAAGATTAAAATAATTAAATTACAAAGCACCTTCATCATAAGCTTGTTCGCCATGAAGAGAGAAATCTAATCCCAATTTTTCATCAGCTTCATTTACTTTGACAGGAGTTATAAAATTAATAATTATCAACATAACATAAGTAAAAATAAAAGCATAGATACTTGCTATCGAAACAGCAATAACTTGAACAAAGAAAAAGTCGTAATTGCCAAATATTAAACCGTCATTACCGGCAGCATTAAATGCTTTTGATGCAAAAACACCAAGAAGTATAGTACCTAAAACTCCACCAATACCATGTACACCCCACACATCAAGAGCATCATCCCAATTCATTTTATTTTTAAATTCAACTGCAAAATAACATACTGCCCCTGCCGCAATTCCTATTAATGGAGCTGACCAAACTGGCACAAATCCGGCACATGGAGTTATTGTAGCAAGTCCGGCAATCGAGCCAGTAAGCAATCCCACAAATTTTGGCTTTCTTTTAAATCCCCACTCGATAATTAACCAAGTTACTGTTGCGAATGAAGCAGCTATATCTGTATTTACAAATGCAAGTGATGTAATAAAATCTACTGCTACTTCACTTCCAGCATTAAATCCATACCAACCAAACCATAATAAACCACTTCCAATTGCTACCAAAGGAATGCTATTTGGTGTAGAATTTTTATCTACTCTATCTTTAACATAAAATACAGATGCTAATGCTGCAAATCCAGCTGTTGCATGAACCACTATTCCACCTGCGAAGTCGAGAACTCCGAATTGAGCCATCAAGCCACCGCCCCAAATCATGTGTACAAACGGATAATAAACCAAAATCTGCCAAACAGTTAGAAAAATCATATATGCCTTAAAAGACACACGATTAACAAATGCACCTGTTATCAATGCAGGTGTAATAATAGCAAACATCATTTGATATACGAAAAATACCAATTCAGGTATTTTACCATTTGAATAAATCGAATCAATTCCAACTCCAAACAAAAATGCTTTGTCGAAATTTCCAATTATTCCACCTTCTCCGCCGCTAAAACATAATGAATAACCAAAAATAAACCAAAGAACTGTTGTCCAGCCAAGGGAAACAAAACTTTGAATCATAATTGCAAGAATATTTTTTTTAGATGCTAAACCACCATAGAAAAAAGCCAAAGCAGGTGTCATTAGCATAACAAGACTTGTTGCGAGCAACATAAAACCGGTTGAACCAGTATCAATCATTTTTTCACCTGATAAAAAAATTATATAATTAATTAAAGAGTAATTCCAAATACAAAATTAACTGCTGATAGTTGTGGGTTATAAATAACTGAACTCTTTACAGGTAATTCATATTCATTTGTGATTTTCAATTTTTTACTTCCTGTAACACCTAAATTTACAACACCAAAATCATTACCGAAAGCTCCCGCTGCAGGTGTTAATCCTAAGAATATATCAAGATTATTTCCACCAACTGTAAACCCATAGCCCAATTCAATATATGTAGAGTAATAGGTTTCTTCATTGCTATCTTTTTCTGCATCATATCCCCAACGTTTATCATTACCGTAGAAGAAAACAGCTGCCATAACTTTCAATGGAAAACTTTCGCCAAAATTATAAGCTAAAGCTCCTTCTAATGTATGTGCAGTAGTTTTGTCATCATAAACGAAATATCTTGTGTCGTCTGATGCAGGTGTTCCTTCTACAAATGAAGGTACAAAATAATCTGTGAGAATTACAGAAAGATTTCCAAAAGAATATTTTGCATATAAGTCAATTTCTTGATATGAACTATTTGTAGCAATAGCACCCCAATAGCCAACTTCAAAACTACCAGTTGTGAGTGAAATTGTCGGTTGAATACTTGCAGAATTTCCGTAATCAACTCCACGGAATATATATCTGCTCATTACATCAGCACCTACATTTAGTGATGTTGATGAATTTTCTTCTGCATTTGTAACTATGCAGTTTGCTAAAATAAGGGTAATAACTAATGTGAATAATTTTAAAAACTTCATATAAACACTCCATAAAAATAAAACAAAATTATGCGATTATGGAATATTATGAAATAGTGCAATATCTGATTTTAAATAGGTAATTTTTGTATATTATAAGAAATTTTCTTATAAAATAGTAATTTAGACATAGAAGAGAAGACTAATTAACAAATTTAATTGTATAAACTGGATTTTTTTTTGAAATTGTAATATTTTGCTATAGCGATGGTTCTACATTCTGTGAAAATACAAATGTAACCGCAAGCAAGAAAATTATTATTGTTTTCATAATTTTATTATCCTTATTCAGTTACTAAAAATTTTGATGAATACTTTTTACTACCATCAGTCAAATTAATTAAGTATGTACCTTTTGCTAATACGATTGGAATTCTAAGTTCAGTTCCATTTGATTCAATATTAAGTTGTCTGATTAGTTTACCGCTGATATCGAATATTTCAAGCTGGATTGAATTATTAATTAATTCGATTCCAGATATTAATAGTATTCCTTTTTGATATTCTGCACCAATAGTAGTTTGTTCAACTGGATTTTCTACTTTACTTAAAACTTTTTCCAAATCCCAAGCAATTATAGAACCAACTTTATCAGGATATCCTGTTCCAGCATAAAGAATATTTTTATTTAAACTTGATTCCATAAGAAAACCTCTAAATGGAAATTCAATTAAATCAATTCTATGGTTATCTGATAATCTGATGATTGAAGTTTTTTTTGATTGAATCCCGATGTAATCCTCATTTAAAAAGGTAAATCTACTGATTTCTTCTCCAAGACTCGAATTGGTAATTTCTTTAATTTTAGTAAAGGAAGTTACTGAATATATTGGTAAACCAATATCACCAAAAAAAGCAATCATTTTACTGTCATTTGAAAATTCAATTTTTGCTATTTGAAAATCCTCATCATCAAATCTTTCCAATTCTTTAATCAACTTCAAAGTTTGAGCGTCCCATAATTTTAATGTAGTAATAAAATCCCCATTTAATTTTTCTATTACTCCAGCAGTCGCAAAATATTTTCCATCTGGGGAGAAGGCGATTTGTCTGATATCTTCTTCGGTATAAATGTATAATCTTGATTGATTATTTATATCGTATATGACGATAGACGAATCTTTACTACCATAAGTTTTGTAAGCAATTTTATGTGTTCCAGGTAGAAATCTAACAACATTACCTTCTGCAATTGTTGAAGCTTTATATTCAATTAGATTAAACACCATTATCCTATCACGTGAAATTGCCAAATACTTTCCATCATCAGAAATATCCATTGAATTTAAAGCGTATGGACCTAATGTATCTGGTAAAACTCTAATTAGTTTGCCATCTTTGCCATCAATTTCAAATATAATGCCATCACGATTTGCAAAAATGTTTCCATTTGGATGAACTGTAAACCCATCAATTCTTTGTAATTCCTTAATTACCCATAATATTCTTGGGTCTGGCTCCTCAGCCCTTCCCACAAAATAATTAGACATAAGCAGCACCACAGCTGCAAGTGATAAGAGCCAAGCTCTTGTTTTTTGTTTGCGTAACATATCTCAATTCTCAAATACTTTTTTCAAAAATGCAATTCACCACATATATAATGACACATGAAAATGCTTTTCGTTTCAGAGGAATGAAAAATAATTGGAAATTGCAATTTCCACTTTGTCATTCTGCACTTGTTTCAGAATCCATTTTCTTTAGATGCTGAAATGAAGAAACCCCACCTAACCTCCCCAAGGGGAGGAATAATATGTAAAGTCCTCCCCTTGGGGAGGATTTAGGAGGGGTTTAAAAAATTGTCATTCTGAAATCGTTTCAGAATCAATTTTTGTTAGCAGCGTAGCTGCGACATCTTAATAGAAAAAATATCACCAAATAAACACTAAAAGCTGCGTAGCTGCGATATATATGACGCTCCTACGGAGCTTTAACATTAAAAAACATATCATTTCTATTAATATGTCGCAGCTACGCTGCTAAATACACTTGTAATATTTATGTCATTCCGAAATCGTTTCAGAATCCATCTACGATTTATGTCATTTTCGTAACAAGATGTCCAACACTTTGAAAGTGTTGGACATCTGCATATATTAGATTCCGCATCAAGTGCGGAATGACACGGAAAACAAATTGTCATGCTGAACATAGCGAGGAATCCATCTACGATTTATGTCATTTTCGTAACAAGATGTCCAACACTTTGAAAGTGTTGGACATCTGCAAATATTAGATTCCGTATCAAGTACGGAATGACACGGAAAACAAATTGTCATGCTGAACATAGCGAGGAATCCATTTTCGATTTATGTCATTTTTGAAACAAGATGTCCAACACTTTGAAAGTGTTGGACATCTGCAAATATTAGATTCCGTATCAAGTACGGAATGACACGGAAAACAAATTGTCATTCTGAAATCGTTTCAGAATACATTTCCCTGTCATTTTTGAAGCAAGATGTCCAACACTTTGAAAGTGTTGGACATCTGCATATATTAGATTCCGCATCAAGTGCGGAATGACACGGAAAACAAATTGTCATTCTGAAATCGTTTCAGAATACATTCTTGAATAAATCTCTTTTATGGCAATACTGCAAATTTCTTTGCAACTGGCAATATTCTTGTTCCATCGCTGCGGTAGCCCTCAACTTCAAACATATAAATGCCTGTTTCTAATTGTTTCCCGTTACTGTCTAAACCATTCCATTCAGCACCACCGTTTCCATCATTTTCAGTTATTTCAGCTAATATTTTTCCTTCAAGATTCATTACTTTAATTGTTGCTTTTGGAGATAAGTTTGAAAAACGAATTGTTGGCTCTTCTTTATATTTAATTGGATTTGGTGAAATATAAACATCATCTAATTCATTCATTGATAGAGTGAAGCCCAATGAATTTCCTGACCCTTTTGTAATTGGCTTTCCATTTGCTGAAATGATATTTTGAGCAGTAATTGTATAATTATATCCTCTTGCTCCACGTGATTTCAATTCATCAGCGATATGAATAATAACGCCTCTTGTATCAAATTCATCAATATCAATCGAAATGACTGTTCCATAAGGTTTAAGTACATAATTTTCTAATGTCTCTGCAGTAGTTTTATCAACTTCTTCCGAAAACCATATTTTCATTAGAGAAGAAGAATATATATCTAATTTTGTTAAATAAATTTCTTCTTTGATTTCAATTTGTTTGTAATCAAAATTTAAATTACTTTCAAGAGTCCAATTTTTATAATAATCTCTGAAAGATTTTGCCTGAAAAGTATAAACTCCATTTTCAATTTGAGAGAAATTGAAAGTTACCATCAGCACTGAATCTGATAATTTATTAGTTAAACCAGCAAATTCATTAGTTTGATTATCAATATTAATAATTGAAAATAGCGATGGCTCAATCATATTATCCGCTATTCTCCCATTGAATTTTACTTGGAATTGATTATTGTTTAACTGTCTAACTTCTGTAATGAAAATTGGTGCATTTGCATAAATAGTAACAATTTCAGTAAAATCACTAAATTGAGGATTCAATTTTGAATTGTAGGATTTAATTACAAAATCATAGAAATTACCTTTTGTCAAACCACTGAAATTAACATAATTATTTTTTGTTGTAGAGATTAAATTTGCTGAATTATTACTTAGATTTACACTGAAAATTTGATATTCTTCTGCATTTGAAACAGCCGACCAATTTAATTGACAAGTAGTATCACTTAATGCCCAACCATCAAAATCATTAGGTACATCTGGACCTGCAAAATTTCTTTCAAATTCAAAAAATATAGTAGAATTAAATGTAGAAATGCCCAATTCATTTATACCATTACCGTCAAAATCATCAATAATAGCACTATTGGATAATGCAGATGGATAATACCAGAAATTTTCTAATTTTTTGCTTTCGTTATTCCATTTTAAAGCATATAGATTTGGGAATGTTGAAATTATAATCTCATCACCTGACTTGTCATCAATATTTCCCTTAGTTAAACCATTTCTAAAGCCCCAACCCTGTTTGGTAAAACCAGCTCTTACACCCCAAATAAAATCTTTATATATCTCTTGATATGTATCATTTTCTGTGTGTTTAAGTATTCTAATTGTCCAAATTGACTCACTTTGTGCATTCGCATCATATAATTCTCTGCTACCGTAATTTAATTGAATAATTTCTTGCTTTCCATCTCCATCAATATCAATCGTTTCAAGCATTTGAGAACTTTGAGAAAAAATTGTGGAATCAATAAATTGAAATTTCAATTTATTATCAATAAATTTATAAATGAAAAGTTGTCCCGATTCATTAGCAAAACCAAGTTCGTAATTTCCGTCATTATCCAAATCAGCAACTATACAACTCTTAGATAAATCACGATTCTTGAATGATTCAGGAAGAGCAGCGGTTGTAAGAGAATCATACTTCCCATTTTTATAAGAATAAATAAAATAGCTTCGTTCTGATGGGTCATTTCTATAAGCAATAATATCTTCTTTGCCATCTTTATCAATGTCAAATAATTTATCTCCCCAGAAAGATTTGTTTGTAGGGCTTTCAAATAATTTATTCTCAAACAAATTTCCACCTGAACTATTAACTTGATAAATTGCAGATTTATATCCACCCATCAAAAGCACTTCCTGAATACCATCTCCATTTGAATCTCCATAGCCAACAGGCAATAAACCATTGACAAGTGAATCAACGAGGGTGAAGCCATTTTTATCAAATTCAAAACTATATGTTTTACCAAATGCTAAACTGCCCAAATCATTTATTACAATTGACTTTTTCCCATCTGAATATAAATTTGAAGTTTGATTATGCAAATAAGCCCTATTTAATCCAAAAGATTTTCTAACAAAATTTGCAGTATGATAATTATCCTTCCATCTTGTAAATTCAAATTCTCGTGAAATTGTATCATTAGAATTGTTAATGAAATATGCGATTGCTTGATATGTAACTCCAGAATTTACAATATCATCAATAATTACATAGCAATTGTTGCTTTTAGAATCGAATTGAGTTGCATATTGAAATTTATCAGATGTACCTTTCTCCCTGAAAGCAACTTTCATTGATGATTTCATACTTGCAACACCTGCAACAAGAACTACTCTTTTGTCATTGAAAATTGGATTTAACACTTTAAAACTATTGATTTTAAATCTTGATGAAGAATCAATTGAAATAACAATATTTTTCTCAAGAAATTTTCCATTTTTCAAATAAATAACAGATTTTAAAACAAAATTTCCAAGTATATTAATAGTATCATTCAAAAAAGCTGATTTTGGAATTGTTAATATTGTATCATTTACTATTTGCTTATTACCAGCCGCGTATTTATTTTCAATGCCAGTTGCAATATGTCGAACAACTACTTCAACGCTATCAAATAAAGGGTTTGAAAGTGTTCCAATAAGATTTATATTTTCTAATTTATCAATATAAAAAAGTTGTTCATTAATTGGATAAGTTATATTGGTTTCAGCTATGGCAATATTATTTAAAGCACTTGCTGCATCAACAATTCCAGCTGCCATATCGTAAGTCCAGCCATTTTCATTATTAGCAGATGATTGCAATATTGATTTTACATTTTCAGGACTAAGATTTGGATTTACTTCAAGCAACAAAGCTGCAACTGCTGCAATATGAGGAGCAGCCATAGAGGTACCGCCAACCGATTTATAATTATCATTTGGTGAAGTTGTCATTATATCTTGTCCGGGAGCAACAATGTCAATCAAATAGCCATAATTTGAATTTGAAGCTCTCTTATGCTTGTCATTTGAACCACCTACTGAAATTATTTCTTGATAATCCGAAGGATAATGTGGCAATGTCCAATTATTATTTCCAGATGATGCCGCTATAACAACGCCCATCAGATTTGCAAAGCGTATTGCAGAATAGACAATTGGAGATTCGAAAGACTCACCAAAACTGAAATTTAATACTTTTGCACCATTCAAAACTGCATATACAATTGAGCGTGCTATATCATCTGATTCTGCATTACCTGAAGCATCAAAAGCTTTTGCAGTCAATATTTTTGCATTATATGCAAGTCCAGAAATTCCAATTTTATTATTACGTTCTGCTGCAATTATACCAGAAACAAGAGTGCCATGTTCATTTTGGTCTTCAGGAATTGCATCTGGATTGGAAAAGTCGCCGAAATTTGCAATAGATTGGTCAACAAAATCATATCCAATCACATCATCAATAACTCCATTACCATCATCATCAATTCCATTTAAATCACCACTAATTCCATTGCGAACTTCACTAATACTCCAAGCATCAAAAGCACCGTTTTTATTAATATCTTCTTTTGAATTAATCCAAAGTTGATTTTTTAAGTCTGGGTGATTAAAATCAATACCTGTATCAATCACTCCAACAATAACTCCTTTTCCACTGGCAATATTCCAAGCACTTTCTGCTTTAACTTCTTTTAAGCCCCATTGCTCAGAATATTTTTCATCATTTGGCTTATTTTTTAATTGTTCAATAGTATAAATATAATTTGGAATAATGTATTCAACATTATCATTGCTTTCGAGTTGATTAAGTGTATTTAAATCATCATTAGAATTAAATACAAAATACAAAGATAATTCGTTCATTAATTGATTTTGATTGGCATTTAATAACTTATTATCAAATTTATTATTTATTAATAAATTTCCAAATACACCCTTGATTTTTCCATTATTTTGTAATTCTTCAATATTTTTTGAGTTACTATTCTTGAATTTAATTATGTATGAATTATAATTTTTAGCGTCAGAATAAAAAATAATTGAAATAAGGAGGATTGCAATTAAAGTTAGTTTTTTCATATTTAAACCCAAAATTTATAACTAAAATAACAATGCCATTACTGATTAAGCAATGGCATTATAAATTATTGACGAAAACAATCATATTTTGATTTAATTATTTTCTAAGACATATTAAATATTGATTTTTCAAGGTTTAATGATTGATACTAATCATTTTATCATCAATTGGATATGTTTGGCTAAAGCCAATTTACACAATTTTTCTTGAATCCCCGCCATAAATGGCAGGGCTATTATTATTCCTCTTCAATAAACCCGCCATAAATGGCAGAGCTATTATTATTCCTCTTCAATAAACCCGCCATAAATGGCAGAGCTATTATTATTCCTCTTCAATAAACCCGCCATAAATAGCAGAACTATTATTATTCCTCTTCAATAAACCCGCCATAAATAGCAGAACTATTATTATTCCTTTTCAATAGCCCCGCCATAAATGGCAGAGCTATTATTATTCCTCTTCAATAAACCCGCCATAAATGGCAGGGCTATTATTATTCCTCTTCAATAAACCCGCCATAAATGGCAGAGCTATTATTATTCCTCTTCAATAAACCCGCCATAAATAGCAGAGCTATTATTATTACTCTTCAATAGCCCTGCCATTTATGGCAGGGATTGATTTTGATTATGTTAGTTGTGGCTTTAGCCAAATTAAACTCTAATTAAATTAGAAAATACTTGTAAATTGTGAAAAGAACCAGCAACTTCATTTAAATGCTCATAACTTATGCTGATGATATTGAAAATTCAATTATCAGATTAATTCTTTGTCATTATTTTCTGTTTAAATATTTGGTATATTCTTTTAATTCATCACAAACAGCAACCACATTAAATTCTACACCATAATATGATTCGTGTATAATTGAAATTTGATATTCGCCTTCACAAAGTTCAACGAATTTTACAAAACCATTTTCAACAGTCAATGTTTTGATTAATTGATTTCCTTTCCATAACTTAACAGTTGCACCGTTTATAGGTTCACCATTAGTTGAATCTTTTGGGAAAATTGCAATTTTGGCTGTACAGCATAATGTATTTTCAAACGTTTTGATAATTGTTTCTGTTGAATTGCAAGAAACAGTAAAATTGCCATCAATAGCCCTATCGTTATACTTAATTAAATAAGTATATTTTCCTGTGCAAAGATTTGCTGGAGTTTGATATACGCCTTGTTGTGTAGAATCGTAATAAACAACTGCACCATCTCTCATTATTTTAACTTTTGCACCGGTTAACCAGTTGCCTTGTGAATCTTTCACTTTGAAAATTGCTTTGTTATCACAGCAAGTATCTACATTTTGATTTGCTTCAATTTTAATAGTAAAACTTTGTTCATCGCAAGTATCAATTACAAAGCCGTCTTCTTCTTTCACTTTGTAGCCATCTTTTGCAATACGAACCCAATAGTTACCATCGCATAATTCTGTAAATGAAACCACTCCATTTTCATTGGTGTAAAGTTTTTTGTAAAAATCAGAATTAGCTCTTACCAATTTAACTTCAGCATTCTTTATTGGAGCATTAGTATTTTTATCAAGAATCGTAAAATTCATTTTTGCACAGCAAGAATCATTTGTTAGTGGAGTAAGTTTTTTTTCTGCTTCAATAGTTTGACCGCAACCGAATGTAGTTTCAAATTCAATTCCTTTGTAGCCATCTCTTGTAATACTCACACCATAACCTCCTTCGCAAATGTTAATAATTGACGCAAGTCCGTTTTCTGTGTAAGCATATTTAACTAATTTACCATTTTTCCAAAGAGCAACTTTTGCATTATTGATAAGTTCGTTATTATTAATGTTTTTAACTGTTACTTTAAAAGTATTATTACAGCAAGAATCAGTTTCCTTCTTTTGCATTTCAGCTGTATAATACAATGAGTCGCAATTTGTACCTGCGCCTAATTGTTTTTCAATAACATTATACAAATCATGAGCAATTCTAATTCCATAATCACCCTTACATACTTTTGTAAAAGTAATAATACCATTTTCACCTGTATTATATTTGGATAATAACTGACCACCTTTTGTTAATCTGACTTCTGCATTTTTAAGTGGTGTATTTGTAGTTTTATCAACCACAGTTACTTTAATTATACCACAACAGTCATTTTGCTCAGCTTGTTGCATAGTTTTTTCAAAAGTATGATTACCATCACATTCAGCAATGAAATAAAATTCAATTGGCTTTTTGCCTGACTTTGTAATTGTAACAACGTGTTTACCTTCGCATAATTCGTTAAAAGAAACCTGCCCATTGCTTGTTAAGCCCTCACGAACAACTTGTCCATTAACATATAATTTAACTAAAGCTGAATCAATACCTTCGCCTTCACCATTTTTAATTGTGAATGAAGCTGTCGCATTACAACATACAGAATCTTTTCTTTCCATACCGAACGATACAACCAATGTATCACATTCGCCAATAGTTAAATCTTCTTCTATTACTTCATAATTTGAATGATATAAGCGAACCCAATAATCTCCGGCACATATTTTATTAAAGACAACTGCACCATCACCATTTGTAGTTCCAACCCTTTTCAACTGGTCATTTATTGAAAGCTTCACTTGAACATCTTTAATAACGCTGTCTGTATCTTTAATTTTAGCAATAATTGTCAATTTGCCACAACAAGTATCATCACCATTTTGCAAATAGTATTTTTTCTTTTCTTTACTTTCATTTTTCTTGAAATCTTTCATATTTTCTTTAATTTCAAGAAAATCCTTGTGTTTGATTCTAATAAAAGTATTATCAGCATCTTTAGGTTTGAATGTAAAAGAAAATGCGCCTGTTTCATCTGACACTACTGATGCGATAACTGCATCATCTTTTGTAAGAGCTTCAATTGATGCATTTACAACCGGACTATCATTCATATCAGAGATAATACCTTCGATTGTCTCATCAGCTAATGGAGCGACTGAATTATCCTCACAAGCTGAAATAAAAATAATTACACCAAGCAAAATAGGTATAATCATATAAAATTTTTTAAAAAATAAACTCATAAATACCCCTATATATTAACAAACATAATAAATTTTCATTTATTAATTTCAATTACACATCAATACAAAAATAGTTGCAAAATATTTAATAATTTAAAAAAAAATTTACCGGCTAAAAACAATTGGTCCTAAATAATCCATCCATAATATAAATCCAGAAATTCCCCCGATTAAACCTCCTATAATAAATCTAATGCGTTTTTCTTTTGGCAAAATAAAGAAGATTATATAGATACTTACTATCAAGCCAATGAATCCCAGAATAATTGGTACTGTACCAATAGGCAAATCAAGCATTGCTGATATTTTTGCTTCATCACCCCCATACGGAGATTTTTTAAATGAGAAAAGGTAAAAAAGTAGCGATATTATCAAATTAAAAATTTCTCTTAACCAAAATAATCCAAAATAAACTGCTATCCAATCAATTAATTTCATACCATTACAGGTAATTTTCTTACGTTTGATATTCAATACAATCAATCCAATAGTACCAAATAGAATAGTTTGAAATGGTCCAGCAATTGAAATAAACAGTGGAGCTTTATGAAGAGTTTCCGATAGTTCGAAATATTCTTGTACTTCAGGGGAATCATTTCTTATACTTATTTCATAATCAAAATTTGCCAAAATGGAATCTAATCTTGAATATGTTTTTTCAAAGTTATATATCATATATGAATGATAAATCTTTGCATCTGCACCAAAGTATTTTGCGGCTAAATAATGGGCATATTCGTGTGTTACCGTTCCAATCACTGTAAATAATATAAATACATAGGTATATATGAATATTTCCTTGATTATTTTCACTGATATATTATGTTTTAAATTCATACAATATCAAATTATAAAAATGTATTCAAAAATGGAATAATCCAATATTTATGGACAAATATCTGGCGCTTTTACTGTACCTTTTTCAGGATTAGAAAAATATTTTTTCTGAAACCATAATGAAACACTCACTAAGCCAATCAAAACAGGAACTTCAACCAATGGTCCAATTACTGCCGCAAATGCTTCACCAGAATTAATTCCAAACACAGCTATTGCTACTGCAATTGCAAGTTCAAAATTATTACTTGCTGCAGTGAAGGAAAGAGTTGCTGTTTTTGAATAATCTGCTCCAATTTTTTTACCCATAAAAAATGAAATTAAGAACATAATCACAAAATAAATAAGTAGTGGTCCTGCAATTCTTAAAACATCAAAAGGTATTTCAATAATTAATTCCCCTTTCAGAGAAAACATAACAATAATTGTAAATAGAAGTGCAATTAATGTCAAAGGGCTGATTTTCGGAATAAATTTTGAATGATACCACTCTTTACTTTTAATTCTAATTAAAATAAATCTTGTCAAAAATCCAGCAATAAAAGGAATTCCCAGATAAATGAAAACACTTTCAGCAATCTGACCAATTGTAATATCAACAGATGCTCCTTTTAAACCAAACCAACTCGGCAAAATCGTGATAAAAACATAAGCATAAACCGAGAAAAATAAAACTTGGAATATTGAATTGAATGCCACAAGTCCTGCTGCATATTCTGTATCTCCTTTTGCCAGTTCATTCCAAACAATAACCATTGCAATACAGCGAGCAAGTCCTATCATGATTAAACCATTCATATAAGCTGGATAATCACTTAAAAATAAAATGGCTAATAAGAACATCAGAATTGGTCCCACAATCCAATTTTGAACGAGAGAAAGCCCCAACACTTTATAATTTCTAAATACATCTCCTAAATCTTCATACCTCACCTTTGCTAATGGTGGGTACATCATTATAATTAATCCAATAGCTATTGGTACATTCGTCGTGCCAGAATTGAACATATTCCAGAAATCAACAACTCTCGGAAAAAAATACCCTGAAATAACTCCAATGAACATAGCCAGAAATATCCATAGAGTTAAATACCTATCTAAAAAACTGAGTTTTTTTGTTAATTCACTCATTTTAAAACCTCATAATTACAAATACTTTTAATATTCTCGTTAAATAAACCATTCATAAGTGTTTTAGCTTTTTCCCAATTTTCATTATTTATGCAATAATAAATTTTTGGTGGTTCATATCTTCCTTGTATAAGCCCAGCATTTTTTAATTCTTTTAAATGTTGAGATACTGTTGATTGCGACAGTGGCAAGTAATCAACAATATTTCCACAAAAGCAATTTTCCTGACTTGAGAGTAATTTCAGTATTTGTATTCTTGCAGGATGCCCCAATGCCTTTGCGAATCTTGCTAATAATATTTCATTGTCTGTATAGTTATCGATATTTTCCAAATTACACCTTGTAAATCGTAAATCGCAAAATTACGATAAAGAAATTAATTATGCAAATAATATTGATGAGAGTTCAAACAAATTATCGGATTAACTCTTGACTAACCAGCCGACTAACCATAAATTTGTATTTTCGTTAATTTGAAAGAAATTCCTTTAAATTCCCTTATGGAATTAATGTTTGTAAGAAGAAACCCCACCTAATCTCCCCAAGGGGAGGAATAATATGTAAAGTCCTTCACTTGGGGAGGATTTAGATGGGGTTAACAATTATTCAATCCCACTGGGATTGTTGGACTTAGGTGAATTTAATTTGTTACAAACATTTAATCCCTATCGGGATTTTTAATGAATTTTAATTTTGTAAATATCTGTAAGTTGATAAATTGAATCGTTTGGTGGTAAAATGACTTTCAAATTAGGAAAAAATGAAAAAATATTTGCAAAAAAAAAAAAATGATTTATTTTTGAATTAGTATTTGATACAGATTTAAATATTAATAATTGATACAAGTATTCCAAAAGATTTCTGTTGAAAATATGTTTTTTGAAAAATGACTGCAAGCTAAACAAGTGCTTTTGTAAAGTGTAATGAAACAAAATAGTTCTTCTTCTTATATTTTGAAGATTTACATTAGCAATAGTACAAGAAGAATTGTTTTTAGCTTGTAGTTAAAAAATAATTAAATTTTTTAAAATTATTTAAAAGAAAATTAATGAAAAAATTAACTAGGATTCGCTTATGAAGACAATAAGAAATTTTGCTTTTATTATGGTAACTATTCTATTTTTATTCTCATCAATAGAATTAATATCTAAGCCAAAATATGAAATAATAAAAATTGTTAAATCAATAGAAGATGGACATATATTTCATCATATTTATGTTGATAGTAATCTTGATGGATATGCTGATGTTTGCTTTGTGATGAAAGACTTGAAACCTCATAATTGGTATTATGTTTATTATTGTAAAACATCAAGCATTGAATTACAAGAAAAGAATGATTTAAAATTCAAGATATTGAACAATGAATTAACTTTGACTTCACAAAATAGTGGTGAAATTGAAAACTTTGACAATACCCAGTTAATTATTTCTGATTATTTGGGAAATTTCAGAGAAAGCATCGACCTAATAAAAGGGGTAACTACATACAAACTAAAAAATCAATTTCAATGTGGGATTTATTTTACATGCATAACAAACGGTAGTAGTATTTTTAATACTTCAAAAATTGTAATAATAAATTAATAGAGGAAAAATATGAAAACATTCAATTTTTTAATCATTTCAACGTTAATAATATTTATGGCAGCAATGTTAAATGCACAAGAAATTAATGAAAAATTTAACAATTTCGAGGGGAACTGTAATTCACTTGATTCAACTTTACATTATGATAATTTTGCATTTATTCAGACAGGTTTATTAAGTTATACACATATTTTTTCATTCTATTGTGATTTGAACATTGAGGAAATAACCGATATAAATTTATTAAAGGAATTTCATCAACCATTCAATACTATTACTTATGATACTGTTCAATACTCTCTTGATTCAATAATACCTCATTTGATTTATCATAAAAGGGATTCACTTAATTCAAAAAATGAATTTATTATTGAATTAAATCTGCCCAGTTCAAATAATCCATTAGCTTATGTATATGGCTCTGATAATGTTGCTGTAAATCCTAATGGGTTGAGAGTTACACTATCATATTTGGTATCATTAGATAACAATAATCAATATGCATCATCATACACACCGCAAGAACTTGTATTTAATCAAATTTTTAATGTAACAGGTTCTTATTTATATGAAATAAGAGATATAGACAGCAACAATATGTTGGTTGGTTTTAAATACTTTTCACCGAGTACTCAATCCGAAATTATAAAGTATATAATACCAAATAATTAATCAAATTATTTGGAATCATGGATGCATTTTAAAAAAAGTGCATCCTTTTTTTTATTGTGTAAAAATTATTCCATATTTTTTGTTATTAATTACTAATTCTAAATCATTTATTCCGTCTGTAATTTTGAAGAAACATTATTGTTAATTTGTTATTTCATTACATTTTTATTCCTTATTTTTGTATTCTGTAATTTTGCAAATTCTTTGGTAAAAAATGTACGATAAAATAAAAACGCTTTTGGAAAAATTTTCAAGTGTCGGAGAAAAACTTCAATCTCCTGATATTATGAATGATGTAAAAAAATATAAAGAAATTTCAAGAGAATACAAGCAATTAAAAAAAATTGGCGAGGTTGGTGCTAAATATATCAAAATTTGTGATGATTTAGAATCCAATAAAGAATTAATCAATACAAAAGATCTTGACCCAGAACTAAAAGTAATGGCGTATGAAGAAAATGACATTTTGGTTGCCGAAATGGAAAAGTTAGAAAGTGAACTTCGTGTATTATTAATTCCCAAAGACCCTAACGACTTGAAGAATTGCGTTGTTGAAATTCGTGCAGGTACTGGTGGTGATGAAGCCGCTATTTTTGTTGGTGATTTGTTTAGAATGTATCAACATTTTGCTGAAAGGAAAAAATTCACAATTGAAATTATTGATTTCAATGAAAGCGAAAAGGGTGGTTTTAAGGAAATAATTTTCACTATTGCTGGTGAAGATGTTTATGGTACTATGAAATTTGAAAGTGGTGTCCATCGTGTACAAAGAGTACCGGAAACTGAAGCCCAAGGTCGTGTGCATACATCAGCCGCTACTGTTGCTATTCTTCCAGAAGCAGAAGATATTGATATAGATATCAAAGAAGAGGAATTAAGAATTGATATATACAGAGCTGGTGGTAAAGGTGGACAGAACGTGAATAAAGTTGAAACAGCAGTTAGAATGGTACATATTCCATCTGGTATCGTTGTTCAATGTCAAGAAGAACGTTCCCAACTTAAAAATCGTGAGAAAGCAATGAAAGTATTACGTTCGCGGCTTTATGAAATGGAATTGAAAAAGCAGAATGACGAAATGGCATCTACTCGTAAATCTATGGTTAAAACCGGTGACCGTTCTGAGAAAATCAGGACATATAATTATCCTCAAAACAGAGTAACTGACCATCGTCTTGAAGGGGACGGTAAAAACTACTCGCTTCAAGACGTAATGACTGGCAATATTCTTACCGTAATTGAAAATTTACAAATCGCCGAGCAATCAGAGTTATTAAATCAAAGCGTAAATTAAAGCTGATACTTCATAATGTATTTAAACTTAAAAGTCCTACATTTTAAAATGCAGGACTTTTTTGTAATAAATGAAAAAATTAAATTTTTTGTAACTTCTAAGTAGCTAACAGTCTGTTGCTCAAGTAATATTGAAATGATATTTCATATTATATTATTTTAAAACTTTCAAATGATTAGTTATCATTTATAGGCTGGAAGTACATTCTATCAATTTAGTTTAAATAATAGCAAATTTTTCATTAAAAATTAATTTTTTTTATATAATTTTGCTTTTTGTAGGATATTAAATTAAAAATATAATTATTATGACAACAGCACCAAAATCAATGCGTTTACAAATTGGAATTTTTGGCAGAACTAATGTAGGCAAATCCAGTTTTCTCAATATGATAGCCAATCAAGAGGTATCTATAATTTCAGAAATTCCCGGTACAACAACCGATGTCGTTGAAAAATCAATTGAATTATTACCAATTGGTCCAGTAACATTGCTCGATACAGCTGGTTTTGGTGATATTTCACAATTATCTGACCATAGAATTAATCGTTCAAAAAAGATATTTGATAGGGCTGATATTGCTGTTTTGATTGTAGAGCCAAACGAATGGACCGACTTTGAAGAAGAAATTTATTCTCGGATAAAGGAATCAAAAATACCATTAATTTTAGCAATTAATAAGATTGATACGGCTGACATTTCTGACGAATTTAAGAAATTACTAAGCAAAAAATCTAAGAATCTTATTAAAATATCTGCCTCTGATTTGCAAAATAGAAATGAATATATTACAAAATTCAAAAATGAATTACTCAAAATACTACCCAAAGATGCTCTTGATAATAAACCATTATTAAGAGATTTAGTTCCAGATGGAGGTCTTTGCATACTAATAGTTCCAATAGATATGGAAGCTCCTAAAGGTAGAATTATATTACCCCAAGTGCAGGCAATCAGAGATATTCTTGATAATAACTCGATTGCAATTGTTGTAAAAGAATCTGAATACAGCGAAACACTGAAATTGTTGAACCGTAAACCAGACCTTGTTGTATGCGATTCTCAAGTAGTATTCAAAATGGTGGCAGAAACTCCTGAAGATATTCCTTGTACTACATTTTCTATTCTATTTTCTCGATTTAAGGGCGATTTAGATGAAGAAGTTAAAGGGGTCGCTGTACTTGCAAATTTAAAAAAAGAAGATAAAATTCTAATTGCCGAAGCTTGCTCTCATCACCCAATGGAAGATGATATTGGCAGAGTTAAAATACCAAAATGGTTAGAAAGTTTTCTTGGTGAATTACCTCAAATCACAGTTGCAAATGGTAGAGATTACCCGGATAATTTACAGGATTATAAGTTAATTATTCATTGTGGTGCTTGTATGCTTACAAGGAATGAAAAGCTAATCAGAATTGAAAAAGCGAAATTTGCAGAAGTACCAATTACAAATTATGGCATTGCAATTTCTATGATTCATAATGTACTGGAAAGAGTATTAAGTCCATTTCCAGAAACTTTGAAATTATATCAGAATTTAATAAAGAATTAGAATTTTTACATTATTAAAAATATGGAATAATTTGTGTTAGATTATAATAATATAGATAAAGCATTTCCTGAGCAACTTAGATTTCTAAAACGTTTTTTTGTTATTCCAAATAAAGACGAAGAAGATATTTTATATGTGTGGAAAGCAAGTTTGCTCAATATACTGTATGTAATTGCAGCAATTTTTGGTTTGCCAACTGTAATAGTAAGTGTAAAACTATCTTTAGATGCTGATATGTGGTTCCTTGCAATTTTAGATAGTGCTGGATATTTGTGGATAATATTGAATTTATTTGTTCGGATTAAATATATATACAAAGCATTAGCTTTAATTTTATTCTTTATTGCAATTGGATTCGTTCTATTGTATTATAGTGGACCATTTGCACCTGCACTACTCTGGTTATTTTCTGTTCCGATTCTATCATTGATATTTTTTGATTTTAAGAAAGCAATAATTACTCTAATATTAAATTTATTATTGATTGTATTAGTTAGTTTTGTGTTTAACCTTGAGCCAGAACAATGGCTTGTATTCTTTATTCCTTTGTCGGTAGAATTGCTTTCGGTACACATATTAAACTTTATATTTTTAAATGTAATGATAACTGTTTCTTTAGCAGGTTTGATACAAGGTTTGAAATATTCCACTATTAGCTTAGATGAAACACAAAAAAGAATTGAATACGACCATGCAAGACTACTTGAAACTAATGTACGGCTTCGTAACGAAATAGCTAATAAAGAAAAAATCGAATTTCAATTAAAAAATAGCCAGTCAAGATTAAAGAGAGTAACAGCCGCAACAAAAATTGGTTTTTGGGAATTGGACCTTCTGACTAAAAAAATCTGGGGTTCCAAAGAAGCGTTGGAAATTTATGGCATAGATGAAATTACAACAGAATATATAGATTGGGAAATTATTCATTCATCAGTTTATTGGGAAGATACTGAATTGAATGAGATTTCAATGAAAAATCTGCTCGCAGGGTTAAGTGATTATGATTTAAGATTTAGAATCAAAAATTTTAAAACAGGCGAACTTATTTGGGTACATTCTAAAGCAGAACTTATCAAAGATATTAACAATATGCCTTCAAAAGTAGTTGGCGTAATAACAGATGTTACGAATGAAGCAGAAAATCAAAAAGCATTACTGAAAAGTGAAACTTTGTATAGAACATTATTCTCTGTTGCTAAAGACGGGATTTTACTTATCAAAGATGGCTTTTTTATAGAATGTAACGACAAAGCGGCTGAAATGTTTGGTTATCCAAAGGAATTTGTAACAGGTGTTCCACCTCATTATTTGTCACCCGAAAAGCAAATTAATGGACAAGACTCATATACGCTTGCATTAGAAAAAATCAATAATGCACTTAAAGGAGAAACTCAACACTTTGAATGGATACACAAAAGAGCAAATGATGAAGATTTTTATTGCGATATTACATTAAGTCGAATGGAATTAGAAGACGGTTTTTATGTACAAACTATAATTCGCGATATTACCGAAAGAAAGAAATCAGAGATGATTATCAAACAAAGTGAAGAATTATTGAAAATAGCTCTTGAGGCATCAAATGATGCAATTTGGGATTGGAATCCTATTGAAAATCAAATTGTTTTCTCAAATAGAATTAAAGTAATGCTTGGCTATAATGAAAGCGAAGTAAATGCAAATTATCAGTTTTGGATTGATTCTATTCATAAAGATGATTTACACTTTGTTAATGACCCTATCCAATATGTCAAATTAGAGAATCTTGGTAGTATTTCTTATGAATATAGAATGAAAGATAAATCTGGGAATTGGCTCTGGGTATTGAGCAGAGGCAAAGTTGTACATAAAAATTTAGATGGACAAGCAACTCGTATCGTAGGTACTCTTACCGATTTGACATCAAGAATTGAACGTGAAGAAGAAATCAAACAATTAAATTATCAACTTGAAGAAAGAGTAATTGAAAGAACTGCACAATTAGAATCAACCCTTGAAGAGCTTAAATACGAAAATGATGAACGTAAAAGAACCCAAGATGAATTGTATCGAATGAAAGAAGAAATTCAAAAAGCTTACGAAAAAGAAAAAGAGCTTAATGAACTTAAAACAAGATTTGTTTCAATGGTTTCACACGAATATCGTTCACCATTAACAGTAATTTTGTCTTCTACTTATATTTTGGACATTCTTTATGAAAAGAGAATGACAGAAGATTTCAAGCAAAATATACTAAAAATACAAGATTCGGTTAAATCTATGACCAAATTACTTGATGATGTTTTGTTGATTGGGGGAAATAAAACCGATCAATCTAATGTGCTTATTACAAATATTGAAATTGTTCACATTGCAAAACAATTACTTGAAGAAATAAAATTCATCAACAAAACAAAACACAATTATGAATTGACAACTTCATCTTCAAAAATGAAAATGAATTCTGATGAGAATATGCTTAGATATATTTTAATCAATTTACTAAATAATGCGAGTAAATATTCCGAAGATGGCACTTCAATTTGGCTTGATATTGCTGATGAAGGTGAGAATATTGTTTTTAAAGTTGTAGATAAAGGAATTGGTATTCCTGAAGATGACAAGAAAAACTTGTTCCAACCATTTTACAGAAGTAAAAATGTAGGTGCTGTTTCTGGTACTGGCTTAGGTCTTGCTATTGTAAAAAGCCATGTGAATATGTTAGGTGGTGATATTTTTGTTACAAGCGAAGAATCCGAAGGAGCCACTTTCACAGTTAAGTTGCCAAAATATCCAAATATTTAAATATTTTGAAACTTTTCCTGATTTTTTGTGTATATATAGTTTTGAAAAAATTTTATTCACTATTTTTGAGTTTTTATAATGTATATTAATAAATACAGAGTATTTTTCCTATCTTTAATTGTTGCGTTATCGTTTAATTTCATTGCATTTTCACAAACAAAAGTTGACGATAAATTGCAAATAGTCGGTGGAAAAAATATTAAAATAGAAGATGCACCTTGGCAAATTGCCCTATTCAGATTTGATGAGCAATCAGGCAAGATAAGCACTCAGTTTTGCGGTGGAACTATTATTGATGAATATTGGATTTTAACTGCTGCCCATTGTGTATTTAGAACTAAAGCTGAGGATATAAGAGTAGTTGCATCATCAACTACATTAACCGGCGCAGCTACACAAGGACAAATTATGGAAGTAGCTGAAATTATTGTTCACGACCAATATAATGAAGAACCAATCAATAATGATATTGCCTTAATTCGACTCCAAAATCCTTTAGATTTATCAACCGCCAAAGCAAAAGCAGTACCAATAATTACCAAAAATGATGAAGAAAATGGTTATACTAATTCAGGGGTAAGTGGTATTATTTCAGGTTGGGGAACATTAACTTATCAAGGTAATCAACCTGATACACTGCAAGCTGTTACTATTCCTATTATTCCAAATGATACTGCAAACGCTTGGTTTAAAGAAAGTCCTATGTATAGCGAACTTGAAGGTTGGGAAGTGAATGAAACTATGATTGCTATGGGAAAAGTTGAAGGTGGTATAAGTGGTTGTCATGGTGATAGTGGCGGTCCATTTGTTGTAAAAAATGCTAATAATGAATGGGCAATTGCTGGTATTACTTCGTGGGGCTTGATTTGTGGCGACCCAAAAATGCCTTCTGTTTATACGAGAGTGTCTTTTTATGAAAATTATATTATGAACAATACTGAAATGAACATAAAACCATCTCTTGATGATTATGTTCAATTAATAAAATATGATGGGGATACTTTAGTTTCGATTTGTGATGGCAATATGGATTTCGGAAAATTATTGATTAGAAATTTCGGCAAAAATCCATTATCAAAATTTGATATTCATACTATTATTAAAGATAGTCAGAATATTGTAATATATGATAAGACAATTACTTATACTTTCGAAGAACCATTAGCAAGCGGTTCATCAAGATTGGTCAGTTTTATTGATACTGCTATTACTGAATTAGGTAAATATAGTTTGTTTGTTTCTTTGGATAAGCCAAATGGTGTTACTGTTATCGGTGCCACTCCTTCATCATTAAACTTCAATTTCCAGATTGTTGAAGCAACAATTGTAAATCTTGAAGTTAAAGTTAATGGAGCTGGGCAATATACATATTGGGCTATATATAACGCATTAACACAAGAAGTAGTCCAACAAGTAAGTTATGGAGCTGAGGATATTGGAAAAACTTTAAATTATTCTTTTTGTTTAAAAAATGGTATATACATTGCGCAAATTATTGCAGGTGATGGAAATATTGATTATTATTTGACAATATCAAGTAGTGATGAAATTTATACTCTTAGCAAAAGAGAAAATTATCAAGGTTATGACTTTGTGGTTATCACTGTTCCTTTTGTTCCAATTGCAGATATTAATATCTATGCTGATGCAAAATTACCTGACACTCTTTCAGTTTGCAATTTGGACTATCCAAATGGTGTGAATTTTGTTATTCAAAATGAAGGTTCATTACCAATAGAGAGAATTGATGCATTGTATGAAAAAAATGGAGTTGAAGGTAGTATTATAATTGATGAATACATTACTTCTGGACAAACAACATTTTACTCTATTGATAATATCAAATTTAAAGACAATGAGATAAATACATTTAAATTTGAAGTTGTAAATATTCAATCTCAAAAAGATGAAGCAAATCTTTCAAATAACAAAGATTCTATTATTTCATACATAAAAATAGCTCCAAAAGTGGGTAAATTTGAAGTATATGCTTATGATGAATGGGGAAGATTTCAATGGACAATTTATAATGAAAACAATCAAGTTGTTTTATCAGGAAACGCATACAATACTTCAGGAAAGTATTCTGAAGATTTATGCTTGCCAATAGGTTGTTATTCAGTTTTAGTTGAAGATATGTATGGCGAAGGAATTCCTTCAAGTATTGGTGCAAAAGTTTTGGATAATAAGGGGAATACATTAGTTACAATTCCCGGAAATGAATGTGTTGGTGTAAAGAAATTCGACTTTTGTATAGTTGAAAGTAGTGTTATTGATGATATTATGATGAAAAATCTCAACATCTATCCAAACCCTGCAAACGAAAGATTCCAAATTGAATATTATTCAAATACTTCAGGCAATATTGACATTGAAATTTATGATGTGCTTGGTAATTTAGTTTACAAGATAGTGCCATCAATGAATTATGGTAGAAATATAATAGAAGTAAATGCAAAAATGATTTCAAACGGTATTTATAATGTTAAATTAAATAATCAAGGTAAATTTGCAGTTAAGCAATTAGTGATTAATAAGTAAGTAAACAATCATAAAATAATATTAAGAGTTCGGTAAGTGTTAGATACACACACCGAACTCTTTCTGCTTAAAGTTGCTTACTTTTGAATCTAAGTGGGTCAGTAGGCACTGAATAATTGCACTTCATTTATTATTAACAGACTGTTAATTATCAACTTTTGTAAAAAATAAATTTATTATTAACACAATTATTTGTAAATTAATTTTTTGAGAAAATTCAAAACGAAAATGAATAATTCGATTAAAGATAAAGTATTGATAGTTACAAATTTAACAAAGTCGTTCAATCAAAATAAAGTATTGGATAACATCAATTTTTCTGTAAATAAAGGTGAATTTGTTACTGTAATTGGTCGCTCTGGATGTGGCAAGACAACCCTTATAAGATGTTTAAATTGTCTTGAAATACCTGATGAGGGTAAATTAGTTTGTGATGATGTTAGTATTTCATTCGATAGAGAGTTGATTAAAGATAAAAAATTTTTCCTTACTAATTCAATCAAAGATTTTCAAAAAAAGGACCTTGCTGATTATTTTGAACCTGAAATGAAAAAAAATATTTTCGGATTAAGGAAGAAAATTGGGTTTATGTTTCAAGATTTAAATCTTTTCCCTCATCTGAATGTTTTAAAAAATGTAACAATTGCACTCGAAAAAGTAAAGTTAATTTCAACTCAAGAAGCCGAAGTAATTGCAATTGAAATCCTAAAAAAAGTTGGATTAGCCAAATACATAGATAGAATGCCATATCAATTATCCGCTGGGCAACAACAGAGAACTGCTGTAGCAAGGGCTTTAGCAATTAATCCAGCTATAATGCTTTATGACGAACCGACCTCCGCACTTGACCCAAAACTTGTTCTTGAAGTTATTGCAATAATTAAAGATTTGAGTAGCGAAGGTATGACACAACTTGTTGTAACTCATTCTTTGCAAATAGCAAAAAATTATTCGCATTATGTTATGTTTATGGAGAAAGGAAAAATAATCGAAAATGGCACTCCCGAACAAATATTTAATAATCCGACAGATTTGAGAACTAAAGAATATGTCAATATTTTGGAGTAAATTATGAAAGTTTTTTTACAATTATTGATTATAATTCTATTTAGTTTTTACTCTACTAATTCACAAACAAATCTGAAATGGGCGGCTGATGCTGAAAGTAATGCCCCATATATATTCATTAATCCAAATAATAATACCGAACTTATTGGCTTTGAACTTGAAATTGCTGAAACTATTGCAAAAGAGTTAAAATTAGAATCTAAATTTGTTCAAAATCAATGGGATGGATTGATACCCGGTCTTTACAGAGGCGATTATGATATTGCGATTAATGGTCTGGAAATAACCGAAGATAGAAAGGAAGTAGTTAATTTTTCAATACCGTACTACGTTACTTACGAGCAACTTATAGTAATGGCTGGTAATTATGAGATTAACAATTTAAATGATTGCAAAGGTAAAAAAGTAGGTGCTTTAAAAGCATCGCTTGCGGAAAGAATTTTATTAGATTTTGGTGGTATCAATGTTGTAACTTACGAAGGCGAAATCAATGCAATTCTTGATATGGAAAATGGAAGAATTGACGCTGTTCTTTGTGATGCACCGATAGCATTATACTATGCTTCTTGGAATAAAAAATTCAGATTACCCAAAGAACAAATAGGAAAAGTGGAGTATGGAATTGCAATTAAAAAAGATGATTTCAATAGATTAGCCCTAATAAATCAAACACTTTCCAATCTAATTAATTCAGGGAAACTCCGCAATATTCTTGAAGAATGGAATTTGTGGAACAGCAGGATGGCTGAATATACAAATGACTATTCGGAACGTAAGCAAATTCATACAAAATATGACGAATTTGTAAAATATCAATTAGAATCAGTAACTATTGGCGATAAAATAAAACTTTATATCAGCTTTATGCCGTCAATAGCTTCAGCTGCATGGACAACTCTTTATATAACTATTTTTTCTATGTTGCTTGCGGTCTCATTTGGATTAGTTCTTGCTATGATGAGAGTATATCTGCCCGTTCCTTTTTCTACGATTTCAATTGTATTTATTGAATTAGTACGCGGAACACCTTTGTTGATTCAGCTATTTTTTATATTTTATGCGTTACCTTCGATTGGCATCAAGTTATCTCCAATTATTTCCGCTATTTTGGGATTGGGCATGAATTATGCGGCTTATGAAGCAGAAAATTACAGAGCCGGACTGGCTTCAGTTCCACGCGGTCAGATGGAAGCAGCATTATCTTTAGGAATGACAAGAATACAAGCATTAAGATATATAATTCTGCCACAAGCATTCAGAATTGTAATGCCACCAGTTACAAATGATTTCATTTCACTTCTAAAAGATTCCTCTTTAGTTTCTGTGATTACATTAGTGGAATTAACAAAACTATATGGACAACTTGCATCAACTTATTATGACTATATAGGAACAGGAATATTAATAGCGGCAGTCTATTTGTTGCTTGGGTTACCATTTGTCAAGTTATCAAGATATGTAGAGAAAAAATTATCTTTTGACAAGAGAAAGTTAGTCTAAATTTACTGCAAACGATTAATCTAATAAATCCATTCCAAAATATTTTAATGGTTTATCGTTTATACTTGTTTGAAAATATTCTTAATTGAAATGAAAAATATTAAATTATTATATATACTTTGCTTAGTTGCAATTATTTCACTTGTATCTTGCGAAGACCCTGCACCTACCGATTATAAACCAGAAATTGTAGTTGAGGGTTTGCTAATCGTAGATGAGCCAATAAGACATATTTCAGTAATTCGTTCACAACCTTTAATAGATTCTTTTGATTATAATAGTTCATTAGTAGCAGATGCAATTGTAAAAATCAAAGGTGATGGAAGAGAATTTATTCTTGATTACAATCCACCACAAAATGGGAAGCCGGGTTATTTTTATTCTGATACTACTTATTTAGTAAAATCTGAAATGCTGTATGAATTGGAAGTTACAGTAGATAATAAAGTTATGAAAGGTTCTACTTTTACACCAAAAAGAACTGATTGGATTAGAAGTCCAAAACCATATATACAATTTCCTTTCGATTCAATAGGTTTGCCTCCTACTGATTCGATTGAATGGAAAAAAACAGAGAAAACAGAATTTTTTCTTATTTCAATAACCTGTTTGGATAGTGCAGGTTATGGTGAATACTTGCAGCCACCTACAAATGAAAAAAATCGTAGAATAGAAAGACCATTTAGAAATGATAGAAGTTTCAGAGAATTAACATCATTTACTCCAATTCCTGTTTCTTCAACGCCAATTGTTTGGTCGGTTTTTAAATTTTACGGAAAGCATAGAGTTTCAATTTATGTCCCTGATTTTAATTTCCTACGTTGGTTTGCACAAGCACAAGCACGTAGTCAAGTAGAACCAATTTTGCAAAGTATAAATAACGGATATGGTTACTTTGGTTCAGCTTCCATAATTAGTGACACAGCAATTTTATTAAAAAATCAGCCCTAACTAAAGTTAACTGTCTGCTATTCAAGAATAAATTTTATCATCTTTCAAGTGACTAAAGCTACGTGTTGCTGATTCAACAAGCAATTCGCGGCTTTAGCCACGTGAAATATCAATAATACTTTTTCAATTGACTGATAAATGGCTGAGTAAATAAAAGTAATGCGTTGTATTTTATAATTTCTTATGTGTGCCATCGCAATAAACTGGTGTTGTTGTTTGTTTACATCCACAAATATAAACATTTTTATCTTCTTCTAATTCAAAAGCAACTGATTTCATTCCAGTACCTTTATGACTACCATCACAAAAAGGTTGCTTTGCAGATGCACCACAAGCACACCAATAGTATTTACCAGCTTTCAAATCTAAAGCAAATGGTGATTTCTGAGCGATTATAGGTTCATTTTGCATAATTTACTCCAATTATATTTTTTATTTAATAAAATTTTTCTTAACTTGCTAATGAACGTTATTGATTTTTTTTGATTGTTATTGATATTGATGAAAACAAAAATATTTTTAAATTTAACAAATGGTATTGAAGCATTTGAAAAATATGGCTTCAAACCAGAAGAAGTAAGTTTTATCAGATTGCTTTCAACTCATTGCGAGAGAAGTCAATTTGAGAGAATTCTCGAATACCTTGATTCAAATTTTTTGCTTCATTTAGCACTCGGCTTTCATTGTGTTGTTTACGATTTTGCAGCTAATTGTGAAGTATCAAAATCTGTTAATGTTGGACTTGAATGGATTAGATTTGTAACAAACAAAAGGTGGCTCAACAACTCAAATTACATTCCAATAATCAAAAATATTGATGTTTTCGAGCATTTTGATAAGCACTATAGTCAATTATCCAAGCCAACAAAAAACAAAATTGATTACTTTAAAAAATATCTCAATACTGACAAAATAAATTTAACTGGAATATCCACATTATCAAGCTATGATAATAAATACGATAAATTCAAAGAAATTTTGTTGGAGCAATATTATAATAAAATATGATAGAAAGAAAACAAATTCTCAAAATAATAGCAGCTACTAATTCCCTAAATGAATGAATCACGTGCAAATTACAGGTACTATTATACAAACCTTCCGAAAGTTTTAAACCTTCGGAAGGTCAATTGCCAAGTTAGATAAGGCAGTTTTATAATTTTCAATTCACTTAGTTATTTAGAAGAGTTAGAGTATATTTGGAACAAGTTGACAAAAATAAAAAAAGAAATTCATTAAAAATCCCGATAGGGTTTACATCTTTGTAACAGTGAGATTTCACGTAATTCTAACAATCCAGTATGGATTTAATATTGTTTCATACACATTCAACTACTACGGGATTGATGGGGTCGTAGCGTTATTTTTATTACAAAAATTTATTCCTGTTATGATTATCAAGGATATTAATATAGAAATCAAAAATCAATTATTATTAAAAAATATGTAGCAGAGAAGTTGTCTCAATTATGATATTTCAGCTAATTATTTCTCTTTTTTAAAACTAAATTCTTTTTATTTGGTTTGTTGTCCAACCATCTATATTGAGGTAGATAGTATTTTTTTTCATTTCTGAAAAGAATATTTTCAGAAATATTTTCCCCAAAAGATACTCCAAGCCAATACACATCTTCGAGTTCACCATCTTTAAAAACAAATCTAATTGTATCGGTAGAAGTCCTGTTAGCTCCGTTATTGCCTTCTTCATCAACAAAGAAATATAAACTTCTTGCATCTTTATAAGAATTTATTTTACTAATTTTGCTTTCATCTAATAGAATTTCAATCTCCTGCCCTGTTAATTGATTTTTTCGGATTACTTCATTAGAATCACTCTGTGATACAGCCATTGCATTAGCCATAGCTTGAATTTTGCTTAATTTATTTTCAGGAATGAAAATATTTACTGAATCACCAAATAACTGTGTATTTTCATACCATACAACAGGGTCGCCACGTAGTTCAATTCCTTCAGCATCTTTTAAATAATTTGCCTGATTACTTTTTGCAGTTGTATTTCCTTTGAAAATTTCAACATTTGTTTTGAAAATATATCTTTCGTTATTCGGCTCTCTGAATGCTTCCATTGTGTCAGCAGAAATACTTAAAGTATCATATTCAAATCTAAGACGAGGAATATCTTCAATTGCAGCAGTCAGAGAATCAACTTTAATCAATGTAGAATCAATTTGAAATAGAACAGGATTTCCGGTAGCTATTGTGTAATTTTCCGATGGAATATTTGTGATTGTATCACCGGTAATTACCACATTTGTGTATTTGCCGATAACATTTACATTATTAAAAGCATAGCTGTTTTTTGTTTTTCTGTGAAATGTTATAAAATCGGAATAAATTGTAACTGAATCATCAACTATAACAACATTTCCTCTGAAATTTGCAATCGCTGTTTTAACTTGATATATACCTTCGAGTGCTGTCAAAGTGGTTCTCTGGTCATTAATTTGAACTCCACCTGTTGCATAGGCAGTATATTCATTTCCGAAATAATTTATTTTAGGAGCTTTCATTGTCATCTTGTTTTGTGTAACAACAACATTACCTGTTAATTCGGCTCTATTTTCGGTTAAAAATTGTTTAGCAAAATCACATCTAACATGAACATCTCCTTGTTGAAGTTGAACATTTCCCGAAAATTCACGAAATTTCTGTTCAACCGTGTTTATCCCAACAAGATTATCAGCCCATTTCAAATAAATCGGTTCAGCAGAAACCAATTTTGATATTGATATTATGAAAAAACAAATTAAATATGATATAACAAATTTCATTTTATTTAGATATAAATTAGTAAACTATTTAATAAATTGCACAATTCCAAAGTATATAAACAATTAAGAGACAAAATAATTACATTTATTATAGATATAAATTAATATTAATTTTTGTTTTTAAATATCATAAATTCTACAAATGAATTATATGTATGATTTTTAATGATTTAGTAACGAACAATTCTATATCACTTACAGATTTACAAATGGTCATGGGAAATTTATTAATTAAAAATGTTAATTCCCAATGGGAATTTCAATGAGTTGTTTTAAAAAGAATAAAAATTCAGTGACTACTCAGCCGGCTAACCATAAATATGTATTTTCGTCATTTTGTAATAAATTCCTTGAAATTCCCATAGGGAATTAATGTTTGTAAGAAGAAACCCCACCTAACCTCCCCAAAGGGAGGAATAATATGTAAAGTCCTCCACTTGGGGAGGATTTAGGTGGGGTTTACAATTATTCAATCCCACTGGGATTGTTGGACTTACGCCAGTTCCTTCCCCTTGGGGAAGGTTAGGTTGGGGTTTACAAACAATTAATCCCTAACGGGATTTTCAAAGAATTTCATGTTTTGATTATTTTTATATTGTGCGAAATATAAATTTTTTCATTCAAATAACAAAGGAATTTAAAAATATCAATTCGGCTAATTAGTTACAATGAAAGTTTTAAAATAAACTTGTTTTATTAATAGTTCATTCAGCACTTGATGCGGAATCTAATATATGCAGATGTCCTACAATTTCGAAGTGTAGGACATCTTATTTTAAAAATGACATGAGTAGTGTATAGATTCTGAAACGATTTCAGAATGACGGTATTATTTCCCCGTGTCATTCCGCACTTGATGCAGAATCTCAATAGAAGATGGATCTCTCACGTTGTTCTAAATGACGGTATTCAAGAATTAATTCTGAAACGAGTTCAGAATTACAATGAGCAAGTACGGCAATGTATTTTTTCATTAAAAAATATATTTTCAAATATATTTTTTATTTTAGTGAATGTTAAGTAACTTTTTTTAATTTTGAACGTTAAAAAAGTGTTAATTTGAAAAATTAGTTTTTTGGGTGGTTGATGTCATATTGGGAAAAAAATCCATTATCTTTTCAGATAATACTCATAGTGCTTGGGTTTTTATTGCTTGGTATGAGTTTTTTTAATTTTTATCGAAACATTAGTTCACCCACTGACGAGAATTTATTTAGTAATTTGAATAATAGATACTACTTAACAAAAGGAATTCCTGTAAAAAGCAAAATTAAAGTAGATTCAGTTTACAAGGAAACTACAGAATTAATACCTGTTGGAAGTATTTTAATCAACATTAACAAAACAAGTATAAGAAATGACTCATCTCTAATCATATCTCTAATTAATTCAACAGATAGCTTATATTTGAATGTAGCATTTGAACAATTAAACCAAAATAAACCAAAGGTTTATAAAATTCATAAAGATGATTTTGATATTAATAAATTAAGATATATAAAAAGTGCGGTATATATTATTGATGTTAAGAAGGGTGGCTCATCAGAAAGAGCAGGTTTGATGGTAGGAGATATTATATTAAAAATTAACAATAAAAGTTTTGCTGATGCAATGCAAGCTGATATGTTAATGAAGAAAAATATTAGTGGAAACATTGCAAAATATCTAATATTAAGAAATAATAAGGAAATAGAGATTGATGTTCAATTGGCAAAGTTTGGTATTGAATTTATATTCCTCTCTCTTTTTTTAAATGGAATAATTCTCTTCCTTTTAGGATGGTATATTGGGTTAATGAGACCTAATTTGATATCCGCACGATTAATATCTCTCACTTTTCTATTGCTTGGATTTGTAGTATCGACATATTTTGATGTCTATCAGTTAGAATATGATATATTTTCATATTTTAGAGCAATTGCAATTTCAATTGCTATTTTATTTGGATTGCCCTTATTATTTCATAGTTTCTATTATTTTCCTAAAGAGATACCTGAAATAATTAATAAACAGTGGATTTTCAAAATACCATATTTAATTTCAGCATTTTCATTTTCAACTTTACTTATAATGATGGTATTTTTTACCCAGTATTATACATTGATTGCAATTATTAATATTATAAGTATTGGAATAATAATAACATATTTTCAAATAATAAGATTTCGTTATTTTAAAAAAATCAAGAAGGAAGATAGAAGATTAAGTTATTCAATAAGATATGCTGCTGGTTTGTTTATCATTTTATTTTTTATATTGCCACTATTTAATATACCTTATTTATCATCAAATTTGCAGTATATTTCAGTTTTAATAATACTTTTCCCATTATCTTATATATATACTATCGGCAGATACAGACTGCTCGATTTGGATTTCAGAGTAAATAAGAATATACAATATACTACAATCCAAATAATTTGGAATTTGCTTATTTTCATAATGCTTGGTTATACTGTTTATATTATTTCAATCAATGACGTTGTTTTTCCCAATATTCATTTTAATGGTTCAGCAATTGAAGTATTAGACCATCCACTGCCTGATTCAAAGCAAGAAATGTATCAAAGAATTTTTGCAATAATATTATCTGTTTTTGCACTTGTTTTGTTTTATTTTCTTAGAAATTTCGGTATCAACTTTTTAAGACAATTATACGATAGAACGGGCTTTGATTACAAAACCGCCACATCAACCATTTCAGATACATTCTATAATAATTATTCTGATTCTGAGCTTTGCACCAATATAGTAAAAAATCTCTCAAATGTCTTGAAAATTAAAAGTGTTGCTGTTATTTTCTTTCAAACCGATGAGATAATTTGGGAACAAGAATATTTTAATTTACCTGTTGATGAACTTAAAGAATTTCATTCTCAACATACAAAGAGATTATTCTTTTCAGTAGGTCAGTTCAACGGTGCAATTAGCATAGATTACCTTCCAGAACAAATAAAAAATACATATATTCAGTACAATGTAAAATATGTTATTCCGATTAGGTCAAAAGGGAAATTAGTTGGGTTATTTTTAATTGGTGAAAAATTATCAGAAACATCATTCAATTCTGAAGAACTCAGCTTGCTTAATTCTATTGCAATTCAAACTGCTATTACAATTGAAAACAGTTTTCTATATCAAGAGTTATCAAAACGTGAAAGGATGAAGCACGAACTTGAACTTGCAAGAAAAATTCAGTTAGCTACACTACCTCAACATACTCCAGAAATAAACAATCTTGATATTGCAAGCGATGCTATTCCAGCTTATGAAGTTGGTGGTGATTTTTATGATTATCTGATTGATTCGAATAATGATTTAACAATAGTAGTAGGTGATGTAAGTGGCAAAGGCACTTCCGCTGCATTAATTATGTCTAAAGCACAAGGAATTATGAGAGCATTACATAGCTTTGATTTGACTCCGAAAGAATTATTGATTAAAACAAATGACTTACTACAATTCACATTAAATAAAGGAAATTTTATTACTGTATTAGCAACTAAGTTTTCAATCAATTCAAATAGTTTAACTATTGCTCGGGCTGGTCATTTACCACTGTACTATTATAATAGCAGAAAGAAAAAAGTATATAAATTGTTGCCAAAAGGTATAGTGATAGGAGTTTCAAAAATTGATTTATTTTCAAAATTAATTGAAGAAGAAGTCATTAATTACAATTCCAATGATATTTTCATTTTACTTACTGATGGTATTTCAGAGTCAAGAAATTCTGAAGGTGATGATTATGGAGAGAATTGCATTATTAAAATATTAGAAAATTCAAATCATAAGTCTGCATTGGAAATTAAAGACTTAATTCTTAATTCCGTTAGAATCTTCAGTTCACAAACATCTCAATTTGATGATATGACAGTTGTTGTTGTAAAAGTAAAATAGTAAGCTCCCAAATTTTTGATAAAATAAAATTTCAATATAATCCCAACGAGATTGATTTTTTTCAATACTCACACAATTAACAAATAATCTTGCAAATTTACATCTGCAGATATGGCAAAGTAGTTACAAAAATTTATAATTTTATTATTTGATAATATTATTACATTAAATTCCTTTTTTTTTAGTAAATTGTATTTTTTTTGAAAAAGATTATAGATAATTATTTGGTAATTTCTATGCTTAGAAACAAAAGTTTATCCTTTCAGTTATCATTTTTGATATTATCAGTAGCGTTTGTTATTTCGATAACGCTTTATGGTTATAATTTTTATATATCTCGCAATATTATATTAGAAGAAGTAACGATAAATGCCAAATCTAAAACGTTAGAAAATGTTAATAAATTAGATGCTGTTGTATCAAATGCAGAAAAAATTGTTCATTCTCTTAGATTTTATGTTGAGAATACAAATTTTGACATCAAGCAATTAGATTTGATTCTAAAAAAACTTGTTGAAGAAAATAAAGAAATTTACGGTAGCTGTATAGCTTTCGAACCCTATAAATTTGACTCATCAAAGAAATTGATTTCACTATATTATTATCATAAAGGCGACAAAATTGAATATTCTGATTTATCTTCAGAAGAATATAATTACCCTACACAAGAGTGGTTTATAAAAGCTCGTGATGGCAGAAAACCTATTTGGTCTGAACCATATTTTGATGAAGGCGGTGGTAATATTCCAATGACAACTTTTTCAGTACCTTTGTTTAGAACTGTCGGAACTGAAAGAGAATTTTTGGGAGTTGTAACATGTGATATTGCTTTAGATTGGCTTAAAGATTATATTGATAATATCAATATTTACAAATCAGGATATGCCTTTTTGACTTCTAAGGAAGGAAGAATAATTGCCCATAGAGACTATACACTTGTTATGAAGACAACATTACTTCAAATGGCTCGTGAACAAAATAACAGAGAAATTGATGATTTATACAAAAAAATGATGAAAGGAAAAGCTGACGAGCATTATTTCAATTCGTTTTTGGGTGAAAATGATTATTATGCGTATTTTGCTCCATTAAAGTCAAATGGATGGTATCTAACTCTGTTATTTCCAAGAGAAGAAATATTTGCTTCATTGACCGAATTAGGAATCAAGATGGTTATATTTGGTTCAGCTGGATTTTTGCTTTTATTTTTTATAATAGTATTTATTGCAAATAATCTATCTAAATCTCTTAATGTTGCAACATCATCAGCTGAAGCAATTGCAGAATGTCAATTAAAAACAGCAAAACAGCAATCAGAAGAATATGCTATAAATACAAATCAAAATTATCTACTAATTGATATTGATACGAAAGCTAATAAGAATGAAATTGTAAGATTATTTCGCTCTGTTACAAAGATGACATCAATTTTATATTCACTAATTGACCAAGTACAAAAATCAGGTTTGCAAGTTAGTAGTGCTGCTACCGAAATTGCTGCATCAGCTCGTGAGCTTGAGACTACAGTAGCCGAACAAGCTGCATCTACAAAAGAAGTGAGTGCAACAAGCCGACAAATATCAAATCGTTCCGAGGAGCTTACTGAAGCGATGATGGAGGTTAGTAAAGATACATCCAAAGCAACTCAAATCGCCACAAATGGAAGATATTCACTTTCAAAAATGGAAGATGCTATGCACAATCTTTTAAAATCCACGTCTTCTATTTCTGCAAAACTTTCAGTAATTAGCAAGAATGCTAATAAAATCAGCAATGTTGTAATTGCTATCAATAAAATAAGTGAGCAAACAAATCTTTTGTCTTTTAATGCCGCTATAGAAGCAGAAAAAGCAGGAGAATTTGGAAGAGGATTTGCAATTGTTGCTCGTGAAATTGGACGGCTTGCCGATTCAACCTCAATATCTACAGAAGATATTGACAAAATGGTAAAAGAAATGCAATCCTCTGTTGCGTCTGGAGTAATGGAAATGGACAAATTTACGCAAGAAACAAAAAGAAATGTTCAGGAAATAGTTGATATAGCTCAGAATCTTGAAGAAATAATTGAATCCGTATCTGGCTTAGAGAATCAATATACAAAAGTTAGCAATGGTATGCTTGAGCAAGCCGATTTTGCAGAAGAAATTAGCGATACTATGAATCAACTTGCACAAACAGCTCAACAAACCAAAGACTCGCTTTCAGAATTTCGTATTGCCAGTCAGCAATTACAAAATGCTGTAATAAATATGAAAGATGAGGTATCAAAATTTATTTTATAATCAATTTTATTTAGATGGATGCGACCTTAGTGCAAATTAATAAGTGAATCAAAATTTCATATTACTTGTGTAGAAATAGAATCATAAATACTACTTCTAAAAAATGAGAATTGCAAACATTTAATTAAAATAAATGGCTATTTTGGAATAGTATCATAATTCAAATTTTGCTTAGAATTTGTTTTTTGCTAATTTTGTAATCAATGTTTTATTAATTGGTGAAAATATGCCCGGATTTGAAATATTTGGTGTTGAAGAAAGAAAAGAAGTAAATGATGTATTAGATACAGGAGTGCTATTTAGATATGGTTTCGATAGTGCAAGAAATGGCAATTGGAAAGCAAGAACTTTCGAGAAAGAATTTGCCGAATACTTGAGTATTGAACATTGTTTGCTTGTATCAAGTGGTACTTCGGCTTTAACAACGGCTTTAACTGCTGTTGGAGTTGGAGTTGGCGATGAGGTAATTGTACCACCATTTACATTTGTTGCAACTGTTGAAGCTGTAATTGCTTGTGGTGCTATACCCGTTTTTGCAGATATTGATGATACTTTATGCTTGAATGCAGTTGCAATTAAAGAAAAAATTACACCTCAAACAAAAGCTATTATTGTTGTTCAGATGTGCGGCTCAATGGCTTATATGAATGAAATCACTGAAGTATGTAAAAACAATAATTTATTATTGATGGAAGATGCTTGCCAAGCAACAGGTGCAGAATATAATGGAAAAAAAATCGGTACTTTTGGAGATATTGCTTGTTTTTCATTTGACTCTGTGAAAACGATTACTTGTGGTGAAGGTGGTGGTATAGTTACTAATAATCTTGATTATTACAAAAAAGCTGATGCCTTTTCTGACCATGGACACGACCATATTGGAAATGATAGAGGTAAAGAGGGACACGAATTTATTGGATTGAATTTTAGAATTAGTGAATTAAATGCCGCAGTTGGTGTAGCTCAATTAAGAAAAATTGATAGAATTCTTGAATTGCAAAGAAAAAATAAATCCGTACTTGAAAATGTTTTGAAACAATTCGATTTTATCAAACTTAGAGCTTTGCCTGATGAAAATGGCGATAGTGCAACATTTCTTTCCTTTTTTATGCCCGATGAAGAAAAAGCCAATAATTTAGCAAATGATTTGTCAGCTGCGGGTTTTGATGGTGTTTTTTATTGGTATAATAATAATTGGCATTATATACGGAAATGGGAACATATTAGAAATTGGAAAACAGCAAATAAAATTACTCAACATTTCTATGATGGAAAGCCAGATTATAATAATTTGAATTTAACTAAATCTGATGAAATTATTAGCAGATTGCTTTCGATTCAAATTAAAATTGGCTGGGACGAAAGTGAATTAAATAGAAGATGTGAAATATTGAAATCTGTATTATCTAAATATTGATTGTTTAGTTTATTAATAATATTTTTTATGAGTACAAATAAGTTCATAAATAACATTAAAACTACGCTTGGTTTGGCAAAATATGAACTAACAGTTTTGTTTATTATTTTTATTGGTTTATTTGCAGGAATAATTATTAAAACAGTTAATTCTGAAAAGAAAACTGATTATGAGTTGATTCAAACAAGAATTTATCAAACATTAGATAGTATTGCAGAAGCTGATAGAACTTCGTTTGTAGGGTCGGATTTAACCGGCTCTATAATTGAAGAATTGGAGGCAGGTGATACAATAATTAAAAAGGAAGAATTTTTCCCATCAGCAAAAAAGAAAGAATTGCCTGAAACAAGCAAGAAAATTAATTTGAACACTGCATCCAGAGTTCAATTAATGGAACTGCCCGGAATTGGCGAGAAAACAGCAGACAAGATAATTGAATTTAGAAACACAAACCCTTTTTCAAGTATTGAAGAAATAATGAAGGTGAAAGGGATTGGTATAAAGAAATTCGAAAAAATGAAAGAATTTATTGAAGTTAAGTAAATTTTTAGTAAGTTTACTTTCTTATTGTTGTAAAAATTCAATAATGTTTTATTAATATTTAAATGTAAATTATCAGGAAGTTTTAAAATGGTTAAAACAACAAATTTTACGGAAATTCATAAATCATTCGGCGCCAAAATGGTTGAATTTGCCGGTTATACAATGCCAATTCAATACCCAAAAGGAATTATCGCAGAGCATCATATAGTTAGAAATTCGGTAGGAGTTTTTGATGTTTCTCACATGGGAGAATTTGAAGTACGTGGGGCTGATGCTTTAAATTTTATTCAAAAAATCACAACAAATGATGCCTCAAAAATTGTAAAAGGTGGTGTTCAATACTCTGCAATGTGCTTTGAAAATGCAGGTATAGTTGATGACCTCCTCGTTTATCATATTGATGACAATTTCTATATGCTTGTTGTCAATGGTGCAAATATAGACAAGGATTGGGCATGGTGCGTTAAAAATACTGAAGGTTTTGATGTTGAGCTTACGAATGTTACTGATGATGTGAATTTACTTGCAGTTCAAGGTCCAAAGTCAAGAGAAACTTTGCAAAAATTAACTTCAACAGATATAACAGATGAAAATCTGAAGTATTACAATTTTAAACTTGGCAATCTTGCTGGTTTTGATATGATTATTTCCCGCACAGGTTATACTGGTGAATTAGGTTATGAATTGTACTTCAGAGGCGATGTAGATACTGCAAAGAAAGTTTGGGATGCAATTTTTGAAGCAGGTTCACAATTTGGCATTGAACCTGTAGGACTTGGCTGCAGAGATACTTTAAGATTGGAAAAAGGTTATATGCTTTATGGAAATGATATTGATGATACAACAAATACTCTTGAAGCGGGCTTGGGTTGGATTACTAAATTAGCTAAAGGAAAATTCAACGGAAGTGATGTTTTAACAAAAGTTAAAGAAGAAAAACCTTCAAGAAATTTAGTGGGCTTCACAAGTAATGCAGAAAGATTCATCCCAAGACATGGCTATAAAATATTTATTGGTGATGAAGAAGTAGGTTTTATCACAAGTGGCAATTTATCACCAACTTTGAATAAACCAATCGGTATGGGCTACGTAAAAGCAGATTATAAAGCAATTGGTACATTTATTGAAATTGAGGCAAGAGGAAAAAGATTTCCAGCTGAAATAGTAAAAACTCCATTTGTTTCGTAATATTTAATTCCAGAAACAATATCAACTCGAAATAGAAGCGATATCTATTTATGTGCAGATGTCCTACATTTTAAAAATGTAGGACATCTTGTTTTGAGAATGATATGAATAGTGAATTGATTCCTCACTAAGTTCAGAATGAAGAACGAGAACCACGTCATTCCGAAGTGCGGAACAAATATATTTAAAAAATATGCAAAATGACACCATTATAAAAAATTGTCGTCATTGGTAGATTGTTTCAGAATCCTCAATGTAGAATTAATTCAAATCCCCCTTTCCCCCTTTATTAAAGGGGGATTAAGGAGGATTTCCTTCATCCGAAGTTTATTGGAACTGCCTCAAAAATCGTCATACTGATGCAAGGAAAAAAGGTGTCATTGGTAACATCGTGAGGAATCCAGTAATAATGATGAAAAGTTCGAAAAAGTTCACTGGATTTCTCGCGTTGTTTGAAATGACGGTATTCAAGAATGAATTCTGAAACAAGTTCATTTGGGCAGTTTTATTTTTTCATAATATTTTGTCAATATTATGAAAGCAAAAATCAAAATTAGTGCAAATGTGATACTTTCAATGGGATTTAATGACTTTGAGAACCAATTATTAATACCCGGTGTAAAAGCAGTTCCATAAATAATGAAAATATGAACAATATATATCATAAGTGTATTATTGCCAACTTTTTGTAATGAAATAGGAAATTTAAAATTATTTGCAAGATACGAAAATAAGCCCGTTACAAACAATACAGAACCAAGATGAAGGAAAAGAATATTTTTCAAATACAATTCTTCAAACACTTTGAATGAAGTAATTCGATAAATACCAATTAGCATTTCTCCAGAAAACAGAATAAGTGCAAATCCAATAATTAAAATTGAAATTGAAAATCGCAAATTTTTAAAATCAATAGAATTTTTTGCAAGCAAATACCCAATCAAAGCACCCCACAAAACAAATCCTGTCCATGGTATTATGGGGAAATTTGAGCCATATTGATAGACAAAAAAGTCTGCTATTGGAATTGGTAATGATAATATTAAAGTACTTTTTTCTAATATTGGGCTTATTAAGAAAATCACCAGAGCAAAGAAAGTAAAAATAAGACTATGATTTAGTTTGAATAATTTCCCAAATTTATAAATTAAAATTATAAATAGAATTCCAAAACCAATACAATGCAAAGTATCAATAGCCCAAAAGGGTTTCATTTCCTCGGATTTCAAGTTGAATAAATCTGTAAATACAGCAGGTTGAAGCCGAAGCAAATAGCCCAATCCAACGAGTAAAAAAAATCTTTTTATCCCCTTCTTAACTCTCAAATTTGTTCCGTCTTCTTTCTCAGCTCTAAATAATAAGTAAGAAAAAACTGTTCCCGATGCAAAAAAGAAAATTGGAGCAGTCATTCCACGTAAAGTAGCCCAAATCAGATAAATATAATTATCCAACGAGCAATACTGAGTAGCAAGAGTTACTTCGATAAAATGACCTTGTACCATCATTAAAATAGCATAAGCTCTCAATAAATCAATGAAAACTACTCTTTGCTGATTATTTGTAATATTTGATGATAAGTTCATTTGTTAATTCAATCGCTTACCCACAACATCCCAAGCAGTTTGCTGAAGAATTGTTGCAATTTTTGGGTCAATACCTGCAATGTAGTTAATTCCTACAGGAGAACTTTCAGTTAGAAACGCATAAAAGCAACAAGCAATAAAATAAGTTCCTTCATTATTTGGATGTTTATAATCGGAGTATAAACTAATGTCAGGATATAAAGTATTAATTTTTTGAAAAGCTAACCCTACTGGAACAACTCTGCATCCTAATTCATTGCCAATACTATTATATGCACTTTTCAAAATTGGAGTCATTTCATCATTATTCTTATATGCCCAAGTCATAAAGAAAATTGTTTCTGCTCCGCAATCGGTTGCTTTTTCATGAAATAATTTTGAATATTTAAAAAAATCGGGCTTGTTTGAAATAGGATAATTGCTATATTCCTGAATCACAATAATATCCCAATTATTGCTATTAATCTTGGAAATTGCATCCCCTTTTTTATAATGACCACTCAATCTTTCACCACCAATAGCATATCTATCTGAATGAATTTTCAATTGTGGATTTGCAGAAGTGAATAATCTTGCAAGTTCTACATCTACACCATCATTATAGTGCGTAAAACTATTGCCGATAAACAAAATATTTAATGGCTCTTTTGTCCAATCTTTTTCATTAGCAAAAATTTTAGAGAAATAATCACAAGAAGTAACTCCTGTAATTATCAATAAAACTATATGTAAGAATAGTAATTTCTTAAAAAAATCTGTATAAATCATCTTATATAATTCAAAAATCACATTCAAAAATTATCTCGTACTTTTATAATAATTAATCAAGCCATTTGTTGATGGGTCATGGCTATATATTTTTTGATTTTCATTTCGAAGCTCTGTGAGAATTTTTCCTGCTAATTGCTTTCCGAGTTCAACTCCCCATTGGTCAAATGAATTTAATTGCCAAATTATTCCTTGTGCAAATACCTTATGTTCATACATTGCAATAAGATTACCAAGAACGTTAGGTGTTAATTTTTTGTACATAATTGTATTTGTCGGAGAATTTCCTGTAAAAACTTTATGGGGCAATAATTTTTTTGCTTCTTCATCAGTTAACCCCTGAGAAGTTAATTCTTGCTTGGCTTCTTCAATAGATTTTCCTTTCATCAATGCTTCAGTTTGAGCAAAGAAATTAGCTAAAAGTATGTCATGATGTTCACCTTCAGGATTATGCGGAATAATAGGAGCAAGGAAATCAGCTGGTATCATTTGGGTTCCTTGATGAATCAATTGGAAGAATGAATGTTGAGCATTTGTGCCACAAGTACCCCAAATAACTGGACCAGTTGAATAATTTACAAATTCACAGTTCCTATTAGCTTTTTTACCGTTGCTTTCCATATCGAGCTGTTGGAGATAATCAGGGAACTTGCTTAAATATTGGTCGTAGGGAATAATTGCATAAGTTGAAGCATTAAAAAAGTTTGAATACCATATTCCAAGTAAAGCCATTAAAACAGGGATGTTTCTTTCGAATGGTGTTTCACGAAAATGAGTATCCATTTCACAAGCACCAGTAAGAAGTTCATCAAAATTATTCCAGCCGATAGCAAGTGCAATAGATAATCCAATTGCAGACCAAAGTGAATATCTACCACCAACCCAATTCCAAAATGCAAACATATTTTTGGGGTCAATACCAAATTCAATACATGCTTTTTCATTTGTAGAAAGAGCTACAAAATGCTTTTGCAAATCGGTTTCTTTATGTGCAATTCTTGTTAATATCCATTTTTTTGCAGTTCGAGCATTGGTCATTGTTTCCTGAGTAGTGAAAGTTTTAGATGCAATTACAAATAAAGTTGTTTCAGGATTTAATTTTTTCAAGGTTTCAGAAATATCAGTACTATCAACATTTGAAACAAAATGTACATTTATGCTTGGAACTTTATATGGTTTTAATGCCTGAACAACCATTGCAGGTCCGAGGTCTGAACCACCGATACCAATATTGACTATATCTGTGATACTTTTGCCAGTACAGCCCTTCCATATACCAGAATGAACAGTTTCAACAAAATCTTTCATTTGAGATTTCACAGCTTTAATTTGAGGCATCACATCCCATCCTTCAAATTTGACTGGTTTGTTAGATTTGTTTCTTAAAGCAGTGTGCAAAACGGCTCTATTTTCAGTAAAATTTATTTTATCAGCTTCAAACATTTTGTCTATCCAAACATTGAGTTCAGCTTTTTTTGCTAATTCAATCAAAAGAGGCAAAGTTTGATGTGTAATTAGATTTTTTGAATAATCAAACAAAATATCATTAAATTTAATCGAAAAGATATCGAATCTATTTACATCAGCATTAAATAAATCTCTCATATTTAATTTTGAAATCTCTTTTTGATGTATAACCAAGTCTTTCCAAGCACGACTTTCATTAATTTGCATAAATCACCATATAATTAAATTTAATTTTTTCTATCATTACAAAAATAATTAATTTAAATTCCATATTATAACAATTAATTAAAAAATAGAAATTAGGTGATTATTAATTTTAATTATGATTAAATTTACTCTTATTCAATAAACTGTTTAGAAGAAATACTCATATTTTATAAAATTTCAGTATCATTTGGAATAAATCAATCAGGTAGTGTTTCTAAAGTCAGTTTTTGCCTTTCCTTTTTTGATAAAGAATTTAGTACTAAATTATACGAAATATCAATCATTTCCTTTATGAGATTTAAAGGTATTTGTCCATCAGGAATAACAGTATTCCAATGCTTTTTGTTGCAATGATAACCGGGGATAATATTATCGTATTTCTCCCTTAATTCTATGGCAAGTTCGGGGTGGCACTTTAAATTGAATCGAAATGGGTGATGTTCCAATCCATACATAGCAAAGATTTTGCCTCCTACTCTTAGGCATACAGTATCTTCATCAAAAGGCATATCCTCAGTTACCCAATTCAAACTAAGACAATATTCTCTAAATTCAATGTTGTTCATAATAATATTATTATTGAATTACTCGTTTAGCTGGTAGCAAAACCATAAAATTATTTCCATCATCATTTGTGGAACTTACTTCAATACGACCATCTAATGCTTTAGCAATCATTGCTACTGTAACCAATCCTATTCGTGCATTATTACTGTCTTTGATTTCGAATAGTTTTTCCATTAACTGTTTTGAAATTGTTGGACCATTATCTGTAACTTTAATGAAAATATGCTCAGAAAATTCATCAGCTTCAATTATTACCATACAATTAGATTCAGTTTTTGCAGCTTCGTCAATGGCATTTGATAGCAAAATAATCATAATGGCTTTAATGGCATTTTCGTCAGATAAATATTTATTATCCGATGGTTTAATCTTATTAATGAGTTTAACATCATTGAAAGATGAAATATCGTTTAACTCGCTTATGATTTTAAGTGCAATCTGGGAAAAATTCACTTCTGAATAAATCGGCATATAGCCATTGATTACATTAATAAATGATTTTACAATTTTATTTACAACATTAAATCTCTGTCTAACATAAGCCCATGCCAAATTCTTGTCTAATAAACCATTGCTTTCTATTGCTTTCTCATAATTGTCCAAAGCAATTTCTTGAACATCTACTAAAGATTTCATACTTTCCTCAAGAGCTTTAAATGACATAACTATTGCGGTTTTTTCAGCCATAATTTTTTGCATTTCAAGTTCTTTTACTGGTCTTAAATCTTGTAAAAAAGCTACCCTGCCCATATATATCTTTTTATTTGTAAGCTCAAAAGCATTTATTCTTACTGGTATTGTAATTCCATCAGCAGATATTACATTTAGTTCTTTATTAACTAATATTTTTCCATGCTCATCTGGTTCATCAAAAAATTCTTTTGGTAACATTTCTTGAATTTTAGGAATTCCAGGTTTTCTTTGTTGATTCCAATTTAAAATTTTTCTTGCAGATTCATTGAATATTTGTGTCTTCCCTTTTCTTCCAATAGCAATAATTCCATCAGCTGAATTTTCAATAATTTCAGCATAGAAATCGTGAGCGTGTTGCAATTGTTCTTGTAATTGATTTATTTCAGTTATATCAGTAGATATTTCTAATACTTGCGTTACTTCACCCTTTTCGTTATAAGCAAATGGAGATGAATTAACAAGAAAATGAGATTTATCGCTACCCTTTGTAATCAGCACCTGCGCTCCAAAATGCTCATCACCATCTAAAAAACTATAATATGCAGGTGTATTTTTGTTTTCTAAATGCTTTTTTCTGTACAATTCTATACTTGTTCCTGTGTCTCCAAATGCATCTCTGAATTTTTCGTTAGCCCTGATAACATTGAATTCAGAATCCAATACTGCAATAAGATTTGGTACTTTTTCAAATAAAATATTAAATTCTTTTTGCCAGTGGTTTGAGTCGGACAGGTCTTTTACTATACAAACCGCATATTCAGCTATTTTTTCTTCATTTAACAAAGGTATAATATGAATAACCCAGCGTGCAACTTTATTTTTCTTTTCAAATTCATACTTGTATGCTGTAACTTCACTCGGATTTTCAAAGTAATCTTCAAAATTTATATTGCCTTCTGCACTATGCAAATTTATTGAAAATTCTTGAACTTCAAATTCCTTTAAATATGGAAACATCGTTTCAAATGTAGAATTTTTCATTATAAAATTTAATTCTTTATCAATAATTCCTATTCCCAAAGAACTAATTTTCAAGAAATTTTTATCGAGTAAATCTTTAATATTATTTATCATATTCAATTTTAGTCTTCCATTAAGCAAACAAGTACAATGAAAACAATTATTAATTAAAAATAAAAATTTTTCCAATTAATATTTATAAATTAACAAAAATTTAATTATTAACAAAAATAAATATTTTGTTTACTTATAATAATTATACCATTGATTCGGTTGGCTTGAAGGTTATCAAAGTAATTTCAGGATTAAATCCCAATCTTATAGGTGGACCAGAAGTACCAAATCCTCTATTTACATATAAATGCTGAAAATTATCAGAATAAAGTCCCGCATATTGCTTATAAACAAGTCGAGCAGGAGAAAGAGTTTCACCCCAAAAGTCCACCGAAACTTGCCCGCCATGAGTATGCCCAGACAATGTCAAATCTACTTTTCTTTTGCCTCTAATATTTTTGTCCCAATTAATTGGGTCATGACAAAGTAAAATTGTAGTATTTTTCGATGAAATTCCATCAAACGCCTTATCCCAGTCAGCAAATTGTTGTCTAATCCCTTCGTTATCTACACCAACAATATTAATCTTGCTATGATACAAATCAATTATTTTATTTTCATTTATTAATAACTTTACTCCAATACTTTCTATTTGCTCAACCAAGTCGCGAATTTCATTTTTATCTACATAGTGGTCGTGATTACCAAGACAACCATATACTCCATGCTTAGCTTTTAATTTCTTTAGTTCCTTTAAACCATAATCTAATTCAGATACTTTTACATTAATAAAATCGCCGGTAATACATATTAAGTCAGGATTTAATTTGTTTACAATGCTAACTGCTTCTTTTACAATATTAGTATTAATAAATGAACCGAAATGTATATCAGATAATTGAACAATTCTAAATTCATTTAAATTATAGGGCAAATTTTCAATTGGTATCTCCGCTTTATGTAATCGTATATCATAAGCAGTATGAGTTAATCCTCTGCTTGTAATCAAAAATGGAATTCCTGCGGCTAACCAAGACGCATTTTGTAAAAATATTCTTCTGTCCTCACTTTTCTGCTTTTCTAAATTACTTTGAGAAATTGGAAAATATTTCAAATATTTCTTTTTAAAATAATTATATAAATCTCCCAATACAAATAATGGTACAATCACAAGTTTTGGCAATATCCATATATTTGAAATAATAAATAAAGCCCAAACAATTGGATAAAATTTATCACTAAACATTTTCAAATATGATGCACTAATATATATTGTAATCATTATTGCAGTTAAATAGTAAGGTATAGTTGATAAAATTGGCGACCAATTTCTTTGCTTAACAAAACGAGACCACTTTGAATTAAAATACAATTCCAAAGCTAAAACAATTAGCGGAATGATTATAAGAAAGAAAATAACAAAACCAGTCTTCATTTAGATTAAAATTTTATTGAATAATAATACCATATAATTGACGGTATATAATAAATTTAATTTTTGTGAAGCTACTCAAATGTTTTCATTTATTTGAATTTAGTGATTGAAAAAATGAGGATACCTAATAGAATTTAATGAAAAAAAATATTGCGACTACTCACCCTACTAACCATAAATTTGTATTTTCGTTAATTTGAAAGAAATTCCTTGAAATTCCCATAGGGAATTAATGTTTGTAAGAAGAAACCCCACCTAACCTCCCCAAAGGTAGGAATAATATGTAAAGTCCTCCACTTGGGGAGGATTTAGATGGGGTTAACAATTATTCAATCCCGCTGGGATTGCTGGACTTAGGTGAATTTAATTTGTTACAAACATTTAATCCCTATCGGGAATTTATGGAATTTCAATTTATTTTTATTTGTAAATTGTGCCAAATATACATTTTTTTCATTCAAATAACAATGCAAATTGAAAAATATCAATTGGGTTTGTGGTCAAAAAATATTTATAAATTCATTATCTCATAACAATGATAATAAACGTGTAGTTGAATTAATATGAAATACATAAATTTTCTTTTATTATCTAAATTTCTTTTGCTAATTTTGGTTTTTTATTTTCAATATTTTCATTTAGGTGTATTATGTTTAACAAAATAAAATCACTTTATCTCGTGATTTTTTTAATGGGCGTATTCTGTCTGAATGCCCAAAATACTTTTCAAATCAAAGATATTAATTCCACTATCCCTGTTGACCCCTCAATAAAAATCGGGAAACTTCCAAATGGAATTACCTATTACATTAAAAAGAACAGCAAACCTGAAAACAGAATGGAATTGCGTCTTGCTCTTAAAGCAGGTGCAATGCAAGAAGACGCTAATCAAAATGGACTTGCACACTTTGTAGAACACATGGCTTTTAATGGCACAAAAAGTTTTCCAAAATCAGAATTGATTAGTTACTTGGAATCAATTGGTATTGAATTTGGCAATGACCTCAACGCTTACACTTCTTACGATGAAACTGTTTATATGTTGAAAGTTCCAACAGACAATAAAGAACAAATGAAAAAAGGAATACAAGTTCTTGAAGAATGGGCGCATCAACTTGCATTTGAACCAGTAGAAATTGACAAAGAAAGAGGTGTGATTATTGAAGAATGGAGATTAGGAAAAGGAGCTGACGACAGAGTTCAGAGAAAACATAACCCAATTATTTATTACAATTCAAAATATGCAAAACATGATGTAATTGGCGATACTGCAATTCTTAAAAATTTCAAACACGAAACTCTTACCAAATTTTACAAAGATTGGTACCGCCCTGATTTGATGGCAGTAATCGTTGTTGGTGATTTCGATATGGTTGAAGTTGAAAAAATGGTTGTTGAATATTTTTCGAAAATTGAACCAAAGAAAGATGCAAGAAAAAGAGAAACAATCCAACTACCTGAACATAAGCAAACTCTTGTTTCGGTTGCAACCGATAAAGAATTGGCATTTCCAAGTATCCAATTAATGATGAAATATAAAGCTGATGAAAAAGGTACTTACAAAGATTATAGACAAAATATTGTCCATACTTTAGTTACAACTATGATAAATAAAAGAATTGAAGAAAGACAAACTAAGCCAAATCCTCCATTTGGATTTTTTGCTGTTTCATATTCAGGAAATTTTGTACCAACAACTGATGCTTTTGGTTTTTTTGGTATGCTAAAAAGTGATAATGTAGAGCAAGGTGTTAATGCTACTTTTACTGAATTATTCAGAGCAGCTCAGCACGGTTTTAATGAATCGGAACTAATTCGAGTAAAGAATGAACAATTAAGATTTATGGAAAATGCTTTATTGGAAAAAGATAAAACTGAATCTATAAATTACGCTAGTGAATTTGTTAGAAATTTCCTTCAAAAAGAAGCAATTCCAGGAATTGAAAATGAATTGCAAATGTATAAATTATGGTTACCAGAAATAACAATAGCTGAAATTAATACCGAAATTAAAAAATTGGTAAAAAAAGAAAATACTGTAATTGCTATTAGTACACCTGAAAGAGCAGGAGTAGTAACTCCAACCGAAAAGCAAGTTTTAGATATGTTTAATTTGGTTGCTTCACAAAATCATCAACCTTATATTGATGATGCAGTAACTAAACCATTATTTAGCAAAGATGTAAAACCAGGTAAAGTTGTTTCTTCTAAACAATTTAAAAATATTGGTGTTACCGAACTTACACTTTCAAATGGTATAAAAGTTGTATTGAAACCAACAGAATTCAAAAATGACGAAGTGATGTTTTCTTCATTCCGTTTTGGTGGTTCATCAACTGCTCCAGATGCTGATTATCATACTTCAGCGATTGCAGGAACTGTATTGTCCGAAAGTGGTGTTTCTGAATTTTCAAATACAGATTTATCAAAATTATTGAGTGGTAAGATGGTAGATGTAAGAGCATCTATTAGAGAATTGGAAGAAGCTATAAGCGGACAATGTTCACCTCAAGATATTGAAGAAATGTTCCAATTAATTCATTTAAGAGTAACTGAACCAAGACAAGATGTTGAAGCATTTTCAGCATATATCGAAAAAACTGCATCAAGTATAAAAGATGATGAAAATGACCCAAGAACAGTTTTTTATGATTCAATTTCCGCAGTAATGCACAGCTACCATCCACGTAGAATGCCTTGGAAAGTGGAAGATTTAACCAAAGTAAATTTATTGAAGGCAATCAAATTTTACAAAAGTCGCTTTGAAAATATGAATGGTTTTAACTTCTTCTTTGTTGGTAATTTCAATGTTGAAAAAATTACTCCAATGATTGAGAAATATATTGGTAGCTTGCCATCAACAAATAAAACTGAAAAATTTACTGATTTAGGTATCAAAATTCCAAAAGGTAAAATCGAAAAAGTTATTAAGAAAGGTATTGAAAAGCAAAGTATGGTCAATGTAAGAATAAGTGGTGATTTTGATTTCAGTGGAAATGATAAATTTCTGTTGAATGCTGCTTTAGATGCTTTTAATATTCGATTGAGAGAAGTAATTCGCGAAGAAAAAAGTGGTACTTATGGTGCTTATGGCTATGCAAATGCTGCTATATACCCAAGACCTGTTTATACAATCAACATTGGTTTTGGTTGCGACCCAGACCGTTCAGAAGAGCTTTATGCTGAAATTATAAAATTAATTAATGAATTTACAAGCAAACAATTAGATGATTCTTACAATCAAAAAGTAAAAGAACAACTTTTGAAATCACTCGAAGTAAGTATGCAAGATAATCGCTATTGGATGAATAACCTATATAGTGCTTACTATAATAACGAAAATCCTGAAAAAATCGCAGAGAAAAAGAAAGAAATTGAATCATTAACTTCTGAAAAATTATTTGAAATTTCAAAAAAATATTTCAAATTAGATAATGTAGCAAAATTTGTTTTATATCCAGAAAAATAATAATTGATTATAAACAAACAGTCATTCCATACATTATTTGGGATGACTGTTTCTGAAAATAGTTATTTGAATATTTATAATATGAATGTATTTTCGATGATTGATGTAACTTCTTGAAAAGTATCTTCCAAAATATTATTTACAACAACATAGTCAAATTCTTTGCTTAAAGTGATTTCCATTTCAGCTCTTGATAATCTTTTCTGAACTTGTTCATCTGATTCTGTTTTTCTACTTTTTAATCTACTTTCAAGAACTTCTAATGAAGGTGGAGCAATAAAGACTAACAACGATTCTTCAGGAAAAGCTTTCTTTACAGACATTGCACCCTTAACATCAATATCAAATATTACATAATTACCAGCATTAACTTTATTTTCAATTTCACTTTTTAATGTACCGTAATAATTACCAAATATTTCTTCACTCTCGATAAATTTTTCTTCAAGTAGTAATTTTTCAAATTCATCTTTACTCAAATAATAATAATCAATTCCTTCTTGTTCATTAATTCTTGGGCTTCTTGTAGTAGCTGACACTGAAAAAACAAATTGATTATATTTTGAAATCAAATGCTTAGCAACAACAGTTTTGCCACCTCCGCTCGGTGATGACAGTACAAGTAAAGTTTTATTTTTCATTTAATTTTCCTAAATATGTTTTCAAATCAGAATCCGATTCGTTTTTTATTAACAATTTGTAAATATCCTTCCATTTTTTATTCCCAGAATTGATGATTTCTTTGTAAGCGGCTGCTCTTATTTTTTTTGATTGCTTAGAAATAATCCCTACAAAACTTTTATAATCGGCTGGATTAAAATCTATAATAGCAAGCATTGGAATTAACATCAAAACAGATTCTTCTTTCAAATTTCCCAAAAATATTTCTTTGATAAACTCATATTTATATGGTTTATTTCTTAAAAGCCCCGCCATTGCGTTGTATCTTACAACTTGAAAAGAGTCCGAAAGAGCAGGTGCAATTTCACCTAAAATATCATAATGAAAAAGCGAAGCAAGCGAATATGCTGTTCTTGCTCTTACAAGCTGATTCTGGTCAAATAGCAAAAAAGCGATTGAATCCGAAAGAACAGAAACACCTATTTCTCCAATATGTTGAGCAGCCAAAGCTCTATCCTTCCAATTGGCAGACCTTGCACGAAGCATCAATTGTGATAGTGCTTTCTTTTCTTTATTTTGTCCCAGAATTCTCGCAGAAAGAGAATATACGCTATAATCCGCAGATAGTAAGGAATCAATTAGACATTTAGAAATATATTCATTTTCTTTTGGGTACATTTTATTAACCATATCTTCAACAGCATTGCGTTCTCTTGCAAAAGGACTATTAAACTTACTAAGTAGAAAGTCAAAACCTTTTTTGCCGAAAGATGTAATTTTTGCTCTTGCTGGAGCAACTCCTGTTTGAAACTTACTTAATGATGCAGTTGCTTGCACAAATAAACTATCAAGAATTGATGAAATTGGAGTGTTTGATTCTTCTCTTTTCAATTCCCTTTTTTTCTCATCTTTTGAAAATTCAAAATCAACAAAAGCACCCGTAAATGATTTTATATAATGCAAATCATTATTTTTCTTTTCTGAATATACATCCGAACCACTACCATCAATAAATAATCCAAGCATACACCAATTTCTTCTAAAATCAGAATACCCAAGTGAATTTGCTGAATTACTAACAGAATAAGTATCATTACCATTTTTATCAAGTAATAATGAAATTCCATTTGCATTTCCTGCAGCTATTGAAAGCTCATCTGCAATATATCTATCGTTCCCATCTGTATCCAATAATGAACCGAATGCGAAATCATGACCACTACCTTGAGAAACAGCTTTTGATATATAAGTATCATTTCCATCATAATCATTCAAAACTCCAAAAGCAAAATGAACACCAGCCCCTTGAGCATATTGATTAGCTTTGTATATGTCATTTCCTTTGAAGTCTATTAAACCACCAATACCATACCAATAAGCACTTCCTTGACCATACATATCGGATATGTATGTATCATCACCATCACCGTCAGCAAGTATTCCTATTCCACCTGAAGCTACTGGACGATAACCTAAGGCAGCACCTTGAGAAAAACTTAGTTTTTTTTCATCTGAGCGAATATTATCAATTATGGTACTTGAAGATATATAAATATCATTACCTTCGGTATCCGCCAATGCACCAAATCCTCTTACAAAGCCAAAACCTTGCGATAATGTTTGACAATTATAAGTATCATTTCCAGTTTTATCAATCAACAAACCAATTCCATAAGCTCCAGCCCCTTGTGAAAGATTTGAACTTTTGTAGTAATCATCACCTTCAAAATCATGCAAAATTGACAAGCCAAGTATAGCACCGCCAAGTGAAACATTTCCTGCTGTGTATTTATCATTACCGTGCATATCAAATAATAGATTTATTCCTTTGTAACTACCTGCTATCGAATAGTTACCACCTTCATAAATATCATTACCTTCAATATCAATAATTACTCTTACAGGATAATTTCTTGCATCATCTTTTTTATAGTCAGGTAAAATATATGTATCATTACCGCCAATATCAAAAATAAAAATAAAATCACCCTTGTATATATCATTACCTTTGCCTCCAATACCAATTTTCCCATAATCCGTATTAATGACAATAGTTTTGATACTATCTCTTAGCATTTGTTTAATTTCAAGATTAGATTTTAGTTTGCTGTATAATTCTTTATATAGTGATACACCCATTTCGAAAACTTTTGTATTTTCTAAAATATTCAAGTGAGCAAAAAAAGCTTTTGACTTATCAAAAAAAGCAAGTTCCTTTGCTTTAGTTTCATAAACATTTTGTTCTTTTGAATAATCATCAAAAAATATTAATGAATCCGCATAATCGAAAAGCGTATTACTGCGTGAATCATCTCTATATAATACATCAGTTGCTAATATACTTGTAGTCTGAATAATCAATGGCACGTAATCCCTAATAACAAGACTTGCCATAAATCCAGCAAGTGAATCAATCTTAGTATTTAAATGGTCATTAACATATTTTATTGGATAATTATCATCATAATTAAATAATTTAAATTGTGAATATTCAAGGTCAGAAACAATTTTTGAAATTAATTTATCCATAAACATTGGTTCAGCTATAACCAGCGATTTTGAATAAGTGTCTGTAAAATCAATACTTGCTAATGGCTTATTGAACATTCTTTGAATAACAGATAACCTATGCTCATCAATTTCATTCATGTCATTGGGCAGCCATATATCAGAATAACGTAAATTCATTAAATTTAAAGCTGAATCAATTAATTTTGAGCTATTAAAAGGCAAATTTTTCTGACTAAAAGAATCAGAAACCAGCACAAAAATTAAAATAAAAATAGATATATATAATTTCATCTTTATTTTTCCCTCAAAATAAATTCAATTCTCTCAATTTTTCCATCAACATTACTCCTTGGTTTTATATTTAATAATTTGCAAAGCAATGGGTAGATATCAATATTCAATATAGTACTACATTTGTAAGATTCTTTAAAAGCAGGTCCTCTCGCTATAAATATTCCGTGCATATCAAGATTTTCATTGTCATAACCGTGCATGGCTAAATGTTGATATGATTTATTCTCGCCGTTATCAAATATGTATCCAACATCGGCAACTAAAAGTAAATTTGTTACAAATGGATGATTAGAATAATGATACCTTTCGGGGATTTCATCTTTTTTATATACTTTGAAATTTTTCTCATTCTTATTCAATAGGAAATAAATACTATCTGCAACATCATTAGGTGCTTGAATCATTGCTAAAGCACCCACATTATTGATGAGGCATCTTTTACAATCAAATATATCACTAAGTAAAATTTTACTATCATTAACCAAATCACTCATACCGTGGTCGGACAAAATAATTAAATTTACACTATCTTTTTGATTGATATTTTTTAATTCACTATCAAAGTATATCATCAATGAATCAAGTAATTTCAAACCTTTATCCAATTGATATGAATTTGTTCCATATTGATGTGCTTTGGTATCTGTTTCATCAAAGTACAAAGTAATAAATTCGGGACGTAGCGAATCAGGTAATTTCAACCATTTGATTACCCCGTCAATTCTTGTCTTGTAATCTCTTTTATGCTCATATAATTCAAAGTAATCAGGTCTTCTATAATCGTCTATCATATCAGAACCGGGCCAAAAATAAGATGCAGTTTTGATACCGTTTCTTTTAGCTGTTTCCCAAATAAATTCTGCATTATACCATTTTGATTCGCGTACAGATACATTTGCAATATTAAATTTCTCGAAAGTATTTAAATCAAAAAAAATATTTGCTAAAATACCATGATTTTCTGAGTACATACCAGTAACAATGCTTACATGATTAGGGAAAGTTAAAGTAGGAAACGATGGTTTCAAAGATAATGAATGAACGCCTTCTGCAATTAAAGAGTCAAGTTTGGGATTCAATTTTCTATCGAGATAATCCCATCTAAAACCATCAAAGGAAATCAGTATTGTTGTGTTTGCCCAAATAGGTAAGGAAAAAATAACAAATAAAATTGAAAATAGAATTCTATATAATAAATAATGCATCATACCCCCTATTCTGCAATTTATTTCAATTGTTTATTAAGGACAAACAAGTAAGTTTATCACGACTAATTTGTTCTTTCAATTTTTCAATTCCAGCAAACTTTACTTCTTTTCTAATAAATTTATGAAATGATACTGTAAGATATTTATCATACAAATCCATATCCAAATCAAAATAGTTAACTTCAAGCGTTGGAATTGTATCATCAGTAAGAGTTGGTCTTAAACCAACATTAGCCATTCCATAATATAATTTGCCATCAATAACAGAACTAACAACATAAACACCATTCCCAGGCATAAGTTTGTTTTTTTCATCTGGAAAAATGTTGGCAGTAGGATAACCCAAAGTTGCTGCTATTCTCTGTCCGTGCATCACTTTGCCATTAACAATATAATCGTACCCAAGCATTTCATTTGCAAATTCAATATCACAATCTTTGATTGAATTACGTATTTTGGTACTTGAAACAATAATATCACCATCTGAAAAAGCTGAAACTTTTTTAACATTGAAATCTAATTCTGCTGATAACCTTTGAAGTAACTCGCTATTGCCCTCTCTATTTTTTCCAAATAAATGGTCGTAACCTATTAGAATTGTCTTAAATCCAACTTTGTTAAATAAATAGTCTCTAACAAAACTCTCAGGTTTAGTTAGAGAAAATTCATAAGTAAATGGAATAATAATCACATTTGAAATACCAAATCTCTCAAACAATACCAATCTTTCACTTATGGAAGTAAGCAATTTTGAAGGTTCTCGATTATTTTTAATTATCTCTTGTGGATGTGGGTGAATTGTAAGCAACACTGGTCTGAGATTATCTTTTGCAGCAATAGAAAGTAATTCATTAATTACGGACTGATGTCCAAGATGAACACCATCATAGGTACCAACTGTAATTACAGAATTTCTATCAAATTCAGCTTCGTCAAACGATTTAAATACTTTCATTATAACTATTAATTAATTCAGATAATTGTTTAATTGTTAGGGCATTTTCAACCTTGTAATCACCAATTGCTGTTCTTCGTAAAGATTTAAGATATGCTCCACAACCAAGTGTAGCTCCCATATCACGAGCAATTGCTCTGATATATGTACCTTTAGAACATTCAATTTTAAAAGAAATAACTGGAAGTGTAAAATCAGTAATTTCAAAACTATATACTTCAACTTGTGTAGGATTTGCTTCAAATTCAATATTTTTTCTGGCTAAATGATATTGTCTTTGTCCGTTAATTTTTCTCGCTGAAAATTTAGGTGGAATTTGAGTAATTTGCCCTACAAATTGTTCTTTCGCTTTTAAAACATCATATAGAACAACATTTACATCACAAATATTCTCTTCATCTGCTTCGCTATCATCTGTTTTAGTAGTAGCACCGAGCTTAATTTCACCAGTATAGATTTTTCTTTGTTCTTGAAATGTGTTGATAGTTTTTGTAAATTTTCCACAACAAACTATTAGCAAACCAGTTGCGAGTGGGTCGAGTGTACCAGCATGTCCAATTTTTTTGATTTTAATTAGGGAACGCAGTTTAGCAACTATATCAAAGGAAGTCCAATCGGAAAATTTGTCAATTAGCAAAACCGCACCATTGGTGCGGATATTTTGAATCAATTCATCATCAAAATTATATATTGTATTATCAATCAGCATTTTCCGTTGTACCCATTTCCTTTCTTAAATCATCATCAGCTTTTTTTACATTCTCAATCAATTTCTGAATTTGATCTATTTGGTCTAAGGTATCATCAAGAAAGAACTTTAGCTCTGGCATAAATCTGATTTTTAATTCTTTTGATAAAATCTTTTTTAATTCGTATTTTCTCTCTTCAATTTTTTCTAAAAAGTCGCCTGGTCCAATTTTCCCACCATATAAGCTTAGATATATTTTAGCATAACGTAAATCAGGCGAAACTCTTACAGCAGTAACAGTAGCTAAACCCGAAGATATTTCAATAGCCATTGTTGAAATTGGCTGAGAGATACATCTTTTGATAACGCTTGCAACTTTTTCTGCTCTTAATACTGACATAAGCAAATCACCTGTTATTTAAATTTTCTTCTAATTTCATTAATTTTGAAGCCCTCAATAATATCGCCTTCTTCTATATCATTGAAATTATTGATTGCGATACCACATTCATATCCTTGTTCAACTTCCCTTACATCATCTTTATTACGTTTTAAAGTAGATAATTCACCTTCAAAAACTTTGAAGCCGTTTCTCATAATTCTAATTTTATCATTTCTTGTGATTTTACCACTTAAAACATAGCAACCTGCAATATTGCCAGCTTTGCTAATTCGGAAAACTTTTCTGATTTCAACAGTAGAAGTAATTTCTTCTTTATATTCAGGAGTAAGCAAACCTTCGAGGGCAAGCTGAATTTCGTTAATACAGTCATAAATAATGTTGTACATTCTAATATCAACACGCTCTTGCTCTGCAACTTTCTTTGCTGCATTACTTGGAGTTACATTAAAACCAATAACAACAGCATTAGATGCTGCTGCAAGCATAACATCATTCTCTGTAATTGTACCAACTCCCTTATGCAAAATCTGAACTCTAACTTCATCTCTTGATAATTTGTATAATGAATCGCTTAATGCTTCAACTGAACCAGCAACATCACCCTTGATAACAAGGAATAAATCTTTTACACCACCCATTTGAATTTGAGCAGAAATTTCATCTAATGTGATATGTCTGATTTGTCTTAATTCTTGTTCACGTTTCATCTGTGATCTTTCATTTGCAATTCTTCTTGATTCGGCGTCTGTATTAGTTACTATGAATGAGTCACCAGCTTCAGGCAAACCATCAAAACCAATAACCATAACAGGGTCTGCTGGACCAGCAAATTCTACCTTTTGTCCTCTTTCATTCAATAAAGCTCTTACTCTACCTGCCTGTGTACCAGCAACAAATGGGTCGCCAATTTCTAATAATCCTTTTTGAACAATGATTGTAGCGGTTGAACCGTAACCTTTATTCATTCTTGATTCAATCACAAGACCACGTGCATTTCTATCAGGATTTGCTTTCAATTCAAGAATTTCAGCTTCAAGTAATATTTTTTCAAGTAATGTATCAATGTTTATACCTTTTTTGGCAGAAATATGCACACTTTGGAACTTTCCACCCCAATCTTCAACCAAAATACCTTGGTCTGCTAATTGCTGTTTAATTCTGTCTGGATTAGCATCAGGTTTGTCGATTTTATTAATAGCAACAACAATTGGAACATTTGCAGCTTTAGCATGGCTTATTGCTTCAATTGTTTGAGGCATCACGCTATCGTCAGCTGCAACAACCAATACTACAATGTCAGTAATTTGAGCACCTCTTGCACGCATCGCCGTAAACGCTTCGTGCCCCGGTGTATCTAAAAATGTAATTGACCTACCATCAGGTAATTCTACACTATAAGCTCCAATATGCTGAGTAATACCACCAGCTTCACCAGCAACAACGTTAGCACTTCTGATAAAGTCCAACAAGGATGTTTTACCATGGTCAACGTGTCCCATTATCGTTACTATCGGAGCGCGTGGTTTCAATGAATCAACATCATCTTCATCTATTTCCTCGAATTGAACTTGTTTATCGTCCATAAATTCAATAGTGAAACCATAATCATCAGCAATTACAGTAATTGTATCTTTATCAAGTCTTTGATTAATTGTAACCATCAGACCTAAGCCCATACATTTCAAGATAATTTCACTTGGTGAAATACCCATAAGGTTGGCAAGGTCTGCAGTAGTAACAAATTCTGCAAGTTTTAAAATCTTTGAATCTCTATCTTTTTCTTCTTGTAACTTTTGTTCTTTTTCCTCGCGTTCAACTTTTTTCTTCATTTTATACTTAGCACGCAAACTACCAGATGAAGCAACATCCATACCAGCTAATGTTTCGCGGATTGCCCTTGTTACATCTTCTTGTGAGATAGACTCTCTGATTGATTTTTTGCGTTTCTTCTTCTTTTTATCGTCTTGTTCATGAAGTTTAGGTTTTAATGCAGTACCTTTTTTAGCATCATCAACTTTAGGAGCTGCTTTGTCATCACCAATTCTTTTCTTTTTCTTATCAAATCTTGATTTAAAATCATCAAGAGAATCAAATTTTCCTGTTCTTGCTCTTTCTTCCGGTGAAACATCAATTCTACCTAAAACAGTCAAGCCCTTCAATTGAATTGGGTCGCCTGGACTTACGTCAATTATGCTCTTTCTTTTTTTCTTTCTCTTTGGATCGAATCTGCCATCATCGGAATTTCTTGAATCAAATTGATTATCCTGTCCTCTGTTAAGCAATGGAGTTTCAAATTTGTTTGAATCATTGAATTGTTGTTGACCACCATCTTGTCCTTGCCTTCTATCTTGTCTAAATTCCTGCCCTCTATTATCTTGTCCGCGATTATCTGGTCTTCTATTATCTTGTCCGCGATTATCTGGTCTTCTGTTATCTTGTCCTCTGTTATCCTGCCCTCTGTTATCTTGTCCGCGATTATCTGGTCTGCGTGCATCAGGGCGATTGTCTTGTGGAGCTCTACGAGCATCAGGACGATTGTCTTGTGGAGTTCTGCGAGCATCAGGACGATTGTCTTGCGGAGTTCTACGAGCATCGGGACGATTGTCTTGTGGAGTTCTACGAGCATCGGGACGATTTTCCTGTGGAGTTCTGCGAGCATCAGGACGATTTTCCTGTGGAGTTCTACGAGCATCAGGACGATTTTCCTGTGGAGTTCTACGGGCATCAGGACGATTTTCTTGTGGAGCTCTACGTGTATCAGGACGATTGTCTTGAGAACGATTATCGGAATTTCTAAAGTCACCTGTTCTCTTAGGTTCTGTTCTTGGTGAAGAAGTATCGCTTGGCTTGTCTTTAGGATATTCTTTTCTTCCTTTATTACGGTCGTCAGTTCTTGCTTTGCCTTTATTTTGATAATCATTCTTATTATTCCCTCTTTTATCATCAGATTTATAAGGGTTTAAGTTAATGACTGAGCCAACTTGTGGCTCGTTGAATTTCTGAGAACCGGGCGGGAAGAACTTAGTTTGGGAATCTTCATCAGAATGAACATCATCAATATCAGAAGGAGCGATAATTGGCTTAACAGGTTTAGGAGCTTCAAATCGTGGAACTTCGTAATGCATAGGTCCAAGTTTTTTGGAAGCAGAAGTAGCTGGAGCAACTGGAGCAACTGGAGCTGGAGCTAAATTCTCGATAGCAGTTTCTTTAGGTTTTTCTTCTATTGCTTTAGGTTTGGGCGCTATTATTTTTTCAGATTCAATTATTGATTCCGCAGGTTTTTCGACTTTAGTGGTATCTATAACCTGAACAGAAATATCATCTTGCTTTTTAGCGGCAGCTTTTTTAGCCGCAGCAAGCGAAATAATTTGGTCTTTTTCGAAATCAGATTCAAATTTTGTTGAAACAACAGGTTTTTCCTTTGGTGGTTCTGGTTTTTCAACTTCTTCAAAAACTGAAAAGTCTAATTTATGCGAATGCTCAACAGGTTTTTCTTCAGTATGTTTAGGAGGGTCTTGTTTTTTAACCTCTTTCACATCTTTATGTTTTTGGATTTTTTCACGTTGAATATCAGCGGCTTTTTTTTCACGCTTGAATTTCTCAAAAACTAAATTAACCATATCATCGGTTAGATTAGTAGTCGGCTTATTATGGATATCAAAGCCTTTGCCTTGCAAAAACTCAACAATTGCGTCTTTGCCAATATTAATTTCAGATGCTAATTTAAATAATTTTATCATATACGGCGCCAGCCAAAAACCTAAATTTGTAAAAAAAACAAAAAACTATAATCTGTTGATACTCTCAACCATTTCCGGTAACTCAGATTCTTCAAATTCATTAAGGAAAATTGCTCTGAGCGGCAATAATCTTTCTCTTGTAATTCCAGGAATTTTCAACAAATCAACTGGATTTGCTTCGAGGAATTCTCTTGCGGTTTCAATTGCATTTTCAAGTAATGATTGAAGTAATTTTTCACCAATTTCATCTTTAAATTCAATTAAATCTATATCATCAACTTCTTCTTTGCTCAACGAAATTGAGTAACCAGTCAATTTTGAAGCAAGACGTACATTTTGCCCGTTTTTACCTACAGCAAGTGCAACTTGGTCATCGGGTACAATAACATGAGCAGTTTTCGTTTCGTGAGATATAGTAATTTCGTTAACTCTTGCAGGAGCCAAAGCTCTTGCAATGTAAACTTCAGGATTTTCAGAAAATTCAATCAAATCTATATTTTCATTGTTTAATTCACGGACAATAGAGTGAATTCTTACGCCTTTCATACCTACGCAAGCTCCAACTGGATCTACCCTATCATCGAATGACTGAACAGCAACTTTTGAACGCTCTCCGGGATCGCGTGAAATTGCTTTTAATTGAATTATTCCATCATAAATTTCAGGTATTTCTATTTCAAATAGTCTTGCAAGGAATTCTTCAGAAGCTCTTGACAGTATTATTTCCGGTTGCCCACCGGCACCATGCCTTCTCACTTCTTTAACAATTGCTTTAATAGACTGATTTTTTCTATATTTATATGGTTCGTTAGGAATTTGCTCTTCGCGTGGCAATTTCATTTCTATCTTATTATGAAGTACCAGAATATCATGACGACGTAACTGATAGATTTCACCAATAATTATTTCATTTAATTTAGAAGCATATTCATTATAAACATTATCTTTTTCCACATCACGAATTCTTTGATTTAGATTTTGAGCCGCCAGTGAAATTAACCTTCTTCCAAAACTATCAGCAATATTCTCAAGAGTGATTTCCTCGATAAATTCTTGTCCTATCTCATATTCTTCATCTGAATAACGGTTAGCTTCTTCAAGAGTAATTTGAGTAACAGGGTCTTCAACAACTTCAACAATATCTTTCATAAGATAAATTTCGATATCGCCTTTGTCCATATTAACGATAATATCAAAATTGGATTCTTGCCCGTATTTTTTTCGAATCAACATCGAAAGTGTTTCTTCTACTATACCCTGTAGTAAGTCCCTGTCAATGCTTTTATGCTTTGCCATCTCTGCAAAAGCATCAATTATAAGCTTCTTATCTACCTTATGTTTGGATTTCCGACGCGGCATATTTCTTCTACTATAAATAAGTTATCAAATATATTTTTAATTTTAAAATAATCAAAAATAATAAAAATGGGCTTAATAAGCCCAAAACCACACAAAACACTTACAAAATTACGAAAATTTAAGGTTCTATCAAAGAAAATAAATATTTTTTTAATTAATTATGTTTTTTAGTAGTTATTTGAAATTTTTTTCGTTTTGAATTTATGCCTGATTCTTATTGGTATTTGAATAATTATATAAATTTTATGTATATTTGAATAACAGATGCGAACATCTATTATACTACAAGCATTATTTTTAGGTAGATTTGAAGTATCAGTTGGCTCTATTATTTCTGCAATTGACTTTCTATACCCAATTGCTTTCAAATAAAGTAGAATAAATTTGACGTTGCCTCAATATTTTCAACTCAAAAAATGTCATTCCGACAAAAGAGAGGAATCTATTATAATTTGTTGATAAATATGGATTTCACACTTTTTTCCTAATGACTGACTGAGCGGTTCTGATATTTATCAAGAAATAATAATTGGATAATGAATTAATTGTGACTACTCAGCTGGCCACCAATAAATAAAATTTCGTTAATTTGAAAGAAATTCCTTGAAATTCCCATCGGGAATAAATGTTTGTAAGAAGAAACCCCACACTTCGACAAGCTCAGTGCAACGCCTAACCTCCCCAAGGGGAGGAATAATATGTAAAGTCCTCCACTTGGGGAGGATTTAGGTGGGGTTTACAATTATTCAATCCCTCTGGGATTGCTGGACTTACGCCAGTTCCTTCCCCTTGGGGAAGGTCAGGCGTTGCACTGAGCTTGTCGAAATGTGGGGTTTACAAACATTTAATCCCTAACTGGATTTTTAAGTAATTTCATGTTATGATTATTTTCATATTGTGCCAAATATACATTTTTTCATTCAAATAACATTGCAAATTGAAAAATTTCAATTCGGTTGAGTGGTTACAAAATATTTTTTTTTCATAAACTGCAAATATTTTGAGTTTTAAGTGTATATTTGTGTGGGTGATATGATGATAAAAAAAATAAAAATATTAGCAATAATTTTTATAATTCAATCTCTAATGTTTGAATTATATGGGCAAGATTTAGATAAATCTGATTTGAGTATAAGTAGATGCGGTTTGAATTACTTTTTCAAAACTGCAAAAATTGCCTCAAGAACTGATTTAGCGTCTTTGCCATTGCCGGTTGGTACTCAGCCAGTTAAATTTAATATTACAGAATTAAAATCTGGTGAATGTTATAAGGTTGAAAAAGCATTTATTATCTGGACAGTATCATTTAAGGAAAACTCCCCGCTTGTTCCTGCAGTTAATATAATTGACCCAAATGGAAAATCTTTCAAGGTGGAAGCTCAAATGATTGGTGAAGATAGAGCAAAAGCTTGGGCTGAAGTTGGAACAAGAAGTTTTCTTGCTGATGTTACTGACTTGATTACAATTAATGGGGACTACTCATTTTCGGTCAGCACTAATGATTGGGAAACTGATGGTATTTGTTTATTTGTATGCCATTCTGATTTGAAAGCCGACTACGAAGGACATCTATATATTAATTATGGTTTGGTAACTAATCCAAAACAGTATTATAAGAATTTATCTCCTTTAGATGTGTGTGAGACTGATAATGATGGTAAAGCATTTATGTTAGTTTCAGATTTGCAACCTCATAAGCAAGGTGCGGGAAATTGGGATTTTAATGTATTTGTAAGAATGAATAATACTGATATTTTGATGAATCGTGAATTTTTTTCTATGTTTGAAATAAATCAAATGATAACACAAGGGCAAGTAAATTCACAATTTGGACTTGAATCAAAATACTTAGCATATCCTGCTGTTTCGGATTTCTTTTCAATTTCATTGATTGGTATATATTATCAAAGTACTCTTTGTACTGGCTGTCCTGTTGTCATTAAAAATGAAATAAATAGTAACATATTGAAAGATTCTGCTTGTAAAGGTACCATAGTTGATGTTGTAGTAAATACTAATGCAGATTCAGTTTATTGGACAAATATTTCTGGGGATTATATTAGCTCTGGAAATTTTTTGCAAGTTAAACTCGACTCAATTCAAAAGTATATTTGTCATTCATCTATTGGTGATGATTGTATCACAAAAAATGATACAATTACTTTGACTGCAATCAATCCTCCAAAATTAGATTTCGATACTTTAGCTTTAGTTTGCGGTGGAACTCCAACTAAAATTGGTGGAGTTGCAACTGGTGAAGGTATGCCTTTTACATATCTTTGGGAACCTCCAACTGGATTATCTGACCCAACAATTGCTAATCCTTTTGTAACAACAACTTCAGAAATTGAATATTTACTTACTGTATCTGATAGATTTGGTTGTATTGAATCGAGAAAAGTAAAAGTATTAATGTCAGAGGGTGCAGATGTAGTTTTAATTTCAGATACTACAATTTGCTCGGGTACTTTATTTGAAATTATACCAACAATTAGTGGCGGTCAAGAGCCATATAATATACAATGGACTCCAAACCAATATTTCCAAAACCCGAATAGTCAAAATCAACAATTATTAATAGATTCAACAGTTAATCTTAAAATTACTGTTACAGATGCAAAAGGATGTATTACAGAAGCAGAGTTATCTATTAATGTTCCTGAACCTATAAGCATTACACTTGTTGATAGCGTTGCAAATTGTTTTGGAGATTCTGTTTTTGTTGATGTAAATATTTTATCAGGACGAATGCCATTGAATTTCAATTGGGAATTTGATAGTGATGTAAATTTCCCGAATGATTCTTCTTTGGCTTTCTTGCCGATTGAATCAAATTATCTATATTTAACCGTTACAGATTCCATCGGATGTACAAGAAGTGATAGTATTTTTGTTCAAGTAAACCCTTTGCCTGAACCATTAATTATTGGAAATAGAAATCTACCTCTATGTACTTGCGATAGCATTGTTTTAAGTGTAGATTCTAATTATCCAAATATAAAATGGTCAACTGGAGATTCAACAGCAAGTATTATAGTTAAAGATGAAGGTGTTTATTCAGTATCTGTAACCGATTCAAATGGATGTATAAATAGTGCAATTCCTTTCGTTGTTGAGAAAATTCGACCATTTACAAGAATATCATTTGATAAAAAGATTTATTATTCAAATAATGCTGAAATTATAACTGTCTATATCCAGATTGACAGTTCATCTTTTATGAATGATTGTGTTTTTGATAAATTCTACACACAATTAAAATTGAATAAATCTTTACTTGTTCCACTCGAAGATAGCGAATTTGGTATTATTTCAGGAAAAGATAGGTTCATTACAATCGAAAAGAAGTATAACAATAGTATTAATTATCTTGATTCTCTTACCTTTATCGCTACACTCGGTGATGCCGATTCTACATTAATTGAATTTGAAGAATTTTATTGGACAAATTGCGATTATAATAAAGAAACTATTAATTCCCTATATATTCCTACTGATATTTGTAGAGCTGACAGTATTTCGAGATTGTTTTTGTCTGGTAATGCAAATCAAAAAATTATGCTTTATCCAAATCCTGCAAATAACTTATTGAATTTCGAATATTATTCTAACGAAAATGAAAGCATTACTTTTGAAGTTATTGATATTTTGGGTAAGCTGATTCTAAGCAGGGAATTTGATCCAATTGCAAATAGAAAAACTGCATTATTGATTGATACATATAATTTTGAAAATGGAATTTATTTCATCAAAATATCGAATGGATACAATATTTATACAAATAAATTTATTATAAGCAAATGAAATTAACATCGCTATTACTATTATTGTTTACTTTTTTGACATTTTCTTACGGAAAAGAGTATAAATTAATTCAATCCGATACTACCAAATCATTGCATAATTACGGTTTGTTTTTTCATTTGGGAAAGAATTATTATAAGCCCAAATTTCAAGATTTAGATGAAGTCGCATCGTGCTGTCCAGAGTTTCAAAGTGGAGAAGGCATGGGCATCAATTTTGGTGGAATTTACGAATATGAATTTAGCAAAATTGTTAGCTTTGGCAGTAGATTAGGTTACTATGCTTTGAATGGTGAATTGTCTGCTTTACAAAGTCAATTAGTTAATATTGATGGAAAATCCGTGAAAGGGCTGTTTGTACATCAATTATCAACTGATTTGTCGTATCTTTCTCTTGAACCATTAGCAAATTTCAATTTGCTAAATAATTTTTCCGTTCACACAGGTTTTGTGGCTGGATTTTATAGCATTTTAAGTAATTATGAACATTTCGAGAAAATTATCGAGCCAAGTGCCGGAACTTTCGAGAATGGAAAACGTACGCGATTAGTAAATGATGGTATATTAGAAAAAACTTCTGATTTTGTATTTGCGTTCTCATTAGGGATAAGTTATAAATTTCCATTAGATAAAAAAAATGCATTTACTGGGAATTTAGAATTGTTTTTTAATCCATATCTTACCGACCTATATGAAACAAGATATTGGAAAGCTGACGTTCTTCGTTTGGGTCTTGCTGTAAAATATAATCCTGTTGAAATCATTGATTTATATGAAGAAATCCCTGAAATTATTCCTGATAAAATTGTTAAAATTGAAAAAACTTATCATATTGAAGCAGATATATTGGCAAAAGCAACTGATAAATTCAATAGAGAATATGATGTAGAAGAAGTACTTGTAGAGCAAAATTTGAGTAATGATTTTAGACCATTATTGCCGTATATTTTCTTTGCTGAAAATAATTATACATTGGATGACAAATATTCAAAATTGACTACAATTGAAACAGAAAAATTTAATTTAGCACAAATTAAAAAATTATCTGTAATTGAAACATATTATCATTTGCTTAATATAGTTGGCTTCAGAATGAAAATGTTTCCTGATTCTAAGATAATTCTTGAGGGTTCTAATGATGGAAATAATGAAAAGAACAATATAGAATTGTCAGAAAATAGAGCAATTACAGTTAGGAATTATCTTGAAAATGTGTGGGATATTGAAAGAAAAAGAATGACAATTAAATACAGAAATCTGCCTTCAAATTACTCAAACACAGACCATTCAGATGGAAACGAAGAAAATAGAAGAGTTGAAATTATTCCCGATAATTGGAATATTATTGCTCCAATTGAAATAAACGATACATTAACAACAATCACACCATCTATAATTCACTATTATCCATCTATCAAAAGTGACACTACTATTAAAGATGGCACAATTTCAATTGAATCAAGCAAAAAAAAGCGAATAAACTATTCAGAATTTCAGAATAAAAATTTCTATGTTTGGAAACCAGATTTAACAGACTTCGTTTCTTCTCCTGAACATATTTTTTATAAAATTGATGCTGAAAATATTATTGGTCAAAATGCAAATTCAGATAAGAAAAAAATGAAAGTAATCTATAAAACTATTTCAAAGAAAATCAGAAATATTGAAAATGGTAAATTTGTTGATAGATATATGCTTGTTTATTTCCAATTTGATAAATTCAGATTGAGTGAAGTAAATTCTAATATTATAAGAATGATTAAAGAAAAACTTGATGATGATTCAGAAATTTTTGTAACTGGTTATACTGACAGAACTGGAACTGAAGAACACAATCTTAGATTATCAACAGAAAGAGCAAGTACAGTTTCGGAATTTTTCATAAATAATAATGTGAAATATGAAGGATTTGGCATAGATTTGAATACATTCAATAACGATACTCCCGAAGGAAGATTCTATTCCCGAAGAGTCGATATTAGAATAGAAACACCAATGAAATAGAAGAATAAACTAACATATATTATCCTACTGGAAATTCATTGTGGCTGTCTCATAAGTTGTCGTTCTGGACTCGTTTCAGAATCAATTATTCTATAAGTGATTTATATATATAAATATTTCTCAACATTAATATTGAAAATAATCTAATATTGTACATATTAGAAAGTCTTTAATGTTTCAAAAAAATTTGAAAATAACTGAACAATTACAAAGACCTCAACAATCGTAATATCACATAATTCACAAAAAAAGGGAAGCATAAGCTTCCCTTTTTTTAATATTTTATTGTGAAATTGAATTATTTCACAACTGTCAATCTTTGCATCAATTTTGTTGAACCAGTGTTCATTATTACAAAATATACACCGTTTGATAAATTATTTATATTGATTTCTAAAGATTTTGTACCTGCAGAAACTGTTTCGTTTAGTAATTCAATTACTTCACTGCCATTTACATCTGCAATTGAAATACGAACTAAACCGCTTACTGGAATTGTGTAATTCAAGTTTGCTACTTCGTTTGAAGGAGTTGGGAATACATTGCTTAACGCATATCCAGCATCTTCAGAATCAAATACACCAACTGTTCCAGTTGTTACAACTACATTCACTTCTACTGATTTTACAAATCCACATTTGTTTGTTGCCACTACCCAATATTTTCCTGCATCTTCACTTACTGCAGTATTGCTCTTAAATGATTTTGCAGTACCGATTGATGTTCCTGATTTAAACCATTCAAATGTTACGTCTGATTCATCATCAAGTTCTACAGTTAATGAGAATGCTTTGCCAACTTGTACTTCAACATCTGTTGGTTGAGTTACGATTGATGGTTTTGTGCCAACTGTTAATGCAGCATCTGCTGATTTTTCCATTACTGCTGTACCTTCAAGTGTTACTTCGCAATAATATGTTCCTGAATTGCTTGCTTTTGCACCATATATTGTTAAATGTTTTGATTTTGTTCCAGTTGTTGTTGAAGTTTCAGCTACTTCTGTACCATCTTTAAACCACTGATAAGTCAATGCTTTAGCACTTGGTGTTGATGCTTCAATACTGAAAATTACATCATCGCCTTCGCAATTTGCTGATGCTAATGGTTGTTGGTCAATCATAACTTTCAATTCTTCAATCTTCAACTGTGCTTTTGCAGTTGTTGCTGTGCCACAAAGACCAGTAATTACTGCGTAATATTCACCTTCGTCTGCAACATTAAATTCTTTGATTGAAACTATGTTGCTCTTTGCACCTGCAATGCGTTTATCGTCTGCTAATGCAACATCGCCACCAGCTTTTACTTTGTACCATTGAATTGTAATTTCATTCATTTTCAAAGCATCTGCTACTTTTCTTCCATTTACGTGTGCTTGGAATGTAAACATTGCTGTTTCACCTAATGGAATGATATTGTTTGCAGGTTCTTCTGTAATTTCTGTTGGAGTTACAACATAAACTGTTACAGGTTCGCTATATTTTTCTTTTGTATCGCCAGGTCCTTTTACTAAACAACGATAAACACCATTATCTGATAATTTCATTGCATTGAAGAACATAATTTCTTTGTTTTGACCAGCTATTGCAACGCCATCTTTTTCCCATTGGTAAGTTGGTGCTGCACCATAAGACATTCTTGCTGATACTGATATATTATTATCTAATCCACCAATACAATCAATTATACCTTCGCTTTGTCTATCAATCATTATTTCAAGTTTGATTTCATCTGCACCGATATAGAATGAAGCTCTTGGATTACCTTCGTAATCTGCGGCTTGCAAATCTGTGTTCATTGGTTCAGGTAAACCAGCGATAGCTGAAGTCTTCAATAATTCTGCTACGTATAATTTCAATTTCAAATTATTTAATGCAGCATCTTCAAATGTTACAACTTTATTGCTTGAATTTACATCAATTCCTAATGCTTGGAAAGCTGCAAATGTATAAACTGTTCCATTGTATTTAATTAAAGTTGCGCCATTTGTAAAGTAGTTGTTTTCATTGTTATTCAAAGTTCCCCAAAAATCTGTTACTGGTCCTGTAGAAAGATTTTGGAATATGTTTCTGTGAATCATTCCGCTTGTGCCAGTAGTGTAAACACTTGGATAAGTAGTTGAATTGTTTACAACTGTGTTGTACAAGAAATAGAAATCAGCTGAATTTGAATTTCTAAAGCCAGAAATATTGCCACCATTAAACATATTATTTCCAGCATAACCACTTGTATTTACATTATTGAACAAGCTCATATTGCTTGCAGCAGTCAAATTAGCATTTACAAGATTTTTCAAAATTTTAACTTTAGTGTTTTCAGCATAAATACCATTAACATTTACAAGATTAGTAACTTGATTGCCTGTTACAACAGTATAATCAGTTGGTGCAATTGTAGCAGCCAAATAAATACCTGCTTCTTTTGAATCTGTTCCAGTACCAGTCAAGCCATCAATGATATTATTTGTAATTGAAGTACCATTTACAGAAGAAATTCCGTAAGGTGGTTTGATTGTGTTTGTATTACGAATAACGTTATTTGCAATAACAACATTGTGTCCAGTTGTTGAAAGATTATTGCTGATTCCCATCCAATTATAATCAGAAATAATATTATTATCAATTGATGAATACGTAATTGTAGCAGAACCTTCATTACGAATACCGATAGCACCATTTAAAATGATATTATTAGAAATGTATGCCATATTTGTATTATTCATATATAAATTTGAATATGCTACATCACGTGGTGAAGAAGCTACTCCATAAACATTACAATATTCTAATTTAATATTACTGCAATTGTTAAGAGCTAATACACGACCAGCGAAACTATAATTAGTTGCAGTATTTTTGAAGGTGATGTTTTTCAATGTTATATTTTTCATACCGTCAATCATCATAACATAGTTATTTGCAGCTGAAGGTGTATGTTGAATTGTAACATCACTTGCTCTACCAGTTGAAGAACGGAATTCAATTTTGTTGTTATTTGCTAAACTTGCATTTGCAGTAATTTGACCTGTATAAGTACCAGGACGAATTTCAAATACTACATCACCAGTTCCTAAAACACCACTACCACTTAAGTAAGATGAAGCATCTTGCAAGTTGGCAAAATGAGCTGCATAGCCACCAATTGTATATGTACCTGGAACAAATGAAGGACCAATACCGCCATTATATTCATCGTTAGTTTTATCTTCATCAATCACACCATTTGGAACTTCAGTCCATGCTTTTACTGTGAAAGGTCCCATAGGAGTTTTATTGTAGAATGTATAATTTCCTACGAGAATATCGCCTGTACTTAGATATGGTATATTTAATCCACTTGCTGTGAATGAAGGTTGTTCAACTCCATCAATAATCCAGCGAATACGAACTGAATTAATTGGTTTTGGTGCATAGTTCTTAACACGAACTCTGACTGGAGTAGAGCCAGGTCCAAAACCTTCAACAGGTCCCATAACTCCAGTAACACCAGCGTCATTCAAAACGCCAAAAACATCAAGGTAAGCCATTGTTGTATTTGAACCGCAAGAACCAGCAGCTACAACATCTCTAACAGTAGTATTAATTCTATAAGCACCAAAAGGTCCAGTTGGTGGATAATTTAATACGAATGAACCAAGATTTAATGAAGTAGATTCACCTTCTTTCATATTTCCAGTCCAATAATACGTACCGCTATTTACAACCTGATTGTTGTATTTAACATCCCAATCAATGTAAGCAGCTGTAATATTAACAGCTTTGGTTGTATTTGTAAGGTCAGCAGTAATTGACACATTGCCAGCTGGTACTGGTTTTTTTGAATCAGGAGAAGTAAAACTTGAAATTTTAGCTTCAGCTTTTAAGCCCTTTTCATCAATTGATAATTCATCCATAAAGATATTATTTCCATACATAGAATAAGCGCGGAAAAATATATAAGTGGTTGCATATCTGTAATTTGTCAAATCAACTGTTTTTTCGTACCAAGCCGCTGAAGAGTTGTATCTGTTGAATGAGCCAACCATAGTCCAGGTACTTGTAGAATTTGTACTATTAACATAAACCTCAATTCTATCTGCATTGCCTGAATAGCCAGGGTCGCCATACATATAGAAAGAAATAGTAGGTTTACAAGTTCCAGTTAAATTAAGTGGAGGTGCTGATAGAATTGCACAACTATTCGAAGAAGCATTGTAACTTTGATACATTATCATTCCACTACCAGCTTTAGGAGTACAGGTTGGTGAGGAACCTGAAGCAACTTTTGTCCAATTATACGAACCCGACTGAATTGCAGTACTCCACCCAGTATTAGGAAATGTACCGTCAAAGTTTTCTGTTAAAAAATTTTGAGCATTAACAGAAAAGCTAAATATTGCTATTCCAATCAACACATACAGAAAATTAGAAATCTTTTTCATAGAACACCCTTTTAAAATTAAAAAAAAATACTATTAATACTATTAATATTTATCGAAATTAATTACTCCCCCAACAAAGCATAATTCTTTTGCATATATTTTATGCAAATATCCATTTTTTAATAACAAAAAAAAACAAAAAATGTTACAAAAAAATATCATTAATTATCAATCATTTATCATTATTAACTAATTACATAAATCAACATTAAACAATTTGTAAATTAATTAATTTTATGGACTTATTAAAATACAAATTAACAATTTGATAATATTTTTACATATATTAATAATAATTAATATAATTGTAATTTAAAGTTAATAATACTTTGAGTTTTGTTTCATTCTGTAATTATTATGAGATGACAATGGCTATGTGTGGATTAAAAAAAACAAATAAAGTAATGATGTATAATTTGGATATTGTGTAGTATTATTTAAGCAATTAAATGCAAATCTGGACTCCACCTACAAGATAGGGTCCAGATAAAAATTAATTTTTAGCGCGAAAAACTTCAATATTATTCGTCGTAAAAGAAATATTCACTCAAATCATCAAATTTAACATTTGTTACTATCCAACCATCTTCAGGAGATTTGTAGAATGTAAATACCCAACGAATTGGATATTTATCATAGAGACCAAGATAACGCAAACGCATATAAGATTCTGTAACTACTTCAGCATTTACCGGCTCGTATCCTTGCATTTCACCGTAAAAATCATAAGATAAAAAAGTCTGTTTAACAAGATTACTCATCTCATCAGTTTTACCTTTGATTGGACTTTTTTCTAATAATTCTTCGTAACCTTCCTTAATGTTTTTCTTGATGATTTTCTTGAAAAACTTTGTTACCCTTTCCTGTAATTCTGATGGTACTGAAACATAAGTTTCTACCCCACCTGCAAGCTTTCTTGCTTTCTGAAGACCACCTTCTTGGGCAAGTGAAAAAGTAAATGAAAACAAAATACAAATTAGAATGATTTTTTTCATAAATATCCCTAATAATAAAAGTTCATTAATTCATTTTCAATTGTTTTTTCAATTTTAATACTTCTTTACTTGTTAAATGTCTGTATTCGCCTCTTGCCAAGCCGCGAGTTGTTAAACCTGCAAAAATCTTTCTGTCTAATTGTTTTACTTCGTAATGTAATGCTTCAAAAATTCTTCTAATTTCACGATTCTTGCCTTCTTTTATTGAAATCATTAATTTAGTACTGTCAGTTGGATTAATTTCAACAATACAAGGTTGCGTCATTCCATCTTCAAGTTCAATTCCATTTGCAACTTTTTGTGCATCAACAGCTCTTAAACCTCTGTCTAATTTTACATTGTAAGTTCTTTCTATAGCATAGTTTGGATGAGTTAATCTATATGCCATTTCGCCATCATTTGTGATTAAAAGAACACCTGTTGTGTTTCTGTCTAATCTTCCAACAGGGAATACTCTGTCTTGTTTGCGAACAATATCAAGCACTGTTTTTCTATTTAAATCATCATTGGTTGTTGTAATTACATTCTTTGGCTTATTAAGTAAAATGTAAATATCATGATGCAATTCTTTGATTGGGTCGCCATTTACGGTAATAAAATCGCCTCTTGCAATTTTAGTCCCAAGCTCTGTAACAGTTAAACCATTTACTTTAACGGCACCGGAAGCTATTAATTCGTCAGCTTTTCTTCTTGACGCTACACCAGAAGTAGCAAGCCATTTATTTAGACGAATAAATTCATCTTCCTTAATGTTAGAATTTTTATCCTTTTTAATTACAGAAGGAGCTCTCACCATTGGTTTCTTGGTAGAACGAAATGTTCCGGTTGCTTTCTCTTTATGTTTGCTATTTTCTTTCGTACTGAAATTTTCTCTTTTCATTTTTTTTCTTTACAATTTTTCAATCTACAAAAATCGTAAAAAAAAAACAAAGTTAAGCATAAAATATTAATAAATTTTATTTGAAAAATTAAAAAAGCAAAAAAAAGTGATTCCTCAGCCAATTAACAATAAAATTTGTATTTTCGTTATCTTGTAAAAATTCTTTTAAATTCCCGATTGGAATTAATGTATGTAACAGAAAAATCTCCCATCGCCACCTACAACACTGTAGGTGTTGAATGTGTATTTAACAACATTCAATCCCGATGGGATTGTTGGACTTACGCCAGTTCCTTCCCCTTGGGGAAGGTTAGGTTGGGGTTTACAAATATTTAATCCCTATCGGGAATTTCAAGGATTTTATAAAACATCTGAAATTCAACTTTATTTTGTAACAGCTTAGAAGTTATTTGTATTTATTTAAGATTCAAAAAGCTATTAATTTTATAGCTTCTCGGCGGTTTTTTTTATACTACTTTTTGTTTATGGACTATATATTTAGGTAAGCGAAATATTATCAATATAATTTAATCTTTGTAAACAATAGGTAATTTCACACAGACTTCAGTACCTTTGCTAACTTCAGATTTAATTTCAAAAATGCCATCATGAAGTTCAACTAATTTTTTTGCAATGGAAAGTCCAAGTCCAACGCCTTGTTGTTCATAAACATTTCTTTCAAATTGAACTAATGCACCAACATTTGACATTTGCTCAACCGACATACCCCTTCCATTATCTTGAATTGAAATTTCCAAAAACTTTTCATCACTTGAAATATTTAAGATTACTGAAGTTCCACTTTCTGAGAATTTGAACGCATTGTCTAACAGTTCATCAATAATTTTATGAAAACTTTCAGTAGAAACTTCAATCATAATATTATCAACAGTACCATAAAAATCAAAATCATCTAATCGCTCATATCTTTCGGCAATTAAAGATGCAATATCAACCATCATTGCTGAAGGTTCATCTGTTCTGAATGTTCTAAGCTGTCTTCTTTTTTCTTTGCTTGATAAAAATACCTCAATTCTGGAATAAATAAGATAATTTTCTGTGATTTTCAACAATCTTGATGCAGACGAAATAATATCATCTGATAGTTCTTTGATTTCCTCAGCATCAACATTGCTTGGATTTGCATTTAGATATTTAGCAGACCCAACAATCTGGTTAAGAACTGTTCTAAACTCGTGTGGAAGTGAATTTGTGATACTTCTACCAACTTCATCAACTTTTTCTTGTAATTGTTTTTCAATAAATGATGTTTTCTTGAATTGTGCCTCTATCGCAGCAAGTAATTCCTCTCTTGTGAATGGCTTAATTAGATAATCATCAGCACCTTTCTCCATGCCAGCACGCATATTTGACTTATCTGTGAAGGCAGTAAGAAAAATAAATGATGTTGTCAATGTTTCGGGTGAAGTTCTGATTTTTTCTAATACCCCATATCCATCTAATCTTGGCATAGAAATATCACATAATATCAAATCAGGTTTATGCTTAAATGCAGCTTCGACCCCTTCAATTCCATCGGATGCAGTAATAATATCATACCCCTCAAATCTCAAAAGAGTAGAGGTACTTTCAAGGATAAATTCAGCGTCATCAACTACAAGTATTTTTTTCATCAACAATCGAATTGTTATAACAATTATAAAACACTAATTTAATAAAATTATTTGTAATTCAACAATATTTTTTTTCAAATAATTACGGTTGTCAAAAATATATTTATTTTATAACAGAAAAATATCTACCAGCTTTTGAATATTCACCATTCAATTTAAAATAGTAAACTCCAGCATAAGTAAGTTTATCAATCATCAAATAATAAAAATGAGTACCAGGAGAATCAATTCTTTTTTTTTCTTGGAAAATAATTCTGCCTAACAAATCATAAACTAAAAAATTTATATCTTGAGCAATATCTACTGTATAAGCCCATTTAGTAATATTTCCTGCATAAACGGGATTTGGTGCATTTTGTTGAATTTTTGCAAATCTCAAGTAAGGGAATTTTGAACCAATATTATTTGAATTGATTTTAATATCAAAATCACCAATTTTTGAATTATTTAATTTGACATTATAAAAACTAACAATGCAAATTGAATCATTTCCAGCAAGCAATTCGCCGCATAAACCTATATTAATTTTTTTATTTTCTATATTATTAGGTTTGATTTCAATTAATAAAGAGTAAATTGAATCATTTTCTCTTGTTAATTCACTTCTACTTATTTCAAAATTACTATTGCCTATCAACACTTGCGGGTAAAAAACTAAAGGATTACTCAATTCAAAATTACATTCTAACAAAATGGAATTATCAATATTTGAATCTGATTCAATTGCAATATTATTGCAAATTGTGTCGCCTACATTTCCTTTATTTCCAGTACCATAAATAAGAATTTCACCTAAAAGTGAGTTCAAAAATAAAAGAAATAATATTGCATTTATTTTCAACATTTTCAAACTTATAAATTATTTTTTTGGCTTTTCTTGAATAATTTCTTCTTCTTCCTCGTACTTTTTCAATTCTTGTATTGTTTGTTTAGTCGAATCAGATTTTTCTTCTTCAAGATTGAAAAACTTTGCTGGGTCACTGAATGGATTGGGAATATCAATATTTTTCAACATTTCGATAGGGTCTTTCATCAACTTACCTGGTTCATTGATATATTTTGAAGGGTCTTTGAGTAGTTCCTTCACATTATTCTCTCTATTTCTCTTTTCAACTTCTTGCATTTTAAGTCTATCAAGTTCATCAATTCCTTTTACTGCATTTGGAATAAATACAGGAAATTCTTTCATTTTAAGAGAATCAGGTATTTCTGCCCCACTATTTAGAACAAGTTTATAATCATGACTGTATTTCACATCTTTTGCATATTCTGAATCAGGATATTTACTAATCAAAATCTGGTAATAATACAAAGCCGTATCAAATTTTACAAGATTTTTTTCATAAATCCAACCAATTGTATAAAGTGATTTAGGTGCTAATTTGTGTTGAGGAAAACTATCAACAACTTTATTAAATTGATTAATTGAGTAATAATAATCACCAACACGCATTAGGTTGATACCGGAAGAATAAAATTCCGCCGCTGTATCAATCACAAAAGCATCTGTATAGCCAAGAGTTAATCTGGCATCTTTTCCATATTCGGTTAATGGGTGAGTATTTACTATTACATCAAGTAGAGAATCAGCTTTTTCTGGTTCTTTTTCCTTAATAACTCTTGCGTAAGCATAAAGACATCTTGCTGATTCTTTGCTTTTTATAGGGACGACAGTAGTTGCATATTTGTAATAAAATTCAACAGAATCCTTAAACCCGAGTTCCTCATGAATTCTACCTAATTCAAATAAATTCATGGCAAGATTTACTTTTGCAGAATCAGCTAATTCAGGAATAGATTCAGGTTTGCTAAGAAATTTATCTGTTTCTCTACGTTTATTATCCCAAATATTTAATAATGAATACAATCTATCGGAAGTTTTAATAACTGGAGTTTTTACCATTCTTGATTTAGCAAAATAATTCTTTGCACGCCCCCAATCATTTCCTTTATAATAATCCATACCACGTTCAAAATAGTATGCGATTACAAATGGGTTGTTTACAAATGCAGAATCAGCATATTTTTCCATAACAAATAAAGAATCAACTTTTTGCTTTTGTGTGATTGTTTCGCCTAATTTATTTTTTACAATAGCATTTGTATCAATAACTTTGTATCTGAAGGATTGTAGCATTTGAGCATATACGAAAGGATACCATTCTTCGAATTTTCCATCTTTTGCCAAGTCATCTAAAATTTTATCACCTTCGTAAAATCTACCCAATCTAATTAATGACCCTGCTCTATATAGATACGCTTCAAAAGTCTGCAAATAGTCAGGTGAAAATTTTGTTACTTTGGCAAATTCTTTTTCAGCACGTTCAAAATCTCCAATTCTGTATAATAAAGCAGCCATATCAACTTGCCATTTTGCCTTCAATTCACCATCATCAGACTGTGCAATAGCTTGACGGTAAGGTCTTAATGCTTTTTCGAGGTCATTTTGGAATAAAGCAAGTTCAGCTTGAATCCTAAATGCTTCAGATAGAATGTCGTATCTCTTTTTTTGCCATGATATATCTACTGTACGAGATAACATCATTTCACCTGCATAAAACTTTCTTTGAACAAGCAAATTCTTTGAAAAAAGTAAATGAGCATCAGGAGACATATCACCTGCTGGAAATCTATCTATCAATTCACTACATTTAATTTGAGAGTTCATCCAGTCTTCTCGGTAGAAGAAAGATTTTGCCATCAAATATAGTGAACCTTCCACAAAATTACTTTTTGGTCTTCTTGCCAGAATTTTAGAACCTTTAATTACAATTGAATCCAATTTAGTTTCAACTGGTTGTCTTTTTGACTTATTTACAATCATTTCAGACATGAATGGAGGTGGTCCAATTGATTCTTCTGAAGGGATGTAAAATTCAGGTTGTGGAATAAATATCCTTGGCTGAATTCTCTTTTTCTCATCTTGAAATTCAAATTCACTTTCAGCTTCTTTTGTAAGACGTTCCATATTATAATATGTATTAAAATAAGCTGTAAAATTATCATATTTAGCACAAGAACTGATGATAATCGTAATAAAAATAAATGCAAAAACATTTGCAGCTATTTTAAATATATTTCTCATTTTTCAACCTGTTATTAAAACTTAAAACTCTGTAAAAGTAGCTTTCATATAGGATATTTAAGTATTCCAACAAATAATAATATATAATTTATTAAATAAAATTATATCAATATATATAAACGCATTTATAGTATATATGTTTTAGATTAAATTTAATTTTGAATGTCTATTGCCAAAAAAAAGCAAGTTCGGAATAAAATTTTTACGAGTGTAATATTGAATTTAGGTAAGAATGGCATTTATTTAGGTGTAATTCCGCACTTGATGCGGAATCCATTTTCGTTAGCAACGTAGCTGCGTCATCATAATAGAAAAAATTAACCAAGTAATTCCAAAAGCTGCCTAGCTGCGATATACTTATGTCGCTACTACGGAGCTTTCATTTAAAAAACAAATCGGTTCTACTAATATGTCGCAACTACGTTGCTAAAGACACTTGCAAGAATTATGTCATTCTGAACTTGTTTCAGAATCTATCTGCGATTTATGTCATTTTTGAAACAAGATGTCCAACACTTTGAAAGTGTTGGACATCTGCATATTAGATTCCGCATCAAGTGCGAAAACTATAAAACTTGGCTGCGTCATCATAATAGAAAAAAATTAACCAAGTAATTCCAAAAGCAGCGTAGCTGCGATATACTTATGTCGCTCCTACGGAGCTTTAACTAAAAAATCAAATCGGTTCTACTAATATGTCGCAACTACGTTGCTAAAGACACTTGCAAGAATTATGTCATTCTGAATTTGTTTCAGAATCCTTTCTTGAATATCGTCAATCCGAACAAAGTGAGGAATCCATCTACGATTTATGTCATTTCCAAAGCAAGATGTCCAACACTTTGAAAGTGTTGGACATCTGCATATTAGATTCCACATCAAGTAAGGAATGACACGGAAAACAAATTGTCATTCTAAACTTGTTTCAGGATCCATTTTTTTTAGCAGCGTAGATGCGACATCATAATATAAAAATTAACCAAGTAATTCCAAAAGCTGCGTAGCTGCGATATATCAATGTCGCTCCTACAGAGCTTTAACTAAAAAAACAAATCTGTTCTATTAATATGTCGCAACTACGTTGCTAATGACACTTGCAGGAATTATGTCATTCTGAACTTGTTTCAGAATCCATTCTTGAATATCGTCATTCCTAACATAGTGAGGAATTCATCTACGATTTATGGCATTTCCAAAGCAAGATGTCCAACACTTTGACAGTGTTGGACAACTGCATATTAGATTCCGCATCAAGTGCGAAAACTATACAACTTGGCTGCGTCATCATAATAGAAAAAAATTAACCAAGTAATTCCAAAAGCAGCGTAGCTGCGATATACTTATGTCGCTCCTACGGAGCTTTAACTAAAAAATCAAATCGGTTCTACTAATATGTCGCAACTACGTTGCTAAAGACACTTGCAAGAATTATGCAATTCTGAAACAAGTACATAATGAAATCAGAAAACCACACTTCAACAAACTTAGTTTGAAAACTGAGAAGCAACGCCTAATTATAAAACTCTCTACTTTTTTTAACATTTTAAAAGATATGAGTAAATATTTCGTTTCAATTTCTTTTTGTATGCAATTTCTCAATTAATAAAATATTTATTGTAAAAAATGGAACTAACAGAAGAGCAACATCAAATTATAAATTCTACTGGAAATATTAAGATAAACGCAGTTGCTGGCTCAGGAAAAACAACTACAATTATTGAATATGCAAAAAAAAGACAATCGAATAGCAAAATTCTTTATCTTGCATTTAATAAATCAGTAAAATTAGAAGCAATTCAGAAATTTTCAGCACAGGGATTAAACAATGTTCAGGTAGAAACCGCTCATTCATTAGCATACCGTCATATAGTTAATCAAAACGGATATAAAATAAAAGCAAATGGTTATAAATCTTATGAAATTGCTGAAATTCTGGGACTTAAAGCAAGTGATGACCAACTTACGGAATTTGTTTTAGGGCATCATATTAATAAATTTGTTGCGTATTATTGCAATAGCAACAAAGATAAAGTCAAGGAGTTAAACTATCTTGATGTAGTTCAAGATGAGAAAGCAAAGCACTTTGTTAAAGCAAATTACAGTTTGATTTTGAATCAAACGAGGCAATTTTTGGGCAAGATGAATACTGGCGAAATAGAAATTATTCATGATTTTTATTTGAAGAAATTTCAACTTTCAAAACCTAAATTATATTATGATTTCATTCTTTTCGATGAAGGTCAAGATGCTTCTGGAGCAATGCTTGATATTTTTCTGAATCAAGATGCCACCAAAGTTATTGTTGGCGATACTCATCAGCAAATTTATGGCTGGAGATATGCCGTAAATTCACTTGAAAAAGCAGATTACGAAACTTTGTATCTCTCAAACAGTTTTCGCTTTTCGCAAGATATAGCTAATCTTGCAATGAATATTCTCCAAATGAAAAGCATTATTAGCGATTATCAGGAAGTTGAAATTTTTGGGAAAGGTGAAATAAAGAATAAAATCAAAACGCGTGCAGTTTTGGCAAGAACAAATTTGATGCTTTTGCTAAAAGCGATTGAAATGTTAATTGATAAAAAAGAAGCAAAAAAAGTATATTTTGAAGGGAATTTTAATTCATATATTTATGCTACCGAAGGCGGTTCAATCTATGATGTATTGAATTTAAAGAACAATAAGCATGATCAAATAAGAGATGGTTTAATCAAAAAAATGAAAGATTTTGATACGCTTAAGGATTTTATTGATAAAACCAATGATATGGAAATTGCTGTTATGTATGATATTGTTAAAAAATATGGCAATGAATTACCCAATTTATTGACTAAAATCAAAAAAATGCAAGTTGAAAATGATGAAAAGGAAAATGCTGAATTAATTTTCTCAACTGTTCACCGTTGCAAAGGAATGGAATATGACGAAATATTTCTTGCAAATGATTTTATTAATGAATTTACTTTGCAAAATCTGAAACTTGATAAAAATGACAAAATGGGATTAGCAAAAGCACTTGAAGAAATCAATATTTTATATGTTGCGGCAACAAGGGCTAAATATATCATTCATATACCTAAATCAATTATTCCAAAAGATTTTCCTGATTCTCCACAAATAAGAATAATGGCAACAGAAAATAATTCAACAGAACCCAAAGAATTAAAATTAAAATATGAAAAGCCAAAGAGAAAATCAAGAAAAAAGATTGATGACTATTCCGAAAACACACATACTTTTGATGATATTCGCAAAGAATACAAAAATGCTTACAAACCTTGGACAGAAGAACTCGATGATGAACTAACTGAAATGTACTGTAAAGGAGTAGCAATTCCAAAAATAGCAAAACATTTCCAAAGAAATATTGGTGCAATCAATTCAAGGATAGCAAAATTAGAACTTGTAGAATTATATGGATAACGCCTCTTTCGTATTAACGAATTTCAAAAAGTGGGGGAGGTGTAATTACAAATACGAGAATTGAAGATGGTAATACTATTGATAAAGAAAAGATAATTGATAGATAATGTAATAGGATATTTAAATGAAAACAATTGTTTTGATATTAATAATAATGATTCTGGTTTCTTGTGCCACTGAATTATCAATAGATGAGGATAAACTTCTTCCACATCAATTAGAATTTTACAGATATTTTAATAATTCTTCTTTATGCAAAAAACTTGAAATTTATGATTCACTTATGGATGATGTGAGAGAAAATAATCTTGCTCATAACAATTTATACCAGTTCGCATTCATGAAAATATTAAATTAATTGTAACTACACAACCGAATTGATATTTTTAAATTGCTTTGTTATTTGAATGAAAAAAATGTATATTTAGCACAATATGAAAAAAATCATAACATGAAATTCCTTAAAAATCCCGATAGGGATTAAATGTTTGTAAACCCCACACTTCGACAAGCTCAGTGCAACGCCTGACCTTCCCCAAGGGGAAGGAACTGGCGTAAGTCCAGCAATCCCAGAGGGATTGAATAATTGTAAACCCCACCTAAATCCTCCCCAAGTGGAGGACTTTACATATTATTCCTCCCCTTGGGGAGGTTAGGCGTTGCACTGAGCTTGTCGAAGTGTGGGGTTTCTTCTTACAAACATTAATTCCCGATGGGAATTTCAAGGAATTTCTTTCAAATTAACGAAAATACAAATTTATTGTTAGTTGGCTCTTATCTAACTTGGCAATTACCCTTCCGAAGGTTCGTAACCTTCGGAAGGTTGTTAACAAATTTAGTTTTTGTTTGCACCTGATTTTTTCAGCTGGCGACTGAGTAGTCACCATTTACTATATTTGAGAATATAAATCTAAAAAAATTATTATTAGTATTTGTATATCTTTTTGTAATGTAAAATAATTTAATTAAATTTGATTCTTTATTAAATTTAACAAATTAATTTGGTATTTATATTTGGATTATTGGAGAAATTATGAAATTAGGTGCTTTTTCGATTAGCTTAAGTGTGAAAGATTTGAACACTTCTAAACTTTTTTACGAAAAGTTGGGCTTTGTTGTTTTTGGTGGGAGTATGGAAATGAATTATCTGATAATGAAAAATGGAAATGCATTAATCGGTTTATTCCATGGAATGTTTGAAAATAATATTCTAACATTCAATCCAGGTTGGGACGAAAATGCTAAATTAATGGAAAATTACGATGATGTTAGGGTTATTCAAAAACAATTAAAATCACATGGAATTGGTTTTATAAGTGAAGCTGATGAAAATACTGATGGACCTGCAAGTTTTGTTATACTTGACCCTGATGGTAATGCAATTCTCATAGACCAACACGTATAAAAATAAACGATTATGAATTATTCATTACCGATTGAATTATTAAATCATTACATTTTAAATATAGAAAAAATTCAAGAAAGATTAGCTGAATTTTCTTCAATAAAGTCATCTGAATACTTTTATGAATTTTGTTTTTGTTTGATGACCCCACAATCAAAAGCAGAAAATGCGTTAATAGTTCAAAGTATTTTGAAAGAAATTGATTTTCGCAACAGTACAATAAATCCTGCCAATATTTTGAACGATAAACAGCATTATATAAGATTTCACAATCAAAAAGCAAAAAGACTTGTCTGGTTACGTGAAAATTTTAATGTAATTGAAGAGATATTAAATTCCAATTTAAATATCTATGAAATGAGAAACAAATTAGCAGAAACTGTTAATGGAATTGGGATGAAAGAGGCAGGACACTTTTTGAGAAATATTGGAAAGAAGAATCTTGCAATTCTGGATAGACATATATTAAACACAATGAAGCATTGTAATATATTTAATGAAATTCCAAATATATCAAGTAGGAAAATCTATTTAGAAACTGAACAGAGACTTTTAGAATTTGCCGAAAAAATAAATATCCCGATAGATGAATTAGACTTGTTATTTTTTAGCTATCAAAATGGTAAAATTCTCAAATAGCGACATTAAAAAAAATTTCCAGTTACATTTCTGAAGAAGAACATCTTTTAAGAATGCGAATTGTTTCTAAATTGTTTTTATTATTTTTAAACCGTTTAATAGTGAAAAATAAACAAATATAATTGAATAATTATCAATTTGTTAAGAAATTTTTTTTAACATCTTATTTTAAAAAAAATAATTTGTTTACGTTCAATGACATATATAAATTTGTTTTTTTAAATTTTAAAATTTATTATGAAAAAATTATTAAGTTTATTGGCTATTGTTGGGATATTAATTTACGGTTGCGATAATTCAACCGATAAAAATGAAATTAATATCAATGAATTATATCATAATGCTGTACTTGACGCTATTATTGCAGATAGTAGTGAAATTGCATATAATTTAATTGATATAACGGAAAGTAATCCTTATCTAATTTGGAAAATGATTAACGGTAAGAAACATTTGCTGGCAACAACTGTTACTACTTATAAAGATTCCTACAAAGTTAACGATTCAGTAAACACAGTTTGGGGTGAAAGTTGGATAACAGTTGCACCTGAAATGAAAGATTTTTTTAAAACTTATCAATATTCTAATGATTCAACTCTGCAATTACGTGTTTTGCAGCTTTTAGGGATGCCTGCCACTGATAAAAATAATTATATTATTGAATTTTGGGTAGATCCCGATAGTATATTTCGCCCAACTCCAGATAATGAAATTACTGATAAAAAATCTGACCTTTATTTCACATCAAATGTTTCTCAAGAATATAAAAAATGGTTCAACGATAATATTGTGTATTCCTATTTCCCTCAACCTGGCAAATCTGCTTATCCATGGACGAGGTTGGGTTATACTTATGATTGGGCACCAAAGGCAAATGAACGTGGTTTAAGTGAATTTGTAGTGAAGAGAAATACAAAATTATACATTAAATCAAATCAAAGTTTATATGATTATATTTATAAGAATTGATAAAAAATTTAATTATTTAGATGGACTCCACTTCAAAAGTGGAGTCCATTATAAATCTATCATGTGTTGATTTTATACCTAAATCGCTATTTCAAAATAATCACTGTCAAGAAGTAGATTTATTTACACTATCAATTATATTAATATCGCCAAGTAAGTGTACTTCCATCACCAATATAATGAGTTTTTTCAATTTCAGTAACTTCCATTTTTGCAATGGAAATAATATACATCTTTCCTTTTCTAACTGCCGCAATAAACTTACTATCAGGAGACCAAGTAACTAAATTAAAATCACCCAATCCGCTATACAATTGTTCTGGATTTGAGCCATCAATACCCATTGTCCAAACCTCTCCATTTCTGACAAATGCAATAGTTGAACCATCAGGGCTTACGCTTGGTGCAGAAACATTTGATAAATCAGGGTCAACTCTTTCAATAGCAGTAAATTCTGGATTGACTTTGTAAATACCATTATTCATTGAAGTCCAACCTTGAACAAATATAGAACCATCTGGCGCCCAAGTTGGCGAAATCATTGGTTGTCTTGTATCATAATCACCAATTATAGCTACAAGTTCACCATCATTTGCATCGACAACGTAAGAATTTGGATTGTAAACATTATCACCTTCGTAAACAACATACTTTTGGTCTTTTGATATACGTGGCATATTCATATATCGTCTATGTATTGGTCCAGTATAATCTACTCCTTCAATTAGAGTTTGTCTATCTGCTCCTGTTGAATTAGTATATATAATTTTTGTAACAGGATAAGTCTCAACAGCAAGGATAGTACCATCTGCAGTAATGTCTGGTTGTCTTGCATTAGTGAACAATTTTGCTGTAGATTGGTCACTTAATTGCATTCTATAAACCTCACCACCCGTAGAGTAATAAATATATCCCTTCAAACCATCAACAACAGCTGGGTTGCTTGTGTTTTCACAACCAGTAAAGATTATGAAGAATACTGTTAATAATGCAAGTATTTTATAAGCCATAAAAGAATCCTCCCAAAAAAATAAAAATTAATTTAACTTTATATTTAAAAACAAATATAAATATCAAATCATACATTATACAAATATAGCATAATAATACTAAATAAATAATTAGTTTTTGCTAATAAATTAATTAATCTAAACTGTAATAAAATTAATATATTTGATTTTGCAAGTTAGAACTTGCTTAACTACACAATTGTTTTAATATTTTCAATATGTAATATTTTTTTAAATGAATAAGAGTATATTTGGAACAAGTTAAACAAAAATTCTATATTATTTAAATGTAGTTGAGTAGTTAGAATTTGTTGCAAAATCTACTAAGAAAATAGAATTATTATCAAGATGATATTTACAGAAATTCTAAGTGAACTTTATTGAATGCCTGTTTTTTTCGTTTCAAAAGCGTTTAATAATATTTCAATTATTTCTTTTATTGCATTTTTATAAAATTTTCCAAAAGGGTGAATACTGCAAACAGCGGTAGTTAGCGAATGATCCATTTCAGAGGAAAATGTAAAATTACCACTTGCATCTTTTCCATAAGTAATATATGCTGAAAGTTGATTTAACCCTGTTCCAGGACGTTCACCAATAAAATGAACAATAATTTCAGGTTCAATTAATTGACCAATATCATAACCTGCCCTTACTCTACCATTTGTAACAATAATATCGACTGGATTGTAAGGAATGTTTGCTTCATACATTTTGCGTTTTAATTCTGGTAATAATAACGGTAAATGTTCATTTATGGAATTAGCATTCAATCCATCAGAAATTACAAATTGTACTTTATTCTCAAAATGATATTCTGCAAATACACTCTTCAATTTTATAGCATCTTCATAATTAATTTTCTCACCCAGAGGAGGATGAGCAATATAAGAATCTCTTGATGGAGCATTCGTGGAAATACGAATTGGATTTGAACAATGTTCGTTTATAAAAGAATCTTCAAGTTTTGCAAAGAGGGCATTTCTTGCATGCTGATAAATTTCATCTAAACGATTTGCAATCATCATTGGGTCAGAATTATTATCAACAATTCCGTAACCAAGATCGCAACCACGTACTTGTAATTTCTTGATTTTAAGCATCGCCTCTACAATCAATGCACTTATACTTCTTTTATCACCAATTGATTTATGATAAAAAGCATATAAATTTGCTATTCTTCCTATATTAGGTTCGATTTCTCCTTCTTCATTCAAAGCTCCGATTTCAATTAACTTTTTTTGCATTTCTGATGTTATTGATTTTGAGGAATTTCTTCTTAATCTGTGATGTTCTCTATACGAAGTTGTCAAATACCCAAGCATTGGGTCTGCTTGTCCGGCAACTGCCATCAAATAAGCCGGAGCAGCTTTTACAACTATTTCCTTGGCTAAATGTTGAAGTTCAAATGGATGAATTCCCATGTGAAAAGTTGAACAAACATCTAATCCAAATACAAGACCGTGTAATTTAGCCATTACTGTATCTTCAAGACAAGTCCGTTTTAATTGTTCAGACGTTGAGAATACCTCAGGTCCAATAAATCCAGCAACATCATTAACTATCATCCAAGCATTAGTTTCTTGCTTGATATATCTTGCAAGACCATAACATCTTGCCTCCAAAGTAACCATATCAGTATTTTCAGCAACTCCATTAGTTACTTCAGAACCTTGACCAGTTTCAAAATATAAAGCATTAAAATATCGGCAATAATCAAGTAACTCATCTACATCACACCCTGCCATACCCATCAAACCTTTTGAAGTACCAGCAAGACTTTGAAATCCAACATCAACTTTTGTTGATTCGGCAGCAATTTTCTGTTTGGAAATTTCCGAAAGTACACAATATCTTGTAGGTAACTGAAATCTATCAACTACTGATTGCAATAATTTCTCTGTTTCGATAATCGTTTCAATATTATCAGCTGCCAGATTGATACCGATAATAACATCACCACAGCCATAGCATAATCCTTCTAAAATCGAAAATAAAATTTCATCATGCTCATCTCCTGCACTATTTGGCTGTATTCTCGAACCAAAGTGAGTAGGTGAACCAATTGTAACTTTGCCTGAAATATTTGAATTTCCATCGTTTGAATTGAAAATTGAATTCGCAACATTTGATAATTCTTCATTACTCATTATTTTTACAAGTGCAGCAATTGCTTCGCTGGGTAATCCAGAAGAATATTTCTTATGCCAAAGCAATGCCCTGCTTCCTAAAAGAATATTCTTTAATTCTTTAATTTTTAGATGTGATATTTCCTTATATGCCGACTTATTTATACTTCTCTTGAGGGCTTCAGATAGTTTATCTTCAATAAAATCAATATTGTAAATATCAGAAATTGTAAGATTTTCAATACTATTCTGTGCTATTTTTCTTATAAAATCATCGTCTGTACCGCCGACTGCTAAATCACCTTCTTTAAATTCATTTGCTCTTGCAAATAAAAGCAAAAGTTGTTTTCTATCTATCATATTTTTTCTTTCACTAAGAATTTATCCCCAATTTTATATGCAAGTAATAAAGCAGTGATACCACCAACAAGTTTACCTACGATTACAGGGAAAATCATATCGCGTTGAACACCTGCTGTAAATCCAAGATGGTCTCCAAACACAAATGCAGCACTTACAGCAAAAGCAATATTCATAATTTTCCCTTTGTCATTCATAACTTTCACTAAGTTTAACATTGGAATCGCATTTGCAAGTGTAGCAATTAAACCTGCTCCAGCAGCTGCATTCATCCCAAGTTTATCTCCAACTTTCAATAAAGGTTTTTCTAATACTCTTGTAATTACGGCAACCATAGGAAATGCACCAATCAGAATAATTGCAATTGAACCAACAATTTTGATACCTTCCCAAATAGGAGTCATACCAGGAATAATGATGACAGAAGTTAAAGTTTCTATTACAAGAATCACTGTAATTATAGTAATTAGAATGATTAATAATTTTCCAAATTTTGCAAAACCGGAAATCATCATATTTGGTTTAAAGTACAATCCAGCAACTAAAATTGTAGAAAAAATGAGAATTGGAATCAAATTCATTATAATCATCTCAATCCCAAAACCTGCTACAAGTCCACCAGCAATACAACCAAGAGGAATTGTGATAATACCAAGCATTACACCACTTGCAAGAAATTGATTATCTTTCTTGTTGATTATACCTAAAGCAACAGGTATTGTGAATACAATTGTCGGTCCCATCATAGAACCAAGTATTAAACCAGCAAATTTTCCAGATTGCTCATCTAATGCCATAGACATAGCCAAAGGGTAACCACCCATATCATTAGCAAGAATTGTTCCGGCAAACATAGCAGGGTCAGCTCCAAGAATTGAAAATACAGGGACTATAATCGAACCTAAAACATCTGCCAAAACAGGTGCAATTGAAATAATTCCAAGCATTGCAATGCTTAATGGTCCCATTGCCATAAATCCTTCATCGAATTTATCGCCTAAACCGAATTTATTTCCAAATATTTTATCCAAAGCCCCTAATACCATAAAAATAAGCATCAGGTAAATAATGATGTCGTTAATTCCCATATTTTCAATCCACAAATTTATGATTTTTCAACTATAACATTCAAATTAACAAAAAAATCAATACCACAAAATTAACTTATTTTATTAAAAATTAAAATAGATTTTATAGAAAAATCAAATATTATTTTTACTTTTATTGAACTTAAACATTATGTTCCAAACTGGTATGCTTATTTTGTATGATTTTCATATTTCTTTTTCATAACAAAGTGAGGAATCCATCTACGATTTATGTCATTTTCGAAACAAGATGTCCAACACTTTGAAAGTGTTGGACATCTTACCATTCTTTGTATAGTCTTAGATGGGTTTCACTTTTAAGTTGGCGTCCTTTTTGGCAAAAGCTTAAGATGTGGCACATCTGAGAGATGTGCCACATCTTAAATGTAAATATGAAATTCATAATATGACTCGAAGCCATCGGATGAATATAAATCTAAAAAACCATTCCGAAGTTTATAAACTTTCGGAAGGTTAATTTTGAATATACTAACTCTTTATTTCAATACCACCGAATGCAACCGAACAATTTAATACCATTTTTGGTTTGACCATATTCAAATCATAAACAGGATAGGATTTATTTTTAATATCTCCAAAAATTGGGCTTCCCACAATCACTATTTCCCAATTAGGTGGTACAATAATTTCAACTCCTCCAAATGCAACATTTATATCAATTGTTGCTCCCTGAGGGGAAATAGTTGCTTTCCGCAAATCAACTTCAACTCCTCCGAATGCTGCAGAAATACTACCACCCTTAAAATTGCTATTCATTATTGTTTCTTTTACTCCACTAAATGCTACAGAAATTTTAAGCTCCTCACCAATTTCATCATTAGTTTGTGGTTCAAAAGTTTTTTTCAATATCATTGATAAACCAATTATAACAAGCAACAACGGCAACATTAAATCCCAAAAATCTATCCAGCCAAACTGGTCAACTTGAAATACAGTTCCAATAGCGATAATAATTAGTCCTGTAGTCAATGAATGTCGGTTGTTAGCAAGGTGCATTATACCAAATGTAATTATTAGTAGGGGCCAAAAATCCCAAATGTTACCAAGATAAATGATACCCGTTTGTTGAATTAATAGTAATACTCCTATTAATATCAATGCTAATCCAAAAAAATATTTCCCTTTCATTTTATTTTTCCTTTTGATTATTTCCCAAATTGCAATTTAAAAATTTTTTTTATCATATAATTGTTAATTCTATTATTTTCTAAACTTTGTCATTCATAAATTTTTACTTAATTTTGTCATTAATTTTTTTTAAATTATTTTAAAATTATAATGACTAATGATATAAACGAAATAATTGAAAAAGAGTTTCGAGTTCTTGATAAAGGTTTTGTAAGACTTATAGATTTTATGGGTAATGATGCTGCAATTGTGCAGGCAGCACGTGTTTCTTATGGCAAAGGTACAAAGTCAGTAAGCGAAGATAGGTCGTTGATACGTTATTTAATGAGAAATAAACATACTTCGCCATTTGAGATGGTCGAGTTTAAATTTCATGTAAAGCTACCTATATTTGTCGCAAGGCAATGGATTCGCCACCGTACAGCAAATGTAAATGAGTATTCTGGCAGATATTCAGAAATGAAAGATGATTTCTATATTCCTGAACTCAGTCAAATAAGACCACAAAGCATATCCAATAAACAAGGTAGAGCCGAAGAACCTTTTTCAACTGAAAAATCTGAAGCAATTAAAAATCAAATTGCTGAATTTCAAAATAAATCTTTTGGAGAATATAATACTCTTTTAGACGATGGATTAGCTCGAGAATTAGCAAGGATTAATCTGCCAGTTTCTAATTATACCGAATGGTATTGGAAAATTGACTTACACAACCTATTCCATTTCCTTAGATTAAGATTAGACCATCATGCTCAATATGAAATTAGAGTTTATGCTGAGCAAATAGCTGAAATTGTTAAAATGATTGTACCACTTGCCTATTCTGCTTTTGAAGACTATGTACTCAATAGTGTATCTTTTTCAGGTGCGGAAATAGAAACATTGAAACTTATGCTTCAGGATTACGAATTAACAAAAGAGAATTTGGAGAAGACAGGAATTAAGGGAAGGGAATTTGATGAATTTATTGAAAAAATCAACAAAATAAAGCGTATATAAATTTAATATGAATAAAATAAGATATATTATATTTTTAATTGTAGTGCTGAATAGTGCATCTATTTTTGCTTCAGATGAATTTATTACACAATACAAGCAAAATAAGGGTTTTGATAAATTATCGGAACTTGATAAATGGCATGTTACTGGTAAAATCGAAAGAAAAAAAGATGTAATTTTTACTTTCAATTTCTTTACCATTCTTCCATATTTATTGCGTATGGATGCAGTAGGTCCAATCTCTCAAGATAATTCCGTATTTGATGGAGTTAAAGGATGGGTAAGGTCTGGAAAATTGCAAGGATTACCTATGAATGATGAAATTAAAACAGATATTTTTCGATTTAGAAATGTAGTTTGTACTCCTTTTTACGAAGATTCAGTCAATAAATTTTCTTTTAAATTCAAAGAAAATGTAAAAGTTGGAAATATTCCTTGTAAATTATACATAGTAACAAATCAATCTGGTATAACTTCAGATGCATATATATCAGAAATAGATACTAACTTGATTCGTTATTCAGTAATTGAACCTTATCAAGGATTTGAAATATTGGTTGATTATTACTATTATGACTATAAAACAATTGAGGGTGTAAAAATTCCTCATAAAATTGAAATATTTTTACCAGAAGACAAAAGCACAATTTATCTTGATAGTGCTATGCCAAGCCCAGAATTAAGAGCATTTGATTTTAGAAAACAATAATTTTTTTTAATATTTTTGGAATTATAATAATGAAGATTAAAAATCTATTAATGGCAATCATTTTGGTTGCATTTACTACAGCATCTTATTCCCAAAATTGTGGAATACTTGACCAGGTTGTGAAAGCAAGTGGTGGGAAAGAGAAATTTGATGGTGTTAAATCATCATATTTAGAAATGAAAAACACTATGTATCAAGGTGGTCAAACTATGGCGATTGATATGAAAATTTGGACTAAGGATAATTCAAAATTCTATGCTGAACAGACAGTTATGGGTATGAATATTAAGATGGCAATTGAAGGAGATAAGGGCTGGATGGTCAATCCTATGGCAGGTGGAGTACAGGATATTCCTAAAGAACAATTTAATATGATAAAAGACCAACTTAAGCAATCATCAAATTTTGATTTTTTCAGTAATTGGAAAAACTTAGGTTATGTTTGTGAAGAACTTGGTATTGTTGATGTTGATGACAAGAAATGTAATAAAGTTAAAGTTACAGACGACAAAAAAGATGTTAGTACATTTTATATTGATGCAATTACAAATTTGATTTATAAAATTGAATCAAAAACAGAAGGAACTGATGTTTATGTAATTATTAAGCAATATGGCAAAAAAGATGGGTTGTATTATCCAAAATTTATGGAGACTTATGCTTCTGGTAGTTTGCTTTCAAAAATGGAAATAACTAATATTTCTTATAATATTCCTATTGATGACGCTAAATTTAAAAAGCCGTAAATTTATTAAAAATAAATAGTTGATTAAAACGAATTTATATTTTTGTATAAATTCGTTTTTTTTATTTTATTCTGTTAATTATTATATTTAAAATTCAATAAATTCTTTTGGAGTTTTTCAATGAAAATTGAAGTTGTTATGCCCAAAATGGGAGAATCCCTGCAAGAAGGCACTATTATTAAATGGCTTAAAAAAGTTGGTGAATCAGTTGATAGAGATGAAATGATTCTTGAAATTTCTACTGACAAAGTAGATACTGAAGTACCATCTCCCAATGCAGGAGTGATTGCTGAATTAGTTTATGGAGAAGGCGAGACTGTTGAAGTAGGTACTGTTATTGCAATTATTGAAACTGATGCTAATGCAAAAGTTTCTGAACCAGTTCCTGCACCTGTAGTTGAAGTAAAAGCTGAAACATTACCAGAACCTGCTGCAAAGCCAGTTCAACAAGCTACAGTTGTTTCTGGGGGCAATCTTACAGATGTTGTAATGCCTAAAATGGGTGAGTCATTGCAAGAAGGTACTGTAATCAAGTGGCTCAAAAAAGTTGGAGAAACTGTAGAACGTGATGAAATGATATTAGAAATTTCTACAGATAAAGTTGATACTGAAGTACCATCACCTGTTGCAGGTGTTATGGCTGAAATCATTGTTCCTGAAGGCGAAACTGTAGAAGTTGGTAGTGTAATTGCAAGAATTTCCTCTGGGGGTGCTGTTACATCTGCTCCTGTTGTTGCTGTATCAACTCCTGAAGTAGCTATTGCAACTCCTGCACCTGCAACTACAGTTACTACATCTGCCCCAGCATCAGTTGCAACCGGTACAACAATGGTAATTCCTCCACGAAAAGGCGAAAAATTCTTCTCTCCTATTGTTCGTAATATTGCTGAAGAAAATAAGATTTCACTTGAGGAATTAGAAACTGTAGTTGGTAGTGGCGATGAAGGTAGAATCACAAAAGATGATTTATTGAAGTATATTGCAACAAGAGGAACTATTATTCCTGCTCCAGTAGCTGTAAAAGCAGCTGTTGAAGCACCAAAGCCAGTTGTTGCCGAAAAACCAATTGTAAAAGAAGCACCTAAAGCTACACCAGTTGCCGCTAAAGCACCATCATACACATTCTCTGGTGAAGATACAGAAATTATTCCAATGGATAGAATCCGTCAGCTGATTTCTGACCACATGGTATATTCTAAACATACTTCTGCCCATGTTACAAGTGTTGCTGAAGTTGATGTTACAAATATTGTTAGATATAGAGAAAAATATAAAGATTCATTTGAAAAACGCGAAGGTTTTAAATTAACTTATACTCCGTTTTTTGCAAAAGCTGCTATAGATGCAATAAAACAATTCCCAATGATTAATGTTAGTGTTGATGGCAAAAATATAATTAGACATAAGAGAATAAATCTTGGAATGGCAACTGCCTTACCAGATGGAAACTTGATTGTACCTGTTATTAAAAATTCTGAAATATTAAATATTACCGGAATTGCGAGAGCAATCTATGATTTATCAACGAGAGCAAGAACTAAGAAATTAAGTCCAGATGATATTCAAGGAGGTACTTTTACAGTAACTAATGTTGGTACCTTTGGTACATTGTTTGGAACTCCTGTAATCAATCAGCCACAATGCGGTATATTTGGCGTAGGAGCAATCAAAAAACGCCCTATGGTAAAAGAAATTGATGGAAATGATTTAATTCTTGTTCGCAATATGATGTATGTTTCAATTACTTATGACCACAGAGTAATTGACGGTATGCTTGCAGGACAAGCACTTGCAGCGATGGTAAAGAGTTTGGAATCTATGAACGAAAATACAATAGTTCTTTAATTAGCACTAATAAATAATTATCCAAAAAAACCTGCTCAGAAGAGTAGGTTTTTTTATATTAAAAAAGCCCGAAACAGTAAAGTTTCGGACTTTTGATAAAATTTCCTAAATGAACAATAGACAAAAAACTCATTGATAAATTTTCAAATCCCCCTTAAATCCCCCTTTGATAAAGGGGGAAATGGGGGATTTTACAATTAAATATTAGACTAAATTTAATCTTTTACAATGAACAACGAAATCTTATAACTCATTTGTTTACAATATAAAAACAAATTACTTGATAATAGCAACAGGTTTCATATACTTCTTTTCACCTGCATAAAGTTGCATATAATACATACCACTTGATAAATACATATTATTCAATGGAATATTATAACTACCTGGATTCATTACTTTATTAACTAAAGTAGAAACAACATTACCCTTTGCATCAATTAAAACAAGATTTACAAAGTTAGTTTTTTCAATTGTGAAGGAAATATTGCTTTCACTTTGAATTGGATTTGGATAAACTTTAATATCATTCACTGCTTCAATTTGCTTTTCAACAGAAACAACATCAGTTGAGAATGAAAGTTTATATACACCAATATCTACACCTTGAGCAGCATGTTTTGAACCTTCATTATCCATTTTTGCTACAGTAAATTCGATGGTTTTGTTAATATCAAATACTGCATCATCGGTATTAGTTGTATTTAAAGCACGTTTGAAAATAACTGTCCATTTCTTAGTAGTTTCGTTAAATCTTGCTTTAGCTCTTACATCTGAACGACTACCAGTGATAATTGGTTGAGTACCATCATTAACATAATATCCAAATAATTTATCACCTGCTTTGAAGCCATCAGCAACAAAATCAGTCGTTTCGCTTTCCATAATATATGGTTTTGAATTATTTGATGCATCTTTTGCCATTTTAGCTGGTAATTTTCCATCTGTTGTTTGATTGTCTTTACCAAAATAACCAGCTGTTGTAGCATCAGATTTTCTACCTGCATTATCCCAATATCCATCATCAACAAAATCAACAGGCATAGTTCTTTGTGCTTTCCAATGCCAATTGTCAATTTTACCAGTAGGATTTGAACTTAATGAAGTCATTCCAGTAGAGTGTCCAGCTGTTGCATTAAAGTAACTTGTACCATGGCAACTTAAAGCACAAGATGCACCAAGTGGGCTATCCATTTGCCATAAGAATGCTAATCTATCTTCATTACCTGATTTTTTCCAACTTGTTCCGTCAAAACTCCATTGATTTCTTGCAACGCTCAAAGAACCTGCTGAAGGACCGTCATATCCACTATGTCCATCAGTCCATTCTGCTCTGATAATAATATCTGTATTAGTATAGAAGAATTTTAATTCAATACCATCTAAAGTTGTAACACTACCTGTTTGATTCCATTGTGGTATATCAAAAGCATCGAGAGGAATATCACTTGATGATTTTTTCGCAGCAACATTTCCACCAACATATTTTGTTTTCAAAGCGGCATGTGTTTCTGGAATATTTTTGAAAACACCTATATTACCACCAGCATGACAATTCGAAGATGCACAACTTTTACCAGTTGCAGAATACAAAGGAACATTTTCGAAATGGTCTAAAGGCATATAAGGAATAACTGGATGGCATGCTTTGCAAGCTGTTTCTGCTTCTTTACCAAATTTATTTTCTGAACCATTCAAGTGGCATTGGTTACAATTTTCAACAGGTAAATTTTCTTCGTGGTCAACAATCATTCTATGTGCATTATGTACAATTTCATCAAAGCCAACTCCAGTTCTAAATGTTTTAGTATGGCAAGGCAAACATTCTTCAACTCCAGAAGCTGAGTGATGCAGTGCTGGACCGTCAAAACCATGACATTTTGAACATGATTGATTTACATCTTGACTTGTGAAATTAATGTTCTTAACTACATTAGAACCAATTTGCACATCAGTTAATGATACTTTTTGGTAATTTGCACCAAGAGTTCTTCTGCCACCAACAAAAATTGTATAAGTACCAGCACCATTAGGCAATACATCTGGAATTACCATTTTTACTTTATTGCTATTATATTTAGCTTTAGATACTGAATCATATTGAAAACCATTATTATAAATATATCTATTAGTAAATATTTGAGCATAATCATCTTTTGGACCAGAAAGCAATACTTCAATTCTTGGAGTGCCTAAATTTGCACCATTGTTTACCCAGTCAATAATATTTCCTGCATTATCCTTGATGTCAATTGCAATTTCAAGCGTATCGCCAGGATTATAATAGCCCTCTGTTGGCAAAGGAGTTACGATTTTTACTTCAGGATTAAAACCAACTTCTTCAAAAGACAATACTTGAACTGCTTGTGAAATAGACGCAAATTCGCCATCTTTTGATTTGAAAACATATTTAATTGAATCAGTGCCATCTGGTATATTAAACCATGCATTTGATAAACCATTTCTCAAATAAATTCTTGATTGTACAGTTGCTGTAACCAAAGAATCTGGTCTTTTTGCTTCATTAATAGGATAACTACCACGACCTTCTGCTACATAAGATACTTCATATAACACTCTTGAAAAATTTGTATCGTTATTTGCTTTGTCAAATTTAACTGTTTTTGCCAATGTAGCATTGCCACCGGCTACAGTGTAAACATCTACAGTATAAGCACTATTTTGAGCAAGAAAACCTGTTAATGCTGGATTCGACCATTTGCCTGTATTATACTCTTGAGTATATTTTTTGTTAATTGTGTATTTACCTACTCCACTACCCATATCAGAGCAAGCCCAAGTTGAATCCAAATCTATACCTGTCCAATCCAAAGATGCTAATGGATTGTCTGATGTTTTGTCTTTCAACCACGCCATTGCTTCGTAGGGCCATGGCTTTGCTTTCCAAGTACCATTAATTTCTATACTTGAAATATAAATTGAATCTCCTTGAAGATACATCATGTTTGCGGGAACTAATGTAGTACCCTTTGATTTTGAAAATGTCAGCGTTCTACTGGTTAGTGTTCCAGTTGATGTTGGCAATGCAGTCAATAATGTGATTGAAATAGCAACCGCTACAACCGCCATTAATATTTTGTAAAAATTACTCATACACATAAATCCATATAAATTAATTGAATATTATGACAAATGTCATATTTAAAACTCAACCCAAACTCGCGCGGAACAAAAAGCAACAAAATCAGAAAAACGTTTGTTCAAATATCAAGCAAACAAAATTAGATAAATTATTTATATTTGCAAAATATTTATGCAAACAATTAGATTAATTTAAATTAATCTAATTGCAAATATCCCAAAATCTGCACTGAATAGGACATTGCAGATAATTGAATTCTTAGGTTTTACTTAAAAAAATTTATTATTTTGTATAAATAATTTTTCAAACTGAATTAAATCTCAAAAAAATATAAACGATTGCAACTTTTTGAACGTTAAAGTTTAATTATAATTGAATAAATAAATTTTTAAAAATAATTATATGGATATTCTTATGAAATACGGAATATTATTAACATCAATATTTATGATATTTTTGTTAAATTCTTGCGAAAATTCATCATCGCCTGATAATAATGATAATGATGAAAATGAAATCAAAATCAGTACCTTTAATAGCGATGATAGCCATAATGCTGGTAATGATTGTATGACTTGCCATAAAATTGGTGGTAGTGGTGAAGGATGGTTTAGTGCAGCTGGAACAGTTTATGATAGCTCGGCAAGCAAAACTTTAGCTGGTGGTACGATTAAATTATACACTCAAAGTAACGGGAAAGGAGAATTAGTTAAAACTACACAAGTTGATAGAAAAGGAAACTTCTATACTACAGAATCTATTGACTTTTCTAAAGAACTTTATCCAGTCGTTATTAGTGCCAATAATGATATAAAATATATGGCTCAATCAATTACTTCAGGTGCTTGTAACTCTTGCCACAATGGTGTTTCTACGAAAAAAATTTGGACTAAATAAGGCATTTTTTTAGATATATTGAAATTGATGTTTGAATAAGTGTTGAAAACATTTTGTTCTAATTTGAAAGATAAATTATAAATTCCTTGAAATTCCAAGAGGGAATGAATTTTGTAATAAGAAACCTCACTTAACCTGCCACAAAGGGAGGAATACATTAAAGGGGACTGTCTCAAAAGGTCTTTTTTGATATTTTCATTTTTGAAAGTTGCGAGCAATTTATATATATTCCAACAACTAAATGCGAAATGGATTCTGAAACAAGTTCAGAGTGACACGTTATGAGACAGCCCCATTATGCTAACAAGAATAATAAAGAGATATATCTATAGCGTAGTGATTGAATTATTTTAGAATATAATCTCTACGAGATAAATTGTGTATCAAGATTTGATTTTTTACCATAATACTATCTCTACGAGATAAAAAATACAATATCCTATAATTATAATTTACTTGAAAATACTTGTTATTGGAAATACTTGCTTTTATTATTAACTAAACTCCACAATTGCGATTAAATTACTATATATCTCTTAACTAAAATATTTCAATAATTTCCAAAAATAAATTAAAATATAAAATTTTGGCACATAAAATGATTAGTTGAAATTGAGTTTGTATGATGTTAAATAATGGAAATTATATGTTAGTAACAGAAACTTTTGAAGTGCAAAAATCATTTATTGAAAATAAAATATCAGATTATAATATAAGTAAGCCCAAAAGAATTAATTTAACAAGAATTGATATTCCATATAAAAACTTAGAACTTGTTGAAGACGGTTTAGATTTAAGTGAAGCATTAATCGATTGCCCTGAATCAACTTTTTTGATAAGAGTTCAAGGTGATTCAATGGAAAATGCAGGTATTAACAACGGTGATATTTTACTCGTTGACCGCTCTAAAAAGCCAAAACATGGCAATATTATAGTTGCTGCAATTAACAAAAATTTAACTGTAAAGCGGCTTAATTTTTCTTATAAAGAAACTTTACTTCTTGCTGAAAATGATAATTATTTACCAATTTTTATAAGACCTTCAGATAAATTTGAAATCTGGGGTGTTGCTACTATGGTAATCAAATATTTGTAGTCGTAAATGCGACTTTTTTGGAGGAACGCCCTCCTTGATGTTCCGCTTCTGCCCCCCGGAAGCGGAATATTTTTTTTAAAAACTATAACTTATTCCAATGTTAATTGGAGTTACTCTTATAGAAAAATCATTAGTATTGTTTTTAATTTTGTGTAATTCAGGAACAATGTAGCCAACCAATGAACCGAATATAGCACCAGTTATAACATCTGTCAAAAAATGCTTCCCTGATTCAATACGCATAATTGCAACTGTAGTTGCTAATAGTAAAGAACCAGCCCAAATATACGGTATATATTTAGAATCTGGGAAATAGTCGCTATATACTTTTGAAAGAAAAACCGCACTTGCAAAAGAGGTTGCACTATGCCCTGAAAAAAATGACCTTCTTCCTTCAGCATCTTCTTTGATTGAAAATTCTAAATCTTCTTCATAAGTATAAGGTCTGAATCTTTGAACACTACCTTTGGTAATGTATGGAATTGCTCCTGCAATTAGCATTGTTTCAAAATACATTGATGCAATGGTAACAATATCGTTATTACTTTTGCTATCAAATAAAAACCCAGCTGGTAGGGAAGCCATTCCCAGCAAAAATACATCGCTTGTAGCAGATAAACCTGCACTATATTTACCCATTCTTAATCTGTCAAATGCATTTATATCACTAGTTGATAATTTATTAATTTCTTCTTGAGTTATTTTATCTAATTTACTATCAATAATCAAAGCCGTTAAACCTGCTGTTAAACCTGTACCAAGAATATAGCCATCAGTTTCCCAACTAAGTTGATATGGCGAATATGAAAAAGCACTCTCTATTGCAAGAAATAGTATAAAAAATTTGATTGATAACTTCATAATATATCCTATTTGTAAATAAAAATAATCTCAATAAAATCAATATCTGCAAAAATTAGAAAAATCCTTTACTCAATTAATATATAATGTCTCTCTTATCTAACTGGGCAATCTACCTTTGGATGATTAATATTGTAAATCGTCATTTCGAGCTTTGCGAGAAATCCAGTAAAATTTATAAATGAACAATTGCTGGATTCCTCGCGATGTTCGGAATGACATTTTAGAATAATTATGAAATAGTTTGCTGTAATTTGCACGTGATTCTTTCATTTTGGGACATAATATTTACCATTTAATTTAAAACTTATTTTTACTTTTGTCTTTTTTATAATTTTTCATCATTTTGCCAAAAACTTTATCTTTCTGTCGCCTTTCAACTACTGATGATTCAAAATGAGAAATCTCTTTTCTCATTTTAAGGTAATTCTCATAAGAACTTCGAGCAATTATATCGTTTTCAACAGCTTCAATAACCGAGCAACCCACTTCGTTTGTATGAGTACAATCTTTGAATTTACAATTATTAGAATATTCATCAATTAAATTATAGGTTGATTCTAATCCGTTGGCAGAATCAACAACACCAACTTCTCTCATACCCGGATTATCAATGAAGATTCCACCATTTTCCAGTACAACCAATTCTCTGTGACTTGTTATATGCCTGCCTTTATTTGTACTCACACTAATTGCATCAGTTTTCATTAAATTTTTACCTGAAAGATTATTCACCAAAGTAGATTTGCCAACACCTGATGAACCCAGCATGCAAAACGTCTTTCCTTTTTCTATTATATTAATTAAATCTTGATAACCATCACGAGTTTCATTGCTAATTGTAAATAAAGGTATATCTTTTATACGTTGATTTATACTATCAATTATGTCTGTTTTGGATTGTTCATTAATTAAATCAGTTTTTGTAATTATGATTATCGGCTTAACTTTTGAAGAATTGCAAATTGTTAGATATCTTTCAATTCTATTGATATTAAAATCTCTATCTGCTGCCTGAACAATTAAAGCATAATCAATATTAGTTGCAATTATCTGTATTTCTCCAAATTGACCAACTGATTGTCTGGAAATTATTGATAATCTGGGAAAAACATTATGAATAATCGAAAAATTATCATCATAAATTGTTAATGCTACCCAATCTCCAACTGCTGGAAAATCTTCTCTACTTTTTGCTGAAAATCTTAATAAACCAGTTACTTCAGCTTCAAATTCACCTATTTCAGTTTTAACAACATATCTTTCTTTATGTTCTAAAATTACTCTACCAATTACATAATCTTCGAGTTTATTCTCAATTATATGTTTTATGAGATTTTCATTAAATCCTAAGTCTTCTAATTTCATATAAAAAAAATATTAATTTAACTTTAACTTAAATTATTAAAATGTCAATACTTTATCGCTATCAACTACCCATTCAGCTAATGCATTCATAGTTGATTTTTCCGCACCATCAAAATAAGGATGATTTTTATAAATTCCACATCGAGACAGACAAGTTCCACAAACTTTAACTGATACTCCATTTGAAATTAATGCTTTAAGCATTTGTGTTAAATCTTGGTCGTATCCATCTGGAGCTTTGCAAATATCTCTTGCCATATCAACCGAATCATTCATTAGAAAAATTCTTACTTCTTGTCCATTTTTTCTTAATGTTTCAGCAAGTCGCAATCCATTCCAAGTAACATCAGTATTATCATAAGGTTCACGATTAAATATTATCAAAACACTCATTATAAATATCCTTTATAAAAATATAAAAATAAATTCATTTAATTTATGCTGAGTTTGTTATCTACAGCCACTTAATAAATGAATTACAAAAATATGTAAATATTTACTTTTCTTCAAAGATAAGATGAAAATAAATTCCGAACTTGTTTCAGAATCCAATTACGCTTTGTCATTGGTAACTTGTTTCAGAATCCATTTACGCTTTGTCATTCTGAACTTGTTTCAGAATCCAATCCCATAAAGTTACGTAGTAGCGACATATTAGTAGAAAAATTTTGTTGTTTTTAAATTTATAGCTGCGTATTAGCGACATCTCTATATCGCAGCTACGCAGCTTTTTTAGTTTACTTGGTTAATTTTTCTATTATGATATCGCAGCCAAGTTGTATAGTTTTCGCACTTGATGCGGAATCTAATATATGCAGATGTCCAACACTTTAAAAGTGTTGGACATCTTGCTTTGGAAATGACATAAATCGTAGATAGATTCTGAAACAAGTTCTAAATGACAAATTGGAAATTGCAATTTCCAATTATTTTTCATTTCTCTGAAACGAAAAGCACTTTCATGTGTCATTATATATGTGGGGAATTGCAAATTTGGAAAAAGTATTTGAGTAATATGTTATGATACGCAAACAAAATACAAGAGCATGGCTCTTATCGCTTGCAGCTTTGGTGTTGCTTATGTCTAACTATTTTGTGGGATGGGCTGAAGAACCAGACCCACGCATACTATGGGTAGCTGATTCTTCAATTGGTGGGATTCATGGATTTGCTGTGCATCCTAATGGAAACATATTTGTTTACAGAAATGGATTTAAAGATGGGAATACAGTAAAAAGTGAACTTCAAATCAGTGAAATTGACGGAACAAATGGAAAACTTTTAAGGAAATTACCGAAAATATCTAATGATGTTCAAATTGAATCAATTGATATTTCTGATGATGGAAAATATCTCGCTACATCTTATGATGGAGTTACAATAATTGATTTATCTGACTTAAGTTCAAAAACTTTTGGAAATGGAAATCGGGTTACATTTGTTCCAAATTCAAAAAAAGTAGCATATAGAGCAAGTAGTGGCGGAACTATTGGGCACGATTCTTCAATAGTAATTCTTGATTTGGAAACACAAGAACGTTCTTACATAAAGACTGAAGAAATGATACATAAGATTTCCTTCTCCCCAGACGGTCGTTTCTTTGCTACAGGTGGAAGCGGGAAAGATGTATATGGCAAATCTTATACTTCTCTTAAACTCTGGGATGCTAATACTTTGAAGTTGATTAAAGAATTGGAGAGATTGGAGAATGTAGATTACAATTTTCAAAGAATCGAATTCAGCAACAACAATAAATATGTTGCATTTCTACCATATAATGGGAAGTTATTAATGTTTACAACTGAAAATGCATCTGCATACAGAGAATATGATGAAGATAAATACAAGATTAAAGCAATTGGCAAATTTTGTTTTATTAATGATTCTTTAATAGCTTTTAGTACATTAACACCGAGTACATTTATTTGGAATTTTGATAAGGATGCTATTGCATTTGATGTAGCAAATTATATGTCCCCCCGTGGACTTTATTACAGCAACAAATTAGATATAATTATATTAGGAACAAATACACAATTAATTGCATTTGATATGAAAAAGATTTTATCGAATGTTACTGAAAATCCGATTGATTTAGAACTAAAATCAGAATATCAAAAAGGTATGCTATTAATATCTGGAATTGAATTGATTAATAATTCGGTTAATCTTGAAATATTCGATATTAACGGAAAATTAGTTCATCAACTTAATATTGAACCAAATGGAACTGAACTCAGAATTCCGATAGTATTAGCTAAAGGAACTTACTTACTAAATCTGACTGATGGCAACAAAAAGTATTCTTCAAAATTTATAGTAACAGAGTAGGAAATTCATAAAAATGAGAAGATTTTAGACAATTTTTAAACCCCTCCTAAATCCTCCCCAAGGGGAGGACTTTACATATTATTCCTCCCCTTGGGGAGGTTAGGTGGGGTTTCTTCATTTAAGCATTGAGAATAGATTCTGAAACAAGTTCAGAATGCAGAGTTTATTTCTATGTCATTCCGCACTTAATGTGGAATCTAATATGCAGATGTCCAACACTTTCAAAGTGTTGGACATCTTGTTTCGAAAATAACAGGGAAATGGATTCTGAAACGAGTTCAGAATGACAGTTATGCAGATGTCCAACACTTTCAAAGTGTTGGACATCTTGTTTTGAGTTCAGAATGACAAAGCGAAGATGGATTCTGAAACGAGTTCAGAATGACGGAATGTGAAGATGGATTCTGAAACGAGTTCAGAATGACAGAATGTGAAGATGGATTCTGAAGCGAGTTCAGAATGACAAAGGAAAAACAAAACTTCATTAGAAATAACTAAATTGAAACAGTATAAAAAACTTTTCTGGAAATTATTTTTGGACTTTTGCCATTTAATGCTTGGTCTGGCTTTAACTGTTTCAGTTCAATTAAACTATCTATATATTCAGCAATTAATTTGTTTGCTTTTATAATGCCATCTTCCTCATTTTCAACTATTACAGCTGAATCATCTAAAACTGGAATACTCAACAAATATCCCTCTTCAATCGACTCAAGTACAATATTAAATTTCATAATTTATTCTAATTTGTTCGTAAAGAAAATAATAGAAAAACAGTTAATGCTGCTGTTGCAATTATTGCCACAGGTTCTACAAATCTTTCAAAAAAAGTTCTTTCTGGATTTGGAATTACACCACGAGTAAAATCAAGTTGTTTATTTTCGAGTGTTTCGATATCATTGCGTGAAATAGTATCATTGAAAATATAATCAGCTTCGGGGCTGTTAACAACAATATTGCCATCGGAATAGTTCCCCTGAATTTTATATTTTACTATTCTATTTAAAGAATCATTAGACTCCGAATAATTCTTATATTCAACACCTGCGTAAATGGGTAATAAATTTATTTTTAAACTTGAGTTTTCAGACAACAAAATATTTGAAGATGACAGCTTTTGAATCAGAGAATTTTTTAACAAACTTGAAATTTCGCTTTCATTTGAATTTATTGAAATTTGACTAACTTTCTTTTGTAATAAAAAATCATTTATTTGAATGACAAATTGATTATTAAAATCAGATATTATTTCAAAATTTGTTTGTGGTTTTGAGAATAATGTAATTGCAAAAATAAAAATTAATAGTACAAATTTATACATTCTTAATCCTTGCTTTTAATTCTTTGAGTGTTTGTACAAGTTTGAACTCATCATCAAATGATGAAGGACGAACACGAATATTTCTTTTTCTGCCTTCAATTACAAATTTAATAACGCCAAATTCTCTTTTGGTACGAAAAATTCTTTCTCTTGTAAAAATTATCATTTTTATAGAAGAAAATGGATATTCCTTTACAGAAAACCTACTCTTAAAAGTGATACTTGTATTAGAAATAATTATTGCTCTCTCACGCCACCAGCGATACAAAAGTGAAATTAAAGTTGCAATTGTAATCAAACCCAATAATATAACTACCGGATTCTTTAAAACAACTTTGAATGTACCGTCTTCGATACTGCCAACAAAGATAGCAAAGAAAATAAAAATTACGGAATAAACAGCAAGTGATTTCCAATAATAATCTAAATTTTGCTTGAAAACTGCTATATGTTGGTTTTTCATAATTTTATTTCAAATAATTAATAATTTCATTAGCAACATTTTGACCTGCATTTGGTTTTCCCATTTTTTTAGCATTATTTCCCATTTCAGCAAGTTTATGTTCATCACTCATCAATTCAATAATAGTTACAAATAGCTTTTCTTTTAAAATTTCATTGTCGAGCATGATAGCACATTTATTGTTTTGCATTATCATACCATTGTGTTTTTGTTCATTGTTTGAAGCTGATGGCAATGGAATTAAAATTGATGGCTTTCCGCAAACACATAACTCAGCCACAGTTGTAGCTCCTGACCGCGAAACAACCAAATCTGCTGCCGAGTAAGCACTTGCCATATCATCTATAAATTTCATTGCTTTAATATTTTTTGGTAAATTTTTTGGGATTTTATAATTATTTCCTGTTTGCCAAATAAATGAATATGGTAATTCTGAATAATTTTGCAAATTTGATTCAATTGCATTATTAATAGTATTTGCTCCAAGACTGCCACCAAATATTAATACAACTGGCTTTTTGGGGTCAAGTTTGAAAAATTCCTTTGCCGTATTACTATCAGCCATATTCAATATAGAATTTCTGACAGGATTACCTGTATAAACTAATTTATTTGTATAATTTTTTTTGAAATAATCCTTACTTTCAGCAAATGAAGTAAATATTAAATTTGCTTTTGGAGTGAGCGAATTTATTGCTTTGCCAGCATTAACATTAGATTCCATCAAAAAAAGTGGGATTTTCTCTTTGAATGCTGCCATTCCAGGTGCATAACTGATATAAGCACCTGTACATAAAACGGCAGAAATATTTTTATCTCTGATTAATTTCCGAGTTTGCCTTATGGCTGTTAATATTTTAAATGGTAACATCAAAGTATTTATAGATATTATCTTTGTTAAACCAGTAATGTTCATAGGATAAAGTTCATAACCTTTTTGTGGAACTACTGTTCCTTCAATTCTGTGAGATGTACCAGTAAAATATACTTTTAATCTATCGCCTAAAATTTTTTCTAATTCTTCAACAACAGCCATAGCAGGAAATAAATGACCTCCAGTACCACCGGCTGCAACGAGTAAATTAAATCTCTTATCAGTATCATTCATAATTATCTTACTTTAAATGTAGTCATTGTAATAATTGCAAGAATTACAGCAACAATATAAAACCGTGTTACAATTTTTGATTCGTGCAAACCAGATTTTTCAAAATGGTGATGAATAGGAGCCATTCTAAAAAGTCTTTTTCCAGTACCATATTTCTTTTTTGTGTATTTGAAATATGAAACTTGAATTATAACACTCAATGTTTCAGCAAAAAATATGCCACCAAGTATAGGTAATAGAAATTCTTTTTTAAGTAATATTGCAAGTCCACCAACTGCACCACCAAGTGCAAGCGAACCAGTATCACCCATAAAAACTTGTGCGGGATATGAATTAAACCATAAAAATCCTAACGAAGCTCCAACTAATGCGGCACAAAATATTGTCAATTCGCCAGAACCTTGCAAATAAACTATATTCAGATAGTCGGCAAACTTTGCATTACCAGTAACATAAGCAATTACTGCAAAAGCAAGACTTGTAACACCGACTGTTCCAATTGATAATCCGTCAAGACCGTCTGTTAAATTAACAGCATTAGAAGTAGCGGTTAATATGAAAATAACTACAGGGATATACAGCAAACCAAAATCAAAATTCAAATCTTTTTCTAATGGAACAGTTGTTACGGTTTTAAAATTATCAAAATTTGTTGAAAATAAATCTGGGAAAAAGTAAATTGTTCCTCCAAGTATTAATCCAATTGCTACTTGTCCTACAATTTTATACCTCCCAACTAATCCTTTGGGAAATTTTTTGATTACTTTAAGGTAATCATCAAGAAAACCAACACCTCCAAGAAACGCGGTTGTCAATAAAATCAGCAAAACGAACATATTTGTCATATTTGCCCATAATATTGTTGGGAACAACAATGCTGAAAGTACGATTAAACCACCCATAGTTGGAGTACCAGCTTTCAAAGAATGATTACCAACAGCATTGAGTTCAACTTTGGCTTGTTCGCCAATTTGTTTAGATTTCAGTTTTTTGATAATCCAAGGACCTAAAGCAAAACTGATAATTAAAGCAGTAATAGCCGCTGCCGCTGCTCTAAATGTAAGATATTGAAAAATTCCGAATCCCGGTGGATCGAAGTTTTTTTGTAAAAACATAAACAGATGATATAACATCTTGATAAATACTTTTATTGTTAAATTACAAATTTACGCAATGATTATAAATGATAAAAATAAAATAATATTGTCTATACAAATTATTTTGTTTTTTTTTAATTTAGCAATTATTCATATATTTTAAAATTAAAGAGAATTATTGTTATTTTGTACAAAATTCTTTGAAATTCCCAGCGGGAATTAATGTTTGTAACAGAAGAATCTTCCATCGCCACCTGCAACACCTAAGGTGTTGAATATGTATTTGAACTATTCAATCCCGATGGGATTGTTGGACTTACGTGAGTTATCTTTGTTACAAAGATGTAATCCCTAACGGGATTTTCAAAGAATTTCTTTTTAATATTATTTTCGACTTTTTCCAATTTTTCTTGTTTTTCATTCAAATAACCTAGCAAATTGAAAATTTCTATGCTACGGTGTAGTTATGAATTATTTAGCCGTAAACCATCAAACAAACACAATTGCAAAATCACATCTAACAAAAAACTGCTTATTAATTCAAAATCAGTTGATTTAATAAGCAGTTTCTATTTAATTAAAATGATGAATTATGCAACTGTTACATCTTCGCATAAATAAACATCTTGGATTGTTTGAAGTAATTTTGCACCTTCTTCCATTGGTCTTTGGAATGCTTTTCTACCTGAAATTAATCCCATTCCACCAGCTCTTTTGTTAATTACTGCAGTTTCTACAGCTTCGGCAAAATCATTGCTTCCTGATGCTCCACCGCTATTGATTAAACCGATTCTTCCCATATATCCATTTGCTACTTGATAGCGAGTTAAGTCAATTGGATGGTCAGAACATAATTCGGTGTACATACGTTTATCAATTTTACCATAGCTTGATTTACCCATATTCAAAGCATTATATCCGCCATTTGTATCTGGCAATTTTTGCTTAATAATATCAGCTTGAATTGTTGCTCCAAGGTGGTTAGCTTGTCCAGTCAAATCAGTTGAAGTGTGATAATCTCGGTCAGATTTGAAAGCATCATTTCTTAAATAGCACCACAAAATAGTAGCCATACCAAGTTCGTGTGCATATTGGAATGCTTCAGAAACTTCTACAATTTGTCTTGAGCTATTTTCAGAACCAAAGTAAATTGTTGCACCAATTGCAGCAGCACCCATATCATAAGCTTGTTGAACTGTACCAAACATAATTTGGTCGAATTTGTTTGGATAAGTTAGCAATTCATTATGATTGATTTTTACGATAAATGGAATTTTGTGGGCATATTTTCTTGCTACAATACCAAGTACTCCAAAAGTAGAAGCTACACCATTACAACCGCCTTCTATGGCAAGTTTTACAATATTTTCAGCATCAAAATAAATTGGATTTTTTGCAAATGAAGCACCTGCTGAATGTTCAATTCCTTGGTCAACTGGTAATATAGAAACATAACCAGTTCCAGCAAGACGACCATGATTATAAAGCCAGCTTAAATTTCCAATTGTACGGTTATTTCTATCTGAATTAATAAAAATGTCATCAACAAAATTTGGTCCAGGCAAATGAAGCAAATCTTTTGATATTTTTGGAGTGTTGAAATTTAACAGATTATCGGCTTTGGCGCCCAACAATTCCTGAATTTTACTAAACATAGTATTCACCATTATAATAAATAAAAAAAATATACAAATTTTAATAACGCATTACAAATATATGAATTATTGACAATAAAATAAATTAAATTTTCTACATTATTTAAATAATCCTAAATTCATTCGCAGTAATTAATTATGTGCCAATATAATACAAAAAGTTTTCCACAAGCAATTTTAACTCTTGTGGAAAACTTCATCGTTATTAAACTAACACTCAATACAAGATAACTAATATATTATTTCTTTAAGTAACTCATAAATGCTGAAATTGCTTTTGTAGAAGCTGAAAGAATTGAGGTTGTATAGCTCACAGCAGGATTGATTTTATTAAAAATATCTCCTATCAATTTCTCGAATGGCTCAAAGACATTAAGAATTCTATCAGTTCTGGTTTCGATATTATGAACAGCATCAGTAATTTGCATACTCATCTCATTGAAATTCTCTAATGAGCCAATTGCTTTTTTATTCAGCAAAGAAAGTTCATCTAAAGTATTTGAAATTTTATATTTAAAATCATTCAAAGCAGTAATAAATTCAATAGCTTTATATTTAATTTCAGCTACATCTCTATTAAGATTAGCAAAGCTTGCTGATGCAATTTCTAATAGTTTAGAAACTTTTAATATCGATAAGATTGCTATCACCATAAAAACAATAAATAGCAACATCGAAATTAAAGCAACAATTTTAAGTAGCAAATCCATTTCAAACTCAAAAAAATTTATTAATTATGTTCAGAATGTTTTAGTTCAGCTTTAAAAGCATCTGCACCTGCTTTGGCAGCATCTTTTAAAGATTCTAATTTGTATTCAACGTTTTCTTTAGCATTTACAGCTTTTTCACGGGCATCTTTAAGAACGCCTTCAGCTTCATAAAGCAAACTTTCAGCTTTAGAACGTGCATTCCCAACAATATCATTTGCTTTTTCTTTGCTGATATTGATATAATCACCCATTTGATTTTCTACTTGTTTAAAATAATCTGAAGCTTTCATATAAACATCATTTGATGTTTCTGAAATATCTCTTCTTAACTCTGCACCTGATTTTGGTGCTAATAATAACGCAGTAATTGCTCCCGCAACTCCACCTACAAGGGCGCCTATAATAAATCCCTTGCTATATTCATTTGAATTACTCATATAAAAATCTCCTATTTATATTCTACCAGTTTTCAGTTAAATTAACCGGTTTGTTTTGTATTTTTAAAATCAATTCGGCAAATTCTCGAACAGCTCCATATCCGCCGTTATTTTTGCAAATATAATCTGCTGTTTCAAGTATCAATTCTGTAGCATCAGCAGGACAAGCCGAAACTCCTGCGATTTTCATTACGTAATAGTCGTTAATATCATCACCAATAAATGCAATTTCTTTTAAAGACAAATTCAATTGCTCAGCAAGCTCACGCAAAGAAGTACTTTTATTTCTGCATCCCATAATAATATGCTCAATATTTAGCTTCATTGCTCTCGACATAACAATTTTTGAATTTTCACTCGTTAATATAGCTGTCTCTATTTCTCCTCTTTTTAATAAATTAATTGCCATTCCATCTCTGGTGTGAAATCTTTTCATTTCTTCACCACTGGCAGAATAGTACATAGCAGAATCTGTCAGCGTACCATCTACATCCATAACAAGTAATTTAATACTTTTAATTCTTTCAATTAACTCTTCGTTTATCATTTTTTTTTATATTTGTAATGTTTATTAAGTAATATTTTAAAGAACAATTTTACTTAGCTATTAAGAAGTATAAGTAACTGATTTATTGGATTGATAATGAAGAATAAAAAGTATGTGAATGTAAATGTCAAATTAAAGGAAGAATTTTTTGAACTTGCTTATTCGCAATTATTGGATATCAATTTTTGCGGTATTGAAGAAAAGTTAGATGAAATTGTTATTTCTTTTGATGAAGATGAATGGAATAAAGAAATTGAGAATAAACTAATGAATCAACTTATGGTTATTGATTCAAATGTTGCAATTATTAATGTTGAATCAATTTCTGAGAAAAATTGGAATGAAGAATGGGAGAAGCATATTGAACCGATTTTTATTGATGATAAAATAATAATCACTCCAACTTGGAAAGCAGATGATTTAAATAGTGAAATTAAAATTTTAATTAATCCCAAAATGTCTTTTGGTACAGGGCATCATTGCACTACAAGACTATGTTGCAAATTGATGTATGATATTGTCAAACAAGATTCTAATTGGATAGATGTTGGTACTGGTACAGGAGTTCTTGCAATACTTGCAATCAAATTAGGTGCAGAAAACTGTTTTGCTTTTGATAATAATATTTGGTCAGTCGAAAATGCTGAAGAGAATTTTAAATTGAATGCTGTTGAATCACAAATTGAACTTTCAGAATCTGATATTGATTCAATTATTTTACCTGATGCAAATGGCGTAGCTGCAAATCTATTTATCAATTTGGTTTCACGTTCAATGCAAAAATTTTATGATGCTTTGAAGAATAAAAAAGGTGATTTAGTATTATCTGGCATAATGATATATGATAAAGATGAAGTTATTGATGCAGGATTAAAAGCTGGCTTCAAACTTATCAAAACGATTACAGAAGATGAATGGATTGCATTTCATTTCAGGGCTGAATGATGAGAGTGGCGACAATTGATATTGGTACAAATACGATATTGATGTTAATTGCTGAAATTGACAAAGTCAATAATTTTAATATTATCAGAGAAGAATTTGCAATTGCAAGGTTAGGCGAAGGTGTTGATAAATCAGGAATTATAAACGAGAATGCTTTTAATCGTGCTGAAAATATTCTTGTAAAATATCGAAAAATTTGCTCTGAATATAAAGTTGAAATAATCAAAACTGTCGGAACTTCAGCTTTAAGAGATGCAAAAAATAACATTGATATTATCAATAGGTTTCAAAAAATCTTAGGTTTTCCAATTGATATAATTTCAGGCGAAAAAGAAGCGTTACTTAGTTATTTGGGTACAGTTACAGATAATTCCGAATCTGTGGTGATTGACATAGGTGGTGGTAGTACTGAAATTATTGCTGGTGAAAATGGAATAATTAAAAATCGCATATCATTAAATATAGGTGCTGTTAGAATTACTGAAAAGTTTTTTGATTCACAGCCACCTAATGAAGAAGCAATTTTATATGCAAGTGATTATATAAATGACATTCTAATTAATTCAAATTTACAACCGGTGAATTGCAAAGTATATGCCGTAGCAGGTACTGCAACTACTATTGCAACTGCATCGTTTGGATTAGATGATAATGATGTTGCGTCAATTCACAACAAAATATTGACTAAAACATTGATTGACGATATTTATTTGCAATTTAAAGCACTAAATTCTGAACAATTAATCGACAAATTCAAAGTCAGTCCAAAGAGAGCTGATTTGATAACTGCTGGTGCTTTAATTTTGAAATTGATTCTTGAAAATATGAAAATTCAGAAAGTAATTGTATCTGCTCACGGATTGAGATATGGTATTCTTAAAGATTATCTGGCTAATTTTTCAGCATAAATTTCGAATATTTTTTGAAAGATAAAAGATTGGATGAACTTCAATATATAAAGGGAATGGGTCCCAAGAGGGCAGAAGCACTTGTAAAAGAGGGGATTTTAACTCCAAAGGATTTGCTTTTGTATTTTCCGCGTTCTTATATTGACAGAAATGCAATGTCTTCTTTGGCTCAACTAACAACTCAATTATCAAAGTCTCAAGCAAATGATATTTTTCAGGGTGATGTTGTTGTTTATAATGAATATACTGTTGTTGGTAGGATTTATGCAAAAAATTTAACAGTTATCGGTAAGAATCGAACTATGTTGAAGGTTAATATTCGCGATAACACCGGTACTGCAAATATTATTTTTTGGAATAGAACTCAATATTTTGAGAAGATTTATCAATCAGGGCAATTAATTGCTGTATCTGGAAAACCGGAAATTGATAAATATGGTGTTCTTAGTTTCAGTCACCCTGATATTGATATTATTGATAGTGAAGATGAGAAATTATATCACAAAGGAGCAATTTTACCAAAATATAGAATTACTGATAATATGTCTTCAAATGGCTTAACTATCAAGAACATACGACAAATTATATCTAATATTCTGGATAAGGAAATTTCTAAAATCACAGAAACTTTACCTGATTTAATTCTAAAAAAATTCTCTTTCCCTACACTTGCTGAAACAATTAGAAATATCCATTTTCCCGATTCAAAGGAAAAATTAGAAAAATCAAGATTCAGAGTTAAATTTGAAGAAATATTATACTTCTTGTTGAATGTTGAAATTACTAAAAAAGCAATAAAATCAACTGATTCAGGTTTTGTGATTAATTCAAAAAGTAAAACCGCTCGATTGCTGTATGATAAACTACCATTTAAACTCACTACAGACCAAAAAAAAGTAATTAGAGAAATTGCTGAAGATATGGAAAGTGGTAAGCCAATGAACAGATTATTGCAAGGTGATGTTGGCTCAGGAAAAACTATTGTAGCTGTTTTGACTATGCTAATGGTGATTGATGCTGGTTATCAAGTAGCATTTATGGCGCCGACTGAAATTCTTGCAGAACAACATTTTGTTAATTTGAAAAATTATCTAAGTGAATTTGGAATTGAAATCGTTCAACTTGTTGGCGGGCAGAAAGTAAAAGCACGCAGAATAATACTTGAAAAAATTGCAGATGGAACAGCTAATATGATTGTCGGTACACACGCTCTTTTCCAAAGTGAGGTAAAATATAAAAATTTAGCTTATGTTATTATTGATGAACAACATCGCTTTGGAGTTCAACAAAGAGCTGATTTAATAAATCTTGCCAAGCAATCATTTGACCAGAAAAGTTATATACCGCATACACTTGTTATGTCTGCAACACCTATTCCACGAACTCTAACTATGACGGCTTATGGTGATTTAGATGTTTCTGTAATCAGGTCTATGCCAAAAAATCGAAAACCAATTATTACAAAAATCAGATTTGAATCAAATTTAGGTGAAGTTTATGACTTTGTAAGGCAGCAAGTTAAATTAGGTTTCCAAATTTATATTGTTTACCCCTTAGTTGAAAAATCTGAAAAACTTGCATTGAAAGCGGCAACAGAACATTATGAGTTTTTGAAAGAAGAAGTTTTCAAGGAATTTAAATGCGGATTACTTCACGGGCAAATGTTTTGGTATGAAAAAGAAGACACAATGAAAGCATTTTTAAATAGAGAATATGATATATTGGTAGCGACCACTGTAATTGAAGTGGGAATTGATATTCCAAATGCAAATGTAATGATAATTGAAAATTCGGAACGGTTCGGCTTATCTCAATTACATCAGTTAAGAGGACGAGTAGGCAGGGGTGCAGACCAATCTTATTGTTTATTACTTACAAAAGATGATTTCAGATATCCATTATCATCAAAAAGTAAAATCGAAGATACTAAAGCAGTTTTTACAAGATTAAAGACTATGACCGAAACTACAGACGGATTTAAAATTGCTGAAGTGGATATGAAATTACGTGGACCCGGTGATATTATGGGAACAAAACAGTCAGGATTGCCGGAATTTAAATTTATTGATTTAGTTAATGACCCTGAAATTATAACTTTAGCAAAAGAAACAGCTTATGAAATTCTTGAAACTGACCCACATTTAAGAAAAGAAGAAAATTTAATTTTTAAAAATAACGTATTGAAGTATTCTTCAAAGAAAACATATTTTGATATTGCATGATACAGATAAGAAATTATGTCATTCTGAACTTGTTTCAGAATCTAAAATTATAGTTATTTGAATTAGCAACGTTGTTGCGACATATTAGTAGAAAATATTATAAAGCTAAAAGAAAGCAACGTAGTTGCGATATATTAGTAGGGAAGATTTGTTTTTTTTAGTTTTAGCTCCGTAGGAGCGACATAGATATCGCAGCTACGCAGCTGAAGGCATAGATTCTGAAACAAGTCCAGAATGACATAAATTATATGATGAGTATTGCATTTTTATTGGTAAGAATTTAAATTATTAATATTGAAAATAAATTTATGAAGATTTTTTATTTGAAAATAGCAATTTTATTATCCTTTTCGTGGTGCATTAATGCAAATACAACTGACAGTATTGATATTGATGAACCAAATGAAATTAATTCTAATAATATTTACAAAGCTGTTGCTTTAACCGGTGTTTATTATGCTGGCTCAATGTATATTTTGAGCCAAACTTGGTATAAAGATAGGAAACTTGTGCCATTTCATTTTTATGATGATACAAAGGGCTTTTTGCAAGTTGATAAATTTGGGCATACTTTCGGAGCTTATGTTTACAGTTGCATAGGGTATGAATGGCTGTCTCATGCAGGGTTTTCAAGAACTGAATCACTGATTTTTGGCGGAGGGCTGGGCTTACTTTTGCAAACTCCAATTGAAATAATGGATGGAATTCATGAAGGATATGGTTTTTCTTGGGGAGATATGTTAGCAAATTCTATTGGTTCAGGACTTGTAATAGGTCAAGAATTGCTATTTAAAGAGCAGATTGTAAAATACAAATTTAGTTATTGGAACTCAATATATGCAGATAATGCTAATGGCTTTCTGGGTGAATCTAAAACAGAAAGGATATTGAAAGATTACAACGGACATACATATTGGCTGACTATGCCAATTAATAAAATTATTCCAAATAATACTCTACCAAATTGGTTAAGTATTGCATTAGGTTATAGTGCCAATGGTATGTATGGAGAATTTGAAAATATTACAAATTATAATGGCAAAGATATTCCATACACAGCAAGATACCGACAATTTCTTTTTTCTTTGGATATAGATTTAACAAAAATTGAAACAAATTCAAGATTATTAAGAACAATTCTCTATGCTTTGAATTTCTTTAAATTTCCTTTCCCTGCAATTGAATATAATACTCTTGGAGAATGGAGATTGCATCTGCTTTATTTTTGATAATAAAAATCATTGCAATTTAAATGATGACATAGATTCTGAAACGAGTTCAGAATGACAAAGTGGAAATTGTAATTTTGCAATTTATTTTTCATTCCTGTGAAACGAAATGTACTTTCATGTGTCATTATATATGTGGGGAATTGCAAATTTGGAAAAAGTATTTGGAAATTAAGTTATGTTCCGCAAACAAAAAACAAGAGCATGGCTCTTATCGCTTGCAGCTTTGGTGCTGCTTTTGTCTAATTATTTTGTGGGATGGGCTGAAGAACCAGACCCGCGCATACTTTGGGTGGCGGATTCTTCAATTGGTAGGATTGATGGATTTGCTGTTAATCCGAGTGGTAATATCTTTGCATATCATGGAAGCAATATTGTTGAAATTGATGGAACAAATGGAAAACTGATTAGAAAATTACCGAAGTTTTCAAAAGATGATGATATTGAATCTTTAGATATTTCCATTGATGGAAAATATCTCGCTACATCTTATGATGTAGTTACAATCATAGATTTATCAGATTTAAGTTTCAAAGTTTTGGGGAAAGGGAACCTTGTTACATTTAATCCAAATTCAAACAAAATTGCTTATAGAGCAAGAACAAACCCTCCTGGTACTACTGGTCACGATTCTTCAATAGTAATTCTTGATTTAACTACACAAGAACGTTCTTACATAAAGACTGAAGAATTGATTCATAAGATTTCTTTCTCCCCAGACGGACGTTTCTTTGCTACAGGTGGAACTGGGAAATTATATGGAAATTTTTATACTTCTCTTAAACTCTGGGATGCTAAAACATTGAAGTTGATTAAAGAATTGGAGAGGATTGATGGGGAAAATCCAATAGAAAAAATACAGTTTTCACAGGATAGTAGATTTGTTGCATTTACAGATAGAGCAAATACAATTATTTATATTTTTGACTCTGAAAGTTTAAATCTAATTAAATACTATTCCAAAAAAACTTTTGGTGAATATATGACAGATTTTACATGGTTGAGTAACAATAATTATGTGATAATTAACAAACAAATTACTATTTGCAGATTAACTGATGACTTAAGAAAAATTATTTATGAGTTTCCAAATTGGGTTAGTCAAATTGAAACTGATTATATCAAAAATAGGTTCATAACCCGTACAGGTAATTTTCATTTAGGAGGCTTTATAATTTCTTGGGATATAGATAAAATATTATCTATCGTAAAAGAAAACCCATTAAATACTGAACTAAAATCAGAATATCAAAAAGGTATGCTATTAATATCTGGAATTGAATTGATTAATAATTCGGTTAATCTTGAAATATTTGATATCAACGGAAAATTAATTCATCAACTTAAGGTTGAACCAAATGGAACTGAACTCAGAATTCCGATAGTATTACCACAAGGTACTTACTTAATTAATTTGACTGATGGCAACAAAAAATATTCTTCAAAATTTTTAGTAACAGAGTAGTAAATTAATAAAATGAGAATATTTTAGACAATTTTCATGATTGTCATTCCGCACTTTATGCGGAATCCAATATGCAGATGTCCAACACTTTCAAAGTGTTGGACATCTTATTTCAAAAATGACATAATTCGTGCATAGATTCTGAACCAAATTCAGAATCGCATATTTAAATTTGAGCAGCATTCATTTTGTTTAGTTTAATCAAATTTAATATTTAGAATTACGTTAATATTATTCAAATTTGTTTAGAAATTAATTATTATTTTTATATATGAAAATACCAGTTTTTTTTAGATTATTTCCCTTGCTTTTATTTGTTTCAGTAAGTTATTCAACGGAATTAATGTTGGATAGCGATTATTCAGGTTTGAATGGATATGTTAAAGATGCTAAATCAAAGGAAACCTTGATAGGTGCATCAGTTATTGTAGAAGGAACAAAATTTGGTGCGAAAACCAATAAAAATGGGTATTATACAATTTCTAACATTCCAGATGGGGAATTTACAATCAGTGTATCGTATATAGGATATGAAAAATTACAATTAAAAATGAAATTTGTAAAGGGAGCTGCTATTCGCAAAGATTTTTTGATAAAATCCGGCGGGGTAGTTACTGAAGGAATTTCTGTATCAGCAGAAAGAGAAGTTGAAAAGCGACAAATTTCTATAAGCAAAGTAAATATTCCGGTAGAGCAAATAAAAGAAATTAGAATTGGTGGTGAATCTGATGTGTTTCGTACTTTGCAATATTTGCCAGGAGTTTTAACCTCATCGCAAGTATCAAGCGGATTGTATATTCGTGGTGGTTCACCTGACCAAAATTTAGTTTTGCTTGATGGCTCAACTGTTTACAATCCAACACATTTATTTGGATTTATATCCTCATTCAATACTGATGCTATTAAAGATGTTGAGCTTGTAAAAGGTGGATTTGATGCCGAATATGGTGGAAGAATGTCCGCTGTTCTTAATTTAACACAAAAAGACGGTAACAGAGAAGAATTTGGTGGAATAGCATCACTTGGAGCAATATCATCACGATTAAGTTTAGAAGGACCTCTTGGAAATGGTTCATTTTTTGTTAGCGGAAGACGAACTTACTTAGATTTAATACTTGGAATTTTCCCTGAAGACCCAGAAACTCCATTTCCAGATTTTAATTTTTATGATATTAATCTTAAAGTAACTCAAGATATTGGCGACAATGATAAAATTTCAGCAAGTGCTTTTTTTAGCAACGATAATCTTATGTTTTCAAGCTTTGGTTTAGATATAATATTAGGTCTTGGAAATAAACTTTCTTCATTAAAATGGACACATATTTATAACGAGCATTTTTTTAGTACTTTCAATTTTAGCTATAGTCAATATTTTAATAATATTTATGGTGACCAGTCTGGATATCAGTTTTTAATTGATAATGCCATTACAGACTATACAGCAAAAGCTAATTTTGAATGGTTTGCATCTGATGATTTAACATTAAAATTTGGATATGAAGGTTCAATGTATGATTTTAAATATTTGCAAAATTTTACAGGAGATACCGATACTACTCAACAAGGTTCAGAAGGTGGACAAACAAATTTAGATGTTGAAGATGTACATAATGCTATTTATGGACAATTCAAGTGGTCTTTGACTGATGAATTCTCAGTGCAAGGAGGATTGAGAGTAAATCATTGGAAATTAAGTAATTTATTGCTGTTAGACCCAAGAATTTCAGCAAGATATTATTTTACTGATAGAATTGCTTTAAAAGCCGCTTATGGAATATTTCATCAAAATTTACGCCTCGCTACTCAACCAGATTTTTCCTTTTTCGACACATGGCTGCCCACAGATTCAACTGTACCACAAAGTCATTCCGAACATTTCATAGTTAGCTTAGAGACTAAACTTGTTGATGAATTTGACTTGAATTTCGATTTCTATTATAAAACATTTGAAAATCTAAGTGAATTAAACACTGCAACTTTAAGAGCTCAAACTCCAACTGTTTCAGATGTGTTTTTTATTGGAAATGCATATTCTTATGGAGCAGAAGTATTCTTGCAGAAAAAATTTGGTAAATTTACTGGTTGGTTAGGATATGCAATAGGTTTTATCAATGCAAAATTTGACAGTATAAATAATGGTGTAGAATTTCGACCTAAATACGACAGAACTCACGACTTTAAAGTTGTGGGAATGTACAAACACAATGCAGATTGGGAATTTGGTGCAACATTTTTATTTCAGTCAGGTCAATCTTATACAGGTGCTACTTCAAGATTTCAAGTATATTTACCTGACCAAAATTATGGCAGGGGAAAAATATTTCCTTCACAAAGATATGGACTTCGTTTGCCACCATCTCATCAATTGAACTTATCAGCAATTTATAATTTCAAGATGTGGGGATTAGATGCAAAAGCTATTTTGGATATTTATAATGTTTACAGTCGAAGAGATATATTAGTTCGTTTTTATAATACAAGAGAACCAGAAACAATTGTAGAAGATGTTAGATTGATACCAATACTACCATCAATCTCAATTGAAGTAAAATTTTAATTCAGAGGTAATATTTTGGACAATTAAAATACATTTTTTGTAACTACTCAGTCGCCAAATGAAAGAACCACGTGCAAAAAACAGCTAACTATGTTCAAACCATTCCGAAGGTTACGAACCTTCGGAAGGGTAATTGACAAGTTAGATAAGAGCCAACTAACCATAAATTTGTATTTTCGTTATTTTGTAAGAAATTCCTTGAAATTCCCATCGGGAATAAATGTTTGTAAGAAGAAACCCCACCTAACCTCCCCAAGGGGAGGAATAATATGTAAAGTCCTCCACTTGGGGAGGATTTAGGTGGGGTTTACAATTATTCAATCCCGCTGGGATTGCAGGACTTACGAGCATTTTCATTACTACAAATATATAATCCCTATCGGGATTTTTAAAGAATTTCTCTTTTTATTATTATTTTCAAATTGTCCAACTTTACTTGTTTTTTCATTCAAATAACCAAGTAAATTGAAAATTATTAATCGGAGGGGTATTCCCAATTACTTAAAATGGGATTTTAGCCATAAATAAAGTTCTAATTTTTATTGATTTCTAATCCCCCTTTAATAAAGGGGGAAATGTAGATTTAATTCATATAATTTGGAAATAATACAAATAATTCTATTTCCTGAATTTTCTTAAACCCAATTGTAGCTCATAGAAACAGTTGTGCCATTAGAATTCGATTCGAAAGTTGCAAAATCCATCAATTCATTGATGATAAACACACCTCTGCCACTTGATTTAAGCAAATTCTCTGGCTCTAAACAATCAGCAATTTCTTTGGGATTGAACCCTTCGCCCTGGTCTTTTACGACTATATTTATAACTGTTGAATCTGCAATAACATCAAAACTAACAATTTTTTCAGGATTTAATTTATTACCATGATTAATTGCATTATTAACAGCTTCGGTAACAGCAATCATTATATTATAAAATTTTTCATCTTGAATATTTAATTGCTCTTTCATTTCAAATAAGATTGGCTCTACCACTGCCAATGATTTTTTCTCACTTTTAAGAATCTTATGTGATTCAAATATAATTTTCTCCATACATCATAACTCACAATTTAATGTTGGTTGTCAAAAAAATATTCGGGAATTCAACCCTCTGATTTTGATTAATAAATTGAAATTCATACCAACCTCTTAAAGATATTTGAGAATAATTCCAAAAAAGATAATTTAGAATCATCTCTGGTCCATAAGATAATTGACGGTAACTGCTACTTGGTGGTGCATTTTTAACTAAACTCATTTGACTTAAGTTATTAAATCTTGCTCCGATAAAAATCTGCAAATCCTCACTATAATTGTAATTCCAAAGCAATTTCGAAAATATTTCGGTATTACTTTTCTGTGGTGATTCTGCAAATGATTTCCAATACAATATACCTATTTCAAAATAACGAAAAAACAATTCAGACGTAATATAATGATTTTTATGAACTTTTATACTCAAAGAATCTTTATATCCAATCTGCCTAAAGCTAAAACTTTTAACACCTGGTGCTATCTCTTCAAAATCATAAATTGTATAATTAGCTAACACCTCAAATTTAGGACGAATTGAAAAAGATTTTGTTTGAATATTTGTATAAGGTGATAATTTTATTATTCTTAACCAATTATTACCCGCACTACGTTGTGATTTAAGATATACTTGATGGTTCATTTGCAATTCAAAATTAACACCAGCCGAAAGTTCTGAATTTAACTGTTTACCATAATTAATGATGCCATACAACCTAAATTCGTCCATATCTGTATTGTCATCTTCGCTTGGCGTATTGAATTGTCTTAATGAAATTGAAAAATTTAAATTCAAAGTATCATAATTGCTGATGTTCCAATTTGTAGTCATATACAATTTATTTTCATTAATATTATTATTTTGAACGGTATAAAGATTTCTAATTTTGAATAAATCGTATTCTGCTATACTGAATTTTTGAGAAATTAAATTATCTTCATTTGCAAGATTGAAACTAAGTCCAAATAATTGATTGAATCTTTTTAATTGGAGACGTCCTTCTGTAGTAATTCCAAGTTGGTTCAGATTTCTTTCACGTATTACTCCAGTTTTAGCATCAGTTGAAATAAATTCTCGATATTGTAATTTTACATTTTCATTTGAATAATTTATTCTAATTGTAGTTAATAGTGCTTCAGTAGGATTAATATCAAAATTAATATTATCATCAATTTTTTGTCGAAACCTATTTTCAATCGAATAATTATTAATATCGGATAAATTTGGATTTGGAATGTTATTTTTCAATAATAGATTATGTTTATCTTGATGTATGTAGCTGTAATTAAAATCAAAATAGTCCATATCTGAAAACTGATTTTTGATTTCTCCATAATTGAATATTTCTGTTTGATTTCTATCATTATCTAAATTAATATATTGCGAATTAAGAACGGCTTTGAACTTATATCCTTCTAAATCAATATTTTCTGCCCTACCATTTAATCTGAAAATATTGCCATTAGAATTGATTCCGATTTGTCTGTTGTCCTCTTTACCAGCAAGTAATTCAATAAATGAATCTTCATATCTGAATTTTAATCCTGCTAAACCATTTAATCTTGCAAATTGATTTTGCTCTTTATTTCTTGTGTTAGATAAAAATATCCAACCTTGTTGAAATTGCAAATTCATAAAATCAGTAATTGGATAGCCATATCGAAATCCAAATTCCTGCTCATCTTGAAACATTTTAGTTGTACCAGTTAGAGCATTTCCTTTGTAATTCTGGAATAATTGAAAATTGCCATATTCATTTTCATCGATATAATTTACATTCAATCGAAAATTATAAATATCAATAAATTTATCAAACCCATAATTTATATATTTCTCCTTGTTTTCTGTAATGCTATATTTTTCACTGTCTTGGGAATATAATGAATTATTTATCAATCCAAAGAAAGTTAAATAAATTAGTGCATATATGAATTTTCTAATAATCATTAATTTCATTTTTTGCTAATTGTCATTCTGAACTCGTTTCAGAACCCCATCCTAACCTTCCCCAAGGGGAAGGAATTTTTGTAAAGTCCTCCCTTAGGGGAGGATTTTGGTGGGGTTTCCAATTATGTCATTCTGAACTTATTTCAGAATCCATATTCATTAGCAACATAGCAGCGATATATTTATGCCGCTCCTACGGAGCTTTTATCTAAAGAAACAAATCTTCTCTACTAATATGCCGCAACTACGTTGCTAATACATAAAACAAATATTTTGGATTCCGCATCAAGTGCGGAATGACATATTTTTATGTCCCGTCATTCTGAACTTGTTTCAGGATCAATTTTTTTCTTTGTCATTCTGAACTCGTTTCAGAATCTATCTTCTTTAGCAACATAGCAGCGGTATCTTTATGCCGCTCCTACGGAGCTTTTATCTAAAGAAACAAATCTTTTCTACTAATATGCCGCAACTACGTTGCTGATACATAAAACAAATATTTTGGATTCCGCATCAAGTGCGGAATGACACATTTTTATGTCCCGTCATTCTAAACTCGCTTCAGAACCCCTCATATTTTTTAATCAAAGTCAGTATAAATATCCATCAATGAAATTTGATTATCAACTACTTCTTTTTCAATTGTTTTTTCAATTGGCTTTACAATTGCTCCTCGTTTAGCTAATTCAATTTCAACATCCTTTCTATCTCTTAATATCAATGGAATGTGTTTAATAATAGAATCAATATTAGTAATCGGCTCTTCATCAATTTCAATATTTTTGTCAATAAAAAACTGTTTAAGTGCTTGTCCAGTGAATGAATTTTCATTGTTGCAAATACCTGCAACATTTCCTGTTGCAACAATTGTACCACCCTTTTCACCTGCTTCCGGTCCAAGGTCAATTATCCAATCAGCATTTGAAATTATATGTAGATTATGCTCAATTATAATTAAAGAATTTCCCATTTTTAATAGATTTCTAAAACAAGTTACAAGTTTAGAAATATCATCAATATGTAAACCTGTTGTAGGTTCATCAAAAATATAAAGACCATTTTCAGATTCAGAAGAATCAAGGTACATAGCCATCTTTACTCTTTGCGATTCTCCACCTGATAACATTGAACTCGGCTGTCCAAGTTTGACATATCCAAGTCCAACATCTTGCAAGACTTTTAGTTTCGAGTAAATTTTGCGATAACTCTGGAAGAAATCCACTGCTTCATCAACAGTCATATTTAGAACATCAACAATTGATTTGCTTTTGATTAATACATTATTTATCTCTTTTTTGTATCTTGTACCTTTGCAAGTTTCGCAAATTAATGAAACATCTGGCAAAAATTGCATATTTACAGTTACATATCCTTCACCTTCACAGGTTTCACATCTACCACCGGGAACATTAAAAGAGAAATATCCAGAACGCCATCCAAGATTTTTTGCGGCTGGTTGCTTCTCGAACAATTCCCTAATGTAATCAAATACTTTCGTATAAGTAGCAGGTGTTGAACGTGATGACCTCCCAATAGGCGATTGGTCAACCATTTCAATTTTTTGTAATTGTTTTGAGGATGTTATTGATTCATATTTTCCTATGTAACCTGAAAAAGTACCGTAAAACTTTTTCAATGCTGGATATAATACATCATTAATTAGTGTACTTTTGCCTGAACCTGATACTCCTGTGATAACTACCATCGAGTCTAAAGGTATCTTTAAATCTTCAATAGCAAGGTTATTTTCAGTAACTTTTTGCAATCTAATATAATCGGTTAACTTATAGTTTTTGTTTCTTGTTAATTCAATTTGCTTTCTACCTGAAAAATACTGTGCTGTTAAAGAATTTTCACATTTGAGCAAATTTTTATAATCACCTGCAAATATTAATTCTCCACCTCCTTCTCCTGCTTTTGGTCCCATATCTATTATATAATCAGCAACTTTTATTAAATCAGGGTCATGCTCTACTACAATAACAGTATTACCGAGATTTCTTAATTTGTATAAAATTTTGATTAATTTCTCAGTATCGCGTGGGTGCATTCCTATACTTGGTTCATCAAGAACATAAAGAGTTCCTACCAATGAAGAACCAAGTGCTGTTGAAAGATTTATTCTTTGCGATTCACCACCTGACAAAGTATGTGAGAGTCGTGATAATGTGAGATATTCAAGACCAATTTCAACAAGTAATTTTAATCTCCATACAATTTCTTTTAATAGAGGTGATGCAATTTCAAACTGATATTCAGTTAATTGAATATTTTTCATAAATTCAAGCAAATGATTTAAAGGCATTGATATTAATTCAGGAATATTCTTACCTTGAATAAAAACTTGTCTTGCAGATGTACGTAATCTTGAACCTTTGCAAAATCTACAATTAACTACAGTTTTGTAGTGATTCAACAGAACACGATATTGTATTTTGTAGGAATTTTCTTCTAACATTTTAAAGAAACCATTCAAACCAATGTAATCATCAGCTCCTTCCCAAATAAGTTCTATTTCGGAATCTGAAAGCTCTGAAATAGGTACATTTACTCTTAGTTTATGTTCTGGAGCAATTTTGATTAATAATCTTTTAAACTTCGACATTACTTCTGTATTAAAAGGAACAATAGCACCCTCTAATATAGACTTACTTTTATTAGGGAATACCAATTCTTCATCAATGTCAAGTGTTCTACCAAATCCCTGACATTTTGGACAGGCACCTTGTGGGTTATTAAATGAAAATATTCTTGGATTAAGCTCTTCAAATTGGTTATTACAATCAGCACATTCAAAATTTTTGCTAAATTTAATAAATTCCGACTTGTCTAAGTTTTTAATAGCCATTCTACCATCGCCAAGTTTGAATGCTGCTTCAATTGATTCGGTAATTCTGGAAATAGTCTCATTATCGGAACTCATTTTAATTCTATCCGCAACGACATATACATTTTTCAAAGTGCTTTTTTTATTTATTTTTTCTTCTTCTAAGTTCAAAATTGTATCGCTATCAGCAAAATATAATCTAAAATATCCCTGCCCAGAATAATAATCTATATCATCTTGCATACTTTCTTTTTGTCGAACAAATGGAAATAAAACCAACAATTTATCTGATTCTTCAAATCTTGCTATTTGCTTTATTACAGATGCTGGATTATCCGAACGTACTTCTCTACCGCAATACTGACAAATTGCTGTACCAATTCTTGCATATAAAACCCGTAGATAATCATAAATTTCAGTATTAGTACCAACGGTTGAACGAGGATTTTTTTGTAAAGTATTTTGTCCAATTGCAACTGCAGGTGGTAATCCTTCAATGGATTCAACATTTGGTTTTTCCATTCTTTCAAGGAACTGTCTTACATAAGAAGACAACGATTCAACAAACCTTCTTTGTCCTTCAGCATAAATAGTATCAAATGCAAGAGATGATTTGCCTGAACCACTCACGCCTGTAATTACGGTCAATTTATTTCTGGGTATATCAACATTTACATTCTTCAAATTATGTTGTCTTGCACCTCTAACTGAGATATATCTCTTATCAATCAAACTCGATTTCTTTTGCTTAGCCATACAATTTTAATTATCTACTTTACTAAATTTTAAACTACCAAATTAAAACAATAATTTCTTATTACAAAATTTGCAATAAATTAATATTTCAAATTTGCAATAATTAATCATTCATTCAATTAAACAGAAACGTTTTGTAGCAAAAAAATTGTAAAGAATTTAGATTTGTATTATTTACTTTTAATCTAAAATTGTGTAGAGTTCAAAAATAAAAGATTTAATTTCTTAACAGTCTGTTGATAAAGTAATATTCAAAGTATCAACATTGAAATTTATTGTATTTATGGATATTATTTGGCAGTGTAAAAAGCAAGCTTCTAATGGCAGTAAATTCATTCAGAATTGTGAGTAATGAATCAAATTCAGTATTATTGAATTCGATTAGAACAATTAATTACTTATAAGTTAGGAATTTTTCAAACAATTTTGCTATTCTTTTAAAATCTAAACCTTTACAAACATGAATAATTGTCGTATCTTGCTTATTCTCCATCTCTATCTCAAAATATTTTTAGCTAATAATCAAGCAAGGGATATGTTTTTCTTGCAACAGAATCTTCCACATAATATTCTCTCACATAAACATCACATTTTCCTTCTCCCATTCCATTTCCCCCAGCATTTGCTTGCTGGGGAAATTGTTTATAATTCATAAAACGTTCCAGCACAAATATTTTCATTTTTTACTTTAATTATAAACCTAATTGCTTGAAAAGCATTTCGCAAATACTTTCTTTTATCTCATTATGTCGAGGAATTGGTGCAATTTGATTATTGTTAAGATTTATGTAAATATCATGATTTGAGCCATGTCTTTTTAAAGTACATGAATTGTCATTCAATATCTTGAGTAAATCTCTACGTTTCATATCACCAATTCTAATAATTTTGCACCTTGAGAATGATTTATTAATTCTACATCCTCTTCGGACATTAATTTATATACTTCTCTGATATTGATTATTAGTTCCTCCAAAGTTTCGCCTTGGCTAAAAACACCAGGCACATCTAATAATTTACCAACGAACCAACCATCATCTATCCAATATTTTAGTGTATATTCCATTGTAAACTCCTTTAATTATAAAATAACAATAACGAAATAACTATTCTTTAATTGATATTCTAAAATATCTAAACCAAAAAGTAACACTTTCTCCTCTAATTTATCCCCCAAGCTTTTGCTTGCTGAGGGAAGGGTTATTTTTACAATTATGTGAATAAGTTTTTCATTATTTCTTATTAAATCCATATTTTTCCAATCTCCAATTGCCAATAAGAATCATCGATATATACCATTTATCGTTTTCCTTCTCGAAGTAAACACTTAATACATTCTCATTAAATTTAACATTATCTTCATCAAATATTATTGCTATGTCATGAATATATTGCCCTTCAGGATATAATGATATATCATCATCAATGACCAATTTATTATATAAGTAAGGTTTTATTTGTTTAATAATTCTTAAAATTTCACTTTTATCAGAATCCATTTCCTTAGAAATTTCTGGATGATAAAATTCAGAATTATGCAACAAACTATCATAAGAATCATAATTGAATATTAATTGGTTTATGAAATTCAATTTCTGCTCTTTTTGCTTATCTAAATTGTTGAATCGAGTTGAACCATCAAACAAAAAGCAACCATTTAACAAAACGATAATCACTATCAATAAACTAAGTTTTTTCATTTTTCTTTCCTCATTCCATTTCCCCAAGCATTTGCTTGCTGGGGGAAGGAAAGTAAGTTATTAATAAATTGTTATGGCTATCGCCAATTTTTAAAATTCCTTTAAGAATTTATTTTAAAATCCTTAACAAGATAGTTAACCATTAATGATGTTAATTCATCTATGCTTATTAAAAAACCTTTAGATAAAACTTCATAATTAGTATCGCTTAATTCAGCATGATGTTCTTCGATTTCGTAGTAAATTTGATTCTCTTGATTATGAGTACAAATATAGACAAGTCTATGATTTTTTGAAAATCCGATGGCACGTCTATCACTTTCCCAAAAATCAATTTTATCAATTTTGTGTTCATTTAAAAACGCGTAGATTTCAATAAGTATTTCATTTATTGATTTATGCTTGTTTTTCATTTCAAAAACCTACCATTTATAATAATTTCTTCAATTTCTTTATAACTATAGCCTTCACCATGAATATATTTATATAATTTCTTTCCCCCAGCATTTGCTTGCTGGGGGAAGAAGATATCGTTTATTTTCTTTTTATAATATCAATATAGTTATCTATATCATTCCGAATTTGATTATAAGATTTACTTTTATATCCATATTTATTCGCAATACTTTCATCAGAATATTCTTTTTTAATAATATGATTATTATCAATGTAATAAATCACTTTGAATTGGTTTTCTATTTCATATTTATTAGTAATAAGTAATTCCTTATATTTGACATAAGCATAACTGAAATAAATTAATTTATGATTAGAAAAATAGTAGATTTCTGTAGCTTGTCCTGTTTCACCGTAAAAATAACTTTCCATTTTAACTAAATATTTTCCATCATTGTATGATATTAATACACCACCTTCAGTTGATTCATTCATAATTTCAGTAGAATCAGATTTATATTTATCCTTTTTTAAATCGATTTCATTTGTATGATGGATAATCTCGTCAATTTTATTTTTGCCTTGTTTTGCTACAGAAGTGGCATTATTTATTGATAAAAATAAAACAATAACTGTTAATAAGTTTATTTGAGTATATAGTTTCATTTTTCCACTTCCATTTTTTATTATATTCGGTACAAATTTATAATTATTTTAAATCATATCAAACATAATTTTTTCTGCTATCTTTTTTTATCGGAATCGTAAATCTGAAGCATTTTCAAGTTAATGTATGAAGAAATATACGCATTCAAACTTTTTTCATAAGTAATAATTTAAAATACCCTGTTGATATTTACAATTTGTTCTGGTTATTTTACGATACTGATAGATTGAAAATAATTTGATTTGATTTTTATATAAAAAAGGTGTTTACATTTTCAAATATAAACACCTTGTTATGAATTTTTATAAGGATTATGATTTTGATATTATCAATTATTATTATGATATGATTTTTCGTCAAAATCAGTAATACTTGTAAAATTATTTCTTCTGCGATTTTTCTTATTGCCTACTTCTCTATCGCAAACACAACCTTGTAAATCTTCTACTTTTTCATCAGGTTGTAATTCAATAATTTTCATATCCCCACAGGAAGGGCATGTATGTGAAACTGTATGTAATTCTTGCATCTATTTTAATTCCAATTATTTCAAATAATTAATAAGTTAGTTAAGACGAAATTATGAATATTTATTATTTAAATCAAATTATTATGGTTTTAAAATTATCATTTTTTCAATTTTATAATTGTTTTTTGTTTTAATAATTACATAATAAACACCTTGCTGTAAATATGATACATCAAGTTTCAAATTGAATGTGCCTGAATTAAGAAAACCAGAAAATTGTTTTGTTCTGATATTACCAAGATTGTCAGCAATTTCAATTTCAATAAATTCATCATTTGTAAGTTCAAATTTTAACTCTGCAATTCCGATACTTGGATTTGGAGAGATTTGAATACTTTTTTCAAGTATTTCATCAGATACGCTTAGAACCAAATTTTCATTATAATTGCATAGTACATTTTTATAATCAAATCGAATATTTTTTGGTTTTTCTTTTATAAGAAAATTATTTTCATTAATTTCTTTGCTTATAACATATTTGATTGTATCTGTTCTTGATTCGTAATCAAGAAAAAGTGTAATTGGAAGGTGAAAAATAGGCACATTCGGCATATTATCATTATTTTTTTGCATTTGATTAATTTTCACATTTAGATTATATTCTTGAAAATCAATTGGCTCAACAAGATAATTAAGTTTAATTTCCGGATGCCCAGGTTGGAAAAGCCATTGATTGAAAAATGTATCTAAATCTATTGGTGAATCAGGAAACTGCAATTTGAATTCATTTACATATTGATATGTTTCGAGACTTTTAAATTTATTCCTATTGAGTAATTCCCTAAATCCAGCAAGGAATTTTTCTTTACCGAGCATTGAATATAACATGTGGTAAACCTGCCCAGCTTTAATATATGTCAATTGATAAACCAAAAATATATATGCTGTAGGTATGCCATAAATTGGATTTTTATGAAGCGAAATTGCATCAAGGTATGCTTTTCTTTGATTCATCAAATAATTATAATATTCATCTTCGCTATTCAGTAACCAACCTCTGTATAATGTTTCACTCCAAGTGGCACCTCCTTCATTTATCCAAATATCATTCCAAGTAGCACAAGTTATCAAATCTCCCAGCCATTGATGAGCAAGCTCATGGGCTAAAACATTTTCGCCATAGCTTTTTAAATAATTTCTATGCACGGTTGTCATTGTTTGATGTTCCATTCCACCCATATTGAACGGATTAAGAGTAGCAATACCATATTTGCTGAATGGATACTCTCCAAAAGTATTGGAAAAGAAATTCATCATAAAAACAGTATTTTTGTAAGCTCTTTTACCGTTATACTCACCTTGATTTATATCATCATTGTAATCTCCTGCCCATAGATAATATTTAATCTCAACTGAATCTGATGTATTTGTTACCTTATAATACCAGTCAGAATAATTGTAAAATTTGGAAGCAGCGACTAACATTAAATAAGTGGCAATAGGTGATGTTTCATTCCAATAGAATATGTCGCCATCAGCAAAATGAACAACACTATCAAGCAACCCATTTGATGCAACATTAAAACCAAATGGTACTTTTACTGATATTGAAGAATATGCTTTGTCGTGAGGATTATCATTGCATGGCATCCATAATCTTGCGTCAGTCGGTTCGCTCATTGTATAAGCAATTCTTTCCTCGTTAATTGTATTATTTTTCTGAATTCCTTTTGGATAAAGATAAAAACCAATATTTATAGTATCAACATATCTATAAAATATTGATAATTCAACTATATCACCTGAATTAAAATTTTTAGTAAATTTAATTTCGGCTTTCTTATCTACTACGGACACATTTTTTATTAAATTATCTTTGTAATGAATAGAATCAATAATAAGTTTGCCTGCATCTAATATAATTGAACTAACATTATTTGAGTCAATTCTCATTTTGATTATATTTCTTCCTGAGAAAGTCCTGTCAGAAACAGAATTTGTGCCGGTAGTTGATAGTGGATTTGTCCAGTCCAAAAATAGATTATAAGACAACACATCATAAGGTCGATAAATAATCTTGCTTTCACTTTGCAATTGTTCAGCAGAAAATTTATATTTATGGAAACAATTTAGATGTTCGATTTCAGTGGTATTTTTTAAATCTGGTTCGTTATCTAAGAAATAAGGTATATTTCTTGCTTCAACTATTGATAAACCAAAAAATAATATACAAAAATAGAAAATTACTTTATTCATTTTTTTCTCAAAAAGGAAAATATATATTTCAAATTATTGAGACGTTTTAATCAAGTATTAAATTTAACAATGATAAAAAATAGTTTTGAAAATAATATTAAATTACTTAATATTGCATTTTAAAATTTAAACTGAAGAATAAATCTAATAATTAACAAAAAATATACTTTGCTTGGTTATACTATGAACAAAAACTTCATGATTTTTCGAATTGTTTTTTCATATACTTTATTTGCCGGGGTATATATTATTTATTCTGATATTTTATTAGAATCAATGGTTACAGATATTGGTAGATTAACTTACTTGCAAACATTGAAAGGATGGGCTTTCGTGCTTATGAGTGGAGCATTGATATATTTTTTGCTGAATAGAGAATTAAAAAATTTCATCAAAATTAAAAATGAATTGTATGAAAGCGAATATAGATTTAGAGCATCATTCGAAAATTCAACAACAGGTATGTGCTTAATTTCCCAAAATGGTAAGTTTATTAAAGTAAATAGAGCAATGTATAAAATGCTTGACTATACTGAATGGCAAATTTTAAATTTGAACTTGGACTTATTAATTCATCCTGAAGACCAAATTGAAGTTTCTGATAATTTTCTAAAATTGGCTAATAGAAATTTAGAATCATTTACAATTGAATGTAGATTTGTTAAAAGTAATGGTGAAAATATTTGGCTAATCGCAAATATATCAAATATTATTGATATAAATGCAGATAAATTATTATATATGTTTGGTCATTTTCAAGATATATCAAACTTAAAAAATTTGGTTGAACAGTTGGAAATTAGCAAATCATATCTTGAATCATTGATTGAAAGTAGAACTATTGAATTAACAGCTATCTCTCGTGATTTAAAAAAGGAAAAATTGAATAGGCAAAATATTGAAGAAAAATTAAAATTCTCTGAAAAAAATAAATTTAAATATGGAACCAAAGAGACAGACTATAAATCGAAAAATATATCATCATCTGAAAAAGGAGAAAGCAGTATTAATATTTATGAAGCCATAGATTGATTTTTTATTCGTTATAATTCCTAAATTAAGATTTATACTTGCTGTCAAAAATATGTAGCTACTCATATACATTTATATAATAATGAATTTTTGTTGCTTAATTAAATAAATTCATTGATATTCCCATCGGGAATAAATTTTTAACAGGAAACCCCACACTTCGACTAGCTCAGTGCAACGCCTAACCTTCTCCATTTCGACAAGCTCAATGACCGAAGGGGAAGGAATATATGTAAAGTCCTCCCCATGGGTAGGATTTAGGAGGGGTTTAAAAATTGTCATTCTGAACTTGTTTCAGAATCCATTCTTGAATATCGTCATTCCGAACAAAGTGAGGAATCCATTTTCTATAGAGATTCCACATCAAGTGCGGAATGACACGGGAAACAAATTGTCATTCTGAAGAATAGAACAAATATATTTAAAAAATATGCAAAATGACACTATTATAAAAAATTGTAGTCATTGGTAGATTGTTTCAGACCCTTCAATGTAGCATTAATTCAAATCCCCCTTTCCCCCTTTATTAAAGGGGGATTAAGGAGGATTTCCTTCATCCGAAGTTAAGTGGATCTGCCTCAAAAGTCGTCATACTGATGTAAGGAAAAAAGATGTCATTGGTAACAAAGTGAGGAATCCATTTTCTATAGATATTCCACATCAAGTGCGGAATGACACGGGAAACAAATCGTCATTTTGAACTTGTTTCAGAATCCAATTCGCACTAAGTTGTTGAAATATATATAAATTATTCACAATCTTCAAAAATGAAAACAACTAAAAAAGACCTTTTGAGGCAGACCCTTGCAGATGCAATAATCAACTCGTGGCTTTACCAAATGAAATAACATTTCATATTATTTGAGCAACAGGCAGTTAATATTTTAATTTTTTTTGTCACGTTTTTAATTTTTTCTTGTTTACTATATTGAGAGTGGTGCAAATTTATTAAATTTGAAGAATGGATTATAGTAATTTAAATGATAATGAGTTAGTTAATTTACTGAATGAAAATATTTCAGCAAATGATGTATTCAGTTTTATTTATTTTAAATATTCATCACAAGTATATGGATATTGTTTGTATCAATCCAATTCCAAAGATGAAGCAGATGAATTAGCACAAGAAACTTGGATTAAATTTTATAAGTCAATTAACGATGGTAAAAGAACTAATCAAATTTTACCATATTTGTTGGCTATTGCAAGAAATTTAGCAATAAATAAATTTAAACATAGTGGTACAAATAAGAGAAGATTGACAGAAAATCTTGATTATGATATTTTGGAAGCAATTTCAGACCCCTTTAATTTTAAAATGGATTTGGAAAAAGAGGAAGAATATAAAATGTTGAATATTGCTATAAATAATCTTGATGAAATATATAAAGATGTGATTTTGCTATATTGGTTTGGTGATATGAAATTAGTTGAAATAGCAAAGCTTTGCAATGAAAGCGCTCCTACAATCAGAAAACGATTCGAAAGAGCAATGAAAAAAATAAGTGAATTTTTGCAACCATATTTGATTCAATAGGTAAACTTTATGGAAAAGTATGAATTATTTAAAAATTATATAGATGGCTTGCTAACAAGTTCAGATGAAGAACATTTTTTTTTAGAATTGAATTCAGATTATGAGTTGAGAAATCAATTCAGAAATTTCATAAAAATTGAAAACACATTCAAAAAAACAGCAACAGCTCATATACCGCCTCCGCAACTCACAAACAATATTTTTGCTCAACTTGGTTTTAATATACCAATTGAAATTAATTCGCCAAAACCATCTGCCACTTCTAAATTTTACTCGAAAAGTAGTTTTAAAATGCTTGTATCATCGGCAAGTTCAATTTTGCTTACTTTATTTTTTACTTTGTTTATTATTAATAACAATTCTCTATTATCTGAGGATAAAATTTCTAAGTATAATAACGACCAATTATACAAAATGCCAGAAATTACATTCATCGAAAATGCAAGTATTAAAAATTATGATACGATTTTAAGAAGTGAATTTCCTAAAACTATAAATTACAATAATAATTCTAAAGAAATCAATATTAATCCAAAATTAAATAACTTACTATTTGAAACAACCGAAATTAAAAAACGAGCATTTGAGATGAAAAATAATGATGACAAATATAATTCAAAGAGAGAATTTCTTGAATTGCCAATTTTCCAACAAAATAATTTTACTAATAATATAGGTGAATTTTCTTTAGAATTTAAAAACTCGGAAATGTGGAGTTTGGAAAATGAAACAATAAGTGCAAGTGATTCTAAATTGAAAAATCTTTTATTAAGTATTAATTACCAGTACAATGAAAATATTATACTGGGTGCAAATTTACGTAATGAAAATTTCTTTTTAAACTATTTAAGCAAAGATTCTGTGGGACAATTATTCTTATATGAGCAGAATCCAAATTTTTTAACAATTGGAATTTTTTCAAAATACTATTTAGCAAATGTGGACAATATTGATATTTTTGGAAAATTTGAAATCGGAGCAAATCAATATGGTATTGCAACGCGTGGCAGTGCATCTATTGAATACTTTTTTGGTGATAATATAAAACTAATTTTAGAGGCAGAAATTTCAAATCTGCTTTATTATCATCAAAATAAATCAAATATTTCAAATAAAATCGGTATTAATTATGGTATTATTTTTAAATTATAAAAAGGTGTTTCTATGTATAAATATTATATGATGATTGTTAGCTTCATTTTTATATCTCTTATCAGTTCCTGTGATGATGTTGTAGATGCTGATAAAAATATTAAAATTACAAAGCTGGAATATAATTCATTAAAACCAAATCAAGAACAAGATGTTATTTTGCCATTAAAGGAAGGTAATAAGTGGTATTATAAAGTTGTTTCAAATAATAAAGACGAAATGGGTACATTTGTCTATGTTGACTCGCTTTATGTAGTAAGTGGACCAACTCCACTCCCTGAAAAACCTTCAGAAAAATGGTTTATCATTAGTTATCCATTTATGAACTTTGCTGAAAGAGAAATTTATATGGCTAATACAGATGTTGGATTATGGGCAAAATGCAATATTTGCGAAAGTAAATCATCGCTTGAAGCCCAGTACCCGATTACAAATAACAAATATCTTGCAAGTCAGTTTTATTATTCTTCAGATTATATATCTGATACCCTTTATCAATGGACAACTTCAGAGCAAATAAACGCTTATGAAACGGAAATAGGAAAGAAAAATGTTATAAAATATACAACTTGGTATGAAGGAAAAAAGAATCAAATAAAATATCCAACACCACTTAGAAGTATATATTTTGCACCTGATTTCGGTATAGTTAAAGCAGAAACTTATAACCAAAATGAATTGGAATCTTTTTTAGAAACAACTTATACAATTATTCCATCTGCAGATTTTACTGACCCAAATTTAATTCAAAAAGAATTGGTTATTGATTTTGGTGATGTGGCTGCAGGTACAAACAAATCGAAAAATATTCAGCTTTTCGAAAATAATACTGATAAAAATATTATTATTTATGATTACAGATTCTTTTCTCAATATGGAGCAAAACTTGATGTAGATTTAAACAACATTGTTTTAAACAAAGGAAGTTTGTTAAGTCGAAGTTTAACTATAACAGCTCCATCACATAAAGGTAAATTTAGCGGTACATTTACCATTCCAACAAGCAATGGAGAATATTATTTTGTGATTAAAGGTGTTTCAATATAATAAAAAAAGTATAAAATTAATGAACAGATTATCAATGTTGATTGAAATCCTCAAAAAAAACATAATATGAAAATGTAAAATATCTCAAATTTAATTTGAGATATTTTGCTATAGTAAACTATTCAATTTCACTCAAAATTTCCAATAAATTGAAACAAATTATTTCGCTTTTTTGCTATATCATTGTAAATTCGTAAATTGCAAGTTTAGATAATTCAAAAATTACAAATATATTTAAGTTTTAAAATATGGCTGACATACAAAAAAATGACCAAGAATTAAGACGAGAAGAAGAGTTGCATTTACTTGAACAAGCTGGAGTAAATCCTTATCCTTATTCATATAATAAAACCCATTCAGCACTCGAAATTCTTGATGGATTTAAAGATGATGCACCCGAAGAATTTGCAAGTGTTTCAATTGCGGGTAGAATTATGAGTATCCGCAAAATGGGCAAAGCAAGTTTCTTTCATGTTCTTGACCAATCTGGCAAAATTCAAGTATATATCAAAAAAGATGATATGCCTGAATTTTACGAGTTATTCAAACTTTATGACATAGGTGACATTGTTGGCGTAACAGGATTCGGTTTCCGTACACGCACAGGCGAGGTTTCGGTTCATGCCAAATCTGTTGAAATGCTCTGTAAATCACTAACTCCACTCCCTGTTGCAAAAGAAGAAATTGATGACGAAGGCAATAAAATTATCCACGATGCTTTTGCTGATAAAGAACTCCGCTATCGCAGACGTTATATGGATTTGATTGTTAATCCAAATGTAAGGGAAACATTTGTTAAACGCTCAAAAATTATGACATTTGTTCGTAGATTTTTAGATGATTTGGGCTATCTCGAAGTAGATACCCCTACACTCCAACCTCTTTATGGCGGTGCGAGTGCAAGACCTTTTATCACTCATCACAATGCTCTTGATGTTCAATTCTATTTGAGAATTGCATTAGAATTGTACCTGAAAAGATTGATTGTAGGTGGCTATGAAGGAGTTTATGAAATTGGTAAGAATTTCAGAAATGAGGGAATGGACAGAACACATAACCCTGAATTTTCTATGCTTGAGCTGTATGTAGCATATAATGATTATATGTGGATGCTTGATTTAACTGAAAAAATGATTAGTGAAGCATGTTTTGCTGTCAATAATACTACCGAAATTGAATTTGACGGCAAACAAATTTCCCTTGCAAGACCATTCAAACGTGCTAAAATGTTCGATTTATATAAAGAGCATACTGGATATGATTTAAAAGGTAAAACAAAAGATGAATTAATTGAAATTTCAGGAAAATTAAATATTCATACAGATAAAACTATGAGCAGTATGAAAATTCTTGATGAAATTTTCAAAGAAAAAGTTGAGCCACATTTAATTCAGCCAACGTTTGTATTGGATTATCCAGTTGAAATGTCGCCACTTGCAAAGAAGCACCGTATAGAGGAAGGACTTGTTGAACGATTTGAATTATTTATAAATGGTGCTGAATATGCAAATTGTTTCTCTGAATTGAATGACCCACGCGACCAGCGAGCTCGCCTTGAAGAACAGGCAAGAAATAGAGCTGATGGTGATGAAGAAGCAATGGTGGTTGATGATGATTTCTTATTGGCATTAGAAGTTGGAATGCCTCCTACTGCCGGTCTTGGATTAGGAATGGATAGATTGATAATGCTCCTTACTGGTGAAACATCAATTAGGGACGTACTATTCTTCCCACATTTAAAGCCAGAAAAGAAATAATGTTGGGACTTGCAAGATTGTAGTATGCAAATATCATTGCTATTATAAGAATTGGAATTAGGTAAACATTTAATTATAATTATTTGATTTTAAGTTAAATATGTAATTTTTTTCTTTGAAATATCAAAAGAATATAGTAATTTTGTAGTTCAATTTTTATCAAGGAGCGGAAAAGTGAAGACAATTGAGTTTATCGAGCAAATGTACATTGATAAGTCGGTAAATTATCGCAAAGAAAAAGATGGTGAAAACTATACTGAAATACCTGAATTTCGTCCTGGCGATTCTGTTAATGTTGCGGTTAGAGTAATTGAAGGCGAAAAAGAACGTATTCAGAACTTTAAAGGCATTATCATTTCTATGCGTGGAAGTAGCTTAAACAAAACTTTCACAATCAGAAAAATATCAAACGGCGTTGGTGTAGAAAGAGTATTTCCTGTTTACTCACCTATGATACAAAGTATTAGCGTGATTAAGTCCGGTAATGTAAAGAAAGCAAAATTATACTACTTACGCGGAATGTCAGAAAAGAAAATCAGACAGAAACTCAGCTAATAACAAAAAAATTTTCAATGCGGCAGCGTAAACTTTATGTATGCCGCTTTTTTTGTTTTTATAAATCAACTATACATTTTTGAAAATTCAACTTTATTGAATATATTCTTTAATAAATTTCATACAAAAAAAATATTTTCAACACTCATATACATTTAATTAACTATTAATTTGGACAAACATATTTTTTATGCAATGTGATGAATACCTATATTATTTTTTAACTTAATTTTTAATAATACTCTAAAATATATTAATTTTATTAATAAAAATTCATATATTTGCGATTGTTTAATATGTTCATTGTAAAATTTACCTAAATTCTTATAAATTAATTAATAATGTAAATTAATCCAAATATAAAAATTATCTATGGGTGTAAAAATGAAACATTTATTTCTTGCTATTTCATTCATTTTGCTTGCTCAATTTGTTTATTCGCAACCTAACAAAATTTCTTATCAAGGTGTTTTAACCGATGATGATGGCGCACTAATTACTGGAACAAAGAACTTGGTTTTTAGAATTTATAATGTTTCTTCAGGAGGTACAGAATTAATCACTGACACACATAATGATGTATCTGTATCTGCTGGTTTATTTAGTGTGGAACTAAATGTTGGTTCAATTGATTTTTCTCAATCTCTATGGCTTGAAATTACAGTGGAATCAATAACACTTTCTCCAAGAGTAGCATTAAATGCGAATGGCTATGCTTTAGCAGGAAAAGCAACAAGTTTGAAAATCGCTACAAATGCTGGTGAAGGCAAGGTTCTTACTTCTGATGCAAATGGAAATGCAAGTTGGCAAAGCGCTGTAGGTGGTTTAACTAACTTCACAGAATCAAATTATACTTATGATAGTAAAACAGGAGTAAAATTATCTCCAAATAATGCCACATCAAATGTTGATTTTGTTATTCAACCTAAAGGGTCTGGAGCAGTTATTGCATCTCAACCAGATGGAGCAACTACTGGTGGTATTAATAGAGGTGCAAATGCAGTAGATTTGCAGACAATAAGAAATACTAATTCACATATTGCAAGTGGAACAGCTTCAGTAATTATGGGTGGCAGTAGTAATACGGCAAGTGGCAATTATTCAACTGTTTCTGGAATTGGACTTACAGCATCAGGGTTATCAAGTACTGCATTTGGTCAGGGGGGTAATTCAATAGGAAACTTCTCATTTGGAGCTGGCAAGGATATTTCTGTTAATGGAATTGGTTCAGTAGGTTTGGGTTATGAAAATACTACAATGGGAAACTATACCCTTGCTACTGGTATAGGTAATGTTGCAATTTCAGATGCTGAAGCAGTTTTTGGGAAATATGCAACAACATATACAGCAAATAATAATTCTACAGACAGAATTTTAGCTGTTGGAAATGGAACAAGTACATCAGATAGGAGCAATGCTCTAACTATCTTGAAAAATGCAAATACATACATTGGTGGTTCATTGACAATAAATGGCAATGGAACAAACGCGAGTGTTACTTTTCCCACAAGCAGAGGAACTAACAATCAGTTTTTAAAAACAGATGGAAGTGGAGCAACAAGTTGGGATTCACATAGTTCGTTTAGTTGGAGCTTGACTGGAAATTCTGGCACATCCCCAGTTACTCATTTTATAGGCACCACTGACAACAACGCTCTTATTTTTAAAGTAAATAATAATAAAGCCGGTGAGGTAAGTTCTGGAACTAATACAGCTTTTGGTTATTATGCACTTAATTCAAATACTTCAGGGTCATCCAATACCGCATTTGGTAATAATTCATTATATAACAATACTTCTGGTGTAAGAAATGTTGCTTTGGGTGCTAAAACTATGGAAAATAATACAACCGGAAATAATACTGTAGCTGTTGGATATTCTGCTGGTAGTCAATATCAAACTTGTTCAAATTCAGTTTATCTTGGGGCTGATGCACAAGCAATGAATGATGGGAATACAAATGAAATCGTTATTGGTTATGGAGCAATAGGCAATGGCAGTAACTCAATTACTTTAGGTACCGACTTCTCAACTGAATCCACTTATATACATGGTATTGCCGGTCAAAATGTACCATCTGGTGTTTCTGTTTATATCAATGCTTCAGGAAAATTAGGAACTGTAACATCATCAGCCAGGTTTAAAGAAAATATCAAAGATATGAACTCTGATAGCGATGTTTTGATGAAATTACGTCCCGTTTCTTTTGTTTATAAAGATGAATATGGTAATGGTGATAAATCTATTCAGTATGGTTTGATAGCTGAGGAAGTTGCAGCACTGGCTCCGAATCTTGTTGCATTCGATAAAGATGATAAACCCTATACAGTTTACTATCACAGAGTTAATGCTATGCTGTTGAATGAAGTGCAAAAACAGTACAAAATCATTACAAATCAAGAATCCTCAATAACATTACAATCAAAACTTATTGAAAAACAGGCAAATACTATAATTGAACTTCAGAAAGAAATATCAAAGCTGAAGGATGCAATGGCAGATTATCAAAATATGAACAATAACCTTCTTGAAAAATTTTCCAAATTAAGCGATAAATTCAATGAAATTATTATCAATCAAACTTCTGACAAAGCAGAGAAATAAATATTTGATGCGGTTCATTTTTAGAAATATTCGAATAGATTAGTGATTATTTTGATAACTAATTTTAAGGAAACAATTGAGAAAATTTACTTTAGTATAATAATGTTATTTTTAGCTTTACACTTTTTCCCCAATACTAACTCAAAACAAATGTTGTTGGGGCGGTAGAACAATGACTGGTACAGACTATATATTGAGTGGTACGGCGTATCAACAAATTTCGGCTTTGCAAATGGAGATAATTCTAACTTTACAGTAAGGAAAATTGTGAGAATGTTATGATAATATCGATTATTCTTAAATATACTAAAATTTCGGCTTGGCAGGATACTTTTTGTTATAAATATATTGAATTAAATAAGCAACACTCCAGCCGATAAATAAACCTATAACAGTGCCACCTAATAAATCAGATGGATAATGTACACCACAATAAACACGAGTAAATGTTACAATACCAGCTATTGAAAAAAACAAATACTTTTTTTGAGGAAAAAATTTAAATATTACCATTGCTGCAGCAAAATTATTTACAGCATGTGATGAGGGGAATGATTTTCCACCTCCACAACCAACAAGCAAATGAACATTATCAAGAGTGTGACAGGGACGTATCCTGCCGATTATTTCTTTTAGAAAACTACTGCTTATTTGGTCTGAAATTATTACTGTTAATATTAAAGTTAGTGCAGTAAGTCTGCCTTTAATGCCACCTTTCCATATTAACAGTATTAAACCGATAATATAAACAGGTAACCAATATTGCTCATTTGTAAGTATTGGCATAATGAAATCAAATACAGGATTTGCAATTGTTGAATTGAAAAACCTGAATAAACTTACATCTATATTATAAAGAAAATCTGTAATATCAATCACATACTACTTAGTTAACTTTATTGCTTTAATAGCTTTGCTTAATAACTTCTTGTTAACTGGTGATATTGGAGTAAGTGGCAATCTTACTGTATCTTGGCAAAAGCCGATCAAGGACATAATTGTCTTGACAGGAACGGGATTTGTTTCAACAAAATTCAATTGCATCAAATCAAGTAATTTATAATGGATATTTTTTGATTTTTCATATTCACCATTAAGAGCATATCTAACACAATCACTGAATTCTTTAGGAGCATAGTTCGATAAAACTGAAATAACTCCAACCGCACCAAGCAAAATTGCAGGTAAAGCTAAGCAGTCATCCCCTGCAAATAGTGAGAAATTTACAGGTGCATATTTGATAATTTGAGCCATTTGTTCCAAATCACCACTTGCTTCCTTTGTGGCAACAATATTTGTAAAATCTTCAGCTAATTTTAATTGAGTTTCTGCAGTAATATTTACACCTGCTCTACCCGGTACATTATAAAGAATTTGTGGAATATCTACCGATTCAGCAATAGCTGCATAATGATGATATAATCCTTCTTGAGAAGGTTTGTTATAATAAGGAGCAACGAGTAAAACAGCATCAGCTCCTTGTTCTTTTGCAAGTCGAGTAAGATGAATCGACAAATCTGTATTGTTTGTGCCAGTACCAGCTATTACTTTGATTCTGCCATTTACAATTTCAATTGCTTTAATTATTAATGCTAATCTTTCCTTTTCTGACAATGTTGCACTTTCACCTGTTGAACCTGCAACTACTATACCTTCCACCTTGTTTAAAATTTGATGTTCAATAATATTTTCAAAAGAATGGAAATCAATTGAAAGGTCTGAATTGAAAGGAGTTATAACTGCCGTAATTGTACCTTTTAGAGAAAAATCAACCATTTTATCACCTAATTTATCCTTAAATATTTTGTTTTTCAAACAAAAAAGAACATTTATTAATAGTTAAACACTAATAATTAAACTAAATTATTTAAAATTAAGAATATTTTATGAGAATTAAAAATAAAAAAGTAAATTAATTTAATTTTTTTAAAATTATTTTTCGAAAATAATTTAATAATAAGGAAGAATATGCTCAAGAAAAATCTATTTTCTTGTTCATATATTTTGTAAGTAATTGATAAATAATGCAATATGCTTTAAATTTTACAAATTAATTTATAGTGAAAAAAATTCTAACGAACCACTTGAAATATGATTAAATTTATACTTGAGCAACAGACTGTTAGGCAATTTATACAGAATGCAAAAATCCGATGACTAAAAAATATTCTTAATGAGTAGTCGTCAAAATTTTTTTGGGGACAATAAGGTAAATATACTATAATTCAGTATTATGAACTCAAAACAAAAGAAAACTCTGAAGAAAATACTCAAGTAACCTACTCGTTCAGATATTACTTGGAAAGAAATTGAAATTCTATTCTATGCATTGGGTGCAGAAATATCAGAAGGAAATGGCTCAAGGATTAGAGTTGCTTTAAATGGGGTTAGGGCTGTTTTCCACAAACCTCACCCACAAAAGGAAGTTAATAAAAGTTCAATAAATTCAATATGCAGATTTTTAATCGAATGAGGAATTAATAATGATGACTTATGAAAATTATGTGGCAAAAGTTGTTTTTGATGATGATGCAAATATTTTTCATGGGGAAGTGATAAATATTAAAGATGTTATTACATTTGAAGGTACATCCGTTGATGAACTTCAAAAGGCATTCAAAGAATCTATTGATGATTATTTAGAATTTTGTATTTCACGAAATGAAAGCCCAAATTCTCCTTCAGTGGTTTTTTGTCATTAAACATCCCTGTTTCTAATCAGAATTTGTTCAGAATTGCAGCAAAAAAAGCTGGTAAAGATTTTAACGAATGGGTTATCGAAGCATTGAATAAACATGCAATTTTGAATATGTGAATTGGGGATATTTGATACTATGATACAAATTAATTACAAATTTAAAATACAAATTACGTTTTTAGATGTCCGACACTTTTTGTAAATAGATGTGAGTTGAGCAGTCTTCAAGTTCAATTGTCGAACATCTTGAATTTTGGTTCAATTTAGAATTTATCGAGTATCGGGTTTGTATTTGCAACGTAGTTGCGACCTATTTGTAGAAACATGAACATACTTTTCAATTTAGCTGCGTAGGAGCGGATTTTTTCAATTACGAATTACGATTAAACCCGTTTCTACGAAACTTTGATTATTCTTTTATTTGCATTGCTACAAACTGGTCGCAACTACGTTGCTAAACAAACAAAACAACCGATGTCCTCAAGCATTCGGATGTTTTAATTGTTGCAATAAATACATTTTCAACTAAGGTTTTCAACATTTATAAGGTTTCGAATACCTTATTTTCAAGTATTAACCTTAGTAGAAAAAAAGTTCCCCCAAAGAATATGAACCTTATTTTAATTGCTTTTACACTTCAATTTTAATTGTCGAACATCTGGAATTCACTCAAGGGAAATCCTTCAAAATATATCTCTTCGATTTTCGTAGTAATAGTATGGAAATAAGTTGGATTAAAGATAGAATTGATAATGATGAATTTTTTCTTTCTTTGCACGGTGATAAAGAAAGACAAAATGATAATTTGTCAATATCTGAAATAAAGGAAGCCTTAATTAATGGAATAATAATTGAAAATTATGACGATACAGGTAGAGGCGAAAGTTGTTTGATTGCTGGATTTACGAATTACGGGAAACCGATACACATTGTTTGTGGAAAAATGTTTGAAAAAGTTGTAATAATCACTGTTTATATACCATCTCCACCAAAATTTAAAAATATTTTCCAAAGAGGTTAAAATGAATACAGTTTGTGCTTTTTGTGGTAATAAAAACCTAAGCAACAAAGAAGTAAGATATATTTATCAAAAGAACGGTAATTATTACTTTGTAAATAATGTGCCTTGTGTTCAATGTGATTATTGCGGTGAACAATATTTTGAAGCAAAGGAAATACAAAAAATTGAAAATTCATTTAATGAAATAATAAATAATAAAAGACAAATACTTAATAAGATAGAAATTCCTATTGAAAATTTTTCAGAAATGCTTTGATAAAAAGTAGGATATTTGATGTTCGACACTTTTTGTAAATAGATTTGAGTTGATCAGTCTTCAAGTTCAAGTGTCGGACATCTGGAATTTGATTCAATTGCGAATTACGATTTTAGTGAAATATAAATAATTTTGATTTCTAAACAAATAATTTCAATTGTTTAAATAATTTGATAATTTTGTATGATTGTATTTGCGAATTTCAGGGCATTGTTTTCGAGTGAAGGAGATATTTAAAAATAGTATAAAGCCCCCCAATTGAGACAATATAATAAGGGAAAAAAACTTAAAAATTGAAATTCGCCCAATAGAGAATTGCTCAAGGAAAGCCAAAGGAATGTAAGGAGATGAAAATGAAAAAAATAATAATTAAAGTTCTGTTAATGCTACTTCTTTCAATTACATCTATTTTAGTTTTTGTATCAATAACCTTTATTTATGATGTACATTTCAGTGATTATGGCATTAAATGCAAAAAAAACTTATACAATTCAAAAATGATTAAAATTGGAATGACTGAATATCAAGTCATTAAAATTATGGGCAAGCCAGACAAAAGTTATATTAATAATGATGGACAACCTTGTGATTGTTATGATTTGAATATTGATTTATTTAAGGATTATGGTTGTATTGAGTATGATTCTAATAAAACTGTAGTTAAATTTATTCGATTTCCAAATATTTAATTTCATGAAGTTGGTTCTCAAATACATAAAATTGATAAAAGTATATTCTATTCTTCCCAGCCCGCAAAAGTGTTGTGGGAAATGGAAATATAAAAAAAAGAGAAATGATTTCAAAATAAATGACAGACATATTGAAATATCGACTAACTCTTGAGTTGTTTTTAATGGTTATAATTTTATTAAATAATTCTTTCTATGTAGCGTTTATAAGCTTGAATTTATTATGGAGAAAGGTAATGCCTAAGATTTATGAATATTTTGGATTAGTGATACTTTTTTATTCCAACGAACATGAGCCAGTACATGTCCATTGCAAGTATCAAGAAAAAGAGAGCAGAGAGTTGAATTAATTTATGAGAATGGCATATTTAAAGAAAGAATCATAAAAAATGTAACTGGTAAAGAACAATTAGATAATAAAAATCTTAAGAAATTTGTAAAAATTGTAGAAAATTATAGAGAAGATATTGTTAGAAAATGGATAGATTTCTTTGTTTATAATGTAGAAATTACTCCTATTAAAATAAATAAAATGATCGTGTCAATTAACAAAGCGTATTATCTTGGAAATTATCAGATAAAAATTTTATTTTCAGACAATAAAGTTGAAATAATTGATTTTAGGCAATTTCTACAGAATGCAAAAAATCCGATGACTAAAAAATATCTTGATGAAAAGTTGTTTGCATCCTTTGAAATCAAGTATGGAGACCTGGTTTGGAATGATTTCGATTTAGCTTTTCCAATCTGGGATTTATATACAAACAAGATTAATTGAATTAACTGATTGATTTATAAATTAATAATAAAATCTTTAATTATCGTTTCGACCAAAAGGGTCTTGTTCAGGGAAAGCCAAAGTAATAAATGGAAGAGAAAATGAAAAAACTACTATTAATTATCTTAATATTATTAGGATATTCAAACAATAATTGTCAGGATTTTTATGAAATTATTCAATAAATTTAATAAATATACAATATCCATTTTGATTTTGTTCATTTGTATTGTTTTTTTTATTATAGTTGACAATCCAATTAGAAGAACTTTGGTTCACACGGCTAAAATATCATCTTATAATTTAACAAAATTACTGGCTTTTGCGTCTCATTCTTATAGTTATACCGAATCGTATGAATTTGATTTGACTAGAAAAGAATTAGCAACTGCTATATTCAAATTTAGAGAACTTAATCCCAATTTACTACCTCCATCTGATAATATTTTCTCAAATCAACCTTATGATTTTAATGATATATTTTCACATATTTATTTCTATTATCCAAATGAAAATTATATTGTAATTACAATAGTTTCTGGAAATATGGATAATCGAAATATATCATATTTAGGTTTTTTTAGTATTATTGATTTAAATGATTCAACTAAAAATAAATATAAAGATATAAATGAGAGTATAGATTATTATGAAAATCAAAAGTTATTGAAAATGTTTGAAAATAGGATTTTAAATCCTTTAAAAAAACAAATAAAAGAAGATTCTGGTGAAAAATAGTTATTTACCACATCCCCCAGTCCGCAAAATCTGGGGAAATAATGGAGGAGAAAATTTTATCCTTTGATTTAAGCTTACTAAAATAAATCAATTAAAGCGTTGTTGCTTCGTTATTATTATTTTAAACTTAATGGAGTTTACTATGGAATTTACATTAAAATATTGGATAGATGATGGTTGGTTCGTTGGTAAATTATTAGATGTACCTGGAGTTTTCAGTCAAGGCGAAACTTTGGAAGAACTAATAATCAATATCAGAGAAGTTTATAAATTAATGTCAGAAGAGGATATTGATATAATCAATCATTTTCAAGATGCAAAATTATTAGAATTGGTTATATGAAACGTAGGGATTTACTCAAGATATTGAATGACAATTCATGTACTTTAAAAAGACATGGCTCAAATCATGATATTTATATAAATCTTATCAATAATCAAATTGCTCCAATTCCCCGACATAATGAAATAAAAGAAAGTATTTGCGAAATGATTTTCAAGCAATTAGGTTTAAAATTAAAGTAAAAAATGAAAATATTTGTTCTGGAAAGTTTTATGAATTAATTAAATCTTCTTCCCCCAGCTCGCAAAAGCTGGGGGAAATGATGACTGATAATGGATTATCAATCAACGGTAAGTTAAGAATAATGAATGCAAGCATAGTATCACAATACGGAAATAGATACAGAATTGCTGCTAAATTAAATGACAAACTACCAATATATTATCAAGTATTTGACCATTATTTATTAATTAACAAAAAATAAATCATAAATTCTTTAATATTTACAAAATATTTCGTATTTTTGAAGTTTTCATTTTTGGTTTTAAGTAGAAAACAAATATTTTTAATAAATTTAATGGTAATAATCTAAAATGGATTTATCTAAACTAAGGAATATCGGTATAGCCGCACATATTGATTCTGGCAAAACTACTTTGTCGGAAAGAATATTGTTCTATACCGGCAAAATTCACCAAATCATTGAAGTACGCAGCAAAACAGGTGCAGGTCCTACAATGGACTCAATGGATTTGGAACGCGAAAAAGGTATCACAATTCAATCTGCTGCTACTCACTGTGAGTGGAAAGATTGGTCAATTAATCTTATTGACACTCCCGGACACATCGACTTTACTGTTGAAGTGGAACGTGCATTAAGAGTTCTTGATGGAGCCGTAATGGTTCTTTGCTCAGTTGCTGGTGTTCAATCTCAATCTATTACAGTGGATAGACAAATGCGCCGCTATAATGTGCCAAGAATTGCATTTATCAATAAAGTTGACCGTTCTGGTGCAAACCCTGATAGAGTAATCGACCAATTGGAAGAAAAACTCGCTCATCATCCAGTATTGCTAACAATGCCAATAGGTATTGAGGACAGATTTGAAGGTGTAGTTGATTTGTTGAAAATGAAAACAATTCACTACAAAGGTGCGAATGGTGAAGATATTATTGAATCTGAAATCCCAGAGCATTTGCTTGATGAAGCCAAAAGACGCCGTCTTAAAATGATTGAAAGATTAAGCGACCATGATGATAGTATTGCCGAAAAATTTCTTGGTGATGAAGAAATTGGTTATGATGAATTAGTTGCTTCTATTCGCAAGCAAACTATTGCATTGCATATCACACCAGTTTTGGTTGGTACTGCCAAAATGAATAAAGGTATTCAAACATTACTTGACGCAGTTGGAATGTATTTGCCTTCTCCAATGGATATTCATAATTATGCTTTGGATAGAGATAGAAATGAAGAAAAAGTTGAACTTATCACAGATGTAAACAAGCCAGCTGTTGCACTTGCTTTTAAATTGGAAGATGGTAAATATGGACAGCTTACTTATATGCGTGTTTATCAAGGTATAATGCGTAAAGGCGATAATATTATAAATATTGCCAATGGTAAAAAAGTTAAAATTCCTCGTCTTGTGCGTATGCACGCTTCTGAAATGCAAGAAATTGAACAAGCCGGTGCTGGTGATATTGTTGCATTCTTCGGTGTTGATTGTGCATCAGGAGATACATTTACCGATGGTAGCGTAAATTATTCAATGACTTCTATGTTTATTCCTAATCCAGTTATTGAGTTATCAGTTTCACCGAAAGAAAAAACTGGTATGAATAATTTCTCTAAAGCTATGAACAGATTCCAAAAAGAAGACCCTACTTTTAAAGTTTACCGTGATGAAGAAAGTGGTGAAACTATTATCAAAGGTATGGGTGAATTACATTTGGAAATTTATATCGAACGTATCAAACGTGAATATAACTGCGAAGTAATTGTAGGTCAGCCAAAAGTAGCATATCGTGAAGCAATTACTAAACGTGCTGAATTTGATTATACACATAAAAAGCAAACAGGCGGTTCAGGTCAATTTGCAAGAGTTGGTGGATTTATAGAGCCACTCCCACATGATGCACCTATTACTTATGAATTTGAAAATAAAATCGTTGGTGGTGTTATTCCAAAAGAATATATACCAGCTGTTGATAAAGGTTATCAGGAAATGCTTCACGAAGGTTATTTGATTGGGCAACCTATTGTTGGCGTTAAAGCTAACGTTAATGATGGTTCTACCCACGCTGTTGACTCTTCAGACCTTGCATTCCGTCTTGCTGCAAGACAGGGCTTAAAAGAAGCATTGTCAAAAGCTGGAGTTGTAATATTGGAACCAATAATGAAATTGGAAACATCTTCACCAGAAGAGTTCCAAGGTGTAATCATTGGGCAAATCAATCAACGCCGCGGTATCATCATTAATACATCCGTTGAAGCTGGTTATGTTACAGTAGAAGCAGAAGTTCCATTGAAGGAAATGTTTGGTTATTCTTCCGACTTGCGTTCATCTACTCAAGGCAAAGGCGAATTTACAATGGAATTCTTGAAATATTCTCAAGTTCCTCGTTCAGTTCAAGAAGATATTATTAAAGATTACAAAGAAAAACAAGCATTAAAGAAATAATTTAATATTGTTATGTTAATTTAAACCCTTCTAATATTTGATTTTTGGAAGGGTTTTTTTTGAAATATGTATAATTATTACTGATTCCAAGTTATGTTAAAAGTCTGTTGATAAAGTAATATTGAAATGACATTGTACGTGGCTAAAGCCACTTTACAGATGATTAAATTTATACTTGAGCAAACAGATCGTTAGTATAATACTGGTATGTTTATTTTGATTCTCTATAAATGATGAAATTTCTTGCAAATTCTTAGAATATCACGTAGTGATTGAATTATAGTAATAAATATAAATGACAAAATTGTATTTATCACGTAGTGATTATATTATTCTAACTCACAATATTGCAAAATGTTACTAATAATTTAATCACTCGTGATTACTCATCAAACAGTAATTCACTTGTTACCAAAATTTAATCACTACGTGATAAATTCAAAACATTTAGGATAAAAATTTATCATTTTTTCCACAAAATAAACATACCAGTATAAAACTAACAATAATTCAATTCCTAAATATTGATGGTTATTATTAAGTAGATTTATTGCTAACCATTGGAAATATTTTATACCCATCACGTTTTTTCTTGAATTTAGAATAAATATTGATTAATTTATATTTTTTAATTTATTTAATGATAAAAAACTTTTTCTATAAAAAAATAGGCATTTTATGAAATCACATTTTTACTTTTTAATTTTTGCAGTTTTGATACTTGTATTTACTAATTTAGAAGCCGCAAAATATGAAAATTATGAAACATTTTTTAAAGATTTTAGTGGATTAGAACTTGATTCAAAATCAATAATGTCGGTAAATGGATTATTTTTTGTTAAGGATGTCGCAAGTTTTACTCTTGATTCTGGTATGATTTACTTTTTTAAACCATTAAATGGTAATATTATTGGTGCAGTATTCGAAGGGAAGGAGCTTTTAATTACGTTCCAAAAATGAAAGTTGAAAGAAATGCACTTGCAACTGAATATGAAACAGAATTTATTGATAAACAATTTGATAATTTATTTTTGATTTTTTCAGATGAAACTTATAATGAACTTACTGCCGACAATAAACCTCGTGAAGGTGTAATTTCACCTGCAGTAATTGCAAAAATTAAGCAAAATAAAGAATATCTTATAAATAATAGCTATCAGTATTTAGATGATGATATAATACATCATTTTATAGATGAAAAAGTACCTGGCTTTTTCTTTGCATTAATTTCTGAGGGCAGAACAAATCCTTCAATATTTTCAATTAAACCGCGATTGATGGAGCAAGTTGTTTTTGCAAAAGGGGATTGGGCAGCAGCTTCAATAGGAAGGTTTTATCGACCACTCACAATGGAACAAACCGTAAATTCTCCTGCACCAAATGATAAAAATATTGATTCGATTGTAGCTCCATTTTTTAGATTATTGAATAGAAATATTTCAATTAAATATTTAACTGAAATTTGCATTAATTTTAATTGTTCTGATACCTTACAACTTATTTCAAATTTCAAAAATCGAAGTTGGTTTAATTTTAGATTAGATAAAAGAATTTTAGTAAATAGTGTGATTTTTAAAGAGAAAGAACAATATTTCTACAAATCAAAAGAAACAAATGTTTTTTTAATAAAATTAGATGAGCAAATTAAAGAAAATGATACTTTTCAAATTATTGTAAATTATCAGAACAATAATTCAAATTATATTTCCAACGAATTCATTGCAACTTCACCAAATACCATAAGATATAATTACAGAGCATATATTAAATTTACTTCAAGATTCGAAATAATTTCTGATGCCGATTCGATTAAAAATTTTGTAAATGATTATGAAAAAATAGCAGAATTGATTGGTAAAAATAAGTACCTTGATTTTTCAATAGGGAAACACAAAATAACTTTGGATACAATTGATAATAACACACGTTGTAAAATTTATCACTACAATGATTACACACCAAAAGAGCTACTTCTAAATTACCAGTCAATTGGAAATTTCTTTATTTCATTATTTGGGAACTTAGATACAAATCAAATTGTATTTTCACCGTATTTCGGAAGTTATAAAAGAGGTATTATTCGGTATTTAGAAACTGAAAATGTAAAATATTCTGATACTTGGCACTATTCTTTTGCAAGGTCATTATCAAATCAATGGTGGAATGGCTCTTTAAAACCATTAACATATCGAGACGATTGGCTTACTGAAGCTCTGACTTCCTATTCATTTATTCTCTATCTGTCATTATATGCTAAAGACACTAAAAGTTTAGATAATACATTCATTGAATATAGAGATAGATTATTACATTTTCTAAAAAGTAAAGAAAAGTTCGTTGGAGTTCTTCCATTTATTTATAGAGATTTTAACCAAGCTGATGTAATTATGGGTTATAAATCGTTCAAAACAAGAAATGATTATGGAGCAAATTTTTTGATGTCAGGCAAGGGTCTTTTCATAATTCATTCATTAAGAAATATGTTGATTGATTTAGATGCCAATAATGAAGAGTTATTTTTAGATATTTTAAGAGATTTATTTAAAACATACAAAAGTAAATTTGTTTCTACCGAGAATTTCAAACATATAATTGAAAAACATACAAATTTGGATATGACATGGTTCTTTGACCAATGGGTTTATGATAATCAAATTCCAGAATATACTTTTGGTTATAAAATTGAAAAAGTACCGGAAGGAAAATTCAAAGTAAAATGTAGAGCAAAGCAGGAAAATGTAAAAGAAGATTTTGTAATGCCAGTTTTAATAAGAGTAAATTTCGACGATAACAAATTTTATACAGCAAGAGTAGTTATTAATAATAAAATTACCGAATTTGAATTGCCTTTGCTTCCATTAGAGCCAAAGGATATAAAATTTAATTTTAACTATTCAGTTTTATGCGAAGAAACTACTGATGATTATGAAGATATAAAATAGATTTTTTGAATATTGTTTTTTTGATATTGTAATCTGAAATACTTTGAAATAGTGATACATTTTGATTCTTGTCTTGAATTCAAATTGGGGTTGGATCATAACTTAGATTCAACTAAAAATATGAAATATGGGAAATATTTATTTCAAATAACTAAATCAATTCACATTTTTTCTTGAATTTAGAATAAATATTGATTAATTTATATTTTTTAATTTATATAATGATAAAAAACTTTTTCTAATTAAAAATGGGTTATTTATGAAATCAACTTTTTATTTTTTAATTTTTGCAGTTTTGATACTTGTATTTACTAATTTAGAAGCCGCAAAATATGAAAATTATGAAACATTTTTTAAAGATTTTAGTGGATTAGAACTTGATTCAAAATCAATAATGCCAGTAAATGGATTATTTTTTGTTAAGGATGTCGCAAGTTTTACTCTTGATTCTGGTATGATTTACTTTTTTAAACCATTAAATGGTAATATTATTGGTGCAGTATTCGAGGGGAAAGGTGCTTTTAATTATGTACCAAAAATGAAAGTTGAAAGGAAAGCACTTTTGTCTGAATATGAAACAGAATTTGTCGATAAACAATTCGATTATCTATTTATGATTTTTTCTGATGAAACATTTAATGAACTCACTGCTGACCATAAACCACGTGAAGGAGTAATACCAGCGTCAATAATTGCAAAAATTAAGCAAAGTAAAGAGTATCTTGTAAATATGGATTATCAGTATATTGATGAAGATGTTATAGACCATTTTATTGATGAAAAATGGGGCGGCTATTTCTTTTCTTTAATTTCAGAAGGTAGAACCAGTCCAGCAATATTTTCGATTAAGCCAAGATTGATTGAATCTGTAGTATTTGCAAAAGGAGATTGGACTACAGCATCAATAGGTAGGTTTTATAGACCCCTCACAATGGAACAATCATTAAATTCTCCTGAAATTACTGATGAAAATTATGATATGCTCTTAACTCCTAAACTTCGTATTTTGCATAGAAGTGTTTCACATAAATACGAAAGCATTGCAATGATTAGTTTTGTAGCTACCGATACTTTGCAACTATTAAGTAATTATGATAAAAGAAGTTGGTTTTTGTTTCAATTTTCAAGATATTTAGATGTAAAAAATATTTTATTTGAAGGGCGAGAGCAATATTATTATAAGTCAAAACATATTGATGGTTTTCTAATCAAACTTGATAGGCAGATTAAGAAAAATGATACTTTTAAGTTAATCATTAATTTCATTAACGATAATAAAGAAGAATTATACGCTGGTAGGCAAATTAATACTTCTCCATCTCAGGAAAGATTTAATTATTTGCAAACAATTGAATTACCAACAAAATATACTTTATTAACAGATGCAGAAGTGCTGCAAGCGGACTCTATGAAATATGGAAGAAAATATATTTTTAAAGGTAACAATATTGAAATGAGTTGGGGTGGTGGAGAGCAGAAATACAAAGAAGAACAAATTGATGAAAAGCTAAAAGCACAAATTTATTATTATAATACCGAAAGTCCTGAAAAAGTTGTTACTACATTTAAGGTAATATATGGATTTTATAAAAATTTATTTGGAGAATTAGATACAAACCTAATTAGATTTTCGAAATCTTTCGGTTATAATTCTCGCAGTACAATTCCATTCTACGAAAGAAGAGATGCAAAAATGCTTGATGATTGGCATTACGGTTTTGCAAGGTCAATTGCTAACAAGTGGTGGGGCGGCTTGGTAAGACCTCTCTCGTATAGAGACGAATGGATTACTGATGGTTTGGAGTATTATGCCTATATGCTATATATTACAATGTATTTGAAAGATACTAAAAGATATGATGAGGAATTTGTATATTGGCGAGACCAAATTTTGAATTATTTCAATTCAAGTAAAGATAAAATTGGAACATTAAATTTTGGATATAGGGATTATAATAAAGCTGATGAAATATTGAGATACAAAGCAAATAGGACGATAATGGATGTTGTGAATACAATTGTTATTGAATTGAAAGGTATGATGATAATTCATTCTTTGCGTAATATGCTCATTGATACAAAAACAAATAATGAAGATGTATTTTTCAATATTCTTAAAGAACTATATAAATCATACAAGCACAAAAGAGTAACTACTGAAAACTTTAAGCAAATTATTGAAAAACATACAAATATGGATATGACTTGGTTTTTTGACCAATGGGTATATGGCAATCAAATTCCTAAATATACTTTTGGCTACAAAGTAGAAAAAACACCTGAAGGTAAATTTAAAGTTAAATGCAGAGTAAAACAGGAAAAAGTTGCAGATGGATTTGTGATGCCTGTTTTGATTAGAGTAGATTTCGGCAATGACCAATTTTATCCAGCAAGAGTTGTTATAAATAATAAGATTACCGAATTTGAATTACCATTACTGCCATTAGAGCCAAAGGATATAAAATTTAATTTCAATTATTCTGTTTTATGCGAAGAAACAACTGATGATTATGAAGATATAAAATAGATTTTTGTAAATATTGTTCTTTGATATATAGTTACAAAGTAAGAGGGATTCTGAAACAAGTTCGGAATGATTGAAATTATTTGTGTGTCATTCCGCACTTGATGCGGAATCTAATATATGCAGATGTCCTACACTTGCAAAGTGTAGGACATCTTGTATTGAAAATGACATTTATATTGGATGGATTCTGAAACGAGTTCAGAATGACAGAATAGGAAACCCCACCTAAATCCTCCCCAAAGGGAGGACTTTACATATATTCCTTCCCCTTGGGGAAGGTTAGGATGGGGTTTTCTGAAACGAGTTCAGAATGATTGAATAGGAAACCCCACCTAAATCCTCCCCAAAGGGAGGACTTTACATATATTCCTTCCCCTTGGGGAAGGTTAGGATGGGGTTTTCTGAAACGAGTTCAGAATGACAGAATAGGAAACCCCACCTAAATCCTCCCCAAAGGGAGGACTTTACATATATTCCTTCCCCTTGGGGAAGGTTAGGATGGGGTTTTCTGAAACGAGTTCAGAATGACAGAATAGGAAACCCCACCTAAATCCTCCCCAAAGGGAGGACTTTACATATATTCCTTCCCCTTTGGGAAGGTTAGGATGGGGTTTTCTGAAACAAGTTCAGAATGACAGAATAGGAAACCCCACCTAAATCCTCCCCAAAGGGAGGACTTTACATATATTCCTTCCCCTTGGGGAAGGTTAGGATGGGGTTTTCTGAAACGAGTTCAGAATGACTGAATTTATATACTTTTTTCCACTTTATGATTACTATTTTTTTAAGAAAACTTTGAGAAAACAAAATGAAAATTGCAATTTACTTGATTGTTGTCATATTAACTTTGACAAATACTTTTTCTGCACAGCCAAAAATTAAATGGTGGTTTGATACAAAAGACGCATCTGCAGGGCAGACTGCAGCAGGTGATATTGATGATGATGGTAAATTGGAACTTGCTTTCGGATGCTATCGAAATGATAGTTGCGTTTATGCTTTAAATAGTGAAAATGGTACGTTATTATGGAAGTATAATACAGCTACCAAAACAGGTGAGGGTTGTAATGATGTTGCGTCTTTAATCTTTGATATTGATGGCGATGGAATCCCCGAAGTAATAACACCAAGTTCATGCAATCCAACTACTTTCTGTTTTGATGGTAAAACCGGTGAAGTAAAATGGGCAACACCAACAAGAGGAAGTGATTCACCACCTACAATTGCTGATTTGGATAATGATGGCAAACTTGAGATTTTACATGGTGAATTTATGGGATATGTTAAATGTATGAATGCAGAAGATGGCAAACCAAAATGGGAAATTTCAGTTTGTAAGGATTGTTGGATACAAACAGCTCCTACTATCGTAGATGTTAATAATGATGGGCAACTTGACTTCGTAGTAGCATCATGGAATTTTTACGATACAGATACAAATAAAGTATATGCTTATGATGGAAAAACACTTGAAGTGCTATGGGAATTCCCTGTAAATGATGTAATTTATCATGGTACAGCAGTAGCAGATTTGGATAAAGATGGCAATATTGAATTATTAATTGGTGATTATTCTGGTGAAATGTTTGTTATAAATGGCAAAGACGGTACTAAAAAATGGTCTCATAAATTCCCTGAAAATTATTTTGTAGGAGGTCCTGTTTCAATAGCTGACCTTGATAATGATGGATATAGCGAAATAGTATTTTCTGGCTGGTTCAAAATGGTAGCACTTCGTTATGACGGTTCAATTTATTGGGAATATGATATACCTGAATATTCGAGTTGTTTTAGAGGTGTTGCACTTTCGGATATTGATGATGATGCTATGCCAGATGTTATTTTCGGAACTCAAAAGGGAATGTTGATTGCTTTAAAAGGAACAACAGGCGATACAATTTGGACATTGAATCTTGCTGAGCATTATGGAAAAGAATTTGATATTAATCATGCTCCAATAATTTCTGATTTTGATAAAGATGGTATTCTTGATGTATTTATAGTCGGTGGATATATGGAATATCCAAAATTTAGTAATGGATATGGCAGAGCTTATTGCATAGAAGCAGGAAAAGGGTCAGGTCCTGATTGGCTTATGTTTCAGAACAATGAAAGCCGAAACAACAATTACTCATATATCCCTTCAAGTGTTGATTTTATTAACTTCAATAATTCCAATACGATTACAAACCTTATGTTTAATAGTTTGACAAATGATATTTCATTTTCAATTAATTTTCAAAATGATACTCAATTTAATATTAGCATTTATAATTTAATTGGTCATAAGCTAATGCGGATTGAAGGCAATAATCATTCAGCGGGTGATTTTAATTATACTTTCAATTTGAATCAAAAAATATCACAATTAGCATCAGGAATTTATTTATTGCAAATTGAAATACCAAATATTTCTCAATTGGGGAAATTAATATATTTTATGAAGTAAATTCATTGTTGAATTATTGACAATTAAATTATATTTAAATCGTGAATAAATATGATTTTAAATAATTCATCATCATTGTTAAACTACATATAATTAAGGATATTATGAAAATATTATTTGATGGAGTGAAGGAATTTACCTCTAACGACTATGAATATAATAAAGAATTATTTCAGCAGTTGAGTACTTCTCAAAAGCCACATACTTTATTTATTGGATGTTCGGATTCGAGAGTAGTACCAGCTTTAATTACTAAGACAATGCCCGGTGAATTATTTGTAATTAGAAATATAGCTAACATTGTTCCATTTTATCGTGAATCAAATGAATATTTAGCAACAACATCTGCAATTGAATACGCTGTTATGGCATTGGAAGTTAAAAATATTATCATTTGTGGTCATTCAAATTGTGGTGGCTGTAAAGCACTATATTTTAAAGAATCTGAATTAGAAAAAATTCCAAATACAAAACGCTGGCTATTACTTGCTGAAGATGCAAAATCACAAGCTGAAAAAATGATAGCAAATAGCGATATCCCATTAGATAAAGACAAAATTGTAGAACAAGCAAATATTGTTTTGCAATTAAATCATCTTTTGACATATCCAATGATAAATGAAAGACACCATTCTGCAATGTTGAATATTTATGGCTGGTATTACGAGATTGGTTCTGGAAAAATTTTCAATTATAATTTCAATGATAAAATTTTTGAATTGATAGAATAGATGTAGAATTAGCACTAATTGCAGTAAACCAATAACAATCTGTATCAAAGTAAGGTAATGATAAAGTAAGGATTTATAAAAAATAACTACTCAGTTGCCAAATGAAAGAATCACTTGCAAATACCAGCTAACTATGTCATAGTTTATCTAAAATGTCATTCCGAACACCGTGAGGAATCCAGTAATTGTTCATTTATAAATTTTACTGGATTTCTCGCAATGCTTGAAATGACGATTTGCCATATCAATCTTACCTAAGGTTTATTGCCAAGTTAGATAAGAATCACATAGAAATTTTCAATTTGCTAGGTTATTTGAATGAAAAACAAGAAAAATTGGAAAAAGTCGAAAATAATATTAAAAAGAAATTCTTTGAAAATCCCCATTGGGATTAAATATTTGTAAACCCCAACCTAACCTTCCCCAAGGGGAAGGAACTGGCGTAAGTCCAACAATCCCATCGGGATTGAATAATTCAATACACATTCAACACCTACGGCGTTGCTGTTTTAAGTGGGGAATTAATCTCTTACAAACATTTATTCCCGATGGGAATTTCAAGGAATTTTTAAAAAAGAACTATAATTCTAAATTATCTATAAGCGACTGAGTTGTTTCAATAAATTAGTTTTTTAAGAATAATTTCAATTTAATGCAAAAAAAATAGTTTTAAATTATGATTTTTTGTAAATTTGCTTTATTGTTTGTGGGAAAATTTGTATTTATTTAGAGGTATATATGAACAAGAAAAATTTACAAAAAAGTGGATTTTCTATATTTTTTCTATCGTGTTTATTCGCTGTTATTTTTTCATTTAGTTTCTCGGAGCTTAATGCACAGTATAAGCGGAACATTATTTTTGAGGAATTTTCAGAAGTATGGTGTGGTCCTTGTGCTGCTCTTGCTCCAATGCTAACAAAATGGTTAGAAAATCATCCTGATTATGTAGGAATTCATTATTATTCTTATTTTGTTGTAGATGGTAAAAAGGTAATGACTGAAAGCGAGGATTACAATTATAGAAGTAATTTATATTCAGTTCCTTTCTATCCTTATGCAAGAATTAATGCTGTACTTGCTCCAAATGCAAGTTATCCTGGCTATCCTACAGATACAAATCAGATAAATTATATAATTGATACCATGACTAAAACCACTCCTGTAAAAGTAACTGTTACACATAAATCTGGAGATGCATCAGGAATTGTCGATGTAAATATTAAAAGTGATATAGATTTAACAAATAAGAATTTATTCGTTATACTTGTTGAAAAGCATAGAACTTATGCTAAACAATCTAATGGTCAAACTGAATTTCATCATATATTTAGAAAAACATTATCGGGAAGTAGTGGAGAAGTCTTTTCACTAAAAGCTGGCGAGTCAAAAGATTTTTCATATAATTATAATTTTACTTCTGATTATTCTGGCGAGATGATTGCAACTGTAATAGTTCAAGATATATTTACAAGATATATTTATCAAGCTGAATCCACTTCAATAGTAAAATCAATAGAAAATGAAAGTATTAATTCAAGTAAATTATCAATTTACCCAAATCCTATTATTGATGTCTTTAATGTGGAAATAAATTCAGATGATGAAACAATAACTAAAATTGATTTATGCGATATAACTGGTAGAGTACTTAATACAATTGAATTAGATAATTCATCGAACCATTTGACATTGAATCGTTCAGAGTTTTCAAATAAGACAATACCATCAGGTACATATTTTGTGAAAGTATATACCAATAGCAATTTGTATCAGAGTAAGATAATGATAAAGTAAGGATTTTTAGGGGAATTCAAACCCCTATAGTTTTTCTTACAGTATTCTAATCAAAAATTTAATTTATGATTGGTTAGATAGTGTAGTTATTTGTAATTTTGTATTTTAAAAGAAAGTGAAAATTATTGAATTTCTTTTGTTAATTTAGAGAGTTGAGAATGAAACAGCAAATAACTAAGCCAAAGAAGAGTCCAAAAAAGAAAAAAATTGTAAAGGTTAAAAACGAAATTCCTTATCATTATAAACCTCAAAACTTAACAATTGATGAATGGCAAGCAGGTCTTAGAAAGCAGTTTGCAATAATTCAAAATTTCACAGTAAAGAATTTGGGAATTAATCCTGTATATTCAGATTTTGAAGTTTTTAATCCAATTAGTAAAAATACATACAAAGTTGCAATTCGTTCTGAAAAACCAGGTTTAAATTTTTGTTCGTGTCCTGATTTTAAAGTAAATTTATTGGGTACATGCAAGCATATAGAGTTTATGCTTCATAAAATAAATAAAAGCCGAAAACTCAAGCAAATTTTCAAAATGGGAAATATCCAGAATTATTCTTCAATCAGTTTGAAATATGGTGAAGATAGAAAAATATATTTGAGAATTGGCGAAATAAATAAAGCAAAAATTCAAAGAAAAGCCAAGAGATATTTTGATGATAATAATTTTTTGAAAGAAAATGCTTTTGATAAAATTGATAAATTCATCGAAGAAGTAAAGATTTTGGACCCTGAATTTCGTCTTTACTCAGATGCTTTGGATTTCATTATCGAAGTTAGAAGCAAAAATCAAAGAATCAAGCATTTGGAAAATAAGTATAAATTAGGAATTAATTCTCCTGAATTAGATAATTTAATCAATGCAAAATTATATCCATATCAAAAAGAAGGTATTTTGTTTGCCGCAAAAGCTGGTAGATGCCTAATTGCTGATGATATGGGGCTTGGGAAAACGATTCAAGCAATTGCTATCTCCGAAATTTTAGCAAATGAATTTAACATCGAAAAAGTTTTGATTGTTTGCCCAACTTCTCTTAAATATCAATGGAAAGCAGAAATTGAAAAATTTACAAATAGAAGTGTTTTGGTTGTTGAGGGAAATGCTTTAAAGAGAGCAGAACAATTTAAACAAAATGAATTTTTTAAAATCACAAGTTACAATTCTATCAAAGCTGATTTTGTTAAAAATAATGACTTTGAGCCAGATTTGATAATTCTCGATGAAGCCCAAAGAATAAAAAATTGGAAAACAAAAACTGCCCAAAATGTAAAACAATTAAAATCTGAATTTGCAATTGTATTAACAGGTACTCCGCTTGAAAATCGACTTGAAGAATTACATTCAATTGTGGAATTTGTGGACAGATATAAATTAGGTGCATTGTTTAGATTTTTAGCAAACCATCAACTTACTGAAGAAACTGGCAAAGTCCTTGGTTATCATAATTTGAGTAAAATTTCTAAATCATTAGAATCTATAGTTATTAGACGTAAGAAAAAAGATGTTCTTCTGCAATTACCCGAAAGGATAGATAATAATTATTTTGTTGTGGCAACTGATAAGCAAAAAGAGATACACTCTGAATATTATGATACTGTTGCAAGATTAGTTAATAAATGGAACAAACAAAAGTTTCTTTCAGAACCTGATAGAAAAAAATTACTTCTGTCTTTAAGTTGTATGAGAATGGTTTGCGATAGCACGTATATTCTTGACCAAGAAACCAGATTTGATACCAAAATTGACGAACTAATGACTTTGCTTAAAGATATTTTTGAAGACAAATCCGAAAAAGTAGTAGTTTTTAGTCAATGGGAAAGAATGACGCGTCTTGTTGCAATGGAACTTGACAAGATGAACATTCAATATGAATATCTTCATGGTGGAATTCCAAGTATCAAAAGAAAAGATTTACTCCATAATTTTCATAGTAAACCAAATGTTAGAGTATTTCTGTCAACAGATGCAGGTGGTGTAGGTCTTAATTTGCAATGTGCAAATGTTGTAATTAATCTTGATATTCCATGGAATCCAGCCGTTTTAGAGCAACGTATTGCCAGAGTGCATCGGCTTGGACAGGGAAGTGTTGTTCGTGTAATTAACTTTGTAACTCTTCATAGTATTGAGCATAGAATGCTTAATCTATTAAATTTTAAACAAGCTCTTTTTACTGGCGTTTTCGATGATGGCGAGGATACAGTTTTTGCAGAAGAAAATAAATTCAAGAAAATTATGGAAGTTGTTGAAAAGATAACTGACCCGAAAATCGAAATGCAAGCAACTGATTCCGAGCAACCAAATGACAAGGAAGTTTATGGTGAAACTGATGAAAAAATTGATGTGCTAAATGATGTTCAACATGAAATTCCAGAAATAGAGCCTGAAATAAAAGAAATTAAACCTATTGAAATTGATGAAATTGTTGATGATAAAACAAATCAAAAAGATGAAATCACTTCAGATGATTCCGAAGTTGAAACAAAATCTATAATTGAACCTATTCAAACTGATGAAAAAGAAAGCCATGAATCAACAATCAAATATGCTGCACAATCAAATGAAAACAATATTCAATCATTATTTGTCTCAGGTATTGATTTCTTGAGTAAATTAAGTAATGCGTTTTCTGATGGAAATTCTACAAAAAATCTTGTAGAATCATTAATTAAAAAGGACGATAAAACTGGTAATTTGAGTTTGAATATACCAATTCAAGATGAAAAAGTTGTTGAAAAAGCAGTAAATGTATTAGATACATTTTTGCAAATGTTTAAGCAAATCAAGTAAAGAATTTTTATTACTTGGTTGTGTTTTTTAACCAAATACAACGATTTTATTTGTTTAATTTTAATATTGATGTCGGACACTGTCAAAGTGTCTGACATATTACAATAAACTTGTAAAATAAATAAATATTCAATTTGCACCATCTATTCTACTACTTCTTTAACTTCATATAGATACAACAAATAATTCTTGTTTAATTCGTATTTTTTAGTTAATTTTGTATTCTTAACTGCGTTAATTAACGAATTTGTTTTGAAGGAAAATATGGCAGTTGCAGTCATTAGAAAACGTTCAAGAAGAGCTAAGTATATCACGCTCTATTCCCCCTTTCTTATGAAAGAAACCAAGCATGAATTAATCGGCGAGCCAATTGAAACCGAAAATGGAAGACACCAGTGGGCAAGATGTACCCGTAGTCACCATTCTCAATTGGTTAATCTTGATGCTATAGAAGCCGAAACAGATAAATCAAAAGCTGTTGTCCATATCTCCCGTGATGAAGCTAAAAAATATAGTCCTAAAGATGAATATCAAATAGGAGATGTTATTTTTCATCAAGTGTGGGATGATGTTGGAATTGTGCGTTCTAAAGAAGTAATGAGTAATGGTGGCAACGCTATCATTGTTCAATTTGAAAGAGGCGCAGAAAAAAAATTAATCGAAAATTTGGTTAATTAATTTTAAAATATATTCAGATCAAATAAAGGAGGTGAAATAGATGATCGGCGTTACTATCCAAACAAACGAAAATATTGACAGAGCGTTAAAACGTTTCAAGAAAAAATACGAACGTAGTGGTGTTTTAAGAGAATTCAAAAAAAGAACCGCTTTTATGAAACCTTCTGTAGAAAATAGAATGGCAAGATTAAAATCAGCTCGTCGCCAGCATAAATCCTCGATGGAGCAAGATTAATTATTATCATTTAGATAAAAAATCAGAGCATACAAAATTTTGTATGCTTTTTTTTATTCATCAACTTGTTTGCTTGTTTCTTCATCAATTGAAACTTCCCCTGATGGATAAATTATCAATTTTACAGTTGAATTTCTTGGAATTAATTTTCTTATTTCGTCTGGTATAATTAATTTCCCATCATTATCTGTAATTATATTTATTTCATATTTTATCATTTTAATTCCTCATTCAATTATAAAATTTCCATTGATATTCTATACGAAATTTGTACTAAAGTATTTTATTATAAATAATAATTTGTTTATTTCGTTTTTGCATCAATAAAATTAACTTATGAGAAAATTATTATGATTAAATCTGTGGATTATTTAAATCTTGACGAACTTTATACTACTGAAGAATTAATATTTAGAGATACTGTAAAAAGTTTTGTCGAATCTGAAATATCACCAATTATAGATGAATATTATCAAAAGGGAATCTATCCTACACAATTAACGCCAAAACTTGCTGAATTAGGAATTTTTGGGATAACTGTTCCAGCAAAATATGGTGGTTCTGAAGCAAATTATACAATGTATGGATTAGCTATGCAGGAATTGGAAAGAGGAGATTCAGCTATTCGTTCATTTGCATCTGTTCAAAATTCACTTGTTATGTATCCAATTTTGAAATATGCTAACGAAGAATTAAAACTAAAATGGTTGCCAAAACTTGCAGATGGAACTGCTATTGGATGCTTTGGTTTAACAGAACCAGACTACGGCTCAAATCCTTCAGGAATGATAACAAATGCTGTAGAAACTGAAGCGGGTTATCTATTGAATGGTGCTAAGATGTGGATTACAAACGGAACAGTTGCAGATATTGCTGTTGTTTGGGCAAAATTAGATGGCGTTGTAAACGGATTTTTAGTTGAAAAAGGAACCAGGGGATTTACTGCACCTGAGATGAAAGGGAAATATTCATTAAGGGCGTCTGTTACATCGGAATTAATTTTTCAGGATTGTGAAATTCCTAAAGAAAATCGTTTAAATATTGCCGGTTTAAAAGGGACCATTATCATGTTTATCTCAAGCAAGATATGGAATAGCTTACGGTGCAGTTGGTGCGGCTTTGTCAGTTTATGAATCTTCAGTAGAATATTCAAAAACAAGAATCCAATTTGATAAACCTATAGGTGCATTTCAGTTAGTGCAACAAAAATTGGTTTATATGCTGAATGAAATTACAAAAGCACAATTGATTAATTTTAGATTAGGTAGATTGATGGACGAAGGGCGAGCTTTACCGCAACAAATTTCACTTGCTAAAAGAAATAATGTTGATATTGCTTTGCAATCAGCGCGACTTGCAAGAGAAATACATGGAGCAAATGGAATTTTAGGTGAATATCCAGTTATGCGTCATAGTGCAAATTTGGAATCTGTAAAAACTTATGAAGGAACCAATGACATTCATACTTTAATTCTTGGACAAGATATTACGGGACTTTCAGCATTTTCTTAATATGAATTCTATTTTTTAATTTTTTAAACCTTCCGAATATTTGAAGTTCGGAAGGTTAATTTTCGCAAAAGTTGCTTCTATTCTAAATTATAATTATAAGAAATTAGCAAATAATTATTTTTTTTCTACACTTTCAGCCCATTTTCTAAGAGCTTCAAAGAAAAATTTCATATTATATAAGATTTCTTCTCTGTTTTTTTCTGGCAAGAAATTTAAAATTTCTTCATGAAGTCCAATATATTCAGCTATAACTTTATCCATAAATTCTTTGGCGCCATTAGCTAAAGTTACTTTTATAACCCTTCTGTCCTTTTTATCAGGTTCACGAACAATAAAACTTTTATTTTCTAATGAATTTAATAAATGTGTTATTCTTCCTTGACTCAAATTCATGTGTATTGCTAATTCTTTTGTATTTAAAATTGTATTATTTCTTAAATATCTCATACATCTGAATTCAGTCGGAGTCAGTTCGCGTTGTGCTGAAAAAAAATTCTCTTTAATTTGACAAAATTTTTCCATTTGGAAAGTCAAAGCCGCCATCAGCTTTGCTTTGTCTTCTTCATTAAAATTTACTTCTGAAAATTCCATATTAAATTACGTCATTAATTTATAAATTCTTTACAATATGAATAGTTTACTATATAAAATAATTTAAATGCAAACCAGTCACTTACTAAAATAACAAATGTTTGTATAGTATGCAAGAATTTTATGCCAAATTTTTCACATAAATCAAAAATTATTTGTAAAATAAAGATTTTGCAATTCTTAATTATGTAGATTAAAATGACAAATTGTTTAAATTTCATATTTTATTTATCTATATTAAATTCCAATATATTTAATTAAAGTGCATCTGAAATTTCATTACTATGGCTTAGCAACGCTCTGCTTCATCCTGATAGAAAATACTCAAGTAAACCAAAAAGGAGAGTAGCTGCCATTTCTATTATGATGCCGCAACTATATTGCTAACGAAAATGGATTCTAAAACGAGTTCAGAAGGGCAAAGTGTATAAGTGTCATTTCGCACGTGATGCGGAATCTAATATGCAGATGTCCAACACATTGAATGTGTTGGACATCTTGTTTCGAAAATGACATAAATCGTAGATGGCTTCTGAAACGAGTTCAGAATGAGAATTTGTTTTCCGTGTCATTCCGCACTTGATGCGGAATCTAATATGCAGATGTCCAACAATTTCAAAGTGTTGGACATCGTATTTCGCAAATGACATAAATCGTAGATTGATTCTGAAACAAGTTCAGAAGGTCAAAGTGTATAATTGTCATTCCGCACGTAGTGAGGAATCTAATATGCAGATGTCCAACACTTTGAATGTGTTGGACATCTTGTTTCGAAAATGAACTAAATCATAGATGGATTCTGAAATGAGTTCACAATGAGAATTTGTTTTCCGTGTCATTTCGCACGTGATGCGGAATCCAGTAATAATGATGAAAATTCCGAAAAAGTTCACTGGATTTCTCACTTAATTCAAAATGACAGTATTTTAAGTTCTGATAACTTAGCCCCAGCTTAGTTGATTTTTCATTTATTTACTACTACCAAGCTGTGGCTTGATTACGAGTGTTGAACTAAGTTAGAAATAATTTGTAAGTGATTTTTTCACTTTGATACTTATATTAGTTAATAAAATTTAAAAATAATAAAAAAAAATATTTACATTTTAAAAAATATTTTTAAAATAAAGATTAATTTACAAGTGAACTTATTATATAAATATTTTAATTTTATAAATAAATATAATATCATTTATTAATTATCAATTCATATTTATAATATTAAATGAAAATAATTTAATTACAAAAAGTATTATAAAATACATTGAATCCATATAAATTATTGTTATATATATAAGTTATATTGTATTATCACAATATTTATTTATTTTAACATATTATGAATGAAAATTAATATTGCGATATTAATGAATATAAATTCATAGATTATTGCTATTTTGATTAAGCAAAAATAATAAATAAAATCAATGATATATGTATTTATAAGTATCTGATATATATAGGTTTACGAATTGGAATATCTTCATAATATTTTAATAATAAATCCCAAAAAAAACTTAAAAATTAATTGTAACAAAATTCGTAAATTGTAGTTATTGTATTGTGTAATTTGAAAAAAGTTTATTTTGTTTTTATATATTTTACAATTTAGGAGATTTTAAAATGGAAAAACGCAAACGATTTATGAGCATATTAGTATCAGCTCTTGCTGTTATGATAATGCTGTTTGCTAATGTGGGCATTTCTTTTGCCCAAGATAATGGTCCTACCAATTATTGTATTCCAAACCTAACAATGGTTCCTGCGAATAATCAATTATTTGGTACTTATGCCCCTCAATCATGGTGCTATAATGACTATTTGAAAGCTATTAGTACATATTATATGTACTACTTTACTGAACCTATCCACGAAGTAAAGATTACTGAATCTAATTCAGGTGAAGTAAAATTATTCCGTGAAAGCCGTGTTGATAAAGGTTATTCAGGAACAAATGCTGGTACATTCGAAGGTTGTTATGTCGGTATTGACAAGACAATCGTAAGAGGCGAAATGTCTCCAGGTGAAACTTATAATATGAAATTTACAGTACTCAACAATTATTATGGTTATAATGGTACTAATTATTGTATTTATAACTATACTAACACATTCAATATAAGAATATTTCTTGATTTGAATATCAATGGAATATTTGAAGAAGGGGAATGGTTAAATAGCCCAACAAATACTGCTGCTGGTAAATTTGTGAAAGTTGGTAGTATTGCATATACTTCCGGATATTTAAATTGGAGATATAATAAAGTAGCAAATTGTACTGAAGCTGTTCACGAATGGAAATATACAGTTCCAGATGACCAGCCAATGGGCGTAACTCGTATGAGAGTAATGCACTCTTATTACTATCCATATACAGTTTATACTGGTGCAATTACAAACTTGATGGATGCAAGAAACGCTTGCTGGAATGGTTATGCTTATGACTATACAGCTTATTATGGTGGCTGGTATGGTTATAACTATGGTGAAATTGAAGATTATGTAATTGAATTTACATTGTCAGTTAAAGGAATGTTCCCTAATAACAAAGCACCAGATGATATTTTGTTAGCTGGTGAAACATATAATGGAACAACAAGAAATATAAGTGGTATTCCAACTGAATTCAAAAAACCTATGGTTAAATTTGGTGGACCACAAAAAGTTGGCACTTTGATGCAATATCGTATTGTTGGTCCATTACCAGCTTCTGATATCGTTTTTGAAGCTTTAGACCCTATCACAGGTAGCTCAGATATTAATGTTGGTCAAGATAAAATTACTTTGCCAGCTGATTTTGTTTACAATATTCAGAGTTCACGCGGACCTGCTTCTGATGGTTCAATTGGTAACTTCAAACAAGCTAAAGGAGGCGAATTTAAACTCATTATTGTAATTAAGAAAAATGCAGCTGACCCTGGTAAGATGATACAAAGAAACTTCATTGTTTCTTGGGAAAATGACCTTGCAGCAATTGATATTAAAAATCCACTTACAAATGGCGAACCAAGATATTTCAAATATCGTCGTGGTTTGAATATCTCCTTCCAAGGCGAAGTTCAAAACGTTGGTTTGCGTGCAGTTGCAAAATTTGATGCTTATATGGATGTTTACAACTCAAAAGGCGAAATGATAAAACAATTTGTAAAACATTTTGATACTGCAGACGGTTCATTGGTAATTATTGTACCAAAAGAAAAGAGAGTTGTTGACTTTGGGAATGCTGCATTCAACAATCCAGATATTTACAAAACTGTATTTAGAATAGTATTAAAGAGTGCTACAGACCTTGAAGCATATAATGATAGATTCCCACGCGAAGACAGTCCTTATGGATTTGCATTCGAAATCAGAGATGAAATTCAAGCGGCAGTTAGTTCAATAGACATACCTGCTGCAAATTCAACTATAATTGCAGGTCGCCCATTCCGTCCTACCGTAACTTTACGTAACGAAGGAGTGAGTGATATTTCGGACTGTCCTACAAGAGTAACTATCGAAGAGTTACCAAGTGGTATAAAAATCGAAAGAAATATGAACGTTCAAGATGTACCACAAGGTCGTTACAATCTTAAATCAGTTGCATTCCCTCCAGAATTATTGGATAAGCCAGGCAATTACAAAATGACATTGAGAATTTCTCATCCAGATGACTTAGTTAAAGGTGATGATACATTAACAATATTCTTTACTGTTGTTCCTGGTATTACAGGCAACTATACAGTAGGAACAGCTAAACTTGGACAAGCACGTAACTTCCCATCAATAGATTCAGTTATGAATGCACTTTATAAATATGGAGTTGCCGGTTCTACAACATTTGAATTTACAGATGCAGTTTATAATGTAAATGCAAAAAGCTATGATGCACCAGCTTGGGATATGTCATCAACAATCCTTGGTTTAGGATATGATGCAACAAGCGGCACATATCGTACATTAACTTTCAAACCAAGTGCAGAACGTGCTGTATCACGTGGTTCTGTAACAATTAATCTAATTGGTGGAAATGGAAAAGGTATTTTAATGGGTCAATCATTACAATGCACAAATCCATATTCAGTACAATTAGAAAACAGCGACAATAGTTACTTCTCAAAATTCTCAAATAGTGCTGGTTACATCACATTTGATGGTGGAGCAAACAAATCATTGAAATTCATGTTGAATCCAGGTTCAGCAGCACACGGAGCAGTATTCTATTTGAATTCAGGTTCACAAAACATAACAATTAAAAATGTATTGATGGATAATGGCAAACCTTCAATTAAGAATTCAGTTTGGATACCAAATACAACATTCTCAATCGTAGATGGTTTCTTCTTCCAATCAGATACATTATTACTTGAAACAGGTGTACAAAGCTACTCAGCTGGTATCGTAAACCGTGTAAAAGTAGAATCAAAAATCGAAGGAATTCAACAGATTAAACTTGACACATTAGTGAACAAGAATAATAAATTCCATAATAATGAAATCAACGGCTTCGGCTGGGGTGTAATATCACTTGGTATTGGTCCATTAAGAAATGCAGCAAAACAAGATTATGACCCTTACTATAACTCTGGAATAGAAATAATCGGAAACGTTATCTCTAACGTATCTGGTGGTGGTGTATTCTTAGGTCACGAAGATGGCACAAAAGTAAACAGAAACACAATCTATGGAATCAGTGGAGTAGGTGGCGTAGCATCAACAGGTATTCAAATCGGTGGTAATGGTAACAAAGACTACTTTGGCTACAACAACGTAAACATTGAAGTAAGTGGTAACACAATCAATGATTTAACAGGTAAAGATTATGCTTATGGTATCAAAGTAGAACAAGCACAAAATCGTTATCCACAAGGAAGTTCATTTAGATACTTCCCACACAAAAACGACAAAGTATCAATCATCAGCAATGCAGTTTGGAATATCAAAGGTAGCAAAGCAACAACATTACGTGCAGGTATTCATGTATTTACAGAAAGAAACCACGAAGTTGCTGACTTATTAACAAGAATGATAACTCCAAAAGTATCAACATTTATGATGAAAGAAATTAGCTTGTCAAACAATACAATAATGATTGGCGAAGATAATCAAAATACAACAGGTTTAGTAGCAGGTATCGGCTTGCAACAAACAACAAATGCAAGAATGTACAACAATGCAATCTCAATTACTGACAAAACAATAAGTGATGCAAGTGAAGTAGCAACAGGTGTATTCGTACACGGACCAACAACTGGAACAGTAACAGCAGATTATAACGTATATTGGTTCGGAACTTCAAACGTAGCAGCATACCGCCACGTATATGCAGATACAAAGAGCAAAATCATCGAAATGGGAACAAGAAATGAATATATGAAACTTGGTCAATGGCAGATGGAAAGCAAAAATGAATTGAACTCAACATCAGCAAGAGACTTTACAAGTGATATCGTATTCACAGGTCAATCTCCAGAAACTATGAATGTAAAGAGTACAATCATTGGCAGTGTATTAGCACAACGCGGAGAAAGATTACCAGAAGTATTAAGTGATATTTATGGTAATGTAAGAGGCGTAGCTGGTTCAAGATATGATGTAGGTGCAATTGAATTCAACGGTAACTTATTCAACAATGATGCAGAAGTATTAACAATTACATCACCTGGACAATACCGTGCCACAGCTGGTACATTCAGTGATGCAGAATATATAATGACAACTGCACCAGTAGAAGTAAAAGGTATTGTAAGAAATAGTGGAAACTTTGAATTTGCAAACAAGAAATTCACAGTAAATATTTATAGAGAAAATCCAACAGGCGGATACTCACAAGTATTAACAGAAACAATCACATTGAACCTTGCTCCAACCATCAACAATGAAATCAAGTTTAATCTTGCAAATGGAATGGGCACAGAATTCGTACCACAAACATATTCAGATTTGTCAGGTTATAGTGTAGCACCACAATTCGTAGGAATGACAGCAAACGTAACCCCATTGTACAAAATAGAAATCGTAAGTGAATCAGACGAATTTAACGTAAACAACAAGACAGAAAAATATGTAAGATTCTTTGTTCGCCGCAGTCCAATAATGCTTGGCGTAACAGCACAAGAATATGTTGACTTAACATCAGCTGGATTAACAGCCGATAAATTAGCAGCTGGCTTGAACCAAAAAGCAGTAGTAGATGGATTGAAGAAATTGAATTGGGTAGTTGACGAAAGCAAGAAAAGATATGATTATGATGTATTCTACAGAGCTGGTTGGGAACCAAGAGCCGTAAACTATACAATCTACAGAACATTAGTATATGGTGATGGCGATGATAAGACAATGCCAAGATTAGCAAAGAATGACTTAGCAACATATTTGAACACTGGCGTAGTAGATGACAAGAAAAACCTTGTAATCGGTAGCCAAGAAATGGTAAGAAACAATCCTGCAGTAGATAGTGATGACAAATACTTGTCAGACGTATTGAGATCAGCAAATCGTTTCCCTGGCAATCCATTAGGAGCAGGAGCATTCTATACAGGCAAACAATTGAAAGGTATTGCAGTATCACGCGACTTTATCCATGATGTAATCTCAACTGGCGTAGCTGGTGATAAAGAATCACAACCTGGTTTATTCAACATCGTAAATGGTGAAGGAATCTCAAGAATTGCAATGCGTTATCAAAGTGTAACAAATCCAGATTGGCCAGATGAAGCAAGAATCGCTGGCGTAGCAACAACAACATTAGAAAGAAACGTAGTTTATTTGGGCTTAGATTGGAGACATTTTGGCAATATGGAACGTGCATTACGTGGCACAATGGACTTCTTTGAAGGCAATGGCGGCGTAGTAGTACCAACAGAATTGTTAAGCTTTGACGCAACAAAGACAGGAAAGAGAGTAGATGTAAGCTGGTCAACAGCAAGTGAATTGAGCAGTGCAAGATTTGAAGTAGAACGCGCAAACCTCGTAAATGAAGTAAAGAGCGAATTTACAAAGATCGGTGAAATTGCAGCAGCTGGCAAGAGCAGCATAATAAAATACTACGGACCAGTAGTTGACAACAAAGTAGAGTATGGCAAAAGCTATGTATATCGTTTGAAAATGGTTGACTTAGATGGTTCATCAAGCTACAGCAATGAAAAAGTAGTAACAATGGATGGACTTGAAGGAATCGCATTCCTTGATGAAGTAACACCAAATCCAGTGATGAACATCAGTACATTAAGCTACAAATTGAGCAACACAATGAACGTAAACGTAGTAATGTATGACATGAACGGAAAAGAAGTAGCAAACCTTGCAAGCGGCACAAAAGCAGCAGGTAACTACGACTTGACAATCAACAGCAAAGACTTCCCAGCAGGCACATACACAGTAGTATTAACCAGCGGTGAAATCATACTTACAAAACAAGTAAAAATAGTTAAATAAGCTATTTGAACAACAAATTAAACAGCCCCTTCGGTTTTT